>CAWFMI010000007.1:0-948596 GCA_963816995.1 uncultured Actinomycetota bacterium
GCCGAGCGCACCGGCACCCATCCCGATCAGGACATGTTGCCCAGACCGTCGCCGCGGCGGTGGGCGCGGCCGTCCAGGCCGCCAGCGAGCAATGGTTGCGGGCCAACCCGCCGGTCACGCTCGCGGCCCTGATCGCCGACGCGTCGGGGCAGTTCGCGGCCGGGCTGCCGGACCCGCGCGCCACCTAGCGGGGCACCAGACCCACATCCGAGTTTCGCAGCGTCCCGCAGGTGGCGGGACGCCGTTCCGTCCTGCCCTGGGAGGGGTCGGGTAGCACGATGTCGTGATCGTCGGTGCCGGTCCGAACGGCCTGCTGATGGCGGGCGAGCTCGCGCTCGCCGGAGTGGACGCGGTGGTGGTGGACCGCCTCGCGGAACCGTCGAGCCGGGCCCGGGCCAACGGCCTGGTCGGCCGGGTTGTGGAAGCACTCGACCGGCGGGGCGTCTACGAGCTCTTCAGCGGGCAGGCCGGACCGCCCCGACCGGCGCCGCGGTTCATGTTCGGGGCGCTCCCGCTGGACCTCACCCCGCTCCCCGATCACACCCTGTACCTCCTCCCGATCCCGCAACGACGCATGGAGGAGCTGCTCGCGGCGCGGGCGGTCGAGCTCGGCGTCCGGATCCGGCGCGGGCACGAGGTGACCGCGGTCCACCAGAGCCCGGACGCCGTGCGCGTCGACGTGCTCGGCCCGGCGGCCCCCTACCAGCTGGACGCGCGCTACGTGGTGGCGGCCGACGGCGGCACCAGCATGGTCCGCAAAGGGCTGGGCATCGACTTCCCGGGGATCACCGACACCGGGTTCGTGTCCCGGATGGGCCACGTCGGCATCGGCGCCCCCGTCGCCGGGTCGGGCACCGGGGAGCTGGACGTGCCCGGTGTGGGACGACTCTCCCCCGCGTCGTTCCTACGAGACCGGGACCGGGCTCTTCGCCTACGGGATGTTCGAGCCCGGCCGCTACCGCGTGAGCGCGTTCGAATGGGGCGAGGAGGGCGTGCGGGACGACGACGAGATACCGCTCGAGGAGCTCTCCGCCGCCGTGCGCCGGGTGCTCGGGACGGAGATCCCGCTCACCCCACCGCCGGGCGGGCGCCCGGGGGACCTGCGCAGGCGCGTGGGCGTGAACTCGCGGCAGGCCGATCGCTACCGGGCCGGCCGGGTGTTCCTCGTCGGCGACGCCGCCCACGTGCACAGCGCAGTGGGCGGGCCGGGACTCAACCTGGGCATGCAGGACGTGCTGAACCTCGGCTGGAAGCTCGCCGCCGCCGTGCACGGCACCGCACCCGCCGGCCTGCTCGACACCTACGAGATCGAACGGTGGCCCGCGGGCGAACGGGTGATCATGCACAGCCGCGCCCAGAGCGCGCTGCTGTACCCCGGCGCGAACACCACCGCCCTGCGCGAGCTGCTCGGCGAGCTGCTGCGAGACACCGGCACGGTGCGACACATCGCAGACCTCATGTCGGGGGCCGACATGCACTACCCCGCACGTCAGGAAGGGCCGGTCCACCCGCTGACCGGCCAGTGGGCACCGGACCTCCCGCTGCGCGTCGACGGGCGGGCGACGCGGGTGGCCGAGCTGCTGCGGACCGCCCGCCCGGTGCTCCTCGACCTCGCCGGGCGGGCGGACCTCCGGGGTGCGGCGCGGGGGTGGACGGATCGGGTCGACGTCGTGAGCGGTACCACCCCGGACGCACCCGCGGCCGCCCTGCTCGTGCGCCCCGACGGGTACGTCGCGTGGGCAGGCGACAGCGGCGACCCCGACGGCTTGCGGTACTCCCTGCGGACGTGGTTCGGCGATCCGGCCCTCCCGGCCGCGGAGGTAGCGTGAGCACCATGGTGACCCGCTCCTGCCGCCGCAGCGCCGAACCCCTGCGGATCGACCGTCTCGGCACCGTCGAGTACCGGGCCGCGTGGGACGTCCAGCGCGCCAACGCCGACGCCCGCCGCACCGGCACCGGCCCCGACGTGCTGATGTTGCTGGAACACCCGTCGGTCTACACGGCCGGCAAGCGCACGCAACCCGCGGACCGGCCCACCGACGGCACCCCGGTGGTGGACGTCGACCGCGGCGGGCGCATCACCTGGCACGGCCCCGGACAGCTCGTCGGCTACCCGATCGTCGGGCTGGCCGAGCCCCTCGACGTCGTCGACTTCGTGCGGCGCCTGGAAGAGGCGCTCATCCGCGTGGTGCACGATGCCGGCGTCCCGCAGGCCGGCCGGGTGGACGGGCGCAGCGGCGTCTGGCTGCCGGCCGACGACCGCCGCCCGGAGCGCAAGATCGCCGCGATCGGCGTGCGCGTGCGGAGGGGTCACCCTGCACGGCTTCGCTCTCAACTGCGAGCCCGACCTCGCCGCGTACGACCGGATCGTGCCGTGCGGCATCACCGACGCGGGCGTCACGTCCTTGGCAGCCGAGCTGGGCAGGCCGGTGCCGGTGGCCGAGATCGTCGACGCCGCCGGCGCGGCCGTCGAGTCGGTCCTCGACGGTGCGCTGCCGGTGGCCGAGCACGCCGTGCAGCGCGCGGCCACACCGGCCGGGCTCGACCTGCGCCTGCATCCGGCGCTGCAGTGACCAGGGTCTGACCGGCTCCCGTCTCAGGCGCCGCCGCGGTCGTCCGGCGGGCCGCTTTCCTCGCCTGTGGACTCCGAGGACATCCCGCTGGAGAACGCCATCCCGAAGATGAGCCCGATCGGGATGCCGAAGAGCACCTGGTCCATCGCGATGCCGATGGCGATGCCGATCGGCAGGCCGATCGCGATGCCCTTCCAGTTGAACCACCTACTGCGCCGCATGTCGTCCTCCTCAGCTCGTCGGTCCGCACCCATCGTACTGGAAATCCGTAATTACGGAGAACAGGTGGTCGGTGGCATCCTGGTCACATGACCGACGACCACCGCATGCCGGAGCGGCTCGCCGACCTCGAACGCCGGGTCGCCGCGCTGGAGGGGGCGAGCACAGCGCACGCGGCGACCCGCACCGAGCGGGCGGACGGCGCCGCCGGCACCGTCCGGTACGCGGGCGAGGTGCACCTGCACGGTGACGTCAACTGGGAGATCGCCCTGGACGCGGGCACGGCGCTCAACCTGCCCGACGAGCCGCGGGTGGCGGTGCTGGCCGCGCTCGGCCACCCCGCCCGCGCGCGGATCGTCCGCAGCCTGCTGACCGACGGCCCGCGCGGCACGGCCGCGCTGCAGGAGGCGGCCGGGCTCGCGTCCACCGGCCAGCTCTACCACCACCTGCGCTCGCTCACCCACAGCGGCCTCGTCGAGCAGGACGGCCGCGGCTCGTACCGGGTGAACGCGCGCGCGGTAGTATCGGTGCTGGTACTGCTCACCGCGGCCGCCGACGTGGCCGGCCAGCTCCGCTAGCCGAGTTGCGGGGCAACCTGCGACGCGATCAGCTCCACCTGGTCGAGGTCGGCCAGGTCGAGCAGCTGCAGGTAGATGCGGGTGATGCTCGTCTTCTCCCGCCACTCCCCCAGCCGGTCGAGGACCTCGGCCGGCGTACCGGCGATCCCGTTGGCGCGCAGGTCGTCCACGTCGCGCCCGATCGTCAGCGCCCTGCGTGCCACCTCGGCCTCTTCACGGCCCACGGCGATCACGAGGGCGACCGAGCGCACGATCTCGGAGGGGTCGCGCCCGATCGCCTGGCAGGCCGCGTCGACCCGCTCGAACTGCGTGGCCACGACGTCCATCGGCGAGAAGCCCACGTTGAACTCGCTCGCGAACCGGGCCGCCAGCTCGGGGGTGCGCTTCTTGCCGTGGCCGCCGACGATCACCGGCGGGTGGGGCTGCTGCACCGGCTGGGGCAGCGCGGGCGAGTCGGTGAGGGTGTAGTGCTCGCCGGAGAACGAGTACCGGTCGCCCGGCAGCGTGCCCCAGAGCCCGGTGACGATCTCCAGCTGCTCGGCGAGCCGGTCGAACCGCTCTCGCAGGCCGGGGAACGGGATGCCGTACGCGGCGTGCTCGGCCTCGAACCAGCCGGCTCCCAGCCCCAGCTCGACGCGGCCGCCGGACATCAGGTCGGCCTGCGCCACGGCCACCGCGAGCGTTCCGGGCAGCCGGAACGTGGCCGAGTTCACGAGCGTGCCCAGCCTGATCCGGGACGTCTCGCGCGCCAGCCCCGCGATCGTGAGCCAGGAGTCCGTGGGCCCCGGCTCACCGGACGCGTCGCCCATCGCAAGGAAGTGGTCGGAGCGGAAGAACGCGTCGTATCCCGCCGCCTCCGCGGTGGTGGCGACGCGCAGCTGGTCGTCGTAGCTGGCCCCTTGCTGGGGCTCGGTGAAGATCCGCAGGTCCACGAACCGAACCTAGCCCCGTCGCCCGCGCTGCGTCGGTGCAACCCCCTGGGGGCCCACGCGCGCGGCGTAGCCTTGGGCCGTGACGATCGCACCCGAGGGTCGCAAGCTCCTGCGCCTGGAGGTCCGCAACAGCGAGACCCCCATCGAGCGCAAGCCGCCGTGGATCCGGACGAAGGCACGCACCGGCCCGCAGTACACCGAGCTCAAATCGCTCGTGCGCTCCGGCGGGCTGCACACGGTGTGCGAGGAGGCCGGCTGTCCCAACATCTACGAGTGCTGGGAGGACCGGGAGGCCACGTTCCTCATCGGCGGCGAGCAGTGCACCCGCCGTTGTGACTTCTGCCAGATCGACACCGGCAAGCCGGCCGCGCTCGACCGCGACGAGCCGCGCCGCGTCGCGGAGTCGGTGCGCACCATGGGTCTGCGTTACTCCACGGTCACCGGCGTCGCCCGCGACGACCTGCCCGACGGCGGCGCCTGGCTCTACGCCGAGACCGTCAGCCAGATCCACGAGCTCAACCCCGGCACCGGCGTCGAGCTGCTGATCCCCGACTTCAACTCCCGCGACGACCAGCTGGCCGAGGTGTTCGGCTCCCGGCCCGAGGTGCTCGCGCACAACCTGGAGACGGTGCCGCGGATCTTCAAGCGGATCCGTCCCGCGTTCCGCTACGACCGCTCGCTCGAGGTGATCACCAAGGCCCGGTCCGCCGGGCTGGTCACCAAGTCGAACCTGATCCTGGGCATGGGCGAGACCCCCGACGAGGTCACCGCCGCGCTGCGCGACCTGCACGCGGCCGGCTGCGAGATCATCACGATCACGCAGTACCTGCGCCCGTCGGCGCGCCACCACCCGGTGGAGCGGTGGGTCAAGCCCGAGGAGTTCGTCGAGCACTCGAAGGCGGCCGAGGAGATCGGCTTCGCCGGGGTGATGGCCGGGCCGCTGGTGCGCTCGTCCTACCGCGCAGGGCGGCTCTACGCGCAGACCGTGGCCCACCGGGGCGAGGAGCTCTCCTCCGACCTGGCCCACCTGGCGGCAGAGGGCCCGGCGGCGCAGGAAGCGAGCTCCCTGCTGGCGAGGTAGCCCCCAGGCGGCAGCAGCAAAGCCACCTTGCTGGCATCTGGAACGTCGCGCGACGCTTACCCGTATCCTCGTCACATGGCCGGTGGGAAGCCCGACAAGGCGGCGAAGCAGGAAGCCAGGCGCGCGCGGCGCGCGGCGTCCAGGGCGCGCTACAAGCAGATCTGGCAGGCGTTCCAGATGCAGCGCCGGGAGGACAAGGCGCTGCTCCCGATCATGGTGGGCGTGCTGCTGCTGTCGGTGGCCGTCGTCTTCGCGATCGGGCTGATCTTCGACCTGCACTGGATCCTGCTGCCGCTCGGCATCGCCGTCGGTGTGCTGGCGGCGGTCAGCATCTTCGGGCGCCGCGTCCAGCGCAACGTCTACAGCAAGGCCGACGGCCAGCCGGGCGCGGCGGGCTGGGCGCTGGACAACCTGCGCGGCCAGTGGCGGGTCACCCCCGGCGTCGCCGGCACCACCCACCTCGACGCCGTGCACCGGGTCATCGGCCGGCCCGGGATCATCCTCGTCGCCGAGGGCGCCCCGCACCGCGTCAAGGGCCTGCTCGCGCAGGAGAAGAAGCGCACCGCCCGCGTCGCCGGCACCATGCCGATCTACGACGTCATCGTGGGCAACGACGAGGGCCAGGTGCCGCTCGCCAAGCTGCAGCGCCACCTCATGAAGCTTCCGCGCAACATCGACCGCAAGGAGATGGAGTCGATGGAGGCGCGCCTCGCCGCCCTCGGCTCCCGCGCCGCGGCCATGCCGAAGGGCCCGATGCCCGCCGGCGCGAAGATGCGCAGCGTGCAGCGCACCGTCCGCCGCCGCTAGCCGGGGAGTCAGGCCCGGCTGCGGACCACCACCGTGCGGGTGGCGCGGTCGTGCCAGCCGCGGCCGTCCTCGTCGCGGGCCAGCGGTGGCAGCACGAGCGCGATCATGGCCGTGCGCAGCAGGGCCCGGGGCACGCCGATCACGGAGGCCGAGTCCAGCGAGGCCACCCGGATCCCGAGCGCGACCATCCCGGCACTCGCACCGAACACGGCCACCGGCACGGCGGTGAGCAGGTACCAGATCCCGAGCACCGACCAGCCGAGGTTGGGGTCGTCGAGGGCGCCGGGCCCGGTGAGCAGCGCCGCGATCCCGTACCCCAGCAGCCAGTCGATCACCAGCGCCGCGACCCGGCGACCCAGCCCCGCCACCGAGTTGACGCCTGCGGCCGGCAGGCCGAGCCGCTCCCCCGGGTACGGCCCTCCGGCCTCCGGAGCCGCGCCGGGCAGCCAGGTCTCGATCCAGCGGGCCATACGCCTTAGCCTATGGGGTGTGACGAGGACCAGCCTCGCGGCCGAGTCCGTTAACGTCTGCGAAACGACTGGGTGACCGCTGGGCAACAACACGGCCATAGGTTCGCCGCCGACGTAGACAGTCCTACCCGACCAGCGGTCGCACGAAGGAGTCAGTGGGTGTTCAGCAACTCCGAAGAGGTCCTGAAGTACATCTCGGACGAGGGTGTCGAGTACGTCGACATCAGGTTCTGCGACCTCCCCGGAGTGATGCAGCACCTCACCGTCCCCGCCACCACGGCAGGTGATCTGCTGGAGAGCGGCGCGGCGTTCGACGGCTCGTCCGTGCGTGGCTTCCAGGCGATCAACGAGTCCGACATGGCGCTCTTCGCCGACGCCGCCACGGCCCGGCTCGACCCGTTCCGCAAGCACAAGACGCTGAACATCAACTTCTTCGTGCACGACCCGATCACCGGCGAGCCCTACAGCCGCGACCCGCGCAACGTCGCCCGCAAGGCCGAGCAGTACCTCGCCGCCTCCGGCGTGGCGGACACCGCGTACATGGCGCCCGAGGCCGAGTTCTACATCTTCGACTCGATCCGCTTCGGCTCCAACCCGCAGGAGTCCTACCACCACATCGACTCGGTCGAGGGCTGGTGGAACACCGGGCGCGAGGAGCAGGGCGGCAACCTCGGCTACAAGATCAACTACAAGAGCGGCTACTTCCCGGTGCCGCCGGTCGACCACTACGCCGACCTGCGCGCCGACATCGTCAGCAACATGATCGCCAGCGGTTTCACGGTCGAGCGGGAACACCACGAGGTGGGCACCGCGGGGCAGGCCGAGATCAACTACAAGTTCGACAGCCTGCTCCACGCCGCCGACGACATCATGCTGTTCAAGTACCTCGTCAAGAACACGGCGTGGCAGAACGGCAAGACGGCGACGTTCATGCCGAAGCCGCTGTTCGGCGACAACGGCTCGGGCATGCACGTCCACCAGTCGCTCTGGAAGGACGGCCAGCCGCTCTTCCACGACGAGTCCGGCTACGGCGGCCTGTCCGACCTGGCGCGCTACTACGTCGGTGGCCTGCTGCACCACGCCCCGAGTCTGCTGGCGTTCACCAACCCGACGGTGAACTCCTACCACCGCCTGGTGCCGGGGTTCGAGGCCCCCGTCAACCTGGTCTACTCGGCCCGCAACCGCTCGGCGTGCATCCGCATCCCGCTGTCGGGCAGCAGCCCGAAGGCCAAGCGCATCGAGTTCCGCTGCCCCGACTCGTCCGGCAACCCGTATCTCGCGTTCTCCGCGATGATGATGGCCGGCCTCGACGGCATCAAGAACAAGATCGAGCCGGCCGCCCCGATCGACAAGGACCTCTACGAGCTGCCGCCCGAGGAGGCCAAGGACATCGCGCAGGTGCCGAGCAGCCTCGGCGCCGTGATCGACCGGCTCGAGGCCGACCACGACTACCTGCTCGAAGGTGGCGTGTTCACCCCCGACCTGATCGAGACCTGGATCGACTACAAGCGGGAGAACGAGATCGACCCGCTGCGGCTGCGCCCGCACCCGTACGAGTTCGCGCTGTACTACGACGTCTGATCCGCTCGTCGCGGTGACCTGCTAGTCAGCGCCAGAAACGGCGGTTGACCTGCGAGAACGTCTTCTGACGTCTCGCGGCGTCAACCGCCGTTTCTCATGCTCATGTGCCCCGATGTGCCCCGATGTGCCCCGAGAGGTCCGAAGTGGACACCTGCTTCGACGCGAGGGGGCGGATTCAATCGGTGGACGCAACACCGAGCGTCTCGCCGAGGCGGGCGCCGCACTGTCGGTGGGCGGTGTCGGAGACGCCTACGACAACGCGCTGGCCGAGTCGTTGATCGGGCTGTTCAAGACCGAGCTGATCAAGCCCGGCGGGCCCTGGCGGACAGTCGAGCAGGTCGAGATCGCCACTCTCGAATACGTGGACTGGTTCAACCACCGCCGGCTGTTCGGAGCCTGCGGCGACATCCCACCAGCCGAGCTCGAGGCCGCCCACTACCGTCAACACACCGCCCTCGCCGAGGTCGGTCACTCAACTGCGTAAGCCTCCCGACACGCCGGGGCGATTCAGCGCGGGGGTCGAGCTGGCAGGCGGGAGCTCGATTTGTCCATCTCGAGATGCCCTCTTGAGTTGGCGATCCGGACCTCGGGTAGGTCGTACCGTCCCGGTTCAGGAGGGACTGCTCGCGTTCCCACGCCTACCTCCGCGGGCCGGCTCAACGGCGGATCGAGATTAATCGTACGCCCTTGACGAACCTGCTCGCTCGCTGCGATTCTCGGCGTGTCAGCCATCGCAGAAGGAGCCGAGAGTGGCCGGATCAAGGACAGGGACGTCCTCCCGTCGGCAGTCGCTCGCGCTGAGCGGATCGATCGCCACCGCAGGCGGGCGTGCAGCCGCGGCGGCGGCGAGTCGTCAGCAGGAACCGCCGAGATCGCGCTCGCGTGACGGTGACGACGTCGAGGCGCCGGACGCCGAGGGTCTCGCGGCGCACGCCGTTGCAGCGGGTCCCCGTTCTCGGGTTGCCCCCTCGTGAGCACGACCATCGGACGCCCGGAAACGCAGCGCCCGACGTCGCCCCCCGGAAGCTCGCCGCAGCGCCGTCGCACGCCGTTGTGGCGTCGACTCGTGCGGGACCGCATCGTGCTGCTGCTGGCGCTGCCCGGGATCGCGGTCATCGTCGTCTTCCAGTACATCGCCCTCGGCGGCAATGTCATCGCGTTCCAGGACTTCCAGCCCTACCTCGGCATCGACCGTTCGCTGTGGGTGGGCTTCGAGAACTTCTCGATCCTGTTCAACGGGGACCCCGAGTTCCTGCAGGCACTGCGGAACACGCTACTGATCACCGCGCTGCAGGCGGTCTTCGTGTTCCCCGCACCGATCGTGCTCGCGCTGTTGCTCAACAGCCTGGTCTCCAATCGGGTGAAGCAGGTCGTGCAGTCCGTGCTGTACCTGCCGCACTTCCTCTCCTGGGTCATCGTGGTGGCGGTCTTCCAGCAGATGCTCGGTGGCGCCGGCATGCTCAACAACTGGCTTCGGTCGCACGGCTGGGACACCATCGACATCGTCGGGAACCCCGACGCCTTCTACGCGCTCATCACCTCCCAGGTCATCTGGAAGGACACGGGCTGGGCGACGATCCTGTTCCTCGCGGTGCTCTCGCAGATCGACCGTTCGCTCTACGAGGCTTCGGCCATGGATGGCGCCGGTCGCATGCGGCAGATCTGGCACGTGACGCTGCCCGGGATGCGGCCGATCATCATCCTGCTCTTCATCCTCAAGCTCGGCGACTCGCTGTCGGTCGGCTTCGAACAACTCATCCTGCAGCAACAAGCGGTCGGATTGGGTGTCGCGCAGGTGCTCGACACCTACGTCTACAACAACGGCATCGTCGGCGGCGCCTGGGGCGTCTCCGCCGCCGTCGGGCTCGTCAAGGGCGTGGTGGGTCTCGTGCTCGTGCTGGTGGCGAACAAGGTCGCCCACATCTTCGGCGAGGAAGGGGTGTACCGGGCATGAGTGCGACCGCGACCGACCCGGCCGATGCCGGAATCGGCCGGCCGCGTCACCGGCGCCACAGAAGTCCTCTCATCGACGGCGTCCCGCGTCCCGGTCCCGTCGAGACCATCATCAAGGCGGTCGTGCTCGGTGTCGCCTGCCTCCTGGTGGTGCTGCCGTTCGTCGGCATCATCTCGACATCGCTCGCCACTCCCGAGCAGGTCATCCGGGCCGGTGGGTTCGTGCTGATCCCCGAGGGCGTCGACCTCAGTGCCTACCGCTCGATCTTCACCGGTGGCGTCGTCACCCGAGCTCTACTCGTCAGCGTGTTCGTGACGGGATTGGGCACGCTCGTCAGCCTCACCCTGACGGCGATGCTCGGGTGGGCACTCAGCCGACGCGGCAGCGTCGGCAACCGGCAACTGCTGCTGCTGGTACTGGTGACCTTGCTGTTCAACCCCGGCATCATCCCCAGCTACCTGGTCGTCCAACAGCTCGGGTTGCTCGACAGCCTGTGGGCACTGATCATCCCGACGGCGGTCTCGGCCTTCAACGTCATCGTGGTGCGGGCCTTCTTCGTGGGACTGCCGCAGGAAGTCATGGACAGCGCTCGCATCGACGGTGCTGGAGAATGGCAGACCTTCCGCTACATGGGGCTGCCGCTGGCCAAGCCCGTGCTGGCTGTCGTCGGGCTCTTCTACGGCGTGGGCTACTGGAACGCGTTCTTCAACGCCATGCTCTACATCTCCGACTCCTCGAAGTGGCCGTTGCAGCTGGTGCTGCGCACCTACGTGGTGGACGGCAACCAGATCGGTTCGCAGGCGCTCGGAACGGACGCGGCACTGCCGCCGCAGACGTCGCTGCAGATGGCGATCCTCGTCATCTCGATCGTGCCGGTGCTCGTCGTCTATCCCTTCCTGCAGCGGCATTTCGCCAAGGGCATGCTCACCGGCGCCGTCAAGGGCTGACCGGCGCCTGAATAACCCCACCGATCGCCCAGCGGCGACGACTCGACGAGGAGAAATCGCATGTCCCACCCCCTGATCGGCCGACGGCGTCTGCTGCAGGGCTCGCTCGGCTTGGGCGCCCTGACCGCGCTCGGCCTCACCGGTTGCAGCAACGAAGGCCGAGGTGCCATCGGCTCGCAGGCGGCGAACGACGCCGTTGTGCTGCCCGCCTACATCCCGTATGCCGGGTTCGTGCCTGATCTCAAGGGCGAGAACGGCGTCAGTGACACCGTGCTGCGGTACCCGGACAACCCCGCCGCAGTGACGACAGGACCGCCCGGAGACGGAGCGGATGTCGGTGTCTTCGCCCTGACCAATACACCGGTTCCGCCGGCCATGGACCAGAACGCGTTCTGGCAGGAGCTGAACGCCCGCCTCGGTTTCACCTTGTCGGTCGCGCTGGTGCCCAGCGGTGACTTCACCGAACGGTTCCAGACGACGGTCGCAGGCGACCAGCTCCCGGACCTGTTCACCTACTTCCCCTCCGGTGTCCCCGGGCTGCCGTCGTTGCTGCGTGAGCGGGCAGCCGATCTCACCGACCTCCTCAGTGGCGATGCCGTCCGGAACTACCCCTTCCTCGCCAACATCCCGACCGAGAGCTGGCGCTCCGCCGTCTACGGCGGCCGCATCTACGGCGTCCCGATCGCACGCGGTCCCCAGAGCAGCCCGTGTCTCTACCGACGGGACGACGTGCTCGACGCGCGCGGCATCGACGGCGACGAGGGCAGCTGGGACGGCCTGCGGGCGATCTTCAGTGAGCTGACGGGCGGTAACACCTGGGCGTTGTCGAACGTCCCCATGCAGCTGATCCGCCAGGCTCACGGCATCGCCAACACCTGGGAGGTCGGCACCGGCGGCGCGCTCCTGAGCGCGAACGAGGACGAGCGGCAGTTGGAGGCGCTGGAGCAGGGCCGCCGCCTCGTGGCCGACGGGCTGGTGCACCCGGACACCACGTCGTCCGACAACCAGCAGCGTCAGGCCTGGGTCGTCGGCGGCACGACGAGCTTCTTCGAGGGCACGTTCGCCGCCTGGTCGACGCTGGCCAACCTCCCGACCGCGGGCGACATGCGGCTCGGCATCGTGGTGCCCCCGGCGATCGAGGGTGGCGGCGCCGCACCCATCTGGCTCGGACCGGCGACGCACAACCTGACCGGTATCAGCGTCAAGTCGACCGATAGGGCGGCGGCGCTGCTCGACGTGCTCAACTACCTGGCAGCGCCCTTCGGGAGTGCGGAGCACATGTTCAAGAACTACGGCCTCGAGGGCGTGCACCACACGCTCGTCGAAGGCGACCCCGTGCTCACCGACAAGGGGCAGAGGGAAACGCAGCTCGGCCTCAAGTACGTCGGTGAGGGGCCGTGGGTGAACTACGTGCCGGGAAGGTCCGACGTGGCGCAGGCGCAGTTCGACGCACAGTCGGCGGTGGTCCCGACGGCGATTCCGAATCCTGCGTCGACCCTGTTCAGCGAGACCGAGTCCCGCAAGGGATCCCAGGTAGGCAGCGCGCTCGACAGTGTGCAGACCGACATCCTGCAGGGCCGTCAGCCGGTCTCGGCGTGGACGGGAGCCGTGCAGCGGTGGAAGCGCGACGGCGGCGACCAGATGCGCGACGAGCTTTCCCAGGCCTACGCGCAGAGCGGGGGCTGAGAATGCGCCGCCCGAACGTCGTCGTCGTGCACTGGCACGACCTCGGGACACACCTGCGGGCTTACGGGTACGACGTGGACACGCCGCACTCCGACGCGCTCGCGGAGCAGTCAACCGTGTTCGAGAGGTGCTTCAGCACCAGCCCGTTGTGCAGCCCGGCGCGCGGCGCGCTGTGGACCGGCCGCTACCCGCACAGCAACGGGCTCCAGGGGCTGACGCACCGCGGCTGGGAGTACGGCGAGGGCGAGCGGCCGCTCCCGATGCACCTCGGTGACGCCGGGTACCGCACGGTGCTCGTCGGCCTCCAGCACGAGTCGCGCGACCGCGGCCGTCTTGGCTTCGACGAGCACCCGAGCAGCGCGAGCAACCATGCCGGCGACGTCGCCGAGGCCGCGGGCAGGTGGCTCGACGCACGGAGGGACGACGGTGACCCGTTCCTGCTGGTCTGCGGCATGCTCGAGGTGCACCGGGACTGGCCGGCGGAGCGGTATCCGCCCGACCCGCCCGACGCCGTCGATGTTCCCGACTACCTGCCCGACAACGAGCACACGCGCGAGGACGTCGCCGCGTTCCGCGGTGCGATCACCGTGGCGGACCGGGGGCTCGGGGTCATCCTGGACGCCCTTCGGCGCCACGGGCTCGACGACGACACGGTCGTCGTCTTCACCACGGATCACGGCGCACCGTTCCCCCGCGCGAAGAGCACGTTGTACGACCCGGGTGTGCACGTGGCGCTCATGGTGCGGATGCCGTCGCGGCTCGGCCGCGCCGGGCCGCGACGAGAGCCGGGACTGGTGAGCCACGTCGACCTGGTGCCGACCCTGCTCGAACTGCTGGGGGTCGCGGTGCCGGACGACGTGCAGGGCGTGAGTTTCGCGGCCACCCTGCGCGACGGCGCCGCGCCGACCCGTCGCGAGGTGTTCCTCGAGAAGACCTACCACGCCGACTACGACCCGATCCGGGCCATCCGGACCGACTCCTACAAGTACATCCACAACTTCGAGCCGCGCCCGCTGCTCGCCCTCCCTCCCGACCTCGAGGCCTCGACCACGCGCCGGGGTATGGGCGACACGCACCTGGCACCGCGTCCGCAGGAGGAGTTGTACGACCTCGTGACCGATCCTGGGGAGACGACCAACCTCGTCGACGACCCCAGCTCGGTCGAGGTGGCCGGCGACCTCCGCGATCGGCTGGACGCGTTCATGATCGCGACTGACGACGCTCTGTGCCACGGTCCCGTGCCGGTCCCGGTCAGCGACGCGCCCGCACTCGTCGTCGATCGATGAAGACACTCGCTCCGTGTCGCAGATCGAGCGGCGCGACGACCCGCCGTCCCGGTGGGGTGGGCGGATGACGACGGAACGGCGCAGGCGGGTCGGGCTCGTGGGATGTGGCGAGGTCGCCGGCTACGGCCATCTACCGGTTCTCCTGGGAGCGGAACGGCTCGACCTGGTAGGTGTGTGCGACGTGTCGACCGATCGGCTCGCGGCGGCGCCGGTACCGGCGGGGGTCGCGCGTTGCACCTCGTTGGACGAGATGCCCGACCTCGACGCGCTCGTCGTCACCTCGCCCGCCGGGGTGCACGCGGAGCACGTCGGGTGGGCGGCGCGGCGCGGCGTCCCGGTGCTGTGCGAGAAGCCGATCGCTGTGGACGAGGCGACCTCGGTCGCGATGGTGGAGCAGATGGAGGCAGCTGGTATCCCGCTGTGGATCGGCTTCACCTATCGGTTCTCGCCGGTGGCGCGGCGGATCCACGAGCTCGTGGCGACCGGGGCGGTGGGCGAGGTGCGCGCGCTGCGGATGGTCTTCCTGTGGGACCTGCACGGTGCGTTCCAGGACCGGGTGGCCCGGACCGGGGTGAACCAGCGACGGGTCGGGCGGATGCTCGAAGGCGGCCCGCTCGTGGACTGCGGCGTGCACCAGATCGACCTCGCACGCTGGTGGCTCGGCAGCGACCTGCAGGTCGACCACGCGACCGGCGTCTGGTTCGACGAGATCGACGGCGTGGACGCGCCCGAGCACGTGACGACACACCTGTCGGGTGGCGGCGCCCGGGTGCTGGTCGACATCAGCTTCGCCTACGGTCACCGCTCGCCGTCGCGGCTCCCGACCTTCAGCTACGAGGTCATCGGGACCGACGGCGTCATCCGCTACCGACGCGAGGAGCGTGACTTCGCGCTCATCGACGGTGACGGTCAGCACGAGCTCGGCTGGGCGCACGAGAAGTCGTTCGAGGGGATGTACGTGGACCTCGCCGCCGCGCTCCACGGCGAGGAGCATGCGCTCCCGACCGGGCGCGACGGACTCGCGGCGACGCAGCTCGCGCTCGACGCAACGTCCCGGGCGGTCGCGACGCGGTGAGGGCTCAGCACCCGCCAGTGGGACCGCCTCGAACACCGCCGCCGGCCAGTCCTCGTCTACGTCTACGTCGACGGCCGCACCCCATACCGCATCAACGAGCCCGCCAGGAGAAAACGACTCTTGAATCGAAGTCAGTCCCCTGGGAAAGGTTCGCCGAGCGCGACCTGCACTCCTCCACGACATGATTTGGCCTACTCTGGACCGGTGGCTTCTGGCACCGAGCGCACCGAACTCATGGTGCGTCAGCGCAACTCGACGGCGTCCGGGATCATGCGCACGATCGTCCGCAACGGACCTCTCGGTCGCAAGGAGTTGTCGTCCGTTATCGGCGTCAGCTTCACCACGATCACGAAGACCGTCACGGAGTTGCTCGCACTCGGTGCGCTCACGGAGTCAGAGCCTCCGGCACTGCGCGGGGCGGGCAGGCCGGTCACACCCCTTGACGTCCCGTCCACGCAACGACTGGTGCTGGGTGGGCATCTGCACCCCGAGAGCACCTCCTGCGGTGCCTACACGCTGCGCGGTGACCTCGTCACCTGGCGATCAGCAAGTGCCAGTGGTCGCACCCAGCGCGAACGCATCGAGGAAGCCGTCGAGTTGGTCGACACCATCGTGGCGGAGGTCGGCACTGCCGCCGTCACCGGCATCGGGATGACGACGCCGTGGGCCGAGCTCCACCACGGTCAGCCGCCACCGCTGGTGGCAGACGTCGACCCCGATGCGCTCCTCACAGGTCTGTGTGAGCACTTCTCCCACCCGGTGCGCGTCGAGCCGAACGTCCGCGCGCAGGCGCTCGAGCACTACTGGTGGGGCGGGGGCGGTGACGATGTCCTCACCGTCCTGGTCGGACGGTCGGTCGGAGTAGCCCAGATGCGAAGCGGCGACCTGGTGTGGGACGGCCCAGGTGCCGGAGGCCTCGTCTCCCACATCGTCGTCCCGGGCTCCACGTACCCGTGCGACTGCGGGCAAGTCGGCTGCGTCAAAGCAACCTGCACAGATGACGCACTCCTGCGGCGCGCCGTGGAGTCAGGACTGCTGCCCCCCGGGTCGTTGCAGCGCGACCTCTATCCAGACGATGACACCGAGGCCTTGCGCGAGGTCCGCCACGCCCGGGCCGAGGAACTCGCCCGCGTGATTCCGCTCATCATGAGCCTTGTCGCCCCGGGCGAGACGACCGTGCGAGGCAGGGTGGGTACTCCTGACGAGATCTCCACCTGCATCACCATGATCCGGAGGCGTTACCGCGAGCTGGTCGGGCGCGAGGCCGAGGTCCGCTTCTACGACCGTCGCCGCCCGGACTACTGGCCGCACGCGTCAGCAGCGCTCGCGTTGGATCGCTACCTCGCATCGCCGCTGTGGCACGAGGGGAACCGAGCCTTGCGAGCGACCGGTAGCTGTCACGTCACATGACATCCCGACCAGTACCGGCGGGCGGGAACGTCTGCCGGCGCATCGGTGAGCAGCTTGGGATTCACCCGGAGACGTTGCGGGGCTGGGTGAAGCAGGCTGAGATCGACGCCGGTACCGGCTTTCTTCGCGGCGGAGCTCGACCGCCCCAGCAGGTAGTCCTCGACTACATCGAGGAGAACAAGGCCGAGTTCGGGGTCGAGCCGATCTGTGCGGCATTGAAGGATGCCGGTGTCCCGATCGCCCCGAGTACTTTCCATGCGGCGATGACACGACCGCCGTCGGCGCGCTCGTTGTCCGATGACGAGAACCTGAAAGCGATCGAACGAGTGCACCGGGAGAGCTACGGCGTGTATGGAAGCCGCAAGATCTGGGCCCAGCTCGCCCGGGAGGGTGGCGTGGGTGGTACGCCAGCGTCCTCCTCGATGGCGGCGAGTCAAGACTGTCAGCGGCTCGGCCACGCCGATCCCGGCTTCACCCGGCGGACCTACACCCACCTGCTTCCCGACACTGAAAGCCGCACCACTGACATCATCGACGCGGCCTTCAGCCGCTTCGGGGCTCCGAGCACGCGTCAAACATCGACTCATCGCTCACCCTCGGAGGCAGGCACGCGGGGCCGCTCGTCGGGCCCGACCAAGATCCGTCGATCCCCCGGCGACTTCGGGCCACAACGCTGACAGAGCGCTCACTGCATGTGTGCGTTGTGCCCCCCATGTGCCCCGAGGCGGGCGAGAGCCCGGGCCTTCGTCGTGCCCGGTCCACTCGGCGCCGGCGGCAGCCACCCAGCCGCGGTAACGTCGCCTGCGGCTGCCATGCCGAATCCGAACAGGGCGAATCGAACAGGGGGACTCCCGGTGACGGGCGACTGGCAACTGCGGAACACCTACCAGAGCGAAGCCGGTCTCGTCCGGTGGAACTGCCTGGGCGATCCGGGATCCACCCCGGTCGTGCTCCTGCACGGCACACCCTTCTCGTCCTACGTCTGGCGCGGCATCGCCCGGTCGCTCGCGCGGCGGCACCGCGTCTTCGTGTGGGACATGCCCGGTTACGGGTCCTCGGAGAAGTCCGAGGACCAGGACATCTCCCTGGCGAATGAATGCGCCGTGTTCGTCGACCTCCTGGCCGAGTGGGGGCTGACGGAACCCATCGTGCTGGCCCATGACTCCGGCGGCGCCGTCGCACTCGGTGCACACCTGCTCCACGACGTCCGGTACAGCCGGCTCGCGCTCGTGGACGCCGTCTCCCTGGCGCCGTGGGGAAGCCCGTTCTCCCGGCTGGTCGGCGAACACGCCGACGTGTTCGCCCGCCTCCCGCCCCCGGTGCATCGCGCGCTGCTGCACGAGTACGTGAATTCGGCCAGCAGCCCCGGGCTGCATCCCGCCACTCTCGACGCGCTCATCGAGCCATGGGTGAGCGACGCCGGCCAATCGGCCTTCTACCGGCAGCTCGCCGCTCGGCTGGGCGACGAGGAGTTCACCGGATCGATGCAGGAGAAATACGCCTCGATCGACATCCCCGTTCTCGTGTGCTGGGGGGAGGACGACGCGTGGGTGCCGGTGGATCGGGGGCGCGAGCTCGCCGCGCGCATCCCGGGCGCCGACCTCCGGGTCATGCCGGACGCCGGGCATCTGCTGCCCGAGGACAAGCCGAGCGAGCTCACCGCCGCGCTGTTCGAGTTCCTGGCCGCACCGCACTGACCATCCGGACGGCCCTCCCCGCTGCCCGCGGCATCTTCTAACGTCGTCGCCGGGAGGTCCTGTCCCGATGCTGCGCGTCTCCCTCCTGGGAGAGCAGGTGATCGTCGACGAGGTGACCGGCGCCGTCCGGTCGGGCTCGTCACGCACTGTCGCGCTCGTGGCGTTCCTCGCGGTCCACGTCGGTACGCCGCAGAGCAGGCAGCGCATCGCCGGCTTGTTCTGGCCGGACTCGACGGGGGCGCAGGCACTGACCAACCTGCGTCGCGAGCTGCACCATCTGCGGCAGGTCCTCGGCAGCGAGCCGTCGCTGGTCGTGACGCCGAGGGACCTGTGCTGGCAGGACACCGCGACCTGCCGGGTCGACGTCCGGGAGTTCGCCGTCGGTCGGGACGCGGCGCTGGCGGCCGGCGACGACGAGGGTGTCGCGGCGCACGCGACGTCGGCCCTCGACGTGTACCGGGGTGAGTTCCTGCCCGGCGGCTTCGACGACTGGCTCCTCGACGCGCGATCCGAGCTCGAACGCCAGTGCGTGGAGCTGTGTGATCTGCTGGCCGCCGCGCGGGCCCGCGGCGGCGACCTGGCGGGGGCGGTCGACGTCGCCCGCCGACGCGTCCAGCTCCGGCCGCTCGAGGAGGCCGGCTATCGCACCGTGATGGGTCTGCAGGCCGAGCTCGGTGATCGGGCAGGCGCGGTGAGCACCTACCACCGCTGCGCGTCGGTGCTGGAGCGTGACCGCCCTGTGGCGTGCGTGAAGACTGGTCGTCGACTTCCTGCGCGGCGTCCATCGCGCGGGCGTAGTGGACGAGCGCGGCAGAGTGGTCGCCGGTGTCCTCACCCATCCACCCGGCGAATTGCCGGTACTGGGCCGCGAGCCCCACGAGCTTCTGCCTGACCAGGTCACGCGCGTCGCGGGCAAGCCGCTCGATCAGGTCGAGTTCAGCGAGCACCGGGCCGAGCACATGCCGAGATCCGACGACATCCTCGGCCTTGCGCTGCTGTGCGAGCACTCCGGCGAGATGCTCGACGACGGCAACGTCGACACGCCGCGGTCTCTCGATCGCGGCGGCGAGACGTTCGAACACGTCGAACTCGGCGCCCGGCACCACCGACTCCGGACGTAGCAGGCCGTCGGGATGCGCCGGGGTGACATCGAGGTGCCTCGCGAGCTCGGCGCGCAACCATGGCTGGGGGTCGGTCTCCCCGGCCTCCCAGCGGCCGACGGTGGACCGATCAACCCCGACCCGGTACGCGAGCTCCTCCTGCGTGAGGCCAGCAGCTTCCATACCTGCGCGAGCCGCACACGCCTCCCGGACACCCTGTCGAGGTTGCGCAGGTCGCAGGCAGCCATGCGGCATGGATGCGCCACACCACGACTTCAAGCGCGTCATCGGTGCGCTGGAGACGAGAGCTCATCCGCCGTTCGATCACACGGTGACCGCAGAGGGACCACCCGGAGGACCGATCGTCGCGTTCATCGCCGGCGAGCCCGCTTGGCAGATCGGCTTCTCGTCCAGCACACCGATGACGGCACCGGGCATTGCCGGGTATGCACGAGCGGCGCACAGACCGGCCGTTCGGTCTGGCCGTGCCCGCTTCGCGGACTCGCCGAGCAGGCCAACAACCACACGACAGGCGGCCCGCGTTGAGTGTCGACTGTGGCGTATCGGTCAGATCGCGATCCGGGCTCGGCCGGGCGCGGCGACCAGCGCCGTCAGCTCCGGTGACGGGTCCACGCCGAGCTCCCGGCGGACCATCCTGCGGTAGAGCGTGTAGCAACGTCGGGCCTCCACGTGGTTGCTCTGGGCCGCGTGGGCCTCGACCAGCACGCGCTGGGCGCTCTCCCGCAGCGGTTCCGCCTCGACGGCCACCATCGCGACGTCGATCGCCTCGGCATGCCGGGCGCGCAGGGTGAGGTGGCGGGTCAGCGCCTCGAGGGCGTGCAGCATCCGCTGCCGCATCCGCTCGCGCTCGATGAGGGCCCAGTCGTCGTACCAGCCGGGCAGCAGGTCGAGGGCGCCCAGCCAGCAAGTCGGCACGGTGAGGTCCAGCGGCCCGGGGCAGTCGGTGATCAGCCGCGCGGCCCACGCGCTCACCTCCTCGACGTCCACCGTGACGTCGCGGGAGAGCTCGAGGAAGCCGTGGTCGCCGTCGAGGAGGTCCAGACCGGCACCGCGCAGCCGCCACAGCGCCGAGCGCAGGTTGCCGGCCGCGCGCTCGTCGCCACCCACCGGCCAGAGCGCCCCCGCCACCTGACGCCGGTCGGCCCGCCTGCGCTGCAGCGCGACGTAGACCAGCAGCCGCCTGCTGCCCTCGGGGATCTCCATGCGCCGCTCGCCCGCGACGACGTGGACCCCACCGAGCAGGCGCAGCTGACGGCTGCACCCTGGCGGGCGTTGCGCCACCATGTCGGCCCCCTCGTGACAGCGGCGTGGTCAGCGGGCCGCCGACCACATCTGCCGTCACGAAGAGGGCGCCGTGCTCGCGCTGATACCTGGGCGGCGGCCGGCCACGAGCTCCGGCGGTCGTTGTCGTCGGCGCCAGAACGGGCTCCCAGCCCAGCGCGGCTCGCGGCGGTAGCGGGCCGTCCGGCCGGCCAGGTGACCGTGCTGCTGCGCCGTGGTCTCGCGAGCGAACTCCGCCAACCCGCGGGCGCGGCAGGGGCCGAGCAGCGCTGCCGCCGCGCGGATCGCCGAGGTCAGCGCGACCTCCAGGCCCTGCCCGGACAGCGGGTCCAGGGTCCGGGCGGCGTCCCCGACGCCGCCCGATGCGCGCCGCCCGGCCGGTGGCGTCCACGGCGAAGGGGGCGCGCAGCAGGCGGTCGCCCACTCGGGCCCACCACGTCGTGCCGTCGAACCCGACCCGATCGCCGGACGCCAGCCGGTGCATCGACGCACCCGCGGCGGCCGCCGCGCGTAGCAGCATCGCGTCGAAGCGCGTGCGGTCCAGGTGCCACCCGTTGCCGTACGGGCTGAACACGCAGTCGTTCTCGTAGGGCCGCTCGCCGCCCCAGCAGACCACCGTGCCGGGTGCCGGGACGTGGCCGTCCGCGCGGAAGGCCTCCCACACGCCGAGCCGCGCCAGAGGTCCGACGACCGTGGGCGGCAGGGTCTCCCCCACCCGCGGCCGGTCGGCGCGCCCGGGCCGGGTGAGCACCGCGACGGATGCCCCACCCCCGGGCCAGCGCGATCGCGGCGGCCGCACCTGCCGGACCACTGCTTCTTGCTGCCGGGCACCGACTGCGGGTCGGTGACGGCCATGTCGGGCCGCTGGGTGGGCCACCAGACCCCGCCGTCGCAGTCGAGGAAGTCCGCCTGCCACGGCAGCGCCATGATCTCGGTGAGGCAGCCCGGGTAGACGAGGGCGGCGTTGGTGCGGTCCAGGCGGAACGGGCGGGCGTAGATGTTGGCGTCCTCGAGGTTCTTGCCTGCCTCGATGCCCGGGAAGAAGTTGTTGCCGCTGCCGTGCCCCAGCGCCGCCCGGTCGAGCTGCTGGGGACGGTCACGCTGCTCTTACGGTCAGGCGGTGACGTGCACGATCTGGCTCTCCGCGCGACCGTCCACCGTCACCCGGACGATGAAGCTGCCCGCGCCGAGCGGGCGGCCGTCGTCGTCGGTGCCGTCCCACGTGACCGTGCGCGTCCCCTGCGCCGGGTCGGTCTCGGCGGCGGCCCGGCGGACCTTCTCGCCGAAGCGGTCCCAGATGTCGACGTTGAGGCTCGCGGCGCCGGCGGGGATCGTCACGCCGAGCTCGACCGGCCCTGCCACCCGGCCGGGTGCGTTGGCGGCGAGCAACTGGAGCGGTTCGGGTGCCGCGGCCGGCACGGGTTCCGCCGAGTACCGGTACACCGTCAGGCCGGACGCGTAGCCGACCGGGTCGGCGCCGCGGAAGAAACGGAAGCGGTTGATGAACCGGCCGATCTCGTTGGCGTCCTGCCAGGTCTTGCCGCCGTCGGTGGTCGCGCTGCTGAACCCGGCCTCCGGGTCGCCGACCTCCTCGACGCCCCACCCGCCGACCCAGCCGGTGTTCTCGTCGACGAACCCGACACCCTCGAGGTTCATGTTGCCCTGCTGGTCGGCGACGTCGAGGCGCGTCCAGCTGTCGCCGCCGTCGCTGGTCTTCAGGATCGCGGCACGGTCGAAGCTCTCCAGCGCCACGAAGCCGACCCGCTCGTCGATGAAGTGGATCTTCCACCCCCACTCACCCAGCGGGAGCTGCGCGGCGAGCGGAGCCGCCCGGTCGACCCACGTGCGGCCGCCGTCCTCGGTGCGCAGGACGACCGCGCGCACGTCCTCACGGGTCGGGTTCGCCACGGTCGCCCTGCCGCCCACGACCCAGCCGTGGTCGGCGTCGGTGAAGTAGGTGTCGATGAGCAGGGTGGCGTGGGCGCCCATGTCCCAGCCCTCCCACGTCGTCCCGCCGTCGAGGGTGCGCATCATGCGGGCGGGCCGGTTGGGGAAGTTCGTGCCGGAGGCGTAGACGACCGAGGAGCTCACGACCGACAGGCCGCACACCGCGGACGGCGCGAGGTCGGGCAGGCCGCTCACCGCGGTCCACGTCACGCCTCCGTCGGACGTCTCGAGCAGGCGCCGGCCCGCGGTCAGCGAACCCACCCAGCCGCGGGTCGCATCCGCGAACCCGACGCAGCGCAGGTAGATGGGGTTGGCGATGTTGGGGTCCTGGAACTGCACCTCGTAGGTCCCGAAGCCGTCGGTCGTGTGCACGATCTGCCCGTTGCTGTTGACCGCCCAGCCCTGCAGCGGATCGGCGAACCAGATGTCGTCGGTGCGCGAGCTCGCCAGGGGCGCGTTGGTCGCCCGCCACACGGGGCGCGCCGGGGGTTCGACGTCGTCCGGGCACCCGTCGTCGATCCACTGCTCGATGAGCGTGATCGACTCCGGCGGCACCGGCGCCATCCCGGCCGGCATCCGGCTGAAGATCGCGCCGTCCGGGGGCACCTCCAGGTCGGCCCCGAAGGGCGCCTGCCCCTTCAGCGACCGCACGAGGTTCGAGGCGGCGCCGTCGCCCACGACGAGCAACGGGCGCCCCACCACCTTCTTCGTGACGAACTGCTCCCTGGTCAGTTCCCGCCAGAACGCCTTGTGGACCCCGATCTCCACATCGGGTCCCCCGATCGCGGCGTCGAGGATCTCGCGCACTTGCTGGAACCGCCCCATGGGCGGTGAGGGTCGTCCCGGCCCGTCACCGTGTCGTCACGGCGGTTGCCGGGCGCTCGCTAGTCCATCTCGATCGGCGGGCCGCCGAAGATGCCGAAGCTGATCGCCCAGTAGCCGATGTAGAGGGCGAGCAGTACGACACCGTGCCACCGCCGGAGCTGCCCCGTGAAGATGAAGTAGGCGCCGAGCCCGGTCATGACGATGAGGGCCGGGAGGTGCCAGGTGAGTACCTCCGGGTCGACCACGATCCCGCCGGCCAGGACGATGATGCCCAGCTTGCCGGTGACGGAGAAGACGACGCTGCCGATGACGTTGCCCACCCCGATCTCCGGCACGCCCCGGCGGATCGGTTCCACGGTGAGGAAGATGTCCTCGATGGTGAGCACAGCGGTGGCGATGGTCGCCCCGAAGAGAGTGCCCTCGAGCCCGTAGGTCTCCAGGATGCCTTCGGTGCCGATACCCGTGGTCGCGGCGCCGATGATGAGGCCGGCGAGGGCGAGCACCGCCAGCCCGAGCCTGGCCCACCCCGAGCTCGCCCGGGTGGTGACGAAGGGCATCGTGTCGGAGAAGGCCTGCTCGGCGTCCTTGTCCGGGGTGACCGTGTCCGGGGTGACCGTGTCCGGGGTGTCCGCGGACGCAACCGCCGTGCCACCTCCGGTCGCGCGGGCCGCGGCGTACGCCTCGTACATCTCCGCGTCGCGGAACACCGGCGTGTCGGTCCTCGACTCGCGCGCGGCCACGAAGGCGATGAACACCACGAAGAGCGCGAGCAGGATGACGCCGTGCACCGCGGTGAGCGGCGCCATCAGCGTGAACGCGATCATCACCAGCGGCGCGGCGCCGAGGACGACGACGTACTCGCGCGGGATGTTCACGCGGGTGGGGGTCAGGAGCGCGGCGAGCGCGAGCACGACCCCGGTCATCGAGAGCGCGGTGCCGAACACGACGCCGAGCGCGACGCCCTCGAGGTCCTCGAGGTTGAGTGCGACCCCGAGGAAGACGTCGTCGAACTCGATGCCGGTGAAGATGATGGCCAGCAGGAACACCGACACCCGCAGCCCGCTCGCGATCCCGACGAGATAACCGATCAGTTTCTCGGCGCTGTAGATCAGGAGCGCCGCTCCGGCCACGAAGACGAGGATCGACGTCACCGGGCTACCTCCCGTGGGTGTGGGCGTGGGATCAGAACCGCGTCCCGCGGACGCGGGTCGTTGGCGGCCCGGACCGCGGCCGCGACGATCTCGTGGTCCGGAGAGAGGTGACAGACCGGGTCGGTGCGCGCGGCGTCGCCGGTGAGCTGGAACGCCTGGCAGCGGCAGCCGCCGAAGTCGATCTCGCGGCGCTCGCAGCTGCGGCAGGGGTCGGGCATCCAGTCGGTGCCGCGGAACCGCTGGAAGAGCGGCGACTCCTCCCAGATCCACTCGAGGGAGCGCTCGCGCAGGCTGGCCCGGGGAAGCGGGAGCCCCTGCGCGGTCGGGCAGGGCAGCACGTCCCCGTTGGGCGCCACGGTGAGCTGGTGGTGGGCCCAGCCACCCATGCAGGGTTTGGGGTAGCGGCTGTAGTAGTCGGGGATGATGTAGAAGATCTCCATGTCGCCCGGCTGTTCGCGCGCCGCGCGCACCGTGGCCTCGGCGCGTTCGAGCTGGGCCCGGCTCGGCAGCAGCGCGTCCCGGTTGAGCAGGCCCCAGCCGTAGTACTGCGTGTTGGCCAGCTCCACCCGGTCGGCGCCCAGCTCCCGTGCCAGTTCCAGGATTCCCGGGATCCGGTCGATGGTGTCGCGGTGCAGCACCGCGTTCAGCGTCAGCGGGAAGCCCAGCTCCTTGACCAGCCGCGCGGCCGTGATCTTGCGGTCGAACGACGGCGTGCCGGCGACGCGGTCGGAGAGCGCCTGCTCGTCGGCCTGGATGCTGATCTGGACGTGGTCGAGACCGGCCTCGCGCAGCTCGACGGCACGCCGGGTCGAGAGGCCGAGCGCGCTCGTGACGAGGTTGGTGTACATGTCCAGCTCAGCGGCCCGGCGCACGATCTCGACGAGATCGCGGCGCTGGAGGGGCTCGCCGCCGGACAGGTGCAGCTGCAGCACGCCCAGCTCCCTGGCCTCGGCCAGAACCCGCAGCCACTCCGCGGTGGAGAGCTCGTCGCGGTAGTCGGCGAGGTTGAGCGGGTTGGAGCAGTAGGCGCAGTGCAGCGGGCACGCGTAGGTCAGCTCGGCGAGCAGCCCGAACGGTCTATCCACGACGGACCTCCAGGTGGCGCCGGCCGGCGAGGCGGGCGAGGAACCGCCGCACCTCGTCGTCGGCGACCCGCGCGTACCGGCGGCGCAGCTCGGCCACGATCTCGGCCACGGTGCGCTCGCCGTCGCAGAGCGCGAGGATCGCCGCGCCCGTGGGGTTGAGGACGGAAGCGGTCTCCGGCGACAGCAGCACGTGCCGCTCCCGCGCCTGGTCGAAGGTGAGGCGGACGTGCCGCGCCAGGCGGGGGCGATCGTCGCTACCGATCTGGATAGGCGTGGTCGATGGCATCGAGCATGCTCCAGAGGACGTCGTTCTTGAACGACAGCGCCGCCACGGCGCCGGCCTGCTCGGCCGGCGTCCGGCAGTACTTCGTCACGACCTCGAGGGCGTGCTCGGAGTCGCGCGGCGCCTGGGTCAGCCGGGCCCGGAAGTACGCGAGCCCGGCGGAGTCGATCCACGGGTAGTACCGCTCGAACGCGGCGAGGCGCGCGGCCATCAGATCCGGCGCGAACAGCTCGGTCAGCGACGAGGCGACCGCCTCGACCCACGGCCGGGTGCGGGCGAACGTCACGTACGCGTCCACGGCGAACCGCACACCGGGCACGGCGTGGCGCTCGTCGGCCACCTCCGCGCGCGAGAGGCCGGTCGCCTCGCCGAGCGAGAGCCACGCCTCGATGCCGCCCTCGCCGGCGAGCGTGCCGTCGTGGTCGACGATGCGGCGGATCCAGCGTCGGCGCACCTCCGGATGCGGGCAGTTGGACAGGATGGCGGCGTCCTTGCGGGGGATGCCCGCCTGGTAGAGGTAGCGGTTGGCCACCCACCCCTGCACCTGCCGGCGGCTCAGGAGGCCCTCGTTCATCCGGCGGTGGAAGGGATGCAGCGAGTGGTAGCGCTCGGATTGGGCGCGCAACGCCGCCACGAACTGATCGGTGTCGCGGTGGTCGGTCTCGGCCACGATCGCCGTCATACCTGCACCTCCAGGCCGTCCATGGCCACCTCCATGCCGTTCTCCTCGACGATGCGTCGCTGCGGCGAGTCGTCGAGCAGGATCGGGTTCGAGTTGTTGATGTGGATGTAGATCTTGCGTGCGATCGGGAGGGGGGCGAGCTGCGCGAGGCTCCCACCAGGGCCGTCGATGGGCAGGTGCCCCATCTCGCGCGAGGTCTTGCGGGCCAGGCCGAGCTGCACCAGCTCGTCGTCGTCCCAGCAGGTGCCGTCGACGAGCAGGCACGAACAGCCGTCCAGCTGGTCGCGCACCGGCGTGAGGGCCTGCACGCCCGGCAGGTAGACGGCGGACCGGCCGGTGCGCTCGTCGGTGAGGCGGTAGCCGACCACCCGCCCCTTCTCCGAACCGGAGCCGAAGCGCGCCCGCTTGCTCGTCGGCACGTCGAAGGCCCGGTAGGACAGCCCGTCGCCCAGCGAGGCGTCGGCGTCCGGCACGACCTGGTGCCAGCGCACCGGGCAGTAGGCCTCGAGCGTGCGCAGCAGCGACGTGCCGTCGGCGAGCGTGGCGCGCACCGCCTCGGTGGCGTGCACGTCGACGCCCCGCCCCTCGCGCAGGAGCAGCAGGCCGAGGGTGTGGTCGAGCTCGGCGTCGGTGAGCAGCACCGCCTGGAGCGGCGTCGTCCGACCGGCCCGCGGGCGCAGGGCGGGGAACGACTCGATCTGCGCGTGGACGTCGGGTGAGGCGTTGAGCAGGAACCAGCGGCGCCGGTCGGCGCTCACCGCCACCGAGGACTGTGTGCGGGGCCGGCAGGGCCGGGAACCGTCCCGGACCGCCCGGCATCCCGGGCAGTCGCAGTTCCACTGCGGGAACCCGCCCCCCGCCGCCGACCCCAGCACACGAATCCACACGTGGGCATCCCTTCCTGGGGGACGCCGAACCGGCGTCCCCCAGATTTGGTGTCACGGACTCGGTGTCAGTCCTCCATCCGAGCGACGTACATCGTCACCTCGGGCGCGCACGCGACTTCCTCGAACTCGGGGGACTCCCATTCGGTCAGTTCCATTGTTGTCACCTCCTCTCCGTGGTTTCCCGGCCCGGCGGATCGATCGCGACTACGATTCCGGGAGGGCGAAGACGATCAGCGCGCTTCCGTGACCGGCACCGAGCATCCCGGGCAGGAAGCCTTCTGCCCATCCGCCCCAGCCGACCGGTACGGCGATGTACTGCCGCCCGTCCACGCTGTAGGTCGTCGGGCTGCTGTGGTGGCCGCTCCCGCACTGGAACTTCCACAGGTGCTCGCCGGTGCGGGCGTCGAGGGCGTTGAACTCGCCGGAGGGCTCACCGGCGAATACCAGGTCGCCGCCCGTGGCCAGCACAGACGCGCACATCGGGAGCGCGGCGCGCCAGCGCCACTTCTCCTCGCCGCTCGCGTCGAACGCGCTGACGGACCCGGTCATGTCCTCGAGGTCCACGTTCACACCCGCGCCCCAGTACGGGATGCTCTCCTTGAACTCCCGGCGCCGGCGGGTGGCCGTGGCACCGACGTCCTGGACCGGGACGTAGAACAGCTCGGTCTTCGGGCTGTAGGCGGCGTGGGTCCATTCCTTGGCGCCGGCGGGCCCCGGGTAGAAGTGGACCGGTTCTCCCTCCTTGTCGGGGTACACCTTGGCCGTCACCTGGCCGTCCCTCGTGATCGCTCCCCAGGTGATCCGGTCCACGAAGGGGGTGATCTGCACCAACGAGCCGTCCGTGCGGTCGAGGACGAAGAAGTAGCCGTTCTTGTCGAAGTGCCCGAGCAGCTTGCGCCCGCCCGACTCGAACAGGATGCACTCGGCGATGCTGTCGTAGTCCCACACGTCGTGCGGGGTGCACTGGTAGTGCCAGCGGATCTGGCCCTGGTCCACGTCGACGGCGACGATGCTGTCGGTGAAGAGGTTGTCACCCGGCCGGACATCGCCGTCGAAGTCGGGCGCCGGGTTGCCGGTGCCCACGTACAGCAGGTTCGTCTCCGCGTCGAACGTGCCGGTCAGCCAGCAGTTCGCGCCGCCTCGCGCCCATGCCTGGCCGTCGGCGGGCCAGGTGTCGCTGCCGGGCTCGCCGGGCTTCGGCACCATGTAGCAGCGCCAGAGGTGCTCGCCGCTCTCGAGGTTGAACGCGTCGAGGTGACCGCGCACGCCGAACTCGCCGCCCGAGCTCCCCACGATCACCATGTTCTTGATGATCAGTGGTGCGACCGTGCCGCTCTCCCCGGCCCGCACGTCGCCGTAGGTCTTGTCCCAGACACGTTTCCCGGTCTGCGCGTCGAGGGCCAGCAAATGGGCGTTCCCGGTGACGAGGAAGACCTTCCCCTGCGCGACCGCCACCCCGCGGTTCACGTTTCCGCAGCACAGGGACACGTCGAAGGGAACCGCGTGCTTGTACCGCCAGATCTCGTAACCGGTACGGGCGTCGAGTGCCCATACCCAACCGTCCCAGCCGCTGACGAACATCACTCCGTCGACGACGATCGGCGCGGCCTCGAACGCGTACGTCGACGCGCCCGCGATCATGCCGCTCGTGCCTGCCTGGAACACCCATGCCGGCCCGATACGCTTGACGTTCTCCGTGTTGATCTGATCCAGCGGACTGAATCGCTGCCCGTTGTACGCCCCGTAGTAGGTGAGCCAGTTCTGAGGTTCCGAACGGGCGTCGAGAATGCGCTCGTACGTGACCCCGGATACCACCGGCGGCGCGGTGCCGTGCTTGCCGCTCAGTATTCCCTGGTCGATGGCCTCGCCGGCGTCGACGTAATCAGCAGTCGTCATTACCCCTCCTCCTTCCTATGGCCGTGGCTGGTCGGGTCGGTCGAGGCGGGCCTCTGGTGGAACGTCGCCCAGTACGACGATGGCCCCGGTGAGTCCGCGGCCTTCGTCATTACCCGTGGGTGAGCTGTACCAGTAGTAGCCCGGACCGTCGAGGTTGAGCAGCGCCCGACCCCGGGAATGGTTCACCAGCCAGATGAACTTCCGGTCACCATTGCTCGGCAGGAGCGCGCAATGCGTGTTCTGGTCGTCGTTGATGAGCGTGAGTTCGAGGTCACCCCCATGGGGCAGGACCAGGATCTGTGGATCCCAGACCAGCTCATCCGGGTTGATCCGAACCGTCGCCTCCATCCGGCCGTCGCCTTTCTCCACGGCCTGACCGATGTTCCCGGTACCCAGCACGTGTCCCAACGGACCCTTGTTCTGCGCATCCAACCCGAGCTTGCTCAGCAGGGCGGACCGCTCCTGCGCGGTACTCGTCACCGACTCCACCTCCTATTGCGGTTGTCCTCGTCGACAATCCGGACCCGATCTCGATCTCCGATACCTGCTCCAATGGCTAGGTACGGCGCTCGGAGGGCGCGAGGAAGACCTGGTTCGGGGAAGATCTCGGCAGACGCCGTGGAGCAGGGCGGGGTATGCGGCCATCCGGCCGAAGCCCACCACCCACATGAATCGACACCTCCAGACGTGGCCGCCGTGTCGCGCGTTCAGCCCTAGGAGCACCGTCACCCGGGTGGTTAGCCTGATGCGCGGCTTGGTCGTGGCGCACGGGATGTTGTCCATTCAGGTGGTGTCCATTTGGTGCGCGCGCCCGATGATCTGATCCTGGATCGCTTCATGCCACGTCCAAAGGGGGATGGGATGAACGGCGCACAGGGAGGAACGAACGGGGTATCCCGCGCAACGAGCGGCGCGGTGCTCGTCGGCGACGCCCTCCGGACGACCATGGCCGCTTGGGAGCGCTTCGCCGCCGGGGCGGAATCCGTGGAGGGCGTGCGGCCCGAGATCCTCATGTCCTGGTACCGGTGCCGCGAGGAGTACGAGGTCGACCCGCAGCTGGACCGGGCACCACCAGCGGCGGAGGTGGGCGCACACTCGATCGACCACGACGTGGTGTACACCGAGCTCGGCGGTCAGGCGTCGTCCGCCGCCCGGGAGCTCGGCGGTGTCAACGGCATCGTCACCGTGGCCGACGGCGACGGCCGGATCCTGGGGACCTGGGGCAGCAAGGCCATCCTCGAGCTGGCGGCGGAGAGCAACCTCGCCCCGTGGTCCACGTGGTCGGAATGGGCGAGCGGCACCAACGGCATGGGCACGGCGCTGGAGAGCCATCGCCCGGTGCTGGTCCGCGGCCCCGAGCACTGGTGTCGCGGCTTCCAGGGGTGGGTGTGCGCCGGGGTCGCCGTCCGCGACGCCGTCACCCACGAGCCGCTGGCGGTCCTCAACATCTCCTGCTGGCAGGCGTCACTGTCGGACGCGGTGCTCCCCTGGCTCGGCAGGGTCGCCGCCACCACCGAGGCGAAGCTGCGGGCACGGGCGCACCTCAGCGGCACACTGCTCGCGGCGGCCCTCACCGACTTCCGCGTCGCACCGGCCACCGCGCTGGCCGCCGTGGATCTGGCCGGGAACGTCGTGCTTGCCAACAGCGAGGCCGCCATGCTGCTGGGCACCCCGGCCGACCAGCCCGCCTACTCCCCCACCCACCGCTGGACGCCCCAGCTCTCGACGCTGCCGCGCCTGGTGCGGCGCGCGGTGGAGCGTGCCCGGAAGGACCCGAGCTGGACGGGCTCCACGCTCGTCTTCGTGCCGTTCCTCGGGGTCACCATCCCGGTGGCGGTCCATCCGGTCTTCACCGGCACCCAGCTGATCGGCATGCTGCTCGCCTTCGGGGCCACCGACGGTGCCCCCGCCATCGACGCACCGGCGGGCGACCCCGCTCCCGGCAGCGCGCTCAGCACGCTCCCGAGCCGCGTGGTCGCCCAGCGGGACGACCGCTGGGTCCTGCTCGACCCGCGCGAGATCCGCTTCGCCGAGGCGGACCACAACACCGTCTGGCTGACGAGCGACCAGGGGCGGCTGGTCGCCGCCACCCGAGGCCTCGACCGCCTCGAGCAACAGCTCGAGGACAAGGGCTTCCTCCGCGTCCACCGCCGGTTCCTGGTGAACCTCGGCCGGGTGCGGGAGGTCGAGCAGGGCTTCAAGGGGGCGCTCTTCCTGTCCACCGACTCACGCACGCGCGAGACCATTCCCGTCGCGCGCCGGCACGCGTCCCGGCTGCGGCAGGCGCTCGGTATCTGACGGAGCCGGCCCCGTTCAGGCGCCGGGCGGGCCGATCAGAGCTTCAGCAGCACGTTCGAGCAGGCCGAGAGGTCGATGCCCTTCTCATCGACGTCCAGGCTGGTCAGCACCCCGTCCTCGATGATCGCCGCGTAGCGCTTCGAGCGACTCCCGAGCCCGAAGCCGCTGCCGTCCAGCTCGAGGCCCATGGCCGCGGTGAAGGCGCCGTTGCCGTCGGCGAGCAGCAGGATGTCGTCGCCCACGCCGTAGGCCTTGCCCCAGGCGTCCATCACGAACGGGTCGTTGACCGCGACGCACGCGATGGTGCTCACGCCCTTGGCCTTGAGCTCGTCGGCCCGCTCCACGAAGCCGGGCAGGTGGATGTTGGAGCAGCCCGGGGTGAATGCGCCCGGCACGGCGAAGAGCACGACCTTGCCGGTGCCGAGCACCTCTCCGGCCTTCACGACGGTCGGGCCGTCCGGGGTCATGGTGCGCAGTTCGGCGTCGGGGAGCCGGTCACCAACGGAGATCGTCATGCGTTCAACCTACGCCGGGCGTTCCTCCCTTCACGGATCAGCCATCCGCCGAGCACCGCGAAGGCCAGCCCGATCGGAACCCCGTAGGGCGGGAGCCCGGCCTGGTAGCCGGCCACGCCCGCGAGCACGACCAGGATCGAGATCCCGACCGGGAGGACCCTGGCGCGGAAGCTCGCCAGCCCGTACAGCACCCAGCCGACCGCGAAGAACACGTAGCTCGCGAACGCGCCGATCACCAACGTCACCGTCTTCTCCGCGCCGAAGACCTGCGGCAGCACCTCGGCCAGCCACGGGACGGCGAACGCCTCGAACCACATGTTGCCGCCCATCGTCGCCGTGCCGAGGATGGCGGCGCAGAACGCGACGAGACCGAACCCGCCCGCCTCGCGCGCCTGCCGCCCGTGCACCGCGGCCAGGGCGATCAGCAACGCCGGGAAGGCGAGGAAGTAGCAGCCGTTGAACGCCAGGTAGGCCGGGTCGGCCAGCATGACGACCGGGTCGTCCCGCCAGAGCAGGAGCCGGCCGAGGTCGACGACGGCGACGAACCCGCCCGCCGCCACCGCGATGGGCCCGGCGTACCGGGACAGCGACGCATCGGACATGGCACGCCTACCCCTGCTCCGCCCGCTCGGCGAGCGCCCGCGCCGCACCGCGCGGCACCACGACCACCGGCACCGGCGAGTGCCGGACGATCCGCGACGACCGGGAGCCGATGAACACCTGCTCGAGCGGCCCCGAGGTGCTGGAGCCGACGGCGAGCAGGTCCGCGTCCTCCCAGCCGATCTCCTCCAGCGCGCCCGTCCAGTCGGCGCCGTACCCCACCACCGCCCCGATCGCGGCCGGCCGCCGCGGCAGCTTCTCCACCTGCTCCACGACGGCGCGCTGGGCCCGCTCGGCGTCCGCCGCCCACTCCTGCACCACGGCGTCCTCGGCGCGGGAGCCGATCCCGGCGGTCAGCGGGGCGCGCGGGCGCACCGCGAACGACGCGATGCGCAGCGCGGCACCCGCCTGGGCAGCGACGCCGGCGGCGGCGATGACGAGCTCGTCCGCGCCCTCGGTGGCGCCGAACGCGACAGTCACCCGGCGCACCGTGGCCGCGCGCCGGCTGCGGAACCCGCGGGGGCCGAGCACGACGGGGATCGGCGAGGTGTGCAGCAGCCGGTCGGCGACGCTGCCGAAGGCGACCCGGCCGAGCACCCCCGCCGTGGACGAGCCGAGCACGAGCAGGCGCGCGCCGTGCTCCCGCGCGACCTCCAGCAGGCCGGCCGACGTCGAGCGCGCCCTGGCCACCAGGAACGTGGCGGCGCGGTCGGTGGGCACCAGATCCCGGGCCTGCTCGATGGCCTCCTGCGCGCTGCGGTCGAGGTACTCCTGGTACTCGGCGTCGATCCGGCCCATCCCGGGCGGCCACGGCGGCGGCACCACGGTGCACACCAGGAGGTCCTCGTCGAGCGAACGGGCGAGCAGCACGCCCAGGTTCATCGCCGCCGTGGCGCGCTCGTCCCGCGGCAGCCCGACGAGCAGGGTCATGACACGTCCCCCGGGACACCACCGGTACGTAGCCGCGAATGCCGGATCCCGTAGGTGAAGTACCAGACGAGCACGATCGCCACCCAGATCGCGAACACCGCGATCGTGACCGGCCGCAGGTCGATGATGATCCACAGGCAGCCCAGCACCGACAGGACCGGGGTGACCGGGTAGCCGGGCACGCGGAACCCGCGGGGCAGATCCGGTGCGGTCCGCCGCAGGATCATCACGCCGATGGAGACGACGAGGAAGGCCACGAGGGTGCCGATGCTCGTCATCTCGGCGAGGAAGTTGATCGGCAGGAACCCGGCGAGCAACGCGATGACGACCGCGACGAGGATCGTGTTGTTCACCGGCGTCCTGGTGCGGGCGTTCACCTGCTGGAAGAAGCTCGGCAGCATCCCGTCGCGGCCGATCGCGAACAGGATGCGGGTCTGCCCGTAGATCACCACGAGGGTGACGGAGAAGATCGAGACGATGGCCCCGGCCGCGAGCACGGTGCCCGGCCAGCTGGCGCCGACCACGTCCTCCAGGATGGCCGCGAGCCCGGCCTCCTGGCCCTCGAACCGGGCCTGGGCCTGCGCGGCGACGGCGACCAGCGCCACCGCCACGTACACGGATGTGACGATGAGCAGCGCCAGGATGATCGCCGCCGGCATCGTCTTGCGGGGGTTCTTCACCTCCTCCCCCGCGGTCGACACGGCGTCGAGGCCGACGTAGGCGAAGAAGATGATGCCGGCGGCCCCGGTGACGCCGGTGACGCCGTACGGCGCGAAGTCGGCGAAGTTGTCCGAGTTCCAGCCCGTGATGCCGAGGACGACGAACATCACCAGCACGGCGAGCTTGATGACGACCATGACCGCGTTGACCGTGGCCGACTCGCTCGCCCCCCGGATGAGCAGCAGCGCACACAGCGCGATGAGCACGACGGCGGGCAGGTTGATCAGCCCACCGCCCTCCGGCGACTGGGACAGCACGTCGGGTATCTGGAACCCGAACAGGTTGCCGAGCAGCTGGTTGAGGTACTGCGACCAGCCGACCGCCACCGCCGCGCCCGACACGCCGTACTCGAGCAGCAGGCACGCCGCCACCCCCATGGCGACGACCTCCCCGAGCGTCACGTACGCGTAGGAGTACGACGACCCCGACACCGGGACGGCGCTGGCCAGCTCGGCGTAGCACAGCGCTGTGAGACCCGCGACGGCGCCGGCGATCACGAACGACCAGATCACCGCCGGCCCGGCGACAGGGACGGCCTCGCTCAGGATGAAGAAGATGCCCGTCCCGATCGTCGCGCCGACGCCGATCATCGTGAGCGGGAAGAGCCCGATGGTGCGGGCGAGCTGCCCGCCGCCATGGCCGTCGACCCCGGTCTCCGCGGCCATCATGTCCACCGGCTTGCGACGGAAGGCCTGCTGCAGCAACGTCGCCATGGCCAGCTCCTCGATCGCGGGGCTCACCACGATCCAGGGCTACCGGGCGGAACGCGAGCCCCCGAACGGAGGCAGCGTCCGAGGTAGGGTCGCGCCGTGGCGAGGCACCCGGCCGCTCACCTCGCGAACCTCGACCTGAACCTGCTGGTCGCGCTGCGCGAGCTGCTGCGCGAGCGGAACGTGACGCGCGCGGCGGTGCGGATCGGGGTCTCCCAGCCGGCGGCGAGCGCGGCGCTGTCGCGGCTGCGCCGGCACTTCGACGACGAGCTGCTGATCCGGGCGCGCTCCGGCTACACGCTCTCGCCGCTGGCGATGCAGCTCGCCGAGCAGGTCGAGACGGTGTGTGCCGCGGCCGAGCGGCTCTTCGCCACGGGCAGCGCGTTCGACCCGGGCACGTCGCGCCGGGAGTTCACGCTGCTCATGGCCGACTACACGATCGCGGTGCTGGGCAACGGCCTCTCGACCGCGATCGGCGCCCAGGCACCGGGCGTGGACCTGCACGTGCGGCTGGTGCGGGAAGCGTTCGCCCTCGACTTCGAGGAGACGATCACCCTGATCGACGGCATGGTGTCGCCGCCGGTCGAGAAGTTCGAGCTGCCGTCCGTGCGCTCCGTCGAGCTGTTCACCGATCGATGGGTCTGCATCGCCGACGCCGCCAACCCGGACGTCGGCGACGGTCTCACCGTCGACCGGCTCGCCGAGCTGCCGTGGGTGGCGCCGTTCCAGCCCGACCGCGGCAACCCGACGGCCGCGCCCATGAGCCGGCAGCTCGCGCTCTTCGGCATCCGCCCCGACATCCGCGTGCGCGTCGAGAGCTACCAGGCGGTGCCGTACCTCGTGGCCGGCACCGACCGCGTGGCCCTGCTGCAGGAGCGGCTCGCCGCCCAGGTGGCCGACCGGCTCGGGCTGCGCATCCTGCCGTGTCCCGGCGAGCCCGAACCGATCGTGGAGCGCTTCTGGTGGCACGCCGACCGAGACGGCGACCCCGCACACCGGTGGCTGCGCGAGACCGTCATCGCCGCTGCGGCAAGCCTCTGAGCTGCGACTATCTGCTCGCCTGATAGCGCGTAGACGGATTCACTATTTCCTCGCGCCCACCGCGGATTCCTACGGTGTGTCGCATGCCGCACCCCCTCACCGACCTCCCGGTCCGCACCGTCACGCGTCCGGACGGGAGCGCGACGCACGAGGCGACCGCCGACGTGTGCGTCGTCGGCGCCGGGATCGCGGGCCTCTCGGCGGCGGTCGAATCGGCACGGCTGGGTCGTTCGGTCGTGCTGGTCGACGCGCTCCCCGTGCTCGGCGGGCAGATGGTCAACTCGCTGATCGGCCTGTTCTGCGGCGTCTTCGGCAACGCCCCCGAGCACCGCCGGCTCACCCACGGCCTGTTCGACGACGTGTTCGCCGACCTCGGCGCCACCGGCGACCTGTTCTACAACCGCGGCCACACCACCACCGTCGGCTACGACGAGGTGCGCCTGGGCAGGTGGGTCGAGCAGACCGTCGCCGCCCACGGCATCCAGGCGATCACCGGCGCCGTGATCGTCGGCGTGACCCGGTCGGCCGACCGGATCGACGCGGTCCGGTTCGCCAGCCGCTACGGCACCGTCGAGGTCACCGCCACCGGCTTCGTCGACGCCAGCGGCGACGCGGCGCTGGCCTGGGAGGCCGGCCTGCCGTGCCGGCTGCCCGAGCGGGAGATCTACGGCAGCCAGCAGCTCGTCGTCGAGCACCTCGACGAGAGTCGCCGCCCCGAGGCCGGTGAGCTGGCCGCGCGGATCGGCGCGAAGGCCGAGGAGTTCGGCCTGCACCGCCACGACGGGCTCGCGTTCTTCTTCCCCGGTCGCGGCACCGCGGTGCTCAACATGACCCACATCGAGGCCCCGCTCGACCCGGTCGCGGCCGCCGACGCGCAGATCCGCGGCAAGGAGCAGGCCGACCGCGCCATCGCGCTGCTGCGCGCGGAGTTCCCCGAGGTCTTCGGCAACGCGCGGGTGCGCAGCTACGGCTTCCCCGGACGCCGCCAGACCCGCTGGGTGGCCGCGGCCCACCAACTCACCGTGGACGAGGTCCGCGCCGGCACCCGATTCCCGGACGCGGTGGCCCGCACGGCGTGGCCGATCGAGCTGCACGACACCCCGCAGGGCTACGTGTGGGAGACGTTCGGCCCCGACCACGTCCACTACGTGCCACTGCGCGCGATGACCCCGCCCGACGTCCACAACCTGCTCGTCGCCGGCCGCTGCATCGACGGCGACGCGGCGGCGCTGTCCAGCGTGCGGGTCATGGGGCCGTGCGGCGCCGAGGGCTTCGCCGCCGCACACGTGCTCGACCTCGTCGGCAAGGACAGCGTGCACGACGTCGATCTCGGCGACCTGGCCGAACGCGTCGCCGCGAACGTCGAGGGCTGAGATCCAGGAGGCTGCAATGACGCTGTCCCAGACCAAGCGGATCACCGCTGCCGACGAACGCCGGTCCGCACGCGGCGGCGCGTTCTCGATGTTCGTCGACAGCTTCGACGTGTACCTGCCCGCGCTCGTCCTGCCTGCGGCGATGGCCTACTTCATGCCGCAGGACCTGCCCACACCGGTCCGCGCCACGTTCACGACGGTCCTGTTCACCGTCGGGCTGCTCGGCCGCCCGATCGGCAGCGTGATCTTCGGGAACCTGTCCGACCGGATCGGCCGCAAGCGGGTCACGATGCTGTCGGGCTGGGGCTTCACGATCGTCACGCTCCTCATGGGCCTGCTGCCCGGCTACGCGACGTGGGGCTACGGCGGCATCGCCGTGTTCGCGGTGCTGCGGCTGATCGGCGGGATCTTCCTGGCCGGCGGGTACGCCGCGCCGATCCCGCTCGCGCTCGAGCAGGCCCGGCCACATCGCCGGGGCCGGGTCGGCGCGTTGATCGGCATCGGCGCGCCCGGCTCGTTCCTGCTGATGAACGTGCTGCTGTTCGGGGTGCTGGAGACGGTGCCGCACGACGGGTTCCTGTCATGGGGCTGGCGGGTGCCGTTCATCGTGGGATTCCTGCTCGGGCTCGTGTACCTCGCGCACTACCGCAAGGTCGTCGAGGACGAGGAGTCGATCACGCAGCGGCGGGCCGCTGCCACCCGCCAGCCCGTCGTCGAGCTGTTCACCACCCACCGCGCGCTGATCACGTCGGTGTTCCTGTTCACCTGCGGCTACTGGTTCGCGACCCAGATGTCGGTGTCGTTCCTGACGACGCTCCTGGTGCAGGTGCTCGGCCGGAGCGCGACGCTCGGCAGCGTGCTGGAGATCGTGTCGTCGATCGTCACGATCGGGATGATCGTGGTGCTGGCCGAGATCTCCCAGCGGATCGGGCGACGGGCACTGCTGATGCGCTGGGCGCTCGTGATGACCGTGGTGGTGGCGGCGTCGTTCGTCCTGCTGGTGGTGGCCGCTCGCAGCGGCGCCCCCGAGTGGGTGCTCGGCGTGCTCTACGTGCTGGCGAAGGTGGTGCCGTCGGCGCCGCTCGGCGTGATCCTCGTGTACCTGAACGAGCGCTTCCCGGCGTCGGTGCGGGCGTCGGGGTACGGCATCGGCTACATGTTCGGGCTGATCCTGCCCGGGCTCTACACCTTCTGGCTGCTGGGGCTCTCCGTGCTCATGCCGTACGAGTTCACGCCGGTCGTGCTGATCGTGTTCGGCGGGCTGCTGATGTTCACCGCCGTGCGCCGCGGCCCCGAGACCCACCCGGTCCGATGATCCTCACCGACGACGACAAGGCGATGCGCGACGGGGCCGAGGGCCCTGCCGTCGCCGCCGCGATGGACCTGCTCGTCCGCTACGGCGAGGCCCTGGACGCCGAGCGGCTCTGCGACGTGCGCAACGTCGCGGGCACCACCACCCAGCCCTCCCCGGTCAAGGCGAAGCTGGTGGCCGAGGGCGGCTGGGAGAAGGCCTTCTCGGTGATCAACCTCGACGCCGACGAGGCCCTGCCGATCCCGGACATGAAGGTGCCAACCTGCCAGCTGCAACAGGGCTTCGGGCCCGACTCCGTCGGCATCGCGCCCTACCCGGAGCGGTTCGTGGAGCTGCAGTCCGACGCGGAGGTCTTCTACGGCAGGCGCGGCGTGCACATCCTCGCCACCTGCACTCCCTACCAGGTGGGGAACCTGCCGACCCGCGGCGAGCACTGCGCGTGGATGGAGTCGTCCGCGGTCGTGTACGCCAACTCGGTGCTCGGGGCGCGCACCAACTGCGAGGGCACCGCGTCGACCGGCGCGGCGAGCCTCACCGGGCGGATCCCGTGCTGGGGCAACCACCACGCCGCCCACCGGCGCGGCACGCACCTCGTGCGCGCCGACGTGCCGGTGGCCGGGTTCCGCGACTGGGGCATGTTCGGCTACTTCGTCGGCGAGCTCGTGCAGGAGGCGCGCCCGGTCGTCGTCGGCGAGCTGGCCCGGCCGGACCTCACCCAGCTCAAGCACTTCGGCGCGGCCGCGGCCTCGTCGGGCGGGGTGGAGCTCTACCACGTCCCCGGCGTCACACCGGAGGCGCCGGACGTCGAGGCGGCGTTCGGCGGGCCCGTCCCGGGCGCCGTGGGTTACGGCGAGGCCGAGCGCAGGCACGTCTACGAGACCCTCAACGACCAGGGCAGCTGCACCGACGTCGACTTCGTGCTGCTGGGCTGCCCGCACGCGTCGCTCGACCAGATCCGCGCGGCCGCCCGCGCGCTGGAGGGCCGCCGCCTGCACTCCGGCACGCAGCTGTGGATCATGGCGCCGCGGGCGCTGAAGGACACCGCCGACCGCAGCGGCTACACCGCCGTGATCGAGGCGGCCGGCGGGAAGGTGCTCGCCGACTCCTGCCCCGCGATGTCGCGCTCGGCCCCACCCGGCACGAAGGTCTTCGCCACCGACTCGGCCAAGCAGGCGCACTACCTCCCGGCGATCCTCGGCATCGAGGCCTGGTTCGGCACCCTCGACGAGTGCGTCGACGCCGCGGTCACCGGGCGTTGGAGGGGCGAGCTGTGACCGTTCTGCGTGGCCGCACCGTGGTGCCCGGCGTCGTCGAGGGCGAGGCGCTGGTCTCGCACGAGACGATTTCGGGATGGGGCGGGATCGACCCCGCCACCGGCACCATCATCGAGCGCCGCCACGAGCTGTGCGACGTGTGCTTCACCGGCAAGATCCTGGTGTTCCCCGGCGCGAAGGGCTCGTCGGGCTGGTCGGGCTTCTTCCAGACCACCCGGCTGCTGGGCACCGCCCCGATCGGAATGATCTTCACCGTCATGACGACGAAAGCGGCGCTGGGTGCGGTGGTGACGAGGGTGCCGGCGATGTCGGACCTGGACGAGGACCCGACGAAGGCGATCAGAACAGGCGACTGGCTGAGACTGGACGCGACGGCCGGCAAGGTAGAGATCCTAAGGCGACTGCACACATCGGGTGCTGACTTCACATAGGGCGGGCCTTGTGTGAAGTCCGCGCTCAGTGTGTGAAGTCGCTGGTCATGGCAGCGATTCGACCAGGCGCTGGAGGGCCGGGTTCGGATTGTCCGGGCTCCAGCAGGCGTGCAGCGTGACCGAGTGCGCGTCGGCCGCCGCCAGTTCGAGGTAGCGCACACCGTGCACCCCCATCACCGTGATCGACCGGGGGATCAGCGCGCAGCCCGTTCCCGCCCGCACCAGGGCGAGCATGGTCGGCACCTGGGACACGAGCTGGCTCACCCGGTACCGGTTCATCCCGATCATGGCGGCGCAGATGTCGTGCAGGTAGCGCGAGCCCTCGGGGCTGTAGCCGATGTACTCGTCGGTGACGTCGGCGAGCGCGACGGGGCCGTCCGCCGTGGCCAGCGGGTGGCCGTCGGGCACGGCGAGCACCAGGTCCTCGGAGTGCACGAGCACCGAGGCGAACTGCTCCGGGATCGGCGGGCGCACGAGCCCGAGGTCGAGCTCCATCCCGGCGAGCAGCTCGAACTGGCCGGGGCTCGCCAGCTCGGTCAACGCGACGCCCACGGCCGGGAGCCGCTCGTGCACGAGCGCCAGGAAGTCGCCGAGGACGGCGTACGCCCCGATCGCGGTGAACGCGAGCCGCAGCGCGCCGGTCTCCCCGTCGGCGGCGCGGCGGGTGGCATCGGGCGCCGCGTCGATGAGGGCGAGCGCGCGGCGGCAGTGCGCGAGGAACACCTCACCGGCGGCGTTGAGCCGCACCCCGCGGCCCACGCGGTCGAAGAGCGCCACGCCCAGCGCCGCCTCCAGGGACTGGACCTGGCGGGAGAGCGGCGGTTGGGTGAGGTTGAGCCGAGCGGCGGCCCGTCCGAAGTGCTGCTCCTCCGCGACGGCGATGAACCCGCGGAGCTGGTGCAGCGACACATCCATGCCACAGACGGTATCGGTCGATACGGAATCGGGCTTGGACGCGCATCATGGGATGCGCTTACCGTCCGGGCGTGCCTCGACTCGCCGTTGCCATGACCCCCACCCGCGTCGCCGATGTGTGCGACGCGGCCACCTGCGAGCTGCTGGAAGAGCGCTTCGACGTGACGTGGGCCGGAGAGCGGCTGGAGCTCGCGCAGCTCGTCCCCGGTGCCGACGTCGTGCTCACCAGCTGGGGCACCCCGCATCTCGACGCCGCGCTCTGGGCCGATGGCGCCGGCCCGTCGGTCGTCGCGCACGCCGCGGGCTCGGTGAAGCGGCTGGTCGACCCGGTGGTGTTCGACCACGGCGTCACCGTCTTCTCCGCCGCCGGCCGGATCGCCTGGTCCGTCGGCGAGTACTGCCTCGCCGCCATCCTGACGCTGGCTCGGCAGCTCCCCCGGTTCGACACCGCGACGCGGGCGGGAGAGTGGAAGCCGGCCTACCTGCGCGGGCACGAGATCCGCGGGCGGGCGGTCGGGGTGCTCGGCGCGAGCTCCACCGCGCGGGCGCTGATCACGTTGCTGAAGCCCTTCGGCTGCGACGTCGTCGTCCACGACCCCTACCTGGACGCGGACCGCGCCGCGGCGCTCGGCGTGCGCACCGGCTCGCTGGAGGACGTGCTCGCCTGCCCGATCGTCTCGGTGCACGTGCCGAACGTGCCCGAGACACGCGGGATGGTGAGCCGGAAGCTGATCGAGGCGCTCCCCGACGGCGCCGTCTTCGTCAACTCCTCCCGCGGCCCGGCCGTCGACCAGGAGGCCCTGCTCGAACACGCGCTCGCCGGCCGGATCTCCGCCGCCCTCGACGTGTTCGACGTCGAACCACCGACGCTGGCACCCGAGCACCTCGCCGCACCGAACCTGCTGCTCAGCCCGCACGTCGCCGGCGACACCACCGAGGGCCACCTCGCGCTCGCCGGTTACGTCCTGGCCGACGTGCTCGCCTTCCTCGACCGCGGCGAACGTGGACCGAGCTTCGTCGACCCGGCCGCCTGGGCCACGGCCGCCTGATGTCGCGCATCAGAGCGGTCGAGGTCTTCCCCGTGGCGGTGCCGTTCGCCAAGGGCTTCGTGCTCGGCAGCGGGGCGGTCGGCACCCCGGAGCGCGCGGGCCACGTGATCTTCGTGAAGATCACCACCGAGGACGGCGTCGTCGGCTGGGGCGAGCAGCGCGCGCTGCCCAGCTGGAGCTACGAGACCGCCGAGACGATAGCGGTGGTGATCAAGCGCTACCTGGAGCCGCTGCTCCTGGAGCTCACCCCGTTCGACGTGGAGCTGTTCCACAGCCGCGCCAACCGGCTGCTCAGCCCGTCGGTGTCCAACGGCTTCCCGTTCGCGCGGGCTGCGGTGGACCTCGCCCTGCACGACGCCGCCGGCCGTGCGGCCGGCCTGCCGGTGCACGCGCTCCTCGGCGGCCGGGTACGCACCGAGATCCCGCTCTGCTCGGCCATCGGCGTGGACGCGCCCGCCGCGGTCCGAGAGCGGGTGCAGCAGTCCGCGGACTACGGCGCGTACAAGGTCAAGATCGCCGGCGACCCGGACGCCGACGCCGCCGCGGTCATGGCCGTCGCCGAGGTGGCAGCCGGCAAGCCGCTGTGGCTCGACGCCAACCAGTCCTACCGACCGAGCGCACTGAAGCAGCTGCTCCGGGCGATCGGCGACGTGCCGGGCCTGCACTGCGTCGAGCAACCCGTGCCCAGCACCGACGTGCTCGGGCTGCGGCGGCTGCGCACGATGATCGACCTCCCGGTCGCCGTCGACGAGGGCAGTTTCACCGCCGCCGACCTCGCGCGGATCGTGCAGCTGGACGCCGCGGACCTGGCCGTCATCAAGATCGCCAAGTCGGGCGGGATCCGCAACGCGCGGGGGACCGCGCAGGTGGCGCTGGCCAACGGCATGGAGCTCCTGGCCAGCGGCCTCACCGACTGCGGCATCGGCTTCGCCGCCGCGCTGCACCTGTTCAGCCAGCTCGACCTGGCGCTCCCGGCCGAGCTCAACGGCCCCGAGCTGCTCGCGGACCTCTACGTCGACGGGCTGCGGATCACCAAGGCCGTGGCCACCGTGCCCGACACGCCCGGCCTCGGCGTCGAGGTCGACGAGGAGCGCATCCGCGCGGAAGCACAGGACCTGTTCACCTGACATCTCGGGAGCCGACGATGCCTCACCGACTCACGCGCCGCGACCTGCTGAAACTGGCGGGCCTGGGCACCGGCGCCATGCTCGCCGGCTGTGCGGGCCGCCCGGACGGGGCCGCCACCTGGTCCATGTGGTCGAGCAGCCCAGCCGAAGGCGAGGTCTGGGCCGCCTTCAGCGACTACGTCGAGCAGCAGATGGGCGTCGAGTCGATCCCCAACCTCACCTCCTCGAGCGGCTACCCCACCAAGCTCGACCTGCAGCTCGTGAGCGGCACGGCGAGCCTCGTCACCGCCATCAACGGGCAGCTGCTGCCCACGTACGCCGCCCGGGGCGCGCTCCGCCCGCTCGACGACCTCATCGCGGCCGACCCCGACCTCGACATCGACGACTTCTACCCCACCATCCGCACCATCTCCTCCTTCGCCGGCAGCACGTACGCGATCGGCTTCGACGTGGCGCCGAACGTCCTCTACGTCAACAAGTCGCTGCTCGCGGAGCGCGGGATCGCGCCGCCGTCGCCCACCGAGCCGATGACGTGGGCGCAGTTCCGGGAGCTCGCGATCGAGCTCAACGCGCCGCCCGACCGGTACGGCTTCACCTGCGCACCGCTCATCGACGACCTCATCTCGTGGATCTACAGCGCGGGCGGCAACGTCATGAACGCCGACGCCACCGCCGGCGCGCTGGACGCGCCCGAGGCGATGGCAGCGATGGAGTTCCTGACCGGACTGTTCGTCCGCGACAAGGTGACGCCGCCGATCGCCAACCTCGTCACCGAGAACGCGCTCTCCAACTTCATGGAGGGCAACGTCGCCTTCATGCAGAACGGGCCGTGGCAGGTGGTGAACGCCCGCAAGGCCGAGTTCGAGTGGGACATCGTGCCGTTCCCCGCCGGGCCGGCCGGCAGTACGCCGCGCGTCTCGGGCTCGGGGTTCGCCATCCCGGCCGCCGTCGAGGGCGCGGACCTGGAGCTGGCCTGGACCCTGCTCAAGACGCTCACCAGCACCGGGGCGCTCGACATCTACGCCAAGGCCGGCCGCAACAACCCGGCCCGCTACTCGGCGGGCTCGGCCTTCGAGCCGCCGCCGGCGAACGTCGGCATCGTCCGGCGGATCCTCGCCGGCGAGATCGCGGGCGGGCACCCGTTCGACGTCACCACGAACTGGAACCAGATCAAGCTGATGCTCACCCAGGACCTGCCGCGCATCTTCCTCGGGCAGCTCACCCCCGCCGAGGCGGTCGCCGGTCTGACCCCGCGGCTGGACGTGCTCATGACCCAGCACCAGGACAACGTGCGCCTCGCCGCCCAGCGGCGAGGCTGAAGGAGGGCAGCGTGGCCGTCCAGACCCTGACCGCACCGACCGATGCGACAGGCAGCTCACCCCCACCGCGCCGGCGCGCCCGCAACGGGCAGGCGCGCGCGGCGTGGCTCTTCCTGCTGCCGAGTTTCGCCGGGTTCCTGGTGTTCACCGCCGGCCCGGTGGTGGCCGCCGGGGTGATCTCGCTGCTGGACTGGAACCTGTTCAGCCCGCCGACGTTCGCCGGGCTGACCAACTTCTGGCGTCTCGGCGACGACCCGACATTCTGGTCGGCCCTGGGTAACACCGCTTACTTCACGCTCGTCAGCGTGCCGCTCACCATCGTCGTGAGCCTGGCGCTCGCGCTGCTGCTCAACAGCGGTGTGCGGCGGATCGCGGTGTTCCGCTCGCTCCTGCTGCTGCCCTACGCCACGATCACCGTGGCCGTGGCGTTCGTCTGGATCTGGCTGTACATCCCCACCGGCGGACTGGTCAACGCCGTGCTCGGGCTCGTCGGCATCGACGGCCCCGCCTGGCTCATCTCCGACACGTGGGCGATGCCCGCGCTGATCCTGATGAGTGTCTGGAAGGGCTTCGGCTTCGGGATGGTCGTGTTCCTCGCCGGACTGCAGGCCATCCCACAACAGCTCTACGAGGCCGCGCGGGTGGACGGCAGCAGCCCGTGGCAGAGCTTCCGCAACATCACGATCCCGATGCTCTCGCCGTCGTTCTTCTTCGTGATCGTCACGTCGATCATCGGGTCGTTCCAGGTGTTCGACCAGGCACTGATCATGACGAACGGCGGTCCGGGCACCGGCACCACCACGCTCGTCATGTACATCTACCGGACCGGCTTCGAGAACTACGACCAGGGATACGCCGCCGCGCAGTCGCTGGTGCTCTTCGCGTTCATCGCCGTGATCACCGGGATCCAGTTCCTCCTCCAGCGAAGGCTGGTCCACTATGACAACTAGCAGCGAAACGGTCCGGAAGCTGGTGGTCTTCGCCTGCTTCCTCGTCACCGCCATGACGCTGATCCCGGTCGTGATGATGGTGCTCGTCGCGTTCCAGTCCGACGCCGAGTCGTTGGCCGCCACCCCGTCGTTCTGGCCGAGCAGCTGGCACCCGGAGAACCTGGAGCGCGCCTTCGACCTCGTGCCGCTCGGGCAGTACCTGCTCAACACCGTGATCTTCGCGGGCGGCACCACCCTGCTGGAGACGGCCACGGCGGCGCTCGCGGCGTACGCGTTCGCACGGCTGGAGTTCCGCGGCCGCGGCGTGCTGTTCGGGATCTACCTCGCCACGCTCATGATCCCGACCCAGGTGACGCTGATCCCTCAGTTCGTGCTGGTGGCGAAGCTGCAGGGGATCGACACCTGGGCCGGGATGATCATCCCGCACGCGTTCACCGCGCTCGGGGTGTTCCTGCTGCGCCAGTTCTTCCTCGGCATCCCCCGCGACTACGAGGAGGCGGCCCGGATCGACGGCGCCAACCGCTGGCAGGCGTTCACCCGGATCATCCTGCCGCTGGCCGTGCCCGCCATCGCGACGCTCGCGGTGTTCAAGTTCATCGGCCAGTGGAACAACCTGCTGTGGCCCCTCGTCATCTCCAACACCGACGCCACCCGCACGATCCCGGTCGGCCTGCAGGCCTTCCAGGACACCCACGGCACCCAGTGGAACCTGCTGCTGATGGCCGCGACGGTCACCACCCTGCCGCTGATCGTGATCTTCTTCCTGACGCAGCGCTGGTTCGTCCGAGGCATCACCATGAGCGGGTTCGGAGGCCGCTGACAATGACATTCGTCTGGTCCGTCTTCACCAAGCCCTGGTCGGAGCTTCCCGCCGAGGAGCTCGGTCCGCTGGTGGCCGGTCTCGGTTTCACCGGCGCCGAGGTCCCGGTGCGCGACACCGCCCACGTCACACCGGCGGATGCCGAGCAGCGGCTGCCCGGCTTCGTCGAGCGGATGCGCGCCGAGGGCGTCGACGTCATCAGCATCGCGGCCGACCTCGCCGAGTCGACGTTCGCGGCCTGCGCGGCTGCCGGCGTCCCGCTGATCCGGATCATGGCCGGGCTCGGCCCGGACGGCTACGCGGCCTCGGTGGCGCGGGTCCGGAAGGACCTCGAAGAGGCCGCTCCGCTGGCCGAGCGGTACGGCGTGCAGGTCGGCGTGCAGCCCCACCACGGCCGCTTCGTCTCCTCGACGCTGGGCGTCGCGCACCTGCTCGACGGGCTCCCCGGCGACCGCTTCCGGGTGGTCTGGGACGCCGCGCACGACGCCCTCGCCGGCGACGACCCGCGCGTCACCCTGGAGCTGGTGGCCGACCGGCTCGCGATCGTCAACCTGAAGAACGTCGTGTACACGCGGGCCGACGGGGGGTGGAAGCCCTGGTGGGTGCCCGGCCCGGAGGGCCTGGCGAACTGGTCCGCCGCCTTCGCCGAGCTCACCCGGCTGGGGTGGACGGGCCCGGTCTGCCTGTCCGGGCAGTACTCCGACCTCGATGTCCCGGTAGAGGACCGGCTACGCGCCGACCTGCACGCCGCCCGTGACGCGAGCGCACTCTAGTGCGCTTCTCGGAATGATCTTCGCCGCTCACGCACCCGTTCTCGGCCCACGCGGCCCGTCGACGGGCCGCGTGACCCGACAAGGGGTGCGCGAGCAGACACGGGGTGCGCCGACGCCATCATCGCGTCGTGGGCACCAACACGCCTGATTCGGCCACACCCTCATATGCGGCCCATGTCCCGATCCCGCCGATCATGGCCGCTGTTGCGGTGAGCTTCCCCGCTGGCCGGCGCCCGTGGCGTCTACCTGATCAAGAAGCCGTCACGCGGGCGCGCCGTCCCCGACTCGTAGCCCACGCAACCACCCCCGCCAGCGGATTTCCTCGCGAGCCCACCGTCCGTCCTGACCCGCACCTGTGGACATGGCCGGGTGGGCAGAACTACCGAACCCCGTGGTTGCGCTGCCAGCCGTCCCCGACGCGGGCACAGGCCCGTCGTTGACGAGACCGCCTCCGTGGCGTGCGTGAGGACTGGCTGTGGTCCCGATTCATCCCCGCGGACTGATCATCGGACGTTTTGTTGAGATCAACTCGGCAGTCCGGGAGGGAGGGCAACCCGAGTTGCTCGTCGAGGGGCCACCACGTCGCGTCCGACCGGGTCGCGTCGCGGCTGCCGACGATCACTCGCGCAGCTCGATCCATGGTTACCCTGAGATCGCTGTTCGGGACCACAGGATAGTTGCGCGGGCACCCGGCAGTGACGGTCTCGTCCACAACCGCCGTGCCCCCGCGTCGGGGACGGCCGCCGGCGCAATCACGGGATTCGGTAGTTCTGCCCGCCCGGCCACGTCCACAGGTGGCGGGGTCGACGCGAACCGGGGTGGACACCCAGGGGCCCGCTGGTGTGGGCCTGCCGTCCGGCCCGGGTCGGGGACGGTGCGCCAAGCCAACCTTTCATGATCAGATAGACCTCAGCGGGGTTGGAGCAAGATCGAAGCCCCGTGGTGTCTACCTGATCACAAAGGACCCGCATGATTGTTCCGAGACCCGGGGAAGCGCCCTGAGCAGGGCGATCCACCGACACCTCGGACCGATCATAGATCGCCCGGCTACCCCTGATCGACGTTCCACGGCTCAGTGCGCGGGGAGGACTCCGCTCAGCTCGTTCGGGGTCGCCGGCAGCGTCACGGTTGCGGTGGTCGCGCCGCCCGCGATGTCGACGGCGTGCACCGCGTTCGCCGCCGGGTCGCTCACGTAGGCCGTGCCTCCCCGCACGAAGAGGGCGGGTCGTGGCTGCTGCCACTCGAGCGGCTCCTGCCACTGGCCGATCACCGGGATCGTCCGCGCGACGGCGCCGGCGACCGGGTCGATCACGTGGATGGCGCCGTCGGTGCCCAGCACGAGGCCCTCGCCCTGCGGGCCCCGGGCCAGCGAGCGGAAGGTGTAGCTGGTGCCGATGTCGACGAGCCGGAGGCTCGCGTCGGTGGTGTCGATGAGCGAGACGGCGGTGGGGCGCTCGAGCTCGGCGTCCGGGTCCTGCTTGTAGTCCCCCAGCGTGATCGGGGAGGCGTCGGATCCTGCCTGGTTCCCGATCCGGCCGTACGGCGTCGGGCTGGTGATCTTGGTGATCGTGCCGTCGCGGTAGACGAGCGCGCCGGTCTCGCAGCCGATCACGACCGCCTCGCCCTGCGCGGTGGCCTCGCCGTGCACGCCGGGGCAGTCCTCGTTCCGCGCGATCTCGCGGCGCTGGGCGTCGAGCACGACGATGCCGGGGCGATCCTCCTCGTTCCCGATGGTCGTCACGAGCTCCCCGCCGGCCAGTTCGACCGCGACCCCGTGGTGCGGCTCGGGCGTCCTGTGCTCCTGGACGCTCGGCGTGCCGGTCCCGAACGTGGCCGGGTCGATGACCCGGACCTGTCCGGTGCCGTCGGTGAACAGCACCGTGCGGCCGGCGTGCCGGACCACGTGCCCGGGTTCGGCGCCCGGGAACTCCACGTCGGTGAGCGTCGCCCCGGTCGCGTCCAGCACCCGGAAGCCGGTGGACGTGGAGACCAGGACGTGCCGGTCGTCGCCCGCGGGGTTGACCCGGTTGAAGCCGGGCAACGGGATGTCCTCCGCCAGCTGCAGCGTGGCGCCATCGAGGACGTGGATGCCGCCGTCGTAGGTGGTGACCAGGGGTTCGGCCACCACGGGGGCGGCGGCCGGCGGTTGTTCGGCCGCGGTGCCGCACCCCGCGAGCGCCAACATCCCGGCCGCGAGTGCCGCGATGCGTGAGGAGACTGCCATGCGATCGCCTTCCGTTGTCGTTCTTCAGGTCCCGAGACCGCGCGCGATCGCATCCGCGTTGGCGCGCATCATCTCCAGGTAGGTGGCGGCCCCTTCGCCCTCACGGGTCAGCGACTCGGAGAAGAGCGGCACCACGGCCACATGCACTCCGGCGCGGTCGGCGAGGACGCGGGCGAGCCGGTCGGGCTGCGAGGAGTCGGCGAAGATCGCCGGCACGCCGGCGGCTCGCACCGCCGTGGCGAGCGACTCCAGGTCCGACGCGCTCGGCGAGGCCAGGGTCGTGCCGCTGGGGATGACCGCCCCCACCACCTCGAACCCGTACCGCTGGGCGAGGTAGCCGAACACGTGGTGGTTGGTCACGAGCTTGCGCCGCTCCGGCGGGATGCGCCCGAACTGCGCGGTGAGCGCCGCGTCGAGCTCCTCGACCGCGGCGCCGTAGCGGGCCGCGTTCCGGCGCACGGCGGCCTCGTCGACGCCCTCGACGTGCTCGACCACCTGGTCGGCGACGAGGTCCACGACCCGCCGCACGCGCTGCGGGTCGGTCCAGAAGTGCGGGTCGGGGGTGCCGTCGCCGGCGTACGGCAGCGGGTCCACGGACTCGGCGGCGGCGAAGGACGGCACGCCCGCTGCCCGGGCGGCGTCGACGTGGCGCTGCACGCCCTCCTCCAGCCCCAGCCCGTTGTGCACGACGAGCCCGGCCCGCTCGAGCCGCGCGGCCTGCTGGGCCGAGATGGCGAACGAGTGCGGGTCGGCACCCGGTCCCATGAGGACGGTGACCTCGGCCTGGTCACCCACGACGTTGCGGGTGACGTCCCCGAGGATGTTGGTCGTCACGACGACCGACCGTTCCGGCTCCCCGCCCCCGCACCCGGTGAGCGCGAGCAGGAGCGCGGCGACGGCGGCCAGCACGCCCCTCATCGCCCGCTCTCCAGGATCAGGCTCGGCACGCCGTCGACGTCGAAGGTGCGGGCCACCCGCAGCGCGTCGCCGTAGTCGATCTCGTGGATCACGCCGGCCGCCGGGTCGTTCACGTAGGCGCGGGAGGAGTCGATCTCGATCGTCGTCCCTGCGGCGACGGGCGCCGCGAGCAGCGGGTTCTGCGCGAGCTCCTGGCCCGACGCCGGGTCGAGGGCGTGCAGCACCCCGTCGGCGGTCAGGGTGAGCAGCGGGGTGCCGGCGCCGGCCGTGTTCACCGCGACGACCGGTCCGGTCTCGTGGAGGGTCCAGGTTCGCCGGCCGAGGTCCAGCGCCCAGACGCCGGCATCGCCCGCGGTCGCGGCGAGCGTCGCGCTGCCCGGGCGGTGTCGGAAATCGCGGGCGCGTTCGGTCTCGGGGACCGGGCGCGGGTAGCCGATCTTCTCGCCGCGGAACCCGCCCTCGCCCTCGGTGACCAGCAGTGCCCCGTCCGCGCAGCCGAACACCACGCCACGCCGGGTGACGGCCGCGCCCTCCAGCTGCGGGCACGGCTCCTCGATCGTCGCGACCTGCGCGCCTGCCCTGTCGTGCACGGCCACCCGCAAGCCGAGCTCCTGGCCCGGCTCCGCGGCCGACGCGAGGACGTGGCCGCCGTAGGGCACGGCGGGCCCCCGGTGCGGCGTGCGCGGGATCGTCGCGAGCTCGGCGACCACGCCGTCGTCGAGGCGGGCGCGGTCGAGCAACCGGACGGTGCCGTCGGCGAGCGCGAGGGCGGTGACGGCCTGGTCGCCGTGCACCGCGACGGGGGCGGCGGCGCTGGGCACCGATCCGACGTCACGCACGGCCGCCCGGTAGTAGTGGACGTGGTCGCCGTGGTCGACCATCCACGACCCGCCGTCGACAACGCGGACCGAGCCGTCGGCGGCGGCGAGGTAGGCGTGCCGGCCGTCCCCGGTCACGGATTCGACCCCGCCGACCCGGGCCACCTCCACCACCTCCTCGGTGACGAGGTCGAGCACCCGCACGACCCCGGCCCCGGTGTCGTTGACCACCAGGCGGGTCTGTGCCTCGGCCGCCTCCTCGGCGCCTGCTACGTAGCCGTGGGGCGCCTCGGCGGGCGCGGCGTCCTCGGTGGGCGCGCCGCATGCCGCGGCCGCGGCGACGACGGCGAGCACGATCAACGATCTGCGTACTGGCAACTTCCGACCTTCTCGTCCTCTGCCACGGGGGCCGTGGCGGCCGTGCGGGTGGGCAGCCGTCCGCGCACGTGCGAGGCCAGCGCGGAGACGAAGAACAGGGAGACGGCGACGGCGGAGATGGTCGCCCCGGCGGCGGTGCCGGCGTGCCAGGACACGACCAGGCCGGCCACCGTCGAGACGCTGCCGGCGACCGCCGCGCCGAGCATGATCGTGCCGACGCGCCGGGCCCAGAGCACGGCGGCGGCCGGTGGGGCGATGAGCAGCCCGAAGACCAGCAACGTGCCGACCACCCGGAACGACGCGACGATCGCGAGCGTCACCAGTGCGAGGAGCACGGCGTGCGCGACCGCCGGGCGCAGCCCGAGGGTGCGGGCCTTGCGCGGGTCGAACGCCAGCGCGACGAACGCCCGGTGGCCGAGCAGCGACACGACCACCGCGATCCCCAGCGCGATCACGAGCTGCCACAGGTCGCTCGGGCCGACCGCGAGCACGTCGCCGAACAGGAACCCGGTGAGGTCCACGGCGAACGACTCCGAGTGCGACACGATGATCACGCCGATCGACAGCATGCCCACGAACAGCAGGCCGATGGCGGTGTCGCGCGACACCAGGCGGGAGCGGCCGAGCAGGGCCACTCCCCCGGCCATCACGCCCGCGCTGACCGCGGCGCCGAGCAGCACGCTCTGCCCGGTGAGCGACGCGAGCGCCACGCCGGGCAGCAGGCCGTGCGACATGGCCTCGCCGAGGAAGGCCATCCCCCTCAGCACGACCCAGGTGCCGACGAGCGCGCACACGAGGGAGACCAGGAGTCCGGCCAGCAACGCCCGCCGCACGAACGACACCTCGAACGGGACGAGCAGCCACTCCAGCACGGCGGGTACGTTATCGGTAACGATTTCCGTTATCGAGAGGCTGTGAGATGAACGACGCCGCGCTCCTGGTGCGGGACCTCGTGGCGGGCCACGGCGGGCCCGCCCTGCACGGGATCACCACCCGGATCCCGCGGGCGCGGGTCACCGCCGTCCTCGGCCCCAACGGCGCGGGCAAGTCGACCCTGCTGGACGTGCTGGCCGGCGTTCTCGCCCCGACCACCGGCAGCGTCGAGCGCTCAGGGCGCTCCCCCGCCTACGTCGTGCAACGCAGCGCCGCCCCGGACACGCTGCCGATCACGGTCCGCGCCACCGTGTCGATGGGACGGTGGGCCACCCGCGGCCCGTGGCGGCGACTCACCGCGCACGACCGGGCGGTGGTCGAGGACTGCCTGCACCGGCTGGGCGTGCACGACCTCGCCGACCGATCGCTCGGAGCGCTCTCCGGTGGGCAACGCCAGCGGGTCCTCGTCGCGCAGGGGCTCGCCCAGGAGTCGGACCTGCTCCTGCTCGACGAACCGGCCGCCGGGATGGACCCGGAGGCCCGCCGGCGCATCGACGGGACGCTCGCCCGAGCCGCCGCCGACGGCGTCACCGTCGTGCACGTCACCCACGACCCGGAGGTGGCGGCGCGGGCCGACCACTGCCTGCTGCTGCGCGACGGGCGCCTGGTCGGCGACGGACCGCCCACCGCGGTGCTCCCGCGATAGTTAGCGCACCGCCGCCACGCGCGCGGCCACGTCGGCCCGCAGCGCCTTCTTGTCGATCTTGCCGACCTTGGTGGTCGGCAGCTCGGCCACCAGCTCCAGGTGCTCGGGCAGCTTGAACCTCGCGACGCCGACGGCGTCCATCGCGTTCCGCACGTCGTCGAGGGTGACGGTGGCGCCGGGGCGCGGCACGACGTACACGCAGACCCGCTCCCCCAGCACGGCGTCGGGCATCGCCACCGCGGCGACCTGGCTGACGCCGGGCAGCTGGTAGACGAGGTTCTCGACCTCCTCGGCGGAGATCTTCTCCCCACCGCGGTTGATCATGTCCTTGTCCCGGCCCTCGACGACGAGGTTGCCCTCGGGGGTGCGGCGGCAGATGTCGCCGGAGCGGTACCAGCCGTCGGCGGTGAACGCCCGCGCGTTCTGCTCCGGGGCGCGGTAGTAGCCGCGCGGGGTGTACGGGCCGCGGGTGAGCAACGAGCCCGGCTCGCCGTCGGGCACGTCCTCGTCGAGCTCGTCGACCAGCCGCACCTCGTCGTCCGGGCACAGGGGCCGGCCCTGCGACGTGCAGATGATCTCCTCGGGGTCGTCGAGGCGGGTGTAGTTGAGCAACCCCTCGGCCATGCCGAACACCTGCTGCAGGGTGGCGCCGAGCACGGGGCGCACCCGGCGGGCCAGCTCGTCGGCCAACCGGGCCCCGCCCACCTGCAACACGCGCAACGAGGTGAGAGCCCCGTGCTCCGCCGCGTGCTCCAGCCACCGCCCGGCCACCGCGGGGACGACGGCGGTGTGCGTGACCCCCTCGGTCGCGATCGTGGCGAACGCCCGCACCGGCTCGGGCGAGGGCAGCATCACCACCCGGCCGCCGGCCAGCAGCGTGCCGAGGATGCCGGGACAGGCCAGCGGGAAGTTGTGGCCCGCGGGCAGGCTCACCAGGTACACGGTGTCCGCGTCGACCCCGCACAGCTGCGCGCTGGCGAGCGCGTTGTAGGCGTAGTCGTCGTGGGTGCGGGCGATCAGCTTCGGCAGCCCGGTCGTGCCACCGGACAGCAGGAACACCGCCACGTCCCAGCTTTCCGGGTGCGGGCCCGACCACGCCGGCCCCGGGGCGCCCAGCGCGCGCAGGTCATGGTGCCCGGCCGCGATCCCGTCGCCCGCGACGAGCACGTGCCGCAAGGACGGCACCTCGGCCACCAGCTGCGCGGCGAGCGCCTGGTGGTCGAAGTCGCGCAGCACGTCCGGCACCGCGATCGCGGCCGCCTCGGCGTGCTCGGCGAGATAGGCCAGCTCCGCGCGCCGGTGCGCCGGCAGCGCCATCACCGGCACGATCCCCGCACGCAGGCACGCCAGTGTGAGAACGACGAACTCCCACGTGTTCGGCAGCTGCACCACGATCCGGTCGCCCGGCGCGAGCCCCAGACGGGTCAGACGGGCAGCCATGGCATCGGCCCGGTCCGCCAGGCCGGCGTGCGTGAGGCGCAGGCCGCCGTCGACGAGCGCGACGGCGCCCGGGTCGCGCTCGGCAGCCTCGCGCAGCAGCTCGCCGAGCGCCCGGCCCTGCCAGTAGCCCGCCGCCACGTACCGCAGCGCGAACTCCTCCGGCCAGGGAACGACACCTTCACGGACCATCACGAGACCTCCGTATCGGCGGTGATGACGGCATCGAGCGCGACCAGCCCGTCCACGGTGACCCGCAGCGGGTTGACCTCGACGTCCTGCAGGTGCGGGTGGGCGGTGAGCAACGCCCCGAGCGCGGCGACGAACCGGCCGAGCGCGGCGCGGTCGAGCACCGGCCCGCCGCGCCAGCCGTCGAGGAGGGCGCGCCCGGCCAGCTCGTCGACCATGCCCGCCGCCGCCTCCGGCGTGACCGGCGCGACGCGGACCGCGACGTCGGCCAGCGCCTCGGCCATCGTGCCGCCGAGGCCGACGAGCACCGCCGGCCCGAACACCGGGTCCCGGCGGGCCCCCACGACGAGATCGACCCCCGGCGGCGCCATCGCCTCGACGAGCACCCGCTCGGCCCCGATCGCGTCCAAGGCTTCGTCGAGCTCCGCGGGCGTGCGCACCCCGAGCCGCACCCCGCCGACCTCGGTCTTGTGCAGCACGGCGGCGTCGAGAAGCTTGACCGCGACGGGTCCGCCGAGCTCGGCGAGCGCCCGGTGCGCTTCGACGCGGTCCTCGCAGACGCGCCGATCCGGCACGGCGACGCCCGATGCGGCCACGACGGTCTTGGCGGCGTCCTCGTCCCACGGCCCACGCCCGACCGGTACTGCAGCAAGGTGGCCATGCTGCCGCGTGGTTGCAGCATGGCCACCTTGCTGCCATTCGTGGGAGCGGACCGCCGCGTCGGACACCAGGGCGGCCACCGCGGTCGCCACGCCTGTCGGGTCGGACATCGCCGGGATGCCGCGGGCCAGCAGGGCCTGGCGAGCCGCCGTCACCTCTGGGCCCGTGCCGCCGACGCCGACGACCAGGGGCACAGCCGGCGTCGCGGCGTCCACCGCGGAAGCCAGGTCGAGCGCATCCGGCTCGTGCAGCGCGTATCCGGCCACGACGTCCACTCCCGGGTCTGCCGCGACGGCCCGCAGAACGCCGGCGAACGCCGGGCCGGGGCGGCCGGTGTCGACCGGGTTGCGCTGGTAGGTGAGCGGCGGGAGGAGCTCTCCCACCGCGGCCTGGGTCGCGGGCGTGAGCTCGGGGACGTCGATGTTGCGGCCGCGCAGGTCGTCGAGCAGCAGGAGGCCGGGGCCGGCCTGCGCCGTGAGCACCCCGACCCCGGACGCGCCCGCGGGCAGCCGCACCAGCGAGAGGGCCGCGACGGCGTCGACGAGCTCCCGCTCCGAGCCGACGAGCACGGCGCCTGCCTGGCGCAGCGCGGCCCTCGTGGTGCGCCAGGACGTGGCGAGCGCGCCGGTGTGCGACTGCGCGAAGGCGCCCACGTCGTGCCGGCCGACGACGAGCGCGACCACCGGCTTGCGGGCGGTCAGCCGGGCCACCGCGGCGAGCAGGCGGGGCCCGTCGGCCACCGACTCGACGTGCAGCGCCACCGCGGTGGTGGCCGGGTCGTCGGCCAGGTGATCGAGGACGTCGGGCGCGCCGACGTCGACGGCGTTGCCGAGCCCGACCGCGAGGCTCACCCCGTGTCCGGCCTCGGCCAGCAGGAACGCGAGCGCGTGGTTGACCCCGCCGGACGCCGCGACGACCGCGACCCGTCCCGTCGGCACAGCCGCGGCCCCCGGCACGAAGCTCGCGGTCAGCCCTCGGCCGGGGATGAGGAAGCCCGAGGTGTTGGGCCCCAGCACGCGGACCCCGGTCTCCGCCGCGACCCGCGCGAGCGCGGCCTGATGCCGCTCCCCCTCGGGACCGGCCTCGGCGAACCCACCCCCGCACACCACGGCAGCCCGCGCACCCCCGGCCGCCGCCTCGGCGAGCGCAGACGCGGTGACGGCCGCGGGCACGCACAGCACGGCGAGATCGATCGACCCGTGCTCGGCGGCCGCGGCGGCGACGGACGGCGCCATCCCGGCGTCCCGAGGATTGACGAGCGCAACAGGCCCAGGAAGCCCGGAAAGGGACCGTGCCATGACAGCGCCGAGCTTCGAGGGGTCCCGGGAGGCCCCCACAACAGCAACGCCACGTGGATCGAACAGCGGCGTGATGGCTCCATAGTGCTGTTCTGCAGCGCTCTCCACACCACTATGGCTCCACAACGCGCTCATCCTGCTGCCACCGCGTCTGTGCGGCCTGACAACACCATCGTCAGCGCGTCCGCCTCCTCGTCCACCAGGATCGCTGTTCGGGTGTGCACCAGGCGGATCTCCTCGCAGAGCAGGGTGCGGGTGAACCCCGCGCCGCCGTGCACCGCGATCAGCTCCGCCCCGCCATCGACCGCTTCGCGTATCCGGGCCCGGGCCGCCGGCAGTCCGGACTCGTCGGCCGGGGCCTCGACGAGGACCGCCCCCGCCGGGACCTCGGGCAGCAGCCGGCCAGGGAAGGTCGCCGTCAGCGGGGTGTCCAGGGGCTCGGTCCCGTGCCGCTCCACCCATGCCCGGTGGGTGGCGGCCACGAAGCCGGGGTCGCGGCGGGCGAGCCGCGCGTCGGTGATGCTGCGGGACAGGAAGTGGTAGGCGAACTGCCACGGCTCGAAGGCGTCGTGGTAGCGGCCGAAGTGCTCCCACCACGCCAGCGACGGGCGCGCCGAGCCCTGGATCGCGTCGACCGACGGACGGGCGGCCGCCTCGTACGCGGCGAGCGCGGCCGGCACGTCGCCGGGGTGCGCGGTGACCGCCCGCGCGAGCGCGATCGCGTCCTCCATCGCCATCTTGGTGCCCGAGCCGACCGAGAAGTGGGCGGTGTGCGCGGCGTCGCCGAGCAGCGCGACCGGCCGGGGGTCGAGGGTGGTCCAGCGGGCGGTGCGCCGGGTGCGGAAGTTGCCCCACCGGGAGTTGTTCACGAGCAGCTTGTGGCCGTCGATCCGGTCGGCGAAGAGCTCCTCGAGGTACCCGCGGGTCTTCTCGTCGCTGGGCCCGGGCGGCTGGGTCACGTCGAACTCGTCGAGGCCGGCCGCCCGCCAGGACGGCTCGTCGGTCTCCACGATGAACGTGGAGACGTCGGGGCTGATCGGGTAGCCGTGCACGGCGAAGACGCCGTGGGGACCGCGTTCGTGGACGAACGTGAGCCCGTCGAACAGGTAGTCGGTGCCGAACCAGATGAACTTCGCCGTCGCCGTGTCGACCGTGGAGCCGAACGCCGGCTCCAGTGCGGTGCGGATCTGCGAGCCCGTGCCGTCGGCGGCCACGACGAGGTCGTACCCGTCGAGGTCGGCCAGGGTCACCTCGGCGGAGAACCGCAGGTCGGTGCCGAGCTCGCGGGCGCGCTCCTGCAGCAGCCCGAGCAGGGTGCGCCGCACGATCGCGGCCATGCCGTTGCCCCCGCAGCGGATCCGCTCGCCCTTGAGCCGCACCTCGATGGCGTCCCAGTGCCGGCCGTGCTCGTCGAGCGCCTCCCGCAGCACCGGGTCGGCCTCGAAGATCCCGGCGAGGGTGCGGTCGGAGAACACCACGCCGAACCCGAAGGTGTCGTCGGCGCGGTTGCGCTCGAACACCGTGACCTCGATCGACGGGTCCGCCTTGCGGATCAGCGCGGCCAGGAACAGCCCGCCCGGTCCCCCGCCCGCGACGGCGATACGCATCAGACCTCCGATCGTTCGGCGACACGAGCCGCGACGCGAGGCACCAGCGCGATGAGCAAGGCGCCGGCAAGCGCGGGCACGGCGAAGCCGTAGAAGTTCCATTCGAACCCGAGCCCGGAGGCGAGCACCCAGCCACCGAAGAGCGGGCCGACGATCGCCCCGGCCCGCCCGACGCCGAGGGCCCAGCCCAGCGCGGTGGCCCGGACCGCGGCCGGGTGGTGCACGGCGACGTAGCCGTTGACCAGGATCTGCGTGCCGACGCTGCCCAGCCCCGCGATCGCGACGGCGAGCAGCAGCACCGCGGTGTCCAGCCGGAACGAGAGCAGCAGCAGGGACCCGGTGGCCGCGAGGAACGCCGCCGCCGTGACCGGTTTCGGGCCGAACCGGTCGGCCAGCGCCGAGGCGCCGACCGCGCCGGCGATGGCGCCGAGGTTGAGCACCAGCAGGAACTGCAGCGCGGACCCGAGCGGGTAGCCGGCCTGCCGCATGATCTGCGGCAACCAGGTGTTGAGCCCGTAGACCAGCAGCAGCCCGCAGAAGCTCGCCGCGCCGAACAGCAGGGTGGCGGTGCGGTAGGACGGGGTGAAGAGCACGCGCGGGCCGGACCGCTCGGCGGGCGGCTCGTCGAGCGCCACGCCGTACCGCGCCGCCAGGGCCTCGGCCTCGGTCCGCCGACCCTTGGCCAGCAGGTAGCCCGCCGACTCCGGCAGGTACGCGGCGGCCAGCGGCAGCACGAGCACCAGCGGCGCCACACCGATCCAGAACATGATCCGCCAACCCTGGTCGGCGACGAGCGCGAGCGCGAGCACCGCCGCCAGCACGCCGCCCACCGAGTATCCGACGAACATCAGCGCGTTGTACAGCTGTCGCCGCCCGCGCGGGGCGTACTCGACGGTGAGCGCGATGGCGCTGGGCAGCACCCCGCCCAGCCCCAGCCCGGCGAGGAAGCGGAAGAGGCCCAGCATGCCCGCCGACGGCGCCAGCGCGCACAGGCCCATCGCCACGGAGAACCACACGATGCCGACCAGCACGATCTTGCGGCGGCCGACGGCGTCGGTGGCCGCGCCGGCGGCGAGCGCGCCGATCAGCATGCCGGCGAGCGCGTAGCTGCCGATGGCCCCGGCCTCCGCGGGGCCGATGCCCCAGCCGGGCTCGGCGAGCAGGCTCGGCAGCACCGAGCCGTAGACGATCAGGTCGTAGCCGTCGAAGACGATCGTGAGGAAGCAGATGGCGACGACGGCGAGCCCCGATCGGGGCGACGGGACGCCGGACTCCGTGTTCGGCACGGACACGCACCTCCGGACACAGGCGCCACCCTCGTCGGCGGCGCACCGGGAAACCGTACAACACTGTAGCGACGGCCGTCCAGATTACGTAACGGATTACCGTTCAGGATGCCTGCGCGAGCTCCCCGAGCACCCCGTCGACGAACGCCTCGGCCGGCGCGCGCAGCAGCCCGTGGGCCTCGAGGAACACCTCGTGGGCCGCGCGTCCCGACCAGCCCTCCGGCAGCAGCTCCGGCGGCAGGTCCGGGTCGCGGAACGGGAAACGCCGGTAGTCGTGCACCAGCTGCATCCGAGCCACCAGGGCCTCCCGCCCCGGCAGGCCGCCACGGTAGGTGGCAACCCGGGGCCGGTACTCGTCGAGCAGCACGGCGTAGTCGCGGTCGAGCGCCGCCAGGTCCCACGCCCGGCTCGCCATGTCCCGGTCGGCGACCGGGCCCTCCGAACGCGATCGCAGGACGTCCAGCCGCACCGAGGCGTGCTCGGCCAGGTGGCTGCGCACCTCGGCCGTGCGGTCGTGCGCGCTGATCCACACCGACGGGGCCAGCGGACCGAACCCGAGCCATGACAGCTGCTTGCGCAGCCCTTCGCGCAGCGCCCGCTCGGTCTCGGGCACCTGGTAGATCACCGTGTGCCACTGCCCGTCCCACGACCCGGTGGCGCGGTCGAAGATCCGGGATCGGCCCTCGTCGAGCAGCCGCCACGCGGTGTCGGTGAGCACGTAGACGGTCTCCCGCCCGTCCCGGCGGCTGTCCAGCCAGCCCTCCTTGCGCAGCCGGGCCGCCACCACCCGCACCGTGGGCTCCGGCACGTCGAAGCAGGCCATCAGCGCCACGAGCGCCCGCAGCCGGACCTCGCCGCCCCGGTAGCGCAGGTAGTCGCCGAACAGGTCGAACACGAGCGAGCGCGCTTTCACGCAGGCCAGCATATCCGCGACAGGACGCCGACGGACGTCGCACGATCGTCGAGCGCGTGGCTATCCGGACGTCGGCGGGGCCGCGCTGTCGCGCACGACGAGGCGGGTCGGGAGGGTCGTCAGGCTGGCGGGCGTCTCCCCCTCGAACTGGGCGAGGAGCAGCTCCATCGCCGCGCTGCCGATCTCGTAGGTCGGGATCGCGACCGTCGTCAGGGTGGGCCGGACGTAGCGGGCGATCGGGGTGTCGTCGAACCCGACGACCGACACGTCCTGCGGGACGCGGCGCCCCGCGTCGGCCGCCGCGGCGTAGGCGCCCAGCGCGATCCGGTCGTTCGCGCAGAGCAGCGCGGTGGGCGGCGAGCTCGTGCCGAGCAGCTCGCTGGTCACCGTGTAGCCGCTCTCCTCCGCGAACTCGCCGTACCGCACGGCTGCCGCCTGCTCGTCCAGGCCGGCGATCTTGAGGGCGTCGCGGTAACCCTGGGCGCGGTCCTGCACCGTGGTGGACGAGGAGGGGCCGCCGAGGAACGCGATCCGGCGATGCCCGAGGCCGAGCAGGTGCTCGGCGGCCGCGCGGCTCGCCGCCACGTTGTCGATGCGCACCGACGGGTGCGCGGTGAGGTGCCGGCCGACGGCGACCAGCCCGGTGCCGTACGTGCCGAGCACCGCGGTGCGGTCGGGCACGTCGGCCCACCCGCCGCCGGCCACCACGATGCCGTCGACGCGGGTCTTGATCAGGGTGTCGAGGTAGCCGGTGATCTTGGCGGGGTCCCGGTCGGTGTTGCAGAGCACCACGCGGTAGTGGTGGCTCGACGCCACGTCCTCCACCCCCCGGACGAGCGGCGGGTAGTAGGGGTTGGAGATGTCCGGGACCACCAGCCCGATCGCGGCGGTGCGGCGCTGGAGGAGGGCGCGCGCAAGATCGTTGGGCCGGTAGCCGAGCTGGTCGATCGCCCGCTCGACCCGGTCGCGTGTCTCCTTGCGCATCGGCACGTGGGCCGTGGCCGGGCTGAGCACCCGGGAGACCGTGGCGACGGACACGCCCGCCGCCGCGGCCACGTCCCTGATGCTGACCGCGCCCTTGCTCCTCGGCATCCCACGCCCCCCTACCCCATCAGAACCGCCCCCATTGTCCGATCAGGGAACGATGACGACCTTCATCGGGTCACCGTCGCGCTCGCGCACCACCCGGAAGGCGTCGGCGATGTCCTCGAGCGGGATCCGATGCGTGATCAGCTCCTCGCCGCGCAGACCACCGGAGGCGGCCATCGCCATCGCGCGCTTGACGTTGTTGCCGCCCTCCCCGCGCGAGGTGAACATCGAGATGTCGCTGCGCACGGCGGCGGAGAGGTCGAGCGTGACCGGACCGGGGTAGAAGGCCACGAACACGATCTTCCCGGCGCGCTTGGTCATGGCGATGCACTGGTCGGGCACACCCGGGCCACCGGAGGTCTCGATCACCCAGTCCGCGCCGTCGCCCCCGGTCAGCTCGCGCACGCGCTCCACCGGGTCGGTCTCCCGCGCGTTGACGATCGCGGTGGCGCCCAACCGCTCGCCCAGCTCGAGCCTCGATGCCCGGGTGCCGACCAGCGTGACGCTGCGGGCGGCGAGCTGACGGCACAGCTGCACGGTCATCAGCCCGATCGGGCCGGGCCCGACGACCACGACGTCCTGGCCCGCCATGTACCCGCCGGCCACGTCGATGCCGTAGAGACCGGTGCCCGCGGTGGTCACGAGGACGGCGTCGGCGAACGAGATGCTGTCCGGCATCTTGTAGAGGGCCTTCACGTCGTGTACGGCGTACTGGGCGAACCCGCCGTCCACGGTGATGCCGCTGGCCCGCTGCCCCTTGCCGGGCTTGGCGTAGTTCAGGCAGGCCGTGTACTTGCCGATGATGCAGTTGTCGCAGCGTCCACAGCCCGCGTGCACCTCGATGGCCACGCGGTCGCCGACGGCGAACTCGTCGACGGACTCGCCGAGGGCCACCACCGTGCCCGCCCACTCGTGACCGGGGGTGAACTCGCCGAACGGCGGGGTCTGCGGGAAGTGGCCGTCGAAGATCTTCAGGTCGGTGCCGCAGGTGCCGCACATCGCGACCTCGACGAGCACCTGGTGCGGGCCGGGCTGTGGCACCGGCCGGTCGATCACCCGGATGTCGCCGGGGCCGAACAGCACGGCGGCACGCATGGTGTCCGGGATCGAGCGCGTGGCGGTGGGTGCCGTCTGCACGTCGGCGGTCATGTCACTCCTCGGGTCGCAGTCGCTCGGGGCGCTGTCGCGGTCACGCGGTCGGTGGTACCGGTGGACAGGTGCCGCAGGAGGGCCTCGGCGGCCTCCACCGCGAACCGCGGGTCGTTGATCGGCAGGTCCAGCTCGCGGTACTCGACGTGCGGGGCCAGGTCGGCCCGCAGCCGGGCGACGAGCGCGGCGTTCGCATCAGGATCATGCAGGATGCCGCCGGGCGAGCCGATCTGGGACCACCCACGCAGCGGTACCAGGACGGTGGTCGGACCGGTGGCCGCGTTGGCGCGCTCGGCGAACAGGGCGCCGAGCCGGTCGAGCTCGGGCGCGGCGGCCCGGACGTTCGTGTTGTGCGGGTTGTGGTGGTGCACGGACCGGTCGCGCAGACGCTCGGGGATCGTCTCCTCGGCGCCGAAGCAGTAGTAGTCGCACCCGCCGGGAACGAGGACCTGCGGGATGCCTCGCTCGCCCGCGGCGGTGAGCCGGCCCGGCCGCACCGGGGTGTAGATGTCGGCCGGCTCGATCTCGCCGAGCAGCTCGTGCGTGGTGAGGTCGAGCACGCCCTCGAACACGCCCTCCGCCACGAGCCGCTCCATCGCCGACCCGCAGGCGCCGGAGGCGTGGAACGCGACCGTGTCGACGCCGCCGGCCCGCAGCCGTTCGATCGCGGTGGTGACCGCGGCGTGGGTGTTGCCGAAGGCGGTAGTCGCGACGAGCGGCCGGACCTCGCTGGGAGGCACCGGCCGGCCCGCCGCGACCATCCCGGCGACCGCGGCCGCCGCACCCCGCAGGACGGGGGCGGTGACCGCGTTGGGGCCGCCGAGCAGGTCCGCGACCGAGAACATCATCGTGACGTCGCTGTCTCCGATGTAGCCGCGGACGTTTCCGGAGGCGACCGTGGACACGATCACCTTGGGCACCCCGTACGGCAGCGGCCGCATCGCCGCCGCCGCTACGGCGGTGCCCTGGTTGCCACCCACCGCGAGCACGCCGGACAGCTGCCCGGCGCCGTGCCAGACCCTCAGGAGGAGCCCGGCGCCCGCCGCCATCTCCGCCATCGCCCGGTCGCGCCGGGTGTGCTCGCGCAGCTCCGCGAGCGACGACCCGGCAGCGTGCGCCACCACCTCGGCGGGGACGTCACGCTCCGGGTCGGCGAGCTCGGTGGGCCGCAGCCCGATGTCGACGATCCGGGTGCGATACCCGAGCTCGGCGAGCACGTCGCGGAGGTAGGCCGCCTCGCCACCCTTGGTGTCGAGGGTGGCCAGCACCGCGACGTACGGATCCATCAGCGGACCTCTGCAAGGGGGTCGGCATCGTCGGCGAGCGGGATCTTCGCCGGCGACGTGCCGCGGATCGCGGCCGCGAGCGTGGCCACCTTCGCGCAGTCCTCCAGGTACTCCGTGCGGAAGTACGCCGTGCGCAGGTCCGGCCCGATGGTGATGGACCCGTGCTCGCGCAACACCACGGCCAGTACGTCCGGGTCGGAGTAGGCCTGTGTCACCGCCTCCGCCAGCTCCGGGGAGCCTGCCGGCATCAGCTCGACGTAGCCGATCTTACGCAGGTGGCCGCGTGCCGCCGTGTGGACGAGCGGCAGAGGCTCGTCCGCCACGGCGAACGCGACGACGTGCGGCGGGTGCAGGTGGACGACCGCCCCGGTCTCCGGCCGTGTCCGGTAGACCGCGGCGTGCCAACGCCACTCCTTCGAGGGGCGCCGGCCGGGGTCGAGGACCTCTCCGTCGAGGGTCATCAGCACGGTGTCGCTGATGTCCATGTCCCCCTGGCACCCGCCCGTCGCCTTGATCAGGATCAGGTCGGTGCCCGGCACCCGCAGGCTGTTGTTCCCGCTGACACCGGCCACCAACCCGCGCTCGTAGCCGCGCCGGGACCAAGCGACCAGCTCCTCGCGCAGCAGCTGGAGCACCACCGGGTCCGGTTCGGTCATGACGGCGCTCCTCAGGCCCGCTCGGGGTAATCGCTGTTGGTGATCTCGACCTTGAACTGGCGTGCCTCGGCGACGAAGTCGGCCAGGTGCGCCGACATCCGGTCCAGCATCTTCAGGCCCTTCTCCTTGTTGGAGCGGAAGGGGTTGCCGATGGTGGCGGTGTCGCTGTACTCGTGGTGCTCCATCGGCACCCAGATGTTCTCCGAACCCTGGAACTTCACCGTGGACGTGCCGTCGATCTTGGAGAACTTGTCGGTCATGTAGGCCGGCGCGTGCGCCCGGTCCTGCACGGCGCGGTCCATGTGCACCAGCCCGTCGGCCGTCGCCATCAGGGCCGAGGTCTCCAGCTCGCTGGAGTGCCAGCCCGGGGTCTCCTCCGGCGGGTTGTCGAACAGGTCCTGCACGACCGACGCGTCCCGCTCCGTCGGGGTCTTGTAGTAGGCGATGAACGCGCCGGTGTCGTAGCGCAGCTGGCGCATCACCTCGTCGATCGGCTTGATGTTCGAGCCGTGGTGCGAGACGAAGAGGATCTTGCGGAAGCCGTGGTAGATGAGGCTGCGAGCGACATCGCTCATGATCCGCCGGTACGTCTCGGCCCGCAGCGTGATCGTGCCGGCGCCCTCGAGGTGACGGCCCATGTGGTGCGGCGAGTACCCGAAGGGCACCAGCGGCGAGTACAGCACGTCGGCCGCCTTGGCGGCCCGTTCCACGACCTCCATCGTCACGTAGCTGTCGGTGCCGAGCGGGATGTGCGCACCGTGCTTCTCGGTGCTGCCCAGCGGCACCAGCACGACATCCTGGTCGCCCTCGGCGAGGCGCTCCTGCACCTCGGCGTAGGACAGCGCGAGGATGTTGTGCTTGCGGTCGATGTCTGCGTCGGCGTCGACGTAGTCCTTCTCGCCAACCTTGTCGGTCATGAAACGGGCCTTCCTTCTAATCGGGGTTTCGGGTCAGCGCCAACGCGCGTCTCCGGCCTGCACGCCGAGCGAGTCGACGGCATCGATGACGGGTCCGGCGTCGACGAGCTGCTCGTACACGGGCGGCTCGTTCTCGAGGATCCCGAGCTCCCGCATCCGGTTGATCGTCTTCTTGATGCGGGCCTTGTCGAGGCCGGTGTTCACCGGGAACACGGCCTGCTGGGTGAGCAGCGAGTCGTAGGCCTGGGAGATGACCTGCTCGTCGAACTCGGTGGTCTTGGCGACGATCTTGACCGTCTCGTCCTTGTTCTCGTACATGAACCGGTGAGCGCGGGTCAGCGCCGTCATGAACCGGACCGCGACGTCACGGTTCTCCTCCAGCCACGTGCGGGAGACGGCGAACGTGCCGTAGTGGTAGTCGGGCGCGACGTCGGCCAGCTCCGCGATCGCGTGCATGCCCGGGTGGTCGCGCTGGGCGGCCACGGCCTGCTCGGTCTGCAGGATCGCGTTCTGGATCCGCCCGTCCACCAGCGCGGACGTGTACGACTGGGCGTCCACCGGGATGTACTCGACGTCGTCGGGAGTGAGCCCGGCCGACTGCAGCACGAGCCGCGTCATCACCTCGCGGAACGCGCCGACCTCCTGCACGCCCACGCGCTTCCCGCGCAGGTCCAGCGCGGTCTGCACCTCCGCGGGCGCGACGGCGGAGACCGTCAGCTTGTCGGTGTAGGCGCCGATGATCACGACGTCCCCGCCGCCCGCGGCCGCGTTGACGACCGGCTCGATGCTGGAGCCGCCGATCTCGAGGGCACCGCCGACGACGCCCTGCACCACGGACACACCCGACCGCAGGTTCTGCGGCTCGACGGTGAGGCCCGCCTCGGCCATGAAGCCCTTCTCGATGGCGACGAAGAGGTCTGCGTTCGCGAAGCTGGTGACGCCGGTGGGGAGGCCGACACGGATCGTCTGCTGCCCTCCCTCCCCCTCGGGGCGCGGCGGCGCGTCGCCGAACGCGCCGCATCCGGCGAGCACACCCGTCACGGCAAGAGCCGCGAGCCCGATACGAAGTCGTCTCATGTGGATCAGTCCTTTGCTGCCCACCGCACGACTTTGCGCTCGGTCCACTCGAGCAGCGCGGTCAGCGTGATGCCGAGCAGCGCGATCAAGAGGATCGGCACGAAGGTGCGGTCGGTCCGGAAGCTGTTGGCGTTGGTGACGATCAGATTGCCGAGGCCTGCGAAAGCCGTGAAGAACTCCGCGACGATCACACCGATCAACGCGCGCCCGATGGCCAGCCGCAAGCCGGTGACAACGTACGGCACGGCGGAAGGCAAGATCAGGTCGATCCACATTCTGCTCTCTCCGGAGCAGAAGGATTGGGCCACCTCGACGAGCCCGCGGTCCACCTCCTTGACCCCGCGCATCGTGTTGATCAACACCGGGAACAGCACGAACAGCATCACGACCACGGTCTTTGCCGTGGGACCGAAGCCGAACCAGACCACGATCACCGGAATCAGCGCCACCGTCGGGGTGGCGTAGAGGGCGTTGAGCGGCAGCTCGATGAAGGCCGAGAAGGTCTCACTGCGCCCGGCGGCGAGCCCGATCGCCAGACCTGCGCCGATCCCGATCAGCGACCCGACGCAGAGCACGACCATGCTCTCGCTCAGCGCCTTCGGGAGGCTCCCGTCGGCGAACATCTCCACCGTCGCCCCGGCGATCTCGCTCGGCGACGAGAGCAGCACGGGGTTGATCGTGCGCCCGTACAGCTCCCACCCGATCGCGATGAGCACCACGGAGGACAGCCGCAAGGTCCAACGCCGGGCCGGCGACAGGCCGCGGCGTACCCTGCTGGATCGCGCCTTGCTGAGTCGCGCGGCCACGGCTGCCGGTGCCGGCATCACACCTCCCGTGGCTCTGCCGCTCCGAATGTAACGCTTTTCAGAAACGCGTTACAGACCTTAGGGCGAGCCCTGGATCATGTCAACCGCTGCATGTGTCGCCCCGGCTCGCGGGCAGCCACCTCCGGGCGTATCGTCCGATTCACCCGCGGAAGGTCGGTTCCGTCAGACGGAATCCAGCTCATCGGAGAGCCTGGAGGGAACGGCATGACCACTCGTTCCACCGGCAAGGCAGGGGAACCCGGCGGGACGACCGAGCCTCGTGAGCTGCGGCGGGTCGTCCTCGGCGCGCTCGTCGGCACCGCGCTCGAGTGGTACGACTTCTTCATCTACGGCACGGCCGCGGCCCTGGTGTTCAACAAGCTGTTCTTCCCCGGGGCCGACCCGGCCATCGGCACGATCACCGCGTTCGCCACGTTCGGCGTCGGGTTCGTGTTCCGACCGCTCGGCGGGATCCTCTTCGGGCACATCGGCGACCGCATCGGGCGGCGGGCCACGCTCATCCTGACCACGCTCGTCATGTGCCTGTCGACCGGCATCATCGGCCTGCTCCCCACCTACGCGTCGATCGGCGTCTGGGCGCCGGTGCTCCTCGTCTTCCTGCGCGTCCTGCAGGGGCTGGGCGCCGGGGCCGAGTTCGGTGGGGCGGCCACCCTGCTGGCCGAACACGCGCCGCCGTCGCGACGCGGCTACTACTGCTCGTACGCCCAGCTCGGGGTGCAGATCGGCTTGGTGCTCGCCACCGTGTCGTTCCTGCTGGTCGGCCTGCTTCCCGAGGAGCAGTTGCTGTCGTGGGGCTGGCGGGTGCCGTTCCTGGTGAGCTTCCTGACGATCGGCGTGGCGCTGTACGTGCGGCTGCGGGTCGAGGAGTCGCCGGTGTTCCGGCGGATGCTCGCCGAGCAACAGGTGATCAAGATGCCCGTCCTGGAGACGCTGCGCAGCTACAGCACCGGCCGGTGATCGACCCGAGATGCGGGTGAACGCCCCCACGAGGACGCTCGGCGTGGTCTCACAACGATCAACGCGGCATGATCCGTCCGAGATGACAGTGAAACGCCCCGCCCAGGGCGCTCAGCCGCACCTCGGAACGATCACACGAAGTCAGGTCGTGGCCGCGTTCACCGGTTCATGAACTCGTCGGCCGCTTGCTCCACGATCATCTGACCGAAGATTCAGGGAGCGGCCTGTCCGTCGCCGTCGAAGAGGGCGTCGCCCACGTTGTGGTGCAGGTCCAGGTGCTCGTGGATGGCGGCGGCCTGGAACGCACGCGCGACCGCCGAGCCGGGACCGTCGATCACGATCTTCAGGCTGATCCCCCGCTGCGTGGCGTGCTCGTGGGCGTCGACGAGCACGGCAAGACCTGCCGAGCCGAGGAAGGTCACCGCGCTCAGGTCGAGCACGACGCCCGTCAGCGCCCGGGCACGGGGATCGTCGAGGACCTCGTCGAGGGCCGCGCGCAGGCGCGGACCGGAGATGAGGTCGATCTCCCCGCTGACGTTCAGCACGCAGACCGGACCGGCACGCACCGGCGTGATCGTCACCATCCTCCGGTTGCCCCACTCGCCGTCGAGTTGTGCTTCGGTCGAACCTGGCACTTTACCCCGGATGGGGGACACTCGACGGCTTGAACGCTGACCGATGGTCAGCAGCCGGGTGCACGAGCGGCCACATCCGGCCGTTCACGCACCGAGCCAGCGATCATGCCTCCGGCACGCTGCCGGCCGCGACGCGGGCGTAGACGTCGCCGGAGCGCCCGAGGGGCCGGACGCCCTCGAGCAGCCGCACCAGCTCCGCGGCGTCGAGCCAGCGGTCGGAGGCGAACCGCATGGTCTCGACGGGCGAGTAGTTGTATTGGTAGGTCCCCAGCTCCTGCACCCGCTCCAGCACGGCGAGGGCGCGCTCGTGCGTGGGCGGCAGGTACTCGAAGGACAGCGCGGGCAGCGGCCGGGAGAGACCGGCCAGCACATCCGCCTCGAAACCCTCGACGTCGATCTTGCAGAACGCCGGGACGCCGTGCGCGGCGATCAGCTCGTCGAGGGTGGTGACGGCGACCTCGACCGACCGGTCCCAGCGCACCCGGGCGAAGCTGCTGTCGGCGGCCACCGACTCCCGCCAGTCCTGCGACATCGACGACACGGTGGGCGTCGCGGTCGACACCCCCAGCCGGGCCCGCCCCACCTGCGCGCCGATCGCTCGGGGCTCGATCATCACCTCACCGTCGCGCCCGAAGAGCAGCCGCAGCACGCGCAGGCAGTCGGGCTGCGGCTCGACGGCGACCACGCGCGCGCCCAACCGCCGCCAGGTGCGCACCCGCCCACCGACGTGGGCCCCGATGTCGAAGGCCAGATCACCGGGGCCGAGGAACTCGCCGTAGAGCTGCACCGCACGACGGTGCTTGGCCGGCTGCCCGTGGTAGATGACCATCGAGCGCGCGATACCCCAGGCGCGGGCGAGCATCCGGAGACCGTACCGCGCCCCGTCCTCAGCCCGTGAACTCCGCGAGCCAGCGGCCGGACGCGGGATCGTCCCGGTCCGGCACGCGGTCGATCCGCACGGCCGTGAGCCGGTCGGCGGTGAAGGCCTCGACCTCGTCGCGGATCAGTGGCCACGGCGGCCCCTCGGGGTCCGGGTCCGCCTCGCCACGGGCGGCCGCGACGACGACCAGCGTGCCGCCGGACGCCACCAGGCGCGCAACCTCACCGATGGCGCGGCGCCGCGGTGGGTCGGGCAGCGCCTGCACCGTGTAGATCTCGACGACCAGATCGAACACCCCGATCCAGTCGGCCGGCAGCGCGAGCAGGTCTGCCACGACGTACCGCACCGCCGTGCCGGGGTGCCGCCCGCGCGCGAGGCCGACGCCCGTGCTCGACACGTCGAACGCGACGGTGGCGTACCCGAGCGCGGCCACGTGCTCGGCGTCGGCGCCGAGCCCGCAACCCACGACGACGGCGCGGAGCCCGGCGCCGTCGAGCGCCCGCTCAGCGGTCCACGCGGCGAGCAGCGGATGCGGGTGCTCCCGGTTCCACGGCATCTCCACCGACCCCGCGCGGCCGGCGGCGTAGAGCTGCTCGAACCAGCCGATGGCATCGCCTGCGGCCAGCGATCGCGCGGCGAGCCGGTCTGCCCGCTGCTCCCAGTCCTCCTGCACGGCACCTCCCGGGTTCTGGGACACTACGACGGCAACGACGGACGCGGGAGGTGAGACCGATCGACCCACGACGATGGGCGCTCTCCTCCCCCCGCACGGAGTAGCGCCCTCCGACACCTCGGAGGCATCCATGCCCGCTACCCCGATCTCCAGCAGCATGTCCGACGTCATCACCCGGCTCCGGAACGCCGGCTGCGTCTTCGCCGAGGACGAGGCCCGGCTGCTGCTCGACACCGCCCACGATCCGGCCGAGCTGGCCGACATGGTCGAGCGGCGCGTCGCCGGTCTCCCCCTCGAACACGTCCTCGGCTGGGCGGAGTTCGCCGGCCTGCGCATCGCGGTCGACCCCGGCGTCTTCGTCCCCCGCCGCCGCACCGAGCTCCTCGCCCGGGAGGCCGCCGCCCGGGCCCGGCCCGGCGCTGTCGTCGTCGATCTGTGCTGCGGTTCGGGCGCCGTCGGCGTCGCGGTGGCCGCCGCCGTGCCGGGCGTCGAGCTGCACGCCGCCGACGTCGACCCGGCGGCAGTGCGCTGCGCTCGCCGCAACGTCACGGCCGTCGGCGGCCGCGTGTACGACGGTGACCTCGACGCCCCGCTGCCCGCAACGCTGCACGGCCGGGTCGACGTGCTCGTGGCCAACGCCCCGTACGTGCCCACCGACGCGGTCGGGCTGATGCCACCGGAGGCGCGGCTGCACGAACCGCGCGTGGCCCTCGACGGCGGCGCCGACGGGCTCGACGTCCAGCGCCGCGTCGCCGCCGCGGCCCCCCGGTGGCTGGCCACGGACGGACACCTGCTGATCGAGACGAGCGAGCGCCAGGCGCCCCATACGGTCGCCGCGATCGCGGCCGCCGGCCTCACCGCTCAGGTGGTGCGCGCCGCGGACCTGGACGCAACGGTGGTGATCGGCCGCCCGCCGCGCTGATCCACCGGCTCGCCGCCCTCGGCCGAGCCCACACACCGACTGCGGTGCTCACACACCGACACCAGTCGGTGTGAGAGCGCCACTATCGGTGTGCGAGGGCTCAGCGCCGGCGGAACGCCTCGAGGAGGGCCTGCCGCGCGGGTTCGGGCAGCCGGTCGGGCGGCAGCTCCCCGAGCGCTCGGGCCGTGGCCCGCATCTGCTCGAGGTAGGCGCTGCAGCCGTCGCACTCCGCCAGGTGGTCGACCACCCGGCGTTCGGTCGCGGGGTCCAGCGCGCCCTCGCCGAAGTCGGTGACGAGCTCGACCAGCTCGACGCAGTCAATCGCGCGCATCCAGATACCCCTCCAATCGGGACCGGACGTGCGCCCGCGCCCGGTGCAGCAGCACTCGCTGGTTGGCCGGCGAGATGTCGAGGATCGCGCACACCTCGTCGGAGGGACGGCCCTGCACGTCCCGCAGCGTGATCACGGCACGTTGGCGCTCCGGCAGCCCGTCCAGCGCGTCCTCGAGCCGGGTCTGCAGCTCGGCGTCGAGCGTGCGCTGCTCGGGCGACGGCGTGAGAGCGGGCCACGGTGTCGGCAGGGCCCGCCAGTGCCCCGGGTACGGCTCGTCGCTCCCCTGGAACCGGTCCGGCTCGACGGTCGGGCCCGCGTCGGGGTCGGGGCCGAGGCTGCTCATCGGCACGTTCCTCCGCTCCCGGGCCGCCCGCCGCTTCGCCGTGTTCACCAGGATCCGGTACACCCACGTCCGCAGCGACGAGCGGCCCTCGAACCGGTCGAGCGCCTGGAGCACCGCCAGCCAGGTGTCCTGCACCACCTCCGCCGCCGAGTCCGGCGTCGAGACGAACGACCGCGCCAGCCGCAGCATGCCCGGCGACCACTGGTCGAGGACCAGCGCGAAGGCGGCGTCGTCGCCGTCCCGCAGCCGGCCGACCAGCTCCGCCTCCGGCGGCAGCGCGATCCGCACCCGCGCGACCGTAGCGGATGCGCAGGTGCGGACCGCTGCGCTCATCGGGTGCAGCCGTCAGCCCGTGGTGGCCAGCCGGCGATCCACCGCGAGGGTGCCCGGGCCGGCCACCAGCAGGTACACGTTCGCGGCCAGCAGCGCGGGCGCGAGGCCGAGGTGGAACGGACCGCCCACGGTCAACCCGGCGGTCAGGATCGCGCCCGCCATGACGACGGCCAGCCCGAGCGCGGCGAGCCGGGTGGCGAGCCCGACCACCAGCATCAGCCCTGCCCCGACCTCGAGCAGGCCGACCAGCTGCACGACGAGAGTGGAGTCCGGGAAGCCGAACCGGACGAACTCGGCCGCCTCGAACTCGGTGACCAGGAACTTGAGGCCTCCGAAGAAGACGAAGACCACCCCGACGAAGATGCGCACACCCGCGGTCACCCGCGCTGCCCGACCGGTGACGCGGCTGCTCGCGAACCGGTGCAGAAGATCGTTCATGGCTCCTCCAGTACTCGACGACACCGGTTCAGAGCCACGACCCCCCGCGGCGTTACACGGAGCGTGTGCTGCCGGTGCGGCGCAGGGCCGATGCACCCGCCGCGACCATTACGAGCGGGATCACCGCGACGCCGGGCAGGCCCTGCTCGGTGACGAGCCCGTCGAGACCGACCTTGGACACCGCGAACAGTCCCACCGCCGACGCGAGCGTCCCGGCGACCACGGCGGGGGTCCGGACCCGGCCGCGTACCAGCGCGTCCGCGGGCCGCTCGAACCGACGGAACAGCGCCACGATGCCGACGCAGGCCAGTGAGCACGCGATCAGCCATCCCGCCAGCGCCGGGAACCACAGCGGGGTGTCGGCGGCCGGCAGCCGCGGGCCGACCAGCAACAGCACGCTCTGCACCAGGTAGCAGGCGGTGAGGTGCCAGCAGAACACCGTCATGATCACCGAGTTGCCCGTCGCCACCGCGAACCACGCCTTCGGCCGCTCCATCAGCGCGCTGCCCGCCCGGCGAAACAGCAGCGCGGTGCCCACCAGGAAGAAGCTCTGCGCCAGCAGCGCGAGGTTGGGCGGCGACGAGTTCGACACGTCGTTGCCGGGCAGCCCGACCATCAGCACCGGGTACGCCGACGTGCCGAAGACCAGGAACGCCGCGCCGGCCAGCCCGCCGCCGGCGAGCAGCCCCGCCAGCCGGCGACCGCCGCGCAGCAGCGTGCCGTCCGCATAGCCGTAGCCCAGCTGGTGCACCGCCAGCCAGACGAACAGCATGTTCAGGTGGCCGACCTGCGGTACACCCGTGCTCAGCTCGACCACATCGACGATCGCGGTGGCCGCTCCGAGCGCCCCCAGCACCGGCCACAACCCGAACCGCAGGTGCAGCCGCATCGTCACCGGCGCCGCCAGCACGATCACCAGGTACACGCCGAGGAACCACAGGGGCACCGTGATCAGTTGCAGGCCGATGGCGAACTCGCCCGTGGTGAGTCCCGTGGCGTGCATCAGCATCGCGAGTGCCGTCCAGACCGCCAGCATGACCAGCGCCGGCGGCAGCAGCCGGGCCACCCGCGCCCGGACGAACTCGCCGCTGCGCGGCCCGTGGCGCAGCGCCCGGGCGTGCGCGAACCCGCCGACGAAGAAGAACAGCGCCATCACCTGCCAGATCCAGGTCGACAGCATCAGCGGCAGCGAGGTGCTGGCCGATCCCGCGCCGTGCACCGTGAGCAACGCGATCACCCAGTGCCCGAGCACGACCATGCCGATCGAGAACAGGCGGAGCAGGTCGGCGTACCGGTCCCGGTGCGGCGGCGTGGCGGCATCCAGCTCCGCCGCACCCAGCGGAGCCGTCGGTGCGTTCGTCGTCATGGCGCTCAGATTTCCGGGCCGCGGCCACCGGCGGATCCGAGAGACTACGCACCTCTCGAAACGGTCGGATCACGCCTCGGCGTCGCCGGTTTCCGCCGAGTCCGGTGGGTATCGTCGGAGGCCGGGGAGGTCGAGATCATGCCGAACGAGGGCTACTGGGCGCGCTACGAGTCAGTGATCGACCAGCAGATCCGCATGGCGGAGGAGCGCGGCGACTTCGCCGACCTGCCCGGCAAGGGCAAGCCGCTGCCCGGGCTCGACGACCCGCACGACGAGAACTGGTGGGTCAGGCGCTGGGTCCAGCGCGAGGGGGTGCCGTCGGAGGCGCTGCTGCCCACCCCGCTGCAGCTGCGCAAGGAGGTCGAACGGCTCCCGGAGGAAGTGCGTGACCTGCCCACCGAGGAAGCGGTGCGCGCCGCGGTCTCGGACCTCAACCGGCGGATCGCGGAGTGGCTGCGCGCGCCGTCCGGGCCGGCCGTCCCGGTGCGCCGGGCCGACGCCGAGGCGATCGTGCAGGGGTGGCGGGCAGCACGTCCGGCGCCCCCGCCCGTGCCGCCTCCCACCGCTCCGGCGCACACCCGCTGGTGGCGCCGGAAGTAGCCACGACGGCTACCGCCGCGGTTGCTCGCTCGGCCCCACGTGATCGGCGAGCCACTCCATGAGCGGCTGGAGCACCCGCCAGGTGGAGGCCACCCGCTCCTGGGTGCCCGGCTCGTGCAGCACGTCGTCGGGCGCCCAGGCCCGCCAGGCGTAGAGGCCCTTGTGGCGCAGCAGGTCGATGCGCGGGTGGTCCAGGTCGAAGCCACGGGGGCGGGTCTTGAGGGTCTCCCCCGCCACGGTCAGCCCGTCGAGCGCCGCGAGCCGTTTCTCGAGATCGCTGCCACGGCGCTCGTCGTCCACGGCCGTGCGGTAGCGGGCGACCTGGTCGGGCGCCATCCGGTAGTAGCCGCCCGCGGCCATCAGGCCGTCGGCGCCGACCTGCACGTAGAAGGGCCCGGCGGTGGCGCCGCAGTGCGTCTTGTACGGGGTCTTGTCGTGCGAGAACCGGACGTCCCGGTACGGCCGGAAGATCTTGCCGGGGCCGAACTCCGGCTCCAGCGCGGCGAGCAGCGCCTCCATCGGCGCACGGACGTCCGCCTCGTACACCCCTCGCTGGTCGGTCCAGTAGGGCTTCGAGTTGTCGGCGATCAGCCCGTCGTAGAACTCGACGGCGCCCTCGCCGAAACCCGTGAACGTCATGGTGCGCGATCCCCCGCTTCGGCCGGGTCCTTCTCCTGCTTCTCGAGGTCCAGCGCGCCCTTCTCCTCGGCGGGTGGTTCGGTCCCCTCCGAGCTGTCCGGCTCCGGCTCCCCGGGCGCGGCCGCGTCGGGGGTGTCGAGCACCTCCCGCGGCTTGCGCACCAGCGCGATGTAGAGCACCGCCGCCGCGAACACGACCGCGGAGACCACGACGTTGACCCGGATGTCGCCGAAGACGCGCGTGGCGTGGTCGGTGCGCATCTGCTCGATCCAGAACCGGCCGGCGGTGTAGCCGGCGACGTACACCGCGAACGCGCGGCCGTGCCCCAACCGGAACCGCCGGTCCGCCCACACCACGAGCGCGGCGATGGCGAGGTTCCACAGCAGCTCGTAGAGGAACGTCGGCTGCACGACCTGGACGGGCGTGTGGTCCAGCGCCACCCCGCCGAGCGCGTCGGGGAGGAGGGTGGTCGGGTCGACCCGGTCGTAGATCTCCAGCCCCCACGGCAGCGTGGTGGGCGCGCCGTAGAGCTCCTGGTTGAACCAGTTGCCCAGCCGGCCGATCGCCTGGGCCACCACGATGCCGGGTGCCACCGCGTCGGCGAAGAACCCGAGCGGCACGCCGCGGCGCCGGCACCCGATCCAGGCCCCGACGGCGCCGAGCGCGATCGCGCCCCAGATCCCCAGGCCGCCCTCCCAGATCCGGAGGGCACCCAACGGGTCGCCGCCCGGGCCGAAGTACGTCGACCAGTCGGTGATCACGTGGTAGAGCCGGCCGCCGACCAGCCCGAACGGCACGGCGAACACCGCGACGTCGGTGACGGTGCCCTGCTGCCCGCCACGCGCCACGAACCGTCGCTCGCCCCACAGGACCGCAACGACGATGCCGGCGATGATGCAGAGCGCGTACGCGCGGATGGGGATCGGACCGAGCATCCAGACCCCGCGGTCCGGACTCGGGATGTTCGCCAGCACGGTGACGACGACAGGACTCACGCCGTCACGGTAGCGCCACGAGCGCGCGGGGCACGCCACCGGTGCGCCGCACGGGCAGGTGTGCCTGATGATCCACGCCGGCCGCGCGGATGGCGAGACCCCTGATCTTCACGCCGAGTCCGCACGCGAGTGCATGTACGGCGGGACGACCAGGTGTTCCGCGCGCGTCTCCGCGCCGGCTGCGGGGCCGGCTGCGGGGCCGGCGCAGCGTCACGCCGGCTGCGGGGCCGCGCGACGCACGCCGCCGGCCAGCTCCTCCGCCAGCGCACGCACGCCGGCCGCGCCACCGTTCTCGGCCGCCGTGACGAACGCGGAGCCGACGATCACGCCGTCGGCGAAGCCCGCGACCTCGGCGGCCTGCGCGGCGGACCGCACGCCGAGGCCGACCCCGATCGGAAGTTCGGTGTGGGCCCGGCAGCGGGCGACGAGCTGCGGAGCGGCGGATCCCACCGCGGCGCGCGCGCCGGTGACGCCCATCGTCGAGGTGGCGTAGAGGAACCCGCGGGTGGCGGCCGCGGTGGACGCGATCCGCTCCTCGGTGGACGACGGCGCGACCAGGAAGATCCGGTCCAGACCGTGGGCCTCGGATGCGGCGAGCCACTCGTCGGCCTCGTCCGGGATGAGGTCGGGCGTGATGACGCCGAGCCCGCCGGCCGCGGCGAGGTCGCGGGCGAACGCGTCGACGCCGTACCGCAGCACCGGGTTGTAGTAGGTCATCACGACCGCTCGGCCACCCGCCGCGGTGACCCGCTCCACCACCGACAGCAGGTCACGGAGGCGGAAGCCCGCCCGCAGCGCCGTGTCGGCGGCCGCCTGGATCGTGGGCCCGTCCATCACCGGGTCCGAGTAGGGGACGCCGACCTCGAGCAGGTCGCAGCCGCCCTCCGCCATCGCGGAGAGCAGTTCGACCGACCCGTCGACGGTCGGGTAGCCGGCCGGCAGGTAGCCGACGAGCGTGCCCCTGCCCGCTGCCCGACCGGCCTCGAAGATCTCCTGTACAGCGCTCACGCAAGCCCCCGCTGACGGTCGATGATTCGCTCGCTGCCGCTCGCTCATTGCGGCCCCTCCGTCAGGCTGGCCTCGGCGATCGCCGTGCCGCTCGCCTCCTCGGCGCTCTCCTCTTCGGCGATCATGCCGAACCACTTGGCCGCCGTGTCGACGTCCTTGTCCCCGCGCCCGGAGAGGTTCACGAGGATGACCGCGTCGGGCCCGAGCTCCTGGCCCAGCCGCAACGCGCCCGCCACCGCGTGGGCCGACTCGATGGCCGGGATGATCCCCTCGGTGCGCGAGAGCAGCGCGAAGGCGTCCATCGCCTCGGCGTCGGTGATCGGGCGGTACTCGGCCCGGCCCAGGTCCTTGAGCAGCGAGTGCTCCGGCCCGACACCCGGGTAGTCGAGCCCCGCCGAGATCGAGTGCGACTCGGCGGTCTGCCCGTCCTCGTCCTGCAGCAGGTAGGACAGCGCCCCGTGCAGTGCGCCGGGCGAGCCCGCGCTGAGGGTGGCGCCGTGCCGGCCGGTCCCGACGCCGTCGCCACCGGGCTCGAACCCGACCAGCCGCACGCCGGGGTCGTCGAGGAAGGCGTGGAAGATCCCGATCGCGTTGGAGCCGCCGCCGACGCACGCGGCCACCACGTCCGGCAGCCGCCCGACGCGCTCCAGCACCTGCTCGCGCGCTTCGAGGCCGATGACCCGGTGGAAGTCGCGCACCATGGTGGGGAACGGGTGCGGCCCCGCGGCCGTGCCGAGCAGGTAGTGCGTCTCGTCGACGTTGGTGACCCAGTCGCGCAGCGCCTCGTTGATCGCGTCCTTCAGCGTGCGGGAGCCGGTCTTCACCGGCACGACCTTCGCGCCGAGCAGCCGCATCCGGGCGACGTTGAGCGCCTGGCGCTCGGTGTCGACCTCGCCCATGTACACGACGCATTCCAGGCCGAGCAGCGCGCAGGCAGTGGCCGTGGCCACGCCGTGCTGTCCCGCCCCGGTCTCGGCGATCACGCGCTTCTTGCCCATCCGTTTGGTGAGCAGCGCCTGCCCGAGCACATTGTTGATCTTGTGGGAGCCGGTGTGGTTGAGATCCTCGCGCTTGAGCAGGATCCGCGCGCCGCCGGCGTGCTCGCCGAGCTTCGGCGCGTCGGTCAACGGCGAGGGTCGGCCGGTGTAGTCGCGGTGCAGGCGGTCGAGCTCGTCGAGGAACTCCCGGTCGCCGCGGGCCTTCTCGTACACGGTGGTGAGCTCGTCCAACGCCGCGATCAGCGCCTCGGGGACGAACCGACCCCCGTACCTGCCGAAATGGCCCCGCTCGTCCGGCTCGTGTCCCGACGGGTGCGCGATACCGTCGCTCGCCTTGCTGCTACTCACCGGACCATTCTGGAACACGACGGGTGGAAGCCGGCAGCCACCAGGCTCCGCACGGCCCCGCCGGGGTCGCCGCTGGTGACCAGACCCTCGCCGACGAGCACCGCGTCGGCGCCCCAACCGGCGTAGGTGAGCAGGTCACCGGGCCCGCGCACGCCCGACTCCGCCACGCGCATCACGTCGGTGGGCAGCCCAGGGGCGATCCGCCCGAAGATCGTGCGATCGACCTCGAGCGTGTGCAGGTTGCGAGCGTTCACCCCGATGACCTTGGCGCCCGCCTCCAGCGCGCGGTCGGCCTCCTCCTCGGTGTGCACCTCGACGAGCGCGGTCATCCCGAGCGACTCGACCCGGTCCAGCAGGGCGTCGAGCGCGTTCTGCTCCAGCGCGGCGACGATCAGCAGCACGAGGTCGGCGCCGTAGGCCCTGGCCTCGTGCACCTGGTACGGGCTCACCACGAAGTCCTTGCGCAACACCGGCACGTCGACCACGGCGCGCACCGCCGCGAGGTCGGCGAGCGACCCGCCGAACCGGCGCTGCTCGGTGAGCACGCTGATCACCCGCGCGCCGTTCTCGGCGTACGCCGCGGCCAGGTCGGCCGGGTCTGCGATCTCCGCCAGGTCGCCTCTCGACGGGCTCCGTCGCTTCACCTCGGCGATCACGCCGATGCCGGGTGCGCGCAGCGCGGCCATCACGTCGCGCGGAGGCTGCGCGGCCGCCGCCCGCCGCTTGATCTCCGCGAAGTCGACCTCCGCCTCGCGCACCGCGAGATCGGCCCTGACACCGTCCACGATGGAATCGAGGACACTCGCTCCGCCGTTCGTCATGGCAGCTGTCCCCCTCTCCGGATAGGGCCGGGCACGAATCATGCTAGTCAGCCGCATTTCGGGCCCCGTCGCCAGGCTCGTCCCCCGCGTCGCCGGACGGTCCGACCGGGGGGTCGACCGTCGGATCCCGTCCCTCGTCCAGGTCTTTCCACGCGGCCCGATCCGGGTCGCCTACCACCGGTCGCTCCCCCGGTGCCGCATACCGTGCGCCGAGCCGCGGCAACCGCCGCTCCCGCACGAGCACGACCACCCCGACCGCGGCCAGCACGGCGGCGCCGGCCACCGCCAGCAGCGGCGCAGCGGTCACCTCCGTCGGCTGGTAGCGCAGCTCGTCCACGGTGACGCCGGACGGGGGCTGGGGCAACGTGGACGCGGGAGCGTCCGTGGCGAACGGGTCCAGCAGCAGCGCCCGCAACCCGAGCACCAGCACCCCGACACCCGCCAGCGCGAGCAGGACCCCGACCAGCCTGCGCGGCACGCCGCCGGTGGCCACCAGGCCCGCGACACCGGCCAGCGCCAGCAACGCCATCCCGCCCAGCCACGGCGCCACCTGGGCGCCGGTCAGCTCCACAGGGCCCGCCGCGGCGGGCGTCACCCGGTACCAGACCGTGGCCGAACCCGCCCACAGCAGCCCCGCCGACGCCGCCAGACCAACGCAGGAGGTGCTCAACTGCCTCCGCACCGTGTTCAATTGCCTCCGCTCCGCTCCGGCGGGCTTGCGGGCCCTTGTGACGCCGTCCGCCCGCAAGCTCTCCGCATGGCGTCTCCCCCGCAGAACGGCGCCGACCCTCGGGCGCTCGGTCACCGCGGGGTTGTTGACGCGGCCGATCCCGGCGCCGGCACAGCGACCGGTTCCCGTGTGCCGGCTGCCGGGACCGGCTCGGCGGGCGCTTCTGGGCCCCCGGGCTCCGCGAGCGTGGCCGCGGTGGCGACCGCCGACAGCACCGCCCGTGCCTTGTTCAAGGACTCCTCGTCCTCGGCGACCGGATCGGAGTCGGCCACGATCCCCCCGCCCGCCTGCACGTACGCCACCTCGTCGCGGACCAGCGCCGTGCGGATCGCGATCGCCGTGTCGGCGTCCCCGGCGAAGTCGAGGTAGCCCACGATCCCGCCGTAGAGCCCGCGCCGCGTGGGCTCCAGCTCCTCGATGATCTCCATCGCCCGCGGCTTCGGCGCCCCGGACAGCGTGCCGGCCGGGAAGCACGCCGCGACCGCGTCGAACGCGTTGCACTCGGCGCGCAGCCGGCCGGTGACCGTGGAGACCAGGTGCATCACGTGGCTGTAGCGCTCCACCGAGAAGAAGCTGTGCACCTTCACCGTGCCCGGCTCGCAGACCCGGCCGAGGTCGTTGCGCCCGAGATCGACGAGCATGACGTGCTCGGCACGCTCCTTCTCGTCGCTGCGCAGCTCCTTCTCCAGGAGCAGGTCCTCCTCCTCGGTGGCGCCGCGCCAGCGGGTGCCGGCGATCGGGTGCGTCGTCGCCGTGCCGTCCCGCACGGTGACCAGGGCTTCCGGGCTGGAACCGACGATGTCGAACCGCTCGCCGCCGGCCGACTCCAGCCGCAGCAGGTACATGTACGGGCTGGGGTTGGTGGCCCGCAACACGCGGTAGACGTCGAGCGAGTCGGCGCGGCAGTCTGCCTCGAACCGCTGCGACACCACCACCTGGAAGGCCTCGCCGGCGCGGATCTGCTCCTTCGCCTCCTCCACCGCCGCATAGTGCTCGGGGGCCGAGCGACGGCGCGTGAACCGTGGCTCCACCGGCCGGAACACCGCCACCGTGGACGCCGCGGGCGCGGCGAGGTCGGCCGTCATCCGGTCCAGCCGGGCCACGGCGTCGTCGTAGGCCTCGTCCACCCGCTCGTCGGTGGCGTCCCAGTTGATCGCGTTCGCGATCAGGGTGACCGTGCCCTCGTGGTGGTCGACGGCGGCGAGGTCGGTGGCCAGCAACATCACCAGCTCCGGGATCCGCAGGTCGTCGACGGCGAGCTCGGGCAGCCGCTCCAGCCGCCGCACCACGTCGTAGGCGAGGTAGCCGACCATCCCGCCGGTGAGCGGCGGGAGGCCGGGCAGTCGCTCGCTGCGCAGCTCCTCGACGACGGTGCGCAGGGCGGCGAGGGGGTCGCCCGAGGTGGGCAGCCCGACCGGCACCTCCCCGGTCCACACGAGCTCGCCGTCCACCGCCGTGAGCGTGGCCCGGCAACGGGCGCCCACGAACGACCATCGTGACCAGGACCGCCCGTTCTCCGCCGACTCGAACAGGAACGTGCCAGGCCGGTCACCGGCCAGCTTGCGGTAGACCCCGAGTGGGGTCTCGTCGTCGGCGAGCAGCCGCCGAGTGACCGGGATCACCCGGTGCTCGACGGCCAGCGCGCGGAACTCCTCGCGGCTGGGGGTGACCGCGCCGAGGGCGCCGGGCGGCGCGGATACGGTCATGCCTCCATTATCTCGACCACCACCAGCGTGTTGCCGTCGGCGTCGCGGAACGTGAACATCGGCGGCACACCCGGGAAGCGCAGCACCTCCGGGTCGACGTCCACGCCGGTGGCGCGCAGGTACGCGTGGTCGGCCGCCGCGTCGGCGGTGCTGAGCCGGATGCCCGTGTCCACCCCCACGGGGCCGTCGGTGGCGATCAGGGCGATCGACGTGCTGGCCCCGAGCGCGCCCACGGTCAGCCAGCGGCCGGCCCCGAACGGGCCGTCGAGGCGCTTCTCGAAGCCGAGCGTTCCGACGTAGAACGCGAGCGCCTCGTCCTGGTCACGAACGGGGATCCCCACGGCGGTGACGTCGGTGATGCGGGTGCCTGCCATCTCGTCCTCCTCATCGATGGGCGCCCCGGGAGGAGCGCTTGCACCCGGGACGTCGAGGCCGCCGCGCCGCTCTCGACGTACCTGCAGCAAGTTCTCAGGCCGGGAGCGAGAAAATGGCCCTGTGAAGGATTTCGCTGGGCCCGTACCCGACGAGAGCACCGGGTTGTCCGGCAAGGATGGGCCCCGCCGTCGCGGACGTCGCCCCGGTGGCGGCGACACCCGCGCGGAGCTGCTCGACGCCGCCCGCGCGGTGTTCGCCGAGCGCGGCTACGACGGCGCCACGGTGCGGGCGATCGCCGAGCGGGCCGGTGTGGACCCGGCGATGGTCAACCACTGGTTCGGCGGCAAGGAGCCGCTGTTCGTCGCGGCCCTGGACCTGCCGGCCGACCCCGCCGCGATCCTCGGCGAGGCGCTGCCCGGCGATCCCGCCGACCTCGCGGAGCGGATCATCAGCCGGCTCCTGCGGGTCTGGGACGAGACCGGGGCGGCCCAGCTCTCCACGCTCCTGCAGAGCATCGCCGGCCACGAGGTGGCGGCGAGCCTGCTGCGCGAGTTCATCGGGCGCGTGCTGGCGGGAAAGGTCCTCGCCAAGGTCGCGCCCGACCGGCCCGAGTTCCGCGCGAGCCTGGCAGGCTCGCAGATGTTCGGACTCGCGTTCGTCCGCTACGTGCTGAAGGTGGAGCCGCTCGCCTCCGCCGACCACGCCACGATCATCGCCGCGGTGGCGCCGAACCTGCAGCGCTACCTCACCGGGCCCCTGCCGTGAGCCGCCGGGAGGGTGTCAGACGGGGCGGCGGGGGTCGATGAACCCGGACTCGTACGCGGCCACCACCGCCTGAGTGCGGTCGCGGGCGCCGACCTTGGCGAGCACGTTGCCCACGTGCGTCTTGACCGTCTCGACGCCGACCACCAGCTCGCGGGCGATCTCGGCGTTGGAGAGCCCCCGCGCCACGAGGCGGAGCACCTCGCCCTCCCGCTCGGTGAGCCCCGCGCCGCGCAGCGCGTCGCCGCCGGTGCGGCCGCGGGTGGCGACGAGGTCGCGCACCGCCGCCGGGAACAGCAGCGACTCGCCCTCGGCGACCGTGCGCACCGCCTGCACGATCTCCGCCGGGCGGGCGCGCTTGAGCAGGAACCCCGTGGCGCCGGCCTGCAGGGCGTCGTAGACGTACCCGTCGTTGCCGAACGTCGTGAGCATCAGCACCCGCGGCGCCACCGATCCCCCCGACGACACCAGGTGCCGGGTGGCCGTGATCCCGTCGACCGCGGGCATCCGCACGTCCATCAGCACGACGTCGGGCGCGAACCTGCGGACCAGCCCGGGCACCTCGGCACCGTCGGACGCCTCGCCGAGCACCTCGATGTCCCGCTCGGCCTCGAGGATCGCCCGCAGCCCGGCCCGCACGAGTTCCTCGTCGTCCACCAGTAGTACGCCGATCACTACCGCATCTTCTCCGGTCCGAACGGCAGTCGCGCGGCAACACGCCACTGGTCGCCGGCACGGCCCGCGGAGAGCTCGCCGCGCAGCACTCCCACCCGCTCCCGCATCCCGGCGAGCCCCCGGCCACCGCCCCGGCGGGGATGGCCCGGCCCCATCGGGTTGGTGAGCTCCAGCTCCACGGCATCCACCCCCACCGTGACGCGGACGACGACCGGCACCGGCCCGGCGTGGCGCAGCGCGTTGGTGAGCCCCTCCTGCACGATCCGGTAGGCCTCCCGCGACACCGCGCGCGGCACGGCCGCCGTGGCGCCGTCCCGGTGCAGCTCGACGGCGACTCCCGTGGAGCGGGCGCCGTCCACCAGCGCGTCGAGGCCGCCGAGGTCCGGCCGGGGCATCCGATCGGGCCGATCGTCACCGTTGTTCCCGTCCCGCAGCAACCCGATGACGTGGTCGAGGTCGGCCAGCGCGGTGCGGCCCGCCTCGGCGATGGCGTCGAGCGCCGTCGCGACGAACGCGGGGTCGGTGTCCAGCACCCGGGCCGCCGCGCCGGCCTGCAGCGTCGTGACGGTGAGGGCGTGGCCCACCGAGTCGTGCAGCTCCCGGGCGAGCCGGTTGCGTTCGGCCAGCGCACGCTCGGCGGCGTGCGCCGCGGCGAGCTCGGTCGCCATCCGCTCGGTCGGCGTCGGCCCGAGCATCCGCGGCGCCAGCCGCGCGAGTGCCGCACCGGCTGCCGAGGAGGCGTGCAGCAGGACGACCGGCAGCAGCGCCCCCACCAGCGGCAGCCACCACGCCCGCCCGCCCGTCGGGAACGGGCGCAGCTCGAGCCACGGCGCGAACAGGAAACCGAGCGTCGTCGGCACGACGGCCAGCGTGACGAGCGCCGCGATCGCACCCGCCGCGGCGTTGAGCAGCAGCCAGACCGCGGCGCGGCGGCGACCCGGCCAGGCGTCGACGGTGGCCGGGTCCGGCTCGGGCACGTCGGCGCCGAGCAACGCCCGGGCCGCGGTGATAGCCAACGACCGCACGCCGGGGACGAGGGTGACACCGAGGGCGATCCCCGTGGCCGGCACGACGAGCAGGACGAGCCCGAACAGGTCGAGCCCTCCGTTCGCCACCGTCGAGATGATCAGCACCACGAGGGCCACGTACGGCAGGAGGATCACCGCACCCAGCAACAGGTGCACGTACCGGCGGTAGGTCAGCCCGTCGGCGAGCGGGGCGAGGAAGCGCCGGAGCGGGCGGGGCACGATGTCGATCGTCGCAGAGACAGCGGCGTGCACCCCTCCCTCGCCGGAGGGAGCAAGCTCGTTCCCGCGCGGGAGTCGATGCGCCGCCCCGGCCGCCATCGTCGTGGTCATGACGATCTCAACGGCGATCCCGCCGGCCGCGCCGCCGGCGGTCGGTGTGCGGGTCCTCGGCTGGCTCGCCGCCGCCGGCACCCTGCCGTACCTGACGCTCAAGCTGCAGTGGCTCACCGGGAGCACGACCGGCGTGACCGACCCGGCGCTCCTCGCCGACCCGACGATCGAGGTCGCCAACGCCGTCACGTTCGGGATGGACCTGGTCGTGATCGGGCTCGCCCTCGCCCTCACCCACCGCTGGGGCGACCAGCTCCCGGCGTGGCTGGTGCTGCTGCCCATGTGGGTGGGCACCGGGTTCCTGGTCCCCATGGCGGTGTCGATCATGCCGGCGGTCGTCTTCCAGGTCCTCACCGGCGAGACCGGCGGCTCGCCGTTCGAGCCGTGGCTGCAGCCGCTCGTCTACGGCGGGTTCGCCTGGCAGGGCGTCTTCCTGTGCGCCGCGTTCGTCGCGTACGCGGTCCGGCGGTGGTCCGGGGTGGTCACCGCGCAGGCATCGCCCGCACCGGGCCTGGTCCCGTTCCTGCGGGTGGTCACCGCCGGTGGCTGCGTCATGGCCGCCGCCAGCGCGCTCCTGCACCTGGTGGTCGGGCTGACCGCCGGGTCGGCGACGGCGCTCGGCGTCGAGGCCGTCAACGCGGCGCTCGCGCTCGCCGCCGCGGCTGGGGTGGTCGCGCTCCTGCGGGCCCGCCCGGTGCCGCGCTTGGGCCGCTGTCGCAGCCGCCTGGACGGGCAGCGCCGCCATGTTCGCGTGGGGCCTCTACACGGTCACGATCCGGATGACGACCACGGCGTTCGCCGGCGGCTCGGACGCGGCCGCCGGAACGGCGCAGGTCACGGGCCTGCTCGGCGGGTTCGCGCTCGCGGTGGCCGGAATGCTCGCCCTCGTCGGCACTGGGGAGAGCCGACGGGAGTAACGGGGGGACGTCGGATCACGCCTACGCGGGCGCGTCGATCACCTGGATGCGCACCCGCTTGTTGCCCTTGCCCTTCGACTCCGTGCCGGTCACCCGCACGGCACCGACCTCGGCGGTGCTCGCCACGTGCGTTCCGCCGTCGGCCTGCTTGTCCAGGCCGACGATGTCGATCACCCGCAGCGGGTCGATCTCCCGCGGGATGAGGTTCGCCGCGGTGCGGATCAGCGCCGGGTCGGCGTCGGCGGCGTCGCGGCCGAGGAAATCGACCACCACCGCCCTGGCCGCGGCCAGCTCCTCGTTGATCCGCACCTCCAGCCGCTTCCCCAGCTCCGCGGAGATCGACTCCAGCGGGAAGTCCAGCCGCCCCGACCCGGGCTCCATGTTGCCGCCGGTGACCGGGATCTCGAACTCCGACCACACCACCCCGCACAGCACGTGCAGCGCGGTGTGGGTGCGCATCAGCAGGTGCCGGCGCGACCAGTCGATCTCCCCGGCCAGCCCGGTGCCGGCGCCCGGCAGCTCGGGGGCGTCGACCCAGTGCCAGATCCGGCCCCCCTCCCGCTTCACCTTCGTGACGGCGACCGGCCCACCGCCCCAGTCGAGCGTGCCGAGATCGTGCGGCTGGCCGCCCCCACCCGGGTAGAACGCCGTGCGGGCGAGCGACACGCGCCCACCGTCCCGGTCGACCTCGGCGATCGAGGCCTCGAAGGAGCGGAGATAGGCGTCGGTGGCGAAGAGCTCCTCGGTCACGCGGCCGACACTAGAGGAGTAGGTCCGGCCTCGATCGGAGGTCGGTCGAGTACCCCGGGCGGCTGATGATCGTTCCGAGGTGAAGGTCGGATGCCCTGCTCAGGGCGCTGCGCCGGGACTCGGAACGATCAAGCGGGTCTTTCATGGTCATGTCGACACCACTGCTGTTCGATCTTGATCTGAGAACCGTGGTGTCGATATGACCATGAAAAGTCGGTTTGGCGCGCCGTCCCCGACCCGGGCCGGATGGCCGACCCACACCAGGCGGCCCCTCGTGGGTTCACCCCGGTTCGCGTCGACCCCGCCACCTGTGCAGCTGGCCGGGTGGGCAGCACTACCGAACCCCGTGCCCGCGTCGGGGACGGCCGTGCACGCAACCACGGGGTTCGGTAATTCTACCAACCCGGCCATTTCCACAGGTGCGGGATCGAGGTGAACGGGTGGACTCACGAGGAAATCCCGCCGGTGTGGGTTCGCCGTCCGGTCCGAGTCGGGGACGGCGCGCCCGCGCAACGGTTTCTTGATCAGGTAGAAGCGGCGGCCGGGGACACGGGCCGGGCGGCGCATGATCGATCCGACCAGTACCCCACGGTTGCCGGAACAGCAGTGGTGCACTGTTGATCAGTCAAGATCGGTCCGAGACGGACACCAGCGCTGTCCTCGCGGCGCTGACGTGCGACTCAGAACGATCCGACCCTCGGAAGTCGGTGTCAGCTGTTGCCGGTGAGCAGGACGTCGGCGTCGAAGCAGGTGCGGGTGCCGGTGTGGCAGGCGGGGCCGGTCTGGTCGACCTCGACGAGCAGGGCGTCGCCGTCGCAGTCCAGGCGCACCTCGTGCACGTGCTGGACGTGCCCGGAGGTCTCGCCCTTGACCCAGTACTGCTCACGGGACCGGGACCAGTACGTCGCGCGGCCGGTGGTGAGCGTGCGGTGCAGCGCCTCGTCGTCCATCCACGCGACCATCAGCACCTCACCGGTGCCGCGCTGCTGCACCACCGCGCAGACCAGCCCGTCCGGGGTGCGCTTGAGCCGGGCCGCGATCCCGGCGTCCAGCGCCGACTCGGCCACGCGGTTCATCTGACCTCCACGTGCGCGGCCCGCAGGCCGTCCTTGACGTCCTTGATCCGCAGCTGCCCGAAGTGGAAGACGCTGGCGGCGAGCACGGCGTCGGCGCCGGCCTTGATGGCGGGCGGGAAGTGCGCCACCGCGCCCGCGCCGCCGCTCGCGATCACCGGGACGTCCACCACCGCTCGCACCGCACTGATCATCTTCACGTCGAAGCCGGCCTGCGTGCCGTCGGCGTCCATCGAGTTGAGCAGGATCTCCCCCACCCCGAGCTCCTGGCCGCGCGCCGCCCACTCCACGGCGTCGATCCCGGTGCCGCGGCGCCCGCCGTGGGTGGTGACCTCCCAGCCGGACGGCGTGGGGGCGCTGCCCTCCGGCACGGTGCGCGCGTCCACCGACAGCACGATGCACTGCGCGCCGAACCGGCGGCTCGCCTCGTGCAGCAGCTCGGGGCGCAGGATGGCCGCGGTGTTGATGCCGACCTTGTCGGCACCCGCCCGGAGCAGCGTGTCGACGTCGTCGGTGGTACGGATCCCGCCACCCACCGTGAGCGGGATGAACACCTGCTCCGCGGTGCGCCGCACGACGTCGAGCATCGTGGCCCGACCCCCGGACGACGCCGTGACGTCGAGGAAGGTGAGCTCGTCGGCGCCCTCGGCGTCGTAGATGCGGGCCATCTCGACCGGGTCGCCCGCGTCGCGCAGGTCGGTGAAGTTGACGCCCTTGACCACCCGCCCGGCGTCGACGTCCAGGCAGGGGATGACCCGAACCGCGACGCCCATCAGCCGGCCGCCCGCCCCGCGGGCTGCACCGCTCGCACCGCGGCGAGGGCCTCGGGGAGGGTGAACCGGCCCGCGTAGAGCGCCTTGCCGACGATCGACCCCTCGATGCCCACGCCGGCCGCGGCCAGCTCGGCCAGTGCCACCAGGTCGGCCACCTCCGCGATGCCGCCGGAGGCGATCACCGGTGCCTTGGTGGCGCCGGCGACGGCACGAAGCAGGTCGAGGTTGGGGCCGCGCAGGGTGCCGTCCTTGCCGACGTCGGTGACGACGTAGCGGACGCAACCGTCGCGGTCGAGCCGCTCCAGGACCTCCCAGAGGTCACCGCCGTCGCGGGTCCAGCCGCGGGCGGCGAGCCGGTGCTGCCCGTCGACGATCCGCACGTCCAGCCCGACGGCGATCCGCTCGCCGTGCTTCGCGAGCGCCTGCGCGCACCACTCGGGGTCCTCGAGGGCGGCCGTGCCCAGGTTCACGCGGGCGCAGCCGGTGGCCAGGGCCCGCTCCAGCGAGGCGTCGTCACGGATGCCGCCCGACAGCTCCACCGCCACGTCCAGCTCACCGACGACCTCGGCCAGCAGCTCGGCGTTGGACCCGCGACCGAACGCCGCGTCGAGGTCGACGAGATGGATCCACTCGGCGCCGTCGCGCTGCCACTGCAGCGCCGCCTCGCGGGGGGCGCCGTAGCCGGTCTCGGTGCCGGCCTCGCCCTGGACGAGCCGGACGGCCTGACCGTCGGCGACGTCAACGGCGGGAAGGAGCGTGAAACTCACACGTCGAGCCTACCGAGCGCGCACACGCAGCTCCGGCGCCGCTCCCCGGCTGCGCGTAGCGGCCAGGCCGATGAGCCCACCGCGGCGGGTGTCGTGGCGGCACATCCGGGCCGGTCGCGAGGCCGGGCCGATCGGCGCGCGGCACGCGCCCGGCGGTCCCTACCATCGGCATCCGATCACCGAACCGGGGAGCTGACAGGTGAAGGTATTCGCCTCGTGGACAGATTGGGCCTCCGCCGAGCGGGCCCTCGCCTCTCGCCTGCCCGCAGCAACCGTCTCCGTGCTGGCCCGGGCGTACGCCGTTGCCGAGGAGCGCCACGGCGACCAGACCCGGCCCGCGGGCGAGCCCTACGTCCACCACCTCCTGGAGGCGCTGGAGATCGCCGTGGACTCCGGCGCCACCGATCAGGACGTCCTCGTGGCCGTGCTCCTGCACGACGTCGTGGAGGACACCCCGTGCACGCTCGCCGAGGTTCGCGCGGAGTTCGGCGACCGGGTCGCGGAGCTCGTCGGCTGGGTCACCAAGCCCGAGGGCGAGGGCGTCCGGGAGCGCTACCTCGCAGGCTTCGCGTCCGCTCCCGCGGACGTGCTCACCGTCAAGCTCTCCGACCGGTACAGCAACGTGCAGCGGCTGCACACGCATCCGCGGCCGGCGAAGCGGAAGACCTACTACGCCGAGACCGTCCGCGTCTTCCTGCCGCTGGCGGAGCGCTCGCCGTACTTCCGGGAGCGGTTCCGCGAGTGGGCCGCGCACTTCGCCCCGCAGCTCGGCTGAGCGCGAGCGGCTAGCCGACCACGTCGCGCAGCCAGTTGCGCAGCACCGTGGCCCCGGCGTCGCCGGACTTCTCCGGGTGGAACTGGGTGGCCGCGAGCGCGCCGTTCTCGACGGCCGCCACGAAGTCCTCGCCGTGGTGGGCCCAGGTGACGAGCGGCGGCTTGAGCACCTCCGACGCCTCCAGCTCCCACCGCCGCACCCCGAACGAGTGCACGAAGTAGAAGCGGGTGTCGACGTCCAGGCCGGCGAAGAGCGTGGAGCCGGCGGGGGTGCGCACGGTGTTCCAGCCCATGTGCGGCAGCACGTCGGCCTTGAGCCGCTCGACGGTGCCGGGCCACTGCCCGCACCCGGCCGTGCGCTCGCCCCACTCCACGCCCAGGTCGAACAGCACCTGCATGCCCACGCAGATGCCCAGCACCGGGCGCCCGCCGGCGAGCCGGCGCTCGATGAGCCGCGGGCCGTCGACGCCCACCAGCCCCGCCATGCAGGCGGCGAAGGCGCCCACGCCCGGAACGACGAGGCCGTCGGCCTCCAGTGCGGCATGCGGATCGGCCGTGACCGTGACGTCGGCGCCCACGCGCTGCAGTGCGCGCTCCGCGGAACGCAGGTTGCCCGATCCGTAGTCCAGCACGACGATCTGCGTCACGAAGCCAGGGTACCGGCGGCCCGGTCGCCCCCGTGGTTCAGGAACTCCAGGGGCGCGACCAGAGGTCGGCCGGGTCGGTGCCGGGCCGGAACCCGCAGCTCAGGGCCATCTCCGCCGCGGCCGCGAAGCCTTTCGCGAGGTCACGCGGCCGGTGCGCGTCGCTGCCGAACGAGACCGCGTCCCCGCCGGCATCGGCCCACCACCGCACCAGCTCCGGGGCGAGCGGCACCCTCGTGTTGATCTCCAGTGCGCGCCCGCTCGAGGCGAGCACGGTGAGCACGTCGCGGAACTCGTCCTCGAAGTCGGCCGGCCGGAACGGTTCCCCGCGCGCAGGCCAGTGCCGCACCGGGTAGTCGATGTGGGCGAGCACGGCGAACGGCGCGTCGGAGGCGACCATCCGGCGGGCCTCCCCCAGGTAGTCGCGAAGGACGTCGGGAGCCGGTTGGGCGCGCATGGCGTGGTCGACCAGCCGCGGCTCGTCCCGTCCGCCGACCGAGTGCACCGACCCGAGCACGCGGTCGAACCGGTCGCCGTGCAGCAGCGCGGCGGTCTCCTCCGGGTGCCAGTGCGGCTCCGACAACTCGACGCCGGACAGCACGCGCAGCCCCGGGTACCGCTCCCGGCAGCGCCGTACGCACTCGAGGTAGCCCTCCACGTCCAGGTCGCGCGGGGCGATCCGGCCGTCGGGGCGCAGCCACCGGCGCAGCACGTCGGACATGGGGTCCTCGGCCCGCACGACCCACGGGGTGAGGTCGGCGTGCTCGGTGAACGCCACCGACGGCAGCCGCAGCCGGGCGGCCCGCTTGCAGGTGGCCTCCATCGCGCCGTGCACCGCGTCCCAGGACCACTCGGTGTGGACGTGGTTGTCGCCCGGCAAGGATGCGCGCCGGAACCTCAGAGCGTGCCCTTCGTCGAGGCGATTCCGGTGATCCGCGCATCCGGCTCCACCGCGGCCCGCAGCGCTCGGGCGATCGCCTTGTACTCGGCCTCGGTGACGTGGTGCGGGTCGCGTCCGTCCAGCACCCGGACGTGCAGGGCGAGATGGCCGTGGAAGGCGAGCGACTCGAACACGTGCCGGTTGAGCACGGTCGGGTAGTGGCCGCCGACGACGAAGCCCTGCATGACGTCCGGCTCGCCGCTGTGCACGGTGTAGGGGCGGCCGGAGACGTCGACGACGGCCTGGGCGAGTGCCTCGTCCATCGGGATCCAGGCGTCGCCGAAGCGGCGGATGCCCTTCTTGTCACCCAGCGCCTGCCGGATCGCCTGCCCGAGCACGATCGCGACGTCCTCGACAGTGTGGTGCACGTCGATCTCGACGTCCCCCGAGGCGCGGACGGTGAGGTCGAACGCGCCGTGTTTGCCGAAGGCGTCGAGCATGTGGTCGTAGAACGGCACACCCGTGGCGATCTCGGTGGTGCCGCTGCCGTCGAGGTCGATCTCGACGAGCACCTTCGACTCCTTGGTGATCCGCTCCACGCGGCCGACACGGCTCATCGATGGGTCTCCCGGTCCACCACGTCCACTGCGATCTGCAGGAACGCGTCGTTCTCCTCCGGCGTGCCGATCGTGACACGCAGGTGCTCGGGGATGCCGACGTCCCGGATCAGCACCCCGCGGTCGAGGAACGCCCGCCACGCGCGCGGCGCGTCGACGAACCGGCCGAACAGCACGAAGTTGGCGTCGCTGGGCACGACGTCGTACCCGGCGGCGCGAAGTGCCGGCACCACCCGGTCGCGTTCGGCCCGCAGCAGCGCCACGGAGCCGAGGGTGGCGTCGGCGTGGCGCAGCGACGCCCGCGCCGCGGCCTGGGTGAGCGCCGACAGGTGGTAGGGCAGCCGCACGAGCTGCAACGCGTCGACCACGGCGGGCGCCGCCGCGAGGTAGCCCAGCCGGCCGCCCGCGAACGCGAACGCCTTGCTCATGGTGCGGCACACCACGAGTTTGTGGCTGAGGGTGCCGAGCAGGGTGATGGCGCTGGGCCGGTCGGAGAACTCGGCGTAGGCCTCGTCCACCACCACGATCCCGGGCGCGGCGTCGACGAGCACGGCCAGGTCGTCGGGATCCAGGCTCTGGCCGGTGGGGTTGTTCGGGCTGGTGAGGAACGTCAGGTCGGGGTGGTGTGCGTGCAGCGCGGCGGCGGCTGCCTTCACGTCCAGCGAGAAGTCGGACCGCCGCGGCGCGGGCAGCCACTCGGTGCGGGTGCCGGCGGCGATGATCGGGTGCATCGAGTACGACGGCTCGAACCCGACCGCGACCCTCCCCGGCCCGCCGAACGCCTGCATGATCTGCTGCAGGACCTCGTTGGAGCCGTTCGCGGCCCAGACGTTCGCGCTCGTCAGCGGCACGCCGGTGGACGCGGTGAGGTAGGCGGCCAGGTCGGTGCGCAGCCCGACTGCGTTCCGGTCCGGGTAGCGGTGCAGCTCCTCCGCCGCCGTGTGCACGGCCTTCGTGACGTCGGCGACGAGCTCGGGCGGGGGCGGGTACGGGTTCTCGTTGGTGTTGAGCCGGATCGGCACGTCCAGCTGCGGGGCGCCGTAGGGGCTGCGGCCGCGCAGGTCCTCCCGCAGCGGCAGGTCGTCGAGCGTGACGTCGCCCCCGACCGTGTCGTGAACGGCTGTCATCGGGCGAACCTCGCCGTGACGGCCTCGCCGTGCGCGGGCAGGTCCTCCGCACCCGCGAGGGTGACGACCTGGTCGGCCACCTCGCGCAGCGCGTCCTCGGTGTACTCGACCACGTGCACGCCCTTCAGGAACGTCTGCACCGACAGGCCCGCGGAGTGCCGGGCGCAGCCACCGGTGGGCAGCACGTGGTTGGAGCCCGCGCAGTAGTCGCCGAGCGACACCGGCGCGTACGGCCCGACGAAGATCGCGCCGGCGTTGCGGACGCGCAGCGCGACCTCGCGGGCGTCGCGCGTCTGGATCTCCAGGTGCTCGGCGGCGTACGCGTCGACCACGGTGACGCCGGCGTCGAGGTCGTCGACCAGCACGGCGCCCGACTGCGGGCCCGTGAGCGCGGTGCGGATGCGCTCGCCGTGCTTCGTGGCCGCCACCCGGGTGTCGAGCTCGCGCTCCACCGCGGCGGTGAGCGTCTCGGACGTGGTGACCAGCACCGACGCCGCGGCGGGGTCGTGCTCGGCCTGGCTGATCAGGTCGGCCGCCACGTGCACGGGGTCGGCGGTGTCGTCGGCGAGCACCGCGATCTCGGTGGTGCCGGCCTCGGCGTCGATCCCGATGAGGCCGCGCAGCAGCCGCTTGGCGGCGGTGACGTAGATGTTGCCGGGCCCGGTGACCATGTCGACCGGTTCGAGCTCGCCGCCGTCGGTGTCGGTGCCGCCGTGGGCCAGCAGGGCGACGGCCTGCGCACCCCCGACCGCCCACACCTCCTCGACGTCCAGCAGCGCGGCCGCGGCCAGCACCGTGGGGTGGGGCAGGCCGCCGTGCTCGGCCTGCGGCGGGGAGGCCAGCACGATCGATCCGACGCCCGCTGCCTGGGCGGGCACCACGTTCATGACCACGCTGGACGGGTAGACGGCCAGCCCGCCCGGGGCGTAGAGGCCCACCCGCTGCACCGGCAGGAACCGTTCGGTGACGGTGCCGCCCGGCGCGACCTGCGTGACGAGGTCGGTGCGTCGCTGGTCGGCGTGCACCCGGCGGGCGCGGTCGATCGAGGTCTCCAACGCGGCGCGCACGGCCGGGTCGAGCGCGGCCAGCGCACCCTGAAGCGTCTGCGCCGGCACCCGCACGCCGCTCGGGCGCACGCGCTCGAACCGCTCCGCGAACTCCAGTGCGGCCTCGACCCCGCGCTCACGCACCGCGTCGACGATCGGCCGCACCTGGTGCAGCGCCGCGTCCACGTCCTGCTCGGCGCGCGGGAGCAGCCCACGCAGGCGAGCGGTACGAGGCAGAGGTGCACCACGGAGGTCGAGGAGCCGAAGCATGGGTCCCAGCGTAATCGGCCCCGAAACCCGCATCGTGGAGCCGTCTTGGCGTTTCCGGGCCTCCCCGGGCCGCACCACGGCTCCATCCGACCGTGCCGTGGGGAGGATCACGTGTCCGAGTGGCACTCCCCTGCTCCTACCGCGGCCAGGCCGGCGCGGTCGCCCTGGCCCAATCCGGTCGTGTCCGACGTCGCGTGCATGACCTGCGTCGGGTCGATGGCGTGGTCCAGCCCGACCAGGTGGCCCAGTTCGTGCAGCATGACGCCGCGCGCCACCGCCGCCGTGCCCGGTTCGGCGAGGGCCTCGGCGAACCAGGCGCGGTTGAGCGCCACCCACCCCGTCACGTAGCGCGCCGACGCCGTGCCCGACGGGGCGACCACGTGCTGGGACGCGGTGCCGAAGGCCTCCTCGTCGTCGTGCGACACCTCCGAGTCGCCCACCCAGCCGATGAGCACCGGCGCCCACCGCTCGCCGTACCGCAGCGGCTGGATCGGTGGCCGATCCTCGTCGATGCGCTCCGTGGTGACGCCGTCGTCGACGAGGGCGAGACCGGTGGCGGCGCTGATCTCGGCCACCGACTCGCGCAGCATCTGCTCGGCGCCGTCCGGCATCCAGTCCGGATTCAGCACGTAGTGGATGGGCCGGCAGGGGTCGAAGCCGATCGGTGATCCGTCCGGCTGCGTCCCGAGGAAGACGCGCTCACCGTCGGCCGCGGTGCTGACCGGCGGCAGCACGCGTGCGGGGTAGAGGGAGTCGGCCGGCAGCGGCGGGAACTCCGAACCGGCCGGCAGCGGCGGGTCCAGGGTGTCTGCGACGGGACTGGCGGTCCCGGGCACCACCTGCGGCGTGACCAGCCGGACTGCGGCCGGCGCAACGATCACCAACACGACCGCGATCGCCACGCCGACGGTGACGTCGACACCCGTGCGGCGCGGCGGCGCGATCACCCCGGGCGTCCGACGGTGGCCGAGCCGCGCTTGCAGCCTCCGAACGAAACCCACGCAACCCCCTCCTCCGGCGGCCCATGATCGCAGGGCTGCTCGGGAGGGGTCCCCGGCGTGGTCGACGAGCCGGTCACACCGCGAACGCGGCGATCACCCCCGCGGCCACGGCCGCCCGCTCCACCATCCCGTCGACGCTGACGTGCTCGTGCCTGGCATGCGCCCCGCCACCCACGGCGCCGAGCCCGTCGAGCACCGGGAGGCCGAGGGCGGCGGCGAAGTTGCCGTCGCTGGCGCCGCCGACCGCGGTCTCGGGCAGGTCCACGCCCAGCTGCGCGGCCGCCGCTGCCGCGAGCTCGTACATCGATGCGATCGCGGCGCTGCGCTCCATCACCGGCCGGTTCCAGCCGCCGTCCACGGTGATCGCGGCGCGCGGGTCGTGCGGGCGCAGCCCGGCGAGCAGCGCGTCGATCCGGTTCTGCGCCGCCATCGACGGCACGCGCACGTCGATCGACGCCTCGGCCGAGCCGGCGACCACGTTCGGGCGGGTACCACCGCGCAGCACCCCGACGTTCACGCTGGTGCCCTCGGCGAGGTCGGTGGCGGCGTGCAGGGCGGCGACGACGCGGGCGATCTCGTCGATGGCGCTCGCCCCGGCGGTCGGGTCGAGCCCGGCGTGCGACTCGACGCCGCGCACGTGCACGTCGAACAGGCCGACGCCCTTGCGCGCCGTCTTCACCGCGCCGCCGTCCGCGCTCGCCTCGAACACCAGCACAGCCGCGGCGTCGGCACACGCGGCCTCGATGAGCGGCCGCGAGAACGGGCTGCCGATCTCCTCGTCGCCGGTGAGCACGAGGCGCAGCGGCGGGTGCGCCACGCCGGCCGCGCGCAGCGTCCGCACCGCCCAGACCGCCTGTACGAGCCCGGACTTCATGTCGAACACGCCGGGGCCGCGGACGACGTCACCGTCGACCCGGACGGGCCAGGAGTCGAGGGTGCCGGCGCTCCACACGGTGTCGTAGTGCGCGAGCACCGTGAGCGGGGCGCCCACGCCGGCGTGGTCCAGCACCACGACGTCGCCGTGAGCGGCTGCCTCGTGGTGGGTCCGGCGCGCCGGCGCGCCGAGCCGGTCGGCCAGCCACGCCTCCAGGTACGCGAGGCCCTTGGCCAGCAGCGCCGGGTCGTCGCTGGGTGTCTCCCGCTCGGCGTAGGCCACGAGGTCGTCGACCATCTCCGCGCGCCGCGCGGCGAGCAGCCGATGCAGCGCGGGGACGTCGACCGCGGCCAGCGCCGAGGGAGCGGGGACGGTCATCGCAGGGCCCCGGCGAGGTCGGAGATGCGCTGCTCGGACATGGACGCTCCGCCCTCCAGCTCGGCGATCTGCGCCACCAGCCGCTCCAGCCCCGGGGCAGCGATCCCGAGGTGCGCCGCCCGATCGAGCACCGGTCGGTAGTGCGTGGGCACCTCGGTGGGCCGGTGCCGCACGGCGAGGTCGCGCCAGATGCCGCTGCGGTCCTTGGCCTGGGTCGCGAGCCACGCGACGAGCGCATCGGTGGCGCCGTCCTTCGCCGCGGCGTCACCGCCCGCGTAGGGGGCGGGGTCGAACGCGTCGAACGGCTCCAGGGCGATCCCCTCGGCCGCGGCCACCGCGTAGACCTCACCGGCCAGCGCGTGCATGACGCCGCGATGCCGGTCGATCAGCTCGGCCATCGGCGCGTCGGCGAGTGCGGTGGCCACGAGCATCGCGCCGAACCCGAGCTTCGACCACAGGTACCCCGAGACGTTCCCGGTGGCGCGCGCCGGCCCCCACGCCTGGAGGTCGGCCACGACCTCGCGTACCCGCGCCGAGTCCGCTCCGTCCGGTTCGCCGACGACCAGAGCGCCGAGCCCACCGTCGCGGACCTCCCCCGGCGCCACGACGTCGGCGAACAGGTTGACGAACGCGCCCACGGTCCGGGCCCGGCCGACGCGGGCGGCGATCGCCTGCTCGTTGAGCCCGTTCTGCAGCGAGACGACGAACCCGTCGTCCGCCAGCCGCGGCGCGACCCAGTCCAGCGCGCGGTCGGTGGCCTGCGCCTTCACGGCCAGCAACACCCGCTCGACCTGCGCTGGGCCCGGCTCGTCGGGTGTGTACGCGGCCGCGACCGGCACGGCGGTCCGCTCGTCGCCACGGTGGACGACGATCCCGTGCTCGCGGATCGCGCGCACGTGCTCGGGGTCGGCGTCCACCACCGCGACCTCGTGCCCGGCCCGGGCGAGGTGGTGGCCGAGGGTGCCGCCGATCGCTCCCGCTCCGACGATCACGTAGGTCACTGCGAGCCCTCCTGCAAGGTTGTGGTGGTCGGGTGGTGGATCGGCAGGGCGGTGGTGCCGGCCGCGGCACCGCCGTCGACGCGCAGCACGGCCCCGGTGACGAACGCGGCCTCCGCGCTCGCGAGCCACACCACGGCGGCGGCGATCTCGTCCGGCTGCCCGGGCCGCCCCAGCGGGTTGACCGCCACGGCGGCCGCGTACTCCGGCGTGACCGGGTTGACCGGGCTCGCGACCTCGACGAACCCGGGCGCCACCGCGTTCACCCGCACGCCCTGTCCGGCGAGCTCCACGGCGCACGCCTTGGTGGCCATCTCCAGCGCGGCCTTCGAGGTGCAGTAGTGCGCGGCCCCGGGCCGGGCCCGGGTGGCGGCGCCCGAGCTGATGTTGACGACGGCCGCAGGGCGGCCCGCCGCCGCCACCGCCACGGTCAGCAGCACCGCGGCGCGGACGTTGACGTCCTGCACGCGATCCCACGCGGCGGCCGTCATGTCGGCCAGTGGGGTGGCCGGGTAGATCCCGGCCGCGTTGACCAGCACGTCGACCGGGCCGGCGAGCGCCACCGCCCGCTCGACGACTTCGGCGCAGCCCGGGTCGGCGAGGTCGGCCACGAGCGCGCGGGCGCCGATGCCGGCCATCGCCGCGTCCAGCTCCGGCCCGCGGGCGTCCACGCCGGTGACCGTGTCGCCGCGCGCGGCGAACGCCTCCGCCACGGCGAGCCCGATGCCGCCCGCGGCGCCGGTGACGAGCACGTGCCTCATGCGAGCTCGGTCCCCTTCGTCTCGGGCATCGTCGCGTAGACGGCCACGCCGATCAGGGCGGCCACCGCCACGTACAGCCACACCCAATCGCCCAGCCCGTTCGCGCTCATCCACGTGGTGATGTACGGGGCGGTGCCACCGAAGATCGCCACCGCGAGCGCGTACGGCAGCCCGATGCCGGTGCTGCGCACCTCGGCGGGGAACTGCTCGGCCATCACCACCGCGCAGTTGGCCGAGTAGCCCGAGATCAGGGTGACGCCGATCAGCTCCACCACCAGCAGCGCCCAGAACCCGCCGACCGAGAGCAGCTGGAACAACGGCCACGACAGCACGACGAACCCGATCGCGAACGCGAGCAGGGTGGGCTTGCGCCCGTAGCGGTCCGACAGCAGGGCCACGAACGGCAGCAGGCACAGGAAGTACGCGATCGCGATGGTGTTGGCGAGCAGCGCCTGCTGGAGCGGGATGCCGATCGCCTTGCTGGCGTAGCCGGGCATGTAGCTGATCCACACGTAGTAGGTCAGCGTGCCGGCGATCGTGATGCCGACGACGCGCAGCGCGGCGACCGGGTGCTCGGCGAGCATGCCGATGATCGGGTTCCGGCCGCGCGTGCGGCCCTCGCCGCTGGCCCGGCGGAAGCTCTCGGTCTCCTCCACGCTCACCCGAAGCCACAGCCCGACGAGGCCGAGCAGGCCGCCGATGCCGAACGCGATCCGCCAGCCCCACGACTGCATCGCGGCTTCGTCGAGCGTGGAGGTGAGCACGAAGCCCATGAGGGACGCGAGGAGCGCACCCGCGCCGACCGAGACCTGCTGCCAGGACCCGGCGAACGCCCGCCGGCGCGGCGCGGCCGACTCGACGAGGAACGACGAGGACGAGCCGAACTCGCCTCCCGCGGAGAAGCCCTGCACGAGCCGGGCGAGCAGCAGGATCAACGGTGCGGCGATGCCGATCGCCGCGTAGGTGGGGGTGATCGCGATGACGAACGCGGCCCCGGCCATCAGGCTGATGGTGAGCATCAGCCCCTTCTTGCGGCCGTGCCGGTCGGCGTACGCGCCGAGGACGGCGCCGCCGATGGGGCGCATGACGAACCCGACGGCGAACACGGCGAGCGTCGACAGCAGGGCGACGGTCTCGTCGCCGGGCGCGAAGAACTGGCTCGCGAAGACCGGGGCGAGGGTGGCGTAGACGGCCCAGTCCACCCACTCGACGGTGTTGCCGATCGAGCCGGCGACGATCGCCTTGCGCTGCGCCGGCGTGAGCCGGGTGCCGAGGGCTGCTTCTGTCACGGTCGGGGCTCCTCAGGTGCGGCGAGCTCGGCACGGGCCAGCTCGGCGATCTCGGCGTGCGTGGCGAACCAGACGTCCGTGTGCCCGGCGATGTGGGCGATCAGCTCGCGCAGGACGACCAGGCGGGACCGGTGGCCGATGACGTGCGGGTGCAGGGTGAGCTGGAAGAGCCCGCCCTCGGCGCGGGCGGCGTCGAACTCGTCGCGCCAGATCTCGACGAGCGCCCGGGGCGGCGTGTAGGGCCGCAGCGCGCCGTAGCGCTCCATCATCAGGTACGGGGCGTCGTCGCGGATCCACTCCACCGGGATCTCCACGATCCCGGTGCGGCGGCCGTCGGCGAGCAGCTCGTAGGGCTCGTCGTCGGCCATGAGCGACGAGTCGTAGCGCAGGCCCAGCTGCTCGATGATCGCGAGCGTGTTGTCGGAGAAGTCCCAGCTCGGCGTGCGGATGCCGACCGGGCGCGTGCCGGAGAGCTTCTCCAGGACGTCGATCGCGCGGCCGGTGAGGTCGAGCTCGTCGGCGCGCTCGAGCTGCATGTTGCGCTCGTGGATCCAGCCGTGCACCGCCACCTCGTGCCCGCGCGCGGCGTAGGACTCCACCTCCTGCGGGTGCAGCAGCGCCGACACCGCGGGCATGAAGAAGCTGGCACGCACCCCGTACTCGGCGAGCAGCGCGAGGATCTTGGGCGCGGCCACCCGGGAGCCGTACTCGCCCTGCGCGAGCTTGCCCGGCCGGGTCTCGCCGTCACGCAGCGGGATCGTCTCGTGGTCGGAGTCGAACGACAGCGCGACGGCGACGCGTGCGCCGCCCGGCCAGCGCGCCGGGACGAGCCGCTGCCCGGCCCGGACCCGGTGCACGTGGCCCCGCCAGGTCGGCTCATCCCACTGCCACGGTTCCGTCATGTCGCGCGCTCCCTCGTCCCGTCGGGGTTGATCCGCACGTAGGCCCGCTTGAGGGTGCGGGCCTGCAGCGTCATGTCGGCGGCGCGCACCCCGGGAAGCGCGCCGACGACGTCGGTCAGGTACTGGTACAGATCCCCGTACCCGGGCAACACGCCGTGCAGGCAGAGGTTGAACCGGCCGGTGGTCGCGCTGACGTACTGCGTGGACGGGTGCTCGGCCAGCTGCGCGCCCACGTTCTCCAGCTCGCCGGGCTCCACGGCCAGCCACTGCAGGAACTCGATGCCGAGGCCGATCAGCCGCGTCTCGAACAGCGTGCGGAACCGCAGGCAGCCGCGCCGCACGAGCGACTCCACCCGGCGTGCCGCGGTGGACTCGCTGACGCCGGACGCGGCCGCGATCTGCGCGTAGCTCGCCCGGCCGTCGGCGCCGAGCAGACGGGCGATCGTGAACTCCTGCTCGGTGAGCCGCTCCGGCTCGCTCCACCCGCGGTGCCCGGTGCGCGCACCCTCCGGACGCAGCTGCGCCACGGCCTCGGGTGCCAGCAGGCCGGTGTCCCACTCCTCCACGGCGGAGAACTTGCGGACGACCATCATCGACTCGGTCTCGGTGATGTCGTCGGGGCGCGGCAGGTCGTCGACCAGCAGGCGGGTGACGTCGTAGTGATCCCGCACCACGACCTCCGCCGCCACGTCGGCGCTGCCGGTGACGACGGTGACGAAGCGGGCCTCGGGCAGGTCGGCGAGCGCCAGCGCCACCCCGGTGGCGGTGCCGGGCCGGCAGCGCATCCGGACCATCAGCGAGATCCCGAGCCCGCACCGCAGGTGGTCCAGCACGCCGGTGACACCGACGAGCCCGGACTCGATCAGCTGCTGGCCGCGCCGCGCCACGGTGGACTCCGGCGCGCCGAGGGCGCGCGCGACCTGGGTCCAGGACGCCCGGCCGTCGAGCTGCAGCGCGGCGACGAGCCGGCGGTCCAGCTCGGTCAGGCTGACGCTCTCGCTCACACGGCCACTATCAGCTGAGAGATTCCGTCATGTCAACCTATCGAGGTGAGGGAACACAGCAGGATGCTTCGGCCCTGGTTGCAGCAAAGCCACTTTCCTGCCATCTCGTTGCGTGAAAGTGGCTTTGCTGCAATCCGGAGGCGGCCGAGGAGAACTACACGATGTCGGCGTCCGTCGAGCTGGCGGCGCACGGCGTCACCGCCAACATCGTCTACCCGCCGGTCACCGACACCGGCTGGGTGAACGACGAGGTGCGCACGGCCGTGGCCGCGAGCACCGAGCACACGCACGTCGCCACCCCGGACGAGGTGGCCGAGGTGATCGCGTGGGTGGTGTCGGAGGAGGCCCGCCTCGTCAACGGCAGCGTGGTGCGGCTGCGCTGATCACCTCAGGTCCAGGCCCAGGTCGAGGGAGCGCACCGAGTGGGTGAGCCCGCCTACGGACAGGTAGTCCACGCCGGTCCCGGCGTAGGCCCGCGCGTTGGCCAGCACCAGGCCGCCGGACGACTCCAGGAGCGTGGCCCGGTCGCCGCGGCGCCGCACCGCCTCGCGGGTGCGTTCCACGTCGAAGTTGTCCAGCAGCACCAGCTCGGCGTCCAGCGCGAGCACCTCGTCCAGCTGCTCGAGGGTGTCCACCTCCACCTCGCACGGCAGGTCGGGGGCGTGCGCCCGGGCCGCGGCGAGCGCCGCGCCCACCGAGCCGGCGGCCGCCACGTGGTTGTCCTTGATCAGGACGGCGTCCCCGAGCCCGAGCCGGTGGTTGACGCCGCCGCCGCACCGCACCGCGTACTTCTCCAGCAGCCGCAGGCCCGGCAGCGTCTTGCGGGTGTCCCGGATCTGCGCGCCGGTGCCCGCGACCGCGTCCACCCAGGCGGCCGTGGCGGTGGCGACCCCGGAGAGGTGGCAGAGCAGGTTCAGGGCCGTGCGCTCGGCGGTGAGCAGCGCGCGCACCGGGGCCCGGACCTCCAGTGCGACGTCGCCCGCGGCGAGCCGGTGGCCGTCGGCGCGGGCGGCGAGCACGTCGTACTCGCCCACGACCTCGTCGAGCACGGCACGGACCGCCGGCAGCCCGGCCAGCACGCCCGCCTCCCGCGTGGTGAACGCGGCGACGGCCACCGCGTCGGTCGGCACGGTGGCCCCGGTCGTGGCGTCCGGGCCGTAGCGCAGGTCCTCCTCCAGCGCCGTCGCGACGACGCGGTGCAGGTCGGCGAGGTCGGGCCCCACCAGGGTCACGGTCATGCCGCCACCACCGTTCCGGTCCGCACCACCGGTTGTCCGGCGGTGTCGAGGGTGAGCTCCAGGCTTGCGCGCTGCCACACGTCGTCCCGCTCGGGGAAGTCGCTGCGCACGTGGCAGCCGCGCGTCTCGGTGCGGGTGCCGGCCGCGGCGAGCACCGCCTGCGCGAGCAGGGTGAGCGCGGCGTCCTCGATCCCGATGCGGCCCACCGGCACTCCGACGCGGGTCGCGGCCTCGATCCGGTCCGACGCGGCGGCGAGGCCGGCGGCGTCCCGGCCGATTCCGGCCGCCCCGGTCATCGCCTGCTGCACGACCGCGCGCGGAGCCAGCGGCACGGCGGGCGAGCCGGCCAGGCACTCCCCCGCCGCGGTTCGCGGCGTCCGCCGGTCGGTCGCCACCGCCCGCGCCGCGCGGGCGCCGACGACGAGCCCTTCGAGCAGCGAGTTGGACGCCAGCCGGTTCGCGCCGTGCAGGCCCGTGCGCGCCACCTCCCCCGCGGCGTAGAGCCCGGGCACCGCGGTGCGCCCGTCCAGGTCGGTGACCACGCCGCCGCACGCGTAGTGCGCGGCCGGGGTCACCGGGATCGGCTCGCGGACCGGATCGATCCCGGCCTCCCGGCAGGCGGCGTGGACCGTCGGGAACCGGCGCGCGAAGCCGGGGATCGCGGTCGCGTCCAGGTGCACGCAGTCCGCGCCGGTAGCGGCCAGGGTCCGGGTGATCGCCGCGGCCACGACGTCGCGCGGGGCCAGGTCGGCCAGCGGGTGCACGCCGGTCATGAACCGGCGCCCCGCGCGGTCGCGCAGCACCGCACCCTCCCCGCGGACGGCCTCGGTGACCAGCGGGCGGCGGCCCACCGCGGGGCCGGTGAAGAGCACCGTCGGGTGGAACTGGACGAACTCCAGGTCTGCCACGGCGGCACCGGCGCGCAGGGCGAGCGCCACGCCGTCGCCGGTGGCCGTGGCCGGGTTCGTGGTGCTCGCGTAGAGCTGCCCGTACCCGCCGCTCGCCAGCAGCAGCGCGGGCGCGCGCAGCATCCCGGGCCGGCCGGCGTCGTCGAGGACCGCGAGCCCGGTGACGGCGCCGCGCTCGTCGCGCAGCGCGTCGACGGCGACATGGCCCGTGAGCAGCGGGAGCCGCCGGTCGGTGGCGGCCGCGACCAGGGCGCGCTCCACCTCGGCACCGGTCGCGTCGCCGCCGGCGTGCACCACGCGGAACGCCGAGTGCCCGCCCTCGCGGGCACGCGCGAGCGAGTCGCCCGTCCCGGGATCGAACACCGCGCCCCGGGCACGCAGCCGCGCGACGGCAGCAGGCCCGTCGGCGAGGATCGCCGCCACCGCCGTGGCATCGGAGAGGCCCGCGCCCGCGGTGAGGGTGTCGGCGACGTGCGCCTCGACGGTGTCCCCCGGCACGTCCCCCAGCACCACGGCCACGCCGCCCTGCGCGTAACGCGTCGAACCGGCGTCGGCGGCGTCCTTCGTCACGACGACGACGCGCAGGCCGTGCTCCGCGGCGTCGAGCGCGGCGGTGAGCCCGGCGACCCCGGACCCGACGACGACGAGGTCCGCCTCCGCCTCCCAGAGGGCGCTCACTCGCCACCACCCCCCGGCTGCCCGATCTCGATCATCCGCTGGACGGCGGCGCGGCCGCGGGCGGCGAGCTCGGGGTCGACCTGCACCTCGTCGCGGCCCTCGCGCAGCGCGCGGAGCAGCTTCTCCGGGGTGATCATCTTCATGTAGCGGCAGGACGCGCGCTCGTTCACCGCGCGGAAGTCGATCTCGGGCGCGGCCCGGCGCAGCTGGTGCAGCATGCCGACCTCGGTGGCCACCAGCACGGACTTCGCACGCGAGGTGCGGGCGGCGTCGAGCATCCCGCCCGTCGAGAGGATCTTGACCCGGTCGGCGGGCACCGCACCCGTCCCCGCGAGGTAGAGCGCCGAGGTGGCGCAGCCGCACTCGGGGTGGACGAAGAGCTCGGCGTCCGGGTTCTCCTGCGCCTTGGCGGTGAGGGTGGCGCCGTTGATGCCGGCGTGCACATGGCACTCCCCGGCCCAGACGTGCATGTTCTCCCGCGAAAGGACGCGGCGGACGTGGGCACCGAGGAACTGGTCGGGCAGGAACAGCACCTCGCGGTCGGCCGGGATCGAGGCCACCACCTCGACGGCGTTGGAGGACGTGCAACAGATGTCGGTCTCGGCCTTCACCGCGGCGGTGGTGTTGACGTAGCTGACGACCACCGCGCCCGGGTGTTCCGCCTTCCAGGACCGCAGCTGGTCGGCCGTGATCGAGTCTGCTAGAGAGCAGCCCGCGGCGGCGTCCGGGATCAGCACCGTCTTCTCCGGGCTGAGGATCTTCGCGGTCTCGGCCATGAAGTGCACGCCGCAGAACACGATCGTCGACGCGGCGGACTCGGCCGCGATGCGCGAGAGCGCGAGCGAGTCGCCGGTGTGGTCGGCGATGTCCTGGATCTCCGGCAGCTGGTAGTTGTGCGCCAGCAGCACGGCGTCTCGGCGCCGGGCCAGCGCACGCACCTCGTCGGCCCATCCGGGATCGAGTGTCCCGTCGGGCCGGGACTCGGCGAGCGTCGGGCTTGCAGTCATGACCCCTCCCAGTTTTCGACTGTGAGTCGGAAACAGCGGCGATCGTAACAGCGAGACCCTCACCCGGGCCCCTCCGCGTGACCGGGAACTCATCCCGACGCAACCCGGCGTTCACGCCGGGTACCGGGTCCGGCACCCTACGATCCGGCTCATGACGCACCCGACCGAGCACGAGGTGCTCGCCGCGGTGCTGCAGATCCGCTGCGGGACGTTGCAGGTGCTCGCCTGGCAGCGCGCCAGACCCCCGGCCTCCGGACGCTGGGCCCTGCCCGGGGGCCTCCTCGGCGACGACGAGGACGTCGAGCGGTCGGTGCGCCGCCAACTCGCCGAGAAGGTCGATCTGCGCGAGGTCACCCACGTCGAGCAGCTCGGGGTGTTCAGCGGGCCGGACCGCGTCCCGGACGTCCGCCGGATCGCCACCGCGTTCCTCGGGCTCGTGCCGTCCGACGCCGACCCCGCCGTGCCCCCGGACACGCAGTGGCACCCGCTCGCCGCGTTGCCGCCCACGGCGTTCGACCACGCCGACATCGTGGCGGCCGCCCGCGACCGGTTGCGCGCGAAGCTCTCCTACACCAACCTCGGTTTCGCGCTCGCCCCGCGCGAGTTCACGATCTCCGCGCTGCGCGACCTCTACGCCGCCGCGCTCGGGCACCCGGTGTCGGCCACGAACCTCCAACGCGTGCTGACGCGGCGCCGTGTCCTGGAACCGACGGGCGCGGTCGCGCCGCCCGGACCCGCAGGTGGGCGCCCCGCGGCACTCTTCCGTTTCACCGACCGCACGCTGCGCGTGACCGACGCCTTCGCGGTGCTCCGACCACCCACCGGGCCGACCTGTGGACCACCCGGCGAAGGAACCCGGAGCGTCGTACGGTAACCGCGTGCCCGAGACCCTTCCGCTGTTCCCGCTGGGCACCGTGCTGCTGCCCGGAGCCACGCTGCCACTGCACATCTTCGAACCGCGCTACCGGCAGCTCTGCATCGACCTCACCACCGGTGAGGTGCCCGACCGCGAGTTCGGCGTCGTCGCCGTCCGCGAGGGCTGGGCCCCCGACGACGACGGCATCGAGGGGCTGCACACCATCGGCTGCACCGCGCTCCTCGGTGAGGTGAAGCAGCTGCCCGACGGCCGCTTCGACATCGTCACCCGCGGCGCCCGCCGCTTCCGGCTGCTCGACCTGGACACCGACTCCAGGCCGTACCTGGTGGGCACGGTGGAGAGCCTCCCCGACGAACCCACCGACGACGCCGCGGCCGAAGAGGTCATCCGCATCCTGTCCACCGCCGCCCGGGCCGCCCACCGCCGCTACTGCGCCGCCGCGTGGAAGACGGGCGACTGGGAAGAACCGGAACCCGACGTCGAACCGGGCGCGCTCCCCCACGTGCTGGCCGCCGACTGCCTGCTCCCCGTCAGCGACCGCCAGCGGCTGCTCGAGCTGACCTCCCCCATCGAGCGGCTCCGGCTGGTGCGGGTGCTGCTCGCGCGCGAGACCGGCCTCCTCTCGGCGCTCCACGCCGTCCCCGCCCCCATCACGACGTACGCGGTGGACCACAGCATCAACTGACGTCTCAGATCTCCAGGCCGTTCCGGTCCACCAGGCACCCGGCCGGCCACCAGGCGCAGCTCGGGACGACCGCTCGACCAGCTGCGGGTGCCCGTGAAGTCCGTGGACCGGGGGAACGCCGCCGCGAGGAGGGCGCAGACCCGGCGGTGCTCGTCGGCGGTGAGGTCGTCCTCCCAGGCGGGTGCCCAGGAGGGCTCAGCCGCTCGTGCGCTCACCGTGCCGGCTGCAGCGCGCCGTCCAGCCCGTCGGCGTGACCTGGACGACCATGCGCCGCGCGCAGTCCGGGCAGTACCGCGGCGGTTCCAGCGCCCGCCGGTCTGCGCAGCGCACGTGCTCGCCCTCGGCCGGGGGCTTCCCGCACTGGTCGCAGAAGGTGACCACGAGCCCGCCCACTAGATCGTCTCGCTCAGCGCCTTGATCGGCATCTGCAGCTCGCCGAGCAGGTCGATGTCCGACTCCGCCGGGCGCCCGAGCGTGGTCAGGTAGTTGCCGACGATCACCGCGTTGATCCCACCGAGCAGGCCCTGCCGGGCCCCGAGGTCGCCGAGCGTGATCTCCCGGCCGCCGGCGAACCGCAGCACGGTGCGGGGCAGCGCGAGCCGGAACGCGGCCACCGCGCGCAGCGCATCCCGCGCGTCGAGGGGCTCCAGATCCCCGAACGGGGTGCCCGGGCGCGGGTTGAGGAAGTTGAGCGGCACCTCGTCGGGCGTGAGCGCGGCCAGCTGCCCCGCGAACTCGGCGCGCTGCTCGATGCTCTCCCCCATCCCGAGGATGCCGCCGCAGCACACCTCCATCCCGGCCTCGCGCACCAGCCGCAGCGTCTCCCAGCGCTCCTCCCACGAGTGCGTGGTGACGACGTTCGGGAAGTGCGAGCGGGCGGTCTCCAGGTTGTGGTTGTAGCGGTGCACGCCCATCGCGGCGAGCTCGTCCACCTGCGCGGGCGTGAGCATCCCCAGCGAGCAGGCGATGTTGATGTCGACCTCGTCCTTGATCGCCGCGATGCCGGCGGCGACCTGCGCCATCAACCGCTCGTTGGGCCCGCGGACGGCCGCGACGATGCAGAACTCGGTGGCCCCGGTCTTGGCGGTCTGCTTCGCCGCCTCCACCAGCGACGGGACGTCCAGCCACGCCGAGCGCACCGGGGAGTCGAACAGGCCCGACTGCGAGCAGAAGTGGCAGTCCTCCGGGCAGCCGCCGGTCTTCAGCGAGATGATCCCCTCGACCTCGACCTCCGGTCCGCACCAGCGCATCCGCACCTCGTGCGCCAGCTCGAGCAGCGGTTCGAGCCCCTCGTCGGGGAGCTGCAGGACATCGAGGACCTGCGCCTCCGACAGGCCGACCCCCTCCTCCAGGACCTGGGATCGGGCGGTGTCGAGAATGGCGAACTGCGTCGTCGTCACGCGTCGGGAGTCTGCCATCCGCCACCCAGATCAGGCGCCAGACTGTGATGCGCGACCGCGACGAACTCGTCCGGCGGCAGGGCGCCCGCCCCCTCCGGCACGGCGCCGAGCAGGCCGGCGCCGGTGACCGCCGGCAGGTCGCCGAGGTTGCAGCACGCCGCGAGATCGGGCTGCGCGGGCCATGCCCCGACCACGAAGCCCAGGCAGGAGAGCTCCCGTCGCGCGAGCGCCTCGGCCGTCAACGCGGACGCGTTGAGCGTGCCCAGCCCCGCGGCCGCGACGACGAGCACCGGCGCGCGCAGCTGCCCGGCCACGTCGGCGAGGGTGTCGCCGTCGTCGGTGAGCCGCACCAGCAGCCCGCCCGCCCCCTCGACGAGCACGAGATCGGCGTCGGCGTCCAGGTCACGGGCAGCGGCCACGGCGGCAGCCGCGGTCACCGCCGCTGCCCCGGCCCGCCGCGCCGCGGTCGCCGGGGCGAGCGGCTCCGGGTAGCGCGCCAGCTCGCGGGTCGCGACGCCGGGGACGAGCCGGACGACGTCGGCGAGATCGCCGGGCTCCCCCGCGGCGATGCCGGTCTGCGCCGGCTTGAGCACGGCGACCCGCGCACCCCGGGCACGGGCCAGTGCGGCGACGGCGGCGGTGACGACGGTCTTGCCGACACCCGTCCCCGTCCCGGTGACGATCACGATCATGCGCCCACCAGGGTGAGGACGTCCGCGAGCACCGCGCGGACGTGCGTGATCTCCGCGTCGGTGACCGTGGCGCGGGCGGTGAGCCGCAGCCGGCTGGTGCCCTCGGGCACCGACGGCGGCCGGAAACACCCGACCCGCAGGCCCTGCTCGGCGCACCGGCGGGCCGCGGCCATGGCGACATCCGGCTCGCCGAGCACGACGGCCACCACCGCGGACGGCGGCGCCGCCACCCCGGCGGCGCCCGCCAGGGCGGCGGCCACCCGCAGCGCGGCGTGCGGCCGCTCGGGCTCGGCCTGCAGCACCCCGATGGCGGCGAGCGCCGCGCCCACCGCCGCCGGCGCGAGCCCGGTGTCGAAGATGAACGAGCGCGCGGTGTCCACCAGGTGCGCGGTCACCGCCGCCGGTCCGAGCACCGCGCCGCCCTGGCTGCCCAGCGACTTCGACAGGGTCACGGTGGCCACCACGTCGTCGGCCCCGGCCAGCCCGGAGGCGGCGAGCAGCCCGCGTCCGCCCGGGCCCACCACGCCGAGGCCGTGCGCCTCGTCCACGACGAGCAGCGCGCCCCGCCGGCGGCAGACCGCATGCAGCTCGGAGAGAGGTGAGAGGCCGCCGTCCACGCTGTTCACGCTCTCGGTGACGACGAGCGCCCGCGCCTCGGTACGGGCCGCCAGCACGTCGTCGACCGCTGCGGGGTCGTCGTGGGGCACGACGGCGACGCGCGCCCGCGAGAGCCGGCAGGCGTCCACGAGCGAGGCGTGGTTGGCCGCGTCGGACACGACCAGCGCGTCCGGGCCGGACAGCGCGGTGACCACGCCCAGGTTGGCCGCGTAGCCCGAGGAGAACACGAGCGCGGCCTCGGCGCCGCAGAACGCCGCCAGCTCCGCCTCCAGCTCGGCGTGCAGCGCGGTGGTGCCGGTCACCAGGCGGGAACCGGTGGAGCCGGCCCCCCAGGTCCGCGCCGCGCGCACCGCGCCCTCCACCACCCGAGGGTCGGTGGCGAGACCGAGGTAGTCGTTGCCGGCGAGATCGAGCAACGGCTCGTCGCCCGTGGTCGAGGGTGCCGCACGCGGCCGCAGCTCACGGCGCAGTCCTGCGGCCCGGCGGCGGGCGGCGTGCGGGTCGAGCCAGGCGAGCGGGTGCACAGGATCACGGGACGTCACGAGCGCAGACGGTAACCCGGGTACCAGGATGATCGGGACGACCGGACGTGGAGGGAGAATCCGATGAGCGGGATCCGCTGGGCGACATTCGACTGTTTCGGCACGCTCGTGGACTGGCGCCACGGCATCGCGAACGGCATCGAGCTGCTGTTCCCGGGCAGGGGGTGGACGCTGCTCGAGGTGTACAACGGCCACGAACCCGCGGTGCAGGCCGAGTTCCCGGGCATGCGCTACCGCGACGTGATGGCGGAAGCGTTGCGCCGCACCGCGCGTGACGCGGATCTCGACCTGCGCGAGGTCGACGCCGGGGTGCTCGGCGACACGATCCCGTACTGGCCGGTCTTCCCCGAGGTCGCGGCGAGCCTCACCGAGCTGCGGGAGGCGGGGTGGCGGATCGCCCTGCTGACCAACTGCGACCAGGACATCATCGGCGAGTCGCAGCGCCGGCTCGGCGCCCCGGTCGACGCCGTCGTGACGGCCGAGATGGTCGGCTCGTACAAGCCGAACCACAACCATTTCCGCCGCTTCGAGGACTCGTTCGGGGCAAGCAGGGACCGCTGGGTCCACGTGGCGCAGAGCTGGTTCCACGACATGGAGCCCGCGAGGGACCTCGACCTGCCCCGGGTGTGGGTCAACCGGCTGCGTGAGCCGCACGACCCCTCGATCGTCGACGCCGTCCTGCCCGACCTCGACGGCCTGGCCACCACCGTCGAGAGCGTGCACGAGGCAGCCCGGAACGGCACGGCACGGTCGTGAACGCGCAACCGGGCATCTTCGCCCTGGGGACGCCGGAGCACGGGTACCTGGAGTTCGACCTCGCCCACGACGCGGCACCGGTCGAGCTCGTGACCGCGGCCGCGGGCCTCGTCGGCCCGCTCTCGACGACCGGCGGGGTCAACCTCGTCGTCGGGTTCCGACCGGAGCTGTGGGCGGAGGTGGCCGACCGGACCGACGTACCCGCGTCGGCCCGCGGCTTCGAACGCATGCTCGTCGGCACGGGCGGCTTGACGATGCCGGCCACGCAGCACGACGCTGGGAAGGCCTTCCCACCGAGGCGCAGGAGAACGTCATGGGCCGCACCAAGCTCGACAGCGTCGAGCTGGACGACGAGACCAAGCCCGCCGACAGCCACGTCGCGCGCACCGTCCTCGAGGTCGACGGCACGGAGCTGCCGATCTTCCGGCGCAACGTGGCCTTCGGCGGTGTCTCGCGGCACGGCACGGCCTTCGTCGGCTTCAGCTGCGACCAGTGGCGCCTGGAGGAGATGCTGCGCCGGATGGCGGGGATCGGCGACGGCGTGCGCGACGCGCTGACCCGCTACACCCAGCCCGTCACCGGCGCGTACTACACCGTGCCGTCGGTGGACGCCCTCGCCCGGTTCGCGCCGCCCGAGGAGGACTGACCTACCACCGGCCCTCGGCGCCGATGGCCGGCCGCACGTAGGTCACCTCGCGGCGGTGGGCCCGGAATCCCGCCCGCTCGTACACGCCCAGCGCGCCGGTGGAGTTGGCGGCGTCGACGGTGAGCGACGAGGTGGCGAAACCCTGTTCGACGGCGCCCTGCAGCACGTGGGCGAGCAGTGCGCCGGCGATCCCCCGCCCGCGGTAGGCGGCGAGCGTGCCGACCGTGCCGACGTAGATGTCGCGGACGCCGGTGCGCGCGGTGTCCGCCGCGTACTCGTAGCTCATGACGTACGCGGCGACGGAGCCGTCGCCGGTGAGGGCGGCGGCCGAGCACCCGGGCCGGAAGGCGCGGCCGCCCGTGCGCTGGTGCGCCCACCCGTCCGGGCCGACGGGTGCCGATCCCCAGTGGTCGGCGAACGCGCTGTTGTGCGCCAGGCGCAGCGGCTCGTCCCAGCGGGCCGCGTCGTACGGCGGGCCGAGCCCGACGATCGCGATCCCGGGCGGCGGCGGGACCGGCGGCACCGGCACGGCGAGGTCGCGCTCCAGCTCCGACCACCACCGCACGGCGTGCATCCCGGCGCGCTCGGCCAGCGTGATCGCGTCGGCCCCGCTCTCGGCCAGCCGCGTGACCACCGCCGCTCCCACCGCGTCGGCGCGCCGGTGCGCGACGGCGGTCAGGGCCGTGCCGATCCCGCGGCGCCGGTACGCCGGATGCACGGCCGCGTCGACGAGGATCCGCACGCCCTGCGGCGGCCCGCTGCGCAACCGCAGCACCTGGTAGGCCACCGCGGCACCGTCCGCGTCGAGCACGAGGAGGGTGTCGCGATCCAGGTCGAGCTCCGGGTCGGCGAGCTCGTCGGCGCAGTCCTCGGCGTCGAAGTTCTCGTTGCGCCGGTCGACCTCCTCGACAGCCCGCAGCAGCGCGGCCCAGCGGGCCGCGTCGGTGGCTTCCAGTGGCCGGGCCTGCAGGCCGCCGGGCAGGGCGAGCGGGATCACGGCTGCCACCACAGGCACGCTACGCCGATCCAGGACTGCCGATCTTTCACTCGGGCCGGCGGAACTCCTGGGCCTCCTCGTCGAGCACGAGCACCCGTGCCGTCGGGATGTCGAAGAACAGCCCGAGCAGCGCCGCGTCGATGCCCTGCTCCCGCAACGCTGCCAGCTGCTCCGCGACGTTCACCATGGCCAGGGCCTCGACCTCGCCGTAGCCGGCGCCGAGGGCGGCCTGCCCGACGGGGTGCCCGGCCCGCAGCTCCTCGAGGCTGGACGCGCCCGAGGCGAGCCAGTCGCCGAGTGGGTCGCCGGGCCGGCGCGCCCCGTCGAGCAGCCCGCGCATCGCCCCGCAGCCGGAGTGGCCGCACACGGCGATCAGCGGGACCCGCAGCACCTTGGTGGCGTAGTGGAGCGCAGCGCGCATCGACGTCCCGGCCACCAGGTTGCCCACGTTCTGGACGGTGAACAGGTCGCCCGGACCGCTGCGGGTGATCATGTTGGGCTGCACGCGCGAGTCGGCGCAGCACAGCAGCAGACCCTTCGGTGCCTGGCCGTGGGCGAGCGCCTGCAGGGTCGGCCTGATCAGCTCCGCCGACTGCGCGTGGTACGCGGCCACACCGGCGAGCAGCGGGGCGTGCGGGGAGTGGTCGACCTCCTGCCCCAGCGACCCCTGCCATTGCGACCAGGTCGCGTAGCCGTGCCGCGGCCGGTCGCCCTGGGTGCGAGCACCCGGCTCGGTCACCACGACCTCCGCACCGCCGGCCCGCCGCGTCGCCGTCCAGGCGTCCAGGTGGTCGAAGGCCGTGTGGTCGAGGTAGTCGACGACGAGCTCGACGCGCACCGGGGCACCGGCCGGCACGGTGGCGAGGGTGCGCGACAGCGCGGGCACCGACACGAAGCTCAACGTGCCCTCGACGACGACGCGCCACGGCTCGGCGCTCTCCGGTCCGGCGCCGGCCGGTTCGACGATCCGGACGTGGGCGCGCACCGCGCGGCGCAGCATCACGAGGCCGGCCAGCGCGAGGCCGATCGCGACCCCTTCGAGGAGGTTCAGCGCGAGCACGCCCGCGACCGTGCCGACGTAGACGGCCAGCTCGCCGTGCGAGCGGGTGGCCCGGATGTCCGCGGGCTTCACCAGCTGCGACCCGACCACGACGAGCAGCCCGGCGAGCGCGGAGAGGGGGATCAGCTCGACCACCCCCACCAGCGCGATCCCGAACACCGCGATCCACAGGCCGTGCAGCACGGCGGAGGCACGGGTGCGCGCGCCGGACTCGACGTTGGTGGCGCTCCGCACGATGACGCCGGTGACGGGCAGCCCACCGAGCAGGCCGGAGATCGTGTTGGCGGCCCCCTGGCCGATCAGCTCACGGTCCGGGTTCGTGCGCGGTCCCCGCGGGTTCATGCGGTCCACCGCGACGGCGGACAGCAGGCTCTCGATGCTCGCGATCAGCGCGATCGTGAGCATCCCGCCGACGATCCCCACCCAGGGCAGGTCGGGCAGCAGCGTCGGCAGCGTGATCGCCGCAAGCAGGTTCCCCGGCAGGTCGACGCGCGGCACCTCCGGCATCAGGAGGGCGAGCGCCGTGGCGGCGGTGACGGCGACGAGCGCGCCGGGGAGCACGCGCACCCGACGAGGCAGCCGCGGCCAGAGCAGGAGCAGCGCGACCGTGGCGACGCCGATCAGCACGGCGTCCGGCCGGGCCTGCGCCACCTGGGCCGGGAGCTCGGCGAGGGCGCCCACCGCGCCCGTCGGGGGGTGCCCGCCGAGCAGGACGTGCAGCTGCGACAGCGCGATCGTGATGCCGATCCCGGCGAGCATCCCGTGCACCACGGCCGGCGGGATGGCCTGGCTGTAGCGCGCCACGCGGGCACAGCCGAACCCGATCTGCAGCAGGCCCGCGCCCGCGGTGATCAGGCACGTGGTCAGCCAGCCGAACCGGGCCACCAGCTCGGCGACCACGACGGTCAGCCCGGCGGCGGGCCCACTGACCTGCAGCGGGGTGCCGCCGAGCACCCCGGCGACGACCCCGCCGACGACTGCGGCGATCAGCCCGGCCATGAGCGGCGCGCCGGAGGCGAGGGCGATGCCCAGCGAGAGGGGTACGGCGACGAGGAACACGACGAGCGAGGCGAGCACGTCGGCCCGCACCGTGTCGCGGCGACGGCGGGGAGGGGCGTGCTGGGAGGGACGGGGCAGTGAGGTGGTCATCGGGAGCTCCGAGCAGTCGACGTCGGGACGGTGCATCGATCGGGGCGCGGTGATCGTGGAACGACCTCCTTCGCCTGTCCGTTCCGCCGGTTTCGTCCGATCAGCGACCTCGGAGCCGGCTTAACCCGGTATTCATGTTCATCTGCAAGCGTGTGATCCATACTGGTCGAGGGCTCGCCCGGTTGGACCATCCGCGGCCCGGTTTGCTCCTTTTGGGCGTATCTGCGGTCCACACGATCTGGTGATCCTGCGCAGTGGTGCGCGCAGGTGGGACCGATCGGACCCGCCCATTACCCTGGGCCGCCATGAGCACCGCCGCCGACACCGATCACCCGGCGCTCTCCCGGCGCCGCGAGCTCGGCGCCACGAGCGCCCGCTCGCTGCTGCTCACCGTGCTCGGCGAGTTCGTGCTCCCCCGCGACGAGCCCGTCTGGACGCAGGTGCTCATCGACGTGCTCGGCGGCCTCGGCGTGGAACCCAAGTCGGCCCGCCAGGCCCTCGCCCGCACCGCGGCCGAGGGCCTGCTCGCCTCCGACCGCGCCGGCCGCCGCGTCCGCTGGTCGCTCACCGATCAGGGCCGCACGCTGCTCTCCGACGGCGCCGCCCGGATCTACAGCTTCGGCACCGCCGTGCCCCCGTGGGACGGCCGCTGGCTCGTGCTGCTCGTCAGCGTGCCGGAGGCCCGGCGCCAGCTGCGGCACCGCCTGCGCACCCGGCTCGCCTGGGCCGGTCTCGGCTCACCCGCACCCGGCGTCTGGCTCACGCCGGCCCCCGGCAAGCAGGACGAGGCGGCGGACGTGATCGCCGACCTCGGCCTCACCACGGTGACGAGCTCCTTCGTGGGCCCCTTCGGCGCGATCGGCGCGCCCCGCCAGGTGGTGGAGCAGGCCTGGGATCTCGCCGAGGTGGAGGCAGCCTACGAGGAGTTCCTCGAGAGCTTCGCCGACGCCACGCCCGCGGAACCCACCGAGGTGCTGGTGCACCAGATCCTGCTCGTGCACGCGTGGCGCCGCTTCCCGTTCCTGGACCCCAAGCTGCCCCCCGACCTGCTGCCCGAGGAATGGGCCGGCGCCCGCGCAGCCGCACTCTTCGACACCCTCCATGCCCGGTGGGGGGCGGAGGCCCAGCGCCACTGGCAGGAGATGGTCGGAACGCTGAGCTGAGCGGCGCGCCCTATGTGTAAACTTCAGCACATGCGAATGCACATTGAGCTCGACGACGACCTGGTCGCCAAGGTCGACGAAATCGCCGGGCCCCGGGGTCGCAGCGCCTTCGTGCGCGAAGCGATCCAGGATGCGGTGCGCCGGAAGGTGCGCTGGGCCGACATCGAGGCGGCCGCAGGAGCGATCGCCGACGACGGTCACGAGTGGGACCCCGACCCCGCAGAATGGGTGCGCGCGCAGCGCCGCTCAGACATTCGCCGCGCCGGCTGACGTGCTTCGCGTCCTGGACTCGACCGTCCTCATCGACTACCTGCGCGGGCGCCCTGCAGTGGCCCGCGTGGCCGCGCTGCACGATGCCGGGGACATCGCGGCGACCACCGCGATCAACGTCGAGGAGATCGTGCGGGGCCTCCGACCTGCTGAGGTCGACGCGGCCGCCACGCTGTTCACCGGCCTCGTAGTCCTGCCGATCGACAAACGCGCGGCGTGGCAAGCCGGTGAATGGCGGCGCGCCTTCGCCTCGAAAGGCGTGACGCTGTGGCAGGCCGACTGCTTGATCGCGGCAACAGCCGCGAATCATGGAGGCAGCCTCGTGACAGCGAACACGAAGGACTTCCCGATGCCGGAAGTGGACGTGGTCCACTGGCCCGTCGGGCAGTGACCGACGACCTCAGCGTTCAACAACCCTCAGCGATCAACGACCCTCAGCGATCAACGACCCTCAGCCCAGGCAGCCCGGGCCCAGCAGCGTCTTGAGGTCGCCCATCAGCGCCGAGGAATGAGTGACCTTGAGGCCGTCGTCGAGCTTCCACGTGGTGGTCTTGCCGCCGTAGAGCAGGTTGAGGTGCACCTCGGACGTGCCGGGGTGGTGGGACAGGACCTCCTTGAGCTGCGACACCCGCTGCGGGGTGACGAGCTCCGTGCGGATGCTCACCTTCACCGGGGCGCCCGCACCGCCGACGCCCGCCGAGAGGTCGGGCACCGCGAGGTCGCCCACGATCAGCGAGACGCGGTCGTCGCGCTTGTTGACCCTGGCCTTGACCAGCACGATCGCGTCCTCGGCCACGTCGACGCCGACCACCTGGTAGGTGCGCGGGAAGAACAGCACCTCGATGCCACCGGCGAGGTCCTCCAGCTGCGCCGACGCCCACGGCTCGCCGTTCTTGTTCACGCGCCGGTTCACGCCGGTGAGGATGCCGCCGATGGTGACCTGGTGGCCGTCGGACACCCTGCCGTCGCTCGAGCCCTCGAGGATCGAGGAGACCGACATGTCCGACTTGGAGAGCAGCACCTGCTCCAGCCCTTGCAGCGGGTGGCCGGACACGTAGAGGCCCAGCATCTCCCGCTCGACGGCGAGCCGGTGCTTCTTGTCCCACTCGTCGTCGGGCACCTTCACGTCGAACACCGAATCGAGCTCCGACGGTGCCGAGCCGTCCATCGAACCGAACAGGTCGAACTGCCCCATCGAGGCGGCCTTCTTGGTGCTCATCACCGCGTCGATGGCGTCGGCGTGCACCAGCAGCAGGCCCTTGCGCGGGTGGCCGAGCGAGTCGAAGGCACCGGCCTTGATCAGGGACTCTATGACCTTCTTGTTGCAGACGACGGCGTCGACCTTGCGCAGGAAGTCGGAGAAGTCGGTGTACACGCCCTTCTCCCGGCGCGCCGCGACGATCGCGTCGACGACGTTGACCCCGACGTTGCGGATGCCGCCCAGGCCGAAGCGGATGTCGTCTCCGACGGGCGCGAAGTTGCGCACCGAGTCGTTGACGTCCGGCGGCAGCACCGTGATGCCCATGCGCCGGCATTCGGCCAGGTAGATGGCCGCCTTGTCCTTGTCGTCGCGGACGGACGTGAGCACCGCAGCCATGTACTCGGCCGGGTAGTTGGCCTTGAGGTAGGCCGTCCAGTACGAGACCACGCCGTACGCGGCGGAGTGGGCGCGGTTGAACGCGTAGTCGGAGAACGGCAGCAGGATGTCCCACAGCGTCTTGACCGCGGCGGCCGAGTAGCCGTGGTCCTTCATGCCCTGGGCGAAACCCTCGTACTCCTTGTCGAGGATCTCCTTCTTCTTCTTGCCCATCGCGCGGCGCAGCAGGTCGGCCTTGCCGAGGGAGTACCCGGCCAGCACCTGCGCGATGGCCATGACCTGTTCCTGGTAGACGATCAGGCCGTAGGTCTCGCCGAGCACCTCCTTGAGCGGCTCCTCCAGCTCGGGGTGGATCGGCGTGACCTCTTGCCGGCCGTTCTTGCGGTCGGCGTAGTCGTTGTGGGCGTTGGCGCCCATCGGACCCGGCCGGTAGAGCGCGCCGACCGCGGAGATGTCGTCGAACTCGGTGGGGGCCATGCGCCGCAGCAGGTCGCGCATGGGCCCGCCGTCCAGCTGGAACACCCCGAGGGTGTCGCCGCGGCCGAGCAGCTCGTAGGTCTTCGGGTCGTCCAGCGGGACGGACTCGATCACGAGCTTCGGCTTGCCGTTGAGCTCGATGTTGTCCAGGGCGTCGTCGATGATCGTGAGGTTGCGCAGGCCGAGGAAGTCCATCTTCAGCAGCCCGAGCGTCTCGCAGGCGCCCATGTCGAACTGCGTGATGATGGCGCCGTCGGCCTCGCGGCGCTGGATCGGGATGACGTCGATGAGCGGCTTGCTCGACATGATCACGCCGGCGGCGTGCACGCCCCACTGCCGCTTGAGGCCCTCGAGCCCGCGGGCGGTGTCGATGATCTCCTTGACCTGCGGGTCGGCCTCGTAGAGCGCACGGACCTCGGTGGCCTCGGAGTAGCGCTTGTGGGACGGGTCGAACACCCCCGACAGCGGGATGTCCTTGCCCATGACCGCGGGCGGCATCGCCTTGGAGATGCGGTCGGCCACCGCGTAGCCGGGCTGGCCGTAGAGCACCCGTGCGGAGTCCTTGATCGCGGCCTTCGCCTTGATCGTGGAGTAGGTGATGATCTGCGCGATCCGGTCCTCACCGTACTTCTCGGTGGTGTAGCGGATCATCTCGCCGCGGCGACGCTCGTCGAAGTCCATGTCGATGTCGGGCATCGAGATGCGCTCGGGGTTGAGGAACCGCTCGAAGATCAGCTTGTGCTCGATCGGGTCGAGGTCGGTGATCCCCAGGACGTAGGCCACCAGCGAACCCGCGGCCGAACCGCGGCCGGGGCCGCACCGGATGCCCACGGACTTGGCGTGCTGGATGAGGTCGGCCGTGACCAGGAAGTAGCCGGGGAACCCCATCTGGATGATGACGCCGACCTCGTACTCGGCCTGCTTGCGGTACCGCTCGGTGATGCCGTTCGGGAACCGCATGTGCAGGCCGCGCTCGACCTCCTTGACCAGCCAGCTCTCCTCCGTCTCGCCCTCGGGGACGGGGGCGCGCGGCATGAGGTCCTGACCCTCGACGAAGCCGACGTCCACCCGCTCGGCGACCATCAGCGTGTTGTCGCAGGCCTCGGGGAACTGCGGGTCCCACTGGGCGCGCATCTCGGCGGCCGACTTCAGGTAGAAGTCCTGGGCGTCGAACTTGAAGCGGTTGGGGTCGGCGAGGGTCTTGCCGGTCTGCACGCACAGCAGCACCTCGTGCGGCTTGGCGTCCTCGGCGTAGGTGTAGTGCAGGTCGTTGGTGGCCAGGCCCGGCAGGTCGAGCTGCTTCTTCAGCCGGAACAGGTCCTCCTGGACCTGCTTCTCGATCGAGATGCCGTGGTCCATCAGCTCGCAGAAGAAGTTGTCCTTGCCGAAGATGTCGCGGTAGTCGCTCGCGGCCTGGACGGCGTCGTCGTAGCGGTCGCGCTGCAGCAGCCGCTGCACCTCGCCCGACGGGCACCCGGTGGTGGCGATGATCCCCTTGCCGTAGGTCTCCAGCAGCTCCCGGTCCATGCGGGGCTTGTAGTAGTAGCCCTCGAGGCTGGCCAGGGACGAGAGCCGGAAGAGGTTGTGCATCCCCTCGGTGTTCTCGGCCAGCAACGTCATGTGGGTGTACATCTCACCCGGGTTGTCGTCGCTGACCTGCTGCCCGCCGAGCGTGGCCCGCTTGCGCTCGTGGCGGGAGCCGGGCGAGAGGTAGCCCTCCATCCCGATGATCGGCTTGACGCCGTGGGCCTTGGCCTTGCGCCAGAACTCGTAGGCCCCGAACACGTTGCCGTGGTCGGTCATCGCCAGCGCCGGCATCTCCATGCGCGCCGCTTCCTTGAACAGGTCGTCCAGCCGCGCCGCCCCGTCGAGCATGGAGAACTCGGTGTGGGTGTGCAGGTGGACGAAGCTGTCTCCGCCGGATCCGCTGGCCGCCATGGGGTGGGGAGCTCCCTCCTGGCACCGCCCGGGGGGCGGCGCGCGAACACGCAGAACCTGACCCTCCGCACCCGGGCCGGGCGACGAGGGTGCTGGGGACGGCTCAGATTAGCTCCGGCCCCCGACAGTTCCGCGAACGCGGTCCCGGCTCCGCCGAACCCCCTGCTCACTCCGCCACCCGGCGTGTCGGAACCCTCGAACGGCGCTCACGCACCCCCTCCCGGCGGGCGCACCCCGTCGACCGGTGGCGCGAGCGGGAGCGGGGTGCGCGGATCTCTAGACTCGGCGTCGATGTCCGCCTCTCCCTACGCCCACCAGGTCGCGCGCGTGCCCGTGCGCACCGAGGAGCTGGTGCTGCGCGGGGCCCGCACCCGGCTGTGGGTCTACGGGGCCGACGACGCCGCGCACCGGATCGTGTTCCTGCACGGCCTGCGCGGCGACCACCACGGCCTGGAACCGATCGTCGCGCACCTCGACGACGTGCGCGTGACGGTGCCGGACCTGCCCGGGTTCGGGGCCTCCACGCCGCTGCCGGCCGACCGGCACGACGTCACCGGTTACGCCGCATGGACCCGCGACCTGCTCGCCGCGGTCGCTCCGGACGGCCGGGCCGTGCTGGCGGGGCACTCGTTCGGATCGATCGTCGCCGCGGCCGCCCTGGCCGGCGAGCCGCAGCCCGCGGTACGGGGACTGGTGCTGGTGAACCCGATCGCGGCCTCGGCGCTCGCCGGGCCGCGGCGGTTCCTGACCGGGCTCACCGTGCTGTACCACCGGTTCGCCGCAGCGCTGCCGGAGCGGGGCGGCACCTGGCTGCTGCGCCACCCGCTCTTGACCCGGATCGCGAGCGTCGCCATGGCCACCACCCCGGACGCCGCGCTGCGCCGCTGGATCCACGCCGAGCACGACCGGTACTTCTCCACGTTCGCCGACCGGCGGACGCTCCTCGAGGCGTTCCACGCGTCGGTGCGCCACGACGTCGGCGAGTCGGCCGCCGCGGTGGGCGTGCCGACGCTGCTGGTGGCGGCCGAGCGCGACGAGATCGCCCCGCTCCCCGCCCAGCGCGCGCTGGCCGCCCGGTTCGCCGACGCCCGCCTCGCCGTGGTGCCCGGTACCGGGCACCTCGCCCACTACGAGGCCCCGGCCGCCGTCGCCCACGAGCTCGGGGCGTTCCTCGCGGCGCTCCCGGCGACGTGAAGATCCTGCTCGACTGCCGGTACGTCCGCACCGGCCACCACGACGGCATCAGCCGCTACACCGTCGGCCTGGCCGCCGAGCTCGCGGGGCTGCACCCGGGCGTCGAGCTGCTCGTGAGCGACGAGGGCCAGCTCGCCGCGCTCCCCGACCTGCCGTGGCACCGGGTGAGCGCGCCGACGAGCATCCGGGAGCCCCTCGTGGCACGGCAGGTGCGCCGGCTCGGGGCCGACGTGGTGTTCTCCCCGATGCAGACGATGGGCAGCTGGGGCCGCGACTACGCGCTCGTCCTCACGCTGCACGACCTCATCTACTACCGCAACCGCACCCCGCCGCCGGAGTTCACGCTGCCGATCCGGGTGCTCTGGCGGCTCTACCACCTCGCGTGGTGGCCGCAACGGCTGCTGCTGAACCGCGCCGACGCGGTCGTCACGGTCTCGGAGACCACGGCGGAGCTCATCACGCGGCACCGCCTCACGCGCCGGCCCGTTACCGTGGTGCCGAACGCGCCCGACCCGATGCCGGACCTGCCCCGCGCCCCGCGCACCGGGGCCCTGGTCTACATGGGCTCGTTCATGCCCTACAAGAACGTGGGCACGCTGGCGTGCGCGATGCCCTCGCTCCCCCACCACGAGCTGCACCTGATGAGCCGCATCAGCCCCGACGAGCGGGCCCGGCTCACCGCGCTCGCCCCTGGCGGCAAGCTCGTGTTCCACGACGGCGCCACCGACGAGACGTACCGGGAGGTGCTGCGCGGCGCCACCGCGCTCGTCTCCGCGTCCCGCGACGAGGGCTTCGGCATCCCGCTGGTGGAGGCGATGGCGCTGGGCACCCCGCCGGTCGTGAGCGACATCCCGGTGTTCCGGGAGGTCGGCGGCGACGCCGCGGCCTACGTCGACCCGGACGACGTGCACGGCTTCGTCCGAGCGGTACGGGAGCTCGACGACCCGGAGGTGTGGGAGCGCCGCTCCGCGGCGGCCCGGGCCCGCGCGGAGCACTACAGCTGGTCGTCCTCGGCCCGCATCCTCCTGGCCCTCCTGGAACGGGTGGCGTCCGCCCGCCCCTGATGTCGGATAACAGTTGCGCGGATGATCGTTCCGAGGTGCGGCTCAGCGCCCTGGGCGGGGCGTTCCGTCTTCATCTCGGACCGATCATGGAGCGTTGATCGTCGCGAGATCACCCTGAGCGTCCTCTTGAGGGCCGATTCCCGGATATCGGATCGATCACCTCAGGCGGCCCGGCGCGCCTCCACCGGCACGCGGCCGAGCACCTGCTCGTAGATGCCCTCGAACCGGTCGAGGGTGGCCTCGGCCCCGTGGGCCGCCACGATCTCGCGGCTCGCGGCGCCCATCCGGCGCCGGGTGGCGGCGTCGCTCAGGAGGGCGGCGAGCCGCGTGGTGAGCTCCGGGACGTCGCCGGGGGTGAAGAGCCACCCGTTGCGGCCGGGCCGGACGAGGTGGGGCAGGGCCATGGCGTCGGCGGCCAGCACCGGCAGCCCGGCGGCCATCGCCTCGAGGGTGACGAGGCTCTGCAGCTCCGCGACGCCGGGCATGCAGAACACGTCGGCGCCGGCGTAGGCCTCGAGCAGCTCCTGCTCGGAGACGAACCCGCGGAAACGGACCCGTTCCCCGACGCCGAGGCCGGCGGCGAGCGCCGTCCAGTCCTCGCGGCGCGCCCCGTCGCCGACGATCTCCAGCCGGCCGGGCAGCTCCGCGGGCAGCGCGGCGAACGCCCTGATCAGCTCGTCGACCCGCTTCTCCTGGTCGAGGCGGCCGACGAACAGCACGGTGGGGACGGGGCCCGGGGTGTGGGGGATGGTGCGGTAGCGGTCGGCGTCGATCCCGCAGGAGACCGGGACGGCGTCGACGAGGCGGGCGTGCTTGACGAGCAGCTCGACCGCGCGCGGGGTGGGCGCCGTGACCACCTGGGCCTTGCCGAAGACCCGGCCGAGGTCACGCCACGCCCACGCGTGGAACACGCGCCGCAGCGGCCGTGGGATCGGGCTGTAGCCGATGAGGTTCTCCGGCATGAGGTGGTTGGTGGCGACGAGGGGACGGCCGGTGCGGTGCGCCGCGTTGACCACCCCGCGCCCGACCACCATGTGCGCGTTGGTGTGCACGACGTCGGGGTCGATCTCGTCGATCAGCGCGGCCGTGGCCGGGAAGGCCTCCCACGGCATGCAGACCTGGAAGCCCTCGTGCTGGTAGTAGCTGTACGAGCGCACGCCGTGGACGGTGACGCCGGCGCGGACCTCACGCGACGCGGGTCCGGTGGGCGACGGGGCGACGACGTGGATCTCGTGTCCGCGCCCGGCGAGTCCGGTGGCGAGGCGCTCGGCGAAGCGTGCGGCGCCGTTGACGTCGGGCGGGTAGGTCTCCGCGCCGATCAGGATCCGAAGCGGCTTCACGAGTGTGTCCTCTCGAGTGGAAAGGTACCGGCGCTGGGGATCACCGGCGGTGCACGGGGTCGGCCGGGCGCGACTGCGCGTCCGGCGGGGATGGTGTGGCCGGCGGGGACGGCAGCGGCTGTGCTGCGGCTCCCGGGCCGAGACGGGCGGCTCGCGCGGCCGCCGCGTCGGGGTGGTGACGAGCGAGTGCGATCACGCCCGCGGTGGCGGTGATCGCGGCACCGGCCAGCAGGAACCAGGTCTCGACGGGCGTGGCGACGCCCTCGCCGAGGAGCACGGCACCCAGCAGCACGGCGACGATCGGGTCGACGACGGTGAGGCAGGCGATGACCACCTCGGGCGGCCCGGACGCGAACGCCTGCTGCACGAGCCACCCGCCGACGAGCACGGCGGCCGCGATGCCGGCCACGGCGGCGAGCACGGGGAGTTCCAGCGGCCCGACGTCACCGGCGACGACGGACTGCGAGACCGCCCGCACGAGTGCCGACACCAGGCCGAACGCCGCCGCCCCTGCCATGGCGCAGGCGACGCAGCGGACCCAGCCGGAGCGGGCGAGGCCCAGCGCGGCGAGCGCGAGCACGACGCCCGCGACGATGAGGCTCGCGATCAGGGTGGACTGGTCGGGTGGGGGCGAGCTGACGGCGGTGCCGGCTGCGGCGCCGACGAACACCGCGACGCCGGCGACGCTGAGCAGCACTCCCACGACCACGCCCGGCGCGGGCCTGCGGTCGGTGCGCATCGCGGTGAGCAGCACGGCGATCGGGACAGCCAGCACGCCGAGCGGCTGCACGACCGACAGGGGCGCCAGCACGAGCGCCGTGGCGTGCAGGACGGAGCCGCCGCCGGCGAGGGCGAGGCCGGCGAGCCAGCCGGGGCGGCGGGTGATCTCGCGCAGGCCGCGCAGCGACAGCACCTTGCCGGGCTGGTCGTCCGCGTCGCGGCGGGAACCGGCGCTGACAGCGCTGTGCTGCAACACCGCGGCGCCGGCGAAGCACACGGCACCGAGCAGCGCGAAGACGATGGCAAGGCCCGGTCCGGCCAGCTCACTGATCATGCTGATCATGCGGCACCTCGCAGCCTGGGCGATGCCGGGACCTCCACCAGGCTGTGGACGCGCTCGGTCGCGAGCCGGGTCGCCCGGGCCGTCATCACCAGTACCACCATCACCGCTGCATAGAGAACACGCTGCACCCCGCCGAGGAAGGGAAATAACGGTGAACCCGCGATAACGATCGGAACATGATTCAGCATGAAGAAGACGCTCACCACGCCGGCGATCCCGGCCGCCCAGGCCAGCGGGCGCGCAGCGGGCCGCCACGGCGGCGCCGAGCGGGCGCGCCGGGCCACCAGCCACGCGGCCAGCGGCAGTACCGCGAACACCCAGCCACCCGCCACCCGGTGCACGGTGGAGACGAGCCCGGGTGTCGTACCGGGAGTGTGGGTGGGGAACAGCGCCACGAGCACGAGGCCCACCGCGGCGGTGACGAACAGCGTCGCGGGCGCGCGGGAGGCGGGCAGCTCGGCGCGGCGCAGGCCGGTGGCGAGCACGACGCAGGCCACCGCGAGGCTGATCGCGGCGGCGCCGAGCAGCGTGTAGCCGCCCGACTGGAAGACGTAGTCACTGATCACGGCCGTGAGCGGATCGATCGACCCGCTGCTCCTCAGGTGCAGGAACCCGAGGGGCAGGAGCGCGACGATCACGGACGCCGTGACGATCGCCTCCCCCGCCCACGCCCCTCCCGCGGCCTCCCGCCCGGTCCCCCCGGTCGACGTCATGGGCATACCGTGCCAGCCCAGCACTGAGACGGACATCAGGATCTCCACCGAGTCCATCCGGGGGTAAACCCCCACCCGCCGGTCGGGGTACCGCCCTTCACGGGACGTCCCCGTCGTCGGGCAGCGGGTCGGCGCGCTCGACCTGTCCGGGCAGCAGCGGGGCGATGGCCAGCTCGCGCGCGGTGACCCCGGCCGGGGCCGCGTGCACGGCTCGCACGTACGGCCGCGCGGCCAGCGCGTCGAGGCTCGCCCGCTCCGCCCGGACGACGATCGCGAGCACGCACGGCGCGGCCGGGTCGGCGAGCACCCCGGCCTCCGCCGCCGCCACGCCCGCGGCACGCCCCGCCTGCCGCCGGGTGTCGGCCGCGGCCTCCTGCTGGGCTCGCTGCCGCGCGGCGTCGAGCGCGGCCGGCAGCGGCACACCTTGCTCGAGGGGCTCGAACCGCAGCGCCGTCTGGACGCGGGAGAGCGGTACCCGCAGCACCGCCGTGACCGGCACCGCACCGGCGACGGCGGGTACCGCCACCGAGCCCGGCAGCTCGGCGGCGAACTGCACGAGGGCGAGCGCCTCCACCCCGGGCGCCGGCAGCTCGGCGGGCAACCGGGCCAGGTACGCGGGCACGTCCTCCCCCGGCTCCGGGCCGAGCCGCACCGACCCGGGGGCGGGTGCCGGCGTGCCGGCCGGGAACTGCGAGCCCGCGTACCAGGCGACGAGCAGCACGACGGCAGCGCACGCCAACAGGACCCCCGTCCTGGCCCGCCCGGTCACGCTCCACCCCCCGACACCATCCGACCGTCCAGTGTCCGACGCCGGCCGGGACGCGGTGACGCGGGGGGTCGGGGCGCACTAGTCACGCAGGAGATCGAGGGCCCGCTCCAGGTCGGCGGGGTAGGGACTGGTGAACTCCACCCGGCGCCCGTCGGCCGGGTGCTCGAAGCCCAGCGAGCGGGCGTGCAGCCACTGCCGCTGCAACTGGAGCCGCTTGGCGAGCACCGGGTCGGCGCCGTAGGTGATGTCGCCGACGCAGGGGTGGCGCAGCGCGGCGAGGTGCACGCGGATCTGGTGGGTGCGCCCGGTCTCCAGCCGCACGTCCAGGAGCGACGCCGCGCGGAACGCCTCGACGGTGTCGTAGTGCGTGACGCTGGGCTTGCCGCCCGCCACCACGGCGAACCGGTAGTCGTGGCGCGGGTGCCGGTCGATGGGGGCGTCGATGGTGCCGCTGGACGGGTCGGGGTGGCCCTGGGCCACCGCGTGGTAGCGCTTGTCGACCGTGCGCTCCTTGAACGCGCGCTTCAGCACCGTGTACGCGTGTTCGGCGGCCGCGACGACCATCACCCCGGTGGTGCCCACGTCCAGCCGGTGCACGATGCCCTGCCGCTCGGCGGTGCCCGACGTGGAGACGCGGTAGCCGAGCGCGGCGAGCCCGCCCAGCACGGTGGGGCCGGTCCAGCCGGGGCTCGCGTGCGCCGCCACACCGACCGGCTTGTCGACGACGATGATCTCGTCGTCGGCATGCAGCACGGTGAGCCCGGCCACCACCTCTTCCGGCCCGGTGATGGGCGTCACCGGCTCGGGGTCGGGCAGCTGCACCTCGAGCCACGCGCCGGCGGTCAGCCGGTCGGACTTGCCGGCCGCGCGCCCGTCCACGGCCACGCGACCGTCCTCGGTGAGCGCGGCCGCCGCCGTGCGGGAGAGGCCGAGCAGACGGGACAGGCCGGCGTCGACGCGCATGCCGTCGAGGCCGTCGGGCACGGGGAGCTGGCGGGTGTCACTCACCGGCGGACTCGTCCTCCCCGGACCGCTTCCGTTTCGGCGCGGTGCGCGTGCCGTCGAGCTCCCTCCCGAGCAGCGCGAGGAGCACCAGCAGCACACCCCCGGAGACGATCGAGGAGTCGGCGAGGTTGAACACCGGCCACACGCGGCCGTCCGGGGCCAGGAGCGACACGACGTCCACGACGTGGCCCTGCAGCGGGCCGGGCGAGCGGAACAGGCGGTCGGTGAGGTTGCCCAGCGCGCCGCCGAGCACGAGCCCCAGCGCGATCGCCCACCCGGTGGACCGCAGCCGCCGCGCCACCCGCACGATCACGACGACAACGGCGGCCGCGACGATCGTGAGCACCCACGTGTACCCGGTGGCGAGGGAGAACGCGGCGCCGGGGTTGCGCAGGAGCTGCAGGTAGACGAGGCCGCCGAGGATCTCAACCGGTTCCCGGTCCTCCAGCTGCGCGACCGCGACCACCTTCGTGACGATGTCGAGGGCGAGCACCGCCACGGCGATCAGCGACAGCAGGCGGACCTTGGGCACCGCCGCGATGGTCGACCCGCGGTCCGGCACGGTGTCCGGGGATCGGCCCGGACCGGGTCCCTCACTCTGCTCGCTCACCCGTCCATCTTCCCCTACCGTCGGCCGCCTCCTGTCCGGCGTGCCAGCGGGCGAGGCGTCCGCGCTGGTCGACCGCTCGGATCCGGTCCTCCGTGGCCTGCCGCGCCTTGGCGGTGGTGACGACGAGCAGCTGGTCCCGCTCACGCAGCCGCGTGTCCGCGGTGGGGGTGAAGCCGTGGCCGCCCCGCACCACGAGGCTCACAGTGGCGCCCTGGGGCAACCTCAGTTCTCGCAGGTACACCCCCCGCAGCCGCGACCCGACGGGCACCTGGATCTGCAGGAGGTCGGCGGAGAGCGCGTCGAGCGGGGCGGCGTCCACGGAGATCTGCCGCGGCTCCGCCTCCCGCGACACCCGCAGCAGCCGCGCGACCCACGGGAGCGTGGTGCCCTGGAGCAGGGTGAGTCCCACGACCAGCACGAACACGACATCCACCAGCGCCGGCCCGCTCGGTGCCCCCTCGATGAGGGCGACCAGCGCGAACACGATGGGTACCGCTCCGCGCAGACCGGCCCAGGACAGGAATGCCTGCTCGCGCCACGGCACCCGGAACGGCGCCGCGGCCACCAGCACCGAGAGCGGGCGCGCGGCGACGATGAGCACCACCCCGGCGACGAGCGCCGGCACGAGCGCATCGACCAGCCGGGGCGGCGAGACGAACAACCCGAGCAGCACGAACAGCCCGATCTGAGCCAGCCAGCCTGTCCCTTCGGCGAACGAGCGGACGTCGTTGCGGTGCGGGAGGTCGGCGTTGCCCAGCACCAGCGCAGCGACGTACACGGCGAGCAGGCCGGATGCGTGCGCGAGCTGCCCCGCCGAGTAGGCGAGGACGCACACGGCGAGCGCCGCGAGCGGGTACAGGCCGGTGGCGGGCAGCGCGCCGCGCCGCAGCGCCCACGCCCCGGTGAGCCCGAAAAGCCCGCCGATGATCCCGCCCGCTGCCAGCTCGTAGACCACCAGCACGGGAGTGAGCCATGTGATCGGATCGGCAGAAGCCAGGAGGACCACGGCGATCACGACGGGCGCATCGTTGGACCCGGACTCCAGTTCCAGCATCCCGGCCAGCCGTGGCGAGACACCCACCCCGCGCAGCACGCTGAACACGGCGGCGGCGTCGGTGGAGGACAGCACCGCGCCCCACAGGAACGCGGCACGCCAATCCAGGCCCAGCAGCAGGTGCAGCGCCACCCCGACCACCCCGATGCTGACTGCCACCCCGACGGTCGAGAGCGCGATACCCACGGCCAGCGAGGGCCGCACAGCCGCCCACCGCGTGGTCAGCCCACCCTCGGCGAGGATCAGCACCAGCGCCGCCCAACCGATCGACTCGGTGAGCGGGGCGTCGGAGAACTGGATGCCGACCACGGACTCGCCGAGGAGGATCCCCATCCCGAGGTAGAGCAGCAGCGAGGGCAACCCGAGGCCGACCGAGATCCGCACGGCGAACACCCCGAGCAGCACCACGGCGGCCGCGACGCCGAGCACTATCTCCAGGCTCGCCATTCCCACCTCCGCCCGCACACGGTATCGGCGCAGGTCGCAGGGCCTGCAGGCGGAACCGGGTCGGTCAGCGGGTGTGCGCGGCCGCCACCCCGATCCCGCCGATCATGGAACCAGGAACGGGTGTGCTGCCGTGTGGACACATCTGAACGGGGGGTTGTCCCCACCCTCGGGCGGGGACGAACGGGATGGTGCCCGCCCCACGCGGCTCCATAACCTTCCTGCATGGTCATCGCGTCGCCCGTGGACAGCGCCATTGTTGCCCGCCCGCAGCACCGCGACCCGCTGCGCGCGCTCGTGGCGCCCTCCACCTGGCTCGCGGCCGCCCACCTGCTGCTCGACACCGTGGTGGGCGCGGTGTACGCGTTCGTGCTGGGCATCGGGCTGCTCTTCAGCGTCGTGCTGCTGCCGCTCGCGCTGCTCGGGGTACCGGTCTGGATCGTCACGGCGTGGGTGAGCGCCGGCATGGCACGCATCGAACGCGCGCGCTACCGCCTGCTGCTCGGCGTCGAGATCGACCCGGAGCCGATGCCGCCCCTCCAGCCCCACCCGCTGCGCTACGGGGGCGTGCTGTGGCGCGACCCCGGAGTGCGGCGCCGGGCCGTGCACCAGCTGCTCGCCGCGCCGCTGGGCCTGCTCATGAGCGGGGTCACCTACGTGCTGCTGACCGGGGCGCTGACGTTGCTGGCGATGCCGCTGCTCGGCCTGGTGGGCCCGGGGGACGGCACCACCGCGTTCGGGATCCCGTTCGCCGACACCGGGGCCGGGCGCGCCCTGTTCGCCGGGCTCGGCCTCGTCCTGCTGCTCGCCGCTCCCGCCGTGCTGCGCGGGCTGGCGGCTGCGGACGTCGCCGTCGCCCGTGCCCTGCTCGGGCCGGTGCCCGAGGTGCTCGCCCGCCGCGTGGACGAGCTGGAACGCAGCCGCGCGCGCGTCGTCGACGCCGGCGAGGCAGAACGGCGCCGGCTGGAGCGCGACCTGCACGACGGCACGCAGCAGCGGCTCGTCGCGCTCGGGATGACGCTCGGCCGGGCCAAGACCCGCTACAAGCAGGACCCGGCCGCGGTCGGCGAGCTGCTCGACGACGCCCACCAGCAGGCCAAGGACGCCGTCACCGAGCTGCGCGGGCTCATCCGCGGGCTGCACCCCCCGGTGCTCACCGACCGCGGCCTCGACGCGGCGCTCTCCGCGATCGCCGTGCGCTGCCCGGTGCCGGTGCAGCTCGCCGTGGAGCTCGACGAGCGGCCGAGCGCCACCGTGGAGGCGATCGGCTACTTCGTGGTGGCCGAGGCGCTCACCAACGTCGCCCGCCACTCCCAGGCCGGCCACGCGTCGGTCGCGGTGCAGCGCGAGGGCCGTGGGCCGGTCTGGATCACCATCACCGACGACGGCGTCGGTGGCGCCGACCCCGACCGCGGCACCGGCCTGCGCGGTCTCGCCGACCGGGTGTCCGGCGTCGACGGGCAGCTGCGCGTCGACTCGCCCGTCGGCGGGCCCACCGTGCTCACCGTCGAGCTGCCGACGGCGCCCGCGGAGCTCGCCCGATGACGGCTCCCCCGATCGCCGCCGCGCGCGTCACGGTGGCCGAGGACTCGGTGCTGCTGCGGGAAGGCCTCTCGCGGTTGCTCACCGAGGCGGGGTTCGAGGTCGTCGACGCCGTCGGCGACGGCGAGTCGCTCCTGCGGTCGATCGCCGTGCAGCAGCCCGACGTCGTGCTCGCGGACGTCCGCATGCCGCCCACCCACTCCGATGAAGGCCTCCGGGCGGCGCTGGTGATCCGGTCACGCTGGCCGGCGGTGGCGGTGCTCGTGCTGTCGCAGTACGTCGAGGAGCGCTACGCCACCGAGCTGCTCGCCGGCGACACCCGCGGCGTCGGCTACCTGCTGAAGGACCGCGTGGCCGACGTCGACACGTTCGTCGAGGCGCTGCACCGGGTCCGCGCCGGCGGCACCGCCCTCGACCCCGAGGTCGTCTCGCAGATCTTCGCCCGCTCCCGGCGTGCCGCGCCGCTCGCCGCGCTCACCCGGCGGGAGCGCGATGTCCTCGAGCTCATGGCCGAGGGCCGCTCCAACGCCGGCATCGCGGCGGAGCTCGTGGTCAGCGAGGGCGCGGTCGAGAAGCACATCAGCGGGATCTTCGGCAAGCTCGCGCTCCCCGCGGCGCCCACCGACCACCGGCGCGTGCTCGCCGTGCTCAAGTACCTGGAGGACTGACCCGTGACCGCCCCCGCGCCCCCACGGGCCCGCCCCGTCGTGGTGGCCGCCGCCGCCCTGTTCGTCGTGCTGGTCTGCGGCAGCGGCGTGTTCGCACTGCTGTCCGAGGTCATGAACCACACCGTCGAGCGCACGAGCACGTTCACCCCCGCCACCAGCCGCGTCCAGATCGACGCCGACGGCGACGTCGTGGTCGGCCCGAGCAGCGACGGGCAGGTCCACGTGCACACCCGCGTCCGGTACGGGCTGGGCGAGCCCGACCTCGTCGAGGAGTCCACGCCCGCCGGCATCCGGCTCGACGCGAGCTGCACCGAGTTCCCCGCCGGCCCCTGCGACGTCCGGTACGCGATCGAGGTGCCACCCTCGTTCGAGGTGGCGATCGACGGGGCCGACGGCGATGTCACGGCGAGCCGGCTCAGCGGGCCGCTGACGATCGATCGGGTCACCGGCGACATCACGGTCCTCGACCTCACCGGCCGACTCGACCTGCGCAGCGCCACGGGCGAGATCAACGGCGAGTCCTTGCGCACCGAGGTGCTCCGGGCCGACTCCGACACGGGCGACCTGCGGCTGGAGCTGCTGGTGGCCCCGCAGTCGGTCGACGCCACCACCGAGACCGGCGAGATCACCCTGGCCGTGCCGGCCGACACCACCTACCGCGTGGATGCCGGCTCCGACTCCGGCGACGAACGCGTGCTCGTGCCGCTCGACCCGGCTTCAACCCGCACCCTGCACGCCAGCAGCGACACCGGCGATGTGACCGTCCGCCCCACCCGCTGACCGGCGGGTCCAGGCAGGTCCAGGTAGCGGTCAGCGGGCCGGCCAGGACAGCGTGGCCGCGAGCCGCGAACGCTCCAGCTCCTCCAGGGCATCGGCCACCTCGGGCACCGCGTCCTCCGGCAGGCACAACCGGCGCGTGACCCACGCAGGGTCCTGCCGGGGCGGCACCGACCGCTCCCACCTGCGCACGGCCGGGTCGACACCGAGCTCGCGCAGCACGGCGACCGCGTCGTCGGTGGTGGCCGGCCGGGGCCGGTGCAGGTCGTGGAACCGCACCCAGAGCGGGTCGAGCCAGGCCATCGGATGCTCGTTCATCATCTCGACGACCACACCGCACCGCGCGGCCGCCGTGAGCACCTCCAGGAAGGGCACGAGGTCGACGACGTTGTGCAGCACGTGGTGGCACACCACCACGTCGGCGGTGCCGGCGTCGGACGCGGCGCCCGGCCAGCGGCCGAGCACCGTGCGGTGCGGCACGCCGCGGGCGCGGGCCTCCGACGCGAACGCGTCGAGCATGTCCTGTTGCTGGTCGGCGCCGGTGAGGTGGCCCGCCCGTTCGGCGACCGCGAACGAGGCCGCACCCCCACCGCAGCCGACGTCGAGCACGCTGCCGCCTTCGGGGAGCAGCGCCCACGCGGCCCGGCGCGACGGGGTGTCAACGGGCTCGGCCGGGGGCGCGAAGAAGGTGACCTCGTGGTGCCACGGGTCGGCGGGCGCTCGCGCGAGGATCTCCGGCGGGATCCCGCGGCCCTCCTGGAGCTCGGCCCATCGGGTGGCCGCAGGTCTTCCCATGCCGGTCGAGTATGCCTCCCCGCGCCCGCCCGAGCAGCCCGATCAGGTCATGAGTTCGGCCGGCCGGGTGGCCGGCTCCGCCCGGCCGCCACACAGCGCCACGACCTCGTCCCGGCCGCACGCGGAACTCACCCCGCCGAACGCGAGACTCACCCTGTCAGTACGTGGGACTCGCCCCGTCGAAACGCGGGACTCACCCTGCCGAAACGCGAGACTCGCCCGAGGGCGGGACTCGCCCGAGGGGCGCGAGTCTCGCGTTCTGACAGGGTGAGTCTCGCGTTTCGACGCGTGAGTTCCGCGTTTCGACGGGAGGTGGGTCAGGTGCGGGCAACCAGGGCGGCGATCTCCGCGCTCGGGCCGTCCGGGGCGGCGACCGTGCCGCGCAGGGTCGGCTCGGCAACCGGGGCGTAGGCCACGGAGACCGCGAGCACCTCCCCCGCGACGAACGCCTCGTGCGCCCGGACGGCGTCCAGCACGGCGGCCGGGCCGTCGAGGGTGAGCGCGATCCGGTCGGCCACGTCCAGGCCGGCGTCGCGGCGGGCCTGCTGCACCACGCGCACGACATCGCGGGCGGTGCCCTCGGCGGCGAGCGCCGGGGTGATCGCGGTGTCGAGCACGACGAGCCCGGTGGAACCCGGGAGTGCGGTGGTGGAGTCCGGGTCGGCCGCCACGAGCTTCTCGGTGAACTCCCCTTCGAAGAGCTCGATCCCGGCGGCGGTGACGGTGCCACTCTCGTTGCGGGACCACTCCCCCGACTTCACGGCGCGGATCACCTTCTGCGTGTCGCCGCCGAGCCGCGGCCCGCAGGCACGGGCGTTGACGGCCACCTCGAACCGGCCGTGGGCGGCGACGCCCGTGGTCAGGACGACCTCCTTGACGTTCACCTCGTCCCGCAGGATGTCGGCGAACGGGGCGAGCGACTCGGCGTCGGCGGCGGCCACCGTGAGCTGCGCGAGGGGCAGCCGCACCCGCAGCCCACGGGCCTTGCGCAGCGACAGCGCGGCCGAGGCCACCTGCCGCACCCGCTCCATGGCCGTGACCAGTGCGTCGTCGTGCGGGAGCTCGGCCGAGGACGGCCAGTCGGCCAAGTGCACGGACCGCTCGCCGGTGAGCTCCTGCCAGATCTTCTCCGTGGTGAGCGGCAGCAGCGGGGCGGCGACCCGGCAGGTGACCTCGAGCACCGTGTGGAGCGTGTCGACCGCATCCTCGTCGCCGGCCCAGAACCGGTCCCGCGAGCGGCGCACGTACCAGTTGGTCAGTGCCTCGGCGTGGTCCCGCACCCGCTCGCAGGCGCCCGCGATGTCGTAGACGTCGAACGCGGCGGTGAGCTCGTCGACGAGCGAGGCGGTGCGGGCGAGGACGTACCGGTCCAGCACGTGCGGCGAGTCCGTTCGCCGCACGCCGCGGCGCCCGGCGTAGAGCGACAGGAAGTACCAGGTGTTCCACAGCGGCAGGATCGCCTGGCGTACGCCCTCGCGGATGCCCTGCTCGGTGACGACGAGGTTGCCGCCGCGCAGGATCGGGCTCGCCATGAGGAACCAGCGCATGGCGTCGGAGCCGTCGCGCTCGAACACCTCGTTGACGTCCGGGTAGTTCTTGCGCGACTTGGACATCTTCTGCCCGTCGTCACCCAGCACGATGCCGTGGGCGACGCAGGAGCGGAACGACGGCCGGTCGAACAGTGCCGTGGCCAGCACGTGCAGCGTGTAGAACCAGCCGCGGGTCTGCCCGTTGTACTCGACGATGAAGTCGCCCGGGTAGTGGTGCTCGAACCAGTCGCGGTTCTCGAACGGGTAGTGCACCTGGGCGAACGGCATCGAGCCCGAGTCGAACCAGCAGTCGAGCACCTCGGGCACCCGGCGCATCACGGACTTCCCGGTGGGGTCGTCCGGGTTGGGCCGCGTCAGGTCGTCGACGTAGGGCCGGTGCAGGTCCGTGGGCCGCACGCCGAAGTCGCGCTCCAGCTCGTCGAGCGAGCCGTAGACGTCGGTGCGCGGGTAGGCCGGGTCGTCGCTCACCCACACCGGGATCGGGGAGCCCCAGTACCGGTTGCGGGAGATCGACCAGTCGATGGCGTTCTCCAGCCACTTGCCGAACTGGCCGTCCTTGATGTGCCCCGGCACCCAGGTGATCTCTTCGTTCAGCTCGACCATCCGGTCCCGGAACGCCGTGACCTGCACGAACCACGAGTCCACCGCGCGCTGGATCAGCGGGTTGCCGCAGCGCCAGCAGTGCGGGTACGGGTGGTCGTAGGTCTCGTGGCGCAGGAGCACGCCGAGCGCGTGCGGGGCCCCGTGCTTGAGATCGCTGATGATGTGCGGGTTGGCGTCGAAGACCTGCATGCCCTCGTACGGGGGCACGCGCTCGTCGAACTCGCCCTTGCTGTCCACCGGCACGACGACCGGGATGCCCGCCGCGTCGGTGACGACCTTGTCCTCCTCACCGAACGCCGGCGCGATGTGGACGAGCCCCGTGCCGTCGTCGGTGGTGACGTAGTCGGCGGCGAGCACGCGGTGGGCGTTCTCCCAGCCGGTGAAGAAGTCGAACGGCGGGGTGTAGGACAGGCCGAGCAGCTCGGAGCCACGGAACGTCCGCAGGACGTCCGGCTCCTCCCCCAGCTCCCGGGCGTAGGCGGGCACGCGGGCGGCGGCGAGGACGTACCGCTCCCCGTCCGCAGCCACCAGCGCGTACTCCACCTCGGGGTGCACGGCCATGGCGAGGTTGGACGGGAGAGTCCAGGGGGTGGTGGTCCAGACGAGGGCGAGCGCACCGTGGAGGTCGGTGCCGGGAGCGGCGAGCCGCAGCCCCACCGTGACCGCCGGGTCCTGCCGGTCGAGGTAGACGTCGTCCATCTTGGTCTCGGTGGCCGACAGCGGCGTGCCGTCGTGCCAGCAGTACCAGAGGACGCGGAAGCCCTGGTAGACCAGACCCTTGTCCCACAGGGTCTTGAAGGCCCACATGACGCTTTCCATGTAGTCCAGGTCGAGCGTCTTGTAGTCGTTGTCGAAGTCGACCCAGCGGGCCTGGCGGGTGACGTAGTCGCGCCACTCACCGGTGTAGCGCAGCACCGACGTGCGGCAGGCCTCGTTGAAGGCCGCCACGCCCATCTCGTCGATCTCGGACTTGTCCTTGATCCCGAGCTGGTGCTCGGCCTCCACCTCGGCGGGCAGGCCGTGGGTGTCCCAGCCGAACCGGCGCTCGACGTGCTTGCCGCGCATGGTCTGATAGCGCGGCACGACGTCCTTGACGTAGCCGGTGAGCAGGTGGCCGTAGTGCGGCAGGCCGTTGGCGAAGGGTGGGCCGTCGTAGAAGACGAACTCGTTGCCGCCGTTCTCGCCGGTGGGCCGGGCGTCGACCGAGGCGCGGAACGTGTCGTCGCGCTCCCAGACGTCCAGGACCTCACGCTCGAGCGCGGGGAACGACGGATGCGCGGGAACCGAGGGGTAGCGCTCGTTCATGGGGTGGTGCTCCTCGTGCGTGGCTGGTGCTGCTGCCGGCACGGGGACGACGCTCTCGCGAGCGCCGCGGTACCACCCCGCTTGCCGCCCCTGGCGGGACGGCCTCTCGTTCGGACGGCTGTGACGGGCCGCTCCCGTCCGGTTCTACTCCACCCCCACGTGACGGCGAGGTGTTTCTTCCGGAGGCTCCCCGGTGATGGCCGGATCGGTGCCTGTGCGACCAGGGTAGCGCCCCGGCGCCACCGCATATTCCGCCGGGCCAGGACCCCGCGCGGGGCACTAGCGGGTGGCGGGCTCCTGGGCGAGCATGCGGTCGGGTGTGCACCAGCCGCACGGGGTGAAGCCCAGCTCGACGGCCTCCCGCACCGGCAGCGGGATCGTGGACTTCCCGACGAGGGCCCGGCAGGTGCTCAGGTGGTAGCGCGGCTGCTCGTCGACGACGAGCACCTCGGCCTCCAGCCCGGCGACGACGGCCGCGGCCGCGGGGTCGCGTGGTTCCTCCGGCGGATCCGCGTCGGCCGCGGGTGGTGCGGCCTCCGACTCGGCGGCGCCGGCATCGGCAACCGCTCCGTTCGCGGCGCCGGTTGCCGCCGCGGTGTCGGCACCTGCCACGTCCGGGCCGGCCGCCGCTCCGCTCTCGGCCGCCGCTCCGCCTTCGGCCGCGGGATCGGCCACCGGGGCCGCCTCCTCGGCGGCGGGCTCGTCACCGGTCGCCGACCCGGCGTCGGCCCGGGCGGGGTCGGCGCCCGTGGGCGCTCCCTCCGACTCGCGGGCCGCAGGCGCCATCGCGGTGGGGCTCTCCCCGTCGGCCTCGTCGGCGCGGCCTCCGCTCGCGACCGCCTCGGTGGGCGGCGTCGGGCCGGCGGGCGCGGCGGTGGTCGGTGGCGCGGTGGTCGGCGGCGGGGAAGAGGGGGTGGACGCGTTCGGCGCGACCGTGGTGGGCGGGGCGGAGTCCGCCGCTGCGGAGCCCTCCTCGCCCGTGCCCGTCGATGGAGTGGATGCGGTAGCCGCGGCACCCTTTTTCGTCACACTGAGTGACGAATCCCCGCTCGACGCGGTGGTATCGCGGGAAGCGCCGGGCGGTCGCTCCCCAGAGGCGGACGGTTGCACCACGGGCATCACGACGGTCCTCGTGGTGTCCGCAGCGTCGTCGTACCGGTTACCGGTCGCAGTTTCACCGGGCCGACCAGGGTCATCGGCGGACCGCGGGATGACCGGGAGCACCTCGGTGGCCGGCTCCAGGTCAGGCGCACGCGCACGTGGCGGTTCGGCGGTGGGGGCCGAGGCCGCCTCCGCGCCCGCCCTCACCGCGCTCCGCCGTTGCAGCCAGTCGATCAGCAACACCGCCGCGGCGGCGACGCTGACGCCGACGGACACCCAGGCCCACAGGACGCTGCCGGACAGCAGCGCCACGACCAGCAGGCCGAAGGCGATCAGAACGAGGATCAGGACCAGCAGCAGCACGTCTCACTCCGTCTTGCGGAAGTACGGCCGTCTTCGGCCGCACGACCCGGGTCGGTCGAGGTCAGCTCCCGGCGTCGGCGCGTTGGCCGTAGCCGGTGGAGGCGTATCCGCCGTTCGAGCTGGACCGGCTGTCGGACGGGGCCGCAGAGCCGCGTTCCCCGAGGTCGCGTAGCTGCGACTCCAGGTAGGTCTTGAGCCGGGTGCGGTACTCACGCTCGAACGTTCGCAGCTCGTCGATCTTCTTCTCGAGCACGGACTTGTCGCGCGTGATGGTGCCGATGATCTCGGCTTGCTTGCGCTCGGCGTCGCCGACCAGCGTGGCGGCCTTGTCGCGGGAGTTCCGCTCCAGGGTCTCGGCCCTGGTACGCGCGTCGTTGAGCATCGTCTCGGCCCGAGCACGGGCGTCGTTGACGAGGCCGTCGGACTTGGCGCGGGCCTCCGACAGGAGCTGCTCGGACTTGGTACGCGCGTCCGTGAGCATCGCGTCGGCCTCGGACTTGGCTTCGGCGGTGAGCCGCTCTGCCATCTCCTGGGCCATGCTCAGGACCTTCGCGACCTGGACGTGGTGGTCACCACCCTCGCCCGTGTCGCCGAGCGCCGCCATGGCGCGCGGTGGCTCCATCTGACGGATCGGCGGCTCCTGGCGCTGGATCTGCTGCGTTGGTGGCGACACCGCGCCACTCATCGCAGCAGGCCGCGAGCGGGCCTCCTCCAGGTCGGCTTGCGCGTTCCCGAGTCGCTGTTCGAGCTGAGAGACCTGCTCGCGCAGGTCCTCGTTCTCCTCGATCAGGCGAGCCAGCTCGGCCTCGACCAGGTCAAGGAACGCGTCGACCTCGTCCTCGTTGTACCCCCGCTTCCCGATCGGGGGCTTGCTGAACGCGACGTTGTGAACGTCGGCGGGCGTCAGCGGCATCGGATCACCTCATGCAGTCCTCGGCGGCGGCACCGTGTGACTGGGGCTCACTACGGCGTCGGCTGGGCAACGTTCATCAGTATGAACACGACCAGCAGTAGAACCATAATCGACAGGTCCAGTCCCACGCCGCCGATCCGGAGGACGGGGATCACTCTCCGCAACAACTTCACAGGCGGGTCGGTTGCTGTGAAGATCAGTTCGAGAGCGACTGCACTGGGACCCACCGGCACCCACTGTCGCGCGAAGCTGCGCACGAGCTCCACCACGATCCGCCCGACGAGCAGGAGCCAGAAGAAGAACAGCACGTAGTAGAGGACGAACTGGATGGCGAGGGGCACGTCGCGATCCTAGCCGCGACCCTGTACTCACTCGCCCCGGAAGCCGCGTTCCCCGTCGGGGGACCCGCCACCGGACACGCTGCGCTGGGCCAGCATCCGCGCGTCGTCCGCCGACACCTCGACGTCGGCCGGGGTCAGCAGGAAGACCCGGTTGGTGACCTTGTCGAACCCGCCGTGCAGCGCGAAGACGAGGCCCGCGGCGAAGTCGACGAGCCGCTTGGCCTCGGCGGCCTCCAGCTCGGTGAGATTCATGATCACCGGGACTCCGCTGCGGTAGCGCTCGCCGATCGTGCGCGCGTCCCGGTAGCTGCGGGGCTGCAGCGTGGTGATGCGGCTCAGCGCCGCGGCACCCGTGGCGGGACGCTCGCGCTGCTCGGGCACAGCGGCCGGCACCGAACGCAGCGGTTCCTGCAGGTCAGGGTCGATCGCGAGGGCTCCGCGGACCGGGGATCCGATGCCGGACGGGCCGCGGGCCACGGCCCGATCGGCCGACACGGGACGCGCCGCGCGGCGGTCCCAGTCGTCGTCGTAGCGGTCGCGCCGACCGGGGTCGGACTCGTCCTCGTAGGTGAAGCGGTCGTCCCAGCGCTCGTTGGCGTAGCCGCTGCTCGAGCGCTCGCGGCGGGACTCCAGGTAGCGCTCGGGGTCGTCGGCGTACTCGCCCAGCTCCTCGGCGGGCACCATGCCGAAGTAGGCCTTGAGCCGGTACATCGCGCCCATCCGCGCTCCCATCATCGACTTCCCGACGGCCGGTCGCTGCCCCAGCGATCGACGATCACCGCGAGGTTAACGGTCGCTCCCCTACAAGAGCCGTTCCGACACGCACCAGGCCCGATCCGTGCCGGATCGCGGCCTCCAGGTCGCTGCTCATCCCGGCCGAGAGGACCGTGGCCTGCGGAAATCGCTCACGCAGTTCGGCTGCGGCCGCGGCGACGTCGGCGAATGCGGCATTCGGGTCGGCACCGAGCGGAGCCACTGCCATCAGCCCGGCGAGCTGCAGCCCGGCGCATGAGGCGACGTGTTCGGCGAGCCGGAAAAGACCCTCCCGGGGCACGCCTCCTCGCTGCGGGTCACCGTCGACGCTGTACTGCAGCAAAATCGGTAACCGATCGGTGCGCCCACCGGTCTTCGTTTCGCGCCGTGCGGCCGCGTCCAAGGCGTCCGCGAGCCGGGTCGAGTCCACCGACTCCACCCGATCGGCCCATCGCACCACCGACCTGGCCTTGTTCCGCTGCAGGCTCCCGACGAAATGCCAGCGCGGGGCTGCGTCCGGACGCAGCGCGGCCACTGCATCGACCTTCGCCCCGGCCTCCTGCACGCGGTTCTCCCCGAACGCGGTGAGCCCGAGATCCAGCAGCGTGGCGACGTCCGAGGGGGGCACCGTCTTGGTCACCGCGAGCATCCCGACCGACGCGGGGTCGCGGCCGGCCGCGACACAGGCCTCGGCGATCCGCGCGCGCACTGCCGCGAGCCGCCGCGCCAGCTCCTCCCGCCGTTCGGAGCTCATGAGCCGGTCACCGCCGTGAACCTCGCGTGTGTCATCAGCCGGGTCCTCAGCGGGGATCGAGCCACGTGATCGCGGCGTGGCGGCCGCTGCGCGGGTCGCGGCGGTGGCTGTACAGGTCGGGGGTCTCCCGCGTGCAGCGTGGGTCGGCGCCGATGCGCGCGATGCCCAGCTCGGTGAGCTGGTGGTAGAGCCCGGCACGCAGGTCCAGCCCCGGGGTGCCCCGCCGGGTGCGCACGGCGCTGCCGGGCAGCGCGGCGTCCACCTCGGCGCGCATGGCGGTAGGCACCTCGTAGCAGCTGCCGCAGATCGCCGGGCCGAGCAGCACCTCGAGGGCCCGGCGGCGAGCACCCAGCGCCTCCATCGCGGCCACGGTGGCCGGCAGCACGCCCGCCGCGGCACCCACGCGCCCGGCGTGGGCGGCGCCGACGACACCCGCGCCGGGGTCGGCGAGCAGCACAGGCACGCAGTCGGCTGCCAGCACGGCGATCCCGACGCCGGGAACGGCGGTGACGGCCGCGTCGGTGGCGGGCACGTCCGCGGCGCCGTCGGCGGGCACCGCGTCCACGGTGACCACCCGGGTGCCGTGCACCTGCTCCAGGAACACCACCGGGACACCGAGCTCGCGGTGCAGCCGGGCCCGGTTGGCGGCCACGGCCGCCGGATCGTCCCCGACGAGCGCGGACAGGTTGAACGAGGCGAAGTCGCCGGGCGAGCGGCCGCCCGCCCGGGTGCTCACCACCCGCCGGACGCGCGCGCTCACCTCTTCATGAACGGCGGCACGTCCACGTCGTCGTCGAGGTCGGCGACGTCCACCGGCTGCGTGTAGAGGGGCGCGGTGCGCTCGGTCGAGTGCGGCCGCTGCGGCTCGGGCACCGGTTCGAACGTGGCCTCGCGGCGCGGGACCTCGGTCTGGCGCGGCACCGACGTGTACCCGCCGGCCGCTGCGGCGGCGGGCGGGGCGGCCGGCGGGAGGGTGCCGGCCTGGTTCGGTGCGGCCGGGGCGCTCGGGGGTACCGGCTGGCTCGGGGCGGCCTGGCCGCCATAGGGAGCCGACTGCGCGGCAGCGGAACCGTTGCCGTGACCGACGCCGTTGCCCGTGCCGTTCCCGGACGGTGCGGCGGGCGGCGGGGGGTTCCCGGTCTGCGCCGCCGCGGGGACGGCAGCAGGCGCCGTGCCGTTCCCGCCGGCAGGCGCACCGCCGTTGCCGGTGGCCGGCGAGGTGGACCCGCTCACCCCCGCGGCGATCACCCCGGATGCCGGCTTGTCCGGTGACTTGAACGCGGTGGGTTCCAGCTTCTTGTGCGTGGGCCCGCCCGCCTCGAAGCCCGCGGCGATGACGGTGACGCGTACCTCGTCGCCGAGCGAGTCGTCGATCACGGTACCGAAGATGATGTTGGCCTCGGGGTGCGCGGCCTCCTGCACCAGCGAGGCGGCCTCGTTGATCTCGAACAGGCCGAGGTCGGAGCCGCCGGCGATGGACAGCAGCACGCCTTGCGCACCGTCCATGGACGCTTCGAGCAGCGGTGAGTTGATCGCCTTGCCCGCGGCCTGCACCGCGCGCCCCTCCCCGCGAGAGGACCCGATGCCCATCAACGCACTGCCCGCCCCGGACATGACGGACTTGACGTCGGCGAAGTCGAGGTTGATCAGACCCGGGGTTGTGATCAGGTTCGTGATGCCCTGCACACCGGAGAGCAGCACCTCGTCGGCCGAACGGAACGCGTCCATCAGCGAGACGCCCACGTCGCCGAGCTGGAGCAGCCGGTCGTTGGGGATGACGATGAGCGTGTCGCACTCGTTGCGCAGGGAGGTGATGCCCTCTTCGGCCTGCCCCGCCCGCCGGCGACCTTCGAACGTGAAGGGACGGGTGACCACACCGATCGTCAGCGCGCCGAGCTTGCGCGCGATCGACGCGACCACGGGAGCCCCGCCGGTGCCGGTGCCGCCGCCCTCGCCCGCCGTGACGAAGACCATGTCGGCCCCCTTGAGGACCTCCTCGATCTCTTCACGGTGGTCCTCGGCGGCCTTGCGGCCGACCTCGGGGTTGGCGCCGGCGCCGAGGCCGCGCGTCAGCTCACGCCCGATGTCGAGCTTCACGTCGGCGTCGGACATCAGGAGAGCCTGTGCGTCCGTGTTCACCGCGATGAACTCGACGCCCTTCAGGCCGACCTCGATCATGCGGTTGACGGCGTTTACGCCGCCGCCACCGATACCGACGACCTTGATAACGGCCAGGTAGTTGTGCGGGGGCGTCATAAGGGCGCACCTTCCAGTCAAGCTCGGGTCCGTCCCCGGGGGTCCGGGCCATCACGGAGAACGCTAGGTCTCGTCCCGGTCTCGGTCCAGCAGGCGCGCCGCTGGCACGCCAGCCCCCAAAGGGGTCGATCTTCGATGCTGATCTTCCCCTCCCGCCCCCGGGAACCTGCCGCCGGGGGCCGGTCGTCACCTTAGCGGGCGACTCGACGACACCCGACCGGTGCGACTCGCCGGGATCAGCGGCGGATCGTGGGGAGGTCCGGGCTCGTCACGTCGTAGACCTGGCCGGGCTGGGTGAGCAGCACGGTGAGGGCCGCGGCCTTCTCCTCCGCCCGCTCCGGCGCGCCCCAGCGCACCTCCTTGCCACCCACCATGCGCAGCGTGACCTGGCCGGGAGCGCCTGGGATCGCGACGGTGGCGCCCGCGGTCTCGACCTGCGGGCGCAGCGCCTCGGGCAGCGCCGTGAGCACGGCCACCGCGGCGAGCGTGGCCGGGTCGTCGGAGCGGGGCGCGGTGGTCAGCCGGGGCAGGCCCGGGGGCGGCGCACCCTTGTAGACGACGCCGGAGCGGTCGACGAGCGCCGAGCCCTGCGCCGTCGACACGGTGGCCACCGGCACCCGCTCCGTGACCGTGACCGTGACCGTGTGCGGCCACGACCTCCCGACGTGCACCGACTCCACCGGGGGCAGCTGCGCCACCCGCGTGGCCACGGAGCCCGTGTCGACCGCGGCGAGCGGGGCCCCGGACGGCACGGCGGCCGCCGCGAGGACGTCGGCCTCCGGCACCGTGACGGCCCCGGCGACCTGCACCAGCTCGACGTCGAACAGGCCGGCGTCGTACAGCAGCACCCGCACGCCGAAGCCGAGCCCGACGAGCAGCACCAGCGCGATCAGCAGGGCGGCGATCCGGCGCCGCCGGTAGCTCTCCTTCGACACCCGGCGGGCCGGGCGCAGCGGGCGGACGGGCGGGCGCTCGGCGACCACCCGGTCGCCACCCCGCGGCCGGCCCGGGCGGTTCATCCCTGCTCCCGCCGCTCCAGCTCGAGGAGGATCTCCGGCGCCAGCACGGTGACGTCGCCCGCTCCCATGGTGATGAGGAGGTCGCCCCGCGTCACGACCCCGGCCGCGACGGCGGGCACGTCCTCCCAGTGGGGCACGAACCGCACCCGCTCCCGCGGCAGCGGCACGGCGTCGGCGATCAGCGCGCCGCTCACGCCGGGCTCCGGGTCCTCCCGCGCGCCGTACACGTCCAGCACGACCACCTCGTCGGCGAGCCCGAGCGCGGCGCCGAACTCGGCGGCGAACTGCCGGGTGCGCGAGTAGAGGTGCGGCTGGAACGCCACCACCACGCGGCCCTGCCCGTCGACCACCTGGCGGGCGGCCCGCAGCTGCGCCGCGACCTTGCTCGGGTGGTGGGCGTAGTCGTCGTACACGGCCACCCCGGCGGCGCGGCCCCGGAACTCGAACCGACGCCGGACGCCGTCGAACGCGGCGAGCCCGGCGAGCAGCGCGGCGACGTCCGCCCCCAGCTCCACCCCGGCGAGCAGCGCGCCCAATGCGTTGAGCGCCATGTGCTCGCCGGGCACGGCGAGCCGCAGGTGGTGCTCGCGGCCCTCGTGGCCCGCCGCATCCCGGTAGCGGAGCGCGATCCGGGCGGCGGTGCCGTCGGGGTGGAACTCGACGAGCCGCGCGTCCGCCGATTCGGACCGGCCGTAGCGACGCACCCGGATGCCGCGCTCGGCGGCCCGGGCGGCGAGCGCGGCCGCGCCCGGGTCGTCCACGCAGGTCACGAGGACACCCCCGGGGACGATTCGGCCCAGGAACTCGTCGAACGCCGCCACGTAGGCCTCGGCGCTGCCGTAGTGGTCGAGGTGGTCGGCCTCCACGTTCGTCACGACCGCCACCGCCGGCGAGAACGCAAGGAACGACGCGTCGCTCTCGTCGGCCTCCACGACGAACACGTCGCCGCTGCCCTCGTGGGCGCCCGAGCCGGACGCGGCGAGGTCCCCGCCGATCGCGAACGACGGGTCCAGCCCGCAGTGCTGCAGCGCGACCGTCAACATCGAGGTCGTGGAGGTCTTGCCGGCCGTGCCGGTGACGGCCGCGAGGCGCCGCCCCGCGGTCAGCGCGGCGAGCGCCTGCGCCCGGTGCACCACCGGGATGCCGCGCTCGCGGGCCGCGGCGAGCTCCGGGTTGCTCTCGCGGATGGCGGAGGACACCACCACGGTGGCGGGCGCGGCCGGCAGGTGCGCCGCGTCGTGCCCGACCGTGACGTCGGCGCCGAGCGCGCGCAGCGCCAGCACGGTGCGGGAGTCCTTCGCGTCCGAGCCGGACACGGCCGTGCCCCTGGCCAGCAGGATCCGCGCGATGCCGCTCATCCCGGCGCCGCCGATCCCGATCAGATGCACGCGCTCGGCCAGCTCGGTGGGCCGCAACTTCGATTCGCTCGCGAGCTCGCTCATCGCACTCCCTCGCTGCGCTCGGTCGGCGCTGCGCGCGGGCACTGTGACATTGATTCGCTCGCAAGCTCGCTCATCGGTCCCTCCACGGGGGCAGCACCTGGGTGGCCGGCTCCGGTGCCGCACCGATCAGTTCGAGAACCATTCGGGCGAGCTTGTCGGCCGCGTCGGCGTGCCCGGACGAGCGGGCCGCGGCCCCGACCTCGGCGAGCCGCCGCGGGTCGCGCAGGAGCGGCCCGAGCTCGGCCACCACCCGCTCCCCCGTGAGTTCGGCGTCCTCGACCAGCACCCCGCCGCCCGCGGCCACCACCGGGCCGGCGTTGAGCGCCTGCTCGCCGTTGCCGTGCGGCAACGGCACGTAGACGGCCGGCAGCCCCACGGCCGACACCTCCGCGACGGTGGTGGCGCCGGCCCGGCAGAGCACGGCGTCGCTGGCGGCGTAGGCCAGGTCCATCCGCTCGATGTAGGGCACCCCGAGGTAGCCGCGCGCCGGCGAGGCGGCCTCGCCGCCCTTGCCGTGCGCGTGCAGGACGGCGATGCCGGCCCGCAGCAGCTCGGGCAGCGCGGCCGCCGTGGCGGCGTTGAGCGTCCGCGCGCCCAGCGAGCCGCCGAACACGAGCAGCACCGGGCCCTGCGGCGGCAGCCCGAAGAACTGCCGGGCCTGCGCGCGCAGCCCGTGGCGGTCCAGCTCGGTGATGGACCGCCGCAGCGGCATCCCCACCACCTGCTCGGCGGGCAGCCCGCTGCCGGGCACCGCCACCGCCACGATGTCGGCGAACCGGGCGCCGACCTTGTTGGCCAGGCCGGCCCGGGCGTTCGCCTCGTGCACGACGATCGGGACGCGACCGCGGGCGCCCAGGTAGGCGGGCAGCGCGACGAATCCGCCGAACCCGACCACCACGTCGGCACCGACGCCGGTGAGCACCTCCCGCACCCGCGAGACGGCGCCACGGACCTTGCCCGGCAGCCGCAGCAGGTCTGCCGTCGGCTTGCGGGGCAGCGGCACCGGCGGGATCAGCTCCAGGGGGTAGCCACGAGCCGGGATGAGCGTGGTGTCCAGGCCCTTCTCGGTGCCCAACGCGGTGATCCGGGCGTCCGGGCGCAGCGCGCGCACGGCGTCGGCGAAGGCGAGGGCCGGCTCGATGTGCCCGCCGCTCCCCCCACCTGCGATGACGATCGACGGGGCGACGACCGAGGATCCCGTCATCGCCCCCGCCCCCGCTGGGCCGGCGGGCGCACGACCGGCGCCCGGTAGGGCTGGGGCAGCGGCAGCCGCAGGATCCGGGCGATCCCGCCCTGGCCCTGCTGCTTGAGCGCCGCGATGGCCTCGGGTTCGTGCCGCGCCGCGTTGGCGAGCACCCCGAAGACGAACATGGTGACCACGAGGGACGTGCCTCCCGAGGAGATCAGCGGGAGCTGCAGCCCGGTCACCGGCAGCAGCCCCACGACGTACCCGATGTTGATGGCGGCCTGGGTGACGAGCCACGTGGTGGAGGTCGCCACGACGAGCCGCAGCCACGGGTCGGCGCTGCGCGCGGCGATCCGGAAACCCGTGTAGGCGAGCGTGGCGAACAGCGCCAGCACCGCGAACGCCCCGATGAAGCCCAGCTCCTCGGCCACGATCGCGAAGATGAAGTCGTTGTGGGCGTTGGGCAGGTAGCTCCACTTGGCGCGGCCCTGACCCAGGCCCTGCCCGAACAGCCCGCCGTCGGCGAGCGAGTAGAGCGCCTGCCTGGCCTGGAACCCGGCCTGCTGCGGGTCGGTGCTCTCCGGGGAGAGGAACGCCGTGATGCGGCTCAGCCGGTACTCGGCGGTGAGCGCGAGCGCCACGGCACCGCCGATCGCACCACTGCTCAGGGCGAGGATCAGCCGCATCGGGGCGCCCCCGAAGTAGAGCAACGCCACGAGCACGATGCCCAGCGAGATCGTCATGCCCAGGTCGGGCTGCAGCACCAGCAGGGTCAGCAGGACGACCGTGACCGGCACGACCGGGGACAGCGCGAACTTCCAGCGGTGCATGACGGCACGGCGCGCGACGAGCACGTGTGCGCCCCACAGCGTGAGCGCCACCTTCACCGCCTCCGACGGCTGCACCGAGAACGGCCCGAACGCGAACCACGCCCGCGACCCGTTGCGGGTCTCACCGACGAACAGGACCGCCACCAGCGCGAGCACGCCGATGACGAGCGCGGCGGGTGCGAGCGCCCGCAGCCGCCTCGGGGAGACGCGCAGCCCGACCCAGAACATCAGCAGGCCGGGCACGCAGAACATCAGCTGCCGGGTGAACACCGAGTACGACGAGCCGTCGGCGGTGAGCGACTCCACCGACGACGCCGAGAGCACCATGACCAGCCCGAACAGCGTGAGCAGGCCGAACACGCCGAGCACGAGGTGCAGCGAGGTGAGCGGGCGGCGCAGCCACTGGCCGAGCGCCGCGGCCGTGCGGCCGATCGCGAGGCGCAACCCGTTCGGGCCCGCGGTCGTGCTCGTCGACGCGGTGCGCGCCGACCGGGTCCGGCCACCACCCCGGGTCCGGGCCCCGCCCCGTGGCCACGGCACGGTCACGGGGCCGCGTCCGATCCTGCGTCCGATCCTGGGTCCGATCCTGGGTCCGATCCTGCGTCCAGCCCTGCGGCCGCCTCCGCGAACCGCAGGCCGCGCTCCGCGTAGTCGGCGAACTGGTCCATCGAGGCCGCGGCCGGTGCGAGCAGGACGACGTCACCCGGCCGGGCGAGGGCGGCGGCGCGCCGCACGGCGGTCGTCATGACGTCATCGTCGCCCGGCACGACCTCGGCGACGGGGAGGTCGGGCGCGTGTCGCACGAGGGCGGCGATGATCTCGGCGCGATCGGTCCCGATCACGACGGCGGCGCGCAGGCCGCGCGCGTGCCGCGCGACGAGGTCGTTCACGGAGGCGCCCTTGAGCAGCCCGCCGACGATCCACACGACGGGAGTGGGCACCTGCCCGGCGAGCGACGCGGCGGCGGCGTGCGGGTTGGTTGCCTTGGAGTCGTCGAGGTAGCGGACGCCATGGACGGTGGCGACCACGCCACCGCGGTGCGGACCGGGCCGGAAGTCGTCCAGCCCGGCGCGGACGGCGTCCGGTCCCACCCCGGCGGCCCTGGCGAGCGCGGCGGCGGCGAGGGCGTCCGCGATGCCGGGGGCGCCCGCCGGGTGCACGGCGGCCGCCTTCATGAGCGGCGCGCCCGCTCCGTCGTCGCAGAAGGCGCGGTCGACGAGCATCCCGTCGACGACCCCGAGCTGGCCGGATGCCGGCTCGCCGAGGGTGACGCCCACCCGCCGCGGCGCCGGCGACTCGGCGAGCAGTGCCGCCGCGGCCGGGTCGTCCACCCCGGCGACGGCGACGCCTGCGCGGAGCGCCCGGGCCTTCGCGGCGGCGTAGGCGGCGAACGAGCCGTGCCAGTCGAGGTGGTCGTCGGCCACGTTGAGCACGCACCCGGCGAGCGGGCGGATCGACGGCGACCAGTGCAGCTGGAAGCTGGACAGCTCGACGGCAAGCACCTCGTGCCCCGCCTGCACGGCCTCCACGACCGCATAGCCGATGTTGCCGCAGGCCACGGCGTCGCGGCCGGCGGCGCGCAGGATCGCCGCCAGCATGCCGGTGGTGGTGGTCTTCCCGTTGGTGCCGGTGACCACGAGCCACATCGGCGGGCGTTCCCGGGCCTGCCCGAGCCACCAGGCGAGCTCCGGCTCCCCCACCAGCGGCGCTCCCGCCGCGGCGGCCGCGGCGACGAGCTGGTGGTCCGGCCGCCGGCCCGGGGAGGTGACGACGAGCGCGGTGCCCGCGGGCACTGCGTCGGGGTCGTCACCGGGCTCCGCGCCGGGCGGGAGGTCGGCCAGCGCGGCGGGCCGGGCGTCGGTGACGGTGACCCGCGCCCCGACCTCGACGAGCGCCGCCGCTGCGGCGAGCCCCGACACCCCGGCCCCGGCCACGAGCACCCGGGCACCCGCCAGCTCGTCGGGCCTCATCGTTGGGTTCACGCTCCCGGGGTCGGTCGGGTTGCAGCAAAGCCACTTTCCTGCCATCTCGTTGCAGCAAAGTGGCTTTGCTGCAACGGGGGCGGGTGGCGCGCCGGGGAGACTACTCGCGGCAGCTCCGGAGGCCGGCTCAGCCGCCGCCCGCGGCCGTGAGCCACTCCTGGTAGAAGAGGCCCAGGCCGAGCGCGGCACACATCGCCGCCAGCAGCCAGAACCGGATGATCACCGTGGTCTCGGCCCACCCGGCGAGCTCGAAGTGGTGGTGGAAGGGCGCCATCCGGAACACGCGACGCCGGGTGGTGCGGAAGACGGCGATCTGCACGGCCACCGACAGCACCTCCACCACGAACACCCCACCGATCACCACCAGCAGCAGCTCCGTGCGGGTCACGATGGACAGCCCGGCGATCAGCCCGCCGATGGCGAGCGAGCCGGTGTCCCCCATGAAGATCCGCGCAGGCGCGGCGTTCCACCAGAGGAAGCCGATGCAGCCACCCATCGCCGCGGCGGCGACGAGCGCGACGTCGAGCGGGTCGCGCACCTGGTAGCAGCCCGCGGCGCTGGCGATCGCGCAGTTGTTGCGGAACTGCCAGAACCCGATGATCGTGTAGGTGGCCAGCACGATGGCGGCGGTGCCGGCCGCGAGCCCGTCGAGGCCGTCGGTGAAGTTCACCGCGTTCGACCAGCCGGCGATGATCAGGTTGGCGAGCAGCACGAAGCCGATGGCGCCGAACGACAGCACGGTGATGTCGCGCACGAACGAGAGGCTGTCCGAGGCGGGCGCGAGGCCCTCTGCGTTGGCGAACCGCAGGGCGAGGATGCCGAAGATCGTGGCGGTGAGCACCTGCCCCACGGTCTTGGCGGTCTTGTTCAGGCCCAGGTTGCGGGCGCGGCGGAGCCCGATGAAGTCGTCGAGGAAGCCGACGATCCCCAGTGCCGTGGTCAGGAACAGCACCAACAGCGCCGACGCGGTGATCGGCTCGCCGGTGAGCACGTGGGAGGCGATGTAGCCGAGCCAGATCGCGGCGAGGATCGCGACGCCGCCCATGGTGGGGGTGCCGCGCTTGGACTGGTGGCTCTGCGGGCCCTCGGCCCGGATCTCCTGACCGAACCCCTGCCGGGCGAAGAACCGGATGAGGTAGGGCGTCATGAGGATCGAGACCGCGAGCGCAACGCTCGCGGCGATGAAGACCCCTCTCACCGCGCCACCGGTCCCAGCGCCCGCAGCAGCCCGTCGGCCACCCGTTCCAGCCCGACCGCTCGGGATGCCTTCACCAGCACGACATCGCCCGGACCGGCCTCGGCCCGCAGGAGGTCGAGGGCCGCACCCACGTCCGCGGCGGGTTCGGCGCCCGGGTAGTCGGCCGTGCCGACGGCGACGAGCCGGTCGATGCCCAGCTCCCCGGCCAGTGCGGCGATCTCGGCGTGGACGGCGCCGGTGCCGTCGCCCTGCTCGGCCATCCGCCCCAGCACCGCCCAGGTGCGGCGGGTGCCGTCGCCGAGCGCGGCGAGTGCCGCCAGCGCGGCGCGCATCGACTCGGGATTGGAGTTGTAGGCGTCGTTGACGACCGTGAGGCCGTCGGCGCGGTCGGTGACCTCCATCCGCCACTTCGACGCGGGCTCGGCGGCGCTCAGGGCCGCGGCGACGCCGTCCGGCGTCCCCCCGAGCTCCAGCGCGACAGCCGCGGCGGCGAGTGCGTTGCCCACGTGGTGCTCGCCCACCAGCCGCAGCGCCACGGCGGCGCGCCCGGCAGGCGTCACCAGCGTGAAGCGGGCCCGGCCACCGTCGAGGCGCACGTCCTCGGCGCGGACCTGGGCCGCCGCTCCCCGCCCGAAGGTCACCACCCGCGCCGCCGCGCGGGCCGCCATCGCGGCGACGAGCGCGTCGTCCGCGTTGAGGACGGCCACCCCGCCCGCGGGGAGCGCCTCGACCAGCTCGCCCTTGGCCCGCGCGATCGCCTCGACCGAGCCGAACTCGCCGACGTGGGCGCGCCCGACGTTGAGCACCACCCCGATCCGGGGCGGGGCGACCGCGGCGAGCCGCGCGATGTGCCCGACCCCGCGGGCGGAGAACTCGAGCACGAGGTGGCGGGTGCCGGCGTCGGCCCGCAGCACCGTCCAGGGCAGGCCGAGCTCGTTGTTGAACGACCCGGGCGGCGCGACGGTGGGCCCGAGCGGGGCGAGCACCGCGGCGAGCAGGTCCTTCGTGGAGGTCTTGCCGGAGCTCCCGGTGACGCCCACCACCGTGGCCGGTAGCGCCCGCACCGCGTGCCCGGCGAGCGCTGCGAGCGCGGCGAGCACCGCGGCCCCGGCGCCGTCGTGGTCGCTCTCGTCGAGGTAGGTGCCGGCCTGCCGAGCCACCGGCGGCGCGATGACGGCGGGGGCGTCGACCTCCCGCCCGGCGAGCACCCCGGCGGCCCCGGCCGCGACGGCGGCCGCGGCGTAGGTGTGCCCGTCGACCCGCTCGCCCGGCAGCGCGACGAACAGGCCGCCGGGCGCGATCTCGCGCGAGTCGAACTCGACGGCGGTCACCCGCTCCTCGCCCGAGGTTCGGTGGAGGCGTCCACCGGTGACGGCGGCAACGTCGGCCAGCCGCATCTCGATCATGCTCTCGTCCTGCTCATCGGGGGTATCCGATCATTCGGGTGCACGCGGCTCGCTACCGCGTGCCTGCAGTGCCTTGCGGTGGCGCGGTGAGGGCCGCCGCCAGCTCGGCGGCGTCGTCGAACGGATGCTTGACGCCCATGATCTCCTGGCCGGTCTCGTGCCCCTTCCCGGCAACGACGAGGGCGTCTCCCGGTTTCGCATAGGCCACGGCGGCGGCGATCGCGGCGCGCCGGTCGCCGATCTCCATCAGGTCCCCGGCCCGCGGCTCGGCCTGCGCGCCGGCGAGCATCTCGGCGCGGATCGCGGCCGGGTCCTCGGTGCGCGGGTTGTCGTCGGTGACGACGAGCAGCTCGGCGCGAGCCGCGGCGGCCGCGCCCATCAGCGGGCGCTTGCCGCGGTCCCGGTCGCCGCCGCAGCCCAGCACGATGATCAGCCGGCCCGGAACCTGCGGACGCAGCGCGTCCAGCAACGCGGCGACGGCGCCCGGCTTGTGGGCGTAGTCGACGACGGCGAGGAACGGCTGTCCCTCCTCGATGCGCTGCATCCGCCCGGGGACGGCCACGCCGGCAAAGCCCTCGGCGGCCACCGCGGCGGGCACACCCACCGCATCGAGGCAGGCGAGCGCGACCACGGCGTTGGCGACGTTGAAGGCACCGGGCAGCTGCAGCCGCACGGGCAGCCGCGCGCCGTCGGGTGCGAGGGCGGTGAAGGACTGCGTGCCGTCGAGGCTCGTGCGCGCGTCGACGGCCCGCCATGCCGCCGGCCCGGTGGTGGAGACGGTCACCGCCCCCGGCACCCGGGAGGCCAGCCGCTGCCCCCACTCGTCGTCGACGCACACCACCGCGTGCTCGGCCCGGCCGTCGAAGAGGGCGGCCTTGGCCTCGAAGTAGTCGGCCATGTCGCGGTGGAAGTCCAGGTGGTCCTGCGACAGGTTGGTGAAGGCGGCCACGGCGAAGCGCGTGCCGGCGACGCGGCCCATGGCCAGCGCGTGGCTCGACACCTCCATCGCCACGTCCGTGACGCCGTCCTCGGCCATCACGGCGAACAGGGCCTGCAGGTCCGGCGCCTCCGGCGTGGTGAGCGCGGAGGGCAGGCGGCGGCCGTCGATCCGGGTCCCGACGGTGCCGACCAGCCCGGTGGTGCGGCTCGCGGCCGCGAGACCGGCCTCGAGCAGGTGCGCCGTGGTGGTCTTGCCGCTGGTGCCGGTGACGCCGAGCACGCGCAGGCGCGTCGTCGGGTCGCCGTGGACGAGCGCGGCCACGGGGCCGAGCACGTCCCGCGGGCGCGGGTGCACCAGCAGCGGCGCGCCGGCGAGCTCCGCGCGCCGGGCGCCGGCCGGGTCGGTCAGCACGGCGACCGCACCCCCGGCGAGGGCTCCGGCGGCGTAGTCGGCGCCGTGCGCGCGGGAGCCGGGGAGGGCGGCGAACAGGTCGCCGTGGCGCACGTCGGACGCCCGCAGCGTGACGCCGGTGACGGTCGCCGCGCCGGTGGCCGGCACCCCGATCGCCGAGGCGAGGGTGCCCAGCGCAACCGGTCGCACCGACCGCGGACGCGGTGGTGCGCCGGCCGGGGCGGAGGGAGCTTCGCGCGCGGGCGACACGTCGCGGAAGGTTACCGGCGCGGCACTCCGCGCCCCTGCGCGCACCGCCCGTGCGTCACCCCTCCGGGCGCCGGACGGCCTACCGCGCGCGGCGGTCGGCGGAAACGCGCACGGACCGTGATCTTCGCAGGGGCCACGGCCTCTGCGAAGACCACACGGCGCACGCGGCGTCACTTTCGGGACGTCTCCCGACACTCCTCTAGGGCAGCTGCAGCTGCTGCACCGGCGGCGGCTGGTCGGTCACCGGCAGCCGCTCGCGCTGGGCGAGGTAGGTGGCGATGTCGTGGAAGAGCGGTGCCGCGCTCGTGCCCGGGTCCGGGGCGTCGAGCATGATCGCGATGATGTAGCGCGGGTTGTCGGCGGGCAGCATCCCGGCGAAGGTGATCCAGTGGAGCTGCCGGGAGTAGCAGCCGCACGCCGGGTCCACCTGCTGCGCGGTGCCGGTCTTCCCGGCCACCTGGTAGCCGGGCACGGCTGCCTGGTAGCCGGTGCCGCGCTGGCCGTGGGCGTCCTGGGTGACGGCGGTGAGCATCGTGCGCAGGGACGCGGCGGTCTCGGGCGAGACCACCCGCACGGGCTCGGGTGCGGGCGGGGTGACCTTCACGCCGTCCGGTCCGGTCGTGCTCGAGATGATCCGGGGCGGCACGCGCACCCCGTCGTTCGCGACGGTCTGCAGCATCCCGGCCATCTGCAGGGTGGTGACCGTGAGGCCCTGCCCGATGGGCAGGTTCCCGAACGTCGAGCCCGACCACGACTCCCGCGGCGGCACCTGCCCCGGTTCCTCGCCGGGCAGGCCCACGCCCGTGCGCTGGCCGAGGCCGAACCGGGAGAGCATGTCGGCGAAGCGCTCCTCCCCCACCCGCTGCGCCGTCATGATCGTGCCGACGTTCGACGACTTCGCCAGCACGCCTGTCAGCGTGAACTGCTCGGTGCCGTGGTCCCAGGCGTCGCGGATCGTGCGGTCGGCCACGCGGATGCTGCCCGGCACCGTGAGCACGTCGTTCGGCGTGGCGACCCGGTCCTCCAGCGCCGCGGCCATCGTGACGACCTTGTTCACCGACCCCGGCTCGAAGGTGCCCTGCACGGCGTTGTTGCCGAGCTGCCCCGCCGCCGCCGCCGACAGGTCCCGCGGGTCGAACGTCTGCCCGTTCGCCATCGCGAGCACCTCGGCGGTGCGCGCGTCGAGCACCACGGCGGACGACGTGGTGTCCGCCCCGGTCCGCTGCACGTAGTCCGTGAGCGCCTGCTGAGCGGTGTACTGCAGGTCGGAGTCGAGGGTGAGCTGCATGTCCGAGCCCTGCACCGCGGACCGCTCGAACCGGGTGCTGCCCGGGATGACGGCGTTCGAGTCCTCCGCCGTGTCGACGACGCGCAGCCCCTCGAACCCGGCGAGCATGTTGTCCTGCGAGCTCTCCAACCCGATCCGGCCGGTGAGCTTGCGCTCGTCGGTGTTCCAGGTGGCGGCGCCGATGACGTTCGCGGCGAGGGTGCCGCCGGGGTACTGCCGGTCCTCCCGACGCTCCTCCGCGATCTCGGGGAACCGCTCCGAGAGCGTCCGCGCGACCTCGGGGGTGACCAGCTTGGCCAGCATGACGTAGCCGCGGTCGCTGGTGAGCAGCGCGTGCAGCTCCGCCGGGTCCTGCCCGGTGGCCTGGCCGATCGCGGCCGCCATGTCCGCGGTGTAGCGGGCGGCGTCGGCGCCGCGGGTCTGGGCGATCATGCGCGGGTTGGTGACGAGGGCGCGGGCGTCGACGCTGAACGCGAGCGGCTCGCCGGTGCGGTCCAGGATCGCGCCGCGCTCGGCGGGGAGCCGGATGTTCGTCGTCGACTGACGCTGGGAGGCGGCGCTCAGATCGCCCGCCTGCACGGTCTGCACGACCACGAGCTTGAGCGTCGCGATCGCCAGCACCATCACCATCAGGACCCGGCCGACCTTGAGCCGGCGGGCGACCAGCGCCGTCTGGTCAGGAGCGCGACGAGGCGTCTGTGGCCTCGGTGAGGGGGGCTGCCGGGCCGCCGCACCTGCGGCGCGGAGCCGGGGCGGGGCCGACGGCATCAGCCGGCGTCCGTCCCGCCGTCACCCGCGCGGACCGCACTGTCCGGATCATCAGGGTCGTCCTGGCCGGCCGATCGCGGATCGGACCCGTTGCGACCGCTCTCCCCGGTCGCGCCCTGAGCCGAGGGGCGCTCGGCGTCCGTGCCGCCACGCTCGCTGTCGCGGGCACCCTCGGCCGCCCCGGCCGGCGAGCCGCCGTCCACCTCGGGAGCCGTGGCCTCGTCCGCATCGGGTGCGGCGAGCTGCGCTGTTCCGTCCTGATCTGCGCCGTCCTGATCTGCGCCGTCCTGGGCCGATCGGTCCGGGGCCGACTCGTTCGGGGTCGCGCCATCGGGTGCGGTACCACCCGGCGCGGTCCCCTCGGTGCCGCCCGGAGCGGGCTGCTCGGCGCCGGCAGGCGGCGTGGGCGGGGCCGGTGGCGGAGGGGGGACCGCGGCCCGGGGCTGCCCGACCACGTCGACACCCCCGTCAACCGCGACCACGAGCCGGGCCGGGTCCCGCACCGGCGTCATGCCCAGCTCGCCGGCGCGGCGGGCCAGCTCGGGCGCCGACGCGAGGACGGCGACCTCCTGCTTGAGCCGCTCCGCCTGCTCGCTGAGCACCCGGGCCTCCGCAGTGGCGTCCTGCAGCCGGTACGAGTCGGCAGCGGCAGCTGTCGACAGCCACAGCGTGGCCACCAGCCCGACGGCGAGCAGCACCATGATCAGCAGCACGAACTGCGGCCGCCCCGCGGCCGCGGCCCGCGCCGGACGCACGCCGGCGACGCGGCGCATCCGATCGTCCCGGCGCGCGTAGGCCTTCTGCTGGGCCGACCGGCGCCCGGACTGCGCGCCGGCGGGATCGGTTGCCGGCTGCGTGGCGGGAGCCGCCGGTGCGGCGGTGCCGCCGGCGGCGAAACCCCGCTGTGCCGGGATGGCAGCCGCACGGCCGCGGACGGCGGTGCGCCCGCGCTCGGTCACCGGAGCACTCATGACACCACCCCGCTCACGACCAGCATCGGCTCCTCCTGATGAACCCGGTCCAGCACCATCACGCCGCCTCCCGGATACGTTCCGCTGCACGCAGGCGGACCGGCGCCGCCCGCGGGTTCTCGGTGACCTCGTCCGCGCCGGCCTGCTCGGCCCCGCGGGTGAGCAGGCGCAGCTCGGGCCCGTGCCCGGGCAGCTCGACCGGTAGGTCCACCGGCGTGCGGGACGCGGCCCGCGCCGCGAGCTCCCGCTTGACCATGCGGTCCTCCAGCGAGTGGTAGGCGAGCACGACGATCCGGCCGCCGACGGCGAGCGCGTCCACCGCCGCGGGCAACGCGGCCCGCAGCGCCTCCAGCTCGCCGTTGACCTCGATCCGCAACGCCTGGAACGTGCGCTTCGCCGGGTGGCCCCCGGTGCGCCGGGACGCCGCCGGCACCGCGTCGTAGAGCAGCTCGACGAGCTCGCCGCTGCGCTGCAGCGGCGCCTTCTCCCGCCTGCGGGCGACCGCGGAGGCGATCCGGCCGGCGAAGCGCTCCTCGCCGTACTCGCGCAGCACCCGGGCCAGCTCCGGCACCGGGTAGGAGTTCAGGACCTCGGCGGCGGTGGGACCCGTGGTGGGATCCATCCGCATGTCGAGATCGGCGTCCCGCGAGTACGAGAAGCCGCGCTCGTCGGCGTCGAGCTGCAAGGACGAGACGCCGAGGTCGAACAGCACGCCGTCGACCCGGGGAAGCCCCAGTTCCCCGAGCACGTCGGCGATGCGGTCGTACACGGCGTGCACGAGATGGATCCGATCGGCGTGGGCGGCGAGCCTGCGCCGCGCCATCGCGAGCGCCTCCGGGTCCCGGTCCAGCCCGACGAGGGTGAGGCCGGGATGCTCCGCGAGCAGTGCGGCGGCGTGCCCCCCGAGACCGAGGGTGGCGTCGACGACGACCGAGGGCCGGTCGGCGAGCGCCGGCCTCAGCAGTTCGGCGACCCGGGGCAGGGCCACGGGGACGTGCCTGGCCCCAGCTGGACCGCCCTCGTGGTCGTGCTGCCCCACCGCACACCTCCCTGCCCCGTGTCGCCGCCCCCGCGCTGGCTCCCGGCCCGGTTTCCGGCCGGGCCACCGGCGGTGCCTCCACCCGGCAGACCTGGCACCGGGGAAGGTGCGCCAGGGCTACCGGGTGGGGGCACCGCCGGGTCGAACATCACCCGCGTCCGCCTCCTGCGTCAGATCAGTCCGGGGAGCACCTCCTCCTGCGCCTTGGCGTAGGTGTCCTCGTGCTGTTCCTGGTACCGCTGCCAGGCCTCGGCGTCCCAGATCTCGGCGCGGGTGAACGCGCCGATCACCACACAGTCCTTCGTCAGCCCCGCATAGCGGCGCAGCTCGGGGGTGATGGCGATGCGACCCTGTCCGTCGGGGTTCTGCTCGTCGGTGCCGGAGAAGAGGTTGCGCTGGAAGACACGAGCGGACTCGTTGGTCAGCGGAGCTGACGCCACCTTCTGCGCGAGCTCCGCGAAGGCCTCGCGCGTGAACACGTACAGGCAGTGGTCCTGCCCCTTCGTGATCATCAGCCCGCCTCGCAGCTCGTCGCGGAATTTCGCGGGCAGCGTGAGCCGCCCCTTGTCGTCCAGCTTCGGGGTGTAGGTGCCGAGGAACACCGGCCCCACCTCCACCTGCGGCCCGTTGTGCCCCAGCGATCACCACATTACCCCACTTCGCCCCACCGTCAACTCGGACAGCCGCTCGCCGCACCGGAAAGAAAACGGAAAACTCCTGGTCAGAGCCGGTGGGGCAATGTGGGGGACCACCCGCTTGCGCGACGGCTGACCGAACACGGACGGTGAGGGTTCACCCTTCTCGCCGCCGGAAACAGCCTGCTACTGCTCGCTCGTCGGCCCCCGTACGGCGCACGGGAGGCCCACGGCGAGGAACCGTGGGGCAGAGTGGGGAACAGTGCCGTACCCCATCAAGGGGAGATACGAGCAGCTGTTTGACAGACTGGACCCGCGTCTCGCCCCCACGGGACGCGTGAACGACCACGAGGAGGGTCACGTGGCCGAGCTTGCGAGGTCACCGTCGGGCAGCGAGGACCGTTCGTGACCGCGACGAGTAGCCGCCCCGGATTGGAAGCCGACACCGCCTTCGGCGATGTCGCGGAACTGTGCGGCCGGATCGCGGGCAACATCCAGCGCGTCATCGTCGGCAAGCCCGAGGTGGTGCGCGTCGCCCTGGTCGCACTGCTGGCCGAGGGCCACCTGCTCGTGGAGGACGTGCCGGGCGTCGGCAAGACGTCCCTCGCCAAGGCGCTCGCCCGGTCCATCGACTGCTCGGTGAGCCGCGTGCAGTTCACCCCGGACCTGCTGCCGGGCGACATCACCGGTCTGTCGATCTTCAACCGGCAGACCTCGGAGTTCGAGTTCCGCCCCGGCCCCGTCTTCGCCAACATCGTGATCGCCGACGAGATCAACCGCGCCTCCCCCAAGACGCAGTCGGCGCTCCTGGAGTGTATGGCCGAGCACCAGGTCACCGTCGACGGCGCCACCTACGCGCTCGCCAGCCCGTTCATGGTCGTCGCCACGCAGAACCCGATCGAGATGGACGGCACCTACCCGCTCCCCGAGGCCCAGCGCGACCGCTTCACCGCGCGCGTCAGCGTCGGCTACCCCGACCTCGCCGCGGAGCTCGCCATGGTCGACGAGCACAGCGCGGCCGAGCCGCTCGACATGCTGCGCCCGGTCACCGACGCCCGCCGCCTGCGCGCCGTGATCGACGCCGTCCGCCGGGTGCGTGTCGGACCGGAGGTGCGCCAGTACTGCGTGGAGCTGGTGGGCACCACCCGCCGCATCCCGGACGTGCGGCTCGGCGCCTCCCCCCGGGCCACCCTGCAGCTCGTGCGGGCGGCCCGCGCGCAGGCCGCGCTCGCCGGGCGTAGCTTCGTGGTGCCCGACGACGTGCAGGCGGTGGCAGTTCCGGTGCTGGCCCACCGGCTGCTGCTCACCCCCGACGCGCTGGCGTCGCGCCGCTCCGCTGTCGACATCGTCCGCAGCCTGCTCGGCCGCCACCCGGTACCGGCGCCCCGGGGCTGAGGCGTGGCCTCCGGCGGACGGTTCTCCGGTCTCACCACCCGCGGACGGTGCCTGCTCGCGGGCGGAAGTGCCACCTTCGTGTGCGCGATCATCCTCGACGAGCGCGACCTGCTGCGTGTCGGCGCGTTCGTGGCGCTGCTGCCGCTGCTCGCGTTGTTGCTCGCGGCCCGCACCCGCCGCACCGTCCGGGCGGAGCGCGCGCTCGAGCCGCCACGGGTGCCCGTCGGCTCCCCCGTCGACGTCGAGCTGCAGCTGACGGGCGGCCCGCTGCTCGGCGCGCTGCGGCTGGTCGACGCCGCGCTCGACGCCGCTGGTCCCGTTGCCGACTCACCACCGCGCTTCACGGTGCACCGGCTCTCCAGCCGCGGCACCGCCACCCTGACCTACCCCCTCCAGCCGGTGCTGCGCGGCGTGCACCGGGTCGGCCCGCTCACCGGCACCGCCACCGATCCGCTCGGCCTGGCCGAGTTCGACCAGGAGCTCGCGGAGCCACACCGGCTGGTCGTCCTCCCCCGGGTCGTCTCGCTCCGTGGCCTGCCGCCCGCGCTGGGCACCGGCGAGGGCACCGCGGGCGCCGCGCTCAACCACCAGGGCCAGGGCACGTCCGACGTGCTGATCCGGGCCTACCGGCAGGGCGACGAGCTGCGCCGGGTGCACTGGCGCAGCACCGCCCGGCACGGCGAGCTGATGGTGCGGCTCGAGGAGCGGCCGTGGCGGGGCGGCATGACGCTGCTGCTGGACCGCCGTGACGCCGCCCACCGCGGACGGGGCGCCGATTCCAGCCTGGAGTTCGCGGTGAGCCTCGCGGCGAGCGTGTGCATGCACCTGCTCGGGCGCGGTGAACCCGTCACCCTCGTCACCGAGGACGGTGTCGAGCTCACCCCGCGGGGCACGGCGTCCGGTCGCGAGCAGGTGCTCGACGCGCTCGCCGGGCTGCGCCCGTCCGCCCGCACCGACCTCGGCGGGCCGGAGCTCACCGCGGGCACGGAGGTGCTGGCCGTGCTCGGCGCGGTCGCCCCCGGCCAGGTCGAGCCGTTGTGCGCCCGCCACCCCACGGGCGGCCACGCGGTGCTCTGCGACACCGCCACCTGGGACCCTGCCGGCGGTCGCAGCACCGCCGCCGAGAGCGCGGCCGCCCTGCGCCGGGCAGGCTGGCACGTCGCGGTCGCCACCGCGGCGATGACGCCGGCGCAGGTGTGGGACCAGCTGGTGGCCGGCACCGCGTCGGACTTCGCGCGAGCGGGCCGGCAATGACGCGCTCCGCCACCCCGCCGCCGCGGCGCGACCCGGGCCCCCCGTCGCGGGGCCGGGCCACGGCCTCCCAGGTGCCCCGCCAGCGCCCGGCCGCCCGGGAATCGACAGAGCAGGCATCCACGGGCGACGACATCCACCGCGACGACATCCACCGCGACGACATCCACCGCGACGGCGCCGAAGCCCGCCGCAACGAAGCCGGCGGGATCGAAGCCGGCAGCGGCGAAACCGTCGGCGTCGAAACCTGCTGCGGCGAAACCTGCTGCGGCGAAACCGGCCACACCTGCAGCGCGGGTGCCGTGGGTCGCCACGCTCGCGGCGGGGGTGGCGGTGCTGCTCGCCGGCGGGCCGGTCACCGCCGTCGTCCAGGGCGGCTCATGGCTCGGCTACGCGTTCGTCACCGTGGCCGCGGTGGTTGCCGCCGGGCTGCTGCTGCACCGCTTCGGCCCGGTGGCCGCCGTGCTCGGCCAGTGCGCGGCGGTGCTCGTCACCGTCACGGTCTTCTTCGCCGACGGCGCACTGCTCGGGTTCCTGCCCGGCCCCGCCGCGTTCGGTCACTTCGGCGCGCTCGTCGCCGGCGCCGGGCAGCAGATCGACTCCAGCACGGCGCCGGTCGCGGCCACCCCCGAGATCCTCTTCCTCGTCACCGCCGCGTTCGGGCTGCTCGCCGTCGGCGTGCACGTGGCCGCGGTGCTCACGCACGCCCCCGCGGCGGCGGGCGTTCCGCTGCTCGCGGTGTTCGCGGTGCCTGCCGCACTGGCCGACCAGCTCCTGCCGTGGTGGGCGATGGCAGGCGCGGCGGCCGGCTTCGGGCTGCTGCTGGTGGCCGCGGGCGGGCTGCACAGCCAGGTCCGCGGCGGCACGGCGCTCGTGGCCGGCGCCGTCATCGTCGCGCTCGGCATCGGTGCGATCACCCCGTTCATCGGCACGGCCGGTCGGTTCGCGGGCAGCGGAGGGGGCGGCCCGACGGGCTCGATCGGCCTCACACCGTTCACGGCGCTGCGCGGGCAACTCGAGCAGGCCGCGCCCTCCGAGCTGTTCGAGGTGCGGGGCCTCACCCGGCCCACCTACCTGCGCGCGCTCACCCTGCGCCAGTACGTCCCGGACCGGGGGTGGGAGGCCACCCGGCCCGCACCCGGCATCCCGCTGCCCGGGCCCGTGCAGCAGCAGCCGGACGTGCCGGGTGAGTTCGCCGACATCGAGATCAGCAACGTCGGCTTCCGCGACTACTGGCTCCCCCTCTACGGCGAGCCGATCGACGTGGCGGACCTGCCCGAGACGCAGTGGCTCTACGACGCCGCCAGCGGCACCGGCTACACCGGGCGCCCCCGGCAGGAAGACGGTTGGCAGCAGCGCGCGGTGCTCCCGACCCCGTCGATGCAGCAGCTGCGGGCCTCGCAGGGCATCGACGGCGTCGGCCTCGAGTACCTCGACACCACAGGGGTCGACCCGCGCGTCGGCCAGATCGCGCAGGAGGTCATCGGCGGTGCGGGCCCGGGCTTCGACCGTGTGTTCGCCATCCAGAACTGGTTCGCCGGACCCGGCTCGCAGTTCACCTACAGCCTCCAGACCGCGCCCGGTTCCGGTGACGACGCCCTCGTCGAGTTCCTGACGGTCGGCCGCACCGGGTACTGCGAGCAGTTCGCCTCGGCGATGGCCGTGATGCTGCGGACGGTCGGCGTGCCCGCCCGCGTCGCCGTCGGGTTCACGGCGGGCGTCGACGAGGGCAGCAGCCGCACGATCACCACGTCGGATGCCCACGCCTGGGTGGAGGCCTGGTTCCCCAAGATCGGCTGGACGGCCTTCGACCCCACCCCGCTCACCGACGGCCGCACGATCGACCCGCCGTACGTGGAGGAGGCCCGCGCCGAGCAGGCGAGCCAGCAGGCCGCCCCCGCCGAAGACGAGCCCGCGCCCGACACGCAGCCCGGCGAGGAACAGGCCCCGGAGCCCGCCACCCCCGAGTCGGCTCAGCCGGAAGCGGCGCCGACGGTCGAACCCCAGGGCGTGTCCGTCCCGCTGTGGCCCTTCGCCGCCGCGCTCGGCGCGGTGGCGCTCGCGCTCATCCCGTCCGTGCTGCGCGGCCGCGACCGCAGGCGCCGCCTCGGCTCGGTGGCCGGTGGCGGCCCGGACGCAGCCGGCGCAGGCTGGGACGAGCTGCTGGCCGAGTCGACCGATCGCGGGGCCGACAGCCCATCGAGCGACACCGTCCGTGCCGCTGCACGCCGCCTGGTGCGTGAGCACCACCTGGAGCCGGACGCGCAGCAGGCCCTGCGCGAGGTCGTGGGCGCGGTGGAGGCCAGCTGGTACGGCGGCACACATCCCGGGCCGGGTGAGCTCGACGGCGCGGTGCGCACCGTGGCGGCGGGGATCGCGGCAGGCAGCAAGCTGTCGATGCGCGGGCGTCTCCTGCCGCGCTCGGTGGTGCAGCGGATGCGGGAACGCCGAGCCGCCCGGCCACCGGCGGACACCCGGTCCGAAGTGGTCACCTCACGCTGAACAGCGGACAACTCCGCACCTGCCCAGCACCGATGTGCCAGTGGCGATGTGCCAGTGGCGATGTGCCAGTGGCGATGTGCGGAGTCCGCGAGATGCGTGCGGCGGGTTATTCCTGCTCGAAGCGGCGGCGGAAGCGCTCTTCCATCCGGCCGGTGAAACGGTTCTTGTCCGGCTCGGCGTTCTTCGCCGGAGCGGCCTCGCCGTTCGCACCCACCGAGGTGACTGCGAGGACGGCTCCCCCGAGCATCATGAGGAACCCGACCACGCTGAGCACCGGGAAACTACCCAGCCACAACTGCGGCACGGCGACGCCGACGACGAGCAGCACGAGACCGACGACGAACAGCGCCACGCCCTGGAGGCGGCGGCGCCGCGTCGGCTTGCGCAGCCGTCCACCGCGTACGGTCGACGCGAACTTCGGGTCCTCGGCGTAGAGAGCGCGCTCGATCTGTTCGAGCAGCCGCTGCTCGTGCTCGGAGAGGGGCACGGCTTCACCTCCGGCACTGTTCATCCTGTCGGGTCATATTCCATAGTGCCGGAACGACGCGACGACTGCCCAGGCTGGGCGTCTGATGATGAGGATACGAGCCAGAACGCCCGCCGACTACCCGGACTCGTCGAGCGGACGGGTCGATCTTTCCGGATCACCGGCTGCGCACGGCGATCGGGGCCCCCTCGGGGCCCTCCGATCAGCATCACCGCAGGTGCGAGCGCCACGGTGGGCCCGGCAGCACACCGCACACTGCGCGTGCCTAGTCCGTCACATCCGGTCGGGCCGAGCGCCACGGGCCCGCGCCGCACCCGTGATCACTTCGTGATCAGCGGCTCGCGCCGTCGACGAACGGTCTTCTTGATGCGGCGAACGCCCCCGGATGCCGAGCGACCGGTCAGGTGCGACGGGCCAGGGCGTGCAGGCGAGCGGCGACGTCGAGCAGGGGCGGAGCGGCGGCGGCGAGGTGCTCCAGCTCGGCGACCTCGCGCGCGGCGGCAGGACCGCCGTCGCGGACGGAGCCGGGAATCCAGCCCTCCAGCACGCCGTCACCCTGCAGCACGTCGACCCGCAGCAGGCCGGCGGATTCCAGCAGCACGCGCAGCGTGCCCGCGTCGAGGCGCCTGCGCAGGGCGTCGTCCGGACCGAACCGCCCGTCCGGGTCCACCAGCAGCGCCCGAGCCTCGGCGAGCTTGCCGGTGAGGGCGCGGGCCAGCACCGCGGCGTAGCGACTGGTGACGAGCACGGAGACCGCGCCACCCTCGGCCGTGGCGGCTGCGAGGGCCGACACCGCGGCCGCGGCGTCGTCGACGACCTCGAGCAGGCCGTGGCCGAGCACCACGTCCGCCCCGCCGGCCGGGGCGACGTCGGCGAGCGCGTCCACGTCGCCCTGCACCGGCGTGACGAGCTCGTGGACGCCCGCGTCGCGGGCCCTGCGGTGCAGGGCGGCGAGCGCGTTCGGGCTGTTGTCGACGACCGTGACGGCGCAGCCCAGCCGCGCCAGCGGCACCGCCCACGCCCCGCTGCCGCCGCCGACGTCGAGCACCCGGGGCGGCCGCCCCGGCCGCCGATCGCGCGCGCTCGTGACCTCGACCGTGATGGCGCGGTGCACCGGGCCGCCGGCGACACCGGCCACCTCTGCCGTCGAACCACTCACCATGCGAGCCTCACGGCGGCAGCTTAGTGCGCACCCGAACGAGGTAGGTTGATCGCGTGCTGGTGGTGGCCACATTGAGCCTGAAGGGCGGGGTCGGCAAGACCACCGTCGCCCTCGGGCTGGCCGGTGCCGCCCTGCAGCACGACGTGCGCACCCTCGTGGTGGATCTCGATCCCCAGGCCAACTCCACGATCGCCCTCGACACCGGGCCCACCACGGCCACCGTGGCCGACGTGCTCGACGAGCCGCGCCGCTCGGTGCTGCACGGGGCGATCGCGCAGAGCGGGTGGGGCGAGGGGCTGGACGTGCTCGTCGGCGCCGAGCAGACCGAGCGGCACAACCATCCCGACCCGGGCCCCAAGCAGCTGGACCGGCTGCGCCGGGCGCTGCACCGGCTCGTGGACGCCGAAGGCCCGCTCGGGGATTCCCTGGCCGGAGGCTCCGCCGATCCGTACCGCCTGGTGATCATCGACTGCCCGCCGTCGCTGGGCCAGCTCACCCGCAGCGCGCTCGCGGCGGCGGACCGCGCCGTGCTGGTGACCGATCCCACGATGTTCGCGGTGGCCGGGGTGCAACGCGCCTTCGACGCCGTGCAGACGGAACGGCAACGCGGCAACTCCGATCTGCAGCCGCTCGGCGTGCTGATCAACCGCGTGCGGCCGCGCAACACCGAGCACGAGTTCCGGATCAGTGAGCTGCGGGAGCTGTTCGGCCCGCTGGTGCTCACCGGGGTGCTCCCGGACCGTTCGGCCATCCAGCAGGCTCAGGGCGCGTGCATGCCCATCCAGCGCTGGGACACCCCGGGCGCGCGGGAGGCCTCCGCGGTGTTCACCGTGCTGCTGGGCCGCGTGCTGCGCAGCGACCGCCGCCGGGAGCAGACCGAGGAAGCGGCCGCGGCCCCGCCTGCCATCCGCTGACATCGCCAGGCGCGGCTCAGCGCACCGGGACCGACGTCGTGACCAGACCGACGAACTGCTCGGCCTGGCGCAGCATGTCGTCGGCGTCGCGCCGTCCGACGAGCCGGGCGATGCCCGCCTCGGCCGCAGCGCGGGTGGCGGAGCAGGACGAGAAGAATGCCGCCCATTCCCCGAACTCCGGCGCCACCTCCGCCAGCAGCTCCCAGACGTTGCGGGTGGCCCCACGCCGGGGCTGCGGGCTCGCACGCACCGCGAGCACCGCGGCCCCCGCACGGAGCGCCGCGAGGTAGGCGGCCGGGTAGCGGAGCAAGGGGTCCTCGACGCGGTGGGCCTCGGCCAGGCCGTCGGCGGCCTGGCGCAACAGGGCCAGCGCGGCGCGCGAGGTGGGCGCCGCGATCGGGCGAGGGCCGGAACGCCCCGGCCCTCCCCCACTCCGCGCGGACACCGGACCCGCTCGCTGCGCAGGCACTCGCGCCGTCGTGGTGATGGTCATCGTCGCTTCCTCCAGGCCTCGGTCATGCCCCGTCAGTCCGCAACCCGCACGAGGTCCCACACACCGGGGCCGGCGCGCATGCGCAGCACGAACTCCCGGGCGGGCGCCTCCGGCTCCCCGGCCGAACGGGCCATGACGCGCCAGCAGCGCATCCGGTCGCCCCCGATCGGCATCGGCGACGGGAACGGCCACGGTGACTCCTCGATCCAGCGCTCCTGAACGTCGGTGATCAGGTAGCGCGGGCTGCGCCGCATCGGCCTGCGCTGGAACTCGACAGGCTCGCCGTCCTGCCACCGCACCTGCACCGGCGTGGGTTGCCGCGATCCGAACAGGCTCAGCGGGCTCATCGCACGGCCCCGCTGCGCTCGGCCGGCCCACCGGAGAACGACTCAGCGCGCGGGCGCTGTGCCATTGATTCGCTCGCAAGCTCGCTCATCGCTCACCCTCGCTCACCGGCATACGCTCCTCCCACCGGCACGGTTCGCCGCACCCGGTGGCGGGGCGCTTCCCCCGCCCCACCGACCGGGGCGTCGAGATCGAACAGATGTTCGATCGATATCCAGTGAAGCGCGCGGCGGCCTCCACGTCAAGTCCGGGGTCACCGCGGTGGGACTCGACGGCCCGACGTGGTGTGATGGACGGGTGACCAGGGCTCCGGCGCGCCAGCTCGTCCGGCTCGGGCCGGACGACCTCGCCGACCGGCTCACCGAGGCGTTGCACGTCTACGTCTCCGCGATGGGCTATCCCCCCAGCACCGCCCGCCACCGGCGCACCCTGTGGCTCGAACACGTCCGCAGGCCGGGCTGGCGCGCGGTCGGCTGGCTCGACACCGCGGGCACCCTGCTCGGCATCGCCTACGGCTATACGGGTGGGCCGGGTCAGTGGTGGTACGAGGAGGTGCGCCGCGGCCTCGCCACCGGAGGCCCCGAGGCCCGACGCTGGCTCGACGACTACTTCGAGCTCACCGAACTGCACGTCCGCCCGGACGCACAGGGCCACGGGCTCGGCGAGTCCCTGCTGCGGGCCCTGCTCACGGACGTCCCCCACGCGCGCGTGCTGCTGTCCACCCCGGAGTACGGCGCCGACGCCCCCGGCCGCGCGTGGCGCCTCTACCGCCGCGCCGGCTTCCAGGACGTCCTGCGCCAGCACCGCTTCACCGGCGACGCCCGCCCGTTCGCGGTACTCGGCCGCCCCCTCCCCCTGCCCCCTGCCGCCTCCTAGCCGGACCGCCTGCGAGGCGGAGGCGACCGATGCCCGGTGTCGGTTGTCCATGGTTGTCACCGCGACCATGAGCACCCGAACTGCCCGGTGCGTTCGTCACAGCTGCCTCCGCAGCAATGGCCAACCGAAACCGGCGATCACGCACGCCACGGGCGCCGGTTGCACCGACCGACGACCTTGCTCGTCTCCCATCACCGGCACGCGGGTCCATCCCGCAGCTCTACTTCTCTGTCAGCCGGCTCTCGTGGGCGCGCCGTTCCCGACCAGGGCCGACCGTGTCCCGCACGGCCTGGGGTCGTCCCGCGCGGTCCGACCGTGCACACCAACCTCGCCGTATCGGGGTGGCCAAGTTGGCACCACTACCGAATCCCGTGGTTGCGCGGGCGGCCGTCCCCGACGCGCTGGCACGCCGTTCCCGACCAAACGCTCCCGTCGGGTGCGACGCAACCGGCTGTGGTCCCGATCCACCCCGCTAACCCCACACCGTCATTGTCGCCGCCACGGACGACGCACCCATGGACTACGCGCCCATGGAACCGCCGGCCACGGCGACGCCGCCCGGCTGGCCGCGCACACCGAACGCGCGGCGGACGAACTACACGCCGCGCAACAACCGCCATGACCCCGACCGCGCGCTCCGCGACCTGCGACACACGGCCTACCCCACCGCCGCCGGCCGGACCTGCTCGGTCACCAGGTCCGCGCACGCCTAGTCACCTCAGCACGCGCGGCCGGGCTACCCCTGCACGCCCTGGCCGCCCCATGATCGGGCCGAGCCGCACACCACCGCTGCGCGGACAACCCAGATGTACGACTCGACGCGATCGATCCTTCCGAGAAGCACAGCAGCGCGGCCGCCACCACCACCGTGCGCTCCTCACAACGATCAATTACACGGACGGCGGGCGGCGCGCACCGCACGTGCCGCGCCGGGCTCCACACAGGGCGACCATCCGAAGCCCACACCGCACGGGGGTGCAACGGGACCACAGCCAGTCGCGTGGCACCCGACAGGAGGGTCACGTCCGCAACGGGCATGCCAGCGCGTCGGGGACGGCCACCAGGGCGACCACGGGGTTCGGTCGTGGTGCCAACCCGGCCACCCCGGTCAGGTGCGAGGTCGAGGCGAACAGATGAAACGCGCGCGAGACCAGGCCGATCGCCGCAATGGCTTTCGGCGCGGGTGGGGAACGGCGCGCCCACCGGCGCGGACTTCTTGGTCAGGTCGACACCACGGCTGAGCGGCTCGGACAACCGCGGTGTCGACCCGAACATGCACCGCGCGCGTCCCGCGGAACACAACCCGAAGCACCAATACCCGATCTCGCCAACGACCTGAGCAGGTTGTCCGCCACCGGCACAGCAGAGACGGCAGTCGGACAAGGCGGTGATCAGCGAGGACGGGACCTCGCGTCCACATATGAACGGCAGGTCCCGATCCTGGTGATCAGACGCCCGACTTAGCCGGCCGGGGCTCACCCCTCCACGCCGCCCGGATGCCTGAGGCCCGGCATGGAGGCGGTGCCGCTCCCCATCGACGCCGACAGCCTGCAACCGGATGCGATGCCGACCGCCCGCAAAGGCGACCGAAGATCACGAGTATCGGGTCCCGATGGGCCCCGCCACGACCGTGGACAGACCCCCGACCAGCGGCCGAAGATCACAAATATCGGTTGGTCATCGAAGCGCTGGCAGCAGGGACCAACCGATTCCGCGGATCACGCCGACAGCATCGACCGACACGGACCTGGGCCCGCCCGTTCCGACACGCCCGCGCACCTCGTTCGCGGTCCCGCACCCCGTCGACGGGACGCGTCGACCGAGAAGGGGTGCGCCGGCCGGGGCGGCCTGTCGCACGAACGCGCCGTGCCTTCAAGGCGCACGCTCCCGGAGGTCGCCGCACCGGTTTGGCACGATGCTCCCGTGCCCTCCCCCCGCCTCCGCATCCTGCCGCTGCTCGGACTGCTGATGGCCGCGCTCGCGCTCAGCGGGTGCGCGCGGGTGCAGGCCGCGCTCGCGGTGCAGCCCGACGACACGGTCACCGGGCAGATCGTCGTGGCCACCCCGGAGACCGGTCCGGACGACCCGGGCCCCGCGATCACGCTGCCGCCGGACCTGCAGTCCGACGTCGAGGTGTCGGGGTACCGGCAGGACGGCTTCGCGGGCTCCGTGCTGAGGTTCGACGATCTGACGTTCGAGCAGACCGCGAAGCTCACGCAGTCCGTGGGGCCCACGGGCAGCAAGATCCGGTTCGAGATGCGCCGGGTGGGCAGCCGGGTGCTGGTGGGCGGGGCCGTCGACCTGACCACGGTGTCGGTCGACCGGGCCGACTTCCAGCTCAAGATGAACTTCCCCGGCCAGGTCCTGGAGTCCAACGGCGACGCCGACTCCAGCGAGGTGAGCTGGACGTTCACCGCGGGCGAGGTGGGCGACTTCTCGGCGGTGGTGGCCTACCCCGACCCGCAGGCGCCGTCGCCGGTGAACTGGACGCTCGGGCTCGCCGGCATGGTGGCGCTCGCGGCCGCCGCGGTGGTGCTCATGGCGCGCCACACCCGCAACCGCCCGGTCAACAGCCCCTGATCGGTAGCCCGGATCAGCAGCCGGAGAGCGCGGGCACGGCACGGCGCGCGCCGAGGCCGAGCCGCCGCACCAGCTCCACCGTGGCCAGCGACCGGTTCAGCGTGTAGAAGTGCAGCCCGCGCACGCCCTCGTCGAGCAGCCGGGCACACATCTCCGAGGTGACGTCCATGCCCGCTGCGCGGAACGCGGCCGGGTCGTCGGCGTAGGGCTCCAGCCGCTCGAGGAGCGCGGGCGGCAGGGGCGCCCCGGACAGCTCCGGACCGCGCCGCAGCGTGCGCACGGTGGTGAGCGGCATGATGCCGGGCAGGAGCGGCACGTCGCAGCCGGCGGCGGCCATCCGGTCGCGCAGCCGCAGGAAGCCCTCGGGTTCCAGGAAGAGCTGGCTGATCGCGAAGTCGGCGCCCGCCCGCACCTTCGCGACGAGCCGGGCGAGGTCGGTGTCGGGATCGGGCGAGCGCGGGTGGCCGTACGGGAACGCCGCGACGCCGACGCAGAAGTCACCGAGCCGGCGCACCAGGCGCACCAGGTCGTCGGCGTAGGTCAGGCCCTCCGGGTGGGGCACCCAGTCGCCCAGCGGGTCGCCGGGAGGGTCACCGCGCACCGCGAGCACGTTCGAGATCCCGGCCGCGGCGTACGCCCCGATCACCTGACGCAGCTCGGCCACCGAGTGCGACACGGCCGTGAGGTGCGCCATGGGCACGAGCGTGGTGTCGGTGGCGATGCGCGCGGTGGTGCGGATCGTGCGATCCCGGCTCGTGCCGCCCGCACCGTAGGTGACCGACACGAACGCCGGGTCAAGCGACTCGAGACGCCGGATCGCACGCCACAGCTCGGCCTCCCCGGCGGCGTCCTTCGGCGGGAAGAACTCCACCGAGAACACGGGCCGGTCGGCGCTGATCCGCTGGGTGACCTTCACACACTGGAGCGTAGTCGCTGCGCCCGTCGCGTCCGTTTCACTCCGGCAGGTCACCGGCGTCCCTGGATCCGGTGACTCGCGGCCATGGTGACCCGCGGTTACGCTCGCCCCCGTGGCCCGCTGCATGCGACCCCTGCTCCCCCGCACCCGACCCGCGGGGTGGTCCCCGTGAGCCGCGCCGGCGCCGTGCACCACCCGCCGCCCGGACCCGGCTCCGGCTCCGGCCCGGGGAGCAACGGGCAACCCGACGACTCCGGAGTGATCGCCGCCATCGAGGCGGCCCTCACCACCTACCTGCGCAGCCGCACGGCGGATGCCGGCACGATCGACCCGGTGTTCGGGGAAGCCACCGAGGCGCTCGCCGACTTCGTCCTGCAGGGCGGGAAGCGGATCCGGCCCACGTTCGCCTGGTGGGGTTGGCGGGGTGCAGGCGGGCCCGTCGAGGCTCCCGAGGCGGTCGCGGTGCTGCGCGCCATCAGTGCTCTGGAGCTGATCCAGGCCAGCGCGCTCATCCACGACGACCTGATGGACGCCTCGGCCACCCGGCGCGGGCGGCCCACGGTGCACGTCGAGTTCGCCCGCAAGCACGCCGCGGCGCGCTGGCGCGGGCAGCCGGCCCGGTTCGGTGCGGCCGCCGCCATCCTCCTCGGTGACCTCGCCCTCGCGTGGGCGGACGACATGCTCCACGCGGCAGGGCTGTCCCCCGCCGCCCAGCGCCGCGCGGCGCCGGCGTGGCGGGCGATGCGCACCGAGGTGCTCGGCGGGCAATACCTCGACGTGCTGCACCAGTCCACCGGCGACACCTCCGTGCGGGCCGCGCTGCAGATCGACCGCTACAAGACCGCCGCCTACACGGTGGAGCGCCCGCTGCACCTCGGGGCCGCGATCGCGGACGCGCCGCCCGAGCTGGTGAGCGCGTACCGCAGGTTCGGCGCCGACATCGGCGTCGCGTTCCAGCTCCGCGACGACCTGCTCGGGGTGTTCGGCGACCCCACCGTCACGGGCAAGCCCGCAGGTGACGACCTGCGCGAGGGCAAGCGCACGCTGCTGGTGGCGGTCGCCGTCGAGCGGGCGGAGCAGCGGGGCCACCACGATGCCCGGCAGGCGATCCTGGACGCCGTCGGCGATCCCGCGCTCGACGAAGCGGGCGTCGAGCGGGTGCGCGGGCTGCTCACCGAGCTCGGCGCCGTGCAGGCGGTCGAGCAACGCATCGCCGCACTCACCGGGTCGGCCCTCGACGCGTTGTCGGCGGCCGACGTCGCGGAGCCGGCCGCGGCGCAGCTCGCCGAGCTGGCGGTCGCGGCCACCCGGAGACGCAGTTGATCGGGAGGCACAGTTGACCCGGAGAAGCAGTTGACCCACCGTGTCCCCGGACGCACCGACCACGTCGTGGTCGTCGGCGCCGGGCTCGCGGGGCTCTCCGCCGCGCTCCACCTCCTCGGAGCGGGCCGCCGCGTCACGGTGCTCGAACGCGCCGAACACCCGGGCGGCCGCGCCGGCCGGCTCGACCTGCGCTCGCGGCACGGGACCTACCGGATGGACACCGGTCCGACTGTGCTCACGATGCCCGAGTTGCTCGACGAGGCGTTCGCCGCTGTCGGGGAGAAGCTCGAGGAGCGGCTCGACCTCGTGGCGCTCGACCCCGCCTACCGCGCTCGGTTCGCCGACGGCTCCACGATCGACGTCCACACCGACGCCGCGGCGATGACCGAGGAGGTCCGCGCGACCTGCGGGCCGGCGGCCGCTGCCGGGTACGAGCGGATGCGCGCGTGGCTCACCCACCTCTATCGGGTGGAGATCGACGCGTTCATCGGTGCCAACCACGACTCGCCGCTGGGTCTGCTCGGGCCCGACCTGGCCCGGCTCGCGGCGCTCGGCGGCTTCGGCCGGCTCGGGCCGCGGGTGGCCCGGATGCTGCCCGACGAGCGACTGCAGCGGATCTTCTCGTTCCAGGCGCTGTACGCGGGCGTGCCGCCGCACCGAGCGCTCGGCGCGTACGGCGTGATCGCCTACATGGACACGGTCGCCGGGGTGTTCTTCCCCCGCGGCGGCATGCGCCGGGTCGGGCAGGCACTGGCCGACGCCGCCGTGGGCGCTGGCGCACAGATCCACTACGGCCGCGGCGCCACCGGCCTGGAACGGCGCGACGGGCGCGTCACCGCCGTCCGGCACGCGGGCCCCGACGGGAACGACGGCGCCCGGCTCGCCTGCGACGCCGTCGTGCTCACCCCGGACCTGCCCGTCGTCCACCGGCTCGTCGGAAGGGCGCCGCGCCGACCGGTGCCGCTGCGCTGGTCACCCAGCGCGTTCGTGCTGCACGCCGGGGTGCGGCCGGTGGATCCCCGGCTCGCGCACCACACGATCTCGTTCGGCGGGGCGTGGCGGCGGACGTTCCGGGAGATCATCGACGACGGCCGGCTGATGAGCGACCCGTCGCTCCTGGTCACCCGGCCCACGGCCACCGACCCCGCGCTCGCCCCCACCGGGTCGGACCTGCTCTACGTCCTGGCGCCGTGCCCGAACCTCGAGCGCGGCCGCATCGACTGGGACCGGGTCGGCCCCGCATACCGGGACGAGCTGCTGTCCGTCCTCGCCGCACGCGGGTTCGACCCGCTCGGGGGCGATCTCGACGTGGCGCACCTCGTGACGCCGGCCGACTGGGCGGCGGCCGGACACGCTGCCGGCACCCCGTTCTCCGCCGCCCACACGATCGCGCAGACCGGCCCGTTCCGGCCGCGCAACCTGGTACGGGGGCTGGAGAACGCCGTCCTCGCGGGCTGCGGCACCACCCCGGGTGTCGGTATCCCGCCGGTGCTGATCTCCGGCCGGCTCGCCGCACAGCGCATCACGGGCGCCGTCCACCGGCATTCCCCGCGGGCGCGCAGGGTACCCACCGGGGGCTGACACGGGTCATGCGAGCATGGATCGCGTCATGAAGCCTCCATCTCCGGTCGACGGGCCGACGCTCCCCGACACGGCAGCGGACCGCGCCGCCGCGCCGAGCGACGCGCCCGAAATCTTCGACGCGCCGCCCCCCTCCGGAGCCGCTCCTGCCATACGGCAGTCGTGGCGCGATCGGTTCGGGCGCCCGGCCCGCGGTCCGCTGCTCATGGGCCTCGCCGCCTCGCTGATGCTGGTCATCGGCGGGTTCGGCGCCGGCGGCGTGCTGGTGCACGACCCGCTGCTCACGAACTCGCCGCTCGGCTTCTGGCGCTACGGGCATGGCCGCGAGCTGGCGAGCGTCCTCATGTACAGCGGCGTCGGCCTGATGATCTGGGCGTGGATCCGGCTGGGCCGGGATGTGCTCGCCCACGCGGCGCGCGGGCGCGCGGTGCTCACCACCGCAGCCGTGTGGACGCTGCCGATGCTCATGGCACCGCCGCTGTTCACCCGCGACATCTTCAGCTACCTCGCCCAGGGCGGGCTGCCGCTGGCCGGGTTCGACCCGTACGCGGTCGGTCCGGAGGCGATGCCGGGGATCTTCACCGACAACGTCCACTACTTCTGGCAGGACACCCCCGCGCCCTACGGGCCGCTGTTCATCCTGATCGCGAAGGCCGTGGCGTGGGTCACCGGCGACACGATCATCCTCGGTGTCGTCCTGATGCGGCTCGCGCTGCTGCCCGGACTGCTGCTGTTCGTGTGGGCACTGCCCGAGCTCACCCGGCGGCTGGGCGGGAGGGTGTCGGTGGCCCTCTGGGTGGCCGTCGCCAACCCCGTCATGGTGATCCACATGGTGGGCGGGGGCCACAACGACCTGCTTGTGGTCGGCTTGCTCGCCGCAGGATCCCTGGTCGCGCTGCGCGGCCGCCACATCACCGGCATCGCGCTCGTCACGGGCGCCATGGCCGTGAAGGCGAGCGCGGCGATCGCGCTGCCGTTCCTCGTGCTCGTGTGGGCAGCGCACCTGGCCGGCACGCGCCGGGTCCGCATCACCAAGGCGATCGCGGCAGGCACCGCGGTCTTCCTGGTGGTGTTCGCCGCGTGCACGGTCGCCGCGGGCGTCGGGCTCGGCTGGCTGCCCGCCCTGAGCGCGCCGTCGATGATCGTGAACTGGATGTCGCTCCCCACCGCGGTGGGCGAGTTCACCCACAGCCTGATCAGCCTGATCGTCAACGTCCCGAAGCAGCCCTTCGTCAACGTCACGCGCGTCCTCGGCGGGATCCTGCTGATCTACATCGCCGTGCGGCAGTGGTTGGCGGCGCGCGACGGCGGCCCGGACGCCGTGCACCGGGCCGGCATCGTGCTGCTGGCCACCGCCGTGCTCTCCCCCGCCATGCTGCCGTGGTACGTGAGCTGGGGCATGACGCTGCTCGCCGCCACGGCGTGGGCGGTGCGCGGGCTGCAGCTCACCGTGTTCCTGTCGGTGATGCTCGCGGTCTGCTACTACACCAACGGCGAGGACGCCCTCTACAACCCGCCCTACCTCATCGCGTGGGGGCTGGTGGCCGTGCTCGCCGCCGTCTCCCTGGTACGTCCCGACCCGCTGCGGATCTCCGCGCGCTCCCGGCAGCAGGCCCGGCAACCGTCCCCGGTACTTCGCGTCCCGGCGGCGGCGCCGGCGGGCTCGGTCATCGTCGACGGTGCAGAACGCGGCACGAGCTGAGCTCGCCGCCGCCGGGATCACCGATCCGGCGCTGCGGGCCGGCTACGTCGTCTGCCGGGCACTGAACGCCCATCACGGGCGCACGTACTTCCTTGCCACCCGCCTGCTTCCCGCCGCGCGCCGGCCCGCCGTGCACGCGCTGTACGGGTTCGCGCGGTACGCCGACGAGATCGTCGACGACCTCGACGACACCCGCCCTCCCGCCGAGAAGTCCACCCGGCTCGACGTGCTGGGGGCGCAGCTGCAGCGCGCGCTGGCCGGGGCGCCGGCCGAACACCCCGTGCTCGCCGCCGTGGCCGACACCGCCCGCCGGTACGCGCTCGATCCGGCCCTCTTCGCCGACTTCCTCGCGTCGATGCGGATGGACACCACGATCACCGAGTACGCCACGTTCGACGACCTCGGCCGGTACGTGCACGGCTCGGCCGCGGTGATCGGCCTCCAGATGCTGCCCGTCCTGGGCACCACGGTGCCGCGTGAGGAGGCCGCGGAGCCGGCCGCCGCGCTCGGCGTGGCGTTCCAGTTCACGAACTTCCTGCGCGACGTCGGCGAGGACCTCGACCGAGGCCGGATCTACCTGCCCACCGACGAGCTCGCGGCGTTCGGCGTCGACCGGGAGCTCCTGGCCCGGTGCCGGCGCACCCGCCGGCCGGACCCGCGCGTGCGCCGGGCGCTCGCCCACCTCGTCGCACACACCCGGGCGATCTACCGCCGCGCCGCCCCTGGCGTCCCGATGCTCGAGCCGGCATCGCGCGCCTGCGTGGCCTGCGCGTTCACCCTCTACCGCGGCATCCTCGACCGGATCGAGGCCGCCGACTACGACGTCCTCCACCGCCGGGTCTCGGTCCCCCGCCGCACCCGCGCCGCCGTGGCCGTCCCGGCGCTCCTCCGCGCCCTCGCGGCCCGCTCCTGACGCCGACTCGCCCCGTCGACACGCGGCACTCACGCGTCGAAACGCGGGACTCGCCCTGCCGAAACGCGAGGACTCGCGGGCGGGAGGCCGGCCCCTGGGAGGCGAGTCTCACGTTTGTGCACGGTGATTCCCGCGTTCGGGCAGGCCGCGCTGTGCGGCTCAGAAGGCCATGGCCTGGGCTCGGCGTTTCACCTCGCGGTGCCGGCCGGCGCGGAGGGACTCGACCGGGGTGCCCGGGAGCGAGTCGTCCTCCTCGAAGAGCCAGCGCAGGATGTCCGGATCCGCGTAGCCGCCGTCACGCATGACGGTGATGGTGCCGGCGAGACCCTTGATCACCGCGCCGTCGTCGCCCACGAAGTCTGACGGGACGACGACCTCTCCCTCGCGCCGGAAGGACAGCAGATGGCCGTCCCGCACGAGCTGGTGCACCCTGGAGACCGGTTGGCCCAACCGCTGGGCCACTTCCTCGACGGGCAGGGTAGCGATGTCCGCCGACAGCCCGACAACCTCGTTCACGGGGCGATACGATGCCACAGGCGCGCCGCGTGAGTGAAGGTCAGGGCGCGACGGTACCGTCATCGCGTGAACGCTCCGCCCGCTGCGCTGCTCGATGCGCGCTACCGGGTGGGCCCGTTGCTCGCCCGCGGCGGAATGTCCACGGTGTACCAGGGCACCGATACGCGGCTCGATCGGCCGGTCGCGATCAAGGTGATGGATCCGCGGCTGGCCGGCGATCCCGCCTTCCGCGGCCGGTTCGAGCGCGAGGCCCGCTCCGCGGCGCGGATCGACCATCCTGCCGTCGTCGACGTGTACGACCAGGGTGAGCAACCGACCGGTCTCGGCACGGGTCTCGGTGGCGACGGACCGCTCCTGTTCCTCGTCATGGAGCTCGTGGAGGGCGGCACGCTGCGCGACGTCCTCCGCGCGCGGGGCGCGCTCGGGGTGCCGGCCGCGTTCGCGGTGATGGAGCAGGTGCTCTCCGGCCTGGCCGCGGCCCACCGGCTCGGTCTCGTGCACCGCGACGTCAAGCCGGAGAACGTGCTGATCAGTCGCACGGGCGAGGTCAAGGTCGCCGACTTCGGCCTCGTCACGGCGAGCGCCCAGGCCGCCCCCAGCGCAGCCGGGATGATCATGGGGACGGTCGCGTACCTGTCCCCCGAGCAGGTCGCCACCGGCAGCGCCGACGCCCGCAGCGACGTGTACGCGGCCGGGATCATGCTGTACGAGCTGCTCACCGGGGCGCCGCCCTACAGCGGTGACACCGCCATCTCGGTGGCGTACCGCCATGTGAACTCGGACGTGCCGGCGCCGTCCCAGATCGCCGGGGAGGTGCCCCCGGAGCTCGACGAGCTCGTGGTGCGCACCACCCGCCGTGACCCGGCTGCCCGGCCGGCCGACGCCGCGGCGATGCTGGCAGAGCTGCACCGGGTGGCCGTCCGGCTCGAGGTTCCGCGGGTGCCGCCGCCGGTGCCGCCCGCGCGCCCGGTCGAGGAGCAGGACACCGTGCCTGCCGCTCCGCACCGCCTGCAGTCGGGCACGGCGGTCGGTGCCGCGCTTCCCGCACCGGGGCCCGGAGGCACCCGCGCCCTCCCCCGCCCGGACGAGGACGGCCCGCCCCCGCACGTGCGGGCGCGGCGGCGCAGCCGTCGGGCCTTCGCGGTGTGGACGGCCATCGTGCTCGTGCTGGCGCTGCTCGTCGGCGTCACGGCGTGGTGGCTGGGCAGTGGGCGCTGGACGGCGATGCCGAGCCTGGTGGGGTTGGAGCGGTCGGCGGCACAGCAGGTGCTCACCGATGCCGACCTCGTCGGAACCGTCACCGAGGCCCACGACGACGAGGTCGACGACGGAGTCGTCAGCGCCACCGACCCACCGCCGCAGGCAGACCTGCTGCGCGGCTCCACCGTGCAGCTCACGGTCTCCACCGGACGGCCCACCGTGCCCGACATCGCCCCGGGCACGTCGGTGGCGGCGGCCGAGCAGGCGGTGCGCGACGCAGGCCTCACACCCGAGCAGAGCACCGACGAGAGCGACTCGGTGCCGGAGGGGGCCGTACTGCGCACCGACCCGAAGGCCGGCGCCGAGCTGCGCATCGGCGAGCCGGTCACCATCGTGGTGAGCAGCGGCGAGTCGGACGTCGTCGAGGTGCCGTCCGTCGTCGGCAAGGACTTCGACGATGCTGCCGACATCCTCGACGAGCTCGACCTCGACGCCGAGGGCCGCAGCGCCCTGCCGTTCATCGGCCGCAAGGACGGCCGGGTGGTCGAGCAGAGCCCGTCCCCCGGCACGACGGTCGAGCGCGGCACCACGGTCACCCTGACCACGGTGTGACCCCGCGCCGCGGGGACGGTCAGCCCCGCAGCATCTCCGCCACGAGGAACGCGAGCTCCAGCGACTGCTGGGTGTTCAGCCGGGGGTCGCAGGCCGTCTCGTAGCGGCCGGAGAGGTCGGCGTCGGAAATCTCCTGCGCGCCGCCGAGGCACTCGGTGACGTCCTCGCCCGTGACCTCGACGTGGATGCCGCCCGGGTGGGTGCCGAGGGCGCGGTGGACCTCGAAGAAGCCCTGCACCTCGTCGACGATGCGGTCGAAGTGCCGGGTCTTGTACCCGGTGGTGGACTCGTGGGTGTTGCCGTGCATCGGGTCGCACTGCCAGATGACCTTGTGCCCGGACGCCTCGACCTTCTCCACGATCGCCGGCAGCACGTCGCGGACCCGCCCGTTGCCCATCCGGCTGACCAGCGTGAGCCGGCCGGGGGTGGCGTGCGGGTCGAGCCGTTCGACGTACTCGACGGCCAGCTCCGGCGTGGTGGTCGGGCCGATCTTGAGCCCGATCGGGTTGGACAGCAGCTCGGCGAGCGCGATGTGGGCGCCGTCGAGCTGACGGGTGCGCTCCCCGATCCACAGGAAGTGCGCCGAGAGGTCGTAGAGCCGCGGTTCCGGGCGGGTGGTGTCCAGGCGCAGCATCGCGCGCTCGTAGTCGATGAGCAGCGCCTCGTGGCTGGCGTAGAACTCGACGCTGTGCAGGTTGTGGTCGTCCACGCCGCAGGCCTGCATGAAGCTCACGGCGCGTTCGATCTCGGTGGCGAGATCCTCGAACCGCTCCCCCGCGGGCGAGGTGCGCACGAAGTCCTTGTTCCAGTCGTGCACCATCGTGAGGTCGGCCATGCCGGTGGCGGTGAGCGCCCGCACCAGGTTCATCGCCGCGCCCGCGTTGGCGTAGGCGCGCACCATGCGCGACGGGTCGGGCACCCGGGCCTCGGGCGTGGCCACCAGCGAGTTGACGATGTCGCCGCGGTACGACTGCAGCCCCAGCGCATCGATGGGGGCGCTGCGCGGCTTGGCGTACTGCCCCGCGATCCGCCCGACCTTCACCACCGGCAGCGACGCGCCGTAGGTCAGGACGATGGCCATCTGCAGCAGCGTGCGGATGGTGGCCCGGATGTGCGGCTCGGTGTTGTCCACGAACGTCTCGGCGCAGTCGCCGCCCTGCAGCAGGAACGCCTCACCCCGGGCGACGGCCGCGAGGCGCTCCCGCAGCCGGTCGACCTCGGGCGGCAGGGTGACCGGCGGGACGCTCTCGAGCACGGTGCGGACATGGCCGACGTGCTCGGCGTCGGGCCACTCGGGCTGCTGCGCGGCCGGGCGGGCCAACGCGTCGTCGAGCCGGGCCCGCAGTTCGGAGGGCAGCGGGGGTAGCTCGGGCAGCACCTCGACCGGTGCGTCGACCGTCCAGTTCACGATGTCCAAGAGTAGGTCGTGACGCGGCGCCGGCCTGCGGCGGGCCGCGCCGCGGCGCCGGCCGTGATCACCCGATCGGCCCGATTCCACCGAGGACGGTGCGGGGACCCCCTGCCATGACAACTCTGCTGTGGATACTCGCCGTCGTCCTCGTCGTCGCCGGGGTGTTCGCGATCCTGCGCCGCCAGCTGATCTGGGGCATCGTGCTCATCATCGTCGGCCTGCTGGTCGGCCCGGGCGGCGTGAGCATCTTCACCTGACCCCTGGTGCGCACGTGACCTAGCGGGCGGCCACCGCCGCCTCGATCGCCTCCCACCGTCTGCGGTTCAGCTGCGCGTCGGCCAGCGCGTCGTGCGCGTCGACCGTGGGCGGCGGCAGTGGTGGCCGCCCGGCATCCTCCCAGCGCTGCCGCAGCTCGCGCGTGAACCGGGGCAGGGCGCGCGGGAGGGCCGGCATGGCACCCCACAGCTGGCACAGAGCCACGTGGTCGTACGCCGCGATCCACGCCCAGAGCTCCACATCACCGGGCGCACCGGTGAGGAACTTCAGCAGGTCGGCGCGCAGCTTCGCGCGGGACCGCCATGCCTGGTGCGCCGGGGACGGCAGTTTGGGCAGCACGTGAGCCCGGACCCACGGCCCGGCCCGGGTGGGGTCGAACTCCGTGGACACCGCGTAGAACTCGCGCCCGTCCTCACCGACCACGCCGATCGACACCAGGTCGATCGTCGTGCCGTCCTCGATGAACTCGCAGTCGTAGAAGAACCGCACGTCGAGAGGTTAGTTGACGATACTCACGACCCGCGCGGCGCGGCTACTCGTCGTCGGAATTGGAGGACTCCTCGTCCTCCTCGGACGTGTCTGCCTCGGGTTTGTCGGTCTTGACCGGGTCCTTCTCCTGATCGGCGTCCTCGCCGTCGGCCGCCGCAACAGCACCGCCGGGCGCGGGCGTGGCCGGGGGCCCGTCCGACGTCCGCTCGCCCGCGGTGGTGGGCGACGGCGCGTTCACGGCCGCGGCCGGCGGGGGCGGCGCCGGGGCACGCGTGGCCCGCGGCCGCTGGGTGGGCCGCGCGACCGGTTTCGGCTCGGGCTCCGGCTCGACCGCGGGCTCCGGCGGCGGTGCGGCCTCCGCCACGGTGGGGGGCGCCGCCGCGGTGACGGTCGGCACCGGCTGGAGCATCGGGGTGATGCTCTGCCGGTCGGCCGTGGGGCCCTGCAACCAGGCGGCCCAGGTGGAGGTGGCCGCGATCACGACCATGGCCACTGCCGCGAACACGGCCCAGGGAGCCATCCCGGCCATCCAGCCGCGCGGCGCGGGCGCCGCAGGGGCCACGACCGCCGGGATCTCGGTGGTGGGCCGATCGTCCAGCGACACGATGGACGTGGCGTCCATCTCGACGGGCCGGGAGTCGAAGGACTCCGCCGCGACGTGCTCGGCGGGCTCGTCGTCGTCCACGTCTGAACCGAGCAGAACGTCCTCAGACGCGCCGACGAGCGCGTCGTCAGCACGAAGGGGGTCGTCCGGCTCTCCCACACCCGACCATCGCGCCACGCGAGCACCGTATTACTCGCCGCGAACCGCCTGCTCCCCGGCCTGGGAAATCAGCTCGCGCGCGTGCCCGGCACGCGGCTCGAACCGTGGCCGTCGTCGACCTCGCCGTCGGTGGGGATCGGTGGCGGTGTCGGGGTTTCCGTGGCGTCCGGTGCGGCGGCGGCCGCGGCCGCCTTCTCCTTCACCGACGCCGCGTACAGGTCGACGTAGGTCTGGCCGGACAGCTCCATCAGGGCGTACATGATCTCGTCGGTCATCGAGCGCTCGATGAAGCGGTCGCCCGCCATGCCGGCGTAGCGGGAGAAGTCCAACGGCGGGCCGATCTTGATGCGCACCTTGCGCGGGCGCCACATCCGCGAGCCGATCGGGTTGACCTTGTCGGTGCCGATCATCGCGACGGGGACGACCGTGACACCGGCTTCGAGAGCCATGCGCGCGACACCGGTCTTGCCCTTGTAGAGCCGCCCGTCGGGCGAGCGGGTGCCCTCGGGGTAGATGCCGAGGAGCTTGCCCTCGCGCAGCAGCCGGACGGCCGTGTCCATCGCCGCCTGTGCCGCCGACCCGCCGGAGCGGTCGATCGGGACCTGACCCACGCCCGTGAAGAAGATCTTCTTGAACCATCCGAGGATGCCCGGCTGGATGAAGTACTCCCGCTTGGCGAGGAACGTGATGCGCCGGGGCACGAGCAACGGCAGGAAGAACGAGTCGGCGACGGCGAGATGATTGCTCGCCAGGATCGCCCCGCCCCGCGCGGGGACGTGCTCGAGGCCCTCGATCGTGGGCCGGCAGAACAGCCGCAGCACCGGGCCGAGGAGCACGAACTTGGACCACCAGTACAGCACGTGGACGTGCCCCCTCCAGCTCGACTGCGCCAGCCTACGGAGCGGCGTGAGGCCCCGACAACGGGCACGGCAGGATCGTGAGCCGAACACCTCCCATTTCTCGGGCCCGTCATGTCAGGATGGGGGCCTCTGCCGCGTGCGCTCCCCGGCTCCCCGGCGACGCACGCGGGCCGGCGCCGGCCGCGCACCAAGGAGGAGGGCCGCGTGAACCGCGATCCCGACGAGCGCGCCCAGCCCGAGGGTGGCGCTGCGCCCGACGAGTTCGACGCCATCGTCGCCCTGTGGCGGCGCGAGGGGGACGTCCCGCAGTGGCCGGACGGGCAGCGACCCGGCGGACAGGGGCCCGACGACCAGCGGCCCGATGTACCGCGATCCGATGCACAGCGGCCCGACGCCGGCGCGAAGGGTGATCCGCCCGACACCGCCGCACCCGCAGGCTCCGACGAACCGGCCCCGCCGTCCCGGCCCACCCCGCCGCCGCGCCCCCGCTCCGCCACGTCCCCGCCGTTCCGCCCGTCCGCGCCGCTGCCCGAGGACGAGCACTTCGTCCCGCCCGAGCCGCCGCCCCTCCCACGCCTCGGCCCGCCCGCGTTCGTCGGGCTCACACTGATCGTCCTCGGGCTCGTCCTGGTCGTCGCTCCGGGCTGGCTGGGCATCGCCGAGCCGTACGGCCTCCCGCTGGGGCTGGTCGGGCTGGCCGCCGGCCTGGGCTGGTTGGTGCTGCGCCTGTGGCCCGATCCGCCCGACCGCGGCCAGGACGACGACGGCGACGACGGCGCCGTGATCTGACGACCCCGCCCCCGTCTGGGGGCAACCGTCAGGGGCGGCGGGACAGCTCGCGGGCCAGCTGTGCGGCGCCGACCACCGCCGCGGCCTCGCCCAGCTGCGCGGTGCGGATGCGGGCCAGCGGGCGGCGACCGGCCCCGGTGACGGTGGCGGCGTAGTGCTCGCGCGCCTCGTCGAGGAACAGCGGCGCCGACCCCGACACTCCCCCGCCGATCACCACCAACTCCGGGTCGAACACGTCGGCCACGAGCGCGAGGCCCTGGCCGAGCCAGCGGGCGAGCTCGTCCATGGCGGCGCATGCCACCGGGTCGCCGTCGCGCGCGGCACCGGCCACCCGCTGACCGGTGACGCGGCCCGGGTCGCCGGCCACGAGCCGCCGGAGCAGCGGCGACCGGCCGGGGTCGCGGGCGAGCATCTCGACGGCCGTGGTGGCCAGGGCCGTGCCGCTGCAGTACCGCTCCCAGCAGCCGTTCTTCCCGCACGGGCACGGCCGCCCGTCCGGCACGACGCGAATGTGCCCCAGCTCGGGCGCTACCCCGAACGCGCCCCGGTAGAGCTCGCCACCGATGAGCAGGGCCGAGCCGATGCCGGTACCGAGCGCGACGAACACCACCGTGCCCGCCCCGGAAGCGGCGCCGAAGTGGCGTTCGGCGAGCGCGGCGGCGTTCGCGTCGTGCTCGACGACGACCGGCAGCCCGATCCGGTCGGCGATCCGGTCGGCGACCGGCGCGTCGCGCCAGGACAGGTGCGGCGCGAACCGGACGCCCCGCCGGTCCGGGGTGACGAACCCGGCCAGCGCCAGCCCGACGGCCCCGATCTCGTGCCGCGCCGTGAGCTCGCCGATGACCCCGGCGAGGGCCGCTTCCAGCGCGGTCTCGCTGCGCGGGGTGGGGGTGCGCGCGGTGTCGTGGACGTTCCCGTCGGCGTCGACGACGCCCGCACGCACGCTCGTTCCCCCGACGTCGACGCCGATGGTCAGCACTGTCCGGGTCCCACCAGCGCGGGGTTCGCCGTCACCAGGCTCACGGTCACCGGGCCTGCCGTTCGACCTTGATGCGCTGCACCCGGCGCGCGGGGCGCTCGGTCGGGTCGGCGGCAGCGGACGCCGGTGGCCCCTCGTCCTGTAGCGCCGCCCGCAGCACGGCCACGAGCCCGGCTGCGTGCTCGGCCAGCCGCGCCGCGAGCTCGGGGCGCTCCCCGTGCAGGGCGGCGATGACGGCGCAGATCGGGCACGAGGCGCACACCTGCGGCGCGTCGTCCGCCGGCTCGCTCCGCATCCGGTCGAGCATGGGATCGAGCCGGTCCAGCGCGGTCAGGGCGAGCAGCCGGAGGTCCTCACCGATTCCCGCGTGGCCGCCGCATCCGTCGCCCGCGTTCATCGCAGCCAGACCGCGGGGTCGGGGACGAACTCGACTCGCAGGTCGTCGCCCACGAGCTGGGCGCCGGTGACCGTGCAGCGGCGGAGGACCGAGGGAAGCGCGATCATCCGGCGCGTCCCGCCGGTGGTGACCACGAGGTCGTCGTCGAGCCGGACCAGGTCCAGCGGCCCGGCCGCCACCCCGGGCAGCCCGAGCACCAGCTCGAACGCCGATTCCAGGGACGTCCCGCTGCCGGCCGTGCGGTGCACCTGCAGCAGCGGCGCGGGCTGGCCGTCCGGTCGGGCGACGGGGTCGTCGGCGCCGTAGAGGGCGCGGGCGAGCTCCCGCAGCGCCGGCAGCCCGGTCGGCTCGGAGGCGGTGTGCTCGGCCGTGCGCACCGGCACCGGCAACGCGTCCAGCTCCGCGAGCACGGCGCTCTGCTCGGCGTGCCGCTCCCGCAGCCAGCGCCCGGCCGGCCCGCGCAGCGACGACGGCGCCTCGGGGACCACCCGGTTCGCGACCAGCCCGTCCACGCGCAGCCCGTGCAGGGCCAGCGCGGTGAAGGTGCGGCGGGTCTCGGCGGCCACCACCCGCTCCGGGGTGAGCACGAGCCGGATCGACGTCGTGGCCTGGTCGGCGAGCAGCTGCCGCAGCCCGTGCAGCTGCTCCGCGAGGGCGTCCAGGGCGTCGACGGCCCGGTCCCATGCCGGCTGCGCCTCCCGGCCCGTGGCGAGGCCGCTGATCAGCCCGCGGACGGCCCGGCGGTGGGCGGGGAACAGCCGTTCCAGGTAGGTGGAGAGCGCCTCGGGCAGGCCGAGCAGCCGCAGCGTCTCCGCGGTGGGTCCGCAGTCGACGACCACGACCTCCCACAACCCGCTCTCGGCCAGCCTGCGCACCTCGCCGAGCGCGAGCAGGTCCTCGACGCCGGGCAGCACGGTCAGCTCGTCGGCCACCAGCTCGTCGACGCCCGCGCCGGCGAGCAGCGTGCCGAGGTGGGCCTGCAGCCGGGCCCACGCCCCGTCCAGCAACGTCCGCGTGTCGACGTGCGCCGCGAAGAGGCCGGAGTCCAGCTCGGTGGGCTCGGCGCCGAGCTCGGCCTCGAAGGCGTCGCCGAGCGAGTGTGCCGGGTCGGTGGATACCACCAGCACCTTGCGGCCGGAGCGCGCGAGGAGGGCGGCGGTGGCCGCGGCGAGGGTGGTCTTGCCGACGCCTCCCTTGCCGGTGAACAGGACGACGCGCACGACGCGGAAGGGTAATCGCGCAATCAGGCCACGTGTGTCAGCGGGGCCGTCACTTGGCGCTCTCGACCCGCCGCTTCAGCCCCTTGAGTGCCGTATCGATGATCACTTTCTCCGCCTTGCGGCGCAGCATGCCGATCATCGGGATGTTCAGGTCGACCGCCAGCGAGTACGTCACCGTGGTCTCCTCGCCCGTGCCGACCAGGGTGTAGGAGCCGTTCTGCGCCTTCTGGATCTGCCCCTTCACCAGCTTCCAGCTGACGGAACGGCCATCGGGCGCCCAGGTGTAGTCGAGGGTGTAGGAGTCCTTGATCGGGCCCGCGTCCATCGTGAACCGCACCCGCTCCGCGCGCTCGTCGCCGCCGCTGCTGAGGACCTCGACGCTCTTCACCTGCTCGGCCCACTCCGGGTAGGCGGGGAAGTCGGCGATCACGGCCATCACGCGCTCTGCCGGCGCGGCGATGGTGATCGAGGAGGTCGTAGCGTCGGCCATGGCGGGCACGTTACCGGTGGGTTCCGGCGTGCTCATCACCAACGCAGCACGTACGGAGCGCCAGCAGCGCGAAAGTGCCCGACGTTGACGCATTCGGTCCTCCCCACGCGCACTCGCGGCGCAAGCGGCTGGTGGACGTGGCCGAAGAGCGCGGCCCGCGGCCGATCCCGGTGCACGACGTCCAGCAACGCCGCCGAGGACGCCTCGGCCCGCCGGGTGACGACGTCGTACGCGAGCTCGGCCACGGCGGGCGGCACGTGGCTGCACAGCACGTCGACCCGGTCAAGGGCCTTCACGGCCGCGGTGAAGTCCGACGTCCGCAGCAGGTGGGGCGTCCACGGGCCACCGCTGCGCGGCTCGACGCCCGGCGGCAGCGGCACCCCGCCGACGAAGCCGAAGCGAAGCTCGCCGATCTCCAGCACCTGGCCGTCGGCGAGCGTGAGCCCGGGGCGGGCGTAGCGCGGCCACAGCCCGGGCATGTCGACGTTGCCGGGGATGGCGTAGGTGGGGGCGGTGAGCGCGCCGAAGAGCCGGTCGTACTGCTCCCGCACGGCCTCCTCCACCACGGCGGGCGCGTCCGGCACCTTCGCCCAGGCGTCCCGGACGTAGGCGATCAGCGCGTCGCGCGCGCCCACCGTGCGCAGGCGGGCGAACTCGGTGCTCACCTCGGGGCCGAGCACGCGCCCGAGGATGCCGCCCGTCGGGTCGCGGTAGTCGATGTAGTCGATGAGATCGCCCAGCACGACGAGCGCGTCGGCCCCGTCGCCGGCCCGCGCCAGCGCGTCGGACGCGCCGTGCACGTCGGACACCACGTGCACGCGCATGCGATCCACGCTACCTCGGCGGCTCGCCGGGTTCCCGGCCCGCTTCGAGGCGCTCCTTGCACGCGAACGCGATGGCCTTCGCCGTGCGCTGGCGCCGCATCACCTCCGCGGCGGCGCGCCGCGGCGGTACGGGCCGCGGCAGCCCGTCCGGGCCCTGCGGGTCGGCACGCAGGTAGTAGTGCAGGAGCGTGCCGTCCAGCACCGGCTCGAGCCACACCTCCATGCTCCCGACGAGCGCGCCGCGCACCGTCCAGCGGATGCCTTGGACGCCGCGGTCGGTCATGACCTGGAGCTGGAGATCCGGCCACAGCTGCGGCCACCGCGAGGGCACGGCGAACTCCGCCGCCACCACCGCGGGCGGCACGGCGAGGAATGTCTCGTCCACCACATCCACCGACGGCACGCGACGACCCTAGGTCGTGTTCAAGAAGCCCGGGTCGATGGGCTTCGTGATCCAGGCGGCTCCTGGCAAGGCGGAGGAGCGGAGGCACGCTGCGTGTACCGGGTGTACTCGGGCGTGCCGACAACGCAGCCAGGGGCCGCCTGGGCGCGAAGACCGCGATCCGGGCTTCTTGAACGCGGCCTGGTGAACAGGACCTGCCGACTGCGCGTACTGCGAGGTAGGTTTCGGAAAACGGGAGCCAGTGCCGGCCAGGAGGTCACGACCGTGCGCGAGTACAGCGTTCCAGCCACCGCCCGTGTCGGTGACGAGGAGAATCTCCTCGACGCGGTGTTCGCCAACGCCGAGGAGCACGGGTCGGTGGTCGTCTACCGGCGCCAACTCACCACCGGCGAGTGGTCGGACGTCACCTGCGAGGAGTTCGCCGAGCAGGTCGTGGCCGTGGCCCGCGGCCTGGTCGCCGCCGGGGTGGAGCCGGGCGACCGCGTCGCGCTGCTCTCGCGCACGCGCTACGAGTGGACCTTGATCGACTACGCGATCCTCGCCACGGGCGCGGCCACCGTCCCGATCTACGAGACGTCGTCGGCCGAGCAGATCAGCTGGATCCTGTCCGACTCCGGGGCGGTCGCGGCCGTCTTCGAGTCGGGCAAGCACGCCGCGCTGGTGGACAGCGTGCGGGCCTCCTCACCCGACGTGCGGCACGCCTGGCAGATCGAGCCGCCCGCCGGCGGGCGGAGCGCCGTCGAGGAGCTCGTGGCGCTGGGCGCCGACACCCCGGCCGACGAGGTGCGCGCCCGCAGCGCGGCCGTGCGCGCCGACGACCTCGCCACGTTGATCTACACCTCCGGCACCACCGGCCGCCCCAAGGGCTGCGAGCTCACCCACCGCAACCTCGTCAGCGAGGTCAAGGCCACCGTCAGCATGCTGCCGGAGCTGCTCACCGACCGCGGGTCGGTGCTGCTGTTCCTGCCGCTCGCGCACGTGTTCGGCAAGGTCATCCAGTGCGGCGCCCTGTACACCCGCACCGTCGTGGGGCACACGCCCGACGTCAAGCAGCTGCTGCCCGACCTCGCCTCGTTCCGGCCGACGTTCCTCCTCTCCGCCCCGCGCGTGTTCGAGAAGGTCTACAACAGCGCCCGCCAGCGCGCCGAGGACGACGGGAAGGGCCGGATCTTCGATCTGGCCACCGACACCGCCATCGCGTGGAGCCGCGCCCAGGACACCGGTGGGCCGGGCCTGGCGCTGCGCCTGCGGCACGCGCTGTTCGACCGGCTGGTCTTCGGCAAGCTGCGGGCCGTGGTCGGCGGGAACGTGGTGGCCGCCGTGTCCGGCGCGGCGCCGCTGGGCGAGCGGCTCGGCCACTTCTTCCGGGGTATCGGGCTGCCGGTCCTCGAGGGCTACGGGCTCACCGAGTCCACGGCCGGCGTCACGCTCAACGCGCTCGGCGCCCAGCGCATCGGCACCGTCGGGCGCCCGGTGCCCGGCCACTCCGTCCGCATCGGCGACGACGGCGAGGTGCTGCTCAAGGGCCCGATCATCTTCCGCCGGTACTGGAAGAACGAGGCCGCCACGGCGGAGGCGCTCGAGGACGGCTGGTTCCACACCGGTGACATCGGCGAGCTCGACGACGCCGGCTTCCTTTCGATCACCGGCCGGAAGAAGGAGCTCATCGTCACGGCAGGGGGCAAGAACGTCGCACCCGCCGTGCTGGAGGATCGCCTGCGGGCCCACCCGTTGATCAGCCAGTGCATGGTCGTCGGCGACGGTCAGCCGTTCATCGGCGTGCTCGTCACCATCGACTCCGATGCCCTCCCCGGCTGGCGCGAGCGCGCCGGCAAACCGGCGGGCGACGGCGTGGCCGACCTGGTCGACGACCCGGACCTGCGTGCCGAGATCGCCGGCGCGGTCGAGGACGCCAACCAGGCGGTGTCGCGGGCGGAGCAGATCCGCGAGTTCCGGATCCTCCCGGTGGACTTCACCGAGGCGGGTGGCGAGATGACACCCACGATGAAGGTCAAGCGCGCCGTCGTGGCCAAGACGTTCGCCGCCGACATCGCGAGCATCTACAGCGGAGCGAAGACCCCGGCCTGACCGGGGAGCATGCGCGTGCTCCAGATGTAGGTGAACGACAGGTACGCGGGGCCCACGACGCCGAACACCGGGACGAGCCCGGGAACGACGTGGTAGGCGCCGAGCACGACCGCCCAGAGGATCGCGTTGACGAGCGTGGGCACCGGCCGCGCCACCACCATCAATGCGGTGCGCCGCAGGAGGGCACCCGGCCCCTCGTCGAAGTGAGCCGCGAGCGCGAACGCCTGCGTGGACACGAGGGCCAGCACCACCGTCGCCACCGTCACCAGCCCGGCCACGGCGGGCGCCGCGGCACCCAGCCCCCCGGCTCCGAGCAGCCGCCCGTGCCACAGCAGGAGCACCCACAGCACGGTCAGCACGTACCCCAGCAGGTTCGCGGTGCGGAACTCGCGCCGCCACGCCGTGCGGAACTGCCGCACGAGGGGCCCGCGCTCGTTCCCCATGACGTCCCCGCGGACCACGGCGTAGACGGCAGCGGTCGCCGGGAAGACGCCGAGCAGCACGCCGCCGGCGAGCGTGCCGACCACCCAGAGCAGATGCAGCTGGAACAGCCGCAGCCCGATTTCGCCGGCCCGAGTGTGCCAGCCGAGCAACCGGTGCATCAGCCCTTCACCGACCCGATCATCACGCCCTTCTCGAAGTACCGCTGCAGGAAGGGGTAGAGCAGGATGATCGGCAGGCTCGACACCACGATGACGCCGTACTTGATCTGATCGGCGTACTGCTGGCCGTACGCGCTGCCGGTGCCGCCCGCGCCGCCGGCGCCACCGGCGAAGGCCTGGTTGGACAGCAGGATGTCGCGCAGGACGATCTGCAGCGGCTGCAGGTCGTAGTCGCGCACGAAGATCAGGCCGGTGAAGAAGTCGTTCCAGTGCTGCACCAGGTAGTACAGGCCGATCACCGAGATGATCGCCTTGGAGAGCGGCAGCGCGATCCGGAAGAAGAACCCGAAGTATGCGACGCCGTCGATCGTGGCCGCCTCGAAGAGCTCCTCCGGCAACGAGTTCTCGAAGAACGCCCGCGCGATGATGAGGTTGTAGACGTTGACCGCTCCTGGCAGCACGAACACCAGCCAGTTGTCGAGCAGGGCGAGATCCTTGTACAGCAGGTAGGTGGGAATGAGCCCGCCGCTGAAGAACATCGTGAACGCGAAGAACAGCATGAGCGGGCGGCGCGGTGCGAACTCGCGGCGGGAAAGGGCGTAGGCGGCGGGGAGGGTCACCACGAGGTTCAGCGCCGTGCCCACGACCGCGTAGATGATCGTGTTGCGATACCCGGTCCAGATCCGCTCGTCGGCGAGGATCTGCTCGTACCCGAACATGTTGATCCCGCGGGGCCAGATGGTCACCCCACCCGTGCTCACCAGCGTCTGGTCCCAGCTCCGTCACCCCGATCCCCACGACACCGGTGCGCCCGGTGCGCAACGTGCGCGCGCTCCCGTTGGGCACCCATTGCAGTTCGGCGATGGCGGCCCGGACGCGTTGAACGATCTCCGGGCGGGTGTGCGGCTCGAGGTTCACCACCCGCGAGACCGTCTTCACCGACACGCCCGCGAGCGCCGCGACGTCGCGCATCGTGGGCGTCATGGGGGCCATCGTAGAAGTCGCCGGCACCGGTGTGATCGATTGACGTCCATGCGGATCACGCCCCCGATGGGCTGGAACAGCTGGGACTGCTTCGGTACGACGGTCACGGAGCAGGAGGTTCTCGCCAACGCGGAGTTCATGGCCGAGCACCTCCTGCGGCACGGCTGGGACACCGTCGTCGTGGACATCGCCTGGTACGACCCCACCGCGAAGGCCCACGGCTACAACGACGGCGCGCCGCTGGCACTGGACGGGTACGGCCGGCCGCTGCCCGCCCCCAACCGGTTCCCCTCCGCGGCGGGCGGCGTCGGCTTCGGTCCCCTGGCCACGCGCGTCCACGAGCTCGGTCTGCGCTTCGGGGTTCACGTCATGCGGGGCATCCCGCGCCTCGCCGTCGATCGCGACCTCCCCGTCCTGGGCACTCGTTTCACCGCCCGGGACGTCGCCGATCTCGCCTCCCCGTGTCCGTGGAACCCCGACAACCACGGCCTCGACCACGCCCACCCGGGCGCCCAGGCCTATTACGACGCCCAAGCCGCGCAGCTGGCGGCGTGGGGCGTGGACTTCGTCAAGGCCGACGACATGCTCTGGCCCTACCACGCGGCCGAGATCGAGGCCTACGCCCGCGCGATCGCGCGCACCGGCCGGCCCATCGAGCTGTCGCTCTCGCCGGGCCGCGACATCTCGCTCGCACATCTCGAGCACCTGCGCGAGCACTCCACGATGTGGCGCCTGAGCGATGACCTGTGGGACCGCTGGGAGGACGTCGAGGAGCAGTTCTCCCGCGTGGCCCGGTGGGCGCCGCACTCCGGCCCCGGCGGCTGGGCGGACGCCGACATGCTCCCGCTCGGCCACATCGGCATCCGCGCCGAACGCGGCGAGGACCGGCACAGCCGCCTCACGCCCGCCGAGCAGGTCACGCTCATGACGCTCTGGGTGATCGCCCGCTCCCCGCTCATGATGGGCGGCGACCTGCCCACCTCCTCCCCCGAGACGATCACCCTGCTCACGAACGACGCCGTCCTCGACGTGCTCCGGAAGGCCAGGGGCAGCCGCGAGGTCCTGCGCGAAGGCCAACTCGTCCTGTGGGCGGCCCGCTCGGACGACCCGGCCGGCCCGCGCTACGCCGCCGCCTTCCACCTGGGCGCCGATCCCACGTCCCTGCGGCTCCGCCTCGACTCCGTCGACGGACTCCCCCACTCCGAGGTCACCGACCTGTGGTCCGGCATGCCCGTCGAGGTCCACGACGGCCACGTCGAGCTCGCGATCGAGCCCCACGGAGCCCGCCTCCTCCGCCTGGACCAGTGACCCCGGCGGCGGCGGCCCGCCTAGCTGCACCTAGCGGAGGCGGTGGGTGAGCTCGTCCGCGCGGATCGTGCGACCCGTCCGCCCGAGGTGCTCCAGCAGCGGCACCGCGACGCGGCGGGTGGTGCCGAATGCCTGACGCGCCTCGCTGGAACGTGGTGGCGCCGCCGCGGCCGAAGCTGGTCCCCAGACCGGGGACGGTGGAGGAGTGTCAAATACGGGCGTCAGGATGCGGCGGGCAGCGGCGTCCCGGCGAGCAGAGCGTGCAGGCGGGCCACCCGGGCGGGCCAGGTCCACTCCTGCCGCATCCACGCCCGCCCGGCGGCGCCCATCGCCCGAGCGCGGTCCGGATCGGCGAGCAGGCCGGCCACCGCGGACGCGACGGACGCGACGTCCCGCCCGTCGACGACGTGGCCGGTGCGGCCCTGCCGGACGGTCTCCGGCGCCCCACCCGAACGGCCCGCGACGACCGGCAACCCGGCCGCAGCAGCCTCCAGCAGCACGATGCCGAGACCCTCGACGTCGAGGCCGCCGCCGCGGGTGCGACACGGCAGGGCGAACACGTCACCGGCGGCGTGATGGGCGGGCAGCTCGGCCTCCGGCACCGCTCCGGCGAACACGACGTGCTCGTCCACCCCACCGGCCCGGGCCAACCGCCGCAGCCGCTCGCCACCGGGACCGGCCCCGACCAGGAGCAGGCGCGCCCCCGGGACGCGCTCGCGCACCGACGGGAGCGCCCGGATCAGGGCGTCCTGTCCCTTGCGCGCCACCAGCCGGGACACGCACACCACGAGCGGCGCCTCCCCGATGCGGTAGCGCCTGCGCAGCTCGGCGCGCGCGGCCGGGTCGGGCCGGAACCGTTCGGTGTCGATCCCCGACGGCAGTAGCTCCAGCGCGGCCCGCGGCCCGAACGCGGCAGCGACCCGGGAGCGGGTGTAGCGGGAGATCGTGGTGAGCACGTCGGCGTCGGCGCCGATCCGCCGCAACGTCCGGTGCCCGCCCGGCACCATCGACCAGCCCACCTCGTGGCCGTGCGTGCTCCCGACCACGCGCTCGATGCCCGCGCGTCTGCGCAGGTGCGGGCCGAGCAGTGCGAGTGGCGCCGCCGCGCCGAACCAGACGGTGGTGGCCCCGTGCTCGCGGGCCAGCGCCGAGGCGCGGGCGGCCACCGCGGGCACGGGCAGCATGAGCGACGTCGGATGCCGGTGCACGGGCACGGGCGACGCCGCGTCGAACTCCGCGGAGCCGGGCCACGCGGGCGCGTAGACGGCGAGCTCGCCGGCCGGCAACCGGTCGGCCAAGGCCTGCAGGTAGGTCTGGATGCCGCCGGTGCGGGGCGGGAAGTCGTTGGTCACGAGGAGCGTGCGCGCCACCGCGCGACGCTATCCCTCGAGGGCGATCGGGCGGCGGCCGGTCAGCCTGGCCGACCGCCGCCCGTTCGCGGGGAGCGGACGAGGTCCGTGGCCTACAGGCGCCGAGCGCCGGAGATCGGGCGGCTGGAGATGTCCGAGTACTTGACGACGTCGCCGGTCTGCGGCGCGTTGATCATCTTGTTGTCGCCGATGTAGATGCCGACGTGGCTCACCGGCTTGTAGAAGAAGATGAGGTCGCCGGGCCGGAGCTGGTCGCGCGGAACGGGTGACCCCACCCGCGCCTGCTGGCTGCTCGACCGCGGCAGCGTGATGCCGGCCTGCTCGAAGGCCCACGACGTGAGCCCCGAGCAGTCGAACGAGTTGGGGCCCTCCGCGCCGTACCGGTAGGGCTTGCCGAGCATCTTCATGGCCGCCTTCAGCGCCCCGACGCCGGCGCCGGTGCCGGTGATGGGGCCGCTCGGCCCGCCGATGTCGGGACCGTTGCGCTCACGCCGCTGCTCGGGGCTCAGCCGGTCGAGGAGACGCTGGGCCTCGTCGATCCGCTTCTCCGCCTCCCGCTTGCGGTTCTCCACGTCCTCCGTGGCCCGGGCCGCCTCGTCGGCGGCCGCCTGCGCACGCGAGACCGCGGCGTCGGCGTCGACCCGCTTCTGCGCGGTCTCGTCGACCTTCGTCAGCAGCTGGTCGAGCGCCTCGCGGTACTCGACGGCGAGGGTCTCGAGGGCCGACATCTGGTCGAGGAACTCCTGCGGGGAGCCGCTCGCGAGCAGGGCGTTCAGCTGGTCGAGGTTGCCGCTCTCGAAGGTGGACAGCGCCACACTGTCGATCTCGACGCGGAACCGCTCCTCGTCGGCGACCGCGGCCTCGAGGGCAGCACTGGTGGGCCCGACGGCGGCCTGCAGCGCGGAGACCTCCGACTGCCGAGCGGCGAGGGTGTCCTTCGAGGAGTGCCACTCCTCGGTGAGGGCCTCCGCCTCCCGGTTCACCTGCTCCAGCTGCCGCGCGGCACCTTCCGCGTCGCCGGGCGGATCCTGCTGCGCCGCGGCGGGGGAGGCGGCGACCAGCAACGACAGGATCACCATCAGGCAGATCGATCCGGCGGAGGACGCAGACCTGCCGTGGCGGCGCATGCGACGCGCGACCGGACGGAAGGGCCTCCGGGGAAACGAAGAGGTGCGCCGACGCGACTCCACGCGGACGGATCTCCTCTCGCCACCCGCGCTGCGACTCGATCGGGGGAACCAGGCGTACCGATCGGAGTATCGCGCGGTGACCTCGCGTTGCCACTCGCTGTCGAATGGCTGACGTAGCGCAAGGTCTCGCGGAGATTACGGAGCAGTCCCTGGCGCGTCCAACTCGGGGGTAGCTCCGCATGGTCCGTTGCGGGTGGTCACCCACATGCACGGAGCGCAGCGTTAGAACGCTTTAAACGGGCGCCTTCTCACCCTGTGTCACGAACGGCTCCCCCGTTCCCCGCATCCCGAGGCGTTCGGCGCGTTGTGGTGGCCACCAACCGCAATCTCGGCACCAGGCCTTGATCGGCCAACACAGCGAGCGCTCGCCGCTCCGGTGCGTCGAGCTGCACGATCGGCGCGCCGGACGGCACCGCCGACGCCTCCTCCTGAGCCTCGTGATCGGGATCCGCAGCCCCCGCCGGCACCGGCGCACCCAGCAGCACGCCGATCACACAGTCGCCGCAGGCCGCTCCGCGGACCGCACAACCGTCACAGTCGATGATCATCTCTGCTCCCTCGACGGTCGGACGTACGAGTCGCCGTCCGATGCTGAACGACGTTAGGAGCGACGTCCGACAATTCCGCCCCACGACCCCGCCCCACACCCCTCACGCACCCCGGCTCCGCCGACGCACCCCGTCGACGGGTGGCGTCGGCGGGATCAGGTAGCGCCAGCAGAAACGGGGTGCGCCGGGAGACGGGAGGCCGCTCGGCCCCGACGCCCACGCACGGCGTTCCCGCCCACGCACCTCCCCCGCGCTCACGCACCCCCTCTCCGGCGACGCACCCCGTCGACGGGTAGCGCCGGCGGACGCCGGTAGCGCGAGCGGAACCGGGTGGCGCCGGCGGGCGCGGGGCCCGGGCGAATTACCCCCGCACCAGCCGGGTGAGCAGCAACGCGGACGACACCGCGTGCGCTCCGCTCTGCCTGACCGAGTCGACGACGGCCCGGTCGGCCGTGGCCACGACCACGGGCCTGCCCTGCGGTTCGGCAGCGACGAGGTCGCGGATGACGTCGTCGGCCAGCACGCCGGGGTCGCTGAAGAGCACGCGCACGCCGCGGGAGCCGCGTGGCGGGGCGGTGATGACGCCGGCGCCGTCGAACACGACGGTGACCTCCACCCCGGTGCGGGCGGCGAGTGCGCCGAGCTGGCCGACGAGCCGGCTGCGCTGGTCGGCGAGCGGGAGCTCAGGGTAGCCGGTCTTGCTGACGTTGTAGCCGTCGACCACGAGGTGCAGCGTGGGAACGGCGAGCATCGCGTCGAGCTCGACGACGCTGCCGACCGCGGTGCCTGCGCGGGTGACGCGGGCGCCCGCCACGAGGTCGCCGGGCCGAGGGCCGCCGCCACCGAGCGCGAGCTCGCGCCGCAGGCCGGTGAGCGCGCCACCCAAGGTGTCCATGAGGAGTGCGAGGCGCACCTCGTCGGCCTTGCGCGCCTCCCGGGCCGCCTGCCGGGCTGCGGCCACCTCGGCGGCGGCGCGATCGGCGCGCCGGCGCTCGGCGTCGGCGCGCTCCCGTTCGCGGTCGCGTTCGGCGACGGCGGCGGTGAGGTCGCGCTCGGCCGCGCGGCGCAGCTCGTCGACCACCTGCTCGGCGGCGGCCTGCGCGTCGCGGGCCGCCCGCAGCGTGGCCCCCTGCTCGGAGACGCGGCGGCGCAGCTGCTGGTACTCGTGGTCGCGCTGCTGACCGGCCGTGCGGGCCTGGGCGCGGGCCTCGGTGAGCTCGCCGCGCATCCGTTCGAGCTCGGTGGTGAGCTTGTCGACCCGGGAGAGCGCCGCGTCCCGCTCTGCGCGCAGCTCCCCCGCCTCGCCCCGGCGCGCGGCCGCGGCGACGGCCTCACCCGCGTCCGGGTCGTCGTTGAGGATGGCCGCGGCGGCGGCCATGAGCGGATCGTCGGCAGAGGTGGTCAGCTCGCCGGGGCGCTGGTCCTCCCACCAGGCCACCACCGCCGTGCGGAACGCGGCCGACGCCTCGAGTTCGGCGGTGAGCGGGCCGCCGCCGAGCTTGGCGCGCTTGGCCGGGGTGAACCTGGCCAGCCGGCGCAGAGGTACCGGGACGTCCGCGGACGGCATCGCGCCGACGGCCGTGGCCGCGAGCTCGGCGAGCCGTGAGCGCAACGCCTCCGGCAGTTTTGCCCAGTCGACTTGCGCAGGCGACGACGCGGCACCGCCCTGTGCGGGCGGGCCGGAGGCGCCGTCGGACCTGGACATCGCTCCAGGTTATCTGCGTTCCGCTCGGTTCACCGGTGACGCCGCGGTCACAATCCGTGCTGCCGCCGGCCGGGGAACTGTCGGTGACGGCCGTTAGCGTCCCCGCCCGTGCCTGCCCGGTCGCCCCAGCTGACGTTCGACGAGCTCGGCACGCCGCTCCGCGACGTCACGTTCGTCGTGCTCGACCTGGAGACCACGGGCGGGTCGGCGGGCGCCGACTCCATCACCGAGGTCGGCGCGGTCAAGGTGCGCGGAGGCGAGCAGCTCGGCGAGCTGGCCACGCTCGTCGACCCGGGCACCGGCGTACCGCCCGGCATCGTCGCGCTCACCGGCATCACGTCCGCGATGACGTCCGGCGCGCCGCGGCTGCCGGAGGTGCTCCCGTCGGTCCTGGAGTTCCTGCGCGGCGCGGTGCTGGTCGCGCACAACGCCCCGTTCGACGCGGGTTTCCTTCGTGCGGCGTGCCAGCGCCACGGGCAGGTGTGGCCCCGCCCTCCGGTGCTGTGCACGGCGCGGCTCGCCCGAGCCGTTCTGCCCCACGACGAAGCGCCGAGCGTCCGGCTGGGCGCCCTCGCCGAGCTCTTCGACACGGCCACCCGCCCCACCCACCGCGCCCTCGCCGACGCCCGCGCCACCGTCGAGGTGCTGCACCGGCTGCTGGAGCGCGTGGGCAACCTCGGCGTGCAGAGTCTCGAGGAGCTGCTGGCGCTCGCCAGGGAGTCCGCGCCGCACCGGCCCACCCAACGCCAGCGGCAGAAGCGCGTGCTGGCCGAGGGCGTGCCGGCGGCACCAGGGGTCTACCTGTTCCGCGGCCCTCGCGACGAGGTGCTCTACGTCGGCACCAGCGGTGATCTGAAGCGCCGCGTCCGCAGCTACTTCACCGCGGGTGAGCGGCGCCGGCGCGTCCGCGACATGGTGGCGCTCGCCGAGCGCGTCGACACCGTCGTCTGCGCCCACGCGCTGGAAGCCGCGGTGCGGGAGCTGCGGCTCATCGCCGCGCACCGCCCCCGGTACAACCGCCGCTCGAAGCGCCCGAACCACAACTGGTGGGTCGTCCCCACGGCCGAGGCGTTCCCGCGCCTGTCCGTGGTCACCACGCCCCGCGACGGCGCGCTCGGCCCGTTCCCGTCGCGGCGGGCGGCCACCGCGGCCGTCGACACCATGCTCGACGTCGTGCCGCTGCGCCCGTGCACGCAACGCATCCCCGCCACAGGTGCCTCGGCCGCCCCGTGCGTCCTGCACGAGATGGGCCGCTGCGCAGCACCGTGCGCGGGCCTGCAGACCCCCGAGGAGTACTCCCCCGGTGTCCGCGCGCTGGCAGACCTGGTCGACGGCCGCGACGACGCGTCGCTGCACACCGTGACCGCCGAGATCGAGGCGCTCGCCGCCCGGGAGCGCTTCGAGACCGCGGCGCGCCGGCGCGACCAGCTGGCGGCGCTGATCGTCGGGCTCGGGAGGTCGCAGCGCCTCGCGGCGCTCGCCGCGCTGCCCGAGATCATCGGCGCCCGGCCGGACGGGCACCGCGGTTGGGAGATCGCCGTCGTCCGGCACGGGCGGCTCGCCGCGGCCGGCGTCGCCCGCCGCGGTGTCGCGCCGATGCCGGTGATCGACGCGTTGCGGCTCGGCGCCCAGACCGTCCTGCCCGGCGCAGGCCCGCTGCACGGCGCCCCGGTGGAGGAGGTCCGGCTGCTGCACCGCTGGCTCACCAGCGGGGGCACGCGGCTCGTCGTGAGCGAGCCGGCGTGGACCGAGCCCGCCCGCGGCGCGGGCGCGTGGCGCGCGTGGGCGGAGCGGGCGCGCCCGGTGGAGGTGGACGTCGACTAGTGTCCGGGCAGCAGGACCGAACCGAACCGTGGGGAGTGCCGTCGTGATCACCGCGATCGTCCTGGTGCACACCGCCGCCGACCGCATCCCCGAGACCGCGCAGGCCATCGCCGACCTCGACGGGGTGTCCGAGGTCTACTCGTGCGCGGGCGACGTCGACCTGATCGCCGTCGTCAAGGTCGCCGAGCACGAGCAGCTCGCCGACGTGATCGCCGGGCACCTCAGCAAGATCGAGGGCGTCACGCGCACCGACACCCACATCGCTTTCCGCTCCTACTCCCGCGCCGACACCGAGGCCACCTTCTCCGTCGGCCTGGACTGACCCGCACCCGAACGCCCTGGCGGCGAGTCCCGCATCTCGACACGGCGAGACACGCGTTTCGACAGGGTCGCGGTGCTCCAACGCGCAACTCACCCGGGCAAGCCGCGGGACTCACCCTGCTCACGTGCACAACTCGCCCAGCCCGACGTGAGACTCACCCTGCTCAAACGCGCAACTCGCCCAGCCGGACGCGGGACTCGCCCTGCTCAAATGCGGGACTCGCCCTGCTCAAATGCGGGACTCGCCCGGCCGGACGCGAGACTCGCGCGTCGGACTGGACGCGGCCACGCGCGTACTTCGAGGCGGCATGACCTCGCGGGCGTTCCGGTGTGGCGCCGGGCAGGGGTCAGGTGTCAGGGCTTGTGGGCCGTGGAGACCTCGACCCACCGGGTCAGGAGGCGCTCGGCGGCGCCGGAGTCGATGGCGGCGGCGGCTCGCTCCATCGCGCCGGGGAGGGCGTCGGCCAGGTGTGCGAGCGCGCCGTCGAAGGCCACGAGCGCGCCGGCGGCGTTGAGCAGCACCGCGTCGCGCACGGGGCCGGTGCGGCCGCCGACCAGCTCCCGGAAGACGGCGGCGTTGTCGGCGGGGCTGCCGCCGCGCAGGTCGGCGCGGGAGGCCGGGGCGAGTCCGAGTGCGGCCGGGTCGACGGTCTCCTGCCGCACCTCGCCACCGGTGACCACCCAGGCGGTGCTGGTGGTCGTGGTGGTGAGCTCGTCGAGGCCGTCATCGCCGCGGACCACCAGCGCGGACGTCCCCCGCCCGGCGAGCACCTCGGCGATCACGGGGGCGAGCCGGAGGTCGGCGCACCCGACGAGGGCGGCGGGTGGCTGGGCCGGGTTGGTGAGCGGGCCGAGCACGTTCATCGCGGTGGGTACGCCGAGCTCGCGGCGTGGGGCGGCGGCGTGCCGCATTGCCGGGTGGAAGACCGGGGCGAAGCAGAAGCCGATGCCGACCTCCGCAACGCAGGCCGCGACGCCGTCGGGCGGCAGGTCGATCGCGACGCCGAGCGTCTCGAGCACGTCGGCCGCCCCGCTGGACGACGACGCGGCCCGGTTGCCGTGCTTCACGACCGGTGCGCCGGCGGCCGCGACGACGACGGCGCTCATGGTGGAGATGTTGACGGTGTGCGCCTGGTCCCCGCCGGTGCCGACGACGTCCACGGCGGGACCGGCCACGGTGACGCGCCGGGCGTGGCGCAGCATCGCCTCGGCCAGCCCGGCGACCTCGGCGGCGGTCTCCCCCTTGGCCCGCAGCGCGACGAGGAAGCCGGCGAGCTGGGCGGGCGTGGCCTCGGCCGAGAGCACCCGGTCCATCACCCAGGCCGTGTCGGCCGCGACGAGGTGCTCGCCGCGGATGAGCCGGCCGAGGATCCCCGGCCAGGTGAGGCCGCTGTCAGCCACGGAGCGCGAGCGACGCGGATCGCCGCAGCACGTCGGCCACCGTCTCGGCGGCCGTGAGCGGGTCGAGCGGGTGCACGAGCACCGCGTCGGCCTGGGACCAGGTGGCGAGCCAGCGGTCGTCGCGCCGCCGCACCGTGACGATGATCGGCGGGCAGTCGTCGATCTCGTTCTTGAGCTGGCGGGAGACGCCCATGCCGCCGGTGGGCTGGGCTTCGCCGTCGAGGATCGCGAGGTCGATCTCGCCGGCGTCGGCCGCCTGCAGCACCTCCGCGATCCCGCCTGCCTCGTGGAAGCGCACGCGGGGGAGGTCGGGTGCCGGACGGCGGCCTATGGCCATGACGATGGCCTCCCGGACCTCGGGGCGGTGGCTGAACACCAGCACGGTCAGGGGCTCGCGCGTGACGGGGCTGCTCACACCGAGGAACTGTAGTGCGAACTGCTCGTCCACCCGGTGCCGCCTGCCCCGGGGGTAAAGACGACAGCCTGTAGAAGATGGTTCATACTGCCCGGGTGACGACTGCGGCTCCCACCATCAGCGCGCGCATCCACTCGCTGAACCGCCCCAACCTGGTCAGCGTCGGCACCATCGTCTGGCTGTCCAGCGAGCTGATGTTCTTCGCCGGGCTGTTCGCGATCTACTTCACGGCGCGAGCTCAGAACCCGCCGGACCTGTCGTGGCCACCGCCCCCGACCCACCTCGACGTGCCCTACGCGCTCGTCGTGACGATCGTCCTCGTCCTGTCGTCGATCACCTGCCAGCTCGGGGTGTTCGCGGCGGAGCGCGGCGACGTGTTCGGGCTGCGCCGCTGGTACGTGGTGACGCTGATCATGGGCACGATCTTCGTGCTCGGCCAGGCCAACGAGTACTGGACGCTCGTCGAGGAGGGCACCACTCTCTCCTCCGACGCCTACGGCACCGTGTTCTACCTGGCCACGGGGTTCCACGGCCTGCACGTCACCGGCGGGCTCATCGCGTTCGTCTACCTGCTGATCCGCACCAAGCTCAGCAAGTTCACCCCGCAGCAGGCCACCGCCGCGATCGTCGTGTCCTACTACTGGCACTTCGTGGACGTCGTGTGGATCGGACTGTTCACCGTCATCTACTTCATTCGCTGATTCCCCGACCGTTAAGGGCTGGACGACGCCGACGATGACCACCACACCCCCTTCGAGGAAGCCCCGCGGGCCGCGTAGTCGGTTCCGCCGCCGCGTGGCAGGCGCGCTGGCGCTGGGGATCGGCCTGCTCACCGCGGGTGGCCTGTACACCGCCTTCGCCCCTGAGCCGCAGGTGGCCACGGCGCAGGAGGGCGACACCGCGCGCGTCGCGCAGGGCCAGGAGCTCTTCGAGAGCCACTGCATCACCTGCCACGGCTCCAACCTGCAGGGCGTTCAGGACCGTGGACCGAGCCTCATCGGCGTCGGCGACGCGGCCGCCTATTTCCAGGTCTCGACCGGCCGCATGCCGCTGGCACGCCAGGAGGCGCAGGCACCGCGCAAGCCCCCGCTCCCGCAGTTCGACCCGAACACCGAGGAAGGCGCGGCCAACCTCGACGCGCTGGGCGCGTTCATCCAGGCCAACGGCGGTGGCCCCACGCGGCCCGCCGTGGAGGGCCACGCCCTGCGCGGGGACGACCCGGCGCGCGGCGGGGAGCTCTTCCGCCTCAACTGCGCGTCCTGCCACAACTTCACCGGCCGTGGCGGGGCCCTGTCGTCCGGCAAGATCGCGCCGACGCTGGACCCGGCCACCGAGCTGGACATCTACACGGCGATGCTCACAGGCCCGCAGAACATGCCCAAGTTCTCCGATCGGCAGCTCGCGCCGGACGAGAAGGAGGACATCATCGCCTACGTCAAGTCGGTGACGAACGGGAACAACAACCCGGGCGGTAACCCGCTGGGCGGTATCGGGCCGGTGTCCGAGGGCCTGGTCGCCTTCATCGTGGGCATCGCGGCAATGGTCGGTGTCGCAATGTGGCTGGGAGCCAAGTCATGACCACCTCGAGCCAACACCCACCCGCCCCGACGGCGGCCGAGGTCGGGGACATGAACCTCGAGGAGCGCGCACGGCTCGCCGGGGTCCTCGACGACGTCGATGTCGTCCACAACCAGCGCAAGTGGCCGCTGCCGGGCACGCGCGCCGAGAAGCGCGCCGAGCGGTCGGTGGCGCTGTGGTTCGTGATCTCGGCGGTGTCCGGGCTGGCCTTCCTCGGCGCGTTCCTGTTCTGGCCCTTCGAGTACGTGGCGCCCAGCGAGCCCGGCCACGCCATGTACTCGATGTACACGCCGGTGGTCGGCTCGATGTTCGGGCTCTCGGTCCTCGCGCTCGGGATCGGTGTCATCGCCTACATCAAGAAGTTCTTCCCGGATGAGGTGTCGGTGCAGCAGCGCCACGACGGCGCTTCCGACGACGTCGCCCGGCTCACCGTCACGGCACAGCTGGTCAAGGCCGGTCAGGACACCGGCATCGCGCGGCGCAAGCTGATCATCCGGTCGGCCGGCGGCGCCGCGGGCGTCCTCGGCCTCGGCCTCGGGATCGCGGCCGTCGCACCGCTGGTGCGCAACCCGTGGAAGGGCGGTGCCGACGCCGCCCTGTGGGTCACCGGGTGGAGGCCCGTGAACGGTGAGACCGTCTACCTCCGCCGTGACACCGGCGACGCGCACGAGGTCTCGCTCATCCGTGCCGAGGACCAGGACCCCGGCTCGATGGAGACGGTGTTCCCGTTCCGGGAGGCCGACCGCGAGGACGAGGAAGCCCTCATCCGCGGCCTGCGCGGCTCGGACACGCCGGTCATGCTGATCCGCCTGCGGCCCGACCAGCAGGTCGTGCAGCGGAACGGCCAGGAGGACTTCCACTACGGCGACTACTACGCCTTCTCCAAGATCTGTACCCACCTGGGCTGCCCCACGTCGCTGTACGAGTCGCAGACCAACCGGATCCTCTGCCCGTGCCACCAGACGCAGTTCCTGGCCACCGAGTACGGCAGGCCCATCTTCGGTCCGGGCACGAGGCCGCTCCCCCAGCTTCCGATTACAGTGAACGACGAGGGATACCTCGTTGCCACCGGCGACTTCGCCGAGCCCGTCGGCCCGGCCTTCTGGGAGCGGAGGTACAACCCGTGAGCGCTATCACGACACCGACCGGTTCGGGTGCCAACGCCAAGGTGATCGGCGCGCTCGACGAGCTCGACCAGCGCTACCACCCGGCAGCGGGCATGCGGAAGCAGTTCAACAAGGTCTTCCCCACCCACTGGTCGTTCATGCTCGGGGAGGTCGCGCTCTACAGCTTCATCGTGCTGTTGCTGTCGGGCACCTACCTGGCGCTCTTCTTCGATCCCTCCATGGAGGAGGTCACCTACAACGGCGCGTTCGAGAACCTGCGCGGCATCCACATGTCGCGGGCGTTCGAGAGTTCGCTGGAGATCTCATTCGACGTCCGGGGCGGGCTGTTCATCCGCCAGGTGCACCACTGGGCGGCGCTGCTGTTCATGGCCGCGATGGTCGTGCACATGTTCCGCACGTACTTCACCGGGGCCTTCCGCAAGCCGCGCGAGGCCAACTGGGTGATCGGCGTGCTGCTGCTGTTCCTCGGCTTCTTCGCCGGGTTCACCGGCTACTCGCTGCCCGACGACCTGCTGTCCGGCACCGGCCTGCGGATCGCCTCCGGGTTCACCCTGGCCGTCCCGGTGGTCGGCACCTGGACCCACTGGGCGCTGTTCGGCGGTGAGTTCCCCGGCACCGAGATCATCCCGCGGCTCTACATCGTGCACGTGCTGCTCGTCCCGGGCATCCTGCTCGCGCTGATCGCGGTGCACGTGGGGCTGGTCTGGTACCAGAAGCACACGCAGTTCCCCGGCCCCGGCCGCACCGAGGGCAACGTCGTCGGGGTCCGGATCCTCCCGGCCTTCGCCGCGAAGGGCGGGGCGTTCTTCGCGGTCACCGTCGGCATCACCGGGATCATGGGCGGGCTCTTCCAGATCAACCCGATCTGGAACTTCGGCCCCTACAACCCGGCGCACATCTCGGCGGGCTCCCAGCCCGACTGGTACGTGCTGTTCACCGAGGGAATGCTGCGGATCTTCCCGCCGTGGGACATCCACATCGGCGACTACAACGTCCCGCCGGCGTTCTGGGCCAGTCCCGCGTTCCTCCCGATGCTGTACGTGATCGCGGGGGCTTACCCCTGGATCGAGCGGCGGTTCACGAAGGACAATGCCCTGCACAACCTGCTGCAGCGCCCGCGGGACGTGCCGGTCCGCACGTCGCTCGGCGTCATGGGCATCTCCTTCTACACGGTGCTGGTGCTGTCTGGCAGCAACGACCTGATCGCCTACTTCTTCGACATCTCGCTGAACGCCACCACGTGGGCGGGCCGCATCGGGGTGCTGGTGGTGCCGCCGATCGCCTACTGGGTCACCTACCGGTTCTGCATCGGGCTGCAGCGCTCCGACCGCGCGGTGCTCGAGCACGGCATCGAGACGGGCATCATCAAGCGGCTGCCGCACGGTGAGTTCATCGAGGTGCACCAGCCGCTGGCCGGCGTCGACGACCACGGCCACGCGATCCCGCTGGAGTACCAGGGCGCCCCGGTGCCCAAGCGGATGAACCAGCTCGGCAGTGGTGGCGCGCCGGTGCCCGGCTCGCTGCTCACGCCCGACCCGGCGGACCAGACCCTCGCGCTGGAGAAGGCCCGTCACGAGGAGGCCGAGGCGGAGGCCGCCGCCCGCAACGGGCACCGGCCGGCCGAGGTCGAGGCCCGCGCCGAGGAGCGCGAGGCGCTCGGACAGCAGTAGCCGCACCAGAGCACGACTAGGGCCCCGCCGGGAAACCGGCGGGGCCCTCGTCGTTGGTGCAACGGTCACTTGTCGGAACGATCATCACCGCGTGCACCTCTCTCGCACATCGACATCGGCGTTCACACATCGGCTGCAGTCGGTGTGCGAGCACCACGATCGGTGTGAGGGCGGGCTGCGATGGCCAGCGCTGTGAGGGCGAGCAGCAGGTAGGCGTCCGGCCAGACGGAGATCAGGCCGGTGGCCGGGATCGGGCCGACGATCGGGCCGGGGAGAGCCGTCACGACCGCGACGGTCACGGCGAGCACGCCGGCCAGCCCGGCCGCCGCCCACCGGTCGCCGGCCAGGGCCCGGGTGCCGAGCAGCACGGAGAGGGGGACGACCCACACGTAGTGGTGCGACCAGGCGAACGGCGCCAGCGCCGCGGACGCGAGCCCGCACAGCGTCAGCGCGAGCACCTCGTCGCCCGACCGGTGCGCGCGCACGGCCAGCGCGATCGTCAGAGCCCCGAACGCGGCAGCGCCCGCGAGCCACGGCAGCCCGTCGGCGCCGAGACGTGCGAGCAGGCCGTTCAGCGAGTGGTTGCTCGGCCCGCCGACGGCGGAGATCCGGTCGGCCGCGAAGAACGTGCCCTCGAACCAGAACGCCACCGAGTCGGCCGGCGCGAACAGGAACCCGAGCCCGGCCGCCGCCACGAACGTCGCCAGCGCCGTGGCGGCCGCCCGCCACCGCCGGGTGACCACCAGGTACACCACGAACAGCAGCGGCGTCAGCTTCACGGCCGCGGCCAGGCCGATCCCCGCCCCGCGCAGGCGGCTCCCCGGTCGGCCGAGCAGGTCACCGACCACGAGCGCGAGCAGCACGATGTTGATCTGCCCGAGGTAGAGGGTGGTGCGCACCGGGTCGAGCGCCGTCGCGACCACCGCCAGCAGCACGGCCACCGGCAACCCCGCCCGCGGCGCACACCGGTGCACGACGTAGGCCAGCAGTCCGATCCCGGCACCCGTCCACAGCACCTTGAGCAGGCCGAGCGGCAGCAGCGCCAGCGGCGCGAACAGCACCGCGGCGAACGGCGGGTAGACGAACGGCAGGTCCAACAGCACCCCGCCCGCGTACAGCGGCGCGCCGGCGAGCACGTGCTCCCCGCCCGCGCGATAGACCTGCAGGTCGATCAGCAGCACGTGCGCGTCGGGCCAGAGCGCGAGGACGACGGCCTGCGCGGCGAGCACCAGCGCGGCCGCCCCGGCGAGAACCGTGTTCAGGCGCCTCCGCCGTCCGACTGCCTCCGCGGCACCCCTCACCTGACCGCTCTCCCGCAGCGGCATCCGCTACTCGGGCAGGTCGAACTCGCCCGCGTCCACACCCTTGACGAACGCGTCCCACTCGGCGGCCGTGTAGACGTGGGGCTCGCAGTCCGGGTCGTTGGCACGGCGCAACGCGGCACCGCCGCCCGGCAGCCGGGCGATCTCCACGGCGTCGTCACCGCTGCTGGTGCTGCTGCGCATCCAGACGACGTCATCGGGCACGCGCGAGGTCATGAAAGGTCGAACTCCCCGTCTCGGACCGGCGCGAGGGTGCGCAGCCCGGTCGAACATGAGTCTAGCCAGCGTGACCTCTGGCTCTTTCACAGGTGGGCGGCGCCGAGGACGTGCCCGACAGCGCCCTCGCCAGGGCGCTCAGCCCGATCCCGGAACGATCAGCACACCTTGATCGTTTCGAGGCTCGGCTCGTCGCCCGTCAGGGGACAACCGGGGTGATCTCGGATCGATCTGCGCTGCGTGATCGATCCAGCGGAGCGCGCGACACGCCGGCCGGATCGGGCGGGATCATCATGCCGAAACGGGAGATTCGAGGGGGCATCTCACGCTCCGTGGACGCCGGGGGCCCGGTCGACTGAGGGAGGTCACCGGGTCGTGGTGATCTTCCTGCCGTCGCGGTATTGACCTCTCGTGCCCGCCGGGTCACGCTGGGTGCTCAGAGAGATGCGGCAGCGCAGAGCAGAAGGGTCCGATGGGGTGTTCGTGGCAGAGGTCAACGGTTGCCCGGGCGAGGGGTACGTCGCCGTCCGGGTGACGGGCGACGTCGACACGGGCACCCGGGGCGAGCTCACCGAAGCCTTGGAGCGTGCCCTCGCCATCGGTTCCTCGTCGATCCTCGTCGATCTCACGGACGTGCAGTTCTTCGCCGCCGCCGGGGTGCATTGCGTCGAGCGCGCGGTGGGTGCGCTCGAAGCACGGGGCGGGGCGGCACACCTGGTGTGTCCCCGTCCCGGGGCGGCCTGGCGGGTGGTGTCGCTGCTCGGGCTGCAACGGCAGTGGCAGGTGCACCAGGACGTCGAGGCCGCGCTCGCGGGGTGCACCGCACGCCGGTAGGGCTCAGCCGGCCCAGTCCGTGGACGCCACGAACTCGGCGAAGTCGCGAGGCGGCCGGCCCAGCGCGCGCCGCACGCCGTCGGAGACGTGTGCGTCGAGGCCCGTCCGCAGCGCGGCGACCGCGGCGGCGTAGCCCTCGGCATCGACCCGCGGCCAACCGGCCGCGACGAGCTCGGCCACGAACGCGTCCGGCTCGAGCGCGACGTAGCGCACGTCCCGCCCTGCCGCCGCGCCGATCTCGGCGGCGGCCTCGGCCATCGTCACGGCACGCGGCCCGGACAGCTCGTACACCTGCCCGCCGTGCCCGTCCGCGATCAGGGCGGCGACGGCCACCGCCGCGATGTCCTCGGCGTCGACGAACGTCGCCGCGCCGTCCCCCGCGGCCAGCCGGATCTCCCCCGCCCGCACGGCGTCGCGGAAGAAGCCTTCGCTGAAGTTCTGGGCGAACCACGTCGGCCGCAGGATCGTCCCACGCCACGCCGCTCTCGCGCACCGCCCGCTCGCCGGAGATGTGGGTGATGGCCAGCGGGAGTCCTGGGGCCCGTACGCGGGCACGTCCACCCGCGCCCGGACAGCAGCACCACCCGCTCGACACCATGCCACACGGCGCGCTCGACGAACGAGCCGGGACACCACGCGGCGGCCGGACTTCCCCGTGCCGCCGACCACGAGCACCGTCTTCGTCATGCGGCCAGCCAACCGCGTGACATCGAGACGAAGCCGCCGGTGCTCGTGCTCGCCGCCGACGAGTGCCCGGATCCCGGCCCCGCCCTGCTCGCCGCCCAGATCGACCGGGATCTGCCCGGGCAGCAGGTCGTGCTGGACCGGGTCCTGGACCTGGTGCTGGTCTCCGCCCTGCGCAGCTGGTTCGGCCGGGCCGGGGTGCGGCCGCCGTGGTACCGCAGCACCGGTGACCCGATGGTCGATCACGCCCTCCGGCTGCTCCACGCCGACCCCGCGCACCCGTGGACCGTGGCCGCGCTCGGTGCCGCCACCGGCGTGTCCCGGGCGGCGCTCGCGCGCCGGTTCACCGAGCGCGTGGGCACCCCGCCGATGACCTACCTGGGCGACTGGCGCATCGGGATGGCCGCCGACCTGCTGTGGGAGTCCGACGACACGGTGGGCGCGGTGGCCCGGAAGGTCGGGTACGCCGACGTGTTCAGCCTGAGCACGGCCTTCAAACGCCGGCGCGGGACGACGCCCGACGGAGCACCGCGTGTCGTCTCGTGATCGACTGCACTCGCCGAGCACCACTGGACGGGCGGAGGTCCGATGAAGGTCGATGCGATGCTGCGGGGCGCGGGGCTGGCCGAGCTGGCGGCCGAGGCGCGCGAGCGAGAGGCCGCCGGGATCGACGGGCTGTGGAGCTACGAGGGCCCGCACGACCCGTTCCTGCCGCTGATGCCGGTGGCCGAGCACACCTCGCGGGTGGCGGTGGGCACCGCCATCGCGGTGGCGTTCGCGCGCAACCCGATGAGCACGGCCTACGTCGCGAACGACCTGCAGGTGCACTCGCAGGGCCGGTTCCTGCTCGGCCTCGGCAGCCAGGTCAAGCCGCACATCGAGCGCCGCTTCGCCATGCCGTGGAGCCACCCGGCGCGCCGCATGCGCGAGTACGTTCAGGCGCTGCAGGCCATCTGGACAGCCTGGAACACCGGGGAGCGGCTGGCGTTCCGCGGCGAGTTCTACTCGCACACGCTCATGACGCCGTTCTTCTCCCCCGCGCCCAGCCCGTACGGGCCGCCTGCGGTGTACCTCGCGGCCGTGGGCGACCAGATGACGCGCGTGGCGGGCGAGGTGTGCGACGGGCTGCTCCCCCACGCCTTCACCACCGAGCGCTACCTGCGGGAACACACCCTCCCGGTACTGCAGGAAGGGCTCGCGGCGAGCGGCCGCACCCGGGCCGACTTCACGATCGCGTTCTCCGGGTTCGTCGTCTCCGGCACCACCGAGGAGGAGATGGCCGCCGCCGCGCGGGGCGTGCGCGAGCAGATCGCCTTCTACGGCAGCACGCCCGCGTACCGGCCCGTGCTCGACCTGCACGGGTGGGGCGAGCTGGGCGTCGAGCTCAACCGGCTCTCCCGCGGCACCGACGCCGACCGCTGGCAGCGCATGGGCGAGCTGGTCGACGACGACGTGCTGGCCGCGTTCGCCGTGGTGGCGGAGCCGGACCGGCTGGGTGCGGCACTGCTGGACCGGTTCGGCGGGCTCGCCGACCGATTCACCTTCTACGCCCCCTACGCGCACGACGCCGCGCTCTTCGCTCCGGCCACGGAGGACCTGCACCGGGCGTGACGGTGGGTGGATCCGCGGGGTTGAACACGTTCCGGAACGGGAACAATATGTCACCCTGACCTGCGGAAGGATCCACGATGCTCGCAGTTGTCGCTGCTGTCCTGTTCGGTCTCTCCCTGCTCTTCCAACTCCTCAACGTGTCCATCGAGGTGATCGGGCCCTCGGTGCTCACCATCGCAGGCCTGCTGTGCGTCGCGCTGTACTTCTCCGGTGTCGGCTCGCGGTCGCTGAGCTCCCGTCGCACCCGCCGCTGACCTCATCCGATCGCTGGAAGGACCACTCGTGCTCGCTGTCGTCGCCGCCGTCCTGTTCGCACTCGCCCTGATCTTCGAGCTGGCCAGCATCAGCCTCTCGGTGATCACCAGCACCCTCCTCACCACCGCAGGCCTCCTGTGCATGGCGCTCTACTTCGCGGGCGTCGGAGCGCGCGAGGTGACCTACCGCAGGCGCAGCCACCGCTGATCGTCGAAACCGCTTGACCCCGCCGTCACGCTGACCAGGTGCGGGCGGGGTTCGGGCGGTTGTGGGCGGCCGCCGCCGTATCCAACGTCGGCGACGGGGTGGCGCTCGCGGCCGGCCCGCTGCTGCTGGCGTCCCTCACCTCCGACCCGGCGCTCGTCGCTGGCGCGATGTTCGTGCAGCAGCTGCCCTGGCTGCTCTTCGCGCTGCCCGCCGGGGTCTACGTCGACCGGCTCGACCGGCGCCGGCTCATCGTGCTCGTCAACCTGGTCCGGGCCGCGGTCGTCGGCGGACTCGCCGTGGCCGTTGCGACGGGCGTCGCCACGGTCGCCGTCGTGTACGCCGCGCTGTTCGTGGTCGGCACGATGGAGACGCTCGCCGACAACGCGAGCAGCGCGCTGCTGCCGGCCGTCGTGCCGGCGGAGGACCTGCCGCGGGCGAACGCGCGGCTGATGGGCGTGCAGCTGGTCGGCAACCACCTGCTCGCGCCACCGCTCGGCGCCGCGCTGTTCGTCGTCGCCGCGGCGTTGCCGTTCGGGCTGAACGCCGCCACGTTCCTGGTGGCGGCGCTGCTCCTGGCCACCCTGCGGGGCCGGTTCCGGCCGGAGTCGGCGGAGCCGCACCGCCCGTTGCGCCACGACATCGCCACCGGCATGCGAGCCCTGCTGAGCCATCCGGTGCTCCGGATGCTCGCGGTGTGCCTCTGCCTGATGAACGTCACGCTCGTCGGCGCGTTCGCGATCCTCGTGCTCTACGCCCGCGAGCGGCTGGGGCTCACCGAGGTCGGGTTCGGGCTGCTGCTCGCCTCGAGCGCGGTGGGTGGGATCGCCGGCACGCTCGTGGCCGCGCGGCTGCAGCGCCGGTTCGGCACCGCGCTGCTGCTGCGCGTGGGCCTGGTGATCGAGACGTGCACGCACCTGTCGCTGGCCCTCGCAAGCGGGCCGTGGGTCGCCGTGGCCACCATGGTCGTCTTCGGCGCGCACGCGAGCCTGTGGGGCATCCTCTCGGTGTCCTGGCGCCAGCGGGTGGTGCCCGACGCGCTGCGCGGGCGCGTCAACAGCGGCTACTTCCTGTTCTCGGTGGGCGGCGCGGCCCTCGGCGCGCTCGGCGGCGGGTTCGTGGCCCGCGGCCTGGGCATCACGGCGCCGTTCTGGATCGCGTTCGGCGGGATGGTCGTGCTCACCGCCGTGGCGTGGCGGCGATTCCGCTCGGACCTGCTCGACGTGGCCGACCCGCTCCCGTTGGGCACTACCCGCGCCAGCTGAACTCCGGCTCGTAGCCCAGCACCCGGCGGGCCTTGTCGATCGACAGCATCGTCTCGTGCTCGCCGAGCTCCTTCGTGACGGTGACGCCCGGGTAGACCTCAGCGGCGAGGTCGGCGCTGCGGCGCGACATCACGGAGTCGGCGTTGGCGATCACGAACACGTCCACGCCGGTGGCCTCGTGCTCCAGGGCGCGGCGGACGGCCTGGGCGCCGTCACGCCCGTCGATGTAGGCCCAGAGGTTCCAGCGACGCGCTCCGGGATCGGCGTCGAAGCCGGGGAAGCGCGCGTAGTCCTCCGGGTCCATCACGTTGGAGAACCGCAGGCCGATCATCTTCAGGTCGGGCGCCCACCGGCAGAAGTGCCGCGCCATCTCCTCCTCGAGGCTCTTGACCAGCGAGTACGTGCTCTCCGGCCGCACCGGGTACTCCTCGTCCACCGGGATGTAGGGCGGCGGCACGTCGAACGGCAGCCCGAGCACGGTCTCGCTGGACGCCCACACGACGTTCCGGATGCCCGCCGAACGAGCGGCCGCGAACACGTTGTACGTCGCCGTGATGTTGTTCGAGAACGTCGCGGCGTTGGTGGTGAGACCCGGCGCGGGGATCGCGGCGAGGTGCACGACCGCGTCGACTCCGTCGTGGCGGTCGTCGACGGCGGTGAGGGCCTCGAGGACCTGCCCGTGGTCGGTCAGGTCGACGCGCACCGACACCGCGGCCGCCGAGTCCGGGTCCGGAACGCGATCGAGCGCCACGACGCGATAGCCGTGCTCCTGCAGGTGGCGCACCACGTGACGGCCGAGCTTTCCGCTGCTGCCGGTGACGGCGACGGTGGTCATACCGCCTTCTCTATCACATGATCGTGTTGCATCTGGGGCAGATTTACTCTGGTTCAGAGGTATATGGTGCGAACATGGTCCCCACCACCGCACCGACCGCCGACGCGGTGTCCGAGACGCTGATGCCGGCTGTCGGTGCGGTGCGCCGGCTGCTGCGCAGGTCGACCGGGCCGCTCGTCACGACCACGTCGGACGCGTCGCGCGACGTGTCGACGTCGCAGCGCGAGGTGCTCTTGATGGTCGGCAAGCGCAAGGGCAGATCGGTCGCCGAGATCGCCGACGAGCTGGGGCTGGCGCCCAACAGCGTGTCGACGATCGTCACGCAGCTCGTCGCGGCCGGGTTGCTGGTGCGCGAGACCGACCCGCAGGACCGCCGAGTCGGCCGGCTGACCCTCACCGCGCCGGCGCAGGACGCCCTCGACTCGGCCCGGGCCCGCAGGCGTGGCGTGCTGCACGAGGCACTCGACCGGCTCACCCCGCGCCAGCTCGCCGACCTCGCCGCGGGCATCGACGCGCTGGGGGCGCTGGCCGAGGAGCTGCGGGACCTGGAGCGTGCCCGATGAGCGAGCGTGAGCGAGCGGATCATCCACGCGGCTCGCTGGCCGTCGAGTGCACCGGCCTGGTGCACCGGTTCGGCGACACCGTCGCCGTCGACCACCTCGACCTGCAGATCCCCGCCGGTGACGTGTTCGGCCTGCTCGGGCCCAACGGCGCGGGCAAGACCACCACGATCCGCGTGCTGAACACGCTGCTCCCGGTGCAGGAGGGCAGCGTGCGGGTGTTCGGCCTCGACGTCGGGCGCCGCGCGCTGGACGTCCGGCGACACCTGGGCTACGTGCCACAGCAGCTCTCGATCGAGGCCGCGCTCACCGGGCGGCAGAACGTCACGTGGTTCGCGCGGCTGTTCGACGTCCCGCGTGGCGAGCGGGCGGCCCGGGTGGACGAAGCCCTGGACGCCATGGATCTGCTCGCGGTGGCCGACCGGCGCGCCGGCACCTACTCGGGCGGGATGATCCGGCGGCTCGAACTGGCGCAGGCCCTGGTGAACCGGCCCGCCCTGCTCGTGCTCGACGAGCCGACGGTCGGCCTCGACCCGATCGCGCGGGCCGGGGTGTGGGAGCGGGTGCGCCAGATGCAGGCCGACTTCGGCATGACGGTGCTCCTCACCACGCACTACATGGAAGAGGCCGACGAGCTGTGCGACACCGTGGCGCTGATGCACCGCGGGCAGCTGCGGGCCGTCGGCTCCCCCGCGGCGCTGCGCGCCGCGATCGGCCCGGACGCCACGCTCGAGGACGTCTTCCGCCGGTACGCCGGCGCCGGCCTGGACGACCACCGGGCCGAGGGGGTGAAGGATGTCCGTCGCAGCCGCACGACCGCGCGCAAGCTGGGCTGAGCCCGTCCGCCTGCTCGCCTCGCGCACCGGCGCGCTCGCCATCGTCGAGCTGCAGAAGCTGCGCAGCGACAACACCGAACTCGTCACGCGCATGGTGCAGCCCGTGCTGTGGCTGCTGATCTTCGGGCAGATCTTCAGCCGGATCCGGGCGATCCCCACCGGGGACCTGACCTACCTGGAGTACCTGACGCCCGGGATCCTCGCGCAGTCGGCGCTGTTCGTCGCGATCTTCTTCGGGATCCAGATCATCTGGGAGCGCGACGCCGGCATCCTCACCAAAGTCATGGTCACGCCCACACCGCGGGCCGCGATCGTGATGGCCAAGGCGTTCGCCGCGGGGCTGCGCGGGCTCGCCCCCGTCGTCGTCCTCGTGCCGGTGGCGCTGCTGCTCGGCGTCGGCATCACCGTCAACCCGCTGAAGCTGATCGCCGCCGCGGTGGCCCTCATGCTCAGCGCGGGCTTCTTCTCGTGCCTGTCCATGGCGATCGCCGGCATCGCGCAGACCCGCGACCGCCTGATGGGCATCGGCCAGCTCATGACGATGCCGCTGTTCTTCGCCTCGAACGCCCTGTACCCCATCGAGATCATGCCGACGTGGCTGCAGGTGATCAGCCAGGTCAACCCGCTGACCTACCTGGTGAACGCCCTGCGCGGGCTGCTCGTCGACGCTCCGGCCAACCTCTGGGCCGACTTCGGGGTGCTCATCGGCGCCGCGGTGCTCGGGATCGTGGGCGCCGCCACGCTGCTGGGCAGGCTGGTGCGCTGACCTACCGGTCGTTCCTCCGCTCGATGAGGGCGGCGATCCGCTCGAGCCCGGCCGCGGTCACGTCGAACTTGCCGCGCATCTCGATGAACCCGTGGTCCAACTCCACGCGAGCAACAGCGACACGCCGGGGTCGGTGAGGCGGGTTGACGTGACGAGGGTTACTCTGACGGCATGCGTTTCGCCCTCGCCCTCGCTGCGGCAGTACCGCCGCGCGTCGGCTGAGCCAGGCCGCCGGCGCGCCCGCTCCCCCACCCTCACCGAGGCCTGGCTCGGCGCCCACCACCCGTGGAACCCGGAGCAGAACAATGACCGTTCTCGACCACTCCCCCCGCAACACCTGGGCCCCCCGCCTCCAACGCCGTCACGAGATCGTGACCACCGGCGGCATGCAGGGCGTCCTCGACATCGGCACCGCCCTGTGCGCATGCGGATTCCCCGTGCGCGAGTTCGCCGTCGAGATCCACGACGGTGTCCCGTACAGCGCGGTCACCTGCACCGTGTCCCTCACGGCCGCAGAGTGCGCCACCTTCGCCGACCGCCTCGGCGCCGTGCCCGCGGTCGTCTCCGTCGAGCCCTGCTGACGATCGCGGTCGACCCGCGGGACTCACCCCGACGATTCGCGAGACTCGCCCTGCTCGGGTGCGTGACTCGCCCTGTCGGTTTGCGGGACTCGCGGTGGCTTGCGCCTCTGCACGGCGAGTCCCGCATTTCGCCCGGCGAGTCTCCCGTCCGAGCAGGGCGAGTCCCGCATTCGAGCAGGGTGAGTCCCTCGTTTCGCGCGGCGAGTGCCGCAGCTGAGCTCAGCCTGCGACGTTCGCCCGGAGCTGGTCGAGCACGGCGGCGACGCGCTCCAGCTCGTCGTCCGGCAGATTGCCCCGCAGCCGCTTGTCGAACGCGACGGCGGCCGATCGCATGCGGTGGAACGTCGCCTCGCCGGCCGCCGTCAGTTCCACGACGTGGACTCGCCGGTTCTGCGGGTCGCGCCTGCGGGTGACGAGCCCGCCGTCCTCCATCGCGTTGAGGTGGTGGGTGAGCGTGGCTCCCTGGATCCCGACGGCGGCAGCGAGAGCGCGCTGGTTGGCGTTCTCCCTGGTCTTGAGCGCCAGCAGGATCAGCCAGACGTGCTCGGACCCGCCCTCGACGGCGAGCGCCTCGCCGAACGCGCGACTGACGGCCTTCGCCGTGCTCGCGAGCAGACGTCCGATCGGCATCCCACGTGGTGGTCCCGGCATGACCGCAGCCTAGCAGAAGCGTTCGACATCTAACGCATTGACTCCAAACCATTAGATGTCTACTGTTCTTGGCATGACCACGACCGAGAACGAGATCCGTGAGCTTGGCCGCCACTGGGCCGCGGCCGAGCAGCGCGGCGACGTCGACGCCCTCGCGACCATGAGCACCGGCGACTTCACGCTGGTCGGCCCCGCCGGGTTCGTCCTGGAACGCGATCAGTGGTTCGCGGGCTATCGCTCCGGGGCCCTGGAGATCCAGTCACTGTCCTGGGACGACGTGCACGTCCGCGACTACGGCGGCACGGCCGTCGCGATCGGCGTCCGCACGCAGGAGGCCACCTATCAGGGCCATCCGGCCGGCGGCCGGTTCCGCGGCACGCACATCGCCGCGCGCCGCGACGGCAGCTGGCTGATGGCCGGCGTCCACCTGAGCCCGATCGCCGGCCCGCCCACCGCCTGATCCCCCGCCCGCAGCCCACGTCCGACCGAACGGCCGAGGAGTTCCCGTCATGCGCGTCAGCCTGAGCATCACGCAGTTCCCGAACGGTCCCGGCCACACGCCGCTGGACCGGGTCGTGCGGGTCGCCGACGAAGGCGGCATCGACACGGTCTGGATGGCCGACCACCTCATCCAGTACGCCCCCGGCACCGAGCCCACCGACCCGCACCTCGAGGTCTACACCGCGCTCGGCTGGCTCGCGGGCCGCAGCGAGCGGGTACGGCTGGGCGCCATGGTCAGCCCGATCACGTTCCGGCCGGCCACGCTCCTGATCAAGGCGGTCAGCACGCTCGACGTGCTCTCCGGCGGCCGCGCCTGGCTCGGCATCGGCACCGGCTACCACGAGCAGGAGGCAGCCCAGACGGGCATCCCGATGCCGCCGCTCGCCGAGCGGTTCGAGCGGCTGGAGGACACGTTGCGGCTCGCCCACCAGATGTTCGCGGGCGACGACTCCGCGTTCGTGGGCAAGCACGTGCGCGCCGAGCGGCCGCTGAACCACCCCACGCCGGCGCGGCGGCCACGGATCCTGGTCGGGGGCCACGGGGAGAAGAAGACGCTGCCGCTGGTGGCCCGCTACGCCGATGCGTGCAACCTCTTCGACATCCCCGACGGCGGCGTCACCCTGCGCCGCAAGCTCGACGTCCTCGCGTGCGAGTGCGCGGCGATCGGCCGGCCGCGGGCCGAGATCGAGACCACCGTGGGCACCGCGCTGCACCCGGACGAGTCGCCGGCCGCGTTCGCCGAACGCTGCACCGCGCTGGGTGACCTGGGCGTCGAGCACGTCGGCGTGATCACGCGGACGCCGTGGACCGACGCCGATCTCGCCCGCCTGGTGGAGGGCGCCCGCCTACTGACCGCCTGACGCAACGCCGCGCACGGCGTGCGGGCGTCGGTCAGGGGCCGGCGGTCGCGCCGTGGGCCGCGTCGAGCATCTCGGCCAGCTCCGCCACCTTCACCCGCTCCGCACCCCGCAGCCCGCCACGGCGCACCTCCTCCGCGTCCAGCCGCAGCCACGCCGTCCAGTCCACGGGCCGCACCCCGTGGGCCGCGAGCGCCGCGCGGAGCTCCGCGGGGTCGGGATGGGCAGGCTCGGGCAGCGACGGGAGGTCCTCCAGGAGGGCGGCGACGGTCTCGACCGCGTCGCCCTTGTTGGTGCCGATCACGCCCGTGGGGCCGCGCTTGATCCAACCCGTCACATACGCGCCGGGCACCGGCTCCCCGTCGCGCACGACGCGGCCACCCTCGTTGGGGACGGTGCCGGTGGCCGGGTCGAACGGCAGTCCGGGGATGGGCGCGGCGTCATAGCCGATCGCCCGCACCACCAGCCCGACGTCGAGCGTCTCCGTCTCACCGGTGCCGACCACACGGCCGTCGACGATCGCGTTCCGCTCGACGACCACGCCGCCGACCCGGCCGCCGGAGCCGACGATCCGCACCGGGGAGCGCAGGAACCTCAGGTGGATCCGGCGCGGCTTGCCGGTGGAGGCGGCGCCGGACCACTCGGTGAGCATGTCGAGCATCTGCCGGTGCCGCCGGTCCTCCGGCTCCTCCACGCCGGCGGCGAGCAGCCCGTCGTCGTGCACGAGCACATCGGCGCCCGCGAGCTCACCGATCTGGCGCAGCTCGGCCGGCGTGAACCGGATGTGCTGCGGCCCGCGCCTGATCAGCACGTGGATGTCGCGCACCGCGCTCACGCGCAGGGCGTCGAGCACGGGGTCCGGGATGTCGGTCTCGGCCATCTCGTCGGCGGTCTTGGCCAGCACGCGCGCGACGTCCAGGGCCACGTTGCCCGCACCGATCACGGCGACGCCCGGGTGGTCGAGCAGGGGCTGCACCTTCGTGTGGTCGGGGTGGCCGCAGTACCAGCTGACGAACGCGCCCGAGCCCAGCGAACCGGCCAGCTCCTCGCCAGGGACCCCGAGGGCGCGGTCCACCGAGCTGCCGGTTGCGTGGACGATCGCGTGGAAGTGCTGCCGCAGCACGTCGAGCGGCACGCCGCCATCCCCCACCTGCACGCCGCCGAGGAACTCGACGTGCGCCGGGTCGAACGGCTTCTGCAACACGCGGATGACGTTCTTCATCTTCACGTGGTCGGGCGCCACGCCGTAACGCACGAGGCCGTACGGCGCCGGCAGCCGGTCGAGCACGTCGACGCCGACCGGCTCGCCGGAGGCCAGGAGCGCGGCGGCGGCGTACAGCCCGGACGGGCCCGCTCCGATCACCGCGACCCGGGCCGGTCGCTGCAGCATGTGGTTCATCTCCTGTGGTGGGAGGAGGCGGTCAGTCCGGGAAAGGACCGAGCGGCGTGAACCGGGGCGGGCGCCGCTCGACGAAGGAGGCCACCCCCTCTCGCAGGTCGGCCGAGCCAACGAAGCGGTCGACGTGCTCGTACGAGGCCGCCAAGGCCTCGTCGAACGTGGTGTCCTGCGCGACGAGCACCTGGCTCGCGATCACGGCCATGGCGCGCGGGCTGCAGTGCAGCGCGAGGTCGCGCGCGTAGGCCTGCGCGGCGCCGAGCACCTCGTCCCGCGGGACGACGCGGCTGACCAACCCCAGCTCCCGGGCCTCGGCGGCGTCGACCGTGCGCGCCGAGAGCAGCAGGTCGAGCGCGCGTTCCTGCCCGAGGAGGCGCGTGAGCGTCCACGCGATGCCGTACTCGGCGACGAGCCCGCGGCGGGCGAACGCGGTGGCGAACCGGGCCGTGTCGGCGGCGAAGCGGACGTGGCAGAACAGCGCCTGCACGAGCCCGACGCCCGCACAGGCGCCGTTGATCGCCGCGATCAACGGCTTCGGGAACCGCCGTTGCACGTCGACCGGCTGGTGGGGCAGCCGAGCGCCCTCCTCCCCCAGCCTGCCAAGCCGGGAGATGTCGGCGCCCGGGCAGAAGGTGCTCCCCGCACCGGTGACGACCACCGCGCGGACCCGCTCGTCGGCGGCCGCCTCGGCCAGCCGGGCGACGTAGGCCCGCTGCAGGTCCTCGGCCCAGCCGTTGCGCCGCTCCGGACGGTTGAAGGTGAGGGTGAGGACGCCGTCGCCGTCGCGATCGGCGAGCACGGCGTTCCCGGCGCCGTCGGTGCCCGCTCCCGCGTCCTCGGTCACACCCCGACCCTAGTGCCCCACCCGACGTTCGGGGACAGTCGGACGTCGCGGTCAGCTCCCGGCGACAGCGATGCGGTCGCTGCAGGCGGTGAACGTGCGGCGGAAGTCGGCCGGCGCCACCCCGACGACCTTGCGGAAGTGGTGGCGCAGCAGGGCGGCGCTGCCGAATCCGCAGCGCTGGGCCAACTCGTCGATGCCGAGGTCGGTGTCCTCCAGCAGCCGCTGGGCCCGCAGCACCCGCTGCAGCGTGAGCCACTTGTGCGGCGTGGTGCCCGTCTCGGCCACGAAGCGGCGCGCGAAGCTGCGATCCGACATCCGGGCGCGGCGCGCGAGGTCGGACACCGAGTGCTCGATGTCGAGGTGCTCGAGCGCCCAGTCGAGCACCGGGGCCAGCCCGTCGGAACGGCACACCGGCACCGGCATCTCGACGAACTGTCGCTGCCCCCCGTCGCGCTGCGGGGGTACCACCATCCGCCGTGCGATCACGTTGACCGCGGCACTGCCCAGCTCGCGGCGCACCAGGTGCAGGCAGGCGTCGATGCCGGCGGCGGTGCCGGCGCTGGTGATCAGGTTGCCGTCGTCGACGAACAGCACGTCCGGATCGACGCTGGCACGCGGGAAGCGCTCGCGCAGCTCATCGGCGTGCATCCAGTGGGTGGTGCAGGGCCGATCGTCGAGCAGGCCGGCCGCGCCGAGCACGAACGAGCCCGAGCAGATGCTGAGCATCGTGCTGCCCGCCTCCGCAGCGCCGCGCACGGCATCCAGTACCTCGACGGAGAACTCCCGCTCTCGGGTGGCCGCGACCACCACGAGGTCGGCGCCTTTCAGCCCGTCGAGGCCACGCGAGGGCACGATGTCGCAGCCGACCGTGGTGGCGACCGGCCGGCCGGCCTCCTCTCCGCACACCCGCAGCTCGAACGAGGGCACACCCTCGGCGCTGCGGTCGACACCGAAGACCTCGCAGGCCGTGCCGAACTCGAACATCGACAGCGGCGGGATCACGAGCACGGCGACCGTGGAGATCATGCCACCAGTGTAATGGCAGGATCTTTACTTAGACAGTCAGTTCAGCCACTGGTGGCAGGAAGTTGCCGCGCAGAGAATTACTGCCATGACCACAGCGATCGTCGTCCTCCTCCTCGTAGCCGCCCTCGTCGCGCTGTCGATCGTGCGTCCGGGTGAGCCCGCAGAGTTCCCCGGGGCCTTCCGGGACCGTGATCAGGAACGGCACCTCGCCGACCTCCGCACCATCGCCGCTCACCGGCCCGATCACTCCGCATGGAACGCGGCGAGCCGAGCGGCCTCCACCTCGACCTCCTCCAGCACATCGCCGGGCAGCGGGTGGAACGGCTCGCACCGCACCTCGCCGTCGGTGTGACGCCAGGTGCCGGCGACCTGCCCGTCGACGAGGAACGTGGGCACCGACTGCGGGATGTTCCGGGCGAACACCCGCGGCCGGTGCTCCTCCGGCAGAATCTGCGCGCGCCGGGCGTGCACCAGCAGGTTGGCGTCCCACTGGCCGAGGAACCGCACCGGCGCGGGTGTGCCGGCGGGCGGTAGCGGCGCCCCCGGCACGTCCACCAGCTCGCCGCCCGTCTCGGTTCGGTACCGGCACAGCTCCATCCGCGCGAGCACCGCGCGCGTACCCGTGATGTTCCAGCCGCAGAACGAGGCGACGTCGGCTGCCACGGCCGGCCCGAAACCGCGCAGGTACCGGGCGACGAGAAACTCCTTGGCGCATTCCTCGGTGGGCGCCGGATCGGGGACGGCCACGGTGTGCTCGGCCAGGCCGTACACGTGGGCCCGCGGGGTGCCCCACGTGCCTGCCGGCGGCACCCGCACCAGGTCGACCCACAGCTGGATGCCGGGCCACACCTCCCGCGGGTGGCCCGCGGCGGTCAGCCGCTTCTGGATCTCGGCCTGCTTGAGCGGCCCGTCGGCGAGATACCCGCGCACGGTGGCCGCGATCGCCGGCATGTCGACCGAACCGGCGATCTTGTGGGCCCGCCGCCACCATTCCCGGCGCTCTTCCCGCACCGCCTCCGTGAACGGCCAGTAGTCGGCAGGCGAGACCATGTGGATGGTGCAGCGCATCACCCAGGCCTGTACGACGCGGCCGGCGAGCAACGCCTCGGTGAGTGCCTGGCGACGGAAGCCCGCGAGCCGGGACCACAGCCCGATGTAGCCCGACGGCGCGTACTGCGTCTGCAGCCCGGCCACCTGCTCGACGGCCTGCTCCGGGCTCAGCGCGGCGCGCTCGAGGAGCAGCTGGCGGGCCAGCACCGCCCGGTTGAGCTCCTTGGGGGAGAGCACGCGCTCGGTCATGCGGGCAGTGTGCCCGCCTACCCCGACAATCGGTCGAAGCGCTGCTCGTTCACGGACGCTGGGCCAGCAGCCGGTCGACCAGCTCTCCCGCGTGGCCGGGCGAGCCGCTCACCTCGGCGGTCAGCGCGAGGTTCGCGGCCATCCGGTCGGGGTGCACGCCAAGCCCTTCCAGCGACGCCCGCAGCCGGGCGGCGCCGCCCCCGGTGGCCCGCAGCAACTCGCCGAGCGTCTGCCACTCGGCGTGCCACGGCCCGGCGGCCCGCTGGTGCTCGTGGTCGGCCGCCCCCAGCAGCACGGCGGCCAGGCCGGGTGCCCTGCGCGCGGCCGCACGGGCGGTGACCGCGGCGATCGGGTTGCGCTTGTGCGGCATCGACGACGAGTCTCCCGGCGCCGCCTCCGACACCTCGCCGAGCTCCGTGCCGGCGAGCAGCACGACGTCCGTGGCCGGCTTGGCGCAAGCGCCCGCGGCCACCGCGAGAGCCCCGGCGAGCTCCCCGATCCGGGTCCGCTCGGTGTGCCAGGGTGCCGCGTCGGCCAGCCGCAGGGCACGGGCCAGTGACCTGGCCACCGCCGATCCGTGCGGGTGCAACGCCGCGAGAGTTCCGGCCGCCCCGCCGAACTGCACCGGCAGCGCACCGATCACCTCCGCGAGCCGCGTGCGGGCCCGGTCCAGCCCCGCGCACCACCCGCCCGCGACCAGCCCGAACGTCGTAGGCAGCGCCTGCTGGCCGAGCGTGCGCGCGATCATCGGGGTGTCCCGGTGCCGCCGCGCCAGCTCGGCCGCCGCGTCGGCGGCGCCCCGCAGGTCGTCGAGCACGACCTCACCCGCCCAGCCGACGAGCAGCACGGCAGCGGTGTCCATGATGTCCTGGCTCGTGGCGCCGGGATGTACCGAGCGCCCCGCCTCCCCCGCCGCCGCCCGCAGCATCCGCACGAGCGGGATCACCGGGTTGCCGCCCTCCACGGCGGCCCGCCCCAGCGTGGCCGGGTCGACATCCAGCGTCGCGGCGGCCGCCTCGATCCGCTCGGCGTCCGCGACGGGAACGACGCCGTGCTCGGACGCCGCCCGCGTGAGCGCCACCTCGACCGCGACGAGCGCCGCCACCCACGAGGCATCGTCGAGCCGGGCGGCCACCCGATCGGCCCCGAACACCGGGTCGAAGAGCGCACTCGTCATGAGGCGGAACCGTACGGCCCGCGCGACCTCGGACGTGCGCCCGGTCCCACAGCCTGTGTGCGAGCAACCGGTGCCGCCCGGAGGCGTCGCACACCGATCCCGGTGCTCACGGAGGTCGGTGTGCGGGTGACATCTGCCGGGTGGGCGGCTCCGCGCTCACGCACCCCTACTCCGCGGGCGCGGACAACGGGTGCGTCAGCAGCGCGCGCCGGCCGGGCACCCCGGCGCACCCCGTCCCGGCCGACGCACCCCGTCATCGCTGCCGCTACCCGTCGACGGGTAGTGCGGGCGGGAAGCCGGTGCGTCGGCGGACGGTGGGTGTGTGAGCGAGGGCTCGCACGTCGGTACCAGTCAGGCCGCCGGGCCCAGCTCCACCGGCAGCTCGGTGAGACCGCGGACGAGGGTGCTGCGCCGGTGCACCAGCTCCCACGCGTCGACGGCCAGTTCGAACTCCGGGCGCCGCCGGAGCAGCATGCCGATCGCCACCTGGCCCTCGATGCGGGCGAGCTGGGCGCCGAGGCAGTGGTGCAGGCCGTGCCCGAACGCGACGTGGCCGCCGGCGTCCCGGTCGATGCGCAGCTCCTCGGCGCCGGCGAACCGCTCGGGGTCGCGGTTGGCCGCCGCCAGCGAGAGCGTGACGACCGACCGGGCCGGGATCGTCACGCCGGAGTACTCGACGTCCTCCGCCGCGAAGCGCAGCGGCGTGCTGTGCACCGGCGAGTCCCAGCGCAGGAACTCCTCCACGGCCGCGGGCAACAGGTCGGGACGCTCCCGCAGCAGCGCACGCTGGTCGCGGTGGGTGAGGAGGGCGAGCACGCCGTTGCCGACGAGGTTCACGGTGGTCTCGTGGCCGGCGATGAGGAGCAGCATCGCCATCGCGACGAGCTCCTCGGCCGAGAGCCGGTCGCCGTCCTCCGCGACCTCGACGAGCGCGCTGAGCAGGGCACCGTCCGGCTCGGCGCGCTTGCGTTCGATGAGCTCGGCGAGGTAGCCGTGCAGGGCGACCGAGGCCGCCTGGCTCGCGCCGGGCTCGTAGCGCTCGTCGTCGACCATGGTGCGCGACCAGGTGGCGAACCGGTCGCGGTCGGCCGCCGGCACGCCCAGCAGCTCGCAGATCACGAGCACGGGCAGCAGGAACGCGTACTCGGCCATGAGGTCGACGCGCCCGGCCGGCGGCAGCGCGTCGAGCAGCGAACCGGCGATCGCCTCGACGCGCGGGCGCAGCTCCTCCGTCCGGCGCAGCGTGAACGTGCGCGACACCAGCTTGCGCAGCCGCGTGTGCGCCGGCGGGTCCAGGAGGATCATCATCGGGATGGGGGTCTGCGGGGCCTGCGCGCGCTCCCCGGGCGGCAGCGTGAAGCGCCGGTCCTTGGACAGGCGCGGGTCGGCGAGCGCCGCGCGGACGTCGGCGTACCTGCCGAGCAGCCACACCTCGCCGTCGGCGCGCCGCACCGTGCACACCGGTGCCTCGGCCCGCAGCGCCGCGTAGGCCGGGTACGGGTCCCGCCAGAAGGCACCGTCGAAGAGCTCGAGGCCGGTGGTCACGGAGAGCCTCCTGCGTACGGTGTATGCACGAGGCTACAGACGGGTCGGGGCGAACGCGGTGCGCTCGAGCGGGACGTCCGGCGGGAGCGGGCCGCCCGTCACCACCGCCGCCGCGAACGCGGACAAGGCCGGCGCCGTCTCGATCCCCGATCCGCCCTGACCGGCGCAGAACCAGAACCCGGGGTGCTCGGGCCACGCCCCGACCACCGGCAGCCGGTCGGGCACGAAGGACCGCAGCCCGGCCCACGCCGTGTGCACCGAGCGCAGCCCGAGCCCGGTGACGTCCTCGACCCGCTCCAGGGCCACCGCGACGTCGAGCTCGTCGGGACGCACGTCGTGCGGCTCCACCGGGGTCTCGTCGGCGGGGCTCACCAGCAGGCCGTCCCCCTCCTGCTTGAAGTAGAAGCGTTCGGGGGTGTCGACGACCATCGGCAGCCTGCTCCCGTCCGGCCCGCGCAGCCGGGCCGGATCGGGCACCCGGACCAGCGCGATCGTGCGCCGGTACGGCGTCAGCCCGATCCGCGGGACCCCCGCGAGCCCGGCGACGACGTCCGCCCACGCGCCGGCCGCGTCCACGACGTCGGCGGTGTCGACGGCCTCCGCGCCCAGCTGCACCCGCCAGCCGTCACCCTGCCGCCGCACCCCGGTGACCGCGGCACCGGTGCGGACCGTCCCGCCCCGGCGGCGCAGCCCGCGGACGTAGGCCTGGTGCAGCGCCTCGGTGTCGATGTCGGCCGCGTCCTCCACCACGGCGGCGGCGCGCACCGTGCCCGGCCGCAGCACCGGGCAGCGGCGGTGTGCCTCGGCCGGGTCGATCGCGACCGGCGCTCCCGGCTCCCCGGCCTGCTCGGCGAGCTCGGTGGCCAGCGCCGTCTCGCCGTCGGCGTCGAACGCGACGTGCAGCAGCCCGCGAGGTGTGAGCAGCGGTGGTGCGTCCAGCTCGGTCTCGAGCCGGGCGAACCGGGGGCCGCTCGCGACGACCAGCGCGCGCAGCGGCGCCGCGCCGTGACCGGGGACGTAGGTGGCGGCGGAACGGGACGTCGAGTGCCGGGCGAGCGCGGTCTCGGTCTCCACCAGGAGAACAGCGCGGGTGGCGGCCAGCTCGTAGGCGATCGAGGCACCCGCGATACCGCCCCCGACCACGACGGCGTCGATGTTCGTCACAGTTGCCGACGCTAGCCCCGAAATCCCGTGGCGCGCCCCGTCGCGACAGGCTTATCGTCCTTCTCATGCGCCTGTAGCGACGGCCGCCTCACGCGGCAAGCGCGGCCTGGGCTTCCCGCCCTCTCCGCACCCCACCCGGTCAACCGGCCGGCCCTGGACCAGATCCGGGCGCCGCCTGGCTCTGCTGCGCCGGCCCCGTCATCCCTGCAGGAGGCACCCATGCCTGACCCGTTGCTCCCGTCCCTGCTCGCCGCCGCCGACACCGATCAGGGCGGCGAACCGAACCCCGCCGACGCCGCTCCGGCGCCGGCCAACCGGGCGGCCCGCCGCGGCCGTGCGGGCAAGAACGGCCTGAGTGGAGCCGTCCACGCCGACTCCTCAGGACGCGCCCGCGCAGCGCAGGGTCGCCGGGTCAACCCGGTGCGCCGCACCGGTTGATCCCACCGGTACCGCCGGTCCCCGCGTCAGCTACCACCTATTTGTTGCACGCGGGGCCGGCGGCACCGCGCGGACGATCGAGCAGCACGAGCGCCGCCCTGGTGAGGCGCGCTCGACGTCCTGCTGCTCGGTCGTCCGCGGCCTCGCACGCCACCGGCCCGCCGGATGCCGGTGCCGCGTACGGTGATCGCCCGCCGACGTTCCCACCCACGATCCAGCGAGGAAGCAATGGCGGAAACAGCGATCACGGCGGATGACGTCCTCACCGCGCTCGCCGATGCGTGCCCCGGCACGCGGACGGCGGCGATCCGTCCGCTCGACGCCGGATACACCAGTAGGCAATGGGTCGCCGACACGGACGAGGGTCCGCTGCTGGTCAAGACGCCGGTACGGGACACGGACCCGGAGCACTTCCGGCGGTTGATCGCCACCACCCGTCGTGCCGGCGAGGGCGGCGTGCCCGTGGTGCGGTTCCGCGCATTCGTGCCGAAGAGCCCGGTTCTCGAGAAACCGCTGCTCGTGCAGGAGTTCCAGGAAGGCACGCCTGCCGATCAGGCATGGGAGGCGATGGACTTCGGCCAGCGGATGGGGTTCGCCGGTGACCTGGGTCGGGTCGTGGGCCGGCTCCACTCCTGCTCCGGCCCGTGGTTCGGGGACGTGCTCGGAACCGAGAAATACACGGACGTCAGGGCCTTCCTGCACGCCGTGGTCGACTCCCAGCTGGCTCAGGCTCCGGAGGATCTCACCTCGGCGGGGCGCGGCGGCTTGGCCGCGGCAATTCACCGTGCAGTCGACACCGTGCCTTCGGACGGCGTGCCGGCGCTGACCCACGGCGATCTGTGGCGCCAGAACGTCATCCTCCGCAACGGGGAGATCGCCTGCCTGCTCGACTTCGAGCACGGCTGGTACTCGAACCGCTTTCTCGATTTCGGCAAGCTCGACGAGCACATCTTCGACGAGTTCCCCGAGGGGAGAAAGGCGTTCCTCGACGCCTACGACGAGGTGTGCGCGCTCCCGGCGGACTGGGAATCCCAGGTCCGGCTCGGTCGCGCAGTCCACGCTTTGTCGATGAGTGTCTATTTCCTGAGATGGACCCCGAAGTGGGCGCCCCAGTACGTGCGCGAACTGGAGGAGTGGCTGGCCGCACCGGCGTAGCCGGCGAGACTCGGAAGGCGGACGCGAACGCGCGATCTCCCCGTCAGCCCTTGCGTTACGGTCGCGAGGTGGCGGCTGGGGCGGAACGTTCGGTGGCCGACGCCGCTCGGGTGACCGTCGTGTGGTGGGCCGCACCGGTGGCGCCCGCGGGCGCCCCCGGACTCGTCGCGCTGATGGACGCCCACGAGCGTGACCGCCTCGACCGCTTCCGCCGCGCTGCCGACCAGGCTCGCTACCTCGCCGGCCATGCGCTGGTCCGGCTCGTGCTCGCCGACGCCGTCGGCGCGCCCGCGCACGCGCTGGTGTTCGACCGCACCTGCCGCTGCGGTGCCCAGCACGGCAAGCCGGTGCTGCCCGGCGGGCCCGGGTTCTCCCTGACACACGCGGGCGATCTCGTCGGCGTCGCCGTGCACCCGGGCGGGCACGTCGGGCTCGACGTGGAGCAGGTCCGCGAGCTCGCCGACCTCGCGGGGATGGCCGCCCACGTGTGCTCCCCGCAGGAGACCGCCCCCGACGCGGACGCCTTCTTCACGCTGTGGACGCGCAAGGAGGCACTGCTCAAGGCGGTGGGCACCGGGCTCGCCACCCCGATGTCGTCGATCACGCTCGGCCCGGCGGGCGTGCTCGACTGGACCGGCGAGGACGCGCCGCGCGACCCCCTGTGGCTGCGTGACCTGCGCCCCGCCGCCGGGTACCACGCCGCGGTGGCCGGTACCGGCACACCGCCGGTGGTCACCGAGGAGCGCGGCGACGCGTTGCTCGCCGGTCAGGCCCGGTAGAGCTTCTCCGCGTACGCGGCCCCGTAGTACTTCTCGAGCTCCTCGAGCGGGGCTTCCTTGTTGACGAGCGCCTTCGCGATGCGGGCCGTCGACGGGAGCGCCTCGTGGTCCCACGTCTCGGGCTGCCACAGCTTCGACCGCATGAACGCCTTCGCGCAGTGGTAGAAGACCTCGTCGATCGCCACCTCCAGGGCGAGGATCGGCCGGTGCCCCTTCACGACCATCTCGTCGAAGTACGGGGCGTCGCGCAGGAGGCGCACCCGCCCGTTCACCCGCAGCGTGTCACCGCGACCGGGGACGAGGAAGATCAGGCCGACGTGCGGGTTGGCGAGGATGTTGTGGTAGCCGTCGACCCGCCGGTTGCCGGGGCGATCCGGGATGGCGAGGGTGTGGTCGTCGATCACGTGGGCGAGGTGTCCGGCCGGGTCGCCCTTGGGCGAGACGTCGAGGTTGCCCTCGGCATCGCTCGTGCCGATCAGGCAGAGCGGGGAGTGCTCGAGCCACATCCGGTCGATCGCGTCGAGCGACGGGCGGACCTTCTCCGCAACTGCCTGGATGGGCTCGCCCACGACGGCTTCGAGCTCGGCGACGCTGGTGATCTCGGCGCTGGTGATCTCGGGGCTGATCTCTGCGGTTGCCACGTTTCCAGGACGGTACGGGCGGGACTGTCGGTCCGTCCAGGAAGAATGCGTCACGTGGGCGCGCGCTGGGTCCTGCACCTGGACATGGATGCCTTCTTCGCCGCGTCCGAGCAGCTCACCCGTCCCACGCTGCGGGAGCGGCCGGTCCTGGTCGGCGGCCTCGGGCCGCGCGCGGTGGTGGCCGGCGCCAGCTACCAGGCCCGGGTGTTCGGGGCGCGGTCGGCGATGCCGATGGGCCAGGCGCGGCGGCTCTGCCCGCACGCGGTGGTGTTGCCGGCGCGGTTCGCCCTCTACCAGGCGCTCAGCGCGAGCGTGATGGCCGTGCTCGCCGCCGCGTCACCGGTGCTGGAGCCGGTGTCGATCGACGAGGCGTTCCTCGAGCCGCCCACGCTGGCCGGTGTGTCGGCGGCGGAGGTGGAGCGGTTCAGCGTCCGGTTGCGGGCCGACGTGCGTGCGGCCACCGGCCTACCAGCGTCCGTGGGTGCCGGGTCGGGCAAGCAGCTCGCGAAGATCGCCTCCGAGCTCGCGAAACCCGACGGGCTGCGCGTCGTCGCCCCCGACGAGGAGCGGGCCGTGCTCGCGCCGCTGCCGGTGCGCTCGCTGTGGGGCGTCGGGCCGGTGGCCGAGGCCGGGCTGCGCAAGCTCGGCGTCCACACGATCGGCGAGCTCGCCGCCATGGACCTGCGCGAGGTCCACGGCCTGCTCGGCACGGCGATCGGCACCGAGCTGCACCGGCTCGCCCGCGGCGTCGACGATCGCCCGGTGGCACCGCGCGGCGCCGCCAAGCAGGTCAGCGCCGAGACCACGTTCGACATCGACCTCACCGCGATGACCGCCGTCCACGACGCCGTGGCACGGATGACCGAGGCCGCCCACCGCCGCCTCGTCGCGTCCGGACGGGCGGCGCGCACCGTCACCGTCAAGGTGCGCAGCGCCGACTTCTCCACCACCAGCCGCTCGGAGACGGCCGGCCTTGCGAGCACCGACCTCGGCGCCCTCACCGCCGTCGCGCAACGGCTCGCCCGCACCGCCGTGCCGGAGGGCGGTGTGCGGCTGATCGGCGTGTCCCTCGCCGGGCTCACCGACGACCCCCCACCCGCGCTGTTCGAGCCGGCGGCCGAGCCCGCCCCGGCGCCCGTCGACGTGGTCGAGCCGGCAACGCACGAGGACGTGCCGGCCACGGACCGCCCGTGGCGCCCCGGCGACGACGTCGCGCACGCCGAGCACGGGCACGGATGGGTGCAGGGCGCCGGCCACGGCCGCGTCACGGTCAGGTTCGAGACGCGAACCACGGGCCCAGGCAGGGCACGCACGTTCGCAGCGGACGACGCCGCCCTCGGAAGGGCCGACCCACTCGCAAGCCTCGCCTGAATAGCACATGGAGCGCCTGGGAGATGCCGCAGGCCTGATCGGCCGTTCGGCGCTATCCGCGTGTCGGCGAAGGCGCGACCCTCGTGGCTCAGCCGCGCCGGGGGCGCGGACATCGTCAAACTTGGAGATCGACATGGGATCGATCACGGCCAACGGCACGAACCTCTACTACGAGTTGCGCGGCGACGGCCCTCCTGTGCTGTTCATCTCGGGCGCGACCGGCGATGCCGGGCACTGGACGGAGGTCGCCGACGCCCTGGCCGGCGAGTACACCGTGCTGACCTACGACCGGCGGGCGAACTCGCGCAGCCCCCGGCCCGCGAACTGGACGGCGACTTCGATCGACGAGCAGGCCGACGATGCCGCCGAGCTGCTCACCGCCCTCGATCTCCCGCCGGCCGTCGCATACGGCAACAGCGGAGGTGCGGTGATCCTGACGAGCGTCGCGCTGCGTCATCCCTCGATGCTGCGGGGCGCGATCTTCCACGAGCCCCCGTACCTCGAGGTCACGTCGGCGGCGGAAGAGGTCGGTGGCAGGCTTCAGCAGCTCATCGCCACAGGCATGGCGGAGGGCGGACCGCCCATGGCCACCGAGCTCTTCCTACGCTGGGTTGTCGGAGACCAGACCTTCGAGTCCTTCGACCCGGAGCTGCGTGCGCGGATGCTCGGCAACGGGGAGGTCCTCTTCGGGATGGAGTTCGAAGGCTTCCTGTCCTACCTCCCGACGCCCGAAGAGCTGGCCGAGGTCCGGTTGCCGTGCGTCGTGGCGGCCGGCGTCGACAACCGCGACCCAGCGGCGACCCACCATTGGCTCTACGAAAGTTCGCGGTGGCTGGCGGACGGCCTGCGCGCCCCTCTGATCGACACGCCCGGCGCGCACGTGCCGCAATCGACCCACCCGCGAGCGCTGGCGGAGACCGTCCGCCCGATCCTGAGCAAGCTCGCGGCCGGCCCGCCCCGCAACAGCACTATGGCTCCATGACGCTGTCCAGCGAGCCCCAGAACAGCACTATGGCCCCATAGTGCTCATGCGGGCGGGCGCCAGGGGCGCGGAGGGAGCACTGGGAGGCCGGTTGGCGCGCATTGGCCTCCTCGTTCCCCGGCCATTCGGAAGATCAGCCAGCCGATCAGGGCGGCCAGCAGCGAACCCGTCAGGATGCCGATCTTCGCGTCGGTCACGAGCGCCTCGTCGTCCAGGGCCAGCTCCGTGACGAACAGCGCCACCGTGAACCCGATGCCGGCGAGCCCGGCGCCGCCCACCAGCTGGCCCCACCGCAACGTGTCGGGCACGCGGCCGATGCCCGTGCGCAGCGCCACCCAGGTGCCCGCGGTCACGCCGACCAGTTTGCCGATCGTGAGCCCGGCGATGATGCCCCACGTGAGCGGCGAGCCGAACGCGGTGGCGAGCGTCTCGCCCGTGAGCACCACACCGGCGTTCGCGAGCACGAACAACGGCACGATCACGTAGCTGCTCCAGGGCTGGATGCGCAGCTGCAGCCGCTCGTTGGGCGACACCGCCTCCGTGACAGCCGCCTGCGCGGCGAGCGCCCGCTCCGGGCTGGGGTCGAGCAGGAAGCTGCTGCCCAGGACCTGGGCCCTGGCCATGTCACGGGGCCGCGGGGCGTAGGCGTTGACGAGCAGGCCCATGACGACGCCGACGACGCTCGGGTGCACGCCGGAATCCAGCACCGCGAGCCACATCAGCACGCCGATGAGCACGTAGATCGGGGTACGCCAGAACTGGGCGAACCGCAGCCCGAGCAGCGCCGCGAACAGCGCGCCGGACAGCAGGAGCGACGTGACCTGCACGTCGTCGGTGTAGAAGAGCGCAATCGCCGCGACGGCGCCGATGTCGTCGACGATCGCGAGCGCGAGCAGGAACACGCGCAGCTGGTCGGGGCAGCGCGGGCCGACGAGCGCGAGCACGCCGATCACCACCGCGGTGTCGGTGGAGATCGCGATCCCCCACGCGTTGGCGGCCGGGCCGCCGGCGTTGAACATCAGGAACAGCAGCGCGGGCACGGTGAGCCCACCGATCGCGGCAACCGTCGGCGCCGCCAGCGCCCGCACGCCCCGCAGCTCGCCGAGCACCATCTCCCGCGAGATCTCCAGGCCGACGCTGAAGAAGAACAGCACCATGAGCCCGTCGTTCACCCAGTGCCGCAGGTCGAGCGCGAGCTCCATGTCGCCGAACGTCAACGCGGCGGGGGTGTGCCAGAACTCCTCGTAGTTCCCGCCGAGGTTCGCCCAGGCCAGCGCCACCACCGCGGCCGTGAGGAGCAGCACGGCCGACCCGGATTCGGTGCGCAGGAAGTCGCGCGCGGCCCTACTCAGGTCGCCGCGCTCGGCTAAGGTTGTCACCGTCACGGCGTGATCCTGCCATTCGTCGGCAGCAGGCCCGATCAGCGCGTCAGGGAGGTCACGATTCCGCTCGCACCCCGGATCGGCAGCTACGACCACCTCCTGGGCGTTCTCGGCTCGGAGCTCACGCTCGTCGAGTACGGCGACTTCGAGTGCCCGTACTGCCGCCGCGCCTACCCGATCATCGAAGAGGTCCGCCGGCGCCTCGGCGACCGGCTCGTCTTCGTGTTCCGGCACTTCCCGCTCGCGGAACTGCACCCGTACGCGCTGTCGGCGGCCGTCGCCGCGGAGGGCGCGGCGCTCAAGGGGCAGTTCTGGCCGATGCACGCGAAGCTCTACTCCGGCGACGAACCGCAGCTCCGGCAGGAGGACCTGCGCCGCTACGCGGAGGAGATCGGCATCCCACCGGAGAAGGTGTTGTGGCCGGCCACCCGGTTCGTCGAGGACCGCGTCGAGGCGGACTTCAACTCCGGTGTCCGCAGCGGCGTGCGGGGCACGCCCACGCTGTTCGTCAACGGGGAGATCTATCGCGACTCGATCACCGTCGAGCACCTTCTCGAAGCGCTCGAGACCACCGTTCCGGCCACGATCGGCCCGGCACTCTAAGTCCGGGCACCAACCCCGGGAACACACCACCCGGCGCGCCGCGTTCGCGTGATCGCGGGGCGGATGACGGGGGGGCCACCATGAAGGGTGTGAAGCGATCGGGCCGGCTGGGAGTGGCGCCGCTGCTGTTCGCGGTGCTCGCGCTCCTCGCGTTGGCACGCTCGACCGTCATCATGATCTACCTGGGAGTCACCCACTTCCGCGAGATCAACCCGATCTCGGTGCCGCTCAGCTACTACGCCTTCGTCGAGGGCGGCGAACAGCTGTTCTTCTCGGCCGCGGTGGCGCTCGCCGCCGGCACGCTCGCCGTGCTGGTCGGAATGGCGCGCTCCGGGGTGCGGATGGCCGGCCGGCCCACGGTGCTGCTCGCGGTATGGGCCCTCTGCCTCGTGCTCGCCGCCGTCTTCCCGGCCGATGACTCCACGCGGATCATGACGTTCGGTGGCTGGGTGCACCAGTTCGCCGGCGCCGGCATCCTCGCGCTGCTGTCGTTCGCCGGCCTCGCGGCCGCGGTGCGGCTCGCCGAGAAGCCGGAGTGGGCGCCCGTCGTCTCCACGGTCCGCACCCTCTCGATCGCGGCTGCCGTGCTCGCCGGGGCGTACCTGGCCAGCCGGCTGGACGACGTCGTACCCGGCATCTTCGGGCCCGTCGACGTCGGCGGGATCCTCCAGCGGATGGTGCTCGGGTTCCACGTCGCGGTGGTGGCTGCGCTGGCCGTGCAGCTCGTGCGCGTGTCGTGGCCCGCGGTGTGGCGCCGCGCCGCGGCCACCCCGGCGCCCGTCGCGCCGACGGTCGCCCCGCGCCCCTGATCCCGCTTCCGCCGCGGGCGCACCTGTTCGAACGCGCGAGAACGCGGGACCCGCCCGGGCCGAACGGGAGACTCGCCCGGCCCGAACGCGGGACTCGCCCGGCCCGGACGGGAGACTCGCCCGGCGCGAACGCGAGACTCGCGAGAGAGCCGGGCGAGTCCCGCGTTTCGACGCGCGAGTCCCGCATCCTGGCAGGCGAGTCTCACGTTCCGTGCGGTTCTGCCCGGGCCGGTGGTCAGGTGGTCTTGTCGGTCACGCCTGCGGCGTCGAAGGTGGCGACGTCCTGCAACGCCTGGGCCGCGCTCTGCAGCACCGGGAGGGCGAGGAGGGCGCCAGTGCCCTCGCCGAGGCGCATGCCGAGGTCGAGCAGCGGGTCGAGGTGGAGGTGGGCGAGGGCGCGGGTGTGGCCCGGTTCCGCCGAGCGGTGGCCGGCCACCCAGAAGCCTCGCGCGTCCGGGGCGAACGCGGCGGCGACGAGGGCGGCGGCGCCGGCGCTCACCCCGTCGAGCAGCACCGGCACGCGCAGCGCGGCACCGGCGAGCACGAACCCGGCCAGCGCCGCGTGCTCCAGCCCGCCGACGGCGGCGAGCACGCCGAGCGGGTCGGTCGGATCGGGCCGGTGCCGGGCCAGCGCCGCGGCGACCACGGCCGTCTTGTGCGCGAGGGTCGGGTCGTCGATGCCGGTGCCGCGCCCGGTCGCCTCCTCCGGGTCGGCCCCGGCGAAGGCGCAGATCAGGGCCGCGGCCGCGGTGGTGTTGGCGATGCCCATATCGCCCGTGACGAGGCAGCGGTTGCCGGCCGCGACCAGGTCGCGAGCCGTCTCGATCCCCACCTCGACGGCGGTGCGCGCCTGCTCGCGGGTGAGCGCGGGCCCGGTCATGAGGTCGGCGGTGCCGTCGGCGACCCGCCGGGCGAGCAGGCCGGGTGCCGGGTCGAGCGGTGGGGCGGCGACCCCCACGTCCACCACGCACACCTCGACGCCGAGCCGTCGGGCGAAGGCGTTCACCACCGCTCCCCCGGCGAGGAAGTTCGCGACCATCTGCGCCGTGACCTCCTGCGGCCACGGCGTCACGCCCTGCGCGTGCACCCCGTGATCGGCCGCGAACACGGCCACCGCGGCGGGTTCGGGCACCGGCGGCGGGCAGGTCCCGGCGATCCCGGCGAGCGTGACGGCGACGTCCTCGACCCGGCCGAGCGCCCCGCGTGGTTTCGTCATCCGGTCCAGCCGCTCGACGGCGGCGCTGCGTGCGGCGGCGTCCGCGGGGGTGATCGCGGCGACGGTCTCGGCGAGCAGGTCCATCGGTTCCTCCCCGGGCATCCCGCGGCGTCCGTAGGTGTCGTGGTGCACGGCCCAGCGCAGCGGTCGGCGGCGCGCCCAGCCCGCGGTGGCGAGCTCCGGCTCGTCCGGGAACGCGTCGACGTGCCCGACGCACAGGTAGGCCACCAGCTCCAGGTGCGACGGGAGGCCGAGCAGCTCGGCCAGGGCCCGCTCGTCGCCGAAGCTCACCCACCCGACACCGAGGCCCTCCGCCCGGGCCGCGAGCCAGAGGTTCTGCACGGCCCCCACCACCGAGTACGGGGCGGTCCGCGGCTGGGTGTGCCGGCCGAGGACGTGCCGGCCACCGCGGGTCGGGTCGCAGGTGACCGCGATGTTCAGGGGCGTGTCGAGGATCGCCTCGACCTTGACGTCGCGGAACGCGGCCGCCCGTGCCGCCGGCAGCGACGCGGCGTAGGCGTGGCGCGCCGCGGCGACGTGGGCGTGCACGCGCTCGCGGACCGCGCGATCACGCAGCACGAGGAAGTCCCACGGCTGGGAGAACCCGACCGACGGCGCCGCGTGCGCGGCCTCCAGCACGCGGGTGAGCACGGCATCGTCGACGGGGCCGAGCCGGAACCCGCCCCGGACGTCCCGCCGGGAGTGCACGGTTTCGTAGAACCCGTTCCGACGAGCGGCGCGTTCGTCGGATAGGTACCGACGAGCGCGCCGTTCGTCGGAATCGGTCACAGGGATCCGCCGCGGCCGGTGCGTTTCGGGGGGACTATCAACGTCGCCAGGTACGGGCCTCGTTCCTCCGGATCCAGGTCCGCCGCGGGGCGGATGTCCTCTTCGGGCAGGCCTAGGCCCGACCCGTACACGGCATCGTCCAGGCGGTTGGTCGCGCGCAGCGCGGCGAGGGTCTCGGGCAGCATCCGGCCGAACTTGTACGCGGCCACGGCGTCACCGCGTTCCAGTGCCTCGCGGAAGCGCTCGGCGCCCGCCGTCATCGGGAACAGCGCCAGCGGTTCGCGGCCCTCCACCAGCGGTGTGCCCGATCGCGCGGCGAGGTCCTGCATGGCCGTGATCCCCGGGACGAGCTGCACGGAAAGCTCCCCCAGCACGTCGCGGACGGAGGTGGCGAGGTAGCTGAACGTGGAGTAGACGCAGGGGTCGCCGATCGTCGCGAACACCGCGGTGCCGTCCGGGTGCGCGGCGAACCATGCCGCGACCTGTGCCGCGGCCGCGTCCCACGCGCGCTCCCGGCGCTCGGTGTGCTCGCGGTCGTGCAGCGCGAAGACCACGCGCTCCACCCGCCACGCCTCGGCGTAGAAGAGGACGGTCTGCTCCGCACGCCCGGTCTCGCCGGAGTCGGCGACGGGCACGAACACGACGTCGGCCTTGGCGAGCAGGTTGGCCGCCTTGACGGTGACGAGCTCCGGGTCGCCCGGACCGACCCCCACCCCGACCAGTGTGTTCATTGCTCGCCCTCCAGATCGCCTTCGAGATCGAGGTAGGTCTGGCGGAGCCGGTCGAGCACGGCGTCGTCGGGCTTGGCCCACATGCCGCGGTCGGCAGCTTCCAGCAGGCGCTCGGTGATCCCGCGCAGCGCCCACGGGTTCGACTTCTCCATGAACGCCCGGTTGGTCTCGTCGAACACGTAGCTCTCGGCGAGCTGGCCGTACATCCAGTCGTCGACCACGCCGGCGGTGGCGTCGTAACCGAAGAGGTAGTCGACGGTGGCGGCCAGCTCGAACGCACCCTTGTAGCCGTGCCGCTGCATCGCGGCGATCCACTTCGGGTTCACGACCCGGGCGCGGAAGACGCGTTTGGTCTCCTCGGCGAGCGTGCGGGTCTTGACGGCCTGGGGCACCGCCGAGTCGCCGACGTACGCCGCGGGCGAGCTGCCCGTGAGCGCGCGGACCATCGCGACCATGCCGCCGTGGTACTGGAAGTAGTCGTCGGAGTCGACGATGTCGTGCTCGCGGGTGTCCTGGTTCTTCGCCGCCACCGCGATCCGGCGGAACGACTGCTCCATGTCGGCGCGCGCCTCGCGCCCGTCGAGGCCGCGCCCGTAGGCGTAGCCGCCCCACACGGCGTACACCTCGGCGAGGTCGGCGTCGCTGCGCCAGTTGCGGGCATCGATCAACGGCAGCAGGCCCGCCCCGTACGCCCCCGGCTTCGAACCGAAGATCCGCGACGTGGCGCGCCGCCGGTCGCCGTGCTGCGCGGTGTCCTCCTCGACGTGGGCGCGCAGGTAGTTCCGGTCCGCGGGCTCGTCGAGCTCGGCGACGGCGCGGATCGCGTCGTCGAGCAGGGTGATGACGTGCGGGAACGCGTCGCGGAAGAACCCGGAGATGCGCACGGTGACGTCGATGCGCGGGCGGTCCAGCTCGTCGAGGGGGACGATCTCGATGCCGGTGACGCGCCGTGAGGCGTCGTCCCACACCGGGCGGCAGCCGATCAGCGCGAGTATCTCGGCCAGGTCGTCGCCCTGGGTGCGCATCGCGCTCGTGCCCCACACCGTGAGCCCGACACTCGACGGGTACGTCCCGGTGTCGGCGACATGGCGCGCCACGAGCGACTCCGCGAGCGCGGACCCGACCTCCCACGCCGACCGCGACGGGATCGCCTTCGGGTCGACCGAGTAGAAGTTCCGGCCCGTGGGCAGCACGTTGACCAGCCCGCGCGTCGGCGAGCCGGACGGCCCGGCCGGCACGTACCCGCCGTCGAGGGCGTGCAGCACGGCAGTGATCTCGTCGGTGGTGCGGTCCAGCCGCGGCACGACCTCGCGGCAACCGAAGTCGAGGACGGCGACGACGTCGGGGATCTCCTCCCCCAGCAACTCGGCGCAGACGGCGCCCGGCTCGCGCCACCCCCACTCCTGCACGCGGATGACGAGAGCCCGTGCGACCCCCTCCAGCACGTCGACGAGATCGGCCCCGGTGACGGCGGGCCCGGGGGCGACGGCGAGCAGGCGGGCGCCCTGCGGGGTGTCAGCAAAGTGGCTTTGCTGACGCCCAGCGTCATGAAAGTGGCTTTGCTGACGTTCGCCGGGGTTCGCCAGGAGCGCCTGCTCGTCCAACCCCGCCCACGTCGCCAGGGCGGCACGGAGGCCGGGGAGGGCTGCCCTCCCGCCCCAGACCTGGCTCGCCCGCAGGATCGACAGGACCAGGTTCACCTGGGCCTCGCCCTCCGGGGGGCCGCCGAGGATGTGCAGGCCGTCGCGGATCTGGACGTCCTTGACCTCGCAGAGGTAGCCGTCGATGTGGAGGACGAAGTCGTCGAAGGACTCCTCGCCGGGCGCGGCGTCGACGTGCAGGTCGTGGTGCAGCTGCGCCGCCGTCACGACCTCCCAGATGCGGGTGCGCAGCGCGGGCAGCTTCGCCGGGTCCATCGCCTGGACGGTGGCGTACTCGTCGAGCAGCTGCTCCAGCTTGGCCATCTCGCCGTAGGTGTCGGCGCGGGCCATCGGCGGCACGAGGTGGTCCACCACCACGGCGTGGCCGCGGCGCTTGGCCTGGGTACCCTCGCCGGGGTCGTTGACGATGAACGGGTAGACGAGCGGGAGCTCGCCGAGCACGGCGTCCGGGGCGTCCTCGGCGGCCAGCCCGAGGCCCTTGCCGGGCAGCCACTCGAGGGTGCCGTGCTTGCCGAGGTGGATCACGGCGTCGGCGCCGAACTCCTCCTCCAGCCAGCGATATGCCGCGAGGTAGTGGTGCGACGGCGGCAGGTCCGGGTCGTGGTAGATCGCCACCGGGTTCTCGCCGAACCCGCGCGGCGGCTGGATCATCAGCACCACGTTGCCGAACTGCAGGGACGCCAGCACGATCTCGTCCCGGTCGACGTACAGGCTCCCCGGCGGCTCCCCCCAGTGCTCCCGCATCCCGTCCGTGAGGGAGGACGGCAGGGCCTCGAACCAGCGCCGATAGTCGACCAGGCGGACGCGGGCCGGCGCCGCCGAGAGCTGCTCCTCGGTGAGCCACTCGACGTCGTGCCCGCCGGCCGCGATCAGGGAGTGGATCAGCTCGTCCGAGTCCTCCGGGAAGTCGCCGACCGCGTACCCGGCCTCGCGCAGGGCGCGCAGCAGCACGACGGCGGACGCCGGCGTGTCCAGCCCGACGGCGTTGCCCACCCGCGAATGCTTGGTCGGGTACGACGAGAGCACCACCGCCAGCTTCCGCGAGGCCACCGGGGTGGCGTGCAGGCGGGCGTGCCGCACCGCGAGCCCGGCCAGGCGGGCGGCGCGCTCGGGGTCGGCGCGGTAGACGGGGATGTCGTCGCCCGGCTCGGTCTCCTTGAACGAGAACGGCACCGTGATCAGCCGGCCGTCGAACTCCGGGATCGCCACCTGCATGGCGGCGTCCATCGGCGAGAGGGCGGCATCGGACTCGGCCCACGTGGCGCGCGAGGTCGTCAGGCACAAGCCCTGCAGCACCGGGACGTCGAGGGTGGCGAGCGCGCCCGCGTCCCAGGAGTCCTCCTCGCCGCCCGCGCTCGCGTCCGCGGCCACCGTGCCGCCGGCCGCGAGCACGGTGGCGACCAGAGCGTCGGCCTGCCCGAGCAGCTCCATCAGCTCCGGCTGCGCGCCGCGCAGCGAACCGCAGAAGACCGGCAGCGCGTTGGCCCCACGGGCCTCGATCGCATCGCACAGGACGTCGACGAACGCGCTGTTGCCGGACAGCTCGTGCGCCCGGTAGAAGACGACGCCGACGGTCGGCTTCGCCGGGTCCTGCGCCCGGGTGCCGTGCACACCGAAATCGGGCATCGCGGCCGGCGGCTCGAAGCCCTCGCCCGTGAGCAGCACGGTGTCGGACAGGAAGCGGTGCAGCTCCCGCAGGTTGGCGGTGCCACCGGCGGCGAGGTAGGCCAACGCCTCCGACGCGACGCCCGCCGGCACGGTGGACGCGGCCATCAGCTCGGCGTCCGGCGCCGCCTCCCCGCCCAGCAGCACGACCGGCAGCCCGGACGCCGCCAGCGCGTCCACGCCCTCCGGCCAGGCCCGGCGGCCGCCCAGCAGCCGGAGCACGACGACGGCCACGCCGTCGAGCAACGGGGGCAGCCCGTCCGGATCGACGCGGGCCGGGTTGGCGGTGCGGTACAGCGCCCCGGAGCCGCGGGCAGCCAGCAGCTCCGTGTCGGCGGTGGACAGCAGCAGCACGGGCTGCGTCATCGGCGTTCCTCCCGAGGGTCCGCGCCCTCTGCTCGGTGGAGTCGTGACGGCAGCCAGTGTCTGGCTTCCGGGGTGCACCCCGGTGACAGTGGCGGGACCGCGCCGGACTCGCACCGGCTTCCTGCACTGCCGTCGCGGAGAACTGCAACACACCGCAGGTGCACCGGTCAACGCGGCGTGAGGATGACGACCCCACCGCCCGCCTGTTCTACTGGCACGCGTCCCCCGTCAACCGCATCAGGACGGACCGTGCGCACTCTCGGCAGGCGGACGTTCCTCGGCACCGCGGCGCTCGTCCTCTGGTCGGCGGGCGCGAGCGCGAGCCCCGCGTGGGTGGCAGCGCGCTTTCCCGACGACCCGTTCCGGCTGGGCGTCGCGTCCGGCGACCCGCACCCCGACGGCGTGGTGCTCTGGACCAGCCTCGCACCCGACCCGCTCGCCGTCGACGGGCGCGGCGGGATGCCCGACCGCACGGTCGACGTGGGCTGGCAGGTCGCCGAGGACGATCGCTTCACCCGGGGCGGACGCCGGCGTGCGTCAACTCGAGCTCGACCCGTCGTTCCAGCGCGAGACGACGACGCTTCCCGAGTACCGCAACCGCTACGCGCTCACGAAGCTCGACGCCGACCTGCAGGCCGCGCACGCCGCCTGCGCCTGGATCCAGACGTGGGACGACCACGAGGTCGAGAGCAACTGGGCCGGCGACGTCGCCGAGCCCGACCGCGACAGCTTCCCCGACGCCGACCCCGCGGCCTTCCGGGCCCGCAAGGCAGCGGCGTTCCAGGCCCGCTACGAGCACATGCCGCTGCGGCTGCCGCAACGCCCGTCCGGGCCGAACACCGAGCTGTACCGCACGCTCGGCTTCGGCGGCCTGCTGGACCTGCACGTGCTCGACACCCGCTCGTTCCGCCCCGACCAGGTGCGCGACACCACCACCCCCGAACGTCACGACCCGTCCCGCACGATGCTCGGCGACACCCAGGAGCGCCGGCTGCTCGACGACGCGGGCAGCTCGTCCGCGGTGTGGAACGTGCTGGCCAACCAGACCCTGATCGCCCAGGCCGACCACGGCCCGGGCGCCACCCGCTTCGGCAGCGACATGTGGGACGGCTACACCGCCGCCCGCGGCCGGCTCCTGCGCGGCCTGCACGAACGCGCGGCGCCCGGTCCCCGGTCGTCCTGACCGGCGACATCCACCGCAGCGTGGTCTGCGACCTGAAGCTCGACTTCGACGACGAGCGCTCCCCCACCGTCGGGACCGAGTTCGCCGGCACCTCGATCTCGTCCGCCGGGAACGGTGAGCCGACCGACCAGCTGGGCCGAGACTGGCTCGCCGCCAACCCCCACATGCGGTTCCACAACGCGCAACGCGGCTACGCGAGCTGCCGGGTGACCCCGCGGACGTGGCAGAGCGACTACCGCGTCGTCCCGTACGTGACCAGCCCGGACGTGCCGGTCGAGACGGCGGGGAGCTTCGTCGTCGAGGCGGGGAGGCCCGGGGCGGAGCCGGCCTGACCACCGTCACAACGCGAGACTCACCCTGCTGAAACGCGGGACTCGCCCTGCCCGAACGCGAGACTCACCCTGCTGGAATGGGGGACTCGCCTGGTTCGCGCGAGTCTCGCAATTCGGCAGGGTGAGTCCCGCATCTCGGCAGGGTGAGTGCCGCGTTCGGGCAGGGCGAGTGCCGGGGATATGTGGAGGCTGCTGGGGTGGGGTTTCCCCACCCCAACGTGACCGGAGCACTGCAATGACCTCGGGCCCCCTGGGCGGGACGCTCCTTCCGTGATCAGCGGTGAGGGGCGCGGGGCGACGGTGCGGGTGGCGGTCTGGAGCGCGCGGCACCCGTGGTGGGCGATCGTGGGGTGGGTCGGTTTCGTGCTGCTCTGCGTGGGCGCGGGTGCGGCCACCGGCACGAACCGCGGCTCGATCGCCGACTTCCGGATCGGGGAGGCCGGCCGCGCCGAGACCATCGCCGAGGCGGCCGGGCTCACCCCGCCGCTCGTCGAGCAGGTGCTGATCACCGCGCCGTCCGGGACGCTCGACCCGGACGCGGCCGGCGCGGCCGCCCGGGACGTGACGGCCCGGATGCGGGCACTGCCGGAGGTGGCGGCCGTCGGCGAGCCGGTGCGCTCGGCCGACAGCGCCGCGGTGCGCGTGCCCGTCACGATGGCCGGCGACCCGGACACCGCGCGGAGAGCGGTGGGGCCGCTCGAGGCGCAGACGGCCGCTGTCCGGGACGCGCACCCGGACGTCCGGGTGGTGCAGACCGGCAGCGCCTCGATGTCCGCGGGGGTGAACGAGAACCTCGGCCAGGACCTCGCCCGGACCGAGATGATCAGCCTCCCGGTGACGTTCCTGATCCTCTTCGTGGTGTTCGGCGCCGTGCTCGCCGCGGCGATCCCCGTCCTGCTCGCCGTGTCGGCGTTCGTGGGCTCGGTCGGCCTGTACGCGGTGGCGTCCTGGGTGTTCCCGGACGCGGGCGGCGCGGCCGTCAGCGTGGTGTTCCTCCTCGGGATGGCGGTCGGCGTCGACTACGCGCTCTTCTACCTCAAACGGGTGCGGGAGGAGCAGGCCCGCGCGAGCGGCACGCTGTCGCACACCGCGGCGGTGGAGGCTGCGGCTGCGACGGCCGGCCGGGCGGTCGTGACGTCGGGGGTCGCCGTCATCGCGTCGATCGCCTGCCTCTACGTCGTCGGCGACGTGATCTTCTCCTCGATCGCCACCGGCGCGATCCTCGTCGTCGCGGTCGCGCTGGCCAGTTCGCTCACCGTGCTGCCCGCGCTGCTCGTCGTGCTGGGCCGGTGGATGGCTGGTCGGAGCCGGCACGCACGTACCGGGTCGAGCAGCCGGTGGGCGGCGGTGTACCAGAACGCGCGCATCCCCTGGGTGGCCGGGTTGGTGTCGCTGGTGACCTTCATCGTGATGCTGGTCGCGTTCGGCTCGGTGCCGCTCGCCGCCGTCGGGGTGGCGATCAACCTCGCCGCGGTGGCCGTGTCGTGGGGTGTGCTCACGCTGGTGTTCCAGAGCACGTGGGCCGAGGACCTGCTGGGGTTCACGTCCACCGGGTTCGTCGGTTCCCGGATGCCAATGATGATCTTCGCGATCCTGGTGGGCCTCTCCACCGACTACCAGATCTTCGTGGTCAGCCGGATCCGTGAGGCCGTGCGCCGCGGGGTGCCCACCCGGCAGGCCGTGCTCGACGGGATCGCCGGCTCCGCCAGCGTCGTCACCAGCGCAGCCGTGATCATGATCTCGGTGTTCGCGAGCTTCCTGTTCATCGATCGGATCGAGCTGAAGCAGGCCGCCGTCGGCCTGTCGGTCGCGGTGCTGTTCGACGCGGTCGTGTTGCGGATCCTGATCCTCCCCTCCGTGATGACGCTGCTCGGCGAGCGCTGCTGGTGGCCCGCGCGGCCGGCCTCGCGCCAGGACGCCACCGCTCCGGCCGGGGCGCTCGTCTGACTATCATGTGCGCGATGCGCACGGAGGATGCCTCGTCCCACGCCCGGATCGATCACGGCCCGCATTTCGTGCAGTCGGTCGCCCGCGCGCTGGCGGTGCTGAGGTCGTTCTCCGGCCAACGGCCGAAACAGTCGCTCTCCGACGTGGCCCGGGAGACCGGTCTCGACCGCGCGACGGCGCGCCGGCTGCTGCTCACCCTCGCCGACCTCGGGTACGTGTCGAGCGACGGGCGGGCGTTCGCGCTGACGCCGCGCATCCTCGAGCTCGGCTACGCGTACCTGTCCGGGATGTCGCTGCCGGAGATCGCCCAGCCACACCTGCAGAAGCTCGCCGCGGAGCTCAACGAGACGGCCGCCCTGGCTGTGCTCGACGGCGACGACATCGTCTACGTCGCCCTCGTCCCCGGCGCCCGCCTCGCCGCCGTGAAGATCAATATCGGGACGCGGTTCGACGCCTACGCGACCTCGATGGGACGGGTGCTGCTGGCCGGGCTCCCCCCGGCGGACCTCGACCGGTATCTCGACCGGCTGCACCTCACCACCCGCACCGAGCGCACCGTCCGCACGGTGGAGCAGCTGCGACACGAGATCGAGAAGGTGCGCGCGCAGGGCTGGGCGCTGGTCGACTCGGAGCTGGAGGAAGGGCTGCGCGGAGCGGCCGCCCCGGTGCGCGACCGGGCGGGCCGCACGATTGCGGCCGCGAACGTGTCGCTGCACGCCGGACGCACCACGCCCGAGCTCGTCGAGCGCGACCACGTGCCGGCGATCCTGCGCACGGCCCGCCTGATCGAGGCCGACCTGGTGGGCACCACCCTCCACTAGGCCATGTCCAACCGAGGTGGATCCACACCTCTCCCGGAACCGACCGCACGGACTCGAACGCCTCCGCCGCCTTCTTCAGGGAGAACTCGGGCCGGTCGCGATGCGCACGGATGCGCGGTGAGCGCCCAAATACGTCTGGGTCCCGTCGATACTCACTCGCCCGCCGTCCCTTGACGCCGCCACCAGGTAGCTCTAACCTCTCCCCACCGAAATCGCACACTCGTGCGTATAGCGCACACCGATCGCCCGGCTTCAAAGGAGAAGATCGTGGAACGCACCCCGAGGAAGGCCGCTGCCAGCGGGTGGGTCGGCAGCGCGTTGGAGTACTACGACTTCTTCATCTACGCCCAGGCCGCCGCGCTGGTGTTCCCGGCGATCTTCTTCCCCCAGAGCAACCCGGCGGTCGGCGTCGTCGCCTCCCTCGCGACGTTCGGCGTCGGGTACGTGGCCCGACCGCTGGGCGCGTTCGTGCTGGGCCACTGGGGCGACAAGCACGGCCGCAAGAACGTCCTGGTGCTGTGCATGCTGATGATGGGCGTCTCGACGTTCCTCGTGGCGCTCCTGCCCACGTACGAGTCGGTCGGCGTGCTCGCGCCGACGCTCCTCGTGCTCCTGCGGCTCATCCAGGGCTTCGCGGTCGGCGGCGAGATATCCGGGGCCAGCGCCATGATCGTCGAGCACGCGCCGTTCGGCCGCCGCGGCTTCTACGCGAGCTTCGCGCTCCAGGGCGTGCAGGCCGGGCAGATCATCGCGGCCGCGGTGTTCCTGCCGATGTCGGCGCTGCTGTCCGAGGAGGCGTTCCAGTCGTGGGGCTGGCGGGTGCCGTTCCTGCTCAGCGCTCTGGTGGTGCTCGCCGGCTACATCATCCGCCGCCGCGTCGATGAGACTCCCGCCTTCCGCGAGGCGCAGGAGCAGGACCTCGTGCCGAAGGCTCCGATCGTGCAGGTCGTCCGCGAGAACGGCTCCGACATGCTGCGCGTGATCACGATGGCCCTGATGAACATCGTGCCGACCACCACCACCGTGTTCGGCGCCACCTATGCCACCAGCAAGGCGTACGGCCTGGGCTTCAGCGCCACGACGTACCTGTGGATCTCCGTGGTCGGCAACCTCGTCGCGGTGCTGCTGATCCCCTTCGTCGGCGATCTCAGCGACCGCATCGGGCGCCGCCCGTGCATCATCGTCGGGTCGCTGGGGTCCGGCGTGCTCGCCTTCGCCTACCTGTGGGCGGTCAGTCAGAACAACGTCCCGCTCGCGTTCGTGCTCGCCATCCTCATGTGGGGCGTCGTGTACCAGGGCTACAACGCGGTGTTCCCCTCCTTCTACCAGGAGCTCTTCCCCACCCGCACCCGCGTGACCGGTTTCGCCGTCTCCCAGAACATCGGCACGGCGATCACCGCCTTCATGCCGACCATCTTCGCGATCGTGGCGCCGTCCGGCTCGAACGTGCCCCTGATCGTCGGCTCGTTCACGTTCGGGTTCGCCGTGCTCGCGGCGATCGCGGCGTGGTCCGCGCGGGAGACGTACCGGCACCACCTGGACGACCTGGGCACCAGGGACGCCGTTCCGGTGCCCGCCGACGACTACGCCCGGCTCCGGGCCGCGGGGGTCTGATGACCCGGCCGCTCGGGATCGCCACGGTCTGCCTCTCGGGGACGCTCGAGGACAAGCTCGCCGCGGCCGCCGCGGCGGGCTTCGCCGGCGTCGAGATCTTCGAGAACGATCTCGTGGCCGCTGCGTCGACGCCGGAGGAGGTCCGGGCCCGCTGCGCGGACCTCGGCCTGTCGATCGACCTCTACCAGCCCTTCCGCGACTTCGAGGCCGTCCCTCCCGCCGAGCTCGCCCACAACCTGCGCCGGGCCGAGCGGAAGTTCGACCTCATGCGGCGGTTGGGCGCGGACACGGTGCTCGTCTGCTCGTCGGTGTCGGCCCAGGCCATCGCCGACGACGACCTGGCCGCCGAGCAGCTCCACGTGCTCGCCGGCCGGGCCGCCGATCATGGCATCCGCGTGGCCTACGAGGCGCTGGCCTGGGGCCGGTTCGTGAACACGTGGCCGCACTCGTGGCGGATCGTGCGGGCCGCCGACCATCCGGCCCTCGGTCTCTGCCTCGACAGCTTCCACATCCTGTCCCGCACCCAGGACGTCTCCGGCATCGCCGACGTCCCCGGCGAGCGCCTCTTCTTCGTGCAGCTCGCCGACGCGCCGCGCCTGGACATGGACGTCCTGCAGTGGAGCCGCCACCACCGGCTCTTCCCGGGCCAGGGATCCTTCGACCTGCCTGCCTTCCTCGACCAGGTGCTCCGCACCGGCTACGCGGGGCCGCTGTCGCTGGAGGTGTTCAACGACGTCTTCCGGCAGGCCAACCCGCACCGCACGGCCGTCGACGCGATGCGCTCGCTGCTCGACCTGCGGGAACGGCACGGGCGACGGTTCCGCGGAACCGACCTGCTGCCGCGCGCGCCGCAGCTCGCCGGCCACGCCTTCACCGAGCTGACCGTCGCCGCCGACACGCTCGATCCGGTGAGCCGGACGCTCACCGCGCTCGGCTTCGCCCGCACCGGCCGGCACCGCTCCAAGCCCGTGCACCTCTGGCGCCAGGGGACGGCCCGCGTCGTGGTGAACGAGGCCGTGAACGAGGCGGCGAACGAGGCGGCGAACGAGGCGCGCACCGCCGTCGCGGAGATCGGGGCCATCGCCGTGGAGAGCGCCGACCCGGCCCGGTCGCGGACCCGCGCGGAGGCACTGCTCGCACCGGTCCTGCCGCGCCGCCGCGGCGTGGCCGAGGCCGATCTCTCCGCGATCGCCGCGCCCGACGGCACGCAGGTGTTCTTCTGCCGCACCGGCGGTGACGGCAGCTGGCTCGCCGACTTCGCACCCACGGGAGAGGTGGGGCCGTCCGAGGTGGGGCTGACCCACATCGACCACGTGACCCTCGCCCAGCCCTTCGACTCCTTCGACGAGGCCACCCTGTTCTACCGTTCCGTGCTCGGGCTCGAACCTCGCGACGACAGCGAGTACGTCGCGCCGTACGGCGTGATGCGCAGCCGTTCCGTCGGCGATCCGGACGGGCACACCCGCATCACGCTGACCGGCACCCTGCTGCGCCGCGGCGACTGGGCGCCCGCCGTCCCCGATCCCCAGCACGTCGCGTTCGCGACCACGGACATCGTGGCGAGCGCCCGCGCGATGCGGGCCCGCGGCGCACCGCTGCTGCACATCCCCGGCAACTACTACGACGATCTCGACGCCCGCCTCGCGCCGCCGCCCGGCCTGCTCGCGACGATGCGCGAGCACGGCATCCTCTACGACCGCGACGAGGCGGGCGAGTTCTTCCACATCTACACCGAGCTCGTCGGGTCGCGCGTGTTCTTCGAGGTCGTCCAGCGGGTGGGTGGATACCGTGGCTTCGGTGCGGCGTCGGCGCCCGTGCGCATGGCCGCCCACCGCCGGCATCGGCTCGCGCAGGAGGAGAGATCGTGAACCGGGTCGCGCTCCACCACTCGACGGTCCTCCCGCTGTCGCCCGTCGACCTGGTCGGGCTCGCCCGCGAGACGGGCTACGAGTCGATCGGCATCCGGGTCGCCTCGGCGGACGAGGCGGAGCCGTGGTGGCAGCGCGGAGTCGGCTCGCCGATGTTGCCCGCGCTGGTCGACGCGCTGCTCGAGTCGCGCGTCACCGTGCTCGACGTCGGCCGCGTCGAACTCGGCCCCGAGCTGCACACGGTCGACTACACCCACCCGTACCTGCGCGCCCTCGAGCTGGGGGCACGCCTCGGCGCGCAGTTCGTCACGGCCCGCGCCACCGCGGGGCCTGCGCAGCGCGAGCACTTCGCCGCGCTCGCGGAGCTGGCCCACCGCTACGGCCTGCGGCCCCTCCTGCACGCCGTGCCCGGCACCGGCGCGCCGACCCTTCACCACGCGCTGGACGTCGTCGGGACCAGTGGTGGTGGTGTGGTGCTCGACGTGCTGTCGCAGGCCGGGCTGACCGCGGACGCCGTCGAGCAGACCGTGGTGGAGCTCGGGGACCGCCTCGGCTACGTGCGCCTGCTCGTCGACGAGCTCGAACAGGGCGCGCCGGCCCCTGGCCTGCTCGCGACGCTCCCGCCGCAGGTGCCGCTGGCGATCGGCACGGACGAACGCGGCTACCTGGACGGGGACCGCGTCGAACGTCTGCGGGCGGTCCTGCGCACCGTCGACCGGCTCCTGCGCCACCCGAGGGCCGCAGCCCGCGACTGAGCCCGCTCGGCCGGCTCCACCCGCCTCCGCATCGACGACGAGCGTGGTCAGTGCCGCACGGCCGCCTCGGCGAGCCGGCGCGCCGCGGCCCCGATCCCGCGGGCCCGGTCCCGCTCGGCCGCCCCCGCGTCGTCCACGACGTTGGCCGCGATCAGCTCGGCGGCGGCCGTGGCGGCCGCGGCCGCGAGGTGGACGGCCGCACCGGCATCGCCGTGCAGGTTGGGGTTGCCGCTGCGGGCGAGGTCGGCGGCGACCTCCGCCACCAGACCGGCGAGCTCCGTGATCCGTGCGGGCACCGCGATCGTCTCGGCGCGGGCTGTGGCGATCGCATCAGCGCGGCCGGGGTCGTCGCGCGGCAGCCGCGTGGCGGCCATGTACGCGCGGTACGCCGCGGCGTCCGCGTCGGCGAGCGGGGTGACGGCGGCGCGCAGGGCGTCGGCCCGCTCGGCCGCGCGCTCGGCCGCCGCGCCATCGGCGAACCGGGCGGCCATGCCCGTGAGCGCGGCCGCCATCGCCGTGGTGAGCGCGGCGGCCCCGCCCCCGCCGGGGGCCGGGGTACGGGCGGCCGCGGCGTCGAGCAGCTCGCGGACGGTCAGGTCGAGCAAGGATTCCGGATCGGCCATGGAGATCGGTTACCCGCTCGTGGTCACGGCACCGTCGGCGAGGCCGGCCACCGGCCCGACGACGACCACCGCCGGCGGGTTGATCCCCTGCTCGCGCACCGCGTCCGCCACGGTCGACAGTGTGGCGCGCAGCGTCCGCTGGATCCGCATCGTGCCGTCCTGCACCACCGCCACGGGTGTGTCGGCCGGGCGGCCGCCCGCCATCAGCGCATCGGCGAACGCGCCGATCCGCTCCACCGCCATGAGCAGCACCACCGTGCCGCGCAGCCGGGCGAGCGCCGGCCAGTCGACGAGGCTGCGCGGGTCGTCCGGCGCGACGTGGCCGGACACCACCACGATCTCGTGCGCCACCCCGCGGTGGCTCACCGGCACGTCGGCGACGGCCGGAGCGGCGAACGCGCTGGTGACGCCGGGCACGACGGTGACAGCCACCCCGGCCTCGGCGCAGGCGAGCGCCTCCTCGAAGCCGCGGCCGAAGACGTAGGGGTCCCCGCCCTTGAGCCGCACCACGAACTTCCCGGCGCGAGCGTGCTCGACGAGCAGCTCGTTGATCCGCGCCTGGTTCATCGCGCGCCCGTAGGGGATCTTGGACGCGTCGATGACCTCGACGTGCGGGGCGAGGGCGTCGAGCAGGTCCCGCGGGCCGAGCCGGTCGGTGACCACGACGTCGGCACGCGACAGCAGCCGGCGCCCGCGCACGGTGATCAGGTCCGGGTCGCCGGGGCCGCCGCCGACGAGCGCGACGCCCGGCCGCACCGGCTCCGCGGCGTCGTCCACGACGCCGGCGTGCAAGGCCTCGACCAGCGCCGTGCGCACCGCGGCCGAGCGGCGCGGGTTGCGCCCGGCGAGCACGCCGACGGTGAGGCCGCCGTGCCGCCCGACGGCCGGGGTGACCGCGCTGCCCTGGGGGGCGTCGTCGGCGCGGACGCAGAACACCCGCCGCGCCTGCGCCTCCGCGCCCACCTCGGCGTTCACCGTCGGGTCGTCGGTGCAGGCGATCGCGTACCAGGCGCCCTCCAGGTCGCCTGAGCGGAAACCGCGCGCGGTCCAGCGCAGCTCCCCCGCGGTGGCCATGCCCTCGACCGCAGGGGTGACCTCCGGCGAGACGACCTCGACGTCGGCCCCGGACGCGAGCAGCCCGCCGAGCCGGCGCTGGGCGACGACGCCACCACCGACCACGACGACACGGCGGCCGCCGAGATCGAGCCCCACCAGATAGGGATCCACGTGCATCATCATCCCGCGATCACATGGCCGTGTCCGTGTCCATGGCCGTGCGAGGGATCGTCCGGGTGGTGGTGGGGGGTCTGCGCCGCGCCGAGCTTGTCCTCGAACCCCGGGAGCAGCACGCGGTAGGCGCAGGTGTCGCAGTTCATCCGGATGTCGCCGTCCAACGCCTCGCGGTAGCGCTCCACGACCAGCTCGGCCAGCTCCGGGCAGTCGCCGATGTGCCCGGCCACCCGCACGTCGACATCGGGGTGCTGCGCGGCGAACGCGCGGGCCTGGTCCCCCACCCGGCGCGGCAGCACGCCGTCGAACAGGAAATAGGGCGCCACCACGATCCGACGCGCGCCCAGCGCCCGGCAGCGGGCGAGCCCGCCGGGCACGTCCGGGCCGGTGAGGGAGACGAACGCGGGCTCGACGAAGTCGTACTCGCGGCCCTCCTGCAGCAGCCGCGCGACCTTGCAGATCTCGGCGTTCGCGTCCGGGTCGGTGGAACCACGACCGACGAGCAGCACGGCCGTGCCCGCCGCGGGGGCGGCCTCGGCGACGCGCGCCGCGACGACCTGCTGCAGGAGCGGGTGCGGCCCGAGCGGGCGGCCGAAGACGTACGCGGTGGCCGGGTCGCGCACGACCTCGCGCTGCAGTGCCGCCGGGATGTCACCCTTCGCGTGCCCGGCCGCGACCAGCACCATCGGCACGGCCGCCATCCTCGCGTGCCCGCGCTCGGACAGTGCCGTCCAGGCCTGGTGGACGGTGGGCGCGGACAGCTCGATGAACCCGCCCGCGGCGTCCAGCCCGTCCGCTTCGAGCAGCCCGCGCATGCGGTCGGTGAACGCGACGAACTCCGCCACGCCCGTGGCGTCGACCGTGCCGTGGCCGACGAGCAGCAGCGGGGCGCTCACGGGGTCTCCTCACCGTCGGGGGCAGCGCCGTCCGGGACAGCGCTGTAGAGCAGGGCGTTCACGGCTGCGGCGGCGACCGCGGCGCCGCCCCGCTCGCTGCGGTTCGTGACAGCCGGGAGCCCGGACGCCCGCAACGCGGCCTTCGCGGCCACCGCCCCGACGAACCCGACCGGCAGGCCGACCACGAGCGGCGTGCGCACCAGGCCGTCGGCGGCGCAGCGCACCAGCTCGGCGAGCGCCGTGGGCGCGTTCCCGATCACCCACACCGCGCCGTCGGGATGCTGCGCGACCGCGGCGCGGATACCCGCGGCGGACCGGGTCATGCCCGGCTCCGGCGTCCCGGCGAGGTCGAGCGCAACCACCGCCGGCCGTGCCGTGACCCCCGCCGCCACCATCCGGACGTCGGTGACCAGCGGCGCACCGCCGAGCAGCGCGGCGCGGCCCGCCCGCAAGGCGTCCTCCCCGGCGACCAGGTCGCCGACCCACGTGGTGTCGGCGCTCGTGTGCACCACCCGCTCGACAACCGCCCGGGTGAGCGGCGGCAGATCGGACGTGTCGAGCCTGCTGCGCAGGATCGCGTACGACTCCTGCTCGATGGGGTGCACGGCGGCACGCGCGTTCACGGTTCTCCTCCCCGGGTGTCCACGCCCGGACGGGGTCGGTGGTGGGTGCGCCGCGCGAGGTCTGGCTTTGCCGCGGCTGCAGATCGCAGCCGCGGGTCACAGTGGCGGGACCGCCCCGGGCTCGCACCGGGTTCCCGCACGGCCGGCCGAGCCTATCCCGCCGATCGTCGCCGCTCCCCCGCCGCGTGCGCGACGTCGCACCCCGCGAGTCCCCCATCTCGCCCCGGCGAGTCCCGCGTTCCGCCGGCCGAGTTCCGCATCTCGACACGGCGAGTCCCGCGTCCCGCCGCCCGAGTTCCGCATTCAGCGACGCGAGTCCGCTGTACGAGCAGGGCGAGCCCCCCGTACCGGCAGCCGAGACCCGCATACGACGCAGCAAATTTGTGGAGGTCGAGCACCGCGGCCCGCGCGATGGAACGGGCGACTCCCCGGCCGGAACGCGGGACTCGGCCCTCGAGACGCGAGACTCGCCGGGTCGGAACGCGGGACTCGCCCCTCGAAACGCGAGACTCGCCGGGTCCGAACGCGGGACTCGCGTGAAGCGGGCTACCTCTCCTCCGACCGCCGCGTGGCGTCGGGCTCAGCTCCAGCGGTATCCGCGGGGGGTCACCATCCGCCCCGCCACCATCCGCGTCGCCGACGACCCGATCACCACGGTCGTGAGCATGTCGATCTCGGCCGGGTCGAACTCGGCCAGCGGCGCCGTCCACACCCGCTGTCCCGGTCGTCCCGCCTGCCGGACGGCACCGACGGGCGTCGAGGGCGGGCGGTGGGCGCGGAAGGCGTCGAGCGCGGCACCGAGCTGCCAGTGCCGGTCGCGGCTGCGCGGGTTGTAGAAGCAGGTGACGAGGTCGGCCTCGGCGGCGGCCGCGACGCGCCGCTGGATCACCGGCCACGGAGTGTGCAGGTCCGACAGCGAGATCAGCATGTGGTCGTGCCCGAGCGGGGCGCCGAGCAGCGAAGCGGCCGCGAGCGCGGCGGTCACGCCGGGGACGCCGACGACCTCGATGTCGGCGCCGGCCTGCTGCAGCGCGGGGCTCGCCATCGCGTAGACGCCCGCGTCACCGGAGCCGATCAGCGCGACCGCGCGGCCCTTCGCCGCGAGCGCGACGGCGTCCGCGGCCCGCTGCTCCTCGTCGCCCAGGCCGCTCGCGCGCACCTCTGTGCCCGGACGCAGCAGGTGGCGGACCTGCTCGATGTACTGGTCCAGGCCGACCACCACCGACGCGCGGCGCAGCTCGACCTCGGCACGGGGCACCCGCAGGTCGGCGGTGCCCGGCCCGAGGCCGACGATCGCCAGCCGGCCGCGCGGCCGGATCCGGGCGGCCGCCACCGTGACGTTCTCGCCTTTGATCTTCTCGACCACCAGTTCGACCGGCGCCCCGCCGCCCAGCTCGGCGGCCGCGTGCAGCGCAGCGGCCTCGGCGACGCTCGGCGTACCCACCTCGGCGCGCACCACCTCGCTCGGGTTCGGCACGGCGACCCCGGCCAGCACCTCCGCCGGGTACGTGCGCAGCTCCGCCGGGGCGATCGCGGCGAGGATCCCGGCCTCGTCCGACTTGAGGTCGACGCTCACGTACGCCCGCACGGCGCGCAGGTCGAACCCGTGCTGGGATTCGATGCGCGCCAGCGCGGCAGCGACGGCATCGGCTGGCACGCCCCGCGCAGACCCGATCCCGACGACGAGGGTGCGGGGCACGACGCGGACGGCACCAGCCGCCAGGCGGTCACCGACGACGATCCGAACGCCGGCATGGTGGCTTCGCTGGCGTTGCGGCAGCGGCGGCAGCGGCATGCCGAGCGGGTTCTCCACCACCGCCGTGCCGTCCAGCAGGGCGCGGCCTGCTGCTGCCGCGTCGCCGTCCACCGTCGCGTCGAAGGCGGCGGCCAGGTCGTGCACTCCGGTCGTGGCCGTCGCGTCGGACGCCGTCGTGATCACGGGCTGGGCGCCGAGCAACCCGCCGACCCGCGCGGCGAGTGCGTTGGCCCCGCCCTCGTGCCCGCCGGTGAGCGCCACGGCGAAGCGGCGGGCCTCGTCGACGCAGACCACGCCCGGGTCGGTGCGCTTGTCGGCCAGCAGCGGGGCGATCAGCCGCACCGTGGCGCCCGTGGCCAGGAAGAACACCGCGCCGTCCAGCCCGGGCCACACCTCGGGCAGCTCGTCGAGCGCGTGCAGGCGGGCGTCGAGGGCGGGGGCGACCTCGGCCGCGGCCCGCCGCCCGGCGTCGGTGACGGCGAACAGGGCGATCATCGGCTCTTCCCCCAGAGGATCGTGATCGGGTTGACGGCAGCGAGCCGGACGGAACCGCCGGGCAGGTCGGCGAACCGGGACGCCGCGAGCTGGACCCCGTCCACGGCCAGGCCGGCGCCCTGCAGCACCGCGCGGGTGGGCGCGATCCGGTCCAGCGCGGCGAGCGCCACGACGACGCGGTCCGGCCCGGCGGCCGCGGCGGCAGCGACCACCTCGGGGCCACCGCCTCCGACGAACACGGCGTCCGGGCGGGGCAGCCCGGCCAGCGCCGCCGGCGCCTCACCCGTGACGACGCGGACGTCGACGCCGTGCGCGGCCGCGTTGGCGGCGATGCGTACGGCGTCGTCCGCGCGGCGCTCGACGGCCAGCGCCGCCGCGCCCAGCCGCGCGCACTCGACGGCGACCGACCCGGACCCGGCACCGACGTCCCACACGAGGGCCCCGGGGCGCGGGGCGAGCCGGGCCAGCGCGAGCGCCCGCACCTCGGCCTTCGTGACCATGCCGGCGCGGTGCTCGAACGCGTCGTCGGGAAGCGCCCACCCACCGGCAGGCGGGACCGGGTCACCACCCGTGATCCAACCGCGGGGCGGCACCGCCCCCGGGTCGCGGAGGCTCAGCACGACGGTGAGCGGGTGCCAGTCGCGGCCGGCCGCCTCGGCCGCGGGCAGCGTGACGACCCGTTCGGCCGGCCCACCGAGGTCCTCGGCGACGACCAGCGTGCGGGGCCAGCCCTCCAGCGCGGCGCCGATCTCCGCCGGGCCGGCGCCCGGTGCGGTGAGCACGGCGACGGCCGGCCGCGCCCGGCAGACGTTCACGGCCGGCCGCAGGTCCCGCCCGTGCGCGCTGACGACGGCGACGTCGTCCCAGGAGCGTCCGAGGCGCGCGAACAGCAGTTGGAGGCTGGAGCGCGCCGGCAGCACGGCGGGCTCGTGGCCGCGCTCGCGCAGCAGCCGCACGATGCCGAAGAAGCCCGGGTCACCGCTGGCCAGCACCACACCCCGGCGCCCGGCCAGCCGCTCCAGCGCCGGCTCGACCGGCCCGAGCACCACGCGCTCGGCCGAGGCCGGCACGGGAACGGCCTCGAGGTGCCGCGCAGCCCCCACGACGACGTCGGCACGGGCAAGCGCGTCACTCGCGGACGCGGAGATGGGCTCCCCGTCGATCCCGATCACAACGACCGACTCCGGCGAAGGGTCGGGAGCAGGGCTCATGAGCTGCGACGGGACGCCCGCAGCTCGCGGCGTGCCGCTCGGTCCGGCTTGCGGAACGTGTGGAAGTGACCCGGGTGGTACAGGTGGCTCCTCGTGCCGCTCGCCCCCAGGGCGGGGCCCACCAGGAACAGCGTGTGCCGCCACAGCTTGTGCCGCTTGCAGACGGACTCGACCTCGTCCAGCCGGCAGCGCAGGGTCAGCTCGTCGGGCCAGCTGGTGCGGTGGGCGACGACGACCGGGGTGTCGTCGGGGTAGCCGCCGGCGCGCAGCTCCTCGACCATCTGGCCGGAGCGGGCGGCGGACAGGAAGATCGCCATGGTCGTGCCGTGCTGGGCGAACTCGCGCAGCTTCTCCTTCGGCGGCATCGGCGTCTTGCCGCCCTCCAGCCGGGTGAGCACCACGGACTGCGCGACCTCCGGGATGGTCAGCTCACGGCCCGCGACGGCGGCCGCCGCGCCGAACGCCGACACGCCGGGCACGATCTCCACCTCGAGCCCGAGTTCCTCGGCGGCGTCGTACTGCTCCTGCACCGCTCCCCACAGCGACGGGTCGCCGGAGTGCACGCGCGCGATCTTCAGGCCCTCGGCGGCGGCGCGGCGGTAGAGCGCGAGGACGTCCTCGTGGGCGATCTGCGACGAGTCGACCAGCTCCGCGTCGTGCCGCGCGTGCTCGGTGACGCACTCGGCCATGACGAGACTGGCCGCCCAGACCACGACGTCGGCCTCGGCGATCCGCCGCGCTCCCCGCAGCGTGATCAGGTCGGCCGCGCCCGGCCCGGCCCCCACGAACGACACCCTCCCGCGCTCCACGCCGGTCAGTCTGTGCCGCGAGGCGGCGCGGAGTCCATCCGGCCGAGCGGAGTGCGACGTTGCGCACTCCCCCACGTCACGCCGGGCGCAGCGCCCTCAGCGCCGACGCGACCGCCGCGTCGGCGTAGCTCGCGAGGGGTTCGTCACCCATCAGCACCACGCAGTCCTGCAGCCCGCCGAAGGCGATGATCGCGCGAACGCGGTCGGCGGGGAGGTCGCTGCCGACCAACGCCCGGTCCACCTCGAGCCGCCGGTACAGCGCGGCGGTGAGCACCCCCAGCCGGGCGAGCACGGCCGGCTCCCGCAGCACGCCCTGCATCAGCAGCCGGTGCCGGTGGCACAGCTCGAGGTAGCGGTGCAGCAGCTCGGGCGCGTCGTCCGGCTCGGCGCCGCGAGCGCTGGCGACGTAGGCCTCGAGATCCTCGATCATCGGCCGGGCGAGCTCGGCGAGCAGCTCGTCCTTGGACGGGAAGTGGTAGTAGAGCGCCGCCTTGGTGATGTCGAGCCGCTCGGCGATCTGGCGCAGGCTCGTCTGCTCGAACCCGTTCTCGGCGAACAGCTCCATGGCGACGACGCGGATGTCCTCCCGTGTGTCGGCGTTGCGGCGCGGCACGGACCCTCCCGTCGATCGGCTCGCGAGCAGCCTACCCGTTATCTACTTGCCGCCCGGTCAGTTTGAGCTTACCGTGCGGCAAGTAGGCACCGAGGAGAAAACATGACCCGCACCGTCCTGATCTCCGGCGCGAGCATCGCCGGACCGGCGCTCGCGTACTGGCTCCATCGGCACGGCTTCCGGCCCGTCGTCGTGGAACGCTCCGCGAACCTCCGGGGCGGCGGCTACCCGATCGACGTCCGCGCCGCCGCGATCGAGGTCTCCCGGCGCATGGGCCTGCTGCCCGCGCTGCGGGAGGCCCACATCGACACCCGCCGCTCCACGTTCGTCAACGCGCGCGGGCGGACGATCGCCCGGATGACGCCGGACGACTTCACCGGCAGCCCCGAGGGCCGTGACGTCGAGCTGCCCCGCGGCGACCTCGCGCACCTGCTCCACGAGCGGACGCGCGACGACGTCGAGTACCTGTTCGAGGACACGATCACCGCGCTCGAGCAGGACGCCGACGGCGTGCACGTGACCTTCCGGAACGCGGCGCCGCGCACCGTCGACCTCGTGGTCGGGGCCGACGGGCTGCACTCGACCGTCCGCGGCCTCACCTTCGGACCGGAGGCGGACTTCCGCCACGACCTCGGGTACGCCTTCGCCGGTTTCTCGATGGACGATCCCTGGGGACTCGACCGCGAGATGGTCGCCCACAACACCCCCGGGCGCATGGCCGGCGCCTACGCCGTGCGGGGGAAGACCGGACTCGTCGGGGTGCTGGCCTTCGCGACCCGGCCGGGGTTCACGTTCGACCCGGGCGACGTCACGCAGCAACGCGCCCTCGTGGCCGCGGCCTTCCCCGGCGGCGGCTGGGAGGTCCCGCGGCTGGTCGAGGCCATGCGGTCGGCGGAGGACTTCTTCTTCGACACCGTGAGCCAGATCCGGATGCCGACGTGGGCCGCGGGGCGGGTCGCACTGGTGGGGGACGCGGCGTACGCCCCAGCGTTGCTGTCGGGACAGGGCACCAGCCTCGCCATCGTCGGCGCATACGTGCTCGCCGGCGAGCTCGCCGCGGCAGGAGGCGACCCGGCGGTCGCGTTCCCGGCCTACGAGCGGGCCCTGCGCCCGTTCGTCGAACGCAACCAGCAGCTCGCGGGCTCGGGTGGAGCCGCCCTGATCCCGGGCACGCGCGCGAGTCTCTGGCTGCGGAACCGCGTCCTCGCCGCACTCCCGTACCTCGGCCCGGTGAAGCGGCTGCTCTCCGGGCGGGTCGACGAGGCGGCCAGCTCGTTCCCGCTGCCGGACTACACCCCGGCGGTGCGGTGAGTCAGGCCGCGGTGCGCCCGGCCACGACGGCGGCGTCCAGCGCCCCGGCCGCCGTCGCCAGGGCCGTGTCCAGCACCTGGACGCGGCGGCGCGGGTTCATCAGGTTGCCGCCCATGGCCTGCAGGTCCGCGCGGCCCGGCGTCAGCACGGTGACGCGGGTGCCCAGCGCGCGCACCGACCGAACCTCGGCGTCGAGCCAGCGGGTGAGCAGCCGGCGCACCCGGCGCTCGACCACGGCGACCGGGTCGCTCGGGCGGTCGTAGTCGTAGCCGGCCATCGGCGCGAGGACGTACACCTCGTCCAGCACCGGCGCCCCCGGCCGCGCGAGCAGCGCGAGCGACGTGGCCGAGGCCACGCCGCCGTCGACGTAGCGCCGGCCGGCGATCACCTGCGGCGCGAACCATCCCGGGATCGAGCAGGACGCCAGCACGGCATCGGCCACGGAGGCGACCGGCGCGCCCGGCCGCCCGAACACGACCCGACGACCCGAGTCGTAGTCGACCGCCACCACCCACAGGGGTGGACCGGGCACCCAGCCGTCGACGCTCACCCCGCCGCGCGACTGCAGGACGTCGACCATCCGCACGAGCGAGGTCATCCGCGCGCGCCCGAGCGGGAGCAGACCGGACGCGACCACCACCGGGTTCACGTGACAGGGCGCGACGGCCGCCGCGGCGAGCAGCCGGGGCGACCCGAGCCTCGGCAGCGGGATCGGCGGCAGCCCGTCCCCCGACTCGCGCTCGATCGTGCGCAGCTCCGGCAGGTCGTCGGGCCGGCGGTCGGGGGCGCCCGCGGGGTCGACACCGCGCTGGTGGGCGAGCAGCTCCGGCATGTCCATGCCGCACCGCAACGCCGCCCCGAGCACCGCCCCCGCGCTGGTGCCGAGCACGAGATCGAGGTCGCCCAGCGGCCGGTCGAGACGCTCGGCGAGAACGGCGAGCGCACCGGCCGTCCAGGCCGACCCGAGCAGGCCACCTGCGCCGAGCACGAGGCCGACGCGGGGCCCGTGGCGCCGGCGGGAGCGGGAACGGGACGTGAGCAAGTCCGGCACGGCGACCTCCCCGTCGAGCGTCGGTTACTGAACAGTAGCAAGACGGGGCCGCCCCACGGGATCCACTGATCAGGGATTCGCGGCAACTCCGCAGATCACGCGATGACGACGGGGCGTGACCGCACCTCAACTGCAGCCGGTGTGCGAGCGCGGATGTCGGGGTGCGGCCCTCGCTCCCGTCCGCCCACGCACCACTTTTCCGCCCACGCCACCCGTCGACGGGGTGCGTCGGCCACGACGGGGTGCGCGGGCCGAAGCGAGGTGCGTGGGGCTGACGCACCCCTCCTCCGCCCGCGCACCCCCAACCCGTTCGCGCTACCGGTCGACGGGTAGCGCCGGCCGACACGAGGTGCGTCGGCCGACACGGGGTGCGGGACGGGTGACGGTGGCGTGCTGGTCGGATCGATCACCCGGTCGCCCTGGGCAGCGGGGATCGATCATCCGGCGCCAACGCCGTGGTCGGCGGGTCAGGGACGGGCGCTCCGGGCGAAGCGGGCCACCGCGGCCGGGTTGCCCGCGGGGTGTGTGTGCAGGAACGACGCGTGCACGCCGCCGGCGACGAAGCCCTCCGGTTCCGCCCCGCGCCAGCCCCATGCGGCGGCGCCGCCGGCCCGCGGGGTGACCGACCAGCGGTGGAACTCGTGCCCGGTCACCCGCGCGCCGACGGGGTGCAGCGGCGAGTCGGCGAGCGCGACGGCGTCGCGGTAGCCGAGGGTGAGGCGCTCGGCGCGGGTGGCCGCGGCCGGGAGCACCCCGCACATCGGCACGCCGTCGAGCGTCTCGCACAGGTACAGCAGCCCGCCGCACTCGGCGTGCACCGGCGCCCCGGACGCCGCCAGCTCACGCACCGCGGCGAGCAGCGGCGCGTTCGCGGCGAGGTCCGCGACGTGCTCCTCCGGGAAGCCGCCGGGCAGCACGAGCCCGGCCGTTCCGGGCGGGAGGGCGGTGTCCCGCAGCGGGTCGACGGTGATCGGCTCGGCCCCCGCGGCGGCCAGCAGCTCGACGTGCTCGGCGTAGCCGAACGTGAACGCGGGCCCGCCGAGGACCGCGACCACCGGCCCGGCGGGTGGTGCATCCCGCTCCGGCGGGCCCATGGCATCCGCGGGCGACCACGCCGGCCCGGCCGGCAGCGGCGCGGCGAGCCCCACCACGGCGTCGAGGTCGACGTGCGCCGCCGCCAGCTCGGCCATCGCGTCGACGGCGGTGGTGGCGGCGGCGCCGTGCTCGGCGGCGGTGACGAGCCCGAGGTGCCGGGACGGGACGGCCAGCGCGTCCCGCCGGGGCAGGGCTCCGAGCACCGGCAGCCCGACCTCGTCCGCGGCGGCGCGCAGCACGTCCTCGTGCCGGGCGCTGCCCACCCGGTTGAGCACGACGCCGCCGATCCGCGCTCGGCCGATGCCCGCTGCGCCTGCGCTCCGCGGGGCGGGGTCGTAGGAGCGGAAGCCGTGCAGCAGCGCGGCCAGGCTGCGCGACAGGCCGCGGCAGTCGACCACCAGCAGCACCGGCGCCCCGAGCAGCCCGGCCACCTCGGCGGTCGAGCCGGCTCCGTCGGCGATGCGCCCGTCGAACAGCCCCATCACGCCCTCGACGACGGCGATCTCGGCACCCGCGGCGCCGTGCCGGGCCAGCGGGGTGATCCGGTCCGCGCCGACCAGCACCGGGTCGAGGTTGCGGCCGGGCCGGCCCGCGGCGAGCGTGTGGTAGCCGGGGTCGATGTAGTCCGGTCCGACCTTGAACGGCGCCACCGCGGTACCGCGCCGCCGCAACGCCGCCATCAGCCCAGTGGCGACGGTGGTCTTGCCGCTTCCCGACGCGGGAGCGGCGACCACGACGGCGCGGGTCGGGGTCACCCGTGGCCGAGGACGGGGTGCGGCACGTACGGGGCTTCGAGGGCCGCGATCTCGTCGTCGGAGAGCTCCACGTCCACCGCGGCGACCGCGTCCTCGATGTGGCCGGGCTTGGTGGCCCCGACGATCGGCGCGCTGATCGCCTCCTTGTGCAGCATCCACGCGAGCGCGACCTGGGCGAGCGGGAGACCGCGGGCCTTGGCGACGTCGGCGACCGCGCGCACGACCGCGTCGTCGGCCTCGGTGTACATGTTGTCGGCGATCGGGTCGCTGCCGGCGCGGGTGGTGGTGCGCTCCTCGGGCAGCCGGGCGAGCCGTCCCCGGGCCAGCGGGCTCCACGGGATGACGCCGACGCCCTGGTCGAGGCAGAGCGCGTGCATCTCGCGCTCCTCCTCGCGGTAGATCAGGTTGTAGTGGTCCTGCATCGAGACGAAGCGGGTCCAACCGCCCAGGTCGGCGGTGTGCTGCGCCTTCGCGAACTGCCAGGCGAACATGCTGGAGGCGCCGATGTAGCGGGCCTTCCCCGCGCGCACGACGTCGTGCAGGGCCTCCATCGTCTCCTCGATCGGGGTGTTCTCGTCGAAGCGGTGGATCTGGTAGAGGTCGACGTGGTCGGTGCCCAGCCGTCGCAGCGAGTTGTCGATGCCGGCCATGATGTGCTTGCGCGACAGGCCGCGGTCGCCGGGCCGATCGCTCATCGGGAAGAACACCTTGGTGGCGAGCACGTAGTCCTCGCGGCGCGGGAAGAACTCGCGCAGCAGGGTGCCGGTGACCTCCTCGCCCACACCGAGCGCGTAGCTGTCGGCGGTGTCGAAGAAGGTGATCCCGGCGTCCACGGCGCTGCGCACGAGCGGCCGGGAGGCGTCGACGTCGAGCACCCACTCCCGCCAGGTCGGCGTGCCGAAGCTCATCATGCCGAGGCAGATCCGCGAGACCTGCAGACCGGTCGAGCCGAGTCGCGTGTACTCCATGCGATCTGTCTACTCCTGCCCGGCGACCTCACGCTCGTAGGCCTGCAGGGTCTCGACGACGAGCTGCCGCTCGCCGGGGGCGAGGGGTTCCAGCGCCACCCGCCAGGCCCGCCCGCCCGCCTCGAGCCAGTCGGTGACGGACTGCTCGTGCGCCGGCGCGATGCTGACGATCGTGCGCCGGCGGTCGGCGTCGTCCTCGTGACGCTCGAGGACTCCCTGCCGGGAGAGGTCCGCGACCATCAGGCTCACGGTGGCCGGCGCGACCTCCAGCCGGGCCGCGAGCTCCTTGACCCCCAGCGGGCCGTCGAACACCAGGTAGGCCAGGAGCGACAGGTGCCGCGGCGCGAGCTGGAACGCGCGCAGCGGCTCGGGCGGCGGTATCCGCTTCGCCCGCCCCACCAGCCGTGGCATGAGCAGCAGCAGGGCGCGCGTCGCCTCGTCGACGCCGTACGCGGCACCGGACACGCCTCTACCTCCGAACCTGCTTCGCCTGCCGTGCAGTCTATGGACGTGCAGTAGCGTCGAGCGGCGTGGACGTCACCGACGCAGCCGAGCAGCAGCGCTACGAAGCTCGGATCGACGGCGAGCTGGCCGGGATCGCCGAGTACCGCGCGTCCGACGAGCTCGTGACCTTCCTCCACACCGAGGTCATGCCCGAGTTCGAGGGCCGGGGTGTCGGGAGCGGGCTGGTGCGGGCAGCGCTGGACGACGTGCGTGGCCACGGCCGTCGCGTGCGTGCGCTCTGCCCGTTCGTCAAGAAGTACGTCGAGCGGCACGCCGACGAGTACGGCGATCTCGTCGGCTGACCCTCACCACTCGATGCCGCGCTGACCCTTCTGGCCGGCATCCATCGGGTGCTTGACCTTCGCCGTCTCCATGACGAGGTCGGCGGCTTCGACCAGCTCGGGCGCCGCGTCCCGGCCGGTGATCACCACGTGCTGGCGGCCCTGCCTCGCGGCGAGCACGTCGACGACCTCGCGCACGTCCACCCAGCCCCACTTCATCGGGTAGGTGAACTCGTCGAGCACGTACAGGCCGTGCGCCTGCGCCTCGATGCGGCGCCGGATCTCCGCCCAGCCCTCGGCCGCCGCGGCGGCGTGATCGTCCTCGGTGCCGTGCTTGCGCGTCCAGGACCAGCCCTCGCCCATCTTGTGCCACTCGACGGGCCCGCCCTCGCCGGTCTGCTCGTGCACCCGGCCGAGCGCGCGGAACGCGGCCTCCTCGCCGACCTTCCACTTGGCCGACTTCACGAACTGGAACACCCCGATCGACCAGCCCTGGTTCCAGCCCCGCAGCGCGAGCCCGAACGCGGCCGTCGACTTGCCTTTCATCTCGCCCGTGTGCACGACGAGCAGCGGCCGGTTGCGGCGCTGGCGGGTGGTGAGCCCGTCGTCCGGCACGGCCGTGACCTGTCCCTGCGGCATGCGTCCCCTTCCTCTGCCTCGGCGAGTGCCTACGCGGCCCTCGCGGCGCGCACCACGCCGGCCACCTGGTCGGCCGACAGCTCGGCGAGACCCAGCGACGGCCCGCCCGCCGCGGCCGCCACCCGGGCGGCGAGGCCCAGGCGGACGGGGCCGCTCTCGCAGTCGACCACGATCGTCGCCACCCCGTCGGCGGCGAGCAGGCCCGCGGCGCGGCAGGCGTCCCCCACCGGGTCGCCGCCCGGCCGGGCGGCCACGGTGGCCCGGCCGTCGGTGAGCAGCACGAGCAGCGCGCGCCGCCGCGGGTCGCGCAGCCGCTCGACCCGCAGCACAGCCCGCGCCCGCAGCAACCCGTCGGCCAGCGGGGTGCGGCCGCCGGTGCGCAGCTGCGCGAGGCGGGCGTGCGCCGCCGGCACGCTGGACGTCGGGGGCAGCACCAGCTCGGCGCCGCCGGCCCGGAACGACACCAGCCCGACCTTGTCCCGGCGCTGGTAGGCATCGCGCAGGAGCGACAGCACGGCCCCGCTCACCGCGGCCATCCGCTGCCGGGCGGCCATCGAGCCGGACGCGTCGACGGCGAACAGCACGAGGTTGCCCTCGCGGCCCTCGCGCTCGGCGCTGCGCAGGTCACCCGGGTGCAGCCGCAGCCCGGCACCGGCGCGGCCCCGGCGGTGCTGGTGCGGCGCGGCGGCCACGATCGTGGCCGGCAGGTGCAGGTCGGCCGCCCGGCGCGGTGCCGCCCCGGACGCGCGGACCACCCGCCCGGTCTCGGTGCGCGCCCGCGACCGGCGCCCGGGCGCACCCTCCCCGATGCCGGGCACCTCGAGCAGCCGCGCCCGGAACGGCGCGGACGCCGGCGGCGCGGCCTGCGGGCGGCCGTCCCCGCCGGGGCGCGCGGGCGCCGGTTCGCCGGTGCCGGCCGCGTCGGAGGACGCCGGGGCCTCCCCCGGCTCGGGAGCCCCGCCGCCCGGTCCGCCGTCGTCGGGTCCGCCGTCGTCGGGTCCGCCGTCGTCCGGCCCGCCGCTGTCCGGGCCACCGCCGTCCGGGCCACCGCCGTCCGGGCCACCGCCGTCCGGGCCACCGCCGTCCGGCCCGTCCGGGCCGTCGTCCGGCGGCTCCTGCTCGGCGGCCTCGCGCAGCGCGTCGTCGAGGGCCTGGTCGTCCATGCCCGGCTCGTCGAACGGGTCGCGGCGCCGCCGGTGCGGCAGTGCCAGCCGGGCGGCGACGCGCACGTCCTCCTCCGCGACGGCGCCGGCTCCGCGCCAGGCGGCGTGGGCGACGGCGGCGCGGGCGATCACGAGGTCGGCGCGCATCCCGTCGACGTCGAAGGCGGCGCAGACGGCGGCGATACGACGTAGCTCGGCGTCCGGCAGCGCGACGGCGGCGATCCGGGTCTGCGCCTCGGCGATCCGCCGCGCCGTGGCCTGCTCATCGGCGGCCCAAGCGGCGGCGAACCCGGCCGGGTCGGCTTCGAAGGCGAGCCGGCGGCGGACCACCTCCACGCGGGTCTCCACCTCGCGCGCCGCGCGCACCTCCACGGTGAGCCCGAACCGGTCGAGCAGCTGCGGGCGCAGCTCGCCCTCCTCCGGATTCATCGTGCCGACCAGCAGGAACCGCGCCGCATGCGACACCGAGACGCCGTCGCGCTCCACGTGGGCGCGCCCCATCGCGGCCGCGTCGAGCAGCAGGTCCACGAGGTGGTCGTGCAGCAGGTTGACCTCGTCGACGTACAGGACGCCGCGGTGGGCGTCGGCGAGCAGGCCGGGCTGGTAGGCGCGCACGCCCTCCGACAGGGCCCGCTCCAGGTCCAGCGAGCCGACGAGCCGGTCCTCGGTGGCGCCGACCGGCAGCTCCACCAGCCTCGCCGGGCGCGTCTCGGCCGCGACCCCGGGCGGGTGGGGCCCGTCCGGGCAGGCCGGGTCGGGCGTGTCCGGCGCGCAGCCGAACCGGCAGCCGGGCACCACGCCCAGCGCGGGTAGCAGCGCCGCGAGCGCACGCACGGCCGTCGACTTCGCGGTGCCCTTCTCCCCGCGCACGAGCACGCCACCGACGCCCGGGTGGACGGCGTTGAGCAGCAGCGCGAGCCGGAGGTCGTCGTGGCCGACGATGGCGGAGAACGGGAACTGCGGACCGGTCACGCGGGCGAGCCTGCCAGACCGGTGGTCACCACCGGCAGGTCCGCGGACGCACCGTGATTGATGACATGTTCAAGTGCGCGGATGTCGAGGTGCTTCTCGACGAGGTCCGCGAGCACGTCGAGCTGGGCGGTGCGCTCGGCGGCGAAGGACGTGTCCGGCGCCGGCACGAAGCCGGCCCGGCCGGCTTGTGCGGCCACCCGGCGCAGCAGCGCACGGCGGAACCCGTCGTTCTCGAGCAGCCCGTGCCAGTGGGTGCCGAGGACCGCGCCGCCGTCGGAGCCTTCGCCGTCGAAGAGCGGCGGATCACCGCTGCGGACGACCCGCCCGTGGTGGATCTCGTAGCCGCCGACCGGCTCGCCCCACGCCGTACCGGTGGGGTTGCCGAGGTGCTTGTCCGCATCGAAGACCACGTCCAGGTCGAGCAGACCGAGGCCCTCGGCATCGCCCCCTTCGACCTGGTGCGGATCGAGGATTCGCCGGCCCGCCATCTGGTACCCGCCGCAGATGCCCAGCACCGGACGGCCCGCGCGGGCGTGCGCGAGCACCGCGTCGGCGAGGCCGGTGCGGCGCAGCCAGGCCAGGTCGCTGACGGTGGCCTTCGAGCCGGGCAGCACGACGAGGTCGGCGTCGGCCAGCCGGGACGGCTCGGTGACGTACCGGACGGCCACGCCGGGCTCGGCGGCCAGCGCCTCGGCGTCGGTCGAGTTGGAGATGCGCGGCAGCCGCACCACCACCACCCGCAACCACTGCGACCCGTGCGGCGGCGCGGGACGGCCGAGCACGCCGTCGGCCACCGCGGAGAGCGAGTCCTCCGCGTCGAGCCAGAGCCGCTCCTCCCACGGCAGGACGCCCAGCGTGGGCCGGCCGGTGAGTGCGGCGAGCTGGTCGAGGCCGGGCGCGAGCAGGGCCGGGTCGCCGCGGAACTTGTTGACGACGAACCCGGCGATGCGCGCCTGGTCGGCCGGGTCGAGCACGGCGAGCGTGCCGAAGAGGTGGGCGAGCACGCCGCCGCGATCGATGTCACCGACGACCACGACCGGCAGGTCGGCGGCCTGCGCGAGGCCCATGTTCGCGATGTCGGCGGCGCGCAGGTTGATCTCCGCGGGCGAGCCGGCGCCCTCGCAGACCACCACGTCGAAGCGGGCGCGCAGGTCGGCGAGGCCGGCGGTCACGACGTCGAGCAACGCGGCTTTGCGGTGCTGGTAGGACCGCGCGCTCACCGTGCCGTCCACCCGCCCGCGTACCACGACCTGCGCGCTGCGGTCGCTGCCCGGCTTGAGCAGCACCGGGTTGAACGCGACGCTCGGCGCCAGCCCGCACGCGAGCGCCTGCACCGCCTGCGCGCGACCGATCTCGCCTCCGTCGGCGGTGACGACGGAGTTGTTCGACATGTTCTGCGCCTTGAACGGCGCCACCGCCACACCCCGGCGCGCGAGCAGGCGGCAGATCCCGGTGACCAGGGCGCTCTTGCCGGCGTCCGAGGTCGTACCCGCCACCAGCAGTGCACCGTGCATGGCGCCAGTATCGTCACATCGTGCGGTTCCTCCTGCGGCCCGGCTGGCTGGCCCTCATCGCGCTGGTCATCGCGTTCGCGGTCGCCGCCTTCACGATGCTCGCGCCGTGGCAGTTCGGCCGCGAGGCGCAGCGCGACGCCCAGCAGCGCGCGATCGACGCCGCCACGGCCACCGCGCCGGTGCCCCTCGCCGACCTGGTGCCCCCCGGGGAGTCGGTCACCCCCGACGACCAGTGGCGCCAGATCACCGTCACCGGCACCTACGCCCCGGACGGGGAGGGCCTCGTGCGGTTGCGGGTGGTGGACGGGCAGCCCGCCGTCGAGGTGCTCACCCCGTTCCGCACCGACGACGGCCGGCTGGTCACCGTGAACCGCGGCTCGGTCGGCGCCGAGAGCGGCGCCGCCGTGCCCGACTACGCGGCGCCACCCGCCGGCCCCGTCACGCTCACGGCGCGCCTCCGGCTCGACGAGACCGACCCGCAAGGCCGCGCCGCCATCGAGACGGACGGACACCGCCAGGTGTACGCGGCCGACTCCCGCGCGCTCGCCGCGGCCACCGGCTTCACCCTCGAGCCCGGATTCCTGCAGCTCGCGGCCGGCCAGCCGGGCGTGCTGCGGCCGCTCGAGGTGGTGCCGACCAGCGGCGGCGGCGCGCCGTTCACGAACTTCTCCTACGCATTGCAATGGCTCACGTTCGGCGTGATCGCGCTGATCGCCCTCGGCTACTTCGTGCGGCTGGAGCTTCTCCAGCGGCGCGCCCCCGACCGGCGTGCCCAGCGAGCGGCCCTGCGCCGCGCCCTCGCCGGGGATGACGAGCCCGCGCACCGCCCCGGCGAGCACTGAGCGATTTCCCGCACCTCGCCCCTCGGAGTGTCAGCGACGCCGGCGAGGAGCTTTACGGTGCCGCCACATGCTCCGCCACCCGGCGAAATGGTACAAGCCGAGATACCAGAGGATCACCCCGAATGCAGTACCCACCGGCGTCATCCACCCCGAGGTCTCGCCGGCGAGTACCAGCACGAGGACGGCGAGGCCACCGAGGCCGAAGGCCGTGACGACGAGGTTGAACAGGCGACTGAGAAAGCGCCCCGTGGATCCGTAGCCGAGGTATTCCGCGAGGCTGGTGTGCCCGTGCTCCCCGAGCGTGACCGATTCGCCGCCGCGGAAATCGGCCAGCACGAGCAAACGCCACTGGCGCGCGAGGAAACTCTCACCTGCAACGCTTTTGCGACTGGCGCGCCCATCGGCCTCGATAACGCTGCCCCCCGGTCAGCAAGTAAGGACGAAGATTTTAGCAGCCATCTCCTCGCATCTCCACCCCCTGCACTCATCGAGGTGGCAACGCTTATGGTGGGGGCGGCTCCCACAATTGGTTCGCTGGAGGGCCTCCGGGAGAGGGGAACCACTGATGTCCACGGCACGCGAGCTTCTGGATTCCGTGCAGGCCGAGCTGGCGCCACGGGACGCGGAGAACCGGCTGGCGCCGCTCATCGCCGAGGGCGCGGCGCCGCGCTCGGTGTTCGCGACCATCGCGGCCGAGGAGCTGCACATCGTGCCCAGCGACTGGCGCAGCCTGCACACCCTCGCCGCCCGTTCCGATGCCGCGGCCGCCCGAAGTTACTTCGGTGAGCTCGCGAAGGGCGAGGAGCTGGCGCTCGCCCAGCTCGCTCCGCTGGCCACGGCCGCGGGCCTCGACGACGACGCCGCACGGGCCTACGAGCCGCGCCCCGGCTGCCAGGCCTACCCGGCCTACTTCGCCTGGCTCGCGCTGAACGCGAGGCCGGCGGAGGTGGCCGTCGCGCTCACCGCCAACTTCGGCGCGTGGGGCACCTACTGCGCGGCGATCGGGCGGGGGATGCGCGAGCACTACGGCTTCGGCGAGGCCGCGTGCGGGTTCTTCGACATCTTCGCCACCCCGGTGCCCGACGACCAGGCGGTGGCCGTGGTGCAGGCGGGCCTCGACACCGGCGCCCTCGACCAGGGTGCGGCCCGCCGGTACGCCCGGCTCTTCCAGAGCTACGAGCTGATGTTCTGGAACACCCTCGCCGACCCGGCCTGAGGCTCCTCGCTCTCGCGCCGGCGGCAGCTTTCCGACGAGCGGCGCGCTCGTCGGTACCTATCCGACGAACGCGCCGCTCGTCGGAAGGGGGCGGGGCGCCGGGCCGCGATCGCCGCGGACAGGACGGCTGCGGCCACCCCGACCAGGCGGGACAAGCGGGCCCCCCGCGCCAGGTCGGCGGCAGTGGGTGGCGGGCCGGCACCGAGGCGGGGGCGGTCCTCCACGCCGTGCGGGTAGACCGTGCGCCCGCCGAGGGCGACGCCGAGCGCGCCTGCCGCGGCGGCCTCCACCGGGCCGGCATTCGGGCTCGGATGCGCCGCGCCGTCGCGGCGCCACGCAGCCAGGGCCCGCTGCGGCGACCCGCCGACCGCCGGCGCGAGCGCGGCGAAGAGCAGCGCCGACACCCGGGCGGGCACCAGGTTGGCCACGTCGTCGAGCCGCGCGGACCCCCAGCCGAAGTGCCGGTACCGCGGGGACCGGTAGCCGACCATCGCGTCGAGGGTGTTCACGGCCCGGTACGCGAGCAGGCCGGGCATCCCGGCGGCGGCGCCCCACAGCAGCGGCGCCACCACCGCGTCGGAGGTGTTCTCGGCCATCGACTCGGTGCCCGCGCGGGCCATTCCCGCGGCGTCGAGCGCCGCCGGGTCGCGCCCGCAGAGCGACGGCAGCCGGACGCGGGCCGCCGCGAGGTCGTCCGCGGCGAGCTCCCGGGCGAGTGCGGCCCCGTGCGCGGCGAGCGACGAGCCGCCCAGCACCGCCCAGGTCGCCAGCCCGGTGAGCGCCACCGCGGCGAGCGGCCGACGCGCGGTGGCGCGCTCGGCGAGCAGCCCCAGCCCGGCGGCCCCGCCGACGAGCACCGCGACGTACCCGACCCCCTCGGCGCGCCTGTCGGCGTAGCAGCGTGACTCGAGCGCCGCGGCGGCACGGCCGAACCCCGCGACCGGGTGCCCGCGCCGCGGATCACCGAGCAGCGCGTCGGCCAGCGCCCCGACGAGCAGCCCGGCCGGGCGGACCCACCTCCGCGGATGCATGGACCTCAGTCGCCGGCGACTGCCTGCCCCAGGCGGAGCTCGTGCAGGCGTTGCGCCTCACTGGCGATCTGATGCAGGGAGCACGGCCAGCGCTCTCCCGAGCCGCTGGCGGTACTGCAGGACGTGCATCGGCCCAACCGGTCGGGCAGGTGCGCGGCGAGCAGCCGACGCCAGACCTCTGGCATGCCGGCCATGACGTCGGCGATGCCGCCGGGCGTCTCAGATTGCGTCACATACGGTCCAACCCGTGCAGGTCAGGTGGGCTATTCCGGGTTGCACGACCGGTCGATGAACGGCGCGCGCCACGCGACCGGTCGCGCGTGACGTGCGCCATACCGCGGCCGACGACCGATCGTCGGACGGCGAGGCCCGCTCATCGAGGGCCTCAGAGCGTGTACTCGCCTGCCGGCGAGGTGGCACCGTCGGCGTGCAGCTCGGTCTCGCGGCCACGCAGCTCGACGCGGCGGATCTTCCCCGAGATCGTCTTGGGCAGCGCCGCGAACTCCAGCCGCCGGATCCGCTTGTACGGCGCGAGGTTGTCGCGGGCGAACTCGAGGATCGAGCGCGCCGTCTCCTCGCTCGGCTCGTGCCCCGCCACCAGCACGACGTACGCCTTCGGCACGGCCATGCGCAGCGGGTCCGGCGACGGCACGACGGCCGCCTCCGCCACCGCCGGGTGCTCGATGAGCACGCTCTCCAGTTCGAACGGGCTGATCCGGTAGTCCGAGGCCTTGAACACGTCGTCGGAGCGCCCGACGTAGGTGATGTAGCCGTCCGAGTCGCGGGAGCCGACGTCGCCGGTGTGGTAGTACCCGCCCGCCATCGCCTCGGCGTTGCGCTCGGGGTCGCCCCGGTAGCCGACCATCAGCCCGAGCGGGCGGTCGGACAGGTCGATGCAGATCTCCCCCTCGTCACCCGGCGCACCGGTGGCGGGGTCGAGGAGCACGACCGGGTAGCCGGGGATCGGGCGTCCCATCGAGCCGGGCTTGACCACCTGCCCCGGCGGGTTGCCGATCTGGAGGGTGGTCTCGGTCTGCCCGAAGCCGTCCCGGATGCGGATTCCCCACGCCTTCTCGACCCGCTCGATCACCTCGGGGTTGAGCGGTTCGCCCGCCCCGACGACCTTGGTGGGCGGGTTCGGCAGGCTCGACAGGTCGGCCTGGATGAGCATCCGCCACACGGTGGGGGGCGCGCAGAAGCTGGTGACGTCGCAGCGGTCGAGCACGCCGAGGACGCTCTCGGCGTCGAACCTCGCGTAGTTCATGACGAGCACGCACGCCTCGGCGATCCACGGGGCGAAGACGTTGCTCCAGGCGTGCTTCGCCCAGCCCGGCGAGGAGATGTTGAGGTGGACGTCCCCGGGCTGCAGGCCGACCCAGTACATGGTCGACAGGTGCCCCACCGGGTAGGACGCGTGGGTGTGCTCCACGAGCTTGGGCTGCGCGGTGGTCCCCGAGGTGAAGTACAGCAGCAGTGTGTCCGCGCCGCGGGTGATGCCGTCGGGCGCGAACTCGGCGGACGCCGACGCGGCGTCGCCGTAGTCGAGCCAGCCGTCGGGCGCGCCCCGGACGGCGATGCGGGTGTAGTCGCCCTCGACGTCCTCGAACTTGCCGGCGTCGGCCCCGCCGACCACCACGTGCTTCGCGCCACCGCGGTCGAGCCGATCGCGCAGGTCGGACGCGGTGAGCAGGGTGGTGGCCGGGATGACGATCGCGCCGAGCTTCATGGCCGCGAGCAGGGTCTCCCACAGCTCGACCTGGTTGCCGAGCATGAGGACGATCCGGTCGCCCCTGGCCACACCGTGGCCGCGCAGCCAGTTGCCCACCTGGTTCGAGCGGGCCGCGAGCTCGGCGTAGGTCCAGTGGGCCTCGCTGCCGTCCTGCTCGACGATCCAGAGCGCGCGGGCGGCACCCCTCTCGGGGTCGGCGGCGACGGCGTCGAAGTGGTCGAGCGCCCAGTTGAACTCGTCGATCTCGGGCCAGCGGAAGTCGCGGTAGGCCGTGTCGTAGTCCTCACGATGCGCCACGAGGAACTCGCGGGCGGCGTAGAAGTTCTGTACGGACGGGTTCATGACCTCACCTCGGAGTAGCCGCGCTGCCGACCCGACCTTATGACCTCCGCCCCGGACGCGTTCACCCCCGAACGGAGGGGACGCACCGCGACCCCCCGGCGGCCGCGCCGTCGACGCCCGCGGAATCGTCGGCGATCCCCCGGACGTGCCGGGCCGCAGCCGCCCCCGACGGCCCCGCCGCGGCCTACGGTGGCGCCGTGCTCTCGCCCGGCCGACGTGCCTCCCGTCCGATCGTCGCCGGAAGGATCGCCACCACCGCGCTGCTCGCCGGTCTCCTGCTCACGGGGTGCACCCTCGCGACCGCGCCCGGGCCGGGCGCGCCGCCCGCGACAATCCTCCAGCCCTCGACCGAGGCGGCGCCCGCGGAGGCGCCTGCGGCCGCCGACGTGGTGCTGCCCTGGCCGGCAGCGACCTCGACGGCCGCCACCGCGCTGCAGGCCGATGTGGACCGCGGCGCCCAGCCGTGGCTCCTGGACCCCTCCGAGGTCGCCATCGCCTACGCGGCCGCCGCCCACGACTGGCCCGATGCCGAGGCCTACCCGGGTCCGGACGGCACGAGCGTCGACGTCCGCAACGCCGACGGCGATCGCGTCACCCTGAGCCTCGCCCAGCCGGGACGCAGCGGAGCCGACGGGATCTGGGTGGTGACGGCAGAGCGCACGTAGCTCCGCCGGACGTCGCAACGGGCTCTCACGCTCCGTACCGAGACGAGTACTTACTCGCTTGTTCGGGTGAAGTATGTCCACGAGTGCAGCGTTCCTGGGGCATCCTGCGATGCAGAGGGTGATGCCGCCGCACGAGCGGGCGGCCCCGGTGCCCAGGGGGGCGACGATGAGCAAGGATCTCGTCCAGCAGGACATGTTCACGGTGTTGCACGGCCAGCCCGCGCCGGTCGTCACACGGTGGAGCTACAGCGCGTACGACCCGTTCGCGGTGTCACTCGCGGTGCGCACGAGACACGACCGGTGGGTCGAGTGGCTCATCGGGCGCGAGCTCGTCATCGCCGCGCTCGAGGCTCCGGCCGGCGAGGGCGATGTGCGGATGCGCCCGCTCACGGTGCAGGGCTACCACATCGTCGAGATCGAGATCCGTTCCCACGACGGGCGCGCGGTTCTCGAGGTCGACCACGACCTGCTCCGGACGTTCGTGGGCGCCACCCTCGAGATGGTCGCGGAAGGCGCCGAGGCGGACCGGATGGACCTCGACGGCGAGATCGCCCGCATCACCCGCAGCTGCGCCGAGTAGGCGGCGCTGCTGCGGATGCTCCTACCGGCGCTCCTGGCCGGGCAACCCATCGGGCCCGACGTCCTGCCTGCCGTCCGCACCGGCGGCCGCTCCCCCGGACTCCGGCGCCCTGTCGATCCGCTCGGCGGTGCGTTCCGCGGTGTCCCCGGCCACCGGCCCGTCGAGCCGGCCGGGGTCGAACACCTCACCGTCCGCTCGTACGTCCCGCGCGGCTTCCGCCGCGGCCCGGTCGGCCTGCGGATCGGCATCGAGGACCGCGTCGACCTCCGGGTCGTCCAGGGCGGGTGATCCGGCCAGAGACGGCTCCCGCGCCACCGGCGCGGCCGGGTCGTCGGTGAGGTGCACGGCGGCCTCCTCCGCTCCGGCAGCGCCGCCGTCGATGCCGACGTCCACGCCGTCCATGGAGTCCGCGGTCTCCAACGCGGCGCCCTCACCGGCGATCTCGATCCGGCCGGACCGGTCCGGGTCGACGTCTCCGACGGGTTCCTCCGCGCGTTCACGGCTCAGCCGCTGGTCGAGCGAGTCACCCTCCCGCATGCCGCGCTGCGTGACCTCGTCCTCCTCCACGACATAGGGGCGGTCGGCCGGCGAGTAGCCGGCGTCGAGGATGTCCGCGTCACCCGCGGGCGCCGCGAGGTGCTCCTCGTTGTCGAGTTGAAGGGCCGAGCCCAGGTCGGGGGCCTCGGGCTGCTCCTCGTAGTCGCGCTGCGCCATGACGGCGTGCACCTCCGTAGTACCGGCGGTCCTCGTACGGGCTCCGCGTACCCGGGGCACCTGCCGTCCACACCCGGCCGGTCAGCGGCTCACCCGGTGTGTCTCGACCCGGATCCCGCCCCGCGGCCGGCCACCGGCGTCGCGGGTGAGCCGCAGGCACGTCTCCACCCAGAGGTTCAGCTGGATCTCCTTCGCCAGCCGCAGCCGCGTGTACAGCAGGTCCGACAACCGGTCGCCGGAACGAGCCCACGACTCGATCTCGAACAGCAGTTCCCCGTCCTCGGCCCGGCACCGGAACTCGATCTGCCCGGCCTCCAGGTGTCCGCGCAGGGTCGCCAGCCGCAACGACGCCGGTGCTCTGCCGATCACCCGCACCGGCCCGTCCCACGGGCCGGGCATCCGGATGAGGAACTCGTCGCCCACGCGCATCTCCCCGTCGCCCCCGGAGACCTTCTCGAACACGGCCACCTCGGCGGGCGCGCCGCAGTTCGGATCACCGGAGAAGCGCCCGATCACTTGCTCCGCGGACAGCGAGGCACCCGCGATCCGAACCGAGTAGCGGCGGCGCAGCAGCGGGCCGACCCCGTCCTCGATGTGCTGGAGGTCGTCGTCGACGAGGTCCTCCGGGACGGTCCACGGCCGCTCGGACGCGTCCGCGACCGTCTCGATGCGGCGCATCGGGGTGGTCCGCCACATGTAGCGCCAGCTCACTCTGGCCAGTCCGAGCGGCCAGCGCAGCACGATTGCGACCCGGTGGGCGAGACCGCCGGGTGCGCGGCGGGCGCGTGGGCGTAGCGGCACGGAAGCTCGGGTACCCGCTGTGCATGGTCCCGAACGCAGCCCTGCTGCGCCGCGGCGCACTCGCCTGCCGCGCCGCATCGCTCGCCTCGATCGGACTCTGCGTCGGGCTCTGGATCCGCGCCAAGACCGTCGACCAGGACGAGCGGGGCAACGCCGAGCGGCGCGCCCTGTTCGTCGGCCTCTGGCCCGCGATGTTCTGGCTGATCGGGGACACCGCCGACCGCACCGCCGACCGGTGAGGCACCCCTGCCTTGCCGACGCCGTCGCCGCTCTGCGCGACCTGCCCGTCAACTACGACGAGGCCACCGCCCCGCCCGCGGTGAATGCGGGCTGGCACCAGGACCGCCGCGTGCTGGAGCTGGGCCGGGAGGCACCGGGTGAGCCCGAGCCGGGCGGCCTCCTCGAGGCGGCAGCGGCGCTGGTGAACAGCTACGAGGTCAGCGACCCGGCGATCCTGCGCGCGGCCTTCCGGTACTCCGACGACCTCGTGGGCCGCGACATGCTGCTGGAGGGCCGGTTCCTCGCGCTGCGCTTCCTGCTCGGCGTGCGCATCACGGCCGAGCACGACGAATTGCGCGACGGCCCGTCCGGCCCGGAACGCGTGATCGGCTGGTCGTACCAGACCCTGCGGGGCCACCTCGAACAAGGCCGCTTGACCTACGAGCTGGCCAAGGTACTGAAGACCGGGCGCGTCGAGTTCCGGATCGTCGCGTACTCGCGGCGCAGCCCGATCCGCAACCCGCTGATCCGGCTCGGGTTCGGGCTGTTCGGGCGGTACACGCAGCTGCGGTTCTACCGGCACGCGCTGGCACGGCTGCGGGCGCTCCTGCAGGCGCCGCCGGGACCGCCTCAGCCGGGCCGGGACGGGCTGGTCCGCGCGCCCAGCGGGGTGGAGCCGGGCCGCTTCGAGAAGCTCACCCTGCGGTTCGCCCACCCGGGACGCTAGGCGAGTAGGTCCGAACTCGATCAAGTCGCGGAGACCGGGCTGGCCTCGCGGACCCTGTCGACGCGGCGCGGTCAGCCTGCCGACGGCTCCGGTGATCGTCGGGATCGGGACATGAGCCGCGCATTGAGGCTGTTGGCGAATCGCGCCGGTGGGGCTTCCGCGGGGGTTTGTGGGAATCGTCCGGTGGGCTGTGGGGGCAGTGGGCCCGGGCGGGCCCCGGGGGTTATGCGGTGGCGGTGGTGGCGCGGTGGAGCCTGGTGAGGTTGAACGCGGCGGCGGCGAGGTGGGCTTCGGCGGTGACGGCGGCGAGGCCGCGCAGGCTGAACCGGTCGATGATCTTCTTGAGGTTGCCGATGGTGGGTTCGACGGTGGCGCCGCGGCGGGTGTAGAGGGCGGCGCCTTCGGGGGTGCATAGTCGGTGGTCCATCGCCTCGCGGGGAGTGGCGTTCTCGGGTGGTGGGCCGGTGGTGGGGGTGTCGCGGGCGGCTTGGCGGATCGAGCGGGTGGTGCCGGTGGCGATGAGCCGGTCCGGGCCGGGGGCGGCGAGGGTGTCGTCGCTGCAGTAGCCGGTGTCGTAGAGCAGGGTGCCCAGCTCGTCGGCCGCGTCGAGGTCGGCGGCGGTGTGGACGGTCTTGCCGGTCATGCGCTGGTAGCTGGTGATGTCGGCCGGGTTGGTGGACACGTCCACGACCACGATGAAGTGGTCTTGCGAGACCGACAGTTGGCCGTTGTAGCACTGGCCCCAGCCGCCGTTCTTGACCGGCATGATCGCCGAGTCGGGGTCGGTGAGGTTGGCCGCGGGTGGCTGCTCGGGGTCACGGCGCCCGCGTCGACCCCGCCGGCTGCGTCCCGGGCGTCCCGGGCGGCCTGGCGGGCGGTGGTCTCGGCGGATCGATGATCGGACCACAGGATAGTGGCGCAGGCACCCGGCAGAGACGGTCTCGTCCAGAACCACCGTGCGCCCGCGTCGGGGACGGCAGGCAGCGCAACCACGGAATTCGGTAGTTCTGCCCACCCGGCCACCTCCACAGGTGGCGCGGTCGACGCGAACCGGGGTGACCCCACCAGAGGCCCGCTGGTGTAGGGCCAAGTCGACTTTTCATGATCAGATCGACACCACGGTTCTGAGATCAAGATCGAACAGCAGTGGTGTCGACATGACCATGAAGAGACTCGCTTGATCGTTCCGAGACCCCGGCGCAGCGCCCTGAGCAGGACATTCCACCGTCACCTCGGAACGATCTCGCCTGGTACACCACCGCCCACTGATCGAGTTCGGACCTACTCGTCCAGCGGCCCGCCGGCACGAGCCGAAGCCGCTCGTGGGGTCAGGCCGGCGGGTAGCCGTCCTGCTTCAGCAGGCGCGCGATGTGCGCGGCGTTCGCGGCCATGGTCTTCAGGGTGGACGCCACCGCCTCCGGCGTCTCGTCGAGGTCCTTGTAGTCGGTGGTGGTCATGGCTTCGCCGTTCCAGTACACCCCGCCGTTTGCCGGGATTGTGAAGCCCACGTCGTTGAGGCCCTGGAACAGGGTCGCCGTGATGGCGTGCGCGCCGTCCTCGTTGCCGACGACGACGGCGAGCGCCACCTTGCCGAACGTCTCCGGGCGGCCCTCGTGGTCGGTCTCCGACAGCTCCGCGTTCAACCGCTCCAAGACTCGCTGCGCCACGCTGCTGTGCTGGCCCATCCACGTCGGGGTGGCGACGATGAGGATGTCGGCGTCGAGCATCTGCTGCCGGATGCCCGGCCACGCGTCACCCTCGCCCATGTCGGCCTCGACGCCGGGCTTCACGTCGAGGTCGACGACCCGCATGCTCTGCCCTTGCACGTCGTGCTCGCGCAGCGCCTCGAGCACCTGGTCCGCCATGATCTCGGTGCTGGACTCGCCGGGCGACGGGGTCAGCGTGCAGTTCAGGGCGAGCGCGGTGAGCGGCGTCGGTGTGGTCATGCCACGGCCGTACCCGGCGTCGGCCACCACAACCGGGCTGCCGGGAAGGTGCGAGTTGCACGGTCGGACCGTGCGGTTCGCAGGTTCCGGGGCGCGGACCGGTGCGCCACGATCCGGGCATGCCGGAGCTCAGCACGTCGCCGATGCGGTGGTGGAGGCGCACCGGCAGCGAGGATGATCTCGCCGTGCCGACCGACGCCCCACCTGCTCCCGACCTCCGCCTGGGCCGAGCCCGGGCGGCCGTGCTCGGGTCGCTGGCGGTCTCCGTCGCCTCGACGGTGACCTGGCCGGGGATCGCGGTGCTGCGCTTCGAGGCGCGTCCGCTGTGGCAGGTGCTCGGCACCATCGGGATCCTCGCCGTCGCGGGCGCGCAGGCGGCCGCGCTCTACGTCGCGGCCACCCCGGCGCATGCGGAGCGGACGCGACGCCGGTACGCCATCGCGTTCCTGGCGGCCACGCTGGCGTCGGTGCCGCTGGTGGCGCCGGTCGCCACCCGGGGCGAGGAGGGGTGGGACACCTGGGCGTGGCTGGGCGCGGCGGTGGTCGGGTCCGCGCCGCTGCTGATGGGCAGCGTGCCGGCTGTGGTCATCTCCGTGCTGGCGACCGTGCTGTCCGCAGGGATCGGGGCGGCGACCGGCGGCTCCGCAGTCACGTTCGCGCTGATCACCGCTGGCATGGGGGTGAGCCTGCTCGTCATCCACGGGCTGCCGGTCGTGCTGTGGCACCTGGTCCTCGAGGCCCGCGACGGGCGGGAGGCGCGTGCCCGGCTCGCCATCACCGAGGAACGGCTGCGTTTCGCCCGAGACGTGCACGACCTGCTCGGCCACCACCTCTCGGTCATCGCGCTGAAAGCCGAGCTGGCGCAGCGGCTCGCCCCCGTCGACGCCGAGCGCGCCGGCCGCGAGGCGGGTGAGGTGCGCGAGCTCGCGGCCTCGGCGCTCGCCGAGATGCGCGAGGTCGTGCACGGCTACCGTGCCGTCGACCTCGGCGCCCAGCTGGACGCCGTCGCCCGGGTGCTCGGATCGTCCGGCGTGCGCTGCACGGTGACCGGCGACGCGGGCCCGCTGCCGGAAACCGTCGCCACCGGCCTCGCCGCCACCGTGCGGGAGGCCGGCACCAACGTGCTGCGCCACAGCCGGGCACGGTGGTGCACGATCGAACTCGTGCGCAGCGCGGACGAGGTGCGGCTGACCGTCGCGAACGACGGCGCGGGCGACGCGCGCCCGGACGCCCACAGCTCGGGGTTGCAAGGCCTGTCCGACCGGCTCGCCCGGACCGGCGGGCGGCTGCGCACCGCCGTCGCGGACGGGGTGTTCACCCTGGACGCCGTGCTGCCGGTGCCGGCACCGTGACGATCCGGGTCCTGCTCGCCGACGACGAGGAACTGATCCGCACCGCGGTCGCCGCCCTGCTGGGCCTCGAGCCCGACCTCGAGGTCGTCGCCCAGGCCGGCGACGGCCGGGGAGCTGTCGATGCCGCCGTGGCGCACCGCCCGGACGTCGCGGTGGTCGATCTGGAGATGCCGGGGCTCGACGGCATCGCGGTCGCCGGGGAGCTGGCCACCGCCGTGCCGGCCTGCGCCGTCGTGATCCTCACGGGCCACGGCCGCCCGCCCCACCTGCAGCGCGCACTCGCTGCCGGCGCGAAGGGATTCCTCCCGAAGGGCTCCCCGGGTGGGACGCTCGCCGACGTGGTCCGGCGGGTGCACGGCGGCGCCCGCTACGTCGACCCCGCCCTCGCCGCCGACGCCCTCACCGCCCGGCCCTGCCCACTCACCCCGCGCGAGCTGGACGTCCTGCGCGCCGCCGGCGCCGACACCCCGGTCGCCGCCGTGGCCCGCCGCGTACACCTGTCGCAGGGCACGGTCCGCAACCACCTCGCCGCCATCACCGCCAAGCTCGCCGTCCCCACCCGCGCCGAAGCCCACCGCACCGCCCAGGAACAGGGCTGGCTCTAGCCCGTCCCGGTCCCCGCGAGCCCCGCATCCAAGCAAGGCCGAGTCCCGCATCCGAGCAGGGCGAGTCCCCCGTTAAAGCAGGCCGAGTCCCGCATTCGGACAGGGCGAGTCCCCCACTCAAGCAGCGCGAGTCCCGCGTCCAGACAGGCGAGCCGCGCATCGGAATGCCACTCGCGTTCCGCGGCGCCCAGAGCGAGCGCGGCGACGGCGGGGCAGGCGATCGATCAGCCCCCGCGTCACATGATCGAACCGAGCAGCACATGGCAGTCCCGACCAGAGCGTTCACGTACTTCTCGATCCCACTGATCATTCCGACCAGCACGTCACCGCGGCCGGCGCACCGGCCGCGTGCGGCTCGCACCGATCATGGCGACCGGACCGCGCGGAACCGGAAGGCGCGGGGCACGGTGTCCACCGCCGCCTCGGCGAAGCCGGCGGTGCGCAGGCGGTCGGGCAGGGCGTCCGGGTCGACGACCACCATCGTGTCGCCGACGTGTATCAGCCGGAACCGCAGGCTGAGCCGGCTGTCGAGGCCCGCGAACACGCCACCGGGCCGCAGCACGCGGACGGCCTCGGCGAAGAGCCGGTCCTGCTGCTCCGGCGACGGGACGTGGTGCAGCATCGTGAAGCAGACGACGGTGTCGAACGACGCGTCGGGGAACGGCAGGTCGGCGCCGTCGCCGGTGTGCACGTCGACGCGGTCCCCGAAGCTCGCGCGCACGCCGGCGGCCAGGTCGGGATCGACCTCCACCGCGGTGAGCCGCGCGCCCTGCTCGGTGAGCCAGCGGGTGGTCACGCCGTAGCCGGGCCCGATCTCGAGCACGTCGCCGTCGAGCGGCACCGTGCGGCACACCCACGGGAGCACCTCGCTGTGCATCCGGGTGGCCCACGAATCGGAGCGGCAGATCCGGCGGTGCAGCAGGTTCATCGGCACCCTCCCGAGGCTAGTGCTCCCCGCCGGAGGTTCGCCAAGGATCTCGGCGGCCCAGCTCCCCGCTGGACGCACCGACGGACGGCCCGAGTACACCCGGTACGAGGACTGCCCGCCGGCACGCCCAGCGGGAAGCTGGATCCACCGATACCCCCGACGAACCTCCGGCGGGAAGCACTAGGACCGGGACGCGCTGTCCGACACCAGCTAACCTGCCGTGTCGTGTCGCGTTCCGGCCATCCGTCCGGCCTGCTCGACCCGCCGCTGGGCGCCGCGCTCGTCGGCCGGTTCGCCCTTCCCCGCGGCCACCGGTTCGCCGAGCACGTCCACCCGACGCATCAGCTCGCGTGGGCCGAGAAGGGGGTGTTGTCGATCTCGGCGGGCGACACGACGTGGGCGCTCCCGCCGACGCGAGCGCTGTGGATCCCGGCCGGCGTGCGGCACACGACGGCCGCGGCAGCTGCCACCGCGATGCACAGCCTCTACCTGCGTCCCGAACGCGCGCCGGCGGGTTTCGGCCGCCCCACCGTGCTCGCGGTGGCTCCGCTGCTCGCCGCGCTGATCGGGCATCTCGGGCGGGCCGAGCTGGGTGACGCCGAGCGCGCCCGCGCCGAGGCCGTGCTGTTCGACCAGCTCGTCCCCGCGCCGGTGGCGTCGGTCGAGCTCACCCTGCCCGCGGACGAGCGCGCCCGCCGCGTGGCCGACGCCCTGCTCGCCGACCCCGCCGACGACCGCGGCGTCGAGGCGCTGGCCCGCCTCGCCGGCACCAGCCCACGGACGCTGCACCGCCTCTTCCAGGACACGGCGGGCTGCGGGCTCGGCGTGTGGCGCACGCGGGCCCGGATCCGCGCGGCGCTGCAACTCCTGGCCACAGGTATCCCGGTGAGCGTGGTGGCGGCGCGGGTGGGCTATCGAACGCCGAGCGCGTTCGTCGCGGCCTTCCGCAAGGTCCTGGGCACGACGCCCACACAGGTCTTCGGCCCGACGTGAGCACTATGGAGCCACAGTGCTGTTCTGACGCCCCTAGAACAGCACTGTGGAGCCATAACACGAATCAGTACCTGTTCGCTATGAACAGTTCCTGGGCCGGGAACTGCGTCAGCACTCTTGGTCCGTCCTCCGTCACCACCACCTCTTCCTCGATCCTTGCCGCAGAGAAGCCGTCCGTGGCCGGGCAGTAGGTCTCCAGCGCGAAGACCATGCCCGTCCGGATCTCGATCGGGTGCTCCAGGCTGTTGAGGCGGGAGATGATCGGCCGCTCGTGCAGGCCGAGACCGAGGCCGTGGCCGACTGCAGGCCGAACGCCGCCATCTCGTCGGCGAAGCCGAACTCGGTGGCCGCCGGCCAGACGAGAGCCACCTCGTCGGTGCCGAGCCGCTTGCTCGCGAGCGCCACGATCTCGTTCTCCCGCACGCCGGGCTTGAGCGCCTCGACGATGTCCTGGTACACGCCGTCGACCATGGCGGCCGCCTGGGCCAGCAGCATGATCTCGTCGGCCGACTTGATCTGCCGGGCGTCGAGCATGAGCTGCTGGGCGTCGACGACGTGCAGGCCGTGGCGGGTCGACTGCAACCGATCGTGGCTAGGTGCAGCACCATGACCACGCAGGTCCGGCTGGGCACCTTCAGCCCGTCCGTGCTGCTGGAGGTCGCGCGGCTCACCGGTGCGCTGCACGCTGCCGGGATCGCCGTGGAGGAGGTACCGGCGACGTCGTCGCCCGCGCAGTTCGCCGAACTGCTGGCCGGCGACCTCGACGCGGCGCTGACGAGCCCGGACAACGTGCTCGCCCACCGGTTCGTCGCAAGCAACCCGCTCGGGCACACCAGCGACGTCCGCGTCCTCGCCGCGGTCGACCGCGGGCTCGGGCTGTCGCTCTTCACCGCCCCGGGGCAGGCACCTGCCGGGCTGCGCGGCGGCACCCTCGCCGTGGACGTCCCGGGGTCCGGGTTCGCGTTCGTCGCCGTCGAGCTGCTCGCCCGCCACGGCCTGCGCGCGGGCGTCGACTGCCCGCTGGTGGCGCTGGGCGCCACACCCCGCCGGGCGGAGGCGCTGGTCGCGGGGCGGTGCGCGGTCACGGTCCTCAACGCGGGCAGCGACCTGCGCGCCGAGGCCGCCGGGGCGCGCCGGCTCGCCAGGGCCACGGCGCTCGGCCCGTACCTCGGCACGGTCCTCGCCGCACACGGGCCCGCGATCGACTCCGGGATCGACTCCGACGGCGGCGCGCTCGCCGCGCTCGCCGGGGTCCTCAGCGGCACCGCGGCGCGCCTGCTCGCGGGCGAGCTGCAGGACGTGGTGCTGGCCGCGGCGCGGCGGCGGCTCCGGCTCGACGAGGGTTCTGCCGCCCGCTACGCCGCCACGCTCACCGACCCCGCCGAGGGTCTCGTCCCCGACGGGCGGGTGGATCGAGCCGCCCTGGCCACGCTCGTGGAGCTGCGCAACCGGCACGGGTCGGGACCGCCGCTCGACGTGGACACCGTGCTCGCCGACGGCTTCGTCGACGACCGGTTCCTGCCGGCAGACTTCCGGGTCAACGGCCGCCCGGTCACGACGCCGGCCGAGCCGCGCACGCCGCTGCTCTACGCCCTTCGCGGCGACCTCGGCCTGGGCCCGTGCAAGTCGTGTGGAGCCGGGCCGACGAGCTCGGCGCGGCCCCGTTCGGGCCGGCGATGGTGACCGACCTGACCGCGGGCGTCGACGCCGACGGGTGCGTGCGCACCTGGCGGCACGAGACGTGGAGCCAGGGGCACACGGCTCGCCCCGGATCCGGATCCACCCCGGGGCTGCGAGCCGCGGCCGACGTCGCGGGGACGGCCCCGCAGCCCTCGGCCGACCCGGGGCTGCCCGCGGGCGGGTCGCTGCGCAACGCCGACCCGATCTACGCGTTCCCCGCCCGCCAGGTGGTCGGCCATCTCAGCCGGGCCGCGGTGCCCCGCGCGGCACGTACTGCGCGGTGGTCGCCGAGATCGAGGCCGTGCACGAGGTGCGGGTGCGCCGGCTCGTGCTCGTCGTCGACGCGGGCCGCGTGATCAGCCACGACGGGCTGGTGAACCAGATCGAGGGCGGCGCCGTGCAGGCCGCGAGCTGGACGCTGCTGCGCGACCTCCCCCTCACCCCGGACCGCATCATCGACGCTCTCCGCTGACGGGCACCCGCACCGACCGCCCGTCGGCCGAGAGCAGGCCGCGGTCACGGGCGTCGTCGATCATGGCTTTCCACCGCTGGGACCAGCCCGGAGCTGTCGGGCTCAGCACGGCGAGCGACCGGAGCACGGCCACGTCCAGGTACGCCGTGCCGCCCTCCGAGAGCTCCCCCGTGCCGGTGGCGACGAGGGCCTTCCGCAGGCCGTCGGCGTCGAGGTCGGTGTCCAGGCGCAGGCCGGCGAGGTCGTCGGGGTCCTGCACCACGGCGCCCGCGGTCGTCAGTTGCACGATCACCTCGTCGATACTGCCCCACGTCGATCCAGCCACTCCGACAGCAGGGCGCGTTCGGCTTCGGTGAGCATCGGCAGTGTCGGGGCCACGGCCCGGATCGCGACCGCCACCGCGGTGGCGCCGTCGGCGGGAAGCGTGGGCGCATCGGTGATGATCGAGCGCATCACCGCCTCGTACATCGCGTCGGCGAGGTCGAGGTGCCGGTCCTCCGGAGGGGCGGACAGCAGCGTGAGCACGGCACCGGTGCCGGCGGCGTGGATGAGTTCGACGGCCCGTCGTTCCGTGACCCGGAGCCTGCCGGCTGCCGCGACCCGGTGCACCCGGGCGCGCAGGACGTCCAGCCCGGCGGCAGCCGCCGGTGAGCGCGCGCCGCGCGCGGGATCGGTGAGGAGACCGAACAGCGCCGCGTTGGCGAGGCCGAAGCCGATATGCACGTCCCACCCGGCCCGCAGGTCCGCTACCGGATCGCCGGTGTCCTCCACGAGGGTCTTTCCGGCGACGTAGGCGGCGAAGACGTGCTCGGCGACGGCGTCGAGCAGGGCGTCCTTGTCCTCGAAGAACCGGTAGATCGTCGGCGCCTGCATCCCGGCCGCCTGCGCGACCGCGCGAGTGGTGACCGCCGGTGCGCCCTGCTCCTGCAGCAGCTGCGCCGCGACCTCCACGATGCGAGCCCGCATCTTCTGCCTGCTGGCGCGCACCTCCACCATGCTTCCGATGCTATCGCATTTCTGCTGCCACTGTTGCTAACTGCGATGTTAGCGTCGTTATCAGCCAGCGAGAGGACGAACATGATCATCATCACCGGCGGCACCGGCCGGCTCGGCGCCCAGATCGTCGATCGGCTGCTCGACCGGGTCCCGGCCGACAGGGTCGGCGTCAGCGTTCGCGACCCCGGCCACGCCGGCGACCTGGCCGCCCGAAGCGTGCGCGTCCGGCACGGCGACTTCACCGACCCGCACTCGCTCGCCGAGGCGTTCGAGGGCGCGACGCAGGTGCTCATCGTCTCGACGAACCGGACGGGCGAGGCGGCGACCGCCCAGCACGTGGCGGCGATCGACGCCGCGCGCGATGCCGGCGCGGGACGCATCCTCTACACCAGCCACCAGGGCGCCGCCGCCGACTCGCTCTTCGCACCGATGCTCGACCACGCCGCCACCGAGCGCCACCTGTCGCAGACGCGGACACCGTTCACGGCGCTCCGCAACGGCTTCTACGCCGACACCGTCCGGCTCCTGATCGGTCGGGCGCTCGAGACCGGCGAGCTCGTGGCGCCGGCCGACGGACCCGTGTCGTGGACAGCGCATGCCGACCTCGCCGAAGCCGCGGCGATCGCGCTCGCCGACGAAGGCCGGTTCGACGGGCCGACCCCGCCGTTGACCGCGCCGCACGCACTGGACCTCGACGCCATCGCCGGCGTCCTCTCCGAGCTCACCGGGCACACGATCCGCCGCGTCGTGGCCGACGACGCCGAGTGGGCAGCCACGTTGACCGGACGCGGGGTGCCGGCCGACCGGGCGAGCATGCTGATCGACATGTTCCGCGCGGCGCGCCGCGGGGAGTTCGCCACCACCGGACACGCGCTCGAGGACCTCCTCCGGCGCCCGGCCACACCGATCCGTTCGATCCTGGAGGAAGCCGCCGATCCGTCCATGATCCGCATGTAGCCGGCCCAGGCGGGCACACTCCTGCCTCATGACGGATCGATCGCACGGCATCGCCCCGGCCCAGCTCGCCGACGACGACCTCCGCCGCGAGCTCGCCCACCTGCACGAGACCCGCCACGACACCGTGCTCGACGGCAGCGAGTCGGCCCTGCGCGCGCACACCGAGCGGATGCTCGCGCTGGAGCAGGAGTTCCTGCACCGGTTCCCGGACGCCGCCCCCGACCCCCGGCGCACCCGCGCCGGCAGCCGGGAGAACGCAGGTCAGTCCGTGCTCGGGCGCGACCTGGGCGGCGATCCGGGATGACGGTCTCGAGGAACTAGGCCGCGGGTGGCCACGGCCACCGCAACCGCTGTGGTGACCGGAACGGCTGCCACCAGGCCGATGCTCCCCACCAGGGTGCGAACCACCTCGGTGGCGATGACCTGTGTGGTCAGGACGTCGTCGAGGCCGCGCTGGGCCACCGAGAACACCAGGAGCAGCGGAAGGGTGGTGCCGGCGTAGGCGAGCACGAGCGTGTTCACGGCCGACGCCACGTGATCGCGACCGATCCGCATGGCCGAGCGGAACAGGGCGAGCCCGCGGAGCCCCGGATCCGCCGCTCGCAGCTCCCAGACCGCCGTCGTCTGGGTCACGGTCACGTCGTCGAGCGCTCCGAGCGCGCCGATGATCAGGCCGGCCAGGACGAGCCCCCGCCCGTCGATGTCCGTGCCGAGCGCCGCGGCCAGGTTGGCGGTGTCCTCGTCGGCGCCGCTGAGCCGGGTGAGGTGGGCGAACGCCGTGCCGAGCAGCCCGATCAGCACCAGGCTCACCAGCGTGCCGAACACGGCGGTCGAGGTCCGGGCCGAGAAGCCGTGGGTGAGGTAGAGCGCCCCGAACATGATCGCGCAGCAGCCGACGACAGCAACCGCGAGCGGGTCGCGACCGGCCAGGATCGCGGGCAGCACGAACGCGATCAGCGTCGTCCCGGTGAGCGCGAGCGCCGCCAGCGCGGCGAGCCCACGCCTGCCGCCGAGAGCCACGACGGATGCCGCGAACAGCAGCGCCAGAACGAGCAGGGGCGTGTCCCGCTGGAAGTCGACCACCTCGTAGGCGTCGGGGTCGGCCAGCGCGTCCGTCGGCGCGGCGAGGACCACGTCGTCCCCGGCGCCGAACGGGGCACTGCCCCGCACGATCGAGACCTCGGTCACGATGCTCCGGCCGGCCAGGGGGCCCTCCGCGATCGCGACGGTGAGGGCGAGGCAGCCTTCCGCAACGGGGTCGTCGCTGCAGGCCGTCTCGGTGGCGGAGGTGGCGTGCCCGTCGATGCGCAGCGCGGTCACGTCGTCCGCCCGTGGCGATTCGCCGAACGGGTACAGCATCACCAGGCCCAGCACCGTCGCGAGCGCGCAGGGCACCAGGAGCGCCGCGATGAGCAGCCGCACCCGGCGTTCCACCGGCTCCGGGGGCGAGTGGCCGTGGCCGTGCCCCACCTGAACGTCGGCGTCGATCCGGCGGTGCCGGGCCGGACGCCGCGAGGGGTCGTCGGAGGATCGCACGCGTGCGATCCAACAGGTGCCCGGCACCGGTGCGGCCCCGGGTACCGGCGCCCGGCTGGATGAGGGGACGGCTAGGAGGCCAGTGCCTCTCCTGGGCTCCAGCGCAGGGCGAGCCAGTTGCGGAACGCTCCTGGACGGTTGGTGATGACCCCGTCGACCCCGGACACCCCGGCGGCACCCCACTCGTCGGGCTCGTCGAGCGTCCAGGGGAAGACGCTGTACCCGGCCTCGCGCAGCCGGGTGGCCAGACCGGGCACCGCGATGGGCAGCTGACCTTTCGGGTTGCAGCCCGCCGCCCCGAGCTCCTGCAGGCGGTCCATCAACCCGTCGAGGTGCTCGGAGCGGTAGACGAGCAGCGCCCGTGGCAGCTCGGGGGCGACGTCGCGGGTCGCCTCGACCGTCTCGGGCTCGAAGCCCTGCACGATCGTGCGCCCGGCCAGCCCGTACTGCCGGATGGCGGCGACCGGGCCTTCGAGCTGAGCGGCGGTCCAGGAGCCCTTGAACTCCACGAGCCAGCCGATGTCCGGATGCGCGGCACCCCACTCGGCGACCTCGCCGAACAGCGGCACACGGGCACCGGCGAAGTCGGGCCCGAACCAGCCGCCCGCGTCGGCGGCCCGGAGCGTGGCGGCGTCGATCGCGGCGACCGGCGCGTCGATCCCGGTGGTCCGCAGCGCGGACGCGTCGTGGACGATCACGGCCTCGCCGTCGGCCGTGAGCCGCACGTCGATCTCGATGAGGTCGCTGCCGGCGGCGACGGCGGCGTCGAAGGCCGCGATCGTGTTCTCCGGTGCGGACGACGAGTCGCCCCGGTGCGCGATGGTGCGGATGTGGCCCGGCTGCGGACGCAGGGCCTCGGGGAGCTGGTCGCTCGGCAGTGCCGAGCCACCCTCAGATGTAGCGCGCAACGTTCTGCTCGTACGAGGTCTTGATCTCCGCAGCGGCGGCGGAGAACGCGGTGGCCGGGTTCTCGTTCTGCAACATGATCCGTTCGATCGCGGTGGTGAGGTACTGGTCGCCCGACGGTACGAAGGTGCGGACCCAGTCCTGCACGCGGGTGGTGGCGAGCTGGTCGACGGCGGTGCGGGCCTGCGGGGTCTGGGAGAACACCGCCTGCATGTCCGGGCTGTCGACCGCCGAGGTGCGGACCGGCATGTAGCCGGTGCCGGCCGAGAAGTGCGCCGTCTGCTCGGGCTCGGTGAGGAACTTCAGGAACATGCCCGCGGCGAGCTGCTGCTCGGGCGACTTGGCCGACGCGATCGCGATGCCGGTGCCGCCGGTGGGGCAGCCGGGCCCGGCGGGGCCCTGGGGCAGGAAGCCGGTGCCGACCTCGAACCCCGCCTGCTGCAGGATGCCGCGCAGCGATCCCGTGGAGGCCATCGTGCAGGCGGTGACGCCGGCGGTGAAGTCCGCGACGTAGCCGTCGGTGCCCCCTGAGGACACCGCCGCGAACTTCTTGTCGTTGACCAGCGCGCGGACGTACTCCGCCGCCGCCAGGGTCTCCGGCTTGTCGAGGGTGACGGTCCACTCCTGGGAGTAGGTCCCACCGAGGCCCCACATGAAGTTGCAGAACCACCACGCCGTCCACGACGGACCGGGGCCGAGGCCCAGGGCCGGCCTGCCGACGGCCTGACCGAGCGCGGGTGCCCAGCTTTCGAACTCGGTCCAGGTCTGCGGAGCACGGTCGGGCAGGCCGGCGCTCTGCCACAGGGCACGGTTGTAGTAGAAGAGCGGCGTGGAGCGCGCGTAGGGCAGCGCCCAGTGCTGGCCGTTGAACGCGTAGTCGTCGTAGAGCGTGCGGTTGTAGTCGGCGGTGTCGATCTGCAGGTGCTGCGCCAGCCCCTCCAGCGGGATGATCTGGCCGTTGATCATGTAGCGGAACCACCAGACGTCGCTGGCGCCCACCAGGTCCGGGACGTTGTCGGTGCCGGCGGCCGCCTGGAACCGCTGCGCGACCTCCTCGTAGGACTTCCCGGCCGTGACGAGGTTGACGGTGATCCCCGGGTTCTGCTCCTGGAACCGGCGGATGTACTCCTTCTCCAGCTCGATCGACGTGCCCGGGTGGTTGCTCCACCAGGTGATCTGCGAGGCCGGCTGCACCCCGGACCAGTCGACGTCGCTCTGCGCCGCGCCGCCCGATTCGGACAGGCTCGGCCCGCCGCACGCCGCGAGTGCGGCCGTGCCGCCCAGCATGGCGGCGAGGCGCAGCAGCGCGCGCCGGGATAGTTCGGGTGTGGTCATGTCGTGCCTCTCTGGGGAGCGGTTCAGCCGGTGACGGCGCCGGCGACCAGCCCGGCGACGATCCGGCGCTGGAGGAGGAAGAAGACGGCGAGGACGGGCACGGTGACGAGGACGGTGCCGGCCATGAGCACACCCCAGTCGGTGACGCCGTCGAAGTTCATCAGCAGGGTCAGCCCGACGGGGAGCGTCATCATCTCCGGCCGGTCGATCACCAGCAGGGGCCAGAGGTAGTCGTTCCACTCGTTGACGATCGAGACCAGCCCGACGGCGGCGATGGTGGGCCCGGAGAGCGGCACGACGAACCGCCACAGCCGCTTCCAATGCCCGGCTCCGTCGATCTCCGCCGCCTCGAGGATCGAGCGGGGCAGGGTCAGGAAATGCTGGCGGAAGAGGAATGTGCCGAAGGCGCTCGCCAGCCCCGGCATGATCAGTCCCTGGTAGGTGTTGAGCCACCCGAGCTGCGAGATCAGCGCGTAGTTGGGGATGAGCACGATCTGCTGCGGCACGAGCAGCGCACACACGACGACCCAGAAGAAGAACCTGCGGAACGGGATGTCGAGGAACACCAGCGCGTAGGCCGTCATGAGTCCCAGCAGCATCTTCAGCCCGGCGCCGACCACGGTGGTGATCAGGCTGTTGACGAAGAAGCTGCCGAACGGGACGGTCTGCGTCGCCGTGAGGTAGTTGGTGGGGGCCGCCGAGTCCGGCAGCCACTGGATCGGCAGCCGGTAGAGCTCGTCCAGGCCCTTGAAGCTGGCCAGTGCCATCCAGACCAGCGGCAGCACCATCACCGCGATCGCGAGCGCCATCGTGACGTACCCGCCGACGGCGGGCCGTGGACCGCGCCGAGCCTGCGCAGGCGTGTCCACGATCATGCCCGGACCACTCATGCGTAGTGCACCTTCCGCTCCACGAACCGTAGCTGGACCACGGTGATCGCGAAGAGCACCAGGAACAGGACCGTGGCGATCGCCGACGAATAGCCGGCCCGCCCGGCGGCGAATCCTTCGAGGTAGATCTGGTACATCATCGTGGTCGTTCCCTCGAGCGGCCCGCCATTGGTCATCGCGCGGATGATGTCGAAGGACTGCAACGACGTCAGCAACGTGGTGATGCTGAGGAAGAACGTGGTCGGCCCGAGCAGCGGAAGCACCACCGAGACGAACGACCGGATCGGCGACGCGCCGTCCAGGGAAGCCGCTTCGAGCAGATCCCGGGGCACCGCCTGCAATCCGGCGAGATAGATGAGCGCGACGTACCCGACGTTCTTCCACAGGTACACGATGATGATCATCACCAGCGCCCACTGCGGATTCGTGTACCAGTCCGGCGAGCCGATGCCGACGATCCGCAACAACGCCGACAGCACGCCGAAGTTCGGGTCGAACACGAACAGCCACAGCAGCCCGACGGCGACCCCGGACAGCACGTACGGGGCGACGACGATCGTGCGGGCCGCGCCACGCAGGCGCAGCTTCCGGTTCAGCAGCACCGCGAGCAGCAGGCCGAGCACCATGCCGCCGCCCACCGTGGCGAGCGTGAAGATCCCCGTGATGGCGAGCATGCGCGGGGTGCCCGGGTCGGAGAAGAAGTCGGCGTAGTTGGCGAGGCCCACCGGGATCGCGGTGGGCGAGCCGAGGTTCCACTGCAGCGTCGAAAGGAAGAAGGACTGCAGCAGCGGCCGGTAGGTGAACACCACCAGCAATGCAATGTTCGGCCCGGCGAGCACGGCGAAGAGCAGCCAGTTCCGCAGCTGGTTGCGGCGGCGGGAACGCGGCCCGGAACGCAATTCCAGGTGCGCCCCGGGCCGCCGGACCGGGGTATCCGGCGGAGAGGTTGCGGTGGCCATGTGGGGGGAGGTCCTCCGTTGTCGATGCGCGCTGACCCTAAGCCGCGGGGACGGCCGCATCGAGCACGCAACCCCAGACGTCCGATTTGCACGGAATGATGTCAGGTTGCGTTCACGCGCCGTTCCCCCGATCCCTGCGCAGTTCATCCGGGCGTCACCGGAAAGACAGCCGGAGATCTGGATCACGCGCACCTTACATGCCCGCCCCGGGCGGGGGAAGCACGAGTCGCAGGACACATCAGACGTCTGGACTTGACAGTGGTTATCGCCATCACGGAGGTTGTCGCGCATGAGCGGCAACGGGCGCCGAGGCGGGGCCTCGCAGGGTCCACCGGGTCTGCGAGGGCCGGAGGGCCTGCGCGGATCCTTCGGGAGACGGGCCTTCCTCGCCGCCGCCGGGCTGGGGGTGGCCGGGCTGGCCGCCTGCGGCCGCGCCGACGCCGGCACCGCCGGGCCCATCACCGCCGCCACCTACATCCCCCAGTCCTACGACGACCTCTACCCGGGCATCCAGACCTTCATGGACACCCTCGCGTCGGCCAGCGGCGGGCGTCTGACCTGCGACATGTTCGACGCCGGCACCCTGCTCGGGGCCGAGCAACTGCTGCCGGGGCTGCTGCTCGGGGTGGCCGACGTGATGTTCCAGACGAGCTCGTACGTGTCGTCGAGCTACCCGATCCTCGGGGCGATGGAGCTGCCGTTCGGCGCCGAGGACTACGCGAAGCAACGCCGGGCCATCGACCCGGACGGCCCGCTGTTCGCGCTGGTCAACGAGCAGCTCGCGACGCAGGGTGTGCGGCTGCTCGGCGGGATGCCGTGCACGTTCGAGTACCTCTGGACGGTCGGTCGCCCGATCCTGGCGCCCGACGACGTCCGGGGCCTGCGGATCCGCGTGGCCGGCGAGATCGAGGGCGAGACCGTCAAGGCGCTCGGCGGGGCGCCGGTGTTCATGGGCTCCTCGGAGGTGTTCGAGGCCCTGGAACGCGGCACCATCGACGGGCTGATGAGCTACATCGGCACGGTGGTGTCCCGCGACCTGCAGGAGATCGTCCGGTACGGCACGCGGGCCCACTTCGGCGCCTACACGGTCGACGCCTACTGCCGCACCGACTGGTACGCCGCACAGCCGCCCGAACTTCGCGCGGCCCTCGACCAGGCGGGCCGCGCGCTCTACCGGGACGGCACCGAGGTGATGGTCGGCGTGCACGAGGGCGATTACCTGGCGGCGGTCCGCGAGGGCGGTGTGGAGCTGGTGGAGCCGAGCGGCGCGGAGCTGGAGGCGTTCCGAACGGCGGTCGGGCCCGTGTACGGGCGGTGGGAACACCTGATCGGTGATCCCGGCGTGGCCGACCGCGCCGTGACCCTCATCAACGAGGCTTAGGAGGGCGGAACCGTGTCGCAACTCCGCAGGGCCGTCCTGGCCTGCACCCGGGCGATGGTCGCCGTGGCCATGGTCGTCGTCGGCCTCATGATGCTGACGATCACCTACGACGTGCTGATGCGGTACGTGCTCGCGGCCCCCACGGACTGGGCGTACCCGCTCAACTCGGTGGGCGTCCTCGTCGCGACGATGCTCGCGGTGCCCCACCTGTACGCCACCGGCCACCACATCTCGATGGACCTGCTGTACCGCGCCCTGCCCGAGCGCACGCGCCGGGCCGCCGACTTCGTGACGACCGCGGCGACCGCGTTCCTCGGGCTGGTGCTCGCGATCGCCGGGTTCCGTTCGATGACCGTGGCCTACGCCGGCGGGCTCACCGGCGCCGGCACGTTCAACATCCCGCTCTGGGTGCCCGACGCCGTGCTGACCGTGTCCGGGGTGTTCCTCGTGCTGGTCGCGCTGCTGTTCCCGGCCACACCTCCGGAACCGGAACCGGGTGAGGCGGAAGCCCTCACCGAGGCGCAGGGGGTCGCCTGATGATGGCGGACGGGATGATCGTCACGCTGGCGGTGGTGCTGCTGCTGGTGCTCATCGCCCTGCGCTCCCCGATCTTCGTGGCGCTCGGCGTGGCCGGGGTGGCCGGGCTGCTCGGCCTGGGCGGGTTCACCGCGGTCGAGCTCGTGCCGCTCGCGCTGGTGTCGCAGCTGCAGGAGTACGCGCTGGTGGCCGCGCCGCTCTACATCCTGCTCGGCGAGGCACTGGCCGTGAGCGGGCTGGGCCGTGACCTCTTCGGTGCGGCGCACCGCTGGTTCAACCGGGTGCCGGGTGGGCTCGGCGCGTCCGCCGTCGGCGCGTCCACGGTGTTCGGGGCGATGTCCGGGGTGAGCATCTCCTCGGTGGCCGTGATCGGCCGGATGGCCGTGCCCGAGATGCTGGACCGCGGCTACAAGCCGGCGTTCGCGAGTGGCGCCGTGGCCGCGTCCGGGGCACTCGCGATGCTGATCCCGCCGAGCCTGATGTTCATCCTGTACTCGTCGATCACGGGCGAGAGCGTGGCCGACCTGTTCGCCGGCGGGCTGGTGCCCGGCCTCCTCCTCGCCGCGATGATGATCGTCTACGTCGTGGTGCGTGCGAAGGTCGCCCCGGAGAACGCCCCCGTCGACCCGGACCGGTTCACCTGGCGCGAGCGGTTCGTGGCGATCGGGCGCATCTCCCCCGCCCTGCTGCTGATCCTGCTGGTACTGGGATCGATCTACACCGGGATCGCGACGCCCACCGAGGCCGCCGCGGTGGGCGCGCTCGCCGCGTTCGTCGTCACCGGGGCGATCTACCACAAGCTCGGCTGGCCGAACCTCAAGCGGATCTTCGCCTCGACGGCGCAGGTGACCGCGGCCGTCCTCGCGATCGTCGGCTCCGCGTTCGTGTTCACCCAGATGCTGGTGCTCGCCCGCGTGCCGGACGCGTTCACCGAGTTCATCGTCGGCCTCGACGTCCCGGCCGCCGTGATCCTGATCGGGATCATGCTGGTGCTGATCGTGCTCGGGTGCCTGGTGGACGCCGCGTCGCTGCTGCTCGTCGTCACCCCGATCCTGGTGCCCGCGATCGAGGAGCTGGGCTACGACCCGCTGTGGTTCGGCGTGCTGCTGGTCGTGAACCTGGAGATCGCCGTGATCACACCGCCGGTGGGGCTGAACCTCTACACGATGAAGTCGGTGGTGCCCGAGCTCGACATCGCCGACATCTTCCGCGGCATCGCCCCGTACGTCGCCATCGAAGGTCTCCTGCTCGCGATCATGATCGCGTTCCCGCAGCTGGCGACATGGCTGCCGGGCTTGCTGTCCTGACGCCCGGCAATGCGCCCGGTCAGCTCCGCTCCACGACCCCGCGCACGAAGGCGGCCTGGCCGGCGTGCTGGGCACAGTCGTCGATCACGCTCACCAGGCGGACCCCCAGCGTGACGGGCGGGTCCCACGCCTCGTCCACGACGCGGTCGAGATCGCTCTCGGTGAGGCCGCGGACGTACTCCAGTGTGCGGGCGGCGACGGCGTCGTAGTAGCCGGTGAGCAGGTCCGGCGACTTCACCCGGACGGCCGCGACCTCGTCCGAGGACTGGCCGTAGCCGATCGAGCGCGCCGGGAACGGGAGTCCGAACCGGTCCACCCAGCCCTGCGCGGTCCACACCTGCTCGCTGCCGGCCACCCCGGCGACATGGTCGTCCTGCACCCGGGACAGGTGCCACACCAGCCAGGCGATCGAGTTGGCCTCGGTGTCGACGCGGTGGGCGAGCTGCTCCGCGGAGAGCCCGTCGACGGCGCCGTGCACCTCCTCCCCGATCCGGGAGAACGCGTCGGTCAGCAGGGCGGCAACATCCACGCCACGACCCTACGACGGCCGGATGCGCATGTGTCCACGCGTGACGTGGTGTGACCGCTGGTCACACTTTCCGGCACGGTAACGATCACGCTACTGTCGGCGCGCGATCGGGACGGGCGGCCGGAGGAGAAGCGGTGGACGAGCAGGCGCCCGCGCCGTTGGACCTGTCCCGCGCCTCCACCGCCCGGGTGTACGACTACCTGCTGGGCGGCAAGGAGTACCTCGAGGTCGACCGGCGCGCCGCCGACGCCATGCGGAACGTCGTACCCGAGGTCGGGGAGATCGCCCAGGACAACCGCTGCTTCCTGCGCCGCGGGGTGCGGTACCTGGTGCGCGACGCGGGCATCCGGCAGATCGTCGACATCGGCTCCGGGCTGCCCAGCGACGGCAACGTCAACGAGGTGGCCCACGCCATCGACGCAGGCGTGCGCGTGGCCTACATCGACAACGACCCCGTCGTGCTGGCGCACGCCAGGGCGCTCCTCGTCACGGACGAGCAGACCGCCGTGGTCACGGCCGACCTGCGCCGGCCCGAGTCGCTCTTCGAGAAGGTCGACGCCCTGGGGCTGCTCGACCTCGACGAGCCGTTCGCGGTGCTGCTCTCCGGCGTGGTGCACCACCTGTCCGACGACGACGATCCGGACGGGATCCTCGCCGCTGTGCGCCAACGGCTCTCCCCCGGCAGCTACCTGCTCCTCTCGCACTTCCTCTTCGACGACGAGTCCCGCGCACAGGCGCTCGAGCGCGCGTTCCTGCACGGTGGTCTCGGCTCGGGCCGCTTTCGCACCTGGGACGAGCTGCACGGCTATTTCGCCGGGCTCGAGCTGGTGGAGCCGGGCCTCGTGTACGCCAACGACTGGCGCCCCGACGAGCACACCCATACCGAGAGCCCGGTGCACACGCTCTACGCCGGCGGGATCGGGCGCAGAGCCTGACGCGCCCGCGGCTCCGGGAGGACCTACCCGTCCGACCAGGCACCGCGGAACCGACGTGCACCGAACGGGTGAGATCCCGCGGCCGTCAGGCCGTCAGGTCGTCAGGTCGTCGAACTCCCCGTCCTTGGCGCCCGCGACGAAGGCGGCGATCTCGGCCCGCGTGTACACGAGCGCGGGTCCGTGCGGATCACGGGAGTTGCGCACCGCGACAGCACCGCTGTCCAGGGCTGCGACCTCGATGCAGTCGCCGCTCGGGTTGCTCGTGCGGCTCTTGCGCCACGCCACCGTGCCGAGCTGGTCCGCAGAGATGCCGTTGTCCTCGGTCTGGCGCATTTGCCGCTCCCCGAATGAGGTTTCAGACGTACGCGCCGAATGTACTTGCAGACGCGCTTGCATCCGCAAGCCGGAGTAGGGACACTCGATGTCATGAGCGGTGGCGATCAAGCCGGTCGACGCGCTGTCGACACGATCACCGTCACCTGCTCCATCGATACCCGCGCACACGAGGTACCCGACGCCGAACTCGCCGCGTCGGCCCGGCAGAGCGACGGCCACTACCAGGCGCTCTGCGGCCACATGGTGGCCGCGGCGCCCATGGTGGAGCCGGACGGCCAGCCGTGCCTCCTGTGCACCGCGATCCTCGAGCGCACGCACGCCACCCGCCGCGCCGCTCGCCAACGCATCCTGGGCTGACCTCCTCTTCCTGGTCGATCCCGCTGTCGGACGAGCTGCGTCCGACGGTGGCAACAGCACCCGCCCGGGCAGGGCGGGTGCTGCCGCCGGCCGGAGCGAACCCCGGCCAGATGCGCCCGCGGCCGGGGGGATCACCGCAGACGCCTGGTTGACTCCGCGCCCGGCGCCCGTTCGTTACGCCCGACGCCCAGGTTCCCCGCCCACCGATCAACGGGTGGCGCCGGCCGGTTCCACGAGTGAGAGTGAGGGGCGCATCCGGCGAAGGAGGCTCCGTGACCGCAACCGAGCAGCGCCCGTCCACTGCCGTCACGCATCCGCTCGATCCGCTGTCGTCCGCGGAGATCAGCGCGGCGGCGGCCGTGCTGCGCGACGCCGGCCACGTCGGCCCGGCCTGCCGGTTCGTCTCGCTCGTGCTCCGCGAGCCCGCGAAGGCCGCGGTACTCGAGTACGACGCGGCGCTCGCGTCCGACGGCGGCACGGCCGTGCCGCGGGAGGCCGCCGCGATCGTGCTCGACCGGTCCGACGGGCACACCTACGAGGCCACCGTCTCGCTGTCCGACGGCGAGGTCACCCGCTGGGAGCACGTCCCGGGCGTGCAGCCGCAGGTGCTGCTCGAGGAGTTCTTCGCCTGCGAGGAGATCGTCAAGACCGACCCGGGCGTGCAGGACGCGCTGCGGGCACGCGGCATCACCGAGTTCGACGGCGTCATGGTCGACCCCTGGTCGGCCGGGCACTACGGCGACGAGGAGGAGGGCAGGCTGGTCCGCGCCCTCGTCTGGGTCAAGATCGGCGGGCCCGACGACAACGGCTACGCCCACCCCGTCGAGAACCTCGTCGTCTACGTCGACACGCTCGCCGGGCGGGTCGCGATGCTCGAGGACCACGGTGTCGTCCCGGTCCCGCAGGAGCCCGGCAACTACACCGCGGCCGACGTCGCGCCGCGCGCCGGCCTGAAGCCCGTGTCGATCACCCAGCCCGAGGGCACCTCGTTCGAGGTGGACGGGCACGAGGTGCGCTGGCAGAAGTGGCGGTTCCGGATCGGGTACACCCCCCGCGAGGGCCTGGTGCTGCACACCGTGCGGTACACCGACGCGGACCGGGAGCGGCCGGTGCTGCACCGGGCGTCGCTCTCGGAGATGGTGGTGCCCTACGGCGACCCCGCCCCCACCCACCGGCGCAAGAACGCCTTCGACGCGGGCGAGTACAACATCGGCACCCTCGCGAACCCGCTCGAGCTGGGCTGCGACTGCCTGGGCGAGATCCGCTACTTCGACGCCGTCCTCGCCGACCCCGACGGCAACCCGTTCACCATCGCCAACGCCGTGTGCCTGCACGAGGAGGACCACGGCCTGCTGTGGAAGCACACCGACTTCCGCACCGAGAAGACCGAGGTCCGCCGCGGACGGCGGCTCGTCGTGTCGTTCATCGCCACGGTCGGCAACTACGAGTACGGCTTCTTCTGGTACTTCTACCAGGACGGATCGATCGAGTTCGACGTCAAGCTCACCGGCATCATGTCCACCGGCGCCGTGCCACCGGGCACCACTCCGACGCACGGCCAGCTGCTCAACGCCGACGGGCTCTACGCGCCGATCCACCAGCACGTGTTCAACATGCGGCTGGACTTCGACGTGGACGGCACGGCCAACTCGGTCTACGAGATCGACACCGTCACCGACCCGGCGGGCCCGGACAACCCGCTCGGCAACGCCTTCCGCACCACCGCCACCCGGCTGGACTCCGAGCTCGCCGCGCGGCGGCGGGCGAGCCTGGACCGCGCCCGGTACTGGGAGGTGCGCAGCAGCGAAGCCCGCAACGTCGTGGGTGAGCCGACCGCGTACGCGCTCAAACCGCACGGCACGGTCGTGCCGTTCGTTCGGCCGGAGGCGAGCGTCATGCACCGCGCCGGTTTCATGGCCCACCACCTCTGGGTCACCCCGTACGCCGAGGACGAGCGGCACGCCGCGGGCGACTACCCCAACCAGCACTCCGGCGGCGACGGCCTGCCCCGCTGGACCGCCGCCGACCGCGACGTGCGCGACGGCGACGTGGTGGTCTGGTACACGTTCGGCTCCCACCACGTCGCACGGCTCGAGGACTGGCCGGTGATGCCGGTTCAGCACGTCGGGTTCCTGCTCCAGCCTGCAGGCTTCTTCGACCGCAGCCCCGCACTCGACGTCCCGTCACCGCACCACGGCCCCGCCACACCCACCTGATCATCTCCTTCGGTGCGGAGGCGGCCACATCCGGCCGGTTCCGCACCCGGCCGCTGATCATGCGAGCAGGAGCGGCGGACGTCACCCGGCGTCGTGGCCGCGGCGCGCCGCGTGCAGCGCCGGCACGTGCGCGTCCGCCCACAGCGTCACCGCGTCGACGACGTCGAGCAGGCTCCGCCCGAGCGGGGTGAGCGCGTAGTCCACCCGCGCCGGCAGCGCCGGCGTGACCGACCGCGTGACCAGCCCGTCGCGTTCCAGCCCGCGCAGCGTCTGGGTGAGCACCTTCTGTCGCGCGCCCGCCACGGTCCGGGCCAGCTCGCCGTGGCGTCGGGGGCCGTCCCGGAGCGCGGTGAGGACGAGCGGCACCCACTTGTCCCCGAGCCTGCCGAGCACCTCCTGCGTGGGGCAGGCGGCCACCGCCACCCGGTGCTCGACCCGCCGCGCCTCCCGCCGCTCGGCGGCCGTCGTCGTGGTCACCTCGGCTCCTCCCGGTGCCCTGGGATCTTCGAAGTTCCTACTCCCGCCCGTTCTACCCCGAGCCATAGCGTCGCGGCCATGACACCCATGATCGCCGTCCTCGGAACCGGGAACGTCGGCACGGCCCTCGCCGGCGCCCTGGCCAGGGCCGGGCACACCGTCACCGCCGGCTCCCGCGATCCGGCCCGCCGCGCGGCCGCCTGGACCGCCCCGGTGCCGCTCACCGGGCTCGCGGAGGCTGTCCGGGGCGCCGACGTCGTCGTCAACGCGACGCCGGGCCACGAGTCCGTCGACCTCCTGCGCCCGCTCGCCCCGCAGCTCGCCGGCGCCGTGCTCGTCGACGTCGCCAACGCGGTCGAGCAGGGCCCCGACGGCTTCGCCACCTCGCTGCGCTACCCAGACACGAGCCTGGCCGAGGAGCTGCAGCGCGCACTGCCGGAGACCCGCGTGGTCAAGACCCTCAACACGCTCGGCCCGGCCGAGGCGATGGTCACGCCGGGCTCGCTCGCGACACCACCGTCGGCGTTCCTCTCCGGCGACGACGCCGCGGCCAGGCAGGTCGTCGCGGCGCTGCTCGGCGACCTGGGCTGGCGGCCCGACTGGATCATCGACCTGGGCGGCCTCAGGACGGCCCGGGTGACGGAGGCGTTCGTGCTGCTCGTCCGTCCGCTCGTGCACGCGTTCGGGCCGGTCCCGTTCGGGCTCGCGGTCGCCCGGTGAGCCCCTGCCCGGGGGGAGTTACTGCCCGACCCGGCCGTCGATCCGTTCGCGCAGGAAGTCGGCGTGCCCGTTGTGTCGCGCGTACTCCTCGATCAGGTGCACCAGCACCTCGCGCAGGCAGTCGCCGGCCGCGCCGACGAGGTCGAGGTCGGGCGCCTCCGCGACGTACTCCTCCGCGAACTCCACCTCGGCCCGCCAGGTGCGCCACGCCTCGGCCACCATCTCGGGATCGGCCACGGCGCCGGCGATGTCACCGTTGGGGTCGCCCTCCCGGCGGTAGTGCCGCGGGACCTCCTGCCCGGCCATCCGGATCCGGAACCAGACCTGTTCGACCTCGGCGAGGTGCCGCAGGAGCCCGAGCAGCGACAGGTCGGACGGCGGCACCGATCGCCGGGCCATCGCCTCGGCGTCCAGCCCGGCGCACTTCATCTCGAACGTGAGCCGGCGATCCCGCAGGAACCCGACGAGCGTCCCGCGCTCGCCGTGGAACCCGCCGTCGGCGCGCGGGTCCTCGTCGGGATGGACCCACATGTCCCACCACCCGAAGCGGCGCTCGGGCACGGCATCCGTGGTCATGACCATCAACCAAGCCGTGGCCGCACCGGCGCGCAACGTATTTCCCGTTCCGGGACGCCGCGGTCACCGGCCAACTACGGGTAGGAGCTGCGGCCGTTCGTCGGTATCCCCGCACGGCCGGACGGGTCTGGTGCCCCGCGGGACACTGGCGTCCGCACACCCAACGCTCGCTGACGGGAGCACAACATGAAGAGCGAGATGCTCGGGCTGGGCCGGATGGGTGCCGACATGATCCGCCGGTTGATGCGGGCCGGGCACGAGTCCGGATCATGATCCCGCCCGGGCGAGCCGTGGCCACGCTGGCCGCGGCCGGCCTGCTCGCTCTGGCAGCCTGCGCCGAGGTGGCCCCGGCGCCTCCACCCGCCGGCCCGGACGTGCCCGCCTACGCCGCGACCCTGCAACCGGAGCTGGAGCAGCTCGCCGAGGACATGCTGGTCACCGGTGCGGCCGTCCAGGTGCGCTCGGCCGAGCTCGGCGACTGGACGACCACGATCGGCACCCGGACGTTCCGCGGAACCGAACCGGTGCAGGTCGACGATCACGTCCGCATCGGCAGCGTCACCAAGACCTGGACCGGCACGGTCGTACTCCAGCTGGTCGACGAGGGCCTGCTCCGGCTGGACGATCCCGTCTCGACGTACCGGCCCGACGTGCCGAACGGGCAGAACATCACGATCGAACAGCTGCTCACGATGCGCAGCGGGCTCGGGAACTACTCGACCGCGCCCGAGCTCAACCAGCTCCAGGACACCGCGCCCGGCACGGTGTTCCCGCCCGAGGAACTGATCGCGATCGGCCTGGCGATGCCACCGAAGTTCGCGCCCGGCGCGGGCTTCCACTACTCCAACACCAACACCGCTCTGCTGGGCCGGATCGTCGAGCAGCTCACCGGCAACCCCCTCGGGACCGAGATCCAGCTGCGCATCCTCGACCGGCTGGGTATGGCCGAGTCTTCCTTCCCGGCCACGTCCGCGGGCCTGCCCGACCCGCACCCGCAGGGCTACACCTACGGCACCAACGTCGAGACGATCGACTCGAACGTGCTGTCGGCGGAGAAGCAGGCAGCCGCGCGCGACGGCACGCTGGCCCCGCTCGACGTCACCAACTCCAACCCGTCCTGGGCATGGGCCGCCGGCGCGGGCATCTCGACCACCGCCGACCTCATCGGCTACGCCGAGGAGTTGGTCGGTGGCGGGCTGCTCAGCCCGACCATGCAGAAGGCCCGGTTGGACAGCGTCCTGCCGATCGACCCCGCCAACCCTCAGAGCCCCGGCTACGGCCTCGCGCTGGCCCGGTTCGGACCGTTCTACGGCCACACCGGCGAGCTGCCCGGGTTCAACACGTTCGCCGGGCACGACCCGGAACGAAAGGTCACCGTTGTGGTCTGGACGTCGCTCGCGCCGTCCCCCGACGGCCGCGACCCGGCGGTCGAGATGGCCAGGACGATCATCGGTGAGCTGTACGGCCTCGGGAGCTGACGTCCGACCCTAGTGGCCGTGCTACGCCGAGCGCAGCCAGGCGAGGACCTCCCGGGCGTGCGCGCCCGGCGGGAAGACCGGGTAGAAGGCGTGCTCGACCACCCCGTCCCCGATCACCAGGGTGATCCGCGTGAACAGCGTCATCCCGCCGGCGCGGAAGGTCGGCAGGCCGAGCACCGCGGCCAGCCTCAGCTCGCTGTCGGACAGCATCGCGAACGGCAAGCGGAGCCGCTCGACGACCTCGCGCTGGTAACCGGTGTCCTGCGCGGACACCCCGTAGACGCCGGTCGCGCCCGCGGCGAGCAGCTCCTCGTGGTGGTCCCGGAAGTCGCAGGCCTCGGGGGTGCAGCCGCGAGCTCCCGGGATGCTGTCCCACCCGTCCGGCACCGCACCGTCCGGTGGGGCGGTCAGCGGGTAGACGTACAGCACGGTGCGCCCGGGGCCGAGGTCGTCGAGCGCAACGCTCCCGCCTGCCGTGCTCGGCAGGGTGACGCTCGGCGCGGCGCGGCCGGGTAGGTGGTCGGCCGCCCCGTCGTCGTCGGGCGCGGGCATCTGGTTCGGGTCGCTCACGAACGCCGTCCTCTCTGGCCCCGGGGCTCACGGCGGCGAGCTGAGGCGGTCGCGCGTCCCACCGTCGACGTCGCGACCCTACGTCGTCGGGACGCGGGCGACCGCCCGGAATCGGCCCACGCCAGCATGCACTTCCGCGCCGTCTGATTAGCAGGCTCACCGAATTCTCACGCGTCGAGGAGATCCATGCGCCCCCCGATCGTCGCGGCACTGGTGGCCTGCGGGAACGCCCAGCCGGCGCCGGAGCCGACGACGACCGGCGCGGGCAACGAGTTCCCCGTCGAGATCACCCACGCGTACGGGACGACCACGATCCCGGCGAAGCCGCAGCGGATCGTGGCGCTGGGCTACAACGACATCGCCGTCGCCGACGCCGTGGGCGCGCCGATCGTCGGGGCCGTGCGCAACTACAGCCCCGACGGCACCGGCGACCCGAACCTGCCGTACGTCCGCACCCCGCTCTCCGCGGAGGTCCTCGGCATCCAGCAGGACGCCACCGGCGGCGTGAACCTCGAGAAGGTGGCCTCGTACCGGCCGGACCTGATCCTCGCCGAACGTCCCGCAGAACTTCCGCGACGCGCCCGCCACCGCCGCGCTCGCCCCCGGCACCGTCGGCGTCAGCTACGAGCAGATCGGCCAGCTGGACGAGGCGGACGCGCTGTTCATCACGTTCGCCGCGGGCGACGACCGCGCCCGGTTCGAGGGCAACGCGCTGGTGCAGCAGCTACGCCCCGTCCGTGAGGGGAACTACCTGCCGCTCACCCTCGACCAGGCTGTCGCCCTGCAGGCGCCGAACGTCGTCGCCGCCGACTGGCTGCTCGACCAGCTGCGGCCGAGCCTGCAGAAGGTTGCCGGCCGGCAGGGGTAACGGGTTCGGTCCATCCGAGATCGACGCGAACGCCCATGCAGCTGGACCTCGGCGCGATCCCGGCCCGTGTTCCGCGGAACGCCCTCGGCGTCGCGTCGCAGGTGGTCAGTCGCGCTCCGGCCCGTCGGGCTCGTTCGACCCACCCTCGGAGAACCGGCGGAGAGAAGCCGCAACAAGTTCCCGGGCCGCCTCGCCGTGGACGGCCTGCCTGGCGAGGTCCGCAAAAGCTCGGAGGTAGAGGGCGATCTCCTGCGGTTGGCTGATGGACAGCTCCGCCGTCACGGTTTCCACCTGCACGAGACGATCATCGAACATGATGAACTGGTTCGTGGGCACCCGATACTCGGCATGCGCCGGGATGATCCCGAAGTGCAGCCGGGGCAGCGCCATGACGGCGAGGATCCTGTCGAGCTGCCCGACCATCACACCGGCATCACCGACCATGGTTCGCAACGCCTGCTCGGCGACGACGACATGGAATCGGTGGTCGCCGCGATAGAGGATCTGCTGCCGCTCCATCCGCGTGGCCACACCGGAGTCGAGATCATCGGGGATCCGGTAGAAGTCGATCACTCGCCGCATGATTGCCGTGGCGTACTCGGCCGTCTGCAGGATCCCTGGGATCAGAAGCGGCTCGTACCACCGCATGAGCGTCGTCTGCGACTCCAGGTCGCGGGAGACCTGCTGGCGACGCCTGGTGCCGACGCCCAGCATCCGCCGCCACTCCACGTACATGGCCTCGATGTGGCGCACCGTGGCGATCAGATCCGGAACCTGGTCGCTCGCCGACGTCAGCCGGCACCAGACACGGATGTCGTCCTCCGACGGCGTCTGCCTGCCGTACTCGATCTTCGAGACCTTCGAGCTGTGCCAGCCCGCGAGCTCGGCCAGCCGCCGCCCCGTGAGCCGAGCGTCCTTGCGGACGTCGCGCAACCGCTGGCCGAGCGCTTCACGTGCCTGATGAACCGAACTCGTCACAATGCCCGTTCAGTCTCAGCGACGTACGTGCCGTGCGGAACAGCGGCCCTCCACACCTGATCACGCACCGCCCGGCAGTAGCCGACGATCCTCGGATCGGTCGTGGCGGCCCCGCCGGCGAACCGCCCACCGGGTTCGAAGACCGTGAACACGACTCGATCGTCGTCGAACAGCCAGTAGTCGTCGCCGGGCAGATCTGCCGCATCGACGAGATGGCGCGGCAACCAGCGAATGTCCTCGCCGGCTGAGACGTTGTGCTCGGCGACAAGCAAGCCCCACCGGGTGTAGTCGACATGCGGGACGGAGACGATCCGCACTCGCGTGATCCTACGGCCGGCAGCAGTCGCTTGACGGACGAGGTCGAGCCACGGTTGGTGCCACGCGAAGTCATCCGGCCGTCCGGTCAGGAACAGCTCGAACGGCCCGGACTCCTCAGGCGTGTGATAGCTGTCCTGCACCTCCAGATGGAAGGCGTGGCGGTCGAAGCCGCGAAACAGCGCGTCGAACGCCTCACCCTGTAGCAACTCCACCGAACCAGACCTCCTTCTCCCTGGGAATCTCGACACACGACTCGTGGGCCGGGATGTCCATCTGGGACAGCGCGTGCAGGTCGGTCACCGGTCTCCCGGTCAGGGTGAAGCTGCCACGTCCGGTGTCGGTGAGCTGCGCGCCGAGATAGGTGCCCGGCGCCAGGTACGCGAGGAGACGCTGCGGGATCTCCACGCTGTTGCCGTTGTCGGCAACCTTCCAGCCTTGCACCACGTATGTGCCCCTGTCGGTGGCGAACAAGGTCGGTGACCCGCCGCCCTGCGTCGCCTTGCCGAGGAACGTCAGCTGCATCATCGCTTCCCCTCAGCTGCGTGCTTCTGTTTGCTCAGCAGCACTTATAGCGCATACACCAGGTCCATGGCATCAAGTTTCGTCCTCGGCACGCCGATAGTTGGAGAAAACTCTCGCAAACTCCTGGGCTCGACCACCCCCCGCTTCGTAGCGTCCGCTCCCACCGGCAGACGCCGGCCGACATGACCAGGGGGATGACGTGACTGCGGCCGATCATGATCCGATCGTTGTGTTCATCGCCGGAGAGGACGGGTCGGCTGAGCGGCTGATCAAGGATCATGCGGACGACGGCGGCGGCAGATGCAAGATCTGCACCGGAGGTCCGCAGGCCGGCCGGGTCCGCTGGCCATGCCGGCTCTACGACTATGCGGTCCGAGCGCGCACCGCACGCCGTGAGCGAGCCGCCCAGTGCGCGCCGTGAATACCTACTGGCACGAGACGACCCCTGTCACCGATCAGTTCGGCGACGGACTCGCGCATCATGTCTTCGACACTCACGCAACACATCGAGCCCACGGCGCGCGGCTGCGAACGGTGTGTGGCCGACACATCACCCCCGCTCCGATGATCAGTGCGATCGGCGAGTCCTGCCCCTGCTGCGCCAGCGTCCTTGACGGGCGTTCGCGCGAGCACGGGGCGCGCACGTCCCGGCCGCGGCATGACGGCCCGACTCGTATGCGGCGTTTCCGGCCCTGGTTCTGGGGGTGAACACCCCGTTTACGCGGCGCCTGACAGCGGGTGTGCCGAGGCGGGGGTAGGCGCACCCCGTGCCGGCCGATGGTCCACGATGGCCACCCCGGCACGGCGGAGGCCCTGATGAGCAGTGAATCGACCCGGGAGCCGACCGAGGCGGCGGGCCGCAGGCTGCTCCCGCTCTACGCGGCGGGGTTCGTCACCGCGTTCGGCGCCCACAGCATCGCCGCCAGCCTCGGCGGCTACACCGGCGGCGAGCACGCGTCGCTGCTCACCCTCGGCGTGCTGCTCGCGGTCTACGACGGCGCCGAGATCATCCTCAAGCCGGTCTTCGGGGCGCTCGCCGACCGGGTCGGGCCGCGCCCGGTCCTGCTCGGCGGCCTCCTGGCCTTCGCCGCGGCGTCCGCGGCGTTCGTGCTCGCGGGCAACCCCGCGCTGGTCGGTGTGGCCCGCTTCGGCCAGGGGGCAGGCGCGGCGGCGTTCTCCCCGGCCGCGGGCGCCCTGGTGGCTCGCCTGACGCCGGCAGGCCGGGCACGGTCGCGCGTACGGCGGCTACGGCGCGTGGAAGGGGATCGGCTACACCCTCGGCCCCGTCCTGGGCGGTGTCCTGATCACCCTGGGGGGCTACTCGCTGCTGTTCAGCACGCTCGGCGTGCTCGCGGTGGCCGTCGCCGCGTGGGCGGTGCTCGCCGTTCCCGCCGCGCCGCCGCTGCCCCGCGCCCGCCAGACCGTGCTCGACCTGGCCCGACGGCTGAGCACCAGCGGTTTCGTGCGCCCGACGCTGACGCTGGCCGGCGCCACCGGCGCGCTGGCGGTGGGCGTGGGGTTCCTGCCCGTGGCGGGCGCCGCGGGCGGGCTCGGGCCACTCGTCACCGGCGCCGGGGTGTCCGTACTGGCGGCCACCGCCGCCCTGATCCAGCCCCGCGTCGGGCGCGCCCGCGACAACGGCCGGATCAGCGACGGTCCCGGCATGGCCACCGGCCTGGCCCTGGCCGCGGCGGGCATGGCCGTGGGAGCCGTGCTCCCCGGCGTCGTCGGGCTCGTCGGGGCCGCGGTCCTCATCGGTGTCGGCACCGGGCTGGCGACCCCGATCGCGTTCGCCCACCTGGCCGCCAGCACGCCGGCCGAACGGCTCGGGCAGACGATGGGCGCCGCCGAGGTCGGCCGCGAGGTCGGTGACGCGGGCGGCCCGCTGCTCGTCGGCGCCCTCGCCGCAGCCGCGGGTGCGCTGAGCTTCGGCTTGATCGGGCTCGCCGTCGTGCTGGTCGCATTGGCCGTGGCGGTCGCGCGCGCGACTGCACGATGAACGCCCGCGCGCCGAAAGCGTTCGGCCGTTCGGTGGGCGCGGCAGGGATCGAACCTGCGACCGCTCGGGTGTAAACCGAGTGCTCTCCCGCTGAGCTACGCGCCCGGGTGCCGGACCGCCGTGGCGACCCGGCGACGCCGGCCTCAGGCCATCGACGCCAGCGCCTTCTTCCACGCCTCCTGGTCACGGGCCTCGCCGGGCGAGTTCACCTCGGCGAACCGCACGATGCCGCCCTTGTCGACCAGGAACGTGCCACGCACGGCCATGCCGCGGTCGGCGTTGAACACGCCGTAGGTCTTCGCCAGCTCGCCGTGCGGCCAGTAGTCCGACAGCAGCGGGAACTTGTAACCCTCCTGGTTCGCCCAGGCCTTGAGGGCGAACACGTGGTCGACCGACACGCCGAGCACCTGGACGTCCTCGTTCTGGAAGCTGCCGAGGTCGTCCCGGATCGCGCACAGCTCGCCGGTGCAGATCCCGGAGAACGCGAAGGGGTAGAAGACGACGAGGACGCTGCGCTCGCCGCGGAACGACGAGAGCGTGACGTCCTGGTTGTTCTGGTCCTTGAGGGTGAAGTCGGGGGCTTCGGTGCCGACCTCGGGCGCCATGGGCGGGTCTCCTCGATCCGAGCGATACGTTCCTCCGGGGAGCCTAGTAGGAGTTGGTCGGGCGACGTCGCCTGCGGTGCGGACGGGAGGCGCGATGCGGACCACGGACTGGTTCCTCACCGGGGCGGAGCGGGGCAACCCGGCCTACCGGCTGCCCGACTGGTGCGCCGGCAACCACGTGCGGGCGCACGTCCACGGCAGCGCGTACTTCGCCTGCCTGCTGGAGGAGGTGAGCGCCCTGCGGTCGGGGGACCACCTCTTCTTCACGGACTGGCGCGGTGACGCCGACGAGCTGCTCGTCCCGGGGGGTCCGACGGTCGGCGAGCTGTTCTGCGCGGCGGCCCGGCGCGGCGTGGTGGTCAAGGGCCTGATGTGGCGCTCGCACGCCGACGAGCTGTCCTACAGCTTCGACGAGAACCGCCAGCTCGGCGAGGAGGTGGCCGCCGCGGGCGGCGAGGTGATCCTCGACGAGCGGGTGCGCCGTGCCGGCTCGCACCACCAGAAGCTGGTGGTCCTGCGCCGGCCCGGTGACCCGGCCCGGGACGTCGCCTTCGCCGGCGGCATCGACCTGTGCCACTCCCGCCGCGACGACGCCGACCACCGCGGAGACCCGCAGGCGCTCCGGATGGCCGCGGCGTACGGGGAGCACCCGCCGTGGCACGACGTGCAGCTCGAGATCCGCGGCCCGATCATCGGTGTGCTGGACGAGGTGTTCCGGGAACGATGGAACGACCCGCACTCGGTGGACCTGCACAACCCGGTCGCCTGGCTGCACGACCGCCTCGCGAAGACGGACATGCGCGCCGACCCGCTGCCCGAGCGCCCGCCCGACCCGCCGGCGGCGGGCGACGCCACGGTGCAGGTCCTGCGCACCTACCCCGCGATCCGGCCCGGCTACCCGTTCGCCCCGCGGGGCGAACGGTCGGTGGCGCGGGGCGTTGCGAAGGCCCTCCGACGGGCGCAGCGGCTGATCTACCTCGAGGACCAGTACATGTGGTCGCCGCACATCGCCCGGCTGCTCGCCGAGGCGCTGCGCCGCAGCCCCGAGCTGCACCTGGTGGTGGTCGTCCCGCGCCACGCCGACGTGGACGGCCGGCTCGCACTGCCGCCCAACGAGGTGGGCCGGCTGCAGGCGCTCGAGGCGTGCGAGAAGGCGGCACCCGATCGGGTACACGTGTACGACCTCGAGAACCACGAGGGCACGCCGGTGTACGTGCACGCCAAGGTCGCCGTCGTCGACGACACGTGGGCGTGCGTAGGCAGCGCCAACCTCAACCGGCGCTCCTGGAGCCACGACAGCGAGCTGTCCGTCGCCGTGCTCGACGAGTCGCGCGACGCCCGGGAGCCACAGGACCCGGGCGGCTTCGGTGACGAGGCGAGGCGGTTCGCCAGGCAGCTACGGCTCACGCTGCTGCGCGAGCACCTCGGCCGGCAGCCGGACGACGACGCCGATCTGCTCGAACCCGCCGACGTCGTGCATGCCGTCGAGGCCGCGGTGGACGCGCTCGACGCATGGCATGCCGGAGGCCGGATCGGCCCCCGGCCACCCGGGCGCATGCGCCGCCACCGTCCGGAGCGCATGTCCACGCTCGCTCGCCTGTGGGCTGTGCCGGTGTACCGGCTCGTCTACGACCCGGACGGACGCCCGTGGCGCGATCGCGTCCGGGGCCGCTGGTAGGGCTACCGGTTCGCCCAGCTCAGCGCCGCGACTTCGCCGCCTTCGGCGACACCAGCCGGGACCCCACCCAGCCCTCGCTCACCGTGACGTTGGACGTCTGCGAGAGCCCGGCAGTCGGCGCTGCCTCCGCGATCTCGCTGGGCTCCACGTGCCCGGCGCGACCGGTCTTGGGCGTGAGCACCCAGATCACACCGTTCTCGGCGAGCGGGCCGATCGCATTGATCAACGCATCGACGAGATCCCCGTCGCCGTCGCGCCACCACATCAGGACGATGTCGATGACCTCGACGGCATCCTCGTCGAGCAGCTCGTCCCCTGCTCTCTCCTCGACGGCATCACGCACCGCCTCGTCGACATCGCTGTCCCAGCCGAGTTCCTGGACGACCATTCCCGGCTCGACGCCGAGCTTGCCCGCGATGTCGGACGTGCGTCCGGCATCATCCGCGGCGACCACGCGTGTACTCCTTTGCCTCGTGCACTGCTCGTTGCCGGTGCCCTGTCCCCCGACCCCGGCCTCGTTGGTTGCGGAATCCGAACACGACGACTGTCCGGCGCGCAACCACTCGTTACGAGATCGAGCGCCGAGGGGCACGATAGGGGACGACAACAGTATCGACCGACTCAGCTCGACCAAGGCAGGGAGTTCCCTTGACCGGCCAGAACACCGACGGCAGTACCCGGACCCCCGGGACCGGTCCGCGGCGTGTGCACGTCATCCGCGACGGGCTCGCCGCCCACCTGCCGGACATCGACCCCGAGGAGACGGCCGAGTGGCTCGACTCCTTCGACGCGGTGCTCGACGCCGCAGGGCAGCAACGGGCCCGCTACCTGATGCTGCGGATGCTGCAGCGCGCCCGGGAACGTCACGTCGGCGTCCCCTCGCTGACCAGCACGGACTACGTCAACACGATCGCCACCGACCGGGAGCCGTGGTTCCCCGGCGACGAGGAGACCGAGCGCGCCTACCGCCGCTGGATCCGCTGGAACGCCGCGATGACGGTGCATCGCGCGCAGCGGCCGGGCATCGGTGTGGGCGGCCACATCTCGTCCTACGCGTCGTCGGCCACGCTGTACGAGGTCGGCTTCAATCACTTCTTCCGGGGCAAGGATCACCCGGGTGGGGGTGACCAGGTCTACATCCAGGGCCACGCCTCCCCCGGCATCTACGCCCGCGCGTACCTGGAGGGGCGCCTCACCGAGGACCGGCTCGACGGGTTCCGCCAGGAGCTGTCGCACGGCGGGCCGGGCCACGGGCTGCCGTCGTACCCGCACCCGCGGCTCATGCCGGACTTCTGGGAGTTCCCCACGGTCTCGATGGGCCTCGGCCCGATGAACTCGATCATGCAGGCGCGGTTCAACCGCTACCTGGGTGACCGCGGCATCCGCGACACCGCCGACCAGCACGTATGGGCGTTCCTCGGCGACGGCGAGATGGACGAGCCGGAGTCGCGTGGCCTGATCCACATCGCCGCCACCGAGGGCCTGGACAACCTCACGTTCGTCGTCAACTGCAACCTGCAGCGCCTCGACGGCCCGGTCCGCGGCAACGGCAAGATCATCCAGGAGCTGGAGTCGTTCTTCCGCGGCGCGGGCTGGAACGTCATCAAGGTGATCTGGGGCCGCGAGTGGGACGCCCTGCTGCACGCCGACCGCGACGGCGCCCTGATCAACCTGATGAACCAGACGCCGGACGGCGACTACCAGACCTACAAGGCCAACGACGGCGGTTACGTGCGCGACCACTTCTTCGGTCGTGACCCGCGCACGAAGGCGCTCGTCGAGCCGATGTCCGACGCGGAGATCTGGAACCTCAAGCGCGGTGGGCACGACTACCGCAAGGTCTACGCGGCGTACGCCGCGGCGCTGGAGCACCACGGCCAGCCGACGGTGATCCTGGCCAAGACCATCAAGGGCTACGGCGTCGGCCCGAGCTTCGCCGGGCGCAACGCCACCCACCAGATGAAGAAGCTGTCGCTCGCCGACCTCAAGCAGTTCCGCGACGAGCAGCGCATCCCGATCTCGGACTCGGCGCTCGAGGAGAGCCCGTACCTGCCGCCCTACTACCACCCGGGCGAGGACGACCCGGCGATCCAGTACATGCTGGAGCGCCGGCGCACTCTCGGCGGGCCGCTGCCGTCCCGGCGACGGACGGCGAAGCCGCTCGTCCTGCCGGGCGACAAGGTCTACGACATCGTGCGCAGGGGCTCGGGCAAGCAGGAGGTCGCCACCACGATGGCGTTCGTCCGGCTGCTGCGCGAGCTGGTGAAGGACAAGGAGATCGGCGGCCGGTTCGTGCCGATCATCCCGGACGAGGCGCGCACGTTCGGGATGGACTCCATGTTCCCGACGCAGAAGATCTACAACCCGAACGGGCAGCAGTACACGTCCGTGGACGCCTCGCTCATGCTCGCCTACCGCGAGAGCGAGCAGGGCCAGCTGTTGCACGAGGGCATCAACGAGGCCGGGTCGGTGGGCTCGTTCACCGCGGCGGGCACCTCGTACGCCACGCACGGCGAGCCGATGATCCCGGTCTACGTCTTCTACTCGATGTTCGGGTTCCAGCGCACCGGCGACTCGATCTGGGCCGCCGCCGACCAGATGGCCCGCGGGTTCCTCGTCGGCGCCACCGCGGGCCGCACCACGCTCACCGGCGAGGGCCTGCAGCACAACGACGGGCACTCGCTGCTGCTCGCGGCCACCAACCCGGCAGTCGTGTCCTACGACCCGGCGTTCTCGTTCGAGGTGGCGCACATCGTCAAGGACGGGCTGCGGCGCATGGTCGGGGAGGACGCCGAGAACGTCATCTACTACCTCACGGTCTACAACGAGCCCTACGTCCAGCCGGCCGAGCCGGAGGACCTCGACGTCGACGGGCTGTTGCGCGGCATCTACCGGTACGCGGAGAGCCCGCGCGCCGACGGGCCGCAGGTGCGCCTGCTCGCGTCCGGCGTGGGGCTCCCGTGGGCCCTCTCGGCCCGCGACATGCTGGCCGAGCAGTGGGGCGTGGGGGCCGAGGTGTGGTCGGTGACGTCGTGGGGCGAGCTGCGCCGCGACGGGGTCGAGTGCGAGCAGCACAACCTGCTGCACCCCGAGGCCGAGCCCCGCGTCCCCTACATCACCCGCGCGCTGGGCGAGGGTGGTCCGGTCGTCGCGACGTCGGACTGGATGCGGGCGCTGCCCGACCTGATCCGCCAGTGGGTACCGGCGCCGTTCACCAGCCTCGGCACCGACGGCTTCGGCCTGTCCGACACGCGGCCCGCCGTACGCCGGCACTTCAACGTCGACGCCGAGTCGATCACGGTGGCGGCCCTGGAGACGCTCGCCGCCCGCGGCGAGTTCGACCGCGGTGCGGTGGCCGAGGCCGCCGCGAAGTACCGGATCGACGACCCGCAGGCGGCCGGGCCGCAGACGAGCGACAGCGGCGTGGCCTGATACCACACCCCGCGCCGGAGAGCCGCGTTCCCCACCTTCCGAGGGCGGGAACGCGGCTCTCGCTCATGAAAGAATCCGGAAAATCACTGGTCATTGACTCTCGGCAGCGAGGCCCGAACACGATACGCTCCGGCGCGACGCCGACCGCGGGTGATCGCGAACGGCGTCCCGACCAGGGCGCGGACCGTAGCGACCAGGCGGCGCGAGGCCGGGGGCAGTGCCCCGGCACCAGGTACGAGGAGAGCAAGAATGGCAGAGGGCACCGTCAAGTGGTTCAACAGCGAGAAGGGCTACGGCTTCCTCGCTCCTGACGGTGGTGGCGCGGACGTGTTCGTGCACTACTCGGCAATCCAGAGCAACGGTTACAAGAGCCTCGACGAGGGCCAGCGCGTGTCGTTCGACATCGAGCAGGGCCAGAAGGGTCCGCAGGCCACCAAGGTCACCCCGCTCGGCTGAGAGCCGATCTTCGCAGGTCCCGGCGCCACAGCGCCGGCTCGTCCTCCCACCTCCGGGGCCGTGATGCAGCCCGGAGGCGCGTCACGGGGCGCCCGGACGGCATCCCGTCGATCCACTCCGTCACCGTGCGATGCTGCCCCGCGTGACCGACGACGGGGCGCGGGCATCCTCGGGGGTCTCCCCGGCCACCCTGCGCAAGCTGGAGCTGGCCGCGGGTGATCTCGCTGCCGCCTGCCTCGCGGCCATGGAGCTTCGGCAACCGTGGTTCGGGCGGCTGTCGGCGGATCTGCGTGCGGGCGTCCAGCTCGTCACGCAGACCGGCGTGGCCAACTTCGTGGCGTGGATCGGCAAGCGGGTGGAGTCGCCGCAGCTCACCGCCGAGGCGTTCCGGATCGCACCACGCGATCTCGCGCGCCGGCTGAACCTGTCGCAGACGGTCGACCTCGTCCGCATCGCGACGGAGGTCTTCGAGCAGCACCTTCCGCCGCTCGCGGCCGACGAGGCCGAGCGCCGCGCGCTCGTCGAGGGCGTGCTGCGGTTCGGCCGGGAGATCGCGTTCGCCGCGGCAACGGTGTACGCGGGCGAGGCGGAGAGCCGCGGTGCCTGGGACGCCCGGGTCGAGGCGCTCGTCGTCGACGCGGTGGTCCGCGGGCCGGGCGCGGAGTCCGGCAGCACCGCGCGCAGCTGGGTCGACGGCCTGGTCTCCCGCGCGTCCGCGCTCGGCTGGGACCCGACCGAGCCGCTGCGCGTGGTCGTCGGCAGCCCCGCGTCGGAGGCGCCCGCGAAGCTGCTGTCCGAGCTGCGTCACGAAGCCGACCGCTCGGGCCAGTCGGTGCTGGTCGGCGTGCAGGGCAACCGGCTCGTCGTGCTGCTGTCGGAACCGCCCGGCCTCGACACCGGCGGCGACATCGGCACGGTCGTCGAGGCGTTCGGATCGGGCGCGGTGGTCGTGGGCCCACGCGCGGCTGACCTCCCCGGCGCGCACGCCAGCGCCCGCGATGCCCTCGCCGGCCTCCGGGCGGCACCGGCCCGGCCGGACGCGCCCCGCCCGGTGGCGGCCGACGACCTGCTTCCCGAGCGCGCGCTCGCCGGCGACGCGGTCGCGCACCGCCGGCTCGTCACCACCGTCATCGACCCGGTGACCGCGGCGGGCGGCGAGCTGCTGACGACGCTCGCAACGTTCCTGGAGAGCGGGAGCGCGCTCGAGGCATGCGCCCGCGCGCTGTTCGTCCACCCCAACACCGTGAGATACCGGCTACGGCGCGTGACCGAACTCACCGGCCTCCGCCCGGCCGACCCGCGCGACGCGCTGGTGTTGCGCATCGCGGTGCTCGCGGCGCGCCTCCACGGCAGCCGGGACCGAGTAGACACGTCCTGAGCTGCGCAGATCCCACAACGCGTCGATCCTTCGACCGAGGCGTACCCGGATCACCGACCCGCGTCTTTGGAGGAAACCTCCAAAGCCCGCGCGCCGAGTTCGTGGGGCCGGGGCATTCCGGCAACCACCCCCGACCCGGTTTGCTACGTGCCGTGATCGCCTTGCTCGCACCCGGCCAGGGATCCCAGACCCCGGGCATGCTCGCCCCGTGGCTCGACGACCCCGCGGCCGAGGAGACACTCGCCCGATGGTCCGACTCCACGGGCCTCGACCTGCGCCGGCTGGGCACCACAGCCGGCGCCGATGAGATCAAGGACACCGCCGTCACCCAGCCGCTGGTGGTGGCCACCGCCCTGCTGGCCGCGGCCCGCCTCACCGCCCGCGCCGCCCTGCCGGCCGCCGCGCCCGTCGCCGGCCATTCCGTCGGGGAGCTGGCCGCCGCCGCGGTGGCCGAGGTGTTCGGCGCCGACGCCGCCGTGTCGCTCGCCGCCGTACGCGGACGCGAGATGGCCGCCGCCTGCGCGCTCGCACCCACCGGCATGAGCGCGGTCCTCGGTGGGAAACCCGAGGACGTGCTGGCGAAGCTCGCCGAGCTGGGACTCGACCCGGCCAACCGCAACGGGGCAGGACAGGTCGTCGCGGCCGGTCCGGAGGACGCGTTGGCCGCGCTCGCGGCCGGCCCGCCCGAACGCGCCCGCGTGATCCCGCTCCCGGTGGCCGGCGCGTTCCACACCCGCTTCATGGCGCCCGCCGAGGACGCGATGCGCGCCCACGCCGAGACGGTGACGCCGGCCGACCCGGTGCGCCCGCTGCTGTCCAACGCCGACGGCGACGTCGTGAAGGACGGCGCCGAGGCGCTGCGGCGGCTCGTCGCGCAGGTCACCCGGCCCGTGCGCTGGGACGCCTGCATGGCGCAGCTGCGCGAGCTCGGCGTCACCGCCGTGATCGAGCTGCCCCCGGCCGGCACGCTCGTCGGGCTCGTCAAGCGCGACCTCAAGGGCACGGCGACGCTGGCCCTCAGGACTCCCGACGACCTCGACAAGGCCGTCGACCTCATCACCGAGCACGCGGGAGCCGACACGTGAGCCCGTCCCGAAACATCCAGCTCCGCACCGTCCCGGCCGCCGCCGGCGCCCGGCTCCTCGGCCTCGGCAGCAGCCAGCCCGAGAACGTCGTCACCAACGACGACCTCGCGCAGCGGATGGACACCAACGACCAGTGGATCCGCGAACGGGTCGGCATCCAGAGCCGGCGCATCGCGGAGGAGGGCACGCTCCTGGTCGACATGGCCGCCGAGGCCGGGTCCCGTGCGGTGAAGGACTCCGGGCTCGCGCCCACCGAGATCGACACGGTGATCGTCGCGACGTGCACGATGCCGAACGGCATCCCGAACGCCGCCGCCCAGACCGCGGAGCGCATCGGCATCCCCGCGCCCGGCGCGTTCGACCTCAACGCCGCCTGCGCCGGCTTCTCCTACGGCCTCGGCACGGCCGCCGACCTGGTCCGCTCCGGGTCCTCCCGGCACGCCCTGGTGATCGGCGCCGAGAAGCTGTCGGACTGGATGGACTGGACCGACCGCTCCACCGCGATCATCTTCGCCGACGGGGCCGGCGCCGCCGTCGTGGGTCCGGCCACCGACGAGGCGTCGGTCGGCATCGGCCCGCTGACCTGGGGCAGCGCCGGCGACATGGCGCAGACCATCCGCATCCACGCCGACACCAATGCGCTCTTCCAGGAAGGCCAGGCCGTCTTCCGCTGGGCCACCACGAAGATCGCCCCGGTGGCTCTGAAGGCGATCGAGCTGGCCGGCCTCGCTCCGGCCGACATCGACGTCCTCGTGCCGCACCAGGCCAACCTGCGCATCGTCGAGGCCGTGGCGAAGCGGCTGCGCAAGCACGGCGCCCGCGAGGACATGGTCGTGGCCGACGACATCGTGCACTCCGGCAACACCTCGTCCGCATCGATCCCGCTCGCGCTGGACCACATGCGGGCCGACGGGCGAGTGCGCTCGGGCGACATCGCCCTGCTCGTCGGGTTCGGCGCCGGCCTGTCCTTCGCCGCGCAGGTCGTCGTCTGTCCTTAAGATCCTCCCGCTAGATCCAAGACCCCCACAGAAGGAGAAACACCGTGGCCGACAACACCGAGATCCTCACCGGGCTCGCGGAGATCGTCGAGGAGGTCGCCGGCATCGACACCGCCGAGGTGTCGGCCGAGAAGTCCTTCGTCGACGATCTGGACATCGACTCCCTGTCGATGGTCGAGATCGCCGTGCAGGCCGAGGACAAGTTCGGCGTGAAGATCCCCGACGACCAGCTGGCCGAGCTGAAGACGGTCGGCGACGCCGTCGACTACATCTCGAAGAACCAGTGACTGCTCAGGTCGACGTCGTAGTCACCGGGCTCGGCGCGACGACCCCGCTCGGTGGGGACGTCGCCTCGACCTGGGACGGGATTCTGAACGGACGCTCGGGCGTCCGGCGCATCGACGACGACGAACACGAGTGGGTGGAGCGCCACCAGCTGCCCGTGAAGATCGCCGCACCGCTCGCGGTGGCCCCCACCGAGGTGCTCCCGCGCGTGCAGGCCCGGCGCCTGGACCGCTGCGAGCAGGTGGCCATGGTCGCCGCCAAGGAGGCCTGGACGCACGCCGGGCTGGGTGAGCCGGGCGAGCAGGTGGACCCGGAGCGGCTCGGCGTCGTCATCGGCACCGGCATCGGCGGCGCGGTCACCCTGCTCGACCAGGACGACCTGCTCGAGCAGTACGGCCTGCGCAAGGTCTCGCCGCTCACCGTCCCGATGCTGATGCCGAACGGCCCCGCGGCCTGGGTCGGCATCGAGTACGGGGCCCGCGGTGGCGTGCACGCGCCGGTCTCGGCCTGCGCGTCGGGGGCCGAAGCGCTCGCATGGGCGCTCAAGCTGCTGCGCAGCGGCGAGGTCGACGTCGTCCTCGCGGGCGGTGCCGAAGCGTGCATCACCGGCATCACCGTGGCCGGCTTCGTGCAGGCCCGCACGCTCTCGCAGCGCAACGACGCGCCCGAGCAGGCCTCCCGTCCCTTCGACACCGGGCGCGACGGTTTCGTGCTCGGCGAGGGCGCCGGCGTGCTGGTGCTCGAGCGCGCGGATTTCGCGGCCGCGCGCGGCGCCACCGTGCACGGCCGCCTCGCCGGCGCCGGCCTCACCGCCGACGCGTACCACATCACCGGCCCCGAGCCGGAAGGCGTCGGCCAGGCACGCGCCATCACCAAGGCCGTGCGCGACGCCGGGCTGGACCCGTCGGACGTCGGGCACGTCAACTGCCACGCCACCTCCACGGTGGCCGGCGACGTGGGCGAGACCCGGGCCGTCCGCAGGGCGCTCGGCGACCACCCGGTGCTCACCGCGCCGAAGTCGTCGATGGGTCACCTCGTGGGCGCCGCGGGTGCCGTGGAGAGCATCATCACCCTCCTCTCGATCAAGGAGGGGGTCATCCCGGCCACCCTCAACCTCGAGAACCTGGACCCGGGCGTCGAGCTCGACGTGGTGGCGGGCGAGCCGCGCAAGGTCGACCTCACGGCCGCGGTCTGCGACTCGTTCGGCTTCGGCGGCCACAACGCGGCCGTCGCCTTCACGAAGGTCTAGCCCGGACACGCACGGTGCTGCTCACGATGTGACAGTCGTGGACCTGCGCTCCGGCGTCGGCCGACTCGGTGATCTCGGGTTCGGGTGCTCATGGTTGTCATCGCGACCATGAGCACCCGAGTCCACCCCCGCGGCCGCATGATCGGGCCGAGTCGCACACCAGCGCTGCACGAACAGCGCCGATGTACGACTCGACGCGATCGATCGTTCCGGGAAGCACACCATCGCGGTCGCCACCACCACCGTGCGCTCCTCGGAACGATCAACCGCGCGGAGGGGGCGGCGCGCACGTACGTGGGCGCGCACCCGGGTTCCACACACAGGCAGCCATCCGAAGCACACACCGCGCGGGCCGCAACGGGACCACAGCCAGTTGCGTGGCACCCGACAGGAAGTTGCGTCGGCAACGGGCGTGCCAGTGCGTCGGGGACGGCCGCCCGGGTGACCACGGGATTCGGTTGTGGTGCCAACCCGGCCACCCCGCTCAGGTGCGAGGTCGAGGCGAACAGACGGAATGCACGCGAGAGCTGGCCGATCGCCGCGGGGGCCTTCGGCGCGAGTGGGGTACGGCGCGCCCACCGGAGAGGAGTTTCATGGTCAGGTTGCAACCACGGCCGTTCGATCACGGTTCGGACAACCGTGGTGTCGACTTGACCATGCACCGCGCGCGTTCCGCGGAACGCAACCCTGGGGCACCCGATGCCGGATCCTGCCGATTGCCCGGGCCGGTTGTCCGCCCCGGGGCACAGCGGGGACGGTGGTCGGAGGAGGCGGTGATCGGCAAGGCGATGATCGGCGACGGCGGGACCTGGCGTCCACATGTGAGCGACAGGTCCCGATCCTGGTGATCAGACCCTCGGCTGGGTCGGCGGGGTTCCGACGAGCTCACGCACCTCGTTCCCGGCCCCGCACCCCGTCGACGGGACGCGTCGACCGAGAAGGGGTGCGCCGGGCGGCTCGGGCACGCCGACAACGCAGCCGGCGCGAGGACCGCGATCAGGACTTCTTGAACACGGCCTAGCAGGCCTCCGACGCGGAGCTGCCGCCTCCGGTCGTCTCGATCAGGGGCGGCGTTCCGCGCATCGGCAGTGTGGAGCGCCAGCAGATGCGCGCTGCCCGCAGGTCCGGCGGGGCGTCCTCCACCGCCTGCGTGCTGATGAACCGCACCCGCACCAGCAGCCTGCCCTCGGGGTCGGTGTCGATGCGCTCCACCCGGATGGAGCCGTCCTGTGTGGTGGCGTAGGCCTTCATCCAGTCGGTCTCGCCGAGCGCCTCGGCCCGCGCGGGCACTACCGTCGCGCGCCACTGCGTGTAGTCGCGGGCGTTGATCGCGTCGTAGTGGCGCTGCAGCTGTTCCTGCACCGACTCGGCTGCCGCGTGGTTCGCCGCGTCCGCGGACATCTGCACCTCGCCCGACCCGGCGCCCTCGGTGGGTATGTCCGGACCGCCCGTCCCGCGTGCCCCCCGGAACGCGAGCGCCGCCGCGCCACCCACCACCAGCAGCACGGCGAGCACGATCGCGACGGCCGCCGTCGCCGGGCGGGTCACCGGGCCACGCCGGGTGCGTCCACTGCAGACCTCCGTCCAGGTTCTTGGTGATCAGTGTGCCGGGCAGCCGTGGACCGGCCAAACCCGCACCGATCTCCACCCGGATCTCCACCCACGGGAGGTCCAGCCCGGCCCGGATGGTTCCTAGCGTTCCGGTCATGGAAACCGTGCTGACCTTCATGTTCCTGCGGCTGCTGGTCATCGGCGCGATCGTGCTCGGGGTGGCGCTGCTCGTCACCGTGATCGTGCTCGTCGCCCGCCGCAGCGGCCGCCTGGACGACGCGCGCCGCGCCGCCGCCCCACTGGCGCGCACGCTCGGCGAGCGCCAGGACACCTGGGGCACCATCGGCCGCGGTGTGGCCCGTCACCTGGACGGGGGCTCCCGATGAACTCGTTCGCGCTCGACGCGGAGGGGATCATGCAAGCGGTGCTGTTCGAGCGGCTGCTCGTGATCGGGGTCGTGTTCGCCGGGCTGGTGGTGCTGGTGCTGGTGGCGGGGCTCGTCCTGCGCCGGCCGAAGCGATAGGGAGGGGCGGAATGGCCGGGTCGGTCGGGGGTGCGGCGGGGCGGCTGTGGGCAGCTCTGCGAGCCGGCGGCCCGGAGTCGGGCTGGTTGGACCGGGTCGTCGCGTCCGCGTTGATCGTCGGGCTGCTCGTGACGGCGCGGCCGCCCGCCACCTGGGTGTGGGTCTGCTGGGGCGTGACCGTGGCCGGCTGGACGCTCTTCCTGATCGGCGACGGGCGGTGGCCGGGGAAGATCGGCCGGCTGCCACAGCTCGGCCTCGCGGTGGCGGCCGCGGCCGCCGCGCTCACCACCGGCATCGACGACGGCACCGGACTGGTGCTGACCTTCGTCGTGCTCGTGATGTTCACGGCGCTGAAGGCGAGCCCGCCCTGGCTGTCGCTGACGGTCGTCGCCGCGGCCACCGCGCTGATCACGGTGTCGGAGCTGGCCGCGGGCGCGCCGGTGACCCGGGTCGGGCTGTTCGTCGGGATCGCCGCGTTCACCACCCTCACCGGCCTGTACCGGCGCCAGTTCCACCTGCGCGCGCTCGAGACCGCACAACTGCTGGAGCTGACCCGGGGCGCCCATGCCGAGCGGGCCCGCGCCGCCGCGCTGGACGAGCGCACCCGCATCGCCCGGGAGCTGCACGACGTGCTCGCCCACTCGCTCGGAGCGCTCGGCGTCCAACTGGAGCTGGCCACCGTGCTGCTCGAGGCCGGCGATACCGACGACGCCTTGGAGCGGGTGCGCCGGGCCCGGCGACTGACCGCCGACGGGCTCGACGAGGCGCGCGCCGCGGTGAACGCCCTGCGTAACGACGCGCTGCCGCTGCCGGACGCGCTGGCCGAGCTCACCGAGCGCCACAGCCGGGACCACCTCGGCGCACGCGCCGAGATCGAGGTGCGCGGCCTCGCCCGCCCCGTGCCTGCCGCCGTCGGCGTGTCGCTGACCGGCACCGCCCGCGAGGCGCTGACCAACGCCGCACGTCACGCACCCGGTGCCCCGCTGCGGATGGTGCTGGAGTATCGGCCCGGTTCGGTCGCGCTCACGATCGCCAACGGCCCGCCGGAGCGTCCACCGGCACCGCGTTCCGGCCCACCCGGCGCGGGTCTCACCGGGATGCGGGAGCGGCTCGCGCTCGTCGGGGGCCGCCTGCGAGCCGGAGCCGACGGCCGCGGCTGGACGGTCGAGGCGGAGGTGCCGGCGTGACGAGCCCGGTGCGCGTCGTCGTCGTGGACGACCAGGCCGTCGTCCGGGACGGCCTGGTGGCCCTGCTCGGGATGAGCGACGGCATCGAGGTCGTCGGTGCGGCCGGGGACGGGCAGGAGGCGCTCGACCTGCTGGACGGCACCGGTGGCGCCACGGCTTGCGACGTGGTGCTCATGGACCTGCGCATGCCCGTGCTCGACGGCGTGGGCGCCACGGCGCGGATCGCGCGCGATCACCCGTCCGTGGCAGTGCTGGTGCTCACCACGTATGCCGACGACGAGTCGGTGGCGGCGGCGCTCGCCGCGGGCGCCCGCGGTTACCTCACGAAGAACGCGGGCCGCGCCGAGATCGCCGCCGCGATCCGATCCGCAGCCGCGGGCCAGTCCACGTTCGACGCCGGGGTCGCGGGCAGGCTGGTGGCCGCGCTCGTCAACGGCAAGCGCGGCGCACCGACCCCTGTCGTGCCGGAGCGGGACGGGCTGACCGCCCGGGAGCGTGAAGTGCTCAGCCTCATCGCCAGAGGGCTGTCCAACACCGAGATCGCCGCGGCGCTCTTCGTCGGCCAGGCGACGGTCAAGACACACATCAACAACGCCTTCGCGAAGATCGGGGCGGTGAACCGGGCCGACGCGGTGCGCTACGCGTACCGCGCCGGACTGGCCGATCCCTAGGACGGTCCACGCGTCACACCGGACGCAGGTGCTCGATCGTCACGCGATGCTGCTCGGTCAGCCGCCGGGCGATCAACGAGCGGTGGCATGCCTCGGGGTCGAGCTCGACGCAGAGCAGCGCCGCGGTCCCACCGCTCGACAGCGCCGACACGATCGGCGTGAGGTCGGCGTGGTCGAGGATCTCGGTGGTGTAGCGGCGGGTGTACTCGGCGGCAAGCTCGCGGCGCGAGCGCTTGCCGACCCCCTGGCGATCGTCCTCGGCGTACTGGAGCCGGCGCAACTCGGTGGTCGGCGCGAGTTCGGGGTGGTGCTCGTAGGCGATCCCGGCGTGGGCGAGGGCCGCCTGCAGCCGGCGTGAGTTCGCCCAGGCGTACTCGGGCCCGCGGACACCGCGGCGCTGCCGTACGTCGAGCAGCAGGCGGACGTCCGCGTGCCGCAGTCGTTGCAGGAAGGACTCGCCGTCGAAGCCGTAGACGCCGATCGTCACCATCCTGAGCATCCGAGACCACCCCCTGCCCGCGGCGAGGTCGCATCACGCGACGGCGGTCCCCTCGAGCTCGACCATCAGGGTGGGGATCGCCAGTCGTGTCACCCCGAGCATCGTGCCGGCCGGCGCCACCCCGGCCGCGCCCAACCGCGACACGAGCACCGCGTAGTGCTGGAAGAGCAGATCGACGTCGGTGGTGTAGACGTTGAGCCGGACGAGGTTCCCGAGGGACATGCCGGCCTCGCCGAGAACGGCCTCCAGGTTGTCGAGGCTCAGCGCCAGCTGCGCCGCCATGTCACCGGCGTGCTGGGGCTCGCCGTCGCCGCTCATCGCGGTCTGCCCGGCGCAGTACAGGGTGCGGGTGTGCCCGGAGGCGACCTCACCCTGGTTGTATCCCATCGCCACCGACCACGGCCACGGGTTGATGGCCGTTCGCTCCATAGCCACACGAGCTCCATTCGATTCATCGACGGTACGCACATCCGAAGCTTCCCAACAAATCACGACATCCTGTGTCATGTATTCCCGGTAACGTTCTCGCATGCGCGCCGACCGGTTGGTCTCGCTGGTACTGCTGCTGCGCCAGCGCGGTCAGCTGTCCGCGGCCACGCTGGCCCGCGAGCTGGAGGTGTCCACCCGCACCGTGCTGCGCGACATGGAGGCGCTGTCCGCAGCCGGCATCCCGGTCTACACCGAACGCGGGCGGCACGGCGGTTTCGCGTTGTTGCCCGGTTTCCAGACGGAGCTCACCGGGCTCACCCACGACGAGGCCCTCGCCCTGCTGATCGCCGGATCACGGCGCGGCGCGCAGGCATTCGGCCTCGGCTCGGCGCTCGCTTCCGCCATGCTCAAGGTGGTCGACGCGCTACCCGAGAGCCATCGGGACACCGCGGCCGGCGTGGCCGAGCGGTTGCTCATCGACCCGGAGACCGACCTGCTCTCGCGCCGCGCGGTCGCCGAGGAGGTGCCCGACGCCATCGTGGCCGAGGTCCGGCGCGCGGTGTTCGCCGGCCACAAGCTGCGCATCCACTACGCGGCCGTGGACCAGACGCCGACGTGGCGCACGGTGGACCCGATCGGTCTGGTCACCGTACGCAACCAGGGCTACTTGCTGGCCACGAGATCTGGCGCCGACCGCACCTACCGGCTGTCCCGGGTCCTGGCCGCCGAGGAGCTCGACGAACCCGCACAGCGAGCTGACCGGGTCGATCTGGACCGGGCCTGGCAGGAACGCAGCACGGAGTTCCGGACCGGCGGCGACCAGGTCACCGTGCTGGTGCGGGTCAACCCGGCGCGGCGGGAGGACCTGCTGGACACCGCGCTGGCCGTCCGCACCGAAGAAGCCGAGGCAGACGGCTGGCCACGGCTGGAGGTCACCTTCCAGGATCGACGACACGCCGTATGGGCGCTGTGGCAGCTCGCCACGAACGCCGAAGCCCTGGCCCCGCAGTGGTTGCGCACCTCCCTGCACGACCGCGCCGCCGCGATCGCCACCTGCTACGGCGGCTCCCCCTGAGAGCCGCCCGCTAGTGCACGCCCTCCATGTGGCGCGTGATCCACGGGCTGAGCGCCAGCACGACCAGGCCCACCACGACCACGACCAGCCCGTTCACGCCGAAGTAGGCGAACTCGTCGTCCACCGAGTAGAACTGCGCGAGCACCCCGGAGAGCGACGTCCCCAGGCCCACCGAGAAGAAGTACAGCGCCATCATCTGGGCCCGGAACGACTCCGGCGCGAGCTTCGTGGTGACCGACAGCCCGATGGGCGACAGCAGCAGCTCGGACACCGCGAACAGCCCGAGGATGATCAGCACCGCCACCGCGGGCGTGCTCTTCCCGGTGCCGCCCGCGAAGAGCAGGAAGAGCAGGAACGCCACGCCCATCCCGATCACGCCGTAGGAGAACTTGCGCGGGGTCGACGGCGCGCGCCGATCGAGACGCGTCCACATCGCCGCGAACACCGGCGACAGGATGATGATCCAGATCGGTTCCAGTGAGCCGATCCACGACGACGGCGCGGTCCAGCCGAGGATGTTCCAGTCCATCCGCTCGTCCGAGTACACCGCGAGCACCGTGAAGATCTGCTGGAACAGCGACCAGAACGCGGCGTTCGCGATGAAGAGCGGGATGTAGGCGCGGAGCCTGGTGCGCTCGCTCGGCGTCACCTTCGGGCTCGTGAGCATCGTGGCGAAGTACGCGATCGACGCGAGGACCAGAACGACGCTGATCACGCGGGGCAACGCGGCGAGCGTCACCATCCCGGTGAGCGCGACCACGGCGATCACCACGACGATCGCGACACCGATCCCGATCGCCTTCGGCCTCGCCGAGGCCGGGAGCGGGTTCGGGGCGTGCCGACCGGCCGTGCCGAGGTTGCGCCGGAACACCGCGTACTGCGCGAGCCCGAGCGCCATGCCGACGGCCGCGGCACCGAAGCCGACGTGGAAACCGATCGAGTCCTGCAGGAGCCCGGTGACGAGCGGGCCGAAGAACCCGCCGAGGTTGATGCCCAGGTAGAACAGCGTGAAGCCGCCGTCGGCGCGCGGGTCGCCCTTCGCGTAGAGGGTGCCCAGCAGCGAGGACGCGTTCGCCTTCAGCGCGCCGCTGCCCAGTGCGACGAGCACGAGCCCGACCGCGACACCGGTGAATCCGGGGAGCACCGCGAGCGCGAGGTGGCCCAGCATCACCACGACGCCGCCGTAGAAGACCATCCGCTCCATGCCGAGCACACGGTCGGCCAGCCACCCGCCCAGCACCGTGCTCAGGTAGACCGTGCCGCCGTAGGCACCGACGATCCCCGTGGCGGTGGTCTGCGGCAGACCGAGGCCGCCGTCCCCCAGGCTGTAGTACAGGTAGTAGCCCAGGATCAGCACCATCCCGTAGAACGAGAAGCGCTCCCAGAGCTCCACCCCGAACAAGTTGGTGAGCCCGATCGGGTGGCCGAAGACGGTCCGACGCGGTACGTCGGCCGGCTGGACGGTTTCCGTCACCGTTGCCTTCCTTCCGGTAGGAGAACGGCGAGGGATCGCCCCGCCGCGACCGGAGCGATGCTAACGACCGAACGGAGCAGAACCCCACGGCGAAGGGCGGAACGCGCTGTATGCCCGGATGGTCGTCCAGATCGTTATCGGGGGTCAGCCCACCTGGTAGAGGAGCGTCCCGGCGGCGCCGTCGCCGGCCAGCCGGAACGGTTCGAGCGCGTCGTCCCACGCCGAGCCGAGCATCTCGTGCACCCGCCCCGCGAGGCGGCTCGCCGGCACCTCCGCGATCAGGGAACGCAGCCGGTCCTCCCCCACCACGATGTCGCCGTTGGCGCTGGTCCGCCCACTCCACAGGCCGAGCGTGGGCACGTGGCAGAACCGCTCGCCGTCGACGCCCGCACTGGGCTCCTCGGTCACCTCGAAGCGCAACATCGGCCAGGCGCGCAGCGCGCCGGCGAGCGCGCCGCCACTACCCGTCGGCCCGTTCCAACTGCACTCGGCGCGCAGCTGCCCTGGCGAGGCCGGTTGCGGAGACCAGTGCAACGAGACCTTGGTGCCGAGCACGCCGGAGATCGCCCACTCGACGTGTGGGCAGACGGCAGTTGGCGACGAGTGGACGAATACCACGCCGCGTGCGTTCACTGCAGACCTCCAACGTCGACGAGGAACGTCTTCCCCTACGCCCTCGCGTGTCGCCGGTCCGCTGATCTCGATTGTGGTGATCAGTCTGCCCGGTCTCCGGCGACACGTCCAAAACGACCGACAGCCCGGGCGTGTCGCAGTGCTTGTGGCCTCCGCTTCGCTCCGGCGGGCTCGCGGGCCTTCAAGGTGCCGCTCGCGCAGCGGCACCTACCAGTCGGGCAGGCCGGCGCCGTCGAGGTAGCTGTTGTCCTCGAGCACGGTGCGCCGCGACACCCGCAGCGGCGCCTCCTCGGCGTCGCGCCGGAAGCGGTTGCCGCTGATCCGCACGTCCGACGGCCCACCCGGAGCGTCCTCGCGGACGGTGTAGCGGCCGCCGCCGAGCACGTTGCCGCGGATCACGACCGAACCCTCGGCTCGTTCGGCCGGGTTGGCGGGAGCCAGCAGTACGGCGCTGTCCCGACCCGGCCCGCTGCCCAGGTCGATCTTGTTGTCCTCCACGAGCACGTCCTGGCCGGTGCCCTGGACCACCAGCGCGGACGCCTCCCGGCCGGATGGCGTGGTGAAGTCGTGCAGGGCGCTGTTGCGCAACCGCGAGGACTCGCCGAGCCGCGCGCCGTCGCCGGTGACCCCGCTGATCTCCACGCGCTCACCGCTCCACCGGTCGCCGCCGATCGCCGCCTCCGGGAAGTCGCCGGTCAGCATGACGTCCTCGATGCGGACCGAGCCCCTTTCCGTGGTGCTGATGCCGAAGGGCTGCAAGCCGTCGCCGACGATGCGGCTCCGGCGCACAACGACGTCGGGCGCGTCCACGACGACGCCACCGGCGATCTCCCACCCGTCCAGCACGGCGCCGGCGGCCGTGATCGTGCGGGCGGCGCTCGGGCACAGGCGCAGGCCGGCCGGCACGCCGACACTTCCCCGCTCGGGCGCCAGGTAGGGGCCCGCCGCGGCGCACTCGAGGGCGGCAGCGGCCGGCGCGAGGGCCACGGTCGGCGGGCTGACGACCGGGAACGTCATGCCATCGGTGGCGATGACCACCCCGGCGACGGCGAGCACGCATGCCCCGAGCCCGAGGGCGGCGCGCGTGAACACCCGCGCTGTCGTCCCGTTCAGGAGCCGCCCCTTCATGGCGGAAAGGGTACGACCGGATGGCGGCAGTGTCGCCGATAGCGATCTACGAAGAGTGAATCGTTATCACGATGTGTAGTGACGGATGCCGGCCCGATCCTCGACCGTGACCAGCTCGCGCTCGGCCAGTACCTCGAGGTGCGCCCCGGTCTCCATGGTGGCCAGCATCCGGTTGAACAGGTCGAGGTCCGCCAACGGGGTGTCGCGCCTGGTCCACAGCAGCACGCCCGCCACCTCGTAGGCCGTCGAGCGGCCGTCCTGAACGGCGGCAAGGGTGGTGTCGAGCCGCTTCGCGTGGTGCGCGATCAGCTCGTCCACCCGCTGGTGCACCCGCATCCCGGTGTGGCCGTGGGCGGGCAGCAGCACCGCGTCCGGCCGCGAGCGTATGAGCTCGAGCGAGGTGAGGAAGTCTGCGAGCGGGCTCGCCGCCGGGGCCGGCTCCAGCCCGAGCGACGGCGTGATCCGCGGCAGCACGTGGTCGCCGGCGAACAACAGCTCCCCCGCCGGGTCGGCGAACACGACGTGGCCTCGGGTGTGCCCGGGGGTCGCGACCGCCTCCAGCACGCGCTGATCGGGCGAGCCCGCGCCCACCACGATCTCCGCGCCGTCGTCGATCCACTCGTCGGGGAACTCGTACTCGGCCGGTTCGACCGGCGGCGGCACGTGCCGATCCAGCTCCCGGACGAGCTCGTGCGCACCCAGCCTCAGGAGCTGGTCGCGATGGTGCCGCTGCCCGGGACGCGACCGGCCGAGCGCCTCGAGTCCGGGCTGCTCGCCGCGCCCGAGAGCCACACGCATGCCGAACTCCCGCCGCAGCACCACCGCCTGCGTGTAGTGGTCGCGGTGGATGTGCGTGACGAGGAACCGGCGCACATCCGGAAGCCCGGCGCCGAGCCCGGCGAGCGCCTCGGCCAGCGCCTCGCGCGACTGGGCCAGCGCCCACCCGGCATCCACCAGGGTCAAGCCGGCACCGTCGGCCAGCGCGTAGACGTTGACCGCGCGCAGGCCGTCGTTCGGCAGCGGCAGCGGGATCCGGTACACGCCCGGCGCGCACCGGTACAACCCCGGCGCTGTCCAGTCACCCGCCGGGTCATCGTCGACGATCACTCGCGGTCTCCCTCCGGTACGCCTCGACACGCTACGTCGCACCACCGCGTACGAACACGGGTGTGGTGAGCTGCACAGCCCCGACACCGTCGGTGCCCCCGCATACGGTCGGCTCCCCGCTCCCGATCCCGGAGGTACACCGTGCTCGACCACATCGCCGTCCAGGTCGCCGACGTCGCCGCCGCTGCCGCGTTCTACCAGCGGGTGTTCGCCCCGCTCGAGCTTCGCGAGGCCATGCGCTTCTCCCACGGCGGCCACCTCGTCGTCGGCCTCTGCGGCCCGGACGGCGCCCCGTGCTTCTGGCTCGGCCTGGCGACCGGAGGTCCGTCCCGGGAGCTGCACATCGCGTTCACCGCGCCCAGCCGCGCCGCCGTCGACGACGTCCACCGAGCAGCCGTCGCGGCCGGCACCGAGGTGCTGCACCCCCCGCGGGTCTGGCCCGAGTACCACCCCGGCTACTACGGCGTCTTCCTGCGCGACCTCGACGGCAACAACGTCGAGGCGGTGCACCGGGAGTTCCAGGGCGCTACCGGTGGGGCAGCCGGAAGCTGAGCACGAGGGCGGTGGCCAGCAATGCGAGGTGCAGCACGGTCCCGACCGTCTGCGCCAACGCCTCCGCCGGCGGGAAGTGGGCGAGGTGCAGGGCGTGGTAGGCCGTGTGCGGCACCGCGGCCACCAGGCTCGCGGTCGCGGCGAGGCGCACGGTGGCCTGGTCCGCCCGCAACGCGGCCCCGGCGAGCGCCACCGCCAGCGCGAGGTTCAGCGCGCCGACGTCACGCACGAGGTGCTCGTTGTAGGGCGGCAGCAGCCCCACCCAGGAATGCCCGGGCAGGGGGAAGCCCTCGTAGAACACCAGGGGCGCCACCAGCGCCCACGTCCCGGCGATCCCCTGCACCGTGGCGAGCACCGCGAGGATGCCCACCACGGCCCTCCGCAGCCGGGCGTCCCGCTCCACGGGCTCGGTGGCCGTCATGCCGCGCTCCCGTACCGCTCGGCGAGGTAGGAGGCGAACGTGACACCGCCCTCGGCGTGCTCCGGCGTGAGGTGCCCGCCCACTCGGTACCCGCGGGCGACCCGGCCCGGCACCCGGACGGGCAGCACCGGCCGGCGCCTGCGCCGCACGTCGAGCCATGTGCGCGCGAGGTCGGCGAACGGGCGCACCTCCGGGCCGCCGAGGTCCGGCGCCCGTCCCACCGGCTCGGAGCCGGCGAGCGTCACGAGCCGAGCGGCGACCTCCCGCTCGTCGATCGGCTGCACGTTCGTGCCGGCCGGCACCGGGAGCACCGGAAGCCGCGCCGCCATGCCGAGCAGGCGGTCGAGCAGGGCGTGGAACTGCGTGCTGCGCTGCAGCGTCCACGGGAGACCGGACTCGGCGACCACGTCCTCGACCGCACATCGCTCCCGGTAGTACGGCAACGACACCCGATCGGCTCCCACGATCGAGATCAGCACGACGTGGGGATGCGCACCCGTGCGCCGGGCCGCGGCCAGGAGCTGCCGGATCCCCGCCACGTCGTGGCCCGGCCGGCCGGCCGCGTACACGACGACGGCGGCTCCCCGCACCGCCTGCTCCAGACCGGCACCGCTGACCAGGTCGCCGGTGGTCAGGCCCGGGCCCTCGCGCCTGCTGAGCACGCGGGGCCGCTGCCCGGCTTCCCGCAGCCGGCGCACCACTTCCCGGCCCACGGTGCCGGTGCCACCGGTCACCAGGATCGGTTCGTCCACCACGCCACCTCCTCACGGCCGTGTCACGAGGAAGGACTCCGCAGCCCGTCCGAATGTGACAACGCCCGGCGTGGCGCCGACCACACCACGAGGAGCGAACCCGTTGCCCGCAGCAGGGCGGGGTGCCGACCGATCCGGTCGACACCCCGCCCTGGCTACGAACTCAGCTGCAGCCGCTGGTGGAGCCGCAGCCCTCGCACAGGTAGCAGGACCCGGCGGGGCGCATCTTGGTGCCGCAGGTCATGCAGAGCGGCGCGTCGGCGGCCTTGCCCAGCCGCAGCTCCAGCAGCTCGGTGGAGCTGCCGACCTCGACGGGCGCGGGGGCGGCGCCTGCCGACTCCGCGTCGTTCCCGGCCTCCTTCTCCCCTGCCGGCGCGGCGTCGACCGAGGACCGCAGGCCCTCCACGTCGACCTCGCCGAAGCCCGCGCCGTAGTCGGTGCCGGCCACCTGCGCCGTGCGCTCCTGGGCGGAGAAGATGCCCAGCTCCGCCCGCTTCTCATACGGCAGGTGGTCGAGCGCGAGCCGGCGGAACAGGTAGTCGAGCACGCTCGTGGCGATCCGGACGTCCGGGTCGTCGGTCATGCCGGCCGGCTCGAAGCGGAGGTTGGAGAACTTCGAGACGTAGAACTCGAGCGGGATGCCGTACTGCAGGCCCACCGAGATCGACATCGAGAAGGCGTCCATCACGCCGGCGAGCGTGGACCCCTGCTTGCCGAGCTTGACGAAGATCTCGCCCAGCCCGTTGTCCGGGTACGACCCGGCGGTGAGGTAGCCCTCGGCCCCGCCGACCGTGAACGACACCGTCTCGCTCGGCCGCTTCTTCGGCAGGCGACGGCGCACCGGGCGGGCCTCCACCACCACCGGCGCCACCTCCGCCGACTCGGTCTTGCGGGCCTCCTTGCCCGCCGACAGCGGCTGGCCGACCTTGCAGTTGTCGCGGTAGATCGCGAGCGCCTTGAGGCCGAGCCGCCAGCCCTCGGTGTAGATCTTCTCGACGTCCTCGACGGTGGCCGCCTCCGGCATGTTGACCGTCTTGGAGATCGCCCCGGACAGGAACGGCTGCACCGCCGCCATCATCCGGACGTGGCCCATCGGCGCGATGGACCGCTCGCCCATGGCGCAGTCGAACACCTCGTAGTGCTCCGGGTGCAGGCCCGGGGCGTCGACGACGTGCCCGTGCTCGCCGACGTACTCGACGATGGCCTCGACCTGCTCGGGCTGGTAGCCCAGCTTCACGAGTGCCCGCGGCACCGTCTGGTTGACGATCTGCATGGAGCCGCCGCCGACCAGCTTCTTGAACTTGACCAGCGCCAGGTCGGGCTCGATGCCGGTGGTGTCGCAGTCCATCATCAGGCCGATGGTGCCGGTGGGGGCCAGCACCGAGGCCTGCGCGTTTCGCCAGCCGTTGCGCTCGCCGACGGCGAGGCACTCCTTCCAGGCGGCCGTGGCGGCCTTGTGCACCGGTGTGCTCGCGGGGAAGGTGCGCACGTCGTCGTTGGCGGCGGCGTGCTTGCGCATGACCCGCTGGTGGGACTCCGCGTTGCGGGCGTAGCCCTCGTACGTGCCGACGACGCCGGCGAGCTCGGCCGAGCGCTTGTAGGCCGCGCCCGTCATCAGCGACGTGATCGACGCCGCGAGGGCCTGCCCGCCTTCGGAGTCGTAGGCGTGGCCGGTGGCCATCAGCAGCGCGCCGAGGTTGGCGTAGCCGATGCCGAGCTGGCGGAACTTGCGGGTGGTGTCGGCGATCGGGTCGGTGGGGAAGTCGGCGAAGCAGATCGAGATGTCCATCGCCGTGATGATCAGCTCGACGGCCTTCTGGAAGCGCGCGGCGTCGAACTGCCCGTTGTCGCCGAGGAACTTCAGTAGGTTCAGCGAGGCGAGGTTGCAGCTGGAGTTGTCGAGGTGCATGTACTCCGAGCACGGGTTCGACGCGGAGATGCGGCCGGACTCCGGGCAGGTGTGCCAGTCGTTGATGGTGCCGTCGTACTGCATTCCGGGGTCGGCGCATTCCCACGCCGCCTGCGCGATGGTGCGGAACAGCTTCTTGGCCGGGACCCGGTCGATGACCTCACCCGTCATCCGGGCACGCAGCCCGAATTCCGAGTCGCTCTCGACCGCGCGCATGAACTCGTCGGTGACCCGCACCGAGTTGTTGGCGTTCTGGTACTGCACCGACGCGATGTCGCTGCCGCCGAGGTCCATGTCGAAGCCCGCGTCGCGCAGGACGCGGATCTTCGTCTCCTCCTTGGCCTTGGTCTCGACGAACTCCTCGATGTCGGGGTGGTCGACGTCCAGCACGACCATCTTCGCCGCCCGCCGGGTGGCGCCACCCGGACTTGATGGTGCCCGCGCTCGCGTCGGCACCGCGCATGAACGAGACCGGACCCGAGGCGGTGCCGCCGGAGGAGAGCAGCTCCTTGGAGGAGCGGATGCGGGAGAGGTTGAGGCCGGCGCCGGAACCGCCCTTGAAGATCAGGCCTTCCTCGCGGTACCAGTTGAGGATCGACTCCATCGTGTCGTCGACGGCGAGGATGAAACACGCGCTCACCTGCTGGGGCGAGCTCGTGCCCACGTTGAACCACACCGGCGAGTTGAAGCTGAACACCTGGTGCAGCAGCATCCAGGTGAGCTCCTGGGCGAAGACCTCGGCGTCCTCGTCGGTCGCGAAGTAGCCGTGCTCCAGCCCGGCGCGGTGGTAGACGCCGACCACGCGGTCGATGAGCTGCCGCAGGCTCGACTCACGCTTCGGCGACCCGGCGGCGCCGCGGAAGTACTTGCTGGTGACGATGTTGGTGGCGTTGATCGACCAGGAGTCGGGGAACTCGACGCCGCGCTGCTCGAAGTTGACCGTGCCGTCGCGCCAGTTGGTCATGACGACGTCCCGGCGCTCCCAGGTGACCTCGTCGTACGGGTGGACCCCGGGGGTGGTGTAGAGCCGCTCGACGGTGAGTCCGGCCTGCTTCCCCGCTTTCGCGCTGCTCCTCTTGCCGCGTCCGGATGCGGCGCCGACGGTCTCGGTCATGCTCTCCCTCTCCTTGCGCGCACATCGATGGGCTGGGGTCCACGATGCGCGCTTCCTGCAGTGCGGCGGATGTGTGGCGGCGGTGCTCGGGCACGTCTGATCACCGGCCGGCGGATGCCGGTCCGGGCGGGACGGTCGTGCGTCAGCCGGGCGGGTCGGCACCCGATGGTCGGCGGAGGTCGGCGATCTCCTTCTCGAAGTCCTCGATCGAGGAGAACGACCGGTAGACGCTGGCGAAGCGCAGGTACGCCACCTCGTCGAGCTCGCGGAGCGGGCCGAGGATGGCCAGACCGACCTCGTGACTGGGAATCTCGGCGGTGCCGCCCGCGCGGACCGCCTCCTCAACGCGGTGTGCGAGCTGCTGGAGCGCGTCCTCGTCGACGGGCCGCCCCTGGCACGCACGGCGCACCCCGCTGACGACCTTGTCGCGGCTGAACGGCTCGGTGACACCGCTGCGCTTGACGACGGCGAGCACCGGCTCCTCGACCGTCGTGAAACGCCGGCCGCACGCCGCGCAGGACCTCCTGCGGCGCGTGGCCTGACCGTCGTCGACCTCCCGGGAATCGATGACCCGGCAGTCCGAGTGGCGGCAGAACGGGCAGCGCATGGGCTTCCCCCCTTCTGCAGAACTCCACCTGTTGTCGAACAACACGAGTGTAACCACAACATGTAGGGGCATGGGAAGCGGGACACCCCTATCGGTGCGGGTGTGTCGACCGAACGGGACGAACGCCACCACTCTGCCCCGCGATGGCCGCGCAGCGTCAGCCGGACGTCACCCTGAGCACCTGGCCGGGGTGCAGTGGCACCGGTCCGAGCGAGTTGTCGGTGACGATCTGCTCGGCGAGCGCCGCGAGCTCCGGCCCCGACACCCCCGGCGCGACCCGCTGCGCGACGTCCCACGGCGTGCGCTCCACCCCGACGATGACGACGGTCGGACCCTGCGGCGCGCGGGCCGCCTCCTCACCGGCCCGGCTCGCGGCCGCGGTGTCGGCCAGCAGGCCGAGCCCGACCACCACCGCTCCCGCCGCGATCGTGACGGCGAGGCCGGCGAGCGCCCGGCGCACCCGGCCGAGCACCACCGCCGACCGCGGCACCACGCGCGGCCGCCGCGCCAGCGTGCGCGGCGCGGGCGCAGGCAGCGGGGCGCGCCGGACCGATGGCCGGGACGCCTGTGGCCGCTCGGCCTCCGCCGGCCGCACCGCGACCGGGCTGACGGCAGGACGGACGGGCCACGGCCCGCTCGCCCGCCGGCGCGGCAACTGCCGCCGTTCTCCCGCCCGCCGATCCTGCACCGGCCGCGCACTCACTCCGTGTTCGTGCATATCGCCGTCTCCGCTTCTCCCGCCGTGGCGCAAGCTGAACAAGTGTTCGAACGTCTGTGCGAAGTGTCTACCACCGCGGTCCGACAGAATCGAGAAACGCGGGCGTGTCGTTCGAACATGTGTTTGGCGACAGCCCCGATCGGGGCTACCGTCGTACGCGATGACGGTGGCGGTCGCACCTCCGCGACACCCACCCACACCAGCGGGCGGCCGGCGCGGCGCCCACGAGGAGGAGGCGCAGCAGATGGCACGGGACGACCCGGGCAGCGGGACCGGCAACGAGGCCGGCGAGGCGGCGCAGGTGAGCACGTTCCCCGATCCGCCCACCGAGCCCGCGGGCCTCACCCCGCGGCAGCGCAAGGTCCTCGAGGTGATCCGCGACTGGGTCGAGAGGTTCGGCTACCCGCCGAGCGTGCGCGAGATCGGCGACGCCGTCGGCCTCACGTCCACCTCCTCGGTGCACCACCAGCTCCGCGCGCTGGAGCGGAAGGGCTACCTGCGGCGCGACCCCAACCGCACCCGTGCCGTCGATGTCCGCGGGCCCGAGGACATCGCCGACACCACCGCGGAGGACACGGCCGCGCGCGAGCTGCACCCCGCCCCCGCGCTGGTGCCCCTGCTGGGCAACATCGCCGCCGGTGGACCGATCCTCGCCGAGCAGGCGGTCGAGAGCGTCTTCCCGCTCCCCCGCGAGATCGTCGGCGAGGGCACCCTGTTCCTGCTGAACGTCCGCGGCGACTCGATGATCGAGGCCGCCATCACCGACGGCGACTGGGTCGTCGTCCGCCAGCAGCCGGTGGCCGAGAACGGCGAGATCGTCGCCGCCATGATCGACGGCGAGGCCACCGTCAAGACGTTCAAGCGCCGCGACGGCCACGTCTGGCTGATGCCGGCCAACCCCGCCTACGACCCGATCCCCGGCGACGACGCCACCGTTCTCGGCCGGGTGGTGGCAGTGCTGCGGAGGCTCTGACGTCGAGAGCCGGCAGCCGCACAGCACATCGCTGCGGCCGGCCACGCCGGAGCCGATCAGCGGCGGCGTAGCCGGCCGCGCAGCGTGGCCGCCGCCGTCACCAGCAGCAGCACCCCCACCACCGCGCCGCCGCCGAGCGCGGCGGGCAGCCAGGTCGGCGGGCCGGGATCGGGCACGACCTCGGCCGCCGGCGGCAGCGGGGCCACGTGCGCCGGTTCGCCCGCGAGCGCGGTGGCACCGGCCACGGCGCGGATCTCGCCGAGCACGCCGCGGCGGGTCTCCGAGCCCGACAGCAGAGCGCCGTCCGGTTCGAACGCCACGGCCTCGCCCTGCGGCTCGTCCGGCAGCGGAACCCGCACGGGGGGCTGGTTGAGGGCGGCGACCAGGTCGCCGTCGCTCACCGGGAAGAGCCACGCGTCGGTGTAGGTGCGCACGGCCACCACCGTGCCGTCGGCACTCAGCGCCGCCCCGGTCACCAGCCGCGATCCGATGCCACCCACCGGGCCGCCGAGAGTGTCCGACGCGGGCAGGGCCAGCTCCCCCACCGGCAGCAGCGGCGTGGGGCCTTCGCCCTCGGGTGGGTCGGCAGTGCGGTAGAGGCCGGCGGGGCGCCCGACCTCCTTCGTGATCACGAACGGGCGGCCGTGGGCGTCCACCAACAGGGCCTCCGCGTCGTGCGGCCCGTCGGGGTAGGTCAGCCGGTGCAGGCGGGCGTCACCGCGCTCGGGCAGTACGACGACCGCCACGGTGTCACGGTGGCGGTCGTTGTCCCCGAGGTCGGCGGCCCACAGGGCGCCGTCGGGCCCGACCGCGAGATCCTCCACGTCGTACGGGTCGACATCCGCCGTGCGGGTGTCGATCACGCCGCAGTTCGCGCGGTCGATGCGGTGGACCTGCACACTCCGGCCGCCGTCGCTCACCGCCCACAGCCCGCCCTCGTGCACGACCATGCCGGACAGCTCGTCCAGCCGGGGGTCGTCCACGACGCACAGCCGCTCCGGCGTGGGCACGCCGGTGAGCGCCAGTGCGACGAGCAGCCCGATCAGTGTGCGGTGCCGTTCAACCCAGTGCCATTCTCCTGGGCGGGCACCCCGACCAGGGCGTACGGCAACACGGCGGTGGCGAGCTCCGCCCCGACACGGGCGCGCATCCGGGTGCCGTCGGGGGTGTGCTCCTCGCTCAGCACCTCGCCCTCGGAGTGCACCCGGGCGACGAGCGACCCCTGCACGTACGGCAGCAGGAGATCGACCTCGACCTCCGGCGTCGGCAGCAGCTCGGCGATCCGCTCGCGCAGCAGCTCGACGCCGTCACCCCGCTGGGCGGAGACGAACACCGCGCCCGGCAACAGGTGCCGCAGCCGGGCCAGCTGCAGCTCACCGGCGGCGTCGGTCTTGTTGACCACGAGGAGCTCGCGCGGCATCGCGCCGTGCGACTCGCCGATCTCGACGAGCACCTGGCGAACGGCCTTGATCTGGTCCTCCGGCAGCGGGTCGGAGGCGTCGACGACGTGCACGAGCAGGTCGGCGTCGGCGGTCTCCTCCAGCGTGGACCGGAAGGCCTCGACCAGCTGGTGGGGCAGGTGGCGCACGAACCCGACGGTGTCGGTGAGCGTGTAGGTGCGGCCGTCGCTGGTGGACGTGCGGCGCGTGGTGGGGTCGAGGGTGGCGAAAAGCGCGTTCTCGACGAGGACGCCCGCGCCGGTGAGCGCGTTGAGCAGGCTCGACTTGCCGGCGTTGGTGTACCCGACGATCGCGACGGACGGCACGTCGTGGCGGCGCCGCTCCCCGCGCTGGGTCTCGCGCACCTGCTTCATGCCGGAGATCTCGCGCCGGAGCTTGGCCATCCGGTTGCGGATGCGGCGCCGGTCGAGCTCGATCTTGGTCTCACCGGGGCCGCGGCCACCGATGCCGACGCCGCCTGCGGCGCGGCCGCCGACCTGCCGGGACAGCGCCTCGCCCCACCCGCGCAGGCGCGGGAGCAGGTAGGACAGCTGTGCCAGCTCGACCTGCGCCTTGCCGTCCTTGGAGCGGGCGTGCTGGGCGAAGATGTCGAGGATCAGCGCGGTGCGGTCGATGACCTTGACCTTGAGCTTGTCCTCCAGCTGGCGCAGCTGGCCGGGCGAGAGCTCACCGTCGGCGATCACGGTGTCGGCACCGGACGCGTGCACGGCGGTGTGCAGCTCCTCGACCTTGCCGGAACCGATGTAGGTGGCGGGGTCGGGCCGCGAGCGGCGCTGGACGAGGCCGTCGAGGACCTGGGATCCGGCGGTCTCGGCGAGCCGGGCGAGCTCGAGGAGCGAGGCCCTGGCCTGCTCGGCGCTCCCCTCGGTCCAGACCCCGACGAGCACCACGCGCTCCAGGCGCAGCTGGCGATACTCGACCTCGGTGACGTCGGCGAGCTCGGTGGAAAGGCCCGCGACCCGGCGCAGAGAGCTGCGCTCCTCGAGCTCGTAGTCCCCCTGGGTGGGGCGGAGCAGCTCGTCGGCGGGGATGGACAGGACGGGTTCAGTCATCGTGGTAGCCATGCTCCCACGTCAACGCTCCGGACGTCGTCCCTGATTCCGCGCGCCGCCCGGCGGGATCCTCAGCGACCCACCGGCCCGCTCACCTCGTCACCCGGATAGACCGAGAGGTAGACGGCCACCGCATCGCCCTCCGGTGACTCCGGGAGCGCGGCGTACCGGTCGAGCAACGCCGACAGCTCGGCGCGCAGCGCGGCCGCCTCGCGCGGGGACAGCCGGACCGCGAGCCTGCTCTGCTCCAGCGCGCCGATGCCGACCTCGGTGACCTCGTCGAGGTAGGCCTGGAGCATCGCCTCGGCGAGCGGCAGGTCGCCTTCGGCGCCTTCCAGCGACCAGGACAGCCGGGTGCCCCGGTACGGGATCTCGGTCGAGCCGCGCGGGCCGGGCCGGGCCGGGAGCGCCTCGAGGAAGCCGTGCTGCACCAGCCGCCGGACGTGGTGCAGCGTGGTGGCGGGGTCGCGGTGCAGCCGCGCCGCGATCCGGGAGTTCGTCAGCGACTCCTGCAGCGTCAGCCGGATGATCCGCAGCCGTACGGCGGACGCGAGCGTGGCGGCTTCGGCCTCGGTGGCAGGTCGCCGCGTGGACATCGGCCCAGACTACCGATTGACGCTTTCCAATCGGTCCTCCACGATCGGGTCATGACCCTGTGGCGGCACCGTGACTTCCGGCTGCTCTGGGCGGGCGAGTCGGTCGCCCAGGTCGGGATCATGATCAGCCACCTCGCGCTGCCCCTGCTGGCGGCCACGACGCTCGGCGCCACGCCGTGGGAGATGGGCCTGCTGGTGGCCGCGGAGCGGGGCGCCTTCCTGCTGGTGGGGCTCCCCGTGGGCGTGCTGCTCGACCGCGTGCGCCGGCTACCGGTGATGATCGGGGCCAACCTGGCGCGGTTCGTGCTCATCGCGAGCATCCCCCTCGCGTGGGCGGCCGGCGTGCTGACGTTCACCCAGCTCCTCGTCGTCGCGCTGCTCGCCGGCATCGCCACCGTGCTGTTCGACGTGGGCTACCAGTCGGTGCTGCCGGCTGTGGTCGGGCGCGCCGGGCTCGTCGAGGGCAACGCGAAGCTGGAGTCGACGCGGGCCGCCGCCGAAGCCGCCGGTCCCGCCATGGGCGGCGGGCTCGTGCAGCTGGTCGGCGCGGCGACCGCCGTCTTGCTCGACGCGGTCGGCTACCTCGTCTCCGCCGCCTTCCTCGCGCGGATGCGCACCCGCGAGACGGTGGCCGCGCACGACCCGTCCCGCTCGCTGCGCGCCGAGATGGCCGAGGGCCTGCGCTACGTCCTGCGCCACCCGCTGCTGCGCCCGATCGTGCTCTGCACCGGCACGGCCAACCTGTTCGGCGGCGTCCTCGCCGCGGTGGCGGTGCTGTTCCTCGCCCGCGAGCTGGGGCAGCCGCCGGCCGTGGTCGGGCTCGTGCTGGCGGCCGGCAGCGCGGCCGGCGTGCTCGGCGCCGTGACGGCGAGCCGCTGGATCAGGCTGCTCGGGCAGGGGCGCACGCTCGTCACCGCGCTGCTGGTGACGGGCCCGTTCACGCTCGTGCTCCCGCTGACGACCGCGGGTGCCGGCCTGGCCTGGTTCGCAGCTGGGCACCTCCGCGGTCGCGTACGGCGGGGTGGTCTACAACGTTGCGCAGGTGAGCTTCCGCCAGGCCGTCTGCCCGGATCGCCTCCTCGGCCGGATGAACGCGAGCATCCGGTTCCTCGTGTGGGGCACGATCCCGTTCGGCGGGCTGCTCGGCGGCGCGCTCGGCGAGCTGGTCGGGCTGCGGGCCACGCTGCTCGTCACAGCCGTGGGGTTGGTGCTCTGCCCGGTGTGGCTGGTCGCCTCGCCGCTCCGGCGCCTGCGCGACCTCCCGGCGGGCGTCCCTCAGGCTTGAGCCCACCAGGAGGGCGTCAGCTCGCCGTGCGCCACGAGCACGGCGGGGCCGTGCAGGATCGTGGTGCCGCCCTCGACCGAGACCCGCAGTCGGCCGCCGGGCGCCTGCACGGTGACCGTGCCGGTGTCGCGGCCGGCGTGCCGCAGCACCGCGACGACGGCCGCCACCGTGCCGGTGCCGCACGAGCGGGTCTCCCCCACCCCGCGCTCGTGCACCCGCATCGCGACTTCATCGACGTCGCCGACCTGGCCGAGCGGCGTGACGAACTCGACGTTCACGCCGTGCGGGAACAGGGCGGGGTCGTGCCCGGGCGGACGGGTGAGATCCAGGCCCTGGAGCGGGACATCGGTGACGCACGCCAGGTGCGGGTTGCCGACGTCGACCGCGACACCGGCGAACGCCTGCCCGTCCACGCTGGCCGTGCTCTCCTCGCCGACGGCGGCCGGACCCATGTCCACGGAGACCTCGTCGCCGCGCACGCGCACGGTGCGCACGCCGCCACGCGTACCCAGCCGCAGCTCCGTGCCCGGGAGCCAGCCCGCGTGCTCGAGGTAGCGGGCGTAGACACGCACCCCGTTGCCGCACATCTCGGCGATGCTGCCGTCCGCGTTGCGGTAGTCCATGAACCACTCGACGCCCGGTTCCGGCGCGGGCCCGTCGTGCAGCGCTGCCCAGCGCACCACCCGCAGCACGCCGTCGGCCCCGATACCGCGGCGGCGGTCACACAGGGCCGCCACCCGGGCCGGCGTCAGGTCCAGCTCGCCGTCGGGGTCCGGGAGCAGCACGAAGTCGTTCTCCGTGCCGTGCCCCTTGCTGAAACGCACGTCACGAGCGTACGTGGCGCAACGCCGCCCCGAACGGGTCGGGGCCGGCCCCGTCCAACCAGTGGATGCGCCGGTCCCGCCGGAACCACGAACGCTGGCGGCGCACGAACCGGCGCGTCGCCACCACCGTGTCGGCCGCTGCCGCGGTGAGGACGCCGCCACCGTCCAGCGCGGCCACCACCTGCTGGTACCCCAGCGCCCGCGACGCGGTGCGCCCGTCGCGGAGGCCGCGGGCGAGCAACGCGCGGGTCTCCTCGACCAGACCCGCGGCGAACATGCGCGCCACCCGGCGGGCCACGCGCAGGTCGAGCTCGGCCGTCGGGCGGTCGATCCCGAGCAGCACGGCGTCGTAGCGGGGAGCGCCCGAGGTGGGCAGCCGGGCCGGGAACGGCTTCCCGGTCAGCGCGACCACTTCGAGGGCCCGCACGATCCGGCGGCCGTTCGAGGGCAGCACCACCTCGGCCGCCGCCGGGTCGACCGCGGCGAGGCGCGTGTGCAGCTCGGCGGGCCCGCGCTCGGCGAGCTCGGCTTCCAGCTCGGCCCGCAGCGCGGCATCCGTGCCGGGGAACTCCAGCTCGTCGACGACAGCCTGCACGTACAGGCCGGAGCCGCCCACGAGCACCGGCGTGCGCCCGGCCCCGAGCAGCCGCTCGACGACGTCGCGCGCAGCGCGCTGGTAGGCCGCCACCGCGGCGGTGTCGGTGACGTCCAGGACGTCCAGCAGGTGATGCGGCACCCCGGCCCGCTCGTGCGGCGTGAGCTTCGCGGTGCCCACGTCCATCCCGCGGTAGAGCTGCATCGCGTCGGCGTTGACCACCTCCCCGTGCAGGGCCTCGGCCAGCGCCACCCCGAGGTCGGACTTGCCGGTGGCGGTCGGGCCGACGACAGCGACCAGCCGGCTCACGATCCCGGCGTCCAGACCGCGACGTGGTACGTCACGCCGTGAGGGGCCGCCGAGTGCAGCAGCTCACCGCGCCACCCGGGGCCGGTCGCCGCGGCGAGCACCTGCCACGGCGCACGGCCGGTGACGTGCAGGCTCGCGGCGAGCTCGACGTCGAGCCCGGCGAGCGCGGCGACGTCGGCGGAGCGGAGGGCCGTGGCCACGCTGTCGTCGAACCCGGCGGCCGCGGACCCGAGCGCGGCGAACCCGGGGTCGGACCCGACACCGACCGCCGCACCGTCGCCGACGACCAGCAACCCGACCGGCTCCGGATCGGACGCGCACTCCGCGGCGATGGCCGTCCCGAGGGCAGCGCAGACCGGTTGAGGGGCATTCGACGGCAGGAGCTCTCCCCGGACGGCCACCGTCGGGCTCGCGGCCCAGCCGGCGATCAGCAGGGGCAGCGGGAGGCAGGGGTCGGCGGGACCATCGGCCGCCGGGCCGAGCGCGACCTCCACATCGACCCCGAACCCGCGGAAGCTGCCCCGCACCTGCGGGCCCACCGTCCGGCGCCCCGCGGGATCCGAACCGACCGCGACCCAGCGCCGGGCCGCGCCCGCGAGCCGCGCAGCCGCGTCGACCACCGCGGCGCGCAGCTGCCGGATCCGCTCCGACGCACCGGTCGCCAGCTCGGGGACGAGCAGCGGCGGCTCGGGGAGCACAGCGACCATCGTGAGCACGGAGCGCAGCGTAAGCGGCACTCCTCGCGAGCGGGCCGACAGCCTCACAAGGGCCCGCAAGCCCGCCGGAACGGAGCGAAGTCACAGGAGATTCGTCGACCCGGACGGGGCCATCCTGGGCCCAGTGCCCGTCCGGGCTGTTCCGGTCGGCCCGCAGAGCTGTTTGAATCGCGAACGGCCACCGGTTCCGCGGAACCGGCTACGGCTGATGTGCACGGCCCCGCCCCCGGGCGGGGCGCCCACCGTCCGCGGTGGGCTGGAGCGAGGAGGACGACCGTGTCGGAGCATCAGGGGAGCGGAACACCGGAGCCGGCGGAGGGCCGGGCGCCGGAACAGGAGCAGGTCGCTCCGCAGCAGGCGGCAAGGCCACAGCCGGCGGCGCACGGCACGGGAGCCGGCGCCGAACCCGGCGCCGACACGGAGGCCGCGGCCACCGCCCCCGCCTTCGGCGTCGAGAGTCCGGTCCACCCGACCGGCTCCCCGGGCCACCCGAACCCGGCGGACATCGCGCCGCTCACGGAACCCGCTCCGGGCCCGCTGCCCGGCACCCCACCGACCGGGAACGCACCGGCCGCCGCCCCCGACGCACCGCTGCCGGCCGGGCTCGACGACTCCGGTACCGCCAGGGGCGACCTGGACTCGGCGGCTCCCGCACCGGCGGCCCACACCGAGGGTGCTGCCCCACCGCCGCCTCCGGTCCCCGCGCCACCAGCCCCGCCCGAGGCCCCGGCGGCTCCGGCAGCCGAAGCCGTGACCGCCACCCACCCGCACCCGGTCCCGGCACCACCGCCCGGGATCCCGGCGGCCTCACCGGCCGAAGGCGCGACCGACAGCCACCCGGACCCGGTCCCGGCACCTCCGGCCCCGCCCGAGGGCGCTACCCCGCCGGTCCCGGCACCACCAGCTCCACCGGAGACCTCGGCGGCTCCGCCGGCCGAGGCCACCACCAGCCCCCTCTCGGACCCGGCCCTCGCACCACCCCCCGGGGCCGCTACCCCACCGCCACCCCCGGTCCCCGCGCCACCCGGGACTTCGGCGACCCAGCCGGGTGAAGCCGCCACCACCACGCACCCGGAGTCGATCCCCGCACCACCGGCGCAGCCCGAAAGCACTACCCCACCGGTCCCGGCGCCGCCGGGTCCGCCCGAGGCACCGACGCCCGCGTCTGCAGACCCGACCACCACCGACCCGGACCCGACCACCACAACACCGGCGCGCCTCGCCGCCCACCCGGCGGCGGCCGCCCATGGCACGGACGTCCCGGCCGCACCCTCGGCTCCGGATGCCGGCGCGCGGCCGGCGCCGACGTCCGGGTCCGCTCCACACCCGGTCCCGGGGCCGCCGCCGGCCACGCGACCGGCACCCCCGCGCCCCGCGCCACCCCCTCGCCCGGCACCGCCGGCCCGTCCCGCGGCGCCGGCGGCCGCGCGGCCCGAACCCGCGCCGGTCCCCGCCCCGGTCCCGGCCCACGAGCCGGTGGCGCACGCCAGCGTCGCCCACGCGAGCTCGGATCCCGGCCGGTGGGGCCGGGTGGATGCCGAGGGCACCATCTACGTCCGCACCGCCGATGGCGAGCGGGTCGTCGGCTCGTGGCAGGCGGGCGCCCCGGAGGAAGGGCTCGCCCACTTCGCCCGCCGGTTCGACGACGTGCTCACCGAGGTCGAGCTGCTCGCCACCCGGCTCGTGGCCGGCGGCGGCGACCCGAAGCACACGTTGAGCAGTGCGAAGACCATCCGCGACGGGCTGGACGAGGCCACCGTCGTCGGCGATCTCGCGGGTCTGCGTACCCGGCTCGACGAGCTGGTGACCGACGCCGAGGCAGCCGTGGGCGCGGCCCGGTCGGCCCGCGACGCGCAGCGCACCGCGGCCGTTGGGCGCAAGGAGGCCCTTGCCGCCGAGGCCGAGGCGCTCGCCGTCGAGGCCACGCAGTGGAAGCAGGCCGGCGACCGGTTCAAGGCGATCCTCGACGAGTGGCGCACCATCCGCGGCATCGACCGCAAGACCGACGAGCTGCTGTGGAAGCGGTTCTCGAAGGCGCGCGAGTCGTTCAACCGGCGTCGCGGCTCCCACTTCGCCGACCTCGACCGCCAGCGTTCGGCCGCCAAGGCCCGCAAGGAGGAGCTGGCCCTCGAGGCCGAGAAGATCGCCGACTCGGAGGACTGGGGCCCCACCGCCGCCCGGTTCCGCGACCTGATGACCGAGTGGAAGGCGGCCGGGCGCGCGCAGAAGGAGGCCGACGACTCGCTCTGGCAGCGCTTCCGCACCGCCCAGGACGTGTTCTTCGCGCGGAGGTCCGACACGTTCGCCGAACGCGACGCCGAGTTCGCGGCGAACGCGGATGCCAAGAAGGCACTGCTCGCCGACGCCGAGAAGATCGACACCTCCGACCCGGCGGCGGCGCGGGCGGCGTTGCGCGCGGTCCAGGAACGGTGGGAGGAGATCGGCAAGGTCCCGCGGGACGACATCCGCTCGCTGGAGGCACGCCTGCGCGCCGTCGAGGAGAGGGTCCGCGACGCGGCCGACCGGCAGTGGCACCGCACCGACCCGGAGGCCGAGGCGCGCGTGGCACAGTTCCGCGAGCGCGTGGCCCAGTTCGAGGCGCAGGCCGAGAAAGCCCGCGCGGCCGGCGACAACCGCCGTGCCGAGCAGGCCACGAACCAGGCCGACCAGTGGCGCGAGTGGCTGGCGACGGCGGAGCAGGCGGTTCAGCACCGCTGACGCCACCATGATCACCCATTCGGTGCGTGGGCGGCCGCATGTGGCCACCCACGCACCGAGCTGCTGATCACGCCGGACTCCCCGAACCAAGATCACCGCCACGGTGCATCACCGGCCGCATGTGGCCGCCGATGCACCGGTCCGATGATCATGGCAGCGACTTTCGGGAAACGGCCACGGGACGCAGCACACCGCGCGACGCTGCGGAGATGACCACACACCCGACGTTGCTCGCCCTCCTCCGGTACCAGGACGGCCTGGTCACGTGCGCTCAGGCCGAGCAGCACGGGCTCGCGGCACGGACACTGCGCCGGCGCGCCCAGGACGACGGCTGGGACCGGGTGGCGCCACGGGTGTACCTCGCGGGCGGTCACCCGTACAGCGACCGCGCCCGGATCCGGGCTGCCGGCTTGTGGGCCGGCGCAGAGTGCACGATCTCAGGGCCCGCCGCGGCGTGGTGGCACGGGATGCTGGACAGAGCGCCGGACACGGTGACCGTCACCGTGCCGCGGCACCTCGGTCTCCGTGGCCACCCGGGTGTCGCCGTACGCCGGCGCGACCTGGACCCCGCCGATGTCACGCACTCCCGGGAGCTGCGGCTCACGAGCCGGCCGCTCGCGGCGCTGGAAACCGCGATCACCGTGCCGGACGGTTCGGTGTTCCTGGACCGCGCCCTGCAGAAACACGTCGCGTTCGACGACGCGTACCGGGCCTACTGCCGCAACATGGGCGCCCGCGGCTTCGCCCGCGTCGCCGCGCTGCTCATCGCCGCCGCCGACCGTGCCGACTCCGCCGCCGAACGGATCCTGGTCAACCTGCTGCGCCGGGCCGGCGTCACCGGCTGGCAGCTGGGAATGCCGTTCGACCAGTGGAAGATCGACATCGCGTTCCCCGCCGTCCGGCTGGCCATCGAGATCGACGGCTGGGCCTGGCACACCGACGTCGACCGCTTCCGCACCGACCGCCGCAAGGGCAACGCCCTCGTCCGGGCCGGCTGGACCGTGCTGCGCTTCACCTGGCACGACCTGACCAGCCGCCCCGACCACGTCGTCGCCCAGATCCGGGCCGCCCTGCGCACCGCCGCTTGATCATCGGCCGAGTGCGCTCACGGCCACATGCGGCCGTGCCTGCACCCGAGCGATGATCACGCCACGGACGACGCTGGCCGCTGAACAGCGGCGACCCGCGCGAGGATCACCCGCTGGGCGCGCAGGCGGCCGCATGTGGCCGCCCCCGGCACCGATCCGGTGATCATGGACCTGTTGACGCCTCACCAGGGCAAGATCACCGGCCGGGAGCCGAAACGGCCACATGCGGCCGCCGACGCACCGAACTGATGATCAGCGGCGCGTTGCGATCCGCACCCAGCTCCCCGCGAGCACCAGCACGGCGAGCACCGCCAGCACCAGGCCGAAGCCCGCCCCCGTGCCGCCTGCGGGCACGCCGACCTGGCGCGACCAGATCGCCCACACCCCGGTGACCACGGAGAACCCGCAGCCGACGGCCGCGAGCCAGGCCAGGCCGAACCAGCGCGTGGCGAGGGCGAGTGCGGAGCACACCAACCCGAAGGCGAGCGAGGTGCCGGCGAAGAGCGGCGGGAGCAGGCCGAGCGCGGCGATGCCCGCGAGCACCTCCCAGCCCCGCACGGCACCCGTCCACGGCAACATCAACGATCCGATCAGCGCGAGCATCGCGACCGACACGGCCAGCGCGGCCGGCCCGGGGTCGATGCGGTGTTCCGCGCGCCGCTCCGCGTGACGCAGCTCGGCGTCGAGGGCTGCGAGCTCGTCGGGCACCTTGCGTTCGTCTCCCTCGTCGGTCACGCGTGCGCTCCGCAGGCGGGCGCGGCCGCCGCGGGCTGGGCAGGGGGCGCGCCGAAGCCCGGTAGGCCGAGTCCGGTGGCGGGGCCGCCGGGGCGGGTGCCGGACTCGTGGACGTCGCCGGCCCGGGTGCGCCGGTGGGACAGGACCGGACCGTCGGCCACCAGGTGGTGCGGCGCGCCGTAACCGATCGCCACCTCCACGACGTCGCCGGGCCGGATGGGGAGGTCACCGGGGGCGAAGTGCACGAGCCGCCCGTCGCGGGCGCGTCCGCTCATCCTGCGGGTGGCGCCGTCCTTGCGGCCCTCCCCGGTGGAAACCAGCACCTCGACGACCCGGCCCTCGACGGCCCGGTTCTGCTGCCAGGAGATCTCCTCCTGCAACGCGACGAGCCGCTCGTAGCGCTCCTGGACGACGGCCTTGGGCAGCTGGTCGGGGAGCGTCGCGGCCGGGGTGCCGGGGCGCGGCGAGTACTGGAACGTGAACGCCTGCGTGAACCGGGCCTTCGCGACCACGTCGAGGGTGGCCTGGAAGTCCTCCTCCGTCTCGCCAGGGAAGCCGACGATGATGTCGGTGGAGATCGCCGCGTCGGGCAGCGACGCGCGCACCTCGTCGATGATCGCCAGGTAGCGCGACGAGCGGTAGGAGCGGCGCATCCGGCGCAGCACGTCGTCGGAGCCGGACTGCAGCGGCATGTGCAGCTGCGGGCACACGTTCGGCGTCTCGGCCATCGCCGCGATCACGTCGGAGGTGAAGTCGCGCGGGTGCGGCGAGGTGAACCGCACCCGCTCCAGGCCCTCGACGTCGCCGCAGGCGCGCAGCAGCTTGGCGAACGCGCCGCGGTCGCCGAACTCGACGCCGTAGGAGTTGACGTTCTGGCCGAGCAGCGTGACCTCGAGGACGCCGTCGGCGGCGAGTGCCTGCACCTCGGCGAGGACGTCGCCGGGGCGGCGGTCCTTCTCCTTGCCGCGCAGCGACGGGACGATGCAGAACGTGCAGGTGTTGTTGCACCCGACGGAGATCGAGACCCAGCCGGCGTAGGCCGACTCGCGGCGGGCCGGCAGCGTGGACGGGAACACCTCCAGCGACTCGGCGATCTCCACCTGGGCGGTCTGGTTGTGCCGGGCGCGTTCCAGCAGCACCGGCAGCGCGTGCACGTTGTGCGTGCCGAACACGACGTCGACCCAGGGCGCCTTGCGCACGATGGTGTCGCGGTCCTTCTGCGCGAGGCAGCCGCCCACGGCGATCTGCATCCCCGGGTGCGCGTCCTTGACCGGCCGCAGGTGGCCGAGGTTGCCGTAGAGCCGGTTGTCGGCGTTCTCGCGCACGGCGCAGGTGTTGAACACGACGACGTCGGCGTCCTCGGAGCCGGATCGCTCGTAGCCCGCGGCCTCGAGCAACCCGGCCATCCGCTCGGAGTCGTGCACGTTCATCTGACACCCGTAGGTGCGGATGGTGTAGCTGCGGGTCACAGCGATCCAGGGTAGGCCGTGGCCGCCCGGTCGACCGCACCGGCCGGGCACGGCAGGATGCCCCGCATGGTGGATCGCCGCACGGTCCTGCGGGGCTTGCTGTTCGGCGCCGCCGCGCTCGGGCTGGCCGGGTTGCCCGCCTGCGCCTCGCGGTTCACCGGCGTGCGGCTCACGCTCGCGACCGGTGGCACCGAGGGCGTCTACTACAACCTGGGCAACGCGCTGGCCGACGCGTGGCAGGCGCAGCTCGACCTCGACGCCCGCCCGGTGGTGCTGTCCACGGCCGGGTCGGTGGACAACCTGGACCGGCTCGCCTCGGGCGCGGCGGACGTGGTGTTCAGCCAGGTGGACACCGCGGCCGCCCAGCTCGCCCGCGCCCCCGCGGGCGATCCGCGGGCTCCTCGGGCCCTCGCCCGCATCTACGACGACGTCGTGCACGTCGTGGTGCCGGCCTCGTCGCCGGCCGCGAAACTCGCCGACCTGCGCGGCACCCGGGTCTCGGTCGGCGCGCCCGACTCCGGGGTGCACGTGATCGCCGAACGCCTGCTGGCCGCCGCCGGGCTCTCCCCCGCGACCGACTTCCAGGCGCTGCGGCTCGGGATCAACGAGTCGGTCGACGCGGTGGCGAGCGGTGAGATCGACGCGTTCTTCTGGTCCGGGGGCCTGCCCACGCGGGGCGTCACGACGCTCGCGGAGGAGCTGCCGATCCGGCTGCTGAACCTCGATGACCTCATCACGCCGGTGCGCGCCGCGTACCCGGAGTACGCCGCGGGCACCGTCCCGGCGCAGAGCTACGGCATCCCGGAGCCGATCACCACGCTGTTCGTGCGCAACTTCCTGGTCGTCGGTGCGGGCATGCACGACGACGTGGCGAGCGCGCTGGTGCAGGGTCTGTTCGCGGCCCAGGAACAGCTGGCGGCGGTGAGCCCGGCGGCCCTCACGATCGATCTGCGGGCCGCGATCGGGACGCAGCCGGTGCCGCTCCACCCGGGGGCGGAGAGCTTCTTCCGGAGCCAGAAGGACCCCTGATCAACCCTCGCCGCGAAGCGCTGCCAGCTCGGCGGCCGTGCGGCTCATCATTCCGCGGAACAGGTCCTCGCCGTAGCGCTCCATCGGAGCGAGGTGGCCGACGAGGTCGAGCATCACGAGGCCGTGGATCTGCGCCCGCAGCTCGTAGAACAGCGCCAGCGCGCCGGCGGGCAGCGGCACGCGCCCGGGTTCGACCTCGGCGAGCCGCTCCGCCCCCGGCTGCAGGGGCACGCGGGCGAGCTGCTCCGCGCTCCACCCGTCGAAGACGACCTCGAGGAACGGCGTGGCCAACCCGACCAGGGCGTCGATCAGCTCCTCGCTCGACGGCGGCTCGTAGCCGGGCACCGGGGTGCCGTAGAGCAGCAGGAACGCGGCGCGGTTCGCGAGGGCCCAGCGCCGGTAGGCGTTGGAGGCCGCGAAGAGCCGCTCTGCGTGCGGCTGCCCGCGGCTGGCCTCCACGTTCTCCTGGACGGCAGCGGTCAGCGCCCGGTGCCCGTCGACGACGAGCGCCGTGAGCAGGGCATCGCGACTGTCGAAGTAGTGGTAGAGCGACTGCACCGTCATCCCGACGGCCCGTGCGACCCCGCGCAGCGAGAGGCCCGTGGGGCCGCCCTCGGCGAGCTGCTCGAGCGCGGCCGCCTTGATCTCGCGCACGGTCTCGGCCCGCCGCCGTTCCCGCACCGACCCTTCAACTGACAATGACAGTTCTCCTTGACACTGTTAGGCAACCAGCAACATACTGGCGCCGCTCGTAGAGACTAACAGTGTCAGACAGGAGTGGTCATGCGCACGATCCTCGCGGACGCCCGGCGCGGGCATCCCGGCCTCTACGGGCTGGCGGTCGCGATGGCCGCCCTCGTCCTCGTGACGGCGGTGCTCGCCGTGGTCGACCAGCGCACCCTGCTCGGGGCGCCGTTGTGGTTCAAGCCCCTGAAGTTCTCGCTGTCCATCGCGCTGTACGCCGCCACCCTGGCGTGGCTGCTCTCCCTGCTGCCCGGGCGGGTCATGCGGCGAACCGGCTGGGCGATCGTCGCCGTGCTCGGCTCCGAGCAGCTGATCATCATGGCGCAGGCGGCCCGCGGCGTGCGCAGCCACTTCAACGACGACACCCTGTTCGACGGGATCCTCTTCAACGTCATGGGTGCGGCCATCACCGGGTTCTACTTCGCGACCGTGGCCGTCGCGTTGCAGTTCATCCGCGCACGGGGAATCGATCGCGTCACGGCGTCGGCCGTGCGGCTGGGGCTGGTCGTCGCGCTGGCGGGCATGAGCGTCGGGTTCGTCATGTCGGCGGTCGGGGCCCACTCCGTCGGCGTGCCGGACGGGGGCCCCGGCCTGCCCCTCGTCGGGTGGAGCACAACGGGTGGGGACCTGCGGATCGGTCACTTCATCGGCATGCACGCGCTGCAGCTGCTGCCGCTGCTCGCCGCCGGGCTCGCAGCGGTGGGCCGCGGCCACCTCGACGAGACCGCCCGCGTCCGGATCGTGCAGATCGCCGCCGCCGGATACGCCGCGCTCGTCGTGCTGCTCACCTGGCAGGCCCTGCGCGGTCAGCCCCTGCTCGCCCCCGACGCCCTCACCCTCGTCGCGCTCGCGGTCGTCCTGGTGAGCACCGGCGGTGCGCTCGCCCGGGTGCTGCGCGACCGGGCCCGCGGCCCTCTCCCGTCCGTCCCCACGACCGTCTGAGGCACCCATGGATCCGCAGCTGCTGTTCACGCTCACGTTCCCGCTCGCGGCGCCGTTCTGGGCGCTGATGATCCTCGCTCCCGGCTGGTCGGTCACGCGCCGGATCATCGGCTCGCCGCTGATCGTCGTGCCGCCGGTGCTCGTCTACGCCGCGCTGGTGTTCCCGCAGTTCGCCACGGTGTTCGCCGCTGTCGCGTCACCGGAGCTGACCGGCGTCGCCGCACTCCTCGGCACCCCCGTGGGCGCGGCGGCCGGCTGGGCCCACTTCATCGCGTTCGACCTGTTCGTGGGCCGCTTCATCTACCTCGACAGCCGGGAGCGCGGCATCCACGCGCTGGTCATGGCCCCGGTGCTGGTGCTGACGATCCTGCTGGGGCCGCTCGGACTGCTCGCGCACCTGTTGCTGCGCGCGGTGCTCCCCCGCCGCCGGTTGCAGCAAGGTGGCCTTACTGCTGCGTCGTTGCAGTAAGGCCACCTTGCTGCAACTCCGCGGACTCCCCGTCGGCGCCCTCCGGCGGCCGCGGGAACCTCGCCACCACCCGCAGGCCGCCACCGGCCGGCAGCTCGAGCGCCAGCTCGCCGCCGGCCACCTCGAGCGTGCGGGCGGCGATCGCCAGCCCGAGCCCGGAGCCCTCGGTGTTGCTCTGGACCGGGCTGCGCCAGAACCGGCCGGTGGCACGGTCCAACTCCTCGGCCGCCATGCCGGGCCCGATGTCGCGCACCGCGATCTCCACCAGGCCGTCGACGGTGGCGGTGCGCACGGAGATCGCGCTGCCCGGCGGGGCGAACTTGACCGCGTTGTCCAGCACGGCGTCGAGCACGGTCTCGATGGCCCCCTCCGTCGCCACCACCCGCAGGCCGGTCGGGCCACCGCGGACGAGCTGCAGGTCCATGTGCTCGGCGAGCGGCCGCCACGCCTCGAGCCGGTCCTCCACGCCCGCGTCGACGTCGGCGACGACCGGCGGCGCGGTGCGTTCGGCCCGAGCGAGCGCCAGCAGCCCGTCGAGCAGCGTGGACAGCCTCTCGACCTCCTCGAGCGCGGCGGCGTGGTCCTCGGCCGCGACCGTGTCGACGTGCCCGTCCAGGTTGGACAGCCGCAGCCGCAGCGCCGTGAGCGGGTTGCGCAGCTGGTGGCTCGCGTCGGCGACGAACGCGCGCTGCGCGCCGTAGGCCTGGGCCACCGTGTCGGCCATCCGGTCGAACGAGACCGACAGCCGCCGCAGCTCCGGCGGCCCGGACCCGTCGGCCACCGGTTCCGGGTCGGCTCCGGCCAGCACGGCGGCCGCGACCCGGTCGGTGCCCTCGTCGAGACGGCGGACGGGGCGCAGGATCCAGCGGACGATCGGGAGCGCGACGACGACGCCCATCGCCAGCGCGGCCAGGCCGGCCGCCACCACCAGCGACCACACCCGCAGCTCCTCGGTGCGCAGCGCGTCGGTCGGTGCGACGGTGACGGCCGCCCCGCGCACCTCGGTGTCCACCAGCACCGGCTCGGCGAGCACCAGCGGGCGCTCGTCCCACGGCAGGAGCAGGGGGTAGACCTCCGAGCGGCGGTTGGCCAGCGCGAGCTCCACCCGCTCGCGCGCGTCCGCGTCCAGGGCCGGCGGGGGCTGTCGTGAGGTCGCCACCAGCCGGCCGTCCTCGTCGAGCACGAGTACGGCCACCCCGTAGACGGCGTCGTAGCGGGCGAGCTCGGCCGCGAGGCCCGTGGTGTCCGCCTGCGTGATCGGCCGCTCGGCGACCGAGGCGTAGAAGATCGTGTCGGTGAGCCGGTCGGTGAACATCGCGAGCTGCCGGGCCTGGGCGTAGGACAGCGCGAGCGGCACCCCGAGCCCGGCCGCCAGGAGACCCACCAGGAACAGCACGATCACCAGGAGCCGGGCGGCCACGGTCTACTCCTTGCTCGCCGGATCGGCGCCGGGGCTTCCGAGCCGGTACCCCACACCGCGGACCGTCTGCACGGACTCCGGCTTGCCGAGCTTCGTGCGCAGCGTGGCGACGTGCACGTCGAGCGTGCGGTTGGCGCCCGCCCACGACCGGCCCCACACCTCGGCGACGATCCGGCTGCGGGTGCACACGGCACCACCCGCGGTGGCGAGCAGCGCGAGCACCTGGAACTCCTTACGCGTGAGGTTGATCGACTTCCCCTCCACCGTGACCGTGTGCTTGTGCAGGTCCACGCGCACACCGTCGATCTCGACCACGTCCTCGGGCCCGCTGGGCGTCGCGATCCGACGACGCCGGTACACCGCGTGCACGCGGGCCACGAGCTCGCCGATGTCGTAGGGCTTCACGAGGTAGTCGTCGGCGCCGGAGTGCAGGCCGAGGATGCGGTCGTCCACCTCTCCACGAGCCGACACGACGATCACCGGCACGTCGCTCCTCTCCCGGATCGCCCGACACACGTCGACGCCGTCGATGTCGGGCAGGCCCAGGTCGAGCAGCACGATGTCGACATCCGCGAGGTGGTCCTCCGCTCCCCGCCCGACGGCCAGCCGGGTGGTGGTTATCCCGTGCCGGTGCAGGGCGGGACGCAGGGCGGCCGCCACGCGGTCGTCGTCCTCGACCAGCAGGATGTGCACTCTCCCACCCTCCCCAAGACCAAGAGCGTTATAGGAGCGCAACCCTATGGGTTGCTCAAGGTGCTGGACTGTGGTGTCCGAATCGCCCTAGCGTCCCGCCATGCCCGGAGGCCCTGCATGACCGACACTCTCATGATCCGGATGGCGTCCGTCGACAAGCACTTCGGCGAGCTGCACGTCTTGCGCGACATCAACCTCGAGGTCCAGACCGGCCAGGTCGTGGTGGTGCTGGGGCCCTCGGGCTCCGGCAAGTCCACGCTGTGCCGTGCGATAAACCGGCTCGAGCCGATCGACAGCGGCGTCATCGAGATCGACGGCAAGCGCCTGCCCGAGGAAGGCAAGTCCCTCGCCGCCCTGCGCGCCGACGTCGGCATGGTGTTCCAGAGCTTCAACCTCTTCGCGCACAAGACGATTCTCGAGAACGTCACCCTCGGTCCGACCAAGGTCCGCAAGGTGAGCAAGGCCGAGGCCGAGAAGCACGGCCTGGCCCTGCTCGAACGCGTCGGGATCGCGAACCAGAAGGACAAGTACCCGGCCCAGCTCTCCGGCGGCCAGCAGCAGCGCGCCGCGATCGCCCGCGCCCTGGCGATGAAGCCGAAGGTGATGCTCTTCGACGAGCCCACCTCGGCGCTCGACCCGGAGATGGTCCAGGAGGTCCTGGACGTCATGACCACCCTCGCGAAAGAGGGGATGACCATGCTCGTGGTGACCCACGAGATGGGCTTCGCCCGCCGCGCGGCCAACCGGGTGGTGTTCATGGCCGACGGAGAGATCGTCGAGGACAACGCCCCCGACACGTTCTTCTCCAACCCCACGTCCGCCCGTGCCAAGGACTTCCTCGGCAAGATCCTCACGCACTGACTCGCACCACCAGCTTTCCGACGGAAGGACCAGCACGATCATGCGCCTTTCCCACATCACCCGGATCGCCGCCATCGCGGCGGCCCTGGTGCTGACCGCTACTGCCTGCGGTGAGCAGGCCCAACTGGGGTCGTCAGGCCAGGCACCGCCCGTCGCCGAGGACGCGACGTTCCCAGCCGGCTCCGCCATGGCCCGGATCCACGACGCCGGCACGCTGCGCGTCGGCACGAAGTTCGACCAGCCGCTGTTCGGGCTCAAAGGCCTGGACGGAAACCCCGTCGGCTTCGACGTCGAGATCGCCAAGATCATCGCCAGCAAGCTCGGCCTCTCCCCCGAGCAGATCACCTACACCGAGACACCGTCCCGCATCCGCGAAGAGGTCGTCGCGAACAACCAGGTCGACGTCGTCGTCGCGACGTACACGATCAACGACGCCCGCAAGGAGCGGGTCTCGTTCGCCGGCCCCTACTACGTCGCCGGCCAGGACCTGATGGTGGCCGCGGACAACACGACGATCACCGGTCCCGACTCGCTGCGCGGGGCGAACGCCCGGGTCTGCTCGGCGACCGGCTCGACGCCGGGCAAGAACATCGAGCAGTACGTCGACCCCGCCAACATCGTCCTGTTCGACGTGTACTCGAAGTGCGCCGACGCCCTGCGCAACGGTCAGGTCGAAGCCGTCACCACGGACAACGTGATCCTTCTCGGGCTGATCGAGTCCAGCCAGGGTGCGTTCAAGCTCGTCGACCAGAAGTTCACCGAGGAGCCCTACGGCATCGGTATCGCGAAGGGCGATGTCGCCTTCTGCGAGTTCATCAACCAGACCCTCAAGGACGCTGCGGCCGACGGGAGCTACCAGGCCGCGTGGGCAGCCAGCGCGGGCAAGGTGGAGCCCGAGGCACCGGCCCTCCCCCCCGCTGACGCCTGCAGCTGACAGCCGCGCGGCGGGTGACCGGCCGGGACATTCCGGTTTCCGGCCGGTCACCCACGCCCTGATTTCCACCGGAGTCTCGAGATGGACGCGCTGACAGCGGAGTTCCCACTATTCTTCAGCGGCTTCCTCGGAACGCTGCGCATCTGCCTTTTCGCTGCCATCGGCGCCCTGGCGCTCGGCACGATGCTCGCCGCGTTCCGCGTGTCCCCCGTTCCCCCGCTGCGCTTCATCGGCCAGGCGTGGGTCACGGTGTTCCGCAACTCACCGCTGGTTGTCGTGCTGTTCATCTTCGCGTTCGCGATGCCTCTCGTCGGCATCACGTTCCCGACGTTGGCCGGGAACGCATTCTTCTGGCCCGGCGTCGCCGGACTGACTTTTTACACAGCTGCCTTCGTCTGCGAGGCGGTGCGCGCCGGCATCAACTCCGTGGCGCCGGGACAGGCCGAGGCCGCCAGGGCGATCGGCCTGACGTTCCAGCAGACGCTGGGAACCGTCGTGCTGCCACAGGCGCTGCGGTCGGTCATCCCCCCGCTCGGTAGCGTCGTCATCGCAATGATCAAGAACTCGGCGATCGTCGGCGCGTTCGGCGTGACAGGTGAGCTGTTCTCTGTCGACGGCACGCTCTCGGCCGCCGGCGGACACTCGGCTCTGTCCATCCTCACCGGTATCGCGATCGCCTATCTCGCGATCACCATCCCGGCCGGAATCGGGCTCGGCGTGATCGAGCGCAAGATCGAGGTGAAGCGATGACCACCGTTCTCTTCGACGCGCCCGGCCCGCGAGCCAGACGCAACACCGTGATCGGCACGGTGGTGGCACTGCTCGTCCTCGCCGGCCTGCTCGTACTGGCCATCCTCCAGCTCGCCGCGAACGGCCAGCTGGACGGCGAGAAGTGGGGGCCGCTGTTCAACCCCGCCAACCGCTACTTCGTGGCCACGTGGAGCGCGCTGGCCGGCGGATTCGCCTACACCGCAGCGGCCGCCGCACTCACCCTCGTGTTCGCGCTCGTCATCGGGACGGCGCTGGCGGTCACGCGGATCACCAGTACGCCCGCTTACCGCTGGCTCGTGGTCAGCGTGATCGAGCTGCTGCGCGGCCTACCCGTGGTCATCACGATCTACTTCGCCGCCCGGGTGCTCCCGGAGGCCGGGATCTCCCTGCCGCCGCTGTGGTACCTGGTCATCGGTCTGACGGCGTACAACTGCGTGATCATCGCTGAGATCCTCCGCTCCGGGGTTGCCGCGCTGCCGCGCGGCCAGTCGGAGGCGGCGTACGCGGTGGGGCTCTCCCGCTTCCAGGTGATACGGCTCATTCTCCTGCCGCAGGCGTTCCGGATCATGCTCCCGGCTCTGATCAGCCAGCTCGTCGTGATCGTGAAGGACACGTCGCTCGGGTTCGTGATCTTCAACTTCTCCGAGTTCGTACGCACCGCCAACGTCGTGATCCAGTTCTTCCTCGGACAGGAGGGCATCAACCTCACGCTGCAGATGTACATCGCAGTCGCTCTGGTGTTCGTCCTGATCAACTACGGCCTGAGCAAGTTGGCCGAGTACGTACAGCGCCGCTCCTCACGCAGTCGGCGGGCTGCCGTCCAGCCGGGGGAGCCGGCGCCGCTTGCCGGCGTCGGCGCCGACGGCGGGGCTGGGACCGGCGGAGCGTAACGACGCTCGACACAACCCTACCGCGCCAGTATCTCCACCTCCATGCTCCGATCCCCCGAAGCGCGGCGCCCGTCGACGCCGAGCACGACGCCGTGCCGGCCTGGACCGACGCCGCAGAACCCGAACGATCGGAACGTCATTCATGGACGTTCACGATTGCAAACGCCGGTTCGTTTGCAATCGTGAACGTCCCTCGGACTTCTACGAGTCATCGAACATCAAGGTCGCATCAAGGCCGCCACTCCCCCGCTTTCCCGCTGTTACCCTCGTCCTGCCTCGACGTCCAGGCGGTCGACAACCGCGGATATTCAGGGGGAAGTATGAGCGCGACCCTACTACGGTCCATCGGCGTAGTCGCAGCCACCATCGGAGCAATGACCGGTCTGACGATAGGCGTACCCGACACAGCATACGCCGACACCGTCACCGGCAAGAGCTGCGGCGAGAAACACGAGATGGCGCCGGAGTACTACGACATGGTGGGCAATGCCGCACCCTGCCTTGCGCATTTCGTTGCCGCCACGCCGGGGACCGCTCGCATCACGATCGATGTGGTCTCCTCCAGCGGACACAACAGGGATGACCCCCACAATTGGGTATTCGATCTCTGGGCTTGCGAAGGTTCGGTACTTCCGTCCGACCCGCCACGCACTGTCACCTGCGACTTCGAAGCCGGACCACACACGGTCTACGTCGACAAGAACGCCGGCGACAGATACATCGATCTGAAGGTCGAATACTGATCTCCAGGACTCGTAGGGCCTGGGTGGCCGGGACGCGACCGGGCGGGCCCTACTTCAGGTTCTTCACGACGACGGGCTCGATGCCCTCCCCGGCCGGCAGGTCGAAGCCCAGCACCTGGGAGTAGAAGCTGAGCTCCGCGTCCATCGCCCGGCGGATGTTCTCCGCCCGCCGGAACCCGTGCTGCTCGCCCTCGAACAGCAGGTACGCCACCGGGGTGCCGCGGGCGCGCAGCGCGTCGACGATCATCTCGCTCTGGTTCGGTGGCACGACCTCGTCCTCCGCGCCCTGCAGCACGATCAGCGGACGCGTGAAGCGTTCGACGTGGTGGATCGGCGAGCGCTCCACGTAGACGTCGCGGGCCTGCGGGTACGGGCCGACCAGCCGGTCGAGGTAGCGGCTCTCGAACTTGTGGGTGTCGGCGGCGAGCGCCTCCAGGTCGGCCACGCCGAAGTGGTCGGCGCCGGCGGCGAACGGGGTGTCGTCGCGGGCCAGGGCCGCGAGCGTGGTGAACCCGCCCGCGGAACCGCCGCGGATGCACAACCGGTCGCCGTCGACGCGGCCGAGCTCGGCGAGCCGGCGCGCGGCCGCGAGGCAGTCGGCGACGTCGATCACGCCCCACTCCCCGAGGAGCTCCTCGCGGTAGGTGCGGCCGTAGCCGGTGGAGCCGCCGTAGTCGACGTCGACCACGGCGAAGCCGCGGCTCGTCCAGTACTGCACGCTGGTGCTCAGCACGGGCGCCGCGGCCCCCGTCGGGCCTCCGTGGATCTGCACCAGCAGCGGCGGGAGCTCGCCCTCCGGGCCGCGCGAGTCGGCCGAGGCCGGCGGGTAGAACTGCGCGTGCGCCCGCCGTGGCTCGCCGGAGCCGTCCACCGAGTCGAACGTGATGTGCTCGGGCACCGAGATCTGCGCGGGCTGCAGGCCCAGGTCCCGTGGCGCACGCAGCGTCTCGACCGCCGAGGTGGCGACGTCGACCCGATGCACCCCGGGCTCCTCGGTGGGGCTGCCCGCGATCACGATCACCGCCCCTGGCCCTGCCGTGCGCACGGCCGCGATCACCGAGAACGGGACGTCCAGATCGACCACGGAACCGTCGGTCTGCCGGACGGCGAGCCCGTCGCGCCCGTCGCGCCACCGCGCGAACACCACCCGCCCGTCGTCGAGCCGCACGTAGCGGGCCGATCCGAACACCCAGGCAGGCACACCGATCTCCGCCTCGAGGCGCACGACGGTCTCGATGTCGGAGCCGGGTGTCCAGCGGTAGAGGTTCCACCAGTCCGTGCGATCGGACAGGAACAGCAGCGACCCGTCCGGTTCGAAGCGTGGCTCCAGGACCGACTCCCCCGGCCCGCCGGCCACCACCGTCTCCTCGCCGGACTCGAGGTCGCGGACCACGAGTTGCGTGTCGTCCCACGGCATCGACGGGTGGTTCCACTGCACCCAGGCCAGCGTGGCGCCGTCCGGGCTGAGCCGGGGAGCCGCCACGAAGTCCGGGCCGCTGACGAGCACCTCCGGCTCGGACGGGGTGTCCGCGGCGAGCCGGACCACCTCGTTGCGCACCTCGGCCGCCGACGGTCCCGCGTGCCGCTCCCGCACGCAGACGATCGTGGCGCCGTCCGGGGAGACGTCGCCGTCGGCGTAGCGGTCCGCGCGGGGCTCTGCCGGCTCCGCGGTGATCGGTTCCGGCTCCCCACCGCGGGCCAGCCGGTACAGCCGCTGGTCGGCCCAGTCGACGAACCAGACGACGCCGTCGCGCACCCACCACGCCGCGCCGCCGTACTCGTGCACGGCGGTACGCGCGTTCCGCCCCTCGGGCAGCAGGTCGGTGGTGACGCCGTCGGGGGTGCGACGCACCAGCTGCGTGCGGCCTCCCTCGGCGGGCCGCCCTTCGGCCCACACCACGTCGGCGCCGTCGATCCGCACCTCGCCCAGCCGCACCGCCGCCGCCGTGACCAGCTCGGACGTGATGGGCGTGGGCCATGATCCGTAGGGCCGCTCGGAGGTCGTCACGCCGCCACGTTATCCGGCCCGCTCACACACCGAATCCGGTGCTGGCGCACCGACTGCAGTCGGTGTGCCGACACCATCATCGATGTGCGACCGGGGTCGCCTGCACAGCTCGGGCACCCCCTCCGGCGGCGTAGCGTGGGCGACGCCGGACGTCGAAACGAGAGGAGCCGCCGTGACCGAGCCGTCGCCGGAGCGGAAGCCGGAGCCGATCGAGGCGGAGATCGTGCCGGACCCCACCCCGCCGGCCCCGCCCGCGCCCGACTACGACGAGCACGGCGTGCCGAGCCTCGACCACGTGCGCGACAAGATCGAGGGCCGGTACGCCGCCTCGATCGGGGCCGCCGAGCTGGCGGAGGGCACCGCCGCGGGCCGGAGCATCGAGCATCAGGAGGCCGAGCGCGCGGCGGCGGCGAAGGCAAAGCTGGAGGAGCTGCGCCGCTCGCTCGGCTGACGGCTACGCCGGCGAGGAGGTCGGCCCACCGCCCGGGTTCGTCGACCTGGTCGCGCTGACCCCCGCACCCGAGCCGCCTCGCCCGTCACCGTCGGCACCCCGTCGACGGATCTTGTTGCCCAGCCAGACGAGCGGGTCGTACTTGCGGTCCACCACGCGCTCCTTGAGCGGGATGAGCGCGTTGTCGGTGATCTTGATGTGCTCGGGGCAGACCTCGGTGCAGCACTTGGTGATGTTGCAGTAGCCGAGGCCGTGCTCCTCCTGAGCAGCCTCCTGCCGGTCGGCGGCGTCGAGAGGGTGCATGTCGAGCTCCGCGATCCGCATCAGGTAGCGCGGGCCGGCGAAGTTCTCCTTGTTCTCCTCGTGGTCGCGCACCACGTGACAGGTGTTCTGGCACAGGTAGCACTCGATGCACTTGCGGAACTCCTGGCTCCGCTCCACGTCGACCTGCTGCATCCGGTACTCACCGGGCCCCACGCCCGCAGGGGGCGCGAAGCTCGGGATCTCGCGCGCCTTCGTGTAGTTGAACGACACGTCGGTGACGAGATCGCGGATCACCGGGAACGTCCGCAGGGGCGTGACCGTGATGACCTCGTCCTCCTCGAACGTGGACATCCGGGTCATGCACATCAGCCGCGGCTTGCCGTTGATCTCCGCACTGCACGAGCCGCACTTGCCGGCCTTGCAGTTCCAGCGGACGGCGAGGTCCTGGGCGGCGGTCTGCTGCAGCCGGTGGATGATGTCGAGGACGACCTCGCCCTCGTTCACCTCCACCGGGTAGTCGACGAGCTCGCCCTTCTCGTCGTCACCCCGCCACACGCGGAATTGCGCGTCATAGCTCATTTGGCAGCCTCCCCGGCTCGGTGCTGGATGCTCACTCCGCAAGCTCCGTTCGGTGTCCGCCCAGCTCCTCGCCGGTGTAGTACTTCTTCAGCTCGTCCATCTCGAACAGGTCCAGCAGCTCGGGCCGCATCGCCATCTGCTCCTGGCGGACCAGGTGGATGTCGTCCTCGCCGTTCGCGGACAGCACGAGCAGCAGGTGCCGCCAGTCGGAGTCCATGACGGGGAAGTCGTCGCGGGTGTGCCCGCCCCGGCTCTCCTGCCGCTCCAGCGCGGCCTTCGCCACGCACAGCGAGACCAGCAGCATGTTGCGCAGGTCCAGGGCCAGGTGCCAGCCCGGGTTGAACGCCCGGCCGCCTTCGACGGTGACGGTGCGCGCCTTCGTCGCGATCTCCTGCAGTGCCTTGAGCGCCTGCTCCATCTCGTCGGCCTTGCGGATGATGCCGACGAGGTCGTTCATCGTCTTCTGGAGCTCCAGCTGGACGACGAACGGGTTCTCCCCACCCTCGGTGGCGCTGGAGAACGGCAGCAGCGCGCGGTCCTGTGCCTGTGCCACGTCGTCGATCCGCACGGCGGGACGCACCCCGGCGAGCGCGTCGACGTACTCCGCGGCGCCCAGCCCGGCCCGGCGGCCGAACACGATCAGGTCGGACAGCGAGTTGCCGCCGAGCCGGTTGGAGCCGTGCATCCCGCCGGCGACCTCGCCCGCGGCGAACAGGCCGGGGACCTTCGACATCGCCGTGTCCGGCTCGACCTCGACGCCGCCCATCACGTAGTGGCAGGTGGGGCCGACCTCCATCGGCTCCTTCGTGATGTCGACGTCGGCCAGCTCCTTGAACTGGTGGTACATCGACGGCAGCCGCTTCTGGATCTCCTCGGGCGACAGCCGCGACGCGATGTCGAGGAACACGCCGCCGTGGGGGCTCCCCCGCCCCGCCTTGACCTCGGAGTTGATCGCCCGGGCGACCTCGTCCCGGGGCAGCAGCTCGGGCGGACGCCGGTTGTTGTCGGCGTCGGTGTACCAGCGGTCGCCCTCCTCCTCGGTCTCCGCGTACTGCTCGCGGAACACGTCGGGGACGTAGTTGAACATGAACCGCTCGCCCTCGGAGTTGCGCAGCACACCGCCGTCGCCGCGCACCGACTCCGTGACCAGGATCCCCTTCACCGACGGCGGCCAGACCATGCCCGTCGGGTGGAACTGCAGGAACTCCATGTTGATCAGCGTGGCGCCCGCGCGGAGGGCCAGCGCGTGGCCGTCGCCGGTGTACTCCCAGGAGTTGGACGTGACCTGGTAGCTCTTGCCGACCCCACCGGTGGCCAGCACGATCGCGGGCGCGTCGAACCGGACGAACGTGCCGGTGCTGCGGTAGTAGCCGAAGCAGCCGGCGATCCGGCCCTCGCCCTCGGCGCCGTCCTTGAAGATCTCGGTGATCGTGCATTCGTGGAAGACCCGGATGTTGGCCTCGTAGTCACCGGTCTCGGCGTGGTCCTCCTGCTGCAGCGACACCACCTTCTGCTGCAGCGTGCGGATCATCTCCAGGCCGGTGCGGTCGCCGACGTGGGCCAGCCGCGGGTAGGTGTGCCCGCCGAAGTTGCGCTGGCTGATCTTGCCGTCCTTGGTGCGGTCGAAGAGCGCACCGTAGGTCTCCAGCTCCCAGACGCGGTCCGGGGCCTCCTTGGCGTGCAGCTCGGCCATCCGCCAGTTGTTGAGGAACTTCCCGCCCCGCATGGTGTCGCGGTAGTGGACCATCCAGTTGTCGTTGGGGTTGACGTTCCCCATCGACGCCGCGCAGCCGCCCTCGGCCATCACCGTGTGTGCCTTGCCGAAGAGCGACTTGGAGATGATGGCGGTGCGCTTGCCCTGCGCCCTCGCCTCGATGGCGGCCCGCAGCCCGGCACCCCCGGCGCCGATGACGACGACGTCGAATTCGTAGCGCTCGATCTCTTCAGTCATCTGCCACCACCCTCAGTTGATGATCCGCAGGTCGGGGATCCAGCCCGCCGCCACGGCCATGATGTAGAAATCGGTGAACGCCAGCGTCCCGAGCGTGATCCAGGCCAGCTGCATGTGCTTGGAGTTGAGCTTGGAGACCTGCACCCAGAGCTTGTAGCGCAGCGGGTGCTTCGAGAAGTGGTTGAGCCGGCCGCCGATGATGCTGCGGCACGAGTGGCACGAGATCGTGTACGCCCACAGGAACACGACGTTGGCCAGCAGGATCAGGTTGCCCAGGCCGAGCCCGAAGCTGCCGTCCGCCTTGACGAACGCGTAGATCGCGTCGTAAGTGTTGATCAGCGAGATGATCCCGGCGATGTAGAAGAAGTACCGGTGCAGGTTCTGCATGATGAGCGGGAAGCGGGTCTCCCCGGAGTACCTGGCGTGCGGCTCCGCCACGGCGCAGGCCGGCGGGGAGAGCCAGAACGCCCGGTAGTACGCCTTCCGGTAGTAGTAGCAGGTGAGCCGGAAGAGCAGCAGGAACGGCAGGGAGACCGCGGCGTAGGGCAGGAACCAGACGTCGGGGAGGAACTGCCCGAAGTGCGAGGCGTGCGGATCACAGCCGTACGAGACGCACGGCGAGTAGAACGGCGTGAGGTAGTTGTACTCCGCCACGAAGTAGTTGTTCTGCAGGAACGAGCGCACCGTCGCGTACGCGACCCATGCGGTGAGCCCGGCGAAGGTCGCCAGCGGTGGCAACCACCACCGGTCCGTGCGAAGCGTCCGTGCCGATATCTGCGCCCGGCCGGCGGACGCGTCTGTGGTGGATGACACGTCAGGGTTTCCTTAGTTCTCTGCGGTACGACGCCGTCCGCTCCAGGCCGCGGCGTCGGGACGTCTGGATCTCGCCGGAGCCTACGACGACCTGCAGCGCGCGGCGTACCGGGCTGTCACTGTGCGTTCCCATCGTGACGCGATTCACGCGCTGACCCGCTAGGCTCCCGCCGTGAGCCGCGATGCGGGCAGGCGCGGCGCGAGCGGCGACACGACGGCCGCCGCGCAGCTCGACCCGGCGCCGGTTCGCTCCCGCTGGCAGACCACGGCCGCGCTGCTGGTCGCCCTGCTGGTCGCCGTCACGATCGTCGCCTCGGTCGCCGGCACGCTCTCACTCTCGCGACGGTCGGGCACGGCCGGCTCGCCGCCCGCCAGTACCGAGGCGCCCACCGCGCTCGCGGCGCCCCCGGTGGCGACATCCCCCACGGCGGCGCCCTCCACGGCGGCACCCACGACGTCGACACCCGAGATGCCGCCCACTGCGGCTCCGCCCGTGGCCCCCGCCGACCCGCGCGGCGCGTTCCAGGACCCGGCGCTGCGCACGCTCGCCGAGCCGTTCCTGGCCGGGCCCGCCGTGTCGTGCGCGCCGCGCGACCCGGCCGCCGGCGTGGCGGAGAGCGTCGCCTGTGACCTCGGAGGGGGGCGCAGCGGCGTGTTCTCCCGAATGGTCAGTCCCGACGTGATGCGCGACCAGCGCCGCGGCATCGTCGCCGGCCAGGGGGCCGAACGGGGCACGGTGCTGTCGGTGCGCTGGCGTTACGACGGGGGGCCGCCGGGCAACCGCGCCGGTATCCCGGCCGGCCAGGCCGATCGCGGCGAGGGCGTCCGCGTGCGGTTCGTCGACGGCGCGCGGGTGCCGCGGCTGTACTTCGACCAGGACTCGTCGGGCTGCACCGGCGACCTCGCCCTCACCCAGCCGACCGGGAACAACCGCGCCGACCTGGAGACGCTCCGGGTCTTCTGGGCGGACCCGGCCCCCTGACGGAGATCACCGAACGGTGCCGCGGGCGGTCAGCGACCGTGGGTCGTCGCGGTGAGGTAGTCGCGGTTCAGCTGCGAGATCACGTCGAGCGGGATCTCCTTCGGGCAGGCGACCGCGCACTCGCCGGTGTTGGTGCAGCCGCCGAAGCCCTCGGCGTCGTGCGTCTTCACCATGCGGATCACCCGGTCGGACCGCTCGGGCTGCCCCTGCGGCAGCTCGCCGAGGTGCGTGATCTTCGCGCCGAGGAAGAGCGACGCGCTCCCGTTCGGGCACGCCGCCACGCACGCCCCGCAGCCGATGCAGGCGGCTGCCGTGAAAGCCCGCTCGGCGTTCGGCTTCGGCACGGGTGCGGCGTGCGCCTCGGGAGCCGCGCCGGTGGGAGCGGAGATGTAGCCGCCTCCGGCGATGATCCGGTCGAACGCGCCGCGATCGACGACGAGGTCCTTGACCACGGGGAACGCCGCCGCGCGGAACGGCTCCACGGTGATCGTCTCGCCATCGCGGAAGTGCCGCAGGTGCAGCTGGCAGGTGGTGGTGGCCTTCTGCGGGCCGTGCGGCTCACCGTTGATCACCATGCTGCACGCGCCGCAGATGCCCTCGCGGCAGTCGTGGTCGAACGCCACCGGCTCGTCGCCGTCGAGGATCAGCTTCTCGTTGAGGACGTCCATGAGCTCGAGGAACGACATGTCCTCGTCGGCGTCGTCGACGCGGTAGGCGACGAGGCGCCCCTTGTCCTCCGCACTGTCCTGGCGCCAGATGCGCAGGTTGAGCCTCACTTGTAGCTCCTCTGGCTGGGGGTGACGTAGTCGAAGTTCAGGTCCTCCTTGTGCAGGACCGGGGCGCTGCCTTGGCCGGTGTACTCCCAGGCCGCGACGTAGGAGAACTCGTCGTCCTTGCGGGCGGCCTCGTGGTCCTCGGTCTGGGACTCGGCGCGGAAGTGCCCGCCGCAGCTCTCCTCGCGGTGCAGCGCGTCGAGGCACATGAGCTCGCCGAGCTCGAGGAAGTCGGCCACCCGGCCGGCCTTCTCCAGGGACTGGTTCAGCGTGGCCGCCGAGCCGGGCACCTTGACGCTCCGCCAGAACTCGCGCCGCAGCTCGGGGATGCGGTCGAGGGCCTTGTGCAGGCCCTCCGCGGTGCGCTCCATGCCGCAGTGGTCCCACATGAGGTGGCCGAGCTCGCGGTGGAAGGAGTCGACCGTGCGGTCGCCGTCGATCGAGAGCAGCTTCTCGACGCGGCCGGCGACCGCGGCCTCCGCCTCCCGCACCTCGGGGGCGTCGGCGGTGACCGGTTCGACGCCGCGGGCGAGGTAGTCGCCGATCGTGTTGGGCAGCACGAAGTAGCCGTCGGCGAGCCCCTGCATCAGCGCGGACGCGCCGAGCCGGTTGGCGCCGTGGTCGGAGAAGTTCGCCTCGCCGACCACGAACAGACCTGGGATGCTGCTCTGCAGGTCGTAGTCGACCCACAGCCCGCCCATCGTGTAGTGGACGGCCGGGAAGATGCGCATCGGCACCTCGTACGGGTCCTCGCCGGTGATGCGCTGGTACATCTGGAAGAGGTTCCCGTACTTCGCCGCCACAGCCGGGCGGCCCAGCCGCGCGATCGCGTCGGCGAAGTCCAGGTAGACGCCCAGGCCGGTGGGGCCGACGCCACGCCCGGCATCGCAGACGTTCTTGGCGGCGCGGCTCGCGATGTCGCGCGGCACCAGGTTGCCGAACGCCGGGTACTGGCGCTCCAGGAAGTAGTCGCGCTCGGCGTCCGGGATGTCGCCGGGCGCCCGGGTGTCGCCGCCCTTCTGCGGCACCCAGACGCGGCCGTCGTTGCGCAGCGACTCGCTCATCAACGTCAGCTTCGACTGGTGGTCGCCGCTCACCGGGATGCAGGTCGGGTGGATCTGCGTGTAGCAGGGGTTGGCGAACAGGGCGCCCTTGCGGTGGGCGCGCCAGCTCGCCGTGACGTTGCAGCCCTTGGCGTTCGTCGAGAGGTAGAAGACGTTGCCGTAGCCGCCGGATGCGAGAACGACCGCGTCGGCGAGGTGGCTGCGGGTCTCCCCCGTCACCAGGTCGCGGGCGACGATGCCGCGCGCGCGGCCGTCCACCATGATCAGCTCGAGCATCTCGTGGCGCGAGTACATGGTGACGCCGCCGGCGTCGATCTGGCGCTCGAGCGCCTGGTAGGCGCCCAGGAGCAACTGCTGGCCGGTCTGGCCGCGGGCGTAGAAGGTGCGGGAGACCTGCGCGCCGCCGAACGACCGGGTGTCCAGCAGGCCGCCGTACTCGCGGGCGAACGGCACGCCCTGGGCCACGCACTGGTCGATGATCTGCACGCTGATCTCGGCGAGCCGGTGGACGTTCGACTCCCGCGAGCGGAAGTCGCCGCCCTTGACCGTGTCGTAGAACAGCCGGTGGATGCTGTCGCCGTCGCCCCGGTAGTTCTTCGCGGCGTTGATGCCGCCCTGCGCGGCGATCGAGTGGGCGCGCCGCGGGCTGTCCTGGTAGCAGAACGAGCTGACCTGGTAGCCCAGCTCGGACAGGGTGGCCGCGGCGGACCCGCCGGCAAGGCCGGTGCCGACCACGATGACCTTCATCTTGCGCTTGTTGGCCGGGTTGACCAGCTTGACGCCGAACCGGCGGCGCTCCCAGCGCGTCTCGATCGGGCCGTCCGGCGCCGCGGTGTCCGCCACCGGCGCGCCGACGATGAAATCGGAGAAGGAACCCATGTCACGCCACCAATCCGGTCAGCACGGCGAACGGGACGGAGAGGAAGCCGACCACCAGCACGACCGCGACCCCGAGCGCCACGCCTTTGAGCGTGTTCTGCGTGGCCGCGCTGGACCGGCCGAACGACTGCAGCGCGCTCCACAGCCCGTGCCGGATGTGGAAGCCGACGGCTACCACAGCGAGCGTGTAGACGAGCGTGACGTACCAGCGCTCCGGCGCGAAGTCGGCCACGACGTTCGCGTGGACCTCGCCGTGCACGCCGTGCGGGTTGAGCGTGCCGGTCGTGAGGTCGAGCAGGTGGTAGACGACGAACAGCGCGATGATCACGCCGCCCCAGCGCATCGTGCGAGCGGCGTAGCTGCCCTGCACGGGCTTGCGGTGGGCGTAGCGCACCGGGCGGGCCCGGCGAGCCCGCCGCGCGAGGATCGTCGCCGACACGATGTGGGCGACCACCGAGACCGCCAGCACGACCCGCACGAGCCAGAGCACCGTCTCGTACGGCACCGCCGGCTCGCCGACCTCACGCAGCCAGGCCGCGTAGGTGTCGATCGCCGCCGCCCCGAAGAAGATCTTCAGGTTGCCCACCATGTGTGCAACCAGGTAGAGCAGCATCACCGCGCCGGTCGCCGCCATGACGAACTTGAGCTGGATCGACGTGCGGCGCGGCGCGCGGCCCGCACGGACGGCGGGGCGCTGTTCCACGGTCACCATGCGCACAAGCGTCGGTAGCGCACCCGTCGAGCGTCCAATGCATCGAAGGGCCAGAAGCCATGTCCGTACGCTATGAGCGTGACGTTCACGCAGCTCGCGTACTTCCTCGCCGTGGCCGACGTGCGCAGCTTCACGCGAGCGGCGGAATCGGTGGGCGTGGCGCAGCCCACGCTCTCGCGGCAGCTCAAGGCGCTCGAGACGGAGCTCGGCGCCGAACTGGTGGACCGCGGTGGCCGGGACGGGCCGGTGCTCACGCCGGCCGGTGAGGCGCTCCTGCCGCTCGCCCGGCGGATGCTCGCCGACGCCGACAGCGCGCGCACCGCGGTGGCGGAGATCGTCGGCCTGCGCAGCGGGCGGCTCCGCGTGGGCGCCACGCCCTCCCTGTGCATCGGCGTGCTCGCCGACGTCCTGCGGGTGTTCCACGAGCAGCACCCGGACATCCGGCTGGAGCTCGCCGAGGACGGCTCCCAGCCGCTCGTGCGCTCGCTCGCCCGCGGCGAGCTGGACGTGGCGCTGGTGATCGTGCCGTCCGGCGGCATCGACCCCGCCCTCCACACCACGCCCGTGCTGCGCGAGCGGCTGTCCGTCGCCTCGCCCACCTCGGAGCGGTCACCGTCGTCGCGCGGTTCGATGAGCATGCGCGAGCTCGGCCGCCGGCCTCTGGTGGTGCCTCGCCGCGGCTACGACGTGCGCGAGACCACCCTGCAGGCCTTCGCCGACGCCGCGGTGGAACCCCGGTTCGCCGTGGAGGGCGGCGAGATGGACGCCGTGTTGCGGATGGTCGAGGCCGGCACCGGGGTGGCGGTGGTGCCGGACCTCGTGTTCGCCGGGCGCCCCCGCCTGCGCCGCACGGTGCTCACCCCGCCGCTGTTCCGCACCGTGGCGCTCGCCCGGCGGGCCGACCTCGCACCCACGCACGCCATGCGCGCGTTCCGCGCAACCCTGCTGTCCTTCCTCGCCGTGCTGTCGGCGGGCGACGGCTTCACCGGGGATGTGCAGGTACTGCGGCCCCCCACCGAATGAGCGCCGAGCGACAGGTCGCCCCGTCAGGTGCTGTAGGAGTGCACCCCTGTGCCCGCGAGCTTGCCGGCGTCGACGATGAGGTACTCGTCGCGGATGGGAGTACCGGCGAAGTAGGACTCCAGGATCTCGCGCGTGCCGGCGGCGTAGCGGGCCTGCGCCGACAGGGTGGAACCGGAGATGTGCGGGGTCATGCCGTGGTGGGGCATGGACCGCCACGGGTGGTCCGGCGGCGCAGGCTGCGGGTACCACACGTCACCCGCATAGCCGGCCAGCTGCCCACTCTCCAGGGCGCGCACGATCGCGTCGCGGTCGACGATCAGGCCGCGCGCGGTGTTGATGAGGTAGGCGCCACGGCGCATCGTGGTCAGCAGCCCCTCGTCGAAGAGGTTGCGGGTCTCCGGGTGCAGTGGGGCGTTGATGGTGACGACGTCGCAGTGCGGAGCCATGTCCTGCGTGCTGGAGTGGAACGTCAGGCCCAGCTCCTGCTCGACCTCGGCCGGGAGGCGGTGCCGGTCGGTGTAGTGCAGGCGGACGTCGAACGGGGCGAGGCGGCGCAACACGGCGAGCCCGATACGGCCCGCGGCGACGGTGCCGACGTCCATGCCTTCGAGATCGTAGGAACGGGTCACGCAGTCGGCGATGTTCCAGCCGCCGGCGCGCACCCATTCATGTGATGGCAGGTAGTTGCGCACCAGCGAAAGGATCATCATCACGACGTGTTCCGCAACGCTGATACTGTTGCAATACGTGACCTCGGCTACGGTCACACCATGAGAAATTGCGGCGTCGAGATCGACGTGGTCGGAACCGATTCCCGCGGTGAGCGCGAGCTTGAGGTTCGGCGCCTTCTCGATGCGCTCCGCCGTGAGATAGGCGGGCCAGAACGGCTGCGAGATCACGATCTCCGCGTCGGCCAGATGCCGGTCGAACTCCGACCCCGACCGGTCCTTGTCGGAGGTCACCACCAGCTCGTGCCCCTGGGCCTCGAGGAACGCGCGGAGACCGAGCTCGCCCGAGACACTGCCCAGCAGCGTGCCGGGCGTGAAGTCGATCGAGGTCGGACCGGGGAGCGTCTGCCCGTCGGGGTAGCGCTCCAGTACCGGCAGGCCGTCCCGCGCATAGCCCGCGGGGTACCCGTCCACCGGGTCGTCGTAAAGGACGCACAGCACCTTCGCCATGGACATCTCCTCACTGATTCCTTCGCTCCGTAGCTAGACGGTGCTCCAGCGGCGAGGCATCCACAACAGGCTCGGTGACGATTCTCCGTATCTACCGATAACCGGCGTCGATGACAGATCGAATGGCCTCTGATTTACTTCTCGGCGTGCCGGTCGTCAAGGCGTGCCGAACCCGGCGTCCTCCAGCGTCTTGACCCCGAACTCGCCGGTCGCGAGAGCGACGAACGAGCGGGCCAGCTCGGGCTGAGGCGCGTTCGCGACCGCCGCGATCGGGTAGTTGTTGACCGCCTGGTCCGCATCGGGGAAGGCCACGCCCTGCACCTCGTCGCCGGCCGACCGCACATCGGTGACGTAGACGAGCCCGGCGTCGGCGTTTCCGGTGGACACCTTCCCGAGCACGGACCGCACGTCCGGCTCCTCGCTCACCGGCGCCAGCGCCACCCCGGTGGCCTTCTCGATCTTCTCCGTCGCAGCGCCGCACGGCACCTGCGGGGCGCACACCACCACCGTGACGTCCGGCCGGGCCAGGTCGGCGAACGTGGCCACCCCCTTCGGGTTGCCCGGCGGGGTCGCGATCTGCAGAACGTTGGTCGCGAACAGGGTGGGCGCGCCATCGGCCAGCCCGGCGTCCGTGACGGTCTTCATCGTGGACTCGTTCGCCGCCGCGAATACGTCCGCCGGAGCGCCGTTGACGATCTGCTGGGCGAGATCCGACGAGCCGGCGAAGTTCAGGCGCACCTCCACACCCGGGTTGTCGGTCTCGAACTGCGCCTTCATCGCCGTGAACGACTCGGTCAACGACGCCGCCGCGAAGACGTTCAGCGCGCGTGGCCCCGCCGCCCCACCCCCGGCCGGCTCGCCTCCACACCCGGCCAGCGCCGCCACCATCACGGCAGCCAGCAGAACCCGCAGTCGAGTCTTCACGATCAACTCCTCCCAGCCTCTGCGTCAGATCCGCATCCGCGGCGCAGATAGCGAGATCTTCCCGCATCCACCTATTAGACCCGACCCTCGTCACGCAATCGCAACCGGACGCCAGGGCCGAGCGATGTGCCCGGGCCTCGGGCCTCCATGGTGGTCACGACAGCCGTGGAGCGCCGATACCGTCGATCAACCGGCGGGCGCCGCCCGCCAGGCCCTGGTGGACCACGCACCCCGGTTCCAGCCGGCGCCACCCGTCCCAGCTGGCGCTACCTGTTCCAGCCGGCGCTACCTGTCCCAGCCGACGCACCCCGTCGCTGCCGACGCGACCCGTCGATGGGTAGCGCGGGCGGAAAGCCGGTGCGTGAGCGGACGGCGGGTGTCGGAGCGAGGGTTCGCACACCGACTCCCGCGCTCACACATCGACTGCAGTCGGTGTGCCGGCACCACAGTCGGTGTGTGACGGCCGGGGTAGCTCGTCCGCCGGCCGCTCAGTCTTCGGGGATCTCGCCGTCGCCGAGCTCGTCGGCCTCGGCTCCGCGTTCGGCGAGCGCTTCCTTCACCACGCGGTAGGCGATGCCGGCGCCGTAGCCCTTGCGGGCGAGCATGCCGACCAGGCGCCGCCCGGCGGTGGTCCGCTGCTCGGTGGTGCCGACGGCGAGCGAGCGCAGCTTGCGGTCGACCAGGGCGCGGGCCCGGCGTTCCTCGGAGTCGGCGTCGACCTCCGCGAGCGCCTCGCCGGCGTCCTCGTCGCTGACGCCCTTGCGCCGCAGCTCCATCGCGATCGCGCGGCGGGCGAGGCCGCGGTGGGCGTGCCGCGAGCGCACCCACTGCCCGGCGAACGCGGCGTCGTCGATCAGGCCGACCTCGTCGAACCGTTCCAGCACCGAATGTGCCGCCTCGTCCGGCACACCCTTGCGCCGCAGTGCCTGGGCGAGCTCCTGGCGGGTGCGGGCACGGTCGGTGAGCAGCCGCAGGCAGATGGCCCGAGCGGCAGCGACCGGGTCGACGTCGGCGTCGAGTTCCTCCGCGCCGCGGCCACGCCTGCCGCGCGGACGGCTGCGCGGCTCATCGGTCTCGGGCACCCCGGGACCGGCCGTGTTGTCGGCGGACCGCTCCGGCACCTCGACGGGCGAGGCGCGGCGCCGTCGGACGCGCGCCCCCGAGCTCTCCTCTGCCGCGCGGTCGCCGCTCCGCCTCACGTCGCGGTCGCGGCGGGAGCTGCGTCGCTCGGCGTCTCCGCCCTCACGGCGCCGGCCACCACGGGCGGCCCTTCGGTCCAAGGCACCGGGACCGAGCTCGGCCACGGTGACGTCCTCGCGGTCGGCCTCGAGCGACGGGCTGTCGAACAGCGCCACCGGGCCGGCCGCGCTTCGCCGGCCATCCTGCCCGTTGCCGGCCCGCCCACCATCGGCCGGCCCTGTGTAGGCCTGCCCGCTGCCGTTCTGCCCGCTGCCGGCTTGCGCGCTGCCGTTCTGCCCCCGCCCGGCGTGCGCGCCGTCGTTCAGCTCTCGATCGGCCTGCCCGCCGTCGTTCTGTTCCCGACCGGCCTGCGCGCCGCCGGCTGACCCCCGGCCGCCCTGTCCGCCGCCGGTCTCCCCGCCGGCGGCATGCCCGCCGGCCGATGCGGCGGCAGCGAAATCGGCGACCGGCGCCACGGGAGAGCCCTGGGTGTCGATCCGCCCGAGATCGGCGGGCCCTGCCGACGGATGGGAACTGTCGACGGCCGGCGTCGTCTCGTTCTCCGATCCGGACAACTCGCCGAACCGTGCTACCGGCGCGCTCGGCGCGCCGCCACTATCGATCCCGTCGAACCGGGCGACCCGGCCGGCGGCTGCTTCGTCCCGGTCGGGCTCCGGGCTGGGCGGGCGCCGCCGACCGTCGGCCATGCTCAGAAGTCGACGGGAGCGGGCAGCGGCTCGACCTCGGCGTCGACCTGCGCGCCGATCCCGAGCTTCTCCTTGATCCGCTTCTCGATCTCGTTGGCGACGTCGGGGTTGTCGCGCAGGAACTTGCGGGCGTTCTCCTTGCCCTGCCCGAGCTGGTCGCCCTCGTAGGTGTACCAGGCACCGGACTTGCGGATGATCGCCTGCTCGACACCCACGTCGATCAGGGAGCCCTCGCGGCTGATGCCGACGCCGTAGAGGATGTCGAACTCGGCCTGCTTGAACGGCGGCGCCACCTTGTTCTTCACGACCTTGACGCGCGTGCGGTTGCCGACCATGTCGGAGCCGTCCTTGAGCGTCTCGATGCGGCGGACGTCCAGGCGGACCGAGGAGTAGAACTTCAGGGCCTTGCCACCCGTGGTCGTCTCCGGGGAGCCGAACATCACGCCGATCTTCTCGCGCAGCTGGTTGATGAAGATCGCCGTGGTGCCGGAATTGCTCAGCGCACCGGTGATCTTGCGCAGCGCCTGGCTCATCAGCCGGGCCTGCAGGCCCACGTGGTTGTCGCCCATCTCGCCTTCGATCTCCGCACGCGGGACGAGCGCGGCGACCGAGTCGATGACGATGATGTCCAGCGCGCCGGAGCGGATGAGCATGTCGGCGATCTCGAGGGCCTGCTCCCCGGTGTCGGGCTGCGAGACCAGCAGGGCATCGGTGTCGACACCGAGCGCTTTGGCGTACTCGGGGTCGAGGGCGTGCTCGGCGTCGATGAAGGCCGCGACGCCGCCCGCCGCCTGCGCGCTGGCCACCGCGTGGAGCGCGACGGTGGTCTTACCACTGGACTCGGGGCCGTAGATCTCCACGACGCGGCCGCGGGGCAGACCGCCCACCCCGAGCGCGAGGTCGAGCGCGATCGATCCGGTGGGGATCACCCCGATCGGCGGCCGGGTGTCGTCGCCGAGGCGCATCACCGACCCCTTGCCGTGGTTCTTCTCGATCTGCGCAAGGGCGAGCTGCAGCGCCTTCTCGCGGTCGGGTGTGCTCATCGCCGGGTCTCACCTCTGTGCTCGGAAGGTCTGTCGGGTCTGGCGTCGACGGTAGGGGGCGCCACCGACGATCTGCGGGAGCGGTGACGATCTGTGGACAGCGGCACCGCGATGTGAATGGAATCGTAGCGAACACCTGTTCGATCGACCACGTGACACGCCGGACGGTTAGGGTGCCGCGCTCACCGGCACCGCGGCGTCATTTCTCGCAACGATCGCGGCCTCCCGGGCAGGCGGTGAGGGACGCACGCAGCCCGTTTCGGCTCACGCCCCGCGTCGACGGGGCGCGGCGGCGGAGACGGGGTGCGTGAGCCGGATCGGGTGCGGCGACGGCGCCCACCCGAGATGACTGGTACGGCTGCACTGTCGGTGGGCCGCCCTACCGTCGCACCGTGAACCGCACCGACCGCCTGTACGCCATGGTCGAGGAGCTGCGGGCGCGTGCCCCGCGCCGCATCAGCGCCCGTGAGCTGGCAGCCCGCTTCGAGATCAGCGTGCGCACCGTCGAACGGGACATCTCGGCGCTCCAGCAGGGCGGGGTCCCGATCTACGCCGACGTGGGCCGCGCGGGCGGTTACACGCTCGACAAGAGCCGCACTCTGCCGCCGCTCAACTTCACACCGGCCGAGGCGGTGGCGGTCGCCATCGCTCTCAGCCGCGGCGAGGGTTCGCCGTACAACCGCTCCGCGCGCACCGCCCTCCACAAGATCCTCTCGGCGATGTCGGCGGTCGACAGCGCCGCCGCCCTCGAGCTGGCCGACCGCATCCGGTTCCTGTCCCCGGTCGAACCCGACGCGCCCGCCTCGGTGCCCGCCGTGCTGGAGGAGGCCGTGGCCACGCGCCGCGTCGTGCGGATCGAGTACGCCGACCGTTCCGGCGCGGCCACCGAGCGCGCCGTCGAACCGGTCGCGTTCACGGCGGGGAGCCGCTGCTGGTACTTCCTGGGCTGGTGCCGCCTGCGCTGCGAGGGCCGGGTGTTCCGCACCGATCGGATCCGCCGCGCCGTCCTCCTCGACGAGACGGCACCGCACCGCAGCTTCGAGGAGCTGAAGTGCGACATCCCGGACGACATCGTCGTCCGCGCCCTGCATCTGGTCTGAAACACCGACAGGGGGTTGTCGCCGGGCCGGTGGACGGTGGGGCCGTCACCGACACCACGGAGGAAACCATGACCGCCCCGGCACCCAACACCGTCACCTGGTTCCAGATCGGGACGGACGAGCCGGCAGCCGCCCAGGAGTTCTACGGCGGCCTGTTCGGCTGGAACGTCGTCCCGAACCCGGGCTCGACGGGCTACGACCTCGTCAGCTACGCCGGCGCCGAGCAGCCGGCCGGCGGCATCTCGCACACCGACGGTGGCGCGGCCAACCACGCGACGTTCCTGGTGTTCGTCGAGGATGTGGCAGCCGTGTGCGCCCAGGCCGAACAGCTCGGAGGCAAGGTGCTCAACCAGCCCGTCACCACTCCCGACGGGCTGGTCTTCGCCGATCTGCTCGACCGTTCCGGCAACCGGTTCGGCATCTTCACCCCGCCGTCGGCCTGAGAAGCGGCACGGGCCCGGGGCTCCTCGGGCCCGTGCACCCGTCAGCGACGCGCAGGCGGCACGTCGTAGGCGTCGCAGACCGCCTTCCAGACGTCGCGCGCATCGATCCCGGCCTCGAGGGCCTCCTCCACCGTGCGGCCGCCGAGCTCGGAGAACACGTGGTCACGGGACAGGGCCGAGGCGCGGGCCATGCCGAACTCGGTGTCCATCAGCTCCCGGAAGTAGGTCAATCGCACCCCACCAACGGTAGTGGCACGCTTCAGGCGTGCCGGACCTGCTGCCCGATGTGTGGGCGTCCCTCGAAGGCGCCGCGGCCGAGCTCACGCGGATCCGGATCGCCGGACCGCCCGCCGTGCTGCGCTCGACGTTCCCCGTCACCGCCGTGGGGGCCGCCGCCGTGGGTGCGAGCCTGCTGGCCGCCACGCAGGGCACGGGCGTGCCGGTGGCCGTCCACACCGGGGGGCTGGCGGTGGCCCTGCGCAGCGAGCGCCACCTCCGGCTCGACGGCCGGGCGGTCGGCAGCCCGTTCGACCCGCTGTCGGCCTTCCACCGCACGGCGGACGGCTGGCTGCGGCTGCATGCCAACTACCCGTGGCACCGGGCGGCGGCCCTGCGCGTGCTGGGCTGCGCCGAAGCCGATGTGCCGGCCGCGATCGCGGAGCGCGGTGCGCTCGAGCTGGAGGACGCGCTGCACGGCGCGGGCGGCATCGGCGGGGCGGTGCGCACCGAGGAGGAGTGGCGCACGGCCGCGGGCCCGCCGCCCGCGCTCGTCGAACGCCGCGTGCTGGGTGCCGCGCCCGCACGCCCCGCCCGGCGGCCGCGCGTGCTCGACCTCACCCGCGTGATCGCCGGGCCCGTCGCGACGCGGACGCTCGCGGCCCACGGCGCCGACGTGCTGCGCCTCGATGCGCCCGACCGGCCCGAGATCCCGCTGCAGGCCTACGACACCCTGCCGGGCAAGCGGAGCGCCCTCCTCGACCTCGCGGCGCACGGATCGGTGCTCGAGGACCTCCTCGCGGGCGCCGACATCGTGGTCACCGGCTACCGGCCGGGCGCGCTCGACCGGTTCGGGCTCGACCCCGCCGAGCTGGCGCAGCGGTTCCCGGGCCTGGTGGTCGTCACGTTGTCGGCGTGGGGCCACGAGGGGCCGTGGGCGCGGCGGCGCGGCTTCGACAGCATCGTGCAGGCGGCGTGCGGGATCGCCGCCGCCGAGGGCAGCGATGGTCTCCCTGGCGCCCTGCCCGCCCAGGTGCTGGACCACGCCACCGGCTACCTGGCCGCGGCCGGCGCCCTCCTCGCGCTCGACGCTCAGCGCCGGGCGGGCGGGAGCCACCACGTCCGCCTCGCGTTGGCCGGCACCGCGGCGTGGCTGCAGTCCCTCCCCCGCTCGGCTCCCGAGGACCCGCCCGACACCGACCCGGCGCCGTACCTGGTGGACCTGGACGCCCCGGACGGTCTGCTGACCCTCGCCGTCCCGCCCGGCACGATCGACGGCAGGCCCCTCACCTGGCCTGCCCCGCCACCCTCGTACGGGACGGCCCGGCCCTGCTGGGACGGCGCAGCCAGCGCGTGATCGTCAGCTCGGCGCGTTCCCGGCCACATCCGGCCCTGCCGGCGCCGAACCGATGATCATGGCGATCGAGGAGGCCTCGACGCCGCCTTCGCGCCCGCATGCTCATGATCACCCGTCGGGCGCGGGAGCGGCCGCATCCGGCCGCCATCGCACCCGACCGATGATCACTCCGGTCAGCCCGAGCCATGATCGTCGATCGGGTGCGTGCGCGGCCGGATGTGGCCGCCGCTGCGCCTGATCGATGATCATGCCCGTGGCTCGGGCGACCGCCGCTCCACGCGGTTCGCCGGTAGCGTTGCGTCCGTGATGTCCGTTCTCGCCCAGGACCCCACCGGCCTTTCGTCACCGGTCGGGCGGGTGGTGGTGCTGCTCGGACTGCTGGCGGCGCTGGTCGTGCTGCTGCGTTGGTGGTGGTTCAACCGCCGCAAGTAGCACTGTGGAGCCATAGCGCTCAGTACTGGGCCAGGTAGCCGCACGTTCCCAGCGTCTCCTGTGGGGGACGTTCGGCACGGGACACCGTCGCCGTCCGCAGGTGCGAGTGGTCGCCCGCGGCCAGCGCGTCCAGCTCCCGGCCGGTTCGGTCGGCCACCTCCGCCGGGCCGCGCCGCCAGCGCTCCCGCCAACCCGACAGCTGCGGGCGGGTGAGCCCGGCCGCTGCCGCGTAGAACTCCTCCAGTGCGGCGGGATCACCGGCCTCGGTACGTCTGCGGAGCTCGAGGAACCCGTGAACCGCGAGGTCGCGCCGGGCGCGGGCCCGGTGCGGCGTCGGCGCGGCGATCGCCCGCCGGTAGGTCTCCAGGTCCGCCAGGTGTTCCGGCGGGAGGGTCAGCACCGCGTCGCCGGCCTCGGGCAGCCCCGAGTTCTGCATGACGACGACCACCTGCAGGTCGCCGTCGTTCACCGCCCGGTGGATGGTGCCGGGACCGAACCACACGACGTCGCCGGGACGCAGCGGCTCCTCGCCCACCCCGCCCGCCGTGAGCGTCTGCAGCCGCCCGGTGCCGCCGACGACGATGTAGCACTCGGTGCAGCACAGGTGCACGTGCGGCGACCCGCCACACAGGCCGTCGGGCGCGTCCCAGTCGTAGACGCGCAGCGCGGTGATGCCGACGGCCCCGGGCAGGTCCGGCGGACGCTGTGCCATCGACAGCTCGCTCATGGAGCGTGCTCCGCCGCGGAGGCCTCGATCTCCGCACGCGTCAAGATCCGGTCGGCGATGACGAGCCGGTGCGCGAGGACGATCGACTCGCCGGGCGGGAGGATGATCTCCTCGTGGAACGCGGGCGACGGGTTGAGTGCCGGGAACGGGTCGTTGCGGACGAACCAGGTGATGCGACCCCGGCTCGTCGTGCCCCCGAAGAGGAGGAGCGTGGCGCCGCCGTCGACCTCGTCGTGCTTGCCGGTGTAGGCGAGCCACGGCGATTTGGTGGTGCCCATCGTCTCCGGACCGCCGGCCCCGTCGGCCGCGACGACCTCACCGCCGGTGAAGCCGCGCGGGCCGCGCCAGAACCAGCCGGTGTAGCCCGCGTTCTCGCGGCCGGCGGTGGTGGGGCTGCCCAGCGCGAGGGGCTCGTCGCGGATCGTGGTGAGCTCCGTGGCGACGTCGAGCACCCACGTGCCACGCGCGCGGTCGACGCCGTGGAAGCGCAGCGTTCGGCGCTCGGACGCCCACTCCTCGCCGGTGGACGCGACCCAGGTCAGCTCCTCGGCGAGGGCCAGCTCCTCGGCGGTCAGCTCGATGAGCCCGAACGCGTCGTGGCGCATCGACCCGACGTTGTCCTTCGGCGTGTAGCCCTGGCCGTGGACGTAGGTGTTGCCGCCCCAGAAGTTCTGGCCGGACACGTGCGACCAGGTCATCTGCAGGCCCTTGTGCCAGCGGTGGTCGTGCGGCCGGTACGCCGACACGAGCCCGCCCGACAGCGTGCGCATCGGGTGCAGGTAGGGCTTCGGCGCCTCGAAGGCGGGGATGTCCTCGCCGTAGACGTAGCGGGCGATCTCGACGTCGCCGACGGCGACCCCGAGCGCCAGCCCGTGTTCGTGGGTGACGGTGAGCCGGGTCATCGGGCGACCTCCTGGTAGCGACCACCGCCGTCGAGGTGGTCGTAGAAGGGGTTGCCGGGCGCGAGCCCGGAACGCAGCACCGGGCGACCGGTGATCGCGGACTCGTACAAGCCGGTGATCAGCTCAAGGCTGCGCCGCCCGTCGGCGCCGCTGGCCGGGGGCCGCTCGCCGCGGTCCATCGCGTCGAGGAACGCCGCCAGCTGGGCGGCGTGCGAGCTCGGGACGTCGGTCGTGGGGAGCCAGCCCGCGGGGTCGACGCCCTCGCGGGCCGTCCACGTCCAGTGGGAGTTGTCGTAGCCGTACAGGTGCGACACCTCGACGGTGGCGTCGGTGAAGTCGAACCGCAGGTAGCTGTCCTGCCGGGGCGAGAGCACGCTGTTGACGACCGACACCAGCGCCCCCGACTCGAACGCCACCGCCGCGATCGAGACGTCCTCGGTGGCGACGTCCCGGTCGAGCGTGCCCATGAGCGCGCGGATCTCGCGCCAGTCGCCGAGCAGCGACAGCATCAGGTCCATCTGGTGGATGCCGTGCCCCATGGCCGGGCCACCGCCCTCGGTCTCCCACTTCCCCCGCCACGGCACCGCGTAGTAGGCGTGGTCGCGGTACCAGAGCGTGTGGCAGACGCCGACGAGCGGCCGCCCGAGCGTGCCGTCGGCGATCTGGCGGCGCAGGGTCTGCGCGGCCGAGCCGAAGCGGTGCTGGAAGACGTACCCGACGTACGGGCCGCCCTCACGTTCCTGCGAGGCCAGGTCGTCGTACTCGGCGAGGGAGAGCACCGGCGGCTTCTCGCACCACACCCACGCGCCCGCGGCGAGGCTCGCCCGGACACCCTCGTGGTGCGCGGCCGGCGGCGTGCAGACGACCACGAGGTCCGGCCGCGCCGCCTCGAGCGCGGCCGCGAGGTCGGTGGAGTGGTGCGCGACGTCCCACTCGGTCGCGAACGCCGCGGCGCGGTCCCCATCGGCGTCGACGACCGCCACCACCTCGGCCCGGTCGGCGTGCGCGCGCAGCGCCGGCATGTGCCGGCCGGCGGCGATCCCGCCCGCCCCGACGATCGCGACCCGATGTCTCGTGCTCATCCGACTCCCCCGGAAGAAAGCGCTTGCCAGGCACCGATCATATGGCCGGACGCAGCCGCCCGCGCAGCCCCGCCCACCCCGCCGCCATGAGGTACGGCGTGGCGAACACCGCAGCCACGACCCCGAGCACCGCGTACGACGCCCCGGCGAAGAGGAGGCCGGCCGCGATGCCCCCGGCGGCGCCGCTCACGTTCATCGCCACGTCGGCCATGCCCTGGACGCCGGCGCGCACCCTCACCGGCACCGACTCGGAGAGCAGCGCCGAACCCGCGACGAGGCCGCCCGACCAGCCGAGCCCGAGCAGCACGAGCCCCACGGTCAGCAGCCCGGTGTCGGCGGGGCCGGCCAATGCGCACAGCACGCCGGACGCGAGGAGCAGCGCCGCCGCGAGCGCGAGCACCCGGGGCCGCCCGGCGCGGTCGGCGAGCCAGCCGAACAGTGGGCTCAACGCGTACATCCCGGCGACGTGCAGGCTGATCACCAGGCCGACGACGGCGAGCGTGGCGCCACCGTGGTCCATGTGCACGGGCGTCATCGACATGAGCCCGACCATCAGCAGGTGTCCCACCACGATCCCGCCGAGGCCGAGGAGCGCGGCAGGAGAGGCCCGCAGCGCGGCCCGTGCCTCGGCCGCGTCCGCCGGCGGGCCCGCGGCTGCGCCCTCGGCACGGCGGGCGAGCAGCAGCGGGTCCGGCCGCAGGCCCGTCCAGGTGCCCACCGCGGCGAGCGTGAACGCGCACGTGCAGAGCAGGAACGGCCCCGCCGTCGGCTCCAGGCCCAGCCCGCCGGCCACGCCCTGCACCGGGCCGGCGAGGTTCGGGCCGGCAACCGCGCCGACCGTGGTGGCCCACACGACCATCGCGAGCGCGCGGGCCCGGCGATCCGGCGCCGCGAGGTCGGTGGCGGCGAAGCGGGCGGCCAGGCCGGCGGCCGTGGCGCTCCCGACGAGCACGAGCGCGACGAGCAACCCGGCCGCGCTCCCCACCGAGACGGCGACCACCGCACCCGCGCCGCCGAGCGCCGCCACGCCGTAGCCCAGGCTGAGCGCGGGGCGCCGCCCGGACCGCGTGGCCACCCGCGAGACGACGAACGATGCTCCGGCGGCACCGATCACCAGTGCCGGTCTGCGACAGCCCGCCCACCGCCTCGGACCCGGACAACCGGCTGGCGACGAGGGCGCTGACGGCGATCGTGCCCGCCACCCCGACCCCGCCCAGCACCTGGGTGGCGGCGAGCACCATGAGGATCCGGCGCTGGACGGCGATCTCGACGGGCACGGACCGATCCTGAGGTGCCCAGGCCGGCGACGCCAGCCGGTTCCGGAGAAGATGTCGGAACGGCGGTGCGTCCGGCCGACGCACCCCGTCCCGGCCCACGCACAGCGACTCCGCCCACGCTGCCCGTCGACGGGGCGCGTCGCCCGAGACGAGGTGCGCGAGCCGACGGACGGCTGCCGGCAGACCCGCCGCAGACCCGCCCGCCGACGCACCCCGTCTCGGCCCACGCACCGCGTACTCCGCCCACGCTGCCGGTCGACGGGGTGCGCCGGCCGAGGCCGGGAGCGCGAGCAGAGCGGGGAGCGTGCTCCCACTCGCGCTCGGCCGGCTACACCGCCTTGTGGAAGCCGCCGTCCACCAGGACGTCCGCGCCGGTCGTGCTCGCCGAGCGCGGCGAGACGAGCAACGCGATCATGTCGGCGACCTCCTGCGGGTCGAGCAGCCGCCCCGTGCCCAGCGCCATCGCCTCCGGCGCACCCCGATCCATGACCGCGTCGCGATCGGTGCCGAGCGCGGCGGCGAGGATGTCGGCCGCGCCACCCTCGTCGGTCCACCACGGCGTGCGCACCGGCCCCGGGGAAACCGTGTTCACCCGCACGCCCTGGGGCGCGAACTCCTCCGACAGGGCCTTCGTCAGGTTGGTGAGCGCCGCCTTCGCCGCGGCGTAGTCGACGTTCATCGCCCCGGGCTGGCGCGCCACGGCCGACGACACGTTGACGATCGCGCCGCCGCCGCGTTCCACCATCACCGGGAGCGCCGCCCGGATCGCCCGGACGGCCGAGAACAGGTTGAACTCGAACATGTCCCGCCAGTCGGCATCGGTGAGCGGGAGGAACGCGAAGCGGGGCAGGGACACGCCGGGCGGCGGCCCGCCGGCGTTGTTGACGAGGATGTCGAGGCCGCCGAAGACGTCCACCGCGTGCGCGACGACGGCGGCCGGGGCGTCGGGGTCGGTGAGGTCTGCGGGCACGTGCACGAGGCCGGGTCCGGCGAGCGCGTCGAGCTCCGCGCTGCTCTTGCGGGACGCCACGACCACATGGGCACCCTCGGCACGCAGCGTGCGTACCGTCGCGAGGCCGATGCCCTTGCTGCCGCCGGTGACGACGGCAACCTTGTCGGTGAGGTTCAGTTCCATGCCTACGAGCCTGGGGCAGCGCGGCGACCTGTTCCGGCGGTAATCGGACCCGGCACATCAGCGTCCGATTACCGCTATCAGCGGCATCACCGCGAGCCGGCCGAGGCGCGGGCCGGGTGCTGATCGAGGCGTGGGAGGTGCGCGGGGTGGTCGACGTACCTCAGCGCGAAGCCCCCGTTGCGCGAGACCCGGGTCATCTCGACCGCCGCCCCGATCAGGAGGATCACGCCGACGTCCTCGGTGAGCTCCTCGACGTGGTAGCCCACGACGAACCCGATCCCCTCGTTCCCCGCGGCCATGAACAGGCCCTGCACGACCTCGAGGCCGAGCCCGGCGGCGAGCATCAGCACGATTCCCCCGACCAGCAGCGCGCGGGCACGGGCGTGGACCCGGACGGCGAGCGCCACCACCGCCGCGGCGACGCCGAGGCCGGCGAGCACCCCCGGGATCAGCCAGTAGAACGGGAAGTCGCCGGTCTCGGTGACCATGAGACGACCCAGTTGCTCGGAACGCTCGTGCAGCTGGCTCTGGTCGTCCAGCGAGAGGAAGGCGAGCACGGCCGCGGTGACGAGCCAGTACGCGGCGCCGGGCGCCCCGGCGTTCCGCGCCGCCGCGAACGTCGCGAAGTGGGCGAGTGCCGCGGCGGCCAGCAGCGCCACGCTCCACCACGTGGGCAGGTTGTGCTCGACGAGCAGGTCGACGTAGAGGCGCACGTCGCGCAGCAAGCGATGGGCGGGGTCGGCGAGCACGAACCCGAGGCTGAGCAGGGCCAGCGCCGCGCTCACCCCGCCGAGCCACCACCGGACCGCGGTGAGGCGTACCGGCACGCCGTGGCCGACGCCGATGGCCTCGCGGTGCCGCACCTCCAGCGCGTTCGGGCCGCCGGACAGGGCGAGCGCACGCAGCGCCGCGGCCAGCATCAGCGCGGCACTGACGTTCTCACCCAGCTCCCCGAGATGCGCGACGAGCACCGGTGCGAGCTCCGGACCGGCGCGCCCGCCGAGCAGCGCCGCGACGAACTCCCCGCCCACCGCCGACACCAGGAGCAACACACCACCGCCCACGAGCAGGCGGCGCGACCGGGCGCCCACCCGAGCCGCCAGCACGACCAGTACCGCGGCGACCACCGGTACGAGGACCGCCGCCATCGTGAACCAGTTCCGGGTGAGCGCGCCCTCCCCGAACACGAAACGGCCGACCCCGGCGAGCCGGCGGTGCACCCCGCTGAGCTCCGCCAGCGAGAACGCCCCGACGATCACCGCACCCGTGAACCAGGCCCCCGCCCCGGCCACCGCGCCGGCACCGGCGGCCGCGCCGGTGACCGCGAACGCGAGCGCGACCATGAGCAGCAACGCCGTACTCCACCAGGTCGGCAGGGTGTTCTCGCCGAGCACGTCGAGCCAGAGTGCGAGCTCGTTGCGCGCGTCCCGGTCCGGATTGGTCATCGCGACGGCGAAACTCATGGCGGTGAGGACCGTCGAGATCATCAGGATCTGTCCGACCGGCCGGAAAGGTAACCGCCGGGAACCGGGATCGGTCATTCGCCGACTCCTCGCCTCGAGCGCGCAGCTGAACGAAAGAGCACGGCGAGGTTGCCACACGACATCGACGTGGCGTGGCAGGCAGAGCATCACGCAATACGCGTGTCGTTCATGAAAAAGGAATCACGACCGGATTGCCTACGCCATTTGCACCTATGCAAATAAGCAAACGGCCTCACCCATGTAGGCCGACCGGAGCAGTAGCGGCATCCCGGACCCATGCATCCGGGAATTTGTCCCGGACGGCACCGAGCTCGATCCCGTGCTCGAGCAGCGCCTTCGCCGCGCACAGCGCCGTGGTGTAGCCGCCGGTCGATCCCGAGACATAGGCGATCGCCTCGTCGGCCGTGCCGGTGAATCCGGACTCGACGACCGTGACGACGGTGCCTTCCGCTCTCTGAGCGAACCGGAACTCCACCCTCATCTTCCCGTCACCGCCCATTCGCAGGACAAGTCGTTCGGACCCCTCGAACTCCTCGACGCGGACCGTGTCCGCGACCCCGTACATCTCCCATTCCCAGCGCACCGTGGCGCCCGGTGCGAGCGCCCCACTGCTCGTGGTGAACCAGAATCGGGTGGTGATCGCCGGGTCGACGAATGCGGCGAACACCTCGGCGGGTGGACGACGGATCAGTGTCGACACCTCGACCTTCGGCAACATGCTCAGCTCCTCCATGCCTCGGCCGGCACCGCCGGCATCGGGTGACCGGTCTCCAGCAGCGTCTTGAGATCGGAGACCAGGTGCGGCCAGCCCGTGCTGGCCATCGCGCGCATCGTGCTGCCGGCGGGGAAGTCGTCGTGGACGACGACGAGCCGGACGGTCTCGCCGAACGGCTCGATCTCGAACGTCACCCTGGACCGGCGCTCTGCGGCGAGCGTGGCACGCACGTCGTCGTCGATGTGGTTGGCGCTCGCCCACTCGGGCGTGGGCGTGTGCCAGGTGTAGGCGAGCCGGCGGTGCGGCTCGGCCTCCAGCACGACCTGTTCGGGGTCGACGATGCGGTGCCCGTCCTGCTCCCACACCACGGCCGATCCCGGTCGCCAGTCGGTCTCGAAGGTCACGCCCCAGTACCTGCGGGTGAACGCCGGATCGGTGAGCGCCTGCCAGAGCCGCTCCGGCGTGGTCTCGATGAAGGTCGTGTACACGAACGCAGGCTCGCTCGCGGGCTCGCTCATGGGTGACTCCAATGCTTGTTTGAGGTCGGCGAGCGCCTCCACCCGCCGCCGGTCGTACTGGTGGATCCAGCGGTCGGTGAGCGCGTGGATCGGCACCGCGTTCAGGTAGTGCAACTTCTCCCGGCCGTGGCGAACCGTGGCCACCAGGTTCGCCTCCTCCAGCACCGCGAGGTGCTTGCTGACCGACTGCCGGGCCATGTCCAGGCCCGCGCACAGCTCGTGCAGCCGCTGGCCGTTGCGGGCGTTGAGGCTGTCGAGGAGCCGGCGCCGGCTCGGGTCGGCCAGCGCCTTGAAGACCTCGTCCATGCCATCCGTCCCGTCGTTCATGCAGCCGTTCGGCTGCCTTTACGATACGCAGCCAATTGGCTGCATGTCAATCAAGGCGCAGACTGGCGCGGTGACCGTGATCGCCGTGCCGTTCCACCTCGACGAACCCCGCCCCGACCTGGAGCTCCCGCTCGCCGCCGGCCGCACCATCGCCCCGGACCTCCCACCCGGCGCGCCGTGGGAGCGGATGGCGGTGCTCTACGAGGAGGTGGCCTCGGCGGTCGCGGCGGAGGTGCGGGCCGGCCGGGTCCCCGTCGTCCTGTCCGGCGACTGCACCACCTCGCTCGGCGTCGTCGCAGGCCTGCAGCGGGCCGGCCACGCTCCCCACGTCGTCTGGTTCGACGGCCACGGCGACGTGCAGACCCCCGAGACGACGTCGACGGGCTACCTGGGCGGATTCCCGGTGCGCCAGCTGGTGGGCGGCTCGGACCGCACGGCACCCGAGCGGCTCGGGTTGCGCCCGGTGCCGGAGGAGGACGTCGTACTGGTCGACGCGCGGGACCTGGACCCGCCGGAGGTGGAGTACCTCGCGCGCTCGGCGATCCGGCGGGTACCCGTGGAGGAGCTCGGCGACGTGCTGCCGCCCGCCCCGGTGTACCTCCACGTCGACGTGGACGTGACGAACCCCGACGACCTGCCCGGCCTGCTGATCCCGGCGCCCGGCGGCCCGGGGATCGCGGCGGTCACCGCGGCCGTCCGCACGGTCGTCGCCACGGGCCGGGTCGCCGCGGTCGGCATCGCGTGCACCTACCCTCCGGGCAGCGGGGTCGAGCAGCTGCTCACCGGACTGGCGCAGGAGCTCTCAGCCGTCGAGTAGCCGGGCCGCCGCGCGCCGGGCCTGCTCGATCCCGTCCGCCTGCCCGCCGGCCGTCACGGCGACGTTCGCGCCTTCGTAGAGCAGGTACAGCTGCGCTCCCAGGTCCTCGGGCCCCGCAAGCCCCGCCGCCACCGCGAGCTCGGTGAACAGTGCCCGCATGGCGGCCTTCTCCGCCCGGATGACCGCGACGCCGGGGTGGTCGGTGCCGCCGATCTCGGCATGGGCGTTGACGAACGCGCAGCCGCGATCCTGCTCGGCGAGCCACTCCTCGAGCGCGTCGAACACGGCCGAGAGGCGCGCCGGGCCCGGCGGCGTCGACCCGATCCGTTCGCGCACGAACACCTGCCACCGCTGCGCCCGCCGCCGCAGGTACAGCGCGACCAGCGTGTCCTTGCTGCCGAACCGGTCGTAGAGGGTCTTCTTCGTGGTGCCCGCGACGTCGGCGATCAGATCCACGCCGACGGCCCGGATCCCCCGCCGGTAGAACAGCTGGGCCGCCGCGTCGAGGAGGCGCTCCCCCGCGGGCGTGAGCGGGGCGACGTCGAACTCGGTGCTCATAGAATGCGAGTATACCCACCGGTATGGTTACCTCGCGCGCATGGATCGACGCACGGACGTGGCAATGGGTACGGCACTCGTCGTGCTGTGGAGCTCGGGCTTCGTCGGGGCTGAGCTCGGCACCCGATACGCGCCCGCCGACACGCTGCTGGCCTGGCGCTACATCGTGGCGGCCGCCGCACTGGCCGGCCTCGCGGTCGTGCTGGACACCCGGTTCGGCCCGCGGGCGCTGCTGCGCCAGGGCACGCTCGCACTGCTCTGGCAGTGCCTCTACCTCGGCGGGGTCGTCACCGGCGTCGGGCTGGGCGTGCCCGCCGGCACGACCGCCCTGATCGCCTCCGTGCAGCCGCTGCTCGTCGCGGCAGTGGCCGGACCCGTCCTCGGCGAGCGCACCGGGCCGCGCGGGCGCGTCGGGCTCGCGCTCGGAATGGGCGGGGTCGGCCTCGTCGTGGCCGGCGACCTCGGCCTCGGCGGGGCACCGTGGTGGGCGTTCCTGCTCCCGGTCGGCGGGATGGCCGCGCTCGCCACCGGCACGCTCCTGGAACGGCGCTGGCGGCCCGCGGAGTCACCCCTGGAATCCCTGACCGTGCAGACGGTCCTCGCCGCGGGCGTCTTCGTCGCGGTGGCCGGCGCCGGCGGGAATCTGGCGCCGCCCGCCGACCCCGGGTTCTGGTGGGCCGTCGGGTGGGTCGTCGTGCTCTCCTCGTTCGGCGGCTACGGCGCCTACCTGCTCGTGCTGCGGCGCAGCGGCGCCGTCCGCGTGAGCACCCTGCTCTACCTCACCCCGCCCACCACGATGCTGTGGGCGTTCCTCATGTTCGGCGAGGTGCCGGGCGTGATCGCGGTGCCCGGCGTGGCGCTCTGCGCCGTCGGGGTGGCCCTCGCTTTGCGGGATCGGCCGACCCGTGCGGAGCCATCGGCGGCGGCCCGCGCCCCGCACTGAGCGCGCCCTTCCGACGAACGGCGCGTTCGTCGGATAGGTACCGACGAACGCGCCGTTCGTCGGATGACAGCCGTTGCGGACCCGAGACTGTCGGACCCGGGGCGCATCATGGATCCCGTGAGCGCGCTCGACGGTTTCTCCCCCGCCACCGCGGAGTGGTTCCGCGGCGCCTTCGCCGCGCCCACCGCCGCGCAGGAGGGCGCCTGGGCGGCGGCGCAGGCGGGGCGCCACGCGCTCGTCGTCGCCCCCACGGGCTCGGGCAAGACGCTCGCCGCGTTCCTCTGGGCCCTCGACCGTCTCGCGGCCGGGCCGCCGGCCGAGGCCGTCCACCGCTGCCGCGTGCTGTACGTGTCCCCGCTCAAGGCGCTCGCCGTCGACGTGCAGCGCAACCTGCGCTCACCGCTCGCCGGCATCCGCCAGGCCGCCACGAGGCTGGGCTTGCCGGTTCCCGACATCACGGTCGGCATGCGCACCGGCGACACCCCGGCCGACGAGCGCCGGCAGTTCGCGCGCACGCCGCCCGACGTGCTGGTCACCACGCCGGAGTCGCTGTTCCTGCTGCTCACCTCGGCGGCGCGGGAGTCCCTGCGCGGGGTGCAGACCGTGATCATCGACGAGGTGCACGCCGTCGCCGGCACCAAGCGCGGGGCCCACCTCGCGCTGTCCCTCGAACGGCTCGAGGAGCTGCTTCCCCAGGCCCCTCAGCGGATCGGGCTCTCGGCCACCGTGCGGCCCGTCGACGAGGTCTCCACGTTCCTCGCGGGCGCGCGGCCCGTGGAGGTGATCCAGCCCCCGATCCCGAAGACCATCGAGGTGACGGTGCAGGTCCCGGTGCCCGACCTCGCCGCGCTCGACGAGCAGCCGGCGGTGGGCAGCTCCGACGAGGAGGTCATCGGGTCCGCGGCGGGCTCCGCGCAGCGGCCGTCGATCTGGCCCGCGGTGGAACGGCGGCTCCTCGCGCTGGTGCGGGAGCACCGGTCCACGATCGTGTTCTCCAACTCGCGGCGGCTGGCCGAGCGGCTCACGGCCCGGCTCAACGAGCTGGCGGCCGAGGAGGTGGAGGGCGAGGAGGTGGAGGGCGAGGTGCAGGACCTCGACGCCTTCCCGGCCGAGGCCGTCGGGCAGTCGGGCATCGGAGGCGGTGCGCTGCCCACGGTGGCGAAGGCCCACCACGGCTCGATGTCCCGCGAGCAGCGCACGCTCGTGGAGGAGGAGCTCAAGAGCGGCCTGCTGCCCTGCGTGGTCGCCACCTCCAGCCTGGAGCTGGGCATCGACATGGGCGCGGTCGACCTCGTCGTGCAGGTCGAGGCGCCACCGAGCGTGGCCTCTGGGCTGCAGCGGGTCGGGCGCGCGGGCCACCAGGTCGGGGCGGTGTCGCGCGGCGTCGTGTTCCCGAAGTACCGCGGCGACCTCGTGTCCTGCGCGGTCGTCGCCGAGCGGATGACGGCGGGCGCCATCGAGTCGATGCGCTACCCGCGCAACCCCCTCGACGTGCTCGCCCAGCACGTCGTCGCGATGACGGCTCTGGAGGCGTGGCAGCTCGACGACCTCGCCCGGGTCGTCCGGCGGGCGGCGCCGTTCGCGGCGCTGCCGGAGTCGGCGCTGCACGCGGTGCTCGACATGCTCGCCGGGCGCTACCCGTCGGAGGAGTTCGGCGAGCTGCGCGCCCGCATCACGTGGGACCGCGTCACCGACACCCTGCAGGGCCGCCCCGGTGCGCAGCGCCTGGCCGTCACCTCGGGCGGCACCATCCCCGACCGCGGCCTGTTCACGGTCATGACGCCCGGCGGGGCCGACGGGCGCGGCTCCCGGGTGGGCGAGCTCGACGAGGAGATGGTCTACGAGTCGCGGGTCGGCGACACGTTCCTGCTCGGCACGTCGAGCTGGACCGTCGTGGACATCACCCACGACCGCGTCATCGTCACACCGGCGCCGGGGCAGCCCGCGCGGATGCCGTTCTGGAAGGGCGAGCAGGTCGGGCGGCCGCTGGAGCTCGGGCGGGCAGTCGGGGCGTTCGTGCGGGAGATGTCGGGCCTGTCCGAGGAGGCCGCGCGCGAGCGCGCCACGGCCGCGGGGCTCGACGAGTGGGCCGTCGACAACCTGGTCGCGTACCTGCACGAGCAGCGGGAGGCCACCCGTCACGTGCCGAGCGACCGCACCATCCTCGTCGAGCGGTTCCGCGACGAGCTGGGCGACTGGCGCCTCGTCGTGCACTCGCCGTTCGGCGCGAAGGTCAACGGGCCGTGGGGCCTCGCGATCGCGGCCCGGATGCGGGAGCGGCGCGGGGTGGAGGTGCACGCGTCGGCCGCCGACGACGGCATCGTGCTGCGGCTGCCCGACGCCGTCGACGACTCGGGCGCCGAGGTCGTCCCCACGGCGGAGGACGTGCTGCTCGACCCGGCCGAGGTGGAGCAGGTCGTCGTCGCCGAGCTGGGCGGGTCGTCGCTGTACGCGTCCCGGTTCCGGGAGTGCGCGGCGCGGTCGCTGCTGCTGCCCCGGCGCGACCCGCGCCGCCGCACCCCGCTGTGGCAGCAGCGCCAACGCGCCTCGCAGCTGCTCGCGGTGGCCGGGCGCTACGAGCAGTTCCCGGTCACGCTCGAGGCGATGCGCGAGTGCGTGCAGGACGTCTACGACCTGCCGGGCCTGCGCGAGCTGATGGCCGACGTGCAGGCGCGCAAGGTGCGGGTGGTCGAGATCGCCACCCCGGCGCCGTCGCCGTTCGCGCGCAGCCTGCTGTTCGGCTACGTCGGGATGTTCCTCTACGAGTCCGACGCGCCGCTGGCCGAGCGGCGGGCCGCGGCGCTGTCGCTGGACTCCACGCTGCTGGCCGAGCTGCTCGGCTCGGAGGCCATCCGGGAGCTGCTCGACCCCGAGGTCGTCGCCGAGGTCGAGGCGCAGCTGCAGCGCCTCGCACCCGACCGGCACGCCCGCGACGCCGAGGGTGCGGCCGACCTGCTGCGCTTCCTCGGCGACCTCACCACCGCCGAGGCGGCCGCGCGCGGGGTCGCAGGAGGAGTGGCTGCAGGGGCTGGAGTCCGCGCGGCGGGCCATCCGCGTCCGCATGGGCGGCGAGGAGCGCTGGCTCGCGATCGAGGACGCCGGGCGGGTGCGCGACGCGCTCGGCGCGGCCCTGCCCGTCGGCGTGCCGGAGACGTTCACCGAGCCGGTGGCCGACCCGCTGGGCGACCTCGTGCTGCGCTACGCCCGCACCCACGGGCCGTTCGCCGCGGCCGAGTGCGCGGCGCGGTTCGGGCTCGGGGTCGCCGTGGTGGCCGGGGTGCTCGACCGCCTTGTCGGCGCCGGTCGCCTCGTGCGCGGCGAGCTGCGCCCACTCTCCCTGCAACCCGCGGCTGCCCATGCCACCGATCCGATCGAGTACTGCGACGCCGAGGTGCTCCGCCGCCTGCGGCGGGCCTCGCTCGCCCGGCTGCGGGCCGAGGTGGAGCCGGTGGAGCAGCAGGCGCTGGGCCGGTTCCTGCCCGCGTGGCAGGGGGTGCAGGCCGCCCCTGGTGGGGAGCGGCGCGGCCGGATGCGGCGGGCGCCCGGCGCCGAGGATGTGCTCGGTGTGGTCGAGCAGCTGGCCGGGGCGCCGCTGCCGGCGAGCGCGCTGGAGTCGCTGATCCTGCCCGCCCGGCTGCCCGGCTACACGCCCGCGTTGCTCGACGAGCTCACCGCGGCGGGCGAGGTCACGTGGACCGGGTGCGGCCCGCTCGGCACCACCGACGGGTGGCTCGCCGTCGCTCCGGCCGACGTCGCCGACCTGCTGCTGCCCGAACCGGAACCCGACACCGTGGCCACCCCGCTGCACCGGGCCGTCCTCGCCGCGCTGGGCCTGCCCGACCTGGACGCCCCGCCCGTCGGCGGCGGTGCCCTCTTCTTCCGGGAGCTCGCCGAGCGCACCACGCGCACCCTCCTGGACGCCGGGGAGCAGACGCCGGCCGACGACGCCGTGGTGGGCGCGGTCTGGGACCTGGTCTGGGCCGGTCTGCTCACCAACGACACCCTCACACCGCTGCGGGCACGCCTGTCCGGTGGCGGCCGGTCCGCACCCGCGCACCGCACGCGGCGCAGCCCCACCCGCGGCCGGTACGCGCAGTTGCGCGCCGGGCGCCCGGCCATGCCGACGCGCGCCGGCCCGCCGTCGGTCGGTGGGCGGTGGGCGCTCACGGTCGGGCGCGAGGCCGACGCCACCCGGCGCGCCCACGCCCGCGCCGAGGCCTTCCTGGAGCGCCACGGTGTGCTCACCCGTGGCGCGCTCGGCACCGAACGGGTCAGCGGCGGGTTCGCCGGGGTGTACCGGGTGCTGCGGGCCATGGAGGATTCCGGGCGGGCCCGGCGCGGCTACGTGGTCGAGGGGCTCGGCGCTGCCCAGTTCGCGGTGCCCGGGGCGATCGACCGGCTGCGGGCCCTCTCCCGCCCCGACGCGCCCGACGGCGCGCGCTCCAGCGTGGTGCTCGCCGCCGCCGACCCGGCCCAGCCCTATGGGGCGGCTCTGGCCTGGCCCGCCACGGTCGGCGAGAGCAAGCACCGGCCCGGGCGCAAGGCGGGGGCGCTCGTCGTGCTGGTCGAGGGGGCCCCGGTGCTGTACGTCGAGCGCGGCGGCCGGTCGCTGCTGTCGTTCGGCGCCCACCGCGAGGAGCTCGTCGCGGCCGCCCACGCCCTGGCCGGCGCCGTCCACGAAGGGTGGCTCGGGAGCCTGGCGGTGGAGCGCGCCGACGGGGTCGGCTCCCTCGGCTCCGACCTGGCGGAGGTGCTCACCGAGGCCGGGTTCCGCGTCACGCCGAAGGGGCTGCGGCTGCGGGCCTGACCTGCCGGCGCCCGTGTGCGAGCCGGACTGCCGACACGCGAGGAGCAGACCCTTCACGGCGGCCGACGTACACCGCGGATCAACGCCGCCGGCGGCTCCGGCGATGCCCCGAGGAGTGCCGCCGCGGCACCCGAGGTCTCGGATGGACCGGAACCGGCTGCCGCGCTGCGGCAACGCCGGTTTCCGGCAGCGTCGCCGCAGGAACCGGGCCTTCCCGCACCGGGTGCTGGGGAGGGCGGAGCACCAGCCACTGCTGCACGAGCGTCCACGCGCTGTTCGTGAGCCAGTAGAGCAGGATCGCCACCGGGAACGGGAAGAACGCCCCGCTCACCAGGACACCGAGCGGGAAGACCCACGGCGTCCATCGCATGATCCCGGCGAGCGGGCCGTCCACCGGCTGCTGACGCAGTGCGAGGCGGGCCGTGATGTGCGTGGCCAGGGCGGCGAGCAGCATCAGCGGCACGGTGACGACCACGACCTCGAGGCGTTCGACGTGGGCGCCGAACACGTCGAGCTGCGGCATGCTCAGGTACGACGACAGCGGGGCCCCGAACAGCCGTGCGGTGAGGAACGAGCGCACCTCGTCCGGGCCGAAGGCGTAGTTCGCGAGCGCCGCGTTCTCCTCGAAGGTGAGGCCGCGGCGGTTGAAGCTGGTCAGCACGTGCAGCAGGCCGAGGAACACCGGCACCTGCAGCAGTGCCGGCAGGAGCGTGCCGGCCGCGCTCACGCCGTGCGCCCGCTGCAGCGCACCGGTTTCCTTCAGCAGGCGGGCCGGGTCGTCGGCGTGCCGGGTGCGCAGCGCGGACAGCTGCGGCGCGAGCTCCCGCATCACCCGCGCCGACCGCACCTGCGCCAGGAACGGCCGGATCAGCAAGGCCCGCAGCGTCAGCACGAGGAACACGACGGACAGGGCCCAGGCGATGCCGCTTGCCGGGCCGAGGAGGAATCCGAACAGCTGGTGCCAGCACCACATGACACCGGAGACGACGAAATAGACAGGATCGAGCAAGGCAGCACTCCACGGGGAAGCCGGGTCGGGGACGCGTCGACCGGCGGCGTGGAGGGGTGGCTACGCCGCCGGGAGGAGCTCCGACGGCGCTCGGGAGCGCGTGTGCCCGGGGGCGTCCGGGTCGCGGTGGCGGGGCACGGGCCTGCGGGCCAGGGCCCGATGGTGGTCGCGGGCGGCGACGACCGGCCCTGTGCCGGTGAGCACGGGCAGGACGGCGGCGACCTCGTGGGCCACGGCCCACGCGACGGCGAGGGTGCCGAGCACGCCGACGACGACGGCCGGTTCACCGGCGGTGCCCGCCAGCATCGCGAGGGCCGCGCCCACGAGCGCGACGAGCCTCAGCATCGGCCCCATCCCCCGCATGCCAGCCACGCTACCTCTAATCGCTGGCGCCCGGCTCGTACCCGCGGCAGGCTCACGGCGTGCTGACCGTCGCGCCCGACGCGCTGCGCCCCTGGTTCACCCCCGAACGCCCCGGCCCGCTGATCTTCGAGCACGTCGCGCGCACCGGGCACGGCCACGTGCGGGTGGACCGCTGGCCCGACCCGCGCGTGGTGGTCGCCGAGGTGCCCAGCAACCTCGCGCTGCGCGGCGATCCGGACCACCTGCCGCCGGCCGAGCTGGCCGAGCTCACCGGTTTCGTCGACGCCCCGCCGGAGTGGTTGCCCGCCCTGCGCGCGTCCGATCCCGAGACGGCGGCGTGGGACCGGCTGATCGCCGTGCTCCCCGACACCGCACCGGTCCCACCGCCCGCGCCGGACGTGCGGCTGCTCACCGCGGACGACGCGCCCGCGCTCGCCGGGCTCAGCGACGAAAGCAGGTGGATCGCCGAGACCTGGGGCGACGTACCCGGCCTGCTCGCGGCGGAGGTCGCGCGCGGCGTGCTGGTGGACGGGCAGGTCGCCGCCCTCGCCGTTCCCTTCTACCTCGGCCGCACGTACGAGGACATCGGCGTGGTCACCGAGCCCGATCACCGCAGACGCGGGCTGTCCGCGGCGTGCGCCGGCGCGCTGATCGCCGACATCCGGGCCCGCGGCCACGTGCCCACCTGGTCGACGTCGCCGGACAACGCCGGCAGCCTCGGCGTCGCAGCCCACCTGGGGTTCGTCCACCACCGCACCGACGTCCTCTACGCCCTCCGCACGCGGATCCCGACGTCCTAGGACGTCAACAAGCCACGCTGGTAACCGGCCGCCACCGCGGACGCGCGGTCGCGCACCTCGAGCTTCGCGTAGATGTGCAGCAGGTGCGTCTTGACCGTCGCCTCGCTGATGAACAGCTGCTGCGCCGTCTCACGGTTGGTCGAGCCGCCCGCGACGAGCCGCAGCACCTCGAGCTCGCGCGCGGAGAGCGCGTCCTGCGCGGGAGCGCGGACCTGGCCCATGAGCCGCCCCGCCACGGCCGGCGACAGCACGGCCTCCCCGCGGTGGGCCGCCCGCACGGCACGCAGCAGCTCCTCGCGCGGGGTGTCCTTCAGCAGGTAGCCGGTGGCACCCGCCTCGATGGCCGGAAGCACGTCCCGGTCGGTGTCGTAGGTGGTGAGCACGAGCACGCGCACCTCGGGCGAGGTGCGGCGCAGCTCCCCGATCGCCTCGACGCCGCTCATGACCGGCATCCGCAGGTCCATCAGCACGACGTCCACCGCTACCGCCCGCGCTCGCGCCAACGCCTCCGCGCCGTGGCTCGCCTCACCGACCACCTGCATGTCCGACTCCCCTTCGAGCACGCCGCGCAGACCGTCGCGGACGACGGGGTGGTCGTCGACTATCAACACCCGGATCGGGTCCATCACCTGCCCTCCGCCGCGATCGCCGGCACGCTCGCGCTCAGCGCCGCACCCTCACCCGGCGCACTCTCCACGGTGAAGGTGCCGGCCACCCGGCGCACCCGCTGCTCCATCGCCACCAACCCGAACCCGGACCCGTCGCGCGCCTCGGGAGCCGCGCCGGGCACGAACCCGCGCCCGTCGTCACGGACGTCGAGCACCACCACGTCATCCATGTAGGACAGCGTCAGCCCGACGCGGCCGGCACCCGCGTGCTTGCCCACGTTGGCCAGCGCCTCCTGCGCCACCCGGAACAGGGTGACCTCCAGCTCCGGCAGCAACGGGCGAGGGTCACCCGTGGTGTCGAGGATCAGATCGACGCCGCTCGCCTCGGCCCATCGCTTCGCCATGTCGGCGATCGCGTCCGGCAGCTGCGTCTCCACGAGCTGGCGTGGCCCGAGCGCGTCCACGGACCGGCGGGCCTCGGTGAGGCTCTCGCGCGCCAGCGCGCGGGCGGTGTCGATGTGTCGGCGCCGCACCACCGGATCGCCGTCGGCCACACCGGCCGCCTCGAGCTGGGTGACGATGCCGGTCAGCCCCTGGGCGATGGTGTCGTGGATCTCCCGCGCCAGCCGGGACCGCTCGTCGAGCATCCCGGCCTCCCTCGCCTGGGCGAGCAGCTGCGCGTGCAATCCCGCGTTCTCGTCGAGGGCGTCCGACAGCCGCCGGTTCACGGCGTTGAGCTCGTCGATGATCTCGCGACGACGCTGGTTCAGCTCCGACATGAACACGCCGAAGTAGGTGCCCCCACCCCCGAGGAGTGCGTTGGCCACGGTGAGCACTGCCACCGCGAGCGCGAGGGCGGGCGTGAACTCCGCGAACCGGCCCCCGACCTGGGAGTAGGAGACGATCACCGCGCCCAGGACGACGGCGACGAAACGCCAGCGACCAGGCAGGAAGGCGAACGCGTGGATGTAGACGGCGATCACCTGGAACGCGAACAGCGGCGAGGCGTGCACCAGCACCGCCATCAGCACGAGCAGCCCGACCATGTACACGGCGCCGCCGACCGGGCGTTCCGCCCGAGGTCGAGTGCCCGCCGTGAAGACCGCGCACCATGCCGCCGTCACCGGGACCAGCACCCCGATGACCACCCACGGCCACGCCGGCCCGCCCGCGAGGAACGGCGGCGTGAGCACCAGGCCGATGGCCAGCCCGACGTAGGGGGCGTACCGGCCGATCGCGATGTCGATGCGGTGCTCGACCGCGTCGAGCCGGCGTTCGCGGTCGCCGGGCAGCGCCTCCCCCCGGGTGCCGGACGACGCACTCACCGCCCTGCTCCCACCGGCACACCGTAACCGTGGGAGCTCCGGGCGAGCGCAACCCCGCGACGCGCTCGCCCAGCGCCACCACCGCATCCCCGCACGAGATCCATGGTGCGCGACGATCACCACCTCCGCGATCGACCGGAGCGCCACCACCCCATCCACCGATCGGTGGATGCCCGTCAGGTGAGTCCCCCGCGCTACCGTCGGCAGGGTGCCCGAAGGTGACACCGTCCACCTCACCGCGAAGCGGCTGCGTGCGGCGCTGTCCGGGCACCTGCTCCTGCGCGGCGAGTTGCGCCACCCCCAGCTCATCGAGGACGACCTCGCCGGGCGCACCGTGCTCGACGTCGCCTCCGTCGGAAAGCACCTGTTCACCCGGTTCGACGACGGCCGCAGCCTGCACAGCCACCTCCGCCTCGACGGCTCATGGCACCTCTACCGTCCCGGCATGCCGTGGCAGCGGCCCGCCCACCAGGCCCGCGCCGTGCTGGAGACGGGCGAGCGCACGGCCGTCGGGTTCGCGCTGCACGACCTCGAACTGCTGCCCACCGCCGACGAGCACCGGCTCGTCGGACACCTGGGCCCCGACCTGCTCGATCCCGCGTGGAGCGACGACCACGCCGCCGAGGCGCTGCGCCGGTTCACCGCCCGCGGGGCGTCCGAGCTGGGGCTGGCGCTGCTCGAGCAGCGGGTGATGGCCGGCGTGGGCAACCTCTACAAGACCGAGGTGTGCTTCCTGCTCGGCCTCTCCCCCTGGACGCTCGTGCGCGACGTCCCCGACCCGGCCGCCGCGATCACCCTCTCCCGCGACCTGCTGCTGCGCAACGCCGACCGCCCGCAACAGTCCACCACCGGCGAGCTGGCCCGCGGACGCCAGCACTGGGTCTACGACCGCGGCGGGCAACGCTGCCGCCGCTGCGGCACCCGCATCCGCACCGCCGAGCAGGGCGACACCATCTACGCCCGCATCGCCTGGTGGTGCCCCACCTGCCAACCCGGCCCCACCCCCACCCGGCGAGTCCCCCGAACAAACAGGGCGAGTCCCGCGTCCGGGCGGGCGAACCCCGCAAACGAGCAGGGCGAGTCCCGCATCTGAACCCGGCGAGTCCCCCGTTCGGACACGGCGAGTCCCCCGTCCAAGCAGGGTGAGTCTCCCGTTGGACAAGGTGAGTCCCCCGTTTGCGGCGCGAGTCCTCCGTTCCGGCAGCGCGTATCGCGACGCCGCACGCGGGACTCACCCTTCGGATCGCGAGACTCACCCTGCCCGAACGCGAGACTCACCGTGTTCGAACGGGAGACTCACCCTGCCCGAACGCGGGACTCGCCCTGCCGGAACGCGAGACTCACCCTGCCCGAACGGGGGACTCGCGGGCTTTGGCACGGCTGAGACCTGGCTGCAGCGGGTGGAGACGGCGACGCCGCCCGTCCCTGGCGGGGCGGGCGGCGTCGGGGGTGTTGCTCAGGCGGTGCCGGGTTGCTGCTGCTTGTTGAGCTGGGTGGGCGCGGCGGCCGGGTCGCCCGCGGTGACCTCGCCGGCCACGGGCGCGCCGTGCAGGGAGGCGCGGATCTGCTCCAGGCGGCTGGCGCCGGCCATGTCGACCGTGGACTGCTGGACCTCGAGCATGCGGCCCTGCACCGAGTTGGACGCCAGGTCGGCCTGGCCGAGCGCGTTGGCGTAGCGGCGCTCGATCTTGTCGCGGACCTCCTCCAACGACGGGGTGCTGCCCGGCGCCGCGAGCTCGGTCATCTGGCGCAACGAGGCGGCCGCCTGCTCCTGCATCTTGGCCTGCTCCAGCTGGCTGAGCAGCTTGGTGCGCTCGGCGATCTTCTGCTGGAGCATCATCGAGTTGCGCTCGACAGCCTGCTTGGCCTGCCCCGCGGCCTGGATGGACTGGTCGTGGAGGGTCTTGAGGTCCTCGACGGACTGCTCCGCGGTGACCAGCTGGGTGGCGAACGCCTGGGCGGCCTGCTCACGCTGCTGGGCGGTGTTCTCGTCGCCGGCGGCACGGGCCTGGTCGGCGAGGACGAGCGCCTGACGCGCGGACGCCTGCAGCTTCTCGATCTCACCGAGCTGCCGGTTGAGCTTCATCTCCAGCTGGCGCTGGTTGCCGATCACGGCGGCGGCCTGCTGGGACAGGGCCTGGTGCTGCCGCTGGGCCTCTTCGATGGCCTGCTGGATCTGGACCTTCGGGTCGGCGTACTCATCGACCTTGGACGAGAACAGCGCCATCAGGTACTTCCAGGCCTTCGTGAAACCGTTGGCCATCTGCTCCGCCCTCCGAGTGCGGCGCACTCGCCGCTGCCTGTCCGTTCGTTCCTGCCACCCGACCTGCCTGCCGGATGCGCTGCGCCCCATCGTGGCACCGGATCGGCTCGGCTTCCACTGATCGGCGACGATATCGGGGATCATCCGGAGGCCGCAGTCCGGGGCGACCCCGACCTCAGGCTACCGGGCCGCGCCGAACTGCGTGGACGTCCGACACTCAGCAAACCCACAACCGGGCGGACACACGTCCGGGCGCCTGCGCACGGCAGACGCCCGGAGGCCGGAGCGGGTGGAGGCGGGTCAGGCTGCGCGGACCGACGCCAGCGCGACGGGCGCGGCCGGCTGAGGGGCGGACGGGCGCGGCGCGACCGGGGACACGGGAGCGACCGGCGCCATCGGGGTGACCGGCCCGTCGTCGGCGGTGCCGGTGGCGAAGCGCAGGTCCATGTGGCGCAGCCCGATGGGCCGGTGCAGGCGGGCGGCCTCGGCCGCGACGGTCTCGGCGGCGATGGCCTCGGCGGCCTCGGCGAGGAGGTCGCTCAAGGCGACGTCGAGGGCTTCGCAGATGGCGGCGAGCAGCTCGCTGGATGGTTCCTTGCGGCCGCGCTCGACCTCGGAGAGGTAGCCGAGGCTCACGCGCGCACGCCGCGACACCTCCCGCAGAGTGCGTCGGCGTGCCGTGCGCACGCGCCGCAGGCTGCCGCCGATCGCCTCTCGCATCAGCACCGCCATGCGACCCTCCTCGTCGTCCGCCGGGGCGCGACCTGCCACACCCGGTGAGATCACCGTACCGACTCCCGCCCCGTCGCGTCGCCGCGTCGACGGCCCGTCGCGTCCGCCCACGGCGAACACGCGGACGCGCTGCGTGTTCAGCCAGGATCCGGGATGCCCGCCGTGGACGCCGCTCGCAGCCTCAGCGCGCGCAGCACGTAGTCCACCCCGGTGCCGACGGTGAGCGCGATCGCGAGGCCGAGCACGGCCCACCGCAGCGCCCACACGGCTCCCGCGGCTCCGACGACGTCGAGCGGCAGCAGGAACAACCCGATGGCGATGGCCTGGCAGAGGGTCTTGGCCTTGCCGCCGCGGCTGGCCGGGATGATGCCGTGGCGCAACACCCAGAATCGCAGCAGGGTGATGCCCAGCTCCCGCCCCATGATCACGATCGTGACCCACCACGGCACCTGGGCCAGCACCGACAGGCCGATGAGCGCCGCGCCGGTGAGCGCCTTGTCGGCGATCGGGTCAGCGATCGTGCCGAACGCGGTGACGAGCCCTCGGCTCCGGGCGAGCTCGCCGTCGAACCGGTCGGTGATCGCGGCGAGCACGAAGACGCCGGTGGCGGCGAGACGCCAGCCGGTGTCGGTGCCGTCCTCGACGAAGAGCACGACGAGGAAGACGGGCACCAGCAGCAGCCGGACACCCGTGAGGACGTTCGCGATGTTCAGCAGCGGCGGCGGGCTCGCCGGTGCAGAGCTCACCCCGACTCCCGGGCACCTGCCGCGGCGAGCTGGCTGCGGGGCAGCTGCTCACGCGGGGAGACGAGCAGGTCGGCACCCTCGGTGCCGACGACGACGGCGCGCACCATCTCGCCCACCTCGAGGCCTGAGCCGCGCTCGAGCACGCACTCGCCGTCGACCTCGGGGGCCTGGTGGTCGGCGCGCCCCGTGGACTCGAAGTCCTCGTCCTCGGCAGCCTCGACGAGCACGGTGACCTCGGTGCCGACGCGGTCCTCGGCACGCTGGGCCATGAGCTCCTCGACGAGCGAGGTGATGCGCTCGACGCGGCGGCCGATCTCCTCCGGCGGGAGCTTGCCGTCGTAGCCCGCGGCTTCGGTGCCGTCCTCGTCGGAGTAGCCGAACACGCCGACGGCGTCGAGCCGCGCCCCGGTGAGGAACGCCTCGAGCTCGGCGACGTCGTCCTCGGTCTCGCCGGGGAAGCCGACGATGACGTTGCTGCGGATCCCGGCCTCGGGCGCGAGCGCGCGGATCCGTTCGCACAGGCCGAGGAAGTCCTCCCGCGAGCCGAACCGGCGCATGCGGCGCAGCACGGCGGGGCTCGCGTGCTGGAACGACAGGTCGAAGTACGGCGCGACACCCGGGGTGGTGGCGATGACCTCCAGCAGGTCCGGGCGCAGCTCCGCCGGTTGCAGGTACGACACGCGCACGCGGTCGATGCCCGGCACGTGGGTGAGCCGCGGCAGCAGCCGTGCGAGCGCCCCCGAGCCACCGGGGAGGTCCTTGCCGTAGGACGTCGAGTTCTCGCTGACGAGCACCAGCTCGCGCACACCGTGCATGCCCAGCCACGCCGCCTCGGCGACGACGTCGTCCGGCGGGCGCGAGACGAACGAGCCCCGGAACGACGGGATGGCGCAGAACGCGCACCGCCGGTCGCAGCCGGACGCGAGCTTCAGCGGCGCGACGGGGGCGTCCGACAGGCGGGTGCGCGCCAGGTTCGGCACCCAGGCGTGGCCGGGGACGGCGATGTCGTTCGCCGCCGCGGGCCGCTCCACGGGCGAGATCGGCAGCAGCGTGCGCCGGTCGACGGGTACGTGGGGGGCGGGCGCGTGGCCGCCGAGGACGTCGCCGAGCCGCTCGGCGAGCTCCGGGTAGGCGTCGAAACCGAGCACGGCGTCGGCCTCGGGCAGGTTCTCGGCCAGCTCGGCGCCGTAGCGCTCGGCGAGGCAGCCGACGGCCACGACCTTCGCCCCGCGGGGCGCCGCGGCATCGGAGGCCGCGAGCAGCGTGTCGATGGAGTCCTTCTTGGCCTGCTCGACGAACCCGCAGGTGTTCACGACGATCACGTCGGCGGTGCCGGCGTCGGCCTCGACCAACTCCCACCCGCTGCCGGTGAGCCGGCCGGCGAGCTCCTCGGAGTCGACCTCGTTGCGAGCGCAGCCGAGGGTGAGCAGGGCGGCACGCCGCGGAGCGTCGGGTTCGGGCACGGGCACCAGGGTATCCGGCGGGCCGCTCTAGTCTTCCGGGTCGTGGCGACACCACTCGTGCGGCGGGCACGCACCGCCGATGTCCGGACGATCAAACAGCTCGTGGACGCCTACGCGGGGCGCGTGCTCCTCGCCAAGGAGATGATCACGCTCTACGAGTCCGTGCCGGAGTTCCTGGTGGCCGAGCTGGACGGGGAGATCGTCGGCTGCGGTGCGCTGCACGTGCTGTGGGAGGACCTGGGCGAGGTCCGCACGATCGCGGTGCACCCGCGCGTGGTCGGCCGCGGCGTGGGGCACGCCATCGTGGGAGCCCTCATCGAGGGCGCGCGCGAGCTGGGGCTGGAGCGCCTGTTCGTCCTGACGTTCGAGAAGCAGTTCTTCTCCCGCCACGGGTTCGTCGAGATCGACGGGACGCCCGTGGAGCCGGACGTGTTCGCGGCGATGCTGCGTTCCTACGACGCCGGTGTGGCGGAGTTCCTGGACCTCGCGCACGTGAAGCCGAACACCCTGGGCAACGTCCGGATGTTGATGCACCTGTAGGTGTCGGACCTGCGGCGTAGCCTCCGGAACGTGACCGCCCCCGTCGTCGAACGCGCGTTCCGCATGTGCGGGCGCGCGCCTGCGGCGTGGCTGAGTCCCTACGTCAGCGCGTACACCGGCTACCGGCAGGAGGCGCTGCCGCCGTCGGTGCACCAGGGCGTGGCGTCCGCGCACCTCACGTTCCTGCTCTGCCTCGACGGGCGCGTCGAGATGCTCGCCAACGCCGACCCCGACAGGCCACCGGGCAGCTTCGCCGCGGCCGTCGGCGGGCTGCACGACGCGCCGGCCCGGATCGCGCAGGGGGCCCCGCAGACCGGGCTGCAGCTGCGGCTCACCTGGCGCGGCGCCCGGGCGCTGCTCGGCGTGCCGGCCGGCGCGCTCGCCGGCGACACGGTCGATCTCGACCACCTGCTCGGCAGCCACGCGGGCGCGCTCCTGCAGCGGCTCTCCGACGCCGAGGGCTGGGCGGAGCGGTTCGCCCTGCTCGACGCCGAGCTCACGGCGCTGCTCCGGCACGGGCGTGGCGAGCGCGGCGTGCTCCCCGAGGTCGGCTACGCCTGGGACCGCCTGGCCGAGAGCGGCGGCAACCTGCGCATCGAGGAGCTCTCGCGCGAGGTCGGGTGGAGCAGGCGCCACCTGGCGGAGAAGTTCCGCACCGAGACCGGGCTCGCCCCCAAGGCCGCAGCCCGTGTGATCCGGTTCGAGGGCGCGTGCGACCGGCTGCTCGCGCCGGATCGGCCGGCGCTCGCGCGCGTGGCGGCCGAGGCGGGCTACGTCGACCAGGCCCACCTCTCCCGCGACTTCCGCGACCTCGCAGGCATCCCCGCCACGACGTGGCTCGCCGAGCGCACAGCGCCGTCCTGAGGGCCTGGTCATGAGGCGGGCACGCCGCTGAGCCGCTCGCAGAGCGCCCAGATCACCTCGCGGTTGCGCTCGTCGAGCGCGCACGCGGGCCACCGCGCGGGTCGGCCGTTCGTGTCGAAGTAGGTGCCGCTCACGACGGTCAGGACGGGGTCGGATGCCAGCCGCACGCTCGACCGCGAGGCCTTCTCGGCCGCCCTGCCGCCGTAGACGATCGGCGGCACGAGCCTGAGAACCGGGACGAGTGGGCGCGCCACCAGCGGGAACGTGCGGGCCGACAGACCTCGGTTCATATCCGTATGGGCGTGGCCCGGGTAGGCGACGTTGATCGTCACCTCGTCCGACGGGCAGCGCGTCGAGAACTCGTAGCTCATCGCCATCAGCGCGCGCTTCGTCTGGTTCATGAACCACGGGTAGTGCCGCTCGCCCTGGAGGTTGTCGAGGTCGATCCGGCCCCGCGGGATCGCGCCGGTGACGTTGACGACCCGCGCCGGCGCCGCTGCGCGCAGCTGAGGCAGCAGCAGGTGGGTGAGCAGGAACGGCGCGAGGACGTTCGCGGCAATGTTCGCCGAGCGCGGTTTCGACGAGACCACGGTCGAGGACATCGCCCGGGCGGTCGGGATGACGAAGCGCAGCTTCTTCCGCTACTTCCCGATGAAGGAGGACGCCGCCTTCGCCGGCACCGAGGTGCTCGTCGAGCAGGTCGTCGCGGACCTCGAGGCCCGCCCCGCCGGCGAGGACCCGTGGGACGCCCTGCACCAGGTGCTGCGCCGCTGGGAGGAGCAGATCCACTACTCCGGTTCCGCGCTGGCCGGCCAGCGGCTCATCCAGGCGACACCCGCCCTGCGCGCCCGGCTGCACCAGAAACGCGAGCTCTGGCGGCAGGCCGCCCGCGACGCGCTCGTCGCGTGGGGCCGGCTCGACGACTTCGCCGCGGACCTGCTCACGAACGCCGCGACCGCGATCCTCGACAGCGTCGCGCGGGAGTGGGTGCGCACGGACGGCCGCGCCGACCGGGCGGAGCTGCTCGACCGCGGGTTCGCCGTGCTGCGTCCCGTTCGCTGACCGCTGTCAGGCCGGTTCGAGCCGCCGCCGGAAGCACACGCGGTGCTGTCCCGGTCCGTCGTAGTCGCTGTGCACGGCGATTCCGTCGACCTCCCGGTCGCCGGGCTCGATCTCGAAGCCCATCGCGCGGTGGAACGCGATGGATCCCGTGTTCGCCGGCGAGGTGATCGCCCGCACCAGCCGCCTGCCCGCCACGGCGGCCTCCGCGAAGAACCTGGTGTAGAGGTCGCGCGCCGCACCTGTTCCGCGGTGCTGCGGGTCGACGCCCACGAAGTGGATGTACGCCTCGTCCGGGACGTCGGCGGAGTGGAACCCGACCAGGAAGGCACGGATCCCGGTGTCGTCCTCGACCACCAGGCTGGTCCGCGCGAAATGCTCCAGGAACAGCCTCGGCAGGAGCAGCGAGAGCTCCCGGGCCGCCTCGGGGGTGCGCGAGTCGCCCCACCAGCTCTGCACGCACCTCACGATCGTGCGGTGATCACCGGCCGTGGCGGGCCGGGTGGTGCTCAATCGTCGTCCTCGTCGTCCGGCGCCGGCCCGCCGCCGCCTCGGATGAGGAACAGCGCACCCTCCAGCTCGTCCGGCTTGATCAGCACCTCGCGCGCCTTGGACCCCTCCGAGGGCCCGACGATCCCCCGGTTCTCCAGCAGGTCCATCAGCCGGCCCGCCTTCGCGAAGCCGACCCGGAGCTTGCGCTGCAGCATCGAGGTCGACCCGAACTGCGAGGTGACGATCAGCTCGGCGGCCTGCAGCAGCACGTCGAGGTCGTCGCCGATGTCCGGGTCGATCTCCTTGGCCTCGCCGGCCTTCTGCGCGGTGACGCCCTCGGTGTAGGTGGGCTCGGCCTGCTCCTTGGCGTACGCGACGACCGAGGAGATCTCCTCGTCGCCGACGAAGGCGCCCTGCATGCGCACCGGCTTGCCCGCGCCCATCGGCAGGTACAGCCCGTCGCCCATGCCGATGAGCTTCTCGGCGCCGGGCTGGTCGAGGATCACCCGCGAGTCGGTGAGCGAGGACGTGGCGAACGCCAGCCGCGACGGGACGTTCGTCTTGATCAGGCCGGTCACGACGTCGACGGACGGGCGTTGCGTGGCGAGCACCAGGTGGATGCCGGCGGCGCGGGCCTTCTGGGTGATCCGCACGACCGCGTCCTCGACGTCGCGCGGGGCCGTCATCATCAGGTCGGCCAGCTCGTCGACGATGCAGAGGATGTAGGGGTAGGGCCGGTACTCCCGCTCGCTCCCGAGCGGCGCGGTGATCTCGCCCGAGCGGACCTTCTTGTTGAAGTCGTCGACGTGGCGGACCTTGTTGGCCTGCATGTCCTGGTAGCGCTGCTCCATCTCCTCCACCAGCCAGGCCAGCGCGGACGCGGCCTTCTTCGGCTGGGTGATGATGGGCGTGATCAGGTGCGGGATGCCCTCGTACGGCGTGAGCTCGACCATCTTGGGGTCGATGAGGATCATCCGGACCTCGTCCGGGGTGGCGCGCGACAGCAGCGACACGAGCATCGAGTTCACGAAGCTCGACTTGCCGGAGCCGGTGGAGCCGGCCACCAGCAGGTGCGGCATCTTCGCGAGGTTAGCGACGAGGAAATGGCCCTCGATGTCCTTGCCCAGGCCGATGCCGAGCGGGTGCTGCTCGGAGCGGGCGGCGCCCGAGCGCAGCACGTCACCGAGACGCACCATCTCCCGGTCGGTGTTGGGCACCTCGATGCCCACGGCGGACTTGCCGGGGATCGGCGCGAGCAGCCGCACGTTGTCGGTGGCGACGGCGTAGGAGATGTTGCGCTGCAGCTGGGTGATCTTCTCGACCTTCACGGCCGGGCCCAGCTCGATCTCGTACCGGGTGACGGTCGGGCCGCGGGTGAACCCGGTGACCTGCGCGTCGACGTTGAACTGCTCCAGCACGCCGCTGATCGACTCGATCATCGCGTCGTTGGCGCGGCTGCGGGTCTTCGGCGCGGGGCCGCTGGGCAGCAGGTCGCTCGGCGGCAGCTTGTAGGGGGCGGCGCCCTCGACCGCGGGCTGCACGGTGAGCCGGAGCTGCTCCCCCACCGCACCCGCGGGCGCGGGCTCGGCGGGAGGAGTGGCCTGCACGGCGGCGGCCTTGCGCTTCGGCGTGGCCGGCGACTGCTCGGCGGGCGGGTCGAGCGCGTCCGGGGTCTCGGCGGAGTCGTCGCGGTAGACGTCGGCCACCCGCGAGGCCTGGCGCCGCCGTGACGGGCGTCGCAGCCCCACCGACGGCGGTTCGGCGCCGTTCTCGCCGGGCTCGGCGGCGGCGTCGGGAGCCGGCTCGGCAACGGCCTGCCCGGTGAGGCGCCGGAACCGGTTCGGCACCTCGCGCACGGGCGTGCCGGTCAGCACCAGGAACGCGTAACCGGACAGCAGCACGAGGACGGGCACCGCGACCCACGACGTCAGGCCGGTGGCGAGCGGGGTGGCGGCGACGTAGCCGATCGCTCCCCCGCCCTGCGACCACTGGGCGGGCTCGTCCGGCCGGCCGGCCACGATGTGCACGAGCCCGAGCACGCCGAGCGCGAGCAGCAGCGAGCCGACGGCCACCCGCGGCCGCGACTCCGGGTGCGGCTGCGAGGCCATGAGCAGCACCCCGACGATGACCACGAGCACCGGGAGCACCACCGCGCCGAGCCCGACGACCGCGGCCACCGCACCGGAGAGCCAGCTGCCCACCGGGCCGCCCGCGCCCCACCAGATCCCGGCCGCGGCCACCACGCCGAGCACGAGCAGCGCCACACCCAGCCCGTCGCGGCGGTGGGCGGGGTCGAGCTCACGGGTACGCCCCACCGCACGGCCCAGCGACCGCCCGAACCGGGCGATACCCCGGCCCACGCCGTCGATGCCGCGATCGATCAGGTCGGGCTGCTTCCTGGCCGGTGTGCGGCGCGCGGAGCCGGACCGGCCACGCGCCGTCGACCGGGGCGTGCGCCGGCCCGAGCCGCGCGAGGACCCCGCCGCCGACCGGGCCGCCGACGCTGCCGCGGTGCTCCTGCCGCCGCCGGCGGTCGTCCGTCCTGCCATGCGCCCCACGGTATCGGGGAGTGACCCCCGGTCCGGTGACCGACACCCGCCGCCCGCACGACACTGGCCGGGCGAACGGGACGGATGCCGGCGTCATGCGTACCGCGTGAGCACCACCCAGGTCGTGGTCCGCACAGTCCCCTGCCAGCCCTGGATGCCGTCCAGCACGGCGTCCAGCTCGCGCGCGCTCGGGGCCGTGACCAGCACCATCAGGTCGTACTCGCCGGTCACCGACTCGATCTCGAGCACCCCGGGCATGGCGGAGAGCCTGCGGACGTAGCCGGCCACGTCGGTGGTGCGGACGACGATGCCGACCCGCGCGCGGTGGGCGGCCGGCGTTCCGGGCAGGTCGACGTCGGCCCGGTAGCCGCGGATCACACCGGCCCGCTCGAGGCGCTGCACGCGGGCGAGCACGGCGGTGCGCGACAACCCGACCGCGCGGCCGAGATCGGCCATCGAGGCGCGGCCGTCGGCCGCCAGGTGGGCCAGCACCCGGCGGTCGATGTCGTCGAGCTGACGATCCGTCGGCGGCACGGCGCACATCGTGGCACTTCGTCACCGATACCGACGGTCGACGCGCTGTGGACCGACGATCACCGAACCGACACTGAAAGATATGACCGTCACACCCGACCGCGTCCACGAGACGCTGCGCCGCCACCTGCTCGTCGACGGCTTCGAGCTCGTGCTCGACACGAGCGCGAGCCGCGGATCGTGGCTGGTGGACGCGCGCGACGGCACGCGCTGGCTCGACATGTTCAGCTTCTTCGCCTCGGCCCCGCTGGGCATGAACCACCCGGCCCTCACCGGGGACCCGGCGTTCCTGGCCGAGCTCACCGAGGTGGCGGTCAACAAGCCGTCGAACTCCGACATCTACACGACGCACATGGCCGCGTTCGTCGAGACGTTCGAGCGCGTGCTCGGCGATCCCGCACTGCCGCACCTGTTCCTCGTGGAGGGTGGGGCCCTGGCCGTCGAGAACGCGCTGAAGACGGCGTTCGACTGGAAACGGCAGCACAACGAGCTGCACGGACGGCCGGCGCACCTGGGCACGAAGGTGCTGCACCTGCGCAAGGCGTTCCACGGTCGCAGCGGCTACACGCTCTCGCTCACCAACACCGACCCGCGCAAGACCGCGCTCTTCCCGACGTTCGACTGGCCGCGCATCGACGTACCGGCGATCCGGTTCCCCCTCGATGTCGCCGAGGTCGAGGCGGCCGAGGCCCGCGCGCTGGCACAGGCTCGGGACGTCTTCGCCGCGCACCCGCACGACATCGCCTGCTTCATCGCCGAGCCGATCCAGGGCGAGGGCGGCGACAACCACATGCGCGCCGAGTTCCTCCGGGCCATGCAGGCGCTCTGCCATGAGCACGACGCGCTGTTCGTGCTGGACGAGGTGCAGACCGGCGGTGGAATGACCGGCACCGCGTGGGCCTACCAGCAGCTCGGCGTGCAACCGGACGTCGTCGCGTTCGGCAAGAAGCTGCAGGTCTGCGGGATCATGGCCGGCGGGCGGGTGGACGAGGTGCCCGACAACGTGTTCCGCGTGTCCTCGCGGATCAACTCGACCTGGGGCGGCGGGCTCACCGACATGGTGCGGTCGCGGCGCTGCCTGGAGGTCATCGAGGCCGACGGGCTGGTCGAGCGGGCCGCGGTGCTCGGGAAACGGCTGCTCGACGGGCTCGCCACGATCCCCGAGGTGGACAACGTGCGCGGGCGTGGCCTGTTCGTCGCCGTCGACCTGCCCACCGTCGAGGCCCGCAATGCCGCGCTCACGCGGCTGCACCGCGACGAGAAGGTGCTGATCCTGGGCGGCGGGGAGCGCTCCATCCGGTTCCGCCCGGCCCTGACGATCGCGGAGGACGAGCTGGACCTCGCCGTCGCCGCGCTGGGCCGGGCGGTGCGGGCATGACCAGCACGCACGTGGCCACAGCGACGACAGCACGGCAGGTCGGCGCGTTCGTGGCCGGACGCTGGCGGGACGACGCGGCCGGCGGGCGCCTCACGTCCGTTGATCCCGCTCGCGAGGAGCCGGTCGCCGAGGCGTTGCTCGCCGACTCGGCCCTGTTCGTCGAGGCCTGCCGCGTGGCCAGGGAGGCGCAGCGGGCCTGGGCCGCCGTCCCGGCGCCGGTGCGCGGGCGCGTGGTGGAGCAGATCGGGAGGCTCGTCGAGGCGAACAAGGAGCCGCTCGCCGCGCTCGTCACGCGCGAGATCGGCAAGCCGATCGCCGAGGCCCGCGGCGAGGTGCAGGAGGTCATCGACACCTGCTCGTTCTTCGCCGGCGAGGGCAGGCGGCTCTACGGGCAGACCGTGCCCAGCGAGATGTCGGACAAGCAGCTGTTCACCTTCCGCGTGCCGGTCGGGGTGGCTGCCATCGTCACGGCCGGGAACTTCCCGGTGGCCGTGCCGTCCTGGTACCTGGTGCCGGCGCTGCTGTGCGGCAACGCGGTGGTGTGGAAGCCGGCCGAGTACACGCCTGCGATCGCCCACGCGTTCACCGAGCTCTTCGTGCGCGGCGGGCTGCCCGCCGGCGTGCTGAACACCGTGCTCGCCGACGGTGCCAGCACCTTCGAAGGCCTGTCCGCCGCGCTGGACGCCGGGCTCGTCGACAAGATCGGTTTCACCGGCTCGTCGGCGGTGGGCGTGCGGATCGGCGAGCTCGCCGGACGCCACCTGCAGAACCCGTGCCTGGAGCTGGGCGGCAAGAACCCCCTCGTCGTGATGCCCGACGCCGACCTCGACCTCGCCGTCGAGGGCGCCCTGTTCTCCGGGTTCGGCACGGCCGGGCAGCGCTGCACGTCGCTGGGCACGGTGATCGTCCACGCGTCGGTGCACGACGAGTTCCTGCGCCGCTTCGACGCGGCCGCCCGGGCCGCGGCGATCGGCGACCCGACCCGCGCGGACGTCCTGTACGGGCCGATGATCTCCGCCAGGTTCCAGGCGGGCTTCGAGCGGTACCTCGACCTGGTGCAGCCCCACCACACCCTGCACGGCTCCACCGGCACGGGGCGGATCACGCCCGCCAACCCGCGCGGCGAGTTCACCGGCGAGCCCGGGATCTACTCCCACCCCACGATCGTCGACGGCGTCACCGCGGACGACGCGCTGTACCGCACCGAGACCTTCGGCCCGATCGTCGGCGTCGCGACGTTCGAGACGTTCGACGAGGCCACGGCGCTCGCGAACGGGCACGGCTACGGCCTGTCCGCGTCGATCTACACGTCCACGCCCGTGCACGCGTTCCGCTTCCGGGAACGGGTGAGCGCCGGGATGGTGAGCGTCAACAACTCGACGTCCGGCGCCGAGGCGCACCTGCCGTTCGGCGGCAACGGGCGGTCGGGCAACGGGAGCCGCCAGTCCGGCATCTGGGTGCTGGACCAGTTCACGCGCTGGCAGTCGATGAACTGGGACTACGCCGGCAAGCTCCAGAAGGCGCAGATGGACACGGCCCAGCTGCCGGCGGACCCGGACTTCCGCCTGGACGGCTGAGGGGAGGGCGCCCGGGGTCCGAAGCGGCTGTTCCGACGAGCGGCCCGCTCGTCGGAACCTATCCGACGAGCGGGCCGCTCGTCGGTATCTCAGCCGCCCAGGAACCGGGCGAGGGAGGCGGCCACCACGCTCCGGCGGCCCGTCAGGTGCTCCTCACCGTCCGCGAGCGTCATCAGGCGCAGCCCGGCGTTGACCAGCAGCCAGCGCAGGGGCTCCGGCTCCCACCGGCGGGAGCGGTGTCCCACCCAGGGCAGCTCCACCAGCGGGTCGTCGCGGCCGAGGATCAGGGCGGCGAGGGTGCGGCCGGCGAGGTTCGACGTGGCGACGCCGTCGCCCACGTAGCCGCCGGCCCAGCCGATGCGGTCCGGGCCGAGCCCGACGCCGGCGTGCCAGTCGCGGGGGATGCCGATCGGCCCGCCCCAGGCGTGGGTGAAGTCGCCCGGGCGGAGTGCCGGGAAGAGCTCGGTGACGGCGGCGCGCAGCCCGGCGAACACGCGCTCGTCCCGGTCGAAGGACGGGTGGATCGTGGAGCGGAAGTGGTAGGGCGCCCCGCGCCCGCCGAACACGAGCCGGTCGTCGGCGGTGCGCTGGCCGTAGACGACGAGGTGGCGGTGGTCGCTGAACGTCTGCCCGCCGGCGAGCCCGGCCCGGTCCCAGAACGACGCCGGCAGCGGCCGGGTCGCGACGATCAGCGAGTACACCGGTGCCACCGAGCGCGGGGCGAGCGATGCGCTCCACGCCTCCGTCGCGCGGACGACGGTGCCGGCGCGCACGACCCCGTGGTCGGTCACGACCTCGCGGGGCCGGATCGACAGCGCCGTGGTGCCTTCGGCGATCCGCGCGCCGTGCCGCTCGACGGCCCCGGCGAGCCCCCGGGCCAGGCGCGCCGGCTGGATCCGGGCGCAGTCGGGCGTGTAGCTCGCTCCGAGCACCCCGGCGGCGCCGACCAGCGCGGACGCCTCGGCCGGGCCGAGCAGGTCGACCCGGTCGGGGCCGGCGGACGCCTCGGCCCGGGCCCGCGCGAGCTGCACGGGGGTGCGGGCCAGCACCACCGTGCCGCCCTTCACCCAGTCGCAGGCGATCCCCTCGTCCGCGACCGCCTTGCCGACCTCGTCGACGGCGGCGCGCATCGCGGCCCGCATGGCGCCCGCGGCCGCGGAGCCGTGTCGCCGGGCCAGCGCGGACGGCCCGGCCGGGAAGAGCGCCGAGCACCAGCCGCCGTTGCGCCCGCTCGCCCCGAACCCGGCGGTCTCCCGCTCGACGAGCAGGACGCGCAGCCCCGGGTCGCCGCGCAGCAGGGCGTGCGCCGTCCAGAGGCCCGTGTAGCCGGCTCCGACGATGCAGACGTCGGCGTCGGTGTCGCCGGCGAGCGGCGGGCGCGGCGCGAGGTCGTCCCCGTCGGCGACGACCTGCTCGTGCCAGAGACTCAGAGGCGGGCCCACGCCTCCGTCAGCACCCCCCGCAAGATCTCCTCGATCTCCTCGAACTCCGCGGGACCGGCGACGAGCGGCGGTGCGAGCTGGACGACGGGGTCGCCACGGTCGTCGGCGCGGCAGTAGAGCCCGGCGGCGAACAGGGCCTTGGACAGGAAGCCGCGCAGCAGCCGCTCGCTCTCCTCGGCCGTGAAGGTCTCCTTGGTGGTCTTGTCCTTGACCAGCTCGATGCCGAAGAAGAAGCCCTCACCGCGGACGTCGCCGACGATGGGCAGGTCGAGCAGCTTCTCCAGGGTCGCCCGGAACACCGGGGACTGCTCGCGGACGTGCTCGTTGAGGCCTTCCCGCTCGAAGATGTCGAGGTTGGCCATCGCGACGGCCGCGGACACCGGGTGGCCGCCGAACGTGTAGCCGTGCAGGAAGGATGCGGCGCCCGAGCGGAACGGCTCGAACAGCCGCTCGCTGGCGATCATCGCGCCGATCGGCGAGTAGCCGGAGGTCATGCCCTTGGCGCAGGTGATGATGTCCGGGACGTAGCCGAAGCTGTCGCAGGCGAAGATGTTGCCGATGCGGCCGAACGCGCAGATCACCTCGTCGGACACGAGCAGCACGTCGTGGCGGTCGCAGATCTGGCGCAGCCGCTCGAAGTAGCCGGGCGGTGGCGGGAAGCAGCCACCGGCGTTCTGCACCGGCTCGACGAACACGGCCGCGACGCTGTCGGCACCCTCGGCCAGGATCGCCTCCTCCACCTGGTCGGCGGCCCAGCGGCCGAACGCTTTCAGGTCGCCGCCCAGGTACTCGGGAGCGCGGTAGGCGTTGGTGTTGGGCACCTTGAACGAGCCGGGCACGAGCGGCTCGTACGGGATCCGCAGGTCCGGCACCCCGGTGATCGACAGCGCTCCCTGGGGCGTGCCGTGGTAGGCGATCGCGCGGCTGATCACCTTGTGCTTGGTGGGCTTGCCGGTGAGCTTGAAGTACTGCTTGGCGAGCTTCCACGCGCTCTCGACGGCTTCGCCGCCGCCGGTGGTGAAGAAGACCCGGTTCAGGTCGCCGGGGGCGTGGTGCGCGAGCCGCTCGGCGAGGTCGATGGCCGCCGGGTGCGCGTAGGACCAGATCGGGAAGTACGCGAGGTCGGCGGCCTGGCGCGCCGCGGTCTCGGCCAGCTCGCGGCGCCCGTGCCCGGCCTGCACGACGAAGAGCCCGGCGAGCCCGTCGAGGTACTCGCGCCCGTCGGCGTCCCACACGCGGCACCCCTCACCGCGCACCATGATCGGCACCCGGGCGCCACCCTCGTAGGTGGAGTGGCGGGTGAAGTGCATCCACAGGTGGTCGCGCGCCGCATCGGCACGGTCGGTACCCCGCGGAGTCCGGGCGGACGTCTCAGGTGCTGTGCTCATCTGGTTCCCCAGTTGTAGTGCTGCTTGCGCAGCTTCATGTAGACGAACGTCTCCGTGCTGCGGACGCCGGGCAGCGCCCGGATCCGCCGCCCGACGAGCTCCAGCAGGTGCTCGTCGTCCTCGCAGACGGCCTCGATCAGCACGTCGTAGCTCCCGGCGGTGATCACGACGTAGTCGACCTCCGGCATCGTCGCCAGCGCGTCGGCCAGTTCCACGACGTCGCCGTCGCCCTTGATCCCGACCATCGCCTGGCGCCGGAATCCCAGCTGCAGCGGGTCGGTGACGGCGACGATCTGGATGACGCCCGCCTCCTGCAGCCGCGCCACCCGCTGCCGGACGGCGGCCTCGGAGAGGCCGACCGCACGGGCGATCGTGGCGTACGGACGCCTGCCGTCCTCCTGCAGCTGCTCGACGATCGCCTTGCCGACGTCGTCGAGCAGCACGTGAACGGGCTCCGGGGCGAGGGACACGTTGCACAGAGTAGGTGAACGCAACGAGATCCGTCGACAGATCGAACTTGAAACACGGAATTCATTGCTCTAGGCGGCTGAAGGTCTCGAAATCCGCAGAACGGCCAGCTAGAGTGCGCCAGGTCACCCGGCCGAGTGAGGAGTGCACGATGGACAAGCTGCACCTGCAGAACTTCGTCGACGGGCACTGGCGCGACGCCGCCGACGGGCGCAGCAGCGACATCGTCGACCCGGTGACCGGAGAGGTGTACGCGAGTGCCCCGCTGTCCGGGGAGTCCGACGTGGACGCGGCGTACGGCGCGGCGGCGCAGGCCTTCGAGACCTGGCGGGACACCACCCCCGCGGAGCGGCAGCGCCTCCTCCTCAAGTTCGCCGACGCAATCGAGGGGCGCGCCGGAGACTTCGTGACGACCGAGAGCCGCAACACGGGCAAGCCGCTCGGTCTCACGGCAGAGGAGGAGCTGCCGCCCTGCGTGGACCAGATCCGCTTCTTCGCCGGCGCCGCCCGCGTGCTCGAGGGCCGGGCCGCGACGGAGTACATGGCCGGGCACACGTCGTTCGTCCGCCGCGAGCCGATCGGCGTCGTCGGCCAGGTGACGCCGTGGAACTACCCCCTGATGATGGCCGTCTGGAAGATCGGCCCCGCACTCGCGGCCGGCAACACCGTGGTGCTCAAGCCGTCGGACACCACGCCTGCGTCCACGCTGCTGCTCGCCGAGGTGGCCGCGGAGTTCCTGCCCCCGGGCGTGTTCAACGTGGTGTGCGGCGACCGCGACACCGGCCGCGCGCTCGTGTCCCACCCGGTCCCGCAGCTGGTGGCGATCACCGGTTCGGTACGGGCCGGGATGGAGGTGGCCGAGGCCGCGAGCCACGACGTCAAGCGGGTGCACCTGGAGCTGGGCGGCAAGGCACCGGTGATCGTCTTCGACGACGCCGACATCGCCGCGGCCGCCGAGACCATCGCCGGCGCGGGCTACTTCAACGCCGGCCAGGACTGCACCGCCGCCACGCGCGTGCTCGCCGGCCCGGGCGTGCACGACGACCTGGTCGCCGCCCTCACCGAGCAGGCGCGGGCGACGCGCACCGGCCGGCCCGACGACGAGGACGTGCTCTTCGGACCGCTGAACAACCGCGTCCAGCACGAGCGCGTCAGCGGCATGCTCGGCCGGCTGCCCGACCACGCGACCGTCACGACCGGCGGCACCCACCCCGGCGGCGACCTCGCGGGCGGCTTCTTCCTGGAGCCCGCCGTCGTCGCCGACCTGCGCCAGGACGATGAGATGATCCAGAACGAGATCTTCGGTCCGGTCATCACCGTGCAGCGCTACGCCGACGAGGAGGAAGCCATCCGGCTGGCCAACGGCGTGCGCTACGGGCTCGCCTCCAGCGTGTGGACGCGCGACTTCGGGCGAGCCATGCGCACCAGCCGTCGGCTCGACTTCGGCTGCGTCTGGATCAACACCCACATCCCGCTCGTCGCGGAGATGCCGCACGGCGGCTTCAAGCACTCGGGGTACGGCAAGGACCTGTCGGTATACGGATTCGAGGACTACACGCGCGTCAAGCACGTCATGGCCAACATCGACTCCTGAGCGGCGCTCGCGGAGCGACCAGACGGCACCGATCGGAGATCGACATGACCGAGGTGATCAACCGGCGCGGCGGCACCGCCCCCGGCGACAAGGGGCTCAAGGGCGGCGCGCTCGGGCTGATGTCGAGCGTGGTGATCGGGCTGGCGTCCACGGCGCCCGCCTACAGCCTCGCCGCCAGCCTGGGTGCGCTCGTGCTGCTGGCCGGCGAGAAGGCGCCGGCCATCCTGCTGCTCGCGTTCGTGCCGATGTACCTGATCGCGGTGGCCTACCGCGAGCTCAACCGGGCCGAGCCCGACTGCGGCACCACCTTCACGTGGGCGGGCCGGGCGTTCGGACCGTGGATGGGTTGGCTGGGCGGCTGGGGGATCATCGCGGCCGACGTGATCGTCATGGCGAACCTGGCGCAGATCGCGGGGCAGTACTCGTTCCTGCTGATCGGGGCGGATGCGCTCGCGGAGAGCGTGTTCTGGACCACCGTGGCCGGTGTCGTCTGGATCCTCGTCATGACCTACATCTGCTACCGGGGCATCGAGATCTCGGCGCGGATGCAGTACGCCCTGCTGGGGATCGAGCTCGTGGTGCTGGCGATCTTCGCGGTCACCGCGCTCGTGCGCGTCTACGCGGGCGACGCACCCGAGGGCTCGATGACGCCGAGTCTCGGCTGGCTGTGGCCCGGCGGGCTCGATCTCTCCGACCTGGTCGACGCCGTGCTCATCGCCGTGTTCCTGTACTGGGGTTGGGACACGGCCGTGGCCGTCAACGAGGAGAGCGACGAACCCGGCCGCACCCCCGGACGCGCCGCGGTGCTCTCGACGCTGCTGCTGGTGGTCACCTACGTCCTGGTCGCCGTGGCCGCGGTGTCGTTCGCGGGCACCGGCAGCGAGGGCATCGGCCTGGGCAACGAGGAGAACTCCGACGACGTGTTCGCCGCGATGGGATCCGCGGTGTTCGGTGAGGAGGGCATCGGCCGCTTCCTCGTGATCCTGCTGATCATCTCGGTGCTGACGTCGTCGGCGGCGTCCACCCAGACCACGATCCTGCCCACGGCACGGGCGGCGCTGTCGATGGGCGCGTACCGGGCGATCCCGCAGCGGTTCGCCGACATCCACCCGCGCTACCTCACCCCGACCTGGGCCACCTGGGGCATGGGCATCGCGTCGATCGTGTTCTACGTCGGGCTCACGCTGATCAGCGAGAACGTGCTGGCCGACTCGATCTCCGCCACCGGCCTGCTGATCGCCTTCTACTACGGCCTCACCGGCTTCGCCTGCGTCTGGTTCTACCGCAGGCAGCTGCACGGGCGCGACCTGTGGACCAAGGGCGTGCTGCCGGGCCTCGGCGGGGTGATGCTGCTGGTCGCGTTCGTGCTGTCGAGCATCGACTACGCGTCCGCGGACGCCGGCTCCACCACCGTGTTCGGCATCGGCGGGGTCTTCGTGATCGGCATCGGGGCCATCGTGCTGGGCGGGGTGCTGATGCTGGTGTACAGCCGGATCGCCCCCCCGTTCTTCCGCGGGGAGACCCTGCGCCCCGGCACCGCCGACCTGCTGCTGGACGACGACCGCGGCGGCCCGCACTTCGGGCTGCCCGACTCCGAGGAGAGCACGGTCATCGCACCGGACCGGTCGAACCTGCCGCCCGGGCAGGAACCCGACGACCCGACCACCCGCTCATGAACGGACCGACGTTCCCACGATCGCCTGCCCGAAGGCGCTGAGCCGTACCTCGGACCGGTCATGTGCCCATGATCGGTCCGAGGTTCGCCCGGGCAGCCGAGCAGGTCAAGAGCCCGGCCGCCGGAACCTCTCGTGCGGCACCACCGCCACCGGCACCAGCTCCACCCGCAACTCCGGGGCGACGAGCCCGGCGACCTGGATGAGGATGCTCGCCGGCGCGGTGCCCGCGGTGAAGTACCGCGAACGGACGCGCTGGATGGCGGGTAGGTCGGTGCGGTCCATGAAGTAGACGGTCATCGACACGATGTCGTCGAGCACCCCGCCGACCTCGGCGAGCACCGTCCGGACGTTGTGGATGCACTGCTCCATCTGCGCGGAGGTGTCGCCGATCCCGACGACCTTGGAGTCCGGATCCCAGGCGACCTGGCCCGTGACGTGCACGACCGTGCCGGGTCCCTGGATGACGCCCTGGGAGAACGCGCGCCCGTGGGCCTGCCAGACCCCGGGCGGGTTGAATCCATCAGCCACCGGCCCACACTCGCATCACCGCGCCTGATCCGCGCTGTGGAGATCGGGTGGAGGTCGCGGTGACAGCCGCTCCCACACGAGCACCGCGCAGGTCACCGCACCGCGCGGTCGAGCGCGAACCGGTCGGGCACTGAGATGCGCCCACGCCGCAGCGTCAGCAGGCCACGGCCGGCCAGTTCCTGGAGCACCTTGTTCGTCGTGGCCCGGGTGGTGCCGGCCATGCTCGCGAGCTCGTCCTGGGTGAGCCGGATCGCGGCGCCGCCACCGGCGCAGGCGTAGATGCTCGTGAGCTCCGCCAGCCGCCGGGTGACCCGGTCCTCCACCGGCAGGTAGAGCGCTTCGAGCACTCTCGCCGAGAGCCGCCGGACGTAGAACGTGAGCGTCTCGGTGATGAACGCGTCGACCTGCGGGTGGCGCCGGCGCAGCGCCTCCAGCTGGGCGCCGGTGACCATGAGCGTGTGCGTCTCCTCGAGGGCCACCACCGTGGCCGTGCGCATCGACTCCGGGTCCAGTAGGGCCAGCTCGCCGAACGAGTCACCGGGGCCGAGCAGCGACAGCGTCGCGATCTGGCCGAGCGGCGTGGTCACGCGCACCGCGAGCTTGCCGGACACGACGACGTGCAGCGAGTCGCCGGGGTCGCCCTCGTGGCAGACGGTGTCGCGGGCCCGGAAGCGGCGCGGGCGGCTCTGGGCGATCAGAGGATGCCGGGCACGAGGTCTACCTGTCCGATCCGGCAGTGCTCACCGGGCTGGTCGCCGCCGCGCGCACGTGACCACTCGACCTCGCCTCACGGCGATCGCTCACACACCGACATCCGCGCTCACACACCGACTGATGCCGGTGTGTGAGCGCCACGATCGATGTGCGACCGCCCGAACGGTCAGACCGCGATCACCGTGGGGACGATCATGGGGCGGCGGCGGTAGGTCTCCCCCACCCATCGCCCCACGACGCGGCGCACCGACTGCGCGATGCGGTGGGTGTCGGTGATGCCCTCGGACTCGGTGCGGGAGAGCTCGTCCTCCACCAGCGGCAGCACGGCGTCGAGCGCCTTCGGGTCGTCGGAGAACCCCCGCCCCGAGATCTTCGGCGGGGAGACGGCCCGACCGGTGTTCGAGTCGACCACGATCGAGATCGAGATGAACCCGCCCTCGCCGAGCACCAGCCGGTCGGCCAGGGTGCTCTCGCCGATGTCGCCGACCTCCAACCCATCGACGTACACGCGGCCCACCTCGACCCGCCCGGTGATCGACGCCCGGCCGTCCACCAGGTCGACGACCACACCGTCCTCGGCGAGCACCACCGATTCCTCCGGCACCCCGGTCTGCACGGCCAGCCGGCCGTTGGAGCGCAGGTGCCGCCACTCGCCGTGTACCGGCATGACGTTGCTCGGCCGCACGGCGTTGTAGAGGAACAGCAGCTCACCGGCCGGGGAGTGGCCCGACACGTGCACCTTGGCCGTGCCCTGGTGCACCACGGTGGCCCCGAGCCGGGTCAGGCCGTTGATCACGCCGAACACGGCGGTCTCGTTGCCCGGGATCAGCGAGCTGGCCAGGATGATCGTGTCCTCGGGCCGGATCCGCACCGAGCGGTGGTCGCCGCGGGCCATCCGGGCGAGCGCCGAGAGCGGCTCCCCTTGCGAACCGGTGGAGACGATCACCAGCTCCTCGTCGGGCAGCTCCATCGCGTCGTCCAGCTCGACGAGCAGCCCGTCGGGCACGTTCAGGAAGCCCATCTCGGCGGCCAGCCCCATGTTGCGCACCATCGAGCGGCCGACCAGGCAGACCTTGCGCCCGTGCTCCGCGGCAGCGTCGAGCACCTGCTGCACGCGGTGCACGTGGCTCGCGAAGCAGGCGACGATGATCCGGGCGTCGGCCCGGTGGAACACGCCGTCGAGCACCGGGCCGATCTCCCGCTCGGAGATCACGAAGCCGGGGACGTCGGCGTTGGTGGAGTCGACGAGGAACAGGTCCACGCCCTCGTCGCCGAGCCGGGAGAACCCGGCGAGGTCGGTGAGGCGCCCGTCGAGCGGCAGCTGGTCGAGCTTGATGTCGCCGGTGTGCAGCACGAGCCCGGCCGGCGTGCGGATCGCGACGGCGAGCGCGTCCGGGATCGAGTGGTTCACGGCGAAGTACTCGCAGTCGAACGCGCCGTGGTGCAGCCGCTCCCCCTCCTTCACCTCGAGCAGGTGCGGGGTGAGCCGGTGCTCCTTGCACTTGGCTGCCACGAGGGCGAGCGTGAACCGCGAGCCGACGATCATCAGGTCAGGGCGCTGGCGCAGCAGGAACGGCACGGCACCGATGTGGTCCTCGTGACCGTGCGTGAGCACGAGCGCATCGATGTCGTCGAGCCGCTCCTCGATGGCGCGGAAGTCCGGCAGGATCAGGTCGACGCCGGGCGAGTCCTCGGACGGGAACAGCACGCCGCAGTCCACGACGAGCAACCGCCCGCCGTACTCGAACACGGTCATGTTGCGGCCGATCTCGCCGATCCCGCCGAGCGCGACGACGCGCAGCCCGCCCTCCGGGAGCGGCGGCGGCGGGTTGGACGGGAGCTCGGCCCGGTTGACCTCCTCGGGCGGGGCCTCCGCCGGACGAGCGCGGTCACGCCGGGGCGGCCGGGAGCGACGGTCGGACCGGGAACGATCGGACCGTGCGGGTGGACGGCTCAAACTTTTTCCTCGCAGTGGTTAGGGGGGCGCGGCGGACCGCGGGTTCAGTGGTAGGCCACCTCGGCGCCGAGGTCGACAGCGGCCCGCGGGCCGAGCGCACCGAGCGCGCCGTGGCCGTGATCATCGCGGCGGTGCTCGTCGATGGCGAGCGCGATGCCGGCGGCCTGCAGGTCGCCCGCGATCGCGGCCACCTGCTCCTCCGTGGCCGGCGGCATCGGCAGCCGGGGCTCGCCGACGTCGATCCCGCGCAGCCGCAACGCCGTCTTGGCGAAGACCACGCCGCCGACCCGGCCCATCGCGCGGATCACCGGGAGGGTGGCGTAGTGCAGGTTGCGGGCGCGGTCGACGTCCCCCGCCTCGTACGCGTCGAGCAGCTCCCGCAGCCGGTTGGCCACGACGTGCCCGATCACGCTGACGAACCCGACCGCGCCGACCGAGAGCCACGGCAGGTTCACCGGGTCGTCGCCGGAGTAGTAGGAGAGCGTGGTGGTGGCGAGCACCTCGGTGCCGACGCGCAGGTCGTTGCGGGCATCCTTCACCGCGACGATCCGCGGGTGCTCGGCGAGCCGCTGGAGCGTCTCCACCTCGATGGGGATCACACTGCGCGGCGGGATGTCGTAGAGCATCACCGACAGGTCGGTGGCATCGGCGATGGCCGTGAAATGGAGCACGAGGCCGGACTGCGGCGGCCGCGAGTAGTACGGCGTGACCAGCAGCAACCCGTGGGCGCCCGCCTTCTCCGCCTCCCGCGCCAGGTGGATGCTGTGGGCGGTGTCGTAGGTGCCGGCCCCCGCCACCACGGTGGCCCGGTCGCCCACGGCGCTCACCACCGCCCGGATCAGCTCCGACTTCTCCGCGTCGCTGGTGGTGGGCCCCTCCCCGGTGGTGCCGTTGACCACCAGCCCGTCGTTGCCCAACTCGACGAGGTGGGTGGCCAGTTCCTCGGCCTTGCCGAGATCCAGCCGGCCCTCGGCGTCGAAGGGGGTGACCATAGCGGTCAGCACGCGGCCGAACGGGCGGCCCGGCAGGGCGGTGGGGCTCATGTGATGACGGTACCCCCGTGCCGCGGCGGCAATTCCTCACACACCGCGTGAAGCGCCCCTCAGGGCCTCGATGTCACCCGGCTCGCCCTGCAGCTCCACCCGGACGGCGTCGCGACCGAACGCGAACAGCACGAGCTCGCCGGGCTCACCGAGCACGGTGACGACCCCCGGCCCGGTCTTCACCACGTGCCGCTCGCCCGACGGGCGCGCCAGCACCACCCCCACCGGGCTGCGCCGCAACAGCATGCCCATCCGCCGCGCGCCGGCCCAGAGCTCCGCGTCGCGCTCCTCGTCGGGCTTGCGCGGCTCCCAACCGGGTTCGCCGCGCCGCACGTCCTCGTGGTGGACGAAGAACTCCAACCCGTTCGCGGCGGCGTCGACGCGGCCGATCCGCATCGGCGACCACGCTTGCGGCCCGTCCCGGAACAGCTGGACGGACTCGGCCCACGGGAGGCTGCGGTAGTCGCCCATGGCCCGCTCGGTGACCGGCGCAAGGGCCGAGATCATGATTCCGGCGGCCGCCCAGGGCTGACGCTCCCGGACCAGCAGGTGGGCGAGCAGATCGCCGGTGGTCCAGCCGGCACACAGCGTGGGCCGGTCGGAGCCGACCCGTCCCAACTGGTCGCTCAGCTCGGCGCGCTCCCGGCTCGCAAGGCTCATGATCCGACCCTACTCGCGCGCGCTCACCGGCTACCCCTCCGTGACGAACGGGCTCGAGGCGATCTCGCTGCCGTCGTCGAGCTTCCCGATCTCGAAGTCGTTGAACACGTTGGGCACCTCGCGCTGCAGCTGGCGCAGGCACTCGATCGCGAGCGCGCGGATCTCGACGTCGGCGTGCTCGGTGGCCCGCATGGCGATGAAGTGGCGCCACGCCCGGTAGTTGCCCGTGACGACGATGCGGGTCTCGGTGGCGTTGGGCAGGATGGCGCGTGCCGCCTGCCGGGCCTGCTTGCGTCGCAGGGTGGCGTTCGGGACGTCGGCGAAGCGCTTCTGCAGACCCTCGAGCAGCTCCTCGTACGCCTTCACCGAGGCCGCGGCGGCCTCGGTGAACAGCTCGTGCAGCTCCTCGTCGTCGGCGATGACGTCGGGCTCCACCATGGCGGCATCACGCTCGGGGACGTAGCGCTGGGAGAGCTGGCTGTAGGAGAAGTGGCGGTGGCGGATGAGCTCGTGGGTGAGCGAGCGGGACACCCCGGTGAGGTAGAAGCTCACCGTGCCGTGCTCGAGGACCGACAGGTGCCCGACCTCCAGGATGTGGCGCAGGTAGCCGGCGTTGGTGGCGGTGGCCGGGTTCGGCTTGCCCCACGACTGGTAGCAGGCCCGGCCGGCGAACTCGGCGAGCGCCTGGCCACCGTCGGCGTCGGTGTTCCACGGCACGCCTGCAGGCTGGACGAACTCGGTTTTGGCGACGAGCTGGACGCCCAGCGGCGCGATCTGCGGCATGGCGGCAGCGTAGCCGTGGGCCACGACAACTCCCCGCGTGACGCCGGGTGACGTCACCGAATTTCTTGACTGACGTCACCCTTGACGCCATAGTGGCGTCATGGACCTGAGTCAGTACGTGCAGCAGCTGCGCGAGGATCTCGCGTCCGCGGCCGCTGCCGGCGACGAGCAGACACAGCGCACGGGCGCTCTGCTCGGCGCCGCCATCGAGCCCGCGGCCCGGCTCGCGATCATGAATGCGCTCTCCGACCTGGCGGCGGAGGTCACCGCCGCACTCGGGGACCGCGTGGTCGAGGTGCGCCTCGACGGCCGGGACGTGCGCGTCGCGGTGAGCAGGGACGAGAGCGCAGAAGCCGGCCCCGAGCCGGACCAGCCCTTCCGTGGATTCGGGGGCGGGTTCGGCGGCGCCGACACCGGAGACATCAGCCGCATCACGCTGCGGCTCGTCGAGCAGATCAAGAACCAGGCCGAGCAGGCCGCGGCGGCGCAGGGCGTGTCGCTCAACTCCTGGGTCGCGCAGGCCGTGCAGGGCGCGCTGGCGGGCCACCGCAAGCCCGGCCGCCACGGCGACTGGACGCGTGACCGCGAGGGCAAGCGCCTGCGCGGCTGGGTCGAGGGGTGAGGAACATGAGCGATTCCGACGTCAACTTCTCGAAGGACGATCCCTCCGGGAGCTTCCCGCAGGACGAGCCCGGTCCGGGCCTGGTCCGCCAGCAGAGCTGGTCGGTCGACGGCCCCGTCGAGCTGGAGCTGGCCACCGACGTGGGCCGCGTCCGCGTGCACCTCGAGGACCTCCCCGAGGGCGGCGGCGAGCTGCGCGTCGAGGTACGCCACGATCCGTCGGCGGGCAACAGCTGGAGCCAGGGCCTGAGCGGCCTGATCAACTGGCTGGGCAACGCCACCGGGGGCGGGATCGAGAGTGCGCTCGCCGGCAGCGGGGAGGAGCGCGCATCCGAGGCCGTGTCGGCGGCCGAGATCAGCTGGTCCGAGGGCGGGCGCCGGCTCGTCGTGCGCTCCTCGCAGGATCTCCCGCTGCGGGTGGTGCCGCTCTCGATCACCGTGTGGGCGCCCACGCGCTCGCGGCTGGCCGCCCGGGTCGGCGCCGGCGACGTGCGGGTCACCGGCCGTGCCGGCTGGGCCGGTGTCCGCACCGGATCCGGGAACGCCACGCTCGACGGTGTGGACGGCGACGCCGACGTCACCACGGGCTCCGGCGCCATCGACCTCGGCCCCGTCACCGGGCGGGTGCGCCTGCGCACCGGCTCCGGCGCGGTGCGCGCCGCCGCCACCGGCGGACCCGCCGAGATCAAGACCGGCAGCGGCGACGTCGTCATCGGCGAGGTGAACGGCGACGTCAAGCTGCGCACCGGCTCCGGCGACGTCACTGTCTCCGATGCGCGCAGCGGCATCCTGCAGCTCGCCACCGGCTCCGGGGCGGTCCGCATCGGCGTGCACCCCGGCGTGGGCGCCGAGCTGGACCTGGTGTCCGGCTCCGGGAAGGCGCGCAGCGAGCTGGACGTGGCCGACGTGGCGCCCGCGAAGGCGGCCGCAGTGCAGGTGCGCGGGCGCACCGGCAGCGGCGACGTCCTCGTGGCCCGCGCGGCCGTCCCGGCCTGACAGCCGCTCGCACACCGACTTCCGCGCTCGCACACCGACTGATGTCGATGTGCCGGCACCACGATCGGTGTGCGAGCGCGCGGGGCCTGACGTACCTGCCTGATCGGCGGTCGAGGGGAGAGCCCGGGCGTGACGCCGGGCGGCCGGGTCGGCGCAGGGTAGTGGCGAGCGGGGCGGTGGGGCCGCCCCGCTCGCCGGTCATGCGCGTGGGTCGGGCAGGCGGCGGCTGAGCAGCACCACGCCCACCGTCAGCAGGGCGTGCACGCCGACCACGACGACGAAGCCGTCCCGCGGCCCGATCGTGGCGGCGAGCTCGGAGTAGAGGCCACCGAGCGTGGCCACCCCGAGCGCGAGGAACGTCTGTTGCGCGGTGGTGAAGACCCCGCTGCCGGCACCGGCCCGGTCTGCGGGCACCTGCGAGAGCGTCAGCCCCACCACCGTCGTCATCGCCATGCCCTGGCCGATCCCGCAGATGAACGTGCCGGGCACGAGGTCGAGAGCGGTCAGGGCCGGCCAGCCCCACGACACGGTGATGAGCACGCCGAGCAGACCGACGAGCTGCAGGACGAACCCGGCCACCACCACCGAGCGGCCGTACCGCGCCACCAGGCGCGCGGTCACCAGCGACGCCGCGAAGAAGCCCACCGCGAGCGGCGCGAGCGCGAACCCGGCCTCGAGCGCGCTCATCCGCAGCCCGTCCTGCAGCAGCAACGCGCAGATGAACATGAAACCGCCGAACCCGGCGAAGAACGGGATGGCGACCGTCAGGCCGCGGCGCATGCTGGGCAGCCGCAGCACGCTCGGCGGCAACAGCGGCACCCGGCCCGCCCGCTCCACCCGCCGCTCGACCGCCGCGAACGCGAGCCCCAGCACCGGCGTCACCGCGAGCAGCCCGACCGACCACGCGGGCCACCCCAGCGCACGACCCTCTGTCAACGGGAGCAGCAGCGCGAGCAGCGTGGCGGCCAGCAGGACGGTGCCCCGACCGTCGACGCCGAGCGGGTTCGCCGACCGGCTCTCCGGCACCGTGCGCCGGGCCAGCACCAGCGTGACGATCCCGATCGGCACGTTCACCAGGAAGATCGTCCGCCAGCCGAGCCCGCCGACGTCGACGGCCACGAGCGCGCCGCCCAGCACCTGCCCGACCACCATCGAGAGGCCGGCGTTCGCCCCGTAGAAGCCCATCGCCCGCGCCCGCCCGTCGCCCGCGGTGCCGGCCTGGATCGAGGCGAGCACCTGCGGCATCGCCATCGCCGCCGCGGCGCCCTGCGCGATGCGGGCGAGCACGAGCGTCGTCGCGTTCGGGGCGAGCCCGCACACGAGCGAGGTCAGGGTGAAGGCGGAAAGACCGATCCGGAACATCCGCCTGCGCCCGAACGCGTCGCCCAGCCGGCCGCCGAGCACGAGCAACACGGCGAAGGCGATGCCGTATCCCGCGACGACCATCTCGAGGGTCGCCTCCGCCGCCTGCAGGTCGGCGTCGATCGTGGGGAGCGCGACGTTGACGATGAAGAAGTCGATGACGTTGAGGGCGGCGCCCAGCAGGAGCGTGAGCAGTCCGGCGGAGGTCAACCCGGGACGTGCCACATGAGTGGATTGCACTGTCACGATCACCACGCTCCGCGGAAGCGGAAGGTGGTACCAGAGCGTGCTTATTCAGGTACCGGCACTACCCGGTAACAGGCTCGCCTCCGTGGCATCGTGGTGCCATGAGCACCGCGCTCGAGCCAGCGGCCGCGTCCGTCGACCTGCCGGCCACCCTGGCCACGCGGCCCGACGGTATCCGCCGCCGCGAGCTGGCCGCGTTCCTGCGCAGCCGCCGCGCCCGGCTCACCCCCCACCAGGTGGGGCTCCCGATCACCGGGCGCCGGCGGACACCCGGCCTGCGCCGCGAGGAGGTGGCACAGCTCGCCGGGGTGGGCGTCACCTGGTACACGTGGCTGGAGCAGGGCCGCGACATCCGACCGTCCGAACAGGTGCTCGGGGCGATCACCCGCACCTTGCAGCTCGATCCCTACGAGTCGGCGCACCTCTTCACGCTCGCCGGGCTCCCGACCCGGCCGTCGCCGAAGATCTGCAACGCCGTGCCGCCGGGCGCCGCCGCGCTGCTCGACCGGATCGACCCGTGGCCCGCCGTCGTGACGAACGCCCGCACCGACATCCTCGCCCACAACCGGGGCTACGACTGGCTGCTCGGCGACGTCGACGAGCTTCCGTTCGAGGAGCGGAACACCACGCTGCAGTGCTTCGTGGGCAGCTGGCCGGAGCGGATGCCCGACTGGCCCAATTACAAGCCGCGGGCGGTGGCACAACTGCGGGCAGCGATGGCCGATCACATGACGGACCCGCGCTGGAAAGCCCTGATCAAGCGGTTGCGCCGGGAGTCGGCCGACTTCGATGCGCTGTGGAGCCAGCACGACGTGACGGCGCCCCGCAACTGGACGAAGCGGTTCATGCACCCCGATGCCGGGCTGCTGCAGTTCCACACCACCTTCCTCTGGCTCACCCCCACTCCCGAGATCCGCCTGGCCAGCTACACACCCGCCGACGTCGAGACGGCGGACAAGCTCGCCGCGCTGCGCCTCTGACGCGTCTCGGCGGCCAGCGGGGCGGCGAGGTCGCCCCGCTCCCCCACCTCGACCCCGTCGAGGCCGAGCCACCCGGCCATGGCCCGCAGCTCCCCCGCCAGCTCCGCGACGACGCGCGGGACCTCGGCGCCCGGCTCGGCGAACGCGCCGGGCACGCGCAGGACGCCCGCCGCGCGGTCGGCCTTGAGGTCGACGCGGGCCACGAGCTCGCCGTCGAGCAGGAACGGGAACACGTAGTAGCCGTACTCCCGCTTCGGCTCCGGCACGTAGATCTCGATGCGGTAGTGGAACCCGAAGATCCGCTCCGTGCGCGCCCGCTCCCAGACCAGCGGGTCGAACGGGCAGAGCAGGGCCCGGCCGGTGATCCGCCGCGGCACGCGAGCGCCCGGCAGCCGGTACGCGGGCCGCTCCCAGCCGCGCACCTGCACCGGCTCCAGCTCGCCCGCCTCCACCAGCTCGGCCACCGCCACCTGGCTGCGCGCCGGGGCGAGGCGGTAGTAGTCGCGCAGATCGGGCTCGGTGGCCACGCCCAGCGCCGCCGCGGAGCCCAGCACGAGCGTGCGCGCCGCCTCTTCGGCGCTCGGCGGCGGTGTGGCCAGGACGGCGGGCGGGAGGACGCGTTCGGGCAGGTCGTAGAGTCGCTGGAAGTGGCGGCGGGTGCCCGTGGTGAGCACGCCGGTGCCGAACAGGTACTCGCAGATGCGCTTGACGTCGGACCGCTCCCACCACGACGCCCCGGCCGGCCGCGGGCGGGTGGGCGCCTCGAGCGCCTTCTCCAGGGCGCCGGCCCCGATCGGGCCCAGCTCCTTGACGGCGGCCAGCACGTCGTCGACCAGGCCGCGGCTGCGGTCGACGATCGGCTGGTAGCTGCGCCACCACCGGTCGCGGAAGGCACCCGACCACAGCAGCGGCCACTCCTCCACCGGCACGAGGCTCGCCTCGTGGGCCCAGGCCTCGACCAGCAGGCGCGGCCGGCGCGCCGAGTGGGACCACGCGGCGTCGTCGACGAGCGCGCGGTCGTACGGCCCGAGCCTGCTGAAGAGCGGCATGTAGTGGGCGCGGACGGCGACGTTGACCGAGTCGAGCTGCAGCAACCGGACCCGGCCGAGCACCCGCGCGAGGTGGCGGCGGGTGGGCGGGCCGGACGGCCGCGGGTCGGCGAACCCCTGGGCGGCCAGCGCCGCCCGGCGCGCTGCGGCGGGACCGATCGTCTCGACGGAGGGGATCACACCGCGGATGGTGCCAGCTCCCCCTGACACTTCCGCGGACGCTCGGCCGCGATCACCACGAGCACCGCGAGCAGAACCACGGCACCGCCGGCGAGCTGCGGCGCGGAGAACCGTTCCCCCGCCACCAGCACGCCGAGCAGCACGGCGATCACCGGGTTCACGTAGGCGTAGGTGGCGACGGTGGAGACCGGCAGCGCCGCGAGCGCGTACGCGTAGGCGCTGAACGCGGCCAGCGACACCACCACGGCCATGTAGGCCCACGCCCACCACGCGGTCGGTCCGACGGCACCGAGGTCCGGCCGGTCACCCGCGATGACGCTGGCCGTCATCAGGATCGCCCCGCCCACCAACATCTGTGCCGCGGCCAGCGCGAACGGGTTGGCGGGCGCCGGCATGCGGGTGGTGGCGAACGTGCCGGCCGCCCAGCCGACCGCGGCGATCAGCACCAGCCACGGCCCCCACCAGGCGCTGCCGAACACACCACCCGACCCGGCCGATGGCCCGGCGAGCAGCAGCAGGGCGAGGCCGGCGACGCCCAGCCCCACGCCCGCGACCGTGGCCCGTCGCGGCCGGTCGCCGGTGAGCGCGCGCAGCACGACGATCCACATCGGCACGGACGCGATCAGCAGGGCCGCGAGCCCGGACGCCACGTGCTGCTGGGCGATGGTGACGAGCCCGTTTCCCCAGGCCGGCAGCAGCAAGCCGGCGAGCGCAGCGGTGCCGAACTGCCGCCACGTCATCCGGAAGGCGCCCGGCCCGGCGAGCGTCAGCACCAGGAGCCCGAGCAGGGACCCGCCGGCGAGGAACCGCACGCCGCTGGCGAAGAGCGGCGGCAGGTCGGCGATGATGAAGCGGTTGGCGAGGTATGTCGACCCCCACAGCACGTAGACCACGGCGAGCGCGACCCAGGCGAGGGCCGGACGGCGACCGGCGACATTCACCCGCACAACGTTGCCATAGCGAACGACGGGTGGCTGCCGGGTTGCGGAGCGCGTGGGCTTGGATGGGAGCCATGGCCACCGCGTCCGTCCGCCCCGCGACGCCCGAGGACGTCGACGAGATCGTCCGGATCCAGACCGAAACCTGGACCACCGCCTACACCGGTCTCGTGCCCGCCGCAGCCCTCGCCGGGCTCCGCTCGCCCGCGGCCCGGGCCGCCTGGGCGGCGGCGATCGAGGCCGGCGACGGCCACCACGTGCTCGTGGCCACCGAGGGCACGTGGACGGTCGGCTTCTGCGCGGCCGCACCCGCGGTGCCGCCCGAAGGCGCGGTGGCACCGTCCGGCCCGACGCTCGACCCGGAGGCGTGGGCCGAGATCAGCACCCTCCTCGTGGAGCCGCGCTGGGGCCGGCGCGGCCACGGCGGCAGGCTGCTGGCCGCGGCCGCCACCGCCCTGCGCACCGGGGGTGCCCGGTACGGCCTGGCCTGGGTCCCCGAGGCCGACGCCGCCGCGCGCAGCTTCTACAAGGCCGCCGGCTGGAACGCCGACGGCACGGTCCGCGTCCTCGACACGGGAGAGGGCGAGCTGCGCGAGGTACGGATCACCGGATCGATGGATCTCGAGCTGCACTGAGGGCTCCGCGCGGTTGATCGTTCCGAGGAGCACCCGGTGGTGGTGGCAATCGCGCTGGTGCGCTTCTCGGAAGGATCGATCGCGTCGAGTCGTACAGCAGCGCTGTCCGTGTAGCGCTGGGGTGCGACTCGGCCCGATCATGCGGCTGCGGGCCCGGCGCCCGCCGCCCGCGCGGTTGATCGTTGTAAGGAGCACCCGGTGGCGGCGACGGCCGCACTGGCGTACTTCTCGCAAGGATCGATCGCGTCGAGTCGTACAGCAGCGCTGCCCGCGCAGCACTGATGTGCGGCTCGGCCCAATCAGGCAGTTGCGGGCCCGGCGCTCGCCGTCCGCGGCGTTGATCGTTGTGAGGAGCGCGCGGTGGTGGTGGTGGCGGCGGCCGCCGTGGTGCGCTTTTCGGCCCGATCATGCAGCCGCGGGCCCGGCGCCCGCCGCCCGCGCGGTTGATCGTTCCGAGGAGCGCACGGTGGTAGCGGCAACCGCGCTGGTGCGCTTCCCGGAACGATCGATCGCGTCGAGTCGTACATCTGGGTTGTCCGCGCAGCGGTGGTGTGCGACTCGGCCCGATCATGGGGCGGCCAGGGCGTGCAGGGGTAGCCCGGCCGCGCGCGCTGCGGTGACCAGGTGCGCGCGGACGTCGGTGGTGGACCTGGTAGGCGTCGAAGCGCGGCACGAGCCTGCCTGCGGCGGTGAGGAAGGCCCCTGCGCCGCAGGTCACGGAGCGCACGGTCGGGGTCGAGGCCGGGCCATAGCCATTCCTGCGCGGCGCGCAGCTCCCCCGGCACACGCTCGGTGTGCGCGGCCAGCCGGGCCGGGTAGTCCATGGCCGCTAGTGCGCGGCGGCGTCGATCCCGGCGGCGTCGATCCCGGCGGCGTCGATCCCGGCGGGTCGATCATGAAGGGAGTGTGGAGGCAGCGGGGGTGGAGGCGGGACCACAGCCGGTTGCGTCCCATCCAACAGGAACGTCTGGTCGGGAACGGGCGTGCCAGCGCGTCGGGGACGGCCGCCCACGCAACCACGGGATCCGGTAGTGCTGCCAACCCAGCCACCCCGCGAAGGCGAGGGCCGGTCTCAACGGGCGGACCGCGCCGGACGCCCCAGGACCGTGCGCGACACCGTCGGAACCCGGCCGGGAACGGCGCGCCCACGAGAGCCGGCCGACAGAAGCGGCGGGAGACCCGCGTGTCGGTGACGAGCAAGGTTGCCTGATCGCCGGTTTCGGTTCGCCACTGCTGTGGTGGCCCAGTGACGAACCGAGACTGGGGATCACCACCCGCCGGTCGGGCGGTTTCGGGTGCTCACCGTCGTGGGCACAACCATGGACAACCGAAACTCGAGATCACCGCCGGACCGTAGGTTCGCGGCCGCCACATAGTGACGACGTGCCCGTCCAATGACCCTGGGCGGGTCCGGGCCGACGCCCGAGTACACCCGGCCCGAGCACCTGGATCCGCCGACTGACCCCACTCCCGGCGGGGCACTAGATGCCGAGGAGGGACTCCAGGCCGACCGTCAGGCCCGGGTGGTCGCGCACAGCGCGAACAGCCATGATCACGCCGGGCATGAAGGACGAACGGTGGAACGAGTCGTGGCGGATCGTCAGGGTCTCGCCGGTCGTGCCGAGCACCACCTCCTGGTGGGCCACCAGGCCGGGCAGCCGCACCGAGTGGACGTGCACACCGTCGACCCGCGCGCCCCGGGCACCCGGGAGCTCGGACGTAGTGGCGTCGGGCACCTCGCCGATGCCGGCCTCGGCCCGCGCGGCCGCGATCAGCGCCGCAGTGTGGACCGCCGTGCCCGACGGGGCGTCGACCTTCCCGGCGTGGTGCAGCTCGATCACCTCGACCGACTCGAAGAACCGCGCCGCCGTCTTCGCGAACTGCATCATGAGCACGGCCCCGACCCCGAAGTTGGGGGCGATCAGCACGTGCCCGGGACGGGCGGCGAGCCGCGCGCGCACGTCCGCGAGCCGGGTCTCGTCGAACCCGCTGGTGCCGACCACCACCGCGATGTCGTGGTCGATGCAGAACTGCAGGTTGTCCAGCACGGCGCCGGGGTGGGTGAAATCGACGGCCACCTGCGCGCCGGCGTCGCTCAGCGCCGAGAGCGGGTCGCCCTCGTCGACCTGGGCGACGAGCGCCAGCCCGTCTGCCGCATCCACGGCCGCGCAGACCTCCGCGCCCATCCGCCCCCGCGCGCCCAGCACACCGACTCTGATCTCCTCGCTCACGGCCGAAGGGTATCCAGTGCCCGGGGACGCACCGCGTGGGCCGGCACGGTCGCATGATCATCGGCTGGGAGCACAGGCGGCCACATGCGGCCGCTCACGCACCCGGCCGCCGATCGACGACCGACGCGGCTGAGCCGGCCCCGCGGACCCGGCGGAGAAGGTCCGAACTCGATCAATCACGCGTGCGGGGTCGACGCGAACCGGGTGGCCCCACCAGGGCCACTGGTGTGGGGTTGCCGTCCGGCCCGGGGTCGGGGACGGCGCGCCAAGCCGAACGACCCCACGGCTCCCGGATCAAGATCGATTACCTGTGGTGCACGCATGATCGTTCCGAGACGCGGCACAGCGCCCTGAGCAGGGCGATCAGCCGCCCGGGTAGGCCACCGACCTACTCACCTAGGCGAAAACCAGCGCCCCGACCCAGACCGCCGCGGCGAGCAGCCCGGTGGCCATCTCGATCACGATGCTCCAGCCGACGGCCGTCAGCGCCCGCCGCGTGGACGGCCATGCGGCCTCGTGCCCGCTGAGGCGGGAGAGCTCGGCGAGGTAGATGCCGAGCACGAACCCGATGAACAGGCCGATCACCGGGATGACGAAGAACCCGATCACGCCGAGGACCGCGCCCGCGGCGATGGTGCGCCCGGGCACCCCCGATTCGCGCAGCGCCCGCCCGGGCAGCAGGTACTTGGCCACCGACCCGATCACGACGATGGCGACGACGATCCCCAGCACGATCCACGCCACGGCATCGCCCCGCGGGACGGCCCACACCGCCACTCCTGCCACCACGAGCACCAGCCCCGGCAGGATGGGCAGCACGATGCCCACGATGCCGACGGCCACGAGCACGGCGGCGAGGACGGTTGCGACCTCCACGCCCCGATCATGTCACGGGCACGCGCAGGGTCGTGGGTGGATACGAGTGCCGGAGCACCCGCATCCACCTCACGACGCCTACGCGAGAGCGCGGAGGGCGGCCGGGAGGTCCTGCTCGTCGTCGTAGGGGCCCACGACCGCCGCGGTCAGCGGGGCCGTCAGCAGCTCGGCCGCGAGCGCCTTGACCTGCTCGGTGGTGACAGCCGCGATGCGGTCGAGGCTCTCGGTGATCGTCCGCTGCCGGCCGTGGTCGAGCTCGGAGCGTCCGATCCGGTTCATCCGCGACGGGGTGTCCTCCAGGCCCAGCACGAGGCCGCCGCGCAGGTTGCCCTGAGCACGGGCGATCTCCACGGGGGTGAGACCGTCGGCGGCCACCTCGGCGAGCACCGCGCGCACGACCGTGGCGACCTCGTCGAGGCGCTCGGGCGCGCAGCCGGCGTACACCGAGAAGCTGCCCGCGTCGGCGTAGGACGACAGTGCCGAGTAGACCGAGTACGCCAGGCCGCGCTGCTCGCGGACCTGCTGGAAGAGCCGGGAGCTCGGCCCGCCGCCCAGCGCGGTGTTGAGCACGGTGAGCGCGGTGCGGCGCGGGTCGTGGCGGGAGAGGCCGGGCACGCCGAGCAGCATGTGGGCCTGCTCGGTGTCGTCGGGACGCAGCACCAGCCGAGGCCCGGCGGTGAGCCGCGCGGGCGCCGGGTGGCGTGGTGGCACGGGAGCGGCGCCGGCGGCCCGCGCGGCCGCGGCGGCGAGCGCCTCGGTGACGAGCTCGACGACCTCGGCGTGCACCAGGTTGCCGGCCGCCGCCACCACCATCCGCGGGGTGGTGTACTCGCCGTGCCAGAACTCGTGAAGCGTCTCGCGGCTCATCCCCCGGATCGACTCCTCGGAGCCGATCACGGGACGCCCGAGCGGGTGGTCGGCGAACAACACCTCGTCGAACAGCTCACCGAGCAGGTCCTCGGGGTCGTCGTCGCGCATCGCGATCTCCTCGAGCACCACCCCGCGCTCCACCTCGACGTCCGGCGGCGCGAGGGTGGCGTCGGTGACGACGTCGGCGAGCACGTCCACCGCGAGCGGCAGGTCGGTGTCGAGCACGTGCGCGTAGTAGCAGGTGTGCTCCTTGGCGGTGAACGCGTTGAGGTCGCCGCCGACGGCGTCGAACTGCTCCGCGATCTCCACGGCGGTGCGCCGCCGGGTGCCCTTGAACAGCAGGTGTTCGAGGTAGTGCGCGGCCCCGGCCTGCAACGGCGACTCGTCGCGTGACCCGATGCCGATCCAGATCCCGAGCGACACCGAGCGCACGCCCGCCACCGTCTCGGTGACGACCCGCAGGCCGCCGGGCAACTCGGTGCGCGAGACGCCGCCGGGGGCGGGGGCAACGGCCCCCGCCCCCGGCGTCACCAAAATATTGGTCAACTCGGCGAGACCGCCTCGGCCTCGTCGTTGTCGCCGGCCCCGTTGGCCGCGGCAGCCGGTGCCGGCTCCGGCGCGGTGCCGTTGGCCGACTCCTCGGCGACCGGGATCAGGCTGATCTTGCCCCGGTTGTCGATGTCGGTGACCTCGACGCGGATCTTGTCGCCGACCTTGACGACGTCCTCCACCTTGCCGACCCGCTTGCCCTGGCCGAGCTTGGAGATGTGGACGAGGCCGTCCTTGCCGGGCACCAGCGAGACGAAGGCGCCGAAGGCGGCGGTCTTGACGACCGTGCCCAGGAACCGCTCGCCGATCTTGGGCAGCTGCGGGTTGGCGATCGCGTTGATCAGGCCGATCGCCGCCTCGGCGGACGGGCCGTCGGCCGCGCCCACGTAGATCGTGCCGTCGTCCTCGATGGAGATGTCGGCACCGGTCTGCTCGGTGATCGAGTTGATCATCTTGCCCTTCGGGCCGATGACCTCGCCGATCTTGTCGACCGGCACCTTGATCGCCGTGACGCGCGGCGCGAACTGGCTCATCTCGTCGGGCTGGTCGATCGCCTCGCCGATGACCTCGAGGATCGTCAGGCGGGCGTCCTTGGCCTGCGAGAGCGCCGCGGCCAGCACCTCGGACGGGATGCCGTCGAGCTTGGTGTCCAGCTGCAGCGCCGTGACGAAGTCGGCGGTGCCGGCAACCTTGAAGTCCATGTCGCCGAACGCGTCCTCGGCGCCGAGGATGTCGGTGAGCGCGACGTAGCGGGTCTGGCCCTCCACCTCGTCGCTCACGAGGCCCATCGCGATGCCCGCGACCGGCGCCTTGAGCGGCACGCCGGCGTTGAACAGCGACATCGTGGACGCGCACACCGAGCCCATCGACGTGGAGCCGTTGGACCCCAGGGCCTCCGACACCTGCCGGATGGCGTAGGGGAACTCCTCGCGGGTGGGCAGCACGGGCAGCAGCGCCCGCTCGGCCAGCGCGCCGTGCCCGATCTCGCGGCGCTTCGGCGACCCGACCCGGCCGGTCTCACCGGTCGAGTACGGCGGGAAGTTGTAGTGGTGCAGGTAGCGCTTGTGCGTCTCCGGACCGAGCGAGTCGATCTGCTGCTCCATGCGCAGCATGTTCAGCGTGGTGACGCCCATGATCTGGGTCTCGCCGCGCTCGAACAGCGCCGAGCCGTGAGCCCGCGGGACGACCTCGACCTCGGCCGAGAGCGGCCGGATGTCGGTGATGCCGCGGCCGTCGATGCGGACCTGGTCGCGCAGGATGCGCTGGCGCACCAGCTTCTTGTTGAGCGACCGGAACGCGGCGCCCAGCTCCTTCTCGCGGCCCTCGAACTTCTCGCCGAGCGCGGTGAGCACGGCGAGCTTGACCTCGTCGAGCTTCGACTCGCGCTCCTGCTTCGGGCCGATGGTCAGCGCGGCGGCGAGGTCCTTGCTGCCCTCGGCCTCCACGGCCTCGAACACGTCGGGCTGGTAGGCCGGGAACGTGGGGTACTCCCGCGTCGGCTTGGCCGCGACGTCGGCCAGCTGCTGCTGCGCCACGCACAGGCTGCGGATGAACGGCTTGGCCGCCTCCAGCCCGGCCGCGACGACCTGCTCGGTGGGCGCCTGCGCGCCGCCCGCGACGAGCTCGACGGTCTCGGTGGTGGCCTCGGCCTCCACCATCATGATCGCGACGTCGTCACCCACGACCCGACCGGCGACGACCATGTCGAACACGGCGCGCTGCAGGTCCTCGTACTGCGGGAACGCGATCCACTGGCCGTCGATCAGGGCGACGCGGACGCCGCCGATCGGACCGGAGAACGGCAGGCCCGACAGCTGGGTGGACATCGACGCGGCGTTGATGGCCAGCGCGTCGTAGGGGTCCTGCGGGTCCAGGCTCATCACGGTGACGACGATCTGGATCTCGTTGCGCAGGCCGTCGACGAACGACGGGCGCAGCGGCCGGTCGATGAGACGGCAGGTGAGCACCGCGTCGGTGCCCGGGCGGCCCTCCCGGCGGAAGAACGAGCCCGGGATCTTGCCGATCGCGTACATCCGCTCCTCGACGTCCACCGTGAGCGGGAAGAAGTCGAAGTGCTCCTTGGGCTGCTTGGACGCCGTGGTGGCGGACAGCAGCATGGTCTCGTCGTCGAGGTAGGCGACGACGGATCCGGCGGCCTGGCGCGCGAGGCGCCCGGTTTCGAACCGGACCGTGCGGGTGCCGAAGCTCCCGTTGTCGATGACGGCACTGGTCTCGTGCACGTCGTCCATGGGGTCGGTCATGAGGTCCTTCTTCTCGGGACCCCACGCCGCACCGGCTTGATCCTCGGCCTGGCCGGTCTTCGATCGAAGCTCTCGGGACTTGTCCCGGGAGCCACTACCGAGGACCGGCGGATCGTCTGCGGCGAGGCGTGGCGTCTGGAGTGACTTGGTGGAGTTTTGAGTGGAGGTGCAGTGCCGGCCCGGACCGAGGAGCAGGTCCGGGCCGGCGGTGTGTCAGCGGCGGAGGCCGAGGCGCTCGATCAGCGACCGGTAGCGCGCGACATCGACCGAGGCGAGGTACTTCAGCAGCCTGCGGCGACGGCCGACCAGCAGCAGCAGGCCGCGGCGGGAGTGGTGGTCGTGCTTGTGCTGCTTGAGGTGCTCGGTGAGGTCGCTGATCCGCTTGGTGAGCAGCGCGACCTGCGCCTCGGGCGAACCGGTGTCGCCCTCGTGGACGCCGTAGCTGTCCAGGATCGTCTTCTTCTGTGCGGCGTCGAGTGCCACGTGGTCCTCTTCCTTCGTGATGTGCCGTGAGGCCCGCATCCCCGGCGACGGGGGCGGAAGACGGTGCGCGGCCGCCACGGACTGCAGCCGGACCCGGTACGCCACGTTACCAGCCACGATGTGCTCTGCTTAATTGCCTCCGCTTCGCTCCGGCGGGCTCGCGGGCCCTCAAGACGCCGACCTGCTCCTCCGGTGCTCGGTCGCTCGTTCCTCGCTCCCTGCGCGCCTCCCCCGCATGTCGGCGTCGGCCCGCGAGCGGGCGTCACGCCCCGGGGCGGCTCGCCGCCTGCCGCAGCACCTCGGCCAGCTCCGGGAACGTCGTGCCCAGCGCGGCCGCCGCCGCGGCCAGCCGCGCCGGATCGGACACACCGCGCAGCACCGCGGCCGCCGTGCCGTCATGGACGGACCGCTGCTCCCGATGACCGGGCGTCCGCGGCCCGTTCCCCCGCGGCCTGTTCCCCGGCTGCCCGCTGACGCGCTGCCCGTTCCAGTGCCAGCGGGCGTCGGCGATCTCGGCGAGCAGCGCGTCGACGGCGCCGCGGTCGGTGTGGGTGTGGACGCCCTGGCAGCGCTGGTCGAGCATCAGCATCCGCGCGAGCACAGCCGGATCCCCGATCTTCACGCGGCGCGCGCTCACCAGCTGGCTGAGCATCGCCGGGCTCATGCCCAGGGTGCGCGCCAGCCGGGCCTGGGAGATGCCGAGCGCACCGGTCAGGCGGCGGACCCGCTCACCGAGCGGGGCCCCGTAGAGCACCCGCTGCCGTTCCTGGTTCTCGATGAGCCAGGAGCTCGTCGACTCCCCGCCCGCGTCCGCCATGTCCAGGATGCTCGCAGGTCGTCCACCCGTTCGTGGGCGAACGGGAAAACTGCGCCGCTCACTCGCCGAGGAGCTCCCGCGTGTACGCGACGTCGCGGTGCATCTGCGCGACGAGCGCGTCGACGTCGGCGAACCGCTCCTGGCCGCGCAGCCGGTGGGCGAAGTCGAGCGCCACCTCGAAGCCGTAGAAATCCTCGTCGACGTCGAGGACGTAGGCCTCGACGGTGCGCACCTTCCCCGAGAACGTGGGGTTGGTGCCCACCGAGATCGCGGCCGGGAGCGTCCGGCCGCCGATCTCGAACCGGCCGGCGTACACGCCGTCGGCGGGCAGGGCGGTGTACGGGGCGATGGCCAGGTTCGCCGTGGGAAAGCCCAGCTCCCGGCCCCGCCGGTCGCCGTGCACCACCACACCCTCCACCCGGTGCGGCCGGCCGAGCGCGGCCGCGGCGGCGGCGACGTCACCCGCGTCGATGCACGCTCGGATGTAGGTGGACGAGAACGTGATGCCGTCGTCGGTGATCAGCTCCAGCCCCTCGACGCCGAAGCCGAACCGCTGGCCGAGGCGCGTCAGCAGCGCCACGTCGCCCGCCGCCTTGTGGCCGAACGTGAAGTTGCGCCCGACGATGACGTCGGCGGCGTGCAGCCGCTCCACGAGCACCTCGTGGGCGAACTCGGCGGGCTCGGTGCGGGCCAGCTCCAGGGTGAACGGGAGCACGCAGACCGCGTCGATGCCGAGCTCGGCGGCCAACTCGGCCCGGCGCGGCAGGGTCGTGAGCCGCGCCGGGTGACTGCCGGGCCGCACGACCTCCGCGGGATGCGGGTCGAACGTCACGAGCACCGCGGGAAGTCCGCGTTCCCGGGCCCGCTCGACCGCTCGGCCGATCAACCGCTGGTGCCCGCGGTGCACCCCGTCGAAGACGCCGACGGTGACGACGCTGCGCCCCCAGCCGGTCGGCACGGCCTCCAGCCCACGCCAGCGCTGCACGGGGGAAGCCTACGGAACGGCCCGAGTCCCCCGGTGAGTCGGGATCCATCACCGACGAACGGCCCGCTCGTCGGCACCTATCCGGCGAGCGGGCCGTTCGTCGGAACGGCGCGGTCCCACGTCCCCTTCGTGACACCGCGTTCGCGTAGCACCGACTTGCGGACCTTGCCGTTCTCCGTCAGCGGGAGCTCCGGGACGACATCCACGTAGCGCGGGATCGCGAACCTCGCCAGCCGGGGCGCGCACCAGGTGGTGAGCTCGGCCGGGTCGATCCGCAGGCCGTCGCGGGGCACGACCGCGGTCATCACCTCGTCCTCGGAGAGCTCCGACGGCACCGCGTACACCGCGACGGCGGCGACGGCCGGGTGCGTCGCGAGGACCTGTTCGACCTCGAGCGAGGAGATGTTCTCCCCGCGGCGGCGGATGCTGTCGGTGAGCCGGTCGAGGAAGCGCAGCCAGCCCTCCGGGTCGCGCACCACCCGGTCGCCGGTGTGGAACCACAGGTCCCGGTACGCGGCGGCGGTGGCGGTCGGGTTCTCGAAGTAGCCGGTCGCGTACGCGTAGGGCTGCCGCGACCGGCACACGAGCTCGCCCGGCTGCCCGTCGGGCACGTCGAGGCCGTCGGAGTCGACGACCCGGGCCTCGTGGTCGGGCAGCACGACTCCCATGTACCCGGGCCGCTGTGCCGCCGGGTGCGCGCCGATCACCATGTTGGTCTCGGTGGAGCCGTAGCCGTCGACCAGCAGCACGCCGAACCGGTCCCGGAACTCCGGCTGCGCGGCCGCGGGTGTCGCGGGCGAGAGCGCGATCCGCACCCGGTGCGTCGTGTCGGCGGGCGCCGGCGGGCGGGAGAGCAGGATCTGCACCATCGCGCCCAGCAGGTAGGTGACCGTGGCATCGGCGTCCCGCACCTCGTCCCAGAACCGGGACGCGGAGAACCGCCCGCCCAGCACGTACGTCGCACCGGCGCAGACCGCCTGGAAGAACGCGTTGAGCGCGTTGGTGTGGAAGAGCGGGAGGCAGGTGTACAGGACGTCGTCCTCGGTGATCTCGAGGCACTCGCCCACCGCCACGCCCCACCAGAGGAACTGCGCCTGCGGGCAGCACACGCCCTTGGGCAGCCCGGTGGTGCCGGACGTGTAGAGGATCGCGACCGTGTCACCCGGCGCGGCCGCGCGCGGCTCCAGCGCCGGCCCGGGATCGGGGAACGGCAGGCCGGCGGCCTCCCCGCCGACGATCCACCGTTCCTGCAGGCTCGACGGCAGGTCCACCTCGTCGAGCTCCCCCGCCAGGTCGGCCTCGACGACGATCACCCGGGCTCCCGAGTCGGCGAGCGCGTGCCGCAGGCCCGCCCCGCGCAGGGCGGTGTTCAGCGGCACCGCGATCGCGCCGAGCCAGGCGCAGCCGAGCACCGTCTCCAGCAGCTCGAGCCGGTTGCCGCACAGGAGCGCGATGCGGTCACCGGGCTCGACGCCCCGCTCGCGCAGCGCCCCCGCCATCCGGGCCGCCCGCTCGACCGTGTCCCGGTACGTCCACGTCGTGGCACCGAGCACGACCAGCGGCTTGTCGCCGTAGCGCTGTGCCTGGCGTTGCAGCAGCGCCGGGACGGTCCGGGCGGCCGCGGGCAGGTCGCGCAGCGGGCTGCGGTGGGTCGGCAGCAGCGGCGCGCCGCCGGGCACGAACGCGGCCCCCGGCTCCCGCCACGCGCTCACCGGCACGACCGACCCCACCGGCACGTCCGCCTCCAGGCGCCCGACGACGACCGCGCCCGCCGCGGTGCGCAGGCTCGCCAGGTGGGTGCCGGCGGCGTCCACGGTCACCTGCTCGACCACCGCCTCCCCGCAGACCACCGGGCCCAGCTGCCGGCCGTGGCAGCGGGGGCAGACCGCACGCGGCGGGAAGTGGGTGTGCCCGCAGTCGACGCACTCGGCCAGCTCGATCACGCCACTCCTTCCAGAACCGCCGCGTTCGCACAGGCCCCGTAGCGGTAGAGCACCATCCCGTACCCGGTGACGAGGGCCAGCCGGGCACGCTCGACCTGCCGCTCCCCCGCCCGTCCGAGCAGCTGTCGCACGGCCTCGACCAGCCCGTGCATCCCGCCCGCCGCACCCGCCTGGCCGGCCGACAGCTGCCCGCCGGACGGGTTGAGCGGCCACCCGTCGCGGGCCAGCCGCCCGTGCAGGAACGCGTGCAGGTCGCCGCCCGGCACGCAGCCGAGATCGGCCAGCTGCGCGAGCGCCATCACCGGGTAGTCGTCGTAGACGCAGGCCAGGTCGATCTCCTCGGGCGCCACGCCCGCGCTGTCCCAGAGCCGGTCCGCGACCTGCGCCAACCCGGTCACGAGCCCGTCGCCCTCCTGCCCGTCCGGGTTGTGCCGGGCGACGACCGACCGCACCCGGACGCCGCGGCCGGTGCCGGTGCCGGTCACCACGAGCGCGTCTGCGCCCGCGACCACCGGCACGCAGTCGTAGCGCCGCAGGGGCGCGGCGACGACGGGCGAGTCGAGGTACTCGGACAGCGCCAGCGGCGACCGGTACACCGCATCCGGGTTGCGCGCCGCCCACCGCCGCTGCGCGAGCGGGACCTGCGCGTAGTCGGCGTCGGCGAGGCCGTGGGCGGCCGCGTGCCGCTGGGTGAGCAGCGCGAAGAGCGCGTTCGGCCCGCGCAGCGGCAGCGGGGTGAGCGTCTCGGCGGTGGCGCGGTTGTAGGTGGCGGTGAGCCGGGCGAACGCCGCGCGGTCGAGGTGGTCCCCCGCCACCAGCACGACGACGCGCGCGTCGCCCGCCTCGATGGCCCGCACCGCGTGGTGCAGGAGGTTGATCCCGCTCGCGCCGCCGTGGGGGTCCTGCATGAGCCAGTCCAGCGTCAGCCCGAGCCGCCACGCCAGGTCGATCGCGTGGTCCGGGGCGAGGGAGAAGCTGCTGACCCCGAGGCCGTCGACGTCCCCGAGGCTGAGCCCGGCGGCCTCGAGCGCGCCCGTCACGGCGGCCGTGAGCAGCTGCTCCGTGGTGCGGGACGTGCGGCGTGCGTACGGCTCCTCGTACGCGGCGACGATGGTGGCCTCGGTCACGGCACCGGTCACCGGGCCTCGATCTTCGTGAGGTCGCGGGCGACCGTCTCCTGCGACGCGAGCACCGCGACGACCGTGATCGCGCCCATCACCGCGAGGTAGATCGCCACCGGCCACCAGCCACCCGCCCACGCCAGCAGCGCGGTGGCGATGAGCGGCGAGAGCCCGCCCGCGAGCACCGACGCCATCTCGTGCCCGAGTGCCACCCCGCTGTAGCGCACGCCGCTGCCGAAGAGCTCCGTGAAGAACGCGGGCTGCGTGCCGATCATCGCCCCGTGGCAGACGGCGTTGGCGACGACGACGGCCAGCACCACGAGCAGGGTGTCGCGGGTGTCGAGCAACAGGAAGAACGGCCACGCCCACAGCACCATCGCGACGGCCCCGAACGTGTACACCGGCCGGCGCCCGACCCGGTCCGACAGCGCTCCCCACGCCGGCATCGCGAGCGCTTCGAGGGCCATGCCGAGGACCACGGCGGTGAGCGCGACCCCGTCGGGTATCCCGATCTGGCGCGCGTAGGCCAGCACGAAGACCAGGAAGACGTACGACCCGCCGTTCTCGGCGATCCGTGCCCCGAACGACACGAGCACCGCGCGCGGGTGCCGCCGGACGGCCTCGAGCACCGGCAGCGGGTGCCGCTCGCGCGTCTCGCGGAACGCCGCGGTCTCGAGGACCTTCAGCCGGATGACGAGCCCGGCGGCCATGAGCAGCACGCCCACGAGGAACGGCACCCGCCATCCCCAGGCGAGGAACTGCTCCTCCGTGGTCACGCCGGTCATGACGGCGAAGACCAGCGCGCTGAGCACGAACCCGACCCCGACCCCGGTCTGGGACAGCGCCGAGAGCATCCCGCGGCGCTTGGCGTCGGCGTTCTCGCTGATCAGCAGCACGCCGCCGCCCCACTCGCCACCCACCGCGATGCCCTGCACCACGCGCAACACCGTGAGCAGCACCGGCGCGGCGATGCCGATCTGCCCGTACGTGGGCAGCAGCCCGATGAGGAACGTCGCCGCGCCCATCAGCGTGAGCGTCGCGACGAGCATCGCCCGCCGCCCGATCCGGTCGCCGAAGTGCCCGAAGATCAGCCCGCCGAGGGGGCGCGCCGCGAACCCGAGGGCGTAGGTGCCGAACGCGGCGATCGTGCCGGCGAGCGGGTCGATCGTCGGGAAGAACAGGTGGTTGAACACCAACGCGGCGGCGGTGCCGTAGAGGAAGAAGTCGTACCACTCCAGCGCGTTGCCGACGAGTGATGCGATCACGGCGCGCCGGATCGGCGTGCGGGTCTGGCTCGATGTCGACGTTGACGTCATGACGGCCTCCTGGCCGGGCATCGTGACTCCCGCCGTGGCCGGAGGGGAACGGCAGGAGTCCGCTCAGTGGCCCACTTACCGGGGGCCCACCCGTCGCGACAGCTCCCCCGCCGTGCGCCGCACCGCCGCCGCGAACGGCACGATGTCGAGGCGGCTGATCGGCGCGACCACGGTCAGCGCGGCGATCACCTCGCCTCCGGCCCGCACCGGGGCGGCGACGGCGCCGTAGCCCTCGACCAGCTCCTGCCGGTCGACGGCGTACCCCTGCTCCCGCACCCGCGCCAGCTCGGCGGCCAGCCGGTCGGGATCGGTGATCGTGCGCCGGGTGCGCGGGGCGAGTCCGCCGTCCACGGTGTGCGCGAGGAGCTCGGGCGGGCCGAACGCGAGCACGACCTTCCCGGAGGCGCCGCAGTGCAGCGGCACCCGCCCGTCGACCAGCGTGACCACCTGCCCGCGGCCGCGGCTGCCGACGTAGATCTCGCCGAAGAGGATCTCGCCGTGCCCCGGCAGGGCGAGCACCGCCGTCTCGTGGGTGAGGTGGGTGAGCTCCTCCAGGTACGGGGCCGCCGCGACGCGCAGCGACCGGTGCGCCGGCACCCGCGCCCCCAGCTCCGCGAGCCAGGCGCCGAGCCGGTACCGCCCGCCGGAGCGGTCCAGGAGCTCGCACGCCACCAACTCCTGCGCCAGCCGCCGCGCGGTGGTGCGGGGCAGCCCGCTGCGCCGGGCCAGCTCGTTGACCCCCAGCTCGGACGTGTGCGAGTCGAAGCAGTCGAGGATGTCCCGCGCCTTCTGCAGGACGGCCTTCCCCGGGGTGTCGGGCATGCGCACCTCCCCGGTCCGGCGTGCGGGCAGGTTATCGGCGGCAGCCCCGGGTCCCTCGTTGCAGGATGGCCACCTTCACGCAACGGGGTGGCAGGAAGGTGGCCATGCTGCAATCGGCAGGCGGCCCGGCCCGTCCTCGTGTCAGCAAAGCCACTTTCATGCAACGCTCGGTCGTGAAAGTGGCTTTGCTGCACATCCGTCAGGGCTACGCGGCGGCGCCAGGACGACCAGGGGGCGGGCCTGGGGGCCCCTGTCCGTCACCAGGGCCAGGGCTCGGCCGTCGGGGGCGAAGACGGCGTACGTGCCGGGCTCTCCCGTCGGCGGGAGGGGGCGGCCGTGGGAGATGTCGGCGGCCTGCTCGGCGTCGAGGTCGCGGCGGGGGAAGGCCAGTGCGACGGCCGCGTCCAGCGGGACCACCGCCGACGGGTCGGCTTCGAGGGCCTCGAGGGTGCCGGCGTGCTCGAGGGTGAACGGGCCGACGCGGGTGCGCCGCAGCGCGGTGAGGTGCCCGCCGACGCCGAGCGCGGCGCCCAGGTCGCGGGCCAGCGCCCGGATGTAGGTACCCGAGGAGCACTCCACGGCGACGTCGAGGTCGGCGCCGTGGCGGGCGAGCAGGGTGAACTCCGAGACGGTCACCGGGCGGGCCGCCAGCACGACCTCCTCGCCGGCCCGCACCCGCGCGTAGGCGCGCTGCCCGTTCACCTTGATCGCACTGACCGAGCTGGGCACCTGCTCTATCGCACCGGTCAGCGCCGCTATGCCGGCCGCGATCGCATCGTCGGCGACGCCGCTCGCGTCGGCGGTGGCGAGCACCTCGCCCTCGGCGTCGTCGGTGTGGGTGGTGGCGCCCAGCCGGATCGTGGCGGTGTAGGCCTTCGTATCCAGCGAGAGGTGCCCGAGCAGCTTGGTGCCCCGGCCCACGCCGCACACGAGCACGCCGGTGGCCATCGGGTCGAGGGTGCCGGCGTGGCCGACCTTGCGGGTGCGCAGGATCCGGCGCAGTCGAGCGACCACGTCGTGGGAGGTCATCCCGGCGGGTTTGTCGACGATCACGAGACCGGGAGCTGGGGCGTCCACGGCGTGATTCTCGCAATCTCCGCGACCGGCGCCGAACCCGCCGGATACGGTCATCGCGGACCGCAGGTCAGGGGGCTTCGGATGACGGGTGTCACGGCGGGCGGTGTGCTGCGCCGCGGGGCCGGTGCCCGCCCGCGCGAGCTGGGCCTCGCGGCGTTCCTCGTGTCGCTGCACCAGCTCGCCGAGGCCGCGGTGCCCGTCACGGTGGGTTGGGTGATCGACCTCGCCGTCGTGAGCGGCGACTCCGGCGCGCTCCTGCGCTGGCTCGCGGTCGTCGTCGGGGTTTTCGCGGTGCTCGCCTCGAGCGCGTTCGTGGGGTACTGGCTGGGCGCGCGCACCGACCGGATGGCGGCCCACCGCATCCGGATGGACGTGGCCGCGCGGGTGCTGCACCCCGCGGGTGGCGCGCTGGGCCGCTCGGGCGAGCTGGTCAGCACGGCCGGGGCCGACGCCGACCGCGCGGGCCAGGTGTGCCTGGTGATCTGGGGCGGGGCGGCCGCGCTGGCCGCTCTGGCGGGCGGGGCCGTCGTGCTGCTGAACGCGTCCGTGGTGCTCGGGCTCGTGGTGCTCGGCGGGGTCCCGCTGGTGTTGCTGTCCTCCCGCCTGCTGGCCCGGCCGCTCGTCGGGCGCGCCGAGGCCGAGCAGGAGGCGCTCGCCACGGCCACCGCCGTGGCCACCGACGTGGTCACGGGGCTGCGGGTGATCAAGGGGATCGGCGCCGAGCAGGCCGCGGGCGAGTCCTACCGCGTGGCGAGCCGCAATGCGCTGCGGGCCCGGCTCGCCGCGGCCGACCTGAACGGCGGCTACCTCGGCGCCACCAACGTGATCACGGGGCTCTTCCTCGTGGTCGTGGCGTGGGTCGGCGGCCGGCTCGCCCTCGAGGGCTCGATCAGCATCGGCGAGCTCGTGGCCGGGGTCGGGCTGGCGCAGTTCCTGATCGGACCGCTCGAACGGCTCACCGAGGTGGGGCCGGTGCTCGCGGGCGCCCGTGGCTCGGCCAACCGGGTGGCCGCCCTGCTGGGCGCGCCGCCCGCCGTCGAGGAGGGCACGGGCACACTGCCCGCTCGGCCGGCGGGCGCGCTGCGGGTGCGGCTGCCGGCCGGTCTCGACGTCGACGTCGCGGCGGGCGAGCACGTCGGGGTGGTCACGCTGCAGGCTGCCGACGCGGCGGCGCTGCTCGACGTCCTCGGCCGCGACACCGACGCCCCCGTGCACCTGGACGGCACCGACCTGCGTGAGGTCGGCCTGGACGACGCCCGCCGCGCCGTGCTCGTGGCCCGGCACGAGGCCACCCTGTTCGAGGGCACGGTCGCCGACAACACCGGCCGCGACCCCGAGCCGCTCGCCGCCGCGGCCGCCGACGAGGTGGTGGAGACGCTGCCCCAGGGGCTCGACAGCGAGGTGGCCGAGCGGGGGCGCACGCTGTCGGGCGGGCAGCGCCAGCGCATCGGGCTGGCCAGGGCGCTGGCCGAGCACCCGCCCGTGCTCGTGCTGCACGACCCGACGACGGCGGTCGACGCGGCCACCGAGCACCGCATCGCGGCGGGCGTGTCCGCGCTGCGGGCCGGACGCACCACGGTGGTCATCGCCTCCAGCCCCGCGCTGCTCGCGCAGTGCGACCGCGTGCTGCTGGTGGACTCCGGCGCCGTCGTCGCGTCCGGGTCGCACGCCGAGCTCGTCGCCGACGCGCGCTACCGGCAGGCGGTGCTCTCGTGAACCTGCTGCCGATCGCCACGCTCGCCCGCACCCGGGCCGCGCTCGGCGAGCTGGTCCGGCCGCACCGCACGCTGCTGGCCGGCACGGTGCTCACGCTGGTCGCGGCGTCGGTGGCGATGCTCGTGGTGCCGCCGCTGCTCGGCCGGATCGTCGACGCCGTGATCGCCCGCGGCGAAGTGGGCCTCGTCGACGGCCTCGCGATCGGCATCCTCGTCGCGCTGGTGGCGCGCGCGGTGTTCGCGGCGCTCGGCTCGGTGCTCGTGGCACGCCTCGGCGAGCAGGTGCTCGCCACGCTGCGCGAGCGCGTGGTGCGCCGGGCACTCGACGTGCGGCTGGCCGACGTCGAGCGCGCCGGCACCGGTGACCTGCTGCAGCGCGTGGGCGGCGACATCGCCGTGATCTCCGAGGGCATCCGCCGCGCCGTGCCCACCGTCGTGATCTCGCTGCTCGACGTGGGCCTCACGCTCGTCGGGCTCACGGTGCTGGACTGGCGTCTCGCGCTCGCCGGGCTCGTGCCGCTCCCGATCTGGCTGCTGGTCTCGCGCTGGTACGTCCGCACGTCGGGCCCGCTCTACGCGGCGGAGCGCCGGGCCGAGGGAGAGCGCACGCAGTCGCTCCTGGCCGGGGTCGGCGGCGCGGCCACCGTCCGCGCCTTCCGGCGCCGCGCGGCGCAGCTCACCCACATCGACCGGCATTCCAGGGCCACCGTCGACGCGGCGATGCGCGCATCGGACGCCGAGCGGCGCTTCGGCCTCGCGATGAACGGGGCCGAGATGGTCGGCGTGCTCGCCATCCTCGTCACCGGGTTCTGGCTGGTGCGCGCCGACGCCGTCACGGTCGGCGCGGCCACGGCCGCGGCCCTCTACTTCCTGCGGTTGTTCGACCCGATCGGGATCATGCTCTACCTGCTCGACGAGGCGCAGTCGGCCGGCGCGGCCCTGGCCCGCCTGGTCGGCGTGGTCGACATGCCGGCCCCGCCCGCCCCGCGCCGGCCGCGCACCCCCGCGCACGCGGGCGTTCGGCTCACCGGGATCCGGCACTCATACGACAGCGGGCCCGAGGTGCTGCACGGGGTGGACCTCGAGGTGGCGCCCGGGGAGCGGGTGGCCGTGGTCGGCGCGAGCGGTGCCGGCAAGACCACGCTCGGCGCCGTCCTCGCCGGGGTGCACACACCCACCGCGGGCAGCGTCGAGATCGGCGACGTGCCGCTCGCCGAGATCGCGCAGGTGCGCCGGCACGTCGCCCTCGTCACGCAGGAGGTGCACGTGTTCTCCGGCACGGTCGCCGACAACCTCCGCATGGCCCGCCCGGATGCCACCGACGAGGAGCTCGCCGCCGCCCTGTGCACCGTCGAGGCGCCGATGCAGCTCACCGATGTGGTCGGCGACGGCGGCGACGAGCTGTCGGCCACCCGCGCCCAGCAGCTCGCGCTGGCCCGGCTCGTGCTCGCCGACCCCGCCGTCGCCGTGCTCGACGAGGCCACCGCCGAGGCGGGGAGCGCGGGTGCCCGCACGCTGGAACGTGCCGCGGCCGCCGCGCTCGACGGCCGCACCGCCGTGGTGATCGCCCACCGCCTCACGCAGGCCGCCGCGGCCGACCGGGTGGTGGTGCTGGACAAGGGCCGGATCGTCGAGTCCGGCCCACACGACGACCTGGTGGCCGCGGGCGGCAGCTACGCCGCGCTCTGGGCCGCTTGGGCCGCCCCCCGCAACCCGTGAGTGGGCACGGGTGCCGACAGGGCACCCGTACCCACTCACGTCCCCCCACCCGCCCGGATCAGCTGCTCCCCAACAGCGCCCGGGCCACCAGAGCGGCGCGCCAGTCGAGCGCCGCACGTTCCCTCTCCGCCTCCGACGGGCGCCCCCGCAACGTCCACAGGTGCTCGGCCTGTCGCCAGCACTCGCTGCGGGACAGCAGCAGCGCGAGGCCGCTGGCGTCGTCGCGGGACCCGGTGTCGGTGGCCGCTGCGGCCGCGGCGTCGTTGGCGAGCCGCGCGATCTGCCCCGTGACCGCCTGCACCGTCGCCTGCTCGGCGGGTGCCGGGCTGCGGCCGAGCAGCGTGCACGCGCTCACGACGGCCGGCGGGAGATCGAAGCAGACGAGCGCGTGGGCGCCCGCGAGCGCGGTGCGGGCGGGGTCTCCCGCCCCGCCCTCCCAGCGGCTCAGCACGACCTGCCACACCCGGGGCGCCGCGCTGCCCCTGGCGTGCGCGCGGACGGCCCGCAGGTAGCGCCGCACCAGCTCGCCCACGAGGGCCGCCCGGAACTCGCCGTCCGGCTGCGCGGACGCGCTCGCCGACACGTCGTCGGGCGCCGCCACGGCGGTCAGGAGCCGGCCCACCGGCCCGGCTCCGTGGCCGCAGATGCCGGCGTCGGCACCCTGCTGCAGCCCCGCCACGGCATCGACGACACCGCCCGGGCGGTCCGGGTCCCCCGTCTCGGCCGCCCCCGACTCGATCGCCACCAACACCGTTCCTCCTCGTCGAGGCCTCTTCTCGGACGGCCTCCGGTCCCCCGGCGTGGGAGCCGGCGACGGGGAGAGCCATCCCGCGCCCGCGTAGATACCCGGGCGCGGGATATAGAGGGTTCTTTCCTCGCGGCGTAAGGCATTGACCTGACGACACGGCTCCCCGCTCCCCCGAGGCTGGTGCGGCACGTCGCCCTGCCCCCTGCGAGGAGTTCGCGATGACCCGGCCCATGACCGTGCCGTCCACCAGCCCCGACACCGGCAACGACCAGCTGCTGCAGTCGGCGGGCGGCGGTGACGAGCGGGCCTGGACCGAGATCGTGCAGCGCTACCGCGGCCTGGTCGGCGCCGTCGTCCGCTCCTACCGCCTGCAGGACGCCGACGCGCACGACGCCGAGCAGCGCACCTGGCTGCGGCTGGTGGAGCACCGCGACGCCGTGCGCGACCCGCAGCGCCTGGGCGGCTGGCTGGCCACCACCGCGTCGCGGGAGTGCCTGCGGATCCTGCGGGAGAGCCGCGCCGTCGTCACCGACGAGCTGGACACGATGCCGGACCCCGACCGCACGGTGGAGGACCAGGTGGTGGACTCCGACACGATCACCCGGCTCTGGACGATCGTCGCGGCGCTCCCGCCGCGGGGGCGCTCGATCATGATGGAGCTCTTCGCCGACGAGCAGCGCCCCTACGCGGACGTGGCCCGCGCCACCGGCATCCCGATCGGGAGCCTCGGCCCCAGCCGCGCCCGCCTGATCGGCCGCGTCCGCCGCTCGTTCGACACCGGCCTGGTCCTCGGGGCGTGAACCGAGCAGCCCGACAGAGCTCCCGGAGAGAACTTGGGCGTCACGAGCGCTGCCGGCGGGCCAGCTGCGGCCGCGCGCGCAACAGCACCGCGCTGGCCTGCACGCGGCTGTGCACGTCGAGCTTCGCGTAGATGCGGCTGACGTGGACCCCGACCGTCTTCTCGCTGATGAACAGGCGCTGCGCGATCTCCTTGTTGGTGTGCCCGCCGGCCAGCTCGGCGAGCACCTCGAGCTCGCGGGCGGTGAGGGCGGCCAGCTCGTCGTCCCGGGCCGGGACCGCCGGGCCGGGCCGGAGCTCCGGCACGGGTTCGGCGAGGCGCACCCTCGCCCGGTCCGCGAGGTCGGCGATCTCCGCCAGGAACGGGGTGGCGCCGAGCTCCCGCGCGACCTGCCCGGCACGGCGCAACGACTCCGCCGCCGCGACCGAGTTGGCCCGCGTGGCGAGCAGCGCCTCGGCCAGCCGCAGCTGGGCGTAGGCCGACGGGTAGGGCTGCTGGCGGGCCTGCCAGATCTCGGCGACGCGTTCCCACGCCTGCGGGTCGGAGCGGCCCGCGGCGCGCGCGTCCTCGGCCGCGCTCATCTCCACGAAGCCGAGCACGACGTCGCGCACCGCCGCCACCGCCGAGGCCGCGGTGCGGGCCAGCTCGGCGGCGTGCCGGCGCAGCCGGGCGTCCGTGCCGTCGTCGGCGCGGCGCACGCCCAGCCGGGTGCACTCGGCGCGGGCGCGGGCGCCGTGCCAGACCAGCGGGGCCACCAGCCAGACGTCGTCCGAACCCTGCTCGACGACGTCGAGGCCGGCCGCCACGTGGTCGAGCGCGCGGTCGGGACGCCCCTGCCACATCGCGAGCCCGGCCCACAGCGTGAGCAGCGGGAGCCGGTAGCGCGGGCCGGCCGTGGCGGCCGAGAGCGCGTCGGCCGCCTCGAGGTCGTCCTCGGCGGCTCCGAACCGGCCGCGCCCGGTGTGCAGGCGCGCCCGCGCCAGCCGCAGCTCGAGCGCCTCCGCACCGGCCGGGGCGAGCTCCCAGGCCTCGGCGATCGTGTCGTCCGCCTCGTCCCAGCGCCCGATGCGGAAGAGGCCGTTGGCCGCCACGGCGAGCATCCCCGCTCCCGCGGACCGCGCGAGCCCCAGCTCGCGGACGCGGGCGGCGCCGGCCCGGGCGATCGCGATGCCCCGGTCCAGCTCGTTCAGCGGGCCGGACAGCAGCTCGGCGAGGCTGCGGTGGGCCCGTGCGATCTCCAGCGGCTCACCGGCCCGCTCGGCCACCTCGATCGACTCCCGCAGCGCGGCCTCGCCCGCCACCGGGTCCTGCAGGAAGGCGAGCCCGAAACCGAGCGTCGCGAGCGCCCGCGCCTCCTGCACGGCGAGGCCGATCCGGCGGGCGAGCGCGAGGGCGCGCCCCGCGGTCTCGTGGGCCGCGGCGTAGTCGCCCGCCGTCCACAGCGCCGACGCGTGGCCACCGAGCACCTCGGCCCGCTCGTGCCCGGCCCCCTCCGCCGGGAGCGCCGCCGTGGCGCGGCCGAACGCCTCGGCGGCCTCGGCGCCGCGACCCGCCGCCACCAGGTACTGGCCGGTGCGGGCGTGCAGGAGGGCCGCCTGGACGTCGGCGGGGCCTTCGTCGTCCGGCGGATCGAGGAGGTCGAGCCGCTCGGCGAGCAGCGCGACCGCCTGGTCGGCGTCCCCCGCCAGGTGGGCGGCCTCGGCGGCCCGCTCCAGGCAGGTATCGCGCGGGACGGGCGCGGCGGCCACCTCGCCGGCGAGCCGGGCGGCGCGCAGCCAGTGCCGGTGCGCCTCCGCGTAGCCGCGCACCCGGGCGGCGGCCTCCGCCGCGGCCACCGCGGCGGCCGCGGCACGGTCCCGGTCGCCCGCCCCGTACCAGTGGTGGGCGAGGCGCGCGTCCACCCCGGGCAACTCACGGGCCCACGCGGCCTCGAGCGCGGTGGCGTAGCGGCGGTGCAGATCCACCCGCTCCCCGGGCAGCAGCTCGCCCACCACCACGTCGGTCATCAGGCCGTGCCGCAGCCGGTAGCCGTCGGCCGCCGCGTCCACGACCACCACGCCCGCGTCCACGCTCTCCCGCAGGGCGGCGAGCAGCCACGGGCCGCCGTCCAGCACGCTGTCGAGCAGCCGGTGCGGCAGCGGTCCGTCGCACAGCCCCACGGCCCGCACCGTCCGCAGCGCGGGCGCGGTCAGCCGCTCGACGCGGGAGAGCACGAGCTCGCGCAGGGTGGTGGGCAGGCCGGTGGGGTCGCCCTCGAGCGCGGCGCGCAGCGTCTCCTCCGCGATGAACGCGTTGCCCGCCGACCGCATCCAGACGAGCTCGACGAGATCGGGGCGCCCGGGCGCGTCGGCCCGCACGAGCTCCGCCACCGCGTCGTGGCGCAGCGGCGCCACCTCCGCGTTGCGCACCTGGCGGTGCCGGGCGAGCTCGCGGATCACCGTACGGGCCGCCGAGGCCCGGGTGGCGGACTCCGCGCCCGGCTCGGTGCGGTACGTCCCGACGAGCAGCAGGCGCTCGTCGGCGAGGTTCGCCACGAGGTAGGCGATCAGGTCGAGGGTGGAGCGGTCCGCCCACTGCACGTCCTCGACGACGAGCACCAGCACCGACTCGATCGCCAGCCGCAGCACCACGCGGTGCAGGAGCTCCAGCGTCTGCACCCGGGCGAGCGGCTCGGGCACGGCCGACCGCAGCACGAGCAGCTCGTCCAGCTGGTCCGACCACGGCGCGAGCAGCTGCCGCACCTGCGGGCCGCGGGGCGAGCGCAGCAGCCCGCGCAGCGCCGAGGCCACCGGCCAGAACGGCGGGCTCTCCGCGATGTCGGTGGCGCCGCCGACGAGCACGGTGGCCCCGCTGCCCTCGGCCCTCGCGACGAGCTCCTGCACGAGGCGCGTCTTGCCGACGCCGGCGTCGCCGCTGAGGAAGATCGTGGCCATCCGGCCCTGCTTCGCCGACTCGAGCGCGGCCAGCAGCGCGCCGAGATCTTCCTCCCGGCCGACCAAGGGGCGCGTCGGCCATCGCTCGGTCACGCCCCGCGACGCTACTGCCCCCGCCGATCCGGTGACCAGGGCGGCACCCCATCACGTTCGGTTGCCGGTGGCGAGGATGATCCAGGACGTATCAGGCGCGCCTCGGGCGTGCTCCTCGACCGGGGCCACCACCGGGTGGCGAGGAGCAGAAAGGGAGTGGCTGGTGGGAATGGCCGAGACCGACCAGGAGACCGCGGTGGCCCGCACGCCGGCAACCACGGGCAGCACGCAGCGCCTGGCCGAGCTGACCGGCACCACGCCGGCGACGTCGATCGCCGAGGTGGTGGAGCGGCTCGCGGCGATCCGCGACTACGCGGCGAGCACGTCGCTGCTCGGGGAGAACGACGGCATCGCGTCCTTCGCCAAGCTCTACCACGTGATCACCCGGCGCGTCGGTGAGATGGTCGAGAACGGGGAGTTCCACTCGTCGCCGTTCCTCGTGCGCCTCGACCTCGAGTTCGCCGAGCGGTTCTTCCAGGCGCTGCGCCGCTACGCCGCCGACATCCACACGGCGCCCGGGGTGTGGCGGGTGCTGTTCGACAACCGCAGCGACCCGAACGTCGCGCCGGTGAACTTCGCGGTGCTCGGCGTCAACGCCCACATCAACTTCGACCTCGCGCACGCGCTCATCGCGGCCTGGCGCCACGTGGCACCGGACGGCGACGGCACGGACACCGCGCAGTTCCACGACTACCGCCTCGTCAACGAGGTGTTCGAGATCGAGATGGACGGGCTGCGCGAGGACCTCGACTCGATCCTGTCGCACGGCCCGGACGGCGCACCGTGGGACCGCGGGGCCAACTGGGTCTGCGACCTGGTCATCCGGTTCACCCGCGACCTCGCGTGGGACGAGGCGAAGCGGGTGTGGGAGCAGGGCGCGACCCCGGAGAACTGCACGGCGTCGGAACGACGGCTCGACTCGATCGCGACGTTCATCGGCGAGCGCCTGCTGAGCACCCCACTTCCGGTCTGATCCGGATAACCGGTCGACCGGCGCGCCGGGACACCGACACCATGTCGCGGTGGGCCACATCGAGGCGATGGCCGTCGAGCACCGATTGCCCGACGGGCGAACGCTCTTCTCCGACGTCTCCTTCCGCGTCGGGGACGGGGCCAAGATCGCCCTCGTCGGGCCCAACGGAGCCGGCAAGACCACCCTGCTGCGGATGGTGGCGGGTGAGCTGACGCCGGTGTCGGGGAGCATCGCGCGCAGCGGCGGCCTCGGGGTGATGCGCCAGTTCATCGGCTCGATCAGCGATGAGAGCGTCCTCGCCGACCTCGCTCTGTCGCTGGCCCCGCCCGCCGTGCGGGCCGCCGGGGAGCGGCTGCGCACCGCCGAGCGGTCCCTCGACGAGGGCGAGCGCTCGCAGCTGCGCTACGCCCATGCGCTCGCGGCGTGGGGTGAGGCCGGGGGCTACGGCGCGGAGGTGGAGTTCGACACGGCCGCCGTCGCGGCGCTGGGCCTGCCGTGGCACCGGGTGCGCGACCGGCCGGTCGCCACGTTCTCCGGCGGGGAGCAGAAGCGGTTCGCCCTGGAGCTCCTGCTGCGTGGCCCCGACGAGGTGCTGCTGCTCGACGAGCCGGACAACTTCCTCGACGTGCCCGGCAAACGCTGGCTGGAGGAACGCCTCGGCGAGTCGGCCAAGAGCGTGCTGTACGTCAGCCACGACCGGGAGCTCCTGGCCCGCACCGCGGAGCGGGTGGTCACGGTGGAGGCGGGCTCGGCCCAAACGCACTTCCGGGGAGCCACCGCCGCAGCGAAGCAAGGCGGGGGCTCGCCGGGGAAAGCCTGGGTGCACCCGGGCGGTTTCGCCTCCTGGCACGCGGCGCGCGTAGCCCGGCACGACCGGCTCGACGAGCAGCGTCGCCGCTGGGACGAGGAGCGGGCCAAGCTGGAGCGGCTCGTGGCCTACTACAAGGCCAAGGCGGCCTACAACGACGGCATGGCCTCGCGCCTGCAGGCCGCGCGCACCCGGCTGGCGCGGTTCCTCGAAGCCGGGCCGCCTCCGGAGAAGCCGCACGAGCAGAACGTGCGGATGCAGCTGCGCGGCGCCCGCACCGGCAAGCGCGCGGTGGTGTGCGATCAGCTGGAGCTCGACGGCCTGACCTACCCGTTCGACCTCGAGGTCTGGTTCGGCGACCGGGTCGCCGTACTGGGTGGGAACGGCACCGGCAAGTCGCACTTCCTGCGCCTGCTCGCCCGCGGCGGCACCGACCCGGAGCCCGGCACCGTGCCGGCGAGCGGCCTCGCCCTCGCGGCCGTGGCACACAGCGGCAGCGCGCGGCTGGGTGCCCGCGTACGCCCCGGGCACTTCTCCCAGACCCATGACCGCCCCGAGCCTGCCGGCCACACCACCTTCACCCAGCCCGCCGGCTCCGATCCTCAGTTGCTCGACGTACTCGTCGGCGGCGACGCCGACCGGCCCGGCATGACCCGTGGCCACGCGATGAAGGCCCTCGCCCGCTACGAGCTCGCCGGCCAGGCCGAGCAGCGGTTCGCCACGTTGTCCGGCGGCCAGCAGGCGCGGGTGCAGATCCTGCTGCTGGAGCTGTCGGGAGCCACCCTGCTGCTGCTCGACGAGCCCACCGACAACCTCGACCTCGCCTCCGCCGAGGCCTTGGAGCAGGCGCTCGAGACGTTCGAGGGCACGGTGCTGGCTGTCACGCACGACCGCTGGTTCACCCGCGGCTTCGACCGGTTCGTGCTGTTCGCCGGCGACGGCGAGGTCCGGGAGACCGTGGAGCCGGTCTGGGAACCGCAGCAGCGCACGGCGGCCGCGGCGGCGCGGACGCCGTAGGCGACCGCCGCCTCACGTCGCGGTCGGCTGCGCCGGCGCCGGCTCTCGCACCGAGCGGGCCGCGAGCCGTGCCGGCACCGCCCCGACGGCAACGATGACGGCGAAGCCGAACAGCAGGTAGTGCGCCGACGTGACCAGCGACGGGCTCCCGAGGTTCACCAGCACGCCGGCCAACGCGGCGCTGAAGGCGTTCGCGATGATGAAGACGGTGTTGATCCCGGCCGACGCCTTGGCGGCTTCCTCCCCGTCGTCGGTGCTGCCCAACGCGGCCACCGTCAGGTGCGGGAACGCCATCCCGATGCCCGCGCCCGCCACGAACAGGGCGATCACCCACGCGGCGACCACCGCGCCGCCCGGCAGCTCCTGCTGCATGGCGCCGTAGCCGATGAGCCCGGCCGCGAGCAGGAGCGGGCCGCCGACGATCAACGCGCGGATGGCACGCGGACGGGTGGCGCCCGCGGCGACCATCTGCGTCAGTGACCAGCCGAGCGAGAGCGCGGCGCCGAAGAACCCCGCGGCCAGCGGAGCCATGCCACCGAGCTCCTGCCCGAACAGCGGGATGAACGCCTCGATGCCGATCCCGAACGCCAGCACGCCGACGGCCACGTACACCCAGCGCAGCCGCGAGCGTCCCCGGTAGGTGACGGCGGGCAGGACGCGGGCCCGGGCGGTGCGCTCGTGCCGCAGGAACGCGGCGCCGAGGCCGATGCCGACGACCAGGGCGATCGCGGTGCCGACACCCGCGGGCACCACGCTCGCCAGGCTGATCGCCGCCACCGCGCCGGTGAGCAGCGCCAGCGAGCCGACCGGCACCGGTGCGTCCACCCGCGACCGGCCGCTGGCCGGGATGGCCCTGCGGACCAGCACCACCAGCAGCCCGGACACCACGACCAGCACGACGAACGCGGCGCGCCACGCGTCCAGCTGCCCGAACAGGCCGCCGACCGCCGGCCCGAGGATGTTCCCGACACCCCACATCGCCGACACGAGCGCGGCGGCGCGGGCCCACAGCCGTTCCGGCAGGGCGCGTTGGATCATCGCGTAACCGAGCCCGGCGAGCAGGCCGCCGCCCAGGCCCTGCACGGCACGCCCGACGAGGAGCCCGGCCATCACGGGGCTGGCCGCGCTGATCAGGGAGCCCGCGGCGAAGAGTCCGAATGCGATGACGTAGGCGGCCACCGCCCCTCGCGCCATGAGCGTCCGGCTGACCAGCATCGACGTGATGACCGAGGCGACGAGGAACGTCGTCATGGTCCACGAGTAGAACTCGGCGCCGCCGATGTCGGCCACGATCGTGGGCAGCAGGCTCGTGGTCAGGTAGACGTTGCTGGCCTCGAGCAGCACCCCACCCGCGAGCACCGTGGCAACCGGTGCGTATCGAGGACCCAGCAGCTCGCGCCACGTGCCGCGGCCGTCGATCGATGTCGTGTTCACGGCGTCGACGCTAGGAGCTGAACTCGCCTTCATCTCAAGGGTGACGCCGGTCACATCTCTGAGCTAGACCACCTGCGTGAAGAACCGGATGACGTTCTCCGCGCCTTCGCGCAGGAGCGAGCCGATGTCCTGCACTGTGTCGGCCGCACTGTCCGGGTTGATGAAGACCCAGAACACGAGCAGCGCGATCACGAGGAGTCCGACGATTCTCTTCACGTGCACCCGATCCGTGGCCCGAAGGGATGACAATCTGCGGTGCCTTGTCTACCGCAAGTGACGCCGACGGGCACGGCGACACTCAGGAGCGAACCGCACCTGTCACGGCCCAGTGACCACTGCGCGCCCGCAGGGCCACCGCGGCGAAGCGGATCACCATCATCGCCGCCAGCCCGGACCAGATGCCGGTCAGACCCCAGTCGAACGCCAAGGACGCCCACGTCAGGGGCAGGAACCCGAACACGGCCGCCGCGATCGTCGACGTCCGCAGGAATGCCGCGTCGCCCGCGCCGAGCAGCACCCCGTCGAGGGCGAACACCACGCCGGCGATCGGCTGCATGGCGGTGAAGAACCACCACGCCACCGGCACGGCCGCGAGCACGGCGGGGTCGGGCGTGAACACCGGCGGCAACACGCCGTGAAGCGCCGCGAACAGCAGCCCGAAACCGACACCGAGCACGAGCCCGTACCGGGTGACCTGGCCGGCGAGCGCCCTGGCCCGCCTCGCACCCTGCGCGGAGCCGAGCGCCGCCCCGACCAGGGACTGCGCCGCGATCGCCACCGCGTCCAGCACGAGCGCCTGGAAGAACCACATCTGCAGCACGATCTGGTGGGCGGCCGCGCTGGCCGCCCCGAACCGCGTGGCGACGGCGGCCGCGGACAGGTAGCACGCCTGGAACGCGAGGCTGCGGGCCAGCAGGTCCCGACCCAGCGCGAGCTGCGCGCGCAGCACGGCCGGCGCGGGGCGCAACGTCACCGCGCCCGCCCGGGCGGCCCGGACCAGCGCCAGCAGGAACAGCGTGGCCCCCACCGTCTGCCCCGCGACGTTCGCGACGGCGGAGCCGACCAGGCCCCACCCGGCCCAGTCGCCGGCGCCGTGCACCAGCACCGGGCAGAGCACGGCCGACAGCCCGTTGCCCGCGAGCACGTAGCGCAGCGGGCGGGCGGTGTCCTGCACACCGCGCATCCAGCCGTTGCCGGCGAGGGTCACCAGCACCATCGGCGCCCCCCACAGCGCCACCCGCAGCCACGAGGTGGCCGCATCGGCGATCGCGCCACCGTCGCCGAGCACCTCGGCCACCGGCCGGGCGACGAGCTGGCCGACGCCGAGCACCAGCAACCCGACGGCGACCGCGAGCCACGTGGCCTGCACGCCCTCCCCCACGGCGGCACCGCCGCGGCCGGCTCCGTGCAGCCGGGCCGCCCGGGCCGTCGTGCCGTAGGACAGGAAGTTCAGCTGGGACGTGACCTGGGCGAACACCACCCCGGCCACGGCAAGCCCGGCCAGCGACACCGCCCCGAGCCGTCCGACCACCGCGGTGTCGACCAGCAGGTACAGCGGTTCGGCGGCGAGCACCGGGAGCGCGGGAGCGGCGAGCCGCAACACCTCCCGCGCGGGGACGCGGTCCGCGCCGGCGGTCATCCGTCCTGGCGCGGACGGCGGCACGCGTAGACGAACGCCGGCGGCAGGTTGCGCCAGACCGTGGCGCTCACCAGCACCTCGTCGAAGGTGTCACGCAGCCGCCGCCGGAACCGGCGCGCGGCCCCGAGTGTCATCCCGTGCAGGTAGGCGAAGGTCGTGAAGGCGCCGTGGTCGCCGATCACCCGGCTGATCTCGCGCAGCAGCGCGGTCTGGGTGGCGTCGTCGAACAGCGCCCACGGCAGCCCGCAGATCACGGCGTCGACCTTGGCGATGCCCCGCTCGGCCAGCAGCTCACCGAGGTCGGCCGCGTTGCCCTGGACGACCTCCAGCTCGGGGTGCGTGCGGCGCAGGAACTCCACCATGTTGGGGTCCAGCTCCACGGCGAGGTGCCGGGCGCCGGCCGGCAGCTTCTCGGCGATCACCGCGCTCACCGCGCCGGTGCCGGGCCCCAGCTCGACCACCACCGGCTCCCCGGTCCTGGGCACCACCGACGCGAGCACCGCACCGAGCCGCGGGGAGCTCGGCGCGATCGCGCCCATCGTGGCCGGGCGGCGCAGCGCCGCGCTGAGGAACGCGCGGCGGGCGGACCGCTCTTCCGCGGCAGGGGCGGTGTCGGACGTCATGCAGCTTTCCTCCGGGGTTGGTTCGCTGTGCTCACCGTAGCTGCCGAAGCGGACGGCCCCCGTTCCCGATCCTCGACCGCCCGCTCGCGCGCCCCGTCGCGGGTCACGCACACGGGGTCACGGAACCATGGCCGCCCGGATCGCCGCCAGGACCTCATGCTCGGTGCCCTCGCGGGTGAACCCGGCCGCGGCCCGGTGGCCACCTCCGCCGAGCGCGGTGGCGATCGCGGCGACGTCCACCGTGCCGGTCGAGCGGAGCGACACCCGCCACCGCCGCTCGTCGACCTGGATGACGCACGCCACCACCTCGGCCTCCGTGGCCGTCCGCAGCACCTCCACGACGCTGTCGACCTCCTCCGAGCGGAAGCGGCGTACGTCGGCCAGCGGGATCGTGGTGTGCACCAGGCCCGACGGCTCGAGCACGGCACGCCCGAGCGTGGCGCCGAGCCCGGCGAGCCAGGCGAACGGGTGGCTGTCCATGAGCGTCCTGGCCAGGGCCGCCGGCTCGGCGCCCGCCTCCACCAGCTCGGCGGCGAGCCGGTACGCCGCGGGCCCGGCGGTGCGGAAGCCGCGGGTGTCGGTGACCAGCCCGGCGTAGAGGCAACGTGCCACGTCGGCATCGACGGGCACGCCCATCTCGACGAGCACCCGGTGCGCGAGCACCACCGTGGCCTCGGCGCGGGGGTCGAGCACCTGGACGTGGCCGAACCCCGGGTTGGTGGCGTGGTGGTCGAGCATCACGGTGCGCCCGGCGGCGTCCAGCAGCCGGCCGAGCGACCCGAGCCGTCCCGGCTCGGCCGCATCGCAGCAGACCAGCACCTGCGGTGCCGCGGCGACGTCCTCCGGGCGAACGAGCAACCCGAGCACGTCGAGCGGCGCCAGCGACTCCGGCACCCGGTCCGGTGCCGCGAACGCCACCTGCACGTCGGCGCCCCGCCTGCGCAGGGCGATCCCGAGCGCCAGCGCGCTTCCCAGCGCGTCGGCGTCCGGGTCGATGTGGGCCAGCAGCGTGACCTCCCGCGCACCGCGGAGGACGCCCGCGGCCTCGGCCACGGCGCGATCCACGGTGGCGGCCACGGTCACTCCTCGTCCGCCCCGTCCTGCTCCCGCGGAGCCCGGTACGGGTCGGCGTCGCCCGCCGGGCGGGCCGTGGCGGCCAGCCGGGCCACCTCCGCGTCCGACTCCCGGGTGCGGGCGAGCAGCTCCTCCATGCGACGGGCCTCGTCCGGAACCTGGTCCGGCACGAACACCAGCGACGGGGTGTGCCGGATCCCGGTGCCGGCGCCCACCAAGGAGCGCAGCACACCGGTGGCGCTGGCGAGCGCCGCTGCGGCACCGGCGGCGTCCGGGTCGGCGTCCACCCGCTCCCCCAGCACCGTGTAGTACACAGTGGCCTCGCGCAGATCGCCGGTGACCCTCGTGTCGGTGATGGTCACCATCTTCAGCCGCGGGTCCTTGACCTCGTACTCGAGGGCGGCCGCCACGATCTGCGTGATCCGCTTCGACAACCGCCGCGCGCGGGCGTGGTCCACCACAACTACAGCCCTCCTAGTCCTCCGGCCCCAGCATCCGCTGACGGGCCGAGAGCAGTTCGAGCTCGGGGCGCGCGGCGACCAGCCGCTCGCACCGCTCGAGCACCTCGGTGACGTGTCCGGACTCGGCCGCGACGCAGCTGATGCCGAGCAGCGCGCGCCGGTGCAGGTCCAGGTGCCCCGCCTCGGCGACGGCCACCTCGAACTTCCGACGCAGCTCGGCCAGCACGGGCCGGACCACGGATCTCTTCTGCTTGAGCGAGTGGACGTCCCCGAGGAGGACGTCGAGCTCCAATGCCCCGACGAACACTGTGTCTGATTGCCTCCGCTGCGCTCCGGCGGCTGCGACGAGGACGGGGGCCGGTCACGACCGGCCCCCGCCTGTTCGTCAGCTCCTCGGCTTCTCGCGCATCTCGAAGGTCTCGACGACGTCGCCGACCTTGATATCGCTGTAGTTGCCGAGGGTGAAACCGCACTCGAAGCCCTCGCGGACCTCGACCACGTCGTCCTTGAACCGGCGCAGCGAGCTGATCGGCAGGTTCTCGGCGATCACCACGCTGTCGCGCAGCAGGCGGCCACGCGCGTTGCGGCGGATCTCGCCGGACATCACGAGGCAACCGGCGATCGTGCCGACCCGGGAGGACTTGAAGACCTCGCGGACCTCGGCGCGGCCCAGCTCGACCTCCTCGTACTCCGGCTTGAGCATGCCCTTGAGCGCCTGCTCGATCTCCTCGATGGCCTGGTAGATCACGGTGTAGTACCGGATCTCCACGCCCTCGCGGGTGGCGAGCTCGGTGGCCTTGCCCTCGGCCCGGACGTTGAAGCCGAGCACGATGGCGTCGGAGGCCGTGGCCAGGTTGACGTCGCCCTCCGTGATGCCACCGACGCCGCGGTGGATCACCCGGAGCTCGACCTCCTCGCCCACCTCGATCTTCACGAGCGCGTCCTCGAGGGCCTCGACGGTACCCGAGTTGTCACCCTTGATGATCAGGTTGAGGCTGCTGGTCTCCTTCAGCGCGGCGTCCAGGTCCTCCAGGCTGACGCGCTTGCGACGGCTCGCCAGCTCGGCGTTGCGCTCGCGAGCGCGGCGCCGGTCGGCGATCTGGCGGGCCACCCGGTCCTCGTCGACGACGAGGAACGTGTCGCCTGCGCCGGGCACCGACGTGAAGCCGATGACCTGCACCGGACGCGAGGGGTAGGCCTCCGTGACGTCCTCGCCGTGCTCGTCGAGCATCCGCCGGACGCGCCCGGAGGCGTCGCCCGCGACGATCGAGTCGCCGACCCGCAGGGTGCCGCGCTGCACGAGCACCGTGGCCACCGGGCCGCGACCGCGGTCCAGGTGTGCCTCGATCGCCACGCCCTGGGCCTCCATGTTGGGGTTGGCCCGCAGGTCGAGCGCGGCGTCCGCGGTGAGCAGGATCGCCTCGAGCAGCTGCTCGATGTTGATGTTCTCCCGCGCGGAGATGTCCACGAACATCGTCTCGCCGCCGTACTCCTCGGCGACCAGCCCGTACTCGGTGAGCTGCTGGCGGATCTTGGCGGGGTTGGCCCCCTCCTTGTCGATCTTGTTGACGGCCACCACGACCGGCACATCGGCCGCCTGGGCGTGGTTGATCGCCTCCACCGTCTGCGGCATGACGCCGTCGTCGGCAGCGACCACGATCACCGCGATGTCCGTGGACTTCGCGCCGCGGGCACGCATGGCGGTGAACGCCTCGTGACCCGGGGTGTCGATGAAGGTGATCGGCCGCTCGACACCCTCCAGCTCGGTGACCACCTGGTAGGCACCGATGTGCTGGGTGATGCCACCCGCCTCGCCCTCCGCGACGTTCGCCTTGCGGATGGTGTCGAGGAGGCGCGTCTTGCCGTGGTCGACGTGACCCATGACCGTGACGACCGGCGGCCGGAAGACCAGGTCCTCCTCGCCGCCCGCGTCCTCGCCGTAGGAGATGGAGAAGCTGTCGAGCAGCTCGCGGTCCTCCTCCTCCGGGCTGACGACCTGAACCTGGTAGTTCATCTCGCCGCCGAGCAGCTCGAGGATCTCGTCCGAGACCGACTGCGTGGACGTGACCATCTCGCCGAGGTGGAACAGCACCTGCACCAGCGAGGCCGGGTTGGCGTTGATCTTGTCGGCGAAGTCGGTGAGCGACGCGCCGCGGGGGAGCTTGATCGTCTCGCCCTGGCCCTTCGGCAGGCGGACGCCGCCGACCGAGGGAGCCGCCATCGAGTCGAACTCCTGGCGCTTCTGCCGCTTCGACTTGCGACCCTTGCGGGCCGGACCGCCGGGACGGCCGAACGCGCCCGCGGCACCGCCGCGTCCGCGACCGCCACCACCGGGACGACCACCGCCACCGGGACCACCGCGGAAGCCGCCACCACCGGCGGGAGCACCGCCGCCACCGGGGCCGCCGCCACCGGGACGGAAACCGCCGCCACCACCGGGACGACCACCGCCACCGGGACGACCGCCACCCGGACCACCGGGACGACCGCCACCGGGGCCACCACGGCCTCCGCCGCCGGGGCCACCGCCGGGCCGGCCGGACGCCGGACGCGCCGGCATCATTCCGGGGTTGGGCCGCGGCGGCATGTTGCCCGGCGACGCCGGGCGCGGGCCTCCGCGACCGGGCTCACCGGAACGCGGACCGGACGGACGTGGGCCGCCGGGGCGCGGACCGCGCCCCTCCTGGCCCTGGCCACCCTGGCCACCAGGCCCCTGACCACCCTGGGTCGGAGCCTGCCCGCCACCGGGCGGGCCGGGACGCGGACCCGCCGGACGCGGCGGGGCGCCCGAGCCGACGCCGAACGGGTTGTTGCCGACGCGCGGCGTGCGCGGGCCGGGACGCGGCGCTGCCGGACGCGGCGGGACGACGCCGGGGGCGTCGGCCGCGGCAGCCGGACGCTGCTGGCCGGGGTCAGCAGCGGGCGGCTGCTGACGCGGACCGGGCCGGGGCCCGGGACGCTGCCCCGGGGCCGGCGGGGCGTCCGGCGACTGGGCCGCGCGGGGCTGGACCTCCGGCGACTGCGCCGCCGGGGCCTGGGCCGCGGGGGCCTGGGCCGCTGGTGCCTCGGCCGGGGGCTGCGCTGCCGGACGCGGCGGCTCGCTGCGCGGGATCTCGGGTTGCGCCGGCGCGGGCGCCGGGCCGGGCCGGGGCCCGGGACGCGGGCCCGTGGACCGGGACGGCTCGCCACCCGGCGCGGCCGGGGCGCTCGGGGCCTCGGCGGCCGGGCGCTCCTGCTGCCGCGGCGGACCGGGGACCGGACCGCCCGACCGGGGCGGGACGTTGCCGGGAGTGGCTCCGCCACCCGGGCGAGGGCGACCGCCACCGCCGCGGCGACGACCGTCGCCGGCATCGCCGCCACCGGCGACCGACTCACGAAGTTTGCGGGCGACCGGCGCCTCGACGGTCGAGGACGGGGACTTCACGTATTCGCCCAGGTCCTGCAACTTGCTCAGGACCTGCTTGCTGCTGATGCCGAGCTCTTTGGCGAGCTCGTGCACGCGGGCCTTGCCTGCCACTGCACTCCTTGTTTCCGGAGGCCGGGCGGCGTGTCCCGCTCGACCTCGAACCTAGTGTCGAAGCACGTTCATGGTGCGATCTTCACGACTGGCTCATGACGGGTCGACCTTGCTTCCTGACGTGTCGGACCCGGGTGTCTCCCGGGCCCCGTTCATGCGCACGGCTCCGATGTGGGCTCGTACCGGTGCGGGGTCCAGCGGCCCCGGGACGCGCAACGCCCGCGGGAACGCCGAGCGGCGCTCGGCACGGTCCAGGCACTCCGGGGCGAGATGCAACCACGCACCACGCCCGGGGAGCCTGCGTCGCGAGTCCGGGAAGAGCACCCCGTTCACCGCGACGACCCTCAACAGACCGTCAGCCACATCCCGGCGCCGACATCCGATGCACGTCCGGACGGGTCCCGCGGCGGATCGGTGATCCGGTGCGGGGGCCGGTCGTGCGAGAGCCGGACCCGGGGGGTGGGCCGGTGTGGAGTGTAGCGCAGCACCTGCGCCCGCTTCTCTCTCGATGGCTGCTCGGCGGCTCAGCCGACCGACTCCGTCTCGGGCGCGTCGATGGCCCCGCGGGGGTCGGCGTCGCTGCGGATGTCGATCCGCCAGCCGGTGAGCCGGGCCGCCAACCGGGCGTTCTGGCCTTCCTTGCCGATGGCGAGCGACAGCTGGAAGTCCGGTACGACGACCCGCGCCGTCTTCGTGCGGGCGTCGAGCACCGTGACGGAAACCACCTTCGACGGCGAGAGCGCATTCCCGACGAACGTGGCCGGATCTTCGGACCAGTCGATGATGTCGATCTTCTCCCCGGCCAGCTCGCTCATCACGCCACGGACCCGAGCCCCCACCGGACCGATGCACGCGCCCTTCGGGTTGACGCCGGACACCGTGGACCGGACGGCGATCTTGGATCGGTGGCCTGCCTCACGGGCAACCGCGACGATCTCCACGGAGCCGTCGACGATCTCGGGGACCTCGAGCGCGAAGAGCCTGCGCACGAGATTGGGATGCGTGCGGCTCAAGGTGATCTGCGTCCCACGCATTCCCCGGCTGACACCCACGACGTAGCAGCGGACCCGCTCGCCGTGCTCGTACCGCTCGCCGGGCACCTGCTCGGCCTGCGGCAGTACACCTTCCGTGCCGCCGGAGAGCTGGACGATCACCACACCGCGCGCGTTGGCGCGGGCGTCGCGCTGGATGACGCCGGCGACGACCTCACCCTCCTTCGCGGCGAACTCGCCGTAGGTGCGCTCGTGCTCGGCGTCGCGCAGCCGCTGCACGATCACCTGCCGCGCGGTGGTGGCGGCGATCCGCCCGAAACCCTCAGGGGTGTCGTCCCACTCGGTGTCGACGACGCCGTCGGGGCCCATCTCCTGGGCGAGCACCCGCACGGCGCCCGACTTGCGGTCGATGTCGACCCGCGCATGCGGCTGGTGGCCGTCGGTGTGCTTGTACGCCGTGAGCAACGCCGTCTCGATGGCCTCGATGACGGTCTCGAACGGGATGTCCTTCTCGCGCTCGATGGTGCGCAGCGCCGCGATGTCGACATTCATGCCGTCTCCTCCTCCTGCAGCAGCGCCACCTCGTGCTCCGGCGCGGGCCGGAACTCGACCTGCACGGCCGCGTGGGCCACGTCGGCATAACGGACCTCGCGCCGCTTCCCGTCGACGAGCACCGGGGCGGCCTCCTCGCCGGCGACGCCGACGCGGCCGGTGAAGCGCGTGCCGTCGTGCAGCCGCACCGCCACCTGGCGCAGGTGTGCCCGCCGCCAGTGCCGCGGCCCGGTGAGCGGGCGATCGACGCCGGGCGAGGTGACCTCCAGCGTGTAGGACCCGCCGATCAGGTGCTCCTGGCGGTCCAGCTCGGCCGCGATCGCCTTGGAGACGGCAGCGATGTCGTCCAGACCCACGCCGGTATCGGAGTCGACCACCACCTTGACGGTGTGGCGGCGGCCCGCGGCCCGGACGTCGAGCTGGTCGAGCTCGAACCCGGCGTCGGCAACGATCGGCGCCAGCACACCCTGCAGCTGGCCGGGCGGCGGCCCGGCTTCCTGCGCGGGGCGGGGGGAGGGCATCGGGTCTACTCCTACGTGCGAGTTGGGTCTGTCAGGGTATCGCGCCACCTGGTGGGCTCCCGCAGGCCGTTACCCACCGTGCACCCCCGACACCCGGCCGCGCTCACGAGGCCGCCTGGCAGGATGTGCGCCCGGCGAGCGCGGCGGGAAGAGGTCGTGCCGGGTTCGAGGAGAAGTCGTGGCAACAGCGTCCCGCGCCGCGTGGAGCAGGCGGCGAGTTCTCGCCGGTCTCCTGCTCCTGCCGCCCGCGGTGGCCGGTTGCGCGCTGGGCCGCACGGCCGGGCCGACCGAGCCGGATCCGCTGATCGCGCTCGCCGACACCGCCCGCGCCGACGCCGCACTCGCCGCGGCCGCGGTGGCCGCCGACCGGGGGCTCGCCACGGCGCTGCAGCCGCTCGTGGACGCGCGCACCCAGCACGCCGCGGCCCTCGACGCCGAGGTCGCCCGCCTGGATCCCGACCGGCCCACACCTGCACCCGCACCCCCGCCGTCCACGGCCCGCCCCGGCCGGACCGAGGTGCAGCGGGCGGTGCTCGCCTCGGGCCGCGCCGCCGGAGAGGTCGCGCTCGCCCTGCCGCCCGAGCGGATCGGGCTCGTCGCGTCGGTGGCCGCCTGCTGCGGCACCTATGCGGAGGTGCTGGCATGACCGCCGTCCCCGCCGGCACCCGGATCGACGAGACCGCGGTCGCCGCGCTGCAGAACGCGCTCGCCGCGGAGCACGCCGCCATCTGGTCCTACGCGCTCGCCGTCGCGTTCCTCACCGGGGGCGACGCGACGCGGGCCAAGGAGGACGAGGACGCGCACCGCGCGCTGCGCAACCAGGTGGAGGAGACGCTCACCCAGCTCGGGGCCCCGGCGGTCTCGGCGCAACCCGCCTACGCCACCCCGCAGCCGGTCACCGACTCCGCGTCGGCCGCCGCGCTCGCGATGGTCGCCGAGACCGACGCGCTCGCCGCGTGGCGGTCGGTGCTCGAACGCACCGGCGACCGCCCCCTGCGCCAGGCCGCCCTCGACACCCTCAGCGCCGGCACCCTCCGCTGCGCCCGCTGGCGCGTGACCGTCGGCCTGCCGCCCGCCATCCCGGTCTTCCCCGGCGAGACCTGACCACGCTCACCTCACGGGCCGGACACCCGGAACACCGGCCAGCCGATCTCGGTCCGCCACGAGGTGGGCTCGGGATCGTCGCGCGGCCCGACGAGATAGGTCTCCTCGACCGGGCCGTCGACGGCGAGCGCGTGGTCGACCACCCACGCGCCGAGCCGGCCGTAGGTGACGTCGATGTCATCGTGCGGGCCGCGGTGGACGGTGACCGCGAGCTCGACCGCGGGCAGGGTCACCGGGGCGACGCGGCCGGGGGCCGGCGGGTCGGCGACCGGCCGGTGGACCAGCACGTCGCCGCGGCCTGCGGTGAACAGCGCGTCGTCGTACCGCCCGCCCGGCGGGCCGAGCCGCTCGTGTCCGGCCACGGCCGCGTCCAGCTCGGCCATCGCGTCGGCGTACCACCCCAGCACCTCGTCGAGCCGGACCGCGGCCGTGATCGCGGCAACGGTCCGGGCCGGGACGGTACGCGGCGCAGCGTCCGCACGGAGAGGCGCGTCAGCCGGGCGAACTCGCCGATGCTCAGACCGCGTCGCACGCCCGCACACTGCCCCAGGCCCGTGGTTGACCCTCCCCCGGGGGGAGACCCCACGGTCGACACCATGGCGGAGCACGAGCACCCGATGTCCCCGGACCAGCTCCCGGAACCGATCCCCACCTACCTGGTCGCGCACCGGGCTCGGGACGCCGATGCCGCCGTCCCGTGCTTCACCGACGACGCCGTCGTCGTCGACGAGGGCCGAACCCATCACGGCCCCGACGGGATCCGGGACTGGTTGCGGCGGGCGGCGAGCGAGTACACGTACACGATCGAGCTCACCGGAGCCTCTCGGCTCGACGACGACCGCTACGTCGCCACCCACCACCTCGAAGGGAACTTCCCCGGGGACGTGGTCGATCTCCGGTTCCGGTTCACCCTCCGCGACGGCCGCATCGCGCGGCTCACCATCGAACCGTGACCGGGTCAGGCGAGGGCATCCAGGGCGCGGACCACGTCCGCACCGGTGTTGTAGAGGTGGAACGCCAAGCGGGCGCCGCCCGCCCGCGCCGCGCTCACGACGCCGGCCGCCGCCAGCCGCTCGCGCGCGCCCTCGTGACGCACGGACACGATCGCCGAACCGGCCGGCTCCATCCCCAGCCCCGTGCGGAACGTGTCGGCGAGGCCGACGCAGTGCGCGTGCACCGCGGACCGGTCGAGACCGGCCAGCCACGGGAGCGCGACCGCCGCACCGACATGGCAGTACCAGGCCGGTGACGTGTCCAGCGCCCGCGCGTCCGGCGCCGGTGTCATCGGCAGGCCGTAGACGTTCGCCCAGCGGTCGGCACCCGCGTACCAGCCGGCCGCGAACGGGGTCGCGGCCAGCTCGGGACCGATCGCCAGCCACGCCACCCCGCGCGGGCTGAGCAACCACTTGTATCCCGCGGCCACGACCGCGTCGGCCCAGGACAGGTCGGCGTCGAGCCAGCCGAGCGACTGCGTGGCGTCGAGCACGACCCGGGTGCCGTCGGCGCGGGCCGCGCGCAGGGCGTCCAGGTCGACGAGCCGGCCGTCCGCGGACTGCACCGTGCTCACCGCGACGAGGTCGAACTCCCCCGCACGCTCCCCCACCTCGGCGAGGTCCACCTCCGTGGCCGTGACGCCCCGCCCCGCCTGCGCCGCGAACGGCCACGTCACGCTCGTGAACTCGCCGCCCGCCACGAGCACGCGGGTGCCATCCGGCACGGCGGCCGCGACCAGCCCGACGAGCGCCGACACCGCCGGCCCGATCGCCACCCGCTCCACCCCGACCCCGACCAGGTCGGCGAACCCCGCCCGGGCCCGCGCCACCGGCTCGTCGAACTCCCCCGCCCGTCCGGCACCCACCCGCCACCCGGCGACGGCCCCGGCCACCGCATCACCCACGGCCACCGAGGGAATGCCGATGCTGGCGGTGTTCAGGTAACCGTCGGGAACGTCGAACTCCTGACCGAATGCACTGCGCACCCCGCAGACAGTAGGGACACTACGGCGGTGGACAGCCAGCTGATCGAGATCCGGACCGGCCCCCGCGAGGCCGTCGTCGACCTCACCGGCGAGATCGCCGCGTTCCTGCGCTCCGCGGGAGCCCGCGACGGCCTGCTCAACGTGTGGGTCCCCCACGCCACCGCGGGTCTCGCGGTGATCGAGACCGGCGCCGGGAGCGACACCGACCTGCTCACCGCGCTGCAGGACCTGCTCCCCGCCGACGACCGCTGGACCCACCGGCACGGCAGCCCCGGCCACGGCCGCGACCACGTCCTGCCGGCGATCGTCGCACCGTCGATGTCCGTGCCGGTGCTGGACGGGAGCACGGCGCTGGGCACCTGGCAGTCGGTGTGCCTCGTCGACACCAACGGCGACAACCCGGTCCGCTCCGTCCGCCTCTCCTACCTCCCCGGCTGACACCGCCGCGCCTGCCCGAACGCAAAACTCACCCCGCCAGAACGCGAGACTCGCCCTGCCCGAACGCGGGACTCACCGCGTCGAAACGCGAGACTCGCGCCCCTTCCCGCGAGTCCCGCATTGGGCAGGGCGAGTCTCGCGTCTCAGCAGGGCAAGTCCCACGTTTCGACAGGGCGAGTCCCGCGTTTCAGCAGGGCGAGTCCCGCGTCTCGACAGGGTGAGTGCCGCGCTCGGCCGTCGCTACGGCTGGGAGCGGAGGGTGGCGAGGCGGTCGGCCACCTCGGCGGCGGTGCGGAGGCGCTCCGGGCCGTCGGCGATGCAGTCGCTCACCAGTGCGGCCTCCGCGGATGCGAGGCCGGGCAACACCTGCGGGCGGGTGGAGCGCAGCTCGCGGATCGCGCCGAGCGGGTGGCCCGGCAGCTCCCCGTACAGCCCCACGCCGGCGAGCACCCGATGGATGGTGGCACCGAGCGCCCACACCTCGGTGCGCCGTGACTGGTCGGCCCCGGCCAGCAGATCCGGGTCCCGGAACTCGAGCACCCCGCCGCGGCCCGCACCCGGCACCACAGCACCGGGCGTCAGGAACCGGGAGAGCGCAGGCTCGGAAAGCCGGGCACCGAAGATCCCGCCGGCGTCCTCGACGAGCAGGACGTTGCCGGGGTGGATCCCGCCATGGACGATCCCCGCCTCGTGCAGCGCGTGCGCGCCGCGAGCGGCGTGTTCGAGGGCCGTGAGGATCTCCGTACGGGTAGGTGGACGGGCAGGCTCCGCGAGCGAGCCGAGCGGGAAGTGCTCCATCGCATACGCGAAGTTCTCCCCCAGCACGGCGTCGAACACCTGCACGAGGTGTGGTGACCGCACGGCGGCCACCGCTCGCAGCTCGTCGACAGCACGGTCGAAGGCGGGCTCGCTCACGCGCTCCGTGAACACCTTCACGGCGACATGCCCGCTGCCGTCCATCGTGGCGCCGTCGTGCCGGGCCGGCGGCCGGGCGAGGTAGCAGCGTGCGTGCGGGCCCTCACCCAGCAGGCGCAGGACCTCGTACTCGGCGATCGCCGAGGAGACCAGCGTCGTGGTCGCGTTCAACCCGGCGTCCTCCTCTTCCTAGCGCGCTCCGGACGGCGCCTCGAACTGGAAGCTGCGACCCCCGATCCGTACGCGCGTGCCCGGCACCAGCCGGTGTGTCTCCCCGGCGGGCAGCTGGGTCCACCCCTGCTCCCCCGGCGGCGACACGAACGTGCCGTTGCGGGACCCGGCGTCGACCAGCAACGCCTCCCACCCGTTCACGACGATCTGTGCGTGGACGCGCGACACCGCTCCGGACGAGTCCTCGAGCGCGAGCGAGCGCAGCGCGCCGGACGCGACCCGTGGATCGGCCTCCGGCATCCGCCCCATCAGGTACTCGGCGTCGACGGTGTAGGTGGCACCGTCGTCGAACACGAGCAGGCCGAGCGGCGGTTGCGGTGCGGGTGCCTGCTCTTCCGGGCGGTGGTCGACGACCAGGCCGCTGGTGGCGGGCCCGTCCTCCAGCGGGGGACGGTTCTGCTCGTCGGGCGCCGCGCCCATGATCCGCTCGGACCGCAGGGCCGTGGTGTGCGGCGCCTCGAGGTCTGGGGCGGGGCCGGCGTCCGCCAGCGGGTGGGCCGGCTCCGGCGGGGCCTCCTGGGCCGGGACCCCGAGCCGGGGGGTGCCGTCGCCGGAGCCGTCGTAGTCGTCGTCGGGCGCCGGTGGGGCCGGCTCGACGAGGGGACCCGGGACGATCCGGGTCTCCTCCACCGATCCCGATCCGAATGCTCCCGGATCGGATCCCTGATCGACGCTCGCGAAGTCGTCCGACCCGCGCTCGTCAGAGCCCTCGCCGAGATCGCCCGGGGCGCCGGTGGGCTCACCACCCGCGGCATCGCCGTCGACGGACAGCTCGTCGTCCGGTAGCCGGTGCCTGCGCCGGCGCCGGTCGGACGGCCCCACCGCGTTCATGCCGGTCTCGGTGCCCCCTTCGGCGGGGGCTGCGAACCAGCCCTCGATCCGATCGGGCCGGCCCGCGTCGCGACCGAGGCCGTCGCTCCACGGGCTGCGCTCCGCCTCCTGCGGCGGCGCGTCCGGCACTCCACCGAGCAGTTCGTAGGCGGCGCCGTTGAGGAGCGCACCGCCGTTGCGGGAGCCGTTGCGGCCGCCGTTGTGACCACCGTTGCGGGAGCCGTTGGGACCGCCGTTGTGGCTCCCGTTGGGACCGCCGTTCTGGCTACCGTTCTGGCTGCCGTTGTGGCCGGTGTCGGGCGCGTGCTCGTCGCCGGTGCCGCGCGCCGGGGCCTCGGGCTCCGCCAGCTCGTCGTGCACCGGAGGCGGGAGCTCGTCGCTGCGGTCGACCGGGAGCTCGACAGGGCGGTCGGCGACCCACTCGGCGCGGGCCGGCAGGTGCGCGCCGGACGGGTCCTCGTCGACGGGGCCGGTGGCGTGGTCGGTGTCGGGGTTGCGGCCGAGGTCGGCCGCCGAGCCGCGCCGCGGCATCCACCCGCGGTGCGCGACGCCGTTCGACCCCGAGGGCACAGGGCGCAGGTGAGCGCGGCCCGACGGCGGCCGCTCGGGGCCCGCGTCGCCGGATTCGCCGTTGGGGTAGGTGTCGTGGCCGGCGTCGTACGACCCGAGGCTGCCTCGCGACGGCAGGCCGTTGCCCGCGCCCTCGCCGGGGTAGATCCCCTCCGCGGAGGGGGTGGGTGCGGCCTCGGCTCCCCACTGGCGGTCCGATCCGCCGGAGTCGGACCACCGGGCCTCGGCCGGGCGGCTGCGCGCCGGCTCGTCCGCGATGTCAGCGGAACCCTGGCCCCCGCTCGGCACGAGGACCGCGCCCGCGCCGGGCACGACGCCGCCGCGCAGGTCGTGCACCCCGTCGACGAGGCCGGGCGGGATCGGCCCGCCTTCGAGGGCCAGCACCACGGGTGCGTCGGGGCGCGGCAGCAGCCGGTCGGTCCACGCCACCGACTGGGCGCCGGAGAGCGCCACCTGCCGGTCCGGCACGACGAGCCCGACGGGCCCGTAGAGGAACACCGCCCACTGCTCGCGCTGGCCACCGGAGCGTGTGTCGGCGCCGGTGACGGCCACGGTGCCGAACCTCAGCCCGTCACCGGGTGCGTCGGGGCCGCCCAGCCACATCGCCAGCCGGCGCGCCAGCACCCGGCCGGGCTCGCCGCCGGACGCGGTGGCGCACACGTCCAAGAGCTGGCGCAGCACGTGTCGGTCGGCGCACTCGGCGACGCAGACCACACCGGGCCAGCGCGCCACGATGCCGGCACCAGGCACGACTGCGGCCCGCAGCGCGTCGAAGTCCACTGGGTCTACCTCCCCGGCGACGGCCGCAGGCGGACCGGCGGGGCGGCCCGTCCGCCACCGGCCAGGTGACGATCACGGTCGTGCAGTACTGCTGACGAATGACGCGAACGGTACGGGGCGCGTGATCCACGATCGCCGCCGCACCACCGCCGTCGCAGGTGGTGACGGTGCGAGCCCGGTGTGTAGCCGAACTCGACCCGCCGTTGCACCGACCCAGTCGACCACGAACGGGTGACACCCGACCAGACCAGTCGCCGCTCAGCAGGTGCAGGTCAGCGCGCGCCGGTCAGCTCGACGAGGTGCGCGACCGCGGATTCGACCGCGATCTCCTGCCGTTCACCGCTCCGGCGGTCCTTCACCTCGACGACGCCGTTCGCGAGTCCACGCCCGACGACGACGATCGTGGGCACGCCGATCAGCTCGGCGTCGGCGAACTTGACGCCCGGTGTCGCCTTGCGGTCGTCGAGCAACACGCGCACGCCGGCCGCGTCCAGGTCGGCGGCGAGCGACTCGGCGCCGGCGGCGATCTCGTCGGTCTTGCCGGCGATCACGACGTGGACGTCGGCAGGGGCGACCTGCCGCGGCCAGATCAGGCCGGACCCGTCGTGGCTCTGCTCGGCGATCGCCCCGACCAGCCGCGACACCCCGACGCCGTAGGACCCCATCGTGATCCGCACCGGCTTGCCGTCGGCGCCGAGGGCGTCGAGCTGCATCGCGTCGGCGTACTTGCGGCCGAGCTGGAACACGTGCCCGATCTCGATGCCGCGCGCCGACTCCAGGGGGCCGGACCCGTCGGGCGCGGGGTCGCCCTCGCGCACCTCGGCGGCCTCGATCGTGCCGTCGGGGGTGAAGTCGCGGCCGCAGACGAGGTCGACGACGTGGTGGTCGGGCTTGTCGGCGCCGGTGACCCAGGCGGTGCCGGGCACGATCCGCGGGTCGACGAGGAAGCGCACGCCGTTGGCGGCGAGCGCGGCCGGCCCGATGTAGCCCTTGACGAGGAACGGGTGGGACTGGAAGTCGGACTCGTCGAGCAGCGCGACCTCGGCGGGGTCGAGCGCCGCTTCGAGGCGCTTCATGTCGACCTCGCGGTCGCCGGGCACCCCGATCCCGAGCAGCGTCCACTTGTCCGAGCCCGGCAGCCGGGTCTTGACCAGCACGTTCTTCAGCGTGTCGGCCGCGGTGAAGGTGCGCCCCAGGCCGGCCTTCTCGTTCAGGAAGTCGACGAGCGTGCCGATCGTCGGCGTGTCGGGCGTGTGGTGCGCCTGCGCGGCGGGCAGGCCCTCGACCGGCTTCGCGGGCGACGCGGGCGTGGTGACCGCCTCGACGTTGGCCGCGTAGCCGCCGGGGCTGCGCACGTAGGTGTCCTCACCGGTGGGGGCGACCGCGAGGAACTCCTCGGACGCCGACCCGCCCATCGCGCCGGACGTCGCCTTGACGACGACGTACTCGAGGCCCAGCCGATCGAAGATCCGGACGTAGGCGTCGCGGTGCAGCTGGTAGGACTCCGCGAGACCCTCGTCGGTGAGGTCGAACGAGTAGGAGTCCTTCATCAGGAACTCGCGTCCGCGCAGGATGCCGGCGCGGGGCCGCGCCTCGTCCCGGTACTTGGTCTGGATCTGGTAGAGCTTCACCGGGTAGTCCTTGTAGGACGAGTACTCGCCCTTCACCACGAGCGTGAACAGCTCCTCGTGGGTGGGGCCGAGCAGGTAGTCCCCGCCACGGCGGTCCTTGAGCCGGAAGATGTTGGGGCCGTACTCGGTCCAGCGCCCGGTGGCCTCGTAGGGCTCCTTCGGCAGCAGGGCGGGGAACTGGATCTCCTGGGCGCCGATGGCGTCCATTTCCTCGCGCACGACCTGCTCGATGTTGCGCAGCACCCGCAGGCCCAGCGGCAGCCAGGTGTAGATCCCCGGCGCGATGCGGCGGACGTAGCCGGCGCGGACGAGCAGCTTGTGGCTCGGTACCTCCGCGTCGGCCGGGTCCTCGCGCAGGGTCCGCAGGAACAGCGACGACATCCGGGTCAACACTCGGGAAAGGGTAGCGACGCCCCGCTGGAGCAGTCGCGCCGGTCACCGGTGTGAACGGCCACCCGCTCCGGTGATCGACGGTTGGGCGCCGGGACGGCCGGATGCGGCCGCCGACGCACCGGACCGGTGATCATGCCCGGAGCCCCGGCGACCGCTCAGCGGCCTCCGAGCAGGTGTGCGTTCGGCGTGCGCGCGGCCGCGGCGAGCTCGGGTAGCTCCACCACCTCCACCCCCCGGGCCCGCAGCAGCTCCGCGCCCTCTCCGTCGACGAAGACGCTCGGCTCCCGCCACGCGAACACCACCCGGTCGACGCCGGCGGCGAGGATCAGCTCCGTGCAGGTCAGCGGCCTGGAGGCCCGCGCGCTGCACGGCTCGAGCGAGCTGTAGACGGTGGTGCCGGGGGCGGCGCGCCAGCCGGCACCGAGGTCGGCGAGCGCGGACTCCTCCGCGTGGTCGTGCGGGTCACGGCGGCGCGACCAACCTCGCGCGAGCACCTCACCGCCCGCGTCGACGACGAGCGCGCCCACCGAGAACGCCGTGTCCGACGGCGGGCAGCGGCCCGCGAGCTCGACCGCCCGCGCCAGCAGCTCCCGGTCGTCAGGCACGGGCGCCGTCCAGGAGGTAGCGCAGGAGCACCAGGTCGCCGATGGGCCGGGCCTCGGCCAGGCGCATCCGGTGCGCGGTGTCGTGCGGGAAGCGGCCCGGCCCGACGAAGCGCGGCCCGTCGGCGTCCCCGACGAAGAACGGGGCGACCACCAGCTGCAGCTCGTCGACCACGCCGGAGGTGAGGAACAGCGTGTGCATGGCGGTGCCGCCCTCCACCATCAGCCGCGCGACGCCGCGCCCGGAGAGGTCGGCGAGCAGCCGGTGCAGGTCCAGCGGGTGGCCCGCGTCCGCCACGTCGGCGACCGCGCCCACCGTCTTCCGGGCCATCTCCACGCCCGGGGTGGCCGCGTAGACGATCTTGGGTCCGGCGCCGGTGGTGAAGAACCGCGCGGCGGGGTCGAGGTCTCCGGAGCCGGTGACCGTGACCTTGAGCGGGTCGGCTGCGCGACCCTCCGCCACCCGGGCGGCCCGCCGCTCGGCGGAGCGGACGAGGAGCCGCGGGTCGTCCCTGCGCAGCGTGGTGGCCCCCACCAGGATCGCGTCGACCCCGGCCCGCACCTCGTCGACCCGATCGAGGTCGGCGGCATCGGACAGCAGCAGCGGCGCCGGCCCGGTGTCGTCGATGCGGCCGTCCACCGACATCGCGGCCGAGAGCAGCACGTACGGGCGGTCGGGCACGGGGCGATCCTCCCCCACCCGCGGACGGTGCCGGCGCGTGGCCAGGCGACGTCCCCGCGTCGACGAAGGCGCGGCGGCCGGATCGCCGTCCGCCCCGCGCGGGCACCCCCTCTCCGCCCACGCACCCCGTTCCCGCTCACGCACCCCGTCGACGGGGTGCGCCGGCGGAGACGGGGTGCGTGGGGCGTCCGACCGGCGGGCGCTGGTGACGCACGGCTTCTCCGCCCGCGCACCCCGTGTCCGCTCGCGCTACCCGTCGACGGGGTGCGCCGGCGGATTCGGGGTGCGCCGGAAAGCGTCGGCCGCCGCACCGTGATCCTTCCGATCCGCGCACCACCGCTGCCCGCACCGCGCTGCCGTGCTCCTCGTGCGGATCACCGCAGCGTGATCCGCCCGGGACGCACGTGGGCGCGGTCGAGACCGCGCTCGTGCACGGCTCGCACGGATCTTCTGCAGCTGGCGCCCCCGGCGACGCCCGCGACAGCTCCTGCGCCCACTCCGCGACGGCCCTCGGCCGGTTCCGCAGCGGTGCCGCCACGACGCGAATGGTTCTGTCGGACTCCACCGATAGCGTCCGCCGCATGGGACTTTCGATAGGCATGGTCACCGTCGACTGCGCGGAGCCGGCGGTGCTCGCGCGCTTCTGGTCGGCGGCGCTCGACACCAAGATCATCACCGACTACGACGGCGAGTTCATCATGCTGGCGCCGCCCCCGGAGGGCGGGCCGCTGCTGGCCTTCCAGCGTGTCCCCGAGCCGCGGGAGGGCAAGAACCGGCTGCACCTCGACCTGGGCGCGCGCACCGGCGGCCGGGATGCCGAGGTCGAGCGGCTGGTGGGGCTCGGGGCCGACGTGCTCGGCGAGCGGGGCGACCCCGAGGTGTTCGCCTGGACCACGCTCACCGACCCGGAGGGCAACGAGTTCTGCATCGGGGAGACGGAGGCCGCCACCGCCGGGTTGATCACGCCTGCAGCAGCTCCGTGACCAGCTCCCCCACCGCGGCGGCCTCGATGAGGAAGCCGTCGTGCCCGTACGGCGAGTCCACCAGGCGCAGCGGGCCGGCTCCCGGGATGCCCGCCACGAGCTGGGCCTGCTGCTCGGGCGGGTAGAGGCGGTCGGAGCTCACGCCGCCCACGAGGGTCCGCGCCGTCACGCGCGCGAGCCCGGCCTCGATGCCGCCGCGGCCGCGGCCCACGTCGTGGGCGTTCATCAGCTCCGTCAGCCGCACGTAGGACACGGCGTCGAAGCGGCGCACCAGCTTGCGGGCGTGGTGGTCCAGGTACGACTCCACCGCGTAGCGCCCGCCCTGCCAGGGGTCCTCGCCGTCCTGGGCGTCGCGGCCGAAGCGCTCGCCGAGCTCGAACGCGCTGCGGTAGCTCAGGTGCGCGATGCGGCGGGCCACGCCGAGGCCGCGGTGGGGGCCGTGGCCGGGCGGGCCGTCGTGGTAGTCGCCGCCGTGCCAGCCGGGGTCGTCGCGGATCGCGGCGATCTGCGGGGCGGCCCAGCCGATCTGGTCGGCCGTGGTCGCGGCCGGGCAGGCCAGCAGGCACAGCCGCGTCACGCGGTCGGGCTCGGTGGCGGCCCATTCGAGGGCGCGCATGCCGCCCATGGAGCCGCCGATCACGAGGGCCCAGGCGTTCACGCCGAGCGCGTCGGCGAGCGCTTGCTCGGCGGTCACCGCGTCCCGGGCGGTGACCAGCGGGAACCGGCTCCCCCACGGCCGGCCGTCCGGCGCGGGTGACGCCGGGCCGGTGCTGCCCTGGCAGCCGCCCACGATGTTGGGCGCCACCACGAACCAGCGGGCGGGGTCGAGCGCCCGGCCGGGCCCGATCAGCGCGTCCCACCAGCCCGCCGTGGGGTGGCCGGGCCCGGCGGGGCCGGTCACGTGGCTGTCGCCGGTGAGGGCGTGGAGCACGAGTACGGCGTTGGAGGCGTCCGCGTCGAGCGTGCCCCAGGTCTCGTAGGCGATGCGGACGCCGGGCAGCGTGCCCCCGGCCTCCAGGGGCAGCGGCTCGGGGAGGGTGACCCACTTCCTGCGGCCGGGATCGTCGCCTTCCCGCCATGCACCGGTGGCGGGAGGGAGCTCGGTGTCGACTGCGGTCACGGGTGGGTCAGGCCACCCCGCCGAGGCTCCGCGCGGAGCCGACCTGCCGAAGAACACCGAGCCCGATCACGTCGAGGACGGTAATCCGCAGGTCATCGACGGCACAACATAGGCTCCCTCGCGTGCTCGTCCTGCTTCCCCCGTCGGAGACCAAGCGCGACGGCGGCGACGGCCCACCGTTGCGCCTCGACGCGCTCTCCCACCCCGCGCTGGACGCCGTGCGCAAGGCGCTCGTCGAGGAGCTCGTCGGGCTGGCCGCCGATCCGCAGGCCAGCCGGGCCGCGCTCGGACTCTCCGCCGCGCAGGACGTCGAGATCGCCCGCAATGCCGCGCTCTGGACGTCGCCCACCCTGCCGGCGCTGCACCGCTACACCGGGGTGCTCTACGACGCGCTCGACGTCGGCTCGCTGCGCGGGGCCGCCGCCGGGCGGGCGCGGGAGCGGCTCGCCGTCGGGTCGGCGTTGTTCGGGTTGGTGCGGGCCGGCGACCCGGTGCCGGCCTACCGTCTCTCCGCGGGGTCCGCGCTGCCGGCGGGCGGCACCCTCGCCGCCCGCTGGAAGCCGGCGCTCGAGCCGGAGCTCGCCGCCCTCGCGGCCGCGGACCTGGTGGTGGACCTGCGCTCGGGCTCCTACGCCGCCCTGGGGCGGGTGCCGGGCGCGGTCACGGTGAATGTCCTCGCCGAGCGGCCCGACGGCAGCCGGAGCGTGGTGAGCCACTTCAACAAGGCCCACAAGGGCCGGCTCGCCCGGGTGCTCGCCGGCAGCAGGGCCGAGCCGTCGGACGCGGCCGGTGTCGCGGCGATCGCCCGCCGGGCCGGCATGCGCGTGGAGCGCCGCGGGAACGCCCTCGAGATCGTGGTCCCCGCGTAAACCGGTTGCGGGGGGTTCCGGGCGTTCGGCAGGGTGCCCGCATCAGGTGCCGGGGCTCCGGCGTGATCAGGAGGAGGTGCGTCGTGTCGATCCCTGTCCAGGACGTGGCATGCCCTCGTCCGATCACCGCCCCGCGCTGACGTCGGTCCGCGGGGCGCACACTCCCTCTGGAGCCCCGCGTTGCACGACTACGAGTCGTTTTCCGATACGCACGACACCGAGCGTTCCCGCAAGCCACGACGCCGTCGCTTCGACGACGAGGCACCCGCGCGGTCCCGGCGTTCCACGCCCGACCTGTCCGCGCTCGACGAGCGGCTCGGCCTCGAACCCGACGGACCGCCCGAGGGCGACCGCTGGTCCACCTGGGACGGCGCCGAGCACGGGCCGCACCCCCGTCCGGCGTGGGTGGTCACCGAGCACGCGGCGGTCGACACCGAGCTGGGCGTGATCAAGACCGGCAAGGAGGCCGACGTCCACCTCGTCGAGCGCTCCGTGCCGGGCACCGAGCGGCGCACCCTGATGGCCGCCAAGCGGTACCGGACGGCCGAGCACCGCATGTTCCACCGCGACGCCGGCTACCTCGAGGGCCGGCGCGTGCGCCGGTCCCGCGAGATGCGGGCGATGGCGAACCGCTCGTCGTTCGGCCGCGACATGCTGTCCGGGCAGTGGGCGGGCGCGGAGTTCGCGGCGCTCACCCGCCTGTGGACCGACGGTGTCGCGGTGCCCTATCCGGTGCAGTGCAGCGGCACCGAGCTGTTGCTGGAGTTCGTCGGCGGCGAGGACGGCACGGCCGCCCCGCGGCTGGCCCAGCTCCGTCCCGACGGGGACGAACTGTGTGATCTCTGGCACCAGCTGGTCGACGCGCTGGTCGGGTTGGCCCGCCACGGCCTCACCCACGGCGACCTGTCCGCCTACAACCTCCTGGTGCACGACGGGCGGCTGGTACTCATCGACCTTCCGCAGGTCGTGGACGTCGTCGGCAACCCCCAGGGCCCCGAGTTCCTGGCCCGTGACGTCCGCCGGATCGGCGAGTGGTTCACCGCCCGCGGCCTGTCCCGGGAGGTCGGCGATCCGGATGCCCTGCTCGCGGAGTTGCGGGTTGAGGTGGGAATGCCGGGAAGCGATCAGGCGTCGGACCGGTAGCGTCACGACGGCGCCGCCCTCCTGGGCGGGGCGCTCGGCTAGACTGATCAACGAGCGCCCGGCCCCGGAACGGCCCTGAGCAGGCGCACCCAGCAGTACTCATCAGGGCGCACACCTGCGCCCGGGCTCGTCCCCGAGATCCCAGCCGCCGTCCTGGCGCTGCAACTCCCGAGCGACGTGCCACGTCCCGGAGGTTGTTCTTGTCTTCCCCGTCCCCTCGCCGTACCCATGCGTCGGCGAACTCGCGGTCCCGTCGATCCGACGGCGGCCGCTCCCGCTCCCCGCGCGGCGGCTCGCGTCCCCCGCAGAACCGGCCCTCGCTCGCCCCGGTCGCACCGCCCGAGGTGCTGTGGACAGCACCTGAGACCGGTATGCCCACGTTCGCGGAGCTCGGCCTTCCCGAGCCCGTCGTGCGCACGCTCGCCGCGAACGGGTTCACCGAGCCGTTCCCGATCCAGGCCGCGACGCTCCCCGACACCATCGCCGGCCGCGACCTGCTCGGCCGCGGCCAGACCGGCTCCGGCAAGACCCTGGCGTTCGGCCTCGCGATGCTGTCCCGGCTCGCCGGCGGCCGTGGCAAGGCCCGCCAGCCGCGCGGGCTCGTCCTCGTCCCCACCCGCGAGCTGGCTCAGCAGGTGGACGACGCGCTGGCCCCGTTCGCGAAGGCGCTCGGGCTGCGCACGGCCGTCGTGGTCGGCGGGCTGTCGTTCAACCGGCAGGCCGCCGAGCTGCAGCGGGGCGTCGATCTGCTCGTCGCCACGCCCGGCCGGCTCACCGACCACACCAACCAGCGCACCTGCGACCTCTCGCAGGTGATGATCACTGCGCTCGACGAGGCCGACCGCATGTCGGACATGGGCTTCCTCCCCCAGGTCCGGGCGATCCTGAACCTCACGCCGGCCGACGGGCAGCGGCTGCTGTTCTCCGCCACCCTCGACGGCGAGGTGGGTGCGCTGGTCCGCCAGTACCTCACCGACCCGATCACGCGGTCCGTCGCCTCGGCCACGGCCCAGGTCGAGACCATGGACCACCACGTCCTGCTCGTCGACGCGGCCACCAAGCCGCGGATCGTCACGGAGGTCGCCGCGCGCGACGGGCGCACCATCCTGTTCGCCCGCACCAAGCACGGCGTGGACCGGCTCGTGAAGGTGCTGCGCCGCGAGGGTGTCGCGGCGGGCGCGCTGCACGGCGGCAAGGCGCAGAACGCGCGCAACCGGGCGATCGCCGAGTTCAAGGAGGGCCGCACGCCGGTGCTCGTGGCCACCGACGTGGCCGCTCGCGGCATCCACATCGACGACGTCAGCCTCGTCGTGCACGTCGACCCGCCGGCCGACCCGAAGGACTACCTGCACCGGGCCGGGCGCACCGCGCGAGCGGGCGACTCCGGCACCGTCGTGACCCTCGTCACACCCCCGGAGCGGCGTGACGTCGAACGGATGATGCGACTGGCGGGCGTGCGCGCCCCGCAGACGCAGGTGTCGTCGGGAGACGGCGAGCTGGCCCGGATCACCGGGGCGCGGCCGCCGTCCGGCGTGCCGATCGTGACGCCGCCCAAGCCCGCGCAGGCTCCGCGGCGGCCCCGCACCGGCACCGGGCGGGCCCCGCGCGGCGGGCGGCGCAGGCGCGAGACCGCTGCCTGACGGCCGTGACCGACTCGTGTCCTGGCTGGGAGGAATTCTCAGCCGGGCCACAGGGTCGCCCTGACAACGTCAGGAAGAAGTCACCCGAACCGGACACCGAGGTACCTGTGCGCGCTCCCCGTTCCTTCGTCGCCGTGCTGACGGCGCTCACCGCGGCACTGGTCGCCTGTTCCGCGAACCCCGTTGCGTCGCCGGTGCTGCCCTCCCCCGACGGCACGCTGCCGCCCATCGAGCTCGAGGGCGACTGGAACTGGACGAAGCAGCCGGCTGCGCTCGAGCTGGGCGTCACCCACACCCAGAACAGCCTGGACGACACGGAGCCCGCCGACGCCCGGCAGCGCGGGATGGACATCCTCGAGGCCGACAGCGCGATCTGGCAGAACCACCACCTGATGGGCTTCGGCACGAGCAACCCGGAGCCCGAGCCCGGCGAGTACGACTGGGACACCCTCGACCGCCGCATGAAGCTCACCGAGGAGACCGGCCAGCGGAGCATGCTCACGCTGTGCTGCGCCCCGGACTGGATGAAGGGGGGCGAGGAGGGCGAGACCGACTGGGACGAGCTCGAGGACAACCCGGACCCCGAGTTCTTCGGCGATTTCGCCAAGCTCGCCGCCGAGGCCGTGCGGCGCTACCCGCAGGTCGAGCGGGTGATGGTGTGGAACGAGCTCAAGGGCTTCTGGGCCGACGACAAGAGCCGCTGGGACTACGAGGGCTACACCGAGCTCTACAACCAGGTGTACCGGGCGGTGAAGGACGTCCGGCCGGACGTGCAGGTCGGCGGCCCGTACGTCGTGATGATCGGCCTCCCTCCCGGTTCCGAGGACACCTCCACGACCGTCACCGGCCCGTGGGGCGCCGCCGACCAGCGCACGCTCGACGTGATCGACTACTGGCTGCAGAACAACATCGGCGCCGACTTCCTCGCCGTCGACACCGCCACGAACACCCGGTCCGGTCCGGGCCCCGCGCCTCTCGACGGCGCACAGAAGTTCGCCGACCTGGCACGCTGGCTGCAGCAACGCACCGACCTGCCGATCTGGTGGGCCGAGTACTACCCCGACGTCCCCGAGGGTGAGGACGACGCGGGCACCAGCCCGGCCAACGCCGCCGTCAACCTCGCCGCCATCGCCGCCATGGCGGAGTCCGGCACGGCGGGCGCGCTGCTGTGGGGCCCCCAGGCCCACGACCTCGGATCCGCGGCCCTGTGGACCGACGCCACCGCGGAGGACGGCGGGCAACCGCTCCCGCTCACCCAGGCCTGGCAGTTCCTCGTGCCGCGGCTGGCCGCCGGCGGCGTGGAGATCGGGCGGTCACCGTCGCAGCGGGACCTGCTCGCCTTCCGCGCCGACGACGGCGTGGTCGTGGTCAACCTGACCAACCAGGAGACCGAGCTCGCGGGCAAGCCGCTCGCGCCGTGGCAGATCATGGTCGGCGGTCGCGAGGCCTGACCCGTCCACCGCCCGGTCAGCACCGCCCGGTCAGCGGCGACGCGCGGCGCGGCGCAGCTGGAGGATGCGCAGGCCTCCCGGGATGGCGACGAGCAGCAGCCCGGCGATGGCGGCGAGCAGCAGCGCGACGCCGATGGGCAGCGTGCCCGACGCGCCCAGGAAGCTGATCTGCACGGGCGTGCTGTTCTGCAGGATGAAGATCAGCAGGAACAGCAGGACCAGCGCGGACAGGATCAGCCCCATCCACAGGACGCCGGTGCGCGAGTGGCCCACCGGCTCCGCCGGCCAGCCCGCCCTCGTCATCGGGTCGCCCGGCGTGGGCACCGTGGGGCCGTCGGGGACGACCGGGCGCATCGTCGGCTGAGTGGCCGGGTCGGCGTGCGGATCAGCAGGGCCGACGCTGCCGTGGGAGGGCGAGCGCACGTTCATCGCTCGCGTCTGGTCGTCGGTCATCCGCACACCTCGCTGACTCGACACCGTTCGTGACCAACCGTGAGTATCCCGCAACCCGGCGTCCCGCGCGATCTCTCGATCAACTCCGGCGCATCGGGACGTGCGCGACACCGTCCCAGTCGTAGGGCTCACCCGCCGGGCGGAAGCCGAACTCCTGGTAGAAGCCCGCCAGGTGCTCCTGCGCGTCCAGCACGCAGGGTCGGTCGCCGACCTCGGCCAGCGCGGCCTCCATCAGCTGCCGGCCCAGCCCGCGTCCACGCACCGAACGAGCCGTGCAGAGCCGGCCGATCCGGAACTCGCCCGCCGGTTCCCGCAGCAGCCGCAGGGCGCCGAGCACGGGCTCGGGCCGGCCGCTGCCCCCCAGCCAGAAGTGCCGCGTGCCGTCGTCGAGATCCCGCCCGTCGAGCTCCGCGTACGGGCAGGCCTGCTCCACCACGAACACGTCCACCCGCAGCCTCAGCAGCTCGTAGAGCGTGGACGGTGCCAGGTCTGCTGCCCACGCGCGGTGCACGGTGGCGGTCACCGCGCCGGTCTCCATCCCACTGCTCATCTCGAAATACCTACCAGATCGGGTGAGCCTCCGGCGTCCTCGACCGTGCGAGGCTCGCCGGGTGCTCCGACCTGTGACCGTTGCCGTGACGACGGCGGCCGCGCTGGCGCTGACCTGCTCCCCCGCGACGGCGGCCGAGCGGCCCCCGCTCCCCCTGCGGCCCGACGGCTACGGCGTCGCCCAGCCCACCCCGCCCGACCTGGTGGACCGTAGGTTCCCCACCCGCGACGTCCTCCCGCCACCGGCGGACGGGGCGTTCGCGTCCACCGTCGCACCGGTGCCCGACGACGTGCTCGCGCGCTCGACCTGGAAGCCGGAATGCCCCGTGCCGCCGGCCGACCTGCGCTACGTGACCGTCGCCTTCCACGGCTTCGACGGCGCGACGCACACCGGCGAGCTGATCGTCGCCGCCACGGTGGCGGACGACGTCGCGAGCGCGTTCGGTGAGCTCTACGCGGCCGGTTTCCCGATCGAGGAGATGCGCGTCGTCGAGCCGAGCGAGCTCACCGCGCCGCCCACCGGCGACGACAACAACACCACCGCATTCGTCTGCCGGCCCGCCACGGGCCTCACCCGCTGGTCGGCACACGCCCTCGGCCTCGCAGTGGACATCAACCCGTTCCAGAACCCCTACAGCAAGGGCGACCTCGTGCTCCCCGAGCTCGCCTCCGCCTACCTCGACCGGGACCGCGACCTGCCGGGAATGATCCGGGACGGTGGGCCGGTCGTCGCCGCGTTCGAGCGCATCGGCTGGAAGTGGGGAGGGCGGTGGACGTCACCGGTGGACCGGCACCACTTCTCGCAAACGGGCACGTAGCGTGTGATTCGTGCGCCACCACGACCTCGTCGTCATCGGAACCGGTTCCGGCAACTCGATCGTCGACGAGCGCTTCGCGCACCTTGATGTCGCGCTCGTCGAGCACGGCGTCTTCGGCGGCACCTGCCTGAACGTCGGCTGCATCCCGACGAAGATGTACGTCTACGCCGCCGACGTCGCACAGGTCGTCAGGCACGCGAGCCGCTACGGCGTGGACGCCACCGTGGACAAGGTGCGCTGGACCGACATCCGGGACCGCGTCTTCGGCCGGATCGACCCGATCTCGGCGGGCGGGCGCGAGTACCGGGTGGACCGCAGCCCCAACGTCACCGTCTACGAGGGCCACGCCCGCTTCACCGGGCACAAGGAGCTCGCCGTCGCCCGGAACGACGGCTCGGGCACGGCCGCGTTCACCGCCGAGCGGATCGTGCTCGCCGCAGGGAGCCGGCCGGTGATCCCCGATGTCGTCACGGGGTCGGGCGTGCCCTATGAGACGTCCGACACGGTCATGCGGATCGACGCGCTCCCCGAGCACGTGGTGATCCTCGGCAGCGGCTACATCGGCGTCGAGTTCGCACACGTCTTCGCCGCGCTCGGGTCGCGGGTGTCGATCATCGGGCGCAGCACTCTTCTGCGCCACCAGGACGAGACGATCTGCGAGCGGTTCACCGAGATCGCCGCGCGCCGGTGGGACGTGCACCTCGGCCAGGAGGTCACGCGCGTCCGCGGGCGCCACGGCGACATCACCCTGGAGCTGGCCGACGGCTCGTCCGTGGGCGGTGACCTGCTGCTCGTCGCCACCGGCCGCAGGCCGAACAGCGACCTCCTCGACCTGGACCGCACCGGCGTGGCCACCCACCCAGACGGCCGGATCGTCGTCGACGGGGAGCAGCGCACCGGTGTCGACGGGATCTTCGCGATGGGCGACGTCAGCTCGGCCCACCAGCTCAAGCACGTGGCCAACCACGAGGCGAAGGTCGTGGCGCACAACCTGCTGCACCCCGACGCCCCGCGCCGCAGCGACCACCGGTTCGTTCCGGCGGCCGTCTTCACCGACCCGCAGATCGCCGCCGTGGGGCTCACCGAGGCCGAATGCCGCGCCGGTCGGCTCGACCACACCGTGGCCGTCCAGGAGTACGGTGACGTTGCCTACGGCTGGGCCATGGAGGACACCACCGGGTTCTGCAAGGTGATCGCCGAACGCGGCACCGGCCGGATCCTCGGAGCGCACGTCATGGGCGCCCAGGCGTCCACGGTGATCCAACCGCTGATCCAGGCGATGTCGTTCGGGCTCGGCGCCCGGGAGATGGCCACCGGCCAGTACTGGATCCACCCGGCGCTGGCCGAAGTGGTGGAGAACGCCCTCCTCGGTCTCGACGTCTAGCACCCCGAACCGGGTAAGGTGACCCTTCCTTACAACAACATCAGGAGCATGCCCATGACCGCTGCCGACACCCCGACTCGACCGGCGGGTGCCGCCCACCCGATCCTCGACGGGCGACGCGGCCTGGGACCGCAGATCGGCGTCTACGTCTTCGTGATCCTCCCCCTGCTGGCGCTCGTCGTCACGATCCCCTTCGCCTGGGGATGGGGCCTCACCTGGATCGACGTCGCGATCGCCGCGGTGTTCTACGTCGTGAGCGGGCTCGGCATCACGGTCGGCTTCCACCGCTACTTCACCCACGGCTCGTTCAAGGCCAAGCGGCCCCTGCGGATCGCGCTCGCCCTGGCCGGCAGCCTCGCCATGCAGGGCCCCGTCATCACCTGGGTCGCCGACCACCGCCGCCACCACGCCTTCTCCGACAAGGAGGGCGACCCGCACTCGCCGTGGCTGTTCGGCACCAGCGCCGCGGCCCTCGCCAGGGGCTTCTGGCACTCGCACACCGGCTGGCTGTTCGACCGCGACCTCACCAACCGTGAGCGCTTCACCCCCGACCTGCTCGCCGACACCGACATCCACCGCATCGACCGCCTCTTCGGCGTCTGGTCGATCCTCACCCTGCTCGTCCCCGCCGCCCTGGGCGGCCTGCTGAGCTGGTCCTGGTGGGGCGCGCTCACCGCGCTGTTCTGGGCCGGGCTCGTGCGCGTCGGGCTCCTGCACCACGTCACCTGGTCGATCAACTCGATCTGCCACATGATCGGCGACCAGCCCTTCGCCGCCCGCGACCACTCCCGCAACGTGTGGCCGCTCGCCGTGCTCAGCTTCGGTGAGTCCTGGCACAACCTGCACCACGCCGACCCCACCTGCGCCCGCCACGGCGTCCAGCGCGGGCAGGTCGACATCTCGGCCCGGGTGATCTGGGCGTTCGAGAAGCTCGGCTGGGCCCACGCCGTGCGCTGGCCCACCCAGCGCCGCCTGGCCAAGCTGGCCCGCGACGCCTGAACCTCCCGTTCCCGTTCGGCCGCTTGCGAATGACAGTGGGGCAGCGGCGATGATCGTCAAATGCGGTCGTAGGATCGCACGGCTGCGGTTCTGCGACCGCAGACGCTGATCATCGCCGCGGGTTCTGCGAAACGGGCCCGCCGATCGCAGCCGCAGGGGATGCTGGCGTCTCGTGATCCTGGAGCGCATCCTCGTCCGGCAGGCCGGCGTCGTCACGCTCGCCCAGGTCCTCACCTGCGGGATATCCGCCGACACCGTGCGGCGCAGGGTTCGAGCGGGCGCATGGCGCGAGCTCTATCCCTGTGTCTACCTGGTGGGCGGGCACCGGCTCACCGACGAGGCCCGGGTACGGGCGGCGTCGCTGTGGGCACGAGCGGCGGGCGCCGTGGTCACCGGCCCTGCGGCAGCGTTCTGGCACGGCATGCTCGACCGCGCACCCGCGACCGTCGAGCTGACGCTGCCCCGTGCGGCACACCGGATGAACCGGCCCGGCCTGGTCCTGCGCCGGCGTGACCTGCCGGCGTCCGATGTGGTCGAACGCCGCGGCGTGGCTGTGGCGGATGCGCCGCTCGCCGCACTGGAAACCGCCGTGGTCGTCGCGCGCGGCTCGGTGTTCCTGGACATGGCGCTGCAGCGCCATGTCCGGTTTCCGGCCGTGTACCGGAGCTACTGCCGGGGCGTCGGCAGGCACGGCTCGGCGGCCATGCACCGGATGCTGGTGGCCGCCGCCGACCGCGCCGACTCCGCCGCCGAGCGGCTGCTGATCCGGCTGCTCCGGGAGGCGGGCATCAGTGGCTGGGTGCTCGGGTATCCGTTCGGGCCTTACCGCATCGACCTCGCGTTCCCGGCCGAGCGGGTGGCGGTGGAGGTCGACGGCTGGGCGTGGCACGTCGATGCGGAGCGGTTCCACACCGACCGCCGGAAGGGCAACGCCCTCACCCGGGGCGGCTGGGACCTGCTGCGGTTCCCCTGGCATTCCCTCGACGGGCAGCCGGCTACCTGTATCGCCGAGATCACCCACACTCTCGCACTGGCCGGGCGCCGCCCGGCTTGATCACCGCATGCGGTTGCAGAGCCGCAAACCTGCGGCCTGAGAACCGCAGACGGTGATCATGGATCCCTCAGCTCGCCGGCCGCTCGCCCTTCAGAGACGCCTCCGAGTCGGCCGGGTCCACCGGGGCTGCGGGGGGCGTCTCGCCGCGGATGTCGGCCACCAGCCGCGTGACGTCGGTCATGATCGCGGAGGTGACGCCGTCCAGCGCGGTGCGGGTGCGCGGGCCACCCAGCCAGGCGGACAGGTCGACCGGCGGGCCGGCGACCACCGTGACTCGCTTGCGGGGGAAGAGCCGCGGCCGTCCGCTTCCGGGCGGCAGGACGTCCTGGGTGCCCCAGTTCGCGACGGGGATCACCGGGGCGCCGGTGAGCAGCGCGATGCGGCCGATCCCGTTCTTCGCCTTCATGGGCCAGCCGTCGGGGTCGGAGGTGTAGGTGCCCTCCGGGTAGAACGCCACGATCTCACCGCGCTCGATGGCCGCGATGGCGTCGCGGAACGCGTCCGTGGCCCGCGCCGAGGCGCGGTAGACCGGGATGTGCCGGCCGCCGCCGAGCACCCACTTGACCACCGGCATGTCCCAGAGCTCGGACTTCGCGAGGAACCGCGGCATCCGGTCGTGGCAGATGGAGAAGGCCACGTTGAAGATCGGATCGGCGAACGACACGTGGTTGATCGCGAGCAGGGCCCCGCCCGACCGCGGGAGGTGCTCGCCACCGCGCCACGAGATCCGGGTGCCGAACATGGCGAACGGCCAGATCAGCGTGATCGCGAGGCCGTACCAGAACCCGGAGTCCCGCCACCGCCGGGTGAACGTCAGCCGCAGCTTCTGCCACTCCGGGAGCGGTCGGTCCTGCGTCACGGTGTTCTCCTCCAGGTCGGCTCGGATACCCCGATCATCGCACCCCACCCCGCGGCGGCCCCGGCCCCACGGCCCGTCCCGCTGCCGGGAGACACTCCCCCCATGACCTTCGTGATCGATCGGCAGGCGGTGGCGTGACCGAGGACGAGCGCGCGAGGATCGCCGGGCGCACCGTCTCGGCCAGTACGGTGGTGGCCGCGCCGCCCGCGGAGGTGTTCGCGCTGCTCGCGAACCCGCACCGGCACCGCGAGTTCGACGGTTCGGGCACCGTCCGCGGGGCGGTGTCCGGGCCGGAACGGCTCGCGCTCGGCGACCGGTTCGGCATGAGCATGAAGATCAAGATGCCGTACCGGGTCACGAACCGGGTGGTGGAGTTCGAGCCGGACCGCCGGATCGGCTGGTGCCACCCGGCGAGGGCGATCTGGCGCTACGAGCTGGAAGCCGTCCCCGGCGGCACCCGCGTCACCGAGACGTTCGACTACGGCGGCTCGCCGCTGGCGAAAGGCATGGAGCTGCTCGGCTTCCCCAAGGGCAACGCCAAGTCGATCAGGGACACCCTCCGCAGGCTTCGCGCGATCTTCGGTGCCGCGCAGGACTGACTCGGGAAGGTTCAGGGCCGGGCCCCAAGCCGCCATGCCGTCAGCGTGAGCTGCCAGCGAAGCACGCCGTCCGGGCCCAGCTGCGCCGGGCGGCCCGGGGCGGGCGCCTGCAGGTCCGCGGCCGTTCCGATCATCGGTTCCACCCCGATCGAGCGGTAGGGCGCCCCGTGCGGCCAGCCGCGCAGGTTGCGCCAGAGCAGCAGCGAGCAGGCCTCCCCGCGCCACGTGAAGGCGAGCGCGTCGGCGCCGTCCACCACGGTCACCGCGGCGCAGTCGGGGAGCACCGCGGCGGTGGCGGTGCCGTCATCCGGGCCGAGTCGATCGAGCCCGGCGGGCCACGACACCTCCACCTGCCGGTCGACGAGGTACGCGGCGCGGACGCCCGGCGCATCCAGCCGGGCCGCAGGCGAGACGTCGAGCAGGGCGTGCACCGCGTGCACGACCGGGGCACGGGGCGGGCCGGTGATCGTGTAGTCGGCGGTGAGCGCCCCGTCGCTGCGGATCCGCCGATCGAGACGGAACCCGTCGGCGGTGCAGCCAGCCTCCGACCAGGGGCGGGACCACACCGCACCATGGTCGGGCCCGCCGCGCACAGTGGGAAGGCATTCCTCCACCCCACCCGCGTCGACGAACGCGTCGCCGGGCGCCACCGCCGCACGCGCCGCCGCGACGGCCGGATCGGGGTGACGCCAGAGCCACTCCCGCTCCGGGGTGCGCAACGACGTCCAGCGGCCGCCGTGGGCGAGATCGACCTCGACGGTGAGCGGGCGCGGGCGCCACTCAGGCATCCGGGACCCGGTCGAGGATCACCACGTCGCAGTCCGGGGCGGGCCGGAACGGCACCTCCACCTCGGTCCCGACGAGCTCGCCGGTGTGGCGAAGCCGGTAGGAGGCGGACTCGGCATGTCCGAACGCGGGACTCACCGTGCTCGAACGCGAGACTCACCCCGCCGGAACGCGAGACTCACCCTGCCCGAACGCGAGACTCGCCCTGCCGGAACGCGGGGCTCACCCTGCTCGAATGGGGGACTCGCCGCGTCGGGGGGCCGGAGCCGCGCGGCGGAGTGCGGCGCCAGGGGCACCGGGCGGCCCCTGTGGGCGAGCTCCAGCCCGAGGTCGGTCTCGACCACGACGTACGCCGACCGCGCGGTCCAGCGCGTCACTTGTTCGAACCCACCAGCAGGCCGGACACGAAGTGCCGCTGGAAGGCGAAGAACACGATCGCCGTGGGCACCGCGGCGACCAGCGAGCCGGCCGCGATCACGTTCCACGAGTTCGAGTAGCCGCCCTGCAGGTTGAGCAGGGCCGCGGTGATCGGGAACTTGGTGTCGGTCTGGAGCACGGTCATCGCCCAGATCAGGTCGTTGTAGATCCAGGTGGTGGCGAGCGCCGCGAGGGCGGCGAGCGCGGGCCGGCAGAGCGGCAGCACGATGCTCCAGAACGTGCGGCCGGCCCCGGAGCCGTCCAGCAGGGCGGCCTCGAACACCTCCGTCGGCAACGAGCGCATGAACCCGTGCAGCACGAAGGTGTAGAAGCCGAGCCCGAACCCGACCTGCACGACGACCAGCGCGAACAGGGTGTCGTAGATGCCCAGGCCCTGGGTGATCCGGGAGACGGGGATGAGCAGGATCTGCGGCGGCAGCAGGTTGCCGGCCAGCATCACGAGCAGGATCGTGCGCCGGGCCGGGATGCGGTAGCGCGACAGCGCGTAGGCGCCGACCGCGGCGAGCGCCAGCGACGCCGCCACCGTGCAGACGGTGACGACCGCGCTGTTGCCCAGCGCCGTGGCCACGCTGCCGCCGGCCAGCGCCGTCGTGAACCCCTCGAGCGTGAACGTCGCCGGGAGCGCGCCGAGGCCGCGGGCGGCGATGTCGTCGAAGTCGCGCAGGGCCACGAGCACGACGAAGACGATCGGCGCCAGCCACACCAGCGTGAACGGGATCATCACGGCGTGGAACCACGGCGAGCGAGCCCGGGACGTGCGCATCACGGCCATCGTCAGACCTCCTCGGTCCGGGCCTGGCGCACCAGGTAGGTGATGATGAACGCGATCGCCAGCAGGAAGATCACCACGGCGATCGCGGAGCCGTAGCCGAGGTTCACCAGCGTGAAGCCCTGCTGGAACATGTAGGTCGACAGCAGCTGGGTGGTGTTGTACGGCCCGCCGCGGGTCATCGCCCACACGATGTCGAACGTGCGCAGCGAGTCGATCACGGTCACCGCGAACACCACGGTGTTGACGCCGCGCAGCTGCGGCATGACCACCTTCCAGAACCGCTGCCATGCGTTGGCGCCGTCGACGGCGGCGGCCTCCTCCAGCGTCGGGTCGGTGCCCTTCAGGCCGGCGAGGTAGAGCACCATGATGTAGCCGACCTGCCGCCACACGGCCGCGATCAGCACCGCGTAGAGCGCGGTGTCCGGGTTGGCGAGCCACGGCTGCTGCAGCGAGCCGAGCCCGATCGCCCCGAGCCCGGAGTCGATCGGGCCACCGGGCTGGTACATCACGCGCCAGAACAGGCCGGTCACGGCGAGCGAGATCACCATCGGCAGGTAGATCGCGCTGCGGTAGATCCCGACGCCGCGGCCGGGGCGGTTGAGCGCCACCGCGAGCGCGAGCCCGCCCACCACCGACAGCCCGCCGAACCCGATCGCCCAGATCACGTTGTTGCGCAGGGCCGTGGCGAAGATCGGGTCCGCGAGCAGTCGCTCGTAGTTCTCGAACCCGACGGGCCGCGCCGCCCCCACGCCGCTCCACTCGGTGAACGACAGCGAGAAGCTGTTCATCGCGGGCCAGAACACCCAGAACAGCTCGACGGCGAGCGGCAGCAGCAGGAATGCCCACACGAGGGGCGGCACGCGACGTGCGGCCCGACGGCGCCGGGGCGGCCCTCCTGCTGGGGTCTGCACCGGTGCCTGCTGCACCGCGGTCATGAGGAGAAGACCTGCTCGGCGGCCGTCTGCCAGTCCCGCAGCTGGGCCGGGATGTCCGAGGGGTCGGCCAGGAACCTGGTGAGGGCGGCGTCGGCCGTGGTCTGCAGGGCGTCGCTGGAGTCGCGGTTGAAGAACTGGGTGATCTCCGAGGTGGAGTTGAGCAGCTCGATCCCCTTCTGCACGATCGGGGCGAACTGAGAGGTGTCGACCTCCGGTGACGTCGGCAGGTTCGACGTGCCGGACGTGGTGATGTACTCCTGCTGCACCTGCGGGGACGCGAGGTAGGAGAGCAGCGCCTTCGCGCCGTCCGGGTTGTCCGTGCGGGCCGCCGCGAAGTAGCCGTCGGTCGGCGCCTCCTCGGCGCTCGGTACGGCCGGGTCGATCGTCGGCACCGAGAAGAAGTCGAGGTCGTCGCGCTGGTCGGCCGGGAAGTACTGGGTGACGAACGCGCCCACCAGGTACATCGCCGCCTCGTTGTTCACCATCGGCGTGACGGCCTGCTGGGAGTCCCACGAGGTCTGGTCGGGGTGGAAGTACGGGATCAGCCGGGCGTACTGCTCCATCACCGCCACCACCTCCGGGTCGGTGAACGACCGCTCCCCGGCCAGCAGCGCGCGGTGGTAGTCGGCGCCGTTGATCCGCAGGTCCAGGTAGTCGAACCAGCCCGACGCCATCCACGGCGTGGTGCCGATCCCGTTGGTGAGCGGGTGGATCCCGCGCCCCTTCAGGTCGTCGCAGAGGGCGATGAACCCGTCCCACGTGGTCGGGGGCTCGATGCCCCACGACGCGAAGGCCGACTTCTTGTAGAAGATCGACCACCAGTAGTAGCTGGTCGGCACGAAGATCGACTGCCCGTTCGCCGCGGTCGAGAGCGACCGCAGCGCGTCCGAGTACCCGGCGCACGCACCGTTGCCCGTCCACAGGTCCGACACGTCCAGGAGCAGGTTCTCGGCGGCATAGGAGTTCGCCACCGACCCGGCGTACCAGGTGAGCACGTCCGGCGGGGTCGCCGAGGACAGGTAGGTCGACAGCTGCGCCCGGAACTGCTCGGTGGCCACCGAGTTCATCGTGACCGGCGCACCCGCGCCGCCGTAGGCGGCCACGACCTTCTCGAGCGCGGCCTTGGGCCCGGTGTCCTGCACCGAGGACTGCAGGGTGACCGTCGCGGACGCCTGCCCGGCCGCGGTCTCCCCACCTCCGGAGCCGACGCAGGACGTGAGCAGCGGCACGCTGCCGAGGCTCGCGGCCCCGAGCAGGAATCGGCGACGGGACAGCTCCATTGCTGTCATGACTACCTCCGTGATCCAGTGGTGAAGATGGAGTTGCAGTCCTGCTGCAGGGCGACGTCCGCCCACATCGGGTGCTGGGGAGCCGCGTTGGAGCAGACGACCGTGCCCCAGACCCCGCGGTCGCGGGCGTAGCGCACGGCGTCGCGGCAGATCTGCGCCCCGACGGGGCCCTCCTCGAACATCCCGGCAAGCGGCGTGTAGCCCACCCAGCCCTCGCCGAGGACGAGCGGGACGCCGTGCGCCGCGGCCCAGTCGGCGGCGACGTCGAGCCAGAGGCGCAGCTTCTCGTCCATCGCGACGCGGTGCTCGCCGTAGTGGTCGTAGAGCCAGCGGTCGAAGGTGTCCGGGTCGGCCCAGTCGTGGACGTAGACCTCGGCGGCCTTGACGATCGTGGCGTCGAGCCGCCAGCGGTGCTCGGCCGGCAACGTCCACTCCGCGACGGGCGGCGCACCCGGTCGCAGCAGGGCGGCCGCCGCCTCCTGCGGGAAGTCCTCGACCGTGCCGCGCAGCCCGAACTCCTCGATCAGCGCGCCCAGCACCCCGTAGATGTAGGGGTGCACGACCAGCACGTCGATGTTCTGCGGGATGCCGCGCATGCTCGCGTGGGGGACGCCGCCGTAGTTGACGGTGCAGGGCCGGTCGGGGTGGCGCGTCTTGAACGCGTCGACGGCCTTCTCCAGCAGCGGCCCCAGCTCCACCACGGCATGCGCACGCTGCATGCCTTCCGCGAGGTGCCCGACCTGCACCTCGTTGTGGATCTCGGTGAACGCGACGCGGTCGTCGAGGCCCTCGGCGATCAGGAGGTCCATCAGGTCGGCGTGGGCCGCGGCGAGGCGGTCGGGGCGCTCGGCGGGCGGCACCGCGCGCAGCGCGTCCCACCAGTCGGGCTCGACGCCGAACGACGAGCTCTGCTGGTACTCCCACGACGAGATGATCACGTAGCAGTCGTGCCGGCGGGCGGCGCGGAACAGCTCCAGGAGGTGGGCCTTCGCGTCGATCGTGGTCGGCGCCTTCACGTCGTACCAGCGCATGCCCTGCGCGTACTCGCCGCCGAGACGCTCCAGCGCCACGGCGGAGGTGTCGAGCCCGGAGCCGAAGAGCAGGAACGGCATCGCGCAGATCCGCACGGTGTTGTAGCCGCGCTCGACGGCCTGGGCGAAGGCGGCGTCGAGGTCCTCGAACGGCTCCCCCGGCCCGGTCCGCACGTACCAGGAGAAGTCCCAGAGGGTGATCGTCAGGCGTTCGGGCAGGTGCGAGGGAAGGCTCATCTGGCATCCTCCAGGACGGCATCGGGGTCGGGCAGCGCGGCGGAGAGCTCCAGCGCGTCGAGGTGGTGCGGATCGTCGGCGAGCAGCGCGTCGAGCCGCTTGCGGGCCCGCTCGGACGCGCCGCCGAGGACGTCGAGCTGTGCCCGCAGGAACGCCACGCGGCGCCGGCGCGCCACGGCGGGATCCTCGGCGAACAGCAGCATCGACGGCAGCGAGGTCGCGAAGTAGTCGACGGTCACCGGGCCGGTCGCCAGCGTCCTCTCCAGCGAGTCGACGAACGCGCGCAGCGAGTCGGTGCGGCGACGGGCGTCGGCGTCGCGGCCGAGCCGGCGCAGCGCGAGCACCGAGAAGTAGGTGGCCTCGGAGTGCGGGTCGGCGGACATCTCCAGGAAGTCGCCGTCGCGCGCCGCGCGCTCCCAGGCGGCGCGCGCGGCGTCGTGGTCGCCCGCCGCCGCGAGCGCGTCGCCGCGCAGCAGGTGCAGGGCGGCGGTGCTGGCCAGTGGGTGCCGGGCCTCGCCGAGGGACGCGGGCGGGTCCAGCGCGGCGTCGATCGCCGCCACGGCGCTCCCGCCGGGGCGCGCCGCCGCCAGCCGGCACAGCCGGTCCCAGGCGCGCAGCACCTCTCCCTCACCGCCCTCCCACGGCTGGAACGTCCGGCCGAGCAGCAACGCCCGTGCCTCCTCCAGCCGCCCGGCCGTGAGCAGCAGGTGTGCCAGCGCGACGGTGGCGTCGTCCCGGGTCTCGACGAGCCCGCGCACGTCCAGCAGCCCGTCGAGCCTGCGGTCGGGCGGCACGCCGCGGCGGGCGTCGAGCTGGTCGCTCTCGAACACCAGGCGGGCGTCGGTGCCGGCGGCCAGAGCGCGGTCGTAGGCGGCGCGTGCCTCGTCGGCGTCGCCGAGGTGGTTCCAGGCCGCCAGGCCGAGGTTGCGCCACACGACGGGATCGGACGGATCCAGCGCAGCGCTCGCCCGCCACGCCGCGATTGCGTCGTCGGCCCGGCCCACCGCATAACGCCAGTGACCGAGCAGGGCGAGCGCCCGCGCGTCGGTCGGATCGGCGCCGACCGCGCGTTCCAGCACGGCGACGTCGTCGAGGCGGGACGGGAAGCACCAGGTGGGGTCCGCGGTGCGGGCGAGGCCCTTCCCCAGGCCGGCGCGGTGGTACTCGATCAGCGGGCCGGCCGCCGTCTGGCCGAGCGGCCGTGCTGCCTCCCGCTCCGCGGCCGCGTCGAGCACGCGCAGCGCGGCCTCGGGCTCACCGACGCCGGCGTACTCGAGCGCGACGTCCAGGCAGGTCTGCGCGTCGGTGGTGAGCGGCAGGCCGGCGAGGTCGCGGCTCCACCAGTCGAGCGGGTCGAGAACGAGCGTGTCCTGCAGCAGCTCGGTGGCCTCCTCGGTGCGGCCGGTGCGGCGCAGCAGCAGCGCCGCGAGCGCGCGGGCCTGCAGGTGCTCGGGCTCGACGCGCCGCACGTCGGCCAGCCGGTCGAGCGCGGCGGCGTCCCGGCCGGCCGCGGCGTCGAGGCGGGCCATCCGGTAGCCGGCGGGCGCGCGCCAGGCCCGCGCCCACGCCGCGGCCGCGTACCGGGCGTACGCCTCGTCCGCGCGGCCCTGCCGCTCCAGCACAAGCCCGAGCGCGTAGAGCGCGGTGGTGTCGGCCGGATTCGCGTTGTGCGCGGTCAGCCGCTCGACCGCGGCGGTGAGCAGCGCCTCGGTCTCGGCGAACCCGGCCCGCCGGTAGGCCCGCCCGGCCAGCCCGACGTTGCTGGCGACGTGCCCGGGGTCGCGCCTCAGCGCCTCCCGCCAGTACGGCTCGGGCGAGCGGGTGGCGTGCCGGTACTGCTGCAGATGTGCGCCGATCAGCGCGAGCTCCTCCACCGACGCCACGTCCTGCGGCGCGGGCGGCTCGGTCGCCGGGGCGGCGCCGGGCGCGTCCGGGACGCGGGAGTCCCAGGCCACGAGCTCGGTGTCCCCGTGCAGCACCCGCAGCACCAGCCGCTCGGGCACGTCGAGCGCGATGCGCGACCGGTGCGGCGCACCGGGCGCAAGATCGGCGACGGTCTCGGCCAGCACCGTTCCCGAACCGTCCTCCAGCCGGATCCGGCACCCTGGCCGCACCGCCGTCACCGCGAGCCCGACCCGCACGCCGTCCGGCTCGACGTCCACCCGCACCGCCGCGTCGACGGTGGCCGCGTGCACCGGGCCGATCTCCTGGATCGGGTACCAGACCTGCGAGAACACCTTCGTCTCGCCCGGAGCGATGAACGAGAAGTCGGGCTGGTTGTCGGTGAACACCCCGGCCATCAGCTCGACGTACGCGGCGCCGTCGTCGCTGAGGTTGCGGTCCCACGCATGCCCGAAGGCCGCGTTGCCCCAGGTCCACTGCTTCTTGCCGACCGCGGTGTACGGGTCGGCGACGTGGACGAACCCGGCGCGCGCGGCGTGGTCGTAGCCGCCGAAGAAGCCCTCCCGGCTGCCCACGCACATGTACGAGGTCGGCACGGGGATGTTGCGGTACCAGTCCAGCCGATCGCCGCCGGTGGCCTGCCGCGCCGGGTAGTCGACGCCGTAGTACGGACGGTCGGCGGCCGGGAACGCCGTGACCGCCCGCTTGGCGTGGTCGGCGACCACGCGCACGTCCCGCGGGAAGAACGACTGGTACTGCTCGTGCACCCGGGCAGCCACGTTCGCCCACCACAGGAACGTCCGGGTCTCCTCGCTGCGGTTGTACAGCCGCGCCCGCACCTCGATGGTGGCGCGGTCCGGCCGCAGCCGGATCCCGTGCATCCCCTTCATGCGGGCGAACGGGTCGTGGTCGGAGCACCAGACGGTCACCGCACCGTCCGGCTCCCGCTCGATCTCGACGTCGGTGGGCAGGAACGTGCCCGGGCGGTGGTGCTGCGGCCAGTTGAACTCCACCCCGCCCGCGATCCACGGCCCGGCCAGCCCCACCAGGGCCGGCTTGAGCACGCCGTTGCGGTAGAAGAAGTCGTAGCCCGCGCTGCGGTCGTAGCCGACGTGGATGCGCCCGCCGAGCTCGGGCAGCACCATGATCCGCAGCCAGCGGTTCTCCAGGTGCACCGCGTCCCACTCCGCGGGCGCGCTGGTCGGGCTGATCCGGTCGTGGAACGGCAGCGGGTACACCCGGCCCGAGGAGCCCTGGTAGACGCGGCGGTCCAGGTAGGCCGGGTAGCGGTCCGGCGGTTCGGGCAGGTAGCTGTCGATCGTCACCGGCTCCCGCCACGCGGCCACTCCCGCGTCCGCCAGCGCGGCGGGCCGATCCGGGAGCTGCAGCCTGGACTCACCTTCGAGCACGCCGCGACGCTACGAGCGCCGGGCCTCCGGCGGCATGGGCGATTCGACCGAGATACCTGGACGATTCGATGATTCCCCTAGGCTGGGGTCGTGCTGCTGCGCGACGGCTTCCCCGGCCAGCGGCTGCGCGTGCTCCCCCGGCCGCTCGTCGCGTCGGCGCTGCGCAGGCCGCCCACCTCGGGGCTGCTCGTCACCGACGCCGGCTACTTCCCACGCGCCGCGAACCACGGCCGACGTCGACCGGGAGGCGCCCCGGAGGCGATCGTGATCGTCTGCGTCGACGGGTACGGCCGCTGCGAGGCCGAGGGCCGAACCACCGTCGTCGGGCCGGGGCAGGCGCTCGTGCTCCCGCCCGGCCGGCCGCACATCTACCTCGCCGACCCGAACCGCCCATGGACGATCTGGTGGCTGCACGCCGCCGGAACGCAGGTGCCCGACCTGCTCGGCGTCATCGCCCCGGACGGGCTGGAGGTCCTCGTCGAGCTGCACGACGCCTACCGCGCCATCGCGACGATCGACGACGCCATCGCCTGCTTCGAGCGCGACGAGACGCTCCCGAGCATCATCTCGGCCGCCGGGGCGGGCTGGGCGCTGCTCGCCCAGCTGGCCGCCGACGTCGTGGCCGGCGGTCCGCAGCGCACCGAACCGGTCCGCCAGGCCCAGGACTACCTACGCCGCAACTTCGCCAAGCCGCTCAGCGTGGCCGAGCTCGCCCGCACGGCCGGGCTGTCGCCGTCGCACTTCTCGGCGCTGTTCCGCGCCGCCACCGGCGGCGGCGTCGTCGAGTACACGAAGCGGCTCCGCATGGCGCGCGCCCGCGAGCTGCTCATCACGTCGTCCCGGGACATCGGCGACATCGGCGACGCCGTGGGTTACCCGGACGCCTTCTACTTCTCCCGCCAGTTCCGCACGGTCCACGGGTGCAGCCCGAGCGAGTACCGACAGGAGCACCGGCAGGGAGAAGAAGGCTGAGTGCCGGCTGCCGCCTCTCACGGAAGCGTGAGGATCTCCACCCCGTCAGCCGTGACCAGCACGGTGTGCTCGAACTGGGCGGTGCGGGCGCGGTCCTTCGTGACCACGGTCCAGCCGTCGTCCCAGATGTCGTAGTCGATCGTGCCGAGGGTGATCATCGGCTCGATCGTGAACGTCATGCCGGGCTCCAGCACCGTGTCGACGCTCGGCTCGTCGTAGTGCAGCACCACCAGGCCGCTGTGGAACGCGCGGCCGATCCCGTGGCCGGTGAAGTCGCGCACCACGCCGTAGCCGAACCGCTTGGCGTAGGACTCGATCACCCGGCCGACGACGTTCAGCTCCCTGCCCGGGCGCACCGCCTTGATCGAACGCAAGGTCGCCTCGCGCGTGCGCTCGACGAGCAGGCGGTCCTCCTCGCTGACGTTCCCGGCGAGGAAGGTGCCGTTCGTGTCGCCGTGGACGCCCCCGATGAAGGCGGTGACGTCGATGTTGACGATGTCGCCGTCCTGGATGACCGTGGAGTCGGGGATGCCGTGGCAGATCACCTCGTTGAGGCTCGTGCAGCACGACTTCGGGAAGCCCTTGTAACCCAGCGTGGACGGGTAGGCGTCGTGGTCCACGAGAAACTCGTGCACCACGCGGTCGACCTCGTCGGTGGTGACGCCCGGCTGCACCGCGTTCCCACCGGCTTCGAGGGCCTGGGCGGCGATCCGCCCGGCCACCCGCATCGCCTCGATCACGTCGGGCGCCTGCACCCACGGGTCGGCGTTGCGCTCCGGACGCGTCTTGCCGACGTACTCCGGGCGGGCGATGTGTGCAGGCACGGGCCGGGTCGGCGAGACGGTGCCGGGGGTGAGCAGCGTGCGGGCGGGCATGGCGCCAGTCTATTCAAGCCCCACCACCCGCCGCCCCCCGCGCTCACACACCAACTTCCGCCCTCGCCTGCTCGCACACCGACTTTCGCGCTCACACATCGACATCAGTCGGTGTGCCGGCGCGCAAGTCGGTGTGCGAGTGGTGAGTTCGTTCATTCGGGCCCGGGCGGCGGTGCCGCGGCGGCATGCTCGCCGGGTGGACACCCCCCGCCTCGTCCTCCGTCGGCAGCTGATCGCTGCTGGTTGGACCGACCATGAGTTGCGTCGGCAGCAGCGGTCCGGCGAGCTCCTGCGGGTCGGCCGCGGCGCGTACGTCCCGGCTCCGGGCGCGACGCCGCGGTTCGAAGTGCGCCACGCCCTGCTCGCGGCGGCGCGCGACGAGCGGCACGCAGCGGACGGCGTGCTGAGCCACGTCTCGGCAGCGGTGCTCCACGGACTCTCGACATGGGGGCTTCGGCTCGACCGCGTCCATCGCACCCGCGATCGGCGCACTGGCGGACGGGTCGGCAACGGCGTGCACCTGCACGCCGCGCCGCTGGAACCCGACGAGATCGACGAGATCGACGGACTCCTCGTCACATCGGTGGCCCGCACGGTCGTCGATCTCGCGCGGACGGCGAGCCTCGACGCCGCGGTCGCGGTGGCCGACAGCGCCCTCCACGCGCATCTCGTCGACCCCGACGAGCTCGCGCGCGCCATCCGCCGCTGCGCCGGGTGGCCGGGTTCACCGCAGGCCCGCCGCGTCGTCGCGCTCGGCGATGCTCGCAGTGACAGCGTCGGCGAGTCCCGCAGCCGGCTCGCGATCGAGCGGGCCGGACTGCCGACGCCGGTTCTGCAGTGGAAGGTGGAGGGCGACGGGCGGGTGTTCGAGGTCGACTTCGGGTGGCCGGAGCTGCGCACCGTCGGTGAGTTCGACGGACTGTCGAAGTACGGACGGCTGCTGAAGCCCGGCCGGGACCCGGCCGACGTCGTCGTGGCCGAGAAGCTGCGGGAGGACGAGATCCGCGACCTCGGCCTGCGGGTGGTCCGCTGGACCTGGGAGGAGATCGACTACTTCGACCGGGTGACCGAACGCCTCTGCCGCGCGTTCGCCGCCTCCCCGGCGGGCTCTAGCTGGCGCCGCTGACGGCTAGATGTGGTGGCCGCCCGCTCACACACCGACTGTGGCGCTCACACATCAACTGCAGTCGGTGTGCCAGCACCACGATCGGTGTGCGACCGGCCGCCGGCTACCACTCCATCCGCTCGCACATCAACTACCTCGCCCACACATCGACTGCAGTCGGTGTGGGAGCGCCACAGTCGGTGTGTGACCGCCCGGGGTCACTGCAGGGCGCGCTGGCGGGCCCGAACGGTGACGGCGGCGGAGAGGGCTCGCCACCCCAGCATGAGGACGGCGAGGGAGATGGTGGTGACCACGGCGAAGCTCAGGGGCAGGCGCTCGGTGAAGCCGGCCCGCAGCAGCAGCCCGATGACGACGGTGCCCGCCCAGACCGTGAGCGCGGCCCGGGCCCTCACCGGATGAGCACGCACGTACGGCGTGGCCCACATCGCCGCGACGCCGACGAGGAAGGGCGCCGCTGTGGCGAGAAGACCGAGCAGGTCGTCGGGCTCCGCGTGGCTCATCCGACCGATGGCGGCGAACACCACGACGGCGACGACGTCGGCCACGATCGCGAGCGCGGGTATCCGCCGGGGCGACATGTATCCAGCGTAAGCGGCGGGGCAAGCCCTCGGCGCCGGATTCAGCCGATCGCTGACAGGAACCGCTGCGCGACCTGCACCGCGGGGGTGGACGAGGCGCCGTCCACGACCAGCACAGCGAGGGCCACGTCGCCCCGGTAGCCCATGAACCAGCCGTGGGCGCGGCCGTCGGCGGTGAACTCCGCGGTGCCGGTCTTGCCGTAGACCTCCCCCAGGCCCGCGAGCGCGGTGGCGGTGCCCTCGGTGACGACCGCCCGCATCATCGACCGCAGCTGCTCCAACGCGGCCGGGTCGGGTGGGGTGGCCGGGATGAGGACCTCGGTGGGGCGGTCGCGGATGAGCTGGGGCACGACCGGCCCGCCGCGGGCCACCACCGCGGCGGCGAGAGCGACGCCGAACGGGCTCGCGAGCACCTGCCCCTGACCGAACCCGTTCTCGGCGCGCAGCACCTGGTCGGTGGAGGCCGGCACGGTGCCGGTGATGGTGATGATGCCGGGGACGGAGTAGTCGGCGCCCAGCCCGAGCCGGAGCGCGGCAGCCGGCAGGGCGTCGGGTTCGAGCTGCACCGCGAGCTGCGCGAACGTGGTGTTGCAGGAGCGGGCGAACGCCGTGAGCAGCGGCACCGTGCCCAGGTCGAACCGGCCCGCGTTGGGCACGACACGCCCGCCGATCACGGTGGTGCCCGGGCACGGCACCGGCGTGGCGACGGTGAGGCCGTCCTCGGCCATGGCGGCCGTGGCGGTGGCCACCTTGAAGGTGGAGCCGGGCGGGTACCGGCCGGTGAGCGCGAGCGGGCCCTCGGCGTCGGCCGCGGGGTTCTGCGCCACGGCCAGCAGGTCGCCGGTGGACGCCGAGACCGCCACCAGCATCGCCTGCTGCGCCACCGGCTCGACGGCGTCCTCGGCGGCGGCCTGCAGCGCGCGGTCCATCCCGACGGTGACCGTGCTGCCCGACCGCGGCGCCTGCTCGGCCAGCGTGCTGACGGTGTCGCCGCTGCCGTCGACGATCGAGACCGACCAGCCGGGCACCCCTTCGAGCTGCTCGAGCGCCTCGTCGCGGACGCCGGTGAGCACCTGCCGGCCGAAGTCGGCGTCGGGCGCGAGCAGGCGCTCCGAGGTGGTGAACCGCACGCCGGGCAGGTGGTGGATGGCGTTCTTGACCCCGGCGTAGTCGGTCTCGCGCAGCACCGCCACCGTGTGGGCCTGCCCGTCGGGGGTGCGCGCGGCCCCGTCGGTGATGGATGCCTGCGTGATCTGCGGGTCGTACGGGGAGAGCGCGGCGGCGAGCGTGCCCGTGACGGAGGGCAGGTCGCCCGTGGCCCGCCGGTCCAGCAGGATGGTGACCACCGAGGTGGCCGCGAGCACCGGCGCGCCGGCCCGGTCGACCACCGGCGCGGGCGTGGGCGCATCAGTTCGCAGCGCGAGCCGCTGCCCGGCCGCCAGATCGGGATGCACGACGGTGGGCGCCCAGTGCACCCGCCAGCCCTCCTCGGTGTCGGGCGCGGGCACCAGCTCCAGCTCGCCGAGGTACTGCCAGGGGCGCTGCAGCCCGAGCTGCCAGGCGATGTCGACGGCCGCGGTGGCCCCGTCGGCGTCGGTGCGCACCTGGCCGAGCGTGGCCGCCAGGCCCTCCGGGGCGAGCGCACGGCGGGTGACCGAGAGCACCTCGCCGGCCCGGGCCGGATCGTCGGTGAGGGCGGCCGCGGCCGCATCGTCGCCCGCGGACCACGCGGCGAGGAACGCCGTGGCGGTGTCCTCCGGCCCGGTGTCGCGGAAGAGCCCGCAGCCGGCCGTGGCGAGCAGTACGCCGAGCACGACGGCCAGGGCGGTGATCAGGCGGGCGCGCGGCACGGGGCGAGTATGCCGAGCACCCCGGACACCGCCGGGCTTCACCCGGTCGTGCGGGCCTCGAACACCGTGCACCGGCGGGAGAAGGTGCGGTGGACGTCGGGAAAGCGGGCGCGCAGGGCGTCCTCGATGCGTTGCAGCCGGTCCTCGGGGAGCAGGAGCGCGCGGGCCGTGCGGGCCGGTCGTTCCCCGCCGTGCCAGCTCAGCACGAGCCGCCCGCCCGGACGCAGGACGCGGTGCAGCTCGGCCACGCCGGCGTCGAGGTCGGGCCAGATCGCGACGTTGTTCACCCCCACGACGAGGTCGACGGCGGTGTCGGGCAACCCGGTCGCGCCCGCGTCACCCGCGCGCACGTCGAGCCACCCGGCCGCGATCGCGCCGGAGTGCGCGCGGATCGCGAGCGCCCGCATCTCCACGGATGGGTCCACGCCGGTGACGTGCCGCGCCGTGCGGGCGAGCAGGCCGAGCAGGACGCCGGGTCCGTGGCCGACCTCGAGGACGTCCACGCCGGTGAGCGGCCCGAGCAGGTCGGCGATCTCGCGCTGCTGGGCCCGGTTCAGCACCCGCATGAGCTGCCCGCCGACCGTGCCGAGCCGGCCGGTCGGCAGCGCGGCGAAGTGGTTCGGCGCCGTGCCCGTCGTCCAGGACGATGGTGTCGATGCAGCCATGAACGCCACCGTGGCCCGCCGGCGCGGGTAACGCGACCCCTGACGGTGACGGATGAGAGGGCATCCCCCGCCCGGGCTACGCTCCGAGCGGACCAGAAGGACGACGTGAAGAGGACGAGCCTCCCGACATGCAGATCCACACCACCCCGCTCCCCGGCTCGGCCCTGGTCGACCTGAAGCTCCTGGAGGACGACCGCGGCTTCTTCGCGCGGGCCTTCTGCCGTCAGGAGTTCGTCGACGCGGGTCTCGAGCCGCTGGTCGAGCAGGCCAACATCTCGTTCAACCACAAGGCGGGCACGCTGCGCGGGTTCCACTACCAGCTGGAGCCGAACGCGGAGACGAAGTTCATCCGCTGCTACCGGGGCGCCATCTGGGACGTGATCGTCGACCTGCGCCCGGAGTCGCCGACGTACCTGAAGTGGTTCGGCGCCGAGCTCACCGAGGACAACCGCACGGCGATGTACGTGCCGCGCAACTTCGCGCACGCCTACATCACGCTCACCGACAAGGCCGAGGTGATGTACCAGGTCTCCACGGCCTACACCCCGGGCGCGGAGCGCGGCCTGCGGTGGGACGACCCCGCGATCGGCGTCGACTGGCCGATCCCGCCGGCGATCGTCTCCGAGAAGGACGCCGCCTGGCCGCTGCTCTCCGAGGTCTCGGTGGAGGCCCGCTGATGCTGATCCTGGACACCGCCCTCGCCCGCCGCGAGGCCGAGGACCGCCCGATCCGCGTCGGCATGATCGGCGCCGGGTTCATGGGCCGCGGGCTGGCCAACCAGATCATCAACTCGGTGCCGGGCATGCGGCTCGTCGCCGTGGCCAACCGCACCCTCGCCAATGCCGAGCGCGCCTACGCCGAGGCGGGGGTCGAGCCGGTGCGGGTGGAGAACGCCTCGCAGGTCGACGCGGCCATCGAGAAGGGCACCCCCGCTGTCCTCGAGGACGCGTTCGAGCTGCTCAAGGCCGTGCACCTGGACTGCGTGGTCGACGTCACCGGCGCCGTCGAGTTCGGCGCCCGGGTCACCGTGGCGGCCATCGAGCACGGCCTGCCGGTCGTCACGATGAACGCCGAGCTGGACGGCACCGTCGGCCCGCTGCTGGCCCACCGCGCCCGCGCGGCCGACGTGGTGCTCACCGGCTGCGACGGCGACCAGCCGGGCGTGCAGGGCAACCTGATGCGGTTCGTCAAGGGCCTGGGCGTCACCCCGCTGGTGGCGGGCAACATCAAGGGTCTGCAGGACGAGTACCGCACGCCCACCACGCAGAAGGCGTTCGCCGAGCGCTGGGGCCAGGACCCGTACATGGTCACGAGCTTCGCCGACGGCACGAAGATCTCGTTCGAGCAGGCGATCGTGGCCAACGCGTTCGGGCTCACGGTGCCCAAGCGCGGCATGAACGGCTGGGACCACGAGGGCCACGTCGACGAGCTCACCGACCGCTACGACGTCGACCAGCTGCGCGAGCTGGGCGGCGTGGTCGACTACGTGGTGAAGTCGAAGCCGGGCCCCGGCGTGTTCGTGCTGGGCACGCACGACGACCCGAAGCAGCGCCACTACCTGGAGCTCTACAAGCTCGGGAAGGGCCCGCTGTACAGCTTCTACACCCCCTACCACCTCTGCCACTTCGAGGTGCCCAACTCCGTGGTGCGCGCGGTCGACTTCGCCGACGCGGCCCTCGCCCCGCCCGCCGGCCCCCACGTGGACGTGGTCGCCACGGCGAAGCAGGACCTCGCGGCCGGCCACACCCTCGACGGGCTGGGCGGCTACGACACCTACGGCGTGGCCGAGTCCACCCCGGTCACGCGGTCGGAGAGCCTCCTGCCGATGGGCGTGGCCGAGGGCTGCGTGCTCAAGCGGAACGTGGCGAAGGACGAGGCGCTCACCTACGCCGACGTCACGCTCCCGCCCGGGCGGCTGGTGGACCAGCTGCGTGAGGAGCAGGAGAAGCTCTTCGCCTGACGGGCCCCGGGAGCGGCACGGGCGGGCGGCGGACCCCTGCGGTTCCGCGCTGCCCGTGCGCTCCCGACCGCAGCCGGCGCAGCTCGTCCTCCAGCGCGACCCGCACGGCGACGAGGAAGTCGTCGGTGCCCACGATGAACGTGGTGAGCAGCAGGCACCACAACCAGCCGGGGCGTGGCGCGGGCGTCGAGACGTACCGGTCCGAGATCACCGGCGGACGCTACGAGCCTGACGCGGGCGTCAGGGTCAAGCGCGAGGGGCGCGGATCAGACCGTGGCCGTGGTGCGACGCGCCGCGAGCGCGTGGTCCACGCTGTACCGGCCGGCGCCGACCGCGGCGAGCACCAGCGCCACCGCGCCGATCACGCCGACGAGCTCCCAGCCGCCGTCGCTGGCCATGACGCCGTTCCCGGCGTGGACGAGCAGCGCGGCACCCAGCATGTCCAGCACGACGAGGACGCCCACGACGGCCGTGGCCGCGCCGAACAGGAGCAGCGCGCCGCCGACCAGCTCGACGATGCCGGCGAACGCGGCGGAGACGGGAGCGGCCGGGACGCCCATCCCGGCGAAGGCCTCGGCGGTGCCGCCGAGACCGTTGGTGACGACCTTCTGCCAGCCGTGCGCGATGAGCACCACGCCGAGCAGCAGCCGGGCCACGAGCAGCGAGGCGTCGCGGGCGGACGGGGGGAGCGTGCGGATCACAGGAGGGACTCCTCGATATAAGTGAGCGTTGAACAGTTGCGTGTTCATCTTATCCCGGCGACGTGACAGGGAGGTGTGATTCGGACCGACGTGGCGTCAGCGCGGCGGGTCCGCGTCCAGCCCCTGCTCCAGGACGACGAGCGCGGCAGCCTCCCGGGAACCCTCGCCTGCCCGGGCGTCCAGCTGCTCGGCGAGCCCGGCGGGCAGGTCGAGAACCAGCCGCACCGTGGCCTGCCGGCCCCCGCCCTGGTCAGGCCGCCGCAACACCAGCCCCAGCACCGGGAGGGCGATCGTGCCGAGCGCGTCGAGGATGCCGACCACGCCCAGCCCTCGCCAGTAGCCCTCGTCGTCGGCACCGGGGATCTCGCCGTCGGTGAGGATCGGCAGGGCGACCATCACGCCCGCCACGGTGATCGCCAGCAGCGTGACCCCGAGGCTGACCCGGATCACCGGATAGCGGCGCCCGGCGAGCAGCAACAGCAGGTTCGCCTGCGCCAGGCTGACAGCGGCGATCGCCGACACGGCCAGCGCCTTGTACCAGCCCTCCGCGTCCTGGCCCGCGGACCACCAGATCAGGACCAGCGCACACAGGGCGGCTCCCAGGCTCGCCGCGATTCCGGCGAACCCGACCGCGCGAACCGAGCGGGTGACGACCGCGAGATGACACAGCGACGTCGTGCCGAACGCGGCGACCGTCACCGTGGTCAGCAGTATCTGGCCCTGCAACTTCCCGAACTCCCCGCCGAGGAGGGCGGCGATGCCCAGGGCGGCGGCGAGGACGAGCGACACGACGACCGCGACGATCGTCGCGCGCCGCGCACCGCGGACCGTGGTGACCACTGAAGCGGACATTCCGTGACGCTACCGGCCCGCCCGGAGCGGACCGAACAGATCGCGGACGCCGCTCCGGCCGGCCTGCTCACGCCGGCCGGACCGCGCTGCTACTCCCCGTCCCCCCGCCGATCGATCAGGACCCCCAGCCCGTCCAGCACCCGCTGGAGCCCGAACTCGAAGTGGTCGAACATCGAGTTGAAGGCGCCTGCCTCGCCCACCTTCGTGAGCATCGGTAACTCGCCCGCCACCACGGCGGGCCCGACGTACTCGGACTGGATCTCCCACCACTCCTCGTCGCTGATGCCCGTGCGGTCGGCCGCCTGCATCGCCTCGATGGTGGTCTTCGCCAGCCCGGCGACGAACGAGGAGAGCACGACGACGGCGCCGAGCATCTCGTCCTCGGTGAGGCCGATGTCGTCGATCGCACGGAGGGCGATGTCGGTGGAGCGCATCGAGTTGGGCCCGAGCATCGGGCGCCCCTGGGCGATCTGCAGCATCCAGGGATGGCGCAGGTAGAGCGCCCACTCCTGGCGCCCGCACGCCTCCAGCCGATCCCGCCAGCCGCCCTCGACGGTCTCCGCGGCAGCGATGTCCTCGCTGTAGACCTCGTCGACCATGAGGTCCACGAGTTCGGACTTGCCCGGGACGTACCGGTAGAGCGACATGGCCCCGACGCCGAGTGCGGCCGCGATGCGTCGCATCGAGAGCGCCACCAGACCCTCGGCGTCGGCCAGGTCGATCGCCGCCCGCACGATCGAGGCGACCGAGAGACCCGGCTTCGGCCCGCGGGTGGGCTCGGGCGCGCCGCCCCACATCAACTGCAGGCTGCGCCGGACGGCCGCGCCGCCGTCGGGCCGTTCAGCCGTCTCGTCTCGTGACATTGCCCGGAATCCTAAAATTGAGTACGTTGTACGAATCGAGAAGTACAGTGTACACAGTAGGAGATTCTTCGTGACACCCGGATACCACTCCGTGATCGCGGACGGGCTGGGCAAACGGTTCGGCGCCACACAGGCTCTGCAGGGGTTCGACCTGGCCGTCCCGGAGGGCACCGTATGCGGGCTCCTCGGCCCCAACGGAGCCGGGAAGACTCCCCTCACCCACCCCGCCGGCTCCGCCGGCTACCGTCCCCCGCGGCCGTACGCGTGCTCGCCACGCTGCTGCGCCCCGACGCCGGGCGCGCCGAGGTGGCCGGACACGACCTGGCACGAGAGCCCGCGCAGGTGCGCCGGAACATCGGCCTCACCGGGCAGCAGCCGATGGTCGACGAGCAGATGCCGCCCGTACTGGGGGCGATCGCCGGCTGGAACCCGATCTCGGCCACCGAGACGGCCACGCGGCAGCTGTTCGGCAACCCCGGCGTCGAGCTGGTCGGCGCGTCCTGGCCCGCCCAGCACGCGCTGCTGCTGGCCGTCCTGTGGCCCGTGGCGATCGTCGCGGTGTTCCTGCCGCTGGCGGTTCACCGCTACCGGAGCATGTCGCGCTGACGCATGTCGGGGGCGGCGGGAGACTCTTCTGCCGCCGCCTGTCGCAGGTGCTCGGCCAGCGCCACCGCCGACGGCGTCCCGGACTTCGCGCCCCAGGCCAGGAGGTGCTGACGGCGCGACCACGCCTCCTGCAGGTCGCACACGTCCAGCCGGGGGTCGGCGTCGGCCACCCGGCGCGGCACGATCGCCAGCCCCACACCGGCGGCCGCGAGGGCGACGAGGACGGTGATGTCGGCGACGCTGGTGCGGTGGCGCGCCGCGGGTGCGTGCGGGCCGAGGTTCTTCTCGATCCAGCGACGCAGCGACGAGTCCGCGTCGAGCCCGACCAGCGGGTGTTCGGCGACCTCGCGATAGGCCAGCGCGGTGCGTCCCGCGAGGATCCCGCCGGCCTGGCCGATCACGACGAGGGAGTCGTCGCCGAGCGGCTCCGTGCGGACGTCGCTGCCATGGGCCTCGTTGTCGAGGACCACGCCCAGGTCGGCCGCGCCGTCGGCGAGCGTCCGCAGGGTCCGGGGCGTGCGGCTCTCGTGGACGTCGACGTCCACGTCGGGGTGCTCCTGGAGGAAACCGATCAACGCCCGCGGCACGAGCCAGTGCATCGCGGAGCCACCGGCCAGGAGCGTCAGCGGGGCCGTCGGGGGCCGGCTGTAGCTCCCGACGGCGCCTTCGAGACGCGCGGCGTGGGTGAGCACGTCGCGCGCGTGGCGGGCCAGGGTCGTGCCCGCCGGCGTGGGGCGCACCCCTCGCCGACCGCGCACGAGCAGGTCCACGCCGGCGTGGTGCTCCAGGGAGCGGACCCGCGCGCTCGCCGAAGGCAGGCTGAGGTGCATCCGGCGCGCCCCCGCCGTGATCGAACCCTCTGCCACCACATGCAGGAAGAGCCGCAGATCGTCCAGGTCGTAACGCACACCGTCAGCCTAAGGCGCTGCCTGAGGCTGCCTCTGCGGATCGCGCATTGTGGGCCTCCCCGCCGGCGGGTGATCCTCGGGTCGTGTCCGCAATGGCGCTCGTGCTGCTGGCGGGCGTCGCCGCCGGCGCCCTGAACGCGATCGGCGGGGGCGGCACGTTCGTGGCGCTGCCGGCCCTCGTCGCCGTCGGGCTGCCTCCCGTGACCGCCAACGCGGCAGCGACCGTCGCCCTCGTGCCCGGATCCGCGGCCAGCGTGTGGGTGTACCGCCGGGACGTTCTCCCGGTCGGGCAGACACCGATGTGGGCGCTGACCGCGGCGAGCGGAGGAGGCGGCGCCGTCGGGGCCGTCCTGCTGCTCGCGTTGCCCTCGGCGTCGTTCGACGCCGCGGTGCCGTGGCTGCTCGCGTTCGCGACCGTGGTGCTGGCGTTCGGACGCAGCGCCCTCCGCGCCGTGAGCAGGACCCTGGGCCGCCCCATCGGCATGAGCTCCCAGGTCGTGCTGATCGGGCAGTTCGTCCTCGCGGTGTACGGCGGCTACTTCGGCGGGGCGGTGGGCATCCTCATGCTGGCGCTGTGGACCATCGGCCTCGGCGCCGACCCGGCCGCCAGCAACCCGATGCGGGTCACCCAGGTCGCGGCCGTCTACCTCACCGCGACGGTGCTGTTCCTGTTCGCGTCCGACGTGCTGCTCGCGCCGCTCCTTCCGGCCGGCATGCTGGTGGGCGCGATAGTCGGTGGCGTCGCGGGCGCGTACCTCGGCCGCCGCCTGCCCGCGCGCCTGCTGCGCGCCGTCGTACTGGTCATCGCCGTCTCCATGACGGTCCTCTACTTCCTGCGCGCATGACCTACACCGAGGCGTCCCGGGCCAGGCTGGCGATGTCCTTCGAGGCGTGCGAGCTGTCCGACCTCGCCCGCGCGATGGTCCCGATCGACCCGACGTCCGACGGCGCCGCGCTCGCCGATGCCATCCAGGTGCTCGCGGCGGCACGCCGGTTCCTCGACGCGGCCGTGGTGTTCGAGCGGGCGGGTGGCGCGAGCTGGCAGCTCGTCGGCGACGTCCTGGGCCTGTCGGCGGCGGAGGCGCGGGACCGGTTCGAGGCGGCGGAGGCCCGCTTCCGGCACCGGCTGCGTTCCACCGACGGCGGGTGGCGCGCCTACCTGATCCGCGAACCCCTGGAAGCGGCAGAGGACCTCGACCACTGGGTAGGGGGAAGCGCGGCACCCGTCTCCGGCGGGCTGGAGCGGACCGGGTGAACCGTCAGAACAGGACGGTGGCGAAGCTGCCGATCTGGGTGAACCCGATCCGCGTGTACGCGGCTCGCGCCACCCGGTTGAACCCGTTGACGTAGAGGCTCGACACCCGCCCCATGGAGGCGAGACCCTCGGCGACCGCGGCCGTGCCGGAGGTGCCCAGCCCGTGGCCGCGCCGCTCCGGGTGCACCCAGACGCCCTGGATCTGCCCGACCTGCCCGGACAGCGCCCCGATCTCGGCCTTGAACACGACCTCGCCGTTCTCGAACCGGGCGAACGCCCGCCCGGCCGCCACCAGCTCCGCCACCCGGGCCCGGTAGCCGACCCCGCCGTCGCCGAGCCGCGGGTCGATGCCGACCTCCTCGGTGAACATCGAGACGGCGGCGGGCAGGTAGCGGTCCAGCTCGGCGGGCTGCACCGGGCGCACGTACGGGTCGGGGTCGACGGCGGGGGAGCCGGCGAGCACCATCAGCGGCTGGTCGGCCCGCACCTCACGCGCCGGCGCCCAGTGGGTGGCCAGGTCGTCCCAGAGCGGCAGCACCAGCTCGGCGCGCCCCACGAGGGACGAGCAGGTGCGGCCGTGACGGCGGGCGCGCTCGGCGAAGCTGCGCAGCGCGGCACGGTCGCCGCGGAGCGGGACGAGGTTGGCGCCGGAGAAGCAGAGCCCGTCGAACCGCGGGCCGACGGCCCACAGCTCACCACCGAGCCGCCACGGATCGAGTCCTGCTACCTCGACACGAGCGGCGACCATGCAGGCGGCCACCGGATCGTCGTCCAGGGCTGCGCGCACACCTGCGCGGTCCCGGTCGTCGAGGAGCCGCGCTCCGGCGAGACGAAGCACCCCCCAACGATGCCAGACACTCGTGCTCGTGCCCACGACGGGATCTGCCGTTTCAGCCGACGGTGACCTGCGGGCTGCCCTCGCCCTCGACCGACTCGGCGATCTTCATCGCCTCCTCGATCAGGGTCTCGACGATCGCGTGCTCCGGCACGGTCTTGATCACCTCGCCCTTGACGAAGATCTGACCCTTCCCGTTGCCGGACGCCACACCGAGATCGGCCTCGCGGGCCTCCCCCGGGCCGTTCACGACGCAACCCATGACCGCGACGCGCAGCGGCACCTCCATGCCGGTGAGGCCGGCCGTGACCTCGTCGGCGAGCTTGTAGACGTCCACCTGCGCGCGGCCGCACGACGGGCAGGAGACGATCTCCAGCTTGCGCGGCCGCAGGTTGAACGACTGCAGGATCTGCGCGCCGACCTTGATCTCCTCCACCGGCGGCGCGGAGAGCGAGACCCGGATGGTGTCGCCGATGCCCTGGCGCAGCAGCGCCCCGAACGCGACGGCCGACTTGATCGTGCCCTGGAACGCCGGCCCGGCCTCGGTGACACCGAGGTGCAGCGGGTAGTCGCAGGCCTCCGCGAGCAGCTCGTAGGCCCGGACCATGACGACCGGGTCGTTGTGCTTGACCGAGATCTTGATGTCGTGGAAGTCGTGCTCGGCGAACAGGCCCGCCTCCCACAACGCCGACTCGACCAGCGCCTCCGGCGTGGCCTTGCCGTACTTCTCCATGAGGCGCTTGTCGAGCGAGCCCGCGTTGACGCCGATGCGGATCGGGGTGCCGTGGTCCTTCGCGGCGGCCGCGATCTCCTTGACCTTGTCGTCGAACTTGCGGATGTTGCCCGGGTTCACCCGGACCGCCGCACACCCGGCCTCGATCGCGGCGAAGACGTACTTGGGCTGGAAGTGGATGTCGGCGATCACCGGGATCTGCGACTTCCTCGCGATCGCCGGAAGCGCGTCGGCGTCGTCCTGGCTGGGGCAGGCGACGCGCACGATGTCGCACCCGGACGCCGTGAGCTCGGCGATCTGCTGGAGGGTGGCGTTGATGTCGGAGGTGAGGGTGGTGGTCATCGACTGCACCGAGATCGGGTGCTCCGACCCGACACCCACCGACCCGACCTGCAGCTGCCGGGTCTTGCGACGGGGGGCCAGGGTCGGGGCGGGCGGTGCGGGCATGCCCAGGGAGACGCTCACACAACCCAGTATCCCCGGCCCCACCGACAGCCGCCGCTGACGGTGGCCGGGGCCACGCGCGCACCTGGATCTTTCACCTGACACCTCCCACGCTCCTCGGATCGCCGCCGCCGCTAACATCTGGCCAGACCAGATTGGAAGGCCATGAACCTGGTGGCGGAGATCGTCCCCCTCCTCCTGTCCCGCGGCTACGCACCCAACGAGCGTGCGCCGTCGGAGCGGGAGCTCGCCGAGCGGTTCCGGGCGAGCCGCACCCAGGTGCGCGAGGCCCTGTCGGTGCTGGAGACGCTGCGCCTGATCGAGCGCAGACCCAAGTCCGGCGTCTACCTGACGGTCGAGTCGGCCAGCATCGAGGCGCTGCGCCTGTTCACCGAGCTCGGCATCCCCCTGCCCGGCGACGAGGGCGGCCAGGCCGGCGAGGTCCGCCGCATCCAGGAGCTGGAGGCCGCCCGGTTGGCCTGCCGCCGCCACCGCGAGGAGGACATCGAGGCGCTCCGCCGCTGCCTCGCGGGCTGGGAGGACGCGATCGACGACGCCACCCGCATCTCCGAGCTCGACCGCGTCTTCCACACCGGGATCGTGCGGGCCACGCAGAACGCCGTGCTCGTGCGCCTGGTCGACCTCTTCTACCTGATGTCGGAACGGCGGCGCGCCGTCTACTTCGGCGACCTCGGCCGGCGCCGCCAGTCGCTGCGCGAACACCAGGAGATCCTCGACGCGCTCGTAGACCGCGACGAGCAGCGCGCCGTCCGGCTGCTCGACGCCCACATGTCCGGCGCCGACAGCTACTGGCAGGACCTCGTCGCGCGGGAGTGATCGGCAGATGGGCGCGTTTCCCGACGCCTGGCGTAGGGAAACGCGCCGGTCCGACGATCATGCCGCCCGATCTGCCGAAACGGCCGCGGTGGCGCCCGCCTCCGGGCGATCCTCGCGCAATGGTCGCCAACCGGGCGCTCCTCGCGCTTCTCGCCCGCCAGGACGGGCTGCTCACCGCTGCCCAGGCGGCCTCGTGCGGGCTGCCGGAGCGGGTGCTGCAGCGCCGGGTCCAGGAGGAGGGATGGCGGCGGGTGGCGCCGCGGGTGTTCCTCGCCGCTGGGCATCGACTCGCCGATCGCGGCCGGATCCGCGCCGCCGGGATGTGGGCCGGGGACCGCGGAGTGATCTCCGGACCGGCCGCCGCCTGGTGGCACGGGATGCTCGCGGTGGTTCCCGCCCGGATCGAGGTGACCACGCCGCGCCGGCTCGGGCTGCGCGGCTACCCCGGCGTCCGGGTCCGCCGCCGCGATCTGCCCACCGCCGACACGGTCCTCACCAGCGGCATCTGGTGCACAGCCGCACCCCTCACTGCGTTGGAGACCGCGATCGCGCTGCCCGACGGCTCGGCGTTCCTCGACCGGGGCCTTCAGAAGCACATCCGATTCACCGCGCTGTACCAGGCGTACTGCCGGACCATGGGCGCCCGGGGCAGTTCACATATCGCCGCACTCCTGGTCGCAGCGGCTGATCGAGCCGACTCCGCCGCAGAGCGGATCCTGATCTCGCTCCTCCGGGACGCCGGGTTGACCGGCTGGGAGCGCGGGCGACCGTTCGAGGGCTGGGCCATCGACATCGCGTTCCCCGAGGCCAAGCTCGCCATCGAGTTCGACTCCTGGGCCTGGCACGTGGATGTCGACCGGTTCCGGGCGGATCGCCGGAAGGGGAACGCCCTTGTCCGGGCCGGCTGGCAGCTGCTGCGTTTCACCTGGCACGACCTCACCGACCGGCCGGCGTACGTGATCGCCGAGATCCGCGCCGCCCTGCTGGCCGCCGCATCGGCATGATCGTCGGATCGGCGCGTTTCCCGACGTCAGGCGTCGGGAACGCGCCGGCCGACGATCATGAAAGGTCGCCGAGGGCCTCCCGCACCAGCTGAAACGCCGCCTCCGGCTCGTCCCAGAACACCATGTGGCCGGCCCCCGGCACCTCGACGAGCGTGGCCGCCGGGTTGGTGGCCGCGGCCTCCGCCGCACCCTCCGCCGTGACCACCGGGCTCGCCCCGCCGTGGACCAGCACGGTCGCGGCCGGGACCCGCGGCCAGGTGGCGAAGAAATCCTCGCTCTCGAACCCGGCGTGGGTGGCGGCCACCGCGTCGGCGTCGCAGCTGGACAGCCAGCGGGCCCGCAGCTCCTGTTCCCGGCGGGGCCAGCGCGGCCATGAGCGGGCCACCTCGTCGGCGTCCGTGCCGCGCTGCGCCTGCTCCAGCTGGCCGAGGAAGGCCGCCAGGGTGGTCGGGTACGGGCCGCGGCCGGGCCCGCTCATCGGCGGGTCGACGAGCACGGTGCCCCGCAGCGGCACGCCCCTCGCTGCGACGACCGCCGCGATCCGGGCGCCCATCGAATGCCCCAGCAACAGCGGACGGTCGAGGCCGTCGAGCACGGCGACCGTGTCGTCCGCGTAGTCGTCCAGGGTGTAGGACTTCCCGGAGTCGGAGAGGCCGCGCCCGCGGACGTCCACGACGATCGGGCGGACGAGGTCGGTGACCTCGCGCGCCACGAAGTCCATGGTGATCGCCGGGCTGGTGATCCCGGGCAGCACGACGAGCGGGACGCCGTCGCCGCCGTAGTCGAGGACGTGCAGCCGCAGGTCGCCCGAGCGGACCCAGCGCGACTGCGCGGGCACGTCGGCGAGGTCGGCGAGCGCCGACTGCAGCACCGCCCTCATCGCGCCACCTCCAGATAGCCCACGGCATCGGTCAACTCGATCACGTCCCCGTACTTCGCCTGGATGTCGAACAGGTTCGCCTCGTGCGGGTCTGCGGCACGGTCGCCCACGCACTGGCGCGGCACGAGCACCGGGAAGCCGCCCTGCACGGCGTCGACGGCGGTGGCCCGCACGCAGCCGCTGGTGGTGGCGCCGCAGATCAGCACGGTGTCCACCCGCAGGCCGGCGAGCAGCGCGGCGAGGCCGGTGCCGAAGAACGCCGAGGCGCCCTTCTTGGTGATCAGGTGGTCGCCCGGGTCGACCGGCAGCCGGTCGTCGATCGCCACCACCGGGCTGCCCTCGCGCAACGCACGCATGCCGGGAGCCTTGGTGAGCCAGGTGATCGCGTCCCCGTCGGCCTCGGCGGCCGTGTAGGCGATCGTCGTGAACACCACCGGCACACCCGCCGGCCGCCCGGCCTCGATCAGTTCGGCCGTCGCCGCGACCACCTCCGAGAGGTCGGCACCGGTCGGCTCGGACGGGTCGGTGAACCCGTGCGTCAGGTCGACCACGACGATCGCCGGCCGCTCCCCTCGCCGCACCGCCGCGCCGAAGCCGGCCCGTTCGTAGACAGCCTCGGTCATGCGCTCCTCCGGTCGGTCGCGCACGCGTCCACGGCCTCGACGATCGTCTGGTAGCCCGTGCACCGGCACAGGTTGGACGCCACCACCTCGCGGATCTCCTCCTTCGTCGCCTCGGGGCGCTCGGCGAGGAAGCCCTCGGCGAGCATCAGGAACCCAGGGGTACAGAACCCGCACTGCAGGCCGTGGTGGGCGGAGAACGACCGCTGCAGGTCCGACAGCGTGCCGTCGGGCGCGGCGAGCGACTCCACCGTGCGGATGTCGGCGTCCTCGACCTGCGCGGCGAACACCAGGCACGCCCGCGCCGGTGCCCCGTCGACGAGCACCGTGCACGCCCCGCAGATCCCATGCTCGCAGCCCACGTGGGTGCCGGTGAGGCCGAGGTCGTGACGAAGCACGTCGACGAGCGTGCGGCGCGGCTCGATCGCGAGGTCGTGGCGCTCGCCGTTCACGGTGAGCTCGACCAGCTGGATCTCAGACAAACGTTCCCTCCAGAGCCGAATTCAGGGCCCGGTGCACGGCCTCGCGTGCGATCGGGGTGTCGTCCAGCTCCACGCCCGTGGCGCGCAGCGCGTCGTTCACGGCGTTGAGCACGGCGGCCGGGGCGCCGATCGTGCCGCCCTCACCCGCCCCCTTGGCGCCGTTCGCGGTGAACGCGCACGGCGTCTCGAGGTGGTGGATCGCGACGTCGGGGATCTCCGACGCGGTCGGCACCTTGTACTCCATCAGGCTCGGGGCGAGGGGCTGCCCGGCGTCGTCGTAGGTGATCTGCTCGAACAGCGCACCGGCGATCCCCTGCGCGATGCCGCCCCGGCACTGCCCCTCGACGATCTGCGGGTGGATGGCCACGCCGCAGTCCTCCACGCACACGTACCGGAGGATCCGCACGCCGCCGGTGCCCGGGTCCAGCTCGACGACGACCCCGTGGGTGGCGTTGGAGAACGTGCCGTCACCGGCGACGTCGAAGCTCGCGGTCGCCGTGAGCCCGGGTCCGATGCCCTTGGGCAGCAGGTGCGACCGCAGGTAGGCGACGTCGGCGAGCTCGGCGAACGAGAGCCGCCGCGCCGGGTCGTCCCGCAGCCGCACGCCGCCGGCGCCGTCCAGCTCGGCCGAGTCGACGTCGGCGTCGAGGAGGTGCGCCGCGATCTCCCGCAGCTCGTCGCCGAGCTTCACCGACGCCGCGGCGACCGCACTCCCGCCGATCGTGATCGAGCGGCTGGCGAACGATCCCCAGCCGTAGGTGATCCGGTCCGTGTCGCCCTGCACGATCTTGACCTGGGCGATGTCGAGCCCGAGCCGGTCGGCCACGATCTGGGCCATCGTCGTCTCGTGGCTCTGGCCGTGGCTCATCGTGCCGGTGGTGACGCTGACGGTGCCGGAGACGTCCATCCGGATCTCCGAGATGTCGAACCCCGGCACCACCTGCATCTTCCGCTGCGCGAAGGCGCCCGATCCGTAACCGGTGCGCTCGGAGAAGCAGGAGTAGCCGATCCCTATCACGCGTTCCGAGTCGCGCACGTCGTACCAGCCCTCGTCGCGCAGTACCTGCTCGCACAGATCCAGGGACTCCCGGTACGAGCCCGGGTCGTAGGTGATCCGGTTGACGCCGGTGTAGGGGAACACGGTGATCACGTTGCGGCGCCGGATCTCGACGGGGTCGATGCCCAGCTCCCGGGCGGCCCGCTCCATCAGCCGCTCCATGACCATGACGTACTGCGGCCGGCTCACGCCGCGGTACGGCCCGGTGGGTGCCTTGTTCGTGGTGACGGCGCGGCCGCGCACCCGGTAGGCGGGCACCTGGTACACCGACGGCATCTCCGCCGACGCCATCAGCGGCTCGATGCCGGCCGTGAACGGGTAGCAGGAGTAGGCGCCCATGTCGCAGACGACGTCGGCGTCCAGGCCGAGGATGTGGCCCTCGGCGTCGAACGCGGCGCGCACGTCGTAGCGCTGCTCGCGGGCGAGGAACGCGGCGGTGAGGGCGTCGCGGCGGTCCTCGATCCACTTCACGGGGCGGCGCAGCCGCAGCGCGGCGGCCGCGGCGGCGATCTCCTCGCGTCCGACCACGCACTTCTGCCCGAACCCGCCACCCATGTCCGGGACGGTGACCCGCACCTGCTTCTCGTGCAGGCCGACGCAGCTCGCGAGCACCGTGCGCACCTGGTGGGGCACCTGGGTGGCCGTCTGGACGAGCAGCTGCTCGTCGCGGTCGTCCCAGTGGGCGACGACGCCACGGGTTTCGAGCGGGAGCGCGTTCTGCCGGCCGGTCTTGGTCCGCACCCGGACGACGCACGGCGCCTCGGCGAACACGTCGTCGATGCCCTCGGTGGCGAACAGCGAGACGTCCACGAGCGTGTTGCGCGGGGCCTCGGCGTGCACGAGCGCGGCGCCCTCGGCAAGGGCGGCGGTGTCGGTGACGACCGGGTCGAGGTCCTCGTACTCGACGACCGCGGCCTCGAGCCCGTCCTCGGCGGCGTACGGGTCGCGGGCGATCACGATGGCCAGGGGCTCGCCGACGTAGCGGACCTTGTGGCGGGCGAGCACCGGCATCGCGGTGGGCACGAACTCGTGCGGCGGCCGGTCGAGCAGCGCGGTGATGTCACCGAGGTCGAGATCGGCCGCGGAGAACGCGGCGACGACGCCCGGCACCGCGCGGACGTCGTCGAGGTCGACCGCGAGGATCCGCCCGTGGGCCACGGTGCTGCGGACGAACTGGGCGTGCAGCATCCCGGGCAGGGTGATGTCGTCGACGAACCGGCCGCGGCCGGCCAGCAGCCGGGGGTCCTCGCGGCGGGGCACCGAGGCGCCCACCCAGGCGCCGTCCCTGCGGAAGCGTGGCTCACTCATCGGGGTACCTCGTGATCACCGGATCATGGGCGCGGGCCGCCTCGGCACACGCCCGGCCGACCAGCGTGCGGGTGAGCGCGCGCCGGTAGTGCGCGCTCGCCCCCGGCTCGTCGCGGACCTCGATCGCCGCGGCCGCTGCGTGGCCGACCTCCGCGGGCGTGCCCGATGCGGCGAGTGCCGCCTCTGCCTCCGGAACCCGCAGCGGGACCGGTGCGACGCCGCCCAGTACGACGCGCGGCGTGTCCAGGTCCACCGCGGCGGCGACGAGCGCGAAGTCGCCCTGCCGCTCGGCGAACTCCGTCAGTGCCGCGCGGGGCGCCGGCCGGGGGAACACCACCTCGACGATCAGCTCGTCCGGCCCCAGCGCCGTCGTGAACACCCCCTGGAAGAACTCCCCGGCCGGAATGCCCCGCCGACCCGCGGGGCCCTCGACCACGATCCGCGCGCCGAGCAACACGGCGAGCAGGCACCACTCCGCGGTGGCGTCGGCGTGCGCGAGGCTGCCGCCGACCGTCCCGCGCGTGCGGATCGGCAGGTGCCCGACCCAGCGCATCGCCTCGGACAGCACCCGGAAGCCGGGCCCGAGGTCGGCCGTCTCGACGGCGTGGTGGGTGACGAGCGCACCGACCCGCAGCGCGTCCCCGTCCCGGGAGATCGTGTCGAGCCCGGGGATCCGGCCGATGTCGATCAGGTGCTCGGGCCGGGCCAGGCGGAAGTTCATCATCGCGACCAGGCTCTGCCCGCCGGCGATGACCTTGGCGTCGTCCCCCAGCTCGGCGAGCAGCCCCACCGCGCCCGAGACGGTCCGGGCGCGGTGGTAGGTGAACGGTGCGGGCTTCACTTCGTCGCAGCTGCGTCCGGGGCGATCAGGAGGGCCTCCGCGTCACCGTCCTCGTCGACGATGTGGTCGAGCTCGCGGCCGCGCGTCTCCGGTGCGGCCACGGTCATCCACAGCACGGCGGCGACCACCAGCACACCGAGCACGGTGAAGGTCAGCGGCAGCCCCAGCACCGGCCACAGCACGCTGCCGAAGAGCAGCGGCGCGAAGCCGGTGACCGCCCGGCTCGACGACGACGCCCACCCGAACCCGCTCGCCCGCAGCGGCGTCGGGTAGAGCTCGGAGACGTAGGCGTACATCACCGGGATCACCGTGAGCGACAGGAAGCCGAACACGGCGATCATCGCGATGGCCGCGGACGGCACGTCCAGGACCAGGGCGAACACCACCAGCGCGGCTGCTGCGGCCGGCCCGGACACCCCGATCACCCACTTGCGCCCGACGACCTCCACGAGCAGCACGGACGTGACCACGCCGAGGATGCCGACCGCGTTCATGATCGTCGTGCCGGCGAACGCGGCGACCTCGTCCATGCCCTGGGCGCGCAGGATCGACGGCATCCACGACAGCGCCGCGTAGTACACGAGCATCACCGAGATGAACAGCGCCCACGCGACCGACGTGATCCGCGGGTTGAAGGCCCACACCAGCCGCAGCTGCTCCAGCGCTGCGGCGACCCCGCGACGCCGCTGCGCGACCGTGGCCGCAGCCGGGATCTCGTACATCTCGTACGCGGCGCCGGTCCGCAGCACGAGGTCGTCGATCACGGCGCGGGCCTCGGCCTCGCGGCCGGTGCGGGCCAGGTAGAGCGGCGACTCGGGGATGCCGCGGCGCACCCAGAACAGCAGCAGCGCGGGCAGCACCATCATCGCCAGCATCCAGCGCCAGTTGCCCGGCACCGCCACGAGGAACGTCGCCGAGACCCCGGCCAGCGTGGCGCCGATCGGCCACCAGCCGTCCATCGCAGCCAGTACCCGGCCGCGCTGCTTCTTCGGGGAGAACTCGCTGACCAGCGCGTAGTCGACGGGGATGCAGCCGCCGAGGCCGATGCCGGCGAGGAAGCGCAGCACGAGGAACGCCTCCCAGCTCGGCGAGAGCGCACCGAGCACGGAGAACAGCGCGAAGATCAGCAGCGTGACGCTGAACGCGCGCTTGCGGCCCACGCGGTCGGCGACCGTGCCCCAGGCGACCGCGCCCACCGCCATGCCGACGAGGTTGGCCGTGGCGACCAGCCCACGCTGCCCCGTGGACAGGCCGAACTCGGTTCCGAGCAGCGGCGTGAGGAAGCCGTTGAGGGCGACGTCCCAGGCGTCGAACATGTAGCCGAGCCCGCCGATGATGAAGATCTTGCCCTGCACTCCCCATTTCCAGGGGAGGTCCTGCACGACCTGGTCGCCGGTACGCATGTGGTGGGCTCCGTTCTCGGGGGGATCAGCGCACGAACGGGTAGGAGAAGGACTCGAGGTCGGGGTTGTTCAACGGCGTGCCGCGCCAGAGCCAGTCGTAGGAGACGTCGGACTCGCCCTGGAAGTCGCGCAACGTGCGGTCGCGCTCCTCCTGCTCCGGGCCGTCGGGCAGGTGGTAGAAGCGCATGTTCTCCAGGGAGGCATCCTGGACCATGCCCGCGTGCGTGGCGCGGCGGGACACGTACCGGACGAGGGCGCCCGCGATCCCGTCCCGGGTGACCGCGCCCAACTCCTCCGCGAGCACAGCCGCGTCCTCCATCGCCTGCGAGGCGCCTTGCGCCTGGTAGGGCAACATCGCGTGGCAGGCGTCGCCGAGGAGCGCGACATGGCCGTCCACCCAGACGGGGTCGCGGTGGCGGCGGAACATCGCCCACTTGGAGGCGTCCCCCTCGGCCTTGGACAGCATCGCCGCCACCCGGTCGTCCCAGCCGGAGAACGCGTCGACCATCTCGTCCGCGGTGGCCGGCCCGGCCCACGTCTGCTCCACGTCGAGGGTGTTCGGCACGATCGCCACGACGTTCAGGTACTCGCCGCCGCGGATGAAGTAGTGCACGAGGTGCAGGTCCGGGCCGTACCAGATCGTGGAGTGGAACCGGTCGAGCAGGAAGCGGGTCGCCGGGTCGGCCGCGATCTTGTCGCCGGGGATGAGCGCGCGGTAGGCCATCTCCCCGGAGAAGGTGAGCGTGTCGGGCAGGCCCATCGCGTCACGGACGGCCGAGCGGATCCCGTCCGCCCCGACGAGCAGGTCACCGGGGAAGCGGCGGCCGTCGGTGGTGAGGGCCACCGGCCGAGTCGGGTCGGCGAGGTCGATGTCGACGACCTGCGCGCCCGTGTGCACCTCCACGACCGGCCCGGCCCCCTGCGGGTCCACGCAGGCGTCGAGCAGGACCTGGTGCAGGTCGGCGCGGTGGTAGTGCCAGTACGGGGCGCCGAACTCCCGCTTGACCCGATCCCCGAGCGGCAGCGTGGCGATGATGCTGCCGTCCGTCCAGCGGCGGCGCACCTGGTCCTGCGGCTCGGTGTGGATCGCCTCCAGCTGCCGCCGCAGGCCCAGCCCGAGCAGGATCCGGCTGGCGTTCGGCGCGGTCTGGATCCCGGCACCCACCTCGCCCAGCTCCGGCGCCTGCTCCAGCACGGTGGCCCGCAGCCCGCGCCGGCGCAGCGCGAGCGCGGTGGTGAGACCGCCGAGACCGCCACCGGCGATGGTGACGGCGAAGGACTGGCTTGCCGGCACTGGCGCTCCTCCTAGATCCACAGTGGACAGATGCCGGGGTGAGCCCGACGGAGATAATCCGAACACTGACGATCCCGGAGCGCAAGGGGTTCGGCGAGCTGTAACGCGTCAGAAACCCGATGCACCCCGCTCGGCCGCATTGCAGCAAAGCCACTTTCCTGCAACGTCGTTGCGGGAAAGTGGCTTTGCTGCAACCGGGCCGGGCGGGTCAGTCGTCGACCAGGCTCTCCCAGTGCTCCGTCAGCGCCGTGAGGCGGCGCAGCAGGGCCACCTGCTCCGCGCGGTCGTAGCCCTGCATGAGCAGTTTGTCCAGGTCACGGGCCCGCCGGTCGGTCTCGCGGAGGGTCACTTCGCCCTCGGGCGTCAGGTACAGCAGGCGCTTGCGGCCGTCCGCGGCCGGCCGTTCCCGGACGATCAGGCCCCGGTCCTCGAGCCGGCGCACGATGCTCGCCATCGTCGACCGGTCGAGCGCGACGGACGACGCGAGCGAACCCTGCTCGACCCCCGGGTAGGCGTTCACCGCCGTGAGCACCGCGAACTGCGGTCCGGTGAGCACCGGGTCGACGAGCCGGACCCACGCCGCGGTGTAGGCCTGGTGCAGCCGGCGGGCCACGTAGCCGGGCGCCGCGAGCAGCTCGGGAGGCGGCGGCAGCCCCTTCGAGGGGTCGATCCCCGCACGTCCCGCCACTCCCCCGGTGCTCACCGCCTCAGCTAAGCACGCCGTTGGTGACGTGCTCGCAACACGCCGGGCCTTGACCGGACCGGCCCACCAAGGGATCGTCAGTGTTCGGACTATCTCCGGAGGGACCTGTGGACCAGAACCTGTTCAACGAGATCTGCCTGCAGCAGCTGACGCTGTCCGGGGTGCACGAGGGCGAGACGGTGGCCGTGCTGACCCGCGGCGCCGAGCGCGGCGAGTACGCCGACGCGTTCATGTGGGCGGCGCAGAAGCTGGGGGCGGCGACGTTCCACCTGCGGCTCCCCTCGCCGGCCTCGGCGTCGAGCGCCTGGGCCGTCGGCGACTCCGGGCTCGCCGCGAACCCCCTCGCCGTCGAGGCGCTCAAGCGCGCCGACATGCTCGTCGACTGCACGTTCCTGCTGTTCAGCAAGGAGCAGTTCGAGATCCAGGGCGCCGGCACGCGCATCCTCACCGCCGTCGAGCCGGCCCCGCTGCTCGCCCGGCTGATGCCGACGACGGAGCTGCGGGAACGGGTCGAGGTGGGCGCCGAGCTGCTGGCCAAGGCCCAGACCATGCGCATCACGAGCCCGCACGGCACCGACGTCACCTACCGGCTCGGCGTCTACCCGACGATGAGCGAGTACGGCTACACCGACCAGCCCGGCCGCTGGGACCACTGGCCCGCCGCGTTCGTGTTCACCGGCGGCGCCGATGACGGCGTCGACGGCAAGATCGTCCTCGCCCCCGGCGACGTGCTGCTGCCGTTCAACACCTACGTGCAGACCCCGGTGGAGATCACCATCGAGCAGGGATTCATCCGCGACATCCGTGGCGAACTCGATGCCGACCTGCTCAGCTCGTACATCAAGAGCTTCGACGACCCCCGCGGCTACGGGATGAGCCACGTCGGCTGGGGCCTCGACGAGCGCGCCCACTGGCACGGCCTCACCCAGTTCGGCGGCGGCATGGGCATGGAACTGCGCAGCTTCTACGGCAACGTCATGTTCTCGATCGGACCGAACAACGAGCTCGGCGGCCCCAACGACACCCCCTGCCACTTCGACATCCCGATGCGCGGAAACTCCCTCTACCTCGACGACGAGCTCATCGTCGACGCGGGTGAGCTGACCGTGCCCGAGATGCGCCCGGTGGGTAGGCGTTGAGCATGGGGACCCACCACATCGGGATGATCGTCCCGAGCTCGAACCTCACGATGGAGACCGAGCTCCCGCGCATGCTCGCCGCCCGCGAGCGGGAGCTGCCCGGCGACCGGTTCGTCTTTCACTCGGCGCGGGCGCGGATGCAGCACGTCACGCCGGAGCAGCTGCGGGCCATGAACGCCCAGGCGGAGCGGGCGGCCACCGAACTGGCCGACGCCCGGCCCGACGTGGTCGCCACCGCCTGCCTCGTCGCGATCATGGCCCAGGGCCCCGGCTACCACTGCACCGCGGAGGACACGATCACCGCCGCCCTGCGCGCGGAGGGTTCGGATGCGCCTGTCGTGTCGAGCGCCGGGGCGCTCCTGTCCGGCATCGCGGCGCTCGGGGCCCGCAAGGTCGCGATCATCACGCCGTACATGAAGCCGCTCACCGAGCTGGTGGTGGCCTACCTCGAGGATGCCGGCATCGAGGTGGTGGACGCCCTGTCGCTCGAGGTGCCCGACAATCTCGCCGTCGCCCGCCTCGACCCCGCCGACCTGCGCGACCACTGGCGCAAGCTCAGCCTGGCCGGCGCCGACGCGCTCGTGCTCTCCGCCTGCGTGCAGATGCCTTCCCTGGCGTCGATCCGGGCCGTCGAGGAGGAGGCCGGCCTCCCGGTGCTGTCCGCGGCCACCGCCACCACGCACCGGATCCTCACGGAGCTGGGCCTGGAACCGCGGGTGCCGGACGCGGGCCGGCTGCTCGCCGCTGACGCGCGCTGAGGCTGGTCCTCGCATGGCCCTGGGCCTCTGCGAGGACGGGGTCGAGCGCGCGGCACCGCTGCGACCTCCGATATCGCCACCCGAGATGGTGCGCCGAGCGGCGATCGGGCCCACGATAGGCCCGTGCCGCCCGACGATGCCGCCCCGCTGCAACCGACGCCCCGGTACCGCGACGTGCTCCGGCACGCCGAGGGCCAGGCAAGACGTCACGGTCACCACTACCTCGGCGTCGAGCACCTGCTGCTCGGCATGCTGGACGACGGGCTGTCCGCGGCCACGGCTGCGATCGCGAAATTCGTCGACCTGCCGACGGTCCGCATCGAGCTGGAGCGGATCCTCGCCTCCGAGTCGTACGCCAGGAGCGAACCGGAGTCGCCTGCCCGCCCGCGCGACGGCGAGGGCGACGAGCGGTCCGACGACGTGCCGGTGGTCCTGGTGCGGGGTGACGAGCGGCAGCAGGCGATGCTGCACTGGTGGTGGGCGGCACGGGGGCCCGAAGACATGTACCGGGCGGAGCTGGAGTGGTCCGGACCGGCCATCGAGGTGAGCGCCCATGACATGTTCGAGGTCCTCGTCCGGATCCGCGAGGAGCTCGAACCGCAGGGCTGGTTCGTCGCGGTCCAGGGCTCGCGGCTGGACACCTTCCCGAGCGGCATGCAGCGGGACATGGGCGGCGGCCTGAACGTCTACGTCATGCGCATGGGCGAGCCGGTGCGGCTCGGCGACGTCGTCGAGACGTTCGCCGCGGCCGACCCGAGCCTGCTCGCCACCGTGGCCGCGCAGCGCGAGCGCGCCACCGAGTGGTGGCACTCGGCGCAGGGGGCCCGGTGAGGCACGGGCGTCAGAACGGCAGCTGGATCGGGTTGACCACGTCCGCGACCAGCAGGACTGCACTCCACCCGAAGAACAACAGCGCCACCACGTAGGCGATCGGTAGCAGCTTCGCCGCGTCCACCGGCCCGGGATTCGGCTTCCCGCGAAGCCGCGCGACCCGCTTCTTCACCGCCTCCCACACCGCCGGGAAGATCTGCCCGCCGTCGAGCGGGGGCAACGGCAGCATGTTGAACAGGAACAGCGAGATGTTCACCAGCGCCAGCAGGTTGAGCAGGAACAGCACCTGCTGCGTCGCGGTGAAGTCCTCGTTGGCGAGGAACTCGCCCCCGATCCGGGACACGCCGACGATGCCGACCGGTCCGTTCTGGTCGCGCTCGGCGCCGAGGAACGCCGAGCCGAACAGGTTCGGCATCCGGTCGGGCAGGTTGATGATCGCCAGCCCGGTGCGCGCGATGACGTCGCCGACCGCCTCGACCACGGCCACGGGGCCCTGCCGCGCGATGGTCGGCACCGGTGTGACGCCGAGGAAGCTCACGTCCACGACGCGGTCCGGGGCGTCCAGGTCCTGAGCCTGGGTTCGGATCAGGGTGGGGGTGAGGTCGAGCCGCTGATCGCCGCGCTCCACCGTGATGGTGACCGTGCCGGAGGCGGCACGAATGGCCTCCTGCAGGGAGCGCCAGTCGTTCTCAGCCACCGGAGCGCCGTTGAACGCGACGATCATGTCGCCCGGCAGGAGGCCGGCGGCCGCGGCCGGGCTCGGCGGCGCGTCCGCCGGGCACTGCTCGGTCTGCGGCGCGGTGGCGGGGAGGACGCACTGGCTGACCGTGGAGACCGTGGTGCTGCTGGTCGGGACCCCGATCCCCATGATCGCGATCGCGAACAGGAAGACGGCGAGGATCAGGTTCTGGAACGGCCCGGCCGCCATCACGATGATCCGCTTCCAGGGCGCGCGGGTGTAGAACTGCCGGTGCGCGTCCTCGGGCCGGACATCCATCGCCGACTGCTGCCGTGCGTCGTCCACCAGGCCCACGACCAGGGTGACCACCCGCAGGAGGACCCGCTTCCACGCAGGCTGGGCCCGGAGCTCCTGGCGCACGTCCGAGGCGGTCCTCGACAGCCGTCGCGCATCGTCGACCAGGCCCTGGAACGGGCCGGTGCTCCGGGTGCGGCCCAGCGTCTCCCCCTTCGCGGGCGGGAGCATGCCGATCATCCGGATGTAGCCGCCGAGCGGGATCATCTTGATCCCGAACTCGGTCTCGCCGACCTTGCGGGACCAGATCGTCCTGCCGAACCCGACGAAGAACTCCGGGACCCTGATCCCGAACTTCCGGGCCGCGAGGTAGTGCCCGAGCTCGTGCCAGGCCACCGAGATCATGATCCCGCCGAAGAGCAGCAGGATCCCGAACACGAACATCATGAGAGGGACGCCCTCCTCGAGGTGGCGAGCTCGCCCGCACGAGCCCTCGCCCACTCCTCCGCAGCCAGCACGTCCGCCACCGTAGCGGGATCGGCGGTCCAGCCGTCGGCCGCGTCGAGCACGCGCTCCAGCAGGTCGCAGATCCCGAGGAACGGCAGCTCGCCGGCCACGAACGCGGCCACGGCCTCCTCGTTCGCCGCGTTGAACACGGCGGGGACGCAGCCGCCCGCGCTGCCGGCCGCGCGGGCCAGCCGCACACCGGGCAGCGCATCGTCGTCGAGCGGCTCGAACGTCCAGCTCTGCGCGGTGTCCCACCGGCACGGGCGGGCCGCGCCGGCGAGCCGATCCGGCCAGCCCAGTGCGAGTGCGATCGGGAGCTTCATGTCCGGTGGGCTGGCCTGGGCGAGCGTGGACCCGTCGGTGAAGGTCACCATCGAGTGCACGATCGACTGCGGGTGCACCACCACGTCGATACGCTCGTACGGCACCCCGAACAGCAGGTGGGCCTCGATGAGCTCGAGCCCCTTGTTGACGAGCGTGGCCGAGTTGATCGTGACGACCGGCCCCATGTCCCACGTCGGGTGGGCCAGCGCCTGCGCCACGGTGACGTCCGCGAGCTCCTCGCGCCGCCGGCCGCGGAACGGGCCACCGGACGCGGTGAGCACGAGCCGCTCCACCTCGTCGGCCCGGCCTCCGCGCAGGCACTGGGCCAGCGCCGAGTGCTCGGAGTCGACCGGCACGATCTGCCCCGGCTCCGCCGCGCCCGTGACCAGCGCTCCCCCGGCCACCAGCGACTCCTTGTTGGCGAGCGCGAGGGTGGAGCCGGCGGCGAGCGCGGCGAGCGTGGGGCCGAGCCCGACCGACCCCGTGATGGCGTTGAGCACGGTGTCGGCGCCCGCGGTGGCGGTGAGCTCGGTGGCTGCCTCCGGCCCGGCGAGCACGTCGACGCCGGGCAGCCGCTCGCGCAGCGCGGCGGCGGTGGCGGCGCTCGCGACGGCGAGCCGGGGCACGCGGTGCTCCCGCACCTGCCGCACCAGCAGGTCGATGTCACGGCCACCCGCCGCGAGACCCGCGACCGTGAACCGGTCGGGGTGTGCGGCGACGACGTCGAGTGCCTGCGTGCCGACGGAGCCGGTGGAGCCCAGCACGAGAACGGAGCGAATGGTCATCACCGTCCATCATCCCCGGTGCGGCGTTGTGCGACGATGAGGTCCGCATCCGGATCAGGAGGACAGCGTGGCACGGAACTCGCGCGAGCTCGCACAGCGGCCCGCGGTCGACCCGCAGGACGAGCCGTCGGTGGAGTGGGGCTGGCACGGTGGGTTCCCCCGCGGGATGATCGCCGCCGGCTGGGTCAGCGTCTTCGTCCTGCTGGTCATGAACATCGGCAACCACCAGGGGCGCATCGAGAACGTGTGGCTCACCGGGATCGCGATCGTCATGGCGATCGGGCTCGTGCTGCACTCGATCCGCAAGCGCACCGCCTGGCGGCGCGGGGGGCACTAGGCCGTGGCGGGCTCCGCCATCGAGCTGGAGGTCGGCGACCGCGTCGTCCGGATCTCCAACCCCGACCGGGTGTACTTCCCGGCCCGCGGGGAGACCAAGCTCGACCTGGCGAAGTACTACCTCGCCGTCTCCGACGGCATCGTGCGCGCGCTGCGCGACCGCCCGTGCATGCTGCACCGCTTCCCCACCGGCGTCACCGGCGAGAAGGTGCACCAGAAGCGGCTGCCCAAGGGCGCACCCGAATGGGTGCAGACCGTGCGCATCCACTTCCCCCGCTGGAACCGCACCGCCGACGAGCTGTGCGTGCAGCACCCCGCCGACGTCGTGTGGGCGGTGCAGATGTCCACGGTCGAGTTCCATCCGTGGAACTCCCGCCGCGCCGACACCGAGAAGCCCGACGAGTGGCGCATCGACCTGGACCCGATGCCCGACGCCGACTATTCCGACGTGCGGCGCGTCGCGCACGTCGCCCACGAGGTGCTCGACGAGCTCGGCGCCACGGGCTGGCCGAAGACGTCGGGTGGCAAGGGCATGCACGTGTACGTGCGGATCGCGCCCGACCACGGGTTCGCCGACGTCCGCCGGGCCGCGCACGCGTTCGCCCGCGAGGTGGCCCGCCGCTGCGACCTCGTCGACCTGACGTGGTGGCGCAAGGACCGCGACCCCAAGTCGATCTTCGTCGACTACAACCAGAACACCCGCGACCACACCATCCGCTGCGCGTACTCCGTGCGCGGCGTGCCCGAGGCCGTGGTGTCCACCCCGATCCGCTGGGACGAGGTCGACGACGCCGACCCGCGCGACTTCACCATCGCCACCGTCCCGCCCCGCTTCGCGGAGCTCGGCGACCTGCACGCGGGCATCGACGACGCCGTCTACCTCATCGACGAGCTCCTCGAATGGGCCGACCGCGACGCCCGCGAGGGCGAGACGCCACCCGACGACGAGGAAGCGCAGGACCTCGACGCCTGATTCCGGCATCGTCGAGGGCCGGCGTCCACCGAACGGGCGCTCGCACACCGACTCCTGCTCCCGCACATCGACTGCAGTCGGTGTGCGAAGGCCGATGTCGGTGTGCGGGCGCACCTTCCGGCGCTTGCCCGCCGAGAAGCGGCGTCAGCCGGAGACCGGCCGGGCCTCGAGGACATGCACCCCGCTCGCCGGGTCGGCGGCCACGACCCGGTCGAGCCGGAAGCCGGCCGCGTCCAGCAGCGCCCCGAACTCGTCGGCCGTCCGCTCCTGGCCGCGCAGCAACGTCAGCATGTGCAGGTCCATCAGCACGGCCGCCGGGTCGTCGGCCGCGCGTTCCGGGAGCACCGCCTCGACCAGCAGCAACGTGCCCCCGTCCGGCATCGCGCGGCGGACGGTCGCCAGGATCGCGCCGGCCTCGGCGTCGGACCAGTCGTGGAGCACGCGGGAGAGCAGGTACGCCTGCGCCCCGGCGGGGACCTCCGTGAAGAAGTCGCCGCCGACGGCCGGCAGCGTCGCCTCCCGCACGACCTCGGGGCGGTCGAACAACACCACGGACAGCTCCGGCGCCGCTCGCGAGATCGTCGCGAGCAGCACGCCCGGTCCCCCGCCGACGTCGACGAGCGAGCGGAACCGCCCGAAGTCGTACGCCTCCACCACCGCGGCCGCCTCCCGCGCCGCGCGCACCGCCATCGACGCCTGGAACCGGGCGCTCTGCGCCGGGTGCGCGTCGAGATGCGCGAAGAACGTCCGCCCGTGGACGCGCTCGAACGGGATACCGCCGTCGCGCATCGCGTCCAGCAGCCCCGCCAACGCGCCGTAGTACAGCCCGCCGCGCGCGAGCACCGCGCCCCGCTGCGAACCCTCGACCCCCTCCCGCAGCAGCTGCCCGGTGTCCGTGAGCGCGAACCGGCCACCGGGGAGCTCGTCGAGGACCTCCTCGGCGGCCAGGCCACGCAGCACCCGGCGCAGCACGCGCGCATCGGCGCCCACCTGCGCGGCGAGCTCGTCGGCGGTGCGCGGGCCCTCGGCGAGCGCGTCGGCCACCCGGAGGTCGGCCGCGACCCACAGCAGCTGGGTCACGACGTAGCCGTCGGTCAGCCTGGCGAGCCGTGCGGCGGGCGTCATACGACGGAACCGTATGGCCGGACGGTCACGGCGCCTACCCGCCGGGTGGCGAACTCGTGACGCAGCGGCCGGTTCGGCCGGCTGTGGCTCGCCGTCGCTCACGGCCGCGCCCGCACCGACCCGGGGTCCAAGGAGCGACTGAGGCCGCGCGCTCGTGGCGGTGCGCCAGTCCCAGCGGCGATGCCTCACTCGTCGGTGGTGCCACGCTCCCGCAGCTCACGCACCTGACGGCGCACATCATCCAGGTCCCACCGCAGGTGTCCGCCCGGGGTGGTGAACGCCGGGATGATCAAGCCGTCGTTGGCCCACTTCAACACGGCACCACGGCTCACGCCCAGCTCACGGGCGAGTTCACCGGTGGTCAGCAGCCGCATGTCTTGACCGTATGCGGCCGATGTAGGCGATGCCCGCCACGATCAGCGGAAGCAGCGAGATCTGAAGCTATCAGCATTGCTGCGCAAAATGAGCGTTCTACGCGAAGATGGTGACAGCCTTCCGAACGAAGGCGGCCCCGGCCGGGTGCTGCAACACCACGGCCGGGGCCTTGATCCACGCTGTCTAGGAGTGCGGACCCGATGCGGGACGCTACAGAACCGTGGCCTGTTGCTGCGCAGTTGGCGCAGATGCCGCGAGTGGTCGAGACCCTCCTCTCGGAGCACGTCCCCGATGCCAACAGCCGGTGCCGCGGGTGCGGGCTGCCCGGCACCGGCAGCGCCTACCTCGCATGGCCGTGCGGGCTGTGGGCCGTGGCGGACGCGGCGCGGCGCCATCGCGCAGCCGGAAGGTGACCCGGCCGCCGGCGCACAGCGGAGCACGCGGGCGCGGCGGGTGACACCGCGGTGCTGCCGACACCTCGCTGATCAACGCGAGAAGCGCACGATCGCGATCGCCGCAGCGCGGAGGTCCTTCTCGAACTGATCATTCGCGGCGAGAAGTACACCAGCGCGATCGGGGCAGCGTCGGCGTGCTTCTCGTGTCGATCAACGGCCGGGTGGCAGCACGCAGAACTCGTTGCCCTCGGGGTCGGCGAGCACCACCCACGGGACCTCCGGGTCGTCGGCGAGCCGGGTGGCGCCCAGGTCGGTGAGCCGCTCGATCTCGGCCTCCTGCGTGCCGGTGGCCGCTGCGAGGTCCAGGTGCAGCCGGTTCTTGCCCGGCCTCGGCTCGGGCACCGGCTGGAACAGCAGCAGCGGGCCGCCGTCCCCGGTGCCGATCTGCACGTACTCGACGCCGTGCGCGTCGCGCCACCGCCGGTCCACCTCGGTGCCGAGCGCCGCGCACCAGAACGTGGCGCACCGCTCCGGATCCTGGCAGTCGATGGCTACCGCGATCATCCTGCTGACCATGCCCGCGACGGTATCCGGTTGACCCAGGTCAGGCCCGGATCGGCGACGTGTGTCAGCCGGCGAGGCCGGCGATCGTCGCTGTCGCGTCCTCCAGCTCCGGGAGGAAGGCGAGGGTGGCGGCGGCGCGGGCGCGCAGGTGGTCCGGGCCGTGGACGCCCGTGAGCTCGGCCAGCGCCGACCGGAACGCGCGTTCCCCGGCCCGTGAGCGCTCCGGTGACGCGTCGGCGTCGAGGATCTGCTGGCAGCGGGCGAAGGTCGCGATGATCCAGAAGACGGCCTCCCGGTGGTCGCCCGAGGCGACCAGTGCGCGGCTCCCGTCGATCGCGATGGGCCGGGCCTCGGCGCTGATGTCCGACGAGAAGAAGAACGGTGTGCGGCCCACGGCGGCGGCCTCGTCGAACACCTCTGCCAGGCGGTCGAGGTGGCGTGCCACTACCGCGGCGTCCACGTCGGCACAGCCGAGCAGGTCCAGCATCCGCAGGTGGAGGTCCGGTCGGCCGGCATCCCGCAGCACGTCGCGAGCGCGCTGGTAGCGCAGCCGGACCGTGGGCCGGCGCCCGGCCGCCACCAGCACCGCCACCGAGACGAGGCCTGCCGGGAAGAGCCACGCCATCACCTGCTGGGGCCAGGACGCTGCGGGGTCGAGGGCGGCGAGCCGCATGCGTATCGCGGTGAACACGTCGGCGACGCGCACCCTCACCGCGTCGGCGTACGTCGGCGCGATCGCGGCCCGCAGCCGTCCGAGCAGGCCGGTGGGGTCGAAGAGCACGCCGTCCCCGGCGAACGACGGGGCCAGGTAGTGCGTGGCCGCCACCCGCTCCGCGTCGGCGAGCAGCTCCTCCGGCAGGTACGTGACGTCCAGGAGCGCGCCCTGGTGGCGGATCTTGCCCGGTTTCGGCGGGGCGATCGCGCCGGCGACCACCACCGTCACGTCCACGTCCGACCACGGCGGCTGCACCGAGGCGGCGGGCCGATCCGCCGTGGACCCGGCGAGGTACGCCCCGCGGAACCAGGGCTCCGCCACGACGTGCCGCGCCACCCAGTCCTCCGCCGCGGCCCGGGCCGCGCCGGCCAGCATCAGTGCTCTTCGAACAGGACGCTCACCGACTCGCCGTTGTGGATCCGGCGTACGGCCTCGGCGAACGCGGGGGCGATCGAGAGCACGGTGAGCTTCGGGGCGTGCTCGGCGCCGGGCACCGGCACGGTGTTGGTGCACACGATCTCCGCGACGTCGTCGCGCCGTCCGATCCGCTCCAGCGCCCCGTCGCTGAACAGGCCGTGGGTGGTGGCCACGCGCGCGGAGGCGATGTCGTGGTCGACGAGCCGGTCGAGGAGCTCGACGATCGTGCTGCCGCGGGCGATCTCGTCGTCGAGCACGACGACGTCTTTGCCGCGGACGTCGCCGATGATCGAGCTGATCACGACCTTGTCGTCGGAGATCCGCTCCTTCGCGGCGGCCGCGACCGGCAGGCCGAGCAGCCGGGCGAAGCGCTGGGCCTCCTTGGCGTTGCCGAGGTCGGGCGACACGACGACGGTGTTGGACAGGTCGCCGCCGCGGAAGTGGCGGGCCAGCTCGTGCAGCGCGTGCAGGTGGTCGACCGGCACCCCGAAGAAGCCGTGCACCTGAGGGGAGTGCAGCGTCATCGTGAGCACCCGGTCGGCCCCTGCGGTCTTCATGAGGTCGGCCATCAGCCGGGCGCCGATCGAGATCCGCGGCGCGCCCTTCTTGTCCGAGCGGGCGTAGGCGAAATGCGGCATCACCACCGTGATCCGCGCGGCCGACGCGCCGCGGGCGGCGTCCAGCATCATCAGCAGCTCGACGAGGTGCTCCTGCACCGGCGGCGCGAGCGGCTGCACGATGAACACGTCCCGCTCGCGACAGTTGGCCAGCAGCTGGACCTCGAGGCAGTCGTTCGAGAACCGCGTGACCCGCGACGGTGCCAGCGGCACCTCCAGGTGATGGCATATCGCGGCAGCGAGCTCCTGGTGCGCCGAACCGCTGAAGATCGTGATCTCGTTCATCGCGTCCCCACGTTCGGCAAGCCTGCCATCGAGCGGTGTCAGGCCGGCACGAGCCCCCAGTCTGCGCGCCGGGCGTCGAGCAGCGGGGCCTGCAGCTGCGCCCACGGGGAGAGCTCCCCCGCGCCGGCCGCGGCGAGGAACGCCTCCCAGCTCCACCACTCCGCCGACTCGACCTCGTCGGCCCGGGCGCGCGGCTCACCGACGAGCGTGCACACGTACACCGGGCACCGTTCGTTCTCCTCGACGCCGCCGGCGGCGGCCCGGTAGGCGAAGTCGGGCAGCACGAGCCGCAGGTGCACGGCCCGCAGGCCGAGCTCGTCGGCGAGCCGGCGCCGGACGGCGTCCTCCATGGCCTCGCCCGGCGCGGGATGCCCGCAGCAGGTGTTGGTGCGCACGCCCGGGAAGGTCGGCTTGTGGCGGGCGCGCCTCGTGACCAGCAGCCGCCCGGCCCGGTCGAAGCCGTAGCAGGAGAACGCCAGGTGCAGCGGCGTCGTCGGCCCGTGCACGGTGGCCTTGTCGGCGACGCCGATGGCCCGGCCGTCGTCGTCGAGGAGTACGACCTGTTCTGGGACGTGCGTGTCGGACACGGGTCCACTCTAATCGGCCGCTTGCTTTCATACATGCACGAATGTATGAAGGTGGCATGCGCAGGACGGCCGAGGACACCGCCGCCACCCGCGCCGCTCTCATCGACGCGGCGCTCTTCACCTTCGCCCGCGAAGGGGCCGACCGGGCGACGCTCGCCGGGATCGCCGCGGCCGCGGGGGTGACGCGCGGCGCGGTCTACCACCACTTCGCCGACAAGGACGCGCTGCTCGGGGCCGTACTCGGCGAGACGTGGGAGGTGGTCGCCGCCCCGGTGTGGGCCGCCCTCGACACCCCGGCCACCCCGCTCGCGGCCCGCCTCGAGGCCTTCGCGCTCGGGTGGCTCGCGGCACTGCACACCGACCGCCGGTTCGCCGCTCTGATGACGGTGAGCCTGCGCACGGCCGGCTCGACCGGGGCGGTGGCGGAGAAGGCCGCCGGCTTCCACATGTGGCGCGACCGGTTGCGTGCGGCGTTGACCGAGCTCACCACCGACCCCGACCCGGCCGCCGCGCACCTCCTGGCCTGGCTGAGCGGCACCGCGCTGCTCGCCGGCCACGACCCCGCCCTCGTCCCCCCGGCCGACGCCACGAGCCTGCGGCCCGTACTCGGAGGAATCCTCCCGTGACATCCCGCGCACCGACCCGGCCCAGAGCCGCGGTCGCCGTCGTCACACTGGCGCTCGCCGTCGACATGTTCCTGTACGGCAGCCTCGTCCCGCTGCTGCCCGCACTCCCCGCCGTCGCCGGCTCGGCCGGTGCCGCCGGGCTGCTCTTCGGGGCGTACGCGGTGGGGATGCTCGTCGCGACACCGGTGGTGGGCCGCTGGGTCGACCGGAGCGGCCCGCGGGCCCCGCTGCTCGCCGGACTTGTCGCGCTCGCCGCCGCGACGGTGCTGTTCGCGGTGGTCGTCGACGTCCCGGGCAGCGTCGGGCTCGCGGTGCTCCTGCTGGCACGGGCGGCGCAGGGCATCGCCGCGGCCGCGAGCTGGGCCGCCGGACTCGCGCTGATCGCGAGCACCCACCCGCCCGAGCGGCGCGGCACCGTGATGGGGCTCGCGCTCTCCGCGGTCGGGTTCGGCGTGCTGCTCGGGCCGGCCGTCTCGGGCTTCCTCGCAGACGCGTTCGGCCCCCGCGCCCCGTTCCTGCTGGTCGCGGCATTGGCCGCGCTCGACGCCGTGGCCCGGATCATCTGGGTCGGGCCCACCGCCGCCGTGCCGACGCCCACCCCGCTGCGGGTGGTCGCACGCGGCCCGCAGGCCGGGCTCCTGATCGGGCTCACCGCGCTGGGCGCCGCGGCGATCGCGTTCGCCGAGCCGGTGCTGCCCCTGCACCTGTCCGCGCTCGGGCTCGGCGCCACCGGCATCGGGCTGGTCTTCGGCGCGGCCGCGCTGCTCGGCGGGCTCGCCGCGCCGCTCGCCGGGATCGTGACCGACCAGCTCGGCGCGGCCCGCGTCGCCGCGCTCGGCACGCTCATCGCGGCCACCGGGTTCGTGCTGAGCGGGCTGCCGGTGGCCGGCGCCTCCATCGCCGGCGTGCTCGTGGTCGGGGTCGGAGCCCAGCTCGTGCTCGCGCCCACACTCGTGCTGATCGGCGGCCTCGCCGAGCACATCCGACCCCCGGCCTACGGCGCCGCGTACGCGCTCTACAACCTGGCCTACACCGCCGGGCTCGCCGCGGCCCCGCTCGCGGCCGGCGCTGCCGCCGCACTCGCCGGCGTCGCCGCCACGACGATCGCCGCCGCCGCGCTCGCCGCCCTCACCGGCGCCTGGCTCCTCCTGCGCGGCACGCCGCCCATGCGCTGACGCACCCTCCCCGCGCCCACGCGCCCCGTCGACGGCCGTCGACCGGTAGCGCGAGCGGACACGGGGTGCGTGAGCCACAGGCCGGTCCGTGAGTCCGGGCTACCCGCGGGGCAGGTGGTACCAGCGGGCCGCGGTGCCGCCGCGTACCTCGGCCAGCCCGGCCTCGTCGACACCCGCGGCGACCACCGCGGCGTCGAGGTCGCGTAGGGCCGTGGTGTAGTCGGCGTGCACGGTGACGACGGGCCAGTTGCTGGCCAGCATCAGCCGGTCGGGGCCGAACGCCGTCACCGCGTGGGCGACGGCCGGGGCGATCGCGGCGGGCTCCCATCGCGGCCAGGCCGTGAGCAGGTCGACCCCGATCGAGATCTTGAGCGCCACGTTCGGGCAGGCGGCGAGGGCGGTGATCCGGGCGACCCAGCCGTCGAGGTGGCCGGTCTCCAGCGGTGGGCGGGCCAGGTGATCGGCGACGATCCTCAGGTCGGGTACGCGCCGCGCGAGCGCGACCACCGCCTCGACCTGCGTGTCGGTCACCGGGACGACGTCCCAGGCCAGGTCGGTGGCGGCCAGCGTCCCCATCAGGCCGGGGTCGAGCCAGTCGAGGGGTTCCCGGGCGACGAGGCAGCGCACGCCGCACCAGCGGGCCCGGTCGGCGCGGTCGAGCTCGGCGCGAGCCATGGCCGGGTCGGCGAGCGGCAGCCACCCGACCACCCCCGCCACCTGGGGGAACGCGGCCGCGTATGCGGCGAGCCGGTCGTTCTCCTCCGGGGTGTCGACCGACTCGACGAGCACGGTGGAGTCGACGCCGGCCGCGTCAAGGAGCGGGGCGAGGTCGGCGGGTTCGAAGTCGGCGGCCAGTTCGGTGTGGGAGGGGTGGCGCCACGGCTGCTCCTGCGCGGCCGTGCGCCAGAAGTGGTGGTGGGTGTCGATCCGCGCGCTCATGAGCCGCTCCAGCGCGGTGCCCGGCGGGCGACGAACGCGGCCACGCCTTCCCGGAAGTCGGCGCTGCCGTAGCAGTCGGCGAGGACGTCGTCGGCGTCGACGTCGCCCGAGCCGTCCGCGGCGGCGAGGCGCCGGTCGATCTCCTTGAGCCCGGCCAGGGTGCGCGGCGCTCCGGTGGCGATCCGCCGGGTGAGCTCGGCGGCGGCGTCGTCCAGCTCCGCGGGCGGCACGACGGCGTGCACGAACCCGGCGGCCGCGGCCTCCTGCGCGTCGATCGTGCGGGAGGTGAGCAGCATGCCCATCGTCCGGGAGACGCCGAGGCGGCGCTGCAGCCGGGCCACGCCGGCCGGCGCGAGGATGTTGCCCAGCGTCCGCGCGATCGGCGCGCCGAACACGGCCCGGTCGGTGGCCACCAGCACGTCGCAGCACGCGGCGAGGGCGAGCCCGCCGCCGACGGCGGGCCCGTCCACCACGCCCAGGACGGGCACCGGTACGGCGAGCAGGTCCTCGATCACGGCGCCGACGCGGCGCTCGTAGTCGAGCCCGTCGGTGGCGCCGTCGAACTCGGTGAACTGGGCGATGTCGGTGCCCGCGGCGAACGCCTCGCCCGCGCCGCGCAGCACCACGACCCGCAGGTCGGCATCGGTGCGCGCAGCGACGCAGAGCTTCTGCAGCTCGTCGTACATCTCCCAGGTCAACGCGTTGCGCCGCGCCGGGTTGCTCAGCTCGATGTGCAGCACCGGGCCGTCACGCCTGCTGCGGACGGTCCCCTTCTCCGGCGGGGCGGCGGCGCGCTCGAGGACCTCGGCGTTGTGCTCCCCGAGCAGCGGTGGCGGGCGGCGGACCGTGGCCGGTGTGCCCGACATGTGCAGCGGCGAGGACAGCACCGGGACCGAGCCCTCCACCGGGTGCTCGACCGTCGTCACCATCCCGCGCGCCCGCACGTGCGGGTCCTCCTCGAGCACCTGCCGGTAGTCCTGGATCGGCCCGGCAGGCACGCCTGCGGCGAGCAGCCGCTGCACCCAGGCGTCGGTGTCGTCGTCGACCAGCCGCCGCTCCAGCTCGACCACCAGCTCCGCGCGGTGGGCCATGCGGTCGTCGTTGTGGGCGAACCGCGGGTCGTCGGCCAGCGCCTCCGCGTCGAGGGCCCGGCACAGCCGCTGCCACAGGCGCTCGTTGTTGGCCCCCACCGTGATGAAGCCGTCGCGCGTGGCGAGCGCCTGGTAGGGCGCGGACATCCGGTGGGCGGAGCCGAGCGCCTGCGGCGGCTCCCCCGTGGCCCAGAACTCCGTCGACTCCCACACCGACAGCGCGACCGCCGCTTCGAACAGCGACGTCTCGACGTACTGGCCCTCCCCGGTGCGCTGCCGGGACGCCCAGGCGGCGAGGATCCCGACCGCCGTGAACAGACCCGCGCCCAGGTCGGCCACCGGGATGCCCGACTTCACCGGCCGGTCCCCCTGCTCCCCCGTGACGCTCATGATGCCGGCCATCGCCTGCGCGATCAGGTCGTAGCCGGGCCGGTCGGCGTACGGGCCGGTCTGGCCGAAGCCGGACACGCTCGCGTAGATCAGGCCGGGGTTGAGCGGGGCGAGCGTGGCGTGGTCGACGCCGAGCTTCGCCGCCACGCCGGGCCGCCAGTTCTCGACCACGACGTCGGCCGAGCGCGCCAGCTCGTGGAACGTCGCGCGCCCCTCGTCGGACTTCAGGTCGAGGGTGATGCTGCGCTTGTTGCGGTTGAGCGCGAAGAACGCGCCGGGGTGCGCGAACGACGAACGCGTCTGGTCGCCCGCCTCCGGGTTCTCGACCTTGACGACGTCGGCCCCGAGGTCCGCGAGGATCATCGTGCAGTACGGGCCGGCCATCACCTGGGTGAGGTCGAGGACGGTCATGCCCGCCAGCGCGCCGTCGTGCTTCGCCATGTATGTGTCTCTCCGATCAGGTCGTTGCGAGGGCAGCGTTGACCTCTGTCATGAAGGCACGCGCGGCGTCGCGCGTCGATGTGTTCCCGAAGACCACGCTCTCGTACGCTCGCACGAACGCGCCCTCGGAGCTCGCCTGGTAGCCGGACGGGTAGAGCACGCTCACCGGAACAGCTCCAGCTCGGCGCGCTTGGTCGCCGGCAGGTTCGGGTCGTCGAGCTGTTGCTGCAGGCGCCGGGTGTTGGTGACGGCGCAGTTCGCAGCATCCCGGCGATCCACGGCGCGAGGAAGCCGTAGGCCGCGAGCGCCTCGCGGGTGCGCCTGGCCGACCCGCTCCCCGACGACGCCGCCGGTGCCGTGGGCGGCGCAACCGGGGTCGCGGTCCCGGCGGTCACCGCTCCACCGCCGCGGCGTGCTCCTCGACCCGCGCGGCCACGGTCTGGGCGAGCCACCCGGCCAGCGGCACCGGCACGCCCGCGGCCCGGGCGGCCTGCACCACCTCGGCCAGGTCCTTGCTCCATGGCCGGTCGCGCACCGGCGTGCCGCTCTCGTCGTACGCCGCGGCCGTGCGGTCCCAGAAGCCGAGGTTGCGGGAGATCCAGGAGTCGCCGAGGCTCGTCTCCAGCGCGGTGAGCAGGGCATCGGTCTCGACGCCGTGCGCGGCCGCGAAGTCGATCGCCTCGTAGACGCCCGCGAGGTTCGCGAACATCGTGAGCTGGTTGGCGAGCTTGGCCGCCGCGCCCGCGCCGACCGGGCCGACGTGCAGCACCGGGTCGCCGACGGTGTCCAGCAGCGGGCGCAGCCGGTCCACCACGGCTGCGTCACCGCCGGTCATCACGGTGAGCGTGCCGGTGCCGGCCCGCTCCGCCCCGCCGCTGACCGGCGCGTCGAGCAGGTCCACGCCGTGCCCCGCCGCCACCTCGGCCAGGCGCGTCGCGGTCTGCGGGAGCACCGTGCTGTGCACGACGACGGCCCGCCCGGGGCGGTCGACGGCCAGGTAGGAGCCGATGACCTCCTCGACGGCGGCGTCGTCGGGGACGGCGAGCACGAGCACGTCGCGGCCGGCGAGGGCGCGCGCGTCCGGCACCGCATCCGCGCCGAGGGCGACGACCGGGTCGGCGCGCGTCGGATGGGCGTCCAGCACGGCGAGGTCCCAGCCGGCTCGGACGAGGGTGGTGGCCAGGGGAAGCCCCAGGTTCCCGAGTCCGGCGAGCCCTACCGAGGTCGAACCGGGCGACACTGCCATGGTTGCTCCTGCGGGCTCAGAGGCCGGCGTAGTAGGCCTCGACGGCCTCGATGTCGACCGTGCTGTCGGCGGGGAGGCCGAGGGCGGCGTAGTGCTTGCGCCGGGCGTTCATGTCGGCGAGCAGCACCGCGCGGGCGTGCGTCGCCACCTCGTGCGCGACCTCGACGGGCACGACGATGCAGCCGTCGCCGTCGGCACCGACGATGTCGCCGGGCCGGACCTGGACGCCGCCGCAGGCGACCGTGGTCTGGACCTCGACCACCTCGATGCGGCCCGGGATGATCGGGCGCCCGCGGTGGCGGGTGCAGATCGGCGTGCGCTGGCGGATCAGCTCGTCGGTGTCGCGGCAGTACCCGTCGGTGATGACGCCGTTGGCGCCCTTGACGACCGCGCCCATCGAGTTCTCCGAGCCCCAGAAGCCCACCTCTCGGCCGCCGCCGGAGTCGGTGACCACGACGTGTCCCGGCTCCAGGCCGTCGGGCAGCCGCTTGTGCCCGTACCGGCCGAACCAGGTGCCGTGGGCGCCGACGATCTCCTCGGTGGTCTCGAGCTTCCACATCGGCTTGTTGGCCGGGACGCAGCGGATCGTCGCCGCGGGCCCCCAGAACCGGATGCCCTCCCACAGCGGCCGGACGTCGGTCGACATGAGCGTGAGGTCGAAGTAGCCGATGCCGTCGAGGGCGTCGGCGACGTCGGCGACCCGCAGGTGCCGGTAGAGCGAGCCGAGGTTCTCCGGGTCTGCCGTTGCCGGGGCCGTCCGGTCCTGCGCGATCGTCATCGAACGCCTTCCGGGTAGTCTCGCCGAGAGTCGACTATTGTCTACAACAGTCAAAAGACGCGCGCAAGGCACCGGATCCCCGCGGTCGCAGTCGCCGGGTGCGGGATGCTGTGGGACGACAGGAGCACGGGAGGCGACATGACCAGCGTCGACGCGACCACGGGCGAGCGGATCGACCCGCCCAGCCTGGTGGCGCTGGCTGCCGAGTCGATCCGGAAGATGATCCTCTCCGGCGCGTTCGCGCCCGGAGAACGGCTGATCGAGGAGCGGCTCACCGAGCACCTCGGGATCAGCCGCCCTCCCCTGCGGGAGGCGCTGCGCCTGCTGCAGAACGACGGGCTGGTCGTCACGCGCCCGCGCTACGGCTCCACCGTCGCCACCCTCACCGACCAGGACGTCTTCGAGATCCTCACCCTGCGCACCGGCCTGGAGAAGATGGCCGTGGAGCTGGGCGTACCGGTGCAGGACCGGGCGCGGACGGCCGCCTGCCACGCGGCGCTCGAGCGGATGGAACGCAACGCCCGCGACGAGGACCGTGGCTCACTGGTCGAGAACGGCTACGCCTTCCACGCCTCGATCGTCGCGATCGCCGGGCACCGGAGGCTCTCCGACATCTACCGCTCCGTGCAACAGCAGATGCTGCTCTGCATGTCCCGCAACCTGGACGCCCGGGAGCGCTACTACGAGAGCCTCGTCGAGCACGTCGCGCGGCACCGCTACCTGTTGGAGCTCATCGAGGCCGGTGACCCCCAGGCGGTGCTGGCCGAGCTGGCGGTGCACGGGGAGCGCAGCTTCGCGGAGCGCCGCGACTCCCCCGCGTCGTGAGCTCAGAGCATCGCCAGGAGCATCGCGGCCATCCCGCCGCTCATCAGGACGTGGGCCGCGACATCGAGCCGTGAGTCGGCGCACGACCCCGAACCCCCCTGCTGCGCCGCGGCGACCCCGACCAGGGCCGGCACCCGCCGCGACACCCTGGCGAACGCCGTGGCGCAGAGCAGCACCACGAAGGCAACCGTCACCAGTTGCGTCACCGCATGACCCGCCGGGGCGTGGTGTCCGTGCGAGGAGGGCATCGCCAGGACCATCCAGAGCATCGCCCCCAGCACGAGCAGCTCGTGGGCCCTGCCGGCCGACGGGCGCAGGGCCGGATCCAGCACCCGAACCACGAACACGACGGCGAGCAGCCCGAACGCCATGAGCTGCGCGGCGCCGCCCGCCGTGTCCGGCCCGGCCGGCCACCCCCACGTCATCCCGACCATCGCGGCGCTCATGAGCAGGTGCGACAGCGCGGCCACCCGGTCGCCGCCGGCCGGGCCCGGCACGAGGAGCCGAACCAGCGAGTGCAGGCCGGTGAGGGCGAAGAGCGCGGTCAACGCCGTTGCCTGCGTCAGGGAAGTGAACATCGCAGCGACTCCCGGCCGCGACCGGCCCCACCGGCTTCGGTGAGCTCGGCAGCGAGTAGCAACCATTGAGTTGCTATTCAAGCTATAGCAGCCACCGGGTTGCGTCAACTCGCCGGCGCACGGTCGCCCGTCAGGCGAAGCACCCGATCGGGCCGCCGTGGAACGCGACCATGTCCGGCCAGACCGTGTCGAGCGGGATCCGGGTGCCGAGGGGGTGACCGTCGAGCTCGTTGTAGGCCCGGTGGAGGTTGGCGACGAGCCGCTCTCTCTCCTGCCAGGAGGCGAACCGGTTGTCCTTCTCCGCGGTGGCCGCCTCCAGCGGCGAGCGCCCGGCCTTGTGGTGCTCGCGAGCCACCGCGTCGACGAACGCGGCGTACTCGGTGAGGTCGTCGAGCAGCGCGGGGATCTCGTCGCCGCGGCGCACGGGCCCGTGCCCGGGCACCAGGACGTCCGGCGCCAGATCCCGGATCCGGGCGAGCGCAGGCGGGTAGCCGGCGAGGCTCCCCTCCACGAGGAAGGGCTGGCCTCCGGCGAACGCGAGGTCGCCGGCGAAGAGGATGTGCTCCCGCGGCAGCCAGACCAGCACGTCGCTGCGCGTGTGGGCCGGCCCGACGTGGATGAGCTCCACGGGCCGGTCGTCGAGGTGCAGCGTCATCGCGTCGGTGAAGGTGACGTCCGGCGGCCGGATCTCCAGGTGGCCGTAGTCGGGCCCGGTGAGCACGTGCGCGGCGATCAACCCGGCGGCGAGCACGTCCTCGCGGCACGTGACGTGCCCGATGATCGGGGTCCGGGGAGGCACGAGCCAGTTGCCGAAGGTGTGGTCGCCGTGGTGGTGGGTGTTGACCAGCGCCCGCGGCGGCCCCGGACAGACCGTCGCGACGGCCCCGAGCAGCGCCCGGTTGCGCGCCTCCGTGGACGTCGTGTCGACCAGCAGGTGCCCCGCCCCGCCCGCCACCGCGCCGGTGTTGTTGATCATCCAGCTGCCGTCGGGCTGCACGTAGGCGAAGACACCGGGGGCCAGCTCGACCAGCTCGGGCGGAGGCATGGTGGTCATGCCGGCGATTCAACACGGTCGTACACCGACCGTGCCCCTCACACATCGGGGCGGACGACGGCGCCGAGGTGGTCGCACATCGACTTCGGCGCTCACGCATCAACTGCAGGTGATGTGCCGGCGCCACATTCGGTGTGCCACCGCCCCGCTCGAGAGGCCGAGCGTGATCGTCGGTTCGGTGCCGGGCAGCGGGCGGGCAGGAGGTAGATCGTTCCGAGTCGCACGTCAGCGCCGCGCGAACAGCGCTGATGTCCGTCTCGGATCGATCTTGACTGATCAGCAGCACACCGCTGCTGCCCCGGCGGCCGTGGCGTACTTCTCGCAACGATCATCACCGCCCGGCAGGCGGAGCCGGCCGACGCACTCGAGCTCCGCCGGCGCACCCCAAGCCGGCCGCCGCACCCCGTCGAGCGGTAGCGCGAGCCGACAACCGGGGCCTGCGCCGACAAGAGGTGCGTGAAAGGCCGCGCGGCCCGGCCGCGGACACGGCGCAGAGCGGCCCCCTCGGCCACGTCACACACCGACTTTCGCGCTCGCACACCGACTGCAGTCGGTGTGTGAGCGCCGGAGTCGGTGTGCGGGCGGCGGCGTAGGCTGGCAACCGCTTTCCTGGGAGGAGCTTCGGTGATCGTTGACGGACCTCGCGTCGCGCTGCTCGGAGTGCACGGCTTCGGGCGGGTGCACCTGGACGGTCTGCTGCGCCTCGCCGGCACGGGTGCGGTGCGGCTGGCCGGGCTCGCCGATCCGCGGCCGCCCGGGGACGAGGCGCTGGAGCGGGTGCGGACTCTGCCCGGCGGCGCGGACGTCCCGGTGCGCGCCGACGCGGCCGCGCTCCTGAGCGAGGTTCGCCCGGACGTCACGATCGTCTCCACCCCGATCCACACGCACCTGCCGCTGGCCCGGCTCGCGCTGGCCGTCGGGTCGCACCTGCTGCTGGAGAAGCCGCCGACCGCGTCCATGGAGCAGTTCCGCGACCTGTCGGCCGAGGTCGCGGCGGCAGGGCGCGTGTGCCAGGTCGGCTTCCAATCCTTCGGCTCGCACGCGCTCGCGCACGCGGCCCGGCTCGTCGCCGACGGCGCCGTCGGCCGGCTGCGCGGGATCGGCGTGCACGGCGCGTGGGTGCGCGAGCGGGCCTACTTCACCCGCGCCGCCTGGGCGGGGCGGATGGCCCTCGACGGCGTGCCGGTCACCGACGGCGCGCTCACCAACGCGTTCGCGCACGCCACGGCGTCGGCGCTGCGGGTGGCCGGCGTGCCCGACGACGCCGACGTCACGGTGGAGCTGGAGCGCTACCGCGCGGCCTCCCCCGAGGGCGACGACACGGCGACGGCCCGGCTCACCGCGGGCGGGGTGCCGATCCTCGTGGCCGTGTCGCTCTGCGCGGCCGAGCACCGGATGCCGGTGATCGTCGTGCACGGCGAGCGCGGTCGGCTGGAGCTGGAGTACACCACCGACACCCTGACCGGCCACATCGCCGATGGCACCGCCGTCACCGGACCGCCGGGCCGCAGCGTCCTGCTGGACAACCTGCTGACCCACCTGGCCGACCCGGCCGTACCGTTGCTCGCCCCGCTCGCGGCGTGCGGGCCGTTCATGCACCTGCTCGAGGCCGTCCGGCGCGACGGCCCGGCCCGGCCCCTCCCGCCCGGCGCGGTCACCGAAGTGGACGGTCGCCCGGTGGTGACCGATGCGGACAAGACGGTGCGCCGGTGCGCAGAGGAGCTGGCGCTGTTCTCCGAGCTGCCGGCACCCTGGTCGACCGCGGGCTGAGTGACGCCGCCACGGAGCGGTCTAGGCGGATGCGCACGGCGATGCCGGCGCAGAGGATGACGGCGACGCCGCCGAGAACGGTCGGCCAGGTCAGCTCCTCACCCAGGAGCAGGGCCGCCCAGCTGATGGTGAGCACGGGCTGGACCAGCTGCACCTGGCTCACCTGCGCCATCGGCCCGATGGCCAGGCCGCGGTACCAGGCGAAGAAGCCGAGGAACATGCTCACCACCGCGAGGTAGGCGAACGACGCCCACTCGGCCGGCGTCGCGGACGGCGGCTGCTGGATCATCGAGACGGCCGTCAGGGCAATCATCAGCGGGGCGGACAGCACGAGCGCCCAGGACACCGTCTGCCAGGGGCCGAGCTCGCGCGCGAGCAGCCCGCCCTCGGCGTAACCGACCGCGGCGGCGACAACGGCGCCGAACAGCAGCAGGTCGGCCAGGTGCAGCTGCCCGAGCGCGCCGCCCTGCAGCGACGCGAACACCAGCGCGGCCAGGGCGCCGATCGCCGCCATGATCCAGAATGCGCGGGGCAGGCGTTCCCGGACACGCAGGACGGCCACCACGGCGGTCGCCGCCGGGAGGAGCGCGATCACCACGGCGCTGTGGCCGGCCGGGACCGTCGTCAACGCGTACGAGGTGAGCAGGGGGAAGCCGGCGACGACGCCGCCGGCCACCACGGCCAGCCGCACCCATTGGGCGCCCACCGGGCGACGTTGTCCGGTCAGGGCGAGCGCGGCGGCGGCCAGCAGCGCGGCGACGACCGCGCGTCCCGCGCCGATGAACAGCGGGGACAGCCCGCCGACCGCGACGCGGGTGAAGGGGACCGTCAGCGAGAACGACGCCACGCCCAGTAGGCCCCACCAGAGCCCGGGCGATAACGCGCCTGCCTTCGACCGAGTAGCGCTACTATCCACTGACATGTCCGACGATAGCAGTGCGCGGATCGTCACCGGCCTGCGCGCGTGGATCGCGCAGGCGCCGCCGGGTGCGCAGGTGCCCTCCAACCGGGCGCTGATGGCGCAGTACGGGGCCGGCCCGGTCACCGTCCAGAAGGCGATGCGGGCGCTCGGGGCGCTCGGGCTCGTCGAGAGCCGCCCGGGCGTGGGCACGTTCGTCCGCGCCGTGCGGACCGCTCGCGCGCTCGACTACGGGTGGCAGACCGGCGCGCTCGGCGCCCCGCGGGCGCGGATCCCCGTCCTGTCGGCGCCCATGCGCAGCGGCTCCCCCGACGCCATCGGCCTGCACGCCGGCTATCCCGACCGGGCGCTCCTCCCCGAACGGCTGGTGCGGGCCGCGCTCGCCCGGGCCGCGCGCGGCAACGCGGCGATGGTCCGGTCCGCGGCGGCCGGCCTGCCCGAGCTGCGCGCCTGGTTCGCCACCGAGCTCGCCGGGACCACACCCGTCGGCGTCACCCCGCCGGCGCCACGGGACGTCGTGATCGTGCCCGGCAGCCAGAGCGGTCTGAGCTCGATCTTCCGTGCCCTGGTGGGCTTCGGGCGGCCGGTGCTGCTCGAGTCCCCGACCTACTGGGGCGCCATCCTCGCCGCGGCGCAGGCCGGCGTGCGCGCGGTGCCCGTGCCGAGCGGGCCGGACGGCCCGGATCCGGACGAGCTCGCGCGAGCGTTCGAGGAGACCGGAGCCCGCGTCCTCTACGCCCAGCCCACCTACGCCAACCCCACCGGTGCGCAGTGGTCCCGTGGGCGCGCGGAGCGGGTGCTCGACGTCGTCCGCGCGCACGGAGCCTTCCTCGTGGAGGACGACTGGGCCCACGACTTCGGCATCGACACCACCGCGCACCCGCTCGCCGCCCACGACGACGCCGGCCACGTCGTCTACCTGCGCTCCTTGACCAAGAGCGTGTCGCCTGCGGTGCGCGTCGCCGGGGTAATCGCCCGCGGCCCGGCCCGGGAGCGCATCCTCGCCGACCGCGGCGCCGAGTCGATGTACGTCAGCGACGTCCTCCAGGCGGCGGCGCTCGACGTCGTCACCGACCGCGGGTGGCTCACCTACCTGCGCAGCCTCGGCCAGCAGCTGCGCGCCCGGCGGGACCTGCTGATCGGCGGCCTCGCCGAGCACGTCCCCGACGCCCACCTCGACCACGTGCCGCGGGGCGGCCTGAACCTCTGGGCACGCCTGCCCGACGGCACCGATCTCGACCGGCTCACCCGCGACTGCGAGACCGGCGGCGTGCTGATCGCGCCGGGCACCGAGTGGTTCCCCGCCGAGCCGTCCGGTCCGTACATCCGGCTCAACTACTCGGGCCCCGACCCCGAACGCTTCCCCGACGGCACCCGCGTCATCGGGCAGGCGCTCGCCCGCCAGCTCTGACCCACGTCAAAGGTCGCGCCCCCGACGGGCCAAGTGCGCGTGGCGACCGTGATCCACAGCCGCTTACGTTCGATCCGTGCGTAGGCGCCGGGTGGTCACAGCCGTGGCAGTTGCCGTCACCACGTGCTTGGCGGTGGCGTCGTGCGGCGGCGCAGGCGACACACCCGCCCCCGCACCCGCGGCCCCATCCCCACGGACCTGTGACAGCCTTCGCGAGCTGGCGCGGCCCGACACCACCGTGATGGAGGCCCGCGAGGACGCCGGTGACGCCTCGACCCCCCGCTCGTGCCGGGTGACGCTGACGGTCACGGACCCGGCGGACGCCGGCGTCGTCACCGTCTGGGTGTACCTGCCGGTGGACGGCTGGAACGGCCGGTTCCAGGGCGTCGGGGGCGGCGGGTTCCTCGGTGGCGACCCGGAGCGGCTGCTGGCGCCCCTGCAGTCCGGATACGCCGCCGCGGCGACCGACGCCGGGCACGCGGGGCCGACCGCCGACTTCGCCCTCGACGCCGACGGCAACCTCGGGCGGCCCGCGATCGAGGACTTCGGGTACGAGGGCATCCAGGACATGACCCTTGCGGCGAAGGACGTGGTCCGCGCGTACTACGGCACCGACCCGGCCCACTCGTACTTCAACGGCTGCTCGACCGGTGGCCGGCAGGGTGTGATGGAGGCGCAGCGCTTCCCCGACGAGTACGACGGGATCGCCGCCGGAGCGCCGGTGATCAATTTCCCGGAGATGCAGACCGGCCAGATCTGGGGCCAGCTCGCGATGCTGGCCTCGGACAACCCGGTGGCGCCGTGCAAGTTCGAGGCGGCACTCGCGGCGGCGGTGGAAACGTGCGACACCGTCGGTGACGGGGTCGCCGACGGCGTGATCGGCGACCCGCTCGCCTGCGGCTTCGATCCCGGCACGCTGGTGGGCCGGGCCACGCCGTGCGGCCCGATCACCGCCGCGGACGTCGACGTGATCCGCACGATCGGCGAGGGCCCGCGCCGGGCCGACGGCGGTTTCCTCTGGTACGGCCTCGCGCCGGGCGCGCCCTTCGCCGGCCTCAACGACACGGTGGAGGTCGACGGGCGGCTCGAGGGCAAGCCGTTCCAGTACGACCTGTGGTGGCTCGGGCTCTTCCTCGCCCAGGACCGCGGCTGGGACTGGAAGACCCTGACCCCCGCGACGTTCGAGGCGTTCTTCGACCAGGCCGTCCGGGAGTACGACGAGGTGCTCGGGGCCGACGACCCGGACCTGTCGGCCTTCGCGCGGTCCGGGGGCAAGCTGCTGCTGTGGCACGGCGCCGCCGACTTCGGGGTGCCGTTCCAGGGCACGGTGGACTACTACGAGCGAGTGCAGGCCACGCTGGGGGCCGACCGCGCGCAGGAGTTCGTGCGGCTGTTCCTCGCCCCTGGGGTCGGGCACTGCCGGGGCGGAAGCGGAGCGCAGCCCGTGGATCCGCTCGCCGCCCTGGTCGAGTGGGTCGAGAACGGCACGGCACCCACCACCCTCGACGCGCAGCGCCTGAACGACGACGGCTCCGTGGCCGCGACCCGCCCGATCTGCCCGTATCCGACGGTCGCCCGCTGGAGCGGCCAGGGCGACCCCGCTGACGCCACGACGTACCGGTGCGCCGACGCGACCCGGATGGCCCCGGCAGGTCCCTGACCTCCAGCCGTCCCGGAAGGCCCGCGACGCGTCAGCGGACCGCCGCGTTGCCCGCGTCCTGCGCCTGCTGCAGGCCCTCGGCCACCGGGGTGCGGCCGGCGAACACCTCGTTCAGGATCGGGTTGAACGCCGTCGACGCCGCCTCGAACTTCGGTCCGGCCGGCGCCGGGGTGGTCGCGGTGCCGCCGTCGGCGCCGAAGAAGCGGGTGTCGACGCCCTGGCCCTCCCAGTAGTCGTAGTACTCCTGCTGCGCGGCGGTCACGGCGGGCAGCGCGGCGCCCTCGGCGCCGACGTAGGACGCGCCCTGCTCGGACCCGAGCCAGCGCAGCACCTGGAGGATCGCGTCGCGGCGTGGGCTGTCGGCGTTGCCGGCGGCGATCACGCTGTTGACGACGCTGACGTTGCCCGCCGGCCCGGACACCAGGGGCGCGATGCCCCACTCGAACGTCGCGCCGTCACCGACGTTCTTGAGGTTGTAGGTGCCGGACTGGAAGAGCGCCATCTTGCCCTGCAGGAACTGGTCGCGGCTGAAGTCGGCGTTGTCGTTCGTGTCGGCCGCCGACGGTGCCACGTGGTCGGTGTTGATCAGCTTCACGAGGTAGGCGAACGCCTCGACGGTCTTCGGGTCGGTGAAGGTGAACGTCTCGTCCGGGGCCTGGATGCGGCCGCCGTTGGAGCCGGCGAAGTTGTAGTAGATGGCGTTCAGGTCGCGGGCGGCGTTGAAGCCGTACTGGGTGATGGCGCCGGGGTCGAAGCCGGGCTGGTCGGCGGTGCGGCCCGCGCTGTCGCGGGTGAGCTTCCGGGCGACGGGCAGGAACGTGTCGGCGGCCGGGTCGGTCGGGTTCCAGGTCAGGCCGTTCGGGTCGACGCCCGCTGCCTCGACCATCGCCTTGTTGTAGTAGACGGCGATGCGCCCGTCGGTGAGCGCGGGCACGCCCCACAAGGCGCCGGTGCGCGAGTACTGCTCCACCGCGGCCGGCACCCAGCTCGCCTGCTGGTCGGCCAGCTCGCGGCCCACGTCGATCAGCTTGCCGCCATCGGCGAGCGCCCCGAAGTTGGCGCTGTTGAGCCAGTAGACGTCCTCCGCGGTGCCGCTCGCGACGTCCAGGGTCAGGCCGGTGAAGTAGTCCTTCCAGGGCACCACGTTCAGCTGCACCCGCACGTCCGGGTGCTGCCGGGTGAACTCGTCGAACGACTCCTCGTACGCCGCGGCGACCTGCTCGTCCCAGATCCGCACGGTGACGGTGGTCCCGCCGTCGGCGGCGGGCGCGTCGTCCGGGGCCGCGGGCGAGCAGGCGCCGATCACCCCCAGGGCGAGCACAGCGGCCAGAGCCGTGGCGAGGCGAGCCAGTCTGGATCGGCGCAGTCTCATGGACAGACCCCTTACCGGAACCCGGTGATCGTGATCGAGCGGACGACGTGGCGCTGGAACGCCAGGAACAGGAGCATGAGCGGCAGGACGGCGATGGTGGTGGCGGCCATCACGATCGTCCAGTTGGAGTTGTACTGCGACTGCAGCGCCGAGGTCGCCACCGTCAACACCTGCCACTGCCGCCCGGTGGTGATCACCAGCGGCCACAGGAAGTTGTTCCAGTGCGTGACGACGGTGATGATCGCGAGCGTCGCGAGGATCGGCCGGCTCACCGGCACGACGACGTGCCACAGGATGCGCAGGGTGCCGGCGCCGTCGAGCTTGGCGGCGTCGAGCAGGTCACCGGGGATGCCCCGGAAGTACTCGCGCAGCAGGAAGATCCCGTACGGGCTGCCGAAGACGTAGGGCAGCACGAGCGCCCAGAACGTGTTGCGGATGCCGAGGTCGGCGAACACGGCGTACAGCGGGATGATCGTGACGGCCTGCGGCACCATCAGCGTGGCCAGGTACAGCCAGAAGAGCCCGTCGCGGCCGGGGAAGCGCAGCCGCGCGAAGGCGTACGCGGCGAACACCGAGAACACGAGCTGCCCCACCAGGATCACGGCCACGACCTGCGCGGTGACCACGGTGGGCACCACGAAGTCGTAGCGCTCACCGAACAGCGTGCCGAAGTTCTCCACGGTCGGCGGGGCCGGTGGCGCGAGCACGGGCTCGGACGCGAACTGCTGCGGCGACTTGAGCGCCGTCTGGAGGCTGAGCAGGAACGGCGCGAGCGTGACGACGGCGCCCAGCAGGAGGAGCGCGTAGGTTCCGGCGGTTCTCATGTCGACAGGTCGTAGGTCGTGCGGCGGGCGAACCACCGCTGCTGGACGAGGGTGACCGCGACGAGCAGCACGAACAGCACCAGCGCCATCACCGCGGCCTGCCCGACGGCGCGCTGCTCGAACGCCTCGTAGTAGATCCGGCCCGCGACGACGTCGGTGACGCCCTGCGGCCCGCCGTCGGGGGTGAGCGCGTAGACCGAGTCGAACACCTGGAACGTCGCGATGATCTGGGTGACCAGCACGAAGAACGTGGTGGGCCGCAACAGCGGGAGCGTGATGCGCCAGAAGCGCTGCCACGGGCTCGCGCCGTCGAGCGTCGCGGCCTCGTGCACGGTGTCCGGGATCGCGCGCAGGCCTGCGGAGAAGAACAGCGCGACGTACCCGACGTGCGTCCACACCGTCACCGCGGCCACCGACGGCAGCGCGAGCACGGGGTCGGCGAGCCACTCGACGCGCCGGCCGAGCAGCGCGTTGAGGGCGCCGTCCGTGGGTGCGAGGACCCAGCTCCACATCACGCCGAGCGCGAGCGGCGCGCAGATCCACGGCAGCACGTACAGCACCCGGAACGCGGCGGCGCCGCGCAGCCCGCGGTTCAGCAGCAGCGCCGCGACCAGGCCCAGCACCGTCTGCGCCGGGATCACGATCGCCACGAACACGGCGGTGATCACCAGCGAGCGGGCGAACCGCCCGTCGGCGGCCACCTCCACGACGTTGTCGAGCCCGACGAACGTGCGCGGCCCGATCAGGTCCCAGCGCTGCAGCGCGAGCCCGGCGACCACGAGGATCGGCAGCACCAGGAACGCGCTGATCCCGAACAGGCTGGGGGCGAGCAGCAGGTAGGCCGTGCGTGTGTCCCCCCGCTGCCTCACATCCGCCCCCCGCGCTCCGCGCGCGAATCTCATCAGATCATGTGTAGAGCGTGAACGGCGGGTGCGTCCCGTTGAGGAAGTGCTCGCCCACCTCGCGGCGCTTGTAGGCCACCGGGTCGTGCAGCGTGTGGGTGCGGACGTTGCGCCAGAACCGGTCCAGCCCCACCGCGTTGCTGTTGGCGCCGTGCTGCCCGAATCCCCGCCCGGTCACATGATCACCGCATCGGTGCGCGGGCGGCCACATCCGGCCGGCTCCGCACCCAACGGCTGATCATGCGACGTGGGCGCCGGTCACGCCACCCCGTTCGCGGACGTGATCGATCCCAGGAAGCGCCATCGGCCCTCGTGAGGGCGCGCGGCTGGGCCTCGGAACGATCACCGGCCCATGATCGTTCCGAGGAACCCGCGATCGCCCTATCAGGGGCGCAGAACAGCAGCTCACAACGATCATGAACGAGTGATCGTTCCGAAGTCACCGCAAGCGCCCTCGCGAGGACGAAAGGCCGGACGTCGGAATGATCATCGGTCGGACGTCGCACCCTTCCGTGCGCGGCACGATGAGGCCGACGGCCCGTGCGCACGTTCAGATCTGGGGCGTGATCGCCTGCAGCGCTGCAGACCCGCGAACTGCCGCCGCCAGGTCCACCAGGGCCGCGCCGTGCGTCGCGGCGAGCTCGGCGCTCTGGTCGGTGAGGGTGGTGCGGTCGACGTAGCCGGCGTGGTCGAGGTACAGGCCCGGGGAGAGGACCTGCACCGCGAAGAAGCCCGCGAGCACGTCGCGCAGGTCGCCCAGGGCGAGGTAGTGGTGCCCGCTCGCGCCGGTGAGCACGGTGGCGGCGACCTTGCCCTGCAGCGGCGCCGTGGCCTCGCCCCACTTGCCGCGCTCGGTGCGTTCGAGGAGGTCCTTGAGCAGGGCGCTGTAGGTGGCCCGGTACACCGGGCTGCCGAACACCACCGCGTCGGTGTCGGCGAACGCGGCGATCACCGCGTCGGCGCCCGCCTCGGACAGCTCCAGCAGCGACGTGGTGGCGCCGGCCTTCTCGGCGCCGGCAAGCAGGCCCGCCACGGCGGTGGCGGTGCGCCCGCCCGGCTCGGGGCCTGCCACCACACCCAGCACCCGTGTCATCGGTCCTCCTCGACGTGCGCGGCGAGGCCGTAGCGGCCCCGGTGGAACAGCAACGGGGTGCGGGTGGCGTCGGCTCCGAGGCCGCGCACCCGGCCGGCGACGATCGTGTGGTCGCCGCCGTCGTACTCCCGCCAGAGCGTGCAGCCGATCCACGCGCACGCGCCGTCGAGCACCGGCGCACCCTCCGGCCCCGGCCACCAGGTCACCCCGGCGAACTTGTCGGCGCCGGAGCGCGCGAACCCGGCGGACAGGTGCCGCTGGTCGGCGGCCAGCACGTTGACGCAGAACGCGCCGGCAGCGCGGATCCGCGGCCACGTCGACGACGTGCGGGACGGCGAGAAGCTGATCAGGGCCGGGTCCAGCGACAGCGACGCGAACGACTGGCAGGTGAACCCCAGCGGTCCGTCGGGGCCGGCGGCCGTCACCACGACGACGCCGGACGCGAAGTGCCCCAGGACCTCCCGCAGCGTCGCGGGCTCGACCGTGACCGTCATGCCGGCAGGTCCGGTCGCGGCGGGGTGCGCTCCCCCGCCTCCACCGGCACGGGAAACCGGTTCTCCGCCGGTGGCAGGGGGCAGGTCGCGTGGGCCGTGAACGCGCACGGCAGGTTGACGGTGCGGTTGAAGTCGATCGTGACGCGGCCGGCGGTGTCGGGGTCCGGCAGCGCCACCGAGCGGCCGCCGCCGTAGGTGCTCGTGCCGGACGTGGCGTCCCGGAAGTGCAGGGACAGGCCGCCGGTCTTGCCCGGGAAGGCGACGAGCTCCTGCTCGGACCCGCCGAGGGTGAACCGGACGACGCCGACCGCCGTCGGGAAGTGCTGCAGCCCGTCCACCACGGCGCCGACCGTGAGCTTTCGCGGCTCGGGGTAGGGCTCGAACCGGCCCTCGACCACCCAGCGCGCGTCCACGTCGAACGCGGGCGCGCCGGTGAACGCGGTGCGGGTGATCGCCTGCGGGTCGCGCACACGCAGGGCGTAGTCGTCGGTGCGGCGGATCACCTCGACGCGGCGTTCCCCGATCTCGACGAGCAGGCCGGGCTGGCCGTCGGCGGGTTCGAGCCGGACCGTCCCGGTCACGGGGGTGCCGTCCAGCAGCGCCTCTCCGTCGGCGGTGAGCTCCACGCCGCCGTCGCCGGTGGCGCGCCAGCTGCCGGGGATGCCGTCGTAGGCGCGCGCGGCGCCGTCGAGCCAGTGCAGCGCGGTGAGGCTGAGCCAGCCGTGCGGCGTGCGCAGCAACTCCTCGCGCTCGGCGTGCCAGGCCTGCCACTCCTGCTGGAGCGGGGACTCGAGGGTGGTCATGCCGTCTCCTTCTGGGTCAGCGGTGCGTGCGGGTGGCGCAGGCCGAGGTGGTCGCGCAGGGTCGGTCCGGGGTAGGTGGTGCGGTAGCTGCCGAGGTCCTGCAGCTCGGGCACGACCTCGGCGACGAACCGGTCGAGGCCGCCGGGCGTCAGGTGTGGCACCAGGATGAAGCCGTCGCAGGCGTCGCGCTGGACGAACTCGTCCATTCCCGCGGCGACCGTGCGCGGCGTGCCGACGAAGGACTGCCGACCGGTCTTCTCGATCACGACCTCGCGGATCGAGAGGCCGCCGTGCCCGGCGGCGAAGTCGCGCCACTCCTGCGCGACGGCCCGCGGGTCGCGGGCGTGCCGCACGCGCCCGCGGGTGATCGACACCCCATTGCCGTCCGGGTCGACGTCCGGGTCGACGTCGGGCAGCGGGCCGTCCGGGTCGTAGCTCGACAGCTCCCGGCCCCACACCTGCTCGAGGAACGCGATCGCGGTCTGCGGGGAGACCTGCTGCCGGCGGATGCGCGCCGCCTCCTCCTGGGCTTCCTCGTCGGTGTCGCCCAGCACGAAGGTGACGCCCGGCAGCACCTTGAGATCGGCCGCGCTGCGGCCGTGCTGCGGGAGCCGGGCCTTCACATCCGCGTAGAACGCCTGCCCGGCCTCCAACGTTCCGTGCAGGGTGAAGATCGCGTCGGCACTGGCGGCGGCGAAGTCGCGACCCTGCGCCGAGTCGCCGGCCTGGATGAGCACCGGGTGCCCCTGCGGGCTGGGCGAGAGCGGGAGCCGGCCGCGCACGTCGAAGTGCGGGCCGTGGTGTTCCACGAGCTCGCCGCGGGAGTCCCAGAGAGCCCGGGTGACCGCGACGACCTCGGCCGCCCGCTCGTAGCGCTGCTCGCGGGGCAGGTACCCGCCGCGGCGGAAGTTCTCCCCGGTGAACGCGTCGGACGTGGTGACCATGTTCCAGGCTGCCCGCCCCGCGGAGAGGTGGTCGAGCGAGGCGAACTGCCCGGCGAGCTCGTACGGCTCGTTGTAGGTCGTGTTGATCGTGCCGGCCAGCCCGATCCGGCTGGTGACGGCCGCGAGCGCGGCGAGCACGGTGAAGGTGTCGGGCCGGCCCACGACGTCCAGATCGTGGATGCGGCCGCGGTGCTCGCGCAGCCGTAGACCCTCGGCGAGGAACACGAAGTCGATGAGCCCGCGCTCGGCGTTCTGGGCGAAGTGCACGAACGAGGCGAAGTCGGTCTGGCTGCCCGCGCGGGGGTCGGCCCAGACCGTGGTGTTGTTGACGCCCGGGAAATGGGCGCCGAGGTGGATCTGCTTCTTGTGCACGGTCACGATCTCGCTCCAGCGAAGTGGTTGGCCGGACGGGACAGCCCGAACCGGGCGCGCAACGAGCCGCCCGCCGAACCGGTGCGCAGCAGCCCGCGCCCGGCGAGCAGCGGGACGACCTGGTCGGCCACGGCGTCGAGGTCGGCCGGCAGCACGAGCGGCACGAGCGTCACCCCGTCGGCGGCGCGGGCGCGGACGGCGGTGCCGACGAGGTCGGCGAGGTCGGTGGGTGGGCCGAGCACGCGCACCGACGACGCCGGCAGCTCGGCCCCGGCGAGCACGTCCAGCTCCGCGAGGTCGCGGCGGGCGCGGTCCCGGTCGGTGGCCAGGTGCACCTCGACGTCGAGGAGCACCGTCACGTCGTCGGGGTTGCGGCCGGCATCGCGCACGGCCGCCCTGACCTGCTCGCGGGCGGCCGCGGCGGACGGCAGGTCCGGGGCGGCGATCCGCACCACGTCCGCCCAGCGGGCGGCGACCGGCAGCGCCGCCTCCTCGTCGGCCCTCAGCACGACCAGCGGGTGCCCCTGCGGCGGCCGGGGCGTGATCGACGGGCCCTTCACGGAGAAGAACTCACCCCGGAAATCGAGGTGGTGCAGCTTGTCGCGGTCGAGGTAGCGGCCCGTGGCGGAGTCGCGGATCACCGCGTCGTCCTCCCAGGAGTCCCACAGCCGCACCACCACCTCGATCGCGTCGGCGGCCTCGCGCCACAGCTCGTCCGGCGGTGCGGCGGGCTTGCGGCCGAACAGGTCGGCCTCGGCCTGGGTGCGGGACACACCCGGCTCCCACCCGGCGCGGCCGGAGGAGACGATGTCGAGCGTCGCGATCGACTTGGAGACGTGGAACGGCTCGGTGTGCGTCACGGTCGCGGTCGGCACCAGGCCGATCCCCGGCACCACCGGCGCGATCCGCGCGGCCACCGCGACGGCGTCGAGCAGCGGGCCGCCGTCGGGGTGGAAGGTGTGCGGCAGCAGCGCGAGGTCGAGGCCGCGGCGCGCGGCCGTGCGCGCCAGTCCGGCGTGGTGTGCCGCGCTCAGCAGCACGGCCGGGTCGAGCCGGGCCCACCGCGCGGCGGCGGGATGCCGTCCGGCGGCTGTCAGCTCGACGGCGAGGTGCATCCGCGCCTCTGTGAAGGGACTCATCGTTCGGCCTCGCTGTGCTTACCCGCCCCGCCGGCTCCGCCGGCTTCCGTCCCCCGAGGCTCGGCCGACCCATCAGGAAACAACGCAGCGCGCGGACGCTGTGACATTGATTCGCTCGCAAGCTCGCTCATCGGACGACGCCCGCCTCCGCCTTGTCGATCTGTGTCGGGTTCCAACCGGCTCGCTCGCCGGCGTGTTCCGTCCACGCGCGGGCCAGCAGCTCGGTGCTGCGCACCCGGTCGGCGTGCTCGGTGGTGATCGTGGTGACGAGCAGCTCGTCGGCGCCGGTGACGCGGGCGAGCGTGGCCAGCCGCTCCACGACGGCGGTGGGCGTCCCGACGAACTGGGTGTCGATCCGGTCGGCGACGATCGCCCGCTCGGCCGGTGTCCACTCCCGCGCCCTGGCCTGCTCGGGCGTGACGTAGGGCCGGGCGCCGACGCCGGTGCGGATGTCGAGCACCCACTGCGCGTAGGGGGCCGCCAGCTCCTCCGCGCGCTCCTGCGTCTCCGCGACGACCACGTCGGCCGAGACCACCACGTACGGGGCCGCCCGCCGGGCGGAGGGCCGGAACGCGGCGCGGTAGGCCTGCACCGTCTCCAGCACCCCGCTCGGGGCGGTGTGGTAGCTCGCCGCGAACGGCAGGCCGCGCGCGGCGGCCACCCGCGCGCTCTCGCCGGGGCTGGAACCGAGCACCCACACGTCGACGTCGGCACCCTCGGCCGCCGGCACGGTGACGGGCTGCCCGTCCGGGCGGCGGGCGGCGCCGCCGAGGTAGTCGAGGATCGCGCCGACCTGCGTGTCGTAGTCCGGGGTCGGGTCCTCCTCCCGCACTCCCAGCAACCGGGCGAGGTGGACGAAGACCGAGAGGTCGCCACGGGACCGGGCCGGCGGCGGGATCAACAGCCCGTCCACCACCCGGGAGGGTGGCGCCGGTGGCGGCTCGGCGTCCGGCGGCGGCGCCGTGCCGGCCAGCCGCAGGATCTTGTGGATGTCGAACCGGCCGAGGCCGAGGTCGACCCGCCCCGGGTGCAGTGCCGCGACCGTGCCGAACTGCTCGGCCGCCTGCAGCGGCGGGGTGACCGGGAGCTGCACGGCACCGGAACCGACGCGGATCCGCGAGGTGGCCGCGGCGATCAGCGCCACCAGCACCGGCGTGGACGACGATGCCACCCCGGCCGCGAGGTGGTGCTCGGCCACCCAGAACCGGTGGTAGCCCGCGCGCTCCGCGGCCCGGGCGAGGTCGACCGAGTTGCGCAGCGCGTCGGCCGCGGTGCCTCCGGCCGGGACCGGGGAGAGATCGAGGACGGAGAGGGGGATCGTCATGACGCAACCCCCACCGGCTCGTCGGCGGGCCGGGCGTCGTCCAGGTCGCGGGGCACGGCACCGGCGAGCGGGCGGCTCGGCACGGCGGTCCGCAGCGCGGGCGCCACCTCCGCCTGGAACGTCTCCAATATCTCGCGCTGCCGCCGCGGGGTGAGCCCGTCGCCGTCGACGTGCAGGTGCAGCACCTCGTGGCCGAACACCGCGTGGTACCGAAGGATCTTGTCGATGATCTGCTGCGGGCTGCCGACCAGGGCGGACGAGCGCTCGACGAAGTCCTCGACGGTCGGGAACACGATCGGCAGCCCGAACCGCGCCGCGGCGGCGAGCCGGGCCGCGAACGCCGGCCGGAACTCCTCGATCGCCTGCTGGGAGGTCTCCGCGACGTGGAAGCCGGCCGTGCCCGCCCCGACGAGCGCGTCGGCCGGGGCGCGGCCGTGCGCCGCCCAGCGCTCGCGGTAGTAGGCGATCAGCTCGGCGTAGGGCTCGATGGGGTTGGTGACGTTGCCCGAGAACAGCGGGTCGCCGTACCGGGCGGCCACGTCCACCGACTCGCGCTGGGCCGTCGAGATATGTGGCGGACTCCCGGCGGGGGGCACTGCCTCCTCGGCGAGCACCGCGTTGTCGACCACCCGGTGCAGCCGCGCGTTCGGCGTCGGTGTCCGGCCGGTGACCGGGTCCGGTCCGTTCGTGATCAGGGTGAGGACGAGGATCTTCATGCCGGTTCCTCCTGGGCGGTCCGCTGTCCCGCGATCGCGGCGAGCAGCTCGCGCGTGTACTCGTGCCGGGGGGAGGCGAACAGCTGCTCGGTGGGCGCGAGCTCCAGCAGCTTTCCGCCGCGCAGTACGCCGACGCGGTGCGCGATCCGGCGCACCACGGCGAGGTCGTGGGAGATGAACAGGTAGGCGAGCCCGGCGTCGGCCTGCAGCTCCGCCAGCAGGTCGAGGACCTGCGCCGACACGCTGACGTCGAGCGCGGACACCGGCTCGTCGCACACCACGAGGTCGGGCGAGAGGGCGAGTGCGCGGGCGATCGCCACGCGCTGGCGTTGCCCGCCCGACAGCTCGGCCGGGCGCCGGTCGAGCACGGACTCCGGCAACGCGACCCGGTCGAGGAGCTCGGCGGCGCGCGTCCGGCGCGACCGCGCGTCCCCGACCCGGAACGCCCGCAGCGGCTCGGTGATCACGTCGGCGATCGAGAACCGGGGGTCCAGGGACGCGTACGGGTTCTGGTAGATCAGCTGCGCGCGCCGGCGCAGCTCCCGCCACGCCCGCCCGCGCACGCGGGTGATGTCGGTGCCGTCGAAGGCCACCGTGCCCGACGTGGGGTCGGCGAGCCGCAGCACCAGCCGGGCCGTGGTCGACTTGCCCGAACCCGACTCGCCGACCAGCGCGAGCGTCTCGCCCCGCGCGATCGAGAAGCTCACCCCGTCGACCGCCCGGATCCGGCCGCGCCCCAGCGGGAACTCCTTGACGAGGTCCCGCACCTCCACCAGCGCCCCCGCCGGCGAGTCTCCCGTCTCGACAGGGTGAGTCTCCCGTTCGGACAGGGTGAGTCCCGCGTTCGCTCGCAGCCCGGGGGCGCTGTCGAGCAGCCGCCGGGTGTACGGATCGCGCGGCGCGGCGAGCACCTCCCGCACCGGCCCCTCCTCCACCACCGACCCGGCGTGCATCACGACGAGCCGGTCGGCCCGGTCGGCCGCCACCCCGAGGTCGTGGGTGATCAGCAGGACGGCGGTGCCGGACGCGCGGACGAGCTCGTCGAGCCGGTCGAGGATGTGCCGCTGCACGGTGGCGTCCAGCGCGCTGGTGGGCTCGTCGGCCACGAGCAGCTGCGGGCGCGCGGCGATCGCGATCGCGATGAGGACCCGCTGGCGCATGCCGCCCGACAGCTCGTGCGGGTACTGGCGGGCCCGCGCCGCGGCGTCGGGCAGCCCGGCCTCGGCGAGCAGCTCGACGGCCCTCGCGGGGGCACCGCGGCGGTCGGCGAGGCCGTGCACCTTCAGCACTTCGGCGACCTGTGCCCCCACCCGCTGCACGGGGTTGAGCGCGACGCCGGGGTCCTGCGGCACCAGCCCGATCCGCCGCCCCCGTACGGTGCGCCAGGCCCGGTCGGACAGGTCGGTGAGCTCCTGCTCGCCGAGTGTGACGCGGCCGGTGTCGACCCGACCGGTGCCGGGAAGCAGCCCGGCCACGGCGTGCGCGAGCGTCGACTTCCCCGACCCCGACTCCCCGACGACGGCGACGACCTCCCCCGGCGCGACGGCGAGCGAGACACCCCGCACAGCCGGGACGAGACCGCTCGCGGTGGCGTAGGAGACGCGCAGGTCCTCGACCTGCAGCAGCGGGGCGGTCATCGGGCCCGCTCCCCGTCCAGCGCGCGGGAGATCCGGTTCACCGCGAGCACGGTGGCCGCGATCGCGGCGCCCGGCACGGCGCACAGCCACCACGCCACGGCCATGTAGTTGCGGCCCTCGGCCACCAGCGAGCCCCATTCCGGGGCCGGTGGCGGAGCGCCGTAGCCGAGGAACGACAGCGACGAGACCGCGAGGATCGCGAGCCCGAACTCCAGCACCGCGAGCACCAGCACCGGGCCGGCCGCGTTCGGCAGGACGTGCCGCAGCAGCGTGACGTGCCAGCGGGTGCCGACCGCACGCGCCGCCTCGACGTACACGGACTGCCGCACCCGCAACGTCTCCGCGCGCATCACGCGGGCGAAGCTCGCGACGCTCGCGACGCCCACCGCGATCGCCACCTTCACCGTGCCGTAGCCGAGCGCCGTGATCAGCGCGAGCGACAGCAGCACGGCGGGCACGGCGAGCAGCACGTCGACGCCGCGCATGAGCAACTCGTCGAGCCAGCCCCGGACGAACCCGGCGAGCACGCCCACCAGCCCGCCGACGACCAGCGCGACCGCCACGGCGATCACCGTGGCCTGCAGCGAGAGCGCCGCACCGTGCACGACGCGCGTGAAGACGTCGCGGCCGAGGTAGTCGGTGCCGAACACCCCTGCCGGGCCGGGTGGCTGCAGCCGCAACGCGGGCACGCCTACGGCCGGGTCGCCGGGAGCCAGCACCTGCGGCGCGAACGCCGCGAGCAGCACCAGCGCCACGAAGAGCAGGGAGACGACGAGCCCCGGCCTGCGCAGCAGGAACCGGACGCGGCCCTCCCGGCGCGGCGGCGCCGGGTCGGTCTCGGTAGCGGCCACCGGCTCCCGTATCAACAGGTCAGTCATGCCGTCGCTCCCGTCGCGATCCGCGGGTCGAGCAGCGGGTAGATCAGGTCGACCGCCAGGTTCACCAGCACGAACACGGCCGCGGCGAACACCACGATCCCCTGCACCAGCGGGATGTCCTGGACCCCGACGGCGCCGACCGTGAGCCGGCCCAGCCCGGGCCGGGTGAACACCGTCTCCACCACCACCGACCCGGCGATGAGGTTGCCGACGACGTAGCCGAGCACGGTGAGCGCGGGCAGCGCGGCGTTGCGCAGGGCGTGCCGAAGGTGGATCCCGGCACGCCCGACGCCCTTGGCCCGCGCGGTGGTGACGTAGGGCTCGCCGAGCGCATGCGACAGGCTCTTCGCGAGCACCTGCGCCACCACGGCCCCGGTGGGCAGGCCGAGCGTCACCGCCGGCAGCACGAGCGCCGCGGGGCCGCTCGCGCCCACCGAGGGCAGCAGGCCCAGTCCGAACGCGAAGACCTGCACGAGCATGAGCCCGACCCAGAACACGGGGAGCGACACCGCGAGCGAGGGCAGCGCCATCAGCAGCTGCCGCAGCCACAGCGCCCGCGTGTAGGTGGCCACGAGCGCCACCGTGCCGCCGAAGAGCACCGCCACCGCGAGCCCCGCGGCCGAGATCTGCAGCGTGGGCGGCAGCGCGTCGAGGATCGCCGCGCGCACGTCCTGCCCGTTCTGGATCGAGGTCCCGAAGTCCCCGGTGAGCGCCGCCAGCAGGCGCTGCCCGTACTGCACGTGCACCGGTTGGTCGAGCCCGTAGCGGGCGCGCAGCGCGTCCAGCTGCTCGGGCGGCAGCGGCTCGCCGTCCAGGCCGCCGCTCGCCATCGTCGCCACCGGGTCGCCCGGCAGCAGGTAGAGCACGACGAACGACACCGTGAACGCCGCCCAGAGCACCCCGACCGCCGCCAGGAGCCGCCGGAGCAGGTAGCGACCGGTCACGGCTGCACCCTCCAGGCGTCGTGCAGCTGGATGCGGGACCCGGAGTCGAACAGGATCCCGTGGACGCCGGCCGCCACGCCCAGCACCGTGGTCAGCTCCACGACCGGGATCGCGTAGTGCTCCTGCACGAGCAGCTGCTGCGCCTGCGCGACGGTGGCGGCACGGGTCGCCGTGTCCGGCTGCGCCGCCTGGTCCGCGAGGAGCGCGTCGAGTGGGCCGGGCGGGAGCCGGTAGTAGTTGTTGCCGGCCGTCGAGTACGAGCTGCGCAGGATGTCCGGGTCGGCACGCGTGGTGTTGCCCCAGGTCGCGACGAACTGGCCGGACTGCAGCGTCGGCGTGTTCTCCGAGATCGGCTTCTCGCGCAGCTGCAGGTCGATCCCGACCCGGCGCACCTGCTGCTGGATCAGCTCGACGGCCGCCCGGTTGGCGGGCGAGTTGGAGTACCAGGTCAGCTCCACCGTCAACGGCGTGCCGTTCCTCGCCCGGATGCCGTCCGGGCCGGGCGGCCAGCCCGCGGCGTCGAGCACCGACCCCGCCCGGGCGGGGTCGAACGTGAGGAGCGCGGACTGGTCGGCGTATGCGGGCGTCGTCGACGCGAGCGCGCTGGTGGCCGGCCTCGTCTGCGAGTTGTAGACCGTGGCGACGACCTCGGTGCGGTCGATCGCGAGCGACACCGCCTCCCGCACCGCCGGGTCCCCGCCGAGCGGGGTGGCCTGGTTGAACGAGATCCCGAACGGGATGCCCGGGTTGGGCCGACCCAGCAGCTGCGCCCCGGCGGCCGTCAGGGGCACCTCGTCCTGCTGGGCGAGGTTGCTGATGGCGTCCACCTCGCCGGACGCCAGGCTGCCCACCCGCACACCGGACTCCGGCACGATCCGGAACTCGACCCGGTCCAGCCGCGCCTCGCCCGGCGACTGCCACAGCGACGAACCCCAGGCGTACCCGGCGCGCTTGGCGAGCACGATCGACTCGTCGCGGGTGTAGGACTCGATCACGAACGGCCCGGACCCGATCACCGACGCGCAGCGGTCGTCGTCGCTCTTCGCCACGGTCGCCGGGGCGAGGATGCCCAGGCTGTGCGTCGACGTGCCCTGCAGGAACTGCACGTTCGGGCCGTCGAACGCCACCGTGAACCGGGTCGGGCTCTCCACCGTGGTGCCCCTGTAGCCGGCGAGGTAGCCCTTCGGCAGCGTGCCGCGGGCGCCGATGTTCCGCACGGCGTCGAAGTTCGCCTGCACGGCCGCGGCGTCCAGCGGGGTGCCGTCGCTGAACGTGACGCCGTCGCGCAGCGTGAACGTGTAGGCGCTGGCGTCGGCGTTGCTCTCCCAGCTCGTGGCGAGCCACGGCCGCAGCTCACCGGTGGCCGGGTCCTGGTCGGTGAGCGAGTCGACCACCTGGCGCAACGAGAAGATCGTGTCGTTGCTGCCGACCTGCTGGGGGTCGACGCACCCCTGGTCGCTGCTCACCGCGAAGCGCAGCGTGCCGCCCGGCTGCGGCACGCCGGGGTCGGCGGTGGTCGCGGCGGGCGTCGAGCCGCACGCGCCGAGCAGCAGGGTGGCGGCGGCCAGCCACGGGACGATGGATCGGGACATCGGTGGTCCTTCGGTCAGAAACGCGCAGGCGCATGCGCCGCCACGGAAGAGCGGCGGTGCGCGAGAGGGGCGGGGGTCGGCTCGTCAGGCCCGACAGAGCGCCGCGCATGTGCGGCACAGGTCGACGTGGTGGCGCCACGCGTGCCACGTCGTCATCAGCGCGGTGCTGATCAACACGGTGCTGCTCAGCTCGATCCGCTCCGGACCCCGCACGGCGACCCTCCATCGCTCCCGGCGGTAGCACCCGCTCCCGCTCACGCGGGGGGTTGCTGCGGCGTCGTCGATCCGGGTCTCTCGGCCGCTCTGGATGGCGTCTGGATAGCGCTTCGAACTTACGTAGCGATCGCATGCTTTTTCAAGCGATGTGTCGAGCACCATCAGGAATCCCGAAATGACCGGACAGAATGACCCGCCAAATGTCCGTTCGTTGACACGGGCCGGGAGGGGCTGCCTACCGTAATGATCCGCTGACCGGGAGAGCTGGAGGCCGCCGTGCCCTGTCCACCGAGCCTGCTGGAGCCGACGCCCACCACTCCGACACCCACCGCCCCGACGCTCACGGTCGACGTCGCCGTCGTCGGCGCGGGCCCGACGGGCGCCGCCACCGCATGGCACCTCGCCCGCCGCGGCCTGCGCGTCGCGCTGCTGGAGCGGCGCGCGGCCGGCGAGGTCTGGCGGGCGGCCGGGCCGGCCCCCTGGACGGAAGCGGGCCTGCCCACGCGGCTCGCCGCCGAGTCCGCCCGGCTCTGGCGGCAGGTCGAGCAGGCCACCGGCGCGGCGTTGCTGCACGTCATCGATGGTGTCCGGCAGGTGCGGGCCGACCAGGCCACGGCCGCGCTCACGGCGGCGGCCACGGCGTGGGGAGCGCAGCTGCGCCACTGCGACGAGGTCGTCACGATCGACGGCGCCATCGACGGCGGAGCGCTGGTCCGCACCCGATCCGCCACCCTGTGGGCCGGGCAGGTGGTGCTCACGGGCACCGACGCCTCCGCCCTCCCCGCCGCCCCGGACGCGCCGGTCGTCACCGTGCCCGGCCACGGCTCCTTCGCCGTCCCCGCACTCGCCCACTGACCGTTTCGGGGGTTGCGGGAATCCCATCATCGCGTTTCACTCATCGCGTGGCGCGCATGCTTCTCGAGCCGTTCTGGTCGAGCCGGCGCGGCGCCCATTTCAACCAGTTCTGTCGCCGGGCCGCGGCCCGGCACCCGCTCCCCGGTCCCTGAGCTCTGCCGGCCGCGGCCTTCCCGACTCCGACCATCCGAGGATCCCGGGAGCCCGCACATGTCCGTCACCGACGACGAGATCCGCTCGCTCGCCATCAGCCAGCGGCTGCTCGGCACCGAGGAGATCATCCTCATCCACCACACCGACTGCGGCATGCTCACCTTCACCGACGACGCGTTCAAGCGCTCCATCCAGGACGACACCGGGATCAAGCCCGAGTGGGCCGCCGAGGCCTTCCCCGACCTGGACGAGGACGTCCGCCAGTCGATCGGGAGGATCAAGGCCAGCCCGGTCGTGCCCCGCACCGGCTCCGTCCGGGGCTTCGTCTTCGACGTGGCGACGGGAAAGCTGAACGAAGTGGTGTGACGGGGACGGCTGCCGTGATCGCTTGACCGATCCCGCCACCCGCCCGTACCGTGCCTCCCAGGTCAAGAGCGCCAGCGTCAAGCCCCGGCTCGCTGGCCGGCAACCCTCCTCCGCGGTGGGGTGCTCCGGGTGACGACCAGGCCGCCGTGCAACCACGGTCGGCAAGCGCGGACCCGACACCCGTCCGGGTCCCGGAAGTGGGTCCGGAGGACCTCCATGACTGCTGTGCTGTCCGCTCGCCCCGGCATCTGTGCGCCGGCGACCGTCACCGGCGCCGACCTGCGCGTCCCCCTCGTCACGGGCGAGCGCGTGCGCTACGCCAACCTCGACCTCGCCGCCAGTGCTCCCGCGCTCACCGCTGTGGCCGACCACGTCGCCGCGCTGCTGCCCTACTACGCCAGCGTGCACCGCGGCGCCGGGTACGCCTCGCAGGTCTGCACCGCCGTGCTGGAGAAGGCCCGGGAGACGGTCGGCCGGTTCGTCGGCGCCCGCACCGACGATGTCGTGGTGTTCACCCGCAACACCACCGACGCCCTGAACCTGCTCGCCGGGTGCGTGCCCGGCCCCGTGCTGCGGCTGGACGTCGAGCACCACGCCAACCTGCTGGCCTGGGGCCCCGGCCGCGTGCTGCGCGCCGCCCCCACCATCGAGCAGACCCTGGCCGACCTCCGCTACGCCCTCGCCGCCGACCGGCCCGCCCTGCTCGCCGTCACCGGCGCGTCCAACGTCACGGGCGAGGTGCTGCCGCTGGAAGAGATCACCGCGCTCGCGCACGCCGTCGACGCCCGGGTCGTCGTGGACGCCGCCCAGCTGGCGCCGCACCGGCCCGTCGACATCGCCGCCACCGGCATCGACTACATCGCCCTGTCCGGGCACAAGCTCTACGCCCCCTACGGCGCCGGGGCGCTGGTCGGCCGCCGGGACTGGCTCGACGTGGCCGCCCCGTACCTGGCAGGCGGCGGGGCCGTGCACGCGGTCACCGCCCCCGACGAGGGCGGCGCCACCGAGGTGTCCTGGGCGCCCGCCCCTCACCGGCACGAGGCCGGCACCCCGAACGTCCTCGGCGCCGCCGCGCTCGCCGAGGCCTGCCGGGTGGTGCCCGGCGCGCTCGACCCGGCCCACGAGGCCGCGCTCCTCGACCGGCTCGAGACGGGTCTCTCCTCGATTCCGGGCGTCCGGATCCTGCGGATCTGGCCGGACAGCACCGACCGCGTCGCCGTGTCCACGTTCGTGGTCGACGGCCACCCGGCCGGACGGGTGGCGGCCTACCTGTCGGCGGAGCACGGCATCGGCGTGCGGGACGGGAAGTTCTGCGCCCACCCGCTGCTCTCGCGCCTCGCCGGCACCCCGGACGGCTGCGCGGTGCGCGCCAGCCTCGGCCTGGGCACCACCATCGACGACGTGGACCGGCTCGTCGACGCGGTCGAGTGGCTCGTCTCCGACGGCCCCGGCTGGGACTACGCCGTGGTCGACGGCCGCTGGAGCCCGACGCCCGACCCACGCGAGACCGACCCCCTGGGCATCGGCAGCCCGACCGGCCAGGCCCTCCCCGGCTGCGGCCACTGAGCCGGCGCCGCTGCCGCCCACGAAAGTTCAGGAAAGCCACGTTCCTGTACTGCAAGTTCATGAAAGTGGCTTTCCTGAACTCGTGGGCCGGCGGCCCGCCGCGCCCACGGGGACGACAATAGGGACGATGTCCCGCTCCGACCGCCTCTCCGCCGACTGCTCCCGCTGCGCCGGCCTGTGCTGCGTCGCCCTCCCGTTCGCGGCGTCGGCCGACTTCGCCGTCGACAAGGCCGCGGGTTCGCCGTGCCAGCATCTGCAGACCGACTTCCGCTGCGGCATCCACACCGGGCTGCGCGAGGCCGGCTACCCCGGCTGCACGGTCTACGACTGCTTCGGCGCGGGGCAGCAGGTCGTCCAGGTGACCTTCGGCGGCCGGGACTGGCGCGGCCACCCGGAGGTCGCCGAGTCGATGTTCGCGGTGTTCCCGGTGGTCCGGGTACTGCACGAGCTGCTGTGGTACCTCACCGAGGCCCGAGGACTTCCGGCGGCGACTCCGCTCTCCGATGCGCTCGACGCCGCACTCGCCGAGACCGACCGGCTCGCCGCCGGCACCCCGGAAGAGCTCGCCGCGCTCGACGTGGAGGACCACCGGCGGTCGGTCGCCGACCTTCTGGGACAGGTGAGTGATCGGGCGCGGGCCGGCAGCCCGGGCCCCGACCACCGCGGTGATCAGCTGCTGGGTGCCCGGTTGCGCGGCGCCGACCTGCGGCGGGCGAGCTTCCGCGGCGCCCTGCTCGTCGGCGCGGACCTGCGAGGGGCCGACCTGCGCGGCGCCGATCTCCTCGGCGCGGACCTGCGTGGTGCCGACCTCGCCGGCGCCGACCTGCGCGACACGCTCTTCCTCACCGGCGCGCAGATCGCGGCGGCCCGCGGCGACGCCGGCACCCGGCTTCCGCCGGCACTGCCGCGCCCCGCCCACTGGACGGCCGCGCGGCCGCGCAGCCGCCGGCCCACTCGGGGATGACACGACCAGGACGTCGGTCCCGAGCCCGCTGATCACCTCATCGTCGGTGGAGCACGACCTGCGTCGTCGAACGGAAGTCCGTCCCCTCGTAGAACGGTACGAGATCACGCGAGCAGAACAGGCTGACGACCGGGATCGAACCCAGCTGGTCGAGCAGGGAGCGCACGAGGGAGCGGCCGACCCCGGTTCCGCGGAACGGTTCGGCGACGACGACGTCCTCGACGTACGCCCGCAGCTCCCCGTCGGTCACGGCGCGGGCGAAGCCGGCGAGCGCCTCCTCGTGCCAGGCGCCGACCGCAGGTCCGGCGGCGAGCGCGCGGTTCACCTGGAGGGCTGTGCGCTCGGGCCACCAGCCTTGACCCCGGTACAGCGCCAGCACCTCGTCAGCGGGAATCGGACGATGGGCGTGCGACGCGACGACGACCTCCGGGTTCACGGCTCGAACCTATGTTCCGCGCTCACAGGCGGACGTGACGGTGTCGAACCCAGGGGCCGCGCCGCCGGCGGGTGATCGGGACGAGACGCGAATCAGTGCTGCGGTACGAAGCCCGAGTACCCGGCCGGCGGCCACGGCGCCGTTGGCACTGACGGCCGTCACACCGTCGACGCGCCCCGGACTACTCGCACTCGGTGAACTCCGTGTTGGCGACGAGGTCGAAGTTCTTGTCGGCATCACTCGCGACTGCACGCTTTTCGTGCGGGCCGACGGTGTCGCGCAGGATCCAGCAGCTGTCACCGGGAGTGCTGGAGTAGAGCCACTTGGTGTAGTTCGAGTTGTTGTAGACCGCCGAAGCCCGGTTGTCCCAGCCCGACGGGGCGAGCTTGAACCCGCCCTCCCACTGGATGTCGACCAGGAACGACTCCCCGGTCCCGTCAGCATTGTCGTAGATGCAGATCTCCTTCTCCGGACACTCGAACGGTTCAGCCGCGTTCGCTGTTGCCGTGCCGATCATCGCTCCCGCGACGGCCAGCACCGCACCGAGCGCCACGGTCACAGTCCTCCGACCCATCATGTCCCCCCGAAGATCGTCATCCTGATGATCGACAGCAGGCTAGCAGCCAGTACGCACCGTCGATTGATCAGCCGGATCACGGTTGAGACCCCCCGAATGCGGACGCGGATCCCGCCGGGTCGATGACCGAACGTGCCCACCCAGGCTCGGGACCCGATCGCCAGGATCCGGACAGGCGCGCCCGGTGTTCGGATCCTGGCGGGTCGCGGGCCGGCGTTCCGGGTTCCACCGACCGGCCGGCGCCGATAGCGTCCCGATGGTGAAGGTGCTCATCGTCGGGGCCGGGATCGGCGGGCTGGCCACCACCCTGTTCCTGCACGAGGCCGGGATCGAGTGCGAGATCTACGAGCGCAGCCCCGTGATCCGGGAGCTCGGCGTCGGGATCAACGCGCTGCCGCTCGCCGTCGCGCCGCTGGCAGGGCTGGGCCTGCTCGACCGGCTGGACGAGGTGGCCGTCCGCACCCGGGAGCTCTTCTACTGCCACCGGCTCGGGCAGGAGATCATGCGCAGGCCGTGCGGCCTCGACGCCGGCTTCGACGTTCCTCAGCTGTCGGTGCACCGCGGTCAGCTGCAGGGGGTGCTGCTGCGCGCGGTCGTCGAACGCCTGGGCCCGGACGCGGTGCACGCCGGGCACCGGTTCGCCGGGTTCGAGCAGGACGCCGACGGTGTCCGGGCCACGTTCACCGACCCGGACGGCGGGCCGCTGGGTGAGCGCGAGTGTGACGTGCTGCTCGGCGCCGACGGCATCCACTCCACCGTGCGCGCGACGTTCTTCCCCGAGGAGGGGCCGCCCCGCTGGAACGGCGTCCTGATGTGGCGCGGCGCCACCGACTGGCCGCCGTTCCTGACCGGTCAGTCGATGATCGTCGCCGGGGGCAACGCGGCCAAGCTGGTGCTCTACCCGATCGGCCGGGGCGGCGCGCCCGACACGGTGCTCACGAACTGGGCGATCTGCGTCCGCACCGGCGAGCCCGGCGACCCGCCGCGCCGCCGCGAGGACTGGTCCCGCAAGGGGGACCCCACCGAGCTCGCGCCGCACATCGAACGCTTCCACACCCCACACCTGGACCTGCCCGGCCTGGTGGCGGCCACCCCGGAGTTCTACGAGTACCCGATGTGCGACCGCGACCCGCTCCCACGGTGGAGCCACGGCCGCGTCACCCTGCTCGGCGACGCCGCCCACCCGATGTACCCGATGGGCTCGAACGGCGCCGGCCAGGCGGTGCTCGACGCCGTGGCCCTCACCCGCCACCTCACGTCCGGCGCCGACCCGGCGACCGCTCTGGCCGCCTACCAGGACGAGCGCCTGCCGGCCACCGGCGAGATCGTGCTGCGCAACCGGGTCGGCGGGCCGGAGATGGTGATCGACGAGGTCGAGCGCCGCGCCCCGGACGGCTTCGACCGCCTCGACGACGTGATCGACCCGGCCGAGCTGGAGGCCATCGTCAAGAGCTACGCCGCGGCGTCGGTGGCGACGCCGGCGGCCGGCGGCGGGTGACGCCTCGCAGATGTCGGCGTGCGGGTCCACGCTCACGCACTCACCCTCCGCTCACGCACCCCTATCCCGCTCGCGCTACCCGTCGACGGGTAGCGCCGGCCGGAGCGAGGTGCGTCGGCCGAGACCGGGTGCGTGGGTGACCAGCGCACGCTGAGCGAGACCTCCAGGCGTCTCCTGCTCTCGCACACCGACATCTGCGCTCGCAGATGTCGGTGTGTCAGCGGGTCTCGAGCCGCGGGATGACCTCCTTGACGAGGAGGTCGAGCTGCCGGCGCCAGTCCCACGAGGTGATCCGCAGCGTCACCTCGGTGGCGCCGTCGGCGTAGAGCTGCTCGAGGTCGGCGGCGACCTGCTCGGGAGTCCCGGTCGCGGTCCAGTGCCGGGTGTTCTCCCGGCTGAAGACGGGGCCGTAGTACTCGCCGAGGAAGCGGTAGCTCTCCTCGTACGCCGCCTCGCGGTCCGGGTCGAGGTTGAGGTTGTGGTAGGCCGAGACGGGGAACGTGTCCGGGTCGCGCCCCTCCTCCACCAGGAACTCCTTGATCGCCGGCAGGTTGACCGTGAGGTGTTCCGGGCTCTTGCGGGTGGTCATCCAGCCGTCGGCGATGCGGGCGACGCGGCGCAGCGCGCGGGTGGCGAGCGGCTCCGGGGCGGGGTTGGAGGCGATGTAGATCGGCGGCGGCGTCTGCACCGGCTTGGGCAGCACGGTCACGTTCTCGAACGACGTGTAGCGGCCGGTGTAGGTGACGTCGTCCTCGGTCCAGAGGCGCCGCACGATGTCGGTGTTCTCCTCCATCCGGTTCGCCCGGGATGCGTCGCTGACGCCGTAGGGTGCCCCCTCCCGGGCGGACGCGTCCTTGGGCTTGACGATGCCGGTGCACACCGCGAGCAGCATCCGCCCGCCGGAGAGCTGGTCGAGCGTGGCCCACTGGTCGGCGAACAGGATCGGGTCGCGCACCGGGAAGCTCGCCATGCAGCCCACGGCGAGCGTGGCGTTGCTGGTGACGGCGGCGAGTGAGCCGAACAGCGCCACCGCCTCCGGGCGGGGCTTGGCGAGCAGGCTGTCGCCGATCCAGAGCGAGTCGAAGAGACCGGTCTCGTCGGCCCAGTGCCCGGTCTCGACGAGCTCGGAGAGGCTCAGCACGTCGAAGAACGTGCCGCGCTGCGGAAGGGTCAGCCCGATCTTCCGGGTCATCTCTTGTTCCTCCTGGTCAGCTGATCGTGATCATGCCGAGCGGGGTGTCGAGCACCGCCTGCAGCGCCGGTGGTCCGACGGTGACGTCGAGGGCGACGTCGAGAGCCGCCAGCGCACGCCGCACGGCGGGCGGGTCGGGGTGCCGGCCGGCGAGCGACACCAGCCCCACCTGCGGCAGGCCGCCGGCGGTGGGGTGGCGGGCGTCCTGCCAGTCGATGAGTGCCGGCGCGAGCCCGTCGAGGCGGTCGCCGCGGTTGGGGGTGAGCCGCCACTCCAGGAGGTGCCCGTCGGGCGTCCGGCGCGAGAGCGGCGCGATGTCCCCCGGGTCGTAGCCCTGCTCCCGGGCGCGCCGGACGGTGCCGTCGAGATCGTCGGGCCGCACCACCCACGCGGCCAGCCGGGGCGCCGTCAGCCGGTCGATCCCGAAGACGTCCGGCAGGGGTGTGACCGAGGGGTCGTCGGGGCCGATGAGCTCCAGGTACGCGGCGCCGCCGAGCCCGACGAGGTGGTTGCGGGTGCCGCGGCCGACGTGCTTGCCGCCGAGCACCGGCGCCACCCCGGTGCGGTGCGTGAACTCCGCGACGAGCGCGTCGAGGTCGGGCCCGGCGTACACGAGGTGGTCCATCCGCGGCTCGATCACGGCGCCACCGGCTCGCCCCAGCGGCGGACGACTCCCAGGTCGAGGTCGAACAGGTCGAGCACGCGCCCGACGGTGTGGTCCACCATCTCCTCCAGGGTCTTCGGGCGGGCGTAGAACGCGGGCACCGGCGGCGCGATCACCGCGCCCAGCTCCGTGAGCTCCGCCATGGTCCGCAGGTGGTTGCGGTGCAGCGGAGTCTCCCGAACCATCAGCACCAGCCTGCGGCGCTCCTTCAGCACGACATCGGCCGCGCGGGCGAGCAGACTCGTCGTCACGCCCGAGGCGATCTCGGACATCGACTTCACCGAGCACGGCGCCACCACCATCCCCAGCGTCCGGAACGAGCCGCTGGAGATCGCGGCGCCGAGGTCGGTGTTGGAGTAGGTGACGTCGGCGAGCGCGGTGAGGTCGCCGACGGACATGTCGGTCTCGTAGGCGAGCGTCATCCGCGCCGACTTCGTGACGACGAGGTGGGTCTGCACCGGCGTGGGCCGCAGCAGCTCCAGCAGGCGCACGCCGTAGGTGATGCCGGAGGCTCCCGAGATCCCCACGACCAGCCGGGGCTCAACCACGGCTCGCCTCCACCCAGTCGACGGGGGCGGGCGCGGTGAGCGCGTCGATGTCGAGGTCGCGCTCGCCGGGCACCGCGATCCGCGTGAACCTCATCTCCGGCGCGCCCACCGGCACCGTGGCGTCGAGGCCCATCTTGGCGCCGACCCCCTCGACCGTGGACGGGTCGAGCTTGGAGCCCTGGCTGCCCTCGACCACGACGAGGTCGCGGTCGGCCTGGAAGCGGGTGGCGACGGCCCACTCCACCTCGCGGGGGTCGTGCACGTCGACGTCGGTGTCGACGACCGTGACGTGCTTGATGTCGTAGTGGGTGCCCAGCGCGCCCAGGATGACGTTCTTCGCCTCGCCTGGCGCCGGCCGCTCGACCTGCACGTACAGGTGGTAGCGGCAGGTGCCTCCGCGCGACAGGTGCAGGTCGCGCACGCAGGGGAAGCTGCGGCGCAGTGCGGCGAGGAAGGACGCCTCCCGCGGGATGCCGCCGAGCAGGAGGTGTTCGAGCCCGCCGCCGACGATCGTGTGGTAGATCGGCGACTCCCGGTGGGTGAGCGCGTCGATCTCGACGACGTGCCGCTCGGCCCGCTCGCCGTAGTACTGCGGGAACTCGCCGAACGGTCCTTCGGGCTCCCGCACCTTCGCGAGCAACCGCCCTTCGAGGACGATCTCCGCGTCGGCGGGCACGCGCACCTCGTTGGTGACGCACCGGGTGACCGGGAGCGGTTCACCGCGCAGGGCGCCGGAGATCTCCAGCTCGTCGTGGTCGATCGGGACGATGGCCTGGGACGCCATGAGGGTGAGCGGGTCGACCCCGATCACCACGGCGATCTCCAGGTCGACCCCCTCGGACTCGTGCGCCTGGAAGAAGGCGAGCGTGTGCCGGGGCAGCAGCAGTGCGCCGAGCCGGTTCGAGCCGCTCACCTGCAGCCGGTGGATCGAGACGTTCTGCACACCGGTCTCGGGCCGCCGCGCGATCAGCAGGCCCGCCGTGATGTACGCGCCGTGGTCGTGCTCGTTGTGCGTGGGGATCGGCAGCATCGAGGTGAGGTCGACGTCCTTGCGGACCACCTGCTGGCACGCCGGGTCGTCGACCTCCGTGGTGGGCACGGGTTCGAGGCACGCGCTGCGGTACTGCTCGATCAGCCTGCCCTGGCGCACCCCCATCGCCTCCGCCATCCAGGCGCGGTCCGACAGCAGCCCGGACACGATCGGGACGGGGTGCCCGCCCGGCTGCGGGAAGAGGGAGGCGCTGCGCCCGTCCAGGCGGTTCGCGATCCCCGCGACGCCGAACCTCAGGTCCACGCCCGGCCGGGCCATCGCGAGCCGGTCGCTTTCGCGCAGGTGGTCGAGCCAGCCCCGCAGGCTCGCGCCGACCGGGAGTTCGGCGGTCATCCGGCCTCCTCCCGGGTCGTGGCCTCGTCCGGCGCGGGGCGGCGCCCGAGCAGGTGCGCCACCGTCATGATCACCAGCGGCGTGGCGACGGCGATGTAGGCGTTGTCGACGCCGAACGGGTCACCCGCCAGGAACCACCCGGTCGTCGCGACGAGCGCGGCGACGATGGACCAGAAGGCGGCCCGGCTGTTGCCGTACCCGGGCTTGTAGAACATCAGGACGATCAGCACGGCCAGCGCCGCGCGCAGCGACTTGGCCAGGAACGTCACCGCGAGCACGTCCTTGGCGAGCAGGGCGAGCACGATCGGCAGGATGCCCGCCGCGAACGTCGCCACCCGGAGGAAGACGAGGTCCTTGCGGTCGTCGCCGTCCCGGTTGAAGTAGGGCTGGTAGAAGTCCTTGAGCAGCAGCGTCGCCGAGCCGATGATCAGCGCGGCGATGCTGCCGAGGATCGCGCCGACCAGCCCGCACATGACGAGCCCGGTCAGGAGCGGGTCGATGTCGACGGCGAGCGCGGGCAGCGCGTCGATCGAGTCGATGTCCGGGTAGAGCACCGCGCTCACCATCCCGGTGAGGGCGGCGAGGATGCCGAACGGCACGAGCATCAGGGCGGCGTAGAACCCGGCCCGCTGGGCCCGCTCGGGGTCGCGGACGGTGGTGACGGCCTGCACGACGTACTGCGTGGCGAAGATCGCGCCGACTCCGGCGATCAGCCAGGCGAAGATCTGCGCCCACCCGACGCCGACCACGGAGAAGCTCGCCGCGGGGAGCGCGGCCCGCAGCTCGTCGATGCCGCCGACGCGGGACAGGCCGATACCGGCCAGCACCGCCACCGCGGCCAGCTTCATGATCGCGTGGAGCAGGTTGGTGTAGACGACCGAGCGCATGCCGCCGATGACCACGTAGATCGTCGCCAGCAGGCCGACGATGATCGTCGCCCAGGTGTGGTCGATCCCCAGCAGGGTCGCCAGGATCGCCCCGCCGCTGGCGTAGATGGCGACGGCGACGATCAGCAGCGCGCACGTCATGGTCACCGAGGTCGCGGTGCGCACGCCCTCCCCGTAGGTGCGGGCCAGTGCGCCGGAGATCGTGTTCTCCCCCAGCGCCTTGTACTTCTTCGCCACGAACAGCGAGAACAGGACGAAGCCGATGGCCAGTGCGAGCACGTTCCAGGCCGCCGAGATGCCGGTGGTGTACGCCTCCTGGGCCGTGCCGAGCGTCGCCGACGTCCCGATGAACTCCGACATCAGCAGGAACCCGATCAACGCCGCCGGGAACACCCGGCCGCCACTGGCGAAGCCCTCCGACGTCCGCGACGACCGGCGCACGACCACGCTGATCCCGGCGAGCACCGCCATGTAGACCACGACGATGAGCAGGACGATCCACACCTGTTCCATCACGTGAACACCACTCCGCCGTCGACGACCAGGGTCTGTCCGGTCATGAATCCCCCGGAATCGGAGGCGAGGAACAAAACGGCCCCGATGAGGTCGTCGGGCACCATCTCGCGGCCCAGCGCCCGCCCGCCCGCGGCGGACGCGATGTAGTCGTCCGAGTTCAGCGCCCGGGTGGCCTCGTCGCTGACCAGGCCGGGCGCGACCGCGTTGACCGTGATGCCGTCCGGCCCGAGCTCGCGGGCGGCGGCGCGGGTCAGGCCTTCCACGGCGGCCTTGGAGGCGACGTAGTGGGCGAAGCCGGGCACGCCCATCCGCGCGGTCGACGAGGAGATGTTGACGATCCGGCCACCGCCGGCCGCCCGCATCGCCGGCACGACCGCCTTGATCCCCTGCCACGTGCCCCGCACGTTGACGCGCAGCACGGTGTCCCAGGCCTCGGTGGACAGCTCGGTGAGCGGACGCTTGGCCCCGAGTCCCTGGTAGATCGCGGCGTTGTTCACCAGCGCGTCGACCCGGCCGAACCCGTCGTGGGCCCGCGCCACGAGCGCCGCCCAGTCGTCGTCGGAGGTGACGTCGCCGGCCACGAAGATGACGCGGTCACCGGCCTTCGCGGCGAGCTCGGCGCCGGCCTCGGCCGCAGCCGCGACGTCCGCGGCGATGACGTTCGCACCCGCTGCGGCGAAGGCATGGACGTAGCGCTCGCCGATCCCGCCGGTGGCCCCGGTGACGATCACGGTCCTGCCGTCGAATCCCATGTCTCGGTCTCCCTTCGGTGGTCAGGCGGGCGCGCTGCCGGGCTGGACGGTCCAGGCGGCGCGCGGCGCCGGCGCCTCCTCGCCGTCGCGGTCCAGGCCGCCGCGGGTCTCGGGCGAGAGCACGACCCCGACCAGGAACAACGCGACGCACCCGGCCAGGAAGAGCGCGAGCCGGCCGGGGATGTCCGCCAGGGTGGGGCTCGCCAGGCTGACGAACGTGGTCATCAGCCCGCCGATCGCGAACCCGCCGTTCCAGACGAACGCGGTGGCCGTCGCGCGCAGGCGGGTCGGGAACCGCTCGTTGAGGTAGATCGGCACGACGGCGTAGGAGGCGTTGGCGAGCACCGTCAGCAGCAGGCCGTAGCCGAGCAGCGCGCCGGTGTCCGACGGTCCGTACCCGGCCATGGCCAGCACGATCAGCGGTAGCGCGACGAGGTTCACCACGCCCGCCACCAGGCACACGGGCCGCCTGCCGAACCTCTCCGAGAGGTGCCCGGCGAGCAGCGCGGCCGGCAGGATCGCCAGGCTCGTCCACACGAGCAGCAGGCCGCGGGGTCCGGGCGACACCTCGTTGATGCTGGCGTAGAACGTCGGCAGGTACCCGGATGTCAGGTAGTACTGGGCGCCGCCGCCGATCACCAGCGCGAAGCTGGTGAGCAGCACGCGCCGCCGCTCGGGTGCGAACAGGTCCGCCACCTTCGCCGGGGCGTCCTGCGGCGTCTTCCGGGCGGCCGCCCAGACCGGCGACTCCTCGACGAAGCGGAACAGCAGCAGGCTCAGCAGCGAGGCGACGAGACCGGAGAGGAACATGAGCCGCCATCCCCACGCGGCGAACTCGTCGCCGGGGAAGGCCGCGGACACCGCGAGGAACACCAGCGACGCGATCACCGCCCCGATTGCGGCGCCGCCACCGGCGACGAGGCCGGACACCAGGCCCCGCCAGCGTGCGGAGACCGTCTCGGTGCCGAGCGTGTGGGTGGACGCCACGACCCCGCCGACGAGCAGCCCCTGCACGAGGCGCAGCGCGATGAACGCGATCGGTGCGAGGGCCCCGATGGTGGCGTACGTGGGCAGCAACCCCATCAGCGCCGTGGCGATGCCGACGCCGACGACGGTGACGATCAGCGTCCTGCGTCGGCCGCTGCGGTCGGCGTAGCGCCCGAAGACCGCCCCGCCGAGCGGGCGCATCACCAGGCTGACGCCGAACGAGGCGAACGTGGCCGCGAGCGTGAGCGTGGGGCTCGACGACGGGAAGAACAGCGGCCCGACCGTCGAGGCGACGTAGAGCAGGATGAACAGGTCGAACAGGTCGAACCCGAACCCGACCACGGAGGCGCCGCCCGCCGTGATCATCTGTCGCCGCGTCGGTGCGGCGGGGGTGCTGGCGGAGGTCATGAGTTGCTCCCGTCGGACCAGGTCACGGGCAGGCTGCGCACGCCCGGAATGGGGGTCGAACACGGGACCGCGCTGTCCGTTCTCACCCACGGTGGCTCACCTCCGCTCGAACTCCCGCAACCGTACGATCCAGACGGTCCGATCGGTACGTCGGATCCGCAATGGGAGGCATAGCCCACGACCCGACGAACGGCCCGTTCGTCGGATGCGGGGGCCGAGCTACGGCGCGGCCAGCAGCGCGAGTGCGGCCGTTCGGGCCTGCACCGCCGTGTCTGCGACGCCGTGGAGGGCGGCCACCACCGTCGCCCCCTCGACCAGCATCAGCAGCCGGCGGCCCAGGGCGTCCGGGTCGGCGGCTCCGGCGCGGGCGGCGATACCGGTGAGCAGGTCCAGGTGGCGACCCAGGTGCCGTCCGGTGATGGCGCGTACCGGATCGTCGTGGTGCTGGGCGGCCGCGTTCACCATCCCGCAGCCGCGGAACGCCGGCTCGCGGTACCACTCCCCCAGCGCGTCGAAGACGGCGGCCAGCTGGGCGGCGGGATCGTCACCCGCCGCCGTCACGGCCGCGGCCAGCCAGCCGTGGACCCGCTCGCTCCGCGCCTCCAGCACCGCCCGCACCAGGCCGTCCTTGGTGCCGAAGTGGCGGTAGAGCGTCTCCTTGGACACGCCCAGCCGGGCGCACAGCTCCGCGACCCCGACGCCGTCGAGGCCGCGCTCGTACAGCAGCGGGGTGGCTGCCTCGACGATGGCGGCGCGGGTGCGGGACGGGTCGATCGTCGAGCCCTTGGCCACTGGCATGCCACAGATCGTACCGATCGGTTCGATGAGCTGGTAGGGTCCCGTCCGTACCGATCGGTTCGATCCAGGACGACGCATGACGGACCCTCGCACGATCTTCGGCCTCCCGGCGCTACACCGGTGATTCAGGCGCTGCGGCTGGCGCTCGGCACCGCGTCGGCGCTCGGGTTCGCGCGCTTCGCGTACGGGCTGCTCCTGCCGGCCATGCGCGACGACCTGCGCTGGACCCTGGCCCAGGCCGGAGCGATGAACACCGCCAACGGGCTCGGCTACCTCCTCGGCGCGCTGCTGACCGCCGCCGTCGTGCGCAGGGTGGGCACCGCGACCGCCTTCCGCTGGGGCATGGTCCTCACCGCCGCGGCGCTGGCCGCCACGGCGATCAGCGACGACTACCTGACGCTGCTGGCCGTCAGGGCGGCGGCGGGGGTGACGGGGGCGGTCGTCTTCATCGCCGGCGGGGTGATCGCCGCCCGTTCCCCGTTCGGCGCCGCCATCCCCGTGTACTTCGCCGGCTCCGGGCTGGGCATCGTCATCAGTGGCGCCACCATCCCGGCCATGGGCGACCACTGGCGCGCAGGATGGGTCGGTCTGGGCGTCGCGGCAGGCCTGGCGGCCCTGGTGAGCTGGGGTGCCGCTCGCCCGGACGGCGACGCGCCGACCACCGGCACCGGGAAGGCCCGGGTGCTCCCGCTGTGGCGGACGGCCGTGGCCTACGTGCTGTTCGGGGCCGGGTATATCACCTACATCACGTTCCTGTCGGCCTATCTCGCCGACCAGAGAGCTCCGGTCGTACAAGTGGCACTCACCTGGACGGCGCTGGGGGTGGCCGTCGTGGCCGTGCCCGTGGTGTGGGGCCGCCCCATCGCCCGCTGGCCCGGCAGCACCGCGCTCTCCACGCTGCTGGCGGTCCTCGCCGCCGGCGCGGCACTCGCGCTGGTGTCCCCGGCGCTGCCGGTCGTCCTCGCCTCGGCGATCGTCTACGGGGCGACGTTCATCGGCGTCCCCGCCGCCGTCACCGCGCTGATCAAGCGGGACACCCCGCCCGCCGACTGGACGGCCACCCTGGCGGCCTTCACCACCCTGTTCGCCGCCGGGCAGACCGTGGGCCCGTGGATCGCCGGCGTCGTGGCCGACCACACGTCGACCGGCGCCACCGTCGCCTGGACGGCGATCCTCTGCGGCCTGGCGGCCGCCCTGACGGTCAGCCGTCGGCAACCCGCGCCGCGGGCTTGAGCTCACCCGCGCCGTCACCGGCGGCGAGGAGGCGGTCGAGGAACGCCGCCACCGGGGGTGACTCGAGCGCGGTGTGCCGCCAGACCACGCCCAGCTCCCGGCGGGCCTGCGGGTCGGACACGGGCACCACGTGCTCGGCGCCGCACGCTGCCAGCCGGGGCAGCAGGGCCACGCCGATCCCGCTGCGCACCATGCCGTGCACGATCGACAGCTGCCCGGTCTCGATCACGACGCGGGGCGTGAAACCGGCGTCGACGCACAGCTGGTCGGCGAGCTGCCGCAGGCCGTAGCCGCTGCGCATGCAGACGAACCCCTCGTCGGCGAGCTCGCGCAGGGCGACGGCGGGCCGGTCGCGCAGCGGGTGGTCGGGCGGCACGAGCAGCACGATCGGCTCACGGACGAGGGTGCGGGCACCGAGCCCGGCGAGCGTCGCGGGCATGCGGGTGACCGCCATGTCGAGCTCGCCGGCCTGCACGAGCTGCTCGAAGTCGCGCGGCACGTCGTGCTCGACGAGGTGCACCGTGACGCCCGGGTGCTCGGCCCGGAACTCGGCGAGCACCGCGGGCAGCAGGTGCGCGGCCACGCTCGGCAGCACGCCCATCGCCACCCGGCCGTGCCGGAGCCCGACGACGTCCCCGACGCGCTCGCGGCCCAGCTCCAACTCGGCGAGCGCGCGCTCGGCGTGCTCGAGGAACGCCTTCCCGGCCGCCGTGAGCACGACGCGGCGGGCCAGCCGCTCGAACAGCTTGGCCCCGACCTCCTGCTCCAGCTTGCGGATCTGGATCGACAGCGTCGGCTGCGCCAGGAACAGGGAGGTCGCCGCCGCCGTCATGCTGCCCTCCCTCGCCACGGCGACGAAGTAGCGCAGCTGGTGCAGCTCCATGGCGTGAGCTAACGCGACCTGCGGATACGCCGCAGCGCGGAACGCAGCCGCGCGGCCACCACCCCGGCGAGCAGGGCCAGCACGCCGGGCGGTTTCGCCGGCGCCTCGGGTGCCCGGCCGGTGCGCGCGTTCTCCTCGACGGCAACGGCGAACTGCTCGAACATCCGCCTGCTCACGTCGCCCGCCAGCGCGCGGCCGAACTGCGCGATCCGCCCGGAGAGGAACAGCGCCGCGTCGGCCCGCAGGACCGTGCCGCCGGATTCCGCGGGTTCGGTGCGCAGCCGGATGTCGGCCTGGGTGGTGCTGCCGCCGGTGTCGGCGCCCTGCCCGAGCACCCGCATCTGCTGCCCCTCCCGCTCGACGACCTGCGCCAGCCCGTCGAACGCCAGCTTCACCGGTCCGAGCGCCACGGTCGCGCGGCCGCGGTAGCGATCGTCGGCCAGCACCTCGACCAGCTCGGCGCCGGGCAGACAGGCGGCCAGCCGGTGGAAGTCGTCGAGCACCTCCCACACCTTGTCCACCGGCACGCCGAGCACGGCGCGCACCTCGACCGTGGCCGACGGGGCGCCGGACGGCAGCCGAACCTCGGCCGGCACGGGCGGCGGTGTGTCGTCGACGGCGCTGCCCCCACCGGCCGCCGGCCCGCCGCCGCGGCCCACGAGCGTGCGCGAGCGGCAGTTGCGCGGCGCGGGCAGCCCGTCCGGATGCTCCGCCGCGACGTCGGCCACGGCCGCGAGGATCCCGCGGTACCCGGTGCACCGGCACAGCACGCCGGACATCTCCGTGGGCAGTTCGTCGGCCGGGACCGAGGTGCCGTCGGCGAGCAGGTCGTAGCTGCTCATGAGCATCCCCGGGGTGCAGAAGCCGCACTGCAGACCGTGGTGCGCGGAGAACGCCTGCTGCAGCGGGTGCTGGTCCTCCTGGCTGCCCAGCCCCTCGACGGTGACGATCTCCGCGCCCTCGCACTGCACCGCGAACAGCAGGCACGCGCGGGCCGCCGCGCCGTCCACGAGCACCGTGCACATGCCGCAGACGCCGTGCTCGCAACCCAGGTGGGTGCCGGTGAGGCCGAGCTGCTCGCGCAGCACGTCGGCCAGATGCACGCGGGGCGGCACCCGGACGGTGACCTCGGAACCGTTCACGGTCATGCCGATCTCGACGCGTTCGTCGGCCGCCACCTTGGTGGGCCGCGCGACCGGCCCCACCCGACCTGCAGCATCGTGTTCGGTGTGGGCGCGGGACCGTGTGTTCATCGCGTCGCATCCTCCATCGACGTGCGGGCACCTCGAAGGGCCCTGCTCACCTCGCGGGCGGCCAGCACACCGAAGAGGCGCCTGCGGTAGCCGGTGGAGCCGTGCGTGTCCCCCGCCGTGTCGACGACCTCGGCGGCCAGCTCCGCCATCGGCCCCCGCAGATCCCGCTCGCCCATCACGTCGGTGACTTCCCTGGTGACCGGCCGGTCGGAGATGCCGAAACCGGTGAGCCGGGCCTGCGCCACGGCACCCTCGTCGTCGACCCGGACCATGGTGGCGACCCCGGCGAGGGCGAAGTCGCCGTGCCGCCGCGCGATCTCGGCGAACCCGAAGCCCTCCCCCGGCCGGGCCACCGGGAACGCGACGGAGACGACGACGTCCTCCGGCCCGGCGCCGGTGGTCATGGCGCCTGCGAAGAACTCGGCCGCGGGGAGCTGCCTGTGCCCGGCCGGGCCGGCGACCTCGATCGTCGCGTCCAGGCACGCCGCCACGGCGGGCAGCTCGGCCGCGGGGTCGGCGTGGGCGAGGCTGCCGACCACGGTGCCGCGGCTGCGCAGCTCCCGGTGCCCGACGAAGGGCATCGCCATCCCGATCAGCGGCACCGCGCGGGTCTCGGCGGCCCGCTCGACGGTGCGCTGCCGCACGGCGGCGCCGATCCGCAGCGCACCCGCCCCCGTGTGGTCGACGGCCTCGAAGCCGCGCAGCTCGGCCACGGAGTTGATGTCGACGAGCGTGGCGGGCCGGCCCAGCCGCATCGCCAGCACCGGCACCAGCGACTGCCCGCCCGCGAGCACCTTCGCGTCCCCACCGGCCAGCTCGGCGAGCACGTCGTCGAGCGTGGCGGGGCGGACGTAGGCGAACGGCGGGGCCTTCATCTCAGCACCCTCATCTCAGCGGCCCCGGAACTCCGGCTTGCGCTTCTCGCCGAACGCCTTGACGCCCTCGGCGAAGTCCTCGGTGGCCCGCAGCATCGCGTAGGCCTTCCGCTCCAGCTCGATGCCCGTGTACAGGGGCCCGTCCAGGCCCTTGTCGAGCACCTCCTTCGCGGTGCGCTGCGCCGACGGCGAGAAGTCGGCCATCTTCGCGGCGAGCGCGTCCACCGCGGTGTTCAGGGCGTCCCGGTCGTCGTGCAGGCCGGCGACCAGCCCCCAGTCGAGAGCCTGCTGCGCCTGGATCCGCGTGGCGGTCAGGATGTGGAACTTCGCCCGCGACAGCCCGATCAGCCGGCCCAGCCGCTGCGTGCCACCGGATCCGGGGATCATCCCGAGGTTCATCTCGGGCAGCGCGAACTGGCTGCGCGGGGTGGCTAGCCGGATGTCGCAGGACAGCACCAGCTCCAGGCCCACCCCGAAGCAGTAGCCGTCGACTGCCGCGATCACCGGCTTGGTGCTGCGCGACGCGGCGGTGACGTTGTGGCCGAGATCGGTGAAGTCGATCGGGTCGACCTCCATGAACCCCGCGATGTCCCCGCCGGACGAGAAGTGCTCGCCGTCGGAACGGACCACGACCACGCGCACGTCGTGGTCGCGGTCGATCTCGGCGAACCGCTCCGCCACGAGCTTGCGCATCTCCCAGGTGATCACCGTGTACTTGCCGTGGGACAGGGTCAGGTAGGCGACTCGGCCGTCCGGGGAACGGTCGAGGACGACGTCACCGCCGGTCAGCGCCATGTGAGAACTCCTTCTGATCGAGCAGCTGGTGCAGCACTTCGCCGTGCAGCGGCAGCCGGGTGATGGGGACGCCTGCCGGGCGCAGCGCGTCGGCGACGGCGTTCGCGAACGCCACCGGGAAGCTCATCGACGAACCTTCGCCGCACCCCTTCGCCCCGAGCGGCGTGAGCGGCGACGGGGAGACGACGTGGTCGGTGCGCAGGTCGTAGCCGGTCTCGGCGGCCGTCGGGCAGAGGTAGTCGAGGAACGTGGCCGACGTCGGCTGGCCGGAGTCGGCGTAGGTGAACTCCTCGTACATGGCCCCGCCGAGGCCGTGGGTGAGGGCGCCGAGCACCTGCCCGTCGAGGAGCTGCTGGTTCAGCACGGTGCCCGAGTCGTGCACCGAGGAGACCCGGTCGAGGGTGATCTCGAGGGTGTCCGGGTCGATCCGGACCGCGACGATCTCGGCGACGAAGCCGTAGCACAGCGAGGAGTTGATGCGGTCGTCCCGCGTGGCCGCCTTCGCCTCGGCGGGGGTGAACGCGGCCTCCTCGTACAGGCGCGCGGGTGTGCCCTCGGGCAGCGCGCCGGGGTCCCAGTGCACCAGGCCCGCCGCGTGCCGGAACTGCACGCTGCGCGCCGGGTCGGTCCGCCGCCGGACCAGCCCGTCGGCCAGCTCCAGCTCCTCGGGCGGCAGGTCGAGCAGCACCCCGCCCGCCGCGCGCACGGTGGCGGCGATCCGGTCGGCGGCCTGCACGACGGCGCTGGTCACCAGCGGCGCGAACCGCGACGAGTAGCTGCCGGAGGTGACCGTCCACGGCGTGGTGGCGGTGTCCATGTCGACGACGACGCGCACCTGCTCCACGGGCAGCCCGAGCCGCTCGGCGGCGACCGCCCGGGCGACGGTGGCGTGCCCCTGGCCCTGCGGCACGCTGCCCAGCAGCACCGTGACCAGGCCCTGCATGTCCACCGCGACGCGGACGTGCTCGGTGGAACCGGACTTGTCCCGGCCCGGCTTGCGCTGCTCGCTCGGCGTCGCGAGGCCCACGTAGCCGATGTTGGTGCCGGACGGGTCCACGACCAGCCCGACGCCGACACCGTAGAACCCGCCCGCGGCACGCGCTTCGGCCTGCCGGGCGCGCAGCTCGGGCAGGTCGGCGTTCTTCATCGCGAGGTCGACGGCCGCGGCGTAGTCGCCCGAGTCGTACACGCCGCCCGTCGGCGTCTCGTACGGGAAGGAGCCGACGAGGTTGCGCCTGCGCACCTCGAACACGTCCTGCCCGGTGGCCTCGGCGACGGCGTCCATCAGGCGTTCGAGCCCGAAGTAGAGCTGCTGGCCGCCGAAGCCGCGGTTGAGCCCCACCGGCATCTGGTTGGTGACCACGGCGCGGGCCCTGATCTGCACGGCATCGATCCGGTAGGGACCGGTGATGTTGCCGTAGCAGCGGTAGAGCGTCGACGGCTCGGGCGGGCGCATGTAGGCGCCGACGTTGTCGACGAGGTCGGTCTTCAGCGCGGTGACCGTGCCGTCCGCGGTGACCGCGGCGGCGAACCGCATCACCCGGTCGGCACCCGCCGAGCTGGCGAGCAGGTGCTCGATGCGGTCCTCGCTCCAGCGCACCGGGGTGCCGGCGTGCTTCGACGCGAGCGCCATCAGCACCACGTACGGGTAGATGCCGGCCTTGATGCCGAAGCTGCCGCCGATGTCGGCGGGCACGTGCAGCCGGATCCGGGACGCCGGCAGGCCCAGCGCGCCGGCCATGACCGGCACCATGGTGAACGGGCCGTGAAAGTTGGCCCACGTCTCGATCGACGGGCCGTCGGAGCCGTCGCGCCAGTCGGCGATCACCGAGTAGCACTCCATGGGCACCGACGAGTAGCGCGGGAAGTCGTACTCGCCCTCGACCACGTGCGCGGCGGTCGCGAACGCCTCCTCGACCGGGCCGAAGGAGAACGTCCGGTCGGTGGCGACGTTCGAGCCGGCCTCGTCGTGCAGCAGCGGGGCGTCGGCCGCGAGCGCCGCCCGCGGCTGCACGACGACGGGGAGCGGCTCGTAGTCGACCGTGACCAGCTCGGCGGCGTCCTCGGCGGTGTACCGGTCCGTGGCCACGACCACCGCGATCGGCTCGCCGACGAAGCGCACCTTGTCGGTGCCCGTCGGGTAGTAGGGCATGGCCGCCCCGGTGGAGAGCGGGAACGGCCGCAACGCGGCGAGCACCTCGTCCGGCCCGATCACCGCGGCGACGCCGGGGTGCGCCCGCGCCCGGGACAGGTCCACCCCGCGGAGCCGGGCGTGCGGTTGCGTGGACCGCACGACCGCCGCGACGAGGGTGCCGGGGAGCGGGTCGAGGTCGTCGAGGAACCGGCCCTGGCCGGTGACCAGCGGACCGTCCTCGACGCGGGCCGGCGTCCAGTCAGCCACGTCCACTCTCCCCGAGCGGGCGGAACTCGCCGGCGACGAGCGTGCGGCGCAGCGTCTTGCCGACCCCGGAGCGCGGGATGGCGTCGACGGCGATCACGCGCTTGGGCCGCTTGAGCGACGGCAGCACGTCCCGGGCGTAGGCCATCGCCTTCTCGGCGGCGGCCACCGGTTCGGTGCCGCGCGCCGGCACGATGAACGCCGTGACCGCCTGGCCCCAGCGGTCGTCGGCCAGCCCGACGACGCACACGTCGTCCACGGCGGGGCAGCGCACGAGCGCGGCCTCGATCTCGTCGGGGTAGATGTTCTCCCCACCCGAGTTGATCATGTCGTCGACGCGGCCGGAGACCCACAGGTCGCCGTCCTCGTCGGCGACGGCGAGGTCGCCGGTGTAGTACCAGCCGTCGCGGATCGACTTCTCGTTCGCGTCGGGGCGGTTCCAGTACCCGCCGAACGCCTCCGGACTCGCCATCGACGCGATCACCTGCCCCTGCTCCCCCGGCGCGACGAGCGCGTCGGGTGGGGTACCCCGCTCGGGAGCCACGAGTCGCACGCGGGAGAAGATGCCGGCCCGGCCCGCCGAGCCGGGCTTGGCCGCCACGTCGGGGCCGATGGTGAACGTGTAGATCTCGGTGCTGCCGAAGTGGTTGACGAACGCGCTGGGCGCGACCTCGGCGACGAGCTGCTCGGCCAGCGCCGGCGTCATCGCCGCCCCGGCGTAGGCGAGCCGGTCCAGCGCGCGGGCCTCGGAGAGGCGGCCGGTGCGCAGCAGCGACCAGAAGATCGTGGGCACCAGGTACAGCGAGCTGACGTTCTCCGACGTGACGAGCTCGATCGACTCGTCGGCGTCGAACGCGGGCTGCCCCACCCACGTGCCGCCCACGACGATGCCGGCCAGCAGCGTGCGCAGGCCCATCGTGTGGAACATCGGCATCACGCCGAGCACCACCTCGCCGGCACGCTGCTGCGTCTGCACGGCGTGCGCGACGGCGGCGCTGTGCTCGGCGCGGTGGGTGCGCGGCACACCTTTGGGCCGGCCGGTGGTGCCGGAGGTGTAGAGCATCACGCTGACGTCGGTCTCGGCCGGATGGGCGTCGAGGGGGTGGTCGGGCTCGCGCTCGGCACGGGCGTCGATCGCGGCGACCTCCCGCAGTGCCACCTCGCCGGCGGCCGCGGACGCACGCTCGGCGTTGGCCTCGTCGGCGACGAGCAGGCGGGCGGCGGAGTCGTCGACGCAGTAGCGCAGCTCGTCGGGCGAGAACCGGGTGGAGAGCGGCACCGAGACGGCGCCCAGCTTCTGCGCCGCCAGGTGCAGGCTGGCCAGGGGCTCGCCGCCGGTGAGGGCGAACGCGACCCGGTCGCCGGGGCGCACGCCCTCGGCGGCCAGGGCCCGCGCGAGCCGCTCGGTGCGCGCGTCCCACTCCCGGTAGCTCAGGTGCCGCCCGTGGCCGCGCACGGCGGCCCGCTCGGGGAAGCGCTCGGCCGCCCAGCGCATGACCGTGCCCAGATCCATCCGACCTCCCTCCACACTCTGTTTCAGACCGTACTGTCCGGACTTACGATAGGCAAGGGCGGACCATACGACTCGGACGGTGCAACCGCTACGATCGGCAGCCCAGGGCGGGAGGAGAAGGCAGTGAGCGATGTGCGGCTGTCCGCCACGTCGTACGTCGTGCTCGGGATGATCGCCCTGCGCGGCCCGTCCACGCCGTACGAGCTCAAGCGCGCGGTGGGGCACTCGGTCGGCTACTTCTGGCACTTCCCGCACGCCCAGCTCTACTCGGAGCCGGACCGGCTGGCGGGGCTGGGGCTCCTGCAGCTCGCCGTCGAGGAGAGCGGGCGCCGCCGCAAGACCTACACGATCACGGACGCCGGGCGGACCGCGTTGCAGCACTGGCTCGCCTCCCCCACGGACGAGCACTTCCAGATGCGCGACATCGCCGAGCTCAAGCTGTTCTTCAACGAGGCAGGCGCTCCGGAGAACGTGGTGGCGCTCGCCCGCGACCAGATCAAGCAGCACGAGGAGCGGATCGCGGTCTACGAGGGGATGGTCGAGCGCTTCGGCACCGACCCGCACGCCCAGCCGCGGATGATCACGCTGGAGCTCGGGCTGGAGATGGAGCACGCGGCGCTGCGATTCTGGTCGGCCCTCGCCGACGGCGATCTCGATCGCCTCCGGGCCAGCCGGCGCAGGGGCGAGGGATAACCCGGGGGTTGCCCGGGGTCGAATGGGGGTCTTCCCCCTGGTCCGAGGCGGGTCGCGGCAGCAGAGTCTGCGCCATGCGGCACATCTCACCCGACCTCCCGTCGCCATCCGAGCCACGCAGCTTCGCGATGAGCGCCAACCAGCAGATCGATGCCGCGATCCAGCACCTGCTCAGCGCCCTCAACGCGGCCGCCCACGACGCCGCCCGGATCGGCGCCACCGACACCGGCGCACGCCGCGCTGCCGCAGAACTCCTCGACGCCCGCATCGCGGTGCACCAGGCGATCACCGCCGCCGGTCGCGCACTCGCCGATCGCGAGCGGACCGTCGACCTGCCAGGTGTCGGCGTTCCCACGCCGGTCGCCGCCTGATCGCCCTCCCCTGGAGCGACCGGCGCTAGGAGGGCCGGGCGGCGTCCAGCCCGGCGAGCAGGATGCCGAGGGCGTAGCGGAAGTCGTCGGTCACGGTGGCGCCGCTCGCGTGCCGTTCCCGCAGGCCCCGCACCATCAGCGGGAACGGATTCGCCGAGATCGCCGCGGCCTCGTCGGGTCGCGTCCGAGGCGCTGCTCGACACCTACCCGCGCGAGCGGCGTCCAGCGGGCGAGGCGGTGCTGCGCAGCACCCGGGGCGCAGTCCGCGCTGCTGGCGTCCGGTCCACACGTCGACGCGCTGCGGGAGATCGTCGCGGAGCTGATGGACCTCCCCGAGGCGAACCGGTACTTCACCGAGCTGCTGTCGGCCACGAACATGCGCTACGACGTCCCCTACCCCGCCGAGGATCCGGTCGGCCGGCACCACCCCGACCTCGAGCTCCTCGACGACCACGGCACCCGGTCCCGGCTGCACGAGCACGCCCGGTCCGGTCGCGGACTCCTCCTGCTCCCCCACGGAGCCGGGACCTCGCGTCGTGCGCCGCCGGCCGCGTCGACGTTCGTTCCGGTGACGAACACCGAACCGCTTTTGATTTGCCCCGACGGCGTCGTGGCCTGGATGTCGGGCGACCGCGAGTCGCTCGACACCGCGCTGGACACGTGGTTCGGCGCCGGACCCGCCGCCACCACGGCGCCGGACCGATGAGTTCTTGCCAGGTCGGCGGTCATATGGCCATATCGGCCGCCTCTCACGCTAGAAAGCAGAATGACTATGACGACCGTCAACCCAGCCGGTGTCCGTGTGGCCCGGGACCTCGTTCTCCTCCTGGCGCGAATCGGCCTCGGCGTCATCATGCTGGGGCACGCCAAGCTCATGTACGACTTCGCCGGCGGCCTGGCCGGTGTGGGTCAGCTGTGGGAACAGATGGGCATGCCGCTGGCCGCGGTCACCGGTCCGGCCGTCGTCCTCTTCGAGCTCGTCGGCGGCATCGCGATGATCGTCGGCTTCGCGGTACCGATCGTCGGCGTCCTCATGGCACTGAACATGGCGGGTGCGTGGATGCTCGTGCACACGAGCCCGCTGTTCTCCATGGATCACAACGGCCCCGAGCTGGCCATCATGGTCGGGCTGCTCAGCCTGGTCCTCGCCGCGATCGGCTCCGGCCGGTTCGGGGTGGATCACCTGATCATCCCTCGTCTCCGCCGGAGGGCCGGGAACGCGGCGGGCCGATAGGTCACCCGCCCGGTGCCGCCAGACCCGACTCGTAGGCGATCACCACGAGCTGCGCCCGGTCGCGCGCGCCCAGCTTGCCCAGCAGCCGGCTGACGTAGGTGCGAGCCGTGGCCGGGCTGATGTACAGGGCCGCGCCGATCTCCGCGTTCGACTCCCCGAGCGCGCCGCGCTGGAGCACCTCCCGCTCCCGCGTCGTCAGCCTGTCGACGAGCGAGGGTCGGGTGCTGCGGCTCAGCTGCCCCGCGAGCGCGCGCATGACCGTGCCTGACCGGACAGCTCCAGGGCCCGCTCGCCATGCCGTTCACGATCGTCCCGGTGCTGTTGACCAACGCGTTCTGGGGGCTGATCACCGGGCTGATCGCGCTGCTGCTGCGCCGGGCGCGGGCCGGCTCGGCACGATGAACCGGCGCTGGTTCCTCGCCGCGAAGGGCGCGCACGCGCGCGGGCTGTGGTCCTCGCAGCACCCTCGGGCCCTGCGAAGACCGCAGTGAGCGCGCGGAGTAACGCCGGCCGCACCGAGTGCGAGCGTCGACGTGCCCGAGGAGGTCGGTCATGGATGTCAAGGTGGGCACGTTCAACGTCCTGAACCTCGCACTGCCCGGCGAGCTGTTCTATCCGGACGAGCCGCCGTACTCGTTGACGGAGTTCAACCGGAAGGCCGACTGGATCGCGGAGCAGCTGCGCCGGATGGACGCCGATGTGGTCGGCTTCCAGGAGGTGTTCCACGTAGAAGCGCTGCAGGAGGTCTGCAAGCGGTCCGGGCTCTTCACCGACGGCACGGTCGTCGCGCCGGGGGCGGACGGGGTGAGCGGGCCGCGCCTCGGCCTGGCCACGAAGCTTCCCGTGGCGGAAGCGGCGACCAGCGTCACGGCGTTCCCCGCCGGCGTGGACGTCCCGGTCGACGGCATCGCCCTCCCGGTCGGCAACTTCAGCCGGCCGGTCCTGCGGGCCCGGTTGCGCCTGGACGCGACGCGCGAGGTCACGGTGTTCGTGGTGCACCTCAAGTCCAAGCGCCCGATCCGCCGGCCGGGCACCGACGAGCACGACCCGCGCGAGGAGGCTCTGGGCAAGGCCAGGGCGCTCATCCGGCGGGCGTCCGAGGCCGCGGCACTGCGCTTCCTGCTGCTCGACGAGATCGTCGGGAACGCACGGCCCGCGATCGTGCTCGGCGATCTCAACGACGGCGCCCGCGCCGTCACCACCGACATCGTCATGGGTGACGAGCCGTCGCGGTTCTGGCCACGGCCGGCGCAGAAGCCGGCGTACTGGGACCGGGTGCTGTACTCGGCGCACGAGATCAACTCCCGGCTCGCCGGTCGCGACGTCAGCTACACGCACATCTTCAGCGGCCACTACGAGAACCTCGACCACGTGCTGGTCAGCCAGGAGTTCTACGACCGCAACCCGCAGCGGATCGGCGAGGTCACGAACGTCCGCTACTTCAACGACCACCTCTTCGACAGCCGGCTCAGCGACGACGACCACGACCGGATCGTCTCCGACCACGCACAGCTGGTCGCGGAGATCCGGCTGCGCCCCGCCTGAGCAGGCCCTGGACGCGACCGGTGGGGGCCAGCCCCCCATCCACGCCGGTGGGCTGGCCCCCACGCGGTCGTAGTGTCAGCGGGATGGTTGTCGGTGCGCGTCGAGCGGACCCTTTCGGTAACGGACAGGTGAGCTGACCGGAAGGTGATCGACGATGAGCACCACGACGCCCGCGAGCCTCAGCAATCGTGACCGCGCCGTTCTCCGGGCAGTCGCATCGGGCCGTTGCGTGATCTCCACGGGTGACGCGCTGGTGGTCGACGGCTTGTGCGTCTGCGACCAGTTCGTCGGTCCGCGCCTGGTCGCGGCCGGGTTCATCGCCGCCGGTCCGGCGCGCGGCGCGGCCCGCCTCACCGCGTCCGGTGCCGCGCAGCTCGCGGCGGCGTGACGTCATGACGATCAGCGCCGTCTCCGCCCCACTCACCCGGCTCGAGCGCTGCGACCGGTGCGGCGCGGCCGCCATGGTCGAGGCCACGCTGCCCACCGGTGGCGAGCTCCGGTTCTGCGGTCACCACACCCGCGAGCACGGTGACCGACTGCTCGAGATCGGGGCGAACCTCCGGTCGGCCTTCTGACTCCCTGAACCCCCGCGCCTCGCCGCGAGCCCGGTCGCCTCCCGCGCACGGGCTCGCGGCTGGACCGTCCGAGTGACGCTACGCTCGGGCCCGGTTGCCGTCTGTGCCGACGGTGACCGTTGATCAGGGGGGATTCACCGCAATGCTTCTCGCTTGCTCCGGCTGGGCGTGTTCCCGGCTCATCTCGGTGACCAACATCCGTGGCGGCAATCCGGTCGCGCTCCGTGACCCGGAGCATTTCGCCGTCACGTTCCGGATCTGCACCGACTGCCACCAGAACGTCTGCGACCTGTGCCTGCCGAGTGGTGACCTGTTCGCACCAGGACAGTGCATCCACTGCGGGGGGAAGCTCGTGGACGGCCGGCGGCTGGCGAAGGTGGAGGCCACCGCGCCCGCCGCGGCCGTCGAACTGCGGGACCGTGGCTACGACGCCGCCGTCGACGGCAAGCTCGACGACGCTCTCCGCGAGTTCGAGGAGGCGATCCGCCTGCGGCCCGAGTACGTCCAGGCCCACTTCGATCGGGGCGTGGCGCTGAACCTGCTGGGTCGGCGGGCCGACGCCCTGGCAGCGTTCGAACAGGTGATCCGCCTGCATCCCGGGCACGTCCAGGCCATGTTCGACATCGGTGGGATCCACCGGGCGAGCAGGGATCTCCACTCCGCCCTCGCCGCCTACGACCGCGCGCTCGCCGTGCAGCCGCGCTACACGGCAGCGCTGGTGAACAAGGCCGTCACCCTCCACGATCTGGACCTCGTGGCGGAAGCGATCGACACCGTGGACGACGCGATCCGGATCATCGACGCCGGCAACGCCGCCGACCAGACCTCGGATGTACGCGCCACCGCATTCGGCGTGAAGGGCGCGGCGCTGCTGAAACTCGCGCGGTACGCGGAGGCCGTCGAAGCGATGGACTCGGCGATCGCCGACGGGTTGGACGACCGGCTCATGCACCACAATCGCGCGACCGCACTCGAGGGCCTCGGACTTCTGGATGAGGCCGGCGCCGCCAGGCGGACCGCCGAGCAACGACCGAGGGCCGACGGCTGACGTGCGCTGCAGGTTGACGGTGGACAGGTTGCCCCCGTAGTAGCGACACCATGACGGTGCGAGTAGAGCGACGGAACGCCATCCGCGTCCTCACGATCGACCGGCCGGCGAAGCGCAACGCCTTCGACGGCGCCACCACCCGGGCGCTCGACGCCGCGCTCAACGACTTCGAGGACGACGACACCGCCGCCGTCGCCGTTCTCACCGGCGGGCCGCGGTTCTTCTCGGCAGGCACCGACATCCGCGCGTGGGCCGGCGAGCCGACCGAGCGCGGCGGGCCCTACGGGATCGCGGGCCGGCGGATGCGCAAGCCCGTCATCGCCGCGGTCGAGGGCCTCGCGATGGGCGGCGGGTTCGAGATCGCGCTGTCCGCGACGATGATCGTCGCCTCACGCTCGGCCGTGTTCGCGTTCCCCGAGGTCGGGCTGGGCCTGATCGCCGAGTGCGGCGGCCTCTTCCGCGGGCCACGCGCCCTACCCCTCAACATCGCCCGCGAGCTCCTGCTCGCCGGCGCCCCGCTACCCGCCGAGCGGGCGTACGAGCTGGGCCTGGTCAACCGGTTGACCGAACCCGGCGACGCCGTCGGCGAGGCAATCGCCCTGGCCGAGCGGATCGCCACCCGAGCCCCGATCGCCGTCCGCGAGACGCTCCGCGCGATCGAGGCCGCCTACGTCACCGACGACGAGCACGGGTGGTCCGAGACCGCGGTAGCCCGAGACCGGGCCCGCGCCTCCACCGACTCGGTCGAGGGCGTGGCCGCGTTCCTGGAGAAGCGACCCGCCCACTGGACCGGAGCCTGACGGCCCCATCCCGGCAGGCGAGTCCCGCATTTCGACAGGGCGAGTCTCGCGTTTGGACAGGGCGAGTCCCGCGTTCAGACCGGGCGAGTCCCGAGCGGCAGGCCCGAGGTGAGCCACGGACCTCGTCCGTGCCCGCGCTGCCGTTCAACTCCTCGAGCCGCGGCTCCCGGATCGTCTCCGACTGCCCGAGGTCGATCACCGGACGTTGCCGGCGACCTTCTCCACGTGCAGCCGAACGATCACCCGCTCGACCTCCGGACCCTCTGCGGGCGCGTCCTTGCCGAGGTACTTGTGGCTCAACGTCTTCGGCAGCGTCCTGTTCGGGTCCTCGGCGATCGTCACCGTGCCGCGCAGCTGGGTGTGCCGGTACGGGTTCGCCGCGTCGACGATCGATACGCTGACGCGCGGGTCCCGCCGCAGGTTGCGAACCTTCCGCCGGTCCTCGGTGGCGCTGAACACGAGGTCGCCGTCGTCCAGCCCGATCCAGACGACCGACGTCTGCGGACCTCCGTCCTGGTCGAGCGTCGCCACCGTCGCGAAGTTCGGGCCGTCGATCAGGACGCGCACGCCCGCCGAGAGAGTGGTCGCCATGACACGGCGAACTCCCGCCGGCCAGGGCGCTATTCCCGCAGTCGCCGACCAGGCAGCTCGGCGGTGGAAGCTGCGGCCGGCTGCTTGCGTTGCGCCGAGCCTGCCGCTGGTATGCCGCCTGCGCGACTACCTTCGGGGCGGGTGGACACCACCGCTCCCGAGCCACGGGTCTTGGTGATCGGACTCGACCCGTACCGCGTGCCCGGCCCCTGGGACCCCGCACCCGTGGTCGACGCGGTCGCCGTCGGCATGGCTGGTTTCACCACTGCCGGGGTCGGCGTCGAAAGCTGCTTCTTCGGACGGGAGCGACGACATCGAGGCGGTCGTGACCGAGGCGCTCGACGGCCGGGCGTGGGAGGTAACCCCGGACTCACCAACCTCGGCCACCCGCAGGCTGCTTCGACCGGACATTGGCTCGATCGGTGAACATCCGGGCGCGAGCTATAGGGAGCCGCGTGATGCTCGACATCCCCGACGAGGTCTGGAACAAGGTCATCGCCGACGGAAACGCCGCGTGGCTCGACGAGCTGCCCTCGGCCGTGGCGTCTTTGGCGCAGGAGTGGTCACTGACCATCGGCGCCACGCTGCGCGGCGGCCACGCGGCGCTCGTCGTCGAGGCGACACTCGCCGACGGGACGGCGGCTGTCCTCAAGATCGGTGTTCCGGGGACTCGGCTCGATCTCACCTTCGAGGCCACCGCGCTGCGCCTCGCCGACGGCGATGGCTGCGCGAGCCTGCTGCGCGACGACCTCGACCGCGGCGCGCTCTTGCTCGAGCGACTCGGGGCTGCCATGTACGACGTCGTGCCTGATCCCGCGACGCGGCACGACATGATGTGCGACGTCGCTGCCCGGCTCTGGCGTCCGGTCAGCCCCGATGTCGACCTGCCGACGGGCGCCGACAAGGCACGCGAGTATTCCGACCTGCTGCCGCGGCTGTGGGAGGAGACGGGTCGGGCGTGCTCGGAAGCGACCGTCGAGGACGCTCTCGCGTGCATGGAGCGTCGCCGCCGCGCCCACGATGACCGACATGCCGTGCTCGTACACGGCGACGTCCACGACCTCAACGTGCTCCAGGCGGCGGACGGCACGTTCAAGCTCATCGATCCTGATGGCCTGCGCGCTGAGCCGGCATGCGACCTCGGCACCATCATCCGATGCAACCCCGACACCGGCGACGACCTGCACGCCAGGGCGAGACGGCTGGCCGCCCACACCGGTGTGGACGCCACGGCGATCTGGGAGTGGGGAACGATCCACCGCGTCATCGGCGGCCTTTACAGCCGGCAGATCGGGTTCCAGCCGTTCGGTGACCTGTTGCTCGCCGAGGCGGATCGACTGACCGGATGAACGGCTGGAGTGGGAACGTCGTGTCCGGCCAGTACACGAGTTCGACCTTGATAGTCGACCATGGGTTCTCTGCCAGGGCATTGTCGAAGCTGTCGCCGATGCTGCCGGTGGACGGGGCGACTGCGCCACTACTACGCGTCACTGCTCATCCGACACGGCAGGTCCGTGAAGACAGTGCAACGCCGGCTCGGCCACGCCACGGCCGCCGAGACCCTCGACACCTACTCGCACCTGTGGCCCGACCCCGACGACCCGACACGGGAGGCAGTGGACGCGATCTTGACTGTGCGCCCGGAGGCCAGGAGCAGCCCCCAACAGGCGTGGGGCGGACGAGCTGGCCTGTAAGCCGGACCATGGCTCGATCCTGGGCTATTGCCTCAGCAAGGCTCTGAGCTGCGGAGACGTCTGTTGATACTTCACGGCGCTGACCAGCGTCTTACGGGCTCCTGTGCCCCCAGCGTGCCCCAAGAGTTGATCATCGGCGGAGCAAGCCCCCTGGAACTGATGATCATGACGGATTCGTTCCTGACGCTCTCGGCCGTATGCGATCGATCGTGGATACCGCCTCCCATCTGGGCAGATGCCGTGGAGCTTGCTCTCGGGTGTTGCTCGTCGGCAGCGGCGGTCTGCCGACGTTTGAGGTGAGTAAAGGGTCGCTGCGCCGCCGCCGCAGGACCAGCGGACCCCTCGCTCCCAAAGCCTCGGCAAGGTGTGTGAAGCGGTGTAGGCGCGCCTGTGACCAGGGGGTTAGCGTTCGGGTGGGACTGGAGGACGTGATCCATGTCGAGGTTCGTTGCTACACGGCTGCTTCATGTCCAGCCTGGCCGGGGCCACCGGCCCGCCCAACGAGGCCATGAACGAGCTCACCAGAGGCGTTGCCAGTGATCTACGGAGGCGCTCTAGACTTGCTGAATGGCCTCTGTCCTGGTTGAGGATCTTCCGGCTGCGACGTCCGACTTCCTGCACCGACGAGCTCGCCGTTCAGGTGCACCGTCGGTGACCGAGCACGTGCGTCACGAGCTGATCATGATGGCGAGGGAAGAAGATCCTATTGATCAAGTTGTGCAGTTCGTAGAGCAGAACTACGCGCATCCCCCTCAGCCAGAGATTGACCCGGACGCAAAAGTGTTGGCCGACACGTACCGACTGCCTGCTGACGTCTGGAGCACTCTCTGTCGTCGTGCAGCCGCGTCCCATGTCGCGGTGAGCGACTACGTGTATGGCGAACTGGTGAGGCTCGCTCGTCATCCCAGTATCGAAGACAACATGTGGGAGTTGAGCGAAATCAATGCGGCAAATCCAAGCCTCGAAATCGACTACGATGAAGTTTATCGGGGCATGCTCCACGCCCGTGGAATCGCCTAGGGTCGAGCAATGCGCAATCGTGCTTAGCGTCGCTCCATCAGGCGGCTTCCAGCGGATGCCGTAACGCTGGGCGAGACGGGCCGCTGACCCTCTGATCCGTAGGCTCGGCTCGGCCGTCTGAGACCGTCTGTGCTCGTTCCTATCCAGGATCGATGCTGGTCCTCAGCTGCCTGGCCGATGCGCAAGTCCGGGCCCGTTGCTGTCGGGTCATGCTGGCAACCGCCCCCATCTTGGCCGGTCTCGTGTCGGCGGTGGACTCTTGGCTGCAGTCTGTAACGACGGCTGCCCCTCCTACGACATGTGATCTATGAGGTAACTAGCTTTGAGTGCTAACACCTATTGAGAGTCGAGCCTTGGATGTGAGACTTGGCACCTATCGCAGATCTGGTTGAGGCCGACACTGAATGGCTACTTGCGCTACCGCCTGACGAAGCGGCCAATATCGCTGAGCTCCTGGAGCACGAGCCAGACGAAATTCGCGTGGCGGAGATCTGGGTCAGCTCAAAGCTTGCGTATGCGTCGTCAGACAGGCCAGGAGAAGCAGACGATGCGACTGACAAGTACTCGCGCGAATTTGTGCGAAATATTCGGGACGAAGTCCACGATTTTCTTTGCAGAGAAGACAGATACGTCGGCGAGAAGCGAGAACTCCAGGGATTCAGCGAAGCTGGAAAGACAACCGTTGCTGTAACGATTTCGGCCGCTATCGCCCCCTACATCGGAGAGTTTGCACCAATTGCCATTGGCGTAGTTGCCCTAATTCTGCTAACAATTAGGAGGATTGGCATCAAGGCGTGGTGCAAAACCGAGTCCGCAAGACGTAAGCTCGCCTAACCTCCAACTGAGGATCGCGTCATGACTGCAATCATTACGGTACATGCAAATGACTCGATTTATCAGGCGAGCGACCGCCTCGTGACCACCAGAAGGCCGACCCTTGACGGAGCAGGCCGGGTGCAGCTGCGGCCTCATGACCCATCGGCCAACAAGAGCATTATCTACGTTGGCTCAGATTGCCGATTCCTAATTGGATACACAGGACTTGCATACATCGGTAGCGCCCCGACCGACAAGTGGCTTGCGGAATTAATATACGGGCACCCTTTCCCTGAGGGTTTCGAGTTCAAGTTGCCTCCATATTCACGCAAGGCTACGGAGGTTATCGATCTCTTACGCGACCAGCTAGTTGATGGGGTCAGCGTGAGTGTAGGAGGGTTCCAACGAACGGCATTTGGCGAAATTCCACGGCTCTGGACGATCCAGCGCGGGTTCGTCTGGTCAAACCCTTCATGGGCAATAGTGATACCTCGTCAGTGTGGGCACTCCTGCGACGTACCGACTCATTGAAGATGTCGTTAATGCGGCAAAGCCGCATGAATACCCCGACGCTCTAGCTCGTGCGATTCGCATAATTGCAGCAGAGAACGAAGGCGTCGGGCGAGATGTTATGGTCATAGAAGCCACGCGGCGAGTGCGGAGATTCCAAGCCGGGTTTCATGTTGATCCACAATCTGTGGCAGCAGAAGATGCCGTGTACTCCCCGGCGGCGATGTTTCCGGGCGTCACGATGGCTCCTTCGCGGGTAAGTTCAAGTCGATTCCGGCGAGCAGTAGGCCCAAAAAGTGGGTTCTCGGAAGGCCCGGTCGAAGACCCAGAACTCGACTGCGAGTTCATTCTGAATGTAAACCAACCAGCTGGCAACTACGCTGCGTTCAAAGAGTACGTCCGTAAGGGGCCACCTTGGCTCTGGTCGGCAGGGCAAATGGGTGACGTTGCCGCATTGCCGAGACGCCCCCATCCCCGCGATCCTGGCCGGCCCTTCACATGATCACGAGGTGTCAACCCGGAACCCCCGATCCCGCTACCTGACCACGGACTGAACCGGCGCGTGTCCTGCCAGCGTAACCACTGGCGGGATCGGGGCGCGCAGCGGGGTTGACACCTCGCGATCATGTAAGACGATCTGCGGCCAGCGGGGATGACCACTACTCGACGTCGCCCAGCTCTCCCTTGCCGGCGCATGGCCGGCGGCCCATAGGCGCGCGGCCGCCCGTGAGCGGAGCGGCAAGGTAGCGGCCGCGCATGCCGTCCGGCGCAGTCCGGCCCGTCCCCGGCAGGGGACGGCTTGAAGACGTATAGAAAGTTCTCACCGCACGACAGCTGAGCTGAACTGCCCTGCGCGCCCGTCACGCCCTGATGCTTCTCCGGGTCGTACTGGCCCTGAGTTGTTCATGGAACTCGCTGGCAGCAGGCTCGTCTGCGTACCTCTCTTGGAGTACTGAGTCCAGCTCGCTGCCAACCATTAGCAGAGATGGCTGTGACTTGCGGTCTATCGCCAAAGCTTGGTTCCCGAGGCTCACCGCCTGCTCAAGGTCTCCTCGTCGAGCCGCGACCACACCAAGGGTTAGTTGAGATTCGCCAATGCGCATCGGAGAGTTCGGCGTTCCGTCCGGGTTGGTGCTCTTCCGGATAATCTCGCGAGCGTGCATCTCCGCGAGGTTGTCATCTCCGATGAGGCGGTAGCAGTCCATCGCGTAGTAGTCGAACTTGTCTGGATCCACGACGAAGTGGTTGTCGACTCGTTCGGGATAGGGCAACGAGTCGAGCAGCACTCGACCTTTCTCTAGAGCCTTGACAACGTTGCGCTGGTTACCCATCCGAGCCCACGCCTTCGCCTCCTGCGCAAGGAGCTGCACGGCCACCGAGCGGCCCGGAGCCGCATCCTGACCGGCCTGCGCGGCGGCAATCACCTCACGGTACCGACCAGCGGTCAACGAGAACCATGCGCGCATCTCGTGCGCCCACCCCATTACCGAGGCGTTGTCAGCTTCCGTGCCGAGGGTAAGTGCCGCCTTCCGCGTCGCCTCTGCCGCCCTGGGTTGGCCGGAGTCGTACTCGAGACAGCCAATCAGCAGCGTCAACCAACCGGCCGAGTCGAGCACGTCGCGGTGCTGCGCCAACGTCAGGCGCTCGTCGAGCAGTCGAGTCAGCTGCGACAGCCACTCTCGGCTGGTAGTGATCAGGTCGCTTGGCTTCCCGACCGCATAGTCGCAGCACAGCTGCTCCACCGTCAGGTTCAGCGCTTCGAGCGTGCTGTCGTTCACCGACGATTGACGGATGCGCTGAACGAGCTCATGCGTGTCCATGCCGCTGCGCACGATCAGCACGTCATCGGTGGTCCGTGGCTGCACAGGACGCGGCTCGCCGAAGATCGACTCGACGACGGTGCCAAGCGTCGCTGCGATGATCGGCCGGTAGAACTCGTCGGGATGGTTCGCGCCGCGCTCCCACCGTTTCCACTGGTCACGCAAGCCCTCAGGAAGCGGGACGTCGGAGAACGTGCGCATGGCGGCAACGACGTCTGCCTGTGACCACCCACGGGCAACCCGCTCCGTGCGCAACCGCTCCGCCCATGCGGGACGTTCGTGCTTGTCAGCCACGCCCCGAGGGTACCGAGCCGAGAGCGTCGGTGAAGCCTTCTCCCGAATGATCACTCGCTTGTACTCCCATGATCACGCCAGCGTTAACGATTGCAAATGGGGGCACGCGTGCCCCCAGAACGTGCCCCCTCGCCTGCCTCTGCCCGTGGTGAGAGCGATCACAGATGCTTGTAGTGCGTCCCCATCCGGAGGCGCACAACCTGCAAGTTGATCCCTGAAGGAGCACAGCAGTCATGAAGCTCATCCTCGACACGTCCAAGACGAAGTTTCAGGTTGGTGGCGAGTTCACGCCGCGCCTGGACAAGGACCGCGTGCAGCGTCGGGACAAGAGTGGTGGTACGAACCTGCCCCTGTGGGCCGCGAACCTTGTGGCCTGGACAGACGGGACAGTTGAGACGATCTTGGTGACCGTCGCGCTCGCTGAGCCTCCGAAGGTTTCCCAGGGTCACTACGTGTCCGTTGAGGGTCTGCAGGCCATGCCGTGGGTGCAGAACGGCAACTCTCGGGTGGCGTTTCGTGCCGATGCCATTGTCCCGATCGGGAATGGAGCCGCTCCGGCTCCGAAGGCCAACTGACCATCTACCGGGCCTCTGGGTCCACGGAAGGTAGTCGCATGGCCGAGACCAATGGTAAGCCGGTGATCATTCCGGAACAGAAGGCTGAGCGGGAGCCGTATCGGCCCACCGCCAGCACGACGAGAATGTACACACATGCCGTCACCGCTCGCTGAGCAACATCGCAGAGACGGCAGCCTACGAAGCATCCACGCTTCGTGATCCTGTTCGAGCGCTATGACCACGACGAGGTCGAGCGATCCGCTACGGGCACCTGGTCGATGCGACCGAGTGCCTGGAGATCGCACTGACCCACCTGGGTCAGCTGAAGGCAGCGGTGCGCAAATCGCCTGCTGATCGAGGACGAGCAGAACGGACGCTCATGCCGTTCTGACGATCCCACCCCGAAGGGCAGCGGTGGACACGGGACCGCCGGTTACCAGGCCGCATATGCGGCCCCGCGTCCACCTCTGTTCCCACTCACCCACCAACAAGGCTTGAGAGTGAGAGGTATCCATCATGGCACGTACACGCTCGCGTGGCGGTGCACGATCCGGTCGTTCCGGCCGCACCAACAAGGCACACGCCCTGACCCCTACCGTCGAGTTCTTCACCCGACCCGAACAGCACATCTTCTGGCGGGTACTCGGGTTCATCGTCCGCGCCCGCGCGGAACTGTTCATCATCACGACCCTGCTGGTCGTGTTCGTCCAGCTCCAGACCTGGGTCACCCCGACGCCTGAGGACAACACCGGACTACCGCCGGACGCGGTACCGGTCATGGTCGACGAGCCACCAATGTTCGAACCCCCGCACATCGCATTGCTGATCATGCTGGGGACTACGACGGTCCTGCTCGTGATCCCGGCATCCCGCCGGTTCATGGTTCGCCGGATGTGGAGTGTGATCACCCGGCACCGGATGCGTGCCTGCTTTGTGCAGTCCCGCACGATGACCCTCGACGGCAGAATGCCGTTCCTGCTGTGGTCCCGGCCCTCCCCCGTGGGGGAACGAGTCCGAGTGTGGCTCCCGGCCGGCCTGTCCGTCAAGGACATCGAAGACGACGGCGAACGCCTCGCCGCCGCTTGCTGGGCCCACGAGGCCCGTGTCACCCCTACCCGCCACCAAGCCGCCCTGGTGATCGTCGACGTGATCCGACGTGACCCGCTCACGGCACGCACCGTGCTCACCCCCGCCGTCCTGGACGACATCGACGGGGACGACGACACCAACCAGGAACGGCACTGCGCCGCTCCCGGACCGGTCCACCCTGCAGCCCAACGCACCGGCGGACTTCCCGACCGTGCAAGCCGCCCGCAACAAGACCGACGGCAACAGCGCCACCGGCTCGGGCCCGCGCAACACCAGCAAGCACCGCCGGCCACCGAACACCGGCACTGCAAGCGACTCCGAGCCGTCCGTGACCGGGTTCGGAGGAGTGGACGTCAGCGACTACGTCTGACCGCATCACCGCCCACCATGGGCACAGCTCGCCTGATCGTCCACATCGGACGGGGAACGGGATGCGAGACCCACGCACCCCGACTACCGGGGACCCGCGCTCGCATCCCCTTCTCCCGCCAGCAAGGAGACCACCACAACGACACCACGACACGCAGTGAAGGACACGATCACAATGACTCGCCCACACCGCCGCCGGCGCACCCGCCGCCGCACCGACAGTGCACCGCTGTCGATCTACGACCCGATCTATTTCGGGATCGACGAGTACGGCCTCCCGGTGGAGGTCACCTTGATGTACCGCAACCTCCTCGACGGAGGCGAACCCGGCTCGGGCAAGTCCAGCCTGCTCAACACGATCATCGCCCACGTCGCCCTCTGCTCCGACGCCCGACTGTGGCTGTTCGACGGCAAGATCGTCGAACTCGGACTCTGGCGCCCGATCGCCGACATGTTCGTCGGCAACTCCATCACCGACGCCCTCACCCGCCTCCGCGAGCTACAGGCCGAGATGGACATCCGCTACCGGCTACTCGACGCGGTCAAGCGCCGCAAGATCGTCCGCGACCGACGGTCTGGACGTCATCGTCTGCGTCATCGACGAAGTCGCCTACTACACCGCCACCATCGGCACCAAAGAGGAACAGGAAGAGTTCCGCAACCTCGTCCGCGACCTGGTCGCCCGGGGACGCGCCGCCGGCATCATCGTCATCGCCGCCACCCAACGGCCCTCGGCCGACATCATTCCCACCAGTCTGCGGGACCTGTTCGGGTTCCGTGTCGCCTTCCGCTGCACCACCGACTCATCCAGCGACATCATCCTGTCCGTCGGCTGGGCCAAGGAAGGTTACTCCGCCAAGAACATCCGCCCCGAAGACATCGGCGTCGGATGGATCCTCGCCGAAGGCGGTATCCCACGCCGGTTCAAGGCCGCATACCTGACCGACGCGCAGATCGAATCGGTCATCAACACCGCCCTGCGCATGCGTGGCATCGACCCGGCCGCATAAACCCGAATCCCATCCAGCAAGTACCCGTACTCCGGCTAGCGCCCGCTATTCGGACAACAGGAGGAGTCTGCCCATGTTCACCCTGATCGTGACAGTTCTCGCCGTCCTGGCCGTACTCGGGTTCCTCTTCAGGATCGCCGACTCAACCACCACCAAATCCGGGACGATCCCGTCCAACCGGGTTCCCGCCTCACGTGCCCTCAGACCTGCCAACACGCCCCACCTATCCGTTGACCCGCGGGACGTCCGATGAGCGCCCCGACTGTCAACCCAGCCTTGACACCAAACCGGCGCACCGGTCCTCGCCCTACTCAGGCGTCTCGGACCCGCCGCAACGTCGTGGAGAACGACGACTACGCCGCCTTCACCCAACGCGTCATCGCCGCCCACGGACGCCGCATCGCCCGCGGAGACATCGAAGGCCTCGCCACGTTGGCCGGCCTCGCCGACGACATCGACACCGCCACCCAGCGAAGCCATCACCGGCCTCCGCGCCGCCGGCTTCTCCTGGGCCGACATCGCCACCCGACTCGGCATCACCCGCCAAGCAGCCCAGCAACGCTGGGGAGGCGAACCGTCATGACTGCTCCGCAGTACCTCCACGACGAATACCTGCAGCACAACCTCATGCTCGTGCGCACCGGCCGGAAATCACGGGCACCCGGCATCCGCCGATGCCCCGACTGCACCGAACCATTCATCGACGACCACACCGGCCTCCCACACTGCCCCGCATGCCGCACCGGGCACCGCCGGTTCTGCCAAGGCTGCCACCACCTCATCACCAACACCGAAAACGGTGACCGGCACTGCCTGTCCTGCCAAAACCAACCCACCCTGTTCGGAACGGAGCACACCCCATGACCGACACGACCGACACCCAGCCACTCGTTCTGGTCTGCTCGGAATGCTACGAACCCGCGGTCCTGAAACCACCACGGGAATGGAGCCCCGCGTGGGGACCCCCACCGCCGCACTCCCACTGGGACGGCGAATCCCTCTGCGCCGTCATGACCCGCACCGGCTACCGCTCCGCAGAACCCAAGCTCGTGGAGCTGCAGCCATGAGCATCGACCGCGTCCACTGCTACGTCGTCACCTGCGACACCTGCCGCACCGTGTTCGACGAAACCAACGACTACACGGTCCATTTCGACACCGCCGACGAAGCCACCAGCTACATCACCGAACACGGCTGGACCTTCACCGACAACGGAGCACCTCGCTGCGCACCGCTGCACCGCCAACATCCGGTGCAACCAGGACGGGCACGACTACAGCCCCTGGCACCCCTGCCACTGCGGCGGCCGCATCACCGATCACGCCCTCTACGGCTGCGGACTGTTCCGCTTCTGCCACGACTGCGACCACCACGAAACCGCCACCCTCGCAGACCTACCGACGGTCGAAGAGCCACACACCTTCGGTCGTTGACGGCGACCCCCACCCCCGGCCCACCTCCAGGCCACGCCCGCCCAATCGGCACGGCTCAGTGAGGGATTCCGGGGGTGGTGGTGACCGCCAACCACCAACCCACCAGCAAGGAGAACCCGCCATGACCACCACGATCGACACCCCCACCACCCCGAGCACCACCGCCGGCCCCAGCACCACCGGCACACCGCGGTGCCGAACGCCCGCGGAGAGGCCGTCTTCCTGCGCGCCGAGACCTACAGCCTGACCGCCCGCGAGATCGTCTACGCCCTCGCCGCGCACCTGACCTTCTTCGGCGACACCCTCACCATCGACGTCGTCGACCCCCTCGCCGCGATCGACGCCCACATGCGGTTCAACGGCGACCTGACCGCCTGGACCCGGGGCCGCACCCCCACCGACGTGGCCGCCGTCCGGGCTCGGGCCGAGCAGATCGCCCGCGACTACTTCGGCACCTACTTCCCCGCCATCCCCTGGTAGCCGCCCATGCCCACCACCGACCACCTGTCGCCGCACGAACGGAAGCTGCTGCGCCGGGCCGGCTCCGACCACCTCAACCGCTGGCTCACCCACACCGCCAACACCCGCGGCTGCCGCCGCCCCGTCCGGCTCACCGGCTCCATCGACACCGTCGAACAAGCCACCGGCCGCATCCTCGACACCCGCCACACCACCACCGACATGCCCGACGGGGTCCTCTACGTCCCCTGCGGCGACCGCCGCGCCTCGGTCTGCCCACCGTGTGCGGAGACCTACCGCGCCGACACCTACCAACTCATCAAAGCCGGCCTCACCGGAGGCAAAGGCATCCCCACATCCGTGGCCGGCCACCCCGCCGTGTTCGCCACCCTGACCGCGCCCTCGTTCGGGCCCGTCCACACCCGCCACGTCAACCCGAAGACGGGCAAGGTCGCGCCCTGCCGGATGCGCCGCAACGCCACCCGCTGCCCGCACGGGAAGCTCCTGGTCTGCACCGCCCGGCACACCGACAACCACCCGAGCTTGGGCCGGCCGCTGTGTCTGGACTGCTACGACCACGCCCACCACGTCGTCTGGAACGCCTGGGCCGGCGAACTCTGGCGCCGCACCACCATCGACCCTCACCCGGGCCCTGCGCCCCTGGGAACGCGCCCACGGCGTCAAACTCCGGGTCTCCTACGGCAAGGTCGCTGAATACCAACGCCGCGGGGTCGTGCACTTCCACGCCCTCATCCGCCTCGACCGCCGCGACCCCGACGACCCGGATGCGATACTCGCCCCACCAGCGGAAATCACCGCCGCAGGACCTGGCCGAGCTCGTCGCCGGCGCCGTCCACCACCACCGGGTTCGACACCCTGCCCTACGCGGACACCGGCCACACCTGGCCCATGCACTGGGGCCCACAGCTGGACGTCCGCCCGGTCGGGAACCTCGGCACCGGACAGATCACCTCCGAGGCCGTCGCCGCCTACCTCGCCAAGTACGCGACCAAGGCCACCGAAACCACCGGCCTCCCACCCACCGGGCGGATGACCGCCGAGACGGCCGAGCACTACAGCGACGCCCACACCCACCTCGGCCGCCTCGTCGCCTACGCCTTCCAACTCGGCACCCTGCCCCGAAGGCTGGACCACCGACGAACAACAGGCCGAGTGGCATGACACCTGGGGCCGGCTCCGCCGCTGGACCCACATGCTCGGCTTCGGCGGCCACTTCGCCACCAAGAGCCGCCGCTACTCCACCACCCACAAAGCCCTGCGCGCGCAGCGCCGCGTCTGGCACCGGAACTCCCGCACCGACTGGCGCCACCGCCACACCGACCGCCTCGAGCACCAACACGAACACGACGACGACACCACGTTGATCGTCTGCCAACTCACCCTCGCCGGGATCGGCTGGAACACCACCGGCGACGCCCAACTCGCCGCCGACGCCGCCGACCGCGCCCGCGCTCACCGGCAGCTGGTCAAGCAGGAACGCACCACGACATGACCCGCATCAGACGAGACCGAACGACAGGAGTGATCAATGGACAGGACGGAACGGCTCTGGGGTGTCGAGGACGTCGCCGGCTACCTCGGTGTCCCGGTCAACACGCTCTACCAGTGGCGCCACCACGGCTACGGGCCGAAGGGCCGCCGCGTCGGACGCTACATCCGCTACGACCCTGACGAGGTGCGCAAGTGGTTCCAGGCGCTGGACACCTCCGGCGCTGCATAGGGGGAGCCATGGCCAGCGTTGAGAAACGCCTCCGGAACGGGAAGACAACGTGGCTCGCCCGATGGCGCGACCCTGACGGACGGTCCCGCAAGCGGAGCTTCCGCCGACGAGTAGACGCCGACCGGTTCATCACGATGCTCGCCGCAGACATCCTCCGTGGCGACTACGTCGACCCGAACGACCCGACAACGGTGAAGGAGTACGCGGAAGCCTGGCGGTTGGGACAGGTCCATCGACCAACCACACAGGCGCACGTGGAGACCAACCTCCGGCGCCACGTCTACGCGCACTTCGGCAACCGCCGTCTGACCTCGATCCGGCCGAGCGAAGTGCAGGCGTGGGTCACCCGGTTGTCGGGCACCTTGTCCCCGTCGACCGTCCAGGTTGTCCACGGCATCTTCGCGGCGGTCTTCAAGGCAGCGATGCGCGACCGCAAGATCAATGCATCGCCGTGTGAGAGCACCAAGCTGCCGAGGAAGCCACCCAAGGAAGTCGTTCCGCTGTCGACGGAGGCGGTTCAGGCGATCGCTGCTGCCATGCCGGTCCGGTACCGGGCGCTCGTGACCCTGGCTGCGGGGACCGGGATGCGTCAGGGCGAGTGCTTCGGTCTGGCCCTGAGCAAGGTCGACTTCATGCGCAGGATCGTCCGGGTGGATCAACAGCTCGTGCTCCTCCCCCGCCGGCCCCCGTTCCTGGCGCCACCGAAGACGAGCGCATCGCACCGCACGATCCCGCTGCCTCAGGTCGTCGTCACCGCGCTCTCGGAACACGTCCGACAGTTCCCGGTCACGCATCCGGACGGACTGCTGTTCACCGACGACGACAGCGAGGCCCTGCGCCGCACCGCCTTCTCCCGCGAGATCTGGCGACCGACGATCGCGCAGCTTCCCGACGTGCCGGCAGCAACCGGCATGCACGATCTGCGCCACTACTACGCGTCACTGCTCATCCGACACGGCGAGTCCGTGAAGACAGTGCAACGCCGGCTCGGCCACGCCACGGCAGCCGAGACCCTGGACACCTACTCGCACCTGTGGCCCGACTCCGATGACCGGACCCGAGAGGCCGTAGACGCGATCTTGACGGCTGTGCCCCCAGCGTGCCCCGAGAGCAAGAGCGGATAGTGTCCGCGCAGCTCACAGGCGTGGGGCGGACGAGCTGGCCTGTAAGCCGGATCCTGTTCCCGGGCGCCTTGCGGCGCTCCGTTCGGCGACCATCCATCTAGGCCCGCCGTCGCCGGCGGGCTCGAGCGGTCTACCCGCAGGCTCGGACGGGCCGCCCTCGAACGCCTGCGCAGCTCCCGCGTGCGGGAGCCTCTTGACCTTGCTCCGGGTGGGGTTTACCTAGCCACCCCGGTCACCCGGGGTGCTGGTGGTCTCTTACACCACCGTTTCACCCTTACCCCGCGCGGTTGCGCGAGGCGGTCTGTTCTCTGTGGCACTGTCCCGCGAGTCGCCCCGGGTTGCCGTTGACAACCACCCTGCCCTACGGAGTCCGGACTTTCCTCGGCGGCGATCCGAAGATCGTCGACGCGGTCGCCCGGCCAGCTCGTCCGCCGCGCCAGTCTACTCGGACGCCCGTCACGACCAGCGGTGCGCCACGTCCACGACGATGCGGGAGCCGGCGCCGGGGCCGTCGAGGGTGAACACCCGGAACGGGAGCCGGGCTCGCACGCCGACGCCGAACGTCGTGGCGCCCTCGAAGCTGCTGCCGTAGACGACGGACCGCAGGGTCCGGTAGCCGTTGACGTCGGCGATCTGCTGTCCGGCCGTCGGGGTGGGCACGATCGTCGGGTTGCCCGCGTCGTCGTAGGCGGAATGGTTGACGTTCACGAGCAGCCGGGCCCCGCCGGGCACGGGGAGCACCGCGCCCGAGCCGTCCTGGAACACCTGGTCGACGTACTCCACGCGGTACCCGGCGGCCGGGCCGGCGAGAGTGAACACCACACGGTCGAAGCAGTCGTGCCGGCCGGCAGCCACAGCGGTCAGGTCCGCGGCGCCCAGGGGCATGACCCATTCGCTCGTGCTGCCCCACGCGGTGGCACAGGTTGTCGCGGCCACGGGGACGGGTGTAGGGGTCGTGATGGCGACGACGGGCAGCGCGACCGCGGTGAGGGCGAGCACGACGGTCAGCAGGTGACGCAGGGTGCGGGACATGGCGGCCTCCTCGGGCGTCTTACCTGAGGACGTCCCGCAGCGCTCTCAGGTTGCCTCGCGCTCCTCATCGGGCGGCCGCGGTGTCTCGTCGCCCACGCTGCTCCGGCGCCCGCAGGCCTTTCAGGAGCCGCCCTGCTCCCGCGCCTCCGGCGCTCGGCCGCTCGTTCCTCGCCCCGCGCGGCCCGTGAGCTCCGCGCCACAACGCCAGCAGCGGTCCACCCCTTCGCTGGGCATGGCCCCGCACTCGGGGCACAGTGCGCCGAGCCAGCACACCGGGTCGCCACCTTCATCGCCGTCGGACACGGCTCCATCCTCCACTCTCCCGGGTGTCGCTCACCACGCGTGACGCGGACCGCGGATCCCCGAATTCGGTGCGGACCGCAACTACCGTGGGTTTTCGTGATCGATACGTCGCCGGGCTCGCTGGCGTTCCTGCTCGTCGCGGGTCTGGTGGCCGGGGCGGTGAACGCTGCCGCCGGCGGCGGCTCGCTGCTGGTGTTCCCGTCGCTGCTCGCGGTCGGGCTGTCGCCGCTCGCCGCCAACGTCACGAACTCGATCGCACAGTGGCCCGGCTACGTCGGGATCATCGCGGGCGCCCGGCGCGACCTGCACGGTCAGGGGCGGCGCATGGTGCTGACCTCCGTGGTGTCGGTCGTCGGCTCGGCAGTGGGCTGCACGCTGCTGCTGGTGCTGCCCAGTGCGGTGTTCGACGCCGTCGTGCCGGCGCTGGTGCTGCTGGCGAGCGCGGTCTTCGCGCTGCAGCCGCTGATCCGGCGCTGGACCGCGCCCACGCCCGGCGCACCGGACCGGCTCGGCACCCTGCTGCCCACGGTGTTCCTCGCGGCGGTGTACGGCGGCTATTTCGGCGGCGCGCTCGGCGTCATCCTCATCGCGACGCTCTCGCTGTTCGCCCACGACTCCCTGGTGCGGCTCAACGCGCTGAAGGGGCTGCTCTCGCTGGTGGTGGCCACGGTGACCGTCGTCTACTTCTCCATCGGTGCGCCGGTGGAGTGGCTCGCGGTCGCGGCGCTCGCCCCCACCACGCTCATCGGCGGGTACGTCGGCGCGCGCATCGCCCGGCGCTCACCGGAACGGGTGCTGCGGGCCGCGGTGGTGGTGCTCGGCATGACGGTCGGCGTCTACCTGCTCATGAGCGCTTGACGCGCTGACGTCGCGGCGCGACGCTCCGGTCCCGCGGCGGAAGGATCCGATCATGCAGACCCTCGACCGTGACGAGCTGACCGTGCACGTCCAGGCGCCGCCCGACGCCGTCTACCGGCTCGTGTCCGACGTGACCCGGATGCCGGAGTTCAGCCCCGAGATCCGCCGGTGCGTGTGGCTCGACGGCGCCGACGGGCCGGCCGTCGGCGCGCGGTTCCGGGCCACGAACCAACTTCCGCGCCGCCCGCCGTGGCAGAACACGCCGATCGTGATCGCCGCCGATCCGGGGCACGAGTTCGCGATCAGTCGCACCGAACCGTTCGCCGGCACGCTGGTGTGGCGCTACCTGCTGAAACCCGAGGACGGCGGCACCCGGCTGACCGAGAGCTACGAGGTCACGCGGCCGATCACCCGGTTCGGCTGGTTCGTCATAGGCACCTTGTTCGGCGGGAAGGACCGCCGTTCCGAGCTGCACCGCGGCATGCAGGAGACACTGAGCAAGATCAGCGCCGTTGCCGAGAAGGAGGCCGCACCGAAGTGAAGTACGTCGTCCTGATCTACAGCAACGCCGGTTCCCGGAAGCTGTGGGAGCAGTTCTCCGAGGCGGAGCGCGGCGAGGGGCTCGACTACTACGCCCGCCTCACCGCGGAGCTGGAGGCGTCGGGCGAGCTGGTGGCGAACGAGGCGCTGGCCGACCACTCCACCGCCAAGCGGGTACGCGTCGACGAGGGCAGGACGCTGACGACGGACGGCCCGTTCGCCGAGGCGAAGGAGCACCTCGCCGGGTTCTACCTGCTCGAGGTCGCGAGCGAGGAGCGGGCCGTGGAGATCGCGGCGAAGGTCCCGGAGGCGGCGCTGGGCCTCGTGGAGGTGCGGCCGGCGCGGAGCCTGGACCTCGCCGAGTGGTGACGCCGGCGGACGTCGGGCAGCTCGTGCGGGAGCTGGTGCCGCAGGTGCTCGTCGCCGTCGTCCGGCGCCACGGCGGGTTCGACGCGTGCGAGGACGCCGTGCAGGAGGCGCTGCTCGCCGCCGCGGTGCAGTGGCCGGCCGAAGGCGTGCCGGACAACCCGAAGGGCTGGCTGATCACCACCGCGTCCCGGCGGCGCATCGAGATGTGGCGCTCCGATTCGGCGCGCGTGCGGCGGGAGGAGAACGTCGCCGTGCTGGCGCCGCCGGCCCCCGACCCGGCGCCCGGCGTCGACGACTCGCTCACGCTGCTCCTGCTGTGCTGCCATCCCGCGCTCACCCCGCCGTCGCAGGTGGCGCTCACGCTGCGGGCGATCGGTGGGCTCACGACGGCGGAGATCGCCCGCGCGTTCCTGGTGCCGGAGTCCACGGTGGCGCAACGGATCAGCCGGGCGAAGCAGCGGATCAAGGCGGCCGGCGCGGAGTTCCGGATGCCACCGCCGGCCGAGCGGACCGAGCGGATCGCCGCCGCGCTGCACGTCCTCTACCTGATCTTCAACGAGGGTTACACGGCCAGCTCCGGCACGGAGCTCAACCGCGTGGAGCTCACCGCGGAGGCGATCCGGCTCACCCGCCAGCTGCGTGACCTGCTGCCCGCCGACGGCGAGGTCGCCGGGCTGCTGGCACTCATGCTGCTCACCGACGCCCGCCGTACCGCGCGCACCGGGTCCGACGGCGGCCTGGTGCCGCTCGTCGAGCAGGACCGCGGGCGGTGGAACGCCGCCGCGATCGCCGAGGGCACGGCGCTGATCAGCGAGGCTCTCGCCAACGCACCGATCGGCCCGTACCAGCTGCAGGCGGCCATCGCCGCCGTGCACGACGAGGCCGCGCGCGCCGAGGACACCGACTGGCCGCAGATCCTCGCCCTCTACAACCACCTGCAGGTGCTCGCCCCCGGGCCGATGGTGACGCTCAACCGGATCGTCGCCGTCTCCGAGGTGCGCGGGCCACGGGCCGCGCTCGAGCAGCTCACGGCCGCGGCCGCCGATCCGGCGCTGGCCGGGCACCACCGGCTGCACTCCGTGCGCGCCCACCTGCTGGAGGCCGCGGGCGACCTCGACGCCGCTGTCGTGGAGTTCCGGATGGCCGCGCGCGGCACGCTCAGTGCACCGGAGCAGCGCTACCTCGAGGCACAGGCCGCCCGGCTCGCCCGCTGATCAGCACGCTCGCGGCCGCGATCGCCACGACAGCGGTGAGGCGCAGGACGAGTGGCTGCGCCTGCTCGTCTCCCATTCGCATGAGTTCGGGCGATATCGGGCACCCCGCATGCCACCGGCCGGCGACAAGGACGTCCGTCATGACCACTCACGCCCCGTCCCTGCGAACCTCGCGCAAGGTGGCACTCGCGAGCCTCGTCGGCACGACGATCGAGTGGTACGACTTCTTCATCTTCGGCACCGCCGCCGCGCTGGTGTTCGACCAGGTCTTCTTCCCCGAGTTCGACCCGATGACCGGCACGCTCGCGGCGTTCGGCTCGTTCGCGGTGGGGTTCATCGCCCGGCCCGTCGGCGGCGTCGTCTTCGCCCACTTCGGGGACCGCATCGGCCGCAAGCCGATGCTCGTGTACTCGCTGCTGCTCATGGGTGCGGCCACTCTGCTGATGGGGCTGCTGCCGAGCTACGCCACGATCGGTGTGGCGGCGCCGATCCTGCTCGTGCTGCTGCGCTTCGCGCAGGGCTTCGGGGTGGGCGGCGAATGGGGCGGCGCCGCGTTGATGTCGGTCGAGCACGCGCCCGCCCACCGTCGCGGCTTCTACGGCAGCTGGCCCCAGGTCGGCGTCCCGCTCGGGCTGCTGCTCGGCACGGGCGCGTTCGCCGTGCTCTCGGCCACCCTGACCGACGAGCAGTTCCTCGCGTGGGGATGGCGGATCCCGTTCCTCGCCAGCGTGCTGCTCATCGGCGTGGGCATGTGGATCCGGCTGACGGTGAGCGAGAGCCCGGTCTTCCAGGAAGCGCTCGACGCGAAGGTCGCCGCCCGGATGCCGGTGCTCGACGCCGTCCGGACCTATCCGAAGGAGATAGCGCTCGCGGCCGGGTCGTTCGTGGCCACGCACTCGACGTTCTACGTCGGCTCGGTCTGGCTGGTCTCCTACGCCACCACGCAGCTGGCGTACGAGCAGACCGCCGTGCTCAACGCCAACGCCGCGCTCAGCGCGTCGGACATCCCGATGATCCTCGCGTTCGGCCTGTTGTCCGACCACATCGGCCGGCGGCGGCTGTTCCTCACCGGCATGGCTGTGCTCGTCGTCTTCGCCGTGCCGTACGTGCTGCTCGTCGGCAGCGAGAACATCTGGCTGTTCCTGCTCGGCGGCCTGGTCGTGCAGGCCTGCCGTAGCGCGGTCTACGGACCGCAGTCGGCGTACTTCGCCGAACTGTTCAGCACCCGGATGCGCTACAGCGGCAGCTCGCTCGCCTACCAGTTCGCGGCCATCTTCGGCGGATTCGCGCCGCTGATCTGCACCGCCCTCGTGGCCGCCACCGGAAGCCTGTACGCCGTGGCCGGGTACGTGGCCTTCCTCGCGCTGGTGTCGCTGATCTGCTCGGCATTGATGACCGAGACCATGCGCAGCGGCCTGCGGGGGGACGAGCCGGTGCGGACCTGACTCAGGCGGGATGGTGGCTGGTGTCGTTGACCAGCCGCACGCTCGCGCCGCCGTCCGGGTAGAAGTCGACGATCGACAGCGCCGCGAGGTCCAGGTGCAGCCGGTACAGCACGCCGGGGCCGCCCTGCAGCGCGTCGCGCAGCAGCATCTTGATGGGCGTGACGTGCGAGACCAGCACGAGCGTGACGCCCGGGTACTCCTGCAGGAGGTCGGCGAGCTCCGCCTCCACCCGCCGGCCCACCGCCGCGAAGCTCTCGCCGTCCGGCGGGGCGGCCTCCTCGGAACCGAGCCACTCGGCGTGCAGCTCCGGGTCGCGGTCGCGCGCCTCGACGAACGTCAGCCCCTCCCAGGCCCCGAAGTCGGTCTCGACGAGCCGCTCCCGGACGTGCAGCGGCGTGCCGGTCGCCGCGGCAACCGCCTCGGCGGTCTGGCGGGCCCGGCGCAGCGGTGACGTGAGCACCGCGGCCACGCCGTCCAGGCGCCCGATCCGGGCCGCGGCTCCCGCCGCCTGCGCGAGCCCGAGCGGGGTGAGCTCAGGGTCGCCGTGCCCCGAGTAGCGCCGCTGCACCGAGAGCTGGGTCTGCCCGTGCCGGAGCAGCAGCAACCGGGTCGGCGTGCCGACCTGCCCGGTCCAGGAGGCCGATCCGGCCGGGGTCCCAGCGGCTGTCACTGCGCCGCGGCCTGCGCGTCCATCGCCTGGTTGGCGAGCGCGTCGGCCCGGGAGTTGCGCAGCCGCGGGATCCACTCGAACCGCACCGAGCCGATCTCGCGGACCAGCCGGCCGGCCTCCAGGGCCAGCGGCTGCATCGAAGGATGCTTGACCTTCCAGCGCCCGCACATCTGCTCGACCACCAGCTTCGAGTCCATCCGCACGTCGACATCGGTGGCGCCGAGCTCGATGGCGGCGCGCAGCCCGGCGATCAGGCCTTGGTACTCGGCCACGTTGTTGGTGGTGACGCCCAGCCCCTCGGCCCGCTCGACGAGCACCTGATCGGTGTCGGGGTCCAGCACGACCGCGCCGTACCCGGCAGGTCCCGGGTTGCCGCGCGAGCCGCCGTCGGCCTCCACGACGACCTTCAGACCGCCTGCCTTCACAGCCCGGATCCCTCGGTGCGCACCAGGATCACGCCGCACTCCTCGCAGCTCACCAGCTCGTCCGCGGGCGCGGCCTTCAGCTCCGCGATCGAGGTGCGGTCCAGCTCCAGCCGGCACGCCTGGCAACGCCGCGCCACCAGAGCCGCCGCGCCCACCCCTCGGTGCTCGCGGCGCCGCTCGTAGACGGCGAGGACATCGGCCGGCAGCGTGGTGACGACCTCCTCGCGGGCGCGGACGCGGCCGCGCTCTGCCGTGTCGATGTCGACGAGGAGGGTGTCGCGGCGCTCGGTGATCGCGGTGAGCTCCTGCTCGGCGGCGGCCAGGACGACGCGGGAGTGGTCGACGTCCGCGCCGACCGCCTCGCGCTGCTCCATCACCTCCAGCTGCTCGTCCTCGAGCACCGTCTGCCGGCGCCCGAGCGTCTCCAGCTCGTGCTGCAGGTCGGTGGCCTGCTTGGCGCCGATCCCGGCGCCCGCGAGCAGCTGGTTGTCGCGCACGGTGCGCGACCGCACGCCCTCGACGTCGCGTTCGAGGCGGCGGATGTCCCGGTCGAGGTCGCCCGCGGCGGTCTCGACCTCCACGAGCTTGTCCTTGGCCGTGCGCACCGCGGCCTCGGCGTCGGTGAGCTCGGCGTGCTCGGGCAGGGTGCGACGGCGGTGCGCGAGCCGCGACAGCTCGGCGTCGACCTCGGCCAGGTCGAGCAGCCGGCGCTGGACGGCAGGGTCGGCTTTCACAAAGCGGTCCTTCCGGCGGGATTGAGACGCCGACGCTACCGCCCCGCGCCACGTCCATGGCCGAGCGGGCGCCCACCTGGCCGGCTCCCCATCGTCGGGGGCGAGCGCGTGCCCGGGATCGGACTCGTTCGCCCCGTCGCGGGGTGCGATTCGGGGGTACGGTTGCGGCGCCTACGTGCCGAGCAGGAGCGGGTCGAGCGCATCGTCGGTGTCCTTCAGGCCCGTGCCCCACCGAGCCCGGCGAGACGGAGCGGGTGCGGATGCGATCGGGCTGGATGTGGTCGACGTGGCCGGTCAGGCCGCGGTCGCGGGGCATCCGAGGTGGCTGAGGCGGCCGGACTCGCGCAGATGTTGACCGAGATCGTGGCCGAAGGCGGCATCGCGGCACCGCGGCGGATCTGCGAGGCCTGCATCGCGATGCTTCCGGTCAGGCGGGCCGCCATCACGATGATGGCGGGACCCGACCGCCAGGAGCCGATCTTCGCGAGCGACGCGGTCGCTGCCCATCTCGACGAGATGCAGTTCCGCCTGGGCGAGGGACCGTGCGTCGAGGCGTTCACGTACCGCCGACCGGTGCTCATCCCGGACCTCGGGGAGGTCACCGACAGCCGCTGGCCGTTCTTCGCCGCGGCTGCCCGCCGCACGCCGGTGCGAGCCGCCTTCGTGTTTCCGCTGCAAGCCGGTGCGATCGGAGTCGGGGTCCTCGACCTGTACCGGGACGAGCCCGGCATGCTGGGCCGCGACGAGCTGGCCGACGCGCTGCGTGCCGCCGATGCGGCGCTGTGGGCGCTGCTCGGCCTCCGTGCCGGCAACGGTACGGAGCAGCCGGCAGCGACAGCGCAGCCGCGCAACGGTGCCGACCCGCACGGCTGGTTGACCGGGTCACCTCTGGACCACATCGCGGTCTACCAGGCCACCGGGATGATCATGGCTCAGCTGGACGTGTCCGCAGAAACGGCGTTGAGCAGGATGCGCGCTCACGCATTCGTGCACGATCGAACGATCGACGACCTTGCCCGCGACGTCGTTGCGCGACGCCTGCGGTTCGGAATCGAGGAGGAGGAATCATGACGGACACCGGGCAGGAGGGTCGCGAGCGAGTACTGACGGACGCGTTCGTGAACCTCGCAGACACCCTGGTGACCGACTTCGACGTGATCGACCTGCTGCACCGCCTGTGCAGCGACACGGTCACGCTGCTGCCGGTCGACGCCGCCGGTCTGATGCTGTCGGACCAGCGCGGCGCGCTGCGGGTGGTGTCCTCGTCCACCGAGCAGGCGCACCTCGTCGAGCTCTTCCAGCTACAGGCCAACGAAGGTCCGTGCCTGGAATGCGTCAGCACGAGCCGGCAGGTCGTCTCCGCCGACCTCGACCTCGAATCCCGGTGGCCCCGCTTCGTCGCACGTGCCCGGCAGGCGGGTTACCGCGCGGTGCACGCGCTGCCGCTGCGCCTGCGCTCGGAGACCATCGGCGGGCTCAACCTGTTCGGAAGCACGCCCGGCGAGCTCTCGGCCCACGCGCTCCGCGTGGGGCAGGCACTGGCCGACGTGGCCACCATCGGCATCCTGCAGGAACGCGCGGTGCGCCGGCAGGAGGTGCTCGCCGAGCAACTGCAAGCCGCACTCAACAGCCGCGTGATCATCGAACAGGCCAAGGGCATGCTCGCCGAGCGCGGCCGGATCGACCTCGCGCAGGCGTTCACCCTGCTCCGCGCGCACGCCCGTTCCCATCAGCTGCGGCTCAGCGATCTCGCCCGGGACGTCGTCGAGGGCGGCACCATCCCCGAGATCCTGCTCGACCCGCAACAGACCACGGAGTAGCCGATCGACCGGCGGTGACGGCCCGCGTCCTGTCGCGGGCCGACTGGTGGACCTTCTACGCCATCAGCTGCTGCTGGTTGCGGTACGAACGTCGGGCTCTCCGCCTGCGACCTGGCCAGCAGCCACTTCACGAGCGCGAGACCCCGGTGCAGCCGCTCCGGGTAGTCGACCTCCAGCCCGGCGGGGTAGCCGGGAACCTCCGCGAGGGTGAACGGCGGATAGAGGTCGGTGCCCAACGCGTTGTAGGAGTAAAAGCTCACCCGCCAGGACCAGCGCAGCACGCCGACGTTGAAGTCGAAGATCGACCGCGGGTAACGGCCGGTGACCACGATCGCGACCAGCGCGACGAGGCTCAGCACCCAGAAGGCGATCCACAGCGCGATCAGCAGCAGTGCGTGCGGCAGGATCAGCAGCCATTTCACCAACCACAACCAGCGGGACAGTGGACCGTCCCGACCGGCATGCATCCGGATCGGATAGGACCGGTCCTGGCGCGAAGGGGCGGACGGGGTCGTCGGGATCGTCGCACTTATTGTCGTCTCCTTGATGAACGATTCTTTCAAGAAATACGGTGCGCAGAACGCTCAGGAGTCGGGGGATCGACGCCGCCGCGCCGGCCTCGATACATGACGTCGCGCAGGACGCGGGCCTGGGCGCCACGGTGGTTCATACTTCTGCAGGAGGCGCAGGCCGCTGCTGCGATCGAGCGCGCCGATCGCGATGACTGTCGCGAAGACGACTGCCCCGAGAAATGTGATCATCGCCGCCGTTCCTTTCCTGTAGCACCCGGGATCGGGCGAGGCGTCGGAGCAAGGCGGCGACGCCCGTCCGGAGCCGACACGACCGCCGGCCGCGGATTGCGTGCGGTCGACAACGGCGCGTCACGACGGGCCGGATGAGGCGATCGAAGGCCGACGATTGTCGGCGCTCCCCCTTCTCGACCCACAGATGATCGAAACTGTGAACACAGAACTGCGACGGAGATCCGGAGGCGGCGTCGAAACAGTCCCGTGTAGCACGAGACTACTCCTGTTCCACCGTCCCAGGGGTGCGCTGAACAGGCTCTTTGTGCCGTCAGCAGGCGGCGCCGATGCTCCACGGGTCGGTGCGGCGGGTGGACACCGTGACCTCCACGCTGTCCCCCAGCGCCGCGCGCACGACGTCCGCCGCCTGCGCGCACCACGGCCACTCCGACGCCCAGTGCGCCACGTCCACGAGCGCGGGCGTCGTGCGGCCGACCGTGCCGGCGAGCAGGTGCTCGGCGGCCGGGTGGTGCCGCAGGTCCGCGGTGACGTAGGCGTCGACGCCGGCGCCGGTGGCCGCGCCCAGCGCGGCGTCGCCCGCGCCGCCGCAGACCGCGACCGTGCGGATCGGCCGGTCCGGGTCCCCGGCCGCACGCACGCCCCATGCCGTGTCCGGAAGCGCCGCACGCACCCTCGCCGCGAACACCGAGAGCGGCTCGGGTGCCGGCAGCGTGCCGATCCGGCCGAGCCCGCGCGACGACGTCAGCTCGGCGAACTCGAACACGTCGAACGCCGGCTCCTCGTAGGGGTGCGTGGCCCGGAGCGCGGCGACGACGGCCTCCCGGCACCCGCGCGGCAGCACCATCTCCAACTTGGTCTCGGCCACCCGTTCGAGCTTGCCGACGGCCCCGATCGTCGGGTGCGCGCCTTCCAGCGGCTTGAACTGGCCGGTGCCGGCGGTCGCGAACGAGCAGTGGCTGTAGTCGCCGATCCGGCCGGCGCCCGCGGCCGACATCGCCTCGTGCACCGCGGTGATGACCGGCCCGGTCGGGATGAACGTCACGATCTTGTCCAGCGGCTGCGCCGGCTCGGGGATCAGCGGGCCGCTGACGTCCAGCCCGATCGCGACGGCCAGCGCGTCGGACACGCCGGGGTCGGCCGAGTCGGCGTTCGTGTGCGCGGTGAAGAGCGCGGTGCCCCCGCGGATGAGCCGGTGCAGCAGGGCGCCTTTCGGGGTGTCGGCACCGACCCCGTGGACGCCGCGCAGCAGCAGCGGGTGATGGGTGACGAGCAGCTGGTGGCTCCCGATCGCCTCCTCGACGGTCTCCGGCACCGGGTCCACCGCCACCAGCACGGATGACACCGGCTCGGTGGGGTCGCCGCACACCAGCCCGACGGCGTCCCAGTCGGCGGCGAGCGCGGGCGGGTAGGCGGCTTCCAGGGCGGCGATGACGTCGCCCACCGTCGTGGTCACGCCGCCACCGCCGCGAGTGCCTCGGCCATCGCCGTCACCAGACGCGTGACCTGTGCCGCGGGGCGCACGGCGACCCGGAGGTGGTCGGGCCCGAGCCCGGGGAAGGTGTCGCCGCGGCGCACCGCGATCCCGGCCCCGCGCAGCGCGGTGCGCACCCGCTCGCCCTGCCCGTCCGGGAGCCTCAGCAGCAGGTAGGGGGCGGTGCCGGGCAGCACCGTGACGCCCGGGACGCCGGCCAGCCGCTCCGCCTGCTCGGCCCGTGCCGCGGCCAGCCGCTCGGCCGCCCGCCCGGACTCCTCCACCGCCGACGGCATCGAGCACGCGATCACGGCCTCCAGCGCGAGCGTGGACACCGGCCACGGCGGGCGCGGGGCGGCCAGCCGCGCCAGCAGGGCCGGGTCGCCCAGCGCATAGCCGGCGCGGAGCCCGGCCAATGCCCAGGTCTTGGTGAGGCTGCGGAACACCAGGAGGCCCGGCACGTCGGCGGCGCCCGCGAGGCTCTCCAGCTCGCCCACCACGGCATCGGCGAACGCCTCGTCGACGAGTAGCACGCGGTCCGGCGCGGCGAGCGCGCGGACGTCCGCGGCCGGGTGCAGCACGCCGGTCGGGTTGGTCGGGTTGCCGATCACGACGAGATCGGCCTCCGCCGGCACCGCGTCCGGGCGCAACCGGTGGCCGTCGGCCTCGTCGGTGAGCACGTGCACGACCGGCACGTCCGCGGCGCGCAGCGCGGCCTCCGGCTCGGTGAACCCCGGGTGCACGACGGCAGCCAGCCGCGGCCGCAGCGCCGGGAGCAGCGCGAACCCCTCGGCACTTCCCGCGAGCACGAGCACCTCGTCCGGCCGGCGCCCGTGCCGCCCCGCCACGGCCTCCCGCGCCTGCAGGTCGTGCGCGGCGGCCGGGTAGCGGCCGATCCCGTCCAGCGCCACCACGAGCCGGTCCCGCAGCCACGGCGGCGGGCCACTCCCCTGGACGTTGACGGCGAAGTCGAGCAGCCCCGGCCCGGCATCGACGTCTCCGTGATGCCGCAAGGACGCAAGATCCATGGTGGGAAGCCTACGGCGGCCCGCTTCGCCGCCACTTCGCACATCGAGTGCGGGCGCTCGATGAGCGGAGTGGCGCCGGGGAACCAGGTGCGGCCGACGCGGCTCCCGTGAGCCGCGCGAGACTGGCAGCGTGTCCCCCAAGGCAGAGACTCTGCATGTCGTGTTCGTCTGCACCGGCAACATCTGCCGGTCGCCGATCGCGGAGAAGGTGTTCGTCCACGAGCTGGCGCAGGCCGGGCTGGCCGAGGCCGTGCACGTGTCGAGCGCGGGCACCGGCAACTGGCACGTCGGATCGCCCGCCGACGACCGGGCGGAGGCCGTGCTGCTGGCCGGCGGGTACAAGACCGAACACATCGCACGGCAGGTGGATGCGGAACAGCTCGGCGCGGACCTGATCCTCGCACTCGACCGCTCGCACGAGCGGGCGCTGCGGTCGCTGGTGCCCGAGCCGGACCGCGTGCGGCTGCTGCGCTCGTTCGACCCGGACGCGCCACCCGGCGCCGAGGTGCCCGACCCGTACTACGGCGACGAGGACGGTTTCGAGGCCGTGCTCGCGATGATCAGGGCAGCGATGCCGGGGATGATCCAGTGGGTCCGCGAGAACCGGTGACGGTCCTGGGCGCCGCGGCCCGCGACCGGGTGCCGCTCGGGGGTGGCGCCGCACGCGTCACGCTGACCGACGGGCGGACCGTCGTTGTCAAGGACGGGGAACCGGAGGCGATCAAGGCCGAGGCCGCGGGGCTGCGCTGGCTCGCCGACGCGGGTGGTGCACCCGTGCCCGCCGTGCTCTACGCCGACGGCGGGCGGCTGGTCACCCGGTTCGTCGAGAGCGCCACCCCCGGCCCACGCGCGGCCGAGGAGCTGGGCCGCGCGCTGGCCCGGACACACGCGGCGGGTGCGCCCGCGTTCGGCGCCGCGCCGCCGGGCGGTCCCGCCGACGCCCGCATCGGCGCCGCCCCGATGCGCAACACACCCGCCCCGAGCTGGCCGGAGTGGTACGCGGCCGACCGGCTCCTCCCCTACCTGCGCACGGCCCGCGACGAAGGCACCCTGACCGGCGAGGCGGCACGGGACATCGAGACCGTGGCCGACCGGCTGCCCGCGCTCGCCGGCCCCGCGGAGCCCCCGGCCCGGCTGCACGGCGACCTGTGGTCGGGGAACGTGCTGTGGTCCCCGGCAGGTGCGGTGCTCATCGACCCGGCAGCGCACGGCGGGCACCGGGAGACCGACCTCGCGATGCTCGCCCTGTTCGGCTGTCCGCACCTGGATGCGGTCTTCGCCGCCTACGACGAGGCCGCGCCGCTGGCCGCGGGCTGGCGGGACCGGATTCCACTGCACCAGCTCTTCCCACTGCTGGTGCACGTGGTGCTGTTCGGAGGCGGCTACGCAGGACAAGCGGCGGCGACGGCAAGGGCGATGCTGCGAGCGGCCTGACCCTCTTTCCGACGAACGGCCCGTTCGTCGGATAGGTACCGACGAACGCGCCGTTCGTCGGAATCAGCGCCAGTCGTCCAGGAGTCGGATGTCCTCCCGGTCGTAGCCGGGCTCGTTCGGGCGGTGCATCGTGATGCCCGGGCTGTCTGTGCGGAAGCCCGCGGCCAGTAGCTGCCGGTACGCCTCGTGGCGTGCGGTGTTCACCCCGAGCGCGAGCCGCACCGCCCCGGCTTCCGCGGCGAAGCCCTGGCAGGCGGCCACCAGCGACTCGAACGCCTGTGCCGCGCCCGCGCCCGGCCGCACGGCGGCGAACTTGGCATAGGCCACCCCGCTACCCGCCTCGGTGCCGGCTCCGACATGGCACACGGCGAAGCCGCGCGGCGCGTCCGGATCGCCGATCAGCACGACGTCGCCGAGGCCCTGGTCGAGCACGGACGCGATCTCACCGCGCACGTCCAGCCCGGGGTGGATCGCGTCGGTGACGGCGGCGCAGCCGTCCACGAGAGCCGGCCGGGCGTCGGGCGCCACCGCCGAGAGCCGCCAGCCCAGCTCGGGCTCGGCACCGGTCAGTGGCCGCGACATGATCGCCGTGAGGAACCGCGGCCAGAAGCCGAACCGCTGGTAGAAGCCGTGGTGCTGCGGGCTCTGGGCGAACGTGAAGAGGCCCTGGTGCCCCGCGCCCCACCCGTCGAGAACATCGACGGCGGCGCCGACGAGGCGGGTGCCGATGCCCTGGCCCCACAGCTTCGGGCTCACCGACAGCGGTCCGAAGTACGCGACGCTGCCCCAGCGCGTCACGACCGTCGAGCCGGCCACCTCGCCGTCGACGAACGCCCCGAGGACCGTGGTGTGCCGCGCCCGGAACCGGGTGCGCACGAGCTCGGTGTCCCGGTGCACCCCCGTGCCGAGGACGGTGGAGAAGGCGTCGCGGAAGACGTCGTCCGCCGCGTCCACGTCGGCCGCGCCCAGCGGCCGAACCTCGATGTCCACACGGGAAGGATGCCGTGTCACTGCGCTGAACGGACGGCGGGGCTACTCCGAATCGACACTATTGGGCGTTGACGCCCAGGAACGACCAGCCGCGGTCGGGGAAGCCCGCGGCCGCAGCGACGCTCGCCGACGCCCCGTTGCTCCGCGCGTGCACGTAGGTGGGCACCGCACCCTCGTCGAGTACGCGGCGGGCCGCCTGCGCCACCAGCCTGCGGGCCAGCCCCCGCCCGCGCGCCGCCTCGGCCGTGACGACGGCGAGCTCGCGGCCGTGGGAGTCGTGCTTCTTGATGCCGACGCCCGCGAGGTGCTCCCCGGTGCCGTGGTCGACGGCCACCAGCACCTCCCCGCCGAACAGGCGCAGCCACGGGGGCACCGACGGGTGGTCGGCGGCGATCCACTCCCCCGCGTCCGGCAGCGGTGCGGGCCGGTCCGACCAGCGGAACACCCCGTCGAACCAGGAACCCGGCAGCCCCGCGACACCCGGGATCCGCACCGGATCGCCACCGCCGTCGAGCCACGCGGCCACGACCGCCGCCACCGCCGACGGCACGGAGAGCACCCCGGAACCCGGCGTCGTGACACCGATGACGCGGTGCACCCCACCGTCCCAGGCCGGCGCCTCACGGGCGGGCGAGCCGACGACCGTGAGCCCGGCGCCCGAGCCCGGCCACCGGCCGAGCCAGGTGGACAGGTGGGCGGTCAGCCGATCGTCGATCACGGAGGCGAGTACACCACCGAAAGCCCGAAGCGGTGGGGCGGGGTGGCGTCAGGACAGGGCGACCAGCTCGGCCAGGGAATCGGCGACGAAGCCGGCGAGGACGTCGACGTCGGGGAGGGCGTCGCGGTCGGCGGTGAAGCCGTAGTGGACGCCGCCGTCGTAGGAGGTGATGCCGATGGCGACGGCCTGGCCGCCGCCGAGCGGCACCACCGGGAACATGTCGAGCATCCGGGCGCCCATGGCGTAGAGCGGGCGGGGCGGGCCGGGCACGTTGGTGACCAGCACGTTGTAGAAGTTGCTGGAGTACTGGCTGGCAAGCCGCGCGCCCAGGCTGTGGACGATCGGCGGGGCGAGCCCGACCAGCCGCATCAGCGCCGCGGCGCCGACGGCCTGGCCGCTGCGTTTGTGCACCTCCATCGCCTCGCGCAGCACCGCGAGCCGCGCGATCGGATCGTCGGCGGTGACCGGCAGGTCGACGAGGTAGGCGGAGATGCTGTTGCCGGCCACGGGCGCGGCCCCACCGCGGGCCCGGGCGCGCACGCTCACCGGGACCATCGCGCGGACGGCGGTGTCGGCGGTGAGCGGCTCACCCCGGCTGATCAGCCAGCGACGCAGGGCGCCCGCCACCACGGCGAGCACGACGTCGTTGACGGTGCCGCCGTGCGCCTTGCGGACGGCCCGGTGCTGGGCGAGCGAGGTGCGGCACATGCCGTAGCGCCGCTGCTGGCCGGTGGCGGCGTTGAGCGGCTGCACCGGCCGAACGGTGGCGGCGCTGCGGCCGGCGGCGAGCACCCCCTCCATGGTCTTGCCGACCATGGAGGCGGCCTCGCGGACGTCGGTGAGGGCGCGCCCGGCGACGTCGAGCACGTCCCGGGGCCGGCGCAACGCGTGCGCGGCCGCGGATGCGGCGAGCTCGAGCCCGGACGGCTCGGGCGCGGGGCGCCAGTCGTCGTCCGGGGTCTCCCGCGGCTGCGGGGTGAGGTCGAGCAGGATCGCCCCGATGTCCATGGACGCCATGCCGTCGACCATGGCGTGGTGGGTCTTGGTGACCACCGCGAACCGGCCGTCGGCGAGGCCCTCGATCAGGTATACCTCCCAGAGCGGCCGCGCCCGGTCCAGCTGCCGGGCGAGCAGCCGCCCCACGAGGTCGAGGAGCACGTCCTCGGTGCCGGGCACGGGCAGCGCGGAGCGCCGCACGTGGTAGCCCAGGTCGAACTCCGGGTCGTCCACCCACACCGGCAGCCCGAGCCCGCCGGGCACCTCGCGCACCTTCTGCCGGTAGCGGGGCACGAGGGCGAGCCGGTGCCCGATGAGCGCGGTGAAGGCGTCGGGATCGAACGAGCCGTGCTCCGGCGGCGCGAACGTCATGACGGCGCCGACGTGCATCGCCGCCGTTCGATGCTCGGCGAACAGGAACGAGGCGTCGAGCGGCGAGAGGCGGTCGACCACCCCGCCATTCTCCCGGTTCCGAGGCTCCGAGTGGTTACGCGCGCTGGAGCACTCGTATCCGCTCAGCGATGGAGTGGCTACCAACCGCGCAGGGGGAAGCCGGAGCGGGCGCGGTCTCCGAGCTTGACCCCGAGCACCTGGTGCAGCTGGATGTTGTCGCGCTCGAACCCGAGCCGGCTGGCGGCCATGTAGAGGCGCCAGACCCGGGCGCGGCCGAGCCCGACCTCGGCGACGGCCTCCTCCCAGTGTTCCTCCAGGTTCGCGCCCCAGCCCGCGAGGGTGAGCGCGTAGTGCTCGCGGAGGTTCTCCTCGTGCCGGACCTCGAACCCGGTGTCGTTCATGACGCTGATGAGGTGCCCGACCGGCTCCAGCTGCCCGTCGGGGAACACATAGCGCGCGATGAACGGGTCGAGCTTGCGCGTCAGCGGGGTGCGTGGCTGCGTGATGCAGTGGTTGAGCAGCCGGCCCTCCGGCCGCAGGCGTGCGTACAGCGACGCGAAGTAGCTCGGCAGGTTGGCCTTGCCGATGTGCTCGGTGAGCCCGATCGAGCTGATCGCGTCGAACTCCCCCTCTGGTGCGTCGCGGTAGTCGAGGTGGCGCACCTCGGCGAGGTCGGTCAGGCCACGGCGCTCGATCTCGGCCTGCGCCCATTCGGCCTGGTTGCGGGAGAGCGTGACCCCCAGCGCCTTGACGCCGTGCTCCGCGGCCGCGTGCATCACCATCCCGCCCCAGCCGCAGCCGACGTCGAGCAGTCGCATGCCCGGTTTCAGGCCGAGCTTCTGCGCCACCAGCTCGTGCTTGGCCGCCTGCGCCTCCTCGAGCGTGGTGTCCTGGGTGGCGTAGACCGCGCAGGTGTAGGCCATCGAGGGGCCCAGCACCCACTCGTAGAAGCGGTTGGAGACGTCGTAGTGGTGCGCGATCGCCTTGCTGTCGCGGAACTTCGAGTGCAGCCGGCCCGGCGGGCGGTACTCGAACTCGGGCGGGGACTGGCGGTGGCGCAGCCACACCGGGAACAGCCTGCGCGCGAGCTGCAGCTGCTCCTTGCGGGAGAGGTCGTGCAGGGTGAGGTCGGCCATCGCGTCCAGCACGTCGTAGACGTCGCCGTCCACCTCGATCTCGCCGGTGACGTACGCCCGCGCGAGCCCGAGCGTGCCGGGAGCCGTGGCGAGCCGGGCGAGCGCGCGGGGCGTGAGCACCTTGAGCGCGACATCGGATCTGTCCGGGCCGGCCTTGCTGCCGTCATAGGCCACCACCCGGATCGGCACGTCCTGGCCGAGAACGTCGGAGATGAGCTCCGCGACCTGCATAACAACCCCCTTCAGCGGGTGACCTTGGAGTACAGATCGGGCTGCCTGCCGTGCGGGTCGTAGCGCTGCTTGAGCGCCCGGTAGGCCGGCCCGTTGTAGTGCTTCCAGAACTCACCTTCGTCGTAGTGCACTGTGGAGTACAGCGACTTGTGCCCGCCGAGATCGGCGACCAACTCCTCGATACGCCGATTGTGCGCGTCCGGTCGCCCGGGCGCCTCCGGCACGCTCGACCAGAACCCGACGTTGACGTACAGCTCGCCCGGCTGCATCGGGTAGAGCGGCCATGTCCGCTCGCCGCGCAGCCGGACGGGGCACAGCCACACCGGGCGGATGCCGATGTCGCGGTGGAACGCGTCGAGGAACTCGGCGAGCCGGTCGACGGGGATCTCGACGTCCTGGATCACCGGCTCCTCCTGCGGGGTGCGGGTGATGCGGTGGGCTAGCCGGGAGAAGCCGTTGCGGCGGTCGAAGGCGACGATGCGCCGGTAGACGTCGGAGCGGCGGTAGCGGCGCGGCCAGAACCGGCGCACCACCGGGTGCTGCACGCCGAGCGCGCGGGAGCACCAGAACCAGTCGGTGTCCCACCGCCAGATGTAGTCGTGGGCGGTGAGCACGTCGGACGCCCGTTCGCGGACCGAGCGGTAGAAGACCTGCTGGCCGGTGTAGTCGCTCACCCCCGGCCCGGGGTCCTCGCTGAACGTGCCGAGCGTGAGGTACTGCTCCCCCGGTTCGAAGACCGTGCCGTCCACGAAGTCGGCGCCGTCCGGGCCGCAGACCTCGGTGATCGTGGCGGCGAGGTCGGCGGTGGCCACCCGGCGGTGCTCGAGCCGCACGTACGGCGACACGGGCTGCAGCTCGATCTTCAGCCGCAGCGCGTAGCCGAGGGTGCCGTAGGAGTTGGGGAAGCCGGCGAAGAGGTCGGCGTGCTCGCCGTCCGGCGTGGCCGTGACGATCTCGCCGGCGGGCGTGAGGATGTCCATCTCGAGCACCGACTCGTGCGGCAGCCCGTGCCGGAACGAGGTGGACTCGATGCCCAGCCCGGTGACCGCGCCGCCGAGCGTGATCGTCTTGAGCTGCGGCACCACCAGCGGCATGAGCCGGTGCGGCAGGGTGGCCTCGACCAGGTCCTCGTAGGTGGTCATCCCCTGCACGTCGGCCGTGCGCGCCACGTCGTCGACGGCGATCACGCTCGCCAGCGCGGACGCGTCGAGGGCGCCGGTGGGTTCGGTGCCACCGAAGCGGAACAGGTTCGAGGTCTTCTTGGCCAGCCGCACCCTCGTGCCCGGCGGCAGCGCCCGGTATCTCCCGACGAGGTCGGCCACCGCTGCGTCGTGCCGGGTGGGCGTCAAGGTCATGTACTCGACGGTAGTCCGCTTCCCCAGCAGTTCCCAAGCTTCCGACCAGCACCATTCATCACAGCGGGTGTCGTGGGCGGCACCTTCGTGCCCGTGCTCAGCTGTGGTCGGCGAGGAACTCGTCCAGCGCCGACCACGTGGTGGTGCGCGCGCCGCGCCCGGTGAGCACGCCCAGGTGCCCGCCGGGCGCGGTGCTGAACCGCACCTCGGGGGCGCCGGTCAGCAGGCCCACCACCTTCTGCACGGCCGGCAACGGTGCGATCACGTCGTCGCGGCCGGCCACCACGAGCACCGGGACCTGCACGGCGGCGAGCCGGATCGACCGCCCGCCGATGGAGAGCTCGCCGTCGGCGAGGTCGTTGCGGCGCAGCATCAGGTGGTAGATCTGGCCGAACACCCGGCCCGGGTAGCCGTGCATGTTGCGCATCAGGTGCTCGACGGCCTCGATCTGCGCGAGCGCGTCGCGGTTGTCGAGCTGGGACAGCACCGTGAGCGGCTTCGTGACCAGCTTGTCGACGGCCGTGAGCTGGAACGCGGCGCTCACCAGCGGCGCCGGGAAGCTGCCGATCGCCCGGTAGATCGCCGACAGGCCGCGCCCGCCCGTCACCAGCGCCAGCGGCCGCAGCGGCGCCACGAACGGCACCGCCGTCACGTCGACCGGGCTGCCGATCATCGTGAGGGTCCGCACCGGGAGGGGTTCACCGGCCTGCGACCCGGCCGCGATCGACAGCGCGCAGAAGATGCCGGCGAGCGACCAGCCGACGAGGTGGACGTCCGGGCCGGCGTCCTCGGCGGCCTGCCGCGCGGCCCACGGCACGACGTCGTCGACCCAGTGCTCCATGCCGAGGCGGCGGTCGGCGAACGACTTCGGCCCGTGATCGACGAGGTAGACCAGGCGCCCCTCGGCGAGCAGGTGCTCCACCAGCGAGCAGCCTCGACGCAGGTCGTAGGCGAAGTCGGGGGCACCGAGCGGCGGCACCAGCAGCACCGGCTCGCCACCCGCGGGGGTGACCCCGGGCGTCGGCAGGTACCGGTAGAGCGCGCCACGCGGGCCGTCGTCCACCAGCTCCCGCGGCATCCGCCGCAGATCGGCGACACCGCCGCGCGCCATGCCGACGAGGTTGACCGCGGCGGCGGGGAGGTCCACGGGCGACACGCTACCGACCGTCGAGCAGCTCCTCTCCCGACCGTTCCCGTGTTACCAGCGGGTATGTGAGACTCCGGCGATGCAGCGCGACATCTTCGATGCCGAACACGACGCGTTCCGCGACCTTGCGCGCACATTCATCGCCAAGGAGATCACGCCGTTCCACGAGCAGTGGGAACGCGACGGCCAGGTCAGCCGCGACGTCTGGCTCGCGGCCGGCCGGGCCGGGCTGCTGGGCACCGACGTGCCCGAGGAGTACGGCGGCGGCGGGGTGGCCGACTTCCGCTACAACGCCGTGGTCACCGAGGAGCTGACACGGGCCGGCGCGAGCGGCGTCGGCTTCCCGTTGCAGAACGACGTGGTGGCGCCCTACCTGCTGCGTCTGGCCACCGAGGAGCAGAAGCGGCGCTGGCTCCCCGGGTTCTGCTCCGGGGAGATCATCACCGCGATCGCGATGACGGAGCCCGGCACCGGCTCCGACCTGCAGGGCATCCAGACGAGCGCGCGCCGTGACGGTGAGGGGTGGGTCCTCAGCGGATCGAAGACGTTCATCACCAACGGGATCATGTCCGACCTGGTGATCGTGGTCGCGCGCACCGACCCGGACGCCGGCAGCCGCGGGTTCACCCTGCTCGTCGTCGAGCGCGGGATGCCCGGGTTCGAGCGCGGTCGCCGGCTGCAGAAGGTCGGTTTGAAGGCGCAGGACACCGCGGAGCTGTCGTTCACCGACGTCCGGGTGCCGGACGCCAACGTGCTCGGCGAGCCGGGCGGCGGGCTGATCGCGCTGATGCAGAACCTGGCGCAGGAGCGGCTCTCGATCGCGGTCGGCTGCGCGGCGGGCGCGGCGCGGGCGCTCGAACAGACCGTGGAGTACACGAAGGAGCGCACCGCCTTCGGCCGGCCGGTGGCGGCCTTCCAGAACACCCGCTTCGAGCTCGCGGAGATCGCCACCGAGGTGGACGTCACGCAGGCGTTCGTCGACCGCTGCCTCACCGAGCTCGTGGCCGGCCGGCTCGACGCGGCGGACGCGGCCAAGGCCAAGTGGTGGGCGAGCGACGTGCTCAAGCGGGTGGTGGACCGGTGTGTGCAGCTGCACGGCGGCTACGGCTACATGCTCGAGTACCCGATCGCCAAGGCGTTCGTCGACTCGCGCGTGCAGTCGATCTTCGGCGGCACCAACGAGATCATGAAGGAGATCATCGGCCGCAAGCTGTTGGGGTAGCGGCGAGGTGGCATCAACGGCTGTTCGATCTTTCGAGAACAGCGCTCAATGCCATCTCGGCGCCACACCCAGGGCGCGCCCGATCGTCGCCGCCACCTCGTCGGGCTCGCCGTAGACCTCGAACTTCGTGAAGCGGAACATCCGCCAGCCCTCGTCGACGAGCCACGTGTAGCGCCCGACGTCCCGGAGCACGCCTTCCGGCCGCGTGTGGTCGACGCCCTCGTACTCGATGCCGATCCGCTGTTCGGGATAGGCGAGGTCGAGCCAGACGGCGCGCCGCCGCCGGTCGTCGAGCACCGGGTGCTGAACCTCCGGCCGGGGCAGGCCGCGCAACACGAGCACCAGCCGCAGCCGGGTCTCCATGGGCGAGCCTGACGCGCGCGCCGCGAGGTCGACCACCCGCGGCAGCTGCGTCCGTCCCCGCGCGCCCGGGTGGCGCTCGGCGAGCCGGAGCACATCCGCGGGGTCGAAGCAGCCGCGCCCGGCGAGCGCGTCGAGAGCCACGATCGCCTCGATCAGATCGAGACGTCTGGCAAGGTCGTATGCGGTTCGCAACGGGGTGGTGACGGACATCCCGCCGCAGATCTGCACCTCGTCCCGCAGCAGGCGGTCGCGGTATACGAGCAAGCCGGGCCGGGAACGTCCACCGCCGGGCATGGTCAGCTCTGCCGGAGCGTCGGCCGGTCCGCACGACGCACGCACCATTTCGGCCGCGGAGTACCCGGACAGCACGCCGCGGCCCCGGGCGTGGATGTACGCCGCGGCCGAGCGCTCGGCCAACGTCGGCGGCTTCTCGGTGCGGCGCACGTACGTGTCGGGGAACAGCCGCTGGAACCGCGGCCCCCGCAGCTGCGCCGGCGTGACGAGCCCGGCCCGGATCGCTTCGGAACCACGGAACACCGCGGGCCACCCCGGCACCGACAGGTGGTGCGGAAGGGTCGACACGGGTCCCCAGCATCATCGGGTTCCCGCTGCGGCGGGCCCGTTCAGGAGATCTGCCGGCCGAGATGGCACTCAGCGCGATTCCGGCAAGATCGAACAGCGCTCCTTGCCATCTCGACTCTCAGGAGGTGGAGATCGCCGCCAGCTTTGCGCGTTCGGCGTCCACGTCGAAGTCCGGCTTCGGGAACCGCGGGTCCATCGCGGCCAGGGTCTCGGCGAGCAGGGCCGCGATGGCCCAGTTGCGGTACCACTTGCGGTCGGACGGGATCACGTACCACGGCGAGGCGTCGGTGTCGGTGCGCCGCAGCGCCTCGGCGTACGCCTCCTGGTAGGCGGGCCACTTCCCGCGGGCGTCCAGGTCGGCGGGGTTGTACTTCCACCGCTTGGCCCGGTCGTCCAGGCGCGCGACGAGCCGCTCCAGCTGCGTCTTCGGCGAGATGTGGAGCATGCACTTCAGGATCGTGACGCCCTGGGCGTCGAGCTCCGCCTCGAACTGGGCGATCTCGGTGTAGCGGCGCCGCCAGACGTCCTCCGGTACGAGCGAGTCGACGCGGGCGATCAGGACGTCCTCGTAGTGCGAGCGGTCGAAGATCCCGATGCGGCCGGGAACCGGAACGTGGCGGCGCACCCGCCACAGGAAGTCGTGGGCGAGCTCCTCCTCGGTGGGCTTCTTGAACGTGGCGATCTGCAGGCCCTGCGGGTTGACCAGGCCGCCGACGTGCCGGATCACCCCGCCCTTGCCGGAGGTGTCCATGCCCTGCAGCACGAGCAGCACCGCACGGGGGCTCCCGGCGGTGGACTCGGCGTAGAGCGCCTCCTGGAGGTCGTCGAGGCGGTCGGCGAGGTCGACCATGTCCTTGGTAGCCGCGGCTTTGTCCTTCGGCCCGATCGGCCGCGACCTGGGGTCGATCTTGGCGAGATCTGCGGCCGACGCGGGTTCGGCGGGCACCCGGAACGTCTCGCGCACGGTCTTCCCCATGCGCGAACCCTACTGCTCACATGTACGCGGTCGACCCGTCCGGGCGCCGCGGCACCCGCCGCTCCCAGTGGACGTAGTCGTCGTGTGCGAGCGCCGACTCGTCGATCTCCACGCCCCAGCCCGGCCGGTCGGGGCGCAGCTGCAGGTGCCCGTCCACCGGCAGATACGGGTCGACGCACCAGGTCGTGACGTCCGGCTTGTACTCCAGGATGTCGAAGTTGGTGGTGGCCGCCGCGAAGTGCAGGTTCGCGGCCGTGGCGAGCGGACCCATCGGGTTGTGCGGGGCGACGCCGACGTAGTGCGCCTCGGCGAGCACGGCGATCTTGCGCATCTGGGTGAGCCCGCCGACGACGCAGATGTCGGGCTGCACGATGTCCGCGCCGTCGGCCGTGAGCAGCGCGAGGAACTCGTTCGGCGTGTAGAGCGACTCGCCGGTCGCGAGCGGCACCAGCATCTCGCTGCGGATCCGCGCCCACGCCGGCACGTGCTCGGGACGGATCGGCTCCTCGAGGAACAGCGGCTCGTTCGGGGCGAGCGCGGCCGCGAGCTGCACCGCCTGGCCCGGCTCCCAGATGCACGCGTGCGCGTCGAAGGCGAACTCCCACGCGTCCGGCAGCCGCTCGCGGATCTCGGCGAACCAGTCGCCGGTCTCCCGGCAGACCGTGCCCCAGCGGGTGGCGTGGATGTCGCTGCGGTACGGGCTCAGCTTGAAGGCGGTGAACCCGTACCGCTCGTGCAGCTCGCCGGCGCGGTCGGCCAGCTGCGGGACGTCGGGCGCGGAGTAGAGGCCCGCGTAGACGCGCACCCGGTCGCGCACGGCACCGCCCAGCAGCTGGTAGACGGGCAGGCCCGCGGCCTTGCCGGCGATGTCCCACAGCGCGTGGTCGATCGCGGCGATCGCGGCGAGGCCCAGCGCGCCGGGCGGGAAGCGCGAGGACTGCAGCAGGTACTGGTTGACGTAGGTGACCCGCCGCGCGTCGACGCCCTCGATCTGCGCGAACAAGTACTCCAGGAGCGGCACCAGCGCGCGGTCCGGGCCGTGGTTGTACGCCTCGGCCCAGCCGGCGATCCCGTCGTCGGTGGTGATCTTCACCAGCAGGCGCGGCCGGTCGCCCACCCGCTGCATGAACGTCTCGAGCCGGGAGATGATCATTCGGGCCACCCGGCGATCGCCTCCGCCACCTCGCGGGCGGCGGCCGGCCCGAGCACATGGCCGGGCGGCCGGACGTCGCGCCGGCACAGCCCCCGCTGGTGCAGGGCCTCCTTCACGACGGCCACGTTGTCCGCCGAGCCGGCGCGGGCCCGCAGCTCCTCGAACCGCCGCAGGCGCAGCCACGCGCCCTCCACCCGCGTGCTGTCGGTCGACCGCAGCGCGGCGAGCAGGTCGAGCGTCACCTGCGGCGCGACGTTCGCCAGACCCGAGGTGAACCCGCGGGCGCCCGCCTGCCAGTACGCCGGTGCGTACGGCTCGGCGAGCCCGGCGATCCAGAGCAGCCGGTCGCCACCGGCGTCGGCGCGGACGGCCGCGAAGTGCACCGGGTCGTCCACCGAGTACTTCAGCCCGATCACGTTCGGCGTGCGATCGGCGAGCTCCGCGATGTGCCCGCCGGTGATCGCCCGACTCTTCAGGTACGGCAGCACCCCGAGCTCCGGGACCGCCGCGGCGACGGCGGCGTTGTAGTCCACCCACCCCGCCGGGGACAGGTAGGGGTGCACCGGCTGATGGATCATGATCGCGTGCGCCCCGGCGGCGCGCGCCGCACGGGCCTCCTCCACGGCGGTCTGCACGTCGAGCCCGACCCCCGCCACCACCACCGCGCGCTCGGCGGCCGCTCGCGTGCAGGTCTCGAGCGCGAGCTGCCGCTCCCCCGGGGTCAGCGTGTAGAACTCGCCGGTGTTGCCGTTGGGCGTCACCGCGGTGATTCCGCCGTCGAGCAGCCGCGTGACGAGCTTCGTGTAGCAGCCCGTGTCGACGCGGCCGTCCTCGGCGAACGGCGTGACCGGGATGACGACCGCGGTGGCAAGGCGCTCCACCAGACTCACATGCTCTCCTCGAACGTACGGACGGGCTTGATGCGCACGCACAGCCCGTAGATCAGGGCACTGATGATGCAGCTCGCGCCGGCGAACACGAGCGGCCCGAGGTAGGAACCGCCGCTGAACGTCAGGAACAGGCCGATCGCGATCGGGCTGATGATGTTGCCCAGCTGCGAGCCGAAGTTCTGGAAGCCGGCGATCGAACCCACCACGTCCGGCGACGGCGCCACCTCGGCGGGGAGGCTGAGGATCGCGGCGCCGGCGAACGAATGCGCCGCACTGCTCACCGTCAGCAGGATCATGACGTTGAGGTTGCTCTCCACGAACGGCGTGAACGCGATGCACGCGCTGACCACGAGTCCGGCGATGATCGGCGCTTTCCGGGAGATGTTCGTCGAGATCCCGGATGCCAGCATGCGGTCGGACACGATTCCACCGAGAACGGTCGACCCGATACCGATGACCGCTGGAATTGCACCCACCATTCCGAAATCGGCCTCGGAGAAGCCGCGGTCGTCCAGCAGGTAGCTCGGGTACCAGGTCAGGAAGAATGCGCCGGCGAGGGACCGGAACACGTAGCCGCTCATCAACGCCCAGACCTGCCCGTTGCGCAGGAGCGGGAGCCAGCTGCGCGCCTCCCGCGGGGTTTCGTCAGTGTCGATCTCAGGCACCATCTCGGCCTGGTCGGACCGGATGTGGGCCAGCTCGTCGGCGCTCACCCGAGGGTGGTTCTCCGGCGCGCGGTAGATCCGCAGCCAGCCGAGGATCCACAGCACGCCGACCGACCCGATCACGATGAAGACCGCCCGCCAGCCGACCGAGACGGCGAGGACCGTGACCACCGGGACCGAGAGCGCCACGCCGATCTGCTGCCCCATGTCGAACAGGCTGGACGCGAACGCCCGCTCGCTGCGGGGGAACCACTTCGAGACGACCTTGATGTTCGCCGGCTGCACCGGCGCCTCACCGATACCGAGGCCGATCCGGAAGACGATCAGGCTCGTGACGCCGCCCGCGAACGCGGTCAACGCCGTCCAGATCGACCACCAGCCGACCGCGACGGGGTAGACGACCCGCGGACCGACCCGGTCGAGCAGCCAACCGGACGGAACCTGGAAGACCGCATAGCTCCAGAAGAACGACGAGAGCACCACGCCCTGCACGGCGGGACTGATCTCGAACTCGCGGGTCATGAACGGAAGGGCCACACTCAACGCGGACCGGTCGAGATAGGCGATCGTCAGACCGAGCGCCGAAAAGGCAACAATGGTCCATCGGAAGTGACTTCGTCGGCGTGTGCCCGACGGATCTTGAATTGCCTTGGGCGTGCTAGAGTAGGGCATCGTTGCTCCTCGTGGGTAACGGTTCGGGAGTGTGGCCCGGCTGCTTGGCGGTGACTGGGCCACACTCCTTTCTTTCTTTCCCGCTCAGGGAAGTCGGTGGAGGAAGCCGGCCACGTGCTCCGCGGTCAACCGGCGAGCGAGTTCGGCGTCCCCGGCCGCCGCGGCGGCGAGGATCGCCTCGTGCTCGTCGGCCTCGGCCTCCCAGGTGGAGCTGCGGGCCCAGGAGGCCGCCGACACGAGCGCCGTGCGGTCCCGCAACCCGTCGAGCGTGGCCACCAGCAGCGCGTTGCCGCAGCCGGTGTAGAGCAGCCGGTGGAACTCCCGGTTGGCCATGCTCCGCTCGGCGTTGCCCGCGGCGGTGCGCGCCTTCCGCAGGCATCCGGCCGCGCCGGACAGGTCGGCACCCGCGGCCACGCTCCGCTGCACGGCCTCCGGCTCCAGGAGCAGGCGCAGGTCGTAGATCGCGTCGGCGTCCGCGCGCGTCAGCTCCCGGACCGTGGCTCCCCGGTACGGGAGGATCGAGACGAGCCCGGTGCCTTCCAGGGTCTTGAGCGCCTCGCGCACCGGGGTCTTGGACACGCCCAGCTGCCCCGCGAGCTCCTGCTCGACGAGCGCGCTCCCGGGCGCGAGCTCCCCGCTCAGGATCGCGTTGCGGATGATCTCGAGCACCCGCGCGGTGCGGGAGGGCGTGAGCCCGGCGTCGATCAGCGGCACGGCTTCCTCTCATATCTCAGATATGATGTCTGACCGTAAGGCGGCGCAGATCACCCGTCAAGCCCGGCCCACCCCGTTTCGGCGCACGCACACCGTCGACGGGTAGCGCGAGCCGAGAAGGGTGCGTGACCGGGACGGACAGGGGTGGCGCACCCCGCCGCTGCCGACGCACCCCACGTCAGCCGACGCACCCCGCTCCCGCCGGCGCTACCCGTCGACGGGGTGCGCGGGCTGGGAGGGGGTGCGTGGGCCGGGAAGGGGTGCCTGGGCGGCGAGGGTCAGGTCGCCTCGGCCGGTGTCTGGACTAGTGCCTGTGTGGGGGGCTCGGATTCCGGCTCGGTCGGGGCCGTGGGGGGCTCCGGTTCGGGCTCCGGCTCCAGCGCGGTGAGCGCCGTGAGGTCGAGCTCGAGCCGGAACGGCTCCTCGATCAGCAGCTGCTCCTCGCCCGAGGCGCGGGCGTACTCGTGGTAGCGGCCGCTGATGATCATGTCGGCGACCGCGAACGGGCTGTCGTGGTCGATCAGCAGCGAGTACGGGATGCGGCTGCGGGCGTAGAGCTGCGGCTTGAAGGTCCGGTCGGTGGCGCCGTGGTCGAAGCCGAACACCTCGATCACCATCAGCGCGGCGGCGGCGTCCAGGACGGCGTCGTCCACGGCCTCCTCGCCGGCGGGGACGGCTCCGCTGTCGTCAGCCCCGTCAGCGGGCTCCTCGGCCGGAGCCGCGGTGACGACCAGGTCCGGCACGAGCACGCAGTCGGGGCCGAGGCGCAGCGGCAGCGGGCCGCGCACCCGCAGGCCGGCCGGCAGCGCCGCGGCCACGGCCGCGCGCACGCGCTCGATCACCAGCGTCCGCCGCGGGCCTGCACCCGGCCCGATGAGCAGGGTGCCGTCGACGACCTCGACGCGCCCGTCGTGCTGCAGGGCGAGGTAGGCGGCCTCGGTCCAGGGGCCGTCGTGGTCGAATGTCGAGCGATCCACCGCGCGCCTCCTCTCGCTCGTTCCCGGCCGTCGCAGGTCACATGGTGACACGTGACACACGGGGACCTCAGGACGACTGTGCGTGACCGCCGATCGGCACGACGAGGGGGGTGCCGGCCACCGGGTCGGGGATCACGCGGGCGGCGAGCCCGAACACCTCGGCGAGCATGGACTCGGTGACGACGTCCGCCGGTTTCCCGGCGGCGACGATCCGGCCGTCGCGCATGGCGATGAGCCGGTCGGCGTAGCGAGCTGCGAGGTTGAGGTCGTGCAGCACCATGACGACGGTGCGCTCGGCTTCCTGGTGCAGCCGCCGGACGAGCTCCAGCACGTCGACCTGGTGAGCGAGGTCGAGGAAGGTGGTGGGCTCGTCGAGCAGCAGCAGGTCGGTGCCCTGGGCGAGCGCCATCGAGATCCACGCCCGCTGCCGCTGGCCGCCGGACAGCTCGTCGACGGGGCGCTCGGCGAGGTCGGCGATGCCCGTCCACTCGAGGGCCTGCGCCACGGCGTCCTCGTCGTCGGCCGACCACTGCCGGTACCACGCCTGGTGCGGGTGCCGGCCGCGCGCGACGAGGTCGGCCACGGTGAGCCCCTCCGGCGCGGTGGGCGCCTGCGGCAGCAGGCCGAGGATCTTGGCGACCTCGCGGGTGGGCATCCGGTCGATGCGCCGGCCGTCGAGCAGGACCTGACCCGCGGTCGGCTTGAGCAGCCGCCCCAGCGCCCGCAGGAGGGTGGACTTGCCGCACCCGTTGGGCCCGATCACCGCCGTGATCGTGCCGGCGACGACGTCGAGGTCGAGCCCGTCCACCACGGTGCGCTCGCCGTACGCCAGCCGGACGTGCTCGGCCCGCAGCCGGACAGCGGGCTCGGTGGTGGCGGCAGCACCGTCCTGCGAGGCGTCGGTCTGGGTCAGCGGCGTCATGCACGGGCCTCCCGGCCGTAACGAGCGAGCAGGTAGAGCAGGTAGGGCGCGCCGAGGACGGCGGTGACGATGCCGACCGGCAGCTCCGTGGCGCCGAACGCGGTGCGCGCGACGACGTCGGAGATCACGGTGAGCGCGGCGCCCACGACGAGGGACATCCCGATGGGCGGGCGCGCTCCCCCGACGAGGCGCTGCGCGATCTGCGGCGCCACCAGCGCCACGAACGCGATCGGTCCGGCGGACGCGGTGGCCACCGACGCCAACCCGACGGCGACGAGGAGCAGCAGCGAGCGCGCCCGGTTGACGGGGACGCCGAGGCCGCGGGCGGTGTCGTCGCCGTACTGCAGTGCGCCGAGGACGTGCGCGAGCAGGAACGCGGCCGGCAGCAGCACGGCGAGCGCGACCGACACGGGCACGACGTGCTCCCAACCGCGCGCGTTGAGGCTGCCGTTGAGCCACACGTAGGCCCGCGCGGCCTCGAACACCTCGGCCACGACGAGCAGCCAGTGCACGACGGCCAGGAGCATCGCCTGCAGCCCGATCCCGACCAGCACGAGCCGGAATCCCTGCACGCCACGCCGCCAGGCCAGCCCGTAGATCGCGAAGGCGGTGATCAGGCCGCCGATCAGGGCGGCCATCGGAAGTCCGGCGGCCGCGAGGAAGCCGCCGACCGCGCCGAACCCGCCCCCGAGGACGATGACGAACACCGCGGCGGCGCTGGCGCCAGCGGTGAGGCCGATCATGTCCGGGCTGGCGAGCGGGTTGCGCGCGATGGACTGCGTGATCGCCCCCGCGACGGCGAGCGCGCCCCCGACGAGCGCACCGGTGAGCGAGCGGGGCAGCCGCAGCTCCAGGATGATGAACTGCTGCCCCGAGTCGCCGCCGCCGAACAGCACCGCGAGCACGTCGGGGATGCTGATCGGGTACTCGCCGCGGCCGATGTTGGCCGCCATGCCGAGCATGAGGGCGGCGATGCCGACCGCGAGCACGATCACGTACCGCGGCCGCCACACGATCGACACGCGGCGTCCCCGCAGCGCGGGCCGGCCCGGCACCCGATGCGGTGTCTTCTCCAGGAGCACCATCAGATCGCCACCATCTTCCGGCGGCGCACGAGCCAGACGAAGAACGGGCCGCCGATCAGCGCCAGCACGATCCCCACCTGCAGCTCACCCGGGCGGACGACGACCCGGCCGATCACGTCGGCGGCGAGCAGGAGGGCGGAGCCCGCGAGCGCCGACGCGGGAAGCAGCCACCGGTAGTCCGGGCCGGTGAACGACCGGACGATGTGCGGGACCACGAGCCCCACGAACGCGATGGGCCCGCACGCCGCGGTGGCCGACCCGGCCAGCAGGGTGATCGCGACGATCCCCATCGTGCGGGTGCGACGCACCGAGTGCCCGAGCGAACGCGCCACGTCGTCGCCGAGCGAGAGCGCGTTGAGGGCCGGGGCGCTCGCGAGGCCGATCAGGGCACCCGCGAGCAGGAACCACTGCACCTGCCCGGCGATCTCGACCTCGCGCCCGGCGAGCGAACCCACGGCCCAGAAGCGGTAGGCGTCGAGGGTCTGGACGTCGATGAGGACGACGGCCGAGGTGAGCGCCGCGAGCAGCGCCGACACGGCCGCCCCGGCGAGCGCGAGGGTGACCGGGGTGGGCCCCCCACGGCCGACCGACCCGAGCACGAACACCGCGACGCTCGCGACCAGCGCCCCGGCGAACGCGAACCAGACGTAGCCGTAGAGGTTCGTGACGCCGAACACGTAGATCCCGATGACGACGAAGAACGCGGCCCCGTTGTTCACCCCCAGCAGCCCGGGGTCCGCGAGCGGGTTGCGGGTGTGCCCCTGGATCAGCGCCCCCGCGAGACCGAGCGCGCCACCCGCCAGCACGCCGAGCAGCGTGCGCGGCATCCGCAGCGAGCGCACGACGATGTCGTCCTCGAGACCCGTGGGAGTGAACAAGGCGTGCCACACGCCGTCCAGAGGGATCGCCTTGGCGCCCACCGCGATGCTCGCCAGACAGGAGGCCAGCAGAACGACCGCGAGCAGAGCGAGCCCGGCGAGCCGGCGCCTGCGCAGCCCACCGACCACAGGCGTGGGGGCGGCCGTCGTCAACACGGACACACAATAGGTGAGGCTGACCTTCGCTAGACAGTGGGATGTATCTGATTGCCTCCGCTTCGCTCCGGCGGCTCGCGGGCCTCCCCCACAGGACGACGCCGGCCCGCTCGCGTGCTGGGATGGGTCGGTGCGCCCCCTGCTACCCGCCGACGATGTCCTGGACGACGAGCGGCTCGCGGCGCGCTACGCCTTTCCCGACGATCTCGGTGCGCCGTTCGTGCGCGCCTGCTTCGTGGCGAGCGCGGACGGGGCGGTGTCGGTCGAGGGTCGCTCCGCCGGTCTGGGCTCCCCCGCCGACCGGCGGGTGTTCCTGCTGCAGCGCCGGCTCGCCGACGTCATCCTCGTCGGGGCCGGCACGGTGCGCGCCGAGAACTACGGCGGTGCCCGCCGGCCCGTGCTCGGGCGGGACACGCCGCCGCCGATCGCGGTCGTCACGGGCTCGGCCGAGCTCGACCCGGCGAGCAGGCTGTTCACGGACACCCGCGTGCCGCCGATCGTCCTCACCCTCGCCTCGGCACCGGCGCGGCGCCGGGAGGAGCTCGCCGCAGCCGGCGGGGACGTCGTCGTGCTCGACCGGCTCACGCCCGACCTCGTCCTGGGCGAGCTGGCGTGCCGCGGGTTGCACCGCGTGCTCTGCGAGGGCGGGCCCGGGCTGTTCGGCGAGCTCGTGGCAGCGGACGCGGTCGACGAGCTGTGCCTCACCGTGGCACCGCTGCTCGTCGGAGGTGTCGCCGGCCGGATCGCCGCGGGCCCGGGAAGCGGGCACCGACGCTCGCTGGAGCTCGTCGACACCCTGCACGAGGACGGCGTCCTGCTTCTCCGGTACCGCCGCGCTAGGCCGATCGGGTGACTTACCGGGAGGGTGACGTGGGTATCCGCGTCCCACTGCCCGAGACTCCGGACGTCGAAACGAGAAGGATCAGCCCCATGAGCGAGAGCACCGCGACCCCCAGCACCACGACGCCCACCACCACCGTCTCGTCGCCGGCCCGGCTCGCCGACGACACCTCACAGGGCAAGACCACGATCGCCGCGTCGGTCGTCCAGAAGATCGCCGGCATCGCCGCGCGCGAGATCTCCGGCGTGCACTCGATGGGCGGCGGGATGTCCCGGGCCTTCGGCGCGATCCGCGAGCGGATCCCGGGCGGGGGCACCGGCAGCACGAACATCTCCGGCGTGCAGGTCGAGGTCGGCGAGAAGCAGGCCGCGATCGACCTCGACATCGTCGTCGAGTACGGGGCGTCCATCGTCGAGCTGGCGCGTGCCGTACGCCGCAACGTGATCACCGCCGTCGAGCGGATGACCGGGCTCGAGGTGATCGAGGTCAACATCGCGGTCAACGACATCCACCTGCCCGAGGCCGTCGACGAGGAAGCGCTGCCCCCCGTGCAGTCCGCGCGCGTCGAGTGACAGCTCCCGCCAGTAGGATGACCGCCGTGCCGAGGCCGCCCGACCCGGTGGAACTGGCCGAACGGGTGGCCGCCGCCGTCACCGCACACCCTGCGGTGGCGGGCCTGCACGGCGGCCTCTACAACGCGGTGGCCACCTACCTGCCGGGGCGCAAGCTCGTCGGCGTGCGGATCGGCGAGGGCGACGAGCCCGTCGAGGTGGCCGTCGTGCTGCTCTCCGACCGGCCCATCCCGGAGGTGGTGCGGGCGCTGCGCCGCGAGGTCTCCGCACTGTGTGGCGGCGCCGCCGTCGACATCACCGTGGCCGACATCCTGCTGCCGGGCGAGCTCCCGTGAACGAGCAGGAGCGCGCCGCCTACCGGGCGTTCGTCCGCGAGAACCACCCCGACCGCGGCGGCGATCCGGACAGCTTCGTCGCGGGTCTCGCCCGGTTCCGTGCCGACTCCGTCCCTGCCGAACCGCAGCCCGACCCGCCCGACGACCCCCGCTTCGACGCACCGGTCGAGGTGGTGGCGCCGCTGCCGTTCCCGGTGCGCGTGGGCGTCGCCCTGATCCGCACCTGGCACCGCCACCGCAACCAGAGAGTCCTTTAGAGGAGAACCGGATGAACGCCACCCAGACCGGCCTGCTGGCAGGTCTCGCCCTCGGCCTCGCCGGGGCGTTCGGGGGTCTCGGGGCCTTCCTGATCGTGCTGGTCCTCGGCGCGATCGGGCTGCTCGTCGGCCGCGCCCTGGACGGCCAGCTCGACCTCAACGCCCTGCTCGGCCGGGGCCGGGACCGGTGACCCGGCCGCTGCCAGCCGCCGAGGAACGCGGTCGGCTGGACATCCACCCCTCCGTGCTGCGCAAGATCGTCGAGTATGCCGCCGACCAGGTGCCCGGCACCCTTCGCCACGAGCGCCGGCTCGCCGGCATCGACATGGGCGAGGCAGGAGCGAGCGCGCGCATCACCACCGGGTCCGGGGACCCGCCCGCCGTCGACGTCCGGATCGAGCTCACGCTCCGGTACCCCGCCCCCGTGCGCACCGTCGTCGAGGCGGTGCGGGTGAGGGTGGGCGAGGAGCTCGACCGCATCGCCGGGCACCGCGTGCGCGCCATGACCGTCACGGTCGCCGGGCTGCGCTCCGCGCGCCCCGCCACCGCCCGGCTGCACTAGAGAGTCACAGGAGGAACGTTCGTGCGCGTGCTGCTGCGGGTGCTCGCCCCACTGCTGGGCCTCGCCGTCGCCGTGGTCGGGGTGCTGGTGCTCCTTGAGGTGGTCGCGGCGTGGGTGCGGCCGGGCGGCACCCACGGGCTCGTCGTGCCATGGCCGGACTGGTACGCCACCCTCGGACGGTTCCCCTGGACCGACGCCCCGGTGCCGGGCATCGCGATCGGCACCGCCGTCGTCGGGCTGCTGCTCGTGCTCGTGGGTCTGCTCGCCCGCCGCCACGACATCGCCGTCGACGGGCCGGCCCCCGAGATCACCGTCACCACATCGCCCCGCGTGCTCGCCCGCCTCATCGGCCGCCGCGTACGCGCCGCGGACGACGTCGCGGCCGCATCCGTCACGGCGTCGCGGCGCCGGGTGGCGGTCGCCGCCCAGGCCTGGAGCGACAGCACCCCGGAACTGGCCGACAGTGTGCGCACGCGCGTGGAGGGCCTGCTCGACGAGCTGCCGCTGCACCACCGCCCGCGGGTCTACGTCACGGTGCAGGACCGGAAGGGGCCCCGGTGACACCCCCGAGCACCGACCTGCGGAAGTCCACCGCCGCCGGCATGTCCGCGCTCCGGCGACGCGCGGCCGCGGCGATCTCGCGCTCGACAGCGGGCGAGCGCACGCTCGCCGTCGTGGTCGGGCTCCTCCTGCTCGCCGCCGGGACGCTCGTCACGCTGCTGTCCTACGGAGTCTTCGGCACCGCCCGCGCCGGCCGGCCGCTGCTCGACCCGATGATCGTCGAGGTGCTGCGCGCGCAGCCGCTTGCCGCCCGCGTCATCGCGATCGTCGGCGGCCTGCTGCTCGCCGTGCTCGGACTGGTCTGGACGGCGCACGCCCTGCGCCCGGAACGTCGCCCCGACCTCGTGCTCGACGGCGGCTCGATCGACGGCAGCACGGACACCGCCATCATCGTGAGCGCGGCCGCAGCGGCCGAGGCCGTCGCGGCGCAGGCCGCGGCGCTGCCGGGCGTCGGCCGGGCACGGGCCCGCCTCGTGGGCACCGAGGCCGCACCTGCCGTGCGCATCACGCTGTGGCTCGCCGACGACGCCGACGTCCGCGACGTGCTCGCCCGGCTCGACACCGAGGTGCTCGCCACCGCCCGCAGCTCCCTCGGCCTCACCGACCTCCCCGCCGCCGTACGACTGGAGCTGGACGCCGTGCACCCCGGGCCGCGGGTGGCATAGGCGATCCGTTCACCTCGCTCATACCGGCCGTGCGGCACGCTGAGCGCGGATCCAGTACGACCGGGAGGGCACGTGGCACGACCACCGCATCATGCGGTCGGGGCTGCCCGGCGCCCGATGTCCCTGGCCCGCCTCACGGCGCTGCTGTGCCTCGTCACCGTGCTCGCCGGCTGCACCGTCGGCCCCTCGCAGCGGCCGCCGGTGGCCGTGCGCGGTGAGAACGTCCCGGCGGCGCCCGGCCCGCCCACCCCCACCACGGTGCCGGTGCTGCCCGAGCCGGAGTCGCAGCGCGCGAGCATCCCGTTCGACGAGTGCACCGAGGACACCCTCGTCACGCTCGTGGAGCCCGTGCCCGCGGACCGGAACCTCCAGGTGGACTGCGGGGAGCTCACCGTGCCCGCCGACCCCGACCAGCCCGCGGCCGGCGCCGTCACCCTGGGCGTGATCCGCGTCGGGGAGGCCGGAGCGCCCGCCGATCGTCCGCCGCTGCTCGTGCTCGGCGACAGCACGCGCGAGCCGTCCACCCGGCACGCGGCAGTGCTCGCCGGGCAGGTCGACCCGACGCTGCTGCAGCACTACACGCTCGTGGGCCTCGACCGGCGGGGCGCCGGGCTCGACATCCTGCAGTGCGCCCCGGAGGAGGCCCGCGCCGCGCTCGTGGACGCCGACGCCGACTCCATCGGCGAATCGGAACTCGACCTGCTGCTGGAGCAGGCCCGCGCGGTCGTGCAGGAGTGCACCCTCACGCTCGACAGCGGCCTGGGCAGCTACCGCACGGCCGCCACGGCCGCCGACGTCGAACTGCTGCGCGCCGCGCTCGGGGTGGAGCGGCTCTCCGCGGTGGGCGTCGGCGACGGCGCCGCCGCGCTCGCCATGTGGGCCCGGGCGGAGCCGCGCTCCGTCGGGCGCCTGGTGCTCGACGGGCCCCCGCATCCCACGCAGGACGAGCCAGACCTCACCGACAGCCGCGCCGGTGCGGCCGAAGCCGCCTTCGGGGCGTTCGGGGTGGCCTGCACGGCGCACCCGGGCTGCCCGCTCGGCGCCGACCCGCGTGCCACCGTCACCGCGCTCCTCACGCAGCTCCGACTGCGCCCGCTGCTCGCCTCCGACGGAAGCCGGCTCACCGCGGGCGCCGCGGTCACCGCGCTGCTGTCCGAGCTGGGCGAGCCACGCCGGTGGCCCGCGCTGGCGGCCGCCCTCGCCGCGGCGAACGCGGGCGACCCGGTCCCGATGCTCACCATCCTCGCGCCGATCACCGGCCCGCGCAGCCTGTTCGACGGGATGCTCGCCACCAGCTGCAACGACACCCAGCGCCGCCTCGCCCCGGGCGAGATCGGCGAGGTCGCGCAGCGCTGGATCAACGCCTACCCGACCTTCGGCTCCACGTTCGCGCTACGGCTGCTGGCGTGCGCGCCGTGGCCCACGGGGCCGGAGCCCGCGCCGGCCGGACAGGCCGAGGCCGCGCCGCCGATCCTCGTGATCGGCACGGCCGCCGACCCGCGCGGCGCACTCGACGGCTCACGGCGCACGTCCGACTCCCTCGCCACCGCCCGCTTCATCAGCTGGCAGGGCGCGGGCACCGGCTCCTACCCGCGCAGCCCGTGCATCACCGGCATCGTCGACTCGATGCTGCTCGATGGCGTGGTGCCGGACTCGGGCACGCTCTGCCCGCCGTAGATCGTTGTGCCCACGTGCATGATCATCGGCTGGGTGCGACCGCGGCCGGATGTGGCCGTCCACGCACCGAATCGGCGATCACTCCCGCCGCCCCGCGGTGATTGACGTCCTGCGTGGGTACGGGCGAAGGAGGTCAGCAGTAGTGCTGCTGGGAGAGGTCCACGACGTCGCCCGCCTGCCCACGGGTGACGTCCGGCAGGACCGCCGGCACCGACCGCGCGAGCTGCGCCTCGTCGGCACCCTGGTCGAGCTGGGCGCAGATCGCCGCGGCGGCCTCGGTCTCGGCCTGGCCGCTGCTGCTCGTGGGGATGTCGGCATCGCGCAGCGCGGTGAGGAAGGCGACGGCCTTCGGGCTGTGCGGATCGGCGGCGGCCGCCGTCGGCTGGGGCGGCTGCAGCGCCGCCGGCTCGCTCAGGGCCGCCGGAGTGGCCTCAGCCGGTGCCGGTTCGGACTGGGCCGTCGTGACGAACGCGACGATCGCGGCCACCGCGAGCACCACCCCGACCCCGACCGCGGCGATGACCGGCCGGGTGGTGAGCCGGCGGAGCAGGCTGGTCTCCTCGGGCTCCTCGTCGTCCTCCGCATCGTCGGCGTCGGCGTCCCGGACCGGGACGGGTTCCGCGGCCGGACGCCGCCGCGTGACGGTGGTGACCTCGGCGGGCGCCGACTCACGGCGGCGCGACCGGTCGAGGTCGCGGAGGGCGTCCAGGCCCAACAGCACCGCGGTGGCCTCCCCGTCGGCGCCGTCGCGAGCCGAGCCGTCCCGACCTGAGCCGTCGCGAGCCGAACCGTCCCGAGGCGGGCCGGACCGGTGGCCGGCACCGGGCGGCGGTCCGGCGGGCGGGCCGGGCTCGTCGGGGCGGGCATCGCGCGGGAGCGGGCCGGCCGGGCGGCGCGGCGGGGGCCGCCTGCCGGGCGGGGCGGCAGCCGGCGCCACCATCGGGACGGCCTGCGTGGGCGGCTCGGGCTCGTCGCGCCCGTCCTGCTGGACGGTTGCCTCGCCGCGGGCCACGGAGTCGGCGACCGCGCGCGCCTCGGCCTCGGCGGCCTCGTGCGCCTGCTCGGCCGCCCGGGCAGCGATCTCCGCGGCTGCTTCCGCCTCCTCTGCCGCACGGGCCGCCGCGGCGATGGCGGCGGAGGCACGCTCCGCGGCCGATGACGCCGCCTCCTCGGCCGCCGCGGCGGCCTGCTCCGCCGCGCGGCGGCGGGCGGCGAACTCCTGCAGCGGAGGAGCGGGTTCCTCCGCGGGCCCCCGCCGAGCGGGACCGGCCGGGCCGACCACGCCGAGGGCGGTGGTGGGGTCCGGCACCGCGTCGAACGGGTCGCCGCCCGAAAGCGGACCCTGCTCGAACACGTCCCGGCCGGCCGGGCCGCCGGTGAGCGGCTCCGGCCGGTGACGCTCGGGACCCCGGCCGTCCGCTTCGGGGATGCGGATGCGGCCGGTGAGGGCGCTCTCGGTGAGCGAGGGGTCGGCGAACGGGTCCGCCCCGGGACGATCATGATCGTCCGGACCGGACGCGAGCGCGTCCGCGCCGACCCGGTCGGCACCGGGCTGATCGGTATCCAGCGCTTCGGCACCCGACTGATCGACACCGGATGAATCGGCAGGCGCCTGCGCCTCGGGGAAGGGGCCAGGGCCGGCCGGGCGGTCGGAACGGTCGGGGGGCGGGCCGCTGGGCCGGTTGCGGTCGGCCCACCGGCGCAGCCGCGGATCGGCGGCCACCAGCTTCCGCTCCCCGGGCTCGTCACGATCGTTCCCGCCGCGATCCTGGGGATCGCGCTCCGGGGAGTACCGATCGCGGTCGCGCGGTCGCCCGTCGGGGAATGCGTTCCCGAACCGGTCGCCGTCCGACGGCGCGCGCTCCGCAGGCTCACCGCTCGACGGGCCGCCGGCGGCGGGCGGCTCCAGCCGGTCCCGGTCCCGCCAGTCGTGGCCCAGCGGTTCGCGGCCGAGTCCGTCGTGGGGCGGCCCCTCGCCGTCACGGGGACCGTAGCCGGCCCGGCCCAAGTCCTCCGCCGGCTCGCGACCGACGCGGTCGTAGGGCGACTGCTCACCGTCACCAGGGCCGTAACCGGCCCGCCCCAAGTCCTCCGCCGGCTCGCGACCGACCCGGTCGTAGGGCAGCTGCTCACCGTCACGGAGGCCGTAACCGGCCCGGTCCAGATCCTCCGCCTGTTCGCTCCCGAGCCGGCCGATCGCCTCCGGGGCCGGCCGGTCCTCGACGAACCGGTCGCCGCTCAGCCGCGGCCGGTCGAAGGGCGGGGGCCCCAGGGGCGCCGAGTCCGACCGATCCCGATCCTCGGGGTCGCGGTCCAGCGCGTCCGGGCCCGACCTGTCGCCGACCTGATCACCGTCCATACGGACATCGTGCAACGGATCGTGATCCGGCGTACCGCCACCGGGTGTGCCGGGTTCGATCCGGACCCGGGCTGTCGCGAGCGCGTCGAGCGGGTCGCCGTCGAGGGCGCCGCCTTCGAACCGGCGGTCATCGAACCGGCGGTCGTCGATGCCACCGTCCTCGACGCGTCGGTCGCCGAGACCGCGATCGACGGAACCAGGGCCGTCGAACCCGGGCCGGCCGAAGCCGGGGCCGCCGAAACCACCTTCGTCCACTGCCCGGTCGGTGCCGGGGTCGAGGGGACCGAATGCGCGATCGGCATCGGCGGACTCGCCGAACGTGCGGCCGAACCCGCTGTCCGCGAAGCCGCTGCGGGCGTGATCGTCGGAGCGCCGGTGCTCGATGCCCGGGCCGGGCGCGCCGAAGTCGTCACTGCCCGGGTTGTCGAAGCGGCGGTCGGACCAGTGCCGATCGTCCTCGACCGGGGTGGGGCGGGGTGGCTCGCCGGCGCCCCGGTCGGCGAACCGCCGGTCACCGGGGTTCAGGTCGCGGTCGTCCCGGGCGCCGAACCCGGCGCCGGGGGCGTCCGGTGTGCGCTCGCCACGATCCACGTCGTCGGAGCCGCGCTCGCCGGCCGGGCCGTCGAACCGGGCGCGGGAGAAGTCGGGACGGTCCGGATCCGGCCGGCCGGCGTCAAGATCGCGCCCGGTGGTGCGGTGGTCGAGGTCGTAGGACGCCCGGTCGCCGGTCGGACCGTCGTCGAGCGGGCTCTCGCGGTGCAGCCGCGGCGTCGGGAAGCGGCCTCCCTCGTCGTCCGGCCGGGCGGCCCGCTCCTCCGGGCCCCAGAGCTCCGGGATGTCGTGCAGCGGTTCCCGGTCCGTGACGAGCTCACCGGCCGCCGGGTCGCCCCAGCCCCAGTCGAAGCCGTGATCGTCGCCGTTGTCCGCCAGCAACCGGTCGACGAGTGACCGGTCGTCGGGAGCGGAGGGCCGTTGCGCGCCACCGCCGTCGGTCACGGCATGGCGCGCTGCGCCGTAGCGCCCGCTCACCGCCTCACTCGACATCGCACGCTCCCGTCCCCCAAAGCACGTCTCTTGTCCTGCCGTGACGCCTGTTGCCGTCTCTGTACAACGAGCAGGTCACGGGGAAGGCGCGGTCAGCCGCGTCACGGCGTCCATGTGAGTGAGACCGGTCACACGAAGTATGCGCTGGTCACGCGGTCCGTACCTCCCTCGTCACCGCCCGTCACCCCGGTCGGGTCCGACGGGCACGGGGCGTTCGACCGTTCAGCCGCGTGCGACACGCCAGATGGCGGAGTGCCCGGAATGGGTGATTCTGGACGACCTCCTCGTCCTTGCCCTCGTCCGGAGAGCTGCCTATCTTCGCGTACAAGCTTAGATTTAACCCCTGAACAAAAGGAGTGCTCGTGTCGGAACCGCTCGGGGCCACATGGTGGCGACAGGCCGTCGTCTACCAGATCTATCCCCGCAGCTTCGCCGACTCCAACGGCGACGGAATCGGCGACCTGCCGGGCATCACGAGCCACGTGCAGCACCTGCGCGACCTCGGCGTCGACGCGGTGTGGCTCTCACCGTTCTACCCGTCCGCGCTCGCCGACGGCGGCTACGACGTCGACGACTACCGCGACGTCGACCCCAAGATCGGCACCCTCGCCCAGTTCGACGAGATGGTGGCGGCGCTGAAGGCGGCCGGCATCCGGCTGATCGTCGACATCGTCCCCAACCACACCTCCGACCGGCACGAGTGGTTCCGCGCCGCGCTGGCAGCCGCACCCGGCTCGCCCGAACGCGACCGCTACATCTTCCGCCGCGGCGAAGGCCCGCACGGCGAGCGGCCGCCGAGCGACTGGACCGCCGCCTTCGGTGGATCGGCCTGGGAGCCGGTCGGCGACGGGCAGTGGTACCTGCACATGTTCGCGCCCGAGCAGCCCGACCTGAACTGGGACAACCCCGAGGTCAGGCAGGACTTCCTGACGACCTTGCAGTTCTGGGCCGACCGCGGCGTCGACGGGTTCCGGGTGGACGTGGCCAACGCGCTCGCCAAGGACCTCACACCCCCGCTGCCCAGCCAGGCCGAGCTGGACGCGGACGACCTGCCCGACGGCGTGCACCGCCTGCGCGACCGCGACGAGGTGCACGAGATCTACAAGGACTGGCGGGAGCTCTTCGACCGCTACGACCCGCCGCGCACCGCCGTGGCCGAGGCGTGGGTGCCCTCGGCGCACCGCCGCGCCCGCTACGCCTCGCCGGAGGGCCTCGGCCAGGCCTTCAACTTCGACCTGCTGCTCGCCGACTGGGACGCCATCGAGTTCCGGAAGATCATCGAGGAGAACCTGACGCTCGCTCGGTCCGCCGGCACGTCGTCGACATGGGTGTTCTCCAACCACGACGTGGTGCGGCACGCCACGCGGTATGCCCTGCCGGCCGGCACCGACCTCAAGAAGTGGATCCGCGGCGACGGCACCAACCCGCCCGCCGACGTCGAGCGCGGCCTCCGCCGCGCCCGCGCCGCCACCCTGCTCGCGCTCGCGCTCCCCGGTTCCACCTACCTGTACCAGGGCGAGGAGCTGGGCCTCCCCGAGGTCGCGGACCTTCCGCCGGAGGTGCTGCAGGACCCCACCTGGATCCGCTCCGAGGGCAAGGAGAAGGGGCGCGACGGCTGCCGGGTGCCGCTGCCGTGGACGTCCACCGGCCCGTCGCTCGGCTTCGGCACCGGCCCGGCGCACCTCCCCCAGCCCCCGAGCTTCGTGGAGCTGTCGGTGGAGCGCCAGCAGGCGGACGAGACCTCCACCCTGGCGCTCTACCGGCGCGCGCTCGCCGAACGGCGCCGCCGGCAGACGTCCGAGACGCTGGAGTGGGCCACGGGCGCCCCCGACGACGTCGTGCAGTTCAGCCGTCCCGGCGGCTGGACGAGTGTCACCAACTTCGGCGAGTCCCCGGTGCCGCTGCCCGCCGGCGACATCCTCGTGTCCAGCGCGCCACTGGCGGACGGCACGCTCCCCGGCGACACCACGGTCTGGCTCCGAACGGCCGACTGACACGTCGCGCCGAGGGCCGCGCTCCTCCCACTCGGCCCCTGCGTTCACCGGCCGACGCACCCCGTTTCCGCCGGCGCTTCCTGTCGACGGGTCGCGCGAGCCGACACGGGGTGCGCGGACGGAGAAGCTGTGCGTCCCCAGGTCCCGCGGGCCGGACGCCCCACGCACCCCGTCTCCGCCCGCGCACCCCGTCGTGGCTGACGCGGCCCGTCGACGGGTAGCGCCGGCGAGAACGGGGTGCGTGGGCGGGCCGGGCGCGGGTCCGCCGCTGCTCTCAGCCGACCGCGTCCAGGCCCCCGCGCAGCGCGTCCGTCATGAGGTCGAGGTGTTCCTCGGCCAGGGTGAGCGGGGGCGACACGGCGACCGCCGAGACCATCGGCCGCACCAGCACGCCGCGGTCGCGGGCACCGCGGGCCACGGTGGCGGGCAGGCCCGGATCGGCGGCGAGCCGCTCGGGGTCGAGCTCGATCGCGGCGAGCACGCCGGTGCCGCCGCGGGCCTCGGCCACGAGCGGGTGGTCGGCGAGCGACCGCACGGCCGCGTGCAACGGGCCTTCGAGTGCCTCGGCGCGCTTGAGCAGCCCCTCGTTCTCGATCACGTCGAGGTTCGCGAGCGCCGCGGCGCAGGCGGTGGGGTGGCCGGAGTAGGTGGCGCCGTGCCGGAACGGGGCGGCGCCGTCGGCGAAGAACGGCTCGGCCACGCGCTCGTGCGCCACCACCCCGGCCAGCGGCAGGTACCCGCTGGTGACGCCCTTGGCGAACGTGATGAGGTCGGGCTCGATCCCGAACCGGTCGACGCCGAACCAGTCGCCGAGCCGGCCGAACCCGCAGATCACGCTGTCGGCGACGAACAGCACGCCGTGCCGCGTGCAGATCTCGCGCACGCGCTCGATGTATCCGGGCGGCGGGGGCAGCACGCCCCCGGCGCCGATCACCGGCTCGGCGAAGAACGCGGCCACGCGCCCCGGGCCGATCCGTTCGATCTCCGCCTCGAGCGCTGCCGGGTCGTCCCATTCCACCTGCACGACGTCGGGGACGAACGGGCCGGCGAGCCGGTTGGCCGGGATCCCGGCCAGCGCGGTGCCGAAGCCGTGCGTGCCGTGGTAGGCGTTGCGGCGGCTGATCAGCACCGTGCGCTCCGGCTGCCCGGTGCGCGCGAAGTACTCGCGGGCGATCTTCGCGGCCGTGTCGACGGCCTCGCCGCCGCCGTTGACCAGGAAGATCTTGGCCCCCGGCACCGGCGCCAGCCCGGCGAGCCGGTGGGTGAGCTCCAGCGCCGGACGGTTCGCCACGTCGGCGAACGTCTGGTACGTGGCCAGCTCGCGCATCTGCGCCGCGACGGCATCAGCGATCTCGGCCCGCCCGTGGCCGACGTTGACGCACCACAGGCTCGCGGTGGCGTCCAGGTAGCGGCGCCCGGCCTCGTCCCAGAGCCAGACGTCCTCGCCTCGGGTGACCACGAACTCGGCGCGGCGCACGGCGCCCATCGCGGCGAACGGATGCCAGAAATCAGTGTCGGTCCCGATCACGTCACTCATGCAGGTGACCGTACGCGTCCCCGACGGCGCGTTCAGCCCTCCAGACGACGCTCCTCGGAGACGACGTGCACCGCGGCCTCCTCCGCCGATGCGGCGCCCCCGTCGATGCCGGCATCGAGTGCGTACAGCTCCTCGTCGTCGTCGAACGCGCCGCCCGAGCTGACGAGCCGGCCGGCGCGCACGTCGCCGACCTCGTCGTCGAGCAGCTCTCCGTCGGTGTCGGAGGCGTCCCCGAGGTCGTCCCCGAGCCACTCCTCACCGTCGGGGAGCTCGCGTGCGAGCCGCCCGGCGAGCGGCTCGCCGCTCGACTCCTCGCGGGCGGTGGTGCCCCAGCCGGTGCTGGCGAACGGGCGCTCGGGCGGCGAGACGCCTTCGTCGAGCACGTCGCGGATGCCGCGGTCGTCCAGGCTGTCCTCCGGTTCGAGGAGTCCGGAGTCGTCCTCGTCGGAGCGGTTCTCGGGATCCATGCCGCCAGGGTGGCACGTGGGACGCGATCAGGGGAGGCCGAGCAGCACACCAGCGCACCGCGAACGACCGTGGTGCGCTTCTCGTGGTCGAACCGCTGTTTCAGTGCCCGTCGGCGCACTGCAGCGCGAGGAGCACCACGGCCGCATCGGCCGGCACTGTGACGTCGCGCCCGGTGAGCTCGGCGAACCGGCGGAGGCGGTTGAGCACGGTGTTGCGGTGGCAGTACAGCCGCTCCGCCACCTTCGCCACCGACCCGGTGGCGGTGTAGGCGCGCACGGCGGCGAGCAGCCGCTCCCGTTCCCGGGCGGGCACGTCGGCGAGCCCGGCGAGCTCGGCCCCCACGAGGTCGGCGGCCGTGTCGGCCAGGCGTGCGGCGGCGAGCGGGAGCCAGGCGCCGGCGAGCTCGCGCGGGCCGGTGCTCCCGGCCGACACGTCGACGATCTCGCCCGCGATCCGGGCGCTGCGTGGCACGTTGGCGAGGCCGTGGGCCAGCGGGCCCACCCCGCACGACACCCCGGCGAGCGCGGCCCGCACCGGGGCGCCCGTGCCACCCTCCCAGCGCGCGATCAGCACGACGTGCCGGCCGGTGGACTGCACGTGCACCATCCGGCCGTCGGCGCCGAGCCGGTCGGCGGCCCGCCGCAGCGCCGGTCCCGCCCCGGCCGTCGCCGCGGCGACGAGCAGGTCGGCGTCGACGTCGACGTCGAGCGCCACGGCCAGCCGCTCCACCTCGTCGGGGTCGGGGTCGGGGCCGGCGAGCAGGGAGGCCACCAGCATCGTGCGCTCGCCCTGCCGCTCCCGGGCCAGGAGTGCCGCCTCGGCCTGGTAGCTCACCTGGATCTGCGTGGTGTAGTCCTCGACGGCGGCCCAGACGTCCTCGACGCGGGACACGAGCAACGGCTCGTCGGTCGGGTCGGCCCGTTCGCGCAGGCCCGCCCAGAGCACGCGGAAGTCCAGCCGCACCGCCGTGAGCAGGTCGTTCAGCGGAACCCCGCGTCGCGCCCTGTCCCGGCCGATCGACGGACCGATGTCGAGCAACCGCTCCGGGACGGGCTGCCCGGCCACCCGGCGCAGCAGGTAGTCGAAGGTGCGGTCGGCGTCGGCCTCCAGCACCTCGCGCGGCACGACTCCACGCCCGTACGGCGAGATGGCCCGGACCCGGTCGACGAACTCGCTGACGAGCGCGTCCGCGTCCGCACGCAGCCGCCCGACGAGTGCGGCCCACCGCGCGGCCGCCGGGTGGTCCCACGGCTGTTGCATCCGCACACGCTAAGCGGGCGGCGCGATCTTGACACCACTCCGCCCGTAAGTAACCATCCGGTACGTAACCGGTTAGTACATTAGGCGGCGCCGCCCCCGAGGAGCCCTGTGAGCGACCACTCCGTCGGCAAGCCACGCACCGCCGCCGTCGCGGCCTGGATCGGCAGCGCGCTCGAGTACTACGACTTCTTCATCTACGGCACCGCCGCGGCGCTGGTGTTCAACAAGGTCTTCTTCCCGGCATCGGACCCCACCACCGGGACCCTTCTGGCGCTGGCCACCTTCGGCGTCGGCTACCTCGCCCGTCCGGTCGGCGCGTTCTTCCTGGGGCACGTCGGTGACCGGTTCGGCCGCAAGAAGGTGCTCGTCTTCACGCTGCTCCTGATGGGCTTCTCGACGTTCGTCGTCGGCTGCCTGCCCACGTACGACCAGATCGGGGTCGCCGCGCCGGTACTGCTGGTGATCATGCGACTGCTCCAGGGGCTCTCCGCCGCCGGCGAGCAGGCGGGCGCCAACTCGATGACGCTGGAGCACGCGCCGGCCGATCGGCGCGCCTTCTACACGAGCTTCACGCTCAGCGGCACGCAGGCCGGGCAGATCCTGGCCACCGCGGTGTTCCTGCCCGTCGCCGTCCTGCCCGAGCCCGAGCTGCTGTCGTGGGGCTGGCGGGTGCCGTTCTGGCTGAGTGCGGTCGTGGTGGTCGTCGGTTTCGTCATCCGGCGCAGGCTGGACGAGACTCCGGTCTTCGAACGCGAGGTGGCTACGCAGCAGACAGCTCAGCTCCCCCTCGTCGTTCTCCTGCGTGACCACTGGGCCGACGTCCTGCGCGTGATCGTCGCCGCGCTCATCGCGACTCCCAGCACGATCTTCACCGTGTACGCGCTGTCGTACGCGGTCAACGGGCTCGGGCTCGACCGGACGGCGATGCTGTGGGTCGGCGTGCTGGCCAACGTCGCCGCGCTCGGCGCGATCCCGGCGTGGGCACTGCTCGCCGACCGCATCGGTCGCAAGCCGGTCTTCATCGGGGGCTCGCTCGGGTGCGCGGTGTTGATCTTCGCGTTCCTCGGCTCGATCGCGGCGGGCAACTACGTCCTGATCTTCGTGACCGGCATCGGGATGTTCGGGCTCGTCTACACCGCCACCAGCTCGGTGTGGCCCGCCTTCTACGGCGAGATGTTCCCCGCGAAGGTCCGGCTCTCCGGCACCGCGATCGGCACGCAGATCGGCTTCGCCGTCGCGGGCTTCGGCCCCGCGATCGCGGGCGCGCTCGCCGGCGACAAGGGCGCGAACTGGGTGGCCGCGGCCGCCTTCACCGCAGCCGTCTGCCTCCTCAACGTCGTCGCGATCGCGACGGCACGGGAGACCCACCGCGTCCCCACCGAGCAGCTCGGCACCCGGCGGCCGGTACCGGCATGACCGAGTTCCGCGTGCACGCGATCCGGTACGCCGAACGGGAGGGGCGGCGCGGACAGCATTTCTGCGGGTACGACGACGCGGCGGGCGATCCGCACCCGACCGCCTACTACGTCTGGGTCGCGATCTCGGCGAGCCACGTCGTACTCGTCGACGCGGGCATCAGGCCCGACACCGCCGCGCCGGTGGCGGGCCTCGAGTACGTCGGCTCACCGGTCGAGACGCTCGCCGCCCTCGGCATCGCGCCCTCCGACGTGGGGCACGTCGTGCTGACCCACCTGCACTACGACCACACCGGCACCGCCGCGGCGTTCCCCGCGGCGCGATACGTCGTGCAGCGCCGTGAGCTGGAGTACTGGACCGGACCGTGGGCGCGCCGGATCGCCCGCGAGCGGTGGCTGGTGGACGACCGGGACGTCGCACACCTGGTGGCGGCCCGGACCGCCGGCCGGGTGGAGCTCGTGGACGGCGACGCGGAGGTCGTGCCCGGGCTGAGCGTGCACCTGGTCGGCGGCCACACCGCCGGGATGCAGGTGGTGCGGGCCCGTACGGCGGCGGGCGACGTGGTGCTGGCGTCGGACGCCAGCCACTTCGCCGAGAACATCGAGACCGACCGGCCGTTCCCCATCCTGCACTCGATGCCCGACATGTACGGCGCGTTCGACCGGATCAACGAGCTGGCGACCGGGCCGCACCTGGTGGTGCCCGGGCACGACCCGGAGGTGATGGCCCGGTTCGAGGCGTACTCGGCGGAGCTGGCCGACCGGGTCGTGACGATCGCCTGACGCCCACCGAGGTCGATCACCCGCCGAGCGCCTCCGCCAGCCGCCGGGAGCGCTTGCGGTGGTCGGCGCGAACGGCGAGCGCGGTGTCCAGGTCCACCTCCACGAACCGGGTGCGCGTCCTCGGCGCCGACTGGGCCACGATGTCGAGGTCGCCCGACAGCACGGTCGCGATCATCATGTAGCCGCCACCGGACACGGCGTCGCGGTGCAGGATGATCGGCTCCACGCTGCCCGGCACCTGGATCGAGCCGATCGGGTAGGGCGCGTCCACGATGTTCGAGGGGTCCTGTCCGGCGCCGAACGGGGGTTCGCGGGGCACGGTCTCGAGCTCCGGGCCGGCGTAGCGGAACCCGATGCGGTCGGCGACGGGAGTGAGCGCCCACGTGGTGTCGAGGAACGTGGCCCGGCCCGCCTCGGTCAGCCGGTGGTCGTAGAGGCCCATGACGACCCGCACCTCGACGTCCTTCGCCAGGCCCTGCCGCAGGTCGGCGGGCACGCTGCGGCCCGGGCCCACACCGGCGGGCGGCCCCACGGGCAGCCGGTCACCGGCCGCGAGCGGGCGGCCCGAGAACCCACCGAGCGCGCCGAGGGCGTAGGTCGAGCGGCTGCCCAGCACCTCCGGCACGTCGATCCCGCCCGACACGGCGATGTACGTCCTGGCACCCGCGGTGAGGAAGGCGAAGCTGAGCACGTCGCCCGCGGTGACCGGGAACGACTCCCAGTTCGGCTGCTCCTCCCCGTTCACCTTGGGCACCATGCTCGCGCCGGTGACCGCGACGACGGCGTCGGCGGTGAACGCCAGCTCCGGCCCCAGGTAGACGACTTCGAGCGCCGCGGCGCCGGGCGAGTTGCCGACCAGCAGGTTCGCCGCGCGGAGCGAGTACTGGTCGAGCGCGCCCGAGGGCGGGATGCCGAGGTGGTAGTAGCCGGTGCGGCCACCGTCCTGGACGGTCGTCGAGAGCCCTGGCTTGACTACCTCGATCACTTCAGGACCTCCAGGAGCCGGGCGTTGTAGCCGTCGGGGTCGTCGAGGAACGACTGCAGGTGGAACTCGACGGGTCGTGCGGTGACCCGGAACGTCCCGGCGTCCACGTCCGCGAGGTGCGCGTCGTACTGCTCCCGGTCGATGGGCGTGAACTTCACGATGTCGGCGGGACGGAACAGCACCATGAAGTCGGTGAAGTCCGGCAACGTCTGGCCCGGGTCGTAGATCGGGGCGGGCGTGATGCCGAACATCTGGTAGCCGCCGGCCCCGCGCACCGAGTAGATGCAGGAGAAGCACCCGCCGTAGCCGACGGTCTGCTTCGGGGTGTCGGTGCGCGGGCGAAGGTACTTCGGCACGATGATCTGCCGCTCCCGGGGCACCATCTGGAACAGGAACGGGAGCCCCGCCACGAACCCGACCATCGAGGTGAACCACGGCGATCCGGAGTGCGCGGCGATGAAGCCGTCCACGTCGCCGTAGCCGTTGATGCGCGCCGCGTACTCGATGTCGGTGGCGTCGGGGTCCTGGTGGCGGTCGCGGAACCGCATCAGCGTCTCGGTGGTCCACGGGTCGCGGTAGAGCACCGGGATCTCCAGCACCCGGGTGTCCAGCGCGAGCTCGTGGGCGTCGCCGACCTGCTGTTCCAGGTCCTGCAGCAGCGCGAGCAGCTCGGCCGGCTCCAGCACGTCCGGGTCGTACTGCACCTGGTAGGACGCGTTCGCGGGGCAGATCTCCCGCACGCCGTCCGGCCGTGCGTCCGAGAGCTTCTTCGTGATGGCCATCGCCCGGAAGTTGGCCTGCAGGCTCATCTCCTCGGCCAGCTCGACGAAGATGAACTCGTCGCCACCCCAGCTGTACCGGGCCGGCGCAACCTCGTCCATGACTGTCATGCCGTTGCCTCCTCGCGGTCGGCCAACCACTGTTCGAGCGTCCCGGTGTGGAACTCCCCCGCCTCGAACCAGGGCTGGTCGAGGATCTCGGTGTGCAGCCCTGCCGTCGTCGGGACGCCCTCGACGGCGAACTCGGCGAGCGCGCGGCGGGAGCGGCGGATCGCGGTCTCACGGTCCTCGCCCCACACCACGACCTTCGCCAGCAGCGAGTCGTAGAACGGTGGGACGGTGACGTCGGGCTCCAGCCAGGTGTCGACCCGGACCCACGGCCCGGCCGGCAGCTCCAGCCGCCCGATGCGACCGGGCGAGGGCAGGAAGCCGCGCGCCGGGTCCTCGGCGTTCACCCGGAACTCGATCGCCCACCCGCGCGCCTCGATGTCCGGCTGCGCGTGGCGCAGCGGCTCACCCGCGGCGATCCGCAGCTGCTCGGCGACGAGGTCGATGCCGGTGACCAGCTCGGTGGTCGGGTGCTCCACCTGGATGCGGGTGTTCATCTCGATGAAGAAGTACTCGTGCGTCTCGTCGTCGACGAGGAACTCGACGGTGCCGGCGCTGCGGTAGCCGACCTCGCGCGCCAGCCGCACCGCCGCGGCCGTCATCGCGTCCCGCACGCCGGCGTCGATGCCCGGGGCGAGGGCCTCCTCCACCACCTTCTGCCGGCGCCGCTGCAGCGAGCACTCCCGCTCGAACAGGTGCACCACGTCGGCCCCGTCGCCGAGCACCTGCACCTCGACGTGGCGGGCCCGGCGCACGAAGCGCTCCAGGTACATCCGCCCGTCGCCGAACGCGCTCGCCGCCTCACGCGACGCGTCCGGGAACGCGGTACACAGGCCGGCCTCGTCCTCCACGACCCGGATGCCGCGTCCGCCCCCGCCCGCGGCGGCCTTGAGCATGATCGGGTAGCCCGCCTCGGCGGCAGCCGCCACGGCCACCTCGACGTTCTCGACGCCGCCGGGCGTGCCCGGCACGGTCGGCACGCCCGCGGCCGCGGCCACCTGCCGGGCCCGGACCTTGTCGCCCATCTGATCGATCACCGCGGCGTCCGGCCCCACGAACGCGAGCCCGGCGTCGGCGACCGCGGCGGCGAACCCCGCCCGCTCGGACAGGAACCCGTATCCGGGGTGCACGGCGTCGGCGCCCGCCGAGCGCGCCGCCTCCACGATCGCGTCGACCACCAGGTAGCTCTTGCCCGCGGGCGGTGGCCCGATCTCCACCGCCGCGTCGGCCAGCCGGACGTGGCGGGCCTCGGCGTCGGCCGTGCTGTGCACCGCCACCGTGGAGATCCCGAGATCCCGCGCGGCCCGGATGATCCGCACCGCGATCTCGCCGCGGTTGGCGACGAGGAGGCGTTTCACCGTTCCTCGATCACCGCGACCGCCTGGCCCGCGTCGACGACGTCCTCGTTCTCGACGAGGAACTCCACGAGCGTGCCCGCCGCGCCGGCCGGGACCGGGTGGAAGGACTTCATGACCTCGACCAGGCAGACGGTGTCGTCGGCCCCGATGGTCTGGCCCTCCTTCGCGTACACGTCGCTGTCCGGGTCGGGACGGCGGTAGAAGACGCCGGGAATCGGCGAGACAACCTCGTGGCGGCTCACGCAAGCTCCTCTCGTCAGTTCAGGTGGGGACGCAACGCCTCGTGCACGGTCTTGGCGAGGTCGACGGCGTTCGGGGTGTCGGAGTGCACGCAGACGCAGTCGGCGCGCACCGGGATCTCGGTGCCGTCCACGGCGGTGGCGACGCCGTCGGTGACGGCGCGCACCGCTTTCCGCGCCGACGAGACGGGGTCGAACGCGGCGTGCTCGCGCGTGATGATCAGCGAACCGTCCGGGCGGTAGTCGAGGTCGGCGTAGTACTCGGACAGGAACCCACTGGGGCTCGTTCCCCACACCCGCTCGTGCACCGTGCCCGACATCCCCATCAGCGGCGCTCCGAACACCGCGGCGGCGTCGGCGACGGCCCCGGCGACCTCCTCGTCCCGGGCCGCCATCCCGTACAACGAACCGTGCGGCTTGATGTGGTTGAGCTCCATCCCCTGCTCGCGCAGGAAGCCGACCAGCGCTCCGACCTGGTAGATCACGGCCGCGGTGAGCTCCTCGCGCTCCATCTTCATCTCGCGGCGCCCGAAGCCCTCGCGGTCGGGCAGCGACGGGTGCGCCCCCACCCGCACGCCGTGCTCCTTGGCGAGCGCGACCGTCCGCCGCATCACCCGCGGGTCGGAGGCGTGGAAGCCGCACGCCACGTTCGCGAGGGTGATCCAGGGCATCAGGCCCTCGTCGTCGCCACAGCGGTAGATGCTGAAGGCCTCACCCATGTCGCAGTTGATCGCCACCATGGCTCCTCCTGACTGCGTCTGATTGCCTTCGCTTCGCTCCGGCGTGCTCGCGGGCTGTGTCGGCGCGGTCAGCGTGTGCTGGCAGTGTTACCCGCCTCGCTGAGGGCCCGCCAGACCTGCTGGGGAGTGACCGGCATGTCGAGGTGCGTGACCCCGCGGTGCGCGAGGGCGTCGATCACCGCATTCACCACGGCGGGTGACGAGCCGATCGCCCCGGACTCGCCGATGCCCTTCACCCCCATCGGGTTGGTCGGGGACGGGGTGACCGTCTGGTCGAGGGTGAAGTTCGGCAGGTCCATCGCGGTCGGGAAGCAGTACTCGGCGAGCGTGGCGGTCGTCGGGTTGCCCGCCGCGTCGTAGGTGGCCTCCTCGTAGAGCGCCTGCCCCACACCCTGGGCGATACCACCGTGCAGCTGGCCCTCGACGATCGACCGCCTCACACACCGACATACGCGCTCACACACCGACTGCAGTCGGTGTGCCGACGCCGACATCGGTGTGCGAGCGAGCGGCAGGCCGGCTGGGCTGGTGCCGATCAGGCCCGCGTGTCGAACATCTGCCCCGCCAGCCGCAGCGAGCTGTCGACGACGTCGAAGCCACGAGGGAGCATCACCTGCTCGTATGCCGCGACCGCCTCGACGAGCGGTGCACCGCCGAGCAGTGCCCCGGCGAGCGTCTGCGCATCCCGCAGCGCGGTGTTCGCGCCGACCCCACCGGTGGGCGGCATCGTGTGGATCGCGTCGCCGAGCAGCGTGACCGGGCCGGACTCCCATGCGTCGACGCGCTCGCCGGCCCGGATCGTGATCGGGAAGAACGTGCCGGCGTCCGCGTGCGCGAAGAGCTCCCGGACCGTGGGATGCCACCCCGACGTGGCATCGACGGACAGCGTCCAGAGCTCCTCCGGCGACATCCGGTGAAGCTTCTCGTCCGGTACGCCCAGGCGGTCGGGCGTCGCGGTCAGGACGGTCATGAGGTAGTCGGACGCGCCGCTGTCGGGCCGCGTGCGGAACCGCACCGGCGCGAAGCCGGCGCCGTACCCGGTGCGGTCCGCCACCCAGGAGAAGCCGCGGTCGAACTCCGCCGGCACCAGCGGGTCGGTGGCCGCGGTGAGCTCCATCCGGCCGTACAGGCAGCGGACACCGAGGTCGCGCACCCGCGCATGCGGGAGCAGCGCGCGACGCACCGCCGAACCCACGCCGTCCGCGCCGATCAGCAGGTCACCCTCGTCGCCGCCGCCCTCGGCGAAGTCCACGCGCACGCGCCCGGACCCCAGGACCTGGTAACCCGTCACCGTCCGCCCGAAGTGGACCGCGTCGGCCAGACCGGTGAGCAGACCCTGCCGGAACGTGTACCGATCGACGCAGGTGATCTCGTCGCCGATCGGCGGGAACGTCTGCGCCATCACCTGTTCCAGCTGGTCGGTGTAACCGGCCACCAGGTCGCCGTTGCCGCCGCTGGTGCGCCGCACCAGGTCGAGGACCTCCGGCGGCAGGCAGGCGGCCAGGGCAGCGTTGCCGTCGCGGTCGATGTGGATGCGGTAGCCCTGGTTGCGCAGCCGCGGCGAGGGATCCCGCTCGTACACCGCCACGTCCAGGCCACCCCTGCGCAGCGCCTGGGCGAGCGCCAGCCCGCCGATACCCCCACCAGCGATCAGGATGCGCGTCTCAGCAGCCATGCCGGCAGACTATCATCTATCTGTTTGATTCAGTCAAGCGTAGATCTAGTCGTTGGAGAGCGCCCACAACACGGCGGTTGTGCATCTGCCCAGTTTCGGAGACCGATCTCGTGGGGCATTCGGCTATCCCGCGGAAGAAGCGGACCCCATGCTGTGCCGATGCCGACCCGGGAGGGGACATGCACCTCACTCCCCGCGAGCACGAGCGACTGCTGCTCGCCGCCGGCGCCGACCTGGCCCGGCGCCGCATCGCCCGTGGCGCCCTCCTCGGCGCGCCGGAGGCGGTGGCGCTCGTCTGCGACGAGATCTGCGAGCTCGCCTGGGACGGCGTCCCCTACGAGGAGGTGGTCACCCGGGCCCGCGAGGTGGTGAAACCCGACCAGCTCGTCGACGGCGTGGCGGCGGCGGTGCCCGCCCTCCAGGTGGAGGCGCTGTACCCGCACGGGAGCGTGCTGGTGCACGTCGACTCGCCGTTCGGGCCGCCGCCCGCCGACGGACCCGGCGCGGTCCGGGTGGGCGCGGGCGAGGTCGAGCTGGCGCCCGGCCGCGAGCGCGCGACCGCGGTGCTGCGCAACACCGGGGCGCTGCCGGTCTGGGTGTCCTCACACGTCCCGCTCGACCACCTCAACCCCGCCGTGCAGGTGCGCGTCCCGGTCGAGGGCCGGTACCGGCTCGACGTCCCGGCCGGCACGGCGCTGCGTGTGGAGGCCGGGGCCGAGCGCGAGGTGGCCGTCGTGCGGATCGGGGGTGGCTCGTGACCACCATGGACCGCGCCGAGTACGCCCGCCGCTTCGGCCCCACCACCGGCGACCGGATCCGGCTGGCCGACACCGAGCTCTGGGTCGAGGTCGAGGCCGACGACACCGAACCCGGCGAGGAGCTGATCGGCGGCTGCGGCAAGACCGCCCGGCACGGCGCGCTCGTGTCCAGCTCCGCCGACCGCTCCAGCGCACTGGACATGATCGTGCTCGGCGTCGTGCTGCTCGACCCGGTGCTGGGGATCCGCAAGACCAACATCGGGATCAAGGACGGCCGGATCGTCGGCGTCGGCCGCGCGGGCAACCCGGACGTGCTGGACGGCGTGGCTCTCGAGGTCGACGCGCACACCGCGATGATCACCGGCGAGGGCATGCTCGCGACGCCCGGCATCGTCGACTCGCACGTGCACCTGTCCAACGCCGACCTCGCCGCCGCCGCGCTCTCGGCCGGCGTCACCACGATCGTCGGGATGGGCATCGGCGGTGTCTGGGACGTCGGCGCGAACCCCCGCCACAACCTGCACTCCCTCATCGCCGGCTGGGCGGACGTGCCGGTGAACGCCGCGTTCCTGGCGCGCGGGTCGTCCACGTCGTCGGCGCTGCTGGAGGAGGCCGTGCTGGCGGGCTGCGGGGGCTTCAAGGTGCACGAGGACTGGGGCGCCACCCCGGACGTGATCGACACCTGCCTCGGCGTGGCCGAGGAGGCCGACCTGCCGGTGGCCCTGCACACCGACACGCTGAACGAGTCCGGCTACCTCGCCGACACCCTCGCCGCCGTCGACGGCCGCACCGTGCACGCCTACCACGTGGAGGGCGGCGGCGGGCACCCCGACCTGCTGTCGATCGTCTCCCGGCCGAACGTGCTCACCAGCTCGACGACGCCGACGCTGCCGCTCACCCCGTCCACGGTGGCCGAGCTCGGCCCGATGACGCTCACCGTGCACCGCGGCCACGCGCACGTCCCGAGCGACGCGGCGATCGCGGCGAGCCGCATCCGCGAGCACGCGATCTCGGCGGAGAACTGGTTGCACGACCAGGGCGCGATCAGCATCGTCAACTCCGACGCGCTCGGCATGGGCCGCATCGCGGAGACCGCGCGGCGCACGTGGCAGCTCGCGTCCGTGCAGGCGGCGCTCGCCGGCGAGACCGGGCCGGACGTTCCGAACAACGCGCGCGTGCTGCGCTACCTGGCCAAGCTCACGCACAACGCGGCCGTCGCGCACGGGATCGAGGCGCACGTCGGCTCGATCCGGCCGGGCCGGCTCGCCGACATCGTGCTGTGGAACCCGGCCTGGTTCGGCGCCCAGCCCGAGCTCGTGATCAAGTCCGGCTTCGTGGCGTGGGGCGCCGCCGGCTCCGGCTCCGGTTCCACCCGGCTCACCCAACCGCGGCGGATGCGGGCGTTCTACGGCGGGCGCGGCGACGCGCCCGCACGGCTGGCGCACGTGTTCGTGTCGGAACAGGCCATGGGCAGCGGTGCGCTCCCGGCCGGCCGCACCTACTCCCCCATCGCCGGCAGCCGCGGCCTGACCTGCGCCGACATGCTGCACAACACCGCCACCCCGCACGTCGAGGTGGCGCCCGAGCCGATCCCGGTGCGCGTCGACGGCCGGGAGATCGCGCTGCACCGGTCCGCCACGCTGCCGCTGACGCGGCTGCACCACCTGGGATGAGGGGCATGGACGTCGATCTGCTCGTGCACAACGCCGCGATCGTCACGGTGGACGACGCCCGGCCGCGCGCCCACACGCTGGCCGTGCACCACGGGCGCGTGCTCGCCCTCGATCCCGACGGCATCCGTGGACGCACGGAGATCGATGCGCAGGGCGCCGCGCTCGTGCCCGGGTTCGGCGACGCGCACAACCACATGGCGTGGTTCGGCTCGTCGCTCGGCGAGGTCGACCTCTCCGGGCTGGCCGACCTGGCCACCCTCTACGACCGCGTCGCGCAGCACGCGGCGGCACTCGCCCCGGACGCGATCGTGAAGGGCGCGGGCTACGACGACACCGCGATCGGCGGGCACCCGCACCGCCGCGAGCTGGACCGGGCCGCGGGCGGGCGCCCGGTGGTGCTCAAGCACCGCTCCGGGCACGTGACCACGGTGAACAGCCCGGTGCTCGATCGCATCGGGGTGCTCGACGGCACCGCGGTCGTACCCGAGGGCGGGGTCGTGGTGCGCGACGAGTCCGGCGACCCGACCGGCACGCTCGAGGAGCAGGCCCAGAACCTCGCGAGAGCGTTGCTCGTTCCCTACGCGACCGACGACACCGCCCGCGCGATCGGCAGGGCCTCCGCGGTGTACGCCGCGGAGGGCCTCACCCACGTCACCGAGTGCGGCATCGGCGGCGGCTGGGTCGGGCGCTCCCCGCGCGAGCTCGCCGCCTACCAGCAGGCCCGCGAGGCCGGCACGCTCACCGTGCGGGTACAGCTCATGCCGGCGGCCGACGCGCTCCGCCCCCTGGCCGGGCACGCGTCCGACGCGGACGGAATCGGCATCGACCTGGGCATCCACACCGGGTTCGGCGATGACCGGCTGCGCATCGGGCCGATGAAGATCTTCCTCGACGGTTCGCTCGTGGCCCGCACCGCCGCGATGCGCGACGCGTTCTGCGACCGGCACTCGCACGGCTATTTCCAGGACGATCCGGAGCTCCTGCGCTCCCGCATCCTCGGCGCCCACGCCGCCGGCTGGCGGATCGCCGCGCACGCGATCGGGGACCGGGCGATCGACCTCGCCCTCGACGTGTTCGCCGAGATGCAGCGCGCGCACCCCCGCCCGGACGCCCGGCCCCGCATCGAGCACGCGGCCGTCACCACGCCCGAGCAGATCGCGCGGATGGCGGAGCTGGGCGTCACTCCGGTGCCGCAGGCGCGGTTCCTCCACGAGATCGGCGACACGATGGCCGCCGCGGTCGGGCCGGACCGGGCCGCGGGGCTCTACCGGCACGCGAGCTTCCTGCGCGCCGGGCTGCGGGTGCCGGGCAGCTCCGACCGGCCGGTGGCCGCCGGTGCACCGCTCCTGGGCATGCAGTCGATGGTGCAGCGACGCACCGCAACCGGGGCCGTGATCGGCCCGGACGAGCGCGTCGACGCCGCGACGGCGCTGCGCGCCTACACCCTCGACGCCGCCTGGATCGCCGGCGAGGAACGCGAGCGCGGCAGCCTCACCCCCGGCAAGCTCGCCGACTTCGTGCTGCTCACCGACGACGTCACGGCGGTGGAACCGGACCGGATCGGCGACGTCGGCGTGGTCGCCACCTTCGTCGGAGGGCGCTGCGTCCACGGCGCCGAGAAGCTCGACCTGGAGGGATGACATGGCCGTCACGGTCACCGAAGCCGAGGCGCGCAAGGTCGCGTTCGGCGCTTTCGTGGGCACCGCGTTGGAGTGGTACGACTTCTTCCTCTTCGGCACGGCGGCGTCGCTGGTGTTCAACCGGCTGTACTTCGCGAGCGACGACGTGGTCGTGGCCACCGCGGGCGCGTTCGCGTCGTTCGCGGTCGGCTTCCTCGCGCGCCCGCTCGGCGCCGTGCTGTTCGGCCACCTCGGCGACCGCATCGGACGCCGCAAATGCCTGATCATCACCGTCACCCTCATCGGGTTCGTCACCGGCGCGATCGGGCTGCTGCCCACCTACTTCTCCATCGGCGTCGCGGCGCCGGTGCTGCTCACGCTGCTGCGGCTGCTGCAGGGCGTCGCGGTCGGCGGGGAGTGGGGCGGCGCCGTGACCCTCGCCGTCGAGCACGCTCCGAAGGAGCACCGCGGCCGATACGCCGCGATGCCGCAGATCGGCTCCCCGATCGGCACGCTGCTGTCGTCCGGCGCGTTCCTGCTGGTCTCGCTGCTGCCGCCGGAGAGCTTCGACGCGTGGGGCTGGCGGCTCCCGTTCCTCGCCGCGTTCCCCCTGCTCTACATCGCGCTGTGGATCCGGCGGCGGGTCGAGGAGTCGCCGCTGTTCGAGCAGCTGCTGCGCGAGGACGAGCTCGCCGGCTCCCCCGTCACCCAGGTGTTCCGCAATGCGTTCCCGCAGCTGATGGTGGGCGCCGGTTCCGCGTTCCTCGGAATCGGTGGCTTCTACCTCATCACCACGTTCGTGATCAGCTACGGCACGTCGAACCTCGGCATGCCGCGGTCGCTGTTGCTCACCGCCACGCTCGTCGCCGCCGCCGTCGAGATCGCCGTGCTCGTCGTGGGCGGGCGACTGGCGGAACGCTTCGGGTCCGGGCACATCACGCTGATCGGTGGCATCGTCTCGGCGCTGGTCGCGTTCCCCACGTTCTGGATGATCGACACCACCAACCCGGCGCTGGTGATCATCGGCGTGACGCTCGCGGTCGCCTGCCTCTCGATCCCGTACGCGGTGTCCGGGGCACTGCTCACCGACCTGTTCCCGGCGCGGCTGCGCTACAGCGGGGTGGCGCTGTCCTCCAACATCGCGGGCGTGGTGAGCGGGTTCGTCCCGCTGCTCGCCACCGGGCTCCTGACCGTGAGCGACGGGCGGTCCTGGGCGCCCGCGCTCCTGCTGGTGGTGATCGCGCTGATCACGGCGGGCTCCGGCGCCCTGGCCCCGCGCATCTCGCTGAGCCGCGACGAGGTGGTGTCGCGCGGGTAGGCGACCAGAACTACTGCGGTAGATCGTGACCGTGTCGCTGATCGGTGTCGCGTGGGCCGGTGATCTCGAGTTTCGGGCGTCCACGGCTCCCACCACGACCGTGCACACCCGAAACCGGGCCACGAGCAGGTGATGATCCCGAGTATCGGTTGGCAGCGGCTCCCCTCACAGCAACAGCCAACCGAAACCACAGATCATGCAGGTGCGGCCGAGCAACCCGGCCCGGGCGCGCCACCCCGACCGGTGATCACCACTTGGGTGCGAGGCCGGCCGGATGTGGCCGCCCATGCACTGAGTCGGTGATCACGCCCGCCTCAGCTCGCCAGGAGTGATGGGAGCGATGGTCCTGGCGCCCTGCAACCACGTCCGCTGATCACGAGCCGACCGCCGGTCGACTTCGCGGGACCTGCCGGGCGGCGGATGGGGCTCGCTCGGCCGGTGACCGCGCCCCGGGTCGAACCCGGCCACCAGCAAGATCACGAATTCCGGCTCTGGTACTGGGCCGCGTTGAAGACGCCCGGATCGCGGTCTTCGCGCCCAGGCGGCCCATCGACCCGGTTTTCTTCGACACGACCTAATGGATCCGGGTCGACTCTGCCTCGATCGCTCGCCGGCGGAGCGCGGGGTGCGTTGCGGCGACCGCGGCGACGCCCACCACGCAGAGGATTCCCCCAGAGACTGCGGCGACCGCCGCCGACGTCAGCCCGGCGACCATGCCCGCCCGGAAGTTGCCCAGGTACGGCCCGGCCATGCCCACGATGTCCTCGACCGCGCTCACGCGGCCGCGGTAGGCGTCCGGCGTGGCGAGCTGCACCAGGGTGCCGCGGGAGATCACCGAGACCGTGTCCGCGGCACCCGCGACGGCGAGGCAGCCGAGCACCAGCACCAGCGACGGCGCCATCCCGAACGCCGCGAGCGCGAGCCCCCAGACGCCGGCGGCGGCCAGCATGACCAGGCCGGGCCGGCGGGCGCGCGTGACCGCCCCCGATGCGAGCCCGGCGGTGATGCCGCCGACCGCGATCGCGGAGAGGAAGAGCCCGAGCGTCTCCGGACCGCCGCCGAACCGGTCGGCGTTGACCACCGGGAAGAGCGCGATCGGCATGGCCAGCACGGTGGCGAGCAGGTCGGTGAGGAACGCCCCCGCGAGCACGGGCCGGCCGGCGATGAACCGCCACCCGTCGACGACCGCCCGCACCCCGGGACGCGCCACCTCGCCGTCCGGAGGGAGCGGCGGGAGCCGCGCCAGCCCGTACAGGGCGGCGAGGAAGGTCAGCGCGTCGACGGCGTAGCAGGCGCCCACGCCCCAGCGGCCCGCGACGACCCCGGCGATCGCCGGCCCCACCAACACGGCGAACTGGAAGCCGAGGTTGGCCAGCGCGAGCCCGGCGCCCACCTGGTCGGCGGGCAGCAGCCGCGCCGCGAACGTCCGGCGGGCCGGGGCGCCGAGCGCGCCGCACGCCGACTGCAGCGCCACGAGGGCGAGCAGGGCCGCGAGTGAGCCGAGACCGGCGAGCGCCTGGGCGGCCAGCAGCCCGGCGACGCCGATCTGGCCGAGCGTCGTGAGCAGGACCAGCCGCCTGCGGTCGACGGCGTCGGCGAGCGCGCCTCCCACCAGCCCGAACACGATCATCGGCACGGCCTGGGCGAGCCCGATCGCCCCGACGGCAACGGGGCTCCTCGTGAGCTCCCAGGTCTGCTGCAGCACCGCGACGACAGCGAGCTGGCCGCCCACGGTGGACAGCGCGCTCCCCACCCACACCCGGCGGAAGGCGGGGCTGGTGCGCAGCGGCCGCACGTCGAGCAGGAGGTTCACGCGTCCGCGATCCGGTCGGTGATCCGGTCGTGGAACGAGCGGCGGCCGAGCGCCGCCTCCAGGTCGCGGACCACCTGGCTGAGCGCGTACGGGATCTCCTCGTCCAGCTCGGCGACCACCTGTTCCGTGGCCCGCCACTCCGCCTCGAGAAACGGGAGGACGGCCTGCGCCCGCTCGGTGAGCACGACCTCGCGGGTGCGGGCGTCGACCCCGGGAGCGGTGGTCACCAGGCCGTCCCGCTGCAGCGCGGCGACGGTCTGGCTCATCGCCGAGTGCGTGACGTCGAGCGACTCGGCCAGCTGCCGGATCGTCATCCCGCCCCGGCGGCCGAGCCGGATCAGCGGCGCGACGAACCGCGGCCGCACCCCGGCGATGCCGCGCTCGGTGTAGAGGCGGGCGATGTCGGCGTCCATGGCGTCGAGCAGCTGGCGCAGCGGGCGCCAGCGGTTCTGTTCGGACGGATCGGGGCTCACGTCGGAATCGTAACAGCACTTATATAAGTGCTGTCAGGGTTTTCTGATCACCTCGATCAGACTCGCCCACCCGTCCCGACCGTGACCGCGGGCGACGGCCCGGTCGTAGAGCGACTTGACCGCGTCCGGCAGCGCCGTGTCGAGCCCGCTGCCGCGGTTCACCCCGGCGACGTGGTCGGCCGTAGCGCCCATCATGAGCACACTGGCGAGCTCACCCGGGTAGCTCCCCTCGTCGGCGGCGCGGGCCGCGTCGGGCAGGAACACGGCGACGTCCTGGATGCCGGCCACCGCACGGGGCAGGAACTCCCGCGCCGGGATCCCGGCCGCGGTGACCATCGCGAACGTCTGCAGGTGTGCGGCCAGCGTTGTGAGGAAGACCTGCAGCTCAGCCTGGTAGTACAGCTGCGCCAGGCCATGGTCCGCGCCCAGGTACTCGGGCCGCCCGATCAGGGCGAGGGTCGCCTCGTGCACGTCGAACACCGACCGAGGGCCGCTGTAGAGCACGGACGCGCCGTCGGTGCCGACGACCTCGGCCGAGGCCAGCACCCCACCCGCCACGAGCTCCGCACCTCGATCGGCGAGCCAGGTGGCCGCCGCGCGAGTGGCTTCCGGGGTGTCCGAGCTGAGGTTGACCACCACGCGCCCGGCCAGCGCCCCGCCCGTCCGGCCGAGGATGTCGTACATCGCCCGGTAGTCGGTCAGGCTCAGCACCACCAGCGCGCTCGCCCCCACCGCCTCCGCCGCCGTGGCGGCCCGCACCGCACCGGCCGCCACCAGCTCGTCCGCCCGCGCCGGCGTCCGGTTCCACACCGTGGTCGGGCGGCCCGCCGCCAGGAACGTGCGCACCATCGCCCGGCCCATCGGGCCCAGCCCGATCACCGTCACCCCACCCGAGTCCATGTCCATGCGGCCCACGATCACCAGGCACACGCACGGTTCTCGCACGGGATGTGACGCCGGCACCGTGATCACCGACTCGGTGACACGGAGGGCCGCATCCGGCCGGCCCGGAGCCAACCGATGATCACATCCAGGACTCGGCCAGCCACGCCAGCAGGCGACCTCTCGACCAGCAGCGGCCGACGGCCTCGGTGCGCAGGGCCGAGCCGTCGAACACCGCCAGGCCGATGATGCTGTGGCCGGACGCGCGGCGATCGCCGAGGGTCGGGATCGCCGGCGCGACTCCGACCCCCTCCGCCGACACCCACGCCACCGCCCGGCCGGCCGCCGCGTCGTCGAGGCGGTGCAGGAAGCGCAGGCGGCTCTCGAGCGGGAGGCGCGACAGCGCCCACGTCGTGGTGACGACGGGCAGGGCGTCCGCGGGCACCCGGGCGAAGGCATCGGGCAGCACCTCGACGGCGTCACCTCGCAGCAGCAGCGGAGGGGCCGTCGCCGCCAACGCCATCTCCGCGTCGAGCCTCGCGACCCGCTCCGGCTGGTCCGGCGGCAGGCAGGCGCGCATCCATCGGGCCTCATCCGGGTCGGTCACGTCGACCGGATCGGGGTCCACGCCGATCCGGGCGACGACCTCGGGCATCGCCCGCGCCGGCACGGGCCGGTCCCCGACGATCGAGGACGACAGCTGCACGGGCGACGACGGGTCGCCGAGCGTCTGCCCGGTGCTGTACGTGATGCCGACGCGATCGACGTTGAGGTTGAGCCCGGCCGAGCAACCCACGTCGATCAGTCCGACCGCGTTCGCGCCCACCCGGCGCGCCGCCTCGGCGACGGCCGGGTACAGCACGGTGCAACGTCCGGATTCGTCGGTCCGCGGCTTCCGGCGCACGGCGACGGCCACGACCGCGTCGGTCATGCGCGCCAGCGTGTCGATCGCCGCGCCGGCGGCGGCGTCGGCATCCGCAGCGGCGTAGGTCGCGGCAAGTGCCGGGGCGCGTCCGGCGAGGGCGAGGTCGTGCAGCGCGGCGAGGATCACCGCAGGGTGCCGCTTGCGCGCCGGCGCCGCCTCGATGGCGCGCAGCGCCTCGTCGGACTCGCTCAGGGCGACGGCGACGCGCTGGTACAGCGGCGACGTCCCGGCGGCGTCCACCTCGCCGAAGTGTCGGTACACCTGAGCGAGTGTGCGGGCCACCGGACACTAGGACGTCAGGAGGTCGGGGTTCGCGCAGTTCGTGGGGCGGCCCCCGCCCAGCACCGTCGCCACCTCCCTGGCGATGCGCGCCGCCGACTCTTCCGCCACCTGTCGCGACGCGCCCGCGAGATGGGGGGTGGCGAACACCTCCGGCCGTTGCGGCAGCGGGTCGTCGGGGGCGGGCGGCTCCGGGTCGAACACGTCCAGCACCGCGGCACGCAGGTGCCCGGAGGCCAGCGCGGCGTCGAGGGCGCGCGTGTCCACCAGCTCCCCGCGAGCCGTGTTGACCAGCACCGAACCCGGACGCATCGCGGCGAGCGCCGCCGCGTCGATCATCTGCTTCGTCTCCGGGCTGAGCCGGGCGTGCAGGCTGACGACGTCGCTCGCGGCCAGCAGCTCCGCCATGTCCACGAGCTGGACACCCACGCGCTCGGCCGCCTCCGCGGAGGCGTACGGGTCGTGGGCGAGCACCCGGGAGCCGAAGCCGCGCAGCAGCTCGGCCACCCGCAGGCCGACGGCGCCCAGCCCGACGAGCCCGACCGTCGCCGCCCGCAGCTCCAGGCCGGTGCGCTCGTAGCGGAAACCGGCGGCGTCCCAGCGCCCGGACGCGAGCCCGGCGGACGCGGCGGGCAGGCCCCGCATCGCGCAGATCATGGTGCCGACGCAGAACTCGGCGACGGCGCCCAGGTTGCGCCCGGGCAGGTAGGCGACGAGCACGCCGGCCGCGGTGGCCGCGGGCACGTCGACGTTCACCGGGCCGCCCCGCGTCACGCCGACCACCCGCAGGCTCCCCCGGCCGGCCTCCAGCACCTCGGCCGTCAGCGGGGCGAGGTGGGTGACCAGCGCGTCGGCGCCCCGCACCAGCTCGGCGAGCCGGGCCGGGTCGCCGGCCGCCTCGCGCACACCGTCCAGGGCCCGGAACGGTTCTGTCGGCCACGGCGTGTCGATCCGCCGGAACTCGGCGTCGACGCCCGCGTCGGTGAGCGCGCGGGCGAGCAGGTCGGCGGAGATGAACTCGTCGCCCGCGCACACGACCACCGGATGGTCGCCGGCGCGGTCGGTCAGCGGGGTCATCGCAGGCGCTCCCCGGTGGCCGGGTCGAACACGTGCACGCGATCCGGCGGTGCGGCGATCGTGATCTTCTCGCCCGCGCGCAGCGGATGCCCCGGCTCCACCTGCGCCACCACCCGGCTGTCCACCCCGGGCAGCTCGAGCGTGGCCAGGCCGAACTCGAGCAGGTCCTCGAACACCAGCACCGTTCCCTCCAAGCCCGCCCCGTCGCCCGGCTGCCCGTCGACCGGGTGGCAGTCCTGCGGTCGCAGCCCGACCAGCACGTCGCGGCCGTCGGCGACCGGTACCGCCGCCTTCAGCCCACCGGCGCCGCCGATCCGGACGCCGTCCCCCGTCCCGGTGCCCGACAGCAGCGTGATCGACGGCTCCCCGACGAAGTCGGCCACGAACCGGTCGGCGGGCATGTCGAAGACCTCGTCCGGTGTGCCGAACTGCTTGATCACGCCCGCGTCCATCACGGCCATCCGGTCGGCGAGGCTGAGCGCCTCCAGCTGGTCGTGGGTGACGACGATCGTGGTGTAGCCGAACTCGCGCTGCAGCACCTTCAGCTCCCGGCGCACCCGCTGGCGCTGCCCGGCGTCCAGGTGCGAGAGCGGCTCGTCGAGCAGCAGCACCGGCGGGTTGCGCACCAGGGCGCGGGCCAACGCCACCCGCTGCTTCTGCCCGCTGGACAGGTTGGCGGGCCGCAGGTCCAGCAGGTCGGTCATCTCCAGCCGCTCGGCGATCGCGTCGACGCGGGCGTTCGCGTCGCGCGCCCGGCGCGCCTTCAACCCGTACGCGAGGTTCTCCCGCACGGTGAGCGGCGGGTAGAGCGCGTAGCTCTCGAACCCGACGCCGACGCCCCGCTTACCGGGCGGGAGGTCGCCCACCGAGCGGTCGCCGATCACGATCCGCCCGGCCGTCACGGTCTCCAGCCCGGCGATCATCCGCAGGGTGGTGGTCTTCCCGCAGCCGGACGGGCCGAGCAGGGCCACCAGCTCACCCGGCTCGATGTCCAGGTCGATGCCCTTCACGGCCTCGAACGGCTCGCGGCCGCGGGCGGTGTAGGTCTTGCGCAGCGATTCCAGCCGCAGGCTCTGCGCCGTGCCGTCGGTCGTCGGAGCCGTGGTCATCGGGTCCCTCCCGCGAGCGCCGCGCCCTCGGGCCGTCGCGCGGCGCCCAGCCGTGCGCCGTCGGCCGCGAAGACGTGCACCCGCTCCCAGTCGGCTGCGAGCGTGACGTCGTCGCCCTCGTGCACGCGGTGGTCGGAGGTGACCGTGATGACCTGCAGCCCGGCCACGTCCACCGACAGCTCCACGGACCGCCCCAACCGCTCGGCCAGCACGACCCGCCCGTGCAGGACGAGGCGCTCGGCGGGCGACTCACCGTGCACGATCTCCAGGTCTCGCGGCCGGATCCCGACCTGCACCTCCCCGTCGGCGTCCGGCGGCGCCCCGACGGTGAACGCGTCGCCGACGCGGGCGAGCCCGGCCTCGACGGTGGCGTCGAGGAGGTTCATCTCCGGCTGGCCCAGCGCGCGGGCGACGAACGTGTCCACCGGCTCGGTCCAGACCTCCGCCGGCGTGCCGACCTGCACGAGCCGGCCCGCGCGCAGCACCCCGATCCGGTCGCCGAGGGCCAGAGCCTCCTGGTAGTCGTGCGTCACGTAGAGCGTGGTGGTGCCCGACAGCTCCCCGAGCTGCTTGAGCTCGGCCCGCATCGCCGCCCGCAGCTTCGCGTCCAGGTGCGAGAGCGGCTCGTCGAGCAGGTAGACGTCGGCGGATCGGACCAGCACCCGGCCCAGCGCGGTGCGCTGGCGCTGCCCGTTGGACAGCTCACGCGGGAAGCGCTTCAGGAGGTGGTCGATGCCCAGCGTCGTGGTGACTTCCTTGATCCGCTCGGCCTGCTGCGCCGGCGTCCAGGTGCCGTTGCGGCCCGAGCGCAGCGGCGAGGCGAGGTTCTCCTCCACCGTCTTCTGCGGGTAGAGCGCGTAGCTCTCGAACGCCATCGCGACGCCGCGGTCGTAGGGCTCCACGCCGGTCATGTCGCGGCCGGCGATGCGGATCTCGCCCTTCGCGCCGTCGACGAGCCCGGCCACGCTCTTCAACGTCGTCGTCTTGCCCGCGCCGGACGGGCCGAGGATCACGAAGAACTCGCCGTCGGCGAGGTCGAGGTCGATCCCGTGCAGAGCGACCGTCTTGCCGTAACGCGCGGTCAGGCCCTTGATCGACAGGGAACCCACTAGGACTGTCTCCTCACGACTTCACTGCCCCGAACGACAGGCCGCGCACCAGGTACCGCTGGATCGACAGCGCCACCAGCAGCGGTGGCAGCGCCGCGATCAGCGCGGCCGCGGCCGTCAGGTTGTAGTAGGCCTGCCCACCACCGCCGAGGAAGCGGGTGACGGCCACCGTCACCGGCGTGTGCTGGCTGCCGGTGAGGATCAGCGGGAACACGTAGTTGTTCCACGCGAAGATGAACGCGAGCAGGGCGGCCGCCGCGATCCCGGGCCGCACCAGCGGGAGCGCCACCATGGCGAACGCGCGGCGGCGGGTGTAGCCGTCGAGCAGCGCGGCCTGCTCCAGCTCGGCGGGCATGTCCTGGAAGTACGAGCGCAGGATCCAGACGATCAGCGGCATCGTCACCAGCTGCAGCACCCAGATCATGCCGACGTTCGTGTCGAACAGCCCGATCTGGTTGTAGATCACGAACAGCGGCACGATCACCATCAGCTCCGGCGCGAACCGGAACGACAGGATCGTGAACATCACGTCGTTCGACCCGCGGTACTGCCAGCGCCCCGCCGCGTACGCCGCGGGGATGCCGATCACGAGCGACACGAGCACCGCGCCCACGCAGTTGAGCACGCTGGTGAAGATCGCCTGCGTGAAGTTGACGCTGGTCAACCGCGTGCCCTCGTCCGACAGCACGGTGGCGAAGTTCTGCAGCGTCGGCGTGAACGCGAAGTAGGTGCTGATCTGCTCCGCGTTCGTCTTGAGCGCCAGCAGCACCATCCAGACCAGCGGGAACAGCGAGAACACGAACCACACCAGCAGCGCGGCGTCGGCGCCGACCGACGCGGGCGAGAACCGCCGCTGGCCCGGCCCCAACTCACTCCCTGCCATCTAGTCCTCCGATCCTGCGGCGCGCCGCTGGGCCTTGCCCAGCACGCTCACCAGGTAGCGGGCGGTCAGGAAGACGATCACCCAGAGCAGGAACATGTACGTGCTGCCCTGGGAGTACTGCAGCTGGATGATCGAGTTCTGGTACGCGCCGATCTGCAGGGTGCGGGTGGCGTCACCCGGCCCACCCGCGGTGAGCACGTACACGTGATCGAAGATCTTCAGCGAGTCCATGAACCGGAAGATCACCGCGACCAGGATGTAGGGCCACATCATCGGCAGCATCAGGCGCCGGAACATGTAGAACCAGCTCGCCCCGTCCACCGCCGACGCCTCGAACGGCTCCTTCGGCAGCGACCGGATCCCGGCCAGCACGAGGATCGCCACGAACGGCGTGAAGATCCAGACGTCGACGAGGATCACCGACCAGATCGCGGTGCCCTCGCCGAGCCAGTCGAACGTCGAGCCGAGGCCCAGCACGTGGTTCAGGACGCCGAACTGCGGGTTGAACATCAGGCCCCAGATCACGCCCGCGATCACCGGCGCAATCATCAGCGGCAGGATCAGCACCCGCTCGAAGATCCGCCCGATCAGGCTCGACCGGTTGAGCAGCAGCGCGATCCCGACGCCCAGCACCGTCTCGATCACGGTGGCCGCCACGGCGTAGAACAGCGTGACGCGCACGCTCGCCCAGAACGTCGGGTCGGACAGGATCTCGGCGAAGTTCGCCAGGCCGACGAACGACGGCCGCCGCACCACCGCCGCGTAGTTCAGGAACGCGTAGTAGGCGCCGAGCACGAACGGGTAGAGGATCCCGACGATGATCAGCACCGCCGGGATCGACAGCAGGTAGGGCCGCAGCCCGCGCCGCCACGCCGGCACGGGCCGCGGCGCCCGCGGGCGGGCGCTCTCGGGCGCCCGCGGAGGCGCGGCGGTGGTCACGACGGCTCTCCCCCTCGCGTCAGCAAAGTGGCTTTACTGACACCACGCGGCAGCAAAGCCACTTTGCTGACGTCCGGGGCGGGACTAGCTCGCACGGTTGACCGCCGTCGTGTTCGCCGCCGCCAGGGCGTCCAGGCGGGTCTTCGCGTCCTGGCCCGCGTAGATGTCCTGCAGGGCCACCGCCCACTCCTCCGTCGTCTCGAAGAACTGGGTCTGCGGCGTGAACTTGATGTCGGTGGAGCCGATCACCTTCTCGAACGTCTCCTGGTAGCCGGGGAAGCCGCCGAGGGTCTGCTGGAACGCGCCGTCGAAGACCGAGGCGCGGGTGGGGTCGGCGAAGCCCGCCTGGCCGGTCTGCACGGCCTTGGCCTGGGCGTCCTTGCCGGTGGCCCACTGGATGAACAGCCACGCCGCGAGCTTCTTCTGCGACGCCGAGTTCATGGCGAGCGACCACGTCCAGAGGTTGGTGGCGTAGCTGCCGTCCGCCCCGGCCGGACCCGGGTGCCAGGCGAGGTTGCCCGCCTGCGCGCTGTTGCCGGCGATGTTCTGCGGGTAGGTGGCCGAGTCGGCGTCGTACACCATCATCGCGGTGCCCGCACCCAGGTCACCGGTGCAGTCCGGGTACTCGTAGTTGGTCCACGAGGTCGGGCCGGCGGAGCGGGCGAGCTCCACCCACTTGCGCGTGAAGTCGACGGCCTCGGGCGAGTTCATCGTGGCCGTGAGCTCCTCGCCCTGCAGCTCGTAGTCCGTGCACCCTTCGCGGGTGAACTGGGTCATGAAGCCGGGGTGGATGGTGGCCCACGACCGGGACCCGCGGAACGCGATCCCGTACTTGTTGTTGGCCCGGTCGGTGAGGTCGGTGGCGAGCTGGATGAGGTCGTCGAACGTCTCGGCTGGCCGGATGCCGCGCCGGTCGAACTCGGCCTTGTTGTAGCAGAGGACGTTGGTCTCGAATCCCCACGGGATCGCCCACTGGCCGCCGGTGCCCAGGGGGCTGCCGACCTTGAAGTCCCAGGACGTCGAGCGGCGCAGGCCCTCGTAGATGTCTTCGAAGTCGTAGTCGGCGCTCGTGGCCGAGCTGTTCTCCAGCCACGGCTTCAGGTCCTCCATCCACCCGGGAGGCCCGTAGGTCCAGATGAAGTAGGCGCCGGTCATGAAGGCGTCGTAGTTGCCCGCACCGCTCGCGAGCTCGGTGTTGAGGCGCGTGAAGTAGTCGGCCTCGGCCACCAGGTCGGCCCGCACCGTGATGCCGGTGAGCTCGGTGAACTCGGCCAGCAGCGGCTGGAACGCCACCTGGTAGGGGTGCGGGGTCTGCAGCACCGAGATCTCGGTGCCCTCGGCCTTGCGCCAGTCGAATCCACCGGTGACCTCGGCAGCACCGTTGTCGGTGGCGGTGTCGCCCCCGCCGGTGCCGAGGCCGCAGGCGGCGAGCAGCGACGACGCGCCGACGGCTGCGCCGCCGACACCGAGCATGCGCAGCAGGTCACGGCGGTTCGGGGTCCAGAGCTCGCGGCGGGTCATGCGGTCCTCCCTGCGGTCGGGGCCGGCTCGTCTGCGGTGACGGCCGGTGAGGTGGGGACGTTGAGGGCCAGGAGTGCCGGTGGGACGCTGTCGTCGACCGGCACGCGCAGGCGGGTGGCGGCGGCGTTGTCCAGCCGCGGCAGAACGGCCCGGTAGCGGGCGAGCGGGATGCCCAGCCACGCGCAGAGCGCGAGGCGCAGGAGCGTGTTGTGCGCGACCACCAGCACCGACCGGCCGCGGTGGCGGTCGGCGACGCCACGCAGGGCGCCGACCGCGCGCTCGGCGGCGGCCGCGGGTGGTTCGGCGCCGGGGAACGGGTGCGCCACCGGATCGGCGACGAACGCGGCGGCGGCGTCGGGGTGGCTGACCCGCAGCTCGGCGAGGGTGCGCCCCTCGGCGATGCCGAAATCGACCTCCCGCAGGCCGACCACCACCTCCGGGTCGAGCCCGAGCGCGGCGGCCACCGGTGCGGCGGTGGCCACCGCGCGCGGCACCGGGGAGCAGACCAGGACATCGAAGCTCTGGTGGCGGGCCCAGGAGGCGAGCGCGACGGCCTGCGCGCGACCGGTCTCGTCCAGCGGGACGTCGCTGACGCCGGCGTAGCGGTTCTCGGCGTGCCAGACCGTCCGCCCGTGGCGGACGAGGGCGAGTTCCGTGTTCACCTGCCCACGCTCCGCCCCGGCGTGCTTGCGAGCCGCTCGACCAGCCAGCCGCGCTCGCGCAGCGCGTCGACCAGCCGGCCGTAGCCGTCGGTCAGCTCGTCGGCCCGCGACGCGTCCGGCTCGAACCGGCGCCGCATCCGCACCATCTCGGCCGCCGTGGCCGCGAGCCGTCCCCGCGGGGCGGCGGCGAGCACGGCCGAGCCGATCGCGGAGCCCGCGTGCTCCGGGACCGCGACCGGGCGCTGCAGCACGTCTGCGCGCAGCTGGGTCCACCAGTCGTTGCGGCTGGCCCCGCCGGTGGCGACGACCGGGCCGGAGACGTCGGCGCCGAGCCCGGCGAGCACGTCGAACGCCAGCCGCTCGACGTACGCGACGCCGTGGGCCACCCGCTGCAGCCGGGCGGCGGGATCGCCGCCGGAGGAGCCGCCCAGGTCGAACCCCTCCGCGGCGTCCGCGACGAAGGGGAACCGCTCCCCGCGGCCGGCCAGCGGGTAGGTGGCGCCCGCGGGAACCCCTCGTTCCCGCGCGCGCCCGGTCAGCGCGTCGAGGTCGGCGCCGGGCAGCTCGCTCGCGAGTACACCGGCACCCGTGCTGGACGCGCCGCCCGGCAGCCAGCCGCCGTCGGGGTTGCGGTGGCAGTACACGGCGCCGGACGGGTCGCGCAGCAGCTCGGGCGTCGACCCCTTCAGCACCAGCGTGGTGCCCAGCGCCGAGCACCACCGCCCCGGCGCCAGCGCGGCCGTCGCGACCTGCGCGGCGCACCCGTCGGTCATCCCGGCGACGATCGGCGTGCCGGCCGGGATGCTCGACTCCTCGGCGCCCGCGGCCGACACCACGGCCACCCGCTCCCCCGGCGCCACCACGGGCGGGAGCACCGCGGGGTCGATGCCCAGCCGGTCGAGCACCGCGACCGGCCACCCGTCGCCGAGCAGGTCGTATCCGGTCTTGAGCGCGTGGCTCCAGTCGGTCGGCACCGGGTGCCCGGCCAGCCGCGCACCGACGTGGTCGGCCTGGTGGGCGAGGCGGTGCCCGGCCGGCACGGCGTCGCGGGCCGCGAGCCAGGCCACCTTCGGCAGCGCCCAGCTCGCCTGCATCCGGTACCCGAGCGCGGTCCACAGCTCGGCGCCCTCGTCCTGCACCCGGACGGCCTCGGCGGCCGCGCGCCGGTCGTCGTACATGAGGGCTGGGCCGATCGCGCCCCCCTGCGCGTCCTGGACGACGAGGGTGCCCGACGTCGAGTCGATGCTCACCCCGCCCACCGGGCGGTCACCGCGCGCGGCGAGCGCCTCACGGGTGGCGGCGCAGGTGGCCGACCACCAGTCGGCGGGGTCCTGCTCGTGCCGCTCGCCGTCCCGTGCGTCGCTGCGCAGGGGCGCCGATCCGCTGCCGAGCACGGCGCCGGCTCCGTCCACGAGCACAGCACGCACGCCTTGCGTGCCGAGGTCGATCCCCACCCAGAGTGGGGCGTCGACGGGCTCAGGACCGGGCACCAGTGCTCCTCTGTTCGACGCGGCTGTGCGCGGCGACACAGTAAGACGGCCCACATCTCACGTCAACACGTTGTTGTCACACTGAGATCCGTGAAGTGCCGGCGTACCTGGTCCAGGTAAGGCCGGAACTTCACATCAAAAGCAGCGTTGTTCACATCCAAGCTTGACGGATCCCGATCGGCACGCTGTGATGCCAGTCGCAGCAGGCCGACGGAGGAGGCGAGCGGTGGTGGAGCGGGAGGCGGACGCGGCCCGGTCGCTCGGACCCGACGGCCGCCAGGCCCGGATCACCGACCTCGTGCTCAGCGCGGGCTCGGTGTCCGCACAGGAACTTGCCGAGGCCTTCGGTGTGTCGGTGATGACGATCCACCGCGACCTCGACGAGCTGCAGCGCCAGGGCGTGCTGCGCAAGTCCCGCGGTGTCGCCACCGCGCAGCCCAGCGGCACGTTCGAGTCCAACGTCGAGTACCGCACCAAGGCCAACATCGAGGCCAAGCGGCTCATCGCGCAGCACGCCTGCCGCCACGTCGAGCCCGGCATGTCGCTGCTGCTGGACGACTCCACCACCGCGCTGCAGATGCTCCCCCACCTCGCCGCGCTCGCCCCCCTCACGATCGCCACCAACTATCTCGCCGCGCTCGTCGAGCTGGCCAGGGTGCGCGACGTGCACGTCGTCGCCCTCGGCGGCCACTACGACGTGCAGCACGACTCGTTCCTCGGCTCCACCTGCGTGGACGCCGTGGAGTCCATGCGCTTCGACGCCGCGTTCGTCAGCACGTCGGCGGTCAGCGGCGGCTACGCCTTCCACCAGGAGGACAAGATCCTCGCGGTGAAGCGCGCGATGGTGGACGTGGCCGACCGCAGCCACCTGCTCATCGACCACACGAAACTCACCCGCAGCGCCCTGCACCGGCTGCTGCCCCTGCACCGGTTCACGAGCGTCGTCGTCGACGCCGCCGTGCCCGCCCGCGACCTGGCCGCGCTGCGCGAGAACGACGTGCTCGTGGAGGTCGCGAGCGGCACCGATTCGGGCAGAGCCGATTCGAGCAGAGCCGATTGACGCCCCAGTGACCAGAGTCCGAGAGGATCGCCCATGCTCCTGCACGACGAACGCGTCCAGCTGGTGGAGTACTGCCGCCGGATGCAGGCCGACAACCTGACCGTCGGCACCTCGGGCAACCTGTCGGTCCGTTCCGGGGACCACATCGCGATCACCCCGAGCGGCGCCGCGTACGAGGACCTCACCCCGGAGTCGATCTGCGTGATCGACCTGGACGGCAACTCCGTCGAGGACGGGCTGGAGCCGTCGTCGGAGGTCCCGATGCACACTTCGGTGTACCGGAGCACCGACGCGCAGGCCGTCGTGCACACCCACCCCCTCTACGCCAGCACGCTCTCGGCCGTGGTCGACGAGCTGCCGGCCGTGCACTACATGGTGGCGCTGCTCGGCGGGCCGGTCCGGGTGGCCCCGTACGCGACGTTCGGCAGCCCGGAGCTGGCCGACAACAGCATCAAGGCGCTGGAGGGCCGCTTCGGCGCCATCCTGCAGAACCACGGCGCCACCACCTACGGCGACAGCCTCGGGAAGGCCTACACCCGCAGCGTCTACCTGGAATGGGTCAGCCAGATGTACTACCAGGCCAGGCTGCTGGGGCAGCCGAACATCCTGCCCGACGACGAGATCGCCCGCGTCGGGGAGAAGCTGACCACCTACGGGCAGACGGTGCCGGGCCGGCCATGACGCGCACCTGGCTCGGCATCGACGCCGGGACGTCGGTGGTGAAGGCGGCCCTCTTCGACGACGAGGGCGGGGCGCTCGCCGTCGCGGGCCGCCCGCTCGAGCTCGTCCACGGCGCGGACGGCGCGGTGGAGCAGGATCTCGACGCGATCGTCGCGGCGGTCGCTGCGGTCACCCAGGAGGTCACCGGCGGCCGCACACCGCACGTCGTCGCGATCACCGGGCAGGGCGACGGCTGCTGGCTCACCGACGCGGACGGCGTACCCGTGCGTCCCGCGCTCTCCTGGCTGGACGGCCGGGCGGGTGGCCTGCTGGAACGCTGGAACGCCGACGGCGTGACCGAGCGCGTGTTCCGCACCAACGGCACCACGGTCTTCCCCGGTGCCCCCGGACCGCTGCTCGCCTGGCTCGACGCGAACGAGCCCGCCGCCCTCGACCGGGCGACCACGGCAGGCGCCTGCAAGGACGCCCTGTTCACCCGCCTCACCGGCGAGCGCGCCACCGACCCCAGCGACAGCTCGATGCCCTTCGGCGACGGCACCGGCACCGGGTACAGCGACACCGCGCTCGACGCGATGGGGCTGGCGCACCGCCGCGACCTGCTCGCGCCGATCACCGTGCCGGTGCCGCAGGCGCCGCTGTCCGACGCCGGTGCCGGGTTGCTGGGGCTGCCGGCCGGCACCCCGATCAGCTCCGGACCCTTCGACTTCCCGGCGTGCGCGCGCGGCGGCGGCGTCCGCGAGATCGGCGACGCGCTGCTGATCGTCGGCACCACGCTCGGGTGCATGGTCCACCTCGACCACCTCGCCACCGACGGCGATCCCGCCGGGTTCTCCGTCGCCACGGGCGAGCCCGGCCGGTGGCTGCGGGCGATGCCGGCGATGGTCGGCACGGCGTCGATGGACTGGATGCTGCAGACCCTCGGCCTCGGCGTCGACGCGATCGACGCCGCGCTCGCGGTCAGCCCGCCCGGCGCGGGAGGCGTGGAGGTGCTGCCCTACTTCGCGACGTCCGGGGAACGGGCGCCGTTCGTCGACCCGCACGCGTCCGGGCAGGTCACCGGCGTTCGCCTGACCACCACCCGGGAGGACCTGCTGCGGGCGGTGTGCGAGGGGCTCGCGTACGCGGCACGCCACTGCTTCGACGCCGCGCGGAGCGTAGGCGGAGCGCGCCTCGATACCGCCGGTGGGGCGGCGCGGATCGTCGCGTGCGGCGGCGGCACCCGGTCCCGCCCCTGGTTGCAGGTCTTCGCCGACGTGCTCGGCGTACCGCTGGAGCTCGCCCGTACCCCCGAGGTCGGGGCGCGCGGCGCCGTCCTCGCCGCGGCCACCGCCCGCGGGGAGAAGCTGGACGTCGGCACCTGGACCGCGGCCGAGGACGTCGTCGAACCGGATCCGACCGTTCAGGCGCGCTACACCGACGGCTACGCCCGGTACCTCGACCACGTCCGGGCCGCACAGCCGTTCTGGGCCACACGGCCGGCGTCGGCGGTGGTCGGATGACGGCCGCCGATCTCTCCCCCGCCGCCCGGGAGGCGGCGCTCACCGCCGCGAAGGCCGGGCGGTTCGACGTCGCGATCGTCGGCGGGGGCGTGACCGGTGCCGGCGTCGCCCTCGACGCCGCGGCCCGCGGCCTCTCCGTCGTGCTGCTCGAGGCCGGCGACCTGGCGTCCGGCACGTCGTCGCGGTCGGGCAAGACCGTGCACGGCGGGCTGCGCTACCTCGAGCAGCTGAACTTCGCGCTCGTCGCCGAGGCGTTGCACGAGCGCGACCTGATGGTCCGCACGCTCGCCCCGCACCTCGTCACGCCCGAACCGTTCCTGTTCCCGCTGACGAAGCACTGGGAGCGGCCCTACATCGGCGCCGGCGTGCTGCTCTACGACCTGATGGCGGCCGCCGGGCGCACCGGTGGTCGCGGCGGTGTGCCCCACCACCGGCACCTGACCCGGCGCGGCGCGCTGCGCGAGGCACCCGGCCTCGACCCGGGCGTCGTCACCGGGGCGCTGCAGTACTACGACGGCCGCATGGACGACGCCCGGCACACGCTCGCCGTCGCCCGGACGGCCGCGGCCCACGGCGCGCTCGTGCTGAGCCACGCGCCGGTGGTGGACGTGCTCCGCGACGGCCCCCGGGTGGCCGGCGTGACCGTGGCGGACGGGGAGCCCGGGGAGCGGTTCGACGTCGCCGCGACGGTGGTGGTCAACGCGGCCGGGGTGTGGGCGGCCGACGTCCAGGCCATGGCCGGCCTGGCGACGTTCGCGGTGCAGCCGGCCAAGGGGGTGCACCTCCTGGTGGACCGGGCCGCGTTCGACTCCCGCACCGGCATCCTCGCCCGCGCCGAGGACTCGGTGATCATCCTGCGGAAGTGGTTCGACCACTGGCTGCTCGGCACCACCGACACCGCCTACACCGGCGACCGCCGCGCGCCCGCCGTCGAGCGGGAGGACGTCGACTACCTGCTGCGCAACGTCAACCGCTACCTCGCCCGCCCCCTCGCCCGCGGCGACGTGCTCGGCGCGTTCGCCGGCCTGCGTCCGCTCCTCGCGCCGGTCGCGCGCGATCCGGCCACGACGTCGGCGCTCTCGCGGGACCACACCGTGGTCGAGGAGCCGGCCGGGATGGTGACCGTGGTCGGGGGCAAATACACGACGTACCGGCGGATGGCGCGCGACGCCGTCGACGCGGCCGGCCGGGCCCTCGGGGCCGACCTGCCGCCGTCCCCGACCGCGAGCCTCCCGCTCGTCGGAGCCGCCGGGTGGCAGGCCGTGGGCAACCGTGCTCCGCGGCTCGCCGCGGAGCACGCGGTGACGGAGGAGCACGTGCGCCGCATGCTGCACCGCTACGGCGACGAGCTGCCGGACGTCCTCGCCCCGATCCTCGTCGACCCGGCGTTGGGCCGGCCGCTCCCCGGAGCCGAGGGCTACCTGCCGGTGGAGTTCCGGCGGGCCGTCACGCACGAGGGCGCGCTCACGCTCGTCGACGTGCTGCACCGCCGCACGCATCTGGCGATCGAACGCCCGGACGCAGGGCTGACCGCGGCCCCGACCGTCGCCGCCCTGCTCGCGCCGCTGCTCGGGTGGGATGCGGAGCGGCAGGCGCGGGAGGTGGCGGCGTACCGGGCGGAGGTGGAGCGCGACCGGGCCGGGCTCGCCCCCGAACCCGCCGGCGCCTCTTAGCGGGGTTCATCGACGGCGGTCCGGGGTCTCCACCACGCAGCCGGCGGCGCCGTCGTCGTCGCGCACGAGCCCCACGACGGCGTCGGCCACCTCGTCCATCGGCACCGGGATCGGCGCCGCGGCTGTGGCACTGCTCGGGTGGGTCAGGCGGTCGGCGTGTCGACCGGCCGCTGCGCCTGCCCGTTCGATCCTCCGGCGTTGCCGAGCAGGACGGGGGCGGCGTTGAGCAGGTCGATCGACCGTTTGCCCGCGGCGTATCCGAGCGTGCGATACGCCTCGAACTGCTCGTTCGTGAACATCTGCTGGCCGGTGGGGTGGTTCGGGAAGAGGTGATCCCGTTTCCGGAACGCGTGCAGGTCCCAACTGCTCTCTTCCGTGAGCACCGCCTTCGCGTACACGAACTTGGCCTCGTCGGCGCGGTTCGGGTAACTGATCACTCCTCGTACCGCGACGTCCGAGGCGTAGCCCTCGTCGTCCGCGATCGTGGGTCGTGGGTCGAGGGCGATCTCGACGCCGAGGTCGCTGCGGGCGAGGGCGATCGCGCGTCCGAGGTCCTGGCCCGCTCCCGAGGCGTCGCTGCTGGCGTCGAAGCAGAGAACGTGGGTGCAGTGCCGGCGCAGCAGCTCGACCAGCCCGAGGTTCTCCCAGTGCCCACCGTCACTGAGGTAGATGAACCGATCGCCGGGGCGGAGAACGCCGAGCGCTTCGCGCAGGACGTAATAGGCGCCGGGTTCATGCCATCCGTCGACGACCGCGCGCCACATCCGGCGCCATCGCGTGTCGCGGCGGGCAGGTTCGTCGTGCCAGCTCTTGTGCAGCGGGCTCGGCACCCAGACACCGAGCCGGACGTTCGTCAACGCCATCAGGAACCGCATCGGCGGGTAGGTGAACCGCCCCATGATGGGTGACAGCGCAGCCCCCGACACCGCCATCAGGGACGGCAGGGTGAGCTTCGTGCCCGAAGGGCCGTGCTCCGCCTCGAACTGCTCCGTGGAGTGGTAGCCGAACATCGGGCTGCCACTCATGTCATGGGTGAAGGTGAACGACTCCGCGAACCGGCCGGCCGGAACCTCGTCGGTGGTGAGGTTCACGGCGCAGCACACCACGAGCTTGGGCATCCGGGCACCGGCCTTCGCACCGATCCCGCTGAACGACAGTGTCTGGTCGTAGGGAATCGGCTCGGCGATGATGGACCCCGTCGCCTTCCGAACCCGGCGAAGCGCGAACGCGCTGTTCAGGCGTTCGCGGTAGAACAGGTGCAACGAGTACCGGCGGCTGTGGACGAAGACACCCATCAGCACGATCACGGCCAGCGCGATGCCCGCGGTCACGACGTCCCCCACCGACCGCATGCCATGCGTGGCCGAGTAGTCCAGCGAGGACAGGAGGGGGATCAACAGCAGGCCCGCCCCGGACACCGAGGACAGCCCGAGCATCAGCCGTCGCGCGCGGAGCCGGCGACTCGACCACAGGGCCGCTGTCGCCACCAGGAGGGCCGCGACGAGCCACAGCGCTCCGGCCTCGATCCGACCGACGGCCCCGTCGAACGCCTCGGGCCGATCGCCGAACACGTCGGTCAGCAGCCGGCGTGACGACACGGCGTACAGCGCCGCCAGCGCGGGCAGGGCGAGGACCACCACGACGGCGATCGCCAAGCCGATCAGGCGGGCCGCCGCCGGCTCCGACCGGGATTTGCCGTACTGCCCCACCGATCGGAGCCCGTCGTTGATGCGTCGCCAGGCGACGAGGAACAGCGCGAGGCCGAGACAGCCTGCCAGCAGGGCGAGTGGCGCCCGCAGCACCCACGAGGACGGGAGCCCGATGCCGTCGAACCGCAACTCCTCGAGCTTGACGCCGAAGATGTGGTGCAACCCCCACCCGATGACGCGGCCGATGAGGAAGCTGCTGAGCAGGAACGGCAGGTAGTTCAGCAGGAACCCGTAGGCCACGCTGAGCCCCAGCCACACCCGGCCGATCCAGCCGGGCGCCAGGTAGTCGGTGTTGTTGCGCAGGTAACGCTCTTCGGGCGAGCCCGCCGACCAACGGGGTTTGTCGCCGTCGTACGCGGCCTCCGAGTACGCGGCGGAGATCGTCATCGCGCTGGCGATGTAGTTGCCGCCGGACACCGCAGCCAGGTACTCGGCGCGTTCCAGGATCCCCTTCTCCTGAAGCGCCTGCAGTGCACCGAGGTTGAACGCGGCGGAACGGATACCACCACCGGACAACGCGATGCCGATCCGCATTCCCGTCGGTGGCTCGTCCTGGTACTGCTCGGCCTCGCTCGCCGGTGGCCGCCGGTTCGTCGCACTGAGTGCCATCTCAGGTCCCGATGTAACCGAGCGGCCGACGGTAGTCGCCCTCGAGGTCACACCCGTACGGATAGGTGGGCAGCTCCCCTTCGCGGCGCAGCCGGGGAAGAGCCCGTTCGTGCAGATACCGCGTGAACAACGGGTGGAAGCACAGCTCGTCGGTGTCTTCCTGGGCATTCAGCGTGGATTCGTAGGTGTAGCGGAAGTCTGCCTTGTTGTAGCGCGCGGTCTTGCCGACCTTGACGCCGAGCACACCCATCTCCAGCAGCATCTCGAGGAAGTCGCCGAACTCGAGCCCGGTCATCTTGCGGATGCCGGCGCGGTTGAAGACCTTGTGCAGCTGGTTGGCCGGGAAGCAGATCTTCAGCCGGTCCGACAGCTTCTTCAGGGCCGCCTGCGCCTCCGGGTACGTCTCCCGGTGGGCGGCGAGTATGCCCCGGACGACGATGGCCTCGGCGTGGCGGGTGCCTCGCAGGACAGCCGCCGGAGTGACCTTCCACGGCACCGATCCGTGCGCGCTGTAGACGTGGTTCAGGATCCCGATGAGGTGGCGCGGCAGGAGCTGGGTGTGCCGCAGCAGGTAGGCGACCGGGTCCTCGTCCACGCCGAGGCCGCCTCGCACCGAGTCGGGGAGTGTGCTGCGCAGGAGCGCGAGATCGGACTCCGCCGCCTCCGGTGCCGCGCGCACGAGATCGGCCAGCTGGTCGGGATGGTGGGACTCCAGGAACAGGCGCAGGCGCGACCCGGCCAGTCGGAGCAGCTCGCCGGCGGTCCAGTAGATCGTGAGGTAGTTGCCGCGGAAGTCCTTCTCGGGGTTGCTCGAGATCTCGTGGATCGTGCCGAACAGCTCGGACGGCAGGCAGATGTGAATGCGGTACGGGCGACCGTTGGCGGCTCCCTTCTCCCGGCCGATCACGCGGAACAGGCCCGCCAGGGCTTCACGCAGCTCGTCCAGCCGCTCGTGCAGATCCTCGAGGTTGTCCATGACCACGGTCGCCTCGTCGACACGGGCGTCGAGCACCGCGATGGTGGCCTTGCGCGCATCGGCGAACTGCACGCCGCCGCGCTGCATTCCGTCGATCATCTCGCGCAACCCGAAGATCGCCGAATTGTCGATGCGCCGCTGGAGGTCGGCGAGGAACAGCTCCGAGATGTCCATCGGGTCGCCGACGGCTCCGTCCGGACGATCGAGGTAGTCCCACATCGTCTGCAGCTCGTTCGGCCGGTCGGCGCCGGATGCCGTTCGGCAGGCGTGCGCCAACGCGACGTGATCGAACAGCGCCTGCCAGATCTCGGCGATCTGCTCGGTGTACAGCGGAGCCCGGCGCTCGCGGTAGCGGCGCAGCGTGGCCACCATCTCCGAGTAGATAGTGGAGGTGCGCAGCCGTTCCTGGTGCCGGCTGTCGGATGCGCCGATCAGGAACGCGGTCTTGCCGGCGCCCTTCCGCCCGATGATGTACGTGGGCCGGGTTGGGCCGGTGGTCTGCTTGTAGATGAGGTTGCTGCGGTCGAAGAGCTGGTCGGCCTCCGGGCGGCCGAGGACACCCTCGGCGTCGACGGGCCCGAACGGCTGGCTGCCGTTGAGTATCGCGCCGATCTTCCCCGAGCTGGACGACATGACCACTCCTCCGGATGAACACGGGCAACCACCAGGAGTGACCAGGTGGGGTGCGAGATACGTCGAGCACGGCTCACCGGACGTCGCCAGGCGTGTGCGCTGTGTTACCGGTCGGGCGAGAGAACGGGATCGGGCCGCCGGCAAGTAATGTGCGCCGGCGATGACCTGCATGGACCTGGCCCGCGCCGAGCGCGCCGACCTCCTCGCGCTGCTCACCGACCTGGCGCCGCACCAGTGGGACACCCCCACGCTGTGCACCGGCTGGCGGGTCCGGGACGTGGTCGCCCACATGATCAGCTACGAGGGGCTCGGCCGGCGGGAGGTCTACCGCCGGTTCGTCCGGGCCCGGTTCAGCCCGGGGCGGGCCAACGACATCGGCGTGGCGGAGCTGCGCGACGCCGGCCCGGCCGACCTGCTCGCCCTCCTGGAACAGCGCCTGGAGCCGAGCGGGCTCACCACCGGCTTCGGCGGTCGCGTCGCGCTGCTCGACGGGATGATCCACCAGCAGGACATCCGCCGCCCCCTCGGCGCGATGCGCACGATCCCGGCCGAGCGCCTCCTACCCGCCCTCTCGTTCGCGCGCTTCGCGCCACCGATCCGCGCGTTCTGGCGTGCCCGCGGGCTCCGGCTGGTCGCGACCGACGTCGACTGGTCGGCAGGCCGCGGGCCGGAGGTGCGCGGCCCCGCCGAGCCCCTGCTGATGGCGATCGCCGGCCGCCGCGGCGTCGTCCACGAGCTCACCGGTCCCGGCCAGACCACTCTCTCCGCTCGGATCGGGTCCGACGGGGAGCACTAGACGAGTCCGAACTCGATCAGGTCGCTGCGACCGGACGTCGCGGGCTGGAGCTCGCGGACCCTGTCGACGCGGCGCGATCCCCTCGGCCGGGCGGACCCAGCGGGCCCGGTTTCCGCTGATCCGGCGATGATCGTCGGAATCGGGACATGAGCCGCATATGCGCTGCTCATGTCCCGATCCGGCCGATCATGGCCGCTCCCGTGCATGATCAAGGGCCTCCGCTTCGCCGTGGCTTCTACCTGATCAAGAAACCGTCGCGCGGGCGCGCCGTCCCCGACTCGTCGCGCACGCAGACACCACCGTCAGCAGGATCTCCTCGTGAGTCCACCCGTCCGTCCTGACCCGCACCTGTGGAGCTGGCCGGGTGGGCAGAACTACCGAGCCCCCGTGGTTGCGCTGACGGCCGTCCCCGACGCGGGGGCACGCCCGTCAAGGACGAGACCGTGCCGTTGGCCGCGTGGGGACTGGCTGTGGTCCCGTTCCATCCTTGCGAGCCGACCATCGGACGTTGCGTTGGGATCAACTCAGCAGTCTGGGGGGAGGGCGACCAGAGTTGCTCGCCGGGGTCACCGGGTCGTGCGTGCCCAGGTCGCGTAGCGGCTCTTTCATGCTTGATCGTTCCGAGGCGCGCCGCAGCGCCCTGAGCAGGGCATTCCACCGTCACCTCGGACCGATCATCAGCCGCCGGACCCGCGGGGTACACCACCGACCACTGATCGAGCTCGGACTTATTACATCTATGCCGCCGCGGGCTGCAGCAGCGTCTTCACCATGCCGTCCTTCTTGGCCTGGAAGGTGGCGTAGGCCTCCGGGGCGGCGTCCAGCGGCAGCCGATGGGTGGCGAAGCCGTCCACCCCGAGCGGGTCGCCGTCGACGAGCAGCGGGAGGATCTCGGGCACCCAGCGGTGCACGTTGGCCTGCCCCATCCGCAGCTGGACCTGCTTGTCGAACAGCGTCAGCATCGGCAGCGGGTCAGCCATGCCGCCGTAGACGCCGCTGAGCGAGATCGTGCCGCCGCGTCGCACCAGCTCGATGGCCGAGTAGAGGGCGTTCAGCCGGTCCGTGCCCGCGGTCTCCATGAGCTTCGCCGCCACCATGTCGGGCAGGAGGCCGGTCAGCTGCTGCGCGAGCTTCCCGACCGGCGAGCCGTGCGCTTCCATCCCCACCGCGTCGATCACCGCGTCCGGCCCGCGCCCGTCGGTGAGCTCCCGGACGTGATCGACGAGGTGGCGGCCGTGCTCGGCCAGGTCGAGCACGGTGACCCCGTGGGCGCGGGTCCGTTCCAGGCGCTCCGGCACGAGGTCGACGCCGATCACGTTCTCGACGCCGCGGTGCCGGGCGATCCGGGTGCTCATGTCGCCGATCGGGCCGAGGCCGAGCACGAGGAGCGAACCGCCCTGCGGGGCTGCCGCGTACTCCACGGCCTGCCATGCGGTGGGCAGGACGTCGGAGAGGTAGACGAACCGGTCGTCCGGCGGGCCGTCCGGAACCTTGATCGGCAGGGTGTCCCCGAACGGCACTCGCAGGTACTCGGCCTGACCGCCGGGGACCTGGCCGTAGAGCTTCGTGTACCCGAACAGCGAGCCACCCTTGCCGTGAGCGCGCACCTGTGTGGTCTCGCACTGGGAGTGCAGCCCTCGCACGCACATCCAGCACGTGCCGCAGGAGACGTTGAAGGGCACGACGACCCGGTCCCCCGGCGTGAGCGCGCTGACCCCGCGCCCCACCTCCTCGACGACGCCCATCGGCTCGTGCCCGAGGATGTCGCCCTCCTCGAGGAACGGGCCGAGCACCTCGTACAGGTGCAGGTCGGACCCGCAGATGCCGGTCGAGGTGATGCGCACGACGATGTCCGTCGGTGCCTGGATCGTGGGATCGGGCACGGTGTCCACGCGGATGTCGCGCTTGCCGTGCCAGGTGACCGCTCGCATGGGAGCTCCTCGGGTCGACGTCGTCGACCCTGCCATTCCCGCGTCGGGTTGCCGGAAACGAGGCGGGGTAGCCGACTGCGATGACTTCGTCCACCATCAGGCCGCTCGCCATGATCACGGGTGCTTCCAGCGGGATCGGGCGCGAGCTCGCACAGCAGTTCGCGGACCACGGGTTCGACCTCGTCCTGAACGCGGAGGACGACCGGCTCGACGCCGCGGCGACCGAGCTGCGGAACACCGGCGTCGACGTCCGCGCCGTGCGGGCCGATCTGCGCACGGCACAGGGTGTCGAGCAGCTCCGTGAAGCGAATCGACGCGGAAAAGTGAGCGTCACGCTCTGCGGCCTGCGCCCGGCTCTCGACTCGGGCATTTCACCCATTCGGCCGCCTCGGCTCTTCGCCACCGGGGTACCTCGTTCCTCGCAATCAGGACCATGAGCCCCCGGAGGACCGCCATGACCAGTTCCAGCCGTGCCGTCGGTGTCCGTCGGCCCATCCAGCTCGCCGCACTCGTCGTGGGTGTGGTGTTCCTGCTGGTCGGCGTGCTCGGCTTCATCCCCGGCATCACCACGAACTACGGTGAGATGGCGTTCGCCGGCCACCAGTCCGAGGCCATGTTGCTCGGCGTGTTCCAGGTGTCGGTGCTGCACAACATCGTGCACCTGCTGTTCGGCGTCGCAGGGCTCGCCATGGCCCGCACCGCGAGCGGGGCCCGCAACTTCCTGATCTACGGCGGCGTGATCTACGCCGTCCTGTGGCTCTACGGGCTGCTGATCGACCCGACGAGCGCGGCCAACTTCGTGCCGATCAACTCGGCCGACAACTGGCTGCACCTGGTGCTGGCCGTCGGCATGCTCGGCCTCGGCTTCCTGGTCGATCGGGAGCGTCGCACCGTCTGACGCTCGTCGAACCGGAGCCCGCCGTCCGCACCCGGGCGGCGGGCTCCGTTCCGATCAGGCGTCGTCCGCAGGCTGCGCCCGGGCGCGGCTCGGCTGCACCCGCATCGGCTCGCCGGGCATCTTCGGGTACTCCGGCGGGTAGGGCAGGTCGCCCAGCCCGCGGTCCCGCTCGTCGGCGGCGTACCACTCGAGCACCCGCTCCAGCCCGCCGGCCGCGTCGTCCATCCCGGAGTGGGGGTCTCCGTGCTCGGCGAGCAGGCCGGGGACGGTGCGCACGTCGAAGTCCTCCGGCTCGACGTCGGGCAGCGTCTCCCAGGTGACCGGCATCGACACCGTGGCCCGCGGTCGCCCGCGCACCGACCACGCCGACGCGACGGTGCGGTCGCGGGCGGCCTGGTTGTAGTCGAGGAATACGCGCTCCCCGCGCTCCTCCTTCCACCACGCCACGGTCGCCTTCTCCGGCAACCGGTCGACGACCCGCCGCGCGATCGCGATCACGGCGTGCCGCACGGCCACGAAGTCCCACTCGGGGCGGATGCGGCAGAACACGTGGACGCCGCGCCCGCCCGAGGTCTTCGGCCAGCCGACCAGCCCGGCCTCGTCGAGCACCTCACGCAGTGCGCCGGCGACCGTGACGGCGTCGGCGAAGTCGGTGCCGGGCTGCGGGTCGAGGTCGATGCGCAACTCGTCCGGGTGATCGGTGTCGGCGCGCCGGACCGGCCACGGGTGGAAGTCGAACGTGCCCATGTTGGCCGCCCACACCAGCACGGCCTGCTCGGTGGGGCACAGCGACTCGGCGGTGCGCCCGCTGGGGAACGTCACCCGCACGGTCTCGACGTAGGGCGGGGCACCCTTGGGCAGCCGCTTGGAGAAGAACGCCTCGCCGTCCATGCCGTCCGGGTAGCGCTTGAGGTTGGTGGGCCGCTCGCGCAGCACCGAGAAGAGCGGCGCCGCCACGGCCCGGTAGTACTCGACGACCTCGCCCTTGGTGATCCCCCGCTCCGGGAAGTACACCCTGTCCGGGCTGGTCAGCCGCACCTCGCGATCGCCGTCCGGGCCCGGGACGGACAGCAGCACCACCGCGCTCTTGCTCGCCACGAGTGCGGACGGTACCCGCTACCCTTGCCAAGGTGCCCGATCTTCACGATCCGGACCGCGGAGGCCGATCGCAGCAGTTCGACGACGAGCTGCTCGGGCTCGACCCGGACGATCCGGAGGCGCAGGCCTTCGCCGAGCACCTCGACCGCATGCAGCGCCAGCGCCCTGCCTTCACGGTGGAGGGCTACCTCGACGGCGTCCGCGACTTCGCCGAGTCCGCCAACCGCGCCGAGGGTGTACGGCGGTGGGCAGCTGTGCTGGTGGTCGTGCTGCTCCTGGTGGGCGTGGCGTACGTGGTGTGGGAGGCGTTGGTCTTCGTCCTGTTCACCCTGCTCTAGCCGGCGACATAGTGTGGGAAGCATGGATCCCGCCACCGAGCCCGCACCGAAGGTCGTCAAGTCCGACGCCGAATGGCGCGCCCAGCTCACGCCCGACGAGTACCAGGTCCTGCGCGGGGCCGGCACCGAGCGCGCGTTCACCGGCGAGTACACCGACACCAAGACGCAGGGGGTCTACTCCTGCCGTGCGTGCGGCGCCGAGCTGTTCCGCTCCGACACGAAGTTCGAGTCGCACTGCGGCTGGCCGTCGTTCTTCACCCCGCTCGCCGGCGATGCCGTGATCGAGCGCGTCGACACCAGCCTCGGCATGCGCCGGGTCGAGGTGGTGTGCGGCACCTGCCACAGCCACCTGGGCCACGTCTTCGAGGGCGAGGGATACCCGACGCCCACGGACCAGCGCTACTGCATCAACTCGATCTCGTTGCGCCTGGAGCCGGACGCCGGCTGATCAAGGCCCGGCTGCTCAGGGCCCGATCGATCAGGGCAGGGTTGCCACCAGGTCCCCGGGCTCCACCCGGGGACCGGTGAAGAACGGGGTCTCCTCCCGCACGTGCCGGCGGGCGTCGGTGGCCCGCAGGTGACGCATCAGGTCGACGATCCGGTCCAGCTCGTCGGCCTCGAACGCGAGGATCCACTCGTAGTCGCCGAGCGCGAACGCCGGCACCGTGTTGGCGCGCACGTCCGGGTACCCGCGGGCCTCCATGCCGTGCTCGGAGAGCATCCGGCGCCGCTCGTCGTCGGGCAGCAGGTACCACTCGTAGGAGCGGACGAACGGGTAGACGCAGATGTAGCGCCTCGGCTCCTCCCCCGCGACGAACGCCGGGAGGTGGCTCTTGTTGAACTCGGCCGGCCGGTGCAGGGCCACCTGGCTCCACACGGGCGTGCTCGCCCGGCCCAGCGCGGTGGTGCGGCGCAGGTCGGCGTAGGCGGCCTGGAGGGCCTCGACGTTGTCGGCGTGCCACCAGACCATGTAGTCGGCGTCGGCGCGCAGGCCGGCCAGGTCGTACACGCCGCGCACCGTGACACCCTTGCCGGCCAGCGCGTCGAGGAACTCACCGAGCTGGCTCGCCGCGGCGGCGCGGTCGTCGCCGAGCCGGCCGGGCTCCACCCGGAACACCGACCACATGGCGTAGCGGATGGCGCTGTTCAGCTCTGTGTAGTCCAGACGTGCCACGCATCCATCCTGCCACGCACTCCCTCAGCCATCCGCGGCGCCGAGGGTGGCGCCCAGCACGGTGGCGACGAGCCGGCGGGCCAGGTCCGCCGGGTCGTCGCCGCCCGGCCGCTCACCGGCGAAATCGGCGAGGAACGCCTGCTGGAAGCAGGCTCCGAGGAGCAGCTGGGCCATCGCCTGCGGGTCGGCCGACGGGGCGATCCGGCCCAGCCGCTGCTCGGCGGCGAGGTAGCGGGCGAGCAGTTCCTCGGGTGTGCGCGGCCCGACCGCCCCGAGCTCGTGGAGCCGGTCGCGGTGGGCGGCGAGGAGCTTCTGCGAGGAGAACAGGGAGGCCGCGACCGGGAAGCCGCCGGCGTAGAACTCGACGGCCGTGACGACGAGCTCCTCGAGGTTGCCCCGCACATCACCGGTGCCGGCCCGCCCCTCGAGCCGGCCGAGGAGGGCCGCGAGACCCGGGAGCTGCTCGTCGAGTACCCGCAGGAAGATCTCGGTCTTGTCCTGGAAATGCTTGTAGAGGGTGGCCTCCGAGTAGCCGGCGGCGCGGGCGATCTCCTTCGTGGTGGCCCGCGCATATCCCTCGGTGCGCATGATCCGGGCCGCGGCGCCCACGATGTCCTCCCGCGTTCCCATGCGCCTCCTCAGCAGGTCCTCAGCCGCCGCTTGACGGTGAGTGAGTACTCACCCACCCTAGTGGTGAGTGTTCACTCACCCCAAGGAGGACGCATGCGCATCACCGTGTTCGGGGCCACCGGAGGCACCGGGCGGCACGTCGTCGAGCAGGCGCTGGGCGCCGGCCACCAGGTGGTCGCGGTCGTGCGCGATCCGGCCCGGCTGCCCGTGCCGGCCGCCGACGGCCTGACGGTCGTCACGGCGCGACTCGACGACCAGGAGTCGGTGGAGCGCGCGGTCGACGGCGCCGATGCCGTGGTCGACGCCCTCGGCTCGCACGGAACCGGTCCCACCACCGTCCGCGCCGACGCCGCCCCCGTGATCATCGCCGCGATGCGGGCGACCGGGGTCCGCCGACTGGTGGCGGTGAGCGCCTCCGGCGCCCACACGACCGGGGACGACCCGTTCATCCGGTTCGTGGTGAAGCCCGTGCTCGGCTACGTCCTGCGGCACGCCTTCGCCGACATGCGCGCGATGGAGACGATCGTGCGCGCGAGCGGGTTGGACTGGACGATCGTGCTCCCGCCGCAGCTCACCGACGGCCCGCGGACCGGCCGGGTACGGCGGCGGGTCGGCGCGAACGTGCGCGGCTCGTACCGGATCGCCCGCGCCGACCTCGCCGACGCGGTGCTGCAGGCCGTCACCGACGACGCGGTGCGGGGCACGTCGCTCTCGGTCGCCGCTGGCTGACGCCGCCGGTCGACGCGCCCCGCCATGACACACCCGCCACACCCCGGCACGATGTGACCCCGTCGGGTGACGGTGATCAGGAGGAGGCACGTGGTGGGAGCTCGGAACGTCGGGGCGGCCGGGGAAGCGTCGTTGACCGGCCGCTACCTGCTGGTGCTGAGCGAGGACCTGCTGGGGGACGACGACGGCGCCTGCGCGGCGGTGCGGGAGCTGACCGCCGCGGAGGAGGTCACGAACACCCGCGACGCCGAGCGCGGCGCGGCGCCGCGGACCCGGCCGACGCTCTTCGCCGAGCTGGGGGTAGCCGTCGCGGACCTCTCGGCGCAGCAGCTGAGCGCCGCGCGCGCCGACCGTCGGGTGCTGGGTGTGGAGCCGGAGCGGGTGCAGCGGGCGATCGGCGAGGCGCTCTCCGAGGAGTACCTGCGTGGTTTCCGCGACGCCGCACAGTTCCTGCACACCCAGGTCGAGGGCGAGGGTGCGCCGGCGCCCACGCAGTTCGGCGACACCGACAAGCTGACCTGGGGCCTGCAGGCCACCGGCGTCGCCGACTCCCCGGAGACCGGCGCCGGTCTCACCATCGCGGTGCTCGACACCGGCCTCGACCTCGACCATCCCGACTTCGCCGGCCGCGACATCGAGGCCAGGTCCTTCGTCGACGGCGAGACCGCCCAGGACGCGCAGGGCCACGGCACCCACGTCACCGGAACGGCGTGCGGGGCGCTCGTGCCGGCCACCGGACGGCGCTACGGGATCGCCCACGAGGCGCGCATCCTGGTCGGCAAGGTCCTCGGCGACGACGGGTCCGGCACCGACGCCGACATCCTCGCCGGCATGAGCTGGGCGATCGCCGCCGGCGCCCGGGTGATCTCGATGTCGCTCGGCGCCGACGTCAGGGAGGTCTCCACGGCGTACGAGACCGCGGGCCGGCGTGCCCTCGCGGCCGGGACGCTGATCGTGGCGGCCGCCGGCAACAACGCCCGCCGGGGCTCGGGCGACCCCGGCTTCGTCGGGGTGCCGGCCAACAGCCCGTCGATCATGGCCGTCGGCGCGGTCGACGGTGCGCTGGCGATCGCCGACTTCTCCGCCGCGAGCACGGCGGTCGAGGGCGGGCAGGTCGACATCGCGGGGCCGGGCGTCGACGTGTACTCGTCCTGGCCGGGGCCCGAGGGAACGAACACGATCTCCGGCACCAGCATGGCCACGCCGCACGTCGCCGGCATCGCCGTGCTGTGGTCCCAGCGCACGGGGGCCACCGGCCAGGAGCTGTGGGCTCAGCTCGTCCAGGCTGCGCAGCGGCTGCCGCTGCCGGCGAGCGACGTCGGGTCCGGCCTGGTCCGGGCACCCGGCGCCTGAGAGGAGAGCACGATGCCCGAGAAGATCACGATCTCCGTCGCCGACGACGCGATCGACCGGATCGACGAGGTCGTGGCCGCCCTGGAGAACGGGGGGATGCGCGTCGATCAGGTGCTGCGCCCGATCGGTGTGATCACCGGTTCGGCCGACACGCAGCGCGTGCAGGCGCTCGGCAGCGTCTCCGGGGTCGCCGCCGTGGAGCCGCAGCGGACGGTCCAGCTGCCGCCGCCCGACTCCGACGTGCAGTAACCCACCCACGTCGACCGCCGGGAAGGGCAGGTCACGGGGCCGCTCACCCCATCAGGTCCGCGCGGCCGCCAGCTCGGTGGCCACGCGCTCGGCTGCCGCCCGGGCGGTGGCGATGCAGGCGGGCACGCCGACGCCGTGCAGCGCCGACCCGGCCACGGCCACGCCCGCCGGCAGCCCCTCCGCGATCGCGCGCACCCGGTGGAGGTGGCCCACGCCGTACTGCGGCAGGCCCCCACCCCACCGCTGCACGTGGGTGGCCACCGGCGCGGCGGTGATGCCGGCGAGCACTCCCAGGTCGGCCCGGGCGCGGGCGACGAGCTCGGCGTCCTCCACCTGCAGGCTCGCGGCCTCGCCGAACCTGCCCAGCGAGGCCCGCAGCCGCACCAGCCCGCCTTCCGCCAGGTGCGCCCACTTCGTGGACGAGTGGGTGAAGGCCTTGACGGCCAGCGGCTCGTCCGCCGCGACGAGCACGCCCGACGTCGGCGGCAGCGACGCGGCGTCGTCGGCCCGGAAGGCCAGCGCGACCACCACGGAGGACGCGAGGTCGATCTCCCCCACCGCGCCGGCCGCCACCGGGGCCACGCCGGCGAGGAGCCGAGCCGCCGCCGGGGCCGGGACGGCGAGCACGACGGCGTCCACGTCGAGGGTCTCGGGCTCGGTGGTCGGCCCGAGGAGGAGCCGCCAGCCGCCCTCCCGGCGCTGCAGCTCCCGCACCGTGGTCCCCAGCCGGACCTCGGCGCCGGACGCCGCGACGAGGGCGTCCAGCAGCACCCGGTAGCCGCCGCGCACGGCGCCGAAGACCGGCCCGTTCGCGGGGATCGCCCTGCCCGTTTGCGGGACTCGCCCTGCTCGTTCGGGGGACTCGCCCTGTCCGTTTGCGGGACTCGCGGGTGGGGTGGTGGTGGCGTCGGCGGCGGCGGTCAGGGAGGGGGCGCCGGCGTCGAGGGCGGCGGCGAGGGCGGGCACGGTGGCCCGCAGGCCGAGCGTGTCGACGCGGCCCGCGTAGACCCCGCCCAGCAGCGGGTCGGCGAGCCGGTCGACGATCTCGTCGCCGAACCGGTTGCGCAGCAGCCCACCGAGCGCGACGTCGCCGCCGGGTGCCCAGGAGAGCGGTCGTTCCGGCTCGGCCGCCACCGCGGCGAGCCCCGCGGCCGACAACAGGGCGTCGAGCCGGGCGGCGCTGGTGGGGACACCGAGCAGGGTGCCGGTCGGCAGCGGCCCGGTGCGCCCCGCGGCGCGCACCGACGCGGCGGCTCCCGTCGGGTGCACCAGCGCGTCCGCCAACCCGAGCTCGGCCAGCAGCGCGGGCACCTCCGGGCGGCGGGCGAGGAACGCCTCTGCCCCGACGTCGAAGGGCACCCCGGCGAGGTCGACGGTGCGCAGCACGCCACCGACGCGGTCGCGCTGCTCGAGCACCTCGACGCGTGCCGCCGGCCCCAGGAGCGTGCGCAGCCGGTGTGCCGCGGCGAGCCCGGATATCCCGCCGCCCACCACCGCGACGCGGGCGGTCACGGCTGCAGCGTGTGCACCAGCTCGACGAGCCGGGTGAGGACATCGGGGTCGGTGTCCGGCAGCACGCCGTGGCCGAGGTTGAACACGTGCCCGGGGGTGGGGCGGCCCTCCGCGACGATCCGGCGGGCCTCGGCCTCGATCGAGGCCCGGTCGGCGAACAGCACGGCGGGGTCGAGGTTGCCCTGCACCGCGACACGGCCGCCCGTGCGGCGCGCGGCCTCGTCCATCGGTATGCGCCAGTCGACGCCCACGACGTCGGCGCCCGCCTCGGCCATCGCGCCGAGCAGCTCGCCGGTGCCCACCCCGAAGTGGATGCGCGGCACGCCGGCACCGGCCACGCCCTGCAGGACCCGGGCGGAGTGGGGCAGGACGTACTCGCGGTAGTCGCGCTCGGACAGCGCACCGGCCCACGAGTCGAACAGCTGCACCGCGTCGACACCCGCGGCCACCTGGGCGCTCAGGAAGGTGCCGGTGATGTCGGCGAGCCGCGCCATCAGCGCGTGCCACACGTCCGGCGCGGCCCGCATCATGGCCTTGGTGCGCTCGTGGTTGCGGCTGGGACCGCCCTCGATGAGGTAGGAGGCGAGGGTGAACGGGGCGCCCGCAAAGCCGATCAACGGGGTGTCACCCAGCTCGGGGACGAGCAGCCCGATCGCGTCGGTGACGGGAGCGACCTGCTCGACGGACAGCGGCGGGATCCGATCGACGTCGGCCATGGTGCGCACCGGATGGGCGACCACGGGCCCGGTGCCGGCGACGATGTCCACGCCGACCCCGGCGACGTAGAGCGGCACGACGATGTCGCTGAACAGGATCGCGGCGTCGACCCCGTGCCTGCGCACCGGTTGCAGCGTGATCTCGCAGGTGAGGTCGGGGGTGAGGCAGGCCTGCATCATCCCGGCGCCGGCCCTCAAGGCCCGGTACTCCGGAAGCGACCGCCCGGCCTGGCGCATGAACCACACCGGCACGCGCGACGGTCGCTCCCCGCGCGCGGCGGCGAGAAGGGGCGCCGCGGGCAGTTGCCGCCGGGGATGGACGTCGGAGGCGGGCATGAGACTCACCGTCCGCCCTCGCTGGCGCTCGGGCGACCGCTTCGCGGACACGCTGCACTGATGATTCGCTCGCTCCGCAAGCTCCGCTCGCTCATGGTCCCGCCATCCTCCCACGCCCCACCACCGCGTCACCGGCGGGCGGTCGAGGTCCCACGTCCGGGTTGTCCTGTGTGCGGCGCGCCTCGCCTGCAGATCACCGAGAGCGACCTAAAGTCCTCGCTCGTGTCCGACGCGCCCGCCCCACCACAGGAGTTCCAGCAGGCCGTCGCCTCACTGCGCGCCGTGCGGCCGCGACCGGAGTTGGTGCTCGCCCCGCTGGACGCACCGCCCCGGCTCGCGCCGTGGACGTGGGCGCTCAGCGTGGAGGCCGTGACCGACGGAGAGGACGTGGACGCCGACGGCGGGGCCGACGAGCCCGACACCTCCGGCCGGCTCATCCTGCTGCACGACCCGGCCGGGCAGGACGCCTGGGGAGGCACCTTCCGGCTCGTCTGCTTCGTGCAGGCCCGGCTGGAGCCCGAGCAGCTCGGCGACGAGATGCTGCCGGTCGTCGGATGGTCCTGGCTGACCGAGGCCCTCGAGCTCTCCGGCGCCGAGCACGTCGCGCTGGGCGGCACCGTCACCCAGACGTCCTCGGTGCGGTTCGGCGACATCGCCGGTCCGCGCCGCGACGACGACGTGGAGCTGCGCGCCTCCTGGACGCCGGTGGGCGCCGACCTGTCGCGACACGCCGAAGCCTTCTGCGCTCTGGTGGCTTCGGCGGCCGGTCTGCCGCCGGTGGGCGTACTCCCGCTTGCCGCTCGCCGTATTTAGCAAGACGTGATCACGGACGGGTGATCCGGGGGTTCACCAGCACGTTCGATGCTCCCAGTGATCAATATCCTCACCCGGACGAGTGGATCGGCATCGACAACGCTGTAACTTTCACCCGGAGAAGTTCGATCCGATACACGACGTTAGACCGCTTGGGGGGCTACGCTTCCTCCACGACACCTCCTCGGGCGGTCGGGCGAGTAGTTCCTCCGACCGGGGATCTGGTGCCGGTCGGGGGGCAACGACCGACTCCAGGGAGGTAGTGACGTGGCCGTTGTGGGCCAGGGCGCGCCGATTCGCGGCGCTGCGGGGCATCCACCCGCCCATGCTGTGCTGTCGCCCGCGATGGTCCCGCACCCGCGGGAAGAGCTGTTCTCGGTGCTGGTGGTGGACGACCACCCGCTCCTGCGCGAGGCGATCGCCGCGCGCTTGCGCTCGATGGGCGCCGGCACGGTGTACGAAGCCGCGTCGGTGGCCGAGGCGCGTGCGCGTGCACACGCCAACGGGCCGTGTGACCTGGCGATCCTCGACCTGGGACTGCCTGATGGCAGTGGGCTGGACCTGGTCACCGAGCTGCGATCGCTGGGCTGGAATCGTCTCGTCGTGCTCGCCTCGTCCGACGACCCGTACGCGGTGCGGTCGGCGTTCCAGGCGGGGGCGCAGGCGTACCTGCTCAAGTCGGCGTCGGCGGCGATCGTCACCGACGGCGTCAAGCGGGTGCTGGACGGGGGCGTCTACGCCGACCCCACAGTCGCTCCGCTGCTGGCTACCGGCACCCGGGTGCCGGGCACCGACAACACCCCACGCGAGCTCTCGGCGCGTGAGGTGGAGGTGCTGCAGCTCGTGGCGGACGGGCAGTCCAACAAGGAGATCGGCGAGGCCCTGAGCCTCTCCGCGCTCACTGTGAAGAGCCATCTCTCCCGCATCGGGCGCAAGCTCGGCACGGGAGACCGCGCGCAGATGGTTGCGCTGGCGATGCGTGCCGGGGTCATCCGCTGACCGGAAGAACACTCGAGGACGACGACGACCCGGACGTTCCGGCGCCGGTCCCGCTGTTGCGGCCCGCCGACGGACTGCCTGCGGTCGTCGTCGACCGCATTGCACTCGTCCACACCGCGGACGCCATCGCGAGTGGCAGCGGGCCCATCGCCGTCGACGCCGAACGGGCCTCCGGATTCCGGTATTCGCAGCGGGCATACCTCGTCCAGCTGCGCCGGGCCGGCGCGGGCTCGGCGCTGATCGACCCGATCCCGCTCGGCAGCGACCTTTCTGCGCTCGCGCCTGCTCTCACCGGGCCCGAGTGGGTGCTGCACGCGGCCAGCCAGGATCTCGCGTGCCTGGCCGAGGTGGGTCTCGCGCCGTCGCGGCTGTTCGACACCGAGCTGGCCGCCCGGATCGCCGGGCTCCCCCGCGTCGGGCTGGGCCCGCTGGTGGAGCAGCTGCTGGGGCTGTCGCTGGAGAAGGGCCACGGCGCCGCCGACTGGTCGCGCCGCCCGCTGCCCGAGGATTGGCTCGTCTACGCCGCGCTCGACGTCGAGGTGCTCGTCGAGCTGCGCGACGAGCTCGCCCGGCAGCTGGCCGAGCAGGGCAAGCTGGAGTGGGCCTGGCAGGAGTTCGAGGCCGTCCGCACCGCACCGCCACCCATGCCCCGCGCGGAGCCGTGGCGACGCCTTTCCGGGGTCCACAAGCTGCGCAAGCCACGGCTGCTCGCCGCCGCCCGCGCGCTGTGGGAGGCCCGCGACCGGCTCGCGGCCGAGCGCGACATCGCACCCGGGCGGGTGCTCCCGGACAGCGCGATCGTCGCGGCTGCGGCCGCCGAACCCACGTCCGCACAGGCCCTCGCCGAGATGCCGACCTTCCGCGGACGCGCCCAGCGCCGCCTCACGCCGTACTGGTTCGCGGCCCTGGAGAAGGCGGCCGCGCTCGACCCCGCCGACCACCCGCGCTCCGCCCCGCCCAACGACGGACCGCCCCCCGTCTCGCGCTGGACCGACCGCGACCCGGACGCCGCCACGCGGCTCACAGCCGCCCGCGCCGCCGTGGCCGACGTGGGCGAGCAGTGGCACGTGCCGGTGGAGAACCTGCTGCAGCCCGACCTGCTGCGGCGCCTGTGCTGGAGCCCGCCCGCCGACGGCGACGTGGGGGCGGCCCTACGCGCCGGCGGTGCCCGGGAGTGGCAGATCGACCTCCTGACCCCGCACCTGGAGAAGGCCCTGACTGCCGCTGACCCGTGAGCCCGGCCCCGCTCAGCGGGCCGGGAGCTCGACGGTGACCGCGAGGCCCCCGCCCCGTACCGGTTCGGCCCACACGCGGCCGCCGTGGGCCTGCACGACGGCCCGCACGATCGAGAGCCCCAGGCCCGAGCCCGGGGTGTCGGCGGTGCGGGCCACGGGGCCGCGGCGGAAGGGCTCGAACAGCTCGGTGACCGCCTCGCCCGGGATCTCCGGGCCGCTGGAGGAGACCTGCAGCCGGGCCAGCCCGTCCGCGGTGCCGGTGCAGACCTCCAGCCAGCCGCCGGTCACGTTGTGCCGCACGGCGTTCTCGACGAGGTTGCCGGCCACGCGTTCGAGCAGAACCGGGTCGCCGCGCGTCGGGGCCGCGGCGGCCCTGACCTGCGTGCGCAGCCCGCGCCTCCCGGCCTCGGCGCGAACGGCCGCGACCGCGGGCACCACGACGTCGGCCAGGTCGACCGGACTCACCTCGGCGAGCTCGGCGCTCTCGGTGCGGGCGAGCAGCAGGAGGCCGGCGATGAGGTCGTCGGCGCGGCGGGTGGCCTCGCGCACGACGGCCGCCATCCGGCGCAGCTCCGCGGCGTCGGCGTCCGGGTCGGAGAGGGTGACGTCCACCTCGGTGCGCAACACCGACAGCGGCGTGCGCAGCTCATGGCTCGCGTTGGCGACGAACCGGCGTTGAGCGTCGAACGCGGCCTGCAACCGATCCAGCATCGCGTCGAAGCCCGCGGCCAGCTCGGCGACCTCACCGCGGGCGTCCCGCAGGCCCGTGCGCGTGTCCAGGGATTCGACGGTGAGGCGCCGCGCCGTGGCCGTGACGGCGTGCAGCGGGCCGAGTACCCGCCCGACGAGCACCCAGGACACCACCGCCGCCGCGGCGACGACCAGCGGGAACGCGATCAGGCCTGCCCGCAGCACGTCGGCGCGGGCCGCGGCGCCGATGGCGTCGTTGAGCCGTTCCGCTGGCACGGAGATGTCGCCGACGCGGACCGTGGTGCCCGGCGGCAGCGACGGCACGCTCCGCGCCACACCGCCGACGAGCAGCCACCCGAGCCACAGCAGGAGCGCGCTGACGAGCGCGACCACCGCAGTGCAGACGAGGGTGAGCCGCGGTCGCAGCCCGCCCCCGCGGCGCCGGTGCGGCACCCGGGGCGGCTCGGGTGGCGGCGGCGCAGGCGGGACCGCCTGCTGCGGCGGCCGGCCCGCGGTGCGGGTCGGGGACGGCGCGGGCTCGGCCACGGCAGCCTCCGTCCTGCCCTATCCGGCGGTGGGCACCCGGTAGCCGGCGCCGACCACGGTCTCGATGACGCCGGGGTCTCCGAGCTTCTTGCGCAAGGTCATCACGGTGACCCGCACGGTGGTGGTGAACGGATCGGCGTTCTCGTCCCAGACCCGCTCCAGGAGCTCCTCGCTGCTCACCACGGCTCCGCCGGCGGCCAGCAGCACCTCCAGCACCCCGAACTCCTTGCGGGTGAGCTCGACGGGCCGCTCGTCGCGGTGCACGGTGCGGCGTGCCGGGTCCAGCGCGACGTCGCCGGCGACGAGCATCGGCGGCACGGCCGGGGTGGCCCGGCGGCCCAGCGCCCGGCAGCGCGCCACGAGCTCGGGGAAGTCGAACGGCTTGGCGAGGTAGTCGTCGGCGCCGCGGGACAGCCCGTCGACCTTGTCGGCGAGGGTGCCGCTGGCCGTCAGCATCAGCACCCGGGTGGTGGACCCCGCCGCGACGATCTCCGCGCACAGCCGGTCGCCGGACATGCCCGGCAGGTCCCGGTCCAGCACCACCACGTCGTAGCGCGTGATCACCGACTTCTCGTGGCCGGAGTCGCCGTCGTAGGCGACGTCGACGGCCATGCCCTCCCGCCGCAGGCCGCGGGCCACCGCGTCGGCCAGCGCCCGCTCGTCCTCGACGACCAGGACCCGCATCAGCGCGCCTCCTCTTCCGACGGTGCGCGCTCCGCGGAGATCGAATCGGCCCCGGCCGGCAGCGCCGCCGCCCACTCGGTGACGCGGCGGGCCACGTCCTGCGCGGTGAGCCCGGCGGCGTGCAGCACGTCGGCCCGGCTGCCGTGGTCGAGGAAGTGCTGCGGGAGCGCGAGGTCGCGCAGCGGGACGTCGCACTCCGCGTCGCGCAGCACCGCCGCGAGCGCGGAACCGAAACCGCCGTGGCGGCCGGCGTCGCTGACGGTGACGACCAGGCGGTGGGCGCGGGCGAGGTCGACGAGCACATCGGGGACCGGCAGCACCCACCGCGGGTCGACCACGGTGACGGCGACACCTTGCTGCTCCAGCCGCCGCGCCGCCGCGACGCCGAGCTCCCCGAACGCGCCGGCGCACGCCAGCAGCACCGAGGGCTCGTCCGAGGCGGACTCGTGCAGCACGTCCACGCCGCCCACGCGGCGCAGCGCCGGCACCGACTCGATGACCGAGCCCTTGGGGAAGCGGATCGCCGTGGGCCCGTCCTCGACCGCCACGGCCTCCGCCAGCTCCTCGCGCAGCGAGGCGACGTCGCGGGGGGCCGCGACCCGCATGCCGGGCACGATCCCGAGCAGCGAGAGGTCCCACATCCCGTTGTGCGACGGCCCGTCGTTGCCGGTGACGCCCGCGCGGTCCAGCACCAGCGTCACGCCCTTGCCGTGCATGGCCACGTCCAGCAGGAGCTGGTCGAACGCCCGGTTCAGGAACGTGGAGTAGAGGGCCACGACCGGGTGCATCCCGCTCATCGCGAGGCCGGCCGCGGACGTGAGCGCGTGCTGCTCGGCGATGCCGACGTCGATGCAGCGCTCCGGGAACGCCCGGGCGAACGGCGCGAGGCCGGTGGGGCCGAGCATCGCGGCGGTGATGGCGACGACGTCCGGGCGGCGCGCCCCGAGGGCCACGAGCTCCTCGGCGAAGACGCTCGTCCAGCCGACGGAGGGCGGGGCGGTCGGCAGCCCGGTCTCGGGGTCGAAGGCGGCCGGGCTGTGCATCTGCTCGGCCTCGTCGTTCTCGGCGGGCCGGTACCCCCGCCCCTTCTGCGTGACGGCGTGCACGATGACCGGCCCGCCGAAGTGCCGGGCCCGCCGCAGCGCCCACTCCATCGCCGTGATGTCGTGCCCGTCGACCGGGCCGAAGTACTTGAGCCCCAGGTCGGAGAACAGCTCCTGCGGGCTCAGCGCGTCCTTGACGCCCGCCTTGAGCGCGTGCAGCCCGGCGTAGATCGGCCCGCCCACCACCGGCGTGCGGGACAGCGCCTGCTTGCCGGCCTCCAGCACGCGCTCGTAGCCGGGCTGCAGCCGCAGCGTGGCGAGGCGGTCGGCGACACCACCGATCGTGGGGGCGTAGGAACGGCCGTTGTCGTTGACGACGATGACGACGTTGCGGTCCTTGCCCCCGGTGCCGTCCGAGCCGGGCCTTCGCCCGGCGGCGATGTTGTTGAGCGCCTCCCACGCCATCCCGCCGGTGAGGGCGCCGTCGCCGATCACCGCGACGACGTGGCGGTCCTGGCCGGTGAGCGCGTAGCCGCGGGCGAGGCCGTCGGCCCAGGACAGCGAGGTGGAGGCGTGGCTGTTCTCGACGTGGTCGTGCTCGCTCTCGGCGCGGCACGGGTAGCCGGACAGGCCCCCGGTCTTCTTGAGCGACTCCCAGCCGTCGTGGCGGCCGGTGAGCATCTTGTGCACGTACGCCTGGTGGCCGGTGTCCCAGATCAGGGTGTCGCGGGGCGAGTCGAAGACGCGGTGCAACGCGATGGTCAACTCGACGACGCCGAGGTTGGGACCGAGATGCCCGCCGGTGCGCGACACCGAGGCCACCAGCTCGCGGCGGATCTCGGCGGCCAGGGCCGGGAGCTGGTCTGCGCCGAGCCGTTTCAGGTCAGCCGGGCCACGGACGGATCGCAACACGGTCACCGGGCCAGCTTACGGAAGCCGCCGGATCCCGCGCGCGGCCGGAGCTCGGCGTGCCGAACGCAGCGAGACCGATGACCGAGCGAGCGGGACGGCGACTGAAGGGCCCGCGAGCCGCCGGAGCGAAGCGGAGGCGGTCAAACAGAGTCGGCTGTGCGGGGAGCCGGGATCTGCACGGGCCCCGCGATCCGCACCACGTTGCGCCCGCCGCGCTTGGCCGCGTACAGGGAGGCGTCGGCGACCTTGAGCACCTGGTCGAGCGTGGTGCCGTCGCCGGGCACGGAGGCACCACCCACCGACACGGTCAGGCCGGTGATCGTGAGGTTGCCGTCGGGCGTGCAGACCGGGACGTCGAGCTCGGCCACCAGCCTGCGCAGCCGTTCGGCCACCGCCCGCACCTCCGCCCGGCCGCGCGCACCGGGAGGCAGGTCCGCCAGCAGCACCACGAACTCCTCGCCGCCGAAGCGGCCGACGAGGTCGCCGTCGCGCACCCCGTCGCGCAGCTGGGCGGCGACAGCGGCCAGCACGTCGTCACCCGCGAGATGCCCGTGGGCGTCGTTGACCAGCTTGAAGTGGTCCAGGTCGAGGATGAGCACGGCGGCCGCGCCCTGCGCACGTTGCGCCCGGCGCAGCACCCGCGCCGCCTCCGCCTGCCATGCGGCCGAGTTGAGCAGGCCGGTCTTGGCGTCGGTGCTCGCCACCTCCTCGAGGTGGCGCACCAGCACCGCGCGGTGCAGCACGAGGATCGGCGGCAGCACGAGCGCGACCAGCCATGGCGTCGACCCGATCGCGACGGCGGCGAGCCCGCCCATGCAGAGCGTGGCCACCTCCATCGCGTTGTCGTCGAGGCGTCCGACGAGGCAGCGCAGGCCGGGCCACTCGCTGGTGAGGGCGATGACCCCGGCGACGAGGAGCGTGTTGACGACGACGTAGATCAGCACGGCGCCGGCGATGCCCGCGACACCGGCGACGTCGTCGGGGCCACCCGGCAGCCCACCCGCCCGCTCCACGGCGGTGTGCGCCGCGCCGGCGGCGAGCACGACGGTGGCGGTCGTGTAGAGGTGGCGGTGCAGCGGCACCTTCGCGGGCCGCCACACCCGGTGCCACAGATGCAGGTACACGGCGGCGATCACGGCCGCCGCGAGCGCGGGCGGCAGCAGCAGCGCCGCGGCGAACGTCCAGACCGAGCTGAGATCGAAGTAGGAGGTCTCGGCAGCCCGGCGGCGGATCCGCTCGATGCCGGTGGCGAGCTCCGTGTGCACGACGCTCAGCAGTGTCAGGAATGCGGCGAGGGCCAGGGTCTCGCCGGTGAGCGCGTTGCGGGCGGGCATCATCAGGTGGGCGACGACGGACACCACGGCTGCGACCTCGACGGCGAGCACCAGCGCCACCGCCCTCGGGGGCAACCGCCACAGCTCCCATCGGGCGGGGTCTCGACCAGCGAGGCCCCACCCCGTCGGATTCCGCGGCTGAGAGGGCTCCTCCACGTCCGCCCCTCCTTCACCGCGACCCGCACGGGCCCTGACGGCCGAGGCTAGTAAGGCGTGAACGGCATGTCAGGAGGACTGTGATCGCACATGGGGGTGGTCCTCGGCGACCAGCCGGTTACTCTCCGTCGACTACCCACCCGGTGTCCGGTGCAGGCTCACCGCCGTGGCGGGCCGCAACGGGGGACGCCGCACCGGGCGGCGTACCCGTGCGCACGGTGTTGCGCCCGGCCCGCTTGGCTGCGTACAGGGCGGTGTCGGCCACCTGGAGCAGGGTGCGGAGGTCGGCGCCCTCGGCGGGGGCGACCGCGACCCCGATCGAGACGGTGAGCCCGGAGACGGTGAGCGGACCGTCCGGGGTGGGCATCTCCACCCGGAGGTCGGCCACCCGTCGGCGGATGCGCTCGGCCACCGCCTCCAGCTCGGCGGCCGCACCGGCCGCCGGCCCGGCGAGCAGCACCACGAACTCCTCGCCGCCGAAGCGACCGACGAGGTCGCGGTCGCGAACCTCGGCCCGCAGCCCTCCCGCGACCGCGGCCAGCACCTGATCACCGGCGAGGTGACCGTACGTGTCGTTGACCGCCTTGAAGTGGTCCAGGTCCAGCACGAGCACGCCGCGCGGACCGTCGGCCGGGTTGGCGCGCAGCACCAGCTGCTCCGCCTGCGCGTGCCACGCCACGGCGTTCAGCAGGCCCGTCTTGCCATCGATGCTCGCGGCCTCCTCCAGGTGACGCACCAGCACCGCGCGGTGCAGCACCAGGAGCGGCGGGACGACGAGCAGAACGAGCCACGGGTTGACGACCAGGGCCACCGCGGCGAGCGCGCCGAGCGAGAGGGTGGCGATCTCCAGGAGGTTGTCGTCCCAGCGGCCGAGCACGCGGGCCATGTCGGGCTGCGGGGCGCTCATCGCGATGGCACCGGCGACGAGCCCGGTGTTGATCGTGGTGTAGACGAGCAGCGCGAGCGTGATCCCGGGAACGCCCGCGGCGGACAGCGGAGCGGGCCCCGAGCCGAGGAAATCGATCACCGCCGCGGCACCCAGACAGGCCAGCACGATCGTGGCGGCGCTGTAGACGCTGCGGTAGAGCGGCACGCGCGGCCGCCCGGTGCGCAACCACACGTGCAGGTGCACCACGACCGCGACCGCGGCCGCACACACGGGCGGCAACACGATGGCGCCGGCGAATGTCCACACCGAGCTGAGATTGACGTGGTTGCCGACCATGACGCGCCTGCGGATCCGCTCAACGCCGATCGCGGTCTCCGTGTGCAGAACGCCCAGGGCGGCGAGCAGTACGGACTGCATCAGCTGAATTCCGTCGGGGACCGGCATCCGGGCCGCGGCTGCGGCAACCAGCCCGAGCACCGTGGCCTCGACGACGAGCACCGATATCGCGAGCCGGTGCGGCATCTCCCAGAGGGGCCACCGCCGGATCATCCGTGCGCGGACCGGTCGAGCCGTGGGACGGGCTCCCTCGGGATCTGCGGACATCAGCGCTCTCGGTAGGTCCTCGGCGTCAACACCGAGCGTAGTGGTGGACCCTCATCATGTCACCCACTCGGGGTCCCGGCCCGGGCTGCCGTGACACAGTGAGACGGCGCGAAGGCCCGGACCGCACAATTCGGCCACTCGCGGCGTCGCTGCACACCTGAATGCAGTAACCACTTGCAGCGCATGGAACACGCGCCGCTCGCGATCGCGAAGGTGGCGGTTCCCCGAGGCGGCTGAATCGACGCGCGATCAGCCTCCGCCGTCATCGAACGTGCTCACGCCCACCGCAGTGGATCGAGAGCGGAAGGAGGAAATCCCATGCGAAACCGCGACTGGACCTGATTCCCGCCATTCCTCTCATCGGACGCCGAGCTGGAACATGAGCACTCGCGGCCCGACCTGATCGACAACGGCGTTCCCGACGGTCGCCGGGGTGGTGAGGGCCTTGCACAACGCCCGGTGATCAGTCCTGCGCCGGTAAGACCGATCCACGGCCGGCGAGCTGCACGGGCACGGTCTCGGACGACACCACCGCCACCCGTACCGCGTTGCGGCCGGCGCGCTTAGCCGCGTAGAGGGCGTTGTCCGCGGTCTGCAACAGGGCGGCGAGATCACTGCCGCCCACCGCGGCCACCGCGCCCCCGACCGAGACGGTCAGATCGGCGATCAGCAGCGGGCCGCGCAGCGTCGGCACCTCGAGGCGCAGGCCGGCCACGTGGGCCCGGATCCGCTCGGCCACCACCTCGAGCTCCACCGTCTCGAGCTCGACCGAGCGGGCGCCGCCCGCTGCGCGCCGCGTCATCACCACGAACTCCTCGCCGCCCATGCGGCCCACGAGGTCGCGTGCCCGCACCACCTGGCGGAGCCCGGCCGCCACCGCGGCCAGCACGTGGTCGCCGACGGCGTGGCCATGAGTGTCGTTGACCGCCTTGAAATGGTCGAGGTCGAGGATCAGCACGCCGCAGCCCCGCTCGGCGGCATCCGTGCGGGCGAGGACGCGATCCGCCTCGGTGACCCAGGCGGCGGCGTTGAGGAGCCCGGTCTTGCCGTCCGTGCTGGCCGCCACCTCCAGAGGCCGGATCAGCACCGCCCTGAGCACCACGTACAGCGGGAGCAGGATCAGCACGAGCAGCGCCGGGTTGAGGGCGACCGCGATCGCGATCAGCGCGCCCATGCACAGCATGGCGAGCTCCAGGAGGTTCTCGTCCACGGGCCCGAGCACCGTCGCCGGGCCGGCGCGCGGCGCGCTGTACGCCACGACGGCGGCGATGAGACCGAGGTTGACCGCCATGAACAGGAACATCGCGACGAGCAGGATCCACAACGACTGCTCCACCGGGTCGGCGACCGGGTCGGCGGCCTCGAGGAGGGCGCCGGTGGTGATGCACGCGAGCACGACGGTGGCGATGCTGAACATCTGACGGTGCAGCGGGACCCATTGACGGCACGCGCGCGCCCACCGGTGCAGCATGATGAGCGTGGCCACGACGGCGGCGTGCGCTCCAGGCAGGACGAGCACCGCCGCGAAACTCCACACCGAGCTGAGGTCGACGAGGGCCACACCGCCCAGCCGTCGCCGCTCCCGCTCCACCCCGACCGACACCTCGGTGTAGGCGATCCCCAGCACGCAGAGGGCTCCCGCTGCCCACAGCTCGGGTGGCGCCGGAAACGGCCCGGTCAGGAGGCCTCCGACGAGCATCGCGGCCGCGGCTGCCTCCAGGAGCAACACGGCCCCGAGCAGGAGCCGCGGCAGCCGCCAGACCGGCCACCCACGCGGGGCGCAGCCTCCCGCGCGCACCGGGGCACCGGCGAGGGGTACTCGATCCGGCACCATCGCGCTCCCCGGTGTGTCGACAGCAGTACGGAGCGTAATGCAGACGCAGGGGGCCAGGAAGGTCTCGCGGGGTCGACATGTGCGTTGGCGTGATCGTTGCGAGTCGCTCGGCAGCAGGGCGTCGGCGACTCGGACGTGCGGCTCGGACCGATCATGGTGGAGTGATCGTGCCCAGCGGCACACCTGCGCGGTCCTGGTGACTTCAGCGTTCTGCTCGGACCGGGTGGAGGTCCCGTCTAGTCGCCGGCGTTGCTGCGGAGTCCGGGGGGTGGGACCACGGGCGGCGGGTTCGTGTTCGCGTTCACCGGCAGGAGCGCGGGCCGGGCCGAGGACGCGTTCCCCATCCGCACGGCGTTGCGCCCCGCACCCTTGGCCGCGTACAGCGCGCGGTCGGCGACCTCGAGGAGATCCCGCAGCTCAGCGCCGCTGTCCGGCATGACCGCACACCCCACCGACACGCTCAGCCCGCGCACCGTGAGCGGCCCGTCCGGAGTGGGGATCTCGACCCGCAGGTCCGAGACACGCCTCCGGATCCGCTCGGCCACCGCCTCCAGCTCGGTCGGGCCCCGGCCGCCGAGCCCGGCCAGCATCACGACGAACTCCTCGCCGCCGAACCGGCCGACGAGGTCCCGCTCCCTGACCTCGTCCCGCAGCACCTCGGCGACCGCGGACAGCACCTGATCGCCGGCCAGGTGACCGTGGGTGTCGTTGACCGCCTTGAAATGGTCCAGGTCCAGCACCAGCACGCCGGGCGGGCCGTCGCGGCGCTTCGACCGCTGCAGCGCACGCTCGGCCTGCACATGCCAGGCGGCGGCGTTGAGCAGGCCGGTCTTGCCGTCGAGGTTCGCGGCCTCCTCGAGCTGCCGGACGAGGACCGCCCGGTGCAGCACCAGGAGCGGCGGCAGGCAGAACAGCGCGAGCCAGGGGTTGGTCAGATACGCCATCGCCACGAGCGCGCCGAGCGAGAGGGTGGCGATCTCCAGCAGGTTCTCGCTCCACACACCGACCATCTGCGAGAGCCGGGCGTTCGGGGTGCTGACGGCGATCGCCCCGGCCACCAGCGCACTGTTGATGGTGAGGAAGGCCAGCATGCCGAAGCCCAGCACCAGCAGGGCGCGCGAGTCGAGGAGGTCGATCCCCTGCTGCGCAAAGACGTAGGACATCAAGGCGGACGCCGCGAACGCCGAGATCACCATCGTGGCGCTGTTGAACACCTGGCGGTACAGCGGTGCGCGCCGGTACGCGGCGCGATACCAGATGTGGGAGTGCACGAGGACCGTGACCACGGCGGCGTATCCCGGCGGCAACAGGACCGCGGCCATGAAGAACCAGACCGAACCGAGGTCGACGTGCAGTTCCTCACCCGTGATCCGGCGGCGCATCCGCTCGACGTCGCGCGCGATCTCGGTGTGGACCACACCGAGCACGCAGATGAGGACCGCCGTGCGGAGGTCGCTGGATCCCGGTGTGGCCGACAACAGCCCGAAAATCATCAGCGCGAGCGCCGTGAGCTCCACCGTGAATACGGGAACGACGAGCCGGCGAGGCACCTCCCAGAGGTCCCAGCCCGCGACCCATCGGCGGATGCGGACGGTGGGTCCGCGCCCGGCCGGGGGAGCTCCGGCTTCTGCTGGCATCCGTACTTCCGCTCGACGCTTGAGAGATGAACGTAGTACAGGGCGTTGCCGGTGTCAGCCCACCTGTCCTCTGCGTCACCAGGAGATCGCGCTGCGCTGCATCGGCCCGCCGAACAGCGGCACGAGATGGGCCGTTCGGCGCTACCGGGCGGGAGCAGAACGCCCAAGCTGTCCGATCCCGACCACCATCTCTCGTCAGACATGCGACCGTGAAAGACGCCGAGCCGGCCGGGAAGCGGGACGCCGCCCCCACCCCACACCACGCACAGAAGGGAACCCCTCATGCGCGGCAAGAACTGGTGACACACCACCCACCCCACACCACCCACAGAAAGGAACCCCCATGCGCGGCAAGAACTGGTGACACACCACCCACCCCACACCACCCACAGAAAGGAACCCCCATGCGCGGCAAGAACTGGTGACACACCACCCACCCCACACCACCCACAGAAAGGAACCCCCATGCGCGGCAAGAACTGGTGACGCGGAGGCGTTATCGGCAGTCGGTGGGTCAGCCGCGGTTCAGGACCGCCGCCCCGACCACGGCGTCGCGATTGGCGCGATGCCAGGCCATGGCCCCGCCGGCCGACAACACCGCCCCGACCACTCCGGCCGCGGCGACAGCGGTGGTCGGATCCGACGCATCGGCGAGCACACCGCCGAGGAGCACCGCGGCACCTTGCGCCGCGATGATCCCGGACGCCGCCACTCCGATGGCGCGGCCGCGCCCCCCGTCGGGGGTGGCGCGGACGAAGCTCGCCTGAGTCTGGAGCAGGTAGGCGGTGGAGAACATCCCGGACACCGCCCACAGGAGGAGGGTGAGCGGGACGCCCGGGCGCAGGATGCAGAGCGCCAGCGGGATCCCGGCCGCAACGGCCAGGACGCCGACGAGCCGTGCCCTCGTCGCGGCGGGAACGAACCGCACGAACAGCCATGCCCCGAGCACGCTGCCGAGCGGGTCGGCCGCCATGAGCAGGCCGACGACGGCCGGGCCTGCACCGAGCTGGTCGGCGTACGGGGCGGCGAGCGCCTCGGGCACGACGTACCAGCCGACGAGCCATGCGAGCAGCACGAGCGCGCGGCGCCGCTGGTCGGTGGCGATCTCGACGAGCCCCGTGGCGATGCCGCGGAGCCCGCCGACGGCGTGGTCGCCTCCGTGGGCGGGGGCGGGTGGCGGGCGATCGGCCACACCGAACCGGACGACGACCGCCGACAGGGCGAACGAGAGGGCGTTGGCCAGCAGCCCGACGGCGGGGCTCACGGCAGCGACGAGCAGGCCACCGGTGGCGAAGCCGGCCAGCTGCCCCGCCTGGCTGGTGATCTGCCGGACGGCGAGGCCGCGCTCGTAGAGCTCGCCGTGGAGGACCTCGGGGTAGAGCGCGCCCTGGGCAGCGGTGTGCGGCGAGCCGAGGAGCACGACGGCGACCAGGACGGCGCACAGTGCCCACAGGGGCAGGTCCGGGATCGCCATCACGGCGACGAGCACCGCGCGCAGGACGTCCGCGACGATCATGACCTGGCGGCGCCGGTAGCGGTCGGCGAGCCCCGACAGGAGTACGCCGCCGAGCAGCGCCGGGAGGAAGGTCAGGGCATAGGCGACCGCGGCCCACATGGCGGAGCCGGTTCGGCCGTACACGAGCACGGCCAGCGCGACCCGCGCGAGCTGGTCACCGGCGATCGAGAACAGCTCGGCGGCCCACAGCACCCGGAATTCAGGCACGCGGAAGACCGCGCCGAGTCCGCTACCCGCCATGCGGTCGTTCCCCCCTCGACCGTACCGGCTGGCCCGTTCGGTCTACTCACCGTAAAAGATCATGCGCGGTGCGTGTCAATCCGCTCGCATGCTGCCCGGTGTCGCCCGGTTGCCGCAACAACGCCTCCGCTCCGTCACCCGCTCCGCCACCCGGGCGCGGGAACTGCGCCCGGATCGTCACGGAGAGCAACAGTCGGGCATCGACGGTCAGTCGCGCGTGCGCCCTGGTCGCCCGATCCGGCTCCGGCCGCGTGCCGGTCGAGGGGTACCCCGGCGGCTCGGCGGACCACACCGCGAGCCGCCCGTCCGCCCGTCGCGGTACCCGACCGGCCCTGACGGGCGCGCGAACGGCTGTCACACGTACGGGTGCGGCACGGCGCACGTGGGGCGGCTCGGCTCCGGCCGCCGGCGGCGTCAGGAGGGGACGGAGTCGCCGTGTCCCGCAGCCCGCAGAGCGGCCCGCAGCTTCTCCGCCTGTCCCTCCTGCTCCTGCGCCTCCACCGACGGCGCCGCGTTCGCGAAGTCGAAGGCGGCCATGTTCCACGCCGGGAACACGTGGAGGTGCAGGTGCGGCACCTCGAAGCCGGCGACGATCACACCGACGCGCGGCGGTTGCCAGACGTCGCGGACGGCCTTGCCCACCGCGTGTGCGACGGACGTGAGGTGCGCGAGGAGGTCCGGCTCGGCGTCGACCCAGTGGTCGACCTCCGCGCGCGGCACCACGAGCGTGTGGCCGGGGCCGAGCGGGTTGATGGACAGGAAGCCGACGGCGCGGTCGTCGGACCAGACGAATCGTCCGGGCAGTTCGCCGTCGATGATCCGGGTGAAGAGGGTGCTCAACGCACGGCCTCGCTTCGCTCGGCCGGCGCTTCGCGCGGGCGCTGTGTCACTCGTTCGCTCGCAAGCTCGCTCACGGTCGGGAAGGGTATCGACGTTCGCACTACGCTCGGACGCCATGGTCCGGACCATCGCCACGAACTCCACCGTCGACCGCGAAACGATGCTCGATTTCATCCGCTGCAGACACAAGATGGTGCTGCTCACGCCCCGTGCGGACGGAGGCTGGCAGGGCTCGCCGGTCACCGCGGGCGTCGACACCGAGGGGCGAATCGTCGTCTCGACCTATCCGGAGCGCGCGAAGGCCACGAACGTCGCGCGGCACGGGAAGGCCTCGGTCATCGTGCTGTCGGACGATTTCGGCGGCCCGTGGGTGCAGGTCGACGGCGACGCCGAACTGCTGACGCTGCCCGAGGCGGTCGAGCCGCTCGTCGACTACTTCCGGTGCATCTCCGGGGAGCACCCGGACTGGGACGAGTACCGCCGCGCGATGCAGGAGCAGGGCAAGGCGCTGATCAGGATCACGCCGACGCGGTGGAGCCCGGTGGCCACCGGGGGCTTCCCGGCACGGCTCGCCTGACACCGCCCGCGACCCGGCGCCCTGTCGGGTGGCACCGGTAACCTCTGGCGGTCATTCCCGAGACGCCGGAGGAACCACATGCGCCCGTGGCCGGGCCACGCCTATCCCCTGGGTGCCACCTACGACGGGTCCGGCACCAATTTCGCGATCTTCTCGGAGGTTGCGGAGAAGGTGGAACTGTGCCTGTTCAGCGCACGAGGCAAGGAGACCCGGGTGCCGCTGGGCGAGGTCGACGGGTTCGTCCACCACGGGTACCTGCCGAGCGTCGAGCCGGGCCAGCGCTACGGCTACCGGGTGCACGGGCCGTACGACCCCGCGCAGGGCCAGCGGTGCAACCCGAGCAAGCTGCTGATCGACCCGTACACCAAGGCCCTCGACGGCCCGGTCGTGTGGGACGAGGCGGTGTTCGGATACCCGTTCGGGCAGTCGGAGGGGCGCAACGACACCGACTCCGCACCGTTCGTGCCGAAGTCGGTGGTGGTCAACCCGTTCTTCGACTGGGGAACCGACCGCGCACCGCGCACCCCCTACCACGAGACCGTGATCTACGAGGCCCACGTGCGCGGCCTCACGATCGCGCACCCGGAGATCCCGGCGGAGCTGCGCGGCACCTACACCGGGCTCGCGCACCCGGTGATGCTCGAGCACCTGAAGACGCTCGGCGTCACCGCGGTGGAGCTGATGCCGGTGCACGAGTTCCTGAACGACCACCACCTGCAGGAGAAGGGCCTCTCCAACTACTGGGGCTACAACACGATCGCCTACCTGGCCCCGCACCACGCCTACGCCACAACGTCCGGGCGCTCCGGCAACCAGGTGCAGGAGTTCAAGGCGATGGTCCGCGACCTGCACGACGCGGGGATCGAGGTGATCCTCGACGTGGTCTACAACCACACCGCCGAGGGCAACCACCTGGGCCCCACGCTCTCGCTGCGGGGGATCGACAACGCCGCCTACTACCGCCTGGTCGAGGACGACCCGCGGTACTACATGGACTACACCGGCACCGGCAACTCGCTGAACGTGCGCAACCCGCACACCCTGCAGCTGATCATGGACTCCCTGCGGTACTGGGTCACCGAGATGCACGTCGACGGCTTCCGCTTCGACCTCGCCTCCACCCTCGCCCGCGAGTTCTACGACGTCGACCGCCTGTCGGTGTTCTTCGACCTCGTGCAGCAGGACCCGGTGATCAGCCAGGTCAAGCTGATCGCGGAACCGTGGGACGTCGGACCGGGTGGCTACCAGGTGGGCAACTTCCCGCCGCTGTGGACGGAGTGGAACGGCAAGTACCGCGACACCGTCCGCGACTTCTGGCGAGGCGAACCGGGCACCATCGGCGAGTTCGCCTCCCGGCTCACCGGCAGCTCGGACCTCTACAAGGACGACGGGCGCCGGCCGTACGCGTCGATCAACTTCGTCACGGCGCACGACGGGTTCACCCTCGCCGACCTCGTCTCGTACAACGACAAGCACAACGAGGCCAACCTCGAGGGCGGCAGCGACGGCGAGAGCCACAACCGCTCGTGGAACTGCGGCGTCGAGGGGCCCACCGACGACGAGGCCGTGCTCACGCTGCGGGCGCGTCAGCAACGCAACTTCGTCACCACGCTGATGCTGTCGCAGGGCGTGCCGATGCTGCTGCACGGCGACGAGCTCGGCCGCACCCAGCGTGGCAACAACAACGTCTACTGCCAGGACAGCGAGCTCGCCTGGGTCGACTGGTCACTGGCCGGCAAGAACGCGGGGCTGATGCACTTCACGGCGGGGGTCACCGCGCTGCGTCACGCCCATCCGGTGTTCCGCAGGCGGAAGTTCTTCGCGGGCCGCCCGGTGGGCCGGCGCCGAGCCGGGGCGCTCGCCGACATCGCCTGGTTCCAGCCCTCGGGTGAGGAGATGACCGAGCAGGACTGGGACTCCGGGTTCGGCAAGTGCGTCACCGTGTTCCTCAACGGCCAGGGCATGGCCGAGGCCGACACCCGGGGCGAGCCCGTCACCGACGACTCGTTCCTGCTGTGCCTCAACGCCCACTACGAGGACATCGACGTCACGCTCCCCCGCCGCGAGTACGGCACGCAGTGGGCGGTGGTGGTCGACACCGCGGCGGGTGAGGTGATCACACTCTCCTCGGTGCCGGGCCTCGTGGCCGCGGAACCGCACACAGTGACGGGCGGCAGCGTGCACCGAGTGCCTGCCCGCTCGGTCCTCGTCCTGCAGCGCACGGGAACGGCGGGCGCGTGAACCGGTCGCACTCCCCCGCCCCCAGCTCCACCTACCGGCTGCAGCTCTCGAAGGACACCACGTTCGGCGACGCCGCCGGGCTGCTGCCCTACCTCGACGCGCTCGGAGTGGGCGCGCTGTACGCGTCACCGCTCATGGAGTCGGGCGCCGGATCCAACCACGGCTACGACGTCGTCGATCCCACCCGCGTCTCGGCCGAACGCGGCGGAGAGGACGGACGCCGGGCGCTGGTCGGCGCGGTGCGCGAGCACGGCCTCGGGTTCGTGCTGGACATCGTGCCCAACCACGTCGGCGTCGACATCCCGCAGGCGAACCCGTGGTGGTGGGACGTGCTCGCGCACGGGCGGGCGTCGGAGCACGCGGCCACGTTCGACATCGACTGGGCCGCCGGACCACTCGTCCTGCCCGTCCTCGACGCCGACGAGGAGAAGGCGCTCTCCGAGCTTGCCCTCTCCGACGACCGCACACAGCTGCGCTACTACGAGCGCGCCTTCCCCGTGGCCCCCGGCACCGGCGACGCCGGCACCGCGCAGGAGGTGCACGAGCGCCAGCACTACCGCCTCGTATCCTGGAAGCGCGGCGCCGCCGAGCTGACCTACCGCCGGTTCTTCGACGTCTCCACGCTCGCGGCCGTGCGGGTGGAGCTGCCGGAGATCTTCGAGAAGACCCACCGCGAGATCCTGCGCTGGGTCGCGGCCGGCGAGGTCGACGGGATCCGCGTCGACCACCCCGACGGCCTGTCCGACCCCGGCGCCTACCTGCGCCGGCTCCGGGCCGCGATCGGCCCCGACCGCTGGCTGCTGGTGGAGAAGATCCTCGCCGTCGGGGAGGAGCTGCCGGCGTCGTGGCCGGTGAACGGAACGTCCGGGTATGAGGCGCTGCGCGAGATCCAGGGCGTGTTCGTCGACCCCGACGGCGCGGGGCTGCTCACCCAGCTCGCCGCCGAGCACACCGGCCGCAAGCAGTCGGTGCACGCCGCCGAACACACCGCGCGGCGGGAGGTGGCCCACACGATCCTGGCGGCCGAGGTCCGGCGGATCGCCGCGCTCGTGCCGGTGCCCGAGGCGGCGCCGTCCACCGAGGAGGACCCAGGGGCGGCCGCCGACCGCGTCCGGGCCGCGGTGGCCGAGCTGCTCTGCGGCTTCCCCGTCTACCGCAGCTACCTGCCGGAGGGGCGGGAGCCCCTCGACACGGCGGTGACCGTGGCACGCACCCACCGGCCCGATCTCGCCGACGTGCTGGAGGCGATCCGCGCGGCGATGCTCGCCGACCCGGCGGGCCTGCTCGCCACCCGCGTCCAGCAGACGTCCGGGATGGTGATGGCCAAGGGTGTCGAGGACACCGCGTTCTACCGCTGGAACCGCTTCGTCGCGCTCAACGAGGTGGGCGGCGACCCGTCCCGCTTCGGTGTGCCCCCACAGGAGTTCCACCGCGCCATGGCCGCGCGGGAGGCCTCCTGGCCGGCCACGATGACCACCCTCTCCACCCACGACACGAAGCGCTCCGAGGACGTCCGGGCGCGCCTGGCCGCCCTCGCCGAGATCCCGGGCGAGTGGGCGCGCCGGATGCGCCGGTGGGCGGCCGCGCACCCGCTGCCCGACCGGTCGCTGGAGCTGCTGGCCTGGCAGAACCTGGTGGGCGCCTGGCCGATCCCGGCCGCCCGGATGGCCGGGTACCTGGCGAAGGCGGCCAAGGAGGCCAAGCTCGTCACGAGCCACGTCGAGGCCGTGCCCGAGGTCGACGAGGCGATCGCGGCATGGCCCGCGCAGGTGCTCGCCGACACCGACCTCGTCGCCGAGATCGAGGAGTTCGTGGCCCGCATCGCCGCGCCGGGCCGGGCCAACTCGCTGGGCCAGAAGCTGCTGCAGCTCGCCGGGCCCGGCGTGCCCGACGTCTACCAGGGCACGGAGCTCTTCGAGTACTCGCTGGTCGACCCGGACAACCGCCGGCCCGTCGACTGGGCGCTCCGCCGCGAGCTGCTCGCGCGCCTCGACGACGGCTGGCTGCCCGACGTGGACGCCGAAGGTGCCGCGAAGCTGCTGGTCACGGCGAGCGCGCTGCGGCTGCGCCGGTACCGCCCGGAGGTGTTCACCGGCTACCGGCCGGTGCCGGCCCAGGGCCCCGCCGCCGCACACGCCGTGGCCTTCGCACGCTCGGCATCGCTGGTGGCGGTGGCCACCCGCCTGCCGGTGGGCCTTGCAGACCGTGGGAGCTGGGCCGACACCGTGCTCCCGCTGCCGGAGGGCACCAGCGACTGGCACGACGTCATCACCGACACGCCCGTCGACGGCGCGGCACCGAGACTGTCCGACGTGCTGAGCCGCTACCCGGTGGCCCTGCTGGTCCGCCCGGCGTAGCTCCAGGCCGCTCACACACAGACTTCGGCGCTCGCACCGCAACTGCAGTCGATGTGCCGGCACCACTGTTGGTGTGCGAGCGTCCGGGCAGGGCCCGTTACCGGCGGTCTACACCGCGGCAGGCAGGATCGTCCGCCGTGACTGTTTTCGCCGTGTGGGCGCCTCAGCGCGACCGCGTCCGGGTGCTCGTGGACGGCACCTCGTACGAGATGTCCCCCGACACCGCCGGCTGGTGGCGGGCAGCCGTCGAGGACGCGGCGCCCGGCACCGCGTACGCCTTCCTCCTCGACGACGACGAGGAGCCGCTCCCGGACCCGCGCTCGCGCTGGCAACCGACCGGCGTGCACGGCGCGTCCCGCGTGTACGACGACACCGCCTTCTTCTGGACCGACCGCTCCTGGACCGGGCGCCGGCTGCCCGGCAGCGTGCTCTACGAGCTGCACATCGGCACGTTCACGCCGGACGGCACGTTCGACGCGGCGATCGAGCGCCTCGACCACCTCGCCGCCCTGGGCGTCGACCTCGTGGAGGTGCTGCCGGTCAACGCCGTCGACGGGCCACGCAACTGGGGCTACGACGGGGTCGGCTGGTACGCCGTCACCGAGAACTACGGCGGGCCGGACGCGTTCAAGCGGTTCGTCGACGCCTGCCACGCGCGCGGGCTCGGCGTGGTGCTCGACGTCGTGCACAACCACCTCGGCCCGTCGGGCGCCTACCTGGACCGCTTCGGCCCCTACTTCGCCGGCAGCAACATCTGGGGCCCCTCGCTCAACCTGGACGGGCCGCACTCCGACCAGGTGCGCCGGTACGCGATCGACAACGCGCTCATGTGGCTGCGCGACTTCCACGTCGACGCGCTGCGGCTCGACGCCGTGCACGCGCTGCACGACAGCCGCGCCACGCACCTGCTGGAGCAGCTGGCGGTCGAGGTGGAGGCGCTGTCCACGCACGTGGGCCGGCCGCTGTCCCTGATCGCCGAGTCCGACCTCAACGATCCCCGGCTGGTCACGGCGCGCGAGGGCGGTGGGTACGGGCTGCACGCGCAGTGGTGCGACGACGTCCACCACAGCCTGCACACCGTGCTGACCGGGGAGTCCCAGGGCTACTACGCCGACTTCGCGACGGCCGGCCTCGCCGGCCTCGCGCACGTGTTCACGCGCGCGTTCCTGCACGAGGGCACGTGGTCGAGCTTCCGGCAGCGCAGCCACGGCGCCCCGGTGGACACCCGCCGCATCCCCGGTCACCGTTTCCTCGCCTACCTGCAGAACCACGACCAGATCGGCAACCGGGCCACCGGCGACCGGCTGAGCCAGACCCTCTCCCCCGGCCTGCTCGCCTGCGGCGCCGCGCTGGTGCTCTGCTCGCCGTTCACGCCGATGCTGTTCATGGGCGAGGAATGGGGAGCCCGCACCCCGTGGCTGTTCTTCTCCCACTTCCCCGACGAGGCGTTGCGCGACGCCGTCCGCGAGGGCAGGCGACGGGAGTTCGCCGAGCACGGGTGGGGCGACGCGGAGGTGCCCGACCCGAACGCGGAAAGCACGTTCCTCGACTCGAAGCTCGACTGGGACGAGCCCACCCAGGAGCCGCACGCCACGTTGCTGCGCGTGCACCGGGAGCTGCTCGCGCTCCGCAAGGAGTGGCCGGCGCTCTCCGACCCGTGGCTCGACGACGTGGAGATCGAGGTGGACGACGCCGCGCGCACCGTGGTGCTGCACCGCGGCACGCTCCGGGTGACGTGCAACCTCGGTGCCGACCCGGTCACCCTCGACCTGCAGGCGCCGATCGAGCGGATCCTGCTGGCGTCGGAACCGGTGGAGGGCGACGCAGCGGCGCTCACGCTCCCGCCCGAGTCATTTGCGGTGGCGCAGCTGGGCCCGCCGGCGCAATAGTCGGCGGGTGCCCTCCATCGAGACCCTGCTGGCGTTCACCCTCGCCGGTGTCATCCTGGTGATCATCCCCGGGCCCAGCGTGCTGTTCATCGTCGGTCGCGCGCTGGCGCACGGCAGGCGGGCGGCACTGGCGAGCGTGGCCGGCAACACCGCCGGGGCGTCGCTCGTGGTGATCGTGGTCGCGCTGGGCTTCGGCGCGATCGCGGCGCAGTCGATCGCGGTGTTCACCGTGCTCAAGCTGGTCGGGGCCGCATACCTCGTCTACCTCGGCGTGCAGACGATCCGCAAGCGCGGCGACCTGCTCGCCCGGATCGGCGAGCCCACCTCGCCGGCCGGTGGGCGGATGTTCCTGCAGGGCATGATCGTCGGGGCTACCAACCCCAAGGTGCTGGTGTTCTTCGCCGCCGTGCTGCCGCAGTTCGTCGACACCGCGGCGGGCAGCCCGACCACCCAGATGCTGGTGCTCGGGCTGCTCTTCGCGATGATCGCCGCCGGCCTCGACAGCGCCTGGGGCCTGGCCGCCGGCAGCGCCCGGGACTGGTTCGCCACGTCACCGAGCCGCCTGCGCTGGATGGGCGGAATCGGCGGCACGTCCCTGATCGTGATGGGCGCAGGCCTGGCGCTGACGGGCCGCAAGGACTGACGTCCCGACCCTCGTCAGCTGTGGGCGCGCAACGCTTCGATGAACCACTCGAACGGCTCGATCTGCGACGGGCCGCGCCCCCAGCCGTTGAGGACGCCGAGCAGGTCCCAGTAGCGCGACACCCGGCGGTCGGTGAAGGTGTCGATCGTGTCGGCCAGCTGGTCGCGGGCGGCCGCGTCCATACCGGGCTCGATGATCCGGGCGAGGACGGCCTGGCCCTCGGGTGAGCCGGGTGCGGTGCCGGCGGCGACGGCGGCGCCCGCATGCTCGACGATCGGTGACGGGTCGAACTGCGGCTGGTCGCCGCCGGCCTCCGAACCGGCGACGGCCATCTCCCGCGCCCGAGCGCGGAACGCCGGATCGTTCACGAGCTCGGCGAGCTCCACCCACGCCTCCACCTGCTCGGTGGTCGGTTCGTCGGGCAGTTCGGTCGGGAGCGTCCGCATGTTGTTCGCGATCCCGGCGCCAGGGGCGTCGGGGTCGGTGCCGGCGAACGTGGCGTCGACGAACTCGTCGATCATCTGCCGGCGCTCGCCGGCGGAGAGCCGGGCAAGGTCGTTCATCAGTGCTGCCTTCCGTGCGGAGGGAGCGCCCCGGGAGAGCAGCGTGCACACGGCGCGCTGCGTCCGCAGGACGCGGATCTGGTGGTCGATGGCCTGCACGTGCGCGGCCGCCACGTCCTCGACGCTGCGCCTGCGCTCGAGCACGAGGCGGATGTCGTCGAGGCCCATGCCGAGCTCGCGCAGGGTGCGGACGAGGTCGAGCCGGGCGACCGCCCGGCCGTCGTACCGGCGGTAGTTGCCGGACGAGCGGTCCGTCTCCGGCAGCACGCCCTCGTCGGACCAGAACCGGATGGTGCGGACCGGCACGCCCGTCCGCCGGGCGAGCTGCCCGATCGTCAGCAGGGGTTTCTCGGCCATGGATCGATCCTCGACCCTCCAGCGGCTGGAAGGTCAATCCCATTTCGACGACCGTGCCAGACTGGCTCGTGTGGGTGACGGCACGGCAACTCTCCAAACCGCACTCGACGCCTTCACCCTTCTGCTCGACGAGCGCCCCGGCGTGCTGCTCGCCGCGGCGCTCGCGCTGCTGGCGGTGGTCTGGTCGGCGTCGTGGCGCTGGACGCGCACCGTCGTGACGATCGCCCACGAGGGCGGGCACGCGCTCGTGGCGGTGCTCGCCGGCCGCGGCCTGACCGGGATCCGGCTGCACGCCGACACCTCCGGGCTCACCGTCTCGACGGGAGCCCGCCGCGGGCCGGGGCTCGTGCTCACGTTCATCGGTGGCTACCCGGCGCCGTCGCTGCTGGCGATCGGCGGCGTCCTGCTGGTCGCCGCCGACCGCGCCGCGCTGATGCTGTGGATCGCGATCGCCCTGCTCGTGGCCACGCTGGTGCACGTCCGCAACGCCTACGGGGTGTTCTCCGTGCTGGCCACGGGGGCGCTGGTCGGGGCCGTCGCCTGGTGGGGCGGGCCACAGCTGCAGGACGGGTTCGCGGCGGCGCTGTGCTGGTTCCTGCTGTTCGGGGGCGTGCGCGCGGTGCACGAGCTGCAGCGCATCGGACGCAGGCGCGGTGGCACGTCGGACGCGGACATGCTCGGCTCGCTCACGTGGGTGCCCCGGGGAATGTGGGTGCTCCTGTTCTGGTTGCTCGCGACGGCGGCCGTGATCGTCGCGGCCGTGATCCTGCTCTTCACGTGAGGAAAAGATGAGCGACTGGAACGACAAGGTCATCGAGGAGTTCCGCGCCAACTCCGGCCGTGTGGGCGGCTTCTTCGAGGGCGCGCCCATGATCCTGATCCACCACGTCGGCGCGAAGTCCGGCATCGAGCGCGTCACGCCGCTGGTCCACTTCCCCGAGGAGGGCGGCAACACCGTGATCGTGGCGTCGAACGGCGGCGCGCCCACCCACCCGGCGTGGTACCACAACATCAAGGCCAACCCGAAGTTCGAGGTCGAGGTGGGCACCGAGACCTACACCGTGGTCGCCGACGAGTTCACCGGGCCCGAGCGCGACGAGTTCTGGAAGCGCGTGGTGACCGAGCGCCCCGGTTTCGCCGACTACGAGCGCAACACCGACCGTCTCATCCCGCTGGTGCGGCTCACCCGGGTGGGCTGAGGCAGGATCGGGGCCATGGCGATCAGCTTGGACCAGGCCCAGACCATCGTGCAGTCCACGTTGCAGCACGGCACCGATCAGGGCTTCCAGCCCCTGACGGTCGTCGTGCTCGACCCGGGCGGCGCGCCCGTCGCGCTCGGCCGCCAGGACGGCTCCGGCTACCTGCGCCCGGACCTCGCCACCGCGAAGGCCTGGGGGCTCCTGGGCATGGGCATGAACAACCGCACCCTCGCCGCTCGCGCCGAGGCCGCGCCCGATCTCTACACCACGATCGTCGCGCTCTCCGGCGGCAAGCTCGTCTCCGTGCCCGGCGGGGTCTTCGTCCGGGACGCCGACGGGCAGCTGCTGGGCGCGGTCGGCGTCAGCGGGGACACGTCCCTGAACGACGAGGCCGCGGCCCTCGCCGGCATCGCGGCGGCCGGACTCGTGGCGGAGACCGGCGCAGAGGGCTGATCAGCGGCGGGGGTGTCTTCTGAATCGAAGACGAGCCTCCACCCTTATCGTTTCAGTTGCCGCGCTAGACTCTTTTGCGTGAGCCGACGTACCAAGATCGTCTGCACTATCGGTCCCGCCACTGCGACACCGGACCGGATCCGCGAGCTCGTGCAGGCCGGCATGGACGTGGCCCGCATGAACTTCAGCCACGGCAACCGCGAAGACCACAAGCGGGTCTACGACATGGTCCGCGCCGCGGCCGACGCCGAGGGCCATGCCGTCGGCATCATGGGCGACCTGCAGGGCCCCAAGATCCGGTTGGGCCGCTTCGCGAGCGGGCCCGTCGAGTGGCGCACCGGCGAAGAGGTGCGCATCACGGTCGAGGACGTGACGGGCACCCACGACCGCGTCTCCACCACCTACACCGGTCTGGCCAACGACGCCCGCCCCGAGGACCGCCTGCTCGTCGACGACGGCAAGGTCGGCCTGCGCGTGGTGAAGGTGGAGGGCGACGACGTCGTCTGCCGCGTCACCGAGGGCGGGCCGGTGAGCGACAACAAGGGCATCTCGCTGCCCGGGATGAACGTCACGGTGCCGGCCATGTCCGACAAGGACTGCTCCGACCTGGAGTTCGCGCTGGACCTGCGGGTCGACTCCATCGCGCTGTCGTTCGTGCGCAGCCCGGCCGACATCGACATGGTCCACAAGATCATGGACAGCAAGGGCGGCCGGCTGCCGGTGATCGCCAAGCTGGAGAAGCCGGAGGCGGTCGACAACCTCGAGGCCATCGTCCTCGCCTTCGACGCCGTCATGGTCGCCCGCGGCGACCTGGGCGTGGAGCTGCCGCTGGAGCACGTGCCGCTGGTGCAGAAGCGCGCCATCCAGATCGCGCGCGAGAACGCCAAGCCGGTCATCGTCGCCACTCAGATGCTCGAGTCGATGATCTCCAACTCGCGCCCGACCCGCGCGGAGGCGTCCGACGTCGCCAACGCGGTGCTCGACGGCGCCGACTGCGTGATGCTCTCCGGCGAGACCAGCGTCGGCCGGTACCCGATCAAATCCGTGCAGACCATGGCCCAGATCATCGAGGCCGTCGAGGACGGGCCGGTCAACGTCCCGCCGCTCAACCACGTGCCGCGCACCAAGCGGGGCGTGCTGTCCTACGCCGCCCGCGACATCGGCGAGCGGCTCTCGGCCCGCGCGTTGGTGGCGTTCACGCAGTCCGGCGACACGGTCCGCCGCCTCGCCCGGCTGCACACCCGGCTGCCGCTGCTCGCGTTCACGCCCACCCCCGAGGTGCGCAGCCAGCTGGCCATGAGCTGGGGCGTCGAGACCTTCCTCGTCGACTTCGTCGAGTCCACCGACGCCATGGTCCGCCAGGTCGACCACGCCATGCTGTCGATCGAGCGGTTCCAGCCCGGCGACCTCGTCGTCATCGTGGCCGGCTCGCCGCCCGGCACCGTCGGCTCCACCAACCTCATCCGGGTCCACCGCCTGGGCGAGGAGGACCACGCCTGACGCGCGCTCACGCGCGCAGCACCACCGGCAGCTCCACCAGGCGGCTGCCCTGCATCCCCCGGTCGACGCGGCGCAGCTCGGCGTACGGCACGGCGAGCCGCGCGCCGGGGAAGTCGGCCGCGAGCACGTCGGCCACAGCGCGCAGCTCCAGCTGGGCGAGCTGGGCGCCGACGCAGTAGTGCGGCCCGGCACCGAACGTCAGATCCGAGCCCTCCCCCGCTGCGTTGATACCCGCGATGTCGACGAGCACCGGCGCGCGTTCCGGCAGTCGCACCCCGCCGAGCTCCACGTCGGTGCGGGTGAACCGCCACAGCGTGAACGGCGCGGGCGGGTGCCGGCGCAGGACGTCGCGCACCACGTCGTCCGACGGGTCCCCGAGGGCCTGCGCGACCAGGAACCCGAGCGCGGCGTCCGTGGTGATCTGACTGGCGAAGATCAGCCCGAACAGCAGGTAGTGCAGCTGCTGCGCGGTGGTCCCGTCCGGCAGGCGATCGCGCAGCTCCGCGACTGCGCCGCCGGCGTCCAGCGCGGCCGCCGCGAGGTCGGCGAACGCCGCCATCACCGCGTTGAACTCGGCCGGGCCGTAGGCACCCATCCGCGAGCAGGCGGCAACCGCCTGGTCGACCCGGCCGGCCGGCACACCGAGCAGCTCGCAGATCACTGTGAGCGGGAACCGGGTGGTGAAGTCCGTCATCAGGTCGACCGGCCCGTCGGCGGCGGCGTCGGCGGCGGCGGCGAGCAGCTCGCGGGCGATCGTCGCGATCCGGGCGGCAGACCCCTGCACCCGCCGAGCCGTCAGCAGTGGGGCGTGCGCCTTGCGCAACGCCGCGTGTGCCGGCCCGTCGAGCGTGGTGAGCGACAGCTGTTCGGCCGCCGTGGGTTCCAGGCCCGCCGCCCACCGGTCCCAGGACGGCGGCGCGAACGCGGGGTCCTTGACCAGGCGCTCGTCGGTGAGCGCGCGCCGGGCGAGCGCATTCTCCGTGACGATCCAGACCGGACCGCCGGCCGGTGCCTCCGCGCACACGATCGGCCCCGCGGCGCGCAACGCCGCGGCAGTGCCCGGCTCGCCGAGCCGGCGGACGGCGGTGGCGAAAGGGTCCACGGGTGCAGGTGGCGCGACCAACACTTCGACTCCTCAAGTAGCTAGGCTGCCTAGCTACCGTAGCATGTGGCGGTGCCCGACGAGATCGAATCCAGGGAGCGCACCCGCTGGGCGGCCGCCGAGCCGACGTGGGCCCTCTGGGAGGTGATGCGCGCCGCCACCGACGCGGGATACGTGCTGGCCGAGCGGCTGGGCCTGCCCTACAACGATGTACGCGCGCTCAGCATCCTCGCCGAGTCCCCAACCCCCGTCGGCCCCGTCGAGCTGGGCCATCGGCTCGGGATGCGCTCGGCGTCGGCCACCGAGCTCGTCGACCGGCTCGAAGGCACCGGCCACGTCCAGCGCGTCCGCCACCCGCGCGACCGCCGGCGCGTGATCCTGGAGATCACCGACGTCGGCTGGCACGCCGTCATGGCGGAGCTGGGCCCGCTGCTCGCCCGGTTCGACCGGGTGGCGGACGACCTCGGCCCCGAGGGCAGCGCCGCCGTCGTGGCATACCTGCGCGCGATCGCGGTGGAGCAGCGGGCCTACCGCGGACCCGCCTGAGGTCCACGATCACCGGTTCGGCGCCGGGGCGGCCACATCCGGCCGGGAATGCACCGGCCCGACGATCAATGAGTACTTGATCGCCGGCCTGGTGCAAGGACGGCCGTATGTGGCCGTGGGAGCACCGGTTGGATGATCATGCGCCGGTGAGCCCGAAGTGATCGGCCACCAGATCGGCGACCCCCTCGGCCGGCACCGACCCGTCCACCTCGATCACCCGGATGCCGAGCGCGGTCGCGCGCCGCACCGCGTCCGCCGAAACCAGGCGGTCGCGCTCCACGCGGTTGCGTTGCGCCCGGTCCGGGTCACGGACCCCGTCGGGCGGGCACGCGGCCCGGTCCAGGGTCACGAGCTGATGGCGGCGGAACTCCTCGGTGGGCGCCATGACGACCACCTGCCTCGTCGACCGCACGATCGGCACCACCAGCTCAGGGCGCAGCCCCCAGCCCTCGGCCAGCACGGGTCGGCCGGACACGAGGCTCCGGAGGTCGTCCAGCGCCCACGCGAAGCGCTTCGGGAAGCCAGCGAGGGTGGCGGCGGCCATCTCCTCGGGCGTTGCATCGACCCAGGCCTCGTCCGGGGGCGGCCCCTCCGGCGGCTCGCCGCGACGCACCCGGTCGGCGATCCGCCGGTCCTCGTGGCCGCGGGCGTCGTGATAGTCGTAATGGTACGCGGTGAGGCCGTGCCGACGGGCGAGAATGCGGGCCACCGTCGACTTCCCGGCCCACTGGCCGCCCGTGATCCAGAGCGCTGCCGCGAGCGTGCCGAAGGGATCCCAGACCACGCGCCGATCATCCCCTGAGAGAGGATGCGACGGTGACGCGTTCGCCCGCCGTTCCCGATACCGACGCCGACGGCGTGCCGCGTGGCCAGGCCGTGCTCGACGGTCTGGTCCGGCTGCTCGACCTCGAGCAGCTCGAGGTCAACCTGTTCCGTGGGGTCAGCCCGCCGCAGAGGCCCACCCGGGTCTTCGGCGGCCAGGTGGCCGGGCAGGCCCTCGTCGCCGCCGGCCGCACCGTGCCGGACGACCGCACCGTGCACTCCCTGCACGCCTACTTCATCCGCCCCGGCGACCCCCGCGTGCCGATCGTCTACGAGACCGAGCGCGTGCGCGACGGCCGGTCCTTCACGACGCGACGCGTCCTCGCCATCCAGCACGGTGAGGCGATCTTCTCGCTGTCCGCCTCGTTCCAGCTGGCGGAGGAGGGCCTGGAACACAGCGACGCCGCGCCGTCGGACGTGCCCGCCCCCGACACCCTCCTCACCATCGGCGAACGAGTCGCCCGGGGCGACGACGCCGGCTGGATGTCCCGCGCCCCACGCCCGATCGACATGCGATTCGTCGACGAGCCGTCCTGGTCGACGGCCCGGCAGGGCGGCACCGACACGCCGGTCGGAGTCTGGATGCGCGCCGACGGCACCCTCCCGGACGACCGCCTGCTGCACGTCTGCCTGCTCACCTACGCCAGCGACATGACCCTCCTCGGATCCGTGGTCGCCCGCCACGACGTTCCCCCCGACGGCCTGCAGATGGCGAGCCTCGACCACGCCATGTGGTTCCACCGCCCCTTCCGCGCCGACGAGTGGCTGCTCTACACCTGCTACTCCCCCAGCGCCTCCGGCTCCCGCGGCCTCGCCACCGGCCGGTTCACCACCCAGGACGGCCGCCTCGTCGCCACCACCGTCCAGGAAGGCCTGGTCCGGCTGCGCCGCAAGCGCTGACCACCATGATCGCCGGATGCGGTTGCGAAGCCGCATTGCTGCGGTTCTGGCACCGCATGCGCTGATCATCGTGATCCGACCCGATGTACCACCAGAGGGTGATCGGGCCGCTACGGTGCACTGGTGGCCGGGGTGCGCGGTGCTGTGGTGCTCGTGATCATGCTTCTCCTCGCCGGGTGCACCACGGTCGCGGGCCAGCCCGGCCCTGCTGACCCGACGGCCTCGGCGCCCACCCGGCCGCGGGAGGTGCGGATCGACGGGGTGGACCCCTGCTCCCTGCTCACCGAGGAACAGCGGGTGGAGCTGGGGTTGGACGGGCGGCCGCGGTTCGACGACGGCCCTCTCTGCTCATTCCCCGGCGATGTCCCGATGTGTGTGTTCGGCGGGCTTCAGGCCTCGGGCGGTCGCCGTAGGTGGTCGGAGTGGTCGCGACTGCGGGAATCGAGTTCTTCCTGTCGGGCGCACCTGGCCGCGACACCCGGCCAACCGACGGGTCGCAGGATTTCCAGCGACCGTAGGCGGTCCCGCACGCAATACACGAGTTCTGCACCGTGGTCGTCGATGTGGCGCCGGGCCAGACTCTGGATGTCAGACACTCGGACGGCGGGCGGGCCGCCAGATCCCGCACAGGACGCAGCTTTGCCGCGATGCGGAGCGAGCTGCGAATGCGGCGATGAGCACGCTCCTGGCAGCCCGCTGACCAGGACCAGCTCGTTCACGATCGCAAACGATTCGCGCGAAATCCCGCTTGAGGGCGTCGGCGATCGCCGTAGGTCGTGGCGGGCACGGGATCATGAGGGGGAGTCCGATGCCCGGTACACATCCACCCGTCACTCTCCGTCTGGACCCGGCAGCTCTGCCTGCGGTCGAGCGGCGGTCGACGATGCCCTCGCCGAGCTCGGTCCAGCTCGCACTGCTGACTAGGGCTGCCTTCATCCCCGAGCCCTGGATGGGCGATCCGATCAGTGAAGACGCCCGTGTGTTCTACAACACGACGGTCATGGAGGCCAAGGACGGACCGCTGGCCGCGCTCTTCGCCTATCAAGCCGAGCTGATCAGAGTCCGCGACAGCGTCAAGGCGATGGAGGACCACTACCGTCGCACCGAGGGTGACAACATCGCGCTGTGGGGACGGCAGGCGTGAGTGACATCCGATGGGAAGGTCTCACCCACGACCAAATCTACGCCGCCGTGCATACCGGCCCGGGCCCTGCGGTCTCGAAGCCCGCGGAGGATGCCTGGAAAGAGACCGAGTCCCTGATCCTGCGGATCGACGAGCGAATCGCATCAGCGATTACCGGGTCGCAGGGCGGGTGGGAGGGCAGCGCGGCCGATGCCACCCGGTCGGCGATGACCCCGCTGGGCCAGTGGGCGCTGGACGCCGCGAGAAGCGCGAAGCTCACCGCGGCGGCTGTGACGGGCCAGGGTTTGCAGGCGAACTACGTCCGCGAGAACATGCCGGAACCGGTCACGGAGCAGCGGAACGCGGCGATCGGGGACGCCCTGACCGATCCCACGTACATCTTCCACGGCCTGGACGACCTGCAAGCGGTTGAGCAGGACGGTGCCAACCGGAATGCGCGCGCCGTCGAGCTGATGAACGGGTACACGGACAACTCCGAGGGAAACCGGCAGTTCTGGGGCTCTTCGCCCTTTCCGCCGCAGGTCACGGTCGTCACCGACGTCGCGTCCGCGAGCCCGGGCGCCGCCGGCGTGCCGGGCATACCCGCCGAGCCGGCACCATCTGCACCGGCCGCGGCGCCACCACCGGCACCGGGCGCCACCCCACCGGCGCCGAACGCCACTCCGGCACCTGCGATCCCCCCGCCCGTGGGTGCGCCCGCTGCGATCCCCACCGGACCTCCGGGCCAACCCGGGTCGGCCGTGCCGGTGCCGCCAGCGGTAGTTCCGCCGATTCCGGGGCCGGCGCCGGCGGGGACCGGCCCTCTGCCATCGGCGGTGCCCGCCGCGCCGGCCGGACCCGGCGCCGCCCAGGCCCCGGGCATCACCCCGCCGCTACCAGGCACTCCGGGCATCCAGCCGCCGGCAACCAACCAGCCTGCACGCGGGGTGCCGCCGGGCGGCGTCCGTCCGGTCGTGCCGGGGGCGCCGCCGCGCGCCGCGCAGCCGCCGAGCTGGCGCGACGTCGTCCCCCGAAGTCCTGGGGCAGCAGGCGGCCGGTTCCCGGCCCCCGGCGGGCTGGACGCCGAGCGGGCCCTGCCACCCGGTGTCCGCGCGATCCCCGAACCGCCGGGCGCCCGCGCTGCCACCGAACCCCCGGGCGCCCGGCCATCCGCCGAACCGGGCGCCCGGGCCGTCGCCGCCGGGACTCCCGCCGGGCCCCGGGCCGGTGGGCCGGGCGCCATGGGCGGCATGTACCCGCCGCTCGCCGCCGGGCTCGGCGCGGGCGCGGAACGGGAGCGCCGCAGGCCCGACTACCTGCTCGACGATTCCGGCGCCTTCGTCGACGACCGCTGGTTCACCCCGGCGGTGATCACCCCTGACGACGGCCCACCGACCAGGCGGTGACCCAAATCGTCCGCGCAAGATCCTCCCGAGCAGGACAGCAATGCTGCGCCGAGAGCGCGGAGGTGCGAGTCGGATCGATCACTCGCGCCGAGCCGCACACCAGTGCTGTGGTCACCGCCCTGGTGTCCTGTTCGCATCGGTCGTTGCCTGGCCCCGGCACCTCGACGGGCGGGACCCGATCGACTAGGAAAGGGGACGTGCCGGTCCTGACGCCTCTGCTCGTGCGCCGCCGGCACGTCGACTTCGCGCGGGTCTGCAGCTGCGCGTGTCCAGGTCCCTGCTGACCCCGACACCCTCTGCGACCAGGAGATCCCATGTCCCGCGCCGCGCACGCCACCGAGCGGAACGAGACCCCACGCGATGCCTCCGGCGCCGCGATCGCCGACGAGGCCCTCGCCCTGATGCGAAGGTCGCGGACGGCCGGATCGCCCGCGACCGCACCGGCTGGAGCAGGATGGAGACCATGAGCGAGCAGGACCGGAGCTGGGGCTTCCGTACGCGCGCGGTGCACGCCGGGCACGTACCCGACATCGCCACCGGCGCCCGCGCGGTGCCGATCTACCAGTCCACGAGCTTCGTATTCGAGGACACCACCGACGCCGCGAGCCTGTTCGCGCTGCAGAAGTACGGGCTCATCTACAGCCGGATCGCGAACCCCACCGTCGCGGCGTTGGAGGAGCGGCTGGCCAGCCTCGAGGGCGGGCTGGGCGCGGTCGCGACAGCGAGCGGGCAGGCCGCGGAGTTCCTGACGTTCGCCTGCCTCGCCGGCGCCGGGGACCACATCGTCGCGGCCGCGGGCCTGTACGGCGGCACGATCACCCAGCTCGACGTGACGTTGCGCCGGTTCGGTGTGGACACCACGTTCGTGCCCGGCGACGACGCCGAAGCTTTCGCCGCGGCGATCACTCCGAACACGAAGTTGCTGTTCACCGAGATCGTGTCCAACCCGGGTGGCGAGATCGCCGACATCGCCGCGCTCGCCGACATCGCCCACGCCGCCGGCCTCCCGCTGATCGTCGACGCCACGCTCGCCACTCCCTACCTCTGCCGGCCGATCGAGCACGGCGCCGACATCGTGATCCACTCGGCCACGAAGTTCCTCGGTGGCCACGGCACCACGCTGGGCGGGGTCGTGATCGAGTCGGGCCGGTTCCCGTGGGGCAACGGCAAGTTCCCGCAGATGACCGAGCCGGTACCGTCCTACGGCGGGCTCACCTGGTGGGGCAACTTCCAGGAGTTCGGGTTCCTCACCAAGTTGCGGGCCGAGCAGCTGCGCGACGTCGGCGCCTCGCTGTCGCCGCACAGCGCGTTCCTGCTGATCCAGGGCGTCGAGACGCTGCCGCAGCGGATGGAGGCGCACGTCGCGAACGCGCGCGCCGTTGCGGAGTGGCTGCACGCCGACCCGCGCGTCTCCTACGTCCGCTGGGCCGGGCTGCCCGACCATCCCCACCACGACCGCGCCGCGCGCTACCTGCCGCTGGGCCCGGGCGCCGTGTTCGCGTTCGGGGTGAAGGGCGGGCGCGAGGCGGGGCAGCGCTTCATCGAGTCGGTGCGCCTGTGCAGCCACCTCGCCAACGTCGGCGACGCGCGCACGCTCGTGATCCACCCGGGTTCGACCACCCACCAGCAGCTCACCGACGACCAGCTGCGCGACGCGGGAGTCCCGCCGGACCTCGTGCGCATCAGCGTCGGACTCGAGGATCCCGAGGACATCCTGTGGGACCTCGACCAGGCACTTTCCGCCGCCACGAAGGAGATCTCGTGAGCTGGGAGAACCCCTCTGCCACCCGCCGTCAGCAGATCCTGCGCGCCACCCGCACCGTCGCAATGGTGGGCGCGTCGCCGAACCCGGCGCGCGCGAGCAACTTCGTGGCCACGTACCTGCTCTCCAGCACCGACTACGACGTGTACTTCGTCAACCCGAACGCCACGGAGATCCTCGGCAGACCGGTCTACAAGCGGTTGGCGGACCTGCCGGTGGTGCCCGACATCGTCGACGTGTTCCGGCGCCGCGACGACCTGCCGTCCGTGCTCGACGACGTGCTGGCCGTCGACGGCGTGCAGACGTTCTGGCTGCAGTTCGGCCTGTTCGACGAGGATGTGGCGCGCCGCGCGGAGGCCGGCGGGCTCGACGTCGTGATGGACCGTTGCCTCAAGGTCGAACACGCCCGGTTCCACGGCGGCCTGCACATCGCCGGGTTCGACACCGGCGTGATCAGTTCACGGCGGCGGGTCCGCTGACGGACGTCTCGGCGAGGAAGCCACGGATCGCAGCCGTCAGCGCCGCGGGCTGATCCTCTGGCACCAGCGTGTAGCTGTCGTCGATCGTGACCAGGCGGCCCTGCGGGTAGAGGTCCGCCAGGCGGCGACCGTGCTCGGCGGGCATCAGGCGGTCCTCGGCGGCCCACACGACGAGCACCGGCCCGCCGAACGAGCGGTTGCGCTCGGCCCAGCCCAGCAGAACCTCGCGCGGTGGGATGCTGCTCCCGTAGGCCTCGAGGTCCCGCCGCACCGCGGGCTGTTCCCGGGCCGGCCGGAACCACTCGTCCATGACGTCGTCGGGTACGGGTCGCTTGCTCATCCAGCCCCATCCGCCGGGCGCCCGCCGGACGGCCCGGAAGCGCAGCAGCTGCGTGAGGGCGGCGAGGCCGCCCGGCACCCGGGCGGTGCGGACGAGCAGGCGCCCGGCGATGCCCGGCGGGTAGTTGTCGAACGCCTCGCACGCGACGAGCACCATCCGCGCCACCCGCTCGGCGCCACCGTGGGCGACCAGGACCTGCGCGCCGCCCCAGTCGTTCTGCACCAGCGTGACGTCGTGCAGGTCCAGCCGCTCCAGGAACTCGCCGATCAGCTTCGCGATCCCGGAGAGCGACAGGTCGGCGCCCGGCCGCATCGGATGGGGATGCGAGCCGAGCGGCAGGTGCGGGAGCACGCACCGGTGGTCGCGGCTCAGCTCGGCGACGACGTGCCGCCATTGCGACGGCGCGACCGTGACGCCGTGCAGGAAGACGAGGACCGGGCCCTCGCCTCCGGTGTCGGTGTACTCGATGGTGCCGGCCGACAGGTCGATCTCCGCCATGACTCCCCCACGACTTGATAGATCGCTCTAGTAACCGAGGCTAGGGTGTGCGGGAGCGCGTCGCAAGGAGGAGCGGTGGCAGGAACCAAGGAGCGGATCGTCGGCTCCACGGGCGAGCTGTTCCGGCGCCAGGGCTACACGGGCACCGGCCTCAAGCAGATCGTCTCCGAGGCGAAGGCCCCGTTCGGCTCGATCTACCACTTCTTCCCCGGCGGGAAGCAACAGCTGGCCGCCGAGGTGATCCGGACGTCCGGGCGGGCGTACCAGGAACTCGTCGAGGCGATCCTCGACCAGGCACCGGACGCGCTCACCGCCGTGGAGACCGGGTTCGCCGCGGCCGCCGAGACGCTCGTCGCCACCGGCTACGCCGACGCCTGCCCGATCGCCACGGTGGCGCTGGAGGTCGCGAGCACCGACGAGACGTTGCGCGCGGCCACCGCCGAGGTCTTCGCGGCATGGGTGGAATCCGGCGCCGAGCGGTTCGAGCGCTGGGGCTTCGGCCCGGCCGACGCCCGGCGGCTGGCCATCGTGTTGATCACCAGCCTGGAAGGCGCGTTCGTGCTGTGCCGGGCGGCCCGGAACACCGAGGCGCTCGCCGCGGCCGCGAGCGCGGTGACCGCCGCCGTCCGCGCGACGCAGCGGGGAGTCAGCTCGTCGGAAGGGCGATGAAGACGGCGCGCAGCACCCAGAAGAACGGCGCCGCCAGGAGGACGAGCAGCCAGAACGCCCACGCGCGGCGGCGCGCGATCGCCCACACCGCCAGCGCGGCCAGCAGAGTGGGCACGACCAGCGCGCCGACGAACTGCCCGAAGGCCCCGACCCTGGGCGGCGCGCCCGCGAAGGCGACGACCAGGACGACGTTCACCCCGGCCCAGACGGCCGCCGCGCCCAGCGCCGTCACGAACCGGGTCCGCCGCGCCGGCCGCCCCACCGGCGGCGGCCCGTGCTCCGGAGTCTCCGGGTACGGCGGCGCGCCGGGCATGGGGGCGTGCGGCGGAAGGCCCTCGACCCCCGGAGTGAAACCCGGAGCGCCCGCCCACGACGGAGGACGCCCGTCGCGAGGTTGAGGGTCCTGGGGCGGGGTGGTCACCGCGCGACGGTAACCGCGCGCGCCCACCGATGTCGCGCTCCGCAGGACTCGCCGAGCCCGATTGCGCGACTCGCCCTCCTCGAACGTGGGACTCGCCCTGCTCGAACGCGAGACTCGCCCTGCTCGAACGCGAGACTCACCGCGACAGAACGCGGGACTCGCCGTGTCAAAATGCGGGACTCACCCTGCTCAGACGCGAGACTCGCGCGCGGCCTGCGTCTCGACACGGCGAGTCTCCCGTTCTGACAGGGCGAGTCCCCCATCTCGACACGGCGAGTCCTCCGGAGGAGCACCGTGAGTCCTATCCCGCCGGTGTAGCCGAACGGGCCGTGGGGCGGCGGCCGTAGGTGAGGCGGCGCAGGAGCAGTTCGGCCGGGCCCCGGTAGCCGGCCCGCGCCGACGCCGTGGCCACCAGCAGGATCACCAGCCAGGCGCCGACGGCGTACAGCGCCGCCTGCCAGACGTGCGCACCTTCGCCGAGCCCGAGCGTCCATGCCGGGAGAAGCGCCACAAACGCGACGGACTGCGCGAGGTAGCACGAGAGCGAACGCTGCCCGCACGCCTGGAGCGCCTGTGTGGTCGGGCCAGGGCTGTTGCGGCGGGCCAGCCGGATCGCCAGCAGCCCGAACAGCGCGGCGTAGCCCATCCCGCCGGCGTACCCGCCGAGGGCGTGCAGCGCGCCGGCAACCATGATCACACCGAGCGGCGGGGCGGTCCACAGCTGCGCCGCCATCAGCGACAGCGGCAGGCCCAGCACCACCGCTGCGCCGATCCCGGCGACGGCGACCCGCACGAGCAGCAGCCGGTGCTTCTCCGGCTCGTCGAGCAGCCGCCGTCGCGCCGCCCACGCGCCGATGGCAACGGCCCCGAAGACACTCACCCCGGCGACGATGAGGCCGATGCCGACCCACTCGAACGTCCGGATCAGCGCGGCCTGCAGCGGGTTCTCCGTGGCCATCGAGGGGAGCATCGCGCTCATGCCCGCGGCCGGTGGCGGCGGCAGCGACGCCCCGAGATAGACAAGCGAGGTCAGCAGCGCGCCGACCGCGGCGGTGCTGATCAGACCGCGGTCGGTGCCACGCACCAGCATCCCGGCCATGAGCAGCGCGAGGAGCCCGTACGCCCCGACGATATCGCCCGCCCACAGCAGCAACCCGTGGGCGGCGCCGATCACGATCATCCACCCCCCGCGCCGCCGGACCAGCCTCGTCACTGCGCGCACGGGCATGCCCATGGCACCACGCCGCGAGGCCAGCTGCACGATCCCGTAGCCGAAGAGCAGGCCGAATAGCGGATAGGCCCGCCCGTCGACGAGCAGCATCTGTAGCAGCACGACCCATCGGTCGGCGCCCTCCAGGTCGAGGGGGTAACCGCGCACGCTCAACGGGTGCCCGTACACGTAGACGTGGACGTTCGCCAGCGCGATGAGCAGCAGCATGAAGCCGCGGGCGAGGTCGGGGGCGAGTGCGCGGGCGGCCGTCGGGGTGGCGCCGGGGTCGACGGGCGGCGGGGCGGTCATACCGGTCAAGGTAGGGCGTCCCGGGCACGCCGCGGATCCATCGATCGGTGGGTCGACGATCAGCCGGGGTGTGGTCCCCGTCGCGGCGCCGAACGGCCAGGAGGGCTAGCCTGCCCGCGTGTCTTCGTCGACCTCCTCCCCCGTCACCGTCACCGTCACCGGGGCCGCCGGCCAGATCGGCTACGCGTTGCTGTTCCGGATCGCGTCCGGCCAGCTGCTCGGACCCGACACACCGGTCCGGCTGCGCCTGCTGGAGATCCCGCAGGCGGTCAAGGCCGCCGAGGGCACGGCGATGGAGCTCGACGACTGCGCGTTCCCGCTCCTTTCGGGCATCGACATCACCGACGACGTGAATGTCGCGTTCGACGGCACGAACGTCGGCCTGCTCGTCGGCGCCCGCCCGCGCACGAAGGGCATGGAGCGCGGCGACCTGCTCGAGGCCAACGGCGGGATCTTCGCCCCGCAGGGCAAGGCGATCAACGACCACGCCGCCGACGACGTGCGCGTCCTCGTGGTCGGCAACCCGGCCAACACCAACGCGCTGATCGCGCAGTCGGCCGCGCCGGACGTGCCCGCCGAGCGGTTCACCGCGATGACGCGGCTCGACCACAACCGGGCCGTCGCCCAGCTGGCGAAAAAGCTCGAGGTGCCGGTCACCGAGATCCGCCGCCTGACGATCTGGGGCAACCACTCCGCCACCCAGTACCCCGACCTCTTCCACGCCGAGGTCGGCGGCAAGACCGCAGCCGAGCAGGTCGACGAGACCTGGCTGCGCGACGAGTTCATCCCCACGGTCGCCAAGCGCGGCGCGGCGATCATCGAGGCGCGCGGCGCGTCGTCGGCGGCGTCGGCGGCCAACGCGGCGATCGACCACGTGTACGACTGGGTGAACGGCACCGCCGAGGGCGACTGGACGTCGGCCGCCATCCCGTCCGACGGCTCCTACGGCGTGGCCGAGGGCATCATCTCGAGCTTCCCGGTGACGTCGAAGAACGGGAAGTGGGAGATCGTGCAGGGCCTGGACATCGAGGAGTTCTCCCGCGGCAAGATCGACGCCTCGGTCGCCGAGCTGGTCGAGGAGCGCGAGGCGGTCAAGGGCCTCGGCCTGCTCTGACGCGCCCCGGATTGCAGCAAAGCCACTTTCATGCAACCACGTTGCGTGAAAGTGGCTTTGCTGCAACTCAGATCGAGAAGAAGAGGCGGCGGAAGCGATCCGCGACGGCCTGGTCCCCGCGGACCGTGCCCCCGCGGAGCCGGCCGTAGGACGCGAGCACGAGGGTGCCGGGGTCGAACTCCAGCACGGTAGGGACGTCGTCCAGGTCGGCCGGTGAGTAGGCGAGCCCGTCCGGGCCGCAGTCGAAGCGGTAGTCACCCGCGTTCGCCCCGGACGTCACCCGGACGCCGATCGCGAACGGCTCGGAGAGTCCCGAGGTCACCGCGGTCGACTGCCACACGATCAGGGCCACGGGCACGAGCAGGTCGGCGGCGTCCCCTGCCAGCGGCCGGGCCGCGTCGGTGCGCTCCCGGATGTCCCAGCCGTGGACCGTGTAGTCGACGAGCTGGAAGACCGGGTAGCAGCACGCGGGCAGCGGACCCATGTAGGGGTGCGGCACGATCAGGCCGGTCCACTCCTCGTCGGTGAGGCCGTCGTTGATCTCCAGCATGCGCTCGTAGGCCTCGCGCACGCGCTTGACCGCGTCCTCCTTGCCGAGGCTGCGGAACGCGCGTGCGTGCTCGTCGAGGCGCTCGGCCATCACCGGGAGCCCGAGCGCGCCCGGTGCCTCCGTGCCCGCGCGGGCGTGGTCGAAGGCCACGAAGTAGCCCTCCGTCACGTCGATCATGTGCCCGACGTGGTCCCGGACCTGCCACTTCTCGCAGGCCGTGGGCGCCTCCCAGTTCGGGTTCGCCGCCAGCTCGAAGAACGACGCCGCTTCCGCGCGGACGGCGCGCATGAGGTTGCCGCGGCTTGCCGGGTCCATGAAGTTCCACTCCGCGTTCATGGCCACCTCCGGGTCGTGGTGCCGAGCACCATGGCCCCGAGAACTTGCACCGTCAACCACTGGGCGGGTGACGGGTCCTCACCAGCCGTAGAAGACCCGTTCCACCACGGCGCGAGCCCGGCGGGTGGCGCGGCGGTAGTCGTCGAGGAAGATGCCCGGGTCGCCACCCGGCGGGTAGCCGAGGGCGGAGGCGACCGCCGCCAGCTCCCGGCCGGAGCGGGGCAGCTGGTCGCCGGGCTTGCCCTTCACCAGCATCACGGCATTGCGGGCGCGGGTGGCCATCCGCCAGCCTGCGGCCAGCTCGTCGGCGTCCGCCCGCTGCAGCAAGCCGGCCTCTGCGGCCTCGTGCAGCCCTTCCAGCGTCGAGGTCGTGCGCAGTTCCGGCACGTCGCCGGCGTGCTGCATCTGCAGCAGCTGCACCGTCCACTCGATGTCGGCGAGCCCGCCGTGGCCGAGCTTGGTGTGCGTGCCGCGGTCGGCACCGCGCGGCAGCCGTTCCTCGTCGACGCGGGCCTTGATCCGCCGGATCTCGGTGACGGTGGCGGCGTCGATGCTGGCGGCGGGGTACCGGATCGGGTCGATCATGTGCAGGAACCGCCGGCCGAGGTCGGGGTCGCCCGCCACGGCGGTGGCCCGCAGCAGGGCCTGCGCCTCCCACGGTTCCGACCAGCGCGCGTAGTACGCCCGGTAGGACTGGAGCGTGCGGACCAGCGGCCCGGACCGGCCCTCGGGCCGCAGGTCGGCATCGACGACGAGCGCGGGGTCCGGGCTGGGCGCCGCGAGCCGGCGCCGGACCGTCTCGGCCACGGTCGTCGCCCACTTGACGGCCTCGTGGTCGGATGCGTCGCCGGCCGGCTCGCAGACGAACAGCACGTCGGCGTCGCTGCCGTAGCCCAGCTCCGCACCGCCGAGCCGGCCCATCCCGATGACGGCGAGCCGCGCCGGCACCGGTCCGCCGGCCGCCCGCAGGACCGACTCCAGCGTGGCGTCGAGCACCGCCACCCACACCGAGCTGAGCGCCGCGCACACGTCCTCGACCTCGAGTAGGCCGAGCAGGTCGGCCGACGCGACCCGCAGCACCTCGTGCCGACGCAGCGAACGCGCGGTGGCGGCGGCGGCCTCCGGTTCGTGCTGCCGGGCGACGGTGGTGCGCATCGCCGCGGCGAGATCGGCGGGTTCGCGCCGCAGCTCGTCGGCCTGCCCGGCCACCGGCGCGGCGAGCAGCCGCAGCACCTCGGGGGCCCGCACCAGCAGGTCCGGGACCAGCGCCGACGTCCCGAGCAGGCGCATCAGCCGCTGCGCGACCAGCCCTTCGTCCCGCAGCAACCGCAGGTACCAGGGGGTCTCGGCGAGCGCCTCCGACACCCGCCGGTACGCGAGCAGCCCGCGGTCCGGGTCGGGGCTGCCCGCCAGCTCGTCGAGCAGCACCGGCAGCAGGGTCTGCTGGATCGAGGCTGCCCGCGAGACGCCCGACGTGAGGGCGCGCAGGTGGCCGAGCGCGCCCTCGGGCGAGGCCCAGCCCAGCGCGGCGAGCCGCGCGGCCGCCGCCTTCTCCGACAGCCGTGCGCTGTCGGCGGGCAGCCGGGAGACCGCTGTCAGGAGCGGTCGGTAGAACAGCTTCTGGTGCAGCCGCCGCACGCGCCGCACGGTGCGCGTCCACTCCGCGTCGAGTACCCCCACCACGTCGCGTCGCCCGTCGGGGCGCAGCCCGGCCGCGCGGGCGAGCCGGCGCAGGCCGTCGGTGTCGCCGGTGGCGGGCATGAGGTGGGTGCGCCGCATCCGCTCCAGCTGCAACCGGTGCTCGAGGAGGCGCAGGAACCGGTAGGAGGCAGCGAGGTTCGCCCCGTCCTCGCGGCCGATGTACCCGCCGCCGGCGAGCGCGGCCAGCGCCTCCAGGGTGGACCGGGAGCGCAGCGCCTCGTCGGTGCGGCCGTGCACCAGCTGCAGCAGCTGCACCGCGAACTCGACGTCGCGCAGCCCGCCGGATCCGAGCTTGATCTCGCGGTCGGCGTGGTCGGGCCGGATGTGCTCCTCCACCCGGCGGCGCATCGCCTGCACGTCGGCGACGAAGTCGTCGCGGCCCGCGGCGTTCCACACCAGCGGCGCGACGGCGTCGGCGTAGGCGGCGCCCAGCTCGGGGTCGCCGGCCACCGGCCGCGCCTTGAGCAGCGCCTGGAACTCCCAGGTCTTCGCCCACCGCTTGTAGTACGAGATGTGCCCGTCGAGCGTGCGCACGAGCGCCCCCTGCCGGCCCTCCGGCCGCAGGTTCGCGTCCACCTGGAAGCAGGCCTCCCCGGCGATCCGCATGAGCCGGCTGGCGAGCCGGGTGGTCTGCGGGTCGGCCGGTTCGGCGACGAACACGACGTCGACGTCGCTGACGTAGTTGAGCTCGTGCCCGCCGCACTTGCCCATCGCGATCACGGCGAGCCGGCCGTCCACGGGGTTCTCCGCCGTGGCGACGGCGAGCGCCGCCTGCAGCGCGGCCGCGGCGAGGTCGGCGAGCTGGGCGGCGACGCCGGCGACGTCGAGCACCGGCAGCTCGGGCTCCCCGACAGCGGCGAGGTCGGCGGCCGCCAGCACGAGCACCTCGTCGCGGTACGCCGTGCGCAGCGCGGTGATGGCGTCGTCGCCGGTGAGCGTGGCCGAGCCGTCCGGTCGGGCCCCGACCGATCGCAGCAACGCCTCCTGCGCCCCCTCCCCCGGCGGCGGAGCGGACGCCGTGAGCCGCTGCCACCGGTCGGGGTGGGTGACCAGGTGGTCGACGAGCGACGTGGAGCTGCCGAGCAGGGCGAGCAACCGCCCCCTCAGCACCTGGTCGGCGCGCAGCGCCGCGTCCAGGTCCGTCCGGTCCGGTGCGGCGTGCAGGAGGCGTTCCGCGGAACGCAGCGCGAGGTCCGGGTCGGGGCTGCGAGCGAGCGCCCACATGATCGCCTCGGCGCCGGCGGCCGGCTTGTCCCCGGCCCACCAGCCGAGCTCGGTGAGCGTGGCCTCTGCCCACGGCTCGGTGAGCCCCAGCCGTGCGAGCGAGGTACCGGTGCGCGTCACGAGGGTCGATCCTGCCCCGCCGGGGGCGATCACGACACCATGGCCCCCGGTTCCGCGCCCCACCGGGTCAGTGCCGCCGGCAGGCCATCGGCCGTCTGCCCCGCCCATGCCACGTAGCCGTCCGGGCGCACCAGCAGCGCGGTCCCCGCGCCGGACACCACGTGCGCGGCAACACCGTCGGTCACGGCGAACCCGGGCGGGGCGACCAGGACGAACCGGCCGCCGCGCAGCGCCTCGTACAGCCGCGTCCCGTCGTCGGCCGTGACGTCGGCGGCCCGCGTCCCGATCAGGCGGTGCGCCCGGCGCGGCCGGCCGTAGGAGATGCCGATACCGCTCTGCCGCAGCCTGATCAGCGCGCCGATCGGCGGCACGGCGAACGCCGCCGGGATCAGCCGGTTCCGGATGGCCCGGGCGAGCGGAGAGCGGAGCAGGGCCGCCCGGAGCAGCCCGCCGCTCATGCGCAGCACCATCCGCCCGACGGGGTGGCGCTCGTCCTGGTAGGTGTCGAGCAGCCGGCCGCCGCCGCGGCCCTGCACGGCGGCCGCGAGCTTCCAGCCCAGGTTGGCCGCGTCCTGCAGCCCGGTGTTCATCCCCATGCCGCCGGCCGGTGAGTGCACGTGCGCGGCGTCGCCCGCCAGGAACACCCGGCCCACCCGGTAGCGCTCGACCTGCCGCTCGTCGCTGTGGAACCGCGACATCCCACGGGGGTCGTGCATGCCGAAGTCGGTGCCGAACACGTGCCGGGCCACCCGCGCGATCTCCCCGAGCTCGACGGGAGCGTCGTCGGGAAGCTCCGTGCGTCGGCCGCGCGCGATGACCCGGTACCAGCCGTCGCCGAAGGGGACGACGAAGCAGAAGCCGTCGGCCTTCCCGTCGACCGTGAGCTGCTCGGTGGGCGGCTCGGTCATCCGCACGTCGGCGAGCATGAGCGACTGCACCACGGACCTGCCGCGGAACTCCAGCCCCAGCAGGCGGCGGACGGCGCTGTGGTGGCCGTCCGCTCCGACGAGGTACGCCGCGCGCACGTTCCGTTCGGCGCCGTCGGGGTCGGTGTAGGTCACCTCGACGTGGTCGTTCGTCTGCTGCACGCCCTGCACCTCGGTGCCCCGCAGCAACGTTGCCCCCGCCGCGAGCGCGCGCTCGGCGAGCACCTTCTCGACCTCGTACTGCGGGGTGACCAGCATGTACGGGAACCTGCTCGGAAGCGGGGTGAGGTCGACCGAAACGCTGCCGAACAGCCGGAAGTGGTCAACCTTCGTGCCGGTCGGGATGAGCCGATCGGCGATGCCGCGGGCGTCGAACTGCTCGAGGGTGCGGGCGTGCACCACGAACGCCCGGGTCAGGTTCGACTCGTGCAGGCGCCGCTCCAGCACGGTCACCCGCACCCCGGCGGCAGCGAGGTCGCCCGCCAGCAACAACCCGGTCGGGCCGGCGCCGACCACGACGACGTCCGTCATCGCGCACCTCCTTCGGTTGCGGCGTCGAGGCGTTGCGGGACGAGTACGCGGGGCATGATCGCCACCCTTCTTTGCCAACTACCGTTGGCAACCGAGCGTAGACGAACCATCCGGGGCTTGCCAACAGTTGTTGGCATAGAATCCGGCGCATGGCGTTCACCGACCGCTCGCTCCCCGCCCGCGAGGCGATCCTCGGCGCGGCCCGCACCCGCTTCGCCACCGACGGATACGACCGGGCCACCGTGCGGGCGATCGCCGCCGACGCACGCGTCGACCCGTCGATGGTGATGCGCTACTTCGGCAGCAAGAGGCAGCTGTTCGCGCTCACCGCGGAGTTCGACCTCCGACTGCCCGACCTCAGCGCCACACCACGTGAGCAGGTCGGCCACGTGCTCGCCACCCACCTGCTCGACCGCTGGGAGGACGACGACGGGCTGCAGATCCTGCTCCGCACCGCGACGACCGACGACGACGCCGCGCAGCGGATGCAGGCGATCTTCGCCGGGCAGCTGGCCCCGCACCTCGCCGCACTCGCCGGCGACCCCGCCACCGCGATCACCCGCGCCGGCCTCGTGGCCACCCAGGCCCTCGGCGTCGCCCTGTGCCGCTACGTCCTGCGGCTTCCACCGATCGTCGCGATGAGCCCGGCGGAGCTGGTGAGCTGGATCGCGCCCACCCTCCAGCGCTACCTCGTCGCCGAGCCATGAGCTGCCCCGGCGCCGCAGGATCGGGCGAGACGGCCGGACGTGTCCGATCGCTTCAAGACTCCCCTCGACCAGGTCATCCATGCTGTCACCCATGAGCGTTGATCTGTCGCGTGCCGCATCGTTCCTCGCCGGACACGGCCGGCTGCTCGACCGTCGCCGGTTCGAGCTGTTCACGGGAGAAACCGGGCCCGAGGCCGTTCTCGCCGCGATGGAGGGCTACCGCAACGCCGACGGCGGGTACGGCTGGGGGTTGGAACCCGACCTCCGGGCGCCGGAGAGCCAGCCGGGTGGCGCGCTGCACGCGTTCGAGGTGTTCGAGGAGATCGCCCCCGTGACGACGCCCCGCGCGCTCGGGCTGTGCGACTGGCTCGACTCGGTGACGCTGCCCGACGGCGGCCTGCCGTTCGCGCTCCCGGTGGCCGACCCCAGCGCGTGTGCGCCCTTCTGGGTCGACGCCGACCCCACCGTCTCCACGTTGCAGAGCACGGCCTTCGTCACGGGCACCGCACTGCGGGTCGCCCGGCACGACCCCGCCGTCGCGGCACATCCCTGGCTGGCCCGCGCGAGCCGGTACTGCCTGGACGCCATCAGCTCGCTGGATGCCGCACCGCACGCGATCGCGCTGTCCTTCGCGGTGCGCTTCCTCGACGCCGCCCACGATCAGTCCCCTGAGGCGCCTCAGCTGCTGAAACGACTCGCTCGGTTCATCCCGGAGAACGGCCGGGTCCCGGTCGAGGGGGGCAGCGAGGGCGAGACGATGCGCGCACTCAGCTTCGGTGCGGTGCCCGGCAGCCCGGCAAGTGCCCTGTTCAGCGCCGAGGTGCTCGACGCCGAGCTGGACGAGTTGGCCGCCGGACAACAGGACGACGGCGGGTGGACCGTCGACTTCGCCAGCTACTCACCGGCCGCCGCGATGGAATGGCGCGGCTACATGACGGTCGGCGCCCTGCAGACACTGAAGCTCGCCGGCCGACTTCGGACGACCTGAACGAGCAACTCCTACCCGGTGACGCCCGGACGTGTGGCCTGTGGGCACAAGGTCATCACACCCCGGGTGGCAGGCTCTGCGACTGTGTCCGGGCTGCTCGACGCGCCGCTGCTGAGCGGCCCTCTCCAGGTGCTGGTCGGCGCGGGTGGCGTGGCCGGAGCGCTCTTCCTCCTGGTCCGCTCCTCGCGCCGCTGGTGGACGCGGACGGTGCCCGCCGTGCTGGTGGGCGCCGCGGTCGGCACCGCGCTGCTCGCGGTGCTGGTCGACCAGGTGTGGCGCCCGTTCCCGGACGCGGTGCCGTTGCCGGTGCTGCTCCTCGTCGGCGCCGCCCTCGCGGCCGTCGGGTTGGCCGTGCTGGGGATGCGCACGCGACGGTGGCCCGGCCGGGTGGTCGCGGTGGTGGCGGTGCTGCTGGTGGTGTCGGGGTCCGCGGAGGGGATGAACGTCGTGTACCGGGAGTACCCGACGCTGCGCACGGCGCTCGGGCTGCCGGCCGTCGACGAGATCCCGTTCACCCAGATCCCGCTGCGCGAGCAGGTCATCGGCGCCCGCTCCGGGTTGCCGCTGTCCGCGATCTGGCGCCCGCCGCCCGGGATGCCCGCCACCGGCGTCGTCACCGAGGTGCCCATCCCGGCCCCGGTGTCGGGGTTCGCCGCGCGGCCGGCGTGGCTGTACCTGCCGCCGGCGTACCTGGCGCGACCCCGGGCGCAGCTGCCCGTGCTCGTGCTGCTGTCCGGCCAGCCCGGATCGCCCGACGACTGGCTGGACGGCGGCCAGCTCGCCGCCCGCATGGACGCCTTCGCCGCCGACCACGACGGCCTGGCCCCCGTGGTCGTGCTGCCCGACCACCTCGGCACTCCGCTGGCCAACCCGCTGTGCATGGACTCCCGGCTCGGCAACGTGGCCACCTACCTGTCGGTCGACGTCCCCGCGTGGATCCGCGACACCCTCCAGGTCGACCCGAACACGTCCGGCTGGGCGATCGGCGGGTTCTCAAACGGCGGCACTTGCTCGTTGCAGATGGCCGTGACGGCCCCCGAGGTGTACCCCACGTTCGTGGACATCTCCGGCGAGGACGAACCGACGCTCGGCGACCGCGCCACCACCGTGCAGGCCGCGTTCGGCGGGGACGAGGCGGCGTTCACGGCCGTGAACCCGCTCGACGTGCTGGCCGGGAAACAGTTCCCCGGTACGGCCGGATTCCTCGTCGCCGGCCAGCAGGACACCGTCTACCTGCCGCAGGCGCAGCGCGTGCTCCCGGCCTGCCAGGCGGCCGGCATGGACGTGCGGCTGGACCTCAAACCCGGCGGGCACAGCTGGGAGGTGTGGGGCCCGGGGCTGGAGGACGCCCTGCCCTGGCTCGCCACCCGGCTCGGGATGACGCCGTGACCGGGCTCCTCGGCCTCGCCCGGTCCCTGGTGCGGGTGATCCGGCGGGCGCCGCTCTCCGTGGCGTTCGTCGCGATGGTCTGGGCCTACGGGCTGGCGACCCGCAGCCTCCCCGGCGGGCCGAACGACCGGCTGATGGAGCACGTCGGCACCGGCGTCGGCCCGCTCGCCGCCGGCCGCTGGTGGACCCCGCTCTCGGCGATGCTCTGGTGGGGCACCATCGGCGCGGCCGTCGCGACCACCGTGCTCGTGCTGCTCGGCGGGGCGCTGGCCGAGCACCGGATCGGGGCGGTCCGCACGGCGGCCCTGCTGGTCGGGACCCAGGTCGCCGGCACGCTGGTCGCACTCGCCCTCGTCACGGCCGGGGCGGACATCAGGGGCGGTGGCTGGCCCAGCGACCTCGCCGGCCAGGTGGTTGTGGGTGCCGCACCCGGGGCTGTCGGGCTGATCCTCGCGACGAGCAGCACTCTGTCGGCCCTGTGGCGCCGCCGGCTGCGGCTGCTCGTGCTCGCCGCACTGGCCATGCTGGTGGCGTACTCCGGCGAGCTACCGGAGGTCATCATGCTGTGCTCCGGCCTGGTCGGGCTCGCCGCGGGCCGGCTGCTGGCCCGACCCGAGCGGCAACCGGGCCCGGCCAGCCGCACCGAGGTGCGGGTGCTCGTGGCGCTCGTGGTGACTGCGTCGGCCGTCGGCCCGCTCATCGCCGCCATCGCCCACGCCCCGATCGGGCCGCTCTCGGTGCTCCAGTTCGTGGTGCTCTCCCCGCCACCGGACGCCGTGACCGTGCAGCAGATCTGCGCCACCAGTGACGCCGACCTCTGCCGGGACCTGCAGGCGCAGGTGCGCCTGTACGGGATCGGCCCGGCCCTCGCGTCCGTGCTCCCCGTGCTGCTGCTCCTCGTGGTCGCCGACGGGCTGCGCCGCGGCCGGCGCGCCGCCCTCGTCGTCGGCATCGCGCTGAACCTCGTGCTCGCCGCGCTCGGGGTGCTGCTCGCCGTACTCGTGGTCTCCACGCCGGCGGAACAGCTGATGGTCTACCAGGCCGCGCCAGGCTCGCGCCGGATCCTCGCGCTGACGCTGCCCCCGCTGCTGCCGCTCGCGGTGGCCGGGCTGCTGTGGTGGACGCGCGACCGGTTCGCCGTGCGCGCCCCCACCGGCACGTACCGGAGGCTGCTGGTCACCTCGCTCGCCGTGCTCGCGGCCGTGAGCGCGGCCTACGTGCTGCTCGGCGCGGCCGTCGCCGACCAGTTCGACCGGCCGCCCACCGCCGGCCGGCTGCTCGCCGACCTGCCGCTGCGCTTCCTCCCGCCCGGCTACCTCGGCGAGGTCGAACCGGACTTCCTGCCGCAGGGGTACCTCGCCACCCTGCTGTTCGAGTGGACCGGCGTCGTGTTCTGGCTGGTCGTGGCCGGTGGCCTGCTGATCACGTTCCGCCACCCGCGCGCCGACCCGGAGGCCCGCGACGCCGAGCGGGCGCGGGAGCTGGCCCGCCGAGGCGGCTCGAACCTGGGCTGGCTCTCGACCTGGTCCGGCAACTCCTACTGGTTCGACGCCCTCGGCGAGGCGGCGATCGCCCACCGCACGATCGGCTCCGTCGCGCTCACCACCGCCGACCCGATCGGCACGCCCTCCGGCGACACCATCGCCGAGTTCGCCCGGTTCTGCCAGGAGCGCAGCTGGGCCCCCGCGTTCTACAGCGTCACCGACCACACCCGGAAGGCGTGCGAGGCGCTGGGCTGGAGCTCCGTGCAGGTGGCCGAGGAAACGGTGCTGCCGCTGCCCGAGCTGACGTTCACCGGCAAGAAGTGGCAGGACGTGCGCACCGCGCTCAACCGGGCGGCGAAGGCCGGGATCACCGCGGAGTGGGTCCGCTACGCCGACGCCCCGCTCGCACTGACCGACCAGGTGCGGGCGATCAGCGAGGAATGGGTGGCCGACAAGGGTCTGCCCGAGATGGGCTTCACCCTCGGCGGCCTCGACGAGCTCGCCGACCCGGAGGTGCGCTGCCTGCTCGCCGTGGACACCGACCGCACCGTGCACGGCGTCACCAGCTGGCTTCCCGTCCACCACGACGGCGCCGTCGTCGGCTGGACCCTGGACTTCATGCGCCGCCGCGAAACCGGCTTCCGCGGCGTGATGGAGTTCCTCATCGCCTCGGCCGTGCAGCGGTTCCAGGAGGAGGACGCGCAGTTCCTGAGCCTGTCCGGAGCCCCGCTCGCCCGCCTCGACCGCGGCGAACAGCCCGCCGCCCTGCAACGCCTGCTCGACGTCATCGGCCACGCGCTCGAACCGGTGTACGGGTTCCGGTCGCTGCTCGCGTTCAAGGCGAAGTTCCAGCCGGAGTACCGCCCGCTGCACCTGTGCTACCCCGACCCGGCGGCCCTGCCCGCCATCGGCCTCGCGATCGCCCGCGCCTACCTTCCCGACGTGACCGCGCGCCAATCGGCCCGGCTGCTGTCGCGGCTGCGCTGAGGCCACTGCAGGTTCAGGGCGCGCGCGAAGATCGTTCCCAGCAGCACGCCGGCGCGGGGCCGGCAGCGCAGGTGTGCGGCTCGGGTGGATCACCCGCGGATGATCGACGCGAACCGCACACCAGAGCGCCCACGGCACGATCCTGTGCTGCTGAGAACGATCAACCGGTCGCTCACCTCGTCCGGGCGACGCCGGCGGAGCCCCGGCTACGGGGCGGTCCGGACACCTCCATTCCGCCCCACGCACCCCCCGTCGTCCGACGCACCGGGTCGACGGGGGGCGTGACCGGAAACGGGCCGCGCGACCGGGAGCGGGCAGCGCGAGCAGCGGCAAGGTGCGCGAGCGGCGGCAGCGCGCACCCCAGGCATCCGCGGACCCATCGCGCCGCGCACCCCGATTCCGCCGACGCACCCCCAGCAAGCTCGCGCTACCCGTCGACGGGGAGCGCGACCGGAAACGAGTAGCGCCAGCAGACACCGGCAGCGCCAGCAGAGGCAGTGCACACCCCAGGCATCCGCGGACCCACCGTTCCGCCGCACCCCGATTCCGCCGACGCACCCCCAGCCAGCTCGCGCTACCCATCGATGGGTAGCACGAGCGGGAATCTGGTGCGTGGGTGCGTACCGGGTCGGGGCGGCGCGCTCGGTCAGGCGTCGAACTCCCTCGCGCGGACCGCGGTGAGGAACTCGCGCCACGCGGGCGCCGCGTGGTGGTGGGGGGCCAGGGCTCGGTCCTTCGTGTCCCGGACGGCGACCTCGCCGGCGGGGAGGGCGGCCACCTCGACGCAGCCGTCGCCGTTGCCACCGCTCCCGCTGAAGGTGCTCTTCCGCCAGGCGGTGCCGGCGGGGTCCAGGGCGAGCATCCGGGCACCTCTCGCGGTCGCGGCTACATCTGCGCGGCCACCCGCTCGATCAGTGCGACCGACTCGTCGGGGTCGAGCGCCACCGAGCGCAGGTGGTCGAACACCAGCTTAGCCCGGGCGACGTCCTCCTCCTTCTCGATGTGCACCGACCCCATGGGGTGCTCGACGTATCCCACGTCGGGTTCCCCGAGCCCTTCGAAGCCGAGGACGGTGAACGCCCCGCCCATCGCCGGGATGCGCGCCGATGCCGGATCGGCAGCACCTGCAGTTCCACGGACTCCAGCGCCGCGGCCGCAACGAGGTACCGCAGCTGAGCATGCATCACCGACGGCCACCCACCGGTCGATGCAGCACCGGCTCGTCGATGACCGCGGCCAGCTGGAGCGGATCGATCGGCGAGGTGAGCCGCTCCTGTCGGATCATCCGCACCCGCACGTCACGTTCCAGGATCTCCGCCGAGCGGCGCTGCAGCGACGCTTCGAACATCGCGCGGGCATATTCCGCGGTCTGAAGCAGGCCGGGCACGTAGGTCACCGTGTAGTCGCGCACGTCGCCGGCTTCCGACTCGAGCGGCAGGTACCCCTTGTCGTCCAACCCGTACGCCCGCCACCACCCCTTGGTGCTCGCCTCCCGCGTGAGCTCCAGGATCTCGGTCCACCGGTTCCCGCCGACGTCGAAGAGATCGAGCATGCTGCGCACGATGTGCACGTCGACGCCCTGGTGGGCGTTCTCGATGCGGCTCAGCTTGCTCGCCGAGAAGTCCAGCAGCGGCGCGGCCGCCTCGATCGTCATGCCCGCGTGCACCCGCAGCTCGCGCAGGGTGCGCGCGAGCTGCCGTCTCCGGACGAGGGAACCGCTGCGCACGCCCCGTACCCCCGCTCTCCGCAATCGGTTGGCAACAGATAGTGGCAGGTGGGAGGTGTCAGGTGAAAGATCCACCCGACACCGGCCACCCGGACCCTCCCCGGCATGCAGATCGAGGGGAAGGCGCGGGACCGGATCACCGAAGCCGGGACCGTGATCGCCGGGTGGACGCGGCTGTGGTCGCAGCTGATGGTGCTGCACGTCGCGGGGGCGGACGGGCGGTGCCGCGGCTGCCCGAGCAGCCTGAACGTCGCACCGCGCTGGCCGTGCCGGCTCGCCGAGCTCGCCGGGGCGGCGCAGGAGGCGCATCGCCGTGAGCACCGGCGGCGCGATGGTTCTGCGTGATTCTGTCGAGATCTAGGCAGAACAGCTGCACAGATATTGACGGAAGGCCTCGCCCGCCAACACGCTGACGCCGTGCCCCACCGACGGATGCACTCCCCCCGCCGCCTCCACGAGACGTGGATCCTCGACCACCTGCGACGGCAGGGGCGGGCGAGCCGGTCCGAGCTCGTGTCGGCCACGGGGCTGTCCCGGGCCACCGTCTCGGCCCTGACCGCCGACCTCCTGGCCCAGGCGAAGGTCGTCGTCACGGACGCAGCACAGACCACGGCGTCCGGTCGCGTGGGCCGCACACCCCAGACCCTCGCGCTGAACCCGGCCGCCGGGCTGGTGCTCGGCCTGGACTTCGGGCACGCCCGCGTGGGTGTGGTCGCGGCGGATGCCGCCCACGCGATCGTCGGCTCCGCCACCCGTCCCTATCCGTGGACGACGCCGTGGGACGCGCGGTGCGCGATCGCGGTTCGGCTCGCCCGGAAGGTGCTCTCCCGCGCCACCGAGGAGCCGCCGCGGCTCGCGGCCGTCGGCATCGGGGTGGCGGGCAGCATCACCGGGCGGCCCGCGGTGGTGGAGGCGATCGTGGACGCGTTCACCGACGCGTTCGGCGTGCCGGTGCGCACCGACAACAACGCGCGGCTCGCCGGGCTCGCCGAGTCGGTGTGGGGCACGGCGCGGGGCGTGCCGGACGCGCTGTACGTGCGGCTGTCCAGCGGGGTCGGCGGCGCGGTGATCCTCGACGGCCGGGTGCACCGCGGCCGCGGCGGCACCGCGGGCGAGTTCGGGCACGTCTGCGTCGACCCGGCGGGACCGCTCTGCCGCTGCTCGAACCGCGGCTGCCTGGAGTGCTACGTCGGGGTGGAGGCGGTGCTCGCGGAGAGCGGCGCCGCCACGCTCCCCGACCTCGTGGCGGCGCTCGACCGCGGCGACCGCGCGGCGAGCGCCGTGGTGACGGCGGCGGGCCAGCGGATCGGGCTCGTCCTCGCCGGCACCGGCAACGTCCTCGACGTCCCGCACGTGGTGCTCGGCGGCGACCTCACGGTGCTGGGCGAGCACCTCGTCCGCCCCGTCCGGCAGACGCTCGGGCGCCACCTGCACCCGGACAAGGCCGCGGGCGTCACCGTCGGCACGGCCGAGCTCGGCGACCTCGACGGGGCCCTCGGCGGCGTGGCCCTCGTGCTGCACGACCCCTCGATCCCGTTCACCGGCCCGCTCGCGCTCCGACACCTCACAGGAACGGCATGACCCCCACGAACGTCCTGTTCTTCCTCACCGACCAGCACCGCACCGACACCCTCGGCGCCTACGGCAACCGGGTCGTACGCACGCCGGTGCTCGACGCCGTGGCCGCCGCGGGCACCACGTTCGACCGCTTCTACACCCCGACGGCGATCTGCACGCCCGCCCGCGCGAGCCTGCTCACCGGCGCGGCGCCCTTCCGCCACCAGCTGCTCGCGAACTACGAGCGCAACGTCGGCTACCGCGAGGAGCTGGCCGACGACCAGTACACGTTCGGCCGGGACCTGCGCGCCGCCGGGTACAACGTGGGACTGGTCGGGAAGTGGCACGTCGGCACCCGGCGCACCGCGGCCGACTACGGCTTCGAGGGTCCGCACCTGCCGGGCTGGCACAACCCGGTGGACCACCCCGAGTACCGCGCCTACCTCGAAGAACGGGGCCTGCCGCCGTACGCGATCACCGACGAGATCCGGGGCACGTTCCCCAACGGCACGCCCGGCAACCTGCTCGCCGCCCGTCTCCGGCAACCGGTGGAGGCCACCTTCGAGCACTTCCTCGCCGACCGCGCGATCGAGACGTTGCGCCGCTACGCCGCCGAGCCGGGCAGGCCGTTCTTCCTCGCGACGCACTTCTTCGGCCCGCACCTGCCCTACATCGTGCCGAGCGAGTACTTCGACATGTACGACCCCGACGACGTCGAGCTGCCGGCGTCGGTGGCCGAGACGTTCGAGGACAAGCCGCCGGTGCAGCGCAACTACTCGGCGCACTGGACGTTCGACACGATCCCCGAGGACGTCTCGCGCAAGCTCGTGGCCGCCTACTGGGGCTACACGACGCTGATCGACGAGCAGATCGGGCGCATCCTCGACGCCGCGCGGGAGCTGGGCCTGTACGACGACGCCGCGGTGTTCTTCTCCGCCGACCACGGCGAGTTCACCGGGGCGCACCGGCTGCACGACAAGGGGCCGGCGATGTACGAGGACATCTACCGCGTCCCGGGGATCGTCCGCTTGCCCGGCGGGGTGCCCGGGCAGCGCAGCGACCGGTTCGCGACGCTGCTCGACTTCACGGCCACGATCCTGGACGTCACCGGGCTGGACCCGGCGAACGCCGTGGACGGCCGCTCGCTGCGCCCGATCGTGCACGGCGACGCCACGGGGTGGCGCGAGGACCTGGTGTGCGAGTTCCACGGCCACCACTTCCCCTACCCCCAGCGGATGCTGGTGACCGAGCGGCACAAGCTCGTGGTGAACCCGGAGTCGGTGAACGAGCTCTACGACCTGGTCGAGGACCCGCACGAGCTGCGCAACCGCTACTCGGACCCGGCGTACGAGGCGGTGCGCGACGCGCTGCTCGCCCGGCTCTACCGGCAGCTGCGCGACCGCGGCGACAACTTCTACCACTGGATGACGTCGATGTACCCGGTGGGCGGCAAGGACCACGACGCCTCGCTGAGCGCCTTCGAACAGGCGGGCATCTCGTGATCAGCCGGCGGGGGTTCCTCGCCCTCGGCGCCGCCGCGGCGGGCAGCGTGCTCGCCGGCTGCTCGGCGACCATCGACGCGACCGCGGCACGGGTCCCGGCGGCGGCGTTCCCGGGCGGGTACACCGGCCCACCGCGCACGCTGCAGTTCTGGAACCCGTTCACCGGCGGCGACGGGCCGACGATGGCGAAGATCGTCGACGCCTTCAACGCGGCGCACCCGAACATCCGCGTCGTGATGTCCTCGCTCGAGGCCGACCAGATGTACGCCAAGGTGCTGCCCGCCGTCGGCGCAGGCCAGGGCCCCGATGTGGCGATCATGCACCTGGACCAGCTCGCGACGTTCGCCGTCCGCGGCACGATCGTGGTGCTCGACGACCTCGTAGCGGGGCTGGGCATCGCGCGCGCGGACTTCGTGCCGACCGTGTGGGACCAGGGCACCTACCAGGGCCGCCGCTACGGCATCCCGCTCGACGTGTTCACGATGGCGCAGTACTGGAACACCGAGGCCTACGCCGCGGCCGGCGCCACCGGGCCGCTGCACGGCGACACGTTCGACGGCGCGATGGCCGCCCTGCAGACGTCGGGTGTGCAGAACCCGTACTGGGTGCCGCCGGCACGCTGGCAGCTGTTCGTCAGCCTGCTCGGCCAGTTCGGCGGCAGCCTCTACGACGAGGCCGGCACCCGCGCCACGTTCGGCTCGGATGCGGGCGTGCAGGCCCTGACCTGGATGCGGTCGCTCGTCGATCGCGGGTACAGCCCGCAGGGCATCACCACCGAGCGCGCCGGCCTGAAGCGGGGCTCCGCCGCGGTCATCACCGACCTGCCCGCCACGATCCCGGACCTGCAGAAGACGGCGCCAGACCTCGCCTGGGAGCTCGCGCCGCTACCGCAGATCGGCATCCGGCCGGGCTCGTTCGCGAACTCGCACAACTTCGTGCTCACCGCGCAGTCGCAGGCCGACCCGGACACCGCCCACGCCGCGCAGGCCTTCGTCGAGTGGACCAGCCGCAACTCCGCACCGTGGGTCGACGCCGGCATGACCCCGGCCCGCACCCTGGTCCGCGAGACCGAGGCGTTCCGCTCGTCCCGGCAGGCGAGGCTCGCCACCGACGAGGTGTTCGAGAACCTCTTCTTCCTCCCGCAGCTGCCCGGTTCCCGCGACATCGCGCGCAACGGCTACGAGCGCGCCGTCAGCGAGGCGGTGCTCGGCCGCGCCACGCCGGCCGAGGCGCTCGCCTTCGGCCAGGACACCGCCCAGGGCCAGCTCGACGACTTCCGCCAGCTCTACGCCTCATGAGGACGCCATGACCACCAGCTCGATCGCACTGCCGCGATCCGACGCCCGTGCGCCCGCCCGGTCCGCGCGCTCGCTGCGCGGCCGCCCCTGGACCCCTTACGTGTTCCTCGCACCGTTCTTCGTGCTGTTCGTGGTGTTCGTCGTGCTCCCCATCGGTGTGGGGCTGTGGGCCAGCCTGCACCGGTGGAGCCTCGGCCTGCCCCACCAGCCGTTCGTCGGCGTCGACAACTACGTGGACCTGTTCGCCGGCTCCAGCGTGCTGTCGGTGGAGTTCTGGAAGGGCATGCGGGCCACCGCGACCTTCACGCTGGCGAGCGCCCCGCTGCTCGTGGTGCTCCCCCTCGGGCTCGCGCTGCTGCTCAACCGGACGTTCCCCGGCCGCACGTTCTTCCGCGCGGTGTTCTTCGCGCCGTACGTGCTCGGCGTGGCGGTGATCGGTCTGCTGTGGAACTACCTGCTCGACAGCCGGCTCGGCCCGGTCAACCAGATCCTGGCCGCGATCGGACTGCCCGGCGACATCGCGTGGACGACCTCGCTGCCGGCCGGCTGGGTGGCCCTGGTGGTCGCGACGCTCTGGTGGACGCTCGGCTTCAACACCGTCATCTACCTCGCGGCGCTGGCCGAGGTGCCCGCCGAGCTCTACGACGCGGCGAAGGTCGACGGGGCGAGCGCGTGGCAGCGGCTGTGGGCCGTCACCGTGCCCGGGATCAGGCGGGTACTGCAGTTCGTCGTGACGATCACGATCATCGCCTCGGCCAACATGTACGGCCAGTCCAAGCTCATCACCCAGGAACAGCCGGGCACGGCCACTCGCACCGCGATCGGCTTCATCGCCGACACCGGCATCGCGGGCTTCGACATCGGCTCGTCGTCGGCGATGAGCATGATCCTCGCCGTCTCGTTGATGGCCGTGAGCGCGCTCGTGTTCCTGCTCTTCCGGAAGGCCGGTGACCCGGAATGACCACGGTCGCCGCGCTTCCCCGCCGACGCCGCCCGCCGCGTGTCGGGCTGGCGGTCAGCCTGGTGGTGCTCACCGCCGTCATCGCGCTCCCGCTCGCGTTCATGCTCTCCACGTCGTTCAAGTCGCCGCAGGAGGCGAACGCGCTCGGCTTCTCCCTCTGGCCGGACGACCCGACGGTCTCGGCATACGCGGAGATCTTCACCGACCCGCAGATCCCGGTGCTGCGCTGGCTGGGCAACAGCCTGCTCACCGCCGTGCTGCACAGCGCCCTCGTCGTCGTGCTCGCCACCACCGCGGCATACGCGCTCGCACGCATGGAGTTCCGGTTCAAGCGCACGCTGTTCGTGCTGATCATCGCCACGATGTTCGTGCCCGGGATCATCTTCCTGATCCCGCACTTCCTCATCGTCAACCAGCTCGGCTGGCTCAACAGCTACGCCTCGCTCGTGGTGCCGTCGGCGGCCGGGGCGTTCGGGGTGTTCTTCCTGCGCCAGTTCTTCCTCGGCATCCACGGCTCGCTGGAGGAGGCCGCGATCGTCGACGGCTGCAACCAGTGGGGCGTGTTCTGGCGGATCATGGTGCCGCTGGCCCGCCCCGCGATCGCCACCCTGGCCGTGCTCGCGTTCCTCACCAGCTGGAACGAGTTCCTGTGGCCGGTGTTCGTGCTGTTCAGCACCGACATGCTCACGCTCCCGGCCGGGCTCGCGCAGCTGCAGGGCGAGAACACCACCCGCTACGACCTGCTCATGGCCGGTGGCGTGATCGCCAGCGTGCCCGTCCTCGCCGTCTACGTCCTCGCACAGCGCTACATCATCGAGGGCGTCTCCCAGGGCGGCGTCAAAGGCTAGAGAGGATCCGATGACAGCCCGCATCACCATCTCCTCGATCCCCGGCACCGCGCCGATCGACGAGAAGATCTACGGCCATTTCCTCGAGTCGGCGTTCTTCGGCAACATCGAGGGCGGCGTGTTCGACGAGGGTTCGCCGCTGTCGATCGCCGACGGGCCGCTGCGCGGCTGCCGCGCCGACGTGCTCGAGGCCTGCCGCGAGCTGGGCCTGCCGGTGGTGCGCTGGCCCGGCGGCAACTTCACCTCGCCCTACTGGTGGCAGGACGGCGTCGGGCCGCGCGAGGAGCGGCCCCGCCGCCTGGAGCTGGCGTGGGGCTCGGAGGAGAGCAACCGGTTCGGCACCCCGGAGTTCCTGGCCTGGTGCGAAGCCGTCGGCACGACGCCCTACCTGGCCCACCACGCCCGCGACGTCGACGACGCCGTGCGGTGGGTGGAGTACACCAACTACCCCGGCGACACCACGCTCGCGCGGATGCGCGCTAAGGACGGGCACCCCGAGCCGTACGGGGTGCGCATCTGGGGCCTGGGCAACGAGGTCTACGGGCGGTGGCAGATGGGGCACCGGCCCGTGGCGGAGTACGTCGCCGCGGCACGCGAGCACGCCCGGTTCATGGACCTCGTCGACCCCGGCCTCTCCTTCGTCGCGGTCGGGAGCGACCGCGACGACTGGACCGAGGCGGTCGTGTCCGGGCTCGGCGACGTCGTCGACTACGTCTCGCTGCACCTCTACGGCGCCAGCCGGCACCTGACCGACCCGAGCGAGGCCGAGTTCGACGCCGTCGTCGCGCAGTCGCTCTACGTCGAGCGGGCGATCCACGACCAGGCCGAGACCATCCGCCGGATGCACCGCCACGACGGCCCGCTCGCGATCGCCATGGACGAGTGGAACATCCGCCACGTCGAGCCGGCGGCGTGGCCCGAGCCGGAACCGGGCGCCGACGGCGGCATCGCGCCGCGCGAGCTCACCACCGGCTCCGCCGAGCTGCGCGTCAACCGCTACAGCCCGCGAACCCTCGCCGACGCGCTCTACTACGCGGGCGTCTTCCACGCCATGCACCGGGCGGCGCAGCTCGACGTGCCGGTGGGCATGGCCAACACCGTGAACCTGATCAACGCCAACGGGCTGCTCGCCGTGCGTCCCGACGGCCTGGTGAAGGCCGCGACCTACCACGTCTGGGACCTCTACCAGAACCACACCGGGCCGGTCCCGCTCACGGCCACCGTGCACGGCCCGGCGCGCACGTCCGCACTGCGGCTGGGCGACGACCGCCGCACCGACGGCTCCTTCCGCACCGTGCCGGCGGTGGTGAACCTGCTCGACGTCTCGCCGACCCGCAGCGCCGACGGCCGCACGCTGCACGTCGCGGTGATCAACCGCTCCGCGACGGAGGCGGTCACCGCGCGGCTCGACCTCGACGGCGGAGCGCTGCCCGCCACGGCGACGGCCCGCACGATCGGGGCGGACACCCCGGACCTGTTCGGGACGAACTCGATCGCCGAGCCGGACACCGTGACGCTGAGCGGCGCGGAGCGCGTCGAGCTGGTCGACGGGTCGTTCACCTTCCCGGCCCACTCGATCTCGCTCCTCGACTTCGCGCTCGATCGGTGACGCGGAGCGCCGCCCGCGCGTGATCGTTCCGAGCTCGCGCCGAGCGCCCTGCCGAGGGCGTTCGGGCCGATCTCGGACGGATCGATCGTTGCGAGATCGAGGTTTCCGCCCCGCCGAGGGCGCTGAGCCGAATCTCGGACCGATCAACGGTCACGCGGTGAACCGCAGCTCCACCGCGTCGTGCACCGGGCGGTAGCCGATGCGGGGGTACAGGCGGTTGGTCGTCGGGTTCGCGAGGTCGGTGAAGAGCACCACCCGCCGCGCGCCCGCGTCGAGGGCGGCCTGCGACGCCGCGGCCGTCACCGCCGCGGCGTAGCCGTGCCCGCGGTGCCCCGGCGGGGTGTAGACCGGCCCGATCCGGGACGCCCCGGCGATCACCGGCTTGGCAGTGGCCTGTGCGACAGGCGTGCCCTCGACCTCCCAGAGCATCTCGCCGGCGCCGAGCCGCAGCGAGCGCGCGACCAGCTCCTCCGCCTCGGCGGGTTCGGCCTGCCCGTCGTGCTCGGCCTCAACCCCGAACGCCCGGCGCCACGCCCCGAGCAACGGGACGTCCCGGACGTCGGCGCGGCGGGCCCGGCCGCGCACGCCGCTCGGCGGCTCCAGCGTGTCCAGCGCGAACAGGCGCATCCGCCTCGCCGGCTCGGCCCGACCTCGGGTGCGCGCGATCCGGGCGGCGGCGAACGCCTCGGCCTCGGCCACCGGCCCGCTCACCCGGTCGGTGCCCGGATCGGCCGCCGCCAGCGCCCGGTCCACGGCCGGCGCGAGCCGGGGCGGCACCGCGGAGACGAGGGCCGGGCGGCCCGGCGAGCGCAGCACCGCCCCCGCCACCTCACCCGCCTCGTGCACGGTGAGCAGGAGGGCACTCGGCTCGCCGCCCCGGTGGATCCCGTCGAGCACGCTCAGCGCGAGGGTGTGGCGCAGCGGGTCGGCCTGCAGGAGCGGGCCGGCCGCGGCGGCGAACTCACCGGCGTCGTCGTGCAACACGATCTCCATGCGCCGACCATGCCGCCCCGGCCCGTTGCAGCAAAGCCACTTTCATGCAACCAGATGGCATGAAAGTGGCTTTACTGCAATCGGCCCTCAGAGCACCGGGAGGTATGTGGCCAGCTCGTAGGGGGTGACCTGGCGGCGGTACCCGTCCCACTCGCTGCGCTTGTTGCGCAGGAAGAAGTCGAAGACGTGCTCGCCGAGGATCTCGGCCACGAGTTCGGAGTGCTCCATGACGGAGAGGGCCTCGGTGAGGTTCTGGGGCAGCGCCTCGTAGCCCAGGGCGCGGCGCTCGGTCTCGGTGAGCGACCAGACGTCGTCCTCGGTGGCCGGCGGCAGCTCGTACCCCTTCTGCACACCGGTGAGGCCGGCGCCGAGGATCACGGCGAAGGCGAGGTAGGGGTTGCACGCGCTGTCGATCGTGCGGATCTCCACCCGCCGCGTCGACGCCTTGCCCGGCGAGTACATCGGCACGCGCACCAGCGCGGAGCGGTTGGCGTGCCCCCAGGAGACGGCGGTGGGCGCCTCGCCGCCGGTGATCAGCCGCTTGTAGGAGTTCACCCACTGGTTGGTGACCGCGCTGATCTCCCGGGCGTGCCGCAGCACCCCCGCCACGAACGCCTTCCCCGTCTCGGAGAGCTCGTAGGGGTCGTCCGGGTCGTGGAACGCGTTGCGGTCGCCCTCGAACAGCGAGAAGTGCGTGTGCATCGCCGAGCCCGGGTGCTCGGAGAACGGCTTCGGCATGAACGACGCCCGCACACCCTGCGTGAGCGCGACCTCCTTCACGACGTACCGGAAGGTCATGATGTTGTCGGCCATCGTCAGGGCGTCGGCGTAGCGCAGGTCGATCTCCTGCTGGCCGGGCCCGCCCTCGTGGTGGCTGAACTCCACGGAGATGCCCATCGACTCCAGCGTCTCGATGGCGTTGCGCCGGAAGTGCGGCGCGACGTCGTGGCTGGACTGGTCGAAGTAGCCGCCGGAGTCGGCGGGCTCGGGCGGCGAACCGTCGGACGGCAGACCCCGCAGCAGGTAGAACTCGATCTCCGGGTGCACGTAGCAGGTGAACCCGGCCTCGCCGGCCCGCGAGAGCGCCCGCCGCAGCACGTGCCGGGGGTCGGCCCACGAGGGCGAGCCGTCGGGCATCGCGATGTCGCAGAACATGCGGGCCGAGTAGTGCTCCCCGGGCGACGTCTCCCAGGGCAGCACCTGGAACGTGGAGGGGTCGGGGCGGGCCACCATGTCGGACTCGTAGACCCGCGCGAATCCCTCGATCGCGGACCCGTCGAAGCCGATGCCCTCGGCGAACGCGCCCTCCAGCTCCGCCGGCGCCACCGCGACCGACTTGAGATACCCGAGCACGTCGGTGAACCAGAGCCGGACGAACCGGATGTCGCGTTCCTCGAGCGTGCGGAGCACGAACTCCTGCTGTCGGTCCATGAGCGCCGAGCCTAGGAACGTCGGGTTACAGGGATGTTTCCTGGCTGCTCAGAGGGTGCGACGTCGGCCACTTCTCCCGCGAACGGGGCAGCGCCCGTCCGTGCCCGGACGAGCGCTGCCATGGTCCGGCCGCACTTGTGCAGTGCGCCCCTCGTGCTCACCGGCCCTGAATTCCTGTCGTGGCTGATCAGCGCGGTGTTACCCGCCCGCGGTGGGGGCGAGGCTGCAGCGGGCTCCCTCGGGAGGCAGCTGCAGCTCGACGAGGTAGGCGCTGACGATGTCGTCGACGCATCCGTTGCCCTGCAACGCCACCGTGTGCTGCGCGCCCTCGACCGACAGCAGGCTCCCGTTCAGGGCCTTCGCCAGGTCGACCCCGGCCTGGTACGGCGTGGCGGGATCGCCGGTGACCGAGACCGTGAGCGTGGGCGGCAGGCCCTGCACCTGCGGGACGTGCGGCTCGCTGGTGGGCGGTGCCGGCCAGAAGGCGCACGGGTCGAGCGCGGCGACCACACCCCGGCCGTCGTCCCGGAACGGCGCCGCCTCGTTGGACCGGCGGACCAGCTCGCCCTGCTCGGCCCGGTCGGTGATGCGCTCCTCGTCGATGCAGCTGATGCCGATGAACGCCTCGATGCCGTTGCCGTAGTGCCCGTCGTCACCGCGGTCGTTGTACATGTCGGCCATCCGCAACAGGATCGTGCCGTCGCCGGAGGCGAGCCCGGACAGGCCACGCGCGAGGAGCGGCCAGAAGTCCGACAGGTACAGCGCCTGGATCGTGCCCGTCACCGCGTCCGGGTAGGACAGCGTGCGGGCCCCACCGTCGGCCGGCGCGGGCCGATCGATCAGCGGGCGGGTGATCGCCTGGAAGTTCGCGACGGCCTGCGCGGGGTCGGGGCCGAGCGGGCAGTCCGGCCGGGTCGCGCAGTCGGCGGCGAACGCGGCGAAGGCCTGCTGGAAGCCGGCGTTCTGGTCGACCGTGCGCTGCACGGTGGTCTGCTCCGGGTCGAGCGCGCCGTCGAGCACGAGAGCCCGCACGTTCTGCGGGAACGCCTCGGCGTAGGCCGAGCCGATGCGCGTGCCGTAGGAGTAGCCGAGGTAGGTCAGCTTCTCGTCACCGAGGGCCTGACGCAGGATGTCCAGATCGCGGACGACGTCGCGGGTGCCGGCGTTCGCCAGCACGTCGGCACCACCGGAGCGCTCGGTGCACCGCTGCGCGTACTGCTGGTTCTCCGCCTCGGTCTGCGCGACGCCCTCCGGGGACGGGTCGATGTCCAGATCGGCGCGCTCGACCTCCCACTCGGCATCGTTCAGGCAGTCGATGGTCGGTGTGCTCGCCCCGACCCCCCGTGGGTCGAATCCGACCAGGTCGAAGCGCTGCGCGAGCGGGCCCTGCCCGACCCGGCGCGCGAGCGACGCGCCGAGGCTCATCCCGGACGCCCCCGGCCCACCCGGGTTCATCAACAGGGACCCGATCCGGTCGCCGCCTGCCCGCTTGCGCAGCACGCCGATCTGCGCGGTACGCCCGTCCGGTGCGGCGTAGTCGAGCGGAACCTCGAGCCGGGAACACTCGAGCGCCGGATCGGCGAACGACGCGCGGTCCGTTGCGCTCGTGGCGAAGTCCGCGCACGGGCCCCAGGTCAGCTGCTGGTCGTAGAACCGCGCGAGCGGTGCGGGTGGCGCCGGCGGCGCAGGGGCCGGCGCCTCCGCCGCGGGCTGGCTGCATCCCGCCAGCACGAGCACGGCGGAGCAGACAGCGACGACAACGGAGCGGAGTGGGTCGAGCACGGCGCCCAGCATGCCAGCGGGAGGCGTTCCGGCCCGGTGAACCGGCCGGGCGCGCCAGGATGCTCCGCCCGGACGGGTCGCACCCTCACTGCAGGTGAGCCCCGGTCCCGGTGCACCGACCGCCGCATCGTGTGAACCTCGTCCCAGGCGAGGGCCCGCCGTCCGGTCCCGATGTCACGCTGCTCCGGTCAGCACCTGACGACCCGGGGACCCGCACGGGCCTCGAGGGAGGACGGACAGCGATGTCTGGAACCGCGATGTCCGAGGAGTCCCCGTACCGCTCCGTCGAGCGGCCGAAGCGGATCCGCATCCCGCACCTGCACGCGCTCAAGGAGCGCGGCGAGCGCTGGGCCATGCTCACCGCCTACGACGCTTACACCGCCGAGATCTTCGACGAGGCCGGTATCCCGGTGCTTCTCGTCGGCGACTCCGCCGCCAACAACGTCTACGGGTACGAGAACACGCTTCCCGTGACGGTCGAGGAACTGCTGCCGCTGGTCAAGGCGGTCTCGCGGGGAGCGCGGAGCGCCCTCGTCGTGGCCGACCTGCCGTTCGGCAGCTACCAGACCGGCCCGGAGCAGGCGCTCACCACGGCGTTCCGATTCATGAAGGAGGGCGGCGCGCACGCCGTCAAGCTCGAGGGCGGGGTGCGGTTCGCACCGCAGGTCGATGCCCTCGTCGGGGCCGGGATCCCGGTGATGGCGCACGTCGGGTTCACCCCGCAGAGCGAGCACGCGCTCGGCGGGTACCGCGTGCAGGGCCGCGGGGCGGCCGCTGACCGGCTCGTCGAGGACGCGCTGGCCATGCAGGCCGCGGGCGCCTTCGCCGTGGTGCTGGAGATGGTGCCGGCCGACGTGGCGAAGCGCGTGACAGCCGAACTGGAGGTCCCGACGATCGGGATCGGCGCCGGCCCGGACTGCGACGCGCAGGTGCTCGTCTGGTCGGACATGGCGGGCATGAACCGGGGCCGCAAACCACGTTTCGTGAAGCAGTACGCGGACGTCGGCGCGGTGCTGCTCGACGCGGCGCGCCGTTTCGGTGCGGACGTGGCGGGCGGGCGCTACCCGGCGGAGGAGCACTCCTACATGTGATCCGCCGTACGTCGGAAAGCGCTCAGCGGTGCAGACCGGCCACGGGCTCGCCCGCGCGGTAAGTCGCGAGCATCGCGTCGGCCGGGGACTCCCGCCGGCGCCAGCGTTCGCGCAGCCGGTCGAGCCGGGTGAGGTCAGCCGGCCGGCCTGCGAGGGCTCGTTCTGCCACGTCTAGAAGCTCGCCGGTGCCGGCGTGCACGTCGTCGTCGGCCAGGCCCACCCCGGCCACGTGCTTGTGCAGGCCGGCGTCGGGCGTGGTGCGCCGGCCCGGCAACGTGTCGTCCAGCACCACGCCGGTGAGCAGGGAGAGCAGCTCGCCGTAGAGCTCGGGGTCGGGGCAGGCGTCGAACGCCTTGAACTCGATGCGGCCCACCTCGGCGGGCAGCCGCGCCACCTGGGTGAGTGACGGGTCGGCGTCGACCTGCCGCTCGCGCCCGGCGAGGAACACCAGCGCCGCGGGCCGGACCCCGGTGCGCACCGCCGTGCGCGCCGACAGCCCGCCCCACGGCCCGCCGTCGCGGAACGGGGAGGAGAACGACAGCGGCACCAGCCACGGGCTGTAGTGCGTGAGCTTGCGACCGGCGTCGACGAGAGCCGCCTCGTCCAGGCCCGCGCAGGACAGGTTCAGATCCGGGCCGTAGGTCGACATGTGCAGGTGCGCGGTGCGCTCCTCCGGCGAGTCCTGCCGGTGGGCCCGCTCCCACGCGTTCAGCGGCGGCTCGATCCGGTACTCCGAGCGGACGGGGTTGAACGCGATCGTGGTGGTGCGCAACCCGGTGCGAGCGAGCTCCGCATCGAGAAGGCGCAGGTCGGCGCGCAGCGCGTCGACGGCGGCCTCGACCGAGTCGTGGATGCGGGTGCGGACCTCCAGCCCCTTCGGGTCGCAGCGGACCAGCTCGCCGCGCTCGTCGAAACGCTCATAGCCCTCGACGTACCAGCGTTTGTGCTTGATCCCCTGATCGCCGACGCGCAGGTCGGGGTAGTCGGCGGGATCCTCGGGAAGCGCGTCGACCACGGCCTGCAGCTCGTCGAACGTCGTGGAGGTGTAGTCGGCGAACCCGCCGCCGACGTGTACCAGCGCGCTCTCGTGCTCGATGCCGTACCGGAACGCGCGGTCCTGCACCGGCCCACCTCCCCTGCTCGTCGGCGGACCGTCCGCCCGCGACTAAGGGTAGCCTCGCCCGGCGCCCCGCGGACCGTGTTCGAGCACTCCGCCGGGCCCTCGACATCGCGTCAGGCGACGGCGAACTCGATCCGGCCGGTCGCCGGCTCGGCCACGGTCAGCCGCACCCGCACCACCGCCCCCGCCGTGAGCTCGCCCGTGCAGCGTGCGAGCACGGGCGGGTCGGGCACATAGACCTCGCCGACATCGCCGTCCGCCTTGCCCGGCCGCAGCACCACCGCGTCGAACTCCCGCCCGACACCGCCGCTGAGCAGCGCGGCCTCGGTGCGGTCGACGCAGGCCCGGTCGACACGCCCGGCCAGCGTGTCCGAGTCCGCCATCACGTCCGGCAAGGTCGGGAGCGCCTCGCGCAGCCACCCTGGCAGCTCGACGCCGGCCGTGAGCGCCAGGCACACCTCCGTGCCGAACCGGTCGACGAGGCGCCGCAGCGGCGCCGTGACGTGCGTGTACGGCGCGCCGATACCACCGTGCCCGGCGTCGGTGGGTGGCTCGGCGCCCGCGGAACGGTCGAAGGCGCAATAGCCGGCCCCCCGCAGCAGCGCGGTGGCCGCACGGCGCACCGCGAGCGCCGACGGGGTGTCCGCAGGCAGGCCGGCCAGCACCTCCGCCACCGGCGCACCGTCGGGAAATGCGAACCCGAGCTCACGCGCCGCACGCCGGAACGCCTCCAGCGCGTCGGGCTCGGGCGCGGGGAGCGTGCGGAGGACGCCGACCCCGGCGTCCAGCATGATCCGCGCCGCCGCCATGCCGGTGAGCAGCGAGATCTCCGCGTTCCACGCCTCGACGTCGAGCCGCCGCCGCACACGCACGGTCCATCCGCCGGCCCCGTCCGGCACGACCTCCTGCTCCGGCAGCTCCAGCTCGATCGCGCCCCGGTGCACCGCGTGCTCGCGGCGCAGCGGGCCGAGCTCCGGCAGGGCCGCCAGCGCCGGGTGCACCTCACCCGCGTCCAGACCGGCCTGCACCCCCGCGTAGTCCAGCCGGGCCCGCGACCGCACCACCGCCCGCTCCACGGAGGCCGCGACCTGCTCGCCGGCGCCGTCCAGGTCGAACGTCCACAGCACGGCCGCGCGCGGCCCGTCCGGGAGCAGGCTCGCCGCATCCTCGGAAAGCACCGGCGGGTGCAGCGGCACCGACCCGTCCGGCAGGTAGACGGTCTGCCCGCGCAGGCGCACCTCCGCGTCCAACGCCTCGCCGGGCGCGACCACGGCGCCGAGGTCGGCGATCGCGTAGTGCACCCGGAACCCAGAACCGTGCCGGAAGACACCGACGGCCTGGTCGAGGTCCTTCGACCCGGGCGGATCGATCGTCACCAGCTCGACATCCGTGGCGTCGCGCCGCCCCGGACCCGGCCCGGGCCGATCCGCCGCCGCCCTCGCCGCCTCGGCCAGCACGGCGGCCGGGAACGCGTCGGGAAGCGCGAACTCGGCACGGACGGCGGCGAAGTCCGGGGCGGGACGCGAAGACGGCTGCACGGCCGGAGCCTCCCACGTACCGCCCCGCGCCGGGAGCGGAATCGGGGGCCCGCACACCGATGGGGCCGGCGCGCGAACCGGGCGGCGGCGAACGCGGGAATCACCCCGCCCAAAGGCGAGACTCACCCTGCCCAAAGGCGGGACTCGCCCTACCCAAAGGCGGGACTCGCCCTGCCCGAACGCGAGACTCGCCCTGCCCGAACGCGAGACTCGCGTGCTCGAAGCGCGTACTGACCGGGCGAGTCTCGCGTTTCGACAGGGCGAGTCTCACGTTCCGACAGGGTGAGTCTCACGTTCCAGCAGCGCGAGTCTCACGTTCCAGCAGCGCGAGTCTCACGTTCCAGCAGCGCGAGTCTCACGTTCCAGCAGGGCGAGTCTCACCTTTCGGCGGGGCCGGCGATCGCGGTCGAGTGCTGCGTGGGATCAGAGCCAGCGGGGGATGGCGGGGAGTGACCTGCCGGCGGAACTGCGCAGATCACGGCCCTTGCTGCGGCCCAGCAACCATGCGGCGAGGCCGGGGGCCGATCCGGTGACGGTCGTCGACGCGGCCGGGTCGCCGACGGTCCACACGGCACCGTCGATCGCCGTGAGCAGCAGGGCCGGGCAGTCCGGCTTCTCCCCCATCGCCGCGGTGACGTCGGTGAGCAACACCGCCAGCATCGGGGCCGGCATGTCGGCGAACGACGCCCCGACGTCGAGATCCACGGCGTGGATCCACATCTCGCGGGCCCGCAGCCATGGGATGTCGGTGGCGAGCAGGTCACGCCCCTGCGCGTTCTGCACGTGCGCCGACCAGGCGGACTCCGGCATCGCCCGCACGACTCGGGCCAGCCGGTCGGACGACTCCACGACGTCGGCGCGGATCTCCACGGGCGGCCGGCCCGCGCCCGCCTGGATGTCGGCGTCCCGCTGCTCACGACTCGCGTATGCCGGGGTCCGGACACCGGTGCGGGCCCAGGTCAACAGGTTGATCATCGCGTCCGCGTTGCGCGCGACGTGGGTCAGCACGTGCGCCCGGCTCCATCCCGACAGCCCCGACGGCGCGGCGAACGCGTCCTCGCCCATGCGCATCATGAGCCCGCGCAGGTGAGCGGCACCGTCGCCCGCCCAGGCGAGCGTGTGCACGAGCGAGCGTTTGCCCGCAGCAGTCACAACGCTGCCTCGAGACGACAGATGTTGCGGCACTCACCGACCCCCTCCACACGGGTGACGAGCTCGGCGCCGTCGGTGAGGTAGCGCGGGGGCTTGCGGGCGTGGCCGACGCCGCCCGGCGTACCGGTGGCGATCACGTCGCCGGGGTTGAGCGTCACGATCCCGGACAGGTAGACGATCAGGTCCACCGGCGCGAACACCAGCTCCTTGGTGGACGAGCGCTGCATCGTCTCGCCGTCGAGCACGGTGGAGACCTCCCAGCCGCCCGCTGGGAGCTCGTCGGGCGTCACGAGCCACGGCCCCAGAGGCGTCGTGCGTTCGAACGTCTTGCCCTGCAGGAACTGCGACGTGCGGCGCTGGAAGTCGCGCACGCTCACGTCGTTGAGGACGGTGTAGCCGGCGATCGCCGCCTGGGCCTGCTCCGGCGTGGCGTGCCGCACCGACCGGCCGATCACGATCGTCAGCTCCACCTCCCAGTCGATCGCCGTCGACGCGCGCGGCAGCACGATGTCGTCGTGGGCCCCGACAAGTGCCGGCGCGAACTTCGCGAAGACCGTCGGGTAGTCGGGCAGCTGGTTGCCCATCTCGAGGACGTGGTCGCGGTAGTTCAGCCCGACGCAGATGATCTTCTCCGGCGAGGGCACGAGTGGCGCGTAGTCCAGCCCTTCGAGCAGGTGCGAGGGCCCGGCCGCGGCCGCGGCGTGCTCGGCCCAGTCGGGGCGTTCGAGCAACGCACGGACGTCGACCTCACCGGTCTCCACCGCGCCGTTCGCGTCCACCCGGACCGCACGGTTGCCTGTCGCCGTGCGGATCGTCGCCAGCCTCATCAACTCACCTCACCGATCGTCACGGCGGGCAGTCTCGTCCAATCGGGTGCGGGGCACACGATCGGGGGCTGTTAGGTGCCGGATCAGACTTCCGTAACCAACTCCACGAGACGGACGAACGGGAAGAACCGATCGGCGTCACCCGGACGGCGTGGCACGGCCCAATCCGACGCGGAATGGGGAAGTCATGGCGCTGTATGCGGGACTCGCGTGCTGAAACGCGAAACTCGGCGGGTGAAACGCGAGACTCGCCGGCAGGTGGTGCTTCCTGGCCGGCGAGTCTCGCGTTCGACGCGCTGAATCGCGCAGATGGGCTGCGCCTCGAGGGTCAGATGGTGCCCTCCGCGGCGCCGTCGCTGTCGCCACGGACCGGCAGCGTCGCGAAGACGGCGGGCGGCTCGCGCCAGGGATCGGCGGGCTGCCCGGCCTGCGCGTCCTGCACCGCCCGCCACACCCGCTCCGGCGTGCAGGGCAGGTCGACGTGTCGCACCCCGAGCGTGCTCAGCGCGTCGACCACGGCGTTCTGCACGGCCGGGGTCGACCCGACCGTCGCCGACTCGCCGATGCCCTTCGCCCCGAGCGGGTTCAGCGGTGTCGGCGTCTCGGTGTTGGCCGTCTCGAACATCATCAGGTCGGCGGCGCTCGGCATCCGGTAGTCGGCGAGGGTGCCGGTGAGCGGCTGGCCGTCGGGGTCGTAGACGACCTCTTCGTACAGCGCCTGCGCGATCCCCTGCGCCAGCCCGCCGTGCTGCTGCCCCTCGACGAGCAGCGGGTTGAGCACGCGCCCGCAGTCGTCCACGGCGATGTGGCGCCGCGGGGTGACCCGGCCGGTGTCCGTGTCGACCTCCACCACCGACACGTGCGCCCCGAACGGGAACGTGGCGCTGTCCTGGTGGAAGTCCAACCCGGCGAACAGCTGCTCGCCGTCGGCCTCGGCCCCGCCCGCGACCTGTGCCCAGGTGAGCGTCACCGAGGGCACGCCGACCACGCCGAACTCGCCGTCGTCGGTGAGCTGCACGTCGTCGACGGACGCCTCCAGCATGGCGGCGGCGCGCTTACGACCCTGCTCGAGCACGTCCGCGGCCGCCGCCTGCACGGCATTGCCCGCCATCTGCAGCGACCGGGACCCGCCCGTGCCTCCGCCGCGCGGCACCGTGGCGGTGTCGGACTGGACGAACCGGATCTTCTCCACGGGGATGCCGAGCCGGTCGCTCGCAACCATGGCGAATGCGGTGGCGTGGCCCTGACCGTGGGCGGAGGTGCCCGCCGAGATCGTCGCCGAACCGTCGGGATGCACGACGACCGAGCCGTACTCGTCGCCGGCACCGCCGGTGATCTCCACGTACACGCTGACGCCGATGCCGAGCTGCACCGGGTCGCCGGTCTCCCGCCTGGTGGCCTGCTCCTCCCGGAGCTTCTCGTAGTCGACGAGCCGCAGGGCCTCGCGCAGCGAGAGGTCGTAGTCGCCGACGTCGTAGCGCACCCCGGAGAGCGTGTCGTACGGGAACTCGTCCGGCTGGATGAAGTTGCGCCGCCGGATCTCGACCGGGTCGATGCCCAGCTCGGCCGCAGCGAGGTCGATCATCCGCTCGATGTGCGCGGTGGCCTCCGGGCGGCCCGCGCCCCGGAACGCGCCCATCGGCGTGGTGTTGGTGAGCGCGACCGCGCCGTCGAAGGCGAGCTTCGGGATCCGGTAGACGCCCGTCGCCATCGTGTGCGTGGACATGAACACCAGGCCGCCACCGAACCCGGCGTACGCGCCGCTGTCGCCCACGACCCGCGCCCGCAGCCCGGTGATCGCGCCCTCGCGGGTGAGACCCAGCTCGTAGTAGGCGACCTGCGCACGGCCCTGGGGCATCGACACGAGGTTCTCCGAGCGGGTTTCCACCCAGGTGACGGGGCGGCCGAGCGCCCGCGCCACCGCGACGGCCGCCGTGTGCTCGGCGAGCATGCCCGCCTTGCCGCCGAAGCCACCGCCGACGTGCGGCGCGATCACCCGCACCCGCTCCTGCTCCAGCCCGAACAGCGAGGCGGCCTGCGCGCGGAAGGCATGCGGCATCTGGGTGGAGACCCAGATCGTGAGGTCGTACTCCTCATCGGCGCCACCGGGCCGGACGGCGATGGCGTTGCCCTCCATCGGCATCACGGCCAGCCGCTGGTTCACCAGCCGGGCCCGCACGACGACCTCGGCGTCGGAGAGCACGTCGGCGTCGGCGGACCGGGTGCCGGACGCGAGGTTGGTGCCCAGCTCCGGGAACTGCAACTCCGCGTCCGGCTGGAGCGCGGCCTCCATGTCGACGACGGCCGGCAACGGGTCGTAGTCCACGTCCACCAGCTCGACCGCGTCGACGGCGGCGGCCTTCGACTCGCCGACCACGACCGCGACCGCCTCCCCCACGAAGCGGGCGCGGTCGATGGCGAGCGGTGGGCGCGGCACGTCCGGGTTGACGACGAAGAGGCCGTGGTGGGCCGGCGCGTCGAGGTCGGCCGCGGTGAACACGGCGACGACGCCCGGCGCCGCCGCCGCGGCGGAGGTGTCGATCCCGGTGATCACGGCATGAGCAAATGGGGAACGCACGAACGCGAGGTGCAGGACGCCCTCGAGGGCGAGGTTTCCGACGTAGGTGCTTGCGCCGGTGATGAGGTCGCGGTCCTCGACGCGGCGCACGGAGGTCCCGAGAATCGATCCAGGCATGTCGATGACACTACGGTCCAGCGGTAGGTCGTGCCCAGAAGTTGACGTGAGGCCGTTGTCGGGAGAACCTCTCCCTCCGGAGGACCTCGCGCGCCGGCCTGTTCGGTCGCGCACACCACGGGAGGTCGGACTGGTCGGGGGCCGGTCCGGCCTCCCGACCAATAAGCGCCGGCTTTCCCGCGCTGTTAGTTTCTCCGGGTGCCCGAGTTCCACCACACCGATGTGCTTGCCCTCGGCCCGGACGACACCGAGTACCGGCTCCTCGACCTGCCCCCGGGGCGCGTCGTCGAAGCGGCAGGCCGCACCTTCCTCGAGATCGCCCCCTCCACGATCACCGCGCTCGTGCGCGAGTCGGTGCGCGACATCCAGCACATGCTGCGGCCGTCGCACCTCGCGCAGCTGCGTGCCATCGTCGACGACCCGGAAGCGTCGGCCAACGACCGCTTCGTGGCCACGGACCTGCTGCGCAACGCGTGCGTGTCGGCAGGTGGCGTGCTGCCGATGTGCCAGGACACCGGCACCGCGATCGTCGTCGGCAAGCGCACCGAGACCGTGCTCACCGGCGGCGACGACGAGCGCGCCGTCTCGCAGGGCGTCTTCGAGGCCTACGACGAGCTGAACCTGCGGTACTCGCAGATGGCACCGACGTCGTTCTGGGACGAGCGGAACACGGGCACGAACCTCCCCGCGCAGGTGGAGCTGTACACCGCGCCGGGGCAGGCGCCGAAGTACGAGTTCCTGGTGATGGCGAAGGGCGGCGGCTCGGCCAACAAGACCTTCCTCTACCAGGAGACGAAGGCGCTGCTGAACCCGACGAAGCTCGCCACCTTCCTCGACGAGAAGCTGCGCTCGCTCGGCACGGCCGCCTGCCCGCCGTACCACCTCGCGATCGTGGTGGGCGGGATGTCCGCCGAGTACACCCTCAAGGTCGCCAAGCTCGCCTCCGCCCGCTACCTGGACAACCTGCCCGCCCAGGGCTCCGAGCTGGGGCACGCGTTCCGCGACCGCGACCTCGAGCAGCAGGTGCTGGAGCTGACCCGCGATTTCGGTATCGGCGCGCAGTTCGGCGGCAAGTACTTCTGCCACGACGTGCGCGTGGTGCGGCTCCCCCGCCACGGCGCCTCGCTCCCGGTGGGGATCGCGGTGTCCTGCTCCGCCGACCGCCAGGCCAAGGCCAAGATCACCCCCGAGGGCGTGTTCCTCGAGCAGCTCGAACGCGATCCGGCACGGTACCTGCCCGAGACGACAGCCGACGACCTGTCCGACGAGGTCGTGCACGTGGACCTCAACCGGCCGATGGCCGACATCCGCGCGCAGCTCTCGACGCTGCCGGTGAAGACGCGCGTGGCGCTCACCGGTCCGCTCGTCGTGGCCCGCGACATCGCCCACGCGAAGATCGCGGAGCGGCTGGAGGCGGGCGAGCCGATGCCGCGATACCTGCGTGACCACCCCGTCTACTACGCCGGACCGGCGAAGACGCCCGCGGGCTACGCGTCCGGGTCGTTCGGCCCGACCACCGCCGGTCGGATGGACTCCTACGTCGAGCAGTTCCAGGCCGCCGGTGGCTCGCTGGTGATGCTGGCGAAGGGGAACCGGTCGAAGCAGGTGACCAGCGCCTGCGCGACCTACCGCGGGTTCTACCTCGGCTCGATCGGCGGGCCCGCCGCCCGGCTGGCCCAGGACTGCATCCGCAAGGTGGACGTGCTCGAGTACCCGGAGCTCGGGATGGAAGCGGTCTGGCGCATCGAGGTGGAGGACTTCCCCGCCTTCGTGGTGGTGGACGACAAGGGCAACGACTTCTTCGCCGGGGTGAGCCAACCGACGCTGCAGGTCTCCTTCCGCCGGTAGGTCCGCCCGCGGGGAGCACTAGCGCGGCACTAGCGCAGGCGCCGGGGCCCGCTGTCGTGGCGGGTGGGCGACGGGCCGAGGACGATGCGCGCGCCCGTGACGAACGCGCCCTCGGCCGAGGTGAGAACCGGGTCGAGGACGAGCGAGCGCACCTCGGGCAGATCCTCGGCGATCCGCCCCACGCGGAGCACCAGGTCCTCCAGCGCGGCCAGGTCGACCGGCTCGGTGCCCCGGTACCCGGCCAGGAGCGGCGCGGCCCGCGGGGCGCGCACCAGCGCAGCGGCGTCCTGGTCGGACACCGGGACCACCCGGAACGCGCGGTCGCCGAGCAGCTCGGTGGCCATCCCGGACAGCCCGAAGGACAGCAGCGACCCGAACGACGGGTCGTCCACGATCTCCAGCACGCAGGAGATCCCCTTCGGGGCCATCCGTTGCACGTACACCTCGCCCTGCCCGGTGAGCCGCGCGAGGTCGACGTGGGCGCGACGCACACCGGCCGGGTCGTCCAGGTCGAGCCGGACGCCCACCTGGTCGGTGCGGTGTCGCCAGCGGTCGCCGACCGCCTTGATCGCCACGGGATAGCCGAGCTCGGCGGCAGCCGAGACCGCCGCGTCGGCGTCCGGGACCACGCGGAAGTCGACGACGGGAATGCCGTAGCAGGCCAGCAGCTCGACCGCCTCGGTGTCACCGAGGCGGTGGGGGTGGCCCGCACCGAGGCGCGCGACCACGGCCCGAGCCCGTTCCGTGTCGATCCCGGGTGGGCTGACGAACTCCCCCACCGGGCGCGCCTGCCAGCGCGCGTACCGGCTGACCCGGGCGAGGGCCGCGGCAGCCCGCTCGGGGCTGGGATAGCTCGGCACCGATCCGGGCCCGGGTGAGCCGTCCTCCCGCGCCACGGACAGCTCGGCCGGCACCCCCTCGGCGGCGAGGAACACCGCGGCCACCGGCTTCTGGGAACCGGCCACCGCCTCCCGCAGCGCCCGGGCGTAGGCAGCGCCCGGGATGGCGATGGGCGGCACGAACACGGCGATCAGGGCATCGGCCCCGCCGGCGGCCTCGGCGCCGACGGGGTCGGCCGCTTCGGAGGGGCTCTCCGCCGGGCTGTCCCGGATCGCTCGGGCGACCGCGTCGGCGAACTCCTCCGGCGGCGCCGCGGTGCCGACGTCCACGGGTGGGCCCGCGAGCTCCAGCCCGCCGTCGAGCAGCGCGTCGGCGACCAGGACGCCCAGCGCGCTGGAGTTGCCCACCACCGCGACCCGGGGCCCCGCCGGGAGCGGCTGGTAGGCGAGCAGGAGCGCCGTGTCGAACAGCTGTGTGAGCGTCTCCACGCGGATCACACCGGCCTGTTCGAACAGCGCCCGCACGCTGGCCTCGTCGATGGACGCCGCGCTCGCTGCCAGTGCGGGAGTGGGTGCGGAGTGGCGTCCGCTCTTCACCGCGACGATCGGCTTGGTGCGCGCGAGCCTGCGGGCCAGCCGCGCGAACTTGCGCGGGTTGCCGAACGTCTCGAGGTAGAGCAGGACGACGTCGGTGTTCGGGTCGGTCTGCCAGTACTGCAGGAGGTCGTTGCCGGACAGGTCGGCGCGGTTGCCCGCGGAGACGAATGTGGACAGACCGAGCCCGCGCTCCTTCGCGGCGGCGAGGATCGCGATGCCCAGCGCGCCGGACTGTGAGAAGAACCCGACCCGGCCGGCACCCGGGAGATCGGGGGCGAGCGTGGCGTTGAGCCGCACGGCGGGGTCGGTGTTGACCACCCCGAGCGCGTTGGGCCCGATCACCCGCATCCCGTGGGCCCGGGCCTCGGACACCAGGCGCCGCTCCGCGACGACACCGCTGCCGCCGACGTCGGCGAAACCGGAGCTCACCACGACGAGCGTGGTGACCCCCTTCGCGAGGCAGGAGTCCATCACCTCGTCGATGCCCGCCGCCGGAACCGCGACCACGGCGAGGTCGACCTCGTCGGGGATCTCGGTGACCGACGCGTAGGCCCGCACCCCGCGCACCGAGCGCGCGTCGGGGTTGACCGGGAAGACGGGCCCGGTGAAGTTGCCGCGCAGGAGGTTGGCCAGCACGGCGTGCCCGATCTTCGACGGGTCGGTGGACGCCCCGATCACGGCCACCGAGGCGGGATGCAGTGCGTTGTGCACGCTGCGGGCCTCGGCCCGCTGCTCCCGGGCGTCGCGGACGGCGAGGGAGCGCTCCGTGGGGTCGATGTCGAACTCGAGGTGCAGCACGCCCTCGGCGAACTCCCGGCTCACCTGGTAGCCGGCGTCCCGGAAGACCCGGACCATCTGGTGGTTCTCCACCAGCACCTCGGCCTCGAACCGGCGCAGGCCGTTCTCCCGCGCGGCTGCCGCGAGGTGCTCCAGCAGGATCGAGCCCAGCCCGCGGCCCTGGTGGTCGTCGCGCGCGACGAACGCGACCTCGGCCGACTCGACCCGCCCGTCGGCCCCTGGCGCCAGCCCCTCGTACCGCCCCACGGCGAGGATCTCGTCGCCGAGCAGGCAGATGAACGCCACCCGCGTGCGGTGGTCGACGCGGGTGAACCGCTCGAGATCGCGCGGGGGGATCCGCGGGTAGGGACCGAAGTAGCGCAGGTAGCGGGTGCGCTCCGAGAGGCTCTGGTGGAACCGCAGCAGCGCGTCGGCGTCGCCGGGCAGGATGGGCCGCAGGTGGACGATGCCGCCGTCGGACGCCACCACGTCGGCCTCCCAGTGCCGCGGGTAGCCGAGATCGGTCTCGGTGGATGTCATGCGCCAGTCACCGTCCGTCAGTCCCTCGGGTCGTCCGGGTCGAGCCCGTGCAGCGGGAAGACCGCCCGCCTGGTCTCCAGCACGGCGGTGTCCACCCGGTCGGCACCCTCGGACCACGGGGTGTACCCGGGCTTGCCGCCGTCGGTCATCGAGATCGGCAGCATCTGGCCGGTGATGCTCGCCGTGTGGGCCACCCAGCCCGCGGGCAGCGGGCGATCCGGCTCGACGTCGCGGTCGAGCACGGTGGCGATCAGATGCGTCCACGAGCGGGGCACGACCCGGAACAGCCCATATCCACCGCCGCCGACGGCGAGCCACTTGCCGCCCGCGGCGTGCGTGGCGAGCTCGCGCAGCGCCTGGTAGATCGCGCGGTGGCCGTCGACGGTGAGCCCGAGATCGGCCAGCGGATCCTCGGCGTGGGTGTCGACCCCGCACTGCGTGACGAGGATCTGCGGCCGGAACTCCTCGATGAGCGAGGGCACCACCGCATGGAAGGCACGCAGCCATGCCGCGTCGGCCGTGCCCGGCGGCAGCGGCAGGTTGACCGCGCTTCCCGTGGCCTCCCCCGCGCCGTACTCGCCGGGCCACCCGGTGCCCGGCCACAGCGTCATCGGGTGCTGGTGCAGCGAGATCGTGAGCACGCGGGGGTCGGCGTAGAACGCGGCCTGCACGCCGTCGCCGTGGTGGACGTCCACGTCGACGTAGGCGATGCGGTCGAACCCGTGGTCGAGGAGCCAGGAGATGGCGACCGCGCAGTCGTTGTACACGCAGAATCCCGACGCCCGGTCGCGCATCGCGTGGTGCAGCCCGCCGGCGATGTTGACGGCGCGGTCGGCGCGGCCCTCGGCGATCTCCCGCGCGGCGAGCAGCGACCCACCGCAGACGAGCGCACCGGCCTCGTGCATCCCGAGGAAGATGGGGTTGTCCTCGGTGCCGAGCCCGTGGCCCACCCCGAACGGGTGCTCGGGCGCCGACTTCACCGCGGTGAGGTACGACGGGACGTGCACCCGCTGCACCTCCGAGTCCGGGGCCTGCTCGGGCACCAGTGGCTCGACGCCCTCGAGCACGCCGAGTTCGGTGGCCAGCCGCATCGTGAGGTCCAGCCGGACGGGATCGAGCGGGTGCTCGTCGCCGAGGTCGTAGCCCAGGAAGTCCGGGGTCCACACGACCGCCGCCCGCGGAGTCACGGTGTCGCCCCCGTGGCGACGGGCCGCCGCGGATCAGCCGCCCAGTTGGACCAGGACCCGACGTACAACCCGATCGGACGCTCCGGCGCGCGCAGGCCGGCGTGCTCGGCCGCGAGCACGAGCGCCGCGGCGGTGGCGCCCGATCCGCAGTACGCCCCGACCTCGGGCTCCCCGTCGCCCATCGCGCCGGCGAGCCGTTCGGCCAACGGTGCCGGTGGTAGCCAGCGTCCGTCGGGTCCGAGGACGTCGGTGGCCGGTGCGTTGCGCGCGCCCGGGATGTGGCCGGCCTTCGGGTCGACCGGCTCCTGCTCCCCCCGGTATCGCTCCGGTGCGCGGGCGTCGAGCAGCACCCCGGTGTGGGCGAGCGTGGCCGCCTCGTCGGCGTCGAGCACGGGCATCCCGCCGGGCCGGACCGTGACGTCGCCGGGGGCCGGGCGGGACGGCTCGGCCGTGGTGGGCAGGCCCGCTTCCACCCAGCCGCGGAACCCGCCGTCGAGCACCGCGACCCGCCCCGCCGGGAACCCCGCCCAGCGCAGCAGCCACCAGGCACGTGCCGCCTGCACGCCCTGGGCGTCGTCGTGGGCGACGACCAGCGAGCCGTCACATACCCCGGCCTTGCGGAGCGCGGCCTGCAACCGCTCGACCGACGGCAACGGGTGCCGGCCCGCCGGCCCCGGCGGGTCGGCCAGGTCGGCGTCCATGTCGAGGAAGACCGCTCCGGGCACGTGCGCCGAGTCGTGATCGGGGCGGGCGGGCGCGCCACCGAGCCGCCATCGCACGTCGAGAACTACCGGGCGCTGCGCCGGATCCGGGTCGGCGAGGAGCTCCGCGAGCTGGGACGGGCCGAGCAGCGAATCGATCGATGCAACCACCGGCTCATCCTGCCCGGGATGGCGGGGCGTCGGCGAGCTGTTGCACCGATAGAATGGGGCCTTGACAGAAGGGCTGGGGGCGTGAACGAGCTCATCGATACCACCGAGATGTACCTCCGCACGATCTACGAACTGGAGGAGGAAGGTGTCGTTCCGCTGCGTGCTCGCATCGCGGAACGACTGGCCCAGAGCGGGCCGACGGTGAGCCAGACCGTAGCCCGGATGGAACGGGACGGGCTGGTGGTGGTGGCCGGCGACCGGCACCTCGAGCTCACCGGGGCCGGCCGGGCGCGCGCTGTGGCCGTGATGCGCAAGCACCGGCTCGCGGAGCGCCTGCTCGTCGACGTGATCGGACTCGAATGGGAGTTCGTGCACGCCGAGGCGTGCCGTTGGGAACACGTGATGAGCGAGGCGGTGGAGCGCAAGCTCGTGAAGCTGCTCGACAATCCCACCACCTCCCCGTACGGCAACCCGATTCCCGGCCTCGACGAGCTGGTGAACGACGTCGACGAGGCCACCGCGGTGCGCGCCGTGTCGGCGCCGCCGGTGCTGGAGGTCGGCCTGCAGCGGCTCGACGAGTTCGCCCGCCGTGGCGGCGGTCCGGTGGAGGTGCGCCGCATCGCCGAGCACGTGCAGGTGGATGCCGACCTCATGGCCGACCTCAAGACGGCCGGCATCGTGCCGGGGCGGGACGTGGACGTGGACGCGATTTCGCGCTTCGGCGATGCCGTGTCGGTGGCGAGCAACGGGTCCTCGGCCTCGGTGGCCCCGCTCATCGCCCACGCGGTGCTCGTGAGGGCTCGCTGACCGGGACGCTCCGCGAGCCCTTCCGCGGGTGATCGCGCGCGCCGTGAGACGGTGGGCCGGGACGTGCAGCGACCGGCCGCTGCGCGCCGAGCCTCGAGGAGGAACGCTGTGAAGCTGCTCGTGACCGGTGGGGCCGGGTACGTCGGCAGCGTGTGCGCGGCCCACCTGGTGGGTGCCGGGCATGACGTGACGGTGCTCGACGACCTGTCCACCGGGCACAAGGACGCCGTGCCGGACGGCGCCCGCTTCGTGGAGGCCGACCTCGCCGACGCCGCCGACGACGTACTCGCCGAAGGCTTCGACGGCGTGCTGCACTTCGCGGCGAAGTCGCTCGTGGGCGAGTCGGTGCAGCGGCCGGAGCTGTACTGGAACGGCAACGTGGTGACGAGCTTCCGGCTGCTCGAGGCGCTGCGCCGGCACCGCACGCCCCGCCTGGTGTTCTCCTCCACGGCGGCCACCTACGGCGAGCCCGAGCAGGTGCCGATCCGGGAGGACGCCCCGACCAGGCCGACCAACCCGTACGGCGCGAGCAAGCTCGCCATCGACCACGCCATCGGCTCCTACGCCGTGGCGCACGGCCTGGCCGCGGTGAGCCTGCGGTACTTCAACGTGGCCGGGGCCCACGGCAACTTCGGCGAGCGGCATACGGTGGAGACCCACCTGATCCCCCTCGTGCTGCAGGTCGCCTCCGGAACGCGTGACTCGGTGCAGGTGTACGGCGAGGACTGGCCGACCCCCGATGGCACGTGCGTGCGCGACTACATCCACGTGGACGACCTCGCCGACGCCCACCTGCTGGCGCTCGAGCACGCGCAGCCCGGCCTGCACGCCATCTACAACCTGGGCTCCGGCAGCGGCTTCTCGGTGCGCGAGGTGGTGGAGGCCTGCCGCGCGGTGACCGGGCACCCGATCCCCGCCGTGACCGCGCCGCGCCGCGCCGGCGATCCGGCCGTGCTCATCGCCTCGAGCGAGGCGGCCCAGGCCGACCTGGGCTGGCGGCCGCATCGGACCGATCTCGCCACCATCGTGGGCGATGCTTGGGAGTTCACCCGGAGCCGGACGGCCTGACCGCTCGACGGGCGCTCGGACGACGGCGTTCACCGGGCGCCCCCGCCGAGCAGCGTCTCCCGCAGCTGGGACGGTCGGAGACCGGCCACGGCGACGCGGCGGATCAGGTCGGCGAAGGCGTGGCCCGGCCACGCCTGCTCCGCGCGGTCGAGCGCGATGTTGGCGAGCGCGCCGTCGCCGCGCAGCAGCGCCGACACCGCCAGCAGGGTGGCGGGCTCCGCTGCCTCCGGATCCGGGGTCTCCCGGGTGAGCGCCGCCCACAGCTGCTCGGCCGCGACCGCGGCCGGGCCGGCACAGCAGCGCAGCGCCAGCGAGCGCACACCCGGGAGCCCGAGCGCAGTGGAGAGCGCGACGACCGAGCCGTCGGACAGGACGAGCCGCCCGGCCGCGGTCTGGGCGATAGCGGCGTCGATGGCGGCCATGCCGGCCGCGGGATCGACGACGATCTCGCTCGCCTCCCCCTCGAGCTCGCCGTCCGCTGCCCGGATCAACCGCTCCTCACGGCGGCGGAGGCGGGCCGGATCTGCAGGAGCGACCAACGCCTGCAGCTCGGCCCGGTCGGCATGCACCACCCGCCCCTCCGCCACGACCGCGGCGACGAAGGGGGTGGCTGCCGGGTCGGGGACGAGCCCCGCGCATTCGCAGGGCTCGTAGCAGGCCCAGCGCGCGCCACCCGCGGTGTGCTCGGCCCACATCAGCGCGTGGAGCGGGAGATGCTGTTCCTCGAGCGCCAGCGCGACACGGCCGGCCAGCAGCCGGTGCGGGAGCACCTCGGGTGGAGTGCCCCGCGCGGCGCCGGGTTCGCTCACGACGACCGCGATCGCGCCCGCCGGATCGTCGAGGAGCAGCGCGCGCACGGCCGACACGGCGACGAGCTCGGCGTGCTCCTCGTACTCCGGATGCCCGGGTGGCGGGAGATCGATGCGCAATGTGAGACCGAGCCGGCGGCCCGATCTGCCCCCGGTGGCCATCAACACGAGCGACTCGCCGGGGTGGAACCCGAGCATGGCCGGGACCGCGGCCACCAGCTCTCCCTGGTCGCGAACGCGGAGCACGGGCCCGCGATCGTCGACCGGGAACGGGGCAGGGAGCGGAGCAGGTGGATGGTCGGCGGGAGGCGTCATGCGGCGAGAATGCGTGGCGACGGACGGGCGACGGGGGCGTTGCTCCGTTCGGCTGTGGGCAACCTTCGGCGGAACGGGTCGGATCCGCGCGATGTGGACAACCGCCGCCCGGGAACGAGCGGACGATCCGGCTTTGTCTTCGACGAGTGTTAACTCCCCGCGCTTGCCGCGCGGCCCCACTGCGGCAACGCTGTCTCCCGTGCGGGCGCGGGTGGCCCGTCGAGGTGTGGGGAGGACCGGGCGTGTACGACTACGACCTGCTCGTGATCGGATCCGGCCCGGGTGGCCAGAAGGCCGCGATCGCCGGAGCCAAGCTGGGCAAACGCGTCTGTGTCGCGGAACGCCGCAACATGATGGGCGGCGTCTGTGTCAACACCGGCACGATCCCGTCCAAGACGCTGCGGGAAGCCGTCCTGTACCTCACCGGCTTCGCGCAGCGGGACATGTACGGGGCGAGTTACCGGGTCAAGAGCGAGATCACCATCGCCGACCTGCTGGCGCGCACCCAGCACGTCGTCGGCCGAGAGGTCGAGGTGATCCGCAACCAGCTGCTGCGCAACCACGTCGAGATCCTCGGCGGCACCGCCCGCTTCGAGGACGAGCACACCGTCACCGTGGAGGGCGACGCGCGGGGCGACCGCAACACCGTCACGGCCGAGAACATCGTGATCGCCACCGGCACGCGCCCGGCCCGCCCCAGCGAGGTCGAGTTCGACGACGAGCACGTGCTCGACTCCGACGGCGTGCTCAAACTGAAGCGGGTGCCGGGGACGATGGTCGTCGTCGGCGCCGGTGTGATCGGGATCGAGTACGCATCGATGTTCGCCGCCCTCGGCACCCGCGTCACGGTGGTCGAGAAGCGGCCGGCGATGCTGGACTTCTGCGACCCGGAAGTGGTCGAGTCGCTCAAGTTCCACCTACGCGACCAGTCCGTCACGTTCCGGTTCGGCGAGGAGGTCGAGAAGGTCGAGGTGACGCCGCGGGGCACCGTCACCAGCCTGGCCAGCGGTAAGCGGATCGGTGCCGACATGGTGATGTACTCGGCCGGGCGCCAGGGCGTGACCGCCGAGCTGGACCTGGAGAAGGCGGGCCTGGCCGCCGACAAGCGCGGCCGCATCACCGTGGATAAGCAGTACCGCACCGAGGTGCCGCACATCTTCGCCGTCGGCGACGTGATCGGCTTCCCCGCACTCGCGGCCACCAGCATGGACCAGGGCAGGCTCGCGGCCTACCACGCGTTCGGCGAGCCGGCCCGCGAGCTGCAGGAGCTGCAGCCCATCGGCATCTACACCGTGCCGGAGATCTCCTACTGCGGCCGCACCGAGGCGGAGCTGACGTCGGCGGCCGTGCCCTACGAGGTGGGGATGTCGCGCTACCGGGAGCTGGCGCGCGGCGCGATCGTCGGCGACTCCTACGGGATGCTCAAGCTGCTCGTCTCCACCGACGACCGCACGCTCCTGGGCGTGCACGTCTTCGGTACCGGCGCCACCGACCTCGTCCACATCGGGCAGGCGATCATGGGCTGCGGGGGCACCGTCGACTACCTCGTCGACACCGTGCTCAACTACCCGACGCTCTCCGAGGCGTACAAGGTGGCCGCCCTCGACGCGACGAACAAGATCCGCGCGCTCGAGGTCTTCCGCAACGAGTCGGCGTAGCGCGACCCGAGGGTCGCGGGCGGCGGGAACGCGAGACTCGCCCTGCCCGAACGCGAGACTCACCCTGCTCAAACGCGAGACTCACCCTGCCGGGATGCGGGACTCGCCGCTCACGGGCCGCGGGTGGGGTCAGCCGGAGGCGCGGGTGATGAGCTCCCACGGCGCGGTGAGCTCCGTGCCCGGCAGGGGGGCGTCGGCGTCGAGGCGTTCGAAGAGTCGGGTGACCTCGCGGGAGAAATCGAGGGCGGCGGCGCCGACGGTGGTGAGGGCCGGGGAGATCATCAGCCCTTCGGGGATGTTGCCGATGCCGATGACGGCGAGCTGGTCGGGCACGGTGACGCCCAGGTCGCGCGCGGCCCAGATGCCGTCGACCGCCGCCCTGTCGGTGGCCGAGAGCAGCGCGGTCGGCGGCTCCGGGAGGCGTAGGAGGTCGCGGACCGCGGCGTACGCATCGGACCGGGAGTCGGCGACGGGGCGGACGAGGCCGGCGTCCACCGGGATGTCGTGGGAGGCGAGGCCGTCGAGGTAGCTGCGCAGTTTGACGTCGGCGAGCGCCTCGCCGTGCTCGTCGGCGTGGCCGAGGAAGGCGATCCGGCGGTGGCCTGCGGCGAGCAGCCGGTCGATCGCTGCCCGGCAGGCCTGCGCGCGCCCCTGGCGCACGACGTCGAACCCGTCGGGCTCGAGGTCGTCGTCGAAGACCACGAGCGAGCGGCCCTGGGCGGCCAGTGCGGCGAGCTCGACGCCGTCGAGCGGGCAGTCGTGCAGCAGGACGGCGCCGTCGATGTAGCGCTGCCGGAGGATCCGCAGGATGGCGGCCGTGGACGCGCTCGTGATGACCGGGAGCGCGACGACCGCGAACCCGCGCTCGGCGGCGGCCACCTGCAGCTCCTCGGCCAGGCGGTCCGACCACGGGCTGGACGGCGACGGGTACATCAGCGCCACGACGTCCGTGCGCTGGCGCCGCAGGCTGCGGCCGGCCTGGTCGAGCTGGTAGCCGGTCTCCGCGACGGCCCGCAGCACGCGCTCCCGCGTCTCCGGCGGGGGCGGTTTCGCGCCACCGCGACGGCCGCTCAGCACGTACGAGACCGTGGCGGTGGAGACGCCGGCACGCTCCGCGATGTCGCGTTGAGTGGGTCGGCGCGGTGGCACGCCCCGACGGTAGCCGACTTCGACCATGCGCCTTTACAGGCGCGGCCCCACCCCATAACGTGCTCTGTTAATCGAATAACAGACGGGAGCGGCGATGACGCAGCAACCGCACGATGCCCGACCTCGGCAGTCGATGCCCAAGGTCGCGGCCGCCAGCATGTCGGGCGCGCTGCTCGAGTGGTACGACTTCAACCTCTACGGCATCTCCGCCGCGCTGGTGTTCAACAAGCTCTTCTTCCCCGACGTCGACCCGGTGATCGGCACGCTCGCCGCACTGGCCACGTTCGGCGTCGGCTTCGTCTCCCGCCCCATCGGCGCCCTGATCTTCGGGCACCTCGGGGACCGGCTCGGGCGCAAGCAGGTGCTGGTCACCACGATGATGATCATCGGGAGCGCGACGTTCCTGATCGGCCTGCTCCCCGACTTCCGGACGATCGGGTTCTGGGCGCCCGTCCTGCTGGTCCTGCTGCGCCTGCTGCAGGGGCTAGGGCTCGGCGGGGAGTTCGGCGGCGCCTCGCTGCTCGCGGTGGAACACGCACCCCGGCACCGACGTGGCTTCTGGGGCAGCCTCCCCCAGTGCGGCGGCGCGACCGGCTACCTCATCGCCGTCTCCGTGGTGGGACTGTTCACCGGGCTGCCCGAGGAGCAGTTCCTCAGCTGGGGCTGGCGCGTGCCGTTCCTGTTCAGCGCCGTACTGCTCGTCGTCGGCCTGATCGTCCGGCTCAAGATCGAGGAGACCCCCGCCTTCCAGGTCGTCAGGGACGCCGGGCAGCAGGAGCGCATGCCGCTGCTCACGGCACTGCGGCGCTACCCGCGCAACATCGCCGTGGCCTTCGGCGTGCGCATCGGCGAGGCCGGCACGTCGCAGATCTACCAGCCGTTCGCCATCAGCTACGTGACCACCAGCCTCGGGTACGGGCAGGGTGTCGCGCTGACCGGGATCGTGTTCTACAACCTCGTCGGGCTGGCGCTCATCCCCGTGGCGGGCGCGCTGTCCGACCGAATCGGCCGCCGGCCCGTCTACCTCGCCGGCGGGATCTTCGTGGTGGTCACCGCGTTCCCCTACGTCTGGCTGCTCGAATCCGGTTCGACCGCGCTCGTGTGGACCGCGATGGCACTGGTCGGGCTGGGCGGCGCCGTGTGCATGTCCAGCCTGCAGCCCACGATGTTCGCGGAGATGTTCGGCGTCGGTGTCCGCTACTCGGGGATGTCCTTCGCGTACCAGCTCTCGGCCATGGTGGCCGGCTTCGTGCCGGCGGTCGTCACCTCGTTCCTCGTGGCGTCGGGCGGGGCGAGCTGGCCGATCGCCACCGTCGCCGTGGTCCTGGGACTGGTGTCCGTGATCTCCACGCTCTTCCTGCGCGAGACCCGGACCGTCGACACGTCAGAGCTCGAGGCCCGTCGAGAGGTGCATGCGTGACCAACGTCCTCGTCTTCTTCACCGACCAGCAGCGCTTCGACACCACGGGGGTGCACGGCAACCCGCACGGGCTCACGCCGCACTTCGACCGCATGGCCCGCGAGGGCGTGCACGTCGAGCGCTCGTTCACCTGCCAACCCGTGTGCGCCCCGTCGCGGGCCTCGCTGCAGACCGGCCGCTACCCGACGGCGATCGGCTGCTTCCGCAACGGGATCCCGCTGCCCGTCGACGAGCCGACGCTGGCGCACCGGTTCGCCGCCGCCGGCTACGAGACCGCGTACATGGGCAAGTGGCACCTCGCCGACGACGACGTCGCCGGCCCGGTGCGGCCCGCCCAGCGCGGCGGGTACGAACGGTGGCTCACGTCCAACCTGCTGGAGTTCACCTCGGACGCCTACGAGACCACCCTCTACGACGAGCGCGGCGAGCCGCACGACCTACCCGGCTACCGGGCCGACGCGCTCACCGACGCCGCGATCTCCTACCTGCGCGAACCGCGGGACCGGCCGTTCTTCCTGTTCCTGTCCTACCTGGAGCCGCACCACCAGAACAGCCGCGACGACTACCCGGCCCCGCACGGATACGCCGAGCGCTACCCGGACCCCTGGCTGCCCGGTGACCTCGCCGCGCTCGACGGCAACACCCGCGAGCACCTCGCCGGCTACTACGGGATGGTCCGGCGGGTGGACGAGTGCCTGGGCCGCCTCCGCGGAGCGCTCGAGGAGCTTGGACTGACGGACGACACGGTGGTGCTCTACACGTCCGACCACGGCTGCCATTTCAAGACGCGCAACGACGAGTACAAGCGCAGCTGCCACGACGCGTCGATCCGGGTGCCCACCGCGCTGACCGGGCCGGGATTCGCCACCGGACAGCCGGTGCCGCGGCTGGTGAGCCACCTCGACCTGCCCCCGACCCTCCTCGACGCGGCCGGTATCGCGGTACCGCCGGAGATGGACGGCCGCTCGCTGCTGCCCGCCCTGCACGGCGATCCGGATCCGCGGCCCGACGACGTCCTCGTCCAGATCAGCGAGTCGCAGGTCGGGCGAGCCCTGCGCACCCCACGCTGGAAGTACGCAGCCGTCGCACCCGGGGCGGACGGGTGGACGACGCCATCGGCCGACCGGTACGTCGACTCCCACCTCTACGACCTGGACGCCGACCCGCACGAGCTGCACAACCTCGTCCGCAGCCCGGCTCATCGGGACGTGCTCGAAGGGCTGCGGGACCGGCTGGAGGAACGGATCGTGGACGCGGGCGAGAAGCGCCCGGTGATCGAGCCTGCCTAGGAGCGCCGAGCCGCACGCCCGCTGCCGGCGCCGCAACTCTGGTGTGCCCCTGGGAACGATCACAGGACGTCGGCGTGCCGGAACCGGTCGATGATCATCGGCCCGGTGCACGACCGGCCGGATACGGCCGCCTGCGCACCGATCCGGCGATCATCCCCGCCGGCCGCGCGGTTTCGGGATCGCCTAGTACCCGACGCCGTGCTCGTCCAGCCAGGGGCGCGGGTTGATCTTGTTGCCGCCGGGCGTGGTGACCTCGATGTGCAGGTGCGGGCCGGTGGACCGGCCGCGGTTGCCCACCTCGGCGATCACCTCGCCGGCCCCCACCTCCTGGCCGGTGCGTACCAGGGAGCGGTTGACGTGGCCGTAGGTGGTGACGGTGCCGTCGCCGTGGCGCACCCGCACCCACAGGCCGAAGCCGCTCGCGGGACCGGTATCGATCACGGTGCCGGCGAGCGGGGCGCGGATGGGGGTGCCGATCGGGGCGGCGATGTCGAGGCCTTCGTGTGCCCGGCCCCAGCGGCCGCCGAACCCGGATGTCACGCGACCGGCGACCATCTGGACGGCGCCGCCCACCGAGGTGGCCTCCGCCGCGCGTGCCGCCTCGGCGGCCTTGGCCTCCTCCGCCGCGCGTGCGGCCTCCGCGGCCTTGGCCTCCTCGGCCACGCGGGCCGCTTCGGCCGCTGCTGCGGCCTCGGTGGCCGCCTTCTGCAGGTCGGCCGCCTTGACCAGGGAGGCCGCGTCGGCCACTGCGAAGTCGGTGGGCAGGTCGGTCGCCGACGCGGGGGCCACCGGCGCGAACGCCATCGATGCCACGTCTCCGACGTCGAGCGTCTCCGCGGCGAGCTCCGACGCCGGCTCGGTGCCGAGAAGCTCCTCGACGGCGACGCGCAGCGCGGCGCCGTCGGCGGCGACGGGGAGAGTCTGGGCGAGGGCGTGCTGCGCCGTGGCCGCGAGCGCTCCGCCGGCCACGACGGTGGCGACGAACCGGGCGGGCAGCGACGACGTCAGCTGCTGGACGGGGAGCGACCGGTGGGCGCCACCGACCCCCGCTGCCGCCAGTGCGGCGGACAGCGGGGGCCCGAGGTGCGCGCGCCGGCCCTGGGGGGAGCGGTGCCGTGCCACGACCTTTCCTTCCGGACCTCGTGGCGACCCGGCCGGACGTCCCGCTCGGGGGTGCGGGCGGACCGTCGGGGGGCGTTCGGTCCGTGTCCGGTCTGTGACCGGGTCGTTATCGATCCACGAGCAACGTTAACGACCGTCGGCCGTTGAACAACCCTCCCGCCGGACCGGCTGAGGCCGCTGTACCGGGCCGCGCGACGAGCGGCAGTACGCCCGCAACTCCTGATGACGGGCTCGTCGACCGCTCGCCGTTCACCGCACGGTCATGTCCTGTCCCCCGCCGGCGGGCGTCCAGGGCATCGACGGGAGGGCGTCTGCCCACCGCGGTACCGGCGAACGGGGGATCCGCACCCGTCGATCACCGCACCGGGCTGCGGCGGGCGGCCTGCACGCGTGATCAGGATCGGCTGCCGCCCCGCTCGTCAAGTGCGGCGGATCCGGGATCACGCACCGGTGCCCGCACCCACCCCGTCCGGGTACGGTTGGTCCGCCGACGTGCGAGGGGAGCGAGGTGTTCCGCAGGTCAGACCGTGAGGGTGAGATCCCCGACGAGCGGGTTCTGGCCGCGCGCAACGCGGCCACGCAGGCCTTCCTCGCCCTCGACGACGAGCAGCGTGCCGTCGCCGACGCCGTGCGGGCGGCCACCGAGCTGAGCGGGAGGGCCCGGCTCGGGCAGGAGTGGGCGGAGGTCGCCGCGGTCGGCGACGCCGCCACCAGCGCGTACCTCACCGCTACCCAGGAGCACCCGCTCGACGGCAGCCGCTCCGCCCGCGGCGCCCGCGACGCCGATGAGAAGGCGCTGCGTGAGATCGAGCGGGCCCGGGAGGCGATCCGGCGGTTCCGGGCCGCGTACGAGCGCACCCTCGCCGAGGCCGAGTTCGCTGTGAAGAACCTGCCGCGCACCCTGCAGGAGGCGCGCACCACGCTCGTCTCCGCTCGCACGGCCGTGCAGAACGCCGCCGCGTCGGGTGTGCGGTCGCGGCGGGCCGAGGAGCGGCTCGCCGAGGCCGAGCGGAGCGTCGCCGGGATGGACGGGCCGGCTGCCGGGCTGCAGGAGCGCATGCGGGCGGCACAGCGCACCCTCGAGCTCGGCCGCTCCGCCGCGGCGCTCGCCGCCGAGGCGCCGCGCACCGCCCGGCAGGTGCGCTCGGCGCTGACGAGCATCGCCACCCGCCGATCGGCCGCGGAGACGAAGGCGGGCCGGATCGCACCGGCGCTGTCGGCGCTGCGGCGGGAGTTCTCCGAGCCCTGCTCCCGTGATCTGACCGGCGCCGAGACCGCCGCCCGCGAGGCGATCGTCGACGCCCAGCGCGCCCTCGCCGATGCCGGCCGCCAGGCCGATGCCGGCGACTGGGACGAGGCGGCGGACCAGGTCACGGCGGCCCGCTCGGCGCTCGCCCGCGCCGAGGAGCAGCACGACGCGGTCACCGACCGGCTCGCCGCGCTGCGCGACGTCCGCGCCGATCCCGCCCGGTACGCCGCCGACACCCGCTTCGTGCTGCGCGACGCGCAGCGCCTCGTCGTCGACCGCGGACTGGTCCGGGAGTTCGGCCCGATCCTCGACGCGCAGGCGGTGCGGCTCGACAACGCCCAGCAACGGCTGGGGGGCGTGCACCCCGACTACTGGTTCTACCTCACCGAGCTGCGGGGCATCCGGGAACGGGTGCGCGACGTCGTCGGCCGGGCGCGCCGGCACTAGGAATCGCTCGCTCAACCGCGGGTGGCGGCGGGCAGCCGCGCGGGGGGCTTCACGAGGGACCCGACGGCAGCCACCACGCCCACCACGAGGGCGACCATCTGCACCCACTTGCCGGCCGTGACCGTGGCGTTCTGGCTGCCGAGCATGTTCGCGTAGTCGCCGACCAGGACGAACCCGATGATGATGAACCCGCCCCCCACCAGGGAGATCACCGGCGCCCAGCGCTGGGGCAGCAACGCGGCCAGCCCGACGGCCAGGGTGATCAGCATCCCCGGCGGGACGACGGGATACTCCCAGCCGCCGAGGATCTGGACCGGGATCCCGAGCGCCGAGATCACGAGGCCGACGACGACCGTGCGCCGCAAGCGGTCTGCGAAGACGTGCCGCATGACTACCCCCAAAGAGCTGTGCGGGCCCACCCTCTGTGGGCCACCGAGAACGCTAGGGACGGCGGCCGGCGCACACGTCCGTCCGGGAGCGGCACCCCACCTGCGCAGATCCGCGTAGGTCGGGCCGGATCTCGTCCGCTGCGCCGGGTGGGGCGCTAGCCTCGGCGCTCGTGCTCGTGATCGACGGGAACCGACGCGGCGCGCTGCCCGGCGGTCGCGTGGCCGCCGCGGCGGCGGTGCTGGCGGTCGTGGTGCTGGCCGGCACCGCGCTCGTCGCCGGCCTGCAACCGCAGGCGGTGTTCGACGGGTGGGGTGTCGCGGCGGTCCTGGTCGCCGCGGCGGCGTGGAGCTGGCACCGGCTGGCACCGGCCACGTCGGCGGTCGCCGTCACCGCCACCGTCGTCGCCTACGTCCTCGCCGGCCAGGCCTTCGGGCCGATCCTGTTCTTCGTCGTGCTCGCCTGCTTCGCCCTCACCCGCCATCGCCTCACCGGGGTGGCCACACCCGTCTGCGTCGCGGCCGCCGTGGCGCTGGCGGCGGCGTTGTGGACCCGCCTCGACACCCAGAACCACATCGCGACCGTGACGCTCCTGCTGGCCTGGCCGGGCGTGTTCGTCGTGGTCCCCGCGCTGGCCGGGGCGCTGACCAGGACCCGGGCGGAGGCCATGGGACGGGAGCGCGCGGCGCTCCTGGCGCGAGGCGCCGACGAGGAGCGCCTGCGGGTCGCGCGCGAGGTGCACGACATCGCGGGGCACGGCTTCGCCGTGGTGGCCATGCAGGCGGGCGTGGCGCTCACAGTGTTCGACGAGCAGCCCACGCAGGCCCGGGTGTCGCTGGAGGCGATCCGGTCGGCCAGCCAGCACGCACTGCGCGAGCTGCAGGCCACGCTCGACACGCTGCACGCGGACGCGCCCGGTGCCCGGGACGTGCCGGACCTCGTCGAACGCGTGCGGGCCGGCGGGCTGCCGGTCGCGCTGTCCGTCTCGGGTGATCCGGGGACGCTCGGGGAAAGGGAGTCGGTGACGGTCTACCGGCTGGTGCAGGAGGCGCTCACCAACGTGCTGCGGCACGCCGGGCCGACCACCGCGGAGGTGCAGGTCGACTACGGCGGAGGAGGGGTGTCGGTGACCGTGCGCGACCGCGGCGCCGGCGCGCGCGGCGGGACCGGACCCGGCCGCGGTCTGCGCGGCCTGCGGCAACGGGTCGAGGAGCTGCGGGGCACCTTCACCGCCGAGGACCGTCCGGCGGGCGGCTACGAGGTGACGGCGACCATCCCGATGGCGAGCGGCCCGACCTCGTCCCGCGGGGGTACGGCGTGAGCGGCTTGCGGGCGCCTGGACCGAAGCGGAGCGGAGGCACGTGAACACAGTGATCAGGGTCGCGCTCGCCGACGACGACGAGCTCGTGCGGATGGGCCTGCGGGTGCTCGTGGACCGGGAGGACGATCTCGATCTCGTCGGTGAGGCGGAGGACGGCGAGGGGGCGCTCGACCTCGTGCGCTCGGCCCGTCCCGACGTCCTGCTGCTCGACCTCAAGATGCCCGGCCTGGACGGGATCGGCGTGCTGCGGGCCGTGGCGGCCGACCCGCAGCTGTCCGCGACACGGGTGATCGTCGTGACGACGTTCGAGATCGACCGCTACGTGGCCGAGGCGCTCCAGGCCGGGGCCAGCGGGTTCCTGCTGAAGAGCAACGTCCCCGCCGAGCTGGTGCGGGCGATCCGCGTGGTCGCGGCGGGCCAGGCCCTGCTCTCACCATCGGTCACCCGCCGGGTGGTCGGGATGTTCGGGCGGCATCTCGCCGGCCCGACACCTCCGCGCGCCGCATGGGACTCCCTGACCACGCGGGAACGCGAGATGGTCGCCTGGGTGGCCACCGGGCTGTCGAACGACGAGATCGCCCGCGAGCTCGTGCTGAGCCCCGACACGGTACGCACCCACGTGAGCCGGGCGATGGTGAAGCTCGCCGCCCGTGATCGCGCCCAGCTCGTCGTCTTCGCCGTCCGGGAAGGGCTGACCATCCCGGACGTCGCCGGCTGACCCACCGGGGTGGCGGCCCCCCGACCGCCACCCCGACCCTCACCGCGGTGCGGGCACCGCCCGTTCGCCCCGCTCGACGCGCTCGTCGCACGTCACCGGCGGCCGTGACCCCCGTTCGGCGGGCGCGACCCGCACCATTCCCCCGTCCGGCAGGACGCGTGTCTCACCCTCGACCCGATGGTGCCGCTCCCGCTCCGCCTGGTCGGGGTGCACGTGCCGCCGCTCGGGCGGGACCGGCTGCCCGCGGAGCCGCTCCCGTTCCTCGTCGGTGGGCTCGCGCGTGACGAGCTCACCGTCCTCGCACACCACGAACACCGGCCCGGGCCCGTCGCGGTCGGGTTCGCCGGCCGAGGCCGCTCCGGTGGTCGTGACCGCAAGGCCCGCCGCCACGAGCACGGCCGCGGCGATGCTGCGCATCCGCATGATTTGCCTTCCACTTGTCTTTCGGGGACGGGGCGAGCCTCGCGAGGATCGGCTGAACCGGGCCTGAAGGCGCCCGAACGCGTCTTCAGGTTGTGCTCAGCCGCCGGCGCCAGACTGCTCGCCGTGCGGATGCTGCTGGTGGACGACGAGCAACGGCTGACCGACGTGCTCTCGAGCGGGCTGGCGAACGAGGGGTTCGCCGTGGACGTCGCCCACGACGGGCGGGACGGGCTGTGGCTCGCCACCGAGAACCCCTACGACGTGATCGTCCTCGACGTGATGCTGCCGCGGCTTTCCGGCTACGCCGTCTGCCAGGCCCTGCGGGAGGCGCGGAACTGGACGCCGATCCTGATGCTCACCGCGAAGGACGGCGTGCACGACGAGGCCGAGGCACTCGACACGGGGGCGGACGACTACCTGTCCAAACCGTTCTCCTACGTGGTGCTGCTGGCCCGGCTGCGGGCCCTGGTCCGCCGGGGCGGCACGGCCCGGCCGGTGTCGATCGCCGTCGGCGACCTGACGCTCGACCCGGCCGGCCTGCGCTGCCGGCGGGGCGAGGTGGACATCGCGTTGACGCCGAAGGAGTTCGCCGTGTTGCACGGCCTTGCGCGGCGGGCGGGTGAGGTCGTGTCCAAGCGGGAGCTGCTCGCGCAGGCGTGGGACTTCGCCTACGACGGCGACGCGAACATCGTCGAGGTCTACGTCAGCGCGCTCCGCCGCAAGATCGACACCCCGTTCGGCCGGACCTCGCTGGTCACCGTGCGGGGCGCCGGCTACCGGCTGGAGCCCACACCGTGAGGCTGCGCAGGCGGTTGACCTCCCGCATGTCGGTGCGCCTGCGGGCAACGCTCGCCGCCACGGCCGTCGTCGCCGCCGCACTCGGCGGCGCGTCCGCGGTGCTGGTGGGGGTGCTGGCCGGCAGCCTGCAGGACAGCGCGGCCCTCGAGGCCGAGCGCCGCGCCGCTCTGACCGCGGAGCTGCTGGCCGTGGAGGGCGCGCCGGCGCAGGCCGACGGACCGCGGTGGGTCGGCACGGTCGCGCCGGACGTCGTGGTGCAGCGCGCGCAGGCCCTGCCCGGGCAGGCGCAGCCCGGGGCCCCCGCGCCGACCCTCGGCCCCGGGTGGACCGCGTCGGAACGCTTCGCCGTGGCCAGCCGGCCCGTGGTGACCGCGGAGGGGGCGCTGGTCGTGCAGGCCAGGGCATCGCTGCACCCGGCCGCCGCCGCACTCGAGACCCTGCGGGCGGTGCTCCTGCCCGGCGTTCCCGCCCTGCTCCTGCTGGTGGCCGCACTCACGTGGCTCGCCGTCGGGCGAGCGCTCGCCCCGGTCTCCGCGATCCGCCGCGAGCTCGCGGACATCACCGCCACCGACCTGCACCGGCGCGTCCCCGTGCCGCGGGCCCGCGACGAGGTGAAGCTCCTCGCGGAGACGACGAACCGGACCCTCGACCGGCTCGAGCAGGCGGTCGGGCGGCACCGCCGCTTCGTCGCCGACGCGGCGCACGAGCTGCGCAGCCCGCTCGCCGTGCTGCGCACCCGTCTGGAGATCGCCCCGTCACAACCGCTCGCGACCGAGGCGCTCACCGACGTCGAGCGGATCCAGCGCCTCACCACCGACCTGCTGCTGCTCGCCCGGCTCGACGCGGGCGAGCCCCCCGGGCACGCGGAGGTCGACCTGGGGCAGGTCGCCGCCGAGGAGGCAGCCCTGGCCCGGCCGCGCACCGACGTCGAGGTCGACCTCCGGATCAGCCCCGGGATCGTCGTGCACGGCTCGGCCGAAGGGCTGCGCCGGCTGGTGGCGAACCTCGTCGACAACGCGGTGCGGCACGCCACCGGCTCCGTGGTCGTCCGCCTGCGGCAGCAGGACGGCGAGGCCGTACTGGAGGTCGAGGACGACGGGCCGGGCATCCCGACCGGGCAGCACGAGGCGGTCTTCGACCGGTTCGCCCGCCTCGACGAGGCCCGCGCCCGCGACGCCGGCGGCTCCGGGCTGGGCCTGGCCATCGCCCGCGACATCGCCGTCCACCACGGCGGCACGCTCGCGGTGGTCGGCGGCCCGCCGGGCGCGCTGCTGCGCGCCCGCTTGCCTACACAGTGATTTCTCTACACGGTGAGTACGAGCTTCCCGGTGGTGCGGCCCAGCTCCCCCGCGCGATGCGCGTGCGAGGCCCGTTCCAGCGGGAAGGTCTCGGCCACGAGCACCCGCAGCCGCCGGTCGTCCACGAGGTGGCTGAGCTGCTCGAGTCCGTTGCCGTCCGGCTCGACGAGCATCGAGGTGGCGCGCAGGCCGCGCTCGGCCGCCGCCGCGAGGGCCTCGGGCGCGGTGGCCGACGGCACGCTGATGAGCCGGCCCTCGGGGTGCAGGATGTCGAGCGAGCGCACCGCCACGTCGCCGCCGATGAGGTCCAGCACGACGTCGACCGGGTCGACGGCCTTCTCGAACGCCTCCGCGCGGTAGTCGACCGCCTCGTCGATGCCGAGGTCGTGCAGCAGGTTGTGCTTGCCGCCCGACGCCGTGCCCACCACGTGGGCGCCCCGCGCCTTCGCGATCTGCACGGCGAGGTGCCCCACCCCGCCCGCCGCGGCGTGCACGAGCACCCGTTGCCCCGGCTGCACTGCGGCGATGTCCACCAGGCACTGCCATGCCGTGAGCCCGGCGAGCGGCAGGCCCGCCGCCTCCACCTCGGACAGTCCGGCCGGGCGGTGGGCGAAGTGGCGGGCGGGACCCGTGACGAACTCCGCGTAGGCGCCGGCCTGCCGCGGGAACCACGGCATCCCGAACACCGCGTCGCCCACCGCGAAGCGCGTGACACCCTTCCCGACCGCATCGACGGTGCCCGCGACATCCCAGCCCACCGTGAACGGCGGCGGCCCGATCACCGCGGCCACCCCGGCGCCCGCGCGGGTCTTCCAGTCCACGGGGTTCACCCCGGCAGCCCCGACCCGCACGCGGATCTCGGTGGGCAGGGGTTCCGGGATGTCCGCCTCGCCGAGCTCGAGCACCTCCGGCCCACCGGTCGCCAGCTGTGTGATGACGCGCATCGTTCCCACGGCGGATGCCTACCACCGGTGTGGCCCACCCCGCGGGCTGGAACCGGCTTCCCCCACTCATCACGCGACGAACGGCAGCCCTCCCGCGCCGGAACTCGATCGCGCCTAACGGGTCGAGGCGGGACGGAGCACCGCCTGCGTCTGGGTCACGCGCGCCGTGAGGCGGCCCTCCGCGTCGCGCAGCTCGGTGTCGGCCACGATCACGGTCCGCCCGACGTTGAGCGGCCGCGCCGTGGCCTCGACGTGGCCCCCGGTCACCGGCCGCAGGAAGTTCGTCGCCGACGTCACGGTGGCGGTGGCGGTGGCCCCGTCGGGCAGGTTGAGGAACGCGCACCAGCCGCCCGCGGCGTCGGCGAGCGCCATCAGCGCACCGCCGTGGAGCAGTCCACCGGACGTGCAGCGGGTGGCGTCCCAGTCCAGCCGCAACGCGACCTCCCCCGGCCCCACCCGCAGTGCCGTCGCGCCGAGCACGGCGGTGAACGGCATGGTGGCGTGCAGCTGCGCGGTGAGGTCGTCGGCCATGGCGATCACCATGCCGGTCGCATCGCCGCCGGTCCATTACCCACGACGTCATCGAACGGCCGCGCGCCGGACGCTAGCGTCGCCGGCATGACAGCCGCGACCCTCACCGGAACGACCTTCGGGTCCATGCTGCGCGAGTGGCGGCAGCGCCGCCGGCTCACCCAGCTCGACCTCGGTATCCAGGCCGACGTGTCGGCTCGCCACCTCAGCTTCCTGGAGACCGGCCGGTCCCGCCCGAGCCGGGAGATGGTGCTGCTGCTCGCCGAGGAGCTCGACGTGCCCCTGCGCGGACGCAACGAGTTGATGACGGCCGCCGGGTTCGCCCCCGCGTACAGCGAACACTCGCTCGACGACACCGAGATGAACGAGGTGCAGCGCTCGCTGAACCGGATCCTGGAGGGTCACTCGCCGTACCCGGCCGTGCTCGTCGACGGGTCGTGGAACCTGGTGGGCGCCAACCGGGCCGTCGCCCTGCTCATCGACCTCGTCGACCCGGCGCTGCTCACGCCGCCGGTGAACGTGCTGCGCGCGAGCCTGCATCCGCGCGGGCTCGCCCGGTACGTCGTGGACCTGCCCGAGTACGCGGCGCACCTCGTGTCCCGGCTGCGCCGGCAGGCCGAGCGGGCCGCCACCACGGGGCTGCGCGCCGTGCTCGACGAGATGGTCGGGTACTGCCGCGACGCCGGGCTCGACCCGAACGCCCAGCCGCGCGACCGGATCGTGCTGCCGCTCCGGATCCGCCACCCCGACCAGGAGCTCACCCTGTTCAGCACGGTCGCCGTGCTCGGCGCCCCCCTCGACGTCACCCTCGACGAGATCGCCATCGAGAGCTTCTTCCCCGCCGACGACGCCACCTCCGCGTACCTGCGGGAGCGGTTCGGTTAGGGCGTGTCTGGCGGATCATGATCGCGGTCTTCGGGCCCAGATCGCCCCTGGCTGCGTTGTCGGCACGACCGGGTACACCAGGTACGACGGCTCGCGCCTCCGCCTTGCCAGGGACGATCTGGATCCCGAAGCCCATCGACCCTGATCCACCAGACACGCCCTAAATTCGGCCCGGAATGTCGGCCCCACCCGGCACCATGGAGCGCCGGGGGTGGAGCCGGTGGGCGAGCCGCTGATCGGTGTCGAGGACATGGAGACCCCGCGCTGGGCGCTGGGCTACGCGGCCACGGCCAACGCGGGGTTGCGCGCGGTGGCCGCCAAGGCGCCGGGCACCGCCGCGCTCGCCGTCCGCTGGGCCTGGCGGGCGTCACCCCGGCTCACGCTGCTCGCCGGGGTCGTGCAGCTCGCCGCCGGTGCGGCCACCGCGTTCGGCCTGCTCGCCACCGCCGACGTCTTCACGCAGCTGCTCGCGCAGGGGCCCACCCCGGAGCGGCTGGTGGCGGCGCTGCCCGCGATCGCCACCGTCATCGCGGCCGCGGCGGCGCGCGGCCTGCTCGAGGCCTCGGTGGCCGCGGTGCAGGGCGCTCTCGTGCCACGGGTCGAGCAGCGGGCGCAGGACGAGCTGCACGTCGCCGTCCTCGGCGTCGACCTCGCCGCGTTCGACGAGGCCGACTTCACCGAGCTCGTCGAGCGGGCGAGCACGGATGGGCCGATCCGGGTCCGGAGCTGCGTCGAGGACACCGGCGACCTGATCGCGGGGCTCGTGTCGGTGACGGCCGCCGTCGTCACGGCCGGCGTGCTGCACCCGGTACTCGCCCCGGTGGTGCTGCTCGCGGCCCTGCCGCGGGGCTGGGCCACCGTGCGCTCGGCCCGGCTGATGTTCGACTCCTTCGTGCGGATGAACTCCGCCCGCCGCCGCCTCGGCGTCACCAGCAACCTGATCACCGGGCGCAATCCGGCCGCGGAGGTGCGGGCGTTCACCACCCAGGCGGTGCTGCTGGGCGAGCACCGCCGCATCGGCGACATGATCACGGCCGAGGCCGTGCGCCTCGAACGCGACCGCACGGTCGTCCAGCTGATCGGCCGCACCGTGTCCGGCGTCGGCACCGGCCTGGCCTACGGCGTGCTCGCCATGCTGCTCTACGCCGGCGGCATGCCGCTCGCACTGGCCGGCGCCGCCGCGCTGGCCATGCGCACGGCCGGGCAGTCCGTCGCCAACACCATCTACGAGATCAACCGCCTCTACGAGGCGAGCTTCCACCTCGACCTGTACCGCTCCTGCCTCGCCGACGCCACCCGCCGGAGCCGCGCGCAGGCCACGGGACTCCTCGCCGGCGACCCGGTCGAGATCACCCTCACCGACGTCTCGTTCCGGTATCCGGGGCAGGAGCAGCCGGCGGTCGACGGCGTCAGCTGCACGCTCCGCCGCGGGCAGGTGATCGCGCTCGTCGGGGAGAACGGGTCGGGGAAGTCCACGCTCGCCAAGATCATCACCGGCCTCTACCTCGCCGACTCCGGCACCGTCGCGTGGGACGGCATCGACGTCGCCACGGTCGACCAGCGGGAGCTGCACGAGCGCGTCGCCGCGGTCCTGCAGGACCCACTGCGCTGGCCGATGAACGCCGAGAACAACGTCCGCATCGCGCAGCTCGACCGGCCCGACCCCGGCGGCGCGCGGCTCGCCGACGCCGCGGCGCGCTCCGGCACCGACGCCGTGGTGGCCGAGCTCCCGGCCGGGTGGGCCACGGTGCTGTCGCGACAGTTCCAGGGCGGGCGCGACCTGTCCGGCGGCCAGTGGCAACGCCTCTCGGTGGCCCGCGGGCTCTACCGCGACGCTCCCCTCGTGATCGCCGACGAGCCCACCGCCGCACTCGACGCCCGGGCCGAGCACGCCGTGTTCGCCGCGCTGCGCGGGCTCGCCGGCACCAACCACGAGCGGATCACCCTGCTCGTCACGCACCGGCTGGCCAACGTCAAGCACGCCGACCAGATCCTGGTGCTGGAGCACGGCCGGCTGATCGAGCACGGCACGCACGAGCAGCTGATCAGCCGCCGCGGCACCTACGAGGAACTCTTCACGCTCCAGGCCAGCGCGTACACCGACGACAACGACGATCGGGATACGGTCCCGGCATGACCGAGCTGGTACATCTCGACACCACCGCAGGCGTCGCCACGATCACGCTCGACTCCCCCGACAACCGCAACGCCCTGTCCGCCCAGCTGCGCCGGGAGTTGCTGGCGCACCTGCAGCAGGCCCTCGACGACCCCGCGACGCGCGTGATCGTGCTCAGCCACACGGGGCGGGTGTTCTGCTCGGGGATGGACCTCAAGGAGTCGCGCGGGGCCGGGGCGCAGGCCCAGGGCGTCAACGAGATCCCGGCGATCCTGGAACGGATCTGGTCCTCGCCGAAGCCGGTCGTCGCCCGGGTGGCGGGTCCGGCGCGGGCGGGCGGGGTCGGCCTGGTGGCCGCCTGCGACATCGCGGTGGCCGCGGAGGAGGCCACCTTCGCGTTCAGCGAGGTGCGGATCGGGGTCGTGCCGGCGGTCATCTCGGTCACGGTGCTGCCCCGGCTGCTCCCCCGCGCGGCGCACGAGCTGTTCCTCACCGGCGAGACCTTCGACGGGCCGCGGGCCGTGCGGATCGGGCTGGTGAACAGCGCCGTGCCGGCCGCTGATCTCGACGCCGAGGTGGCCCGCTACGCCGGGATGCTGATGCTGGGCGCTCCGGGAGCACTGGCCGCCACGAAGGAGATGCTGCGCGGCGAGCGCCCGCAGGCACTCGCCGCGCAGTTCGCCGAGATGCAGGAGCTGTCGGCCACCTTCTTCGCCGGGGACGAGGGGCAGGAAGGGATGCGGGCCTTCGCCGAGAAGCGAAAGCCCGCCTGGGCGCAGGAGTCCCATTAGACGGGTGCGTCGTCACGACGGGCCATGGACCTGCGTCCGGCGGTCGGTGATCTCGAGTTTCGGTTGTCCATGGTCGTCACCGCGACCATGAGCACCCGAAACCGCAGATCACACGGGCGCGGAGAGGTCAGCGCTCCTGGCGCGCACTCAGCTCGACCACCGGGATCGTCCGCGTCGTGTTCCGCTCGTGCTCGGCGAAGAACGGGTAGGTCGCCTTCAGCATCTCCCACACCGGCTCGCGCTCTGCGCCCTCCAGCGTCCGCGCCACGGCCCGCCGGGGAGCGCCGGACTCGTCGCCCACCTCGACGGTGACCTCCGGATCGGCCGCGAGGTTCAGGTACCAGTCCGGGTGCCGGGGCGCGCCGATGTTCGAGGCGATCAGGAGCACGCGGTCGCCGTGGCGGTGGAACATCATCGGCGTCGTGCGGGGCTCGCCGGTGCGCCGCCCGGCGGTGGTGAGCAGCACCAGGCGCTCGCGGTGCATCCCGTCGACCTCGCCGCCCGCGCGGAACTGCTCGATCACCCGCTTGTTGACCTCGCGCACGTCCATCGGGACAGCCTGCCTCGTCACGGCGTCCACCGGGGATCCCGACCCGACGCCGCGAGGGCGCGTTCGAACACCGGCGCGTCGTCCGGCACCGTGATCTCCGGACCGAACCAGCCTCCCTCGCGCCCCGACGGCGCCATCGCGAGCACGCCCTCGAGCACGGCGGCGCCGAGCGCGTCGGGGACGTCCACCGGCCGGCCGGTGGCGCGGGCGAGGTCCCAGGCGTGCACGGCGAACTCCGCCGTCATCATCGAGCCGATCGCGGCTGCCGGCATCGCCGCGCCGCCCATGCTCGCCTCGCCCTCCCATGCGGACGGGTCGGCCCACACCCGGGCGGTGGCCGTGGCTTCGTCGGCGCAGGCCTGCGCCCACTTCTCCTCGGGCAGCCCGACGAGGTACGGGGTGCGCTCCTCCCCGCTCCACGACGGGTCCCACGGCTCGCGGGCGCCGGAGCGGTGGGCGAGCAGGAACCCGAACGCCAGGTGGTTCACGACGTCGCGCACCGCGTAGTCCGAGCACGGCGACCGGTCGTCGAACTGGGCCGGGTCGGTGCCGCGGATGACCGCGACGGCCAGGTCGATGCTCTGTCGCAGTTGGTCTTCCGAATTCATGCGTCGAGCCTGCCGCGGCGGATCGACGGGGTATTGCACGAACGCGACAGTCGGGGCGTCGCGGCAGTTAGCCTGGGGTGGTGCTGGATGCGCCTGCGCTCGACCGCGCCCTCGGCGTGCTCGCCGGCCGCCCGCTCGTCGCGCTCACCGGTGCCGGCCTGTCCACCGACTCCGGCATCCCCGACTACCGCGGCCCCGGCTCGCCGCGCCGCACCCCGATGACGTACCAGGAGTTCCTCTCCGGGGAGGCCGCGCAACGCCGGTACTGGGCCCGCAGCCACGTCGGCTGGGCCCGCATGGCGCACGCCGCCCCGAACGCCGGCCATCTCGCACTGGCGGCGCTCGAGCGCTGCGGGGTACTGCACGGGTTGATCACGCAGAACGTCGACGGGCTGCACGCGGCGGCCGGGAGCCGCGCCGTGATCGACCTGCACGGCCGCATCGCCGACGTCGTCTGCGTGGGCTGCCGCAGGCTCACCAGCCGCACCGAGCTGCAGGCACGGCTCGCCGCGTTGAACCCCGGGTTCGTCGAGGCGGCGGGCGGTGCCGTCGAGGCCGCCCCGGACGGCGACGCCGAGCTCGCGGCCGTCGACGGGTTCCGGCCGGCCCGCTGCACCGGCTGCGGTGGCGTGCTGAAGCCGGACGTCGTGTTCTTCGGCGAGAACGTGCCCCGCGAGCGCGTGGCCGACGCCTACGCGATGGTCGACACCGCCGCGGCGCTGCTCGTCGCGGGCTCGTCGTTGACGGTGATGTCGGGCCTGCGCTTCGTGCGCCACGCCCACAAGGCCGGCATCCCGGTGGTGATCGTCAACCGGGGCGCCACGCGGGGCGATGACCTCGCCGCCGTGCGGGTGGACGCCGGCTGCTCGGAGGTGCTCTCCTCGCTCGCCGCCGTGGCGACCACCGCGGCCTAGCGCCTCGCCGCGCGCACCAGGAGGATCCCGGCGGCCGCGACGCTCTGCGCGCCGAGCCACGCCACTCCCGTGCCGAGCACGCCCATCACCGGCATGAGGAACCAGCTCCCGGCGATGACCGTCGTGGTGATCGCCGCCGGCAGCCCGAACAGGACGCGCCCGTCACGGCGGACGCGGGCGGCCCAGACCGTCGACCAGGTGATGACGTTCGGGATGGCCGACAGGACGAGCAGCACCAGCAGCAGGCTGCCCTCGTCGGCGTAGTGCGCACCGAACAGCGACAGCAACGGGTACGCCGCCGCGGCGATCACGACGACCGCCGGGACGAGCAACGCCATCGCCTTGTGGACCATGCTCCGGCGGGCGGCCTCGACCTTGTGGGGGTCGGCGGCGAGGTGGGCCACCAGCGACTGACCCATGCCGTTGACCACCAGGTAGAGCGCGTACGCGATCTGCCAGGCGATGCCGTACACGGCCGCCTCCTCCGGGCCGAGGCGGGCCAGCACGACCAGTGGCAACCCGAACACCGCTGCCAGCAGGAGCACCGTGCCGACGTAGTCGCCGCGGACGAACGACGCGACGTCCCGCACGGTGACGGCGGGTGCCTCGCCGTCCTGGTCGGCGTCGTCGGAGTCCGGCGAGCGCGGGAGCACCCGCATCAGGTAGATCGAGACGAGCAGGACGATCACGGCGGTGGCCACGACCCAGGAGACGGCGATCCCGCTCCACATCCCCAGTGCGGCCGCCCCGCCGAGGAACACGATCTTCAGCACGGAGAACACGAGGTTCTCCACGGGCACGAGCGTGGCCTTCTTGAGCGCGGGCAGGATGTAGTCCTGCATCACGAACATCGCCCACACCGGGGTGGAGAGCGTGAAGAACGCCACCAGCTCGGACCCGCCGAACACGGCGTGCAGCTCGGGCGCCCACCACGAGGCGCCGAGGGCGAACACGGCACCGGCCAGGGCCGCCGCCGCGATGGCCGCGGCGTAGCAGCCCACCACCAGCGCGCGGACGTGCCGGCCCGCCACCGGGACGAAGCGCAGCAGGGCGTTGCCCAGGTTGAGCTGCGCGGCCGTGCCCAGGAGCGTCATCGCCGACAGGACGGTGCTGTTCACGCCCACGGTCGCCGAGTCGAAGAGGCGGGCGGCCAGGATCCAGAACAGCAGCCCGAGGCCGGAGGTGAGGCCGGAGCTGAGCACGAGCGCCAGCCCGTCCCGGTGCTGTGGGGTCCTCCATCCGCGCAGAAGACCCGGAGGCAGCAGGGAGGACCGGCCTCGGGTGGGTGCGGGATGGTCGTGCAACGTCGTCATGGGTCCTTCCGGTGACCGCCGGCACCGGAGCGTCCGCCCCGGCATGCGGCACACCATGGGGGGTACGGCCTGAAGCGACGCTGAGAGCCGACGTCACCCTGAATTCACGCTGGGAGTGACTGAGCGCCTCAGTCGCGCTGGGAGGCCCGCCGGGCGGCGATCCGGGCGGACGCGGCGTCGACGGCGAGATCGGCCGCCACCGCGGTGCCCCAGCAGAGCGGTATCAGCACGACCGCGGCGAGCACGACCTGGAACCCGAACGGGAGCTGGGTGAGCCACAGCTCTACGGCGTCCCACCAGTCGGCCAGTGCCCTCACCACGACTCACACAGTAGGCCACCCCGTCGACCACTAGATTCCGCGGCATGTTCGCCGTCTACGCCGCAGAGCCCAACGCCGATGCTCCGCTCGACTCGCTCGTCGTGGGCGAACGACCTGCCCCCGACGTGCCCGACGGCTGGGTCGCCGTCACCGTCACCGCCGCCAGCCTCAACATGCACGACCTGTGGACGCTGCGCGGTGTCGGGATCAAGCCCGACCAGTTCCCGATGATCCTGGGCTGCGACGGGGCCGGAACGCTGGAGGACGGCACCGACGTCGTCCTGCACTCGGTGATCGGCGACCCGTCCTGGGACGGGGACGAGACCCTCGATCCCCGGCGCACGCTGCTCACCGAGAAGCACCAGGGGACGTTCGCCGAGACCGTGGTGGTGCCGGCGCGCAACGCCGTGCCGAGGCCGGCCGGGCTCACGGCCGTCCAGGCGTCGGTGATGGGCACCGCGTGGCTCACCGCCTACCGGATGCTGTTCACCAAGTCCGGGCTGAAGCCGGGCCAGACGATGCTCGTGCAGGGCGCCTCCGGTGGGGTGTCGACGGCGCTGGTGCAGCTCGGCCGGGCCGCCGGGATGCGGGTCTGGGTGACCGGGCGCACGGACGAGAAGCGGGAGATCGCCGAGCGGCTCGGCGCGCACGCCACGTTCCCCTCGGGCGAGCGGCTGCCGGAACGGGTCGACGCCGTGTTCGAGACGGTCGGTGACGCCACGTGGTCGCACTCGATGCGCGCGCTCAAGCCCGGCGGCGTGATAGTTGTCTCCGGTTCCACCAGTGGGCCCAACCCCGGCGCCGACCTACAGCGGCTGTTCTTCCTCCAGCTGCGCGTCCTCGGTTCGACCATGGGAACCCGTCAGGAGCTCATTGACCTGCTGAGATTCGTCGATAACGCGGGTATCTCGCCCCAGATCGGGCTCGAGCTGCCGATGGATCGGGCCGCCGAGGGGTTCCGCGCGATGCTCGACGGAGACACTTCCGGGAAGATCGTATTTACGAAATGAAACCGTCCGTCGCGCTGAATCGGCCGTTCGTCTAGCAGTTCGGGTTCCTGAGAACCCCGTTCGGCCCTCTCAGGACGTACAGTGTGTGACCGTGTCTGAGCCACCAAGTCGAATGGCGCCGGGGACTGGGTATGCCCCGGCGCCGCGCGTAACAGGTCTGGTCGAGCTACTCGACCGTCTGGACCGCGCCGTCGCCGCCGCGCTCTCGTCGCTCACCACGGCCGAGGGTGTGAGTCGCGACGGCTGGCGTGTTCTGCTGATGCTGGCCCGTGGCGGCGGGCGGAGCATGGGCGAGATCGCCACGCACACCGCCCTGCCAGCCCCCACCGCCACCCGCGTCGTCGACCGCCTGGTCGCCGCGCAGCTGGCCTACCGGCGCACCGACCCCGTCGATCGCCGCCGCGTGCTCGTCCACCTCGCCGGCGGCGGGCGCGCCGTCGTCGAACGCGTCTGCGGCCGGGTGGAGCGCCGGGCAGGTGAGGCGCTCGGTTCCCCCCACACCCCCGAACGCGCGCAGCTCGCCGAGCTCCTCGAGGCGCTGGCGAGCCAGCCCGCCTGACCCCCGCACTCTCCCCCCGACTCCCCCGATCTACGACCGCAACAGAGCCAGCGTCCTGTCCAGCCACTCCCGGTCCCGGGCCCCCATGTACTCCCGGGCCACTGCCACCTCGGGCGTCCGCTCGCGCTTCACGGTGGACGCCGCCATGAGGTCGGCCACGGTCACACCGTGGTCCGGCCGGTCGAGCACGACCACCGCGTCGCCGGGGCGCACCAGGCCGGGGCGTTCCACAGCCAGGTACGCACCCGGCCGGCCGGCCGCGATGAACCGCTTGACGAGGTCGGGCACCCCGCGGAACCCGGCGAACACCCGGCACGGGGTGCGGGTGCTGCGCACCTGCAGCACCGCCTCACCCACCTGCCAGCGCTCGCCCAGCACGGCGCCGGTGCAGTCGACACCGGACACCGTGAGGTTCTCGCCCACGCCGCCGGGGCGGACGTCCTGGCCGAGCTCAGCCGCCCAGAAGGCGAGGTCCTCGGCCGCATAGGCGTAGACGGCCTGGTCCGGGCCGCCGTGGTGCTTGGTGTGGCAGATGGTGTCGCCCTGCACGCCATCGGTGGCCAGCAGCACCGGGCCGTCGACGGGCCGCTTGTCGATGCCCGTGCGCCCGCTCGGGGCCCGCGTGTCTATGTCGCTGCGCACCACGGCGACGTTGACCGACTCCACGATCCCGGTCATCGGAGCGCACCCGCCGTGTGGGACGCCGCCTCGCGGGCCTCGGCCAGCAGCGTGGCCACCAGCTCGGCCGCCGGCAGCGGCCGCACCAGCGGGTAGGCCTGCCCGGCCCAGAGGTTGGCGGTGGCCGGGTCGCCGTGAGTGCGGATCGGTCGTGTCATGTGGTGCACCTGGGGGTAGGCGGCCGGGGCCGCGGCGGAGTGGGTGTCGAGGAAGGCGTTGCGGATGCCACGCGCCGGACGTCCGGTGAACGCGCGGGTGATCGCCGTCGGCGGGGTGTCGGGATCGGCGAGGGCGGCCCGGTGTGCAGGCTTGGTGCCGGCCTCCGGGCAGGCCAGGAACGCGGTGCCGAGCTGGGCGGCCACCGCGCCCGCGGCCAGCGCGGCCGCGACGCCTGCGCCGTCCACGATGCCGCCCGTGGCCACCAGCGGCAGGTCGACGGCCGCCGCGACGAGCCGCAGCAGCGCGAGCAGGCCGTACTGCTGCCCGCCGGCCGGGTCGGCCGGGTCGTTGTCGAACACGCCCCGGTGCGCACCCGCCTCCATGCCCTGCACGACGAGCGCGTCGACGCCGGCCGCTGCCGCCTGCCGCGCCTCGCCGGGGCTGGTGACGGTGGCGAGCACCTCGCTGCCGGCCGCGTGCAGCCGAGACACCGCGTCGGGGTCGGGGCAGCCGAAGGTGAACGACACGACCGGCACCGGGTCGGCCAGCAGCAGCGCGAGCTTGTCCGGGTACCCGTCGTCGTCCCACGCCGGTTCCCCCGGCTCCAGGCCGGCGGCGACGAGCCGATCGCGGTACCCGGCCACGCCTGCGTCGCGGCGCTCGCCGGGGAGGAACAGGTTCACGCCGAAGGGTCGCGCGGTGCGCTCCCGCACGGCGGCAACGGCGGCACCCAGCGCGCCGGCGTCCAGGTAGCCGCCGGCGACGAACCCGAACCCGCCGGCATCGGACACCGCGGCGACCAGCTCGGGAGTGGTGGGACCGCCGGCCATCGGCGCCAGCACGATCGGGACGTCCAGCGCGCTCAGCACCTGCTTCACGCTAGCCGGGCGGACCGACCGCGGCACCGCAGTTGTGAGCGGCGCGTCAGGCCCCGAGCCGCCGCCCGCGATGATCCGCCCCCGGACGGGGCGATCACGGCTCAGCCGCCGCGCAGGAACGCATCCGCCGTGGCCTGCCCGGCCGCGGCGTACGGGAACGCGACGAGCAGCACCGCGCCCACCGCGATCACGAGGACGCGGCGGAGCCAGCCGCCGCGAACCACGAGCCATCCCGCCACGTAGGCGATCACGAGCGGCAGGGTGATCGTGTAGAGCGCGGTGAGCTCGGCGCCGGGATCGTCCGTCGGCGGCCCGCCGCCGACCGCGGTGAGCACCACCCCGACGGCGGCGATGATCACGATGCCGGCCGCGAGCAGCGACCACCTGCCCTTCGCTCGGCCCACGGCGACACCGACGAGCAGCACACCGAGGAGGACGGCGCCCGTCACCGCGGTTGCATAGGGCATCGGACCGGCACTCATGGGGCCATCGTGCCCCCCGACCGGGTCATCCGGGCAGCCGCCGCGCCGGTGCTGATCTAGCGTCGGGAGCGTGCGCCGCTCGACCGCCGCAACCGCCCTGCTCACCGCGCTCGCGCTGAGCGCCCTCGGCTCGCCTGCCGCCGCGGCCCAGCCGCCGGGCACCGATGTCGCCGCATGTCTCGACGGCGGCTGCACGCTACGGGTGACCGGCCCGGTGGAGATCCCCCTCGACGGCCGGGCCGGCCCGACAGGCCTGTCGGTGTCGTCGATCGGGCCGTTCGCGGTGGCATTCTGGGTGCACCGGCCCACCGGAGACGGGCTGGGCGTCGTCGGCCGCGCCGGCTCCGTCCGGTTCACCTCGGAGCGGGGCTCGCTGGCCGTGCGCGTACTGGAACTGGACCGGGACGCCGCGGTGATCGAGCTGAGCACCCGGCCCGCGTGACGCGGGCCGGGCCGGACTACTTCTTGACCTTGTCCGCCGTGGAGTCGGTGGACAGCGCCGCGACGAAGGCCTCCTGCGGGACCTCGACCCGCCCGATGGTCTTCATTCGCTTCTTGCCCTCCTTCTGCTTTTCGAGCAGCTTGCGCTTGCGGGTGATGTCACCGCCGTAGCATTTCGCGAGCACGTCCTTGCGGATAGCACGAATGTTCTCGCGAGCGATGATGCGCGACCCGATCGCGGCCTGGATCGGCACCTCGAACTGCTGGCGCGGAATCAGCTCGCGCAGCTTGGAGGCCATCGTCGTGCCGTAGGCGTAGGCCTGGTCCTTGTGCCGGATTGCCGAGAACGCGTCGACCGGTTCGCCCTGCAACAGGATGTCGACCTTGACGAGGTCGGCGGCCTGCTCACCGGCCTCCTCGTAGTCGAGCGAGGCGTAGCCGCGGGTGCGGGATTTCAGCGCGTCGAAGAAATCGAAGATGATCTCCGCGAGCGGCATGGTGTAGCGCAGTTCGACGCGGCTCTCGGACAGGTAGTCCATACCGCCGAGCTGGCCGCGGCGGCTCTGGCACAGCTCCATGATCGCGCCGATGTACTCCGACGGCGCCAGGATCGTGGTCTTGACGACCGGCTCGTACACCTCGCCCACCTTGCCCGTCGGCCAGTCCGACGGGTTGGTGACGATGAGCTCCCCACCGTCGTCGAGGATCACGCGGTAGACGACGTTGGGTGCCGTGGAGATCAGGTCGAGCCCGGCCTCGCGCTCGAGCCGGTCACGGGTGATCTCCAGGTGCAGGAGCCCGAGGAAGCCGCAGCGGAAGCCGAACCCGAGCGCCGCGGACGTCTCCGGCTCGTAGGTGAGCGCGGCGTCGTTGAGCTGCAGCTTGTCGAGCGCGTCGCGCAGCTCCGGGTAGTCGGACCCGTCCACCGGGTAGAGCCCGGAGTAGACCATGGGCCGGGGCTCCCGGTAGCCGGTGAGCGGCTCGGTGGCCCCCTTGCGCTGGCTGGTGACGGTGTCGCCGACCTTGGACTGGCGCACGTCCTTCACGCCGGTGATCAGGTAGCCCACCTCGCCGACACCCAGTCCCACGGAGGGCTTCGGGTCCGGGGAGACGATGCCCACCTCGAGCAGCTCGTGCACGGCGCCGGTGGACATCATCTTGATCCGCTCGCGCGGGGTGATCTTGCCGTCGACCACGCGGATGTAGGTGACGACGCCGCGGTAGGTGTCGTACACCGAGTCGAAGATCATTGCTCGGGCCGGCGCGTCGGAGTCGCCCTGCGGCGCCGGAACCGAGTCGACGACCTCGTCGAGCAGCTCCGTGACACCCTCGCCGGTCTTCGCGCTCACCCGCAGGACGTCCCACGGCTCGCAGCCGATGATGTGGGCGATCTCGGCCGCGTAGCGGTCCGGGTCGGCGGCCGGCAGGTCGATCTTGTTGAGCACCGGGATGATCGTCAGATCCTTCTCCAGCGCCAGGTAGAGGTTCGCGAGCGTCTGCGCCTCGATGCCCTGGGCGGCGTCCACCAGCAGGATCGCGCCCTCACACGCCTCGAGCGCGCGGGAGACCTCGTAGGTGAAGTCGACGTGGCCCGGGGTGTCGATCAGATGCAGCACGTGGTCCTTGCCATCGACCCGCCACGGCAGCCGCACGTTCTGGGCCTTGATCGTGATGCCGCGCTCACGCTCGATGTCCATCCGGTCGAGGTACTGGGCGCGCATCAGGCGCTCCTCGACCACGCCGGTGAGCTGCAGCATCCGATCGGCCAAGGTCGACTTGCCGTGGTCGATGTGGGCGATGATGCAGAAGTTCCGGATCAGCTCCGGCGGGGTGAACGTCTGATCGGCGAAGCTCACTCTGTTCCTTCGGGACGGGTTCCCTACATCGTCCCACGCGGACGGGGGCCCCGATCCGAACGGGTGAGCCACGCCGCCCACCCCGTCCGAGGCGTCCCCTTGCGGTGCGGCACCTCGATGCACCGCTTCGACGTGCGACGCCCGCCGATCGGTGCGGCGTGCGGGACCTCCCGGCCCACTTCGGCCACGGTCGGTAGGCGATGGACAACCATCCGTTGGATCTTGGGGCCAAGATCGTCACCCACGCTCCTCGGAGGCCCTCTCACGTGCCACGATGGCCCGGCTACCGCCCTGCCGGGCCCGGCCCGGCGGCCGATCCGAGCACTCCAGGGGGCGAGCGGTGACATCGACGCCCACGACACCCGAGTGCGCACTCCTGCGGGGTGCGCCCGGGTGTGAGTGCACGCGGGACGCCGCAGGACTCACCGAGGAACAGCTCGTCACGCGGGCGCTCACCAAGATGCGCTTCGAGCAACGCGCCGACCGCGCGGGCAAGGCGGCCGCACGCCGCGGGCTCGACGCGATGCTCCGCCAGGCCCGCTCCCGGGGGCCGTCCACGCTGGTCTCCGAACTGCTCCGGATGAACCTCACGGTCCGGCTCCTCGCCGAGGACGTCGCCGACGCCGACGAGGTGGAGGCGCTGCTGCAGGAGTTCATCGAGCTGGCCGACCTCGACGGCGACCCGCGCCGTCTCGGCGAGGCCGCCACCTTGCGCGCGCACCGCACCGCGGTGTTCGGCCACGGGGAGAACGCGCTCGCCGACGCCGCCGCCGCGTTCGCCGTCCTCACCGACATCACCGCGCCGGCCCCGGACGAGGATCCGGCGCGCTGGTCGCGCTACCTCTCCCGCAGCCTCAACGGCCTCGTGATCGTGCTGCTCAAGCTCGGCTCGCACGAGCTGGCCGACGAGGTCTCGCAGCGCGCGGTCGCCGTCTCGCAACGCACCGGTTCGGTGATGGACCGGCTGGTGCACCAGCTCAACCGGGTGCGCCTGCAGCTGTCCTGGGCGTTGCGGCTGGAACGCGGCGGCCGGGGTGCCGCGGCCACCACCCGTTTCGTCGACGCGGCGCAGACCGCACATGCCGCGGCGCAGCTCTGGACGGCGGCGATGCGGACCGGGCGCCCGGCCACCGAGGAGTGCTCGGTCATCGGTGCCGCCTACGCCCTGCGCCGGCCCGGCCCCGAGCACCTGGACATGCTGGTCGGGCTGCGGCAGATGGCCCACTTCCCCGAGGACCGCATCCTGCTCGCCATCGCCACCGCCCGCTGCCTCCTCTCGGCGGACCGTCCCGGCGACGCCACTGTGGCGCTCGACGCGCTGCAGGCGGAGCTGCGCACCGGCGTCAACCCCGAGAACGCGCTCGCTCTCGCGCTGCACCGGGAGGTCGCGCGCGTCGACCACATCGCCCGGGGCGGCGTGCCGTCCGAGGCGCTGCAGCACTACACGACCGCGCTGGAGAGCGAGCTGTGGGCGCTGCGCGAGGCACGGCACACGGCCCTGCGCAGCCACTCGGAACACCACCGGCTCGCGCGCGAGCACGGCGCCGTCGCCGCCCAGGCGCTGGAGGACCCGCTCACCGGGCTGCCCAACCGGCGGGCACTCGACGTCCGCCTCGCCGAGGTCAGCGCCAGCCACGCCGGGCAGCCGTGCGCCGTGGCACTGATCGACCTCGACGGCTTCAAGGACGTCAACGACGAGCGCTCGCACGCGGTGGGCGACGCGGTGCTGCGCGAGATCGCGATCTGCCTGCGCGCCGCCCTGCGGGGACAGGACCTCGTGGCCCGCTACGGCGGCGACGAGTTCGTGGTCGTCATGCCGTCCACCCCGCTCGCGGTGGCTCGCGCGGCCCTGCAGCGGGCGGCCGACGCCGTGGCGATGCTGCCGGACCACCTCGCGGCGGGCGTCACGACGTCGATCGGCGTGGTGCGTGCCCCGCCGGACGGCGAACCCGCGGCGGCGCTCGCCGCGGCCGACGCCGCGATGTACCGCGCCAAGCACTCCGGCGGCAATACCGTGGTCAGCGGCGCGGCGGTACCGGTCGCCGGGCGCTAGTGTCCCGCGCCGCCGGACGTACGCTCCGCTCGTGGTGGCGGAGCCCGGGCCCGAGCTCGACGTGGCGGCGGGCAGGCGCACGGTCGTGGCGGCGTTCGTGTCCATGGCCGTCGTGTTCGGCGTCGCGTACAGCTTCGGCGCCTTCTTCGTCCCGATGGCCGCCGAGTTCGGCACCGGCAGCGGTGCCACCTCGGTCGTGTTCGCCGTCACCGCCTTCTGCTGGTTCGTGCTCAGCCCGGTCACCGGGCGCATCGCCGACCGGAGGGGCCCGCGACCGGTTCTGCTGGCCGGCGCGACCGCGCTCGCCACCGGGCTCGTGCTCACCGCGGCGGTGCGGCAGCTGTGGCTGGGCTACCTCACCTACGGCGCGGGCGTCGGCATCGCCGTCGCGTGCGGGTACGTGCCGCTGGTCGCGGCCGTCGGTGGCTGGTTCGTGCGGCGTCGGGCCATCGCGCTCGCCATCGCCGTGGCCGGGATCGGTGTCGGCACGTTGCTGGGTGCGCCGCTCGCGGCCGTGCTGATCGCCAGCGTCGTCGGCCGGATCGCGCTGCAGCCCGCCGTGATCGCCGACGCCTTCGGCGTGAGCGGGCTGGGCTGGCTGGTCGGACTCGTGTACACAGCCGCCGGGATCGGCGCCCTGCTGGGCGCACCGCTGGCCGGCGTACTGGTCGACGTCACCGGCGGCTACGGCTGGGCCGCGGCGACCGCGGGGGTCTGCGGGCTCGGTGCCTTCGCCGTCCTGTTGCCCCTGGGCAGGGCCGATTTCGTTCGGGGATCCGGCGAGCTGTAGCATGGATCGTCGAGCGCCCGGCGTGCCGCACCATCTCTCGCCGCCGGTGCGGAGAGCGAGCAGTCCACCGGCAGGAAGAACTCGAGGCATTCGCGTGGCCAACATCAAGTCCCAGATCAAGCGGGTCAAGACCAACGAGAAGCGCCGCCTGCGCAACAAGTCGGTCAAGTCCGCCGTCCGCACGGCCGTGCGGCAGTTCCGCGAGGCCGCCGAGGCCGGCGACACCGAGAAGGCCACCCAGCTGCATCGCGCGGCCTCCCGGGCCCTCGACAAGGCCGCCAGCAAGGGCGTCATCCACAAGAACCAGGCCGCCAACCGCAAGTCGGCGATGGCCAAGCGCGTCGACGCGCTCTGACCGACCCAGAACGACGACAGCGCCGATCCGCATCTCGCGGATCGGCGCTTTCGTGCTGAGCAGGGGTCAGAGCTCGGCGGCCGCCGGCACCAGCTCGCGGCCGATGATCTCCAGCGGGGTCAGCTCCCACACCCGCGGCACCCAGCCGTGCACCTCCTGCACGCCGAGCTTGGAGAGCCGCTCCAGGTCGGCGCGCAGCGCGTCGACGTTCTCGCCCCGCTCCCCGACGTCGAGCGGCGCCATCACGGTCTTCTCGATCTCGTCGTAGGGCCGTCCCACGGCCTCGCAGTGCCCGCGCAGGACATCGAGCTTGTGCTCGAGGTCGGGACCGTTGAAGAGGTTGCACGCCTGCGCGTACTGCGCCACCAGCCGCAGCGTCTTCCGCTCGCCACCGCCGCCGATCAGGATGGGCGGGCGGCGCAGCGGCTGGGGCCGGTTGAGCGTGCGCTCGAGCTGGTAGTGCGTGCCGGTGTAGGGCTCCTCGCTCTCGCTCCACATCTGCTGCACGATCTGCAGCGTCTCCTCGAGCCGCTCGAAGCGCTCCGCGGTGGACGGGAACGGCAGCCCGATCCCGCGGGCCTCGTCACCGTTCCACGCGGCACCGATCCCGAGCATGGCGCGCCCGCCCGACAGCACATCCAGGGTGCTGACGAGCTTGGCGAGCATCCCGGGCTCGCGGTAGCTGACGGCCGTGACCCAGGCGAGCAGCTCCACCCGCGACGTGCGCGCAGCCAGGTAGCCCAGCGTGGTGTAGGCCTCGAGCATCTCGTGCTCGGGCGGGCCGAGCACTCCGATCTGCCACACGTGATCCATGACGCTCACGCGGGCGAACCCGGCCTCCTCGGCCGTGGTGGCGATGCGGGTCAGGTCCTCGGCGAGCCGCGCGGGGCCCGACGGGTAGGTGAAGTCCGCGATGTGCAGACCGATGTCCACTGTTGTCCTCCGTGCCTGCTTCTCGATCAGGGCTGCTTCCGACGCTAGCCCTCGCGGCCTGCACGGATGGGTGAGAAAGGTGGCCCTGCTGGTCCTAGGCTGCGCGGCTCACGGAGCCGCGCTCGCGGCCGCCGGGGCAGCCGGCTGGAACTCCGCCAGGAGCGCCCCGATCTCGTCCCGGGCTCCGGCGACGTCGCGCTCCGCGCCGTCGTGCAACCCCTCCACGACGACGAGCGCGTCCGTGGTGGTCGGCCGGGTCGCGCTCTGCGCGCTCTGCCGCCAGCACCACCGGCGCGCGCAGGCGACGCCCGCGCGGTCGACGAACACCACCTCCCCCGGCTCCGGCGCGACCGGCTCCACCGCGCCGAGGTCCGTGAACCGCTCGCTGCCGGTGGCGAACCGCACGGTGATACCGCCGTCGAGCCCGGCGAGGTCCACGACGGCCACCGGCAGCGCGTACCGGATCGACACGAGGTTGCCGAGGTCGACGAGGGTGTTGATCGACGGGATGTCGCCGTGCTTGGCCAGCCTGCGCAGCAGCGCCTCCGCGGCGGAGCGGTACTGCGTCGGCTTCGCGCCGAACCCGGCGAACGCCCGCCGCCATGCCGAGATCGACGGCAACTCCGCGGGCGGCGTGGCCGCGAGCCGCGCCGCGGCCTCCTGCTGAGCGGCTCGGTAGCGCTCCAGCAGGGCGGGGGGCGTCGGGCCGTTGGTCAGGCCGGATGCGACGACGATCCCGGCGTGAACTCCCGGGTAGCGGTCGAGGACGGCGGGGTCGTAGCGGAACACGCGGGTCACGGTAGGCCAGACTGGTCCCGTGACCGAGTCCACCGAGCCAGTGATCAACGGGACCAATCCTGGGCTGCGGATCGAGCTCGGCGACCTCAGGACCCGCGGCTCGCGAGCCCTCGCCGACGGGCTTTCCGATGCGCTGCGCCACGCGGTGCGCGGCGGACGGCTCCCCGCCGGCACCCGGCTGCCGGCGTCGCGGAGCCTCGCCGCCGACCTCGCGGTCTCGCGAGGCGTGGTCGTGCGGGCGTACGAGCAGCTGGTGGCCGAGGGCTACCTGCAGGCCCACACCGGACGCGGCACCGTGGTCAGCGAGGTCCGCGCGGCCGGGAGCGAGGCGCCACCGCCGGTGCGGCCGTTCGAGCCGGGCAACCCGGGCGTGCCCGCGCTGGGCGCGTTCCCCCGCGCCGAGTGGCTGCGGGCACTCGAAACCGCGATGCGGTCGCTGCCCGACGCGGAGCTGGGCTACGGCGACCCGCGCGGCCATCCCCGGCTGCGCCGCGCGCTGGCCGCCTACCTGGGGCGCACCCGCGCCGTCGTCGCCCCGCTGGACCGGATCGTCGTCACCGGCGGTTTCGCGCAGGCGGCGCGGGTGATCGCCGAGGCCCTGGCCCGCCACGGCACCTCGGCGGTCGGCGTCGAGGACCCGGGCTCGGTCGGGGTGCTCGAGACGCTGCGGGTCGGCGGGCTGGAGACGCACCCGATCGCGGTGGACGAGCACGGCATCGACGTCGACGTCCTGGCCGCCTCCGAGCTGCGCGCCGTCTCCGTGACGCCGGCCCACCAGTTCCCGACGGGCGCCGTGCTGGCGCCCGCCCGCCGCACCGCGCTGCTGGAGTGGGCGGTCGCGCGGGACGCGGTGGTGATCGAGGACGACTACGACGCCGAGTACCGCTACGACCGCTCCCCCGTCGGCGCGCTGCAGGGCCTCGCCCCGGACCGCGTGGTGTACGGCGGCAGCATCTCCAAGACCCTCGCCCCCGGCCTGCGGCTCGGCTGGGTCGTCGCGCCGGCCTGGCTCGCCACCACCCTCACCGAGGTCAAGCACTGGGCCGACATCGCCGAGCCGGTACTCGACCAGGTGGCGCTCGCCGTGTTCATCGAGACCGGCGCGCTCGACCGGCACGTCCGCCGCATGGCCGTCCGGTACGCGGAACGCCGCCGCGCACTGCTGGCCGCCGTGGCCCGGCACCTGCCCGGCTGGTCGGTCACCGGCGTCGCCGCGGGCCTGCACGCCGTCCTCGTGCCGCAGCGCCCGGTGCCGCCCGACGCCCTGGACGCCATGGCACACGTCCCCGGCGGCCTGGGCGCGATCCCGCTCTCCGCCTACGCGCAGGCGGGCTGTCCCCGGCCGGGCCTCGTGGTCGGCTACGGATCCGTCACCACCGACCGGATCGAACGGGGCATCGCGGCGATGGCCACGGTGGCCCCCTGACCCGCGAAGCGCGGTCATCCCCGGTCAAGCGCGCTTGCGCAGCCCGGACGCGACCACCATCCCGAGCACGGCGACCAGCGTCATGATCAGGAACACGTCGGAGAACGCTCCACGGCGGGGGGTCCGCCTCAGAAGGCCGGCCAGGGGATCGCGGGCCCGTAGCCGGACGGCTCCGGGTAGCAGGCCTCGTCGAGCAGGTGCTCCACCCGGCGGACCAGCGTGCGCAGCTCGCGCCGGGTGACGTGCTCGGACAGGACGCCGGAGAGCGAGCCGTCCAGCTCGCCGCGCAGCCGCTCGAGCATCTCGACCACCGGGCGGGGCAGCGGCTTGCCGACCCAGCCCCACAGCACCGTGCGCAGCTTGTCCTCGATGTGCATGCAGAGGCCGTGGTCGACGCCGTAGACGTTGCCGTCGATCCCCGCGAGCACGTGCCCGCCCTTGCGGTCGGCGTTGTTGGCGACGACGTCGAACGCGGCCATCGCCTGCAGCTCGGGCCGGTCGGCGTGCACGAGCACGGCCGGCTCGCCGCGGTCACCGCGGGCGCGCAGCACCCCGATCCAGCCGGGGGGCACATCGGCCGGGCTGCAGACGTCCACCAGTTCCCGCTCGGCGTCGGTATCGACCCACACCTGCACCATGCCGGGCCCGAACGGGCCATCGCGCAGGAGCGTGGGCGGGACGACGTGGAACCCGCCCGCCTCGGACACCAGGTATGCGGCCACCTCCCGGCCGGCGAGCGTGCCGTCGGGGAAGTCCCACAACGGCCGCTCCCCCCGCACCGGCTTGTAGACGCACTCGGCGCTCAGCCCGTCGAGGGCGATGGTGCCGAAGAGAGTGGCGTTCGAGGCGTCGACCAGGCGGCCGGTGATCTCGATGCGGCCGTGCCGCAGCAGTCCCGGCACGGCCGGGTCACGAGGGTCCACCGGGTCTCGCGTCAGTCTTCGGCCGGAGAGCGCTGGTGGTACCCGTTGAGCCGCACGCAGACGTGCCCCTCGGGATCGAGCGGCTCGGCGCACAGCGGACACGGCGGGCGACCGGCGGACACCACGCGCTCGGCACGATCGGCGAACGCCTTCGCCTGCAGCGGCGACAGGAACACGCGCAGCGCGTCGGGCCCCTCCTCGGTGTCGTCGAGCACGACCGACTCGTCGACCTCCTCCTCGGTGACGGCGAGCAGCTCCACGACGATCGAGCGCGACTCGGCATCCCAGCCGAGGCCCATCGTGCCGACGCGGAACTCCTCCTCCAGCGGCACGGCCAGGGGATCGAGATCGGTGCCGGGCGAGTCGTCGGGCACGTCGGAGCCGAACCGGCGCGACACTTCCTGCAGTAACGCACCGATCCGGTCGGCGAGCACCGACACCTGCTGTTTCTCCAGCAGGACGCTCACCGTGCGCGCCTCCTGGATCGCCTGGAGGTAGAAGGAGCGGTCGCCGGGCTCGCCGACGGTGCCCGCGACGAAGCGCTCGGGCTGACGGAAGACGTGGATGACGCGTGTCATGGCGCCATCGAGGGTAGACCGCCGCGGCGACGACGGCACGTTCGTCATCGTTACGCCCCGGTGTCGCCGCCCACCACCGCGTCCGAACTGCGGGCCGGCGCCTTGCGCCGCCTGCGCTTGGGGGTGGGTGGCACCAGCCCCGAGACGTCACCGCCCAGGTCGTTCACCCGCGCGACGAACGGGCGTGTCTCGGTGTAGTGCACGACGCTGATCGAACCGGGGTCGACGACGATCCGCTGGAAGTTGTCCAGGTGGGTGGCCAGCGCGTCGGCCAGCACCGCCTTGATGACGTCGCCGTGGCTGCAGGCCAGCCACACCGCCCCGGGGCCGTGCTCGGCGGCGATCCGCGCCCCCTGCCGGCGTACCGCGGCCACCGCCCGCGCCTGCATCCCGGCCAGCCCCTCCCCGTCGGGGAAGACCGCGGCCGACGGGTGGGCCTGCACCACCTTCCAGAGCGGCTCCTTGAACAGACCCTTCAGCTCGCGGCCCGTCCACGCGCCGTAGTCGACCTCCGCGAGCTCCGGCTCGGTGCTCGGGACGAGGTCACGGGCCTGCGCCAGCGGCGCCACCGTCTGCTCGCAGCGCAGCATCGGGGAGCAGACGATCCCCGCGAGCGGCACCCCCGCCAGCCGGTCCACCAGCTTCTCGGCCTGGGCCCGGCCGGTGTCGTCGAGCTCGACGCCCGGGGTGCGCCCGGCGAGCACGCCGGTCGCGTTGGCCGCCGACCGACCATGGCGGAGCAGGATGAGCGTCGTCACGACCGCCCAGCGTACGTGTGGTCAGACCGCCGAAAGCCAGCCAGCACCCAAGGCGACGAACAGCACCGCACCCAGCGCCACCCGGTACCAGACGAACAGGTAGACGCTGTGCCGCTCGACGTAGCGCAGGAGCCACGCGATCGACGCGAAGCCGATCGCGAACGCGATCACCGTCGCCACCAGCATCTGCGCCCCGCTCGGCCCGTCGCCCGAGAACACGTCGGGGATCTGGAAGATCCCCGATGCCACGACGGCGGGGATCGCGAGCAGGAACGAGTACCGGACGGCAGCCGTGCGCGTGAAGCCGAGGAAGAGGCCCACGGTGATCGTGCCGCCGGACCGCGAGACGCCCGGGATCAGCGCCATGGCCTGCGCGAACCCGAGCAGGATGCCGTCGAGGGGCTTCATCTGCTGCAGCTCCACCCGCTGCCGGCCGATCCGCTCGGCGAGCCCCAGCAGCAGGCCGAACACGACCAGCGTGGTCGCGATCAGCCACAGGTTGCGGGCCGCGGTCTGGATCTGGTCCTCGAAGAGGACGCCGAGCACACCGATCGGGATCGTGCCGATGATCACAAGCCAGGCGATCCGGTAGTCCGGGGTGGCGCGCACCGCGGGGAAGCGGAAGCCGCGCACCCACGTGAGGAACAGGTGGCCGATGTCACGGGCGAAGTAGACGAGCACGGCGGCCTCCGTGCCGAGCTGCGTGACCGCGGTGAACGCCGCACCCGCGTCCCGACCGAAGAACACCTCCGACACGATCCGCAGGTGCGCCGACGAGGAGATCGGCAAGAACTCCGTCAATCCCTGCACGATCCCGAGCACGATCACTTCCAGCCACGTCACCCGCGGGACCGTACCGAGGGCACTCCGACCCGCCCCACATAGGCTTGGCCCGTGCGGCGGCGACGGGTCGGGGACAGTGGGCTACCGGTCTCACAGATCGGGCTCGGCACGATGAGTTGGGGCGCCGGCACCGGCGTCGACGAGGCGTCCGAGCAGCTCGCCGCGTTCGTCGACGCCGGCGGCACCCTCGTCGAGACCGCCGAGAGCTACGGCGCAGGCGCCGCCCAGGAGATGCTCGGCGAGGTGCTCGCCACGGCCGTCCGGCGCGACGACGTCGTCCTCGCCGGGCGCGGCGGTGTGCCGGGCAGCCCACTCGGCGAGGGCCCTGCCCGCGGGGCCCTGCTCGACGGGCTCGACGCCATGCTCGAGCGGCTCGGTACCGATCACCTCGACGTCTGGCAGCTGCCCGGCTTCGACGCGCGCGTCCCGCTGGAAGAGACGCTGTCGGCCGTGGAGGTGGCGGTCTACTCGGGCAAGGCCCGCTACGCCGGGCTGGTCGCGCCCGCCGGCTGGGAGCTCGCCACGGTGGCCGAGCGCGGCCGGGCGCTGGGCGGTGTCACCGTGCCGGTGTCGGCGCAGGTCGAGTACTCGCTGCTGTGCCGCGACCCGGAACGTGAGCTGCTGCCCGCGGCCGTCCACCACGGCGTCGGGCTGTTCGCCTGGGCTCCGCTCGGGCGCGGCGTGCTCACCGGCAAGTACGTCGACGGCACCCCGGCCGACTCGCGCGGCGCCTCCCCTGAGCTCGCCCCCTACGTCGAGGCGCGCCGCACCGAGCGCTCGGCCCGGATCGTGCACGCCGTCCTGACCGCCGCCGACGGGCTGGGCACCTCGCCGCTGTCCGTCGCGCTGGCGTGGGTGCGCGACCAGCCCGGCGTCAGCGCCGCCATCGTCGGCGCCCGGGACGCGGCCCAGCTCACGGCCTCGATGGCGGCCGACCCGCTGATCCTCCCCGCCGAGATCCGCACGGCTCTGGACGACGTGAGCGCGCCCCGCTGAGGGTTCGCACGCACCAACCGCGGCCTCCAACGAGCGGTGGCATGCGCGACGGGCCGCGCCTATCGTGTGGGCATTCCATCCGGCGTTCATCACATCGTCGGGTGGCAGCGAGGTGCTAGGGAGGTGAGCCGGTGGCGCGGAGCAGCCCGACCGGCACGGTCGAGGGGGATTCGGTCGACGGGGACTGGGAGTACCGCCCGGTCAAGCTCCCGGGGGATGTGTCCCGGATGACCGCGGCGGTACGGCTGGCGATCCAGGCCGAGTTCGGCGGTTGGGAGCTGGCCCGCGTGAGGCTCTACCCGGGTGGCGTCCGCAAGGTGGTGCTCCGCAGACGCCGCAGCAAGCGGATGCTGCCGGAGCTGTCCGTCTGAGGTTCAGCCACGCGACGAAGCGCGCCGGGCTTCCGGGGCGAGCGACCCGAGCAACGCGAGCGACCTGGCGCTCTCGGAACCCGGCTCGGCGTGATAGATCACCAGGAGCTGCCCGCCCGAGTCGCGGATCGGCAGCTTCTCGCGGCGCAGTTCGATCATCCCGACCTCCAACAGCTCGCTCGCCAGCGACAGCTCCCCCACCAGCTGCGCGAGCCGCGGGTCGTCGACGTCGGTGCCGAGCGACGTGCGGAACGCCGCGACCATGCCGCCCATCGACCGGTCGGTGCGGCCGCCGTTCCTGGTCCTGCGACTCCCAGGATGATCGGGGCCTTCCTCGATCCCCCCGCCCGCGGCGAGAGTGGGTGTCGCCCATCCGGTAAGGAAGGAATCATGTCACCCCACGATCTTCCCGGCGGCCGCTACCGCGTCGCCGACATCGAGCTCACCCGCGTCGGCTACGGCGCCATGCAGCTCGCCGGCCCCGGCGTCTTCGGGCCGCCGAAGGACCGCGACGCGGCGATCGCCGTGCTGCGCGAGGCGGTCGAGCTCGGCATCAACCACATCGACACCGCCGACTTCTACGGCCCGTACGTCACCAACCAGCTCATCCGCGAGGCGCTCGCCCCGTATCCGGACGACCTGCACATCGTCACGAAGGTCGGCGCCCGCCGCGACGAGAACGGCGGCTGGCCACACGCCCGCACGCCCGCCGAGCTGCGCACGCAGGTCCACGACAACCTGCGGAACCTCGGACTCGACACGCTCGACGTGGTGAACCTGCGTCTCGGCGGCGTCGAAGGCCCCGAGCCGGGCTCGCTCGCGGCGCAGTTCGAGGCCCTCGCGGAGCTGCAGCAGCAGGGACTGATCCGGCACCTCGGCCTCAGCACCGTCACCGCCGACCAGCTGGCCGAGGCGCAGTCGATCGCGCCGGTCGTCTGCGTGCAGAACCTCTACAACATCGCCCGTCGCGAGGACGACGCCCTCGTCGACCTCACGGCACAGCAGGGGATCGCGTACGTGCCGTACTTCCCTCTCGGCGGCTTCTCACCGCTGCAGTCGGACGCCCTGGAGACCGTCGCGAAGGGGCTCGACACGAGCCCGATGGCCACCGCGCTCGCCTGGCTGCTGCAGCGGTCGCCGAACATGCTGCTGATCCCCGGCACGTCGTCGGTGGCGCACCTTCGCGAGAACGTCGCCGGCACCGCCCTCGAACTCCCGGCCGACGCGCTCGCGGAGCTCGACGCGATCGGGCGCTAACGGGGGCCGCGGGTGATACGTGCGCGCAGCCGGTCGCCGATCGCGACGTCGTGAGGCAACCGCCGCAGGTCCCCCGCGTCGACGCTCACCCCGTGGGCTTGGAGCGTCCGGGCGAGGTGGTTCCAGTGGTCGGCCTGCGACTCCTCCCCGGTGCTGCCCTCGGCCGGCTCGTCCGGTCCGACCACAATGCGCGTGGTCTCCTCGACGTCCGCCACCGAGACCGCGGTCCAGGCTGCGGTCGAGGCCCAGCCGCGGTCGTCGAGCAGCAGGAGCCTGCGGCCATCCGTGAGCACCGCCTCGTGGAGCGCCCGCACCGACACGCGGCCGTCGTCCGGGGCTCTGTCATCGACGTCCACCGTCGTGACCAGGCGTTCCACCGCGGACACTAGTGGTCCGCCCAGGACACCCCGGGCGGTCGCGTGCCGCCCGCGGGGCCGGGCGCCCCGCGGAACCCGTACGGCGCAGGCTCGCGGCCCGGCTGCACGAACCAGCACTCCCCCGGCTCGCCACGCTCCAGCACGGCCTCGACAGCACCCGCCACGTCCTCGGCGGTGAGCAGCGGGAAGTCGGCGAACTGCGCCTTTGCCCGGGCGATCAGCGGGGTGTCGGCGAAGCCGGGGCACACGGCGTTCACCCGGATCCCGTCGGCCGCGAGCACCGGCGCCGCCGCGCGCACGTAGCCCACCACGGCGTGCTTGGTCATCGTGTACAGCGCGTCACCCGGCATCGGCACGAGCCCGGCCAGCGAGGCCGTGGCGACCACCCGCCCGCCGCCCGCGCGACGCAGCGCCGGAACAGCGGCGGTCAGCCCGAACACCACATGATCGACGTTCACTCCGACGATCCGCCGGTAGCCGGCCAGGTCGAGGTCCTCCACCCCGGACTGGCCCGCGGTGACCCCGGCGTTCAGCAGCACGACGTCCAGCCGGCCGAACGCATCTTCGGCGGCGGCGACGTGCGCCGGCATGCGCTCCGGGTCGGCGACGTCCCCGAGGAGAGCGAGACCGCCGACCTCACCGGCGATCGCCTGAGCCGCCGCCTCGTCCCGGTCGGCCACCGCGACCCGAGCCCCTGCCGCCGCGAGCCGCCGCACGGCCGCGGCCCCGATCCCCGACGCACCACCCGTGACCAGGGCGCCCTTGCCCGAGAGATCCATGTCAGCAGGTCCGCAGGAACCGGTCGAGCACCCGGGTGCCGAACTTGAGCGCGTCCACCGGCACCCGCTCGTCGATGCCGTGGAAGAGCGATGCGAAGTCCAGGTCCGGTGGCAACCGCAGCGGCGCGAACCCGTAGCACTGCATGCCCAGGTCGGCGAAGGACTTGGCGTCGGTACCCCCCGACAGCATGTACGGCACGGTCTTCGCGCCCGGGTCCTCCTCCCGCAGCGCCGCCGCCATCGCGTCGGTCAGCGCGCCCCCGAACGGTGTCTCGACGGCCGGCAGGTGCTGCACCCATTCCCGGGTGACGTCCGGGCCGAGCAGCTCGTCGACCTCCCGCAGGAACGCCTCCTCCCGCCCGGGCAGCATGCGGCAGTCGACCACCGCCTCCGCCGTGGACGGGATGACGTTCGCCTTGTACCCGGCCGACAACATCGTCGGGTTCGCGGTGTCCCGGATCGTCGCCCCGACGATCCGGGAGAGCGGCCCGAGCTTGGCGATCGCCCCCTCCAGGTCGTCCTCGGGGAACTCGAGCCCCGTCAGCTCGGCCATCTGCTCGAGGAACGCGCGCACCGTGTCGGTGAGCACGAGCGGGAACGTGTGGTTCCCGAGCCGCGCGACCGCCTCCGCCACGTGCGTCACCGCGTTGTCGTCGTGCAGGAACGACCCGTGCCCCGGCTTACCACGGGCACGCAACCGCATCCACGCGATGCCCTTCTCGGCGGCCTCGATGAGGTAGACCCGCTGGTCCTCCCCCAGCGTGAGCGAGAACCCGCCCACCTCACCGACCGCCTCGGTGCACCCCTCGAACAGGTCGGGCCGGTGCTCGACCAGCCACTGCGCCCCGTACGACCCGCCCGCCTCCTCGTCGGCGACGAACGCGAACACGATGTCCCGCGGCGGCACCACCCCGTCCCGCTTGAACCGCCGCGCGACCGCGAGCGTCATGCCGACCATGTCCTTCATGTCGACGGCGCCCCGACCCCACACGTAGCCGTCCTGCACCGCCCCGGAGAACGGGTGCACCGACCACTCCGCCGGATCAGCCGGCACCACATCCAGATGCCCGTGCACGAGCAGCGCGCCCCGCGACGGATCCGCCCCGGCAAGCCGACAGATCACGTTCGACCGCCCCGGCGCCCCCGACTCGAGCACCTCCACCTCGTACCCGACCTCGGTGAGCTTGCCCGCCACATACTCGGCGGCCTCCTGCTCCCCCGTCGTCGTATCGAGGTCACCCGTGTTCGTCGTGTCGATCCGGATGAGCTCGGACGTCAGTTCGACGACCTCGTCCTCAGCTGCTCCTGGCCTGGTCACGTCGATCTTCCTACCACCCGGAGGTCCGGTGGCGGGGGTGTGGAGGGTGTGGGCTATCCTGCTCTCAGCAAGTCCGAGTGGCGGAATGGCAGACGCGCTAGCTTGAGGTGCTAGTCCCCGAGTAGGGGGTGGGGGTTCAAGTCCCCCCTCGGACACAAAAGTTGCGCACACCTGCGTCAACTCGCGTGCCTGTGGTCAAGCGCGCTTGACCACGTAACCCCTCAACCGTGCACCGGCCCCCTGCGGTGGTGGTGCCGGTGACGAGCACACCGATCGCACCTGTCGTTCCGAGCAGGCTCCCGGTCGCGGCCGGGCGACGTCTTCGCGGGCGCGGCGAGGCCCGTGGGCACCGGCCACTTCCGGTCGCCGTGTTAGCCAGTCGGCCCTCTCCCGCCGTGTTGTACCGGGTCGCGGCCGTGGATCGCTGTGGCCGGGTCGCGGAGCGATCGGTGATGCGTGCCCTGGGCTGGACACCCACCCTGAGCCTCGACATCGCCGTTGCAGGCGGCGCGTTGGTCGTCCGTGCTGACCCGGCCGGAGCGTTCCGCACCACCGGCCACGGTCACCTGGTGTTGCCGGCTCGCCGCCACCCGAGCGCAGGAGGCGGAAAAGGGGGATCTGCAGCCGACGGCAACAACGACAGCCACGGTCTGATCGGGCTGACCAGCAACGAGATCCGCCGACTGCTCGCCACCCTCGTCCTGACCCCACTCGCCTGCCTGACCAACACCATCAGGTGGTCGGTCTGGCGACGCCGCCGGCAATACCAGGCCCGGGCAAGCCACTACCGCCGCCGCGGCCACCACCCACCGCGATCATGAACTGCCGTTGCAGTACTAGGAGCGACATGTCGACAGCGGAGATCGTTGACGAGAAGTTCAAGCAGATCGGGGCGGAGCTCAGCAATTGGGGGCGGTGGGGCGCAGACGACCAGGTCGGCACGCTCAACTTCATCACCCCGGCGGTGCGGGCCGCAGCGGCCAAGATGATCAAGACCGGCGAGACCGTCGATCTCGGGATGCCACTGGACGCCAACGGACCACACAGCGGTCGAGAGTGGCGCTTCAACCCGATCCATCGGATGACGCAGATCCTGACCGACGTCGAATATCCCGGCGGTGCGATGGCAGCCGACGACGTCATCAGCATGCCCTTGCAGGCCGGTACCCAGTGGGACGCGCTGGCCCATGTCGGCTACGACGGCGAGATCTACAACGGCTACCCCGCCACGTCGATGACTGCGGTCGATGGTGCGACGAAGAATTCGTTCGACCGTGTGGTGGACCGGATCGTCGGACGCGGGGTCCTGCTCGACATCGCCCGGCTGAGGGGTGTCGACGTCATGGAGGGCGGGGACGAGATCACCCCCGACGACCTCGACAGGGCGGCGCGCACCCAGGGGGTGGAAGTGCGGCCAGGTGACATCCTGCTGGTGCGCACCGGTTGGTACCAGCACTTCCTGAACGGCAACCACGGCACCTTCCTCGGCCCCGACGAACCCGGGATGGGCTTCTCGACGTGCGCGTGGCTGCACGAGCACCAGGTGGCCGCGATCGCTGCAGACAACTTCGCCGTCGAGGTCCGGCCCAGCGGGATCGAGGGCGTGCTGGCCCCCGTGCACATGGTCCTGATCCGCGATCTGGGTATGACCCTCGGCGAGATGTTCAACCTCGAAAATCTGTCCGAGACGTGTGCACGCCTGGGCAGATGGGAGTTCTTCCTGAGTGGAATCGGAATGAAGGTCTCCAGGTCCGTGGGCTCTCCCGTCAACCCCATCGCGATCTTCTAGACGCCGCCCTCGGCGCCTTCGACGCGCAAGGCCCATGACGAAGGGCAACCGATGACCTCGAACCCGACCGAGATCCACGTCTTCAGGGACGACGGTGCACGAACGACGGATCCCGCAGTCGCTGCCTGCGAGGTCGAACTGCGATCAGACCTCGTCGTCGCGCGCCATCACAACCGCGATCTCCTGCTCGACCTGGTTGTTCCAGCCGGAACGCGCGAGCAGTGCCCGTTGGTGATCTGAATCCACGGCGGAGCGTTCCGGCGCGGGAACCGCACGAAGGTGCCGGAGCTCCGCGCACCACTCCTCATCAGGGGCATCGCGGTGGCGAGCATCGAGTACCGCCTCAGCCAGGAAGCAACATTCCCGGCCCAGCTCTTCGACGTCCGGGAAGCCATCCGCTACCTGCGCGCCCGCTCGACGGAACTGCGCATCGACCCGAGCGCCCTCGGCCTCTGGGGCACCTCGGCAGGTGGACACCTCGCAGCACTGGCCGGCCTCACCGGCAACCGCGAACAGCTCGACGGAGAAGGCGACGTCAGCGGCGACGTCTCCGTGCGAGCCGTGGCCAACGCCTACGGGTTGACCGACGTGACCGCAAGCGCGCCGCCGTCGGAGGTACCCGTCATTCCCGAGCTGACCGGCACACGGTCGGTGGTGGAACTGCTTCTCGGCGCCGCTCCCGACGAATGCCCGGCGCTCGCGAGCGCGGCGAGTCCGGTGCTGCACGTCCGCGAGGACGCACCCGCGTTCCAGACCTGCCACGGCACCGCCGACCGCCTGGTTCCGTGGGAGCAGAGCTGGAACCTGCACGCGGCTCTCGCCGGGGGCGGCGCGGAGAGTGAGCTGTTCCTCCTCGACGGGTACCGGCACGGCTTCGTCAACGCCGCGCGCCGCGGCGATGTCGACTCGGACGAGCTGCTGGACGGCGGACGACTGGCGGCCGAAGGCCGCTGCCGCGCGGCGGTACACGGGCGCTGACCACACCGGAGAACCCGCCGAGTTCGGGTTCGAGCAGATCGCTGCCTTCTTCGCGCGGCACCTCGGTGCTCGCGAACTGCACCGCTGATCGTCGAGAACGGGTCAGAGCTGGGTCAGGCCCTCGAGGGTCTGCCGGATCGACTCCTGCGCGTGCCGCTCCATGATCTCCTGGGCAAGGGTCAGGTCCATCCGGCGCATGGCCGCGAGGAGGTCGCGGTGGTCGCGGAACTCCTGGTTGCTGGTGAGCCGTCTGTCGAGCGCCGGCACCAGGTAGTGCATGCGCCTGGAATCGTCGACCAGGGTCTGGAGCGTCTTCTCGGCTCGACTGTTGCCGGCCAACTTCGCGATCCCCATGTGGAACGCAGTCGCCGCGGTCATGGCCGCTTCGGCATCGCCGATCGCGGCGACCTGGGCATCGATGTGCCGCTCGAGGACGTCGAGCTGCTCAGGGGTGCTCCGCTTCGCGGCCTCCGCGACGAGGACCGGTTCGATCATCTGTCGCATGGCGAAGATCTCGCGCACGTCGTCGAAGCGGAACGGCCGGACGAGATAGCCCTTGCGCGGGATCACGAGGACCCACCCGTCGTGGACGAGGAGTCGCAGCGCCTCGCGCACGGGTGTCTTCGACACTCCGTACTCCTCAGCGAGTTCGTGCTCGAGGAGCAGTGACTCCGGGCGTCGACGGGCGGTGAGGATCTCTTCCTTGAGGCGCGCGTAGGCGCGGTCGGTCAGGGAGAGGCGCGCGTCCTGCTGTTCGCTCACGTGATCCTGCCTGGTCGAGACGGTGCGTTCGGGTGGCCGACCGCGGGCGCCGACTGCCCGCACGAAGCATAACCCGAGGGTTGACACAGGATGTGCCTCTTGTCATAGTCCTCGGACATCCAAGAAGTATTGCAGATATATCTCAAGGATCTGAGCGGGAGACCGACTCCTCGAAGGGGTGGAGCATGGGCAGGACCGCAGCGGACAAGATCTGGGACGCGCACGTGGTGCAGGCGGGCGACAGCGGATCGGACCTGATCTACATCGATCTGCACCTGCTGATGGACACCAACACCGCGCAGGCGTTCGCCGAGCTACGTGCCACCGGTAGGACGGTCCGCCGCCCTGAGTTGACACTCGCCACCGAGGACCACATCGTCCCCACGGGGGCCTTCGCGCTGCAGGAGCCCCCGGACGAGAAGCTGATCCACCTGCGGCGCAACTGCCGCGACTTCGGCATCGACCTGTTTCGGCTCGGAGACCCGGGCCGAGGCATCACGCATGTGATCGCTCCCGAGACGGGCCTCTCCCAACCCGGGATGACGGTCATCTGCTGCGACTCGCACACCACGACCCACGGGGCCTTCGGCGCGCTGGCGTTCGGAGTGGGCACCAGTCAGGTCGAGCACGTGCTGGTCACGCAGACCCTGCGGATGCGTCGGATGAAGAACATGCGGATCACCGTCGACGGTGTCCTCGGGCCCGGTGTGACCGCGAAGGACCTCGCCCTTGCCGTCATCGAGCGGATCGGGACGGGCGGCGGGCAGGGCCACGTGATCGAGTACGACGGCCCGGGAGTGCGGGGTCTGTCCATGGAGGGGCGGATGACCCTGTGCAACATGAGCATCGAGGCGGGTGCCCGAGCCGCGCTCGTCACGCCGGACGAGGTCACCTTCGCCTATCTCCGCGAACGGAAGTACGTGCCCACCGGACCCGACTTCGATCGGGAGGTCGCCCACTGGTCCAACTTCGTCAGCGACCCCGACGCGATCTTCGACAAGGAGGTCCGGGTGGACGCGTCCGCGGTCTCGCCGCGGGTGTCGTGGGGGACCAACCCGGCGCAGAGCGTTCCCCTGGACGGTGTCGTTCCCGCACCGACCGAGTTCGCCGACGCCGACGAGCGACGCGCCGCCGAGCAGGCCCTGGCCTACATGGATCTCGAGCCCGGCACACCGCTGAAGTCGGTGCCGATCCAGGTCGCGTTCATCGGCTCGTGCACCAACGGGCGGATCGAGGACCTCCGGGCGGCCGCGCAGGTGTGGAAGGGGCGCCGCGTCGATCCCGACGTGCGTGTCCATCTCGTGCCGGGCTCGGAGGCCGTCCGGCGGCAGGCCGTCGACGAAGGCCTCGATGCCATCTTCGCGGCCGCCGGGGTCGAGTTGCGCCTCTCCGGGTGCTCCATGTGCATCGGCATCCTCGACAAGGTCGAGCCGGGACTGCGATCGGCGTCCACCACCAACCGCAACTTCGAGGGCCGCCAAGGCAGCGGAGCGCGGACACATCTCGTCTCGCCCTCGGTCGCGGCGGCGAGCGCTGTGCTCGGCCGCCTCGCCGAGCCGAGCGACCTCAACGGCGTCTGAGAGGACTGACATGGAGCCTTTGGTCGTCCATACCGGCAAGGCGATGCCGCTTCGCGCAACCAACGTCGACACCGACGTGCTCTTCCCCGCCCACCAGGGGCAGGGGGTCTCCAAGACCGGCCACGCCGACGCGCTGTTCTACGACTGGCGCCTCGACCCGGACTTCGTGTTCAACAACCCCGCCCACGCGGGTGCCTCCATCCTGGTGGCAGGCAAGGAGTTCGGAACCGGCTCGTCCCGGGAGTGGGCGGTCTGGGCCCTGGTCGACTACGGATTCCGGGTGATCTTCTCCCCCCGCTTCGGCGACATCCTCCGCGGAAACGCGACCACCAGGGGCCTCGTCGCCGCCACGCTGCCGCAGGCGGCGATCGACAGCCTGTGGGCGCAGGTGGAGGCCGAGCCCGAGAAGCCGCTCACGGTCGACCTCGCCGAGCGGCGGGTCAGTGTGGGTGACCTCGCGTTCACCTTCGAGTACCCGGAGGACTGGCGGTGGCAGGTGATGCACGGCCTGGACGACATCGCGCTGACACTGAACCTGGCCGGGCAGATCGACGACTACGAGTCGCGGCGGCGGGGCTCGCTGCCGCGGATCGACCGCCCGAGGCAGGCGTCGTGACCGCCGACGCGCTCTCTCCCCCGGAGGCGGCATCATGACCGACATCCCCGACTCGGTCGGCGGACGGCTGCCCGGACGTGTCCCGCGCGAGCGGATCCGCGCCGTGGACGTGCCGCGGCACGACAGCTCGCTCGTGGAGCAGCTCCTGACGCTGCCCGATCTGTCGTCCGCCGTCGCCGACGCGATGGACGAGCTCGGAGTCGGAACGGTCCTGGGCACCTCCGTGCTCTCTCCGGTCACCCCGGGGGGACGCGTGTGCGGACCGGCGGTCACCCTGCGCTACGTCCGGGCCACCGCCGATCCCGCCGTGATCCGCTCGGCAGGTCGGCCCCTCGCCGCCGGCGATCGCGACCTCTACGGGCTCGCCCGCCCCGGTGACGTCGCCGTCGTCGACTGCAGTGGCAACCGCGACTTGGCGGTCCTCGGCGGGCTGTCGGCGCTGTGGGCGGCGAAGGCCGGACTGGCCGGCTGCGTGGTCGACGGCGCCATCCGCGACTCCGACACGATCACCGACGTCGCCCTACCGGTCTACAGCAGCAGCCGCAGCCCGCGGTCAGCTCGACACCGGTTCGACGCGGTGGCACTGAACGACATGGTCACGATCGCCGGGGCGACGGTGCGTCCCGGCGACTACGTGATCGCCGACGACGACGGGATCTGCCTGGTCCCCTTCGACGACTTCCCGGCGGTCGTCGCCTCGGCCACCAGTGCTCAAGCCGCCGAGGACGTTCTCGTCGAGGCCATCCGCACGAGCACGGACATCGAGGACCTCGTGGCGCGCACGGCCGCGCCTCGGATCCCGGACTGACCATCCGCCACATCCGCGCGACCAGCCCGAACACTGCCTGCTCGCCTGCACGAGGGCGCCGCCCGACGACAACGACACCACACCCACCACGGAGACAATGATGTCCAATCCGACACTGCCCCGCGCAGAGGAAAGCGAACCGAGCACCTCCACCGAGCCGGAACCGGCCACCGGTACGGGCGGCACCCGAGGGTCGCGCACGGACCTGCGGCTCATCGGCGGAATGCCGATCTGGATCTTCGCGGCCCTCCTGGCCGCGGTCCTCGCCGCGGGCTTCACGGGCACGCTCGAGCCCGGCATGCTCACCGGCTTCGCCGTCACCATGACGATCGGCTGGCTGCTGATGTGGATCGGGAAATCCGTCCCGGTCCTGCGCGACTTCGGTCTCCCGGTCATCCTCTGTGTCTTCGCCCCGGCGATCCTGGCCTACCTGGGCCTGGTCCCGGAGTCGGTCATCACCACCGTGCAGGCGTTCGCCGACGACCAGGGCTTCCTGGACTTCGTCGTCATCGCCGTCATCGCGGGCGCGATCCTCGGCATGCCGCGCACGCTGCTGATCAAGGCCGGGGTGCGTTATGCGGTGCCCGTCATCGGCACGGTCCTCGTCGTCTTCGCCGCCATCGGGGCCCTGGGCGCCTTGACCGGGTTCGGCTTCATCCGGGCGATCCTCTTCATCGCGGCACCGATCATGGCCGGCGGCCTGCCGATCGGTGCGCTGCCCATGAGTCAGATGTACGCGAACCAGCTCGGTGGACAGCCCGACGCCCTGCTCGGCAGTCTGGTCTCGGCGGTCGTCGTGGCCAACATCGTCTGCATCATCTGCGCTGCCGTGCTCAACGGGATCGGCAAGCGCAGGAGCACGCTCTTCGTCGGGTTCACCGGCAACGGCAAGCTCCTGCGCATCAAGAGCAACTCCGAGGACCTCAGCGTCCCCAAGACCGTCACGGCCGCGAACACCATCGCCCTCGCCCAGGGCCTCGCGATCGCCGGAGTCCTCCTCGTCCTCGGCACGATGCTCGGCGCCTTCATCCCGGCCCTGCACCCCTATGCCTGGACGACCGTCCTGGCCGTGGCCGTCAAGGTGTTCAGCCTGCTGCCCAAGTCCCTCGAGGACTCCGCCTCGGCATGGGGTGACCTGGCCGCCACCGCGTTCGTGCCCGGGCTGCTGGTCGCGCTGTCGCTCGCCGTGATGGACATCGGGGACATCATCACATCGCTGGGCGACATCCGGTTCATCCTCCTCACCGTGTGCACCGTCGTCCTGGCGGGGCTGGCCGCAGGCGCACTCGGCTACATGGTGAAGTTCTACTTCATCGAGGCAGCGATCACGCCGGGCCTCGTCATGGCCGACACCGGCGGATCCGGAGACGTGGCCGTCCTCTCCGCAGCCGAGCGCATGTACCTGATGCCGTTCGCCACCGTCGCGAACCGGGTCGGCGGAGTCTTCGTGCTCCTGCTCACCTCGGCTCTGGTCCCGCTGTTGACCAGCGCGGGCTAGCGCCCTTCACCCGAGCCACCGCCCGACGACCTTCCTGGAAACGAGGTACGCGATGAGCATCGCCGTGGGCATCCCCGCGTCAGCCGACCCGGCCCCCCGAGCCCGCCCTGCGGACTTCTCCCTCGACGACCGCTACCTCCTCGAGGACGGGGAGGTCTATCTATCGGGGATCCAGGCTTTGGTCAGGCTGTTGCTCGACCAGGCCCGGCTCGATCGTCGGCGGGGCCGTGACATCCGCACCTACGTCACCGGTTACGAGGGTTCGCCTCTTGCGGGGTATGACCTGGAGATCATGCGGCAGCGACGGTTGCTCGGTGAGCATGGTGTGGTGCACCAGCAAGGTCTCAACGAGGAGCTCGCCGCGACGGCGATCGTCGGGACGCAGCTGGCCGGGGAGGTCGCGACGCTGACGGCGGACGGGGTCACCGGGATCTGGTACGGCAAGGCTCCGGGCCTCGACCGGGCCAGCGATGCCATCCGGCACGCCAACCTGATCGGCACCGCTCCCGCCGGAGGGGTCGTGGCGCTCGTCGGCGACGACCCCTCCGCGAAGTCGTCGAGCTTCCCGTGCTCGTCGGAGGTCGCGATCGCCGACCTCCAGCTGCCGGCCCTGTATCCGGCCGACTCGCACGAGGTGCTGCTGCACGGGTTGCACGCGGTCGAGCTGTCCCGGGCGAGCGGGCTGTGGTCGGCCATGAAGATCGGTACCAACGTGGCCGACGCCGCGGGCGTCGCCACGCTCGATCCACTGTGGAGTCCCCCGGACCTCACCGAGCTGCCCGCGGGGTTGCGGGCCTACGGCCATCGCCCGCATGCCCGGCTGGCCGGGCCGGAGCTGGTTGCGCTGGAGCGCAGCCAGCATGATGTGCGGCTGCCGGTGGCGGTCGAGTACATCCGCCGTTCCGGGCTCAACCGGATCTGCGGTGCCACCGCGCCCGGTGCCCGCGTCGGGCTGGTCGCGGCCGGCAAGACCTATCTCGACCTCCGGCAGGCCCTCGCCGTGATGGGGCTGGACGAGTCAGCTCTGCAGCGGTACGGGATCCGGTTGCTCAAGCTCGGCGCGATCTGGCCGCTGGAGCCGAGCGTGGTGCGCGAGTTCGCGGCGGGGCTCGAGGAGATCGTCGTCGTCGAGGACAAGCGGTCCTTCCTGGAGGCCGCGATCAAGGACGTGCTCTACGGGCTGCCCGACGCGCCGCGGGTGCACGGCAAGCGTGATCCCGAGGGCAGGCGGTTGTTCGCCGAGGGCGGCGAGCTCGATCCCGACGCGGTCGCGGTGGGGCTGGCCAGGCGGCTGCGTACCCGCTCGGACATCGAACCGGTGCAGGCGTGGGAGGCGGGCCGGCGCCGCGAGCGGATCTCGCTGCCGCTCGTGGCCCGCTCGCCGTACTTCTGCTCGGGCTGCCCGCACAACTCCTCGACCAAGACCCCGGACGGCACCCTGATCGGTGGTGGGATCGGCTGCCACGCGATGGTGGCCCTCATGCCGCAGAAGCAGGTCGGCGGCGTGGTGGGCGTGTGTCAGATGGGTGGTGAGGGCGCGCAGTGGATCGGGATGGCGCCGTTCGTGGAGACCGAGCACTTCCTGCAGAACATCGGGGACGGCACCTTCGCGCACTCGGGCAGCCTCGCTGTGCGGGCGGCGGTCGCGGCCGGGGTGAACATCACCTACAAGCTGCTGTTCAACTCCGCGGTCGCGATGACCGGCGGGCAGACCGCGATCGGTGGACTCACCGTCGAGCGGGTCGCGGCGCTGCTGCTGCTGGAGGGCGCCAAGCAGGTCGTCATCACCACCGAAGAGCCGCGTCGGGTGCGGCGGGCGTTGCGCACCCTGCACGGCGGGCACCCGTCGGGGATCACCGTGCGCCACCGTGACGATGTCGTGGCGGTCCAGGAGGAACTCGCCCGGGTCGGCGGGGTGACGGTGCTGATCCATGATCAGGAGTGCGCGGCGGAGCTGCGCCGCAAGCGCAAGCGCGGCACCGCCCCCACCCCGACCGAGCGGGTCGTGATCAACGAGCGGGTGTGTGAGGGCTGCGGGGACTGCGGGGAGAAGTCGAACTGCCTGTCGGTGCGGCCCGTGGACACCGAGTTCGGCCGCAAGACCCAGATCCACCAGTCCTCGTGCAACCTCGACTTCTCCTGCCTGAAAGGTGACTGCCCGTCGTTCGTGACGGTCGTCCCAGGCACCGCCGGGCGGCCCACCCCGCCACCGGTGGACGACGACTCGGCGCTGCCCGAGCCGTCGGCGCGTTTCGACGGGGCCAAGTTCGCGATGCGGATCACCGGTGTCGGCGGCACCGGTGTGGTGACAATCGCCCAGATCCTCGCCACCGCCGCGTTCGTCGACGGCAACCAGGTCCGCTCCCTCGATCAGACCGGGCTCGCCCAGAAGGGCGGGGCGGTGGTCTCCGACCTCAAGTTCGGGACCGGCCCGATCGAGCTGGCCGCGAAGCTGGCCGAGGGCGAGTGCGACCTCTACCTGGGCTGTGACTCCCTGGTGGCCACCGACCCGGCGCAGCTCAAGTCCACCGACCCGGCCAGCACCGTCGCGGTCGTCTCCACGGCCGAGGTACCGACCGGGCGGATGGTCGTCGACACCACCGCGGCGTTCCCCGGCGCTGCTGAGATCCGTTCGGCGTTGCACGGGCAGGTCGCCGCCGCCTATTACGTGGCCGCCGACGAACTGGCCGAGGCGGTGTTCGGTAGCGAGCAGTACGCGAACATGCTGCTGGTCGGCGCCGCCTACCAGACCGGTGCCCTGCCCATCTCCGCCGCCGCGATCGAACGGGCCATCGAGCTCAACGGGGTCGCGGTCGAGAACAACCGCCAAGCCTTCCGCCAGGGCCGCCGCGCTGTCCTCACCGACGCCAACACCGAGCGGCGCAAGCGGGTCTCGGCGGGCGCGGCGGGCGCATCGTCGGTGTCGGTGTTGGCGGCCGCCGCCCGGGTCCGCGACCAGGTACACACCGAGGGCGAGCTCGGCCGCCTGCTCGACATCCGGATCCCGCAGCTCGTCGCCTACCAGGACGAGGCCTACGCCAGGCGCTACGCCCGATTCGTGGAGCACGTCCGCGCCGTCGAACAACAGCAGGCCCCGGGCAGCACCGACCTCGCCGAGGCCGTCGCCCGGAACCTGTACAAGCTGATGGCCTACAAGGACGAATACGAGGTGGCACGGCTGTGCCTGGACCCCGCGCTCGACGCCGACATCCACGACCGGTTCGGGCCCGGCAGTCGGATCAGCTACCGGCTGCACCCACCGCTACTGCGCGCCATGGGCATGCAACGCAAGATCTCCCTCGGCCCCTGGGCCAAGCCGGCATTCCGCACCCTCCACGCGCTGCGGCGGCTGCGCGGCACCAGTCTCGACCCGTTCGGCCGCGCCGAGGTCCGCCGCGTCGAACGAGCACTCATCCAGGAATACCGCGACGCGCTCGACGCCGCGCTACCGGTGCTCGACGAGGCCAACCACGCGGGCGTTGTCGCGCTCGCGCAGCTGCCCGACGGCGTACGCGGCTACGAGGAGATCAAGCTCCGCAACGTCGCGGCGTTCCGTGCGGCCCTCGCGACCGCCCTGGCCGAACTCGGCGCCGCGGCACATCGGGAGAGCTGATGCCCGGTCGTCGGCGACATGCGCTTCGTGGGGTGGGCGACGGCACCGCATCGCTGCCCCACTGCTCACCTACGCCAACGACAGGTCGTTCCTCCTCGTCTCGCCGGCCAGCCCCGACTACCACTCAAGAGTCGTCGCCCTCCCCACCACCGGCGGCATGCACGTCGAGACCGCGGTGCCTCGTCGATAGCCGCGCCCCCAGTGGGCCGCATCCAGCAAGTCACGTCGACGTCAACCGCCGCCGGGTGCACGAACACGCCATCGCCTCCGACGCGACCCTGCACCGCGGTTATGACCCCTTGACTACGACGAAGCAGCGACCGCAAACGCAGCCGCTGGAAGGCACATCCCGCTCCGTACGGACCCGAACCGGCCTGAAGTGACCGAAACCACATCACCGTCCTGGAGCAGGACGTGACCCATTTCACCCCGCCCGACGCCGTGCTCCAGTTTTGCTCCAGTTGGGCCAGAATCAGCGCCGGCCAGACCACACCGCAAGATCATCCACAGGTGCCCACGAAGATCCACGAACAGCCTGTCTTCGCAGGTATAAACGCCGACGGGCGACTCCCCCGCCGAAGGGAACCGCCCGTCTGTGCCGTCGGGACGACAGGATTTGAACCTGCGACCCCTTGACCCCCAGCAACGGAACACGCTGACCTGCAAGAATAGAGAATCCGCTGCTGGGTGTGGTGCTGTACGACCCATGTCGACGTCGTTCAGGCCAGCTTGACGCACTCCAGTGCTCCGCATTTGCCCCACCTGTGCGGGTCAATGACACACAGCGCGGCGTTCTTGCACGCCACTATCGAACGCCTGCCCGGCACCCTTCGTCGCACCGAAGAACCTCACGATGACCTCGCCCTGGCGCTCGGAGCCGAGATCCGCAGTGAAGCCAGCGTTCAGCAGCTGCTCCGTCTCGTCGTGATCCAGCTCGATCACGATGCGCAAAGGATCGGGCCGACCAGATCGAGCGCGGCGTATCCGACGGCGAGCAGCTGGAGGGGAGAGGACTGACCGCGCTTTGCCCCCATCCCGCCGGGCCATCCCCTCGATCCCGACGTCCGGTCTGCTGTGGTCGATGACGTGATGCAGGCACGTCAGGCCGCGGTCGACCCTCTACGACCCGGTGCTGTCCGAAATCGCTGCGGCCCGCCGCCAGGTGATCGAGGCCGAGGAGCGGCTGCGGCTGTTGCTGGCCTACGCGCGCGAGTTCGTCGCGCCCCGCCGCCGTTGCAGGTTAACGGCAGGTTGCCGCGCGGTTCCGAAGAGGTGCGTGAGTTCACCCCTCCAGCGGGGAGGCGGACGACGGCCCTGCCGGAGGGGCGAACGCGGTGCGGAAGCGTTCGAGGGCCCGGGTCGGGTCGCCCGACGCCCAACCTTCGAGCCCGACCACACCCGCGTAGCCGAGGCGGTCCAGGGTTGCGGCGATCGCCGGGTAGTGGATCTCGCCGGTGCCGGGTTCGCAGCGACCCGGAACGTCGGCGACCTGGATCTCCCCGACGACCGGCAGCGCGCGCTCGACGAGCTGCACGAGGTTCCCCTCGCCGATCTGCGCGTGGTAGAGGTCGAGGTTGAGCCGCAGGTGCGGGCTGTCGACGGCCTCGACGAGCGCGAGCGCGTCGGCGGCACCGGCGAACGGCACGCCGGGGTGGTCGACCGCGGTGTTGAGGTTCTCGAGGGTGAACACGCGCCCGGCGCGCTCCCCGAGCTCGGCGAGGCGGGTCAGCGTCCGCGCGGCGGTCAGCCACATCTGCGGGGTGACGACCTGCGAGGCCACCACGGGCAGACCGCGGTCGTCGAGGCCGGTTCCGTGCACGTTGAGGCGTGGACAGTCGAGCTCGTCGGCGACCCGGAGCGACTCCTCCGCCGTGCGCAGCAGCTCCTCGGCTCCGTCGGGATCGGCGAGGGCGCCCCGGACGTAGCCGGTCATCGAGGAGAACGTCGCCCCGGTCCCGGCGAGCGCGGCGACGTCCTTCGCCGTCCAGTCCCAGATCTCGACCTCGAACCCGAGATCGGCGATGCGGCGCACGCGCTCCTCGAACGGCAGGCCGAGGAACAGCATCTCCGCGGACGCCGCGAGGCGGAATCCGCTCACTTCCCGACCTCCTCGATCCGGACCGGGCGTCCCGCGCGCACCGACTGGGCCGCGGCCAGCGCTATCGCCAGCGCCGCACGCGCGTCCTCCCCGCCCACCGGCGCCGGTGTCCCGTCGCGGACGGCGTCGACGAACGCGGCGAGCTCCGCGACGTAGGCGCCCGCGAGGAGCTCCTGGTCGCTGCGGGCGGTCTCCACGATCCGGCCTTCTGCGCCGGAGAAGACCGTCCCGGAGCGGCGCCCGTCGCCCATGGTGGCCATGCCGCCGGAGCCGAACACCTCGCCGCGTACGTCGTAGCCGTAGGCGGCCTCGAAGCACGCCTCGGCGACACCGGTGGCGCCGTTGTCGAACCGCACCACGACCACGGCGGTGTCGAGGAGCCCGCGTTCGCGCCACTCGGGCTCGACCAGCGCGTCCGCGGTGGCGTACACCTCGACGGCTTCCGCGCCCGGGTTGAGGAACCGCAGTGCGTCGAAGTCGTGGATCAGGGTCTCGTTGAAGATCGTGTCCGGCGGCACCCGGGAGGGGTCGAACCCGCCGGGGTCGCGGGTGAGCGAGCGCAGCACGCGCGGGGTGCCCAGCCTGCCGTCGTCGAGCAGCGCGCGGGCGGCCTGCCAGTCCGGGGCGAAGCGCCGGTTGAACCCGACCTGGAGCAGAACGCCTGCGGCGCGGGCGGCGTCGACGGCCCGGTCGGCGTCGGGCAGCGAGAGCGCCATCGGCTTCTCGCAGAACACGGCCTTGCCCGCCCTTGCCGCGGCCACCACCAGGTCGGCGTGGAAGCGGGCGGGCGCCGCGATCACCACCGCGTCGACGGCCGGGTCCGCGAACGCCTCCACCGGATCGGTGTATGCGCGATCCGCGCCCAGGCGCTCCGCGATCCCGGGCGCCGGGTCGGCCACGGCCACGAGCCGCGCCCCCGGGATCCGGCGCGCGAGCGACCTGCCGTGGAACGCCCCCATCCGGCCGGCCCCGACCAGGGCCACCCCGATCTCGTCCATCCGCTCCTCCTCGAGCCTAGAACGTTCTAGATGGACAAGCCTAGAACGTTCTAGGCATAGATCGGTAGGGTGCGGACGTGACAGAGCGCGCCCGGCGGCCAACCCTCGCCGACGTCGCCGCCCGTGCGGGGGTGTCCGTCGCACTGGTCTCGATCGTGATCCGCGGCGCCCCGGGTGCGAGCGCGGTGTCCCGGCAGCGGGTGCTGCAGGCCGCCGACGAGCTGGGCTACCGCCCCGACACCCGCGCCCGGTTGCTGCGCAGCAGCCGCAGCCGGCTGCTCGGCGTCGTGTTCGGCGTCCACCACGCCTTCCACGGCGACCTCGTCACCGGCCTCTACACCGCGGCCGACCGCGCCGGCTACGAGCTCGCGCTGAGTGCGGTCACCCCGCAGCGCGACGAGGGGCGCGCCGTGGCGAGCCTGATGCAGGACCGCTGCGAGGCGCTCGTCCTGCTCGGCCCGCACGCGCCCACCGCGCAGCTCGCCGAGCTCGCAGGCCGCCTGCCCGTCGTGGTCGTGGCCCGGGCGGCACGCCACCGCGCCCTCGACGTCGTGCGCACCGCCGACGGCCTGGGGCTGCACCAGGCCGTGGACCACCTCGTCGCGCTCGGCCACCGCCGGATCACCCACGTCGACGGTGGGCGGGCCCCGGGCGCCGCCGACCGCCGTCGCGGTTACCGCGACGCCATGCTCCGCCACGGCCTCGATGCCGAGATCCGGCTCCTGCCCGGCGGGCTCACCGAGGAGGACGGTGCCGCGGCCGCCCGCGCCCTGCTCGACCTCGATCCACGGCCCAGCGCCGTGACCGTGTTCAACGACCGCTGCGCCCTCGGCGTGCTGGACGTGCTGCAGCGCGCCGGCCTGGCCGTGCCCGGGGACGTCAGCGTGGTCGGCTACGACGACAGCCGGCTCGCCCGCCTGTCGCACGTCAACCTGACGACAATCGCCCAGGACACCGAGCAGATCACCACGCTCGCCGTCACGCGTGCCGTGGACCGGCTGGACGGGACGCCGGTCACCGAGCGGGAGCTGATCGTCGCGCCCCGACTGGTCGTCCGCGCCACCACCACCCCCGGACCGGGTCGTCAGCCGGACGGTGTGGTCGGGGCCGAGGTCCGGGACGTGTCGCGCACGGCCAGGTAGACGGCGCGCACCGCAAGGGTGCGCTCGACGTCGTCGATGACGGGTGCGAAGAACTGCTTGCGGTGGTCGGCATCGGTCATCGAGGTGATCGCGAAGTACATGCTGCCGAACGCCGCGACCTCGCGCGCCCCGCGGGATGTCGATCTCCGAGGTGCGCACCTCCTATGGCCAGGACGAAATCCGCGAAGTTGCCCGCCGCATCGGCGCCCGGGTCCGCCCAGTACTCGACGATGCCGCCCAGCAGTAGCCGCGACGTCGTGATCGTTTTCCCTGGTGGGGCTCTCCCTAGCGCTAACCGGGACGTGGTTCCTCACCGAGGAGCTGGAACGGGCCGGGAGCGACCTCGAGCTCGCGTTCGTGCGGTACGAAAAGCGCCAGCGCCCCTACGCCGAGGCCGGTCAGGCGAGCGTCGGCGCGGGCGCCGACCTCGTCGTCCCGGCCACCCAGGCGGAGATCGACGCCCGCAACGACCGGATCCGCGCCATCGTGGCCGGCTGAGCTGTACGACGCTGACTGGCACTCGGCTCAGACTTGTCCTACTCAGAGCGTGCTTGAGAAGGGTGGGCGCGCCTTCGTGACCTTGCGCCCGGATTGATCAACAGTGGGTGCGCTGAAGCGACGAGCCCGGTACCCCTCGGACACCAGCGACAAGCAGTGGGAGCTGATCGAGCCGCTGCTGCCGCCGGTCAACACCGATGGTTGGCCGGAGAAACACTCACGGCGCGCGATCGTGGACGCGATCCTCTACGTGGTGCGGACCGGCTGTGCATGGCGGCAACTACCAGCGGGCTACCCGCCGTGGCACTGTGTACTGGTACTTCAACGGCTGGGAACAGGCCAAGGTCACCGAGAAGATCCTCCCGGTGCGCCTCACTGCGTGGCGCTGATCTTCGGGGTGCGGATCTCCGCGGGGGTTGTCTGGACGGCGCGGACCTCACCGGCGCAGACCTGAACGGTGCCGACGTCGCTGGAACGACGATCGCGGTGCCAGCCGGAGCACTCGTGACAGGCACCCCGCTCCCTGCAGGACAAAGGGCTAGGAGCTGCAGCTGATCGCAGGCGAGCGGCGCAGGAACTCCGGTCAGGCCAGCGCCACGCGTGCGGTTAGTGCGCAACTCCCCTCGGACACAGGATTACCCCACGGCGAGCTGGCCACGGCCGTCACGCAGGTTCGAGGACCCAGCTGCCCCCGTTATGGATGATCATCCTCCCCGACGCACGCAGCTCGGAGGCCATCCGGGCCGCTGCCGCTGGCGCGCCGTCGGGTTCACAGCCAGCTCCTGCAGGTGAGAGCCGCGCCACGAGCTCCTCCAGGAGCACGTCCTCACGCACATAGACGTTCTTCACCTCGTCCAACCGCCGCGGCTGCGAACTCGCATAACCATGACGACACCGGTACCCCGCCCGGCCATGCACCCAATGCGCATCCAGCCGCCGTCCACATAGCGCGCACCCCACCAACCCGGAAAACAGGTAGCGGCGGGCTACGCCGTCCTTCGTCGGCCGCGCCGCCCGGACCTGCTGCGCGGCGACGAAGTCGGCCTCACTCACCAGCGCCGGATGAGCCTTCCCCGCCGAGATCGCTCACTCTCCCGTCGGGCTCGACCGACGCGACACCCGCCCGCCAACATGCTCGCCGCGCTGCCGGTTCCACACCGCGCGAGGAACTCCAGCACCTCGCGGACGAACTCCTCGTGGAACTGGAAGACACCAGCGTGACCGGCGTCGGGATAGAGCACGAGCCTGGCGTCCGGTAGCCGCCGGGACAGATCGATGGAGTTGCCGGAGGGGACGATGCGGTCCTGCTCGCCGTTCGCGACGAGCACCGGCTGCCGGATGCCCGTCAGGTCCCATTCCGGCTGCCTGCCCCAGCGGCGGATGGCGGTCAGCTGGTTGCGGAACGTTCCGAGCGACACCGCGGTGTCCCGGTCCGCGGTCCGCTCCTCGAGCCGCTCCAGGAACGCCCGGGCCGCGGTGCGGCCGTTCGCGGTCGAGGTGAAGAACATGTAGGTCTTCGGGTTGCGGAAGGTCACCGCTCCCCTGGCGATGGCCAGGAGCGTGCGCGAGGTGACCCTGTCGATCCCGACACCACCGGCCGGTCCCGTCCCGGCGAGCACCACCCGGCGGACCAGCCCGGGGGCCCGGCGCACCACGGCCTGCGCGACGAACCCGCCCATCGAGAGCCCGAGCAGGTCGACCTGCTGCAGGCCCAGTGCCCCGGCGAACGCGATCGCGTCGTCCGCCATCTCCTCGATCGACCGGGGCCCCCGAGGAACCGACCCCCCGGTTGTCCAGGACGATCACGTCGTGCGACGCCGCGATGCGCGCGACGACGCGGAGGTCCCAGTCGTCCAGGACCGCGGCAAGGTGGTTCAGGAACAGTACCGGGGTGCCGGCCGCGGGCCCGAACCGCCGGTAGGCGAATCGCGTGTCCGCGACGTCGGCCGTCTGCGTGGGTGCGTCACGGTAGCTGTGGGTGTCCATCGTGCCTCCTGGGTTCTCCGAAGCCCTCAACGGTCTGGCGGCGGTACCGTCCGTGGACGGCTCCGCCGCGCAGGGCCGTTTCCGGAATCAGCGTTGCTGGTTGGCGACGCCGAGGTACTCCCCCAGCCGGTACTGGATCTCGACTCCGGCCTCGCCGGCCAGCACCGCCGCCCCCTCCGCACGGGCGAGGAAGCCGGGGAGGGTGAGGGAATGCGCGAACTCGCCGTAGGCGGCGGCCAGGTCGGCCTCCGGGGGGAGCGATGCCCTGTTCACCATGGCCTTGGCCGACGCCAGCGAGGTCCGGTCGAACGAGGCCAGCCGGGCGACGATCGACTCGACGAACTCGTCCAGCTCGTCGTCGGGGAGGGTGCGGGTCACCCAACCCCACCGCTCGGCCGTGTCTGCGTCGTAGTCGTCGCTGGTGAGAATGGCTTCCAGCGCCCGGTCCCTGCCGAGCGCACGCGGCAACCGCTCGGTGCCGCCACCGCCGGGCAGCAACCCGCTACCGACCTCGGGCTGACCGAAGATCGCGTTCTCCCGGCTCGCATAACGCAGGTCGAACGCGAGCGCCAGCTCGTTGCCGCCACCCCGGGTACGGCCGCGGATCGAACCGATCGTGATGTACGGGGCCCGGGAAAGCTTGACCACCAGGTCGGTCCACACCGGCAGCGCATCGGAGTCCTCCGGCACGGGGAACTCGGCCGCGGCCGCGAGATCGAAATGGTTGAAGAAGAAGTCCGGGGTGCCACTGTCGAACACGAGGACCTGAATGTCTGGATCCGACGCCAGCTCGTCGACGATCTGCACGAGGCGGCCCACGGTCTCGGCGACGATCAGGTTCACCGGCGGGTTCGCGAAGGTGATCCTCGCGACCTGGGGGGACGTCCTCTCGAACCGGATGGTGCTCGATTCGGTCATGATCTGCTCCGTTTCGGTTTGTCGGGTAGGTGGAGTGCGTCAGCGAGCCAGGAACTCGACGGCAACGGGCACGAACCGGTCGTGGAACTGGAAGATGCCGCCGTGCCCGGAGTCGGGGTAGATGACGAGGTCGCTGCCGGGGATCCGGCGGTGCAGGTCCTCGGAGAGCACCGACGGGACCATCCGGTCGTTGTCACCGTTCGCGATCAGGGTGGGCTGGGTGATCCCCGAGAGGTCCACGGGGGTCGAGCGACCCCACCGCTTGATCGCCTTGAGCTGGGTCAGGAACCCCTTGGTGCTCATCTCGGCGTCGCGGTCGATGGTGCGCTCCTTCAGCCGGCCGACGAACGCCTCAGCCGCCGGCTTCCCGGCGGCGTTGCGGTTGAAGAACAGGAACTCCTTGGGATCCCGCCGGGTCAGCGTGGCGCGGAATATGTCGTAGAACGTGGTACCGGCGACCTTGTCGATGTCCTTGCCCCCGGCGGGACCGGTACCGGTCAGGATGAGCTTGCGCACGAGCTCCGGGCGCTTGACCACGAGGGCCTGCGCGATCATGCCGCCGAGTGAGAAGGAGAAGATGTCGACCTTGTCGAACCCGAGGGCCCGGATGAAGGTGACGGCGTCGTCGGCCATCGCCTCGATCGTGTCCGGCACCGCACCGGTGGAGGCGCCGACGCCGCGGTTGTCGAACGCGATCACGTGGTGCTGCTCCGCGATCGGGTCGATGATGCGGGGGTCCCAGTTGTCCAGGGTCGCGGCGAGGTGGACGAAGAAGACGACCGGTACGCCGCCCTTCGGCCCCAGCTCCCGGTAGGCGTAGGTGACGCCTCCCGCGGAGACGGTGCGGGCAGGCGCGTCCTTGTACGCGGTGATCACGCGCGGTTGCTCGTCGTTGCTCATGATGATGTCCTCTCGTGGTGTTCGGTGTTGTGGGGGTTGTCTGCTCAGCCCGCCGCGGCGGCAGCGAACGGCGCGTAACGCTCGTCGACGGGCCGGTCGAGACCCGCACGCACCTGGCGGGCGAGCTCGTCGGCAAGTACCTCCGACACGCCACTCTCCAGACCGTCCAGGACCTGCCGGACGACGTCAGCGGGAGCGGACTTGGGGGCTTCGACCCCGCTCGTCATATCGGTGTCGACATAACCCATGTAGACCCCGACGACCTGGACCCCGCGCGGGCCCAGCTCGAGACGCAACGAGTCGGTGGCGCTCCACAGGGCCGCCTTCGACACGCTGTAGCTGCCACCGATCCCGATCCAGGACAGCACCGAGGCGACGTTGACCACCGCACCGGAGCGGTCGGCCAGCCGTTCGGCGAAGGCCGAGGTGACCGAGAGTGGGCCGAACAGGTTCACCTCCAGCTCCCGGCGCAGGTTGGTGGTGTCGCCACTGAGCACCGGGGTCGGGGTCGAGATGCCGGCGTTGTTGACGACGACGTCGACGTCGGGGGCGACGTCGGCGGCCCGCGCGACGGAATCGGGGTCGGTGACGTCGAGCTGCAGCGGGACCACCCGCGGATCGTCGTCGGTGATCGTCGTGGTGTTGCGGGCTGCGGCGTAGACCTTGGCCACGCCGCGGCCCAACAGCTGCTGCACGAACTCGCGCCCGAGCCCGCGGTTCGCGCCGGTGACGAGGACGGTCCGGCCGGTCAGTTCAGTCATGTCTGTGCTCCTTGGATGGGTGTCATCGAGACGACGACCTTGCCCTTGACCCGGCCGGAGTCGACGTGGTCGAGAGCGGCCGGTGTCTCGTCGAAATCGAAGTCCCGCTCGACGACGGGTCGGATCACACCGGCCTCGACGAGATCGGTGATCTGCTGCAGCTGCGCGCCGTCGGCCCGCATGAACAGGAACGAGTAGCGGACCCCGTGCTTGCGGGCCGCGCGGCGCACCTTGTGGCTGAGCACGGCCAGCACCGGACGCAGCAGGGGTCGGCCCAGCTGGGTCGCGAAGTCGGGGTCGGGCGGTCCACCGATGCCGATGGCCAGGCCGCCGGGACGCAGGATCCGCAGCGACTTCGCGAGGTTCTCACCACCGAGGGAGTCCAGGACGACGTCGTAGTCGCGCAGCTGCGTCTCGAAGTCGGCCCGGCGGTAGTCGATGACCTGGTCGGCGCCGAGCTCGCGGACCCAGTCGACGTTGGCCGTGCTCGTGGTCGTGGCGACGTGCGCACCGAGGTGCTTGGCCAGCTGGATCGCGATCGTCCCGACGCCGCCGGAACCGGCGTGGATGAGCACCTTCTGACCGGGCCGGACGTTCGCCTTCTCGACCAGCGCCTGCCATGCCGTGAGCGCGACCAGCGGCAGTGACGCGGCCTCGGCCATCGACAGCCCGGCCGGCTTGCGCGCCAGGTCTGCCTCGTCGACCGCGATCAGCTCGGCGAACGTCCCGATGCGGTCCTTGTCCGGCCGCGCGTACACCTCGTCGCCTGGCGCGAAGCTCCGCACCGACCGTCCGACCCGCTCCACCACCCCGGCGACATCATTGCCGAGAACGAACGGGGTCTTGTAGGGCAGCAGGAGTTTGAAACTCGCCGGCCATGATCTTGCTGTCCAGCGGGTTCACCCCCGCCGCATGAATCCGAACAAGCACGTCGCCGTCACCGATCACCGGATCGGGCAGCTCGCCCGCCCGCAACGTGGCGTCCTTTCCGTACTTGTCGACGATGAAAGCCTTCATGGCGTCCCGCCCTCTACCACTGGTTCGTCCACGGGGTCACCGATGTGCCCCGGTTCCTGCTCTGCTGTCGCCGCTGCACCGCGCGGGCGCAGGTGCGCCAACGCGATGTCCACGCCGCGATCGAGGAGTTCGTCCGAGAGCCGCCGATCCGTGATCGCCCGGGCCATCTGCAATGTCCCGACCATCCCGGCGAACGCCGCGAGGACGCGAACCCGAACGGCGCTCGGATCATGCGGATCGAGCCGGACGACCACGGCATCGACGACACCGAGTACTCCCTCGGTGTATGCCCGTCGGACACCGTCGCCACTGCGACCCAGCTCGCTGAGCAGCGCCGCGGACGGGCAGCCGTCAGCAGGGTGATCGCGGTGCTCGGCCGACAGGTAGGCCCGCACCATCTGCTCGACACCGGATTCGGCGACCGCATCGCGCTGTCGGTCCAGCTGATCTGTGACCACTCGGGCGACGAGCTCGTCCTTCGAGGCGAAGTGGGCGTAGAAGGCCCCGTTCGTGAGTCCGGCGTCAGCCATCAGCGTGGCCACCCCGGACCCGCTCAGGCCACTGGACTTCAACCTGCGCCCCGCCGCGTCCACGATCCGCCGCCGCGTGCGCTGCTTGTGCTCCGTCGCGTAACGAGCCACCACCGAACCTCCCTCCGCCGACCGCTCACGTTTACATGATGACCGTACTTCAATATGGAAGGATGGAGTGCAAGTTGTGATCAGGGCCACTATACATTTCGTGTAGTAGGCCGTACCGTCCGGTCGATGAGACGCTCACCGCCCCACCGTCGTGGCTACCGGCTCGACGATCGAGTCGTTCTGATCACCGGCGCCGGCCGAGGCCTCGGTGCGGCGACGGCTCGCGAACTCGCACGTCGCGGGGCGCGGGTGGTGATCGCCGACCGCGATCTCCCCGCCGCTCGAGCGGTTGCGGCCGCCCTGCCGCACGGCCGCGGCGACGCGGTCGGGTGCGACGTGACCGATTCCGGATCGGTCCGCGCCGCGGCGGCTGCTGCTCGCCACCGGTTCGACCGGATCGACGTCGTCATCGCCAACGCCGGCATCCTCGGGGGCGGCGGCACGTTCCGGACGTTGCGGCCCGGTCAGGCCGAGCGCGTCCTGGAGGTCAACGTCGCCGGCGTGCTCAACACGGTGGCCGCCACGATCGACGACGTCATCACCAACCGCGGCCAGGTCGTGCTGATCAGTTCCGTGTTCGCCTACATCAACGGCGCCGGCGCCATCCCGTACGCCATGTGCAAGGCCGCCGTCGAGCAGTTCGGACGAGGCCTCGGCGTGGAGCTGGCGGCGCACGGCGCGTCGGTGCTGACCGCCTACTTCTCCCTCCTCGACACCGACATGATCCGCGACGTTGTCGACGCCGATCCGCACCTGAAAGCACTGCTGTCCGCCAGCCCCCGGTTCATGCTCAAGCGGATCAGGCCCGAACGCGCGGCCGCCGCCATCGCCGACGGCATCGAGACCCGCCGCCGGGCACTCACCGTCCCGGCTCGGTGGCGGCCCGTCTCGGCCCTGCGCGGCGTCGTCGCGCCGGTCCTCGATGCGCGGTACCTGCAGGACACGTCGATCCAGCGAGCGCTCACCGACCTCGAGAACCACCACCTCGACCAGCCCGCAGGAAGGCCGTGATGTCTGACGACCTGGCGTTCGCGCCCGCCCACGAACTACTGGCAGGCCTCGACAAGGGCGAGGTCACGAGCCGGGAGCTCGTCGAGAACTACCTCGACCGGATCGCCCGGCTCGACCCCGCGCTGAACTCGATCGTCACCCTCGACGCCGACCGCGCCCGGTCCGAGGCCGACGACGCCGACCGGCTGCGGGCGAGCGGAGCCGAACTCGGCCCGCTGCACGGGCTGCCGATCACGACCAAGGACAGCTTCGAGACCAAGGGCATGCGGTCGGCCTGCGGCCGCGCGGACCTCGCACACCACGTCCCGACCCAGGACGCCGAGGCGGTAGCCCGGCTGCGCCGGGCCGGCGCGGTCATCATGGGCAAGACGAACATGCCGCCGGGCAACCAGGACGTACAGGCCGACAACCCGCTGTTCGGGCCCACCAACAATCCCTGGGACCTCTCCCGCACGTCCGGCGGCTCGGCCGGCGGTGGAGCGGTGGCCACGGTGGCGGGCCTGACCGCCTTCGACTTCGGCTCCGAGATCGGCGGGTCGACCCGGGTCCCGTCGCACTTCGTCGGCCTCTACGGGCACAAGGCCACCTACCGTTCGATCCCGCTCGTCGGACACCTCGTGCCCGGCCCCGGCGTGAAGCGCTGGTCCGAGCCGGACCTCGCGTGCGCGGGCGCCCAGGTGCGCGACCCCCGAGACCTCGTCCCGATCCTGGCCGCCACCACAGGACCGCTGGAACGCGACGGCGGGTTCAGCTACCACCTGGCCGCTCCCCGGGCGACAAGACTGGCGGACTTCCGCATCGCCGTCTGGTTCGACGACCCGGACTGTCCGGTCGACACCGAGGTCACGGCGGCCATGCGGCGGGCGATCTCGACGCTCGAGTCGGCCGGCGCCACGGTGGACGTCCACCCGAGAGCGATTCCCGTGACCATCGGCGAGTCGCACGCGACGTTCCAGCCGCTGCTGTTCGCGCAGCTGGGCATCGACCGCAGCGGAATGACTCCCGCCTTCGGTGCCTCGATGCTGCCCCACATCGTCCGGCATCCGCGCGGCGACGCGGCGAAGGCCTTCCAGGGGACGTTCCTGTCGCACTACGCCTGGATGGAGGCCGACGCGCGCCGCCAGGACATGCGCGAGCGCTGGACGCGGTTCTTCGACGGCTACGACGTCGTGCTGATGCCCGTCTCCCCCACCGCCGCGCCACCCCACCACGGCAAGATCGTCGACAAGTTCGGCCGGTCCTTCACCGTCGACGGCCGCCCCCGCCCGTACTGGGACCAGATCAAGTGGTGCGGCCTGGCCAACATCGCCGGCACGCCGGCGACGACCATCCCGACCGGGCCCGGAGCGACGTCCGGCCTGCCGATCGGCATCCAGGCCATGGGCCCCGCCGGCGGCGACCTCACCACGATCGAGTTCGCCGCACTCCTCGGGGAGAAGCTCGGCGGCTTCCGGCGGCCGTCGTGACCGGATCCGCCACGGCCGAAGCGGGGCGCACCTATGGCCAGGTCTGTCCACTCGCCTGTGCCCTCGACCTGCTCGGCGAACGCTGGACCCTGCTCGTGGTGCGCGAGCTGCTGCTCGGGCCCAAGCGCTTCGGGGAGCTGGGCGCCCACCTTCCCGGGGCCGGACCGAACCGCCTCTCGGCCCGGCTCAAGCGCCTGCGCGAAGCCGGGGTGGCCGAGAAGACCCCGGACGGCGCTCACGCCCTCACCGAGTACGGCGAGGGTCTGCGCGCACCGGTGCTCGGGCTCGGAGCGTGGGGCCTGAGCCTCCTGCCCGCGTTCGACGTCGGGTCGGCCCGCGCCGAACTGGTCGCACTGATGATGTCCGGGGTCGTGGACCCCTCCTTGCTCATCGGCATCGACCTGTCGGTGGAGGTGCACGCCGACGAGGTGTTCACCATGACGGTCCACGACGGCGCGATGGCCGTCCGCTCCGGACCCGGCGACGACCCCTCACCCGTCCGGCTCCACGGCGCGGCCAGGACCGTCGTCGCCCTCCTCATGGGGAGTGCGGACCTCGACGAGTCCGTCCGATCCGGCGACGTCTCGGTGGAGCCCACGAGTCCGGCACTGGCCCAGCTCTTCGCGGCGTTCGCGGCCACCACACGCAGACACCTCTCCGCGCACCCCGCCTGATCACAACGCGACCACGACCTACATCAAGGCCGACCTGCACGCCGACGCCACCGCACTGGCCGCCATGACCGGACAACCACACCCCCTCGCCGACCCATGACCGCCAGCACAGGACCGATCATGAAGCCACGCGTGCAACAGCAGCTCCGCATGCCTCCCGGCCTCGCACCGACACTGTGCACGAGGTTTAGCGATCGGTATACTCACGTCGTGGTGGCCGGTGGATGGCAGGTCTACGTCGTCAACGAGGTACGCGACTGGATCGACTCCCTCGACGCCGCCACCCACGCCAGGGTCGTGCAGGTCATCGACACTCTGGCCGACGTCGGACCAGGCCTGGGGCGACCGATGGTCGACACGATCCGGGGGTCCACGATCGCCAATCTCAAGGAACTGCGGCCAGGCAGCGTACGGATCTTGTTCGCCTTCGACCCGTGGCGGGACAGCATCCTGCTCGTCGCCGGCGACAAGGCCGGCCGCTGGAAGGAGTGGTACGGCGAGTCGATCCCGCTCGCCGAACAGCGCTACGAGCGCTACCTCAAGGAGCGAGCCCAGGAGGAGGGACGACAGCGATGACCAGCCACGTCGCGTGGAACACGATCCGCGCTGAGCACGTCGCCCGCGCCGGCGGGGAGGCAGCCGTCGAAGCGGGCAAGCGCGAACTGCTCGCCGAAGTCATCGGACACCGTCTTGCCGAGATCCGCCGCACCCGGGGCCTGACCCAGCAGCAGGTCGCCGACCGCATGGGCGTCAGCAAAGGACGGGTGTCGCAGATCGAACGCGGCAAAGTCTCCGGACAGGAGGTGCTGGCCCGCTACGCCACCGCACTCGGCGGACGACTCCACCAGGCGATCTACTTCGACGACGGCGACATCACCGCCATCGCCTGACCAATCGCGCCGCTGGACCGCGTTGCAACCGGGGATCCCATGTCAGCCGGCGGCAGCAGGAAGTGGAGGTAGCGGAAGCCGCGAGAAACCGATTCGGGCACTCACCACCCAATCCGCGGCGTCGGTCTCGAGCATCCACGGCCGACGCAGCAGGACCCGCCGCAACTCGGTCCGATCGGTCACCTGCGCTGGTTCCGGCGTTAGCCCATCCCGCCACGCTCCTCCTGCCCCCAGCGGTCGTGATCCGGGACGTCAAGCGCCGCCACGAAACGCCGCGGCCAGCTGCGGCCATCCCGGTGTGCCCCACCAGTGACGACAGGCCAGCCCGCCATACGTGGCCGCCCGCTACAGCGCGTGCCTGGCACCTCGTCGTTCGGCCATCGTCGTAATGCCCGCTTCTCATCCTGGGCTGGTCGGGCCCGCGCGGCCCTCGGCGACGAGTCCAAGCTCACCCACTCTGACCACCCGGATCCGGCCGCGTGCGGTCTCGATGAGCCCGGCTGTCCGCAGCTGGGCGAGGGCCTTCACCGTCGCTTCCCGTGACGCACCTGCAGACTCCCCGAGCTCCGTTTGCGTCAGTCGGATCCAGGCACCGCTCCCGTGTTGCTCGTCCAGCGCGCAGAGCAGGCTGGCGATCCGGCCGGTCGTGTCCAGCGAGCCGAACTCCAGCCGTCGGAGGTCGGCCTCACGCAACCGGGTCACGAGCAGGCGGAGCAGAGCGAGCGAGGCGTCCGGATTCGACGCCAGGTACGCGACGAAGTCCTGGGAGGACACCACCCAACCCTGGACGTCGGTGAGGGCGAGCACACTGGCCGAACGGGGGCGTCCGTCTAGCGCGGAGAACTCGCCGAGTAGATCGCCCTGCCCTCGGAGGGCCAGCATGACCTGCTTGCCACTCGGTGCGAACGACACGACCTTCACGTACCCGGTTTGGATCAGCACGAGGAGATCCGCGCCCTCGCCCTGCCGAAGCACAGGCGCAGTGGCGCTCCATCGTCGGGTGCGGCCGGTCGAGCGCACCCAGTTGGTCAGCATCGTGTCGTCGGTGTCGACCTCGGCCCCCGGATCCATTTCACCGTCTGCGTCTTCGGACGCAGACGAATGGGGTCACACTGTCGTGTCATTGCACCATGACGACCGGTGCACAGCTGGATCCCGACCGTGATCTCGACGTCGCGATGGCCGTCGCGGCCGAGGTGAATCGCGTGATCGCCACCGCCGACGCCAAGACGGGCCTCGTACTGGCCGCACAAGGGGTGGTCCTGGCAGGAGTGGCGTCGTCAATGCGCTCTGGTCCGGTGCCGCTGATGTCGTTACGGATCGGGGCAGTCGTCGTACTAGCGGTCGCTGTGATCGTCGTGCTGCTCCTCCTCGCGTCGTTGTGGCCGCGGACAGGCGACCCAGAGCCCCGGTGGTTCGCGTTCACGGCACTCCGACACGACAACGACGGGACGGTCCCACCCCGCCCGGACACCGAGAGGCTCGCCACGCAGGCGTGGATGCAGACGGCAACGTTGGCCGACATCGCCCGCCGCAAGTTCCAGTGGTTCCGGGCGGCCCTGGTCGTGGGCACGGTCGAGCTCGTCGGTTTCGTGATCTGGGTCGCGCTCGTTGTCGCGTCCTAACTACGCCGTGATCCACCAGACAAGCAGAGACCGCGCTATGGCGGTCGTCATGACGTCGTCGCTCGACGACGCTGGGTGACTGACGGAATCGGGAGACGACATGACGGAGGCCGACGTGACACCCAAGGCTCTGCCGCCCTACCGGGCGATGCTCGCGGTCGACATGAAGGACTTCAGCGCCCGCCAGGGCCGGTACCACGAGGGGCTCACCGACCGGATCCCGCAGATCCTCGCCGCGGCCTTCTCACGCGCGCGTCTCGGTGACGAGTGGGCGGAGGGGAAGCGATTCCCACGATCGGACGGCGATGGCTACGTGGTGGGGTTCCGGCCTCCGGTGCTGCCTTTCCTCGTCAACCCGTTCCTGCACGCTCTGCAGGACGAGCTGAAGGAGTGCAACAGGACCGACCCTGTCCTTGGGCAGGCACCGATCAGGATGCGGGTCAGCATCAACGTCGGGCCTGTGACGGACTCCGGCGAGAACACCATCAGCGACGGCAGCGGAACCGCGCGGGTGGAGACCCACCGCCTGCTCGACGCGCCCGCAGTGAAGAACCAGCTCGAGCGGTCCGGTCCCGAGACGTACGTCGCGGCGATCGTCTCGGCACGCGCGTTCGAGGATGCGGTGCTGACCGGATACTCGGGCGACGGCGAGGACTACTACGTGCGGGTTCCCGTGGAGGTGAAGTCGTACCGCGGCGTCGCCTTCCTGCGGGTTCCCAATCCGACGGGTGATCTGCTGAGGACAGGTCAGTGGCCGGGCGCCAGCGAGGAGCAGGCCGAACAGCGCGAGGCGGGCGGCGGGGCTCCCGCCGCGTCGAGCGTGGGGACGGTGATCGGGAACAGCTTCGGCCCGGTGCACTCGGGAACGGGCGACCTGTACAACGGCGCTCGGGTCGAATACGGGCCGCGTCGTGACCGCGACTGAGCACGACCCGCCACCGCCTCACCCGGCGTACGTTCCGCAGGTCCACCTCGACGGGGGCGCCCGTAGCGCGTTGGGCTCAGTGACAGGACCGGTCCACTCGGGCGACGGAGACCTCTACAACACCACGATCACCATGGCCGCCGAGCGGCGTCGGCGAGGACCGTTCTCATTCGACCAGAGCCACGAGGAACAGATGGCCGGGTGGTTCGTGCACCCGGCCGGCTACGGGGATGCACAGCAGAAGTTGCGGACGTCCCGGGTCGTGCTGCTTCGCGGCGCAGCGGGCACCGGCCGACGCAGCACGGCGATCAGCTTGCTGTCCGAGCGCCGCACCGAGGGTGGCGGCCCGATCCGGGTGCTCGTCACCCGGGACAACGACCAGGAGGGTCAGGAGATCCTTCCCGAGGACGTCGCCGAGTCGGCGCGTCTCCTGCTCGACCTGTCCGATGTCGAGGACAGACAGCCGGCCAGGCTGCTGGGCCTGCTTGCGGGAATGCTCAACGAGGTGCGCAACCGCGGCGCGGTCGTGGCCGTCATCCTGCGGCCCGATTCGGATCGGGCGATCCCCGACGAGCTGCGGACGTCGACGGTCCTGATCGCGCGGCCCGACGGCGCCGCGGTTTTCACACGCCACCTCGAGGCGTATGGCGTGCCGGCGACGCCGGCGTCGGAGTGGGCGCCGACGCTTCGAGACTTTCTGGCGCGCGCCCCAATGTCCGAGATCCGGGACCTGGCGTCGCTCACGCGGCAAGCGAGCGACGTCGATCCCGCGGTGGGTTTCGCGACCTGGACGGACATTGCGCTGTCCGCAACCACATCGCGCGACACCGAGGTCGCCGAGCACCTGAGGGCCAAGGGGAACGAACGACACCGGGCACTGACGCTCGCGTCAGCGATGTTCGAGGGCTGCTCGACCGACGTCGTGGTCCGCGCGGAGCGGCGACTGCTGCGGACGGTGCGCCTGCCGTCGGAGGAGGAACACGAACTGACGGGTCCCGACTTCGGCGTTCGGCTCAGCGAGATCAACGCGAGAGTTGCTGACGGACGGGTCCGATTCGAGGCACTCAACTACGCGTCGGCCGTCCGCAGCTACTTCTGGGCGCAGTTCCCCGGTCTGCGAGAGGGCTTCCACACCTGGATCGTGGACTGTGCCTCGCTCATCGGCCGAGCTGAGCACGATTCCGAGGAACTCGTCGCACGCTACTCAGACCAGGTGTTGCGGATCGGACGCCCGGACCTGGTCATCAGGGCGGTGATCGACTGGGCGTCGTACAGCAAGGCGCTGCCGCTCGCTGCGACGGCGCTGACCCGCGGCCTGACCAGCCCGGGTCACAGCCGGCGCTTCCGACAGCAGTGCTACGAGTGGGCGACCTCGCGCACCGTCTCGCCGGAGCTTGCTCGACTGGTCGTGTGGGCGTGTGTCGCCGTGATCGCTCCCCAGCGGTTAGGGCAGGCGATCGTGCGCCTGCACCACCTGACGCGGCACCGGGACGAAGCCGTGGCAGCGGCCGCGCGGAGCGGTCTCGCCGCAGTCGTCGAGGACGACTTCGCTCTGCGCCGCTTCCTCGCCCGGCTGACCGAGCTTTCCCGCATGGCCGAACCGCACAACCAGCGGCTCTTCACCACAGTCGTCGACCCGGTCCGGATCATCGGCACGGAGAGGACCGTCCGTCCGCCAGTCGGTTCCAACGCCGTGCGTGGCCAGCTCGTGGCCTGCTGGGCGGCGGTGTTCAGCCGGCTACCGAAGGACGAGTACACGCGGCCTGTCCAGCGGTGGCTGACGGCACAGGCCGACCGTCCACACCAGGGCGACCTACTAACCGTCCTCGTCCAAGCCGCGGCAGGCAGCCCACGGTCCCTCGGCGCGCTTCACGGGATCACGCATCGCTGGCTTGCGGACCCAGCCGCGGAACCGAATGCGCGGGAGCGCCGCGCCGTGGCCCGACGGCTGCTGACTGAGATCGACACGGCACGACGAAGCCTTCGCTCGACCGGCGCGGACCAGGACGGAACCCCACGATGAACGACAACCGCATCATGACGATCGGCATCCTCGCCGGGGCGGCGATCCTCGTGCCGGTCCTGATCGGGCTGGGCACCGGGCTGCCGGCTCCGGTATACCTGACCCTGGCGCTGCTCCTGCTCGTCAGCGTCGGTGTGGTCACCGTACGGTGGCTGACCGCGCACCCATCACGCCCCTGGGGCGGAGCCGAACCGCTGCCCCCTCGACCTGCACCGCTGGCCTCGCCGCCCGAGCAGACCTTGGTGGAGTCGGTCGACCTGCCGAGCGCGGCTGCCGACTGCCGGTTCCGCTTCTCTGCCACCGTCTCCTGGCAGCCCGCCGGGGACACGTCGCACGGCGACCCCGCCGCACTCGCTCGGGAGGCCGTCGTCACGCGAGCGGCGGCGATCACCGAACGGTTCGCGCTGACTGACCACGGCCTGGCCGAACACCGGCTTGCGGCGGCTCTCGGGATGCCGAAGCCCGACGCGCAGGGTCGGGTACGCACGTGGGCCACCAGCATCTCCCTCGCCGTCGATGAGCAGGACGCGGACCGGCTACGCACGCTTGCGAATCTGCGGAAGAACGTGGAGTTGTGGGAGCACGAGCGCAGCCACGAGATCAACGTAAGGCGGTACCTCGGCGAGGACGTCCTGCGCAGCACGGGGAGCACGTTGGTGTGGTGGCTGGCGCGCGATTTTGCGCGTATAGACGACGCCGTGTCGCGTCTGGGCGCCTTTGCACGGATCAGTTCCGTCGCCCAGGGGCGGGACGATCCGGATCCGGACGTGCTGCCAGTGCTTCGGGTCCTACCCGGTCACGTCACGGACGCCGCAGCAAACGGCAACGGTCCGGATGACGGGCCGCATGCGGCGCGCAGCCTGATTGACCGGCTGCTGCCGAATGCCGACGACGACGAGCGCGGCATGCTCGCCGATCACCTCGCCCGGTCGGTCGACGAGTACGGGTTCGACGGGTTCGGGGATCGGCTGCGTGCGTCCTACGAGCTGCAGCAGATCGACGACCCAACACGGCGGGACGACGTGCAGCTGGACAGCTCACAAGGGGACGATCGGGAGCGGGACGGCGCGGGGCCCAAGGACGACCACGGACGTGAAACCCAGTCGACAGACGGCGGCAGAGCCGAGCCCGTGGCCGGCTGACGTGCGGCTGGCGCAGAAGCCGAACTCCGCACCGATCTGACACGTGCGTACCTCGGGTCCGGTGAGCAGGACGCCGCGCGCAGGCAGTGGGCCAGGCCCGCGGATGATCGCCGAGCCAGAGTCCGGAACCCGCCACACCACCGGTCGGCCCTCGCGTACCGGGCGATCTCCACGTCCGGACTGCAGGTAAGGCCCGGACCAAGACGGCAGTTGGTTGTCGCACAATCTTGTGGCAATCAACTGCCAACTATCGGGCGCCTGTGACGGGTGTCAACGGTTCGCGAAAATTGACCCCCGATCGACTCGGCGGGTTCTATTCAACGTCGCAACGTTGGCTGGTCCGGCGAGGCTAGCAAGGAGGCGAACAGGTCGGCCGGGGTCTGATCGGCGAGGACGAGTCGGGGCCGTGCGTTGATCTCGTTCTCGACGGCACGTAGGTGCTCCGGACTGTGGACGGTCAGGTCGGTCCGTTTGGGGAAGTACTGGCGTAGTGGCCCGTTGGCGTTCTCGTTCGAGCCGCGCTGCCATGGTGAATGCGGGTCGCAGAAGTAGATGGCGACGCCGCCCAGGCTGGCGGTGACCTCGACGTGGCGGGCCATCTCGGTGCCCTGGTCCCAGGTGATGGACCGCAACAACGACGGCGGCAGGTCGTTCATCCGGGCGGTCAGGGCGCGGTGCAGGGTGTCCGCGTCGTGGCGGGGAAGGTGCAGCAGCCGAATCATCCGGGTGCGGCGCTCGACGAGGGTGCCGATCGCGGAGGCGTGATCGCGACCGACGATGAGATCTCCTTCCCAGTGCCCGGATTCGGTTCGGTCACTGGGTTCGAACGGACGCTGGTGGATCGACTGCATCGGCTCGGCGAATCGTGGACGGCGCCGGTCAGGCCGTTGCTGGGCTCGGCGATGATCACGTCCGGACCGCAAGGGAGAACGATGCTCCGACGGCACCTCCGGCGGTCGCACGAGCGTGGATCCGGGCTGGTAGACCGCTTGATAGATGCTCTCGTGGCACAACCGCATGTGCGGCTGGTCGGGGAAGGTGGCCCGTAGGTGGCGGGCGATCTGCGGCGGACTCCACCGCTGCCTGAGCTTCTCGCCGACCAGGCTGCGCAGCTCGGTGTTGGTCTCGAGCCGGCGCTGGTGGTCGCGGCCTCGGCGCGTCACGGCTCGGCGGTGGGCCTCGAACGGGCCGTAGCTGCCGCCTGGATCGGCGTTGCGGCGCAGCTCGCGCGAGATCGTCGACGGTGCACGGTCGAGCTGCGCGCCGATGCCGCGGATGCTGACGCCGGCCCGGTGCAGGTCGGCGATCTGGAAGCGTTCGTCCTGCGACAGGTAGCGGAAGCTGACCTCGCGCACTTCCAAGCGATCCAGCGGCGCGACGAAACCGACCGCCTGCCCGCTGCGGTAGGTCTTGTAGCCGCGCGCCCAGTTCGCCCCGGACGTGCGCGACACGCCCACCTCGCGAGCAGCGGCCAGGATGCTCCAACCGCGGGCTCGCAGTTCCATGAACCGCTGTCGCTTGGCCGACTGAGGACGTCGACCAGGACCCTTCTTCACACGACGCTTCGAAGACAACACGAACCCCAAACGATCAAGGACGTGTTGCGACGCTGGCTAGAAACCACCTGCGCGTGCCTGGCTCAAGTGACGCAAACACAGACGCACGAAACCCACCGAGGAGAAAGGGCTGCCCAATGATCCGCGCCTGTCGCTGCGGCCTCCTCCTCACGCCACCCTCGAACACCCACCACTGGCTGCCCTCCCGCGACCCAGAACCCGGGCCGGATGTGCAAGCAGTCGCCCTGTGCGGCCAGGATCCGGCGATCCTGCGCAGCGAACGGACTCCAGACGGCTGGCGCTCCCAGGGCGCTGCCGCCGCCTATCCCGACCACACCCCACCGAAGCCATGGGAGCGGGTGGGCCGCTCCTGGGACGGCCGTGAACACCCGGTCCGCGACGTCACCGGCCTACTTCACCACGCCTAGCGCGCCGGCCCGCCGGGGTTGGAGCGGACCGCGCAGATGAACGACGACGTCAGCTCAACCTCGATCGTCATCCGCTGACATGATCCGCTCGGCACTATCGCGCACGCCGATGTCGAGCAGCTCATCGGAGCCGTCCCGGTCGGATCTGGCTCCCTGCCGCGTCGTCGAGGTCGTATAGCGCAGAGCGTCGGTTGTGGTGGTCAGCGCGCGACGAGGTCGGAGCTGTCTCTGAAGTCACCGAGCGGTATGGCGGTGCCGTCGGTGAGGTCGATATGCCAGAACTTCCAGCCTGGACAGCGTTTCAGGCCGGTCGCGGTCTTGGCGGCGTCGTCGGGCAGTCGGTAGGAGTCGTCGTCAAGCCAGATCCGGCCGGTTTCGTCGATCCAGGCGTCGTGTCGCGTTCCACGGTGGATTCCGTGCAGCTGTGTTCCCGGTCGGATCCGTCCAGCGGCGACGAGTGCGGCAAGGCCCGTGCGGCGTCTGTACGTAGGCAGTGAGCCGGGCGAGGATGTATCGGACTTGTGCGCGGTTGTCGCCGCGCAGGCCGAATCCGAGGATGGCGTCGAAGTCGAGTTGCGGCAGCTGTGCACCGAGGACGGCGCCGAGTTCCTCGGCGGAGTTGCAGTCTCGGACGAGCGGGACCGTGTCGAGGACGGCGCGGTTGAGGTCGTCCGGGCGGGTTGATTCGTCGTGGATCGCTCGGTGTACGACGAGCAGGTCGACGAAGTTGGCGGCGACGTTGGCTTTGGCACGGATGGTGGAAGGTGTGTCGCCGCGCTGGATCGCGGCAAGGATCAAGGCCATCTGTGCGGTGACGCCGTTGACCCGGTTGTAGTAGAGCGCTGCGCTTTCGTTTCCGTGGTACGGGCGTACGGTGGCTGCGACAAGGTCGCCGTAGGCGCGTCCGAGATCGATCAGCTCGGTGACGAAGGCGTGGTGGGGCTCGCCGTCCTGGTTGAGGTGGACCTTCTTGGCGTTGTCGCGGACCCAGATGTGTGGCGTGTCGGTGATCTTCTGGGCGTCGGCGTTGTCGCTCAGGTCGGCGTGGCGGCCGATGAGGTAGGCCTTGAGGAACTCTTTCGGTGCGCTGGTATCGCCTCGTTGCCGGGTGACTTCGGCGATCATGTCGCGCCAGAGGATGTTGAGCTTCTCTTGGTCGCGGTTCGCACGGGAGAGTAGGTAGCTCTTCATCAGGTCGACGGAGCTGAGCCGGGTCCCGCGGTCGTTCATGGATTCAAAGATGCGGAAGCCACTGTCGCGGTCAGTGGCTTCGATGCCGACCATGACGACGCGGTCGAGGAGCCAGTCGACAAAGGGTCCGTGTTGCTCGCTGTCGAGCAGCTGGGGTAGTTCGTCGGCGATCTGTTCGCTGCGTCGCCACAGGTTCTGCACGGTCAGCGAGTCGCCGTGGCGCAGTTCGAAAGGGCGGTTGGTGAGCAGAGCGTCCATCGCGCGCTGCCGTTCGTCGATGTCGAGGCGGAATCGGGTTCGTTCGCCGTCGTAGCCGGCGACGACCGCGAATGTGAGTCGGTCCGTCGTCTTGCGGTGAGCGTTGTCTGGGGCGATGCGCAGCAGGTGCAGGAAAATCAGGTGCAGTGTGGTGAAGCGCTGTTGGCCATCGACGAGGAAGCGGCGGTCGTTGTGTTCGTCCGCGTAGACGAACGGGCCGAGGAAGAACTCCGGCGGGCTCGTCCACCGGGTTCGGCGGGCGCTGCCTGTCCGTTCGAACTCCTCGACGAGATCGGTGAGGAGGGTGCGGACCTCGTCGGCGCCCCAGGCGTATTCGCGCTGGTAGTACTCGATGGCGTACGTCGTGCGGCCGTGGAACAAGGTCTCGAGGGAGAACGCCTTCCCGGTGATCCCGCTGATCGCTGTCCGTGCTCGCCCGGTAGCTCATCGTTCTACCAGCTACCACCGCGATGCGCGACGGGCGCAGCGTCCCAAGCGCGCCGTTGGTCGAGGGTCGGGTTGGCTCGGCGGGTGGGTGCGTCTCGGGTAGCAGCCTCAAACCAGTCAGTCGGCCTCTTGTCCTCTGGACACGAGCTGGCGGCGCTGCTCGTCGCGCGCGTCTCACCCCTCTCGGGTGGGGCGCGCGGACGTGGTGTCAGCGACGGTGAGAGTCAGAACACTGGATCAGGAGCACCTCCATGCCGTCACAGCCAGTGCGGGCCGCGCCGCCGCCGCGCATGTTGCGACACCCGGCGGAGGTCGCGTTCTTCGTCGTCATGGTCGCCCTCAACGTCGTCGCCATCGCCGCGATTCTGCTGGCTGCCGTTGTGTTGCCGTTCGTGCCCCAGGAGCTGAGGGACACCGGCGTCGGGACCGGGATCCGCAGCGCCCTGATCGGATTGCTGCTGCTCGTGCCCGCCCTGATCGTGATCCGTGAGACCCAGCGGGCTTCGGTCCGCGGTAGCGCTGTCAAGCTCTCGCGGAGCCAGTTCCCCGACCTTTACAAGGTCGCCGACGAGTTCGCCGTCGCGCTGGGCCTGCGGCGGCGGCCGGAGATCTTCCTGGGGAACGGCAACGGGTCGCTGAACGCGTTCGCCGCGCAGGCAATGGGTTACGACTACGTCGTCCTGTCCAACGAGCTGTTCGCCAACCTCTACGACGGGAATCGGGAGGGGCTGCGGTTCATCCTCGGCCACGAGATGGGGCACATCCGCCTGCACCACGTGTCGCTCTGGTATCAAATTGCTGTCGCCTACTCGCAGCGGATACCGCTGCTCGGGCAGATCTTGTCCCGCCTTCGCGAGTACTCGTGCGACCGCCACGGTGCCTACTTGTCGCCGCGTGGCGCGAAGGGGTTGGTCCTGCTCGCGTCGGGCCGGTACACCGAGAACGACGTCGACATCGACGAACTCGTGCAGCAGGGCCGGGAACTGCGGGGTCTGTGGGTCGGGCTCGCGCAGCTGCCCAGATCGCACCCGTTCACCGTGCGTCGCCTCGAACGTCTGTACCGCATCGGTCTGTTCGCCGGCGCCGTGGAGGGCGCCGAGACGCGAGCCGGGCTGCCGGCCGCGCCCGGGTCGTGACGGCGGGGAACGGGCCGTGCACCAGAGCATGCAGGTCGCGGGGGTACTGGTACGTCCGGTGACGATCACGGTCCTGCTCGTCGTGGCCTACTACCGGGCCCCGCTCGACCACGCCGTGGACGCCACCGCCGCGGTGCTGTTCGGGGCGACCCTGCTCCTGCTCAGCGGCTTCCTCGTGGTCGAGGTGCGCGGGATCCTGCGCTCGACCCGGCCGCAGATACGCGCTGTGCGTGCCCTGCTCACCGGTGTCCCGATGTTGCTGGTGGCGTTCGCCACCGCCTACAGCATCGTCGACGCCGGTCAGGAGGACGCGTTCTCCCAGCCGCTCAGCCGCACCGACGGCCTGTACTTCACGGTGACGGTCTTCTCCACCGTCGGATTCGGCGACATCACCGCTCGTTCGGAACTCGCGCGGGTCCTGGTCATGATTCAGATGATCATCAACCTGGTGATCGTCGGGGTGATCGCCCGGGTCCTGGTCGCGGCCGTTCGAACCGCTGAAGCGCGACTGGGCGCGTCCGCACCGGCAGGCGAGGCGTTCTCGGTGGATCGCGCGGCGATGGACGCCGGGCAGCCACCGGACCGGCGTCGCCGCGACCCGACCGGCCCCGCGTGACGGCGGCGTCGTGATGCCCCCCGACGGCATATGGAGCCGGTGGGCCGTGGGGGCGGTGCGCCGGGCGGCCGTCCTGCTCCTCGTCGGATGGGGTGCGCTGGCCCTCACGATCGCGGTGCTCCCCGGTGTCTCCGCGAACCAGGAGTGGGACGTGCTGCTCGCCACCGCGCTGCTCGGAGCGTTCGCAGCGGTGCTGCGGCCCGTGTTCGTGGCGATGGCCGGCTGGCTCGGCTGGGCCGGGGTCGTCGCGGGGTGGATCCTGTCCCAGACCGTGCTGATGTACCTCGCGCTCTCCGCCACGCCGGGTATCCACGTGCGCGGGTTCTGGGACGCGTTCTGGGCCTCGTGGCTCTACGCGATTCTCGTGAGCATCGCCAGCTGGTTCGTCACGGCGGGTGACAGCCGTGCGGTGATCGCGCATCTGCTGCACAGCACGCGTCGCACCGGCCGGGCCGCCGTGCGCACCGACGTCCCCGGTGTCGTCATGATCCAGATCGACGGGTTGTCCGCCCCGCTCGCCCGGTGGGCCGTGCAGGCCGGCAACCTGGCGACGTTGAGCCGCTGGATCCGCTCCGGAAGCCACGTCCTCACCGAGTGGCACGCGGAGCTGCCCGCGACGACCCCGGCCAGCCAGGCCGGACTGCTGCACGGCGCGAGCGGCGAGGTGCCCGCGTTCCGCTGGTGGGAGAAGGAGCAGGGCCGGCTCGTCGTCACCAGCCGTCCCGGGGACAGTGCGGTGGTCGAGTCCCGGCTGTCGAACGGGCGCGGGCTGCTCGCCGACGACGGCGTCGGCCTGTCCAACATGTTCTCCGGAGATGCGCCCACCAGCATGCTGACGATGAGCACCGTCGCGACGGACGGGACTCGCGGCTCGTCCCGCGCGCTGAGCGCCTACTTCCTGAATCCGTACGGGCTGACCCGCTCCCTGGTTCTCACCATCGCCGAGATGGTCAAGGAGCTGTACCAGGGACGCCGCCAGCGGTTGCGCCGGATCGAACCGCGGGTCCATCGGGGAGCGGTCTACGTCGCCCTGCGGGGCGTGACCAACGTGCTGTTGCGGGAGCTGAACACCTATCTCGTCGCGGTGCACATGCGTCGGGGCGCGGCGTCGATCTATTGCGACTTCGTCGACTACGACGAGATCGCCCACCATGCCGGGCCCACCCGTCCCGAATCGCTCGCCTCGCTCGACGGGATCGACAACGTGCTCGGCACGCTCGAGGAGTTCGCGCGGGTCGCGCCCCGCCCGTACCGCTTCGTGGTGCTCTCCGATCACGGGCAGAGCCAGGGCGCCACCTTCCTCCAGCGCTACGGCCTCCGGCTGGAGGAGCTCGTCCGAGAGCTGATGCACGCTGAGGCCCGGGCGACGGCCGGTGCCGAGACGGATGCGCGCGAGCAGGAGCAGCATGGGCGGATCACCACGCTGCTCGCCGAACTCGCCGCCGAAGACGGCATGGCCGGCGGCGTGACGCGCCGCATCCAGCGTCGACGTCCTCCCGACGGGAACGGGTACGCGGCTCGGCCGTCCGCTCCCGAGTGCCCTGACCTCGTTGTCGTCGCGTCCGGCAACCTCGGGCTCGTCTACTTCCCGCGCACACCCGGCCGGCTGACGCTCGAGGACATCGCGGCGCTGCACCCGCGGTTGCTTCCTGGCCTCGCCGCGCATCCCGGGGTCGGATTCGTCATGGTGCGCTCGCGCGCCCACGGCCCGCTGGTCCTCGGCGCGGACGGCACCCGCAGGCTGCGCGACGACCACGTGGAGGGGACGGACCCGCTGGCACGGTTCGGGCCGCACGCGTCGGAGGACCTGCGCCGCCATGATCGGCTTCCGCACGTCGGCGACATCCTCGTCAACAGCCGGATCGACCCCTCCACCGGCGAGGTGGCAGCGTTCGAGGAGCTCGTCGGCTGCCACGGCGGACTGGGCGGCTGGCAGTCCCGTGCCGTGCTGATCCACCCCGCGGCCTGGCCGGTCGGCGGGCGCTTCGTCGGGGCCGACGCGGTGCATCGCCAGCTCGTGGCCTGGCTCGAGCGGCTGGGGCAGCGGCGCCGGCTGACGCGCGTGGATCGGACCCCGCGGGAGCCGGCCCGCTGAAGTTCACCCCGCTCGGACGATGTTCGTTCCGGTGCGGGAGCGCACGGTGCGCGGCGACCGTCGGATCAGGCGATTGGGAACCGAGGTACGGCGATGGCAGACGAAGCAGGGACGGTGGAGCCGGCAGAGAGTGGTGCCGCACCGGCGGGCGATGCGATCGCGCAGCTCCGGTCGCGGGGGTACGTGCGGCTGTTGGTCCTCGCGGCGGTCATCGGCGCACCCATATCGGCAGTTGCCTATTACTTCCTGCAGCTCGCCGAGGCGGCGCACCACTGGGTCTACCTCGAGCTGCCCCACGATCTCGGATTCGCCGCCGCGCCGCTGTGGTGGCCGCTGCCCGTTCTCGGACTCGCAGGCCTGCTCGTCGGCGTGACGATCCGCCACATTCCCGGCCGCGGTGGTCACGCTCCGCTCGACGGGTTCGCGCATGGTGCGCCGAGATTCGCCGAGCTGCCGGGCATCGTGCTCGCCGCGCTCGCCTCGTTGGGTCTCGGAGCGGTGTTGGGGCCGGAGGCGCCGCTGGTAGCCCTCGGTGCGGGTCTCGCCGTGCTAGCAGTGCGCTTCACCCGGCGCGACGTTCCCCAGCCGGTCGCTGCGGTCGCCGCCGCCGCGGGGGGCTTCGCGGCGATCAGCGCCATCCTCGGATCTCCCCTCATCGGCGCCTTCCTCCTCATGGAGGCCGCCGTACTGGGCGGGCCGATGCTCGGGGTGGTGCTGCTCCCCGGATTGCTCGCTGCCGGCGTCGGATCGTTGATCTTCATCGGGCTGAACTCCATGACCGGTCTCGAGCCGGTGGCGCTCGTCCTGCCGCAGTTGCCGCCGTTCGAGCGCCCTGGGATCGAACAGTTCGGTTGGGCTCTGATCATCGGTGTGCTCGCCGCGGTCCTCGGATCGGGGATCCGATGGCTCGCGTCCCGCACGCAGGCCTACGTGGAGCGCCGCTCGGTGCTCCTCACGGCGGCGGTCGGGCTCGCCGTCGCCGGCCTCGCCATCGCGTACGGGTTCGTGACCGCGCGCGACCCCGGCGACGTGCTGGGCTCCGGGCAGGAGGCGCTGGGGCCGCTGCTGCAGCACAGCGCCGGCTACTCGCTCGGTGCACTGCTGATGCTCGTGGTCTGCAAGGGCTTCGCCTACAGCCTGTCACTGAGCTGCTTCCGGGGAGGGCCGGTGTTCCCGGCGATGTTCGTCGGCGCGGCAGGCGGGATCGCGCTGTCGCACCTGCCCGGGTTGCCGATGGTCGCGGGGGTGGCGATGGGGATTGGCGCGATGTGCGTCGTGATGTTGACGCTGCCCTTGACCTCGGTTCTGCTGGCCACGCTGCTGATGTTCGAGAACGGGGTCGCGGTGATGCCGCTGGTCATCGTCGCGGTCGTCGTGGCGCACGTGATGACCGCGAGGCTCACGGGCCGGGCGGCCACCGAGCCGTCGAGCACTGAGCCCTCGGCCGCTGCCGCCCCTCCCGCTGAGGCGGGCCGAGCCGGGCCGGGTGGCTGATCAGGTCGGGTCGTGCCAGTGCTCGCCGTCGGGGAGCAGCGCGTCGGCCTCCTTGGGTCCCCAGCTGCCGCGGTCGTAGGGGCGCACGGGCACGGCGTCGCCGAGTACCGGGTCGACGAGGCGCCACGCCGCTTCCACGGTGTCCTGCCGGGCGAAGAGGACGCGGCGCCCGTCGAGGGCGGCCCCGATGAGGCGGTCGTAGGGGCGCATCTGCGAGTGGCCGTGCTCGGTGAACACCAGGTCGTTCAGTTGTGGCTCGGCGGCCGGGCCGGGCTTCTTCCCGGCTAGGGTGAGGGTGATCCGCGTGCTCGGCCAGATGCGGAACCGCAGCGTGTTGGTGAGGTTCCCGGCGGGCACACCGAACATGGCGAACACGTCGTACGGCACCGCGCGGAACTTGATGCTGATCTCCGTGGCGGTCACGGGCATGGCCTTACCGGCCCGGATGAGGATGGGCACGCCCGCCCACCGCCATGAGTCGAGCGTGAGCCGGACAGCGACGTAGGTCTCCACGGTCGACAGCGGGTCGGCCCCGTCCACCTGCCGGTAGCCGTCGTATTGGCCGCGGACGGTGTCCGCGGGGGTCAGCGGGCGCAGAGCGGACACCACACGGGCCTTGGCGTCCAGCCACGACTCCGGCCCGGATCCGTCCGGCGGGTCGGCGAGCACCGTGGCCAGCACCTGCAGCATGTGGTTCTGCAGGACGTCGCGGATCGCGCCGGTCCCGTCGTAGAAGCGGCCACGGTCGGCGACGTCGAAGGCCTCGGCCATCGTGATCTGAACGCACTCGACATGGTCGCGGTTCAGGAGAGGCTCGATCATCGAGTTGGCGAACCGGGCGACGAGGACGTCGTTCAGCGCCTCCAGCCCCAGCCAGTGGTCGACGCGATAGACCGCGTCCTCGGGGAAGTACCGGTGCACTGTCTCGTTCAGGGCGATGGCGCTGGCCAGGTCGTTGCCGAACGGCTTCTCCACCATCACCCGGGCGCCGCCGGCCCGCCCAGCCCCGGAGATGCCCTCCGCGATCCGCCCGAACAGGAACGGGGGCACCTCGAGGTAGTACAGGGCTCGCCGGGCGTCGCCCATCTCGCGCGCCATCGCCGCGTAGGTGGCCTCGTCGTCGAGGTCCCCGTCGACGTAGCGGAGCAGCCCGAGCATCGCGGCGGCCGCCGGCGCCCCCGGGTCGATGCCGTTCTCGCGGAGGGACCGCCCCGCGTAGTCCCGGAAGCGGTCGAGGTCCCAGCCGCTCTTGGCGACCCCGATGACCGGGGCGTCGAGCACGCCCCTGTCCACCAGCCCGACCAGGGCGGGGAAGGTCTCCAGTCTCGCCAGATCACCCGTTGCCCCGAAGATGACCAGAGCGTCCATGCGGCCGTCGAGCACGGTGCCTCCTCGGTAGGGGCACACCGTGCTGCTGTCCGCGGTGGCCGTGCATCACCTCGCCGGGGTGATGTGTCCGCCGCCTGCCCCGGGGACGGTCAGGCGTCATGACGGAAGCAGCGATCGCCGACCACGGCTTGATCGGCGATTTCCAGACGACGGCGCTCGTCAGCACGGACGGATCGATCGACTGGTTCTGCTCCCCGCGCGTCGACTCGCCGAGCGTGTTCGGTGCCCTTCTCGACGACGAGCGCGGCGGGCACTTCAGGGTGCGACCGGCGGGGCGGGACTTCGAGTCGAAGCAGATGTACTTCCCGGACACGGCCGTGCTGATCACGAGGTTCCTCACGGAGGCCGGCGCGGGCGAGGTCGTCGACTTCATGCCGCCGTCCGGACCGGAGCCGACCGGGAACCACCGGCTGGTGCGGATGCTGCGTTGCATCCGCGGCCGGATGAGCTTCGAAGTCGACATCGTCCCGCGCTTCGAGTACGGCCGCAGGGCGCACCGCACCGAAGTGACGGAGCACGGGGCCGTGTTCAGCACGGATGCCCTGACGTTGACCCTGCACTCGGTACGCGAGCCCGACGACGCGCGGATCGCGCAGGTGCGCGTCGACGAGGGTGACATGCACCTGTCGATCGACCTGACGGCCGGCGATGTGCGCGGTGTGGTGTTGGAGGCCGGAGCGGACGGCCCGCCGCGGGAGATCCGGGTGGCGGAGTTCCAGCAGCTGTTCGACGACACCGTCGCGTTCTGGCACTCGTGGATCGCCCGCTCGACCTACACCGGGCGCTGGCGGGAGGCCGTGGAGCGGTCCGCGATCACGCTCAAGCTCATGACCTACGCACCGAGCGGCGGGCTCGTCGCCGCCCCGACCACGAGCCTTCCCGAGCAGGTGGGTGGCGAGCGCAACTGGGACTACCGCTACACCTGGGTGCGCGACGCGTCGTTCTCCGTCCACACCCTGCTCCGGCTGGGTTTCACCGAGGAGGCCGCCCAGTTCGCCGGTTGGCTGGGGGACCGCGTCACCGAACAGGTCGGTGGAGACGGCGGCCCGCTCAAGATCATGTACCGGATCGACGGCTCCTCGGATCTGAAGGAGGAGTCCCTGGAGCACTGGTCCGGCTACCGCGGCTCGCGTCCGGTCCGGATCGGCAACGGCGCCGCGGACCATCTCCAGCTCGACATCTACGGCGAGGCGCTGGACAGCATCCACTTCGCCGACGCGGGCGGACTGCCGGTCGGGCACCGGGGCTGGGTCGCGATCTGCCAGGTCCTGGACTGGCTCGCCGCGCATTGGGACCAGCCCGAGGAGGGCATCTGGGAGACCCGCGGCGGGCGCCAGGACTTCACCTACGGACGCCTCATGAGCTGGGTGGCGTTCGATCGCGGGCTGCGGCTCGCGGTCGCGCACGGCCGGCCGGCCGGCGTCGATCGTTGGACGCAGGCGCGCGATGCGATCTACGAGCAGATCATGACGAGGGGCTGGAACGCCGAGCGCAACGCATTCGTCCAGCACTACGCCACCGACGTGCTCGATGCCTCCCTGTTGAAGATGCCCGGCGTCGGGTTCATCGCCCCGCGCGACCCGATGTGGGCCTCCACCCTGGACGCGATGCACGACGAGCTGGTGACCGACAGCCTCGTCCACCGCTACGACCCCGACGCCTCGCCTGATGGCCTGCGCGGCTCCGAGGGCACGTTCTCCCTCTGCTCGTTCCTGTACGTCGATGCGCTCGCTCAGGCGGGCCGGCTCGACGACGCCCGGCTCGCCTTCGAGAAGATGCTCACCTACGCCAACCACGTCGGGCTCTTCTCCGAGGAGATCGCCCTCACCGGCGAGCAGATCGGCAACTTCCCGCAGGCCTTCACCCACCTCGCGCTGATCGACGCCGCGATCACCCTCGATGAGGCGCTCGATCGGCCGGCCGGGCGCTGACCGGACGGCCTCGGCAGCCAGGAGGGCGGGATGGTGTCTTGACCTGGGAGGAGCGGCGCGCCCTGCGCGCCATCGAGGAGGCACTCGCCGCCGACGACCCGGCGCTCGCCGAGCTCTTGCGCGAACCGCCCGCACTGCGGCGTACGCGGCTGCTGCCCTGGTTGCGACGGGCAGTTGTCACGATCGCCACGCTTCTGATCCTCCTTGCCGTCGTGCTGTCGGCCGCCTCGCTCATGCTCGTCGGCTTGATGACGCTTCTGGTGATCCCGGCGATCCACCAATGGGCAAGGGCCTCTCCCCCTCCCTGCGACACCTGAGCCACCCGTATTCGCCCGCCGGGGGTGAGCTCGACGGCCCGGACTGGACCTACGGTCAGCGCGTGACTACGCCGGCCTCCACCGCCGCCCGCTCGCCGACCCGTTCGTCTCCGGACGGGGCCGGCCGGTGGAGGGGCGGGATCCCGCGCGCCCTGGTCATCCTCCTGGGCGCGGCCGCCATGGTGATCATCGTCGCCGGCGTGCAAGCCGTTGCGTGGCTGATCGGTCCGGCGTTCATGGCGCTGATCATCGTGATCGCCGTGGCACCGATTCAGGGCTGGCTGCGGCGCCACGGCTGGCCGCGCTGGTCGACCACGGTCGCCGTGGTGATCCTCGTCTACGCGGTGCTGATCGGTCTCGCCCTCGGGATAATCATCTCGGTCGCCCTGCTGGGGACCGAGCTACCCAAGTACGCATCGTCGGCCAATGGCCTCGTCACCTCGGTGACCGCCCAGCTGGGTGCACTGGGAGTGGGGCCGGAGCAGATCGCGCAGGCGCGGGGCTCGCTGAATCTCGGCAGCCTCGCCGGGCTGCTCGGGGCGCTGCTGTCCAGCGTGGCCGGCCTGGCGTCCAACCTGGTGTTCCTGCTGGCGCTGTTGTTGTTCCTCAGCGTCGAGGCCGGTGGCTACGACGACCGCCTCGCCTCGATCGCCGCGGATCGCCCGGAGATCGTCTCGGCGCTGCGTCGCTTCGCCTGGGGCACCCGGCAGTACCTGCTGGTTACCACTGTCTTCGGCCTGATCGTCGCGGTGCTCGACTCGATCGCACTGGCGATCGCGGGTATTCCGCTGGCGATCACCTGGGGGATCCTGTCGTTCATCACCAACTACATCCCCAACATCGGGTTCGTCATCGGCGTGGTGCCGCCCGCCCTGCTCGGGCTGCTGATCGGCGGCCCGCAGCTGTTGCTGATCGTCATCGTGCTGTACTGCGCGATCAACTTCGTCGTCCAGTCGCTCATCCAGCCACGCTTCATCGGCGATGCGGTCGGGCTGTCGGTCACCGTGACGTTCCTGGCACTCGTGTTCTGGGGCTGGTTGCTCGGCCCGCTCGGCGCGATCCTCGCCATCCCCCTGACGCTGCTGGCCAAGGCGGTGCTGGTCGACATCGACCCGCGCGCCAAGTGGGCCGACGCGCTGATGCGTGCGTCGGCGAAGGAACCCGATCCGGCGGCGTCCGCCCAGAAGCCGCGCCGGGAGCGCCGGCGGGTTCGAGCGAACCAGGCGCCTGACATGACGGCCGCGAAGACCTGATCGCGGTCGAATGGGCCCGGGTGACATGAGCACGGTGACATGAGCGGTGACATGAGCACGGTGACATGAGCCTCGAGGCGCTCGTTCTCGCCCTGACCGCGGTGGTCCGTCCGGCGAGCCTGGCGGCCGTGGCCGCGATGCTCTCCACGCGAGAGCCGCAGCGCATGCTGGTGGCCTACCTCGTCGCGGGGCTCGCGTTCAGTCTCTCCGTCGGAGCGCTGGTCGTCGTGCTCCTCGGCGGGCTGCACTCGACGCGCGTATCTCCGGCGGTCCACCCGGTGCTCGATCTCGTGCTCGGCGCATCGTCCCTGATCTGCGCCGCGGGAGTGTGGGCCGGATGGTCGTCCGGCTCCGGCGGCGCAGCTGCCGCGCGGGGCGGCTGGATGCGGCACCGGCTGGAGAACCTATCCCGCTCCGGCGCCGCGGTCGCCGGAGTGCTCACGCACCTGCCCGGACTGGTGTACCTGGCCGCGCTGAACGCGATCGCGGCCACCGCGACCCGTCCTGCGAACGGGCTGCTACAAGTGGCGGTCTACAACGCCATCTGGTACAGCCTCGCCATCGGCGTGCTGGTGCTGTCGGTCCGCAGGCCGGCCCTGGCCCGGGCCATGCTCGAACAGACCGTCTCGTGGTTGGCGAGGAACCGGCGGCTGATCATCGTGGTGTTCTTCGGCGCGCTGGGTGGCTACCTGGTTGTGATCGGCCTGCAGGGCCTCGGCGCTGGCACGTCCTGACGGCCAAAACCCTTGGCCAGCAGGATCGCTACTGCGCAGTGGATGGGCGCCGCCGTAGCAACACTCGGATGCCGGCGATGGCGGGCGGGGCCAGCAGCACGATCGGGACGATGGCGAGGGCGGCCACCTTCAGGCCGCCGGCACCGAAGGGCGCGAGGATCGCCGCCAGCAGCGACAGCACCCACACGATGACATAGACGAGATCGACCCAGACGGGTTCGGCCGTGGCAGTCCGCCAGCCGTGCCGGTGCTGGGCGCGCAGGCCGAGGTAGAAGGCCGTGCCCGCGACGGCGCCGGCCACCAGCACGAGCAGGACCACCGAGCTGATCATCAGGTCGCCCTCGTTCGCCTTGGCCGCGGTGGCGACGAACAGGCCTGCGCACAACCCGACGATGAGCGCCTGCACCCACGCTGGGCGCTTGGTGAGGTACGCCGCTAGGAAGAATGCCCAGATCATCCGGCTCCCCTCGCTGCCGCTGCCACTTCGGACGGAGGCTCGCGCAAGTTGGCCAACACCCGGCCCGCGCGCGTCACCTCCACCGGGTGAGTGGGTGGCGCCGCACGAACCACGCCCGTGTTGACCTTGGCAAACCGGTGGAGTCACCTCATCCGGGCGACGTGAACCGCGCCTCGACCGGGCACCGTCGACCGCTGGAGTCGAGGAGGAGTGATGACTCATCACACATACACCCACACAGATCCGGTCGACGACCGTCTGGACAGGATGGGCCGCTCGCCCGTTCTCATAATCGTCGCGGGCGCGCTGAGCGTCGTGATCGGTGTGCTCGTTCTCTCGTGGCCCGGTGCCACCATCGGGGTCGTCGCGTTGCTCTTCGCGATCCAGCTGCTCGTCAGCGGCATCCTGCAGGTGGTTGCGGCGTTCTCGACCGACGGCGGCGCGGGGCGTCGCATCTTGTTCGGGCTGCTGGGCGCGCTCTCGATCCTCGTCGGGCTGCTGTGCCTGCGCGCGCCGCTGCAGACGGTTCTGGTGCTCGGACTGCTCCTCGGGGCGACCTGGGTGATCCAGGGTGTGATCACAATCGTGACCGCCGTCGGGTCGGAGCAAGGGACGGGACGCGGCTGGATGATCGTCTCGGGTGTGCTGCACGTGCTCGGGGGCGCAGTAGTCCTCGACTCCTCGGTCGCGAGCCTTGCCGTCCTGGTGTGGATGCTCGGGATCTTCCTGATCGTCAGCGGCGCCGTCCTCGTCATCCGTGGCGTCGTCGTACGGCGTCTCGTCACACCGGATCCGGGGCCGGCCTCCGCACCGGCGGGCTCGGCCGCACCGTCTCCTTCCTGACTCACCTCGACTCACCTCGGCGGGGTGATGCCGATCGTCCTGCCGGTGAGCGAGGTTCGGCACAGCACGCACCACCACCGAATCGGCGGCGATGAGGAGAAACGGGATGGCGACGCTGACCGTATGGCGATTCGACACGACCAGTGGGGCGGACGACGCCCTCGCGACTCTCGAACGCCTGCAGAAGGAGGAACTGATCCGGGTACACGACGCGGCGGTCGTGAGCTGGCCGGAGGACAAGAAGAAGCCCAGGACCAGGCAGCTGCACAACCTCAGAGGTGCTGGGGCCCTCGGCGGCATGTTCTGGGGCTTGTTGTTCGGCCTGATCTTCTTCGTGCCGCTGTTGGGCGCCGCGGTCGGCGCTGCGATGGGCGCGATCTCCGGCTCGCTGCGCGATGTCGGGATCAGCGACGAGTTCATCACGAGGGTCCGGGCCAAGGTCACGCCGGGTACGTCCGCATTGTTCGCCCTGACGTCGGACGCGGTGGTGGACCGGGTGCTCGCGGAATTCCGCCACACGAACGCCGAGCTCATCAGCACCAACCTGTCCAACGAGCAGGAATCCATGCTGCGGGAGGCCTTCGCGGATACGGAGGAACCGCAGCGAGCCTGATCGCCGGACCCGGCACGAGCAGCGCGCGGCCGCCGGGCCGCGCGCTGCTCAACGTGGAGGCGAAATGCGCTACGAATTCCGGGTGGACGGGCGCCTGACGGAAGAGGCCAAGAGCGCGTTCACCGGGATGCAGATCACCGAGGTCCCGCTGCAGACCGTCATCGACGGCGATGTGCTGGACGAGTCGCACCTGCACGGCGTCATCGTTCAGCTCCAGGCGCTCGGGATCTCCGTGGTGTCGGTGCAGCCGATTCCCGGCTGAGGGGACGAGACAAAGGATCGGACAGAAGGATCAGGCAATGACTCCGAGGGACGTGACCACCGGGTTCGTGAGTCCTGTCCCGAAGGCGGTCCGGAGGGTGTACTTCGGTGATCCCGCTGCGCCGGTCGCGAGCGTCGTGACGCCGTCGGTGTTCGTCGCCGTCCGGGAGGAGCAGGGCCGACTGCTGCTGGTACGACGGTGCGACAGCGGGGCGTGGGAGCTTCCCGGGGGCTGCGTCGACGTGGGAGAGAGTGCGCTCCGGACGGCGATTCGGGAGGTGGCCGAGGAGACCGGGCTCCGGATCAGGATCACCGGGCTGGTCGGGTTGTTCACCGACCCCGCACACGTCGTGGCGGCCGCCTGGGGTGCCGAGGTCCGCCAACAGTTCGTGGTGTGCTTCCACGGCTGGGCAGCGTGGGGCAGGCCGCGTCCCGACGGGCACGAGATCTGCGAGGTCGACTGGTTCGACCCCGAGGACGTCGAGTCGCTGACGCTGGAGCCCGGGGTGCGCCGGTTGGTCCGGTATGCGCTCGCCGGTGCGAGCGAGCCTCATCTGGATTGAGGGAAGGAGGAACCGTCGATGACACAGGTGACAGCCCACCCGACCCGCGAGCAGCGGGTGGCGCGGGGTCGGGCCGCCCGGTCCGAGGTGCCGCGGTCGAGCCACGCGGAGTTCACCCCCGACGCTCGGCGGCCGGACCCCGTGACCTTGCTCGAGGGCCAGGCCGCCGCGCGCGTGCCGGAGCTCGTACCGATCCGGTACGGCCGCATGGCGGTCTCTCCCTTCGCGTTCTTCCGGGGCGCCGCGCTGCCCATGGCGTGCGACCTCGCCGGGACCCCTCGGACCGGGTTCGTCGTCCAGGCCTGCGGTGACGCCCACCTGGCGAACTTCGGATTGTTCGCCTCGCCGGAACGGCGCCTCGTCTTCGACATCAACGACTTCGACGAGACCCAGCCCGCGCCGTGGGAGTGGGACGTCAAACGGCTCTCGGCAAGCCTGGAGGTCGCCGGGCGGGACAACGGCTTCTCGGCGAAGGAACGCCGGGCGATCGTCCTGGCCGCCGTGTCCGCGTACCGGACCGCGATGCGGGAGTTCGCCGCACGGACGAACCTCGAGGTGTGGTACTCCCACGCCGAGGCGTCGTCCATCGTGGAGCGTCTCGCACTGCGGCTCGGTGCCGGGCGGCGGCGCGCGCTCTCGCGAGGCCTGGCGAAGGCGAGGACCAGGGACAACCTGGGAGCGCTTGACCGGTTCGTCACCCTGGACGACGGCCGGCCGAGGATCACCGGCGAGCCGCCGCTGATCGTCCCGCTGCGCGAGCTCCTCGACGACGGCTCGGCGGAGGAGGTGGAGGGGCGGCTGCGCGGCATGCTCGACTCCTACCGGGAGACCCTGGAACCGGAGCGACGGATGCTGTTGGACCGCTACCGGCTCGTGGACTTCGCCCGCAAGGTCGTCGGCGTGGGCAGCGTGGGCACCCGCTCGTACATCGTGTTCCTGCTGGGTGACGACGCGCGGGACCCCCTGTTCCTGCAGGCGAAGGAGGCGGGCCCGTCGGTACTGGAGCAGTTCGTCGGCCCGAGCGAGTACGACAATGCGGGCCGGCGGGTCGTCGTCGGGCAGCGGCTGATGCAGGCGGTGAGCGACATCATCCTCGGTTGGGTGCGTGTGCAGGGCTTCGACGGGCAGACCCGGGACTTCTACCTGCGGCAGCTGCGCGACTGGAAGGGGTCGGCCGAGGTCGGTTCGATGGTCCCGGCGGGGATGCTCGCCTACGGCACGCTGTGCGGCTGGACCCTCGCCCGTGCACACGCACGGACCGGGGATCGCATCGCGATCGGCGCGTACCTCGGGGCCGGGCCGGTGTTCGACGAGGCCGTCGCCACGTTCGCCGTTGCCTACGCAGATCAGACCGAGCGGGACCATCGGAGTCTGCTGGACGCGATCGCGTCCGGACGGATCAGGGCCGAGTCCGGGTTGTAGCCTCCCGACGCCCGCTCAGCGCGTGTTCATGCTGCGAGCCAGCAAGCCCTGTTCGTGGGCAGCGAGGACGGCGAGGCGCCTGCTGCTCACCCCGAGCTTGGCGTAGATCGACCGCACGTGGCTCTTGACGGTGTTCACCGAGACGGTGAGGTCGTCGGCGATCTCGCCCAGCGACAGCAGCGACGGGAGCAGCCGGAGCACGGCGAACTCACGCTCGCTCAGAGCCGCGTGCGGTGCGTTCTGCGCGGCGCCGGCGGCGAGCGCGCGTTCGGCGAAGGACTCCATCGCACCGAAGCTGCCGTGCTGGTGCACCAGCAGCTCGCGGACACCGGTTCCTGCGTGCGCGAACGGACGGAGCACGTCGAGCCGCTCCCCGACGGCCAGCGCCGCCTGCAGGGCGCGACGCGCGGCGGGCCGTTCCCCGGCAGCGAGTGCGACCGAGGTCTCGAGCAGCCACGCGTCGACCATCGTCTGCGGGAGCAGTGGCGACGTGGACTCCGCCAGGACGGGCCGGACGAGGGCGCGAGCATGCCCGGATCGTCCGGACGCCGCCTCCGCCCATCCGCGCATCACCTGAAGCTCGCCCGTGTCACCGGTGCGCTCGGCCAGCCAGCCGAGAACCGTGCGGGCCGCCGTGGCATGGCCGAGCGTCAGCGCGGCGCGGAACTCCAGCATCGCGGTTGCCGCCACCTGCTCCGACCCGGCGGCGAGGCCGCCGAGCTCAGTGCGCGCCTGCTGCAGCTCGGTCAACCCGTTCGTCCGTTCGCCCCGGTCGAAAACGGCGGCTCCGTGGATCGCCCGCAGCGCGAACTGCAGCGGAGGGGAGGAGACCGCGACGCGGAGCGCGAGGCCGTCGGCAGCCAGCCGCTCGGCCTCGGCGATCTCAGTGCGCATGAGGGCGGCGAACCCCTGCAACGCCATACCGGCAGCGGACCAGATCGAGCACTCCCAGCCGCGCTCGGCGGCCGCCGCCACCGCCTGCCCGCTCACCACCCGCATCGCGCGCACGTCACCGTTGACTGCCGCGACGGCGCCCTGGAGCGCGAGGCACTGCATCGTCAGGTAGTCGAACCCGTGCCTGCTGCTCAAGGTCAGCGCGCGCTCGAGCTCCGCGTCCGCCCCGAGCAGGTCACCCTGGTCGAAACGGCTGCTGGCGCGGCCGAGTCGCGCGAGCGCCTCCAGGCCCGGCTCGGTGGGCAACTCGTCGATCGCCATGCCAGCGGTCGGCGGTGGGGACGTCGCGGGTGCTGCGCGCGCGGCGGTGAGCTGCTCGGTTGCGTCCCGCAGCACCGCCAGGTCCAGATCGCCATCGGCCGGCCATGACCGTTGTGCATGGTGGATGTCGTCCCGAGCAGCCGGGATGTCGCCGGCCTCGAGGTGGACGAGCGCGGAGTTCAGGGCGAGCCAGGGGTCCGTGTCGACGACATGGGCGCCGGCGCGGTCCAGAGCCCGCCGCAGGGGTGCGTGCTCTCCGGAGAGGATCAGCGAGACGGCGAACCGGTGCAGCAGCTCGGTCAGCAGCGACGGGTCGTCGCTCTGCGCGGCGTGGTCGAGGGCACGCGTCGGATCGTGCTGGTCGGCCCACCAGCGCGCGGCGGCGCCGTGCAGATCGGCTGCCCGCTTCGGCCCGTGTCTGCGCAGATCGGCGAGCAGATGCGTCCGTAGGAGTTCCTGAATGCCGAACGAGTCGCGGTGCGGCCCGGTGGCCGTCAGCAGCGCCGTCTCGTGTTCGAGGCTGTCGAGCACGCTTCCGGCGTCCTGCCGTCCCGACAGCTCGGCGGCGAGCCCGGCCGGTATCGGCTCGCTGACGCTGATCACACGCAGGAACTCCTGAACATCGGTGGCCAGCCCGGCGAGGACCTCCCCGACGAGGTAGTCGGCGATCGAACGCTCGTCGCCGGAGAACTGGGCGAGGAAGCCGTCGCGGTCGGTCGAGCCGGCCACGCCGAGTGAGGCCAGGCGCAGGCCCGCTGCCCACCCGCCCGTGCGTCGGTGCAGCATCTCGAGCTGTTGGGGTGGGAGGTGCAGGCTCGATCTCTCGAGCAGCTCGCCCGTCTCGGCCAGCGAGAATCGCAGCTGCGCTGCACGCAGCTCCCGCAGCCGGCCCGCGAGCCGCAGGCGCGGCAGCGACAGGGGCGGATCGCACCGGCTGGAGAGCACGAGCTGGAACCCGGCCGGGCGCCTCCGGATGAGGATCTCAAGGCCGTGCAAGGCCTCCGGCGTGACGAGCTCGTGGAGGTCGTCGAGGACCAACCTGATCGGCCTGGCCTCTGTCTGATAGGCGTCGACCAGGTCGGCCAGGAACTCCGGCAAGGCATCGCCATGCCACACCGTCGGGACGCGCGGCCTGCTCGAGCGTGGCACCGACGGACAAGCGTCGAGCGATGCCACGATCGCCGTCCACAGTCTCCGCGGGTCGTTGTCGTCGCGATCGACGCTCACCCACGCGGTGTCCGCGGTGGTGCTCGTGCGGGACCAGTCCGCCAGCAGGAGCGTCTTGCCGTAGCCCGCCGGTGCGCAGACGAGCGCCACGTCGGCGGTGGAGCTCACCTCGAGGGCAGCGCGAAGCCCGGGACGCACGACGAATTCAGGGGGGAGCTGCGGAATTGTGATCTTGCTCTGCGGAACGAGCGGCACGACGACCAGCCCCCTATCGTCCCCCCGGCCCTCCACAGGTCGTACATTCGCCGACGGCGGTAGATCGCCGGTTCCCATGTCGTGAACCGGCAGAACGCTCACGATAGAACTCACGACCAGTGGTGTCCATGAAATCGAAGGTCCCGAGTCTCCAGATACTTCGCATCACCGTCTTGCGACGAATGCCGAGCTGCGGTACGGCAGATGGACCCCACATTCATCGTCGTCGACCGAGGAGGAACCCGATGAGGGCGCCGAGCACGGCGACGACAACGAGGATGAGCCACAGCGGCGACGTCAGGTTGATCGTGAAGAGCTGAATCGTGACCGCCGCGCGATTCTGCGCGATGAAGATCGCCATCAGCACCGCCACCAGCAACGCGACGATTAGCTTCGGCGAGATCCGACGTCCACGACCGACGGACGCCCCTCCAGATGTGGTGGTCACGACACGTCCTCCAGGTTCGATGCGGACCCCCGCGACCAGGCAGGCGGTCCTTCGCCCGGCGACTGTTCCCCCACCTCGGCGAGCCGGGATCACCCGCGTCGGGTGATGCTGCTCCAGGTCAGGGATGGACCATGTGGCCTGGCAGCAATTTGTCACCCATTTCATTACGGCCGGTGGTTGTGAATGCCGAACGGATCACCCGAAGATCGAAGGATCGACCCGACAGGTACGGGGGAAGCCGTGGCCGGTCCGGGAGGGCGCCTCGCCGCCGCTGTCGGGACGCCACTTCGAGCGTTCCTCCACGCGGAGAGCGCCGGCGGGATCGTGCTGGTCGTCGCGGCCGCACTGGCATTGATCTGGGCGAACAGCCCGGCAGCTGACGGGTACGCGCAGTTCTGGCACCAGAAGATCAGCATCGCGGTAGGTACCGTGACGATCAGTGAGGACCTGCAGCACTGGGTCAACGACGGCCTGATGGTCATCTTCTTCTTCGTGATCGGTCTGGAGATCAAGCGCGAACTCGTGGTCGGCGACTTGCGCGACCGGCGCGCCGCCGCGCTGCCTGCCCTGGCCGCACTGGGTGGCGTCGCCATTCCGGCTCTGATCTACCTCGCCGTCCTCGGCGGTGGCGGGGACGCAGCCAGCGGGTGGGGCATTCCCATGGCCACCGACATCGCCTTCGCCGTCGGCGTGCTGGCGCTGTTGGGCGCGCGGGTCTCGGCCGGGGCGAAGCTGTTCCTGCTCAGCGTGGCGATCGTCGACGACATCGTCGCGATCCTGGTGATCGCCGTCTTCTACAGCACGGGCATCAACTTGTGGTGGTTGGCCATTGCCGCCGTCGGCTTGCTGGCCGCGGTCGTGCTGTGTCGGGTGGGTGTCGTCTCGCCGTGGGGCTACGTGCCGCTCGGGGTCCTGACCTGGGTGGCGACGTTCGAGTCGGGGGTGCACGCCACCCTGGTGGGGGTCGCCTTCGGTCTGCTCACTCCCGCACACCCGGTCCGCGGCCGCGCCGTGCTCCGTGCCCTCGAGGAGGCATTGCACCCGGTCAGCGCGTTCCTCGTCATCCCGCTGTTCGCGCTGGCGAACGCAGGCGTCGACCTCCGCGGCGGCAAGCTCGGCGAGTCGTTCACGCATCAGCTCACCTGGGCCGTCATCGTCGGGCTCATCCTCGGCAAGATCATCGGTATCGCGGGTGTGACGCACCTGGTGCGCTGGCGCCGCTGGGGCGCGCTACCGGCCGACATGCACCCTCGGGAGATCATCGGGGTCGCCGCGCTGGGCGGCATCGGGTTCACCGTGTCGTTGTTCATCACCGATCTCGCGTTCGAGTCCGCCGACCTCATCAGCCAGGCCAAGGTCGGGATCCTCACCGCGTCGGCCGCGGCGGCGTTGATCGGCACCGCACTGCTGTTGCGCACTCCGGCCGGACCGCGGCAGGGGTCTCCCGAGGCAAATCGCGACCGGGTGGAGCACAGGGGCGCCCAGCCATCGCCATCGGTCCACGACTTCGCGCCGGAGCCGTGATCAGCGGTTCGACCGGCGACCTCCGCGGCTGTGCGGCGACGTTCACCCACACCGTGTGATGACTCGAGCCGGCTGCCGTCCGAAGGTGGCGGCGTGCGCCCGAACCGAGGCGGGAGGGCGAGGCCGACGATGACGCCCGCGCGATACGAGATCAGGGTGAACGGCCGTCTTTCCCAGCGCGCGCGCAGCGCGTTCTGGACGATGAAGGTCGAGGCTCTCCCACCGCAGACGGTCATGCTCGGTGAGATGGACGACCAATCGGACCTGTGCGACCTGCTGGCACTGTGCAGCGCCATGGGTCTCGAGGTGATTTCCCTAAAACGGCTGCCGGATTGAAAGGCGTGTTCCGGCCGGCTCTGCACTGGTCACTGAAGGTGAGGAACAGCGATGAGCGAGTTACTGGAATACCCTCCCGGCACCGCGTTTCCCGGCGTCATCGGCCGCACCGCCCAGGAGTCCTCAGCCGCATGGCCCGCTCCGCTGCGCGCCGCCCCGGGCTCACCCAACGTCCTGTTCTACGTCCTCGACGACGTCGGCTACGGCCAGCTCAGCTGCTTCGGCGGCCTGGTGGACACACCCAACATCGACCGGGTGGCGGCCGCTGGACTGCGGTACGCAAACATGCACACCACCGCCCTGTGCTCGCCGACCCGGGCGTGCATCCTGACCGGCCGCAACCACCACTCCAACGGGGTGGCCGCGATCATGGAGTGCGCCACCGGGTTCCCCGGTTATGACTGCCGAATGCGGTTCGAGAACGGGATGCTCTCGGAGATCCTGCACGAGCGTGGCTACAACAACTTCGCGGTCGGGAAGTGGCATCTGACCCCTGCCGAGGAGATCAGCGCTGCCGGGCCGTTCGACCGCTGGCCGCTGGGCCGCGGTTTCGACCGGTTCTACGGCTTCCTCGGCGGAGAGACCAACCAGTGGTATCCGGACCTGACGGAGGACAACTCCAGCGTTACCCAGCCGAGCACGCCGGCCGAGGGCTACCACCTGGATGTCGACCTGGCCGACCACGCGATCGGCTTCATCCGTGACGCGCACGTGAATGCTCCCGAGAAGCCGTTCTTCTTGTATTACGCCCCCGGAGCGTGTCACGCCCCGCACCATGCGCCGACCGAGTGGATCGAGCGGTACCGGGGTCGCTTCGACATGGGCTGGGACCACGCCCGGGAGATGATCTTCGAGCGGCAGAAGGAACTGGGGCTGCTCGCCCCGGACGCGCAGTTGCCACCGCGCGACCAAGATGTCGCCGAGTGGGACACCCTCTCGGCGGAGGAGCGGCGGCTCTACGCCCGGTTCATGGAGGTCTTCGCCGGATTCCTGTCTCACGCCGATCACCATTTCGGCCGGGTCCTGGATGCGATCGGGGAGCTCGGCGAGCTGGACAACACCATCGTGATGGTCATCTCGGACAACGGGGCGAGCTGCGAAGGCGGACCGACGGGGTCGTTCAATGAGTTCTACTTCTTCAACGCCGTGCCCGAGGACCTTCAGGAGAACCTCGCCCGCGCGGACGAGCTGGGCGGCCCGAGCTCGTACAACCACTATCCCTGGGGCTGGGCTTGGGCCGGGGACACGCCGTTCCGGCGGTGGAAGCGGGAGACCTACCGCGGTGGGGTGACCGATCCTTTCGTGCTGTCCTGGCCGACGGGGATCCCCGCTCGCGGCGAGATCCGCCAACAGTACGTCCATGCCATTGACATGGTCCCGACCGTCCTGGCGCTGCTGGGGGCCGAGCCGCCGCGAGCCATACGCGGAGTGGCCCAGAAGCCGCTGGAGGGCATCAGCTTCGCCTACAGCCTCGGCGATGCCGACGCTGCCACCCGACATGTGACGCAGTACTTCGAGATGATCGGTAGCCGGGCCATCGACCATGACGGGTGGCGGGCGGTCTGCCCGTTCCCCGGCCCGAGCTTCACCGAGGCGGCGGCCCGTGGAAGGCGAGTAGGCGAACCACTCTCGCCGGAGGTCCTCGATGACCTCGAGGTCAACGGCTGGGAGCTCTACCACCGGGACGGAGATCCCACCGAGTCGCGCAACCTGGCGGCCGAGTACCCGGACAAGCTGCGCGAGCTGGTGACCCTGTGGTGGGCGGAGGCCGGGAAGTACGACGTCCTGCCCCTCGACAGTTCGATGCTCCAGCGCCTTGTCGTTTCCCGCCCCCAGCTGACCGCGACCCGCAGCCGGTACGTCTACTACCCCGGCGGATCACCGGTGCCCGTCGGTTCGGCACCAAAACTTCTCAATCGGCCGTACAGCATCGCCGCCGACGTCGACATCCCCGACGGCGGCGCGCAGGGTGTCCTCTTCGCCCAGGGCGGCGTGACCGGGGGCATCGCGCTGTACGTCAAGGATGACCGGCTGCACTACGTACACAATTATGTGGGCAGGACGGAGTACCGGGTCACCGCGCCCGATCCGCTCGAGCCCGGAACCCACCAGCTGCGGTTCGAGTTCGAGGTCACCGGCGAGCCGGACCTCCGTACCGGCAAGGGGACGCCTGGACGCGGCCGGCTCTACGTCGACGGTCAACTCGTCGCCAACGCCGACATCCCGGTCACCGTGCCCATCACATTCGGAGTAGAAGGCGTCAGCTGCGGCTACGACTTCGCGGAGGCGGTCACCCACGACTACGAGGCTCCGTTCCCCTTCACCGGCACCATCCGAACCGTGACAGTGGACGAATCCGGGAACCTCATTGTGGACGAGGAGGCAGAGATTCAACGCGTAATGGCCAGCCAGTAGCTGGAGGGAATATCGATGCGAATTGCTGTCGACCTGAATCGATGCCAAGGATATGCGCAATGCGTTCCGCTGGCGTCGGAGGTTCTCCACCTCAACGGTGAGGAGGCGCTGCAGTACGACCCCAACCCGAAGGACGCACTGCGTCAGCATGTCCTGCGGGCGGCGGCGTCCTGCCCCGTGCAGGCCATCATCGTGGACCGAGTGGACGAGAAGGGGGAAACCGCGTGACAAGCGCCGCACTCGTCGCCGACCTGGTGACCGACTTCAAGACCAACGGCCGGATTGTCATCGTCGGCGCCTCCCTGGCTGGACTGCGCGCCGCCGAGACCTTACGCGACGAGGGCTTCAACGGGAAACTCACGATCATCGGGGACGAGAAACACGAACCGTACGACCGGCCTCCGCTTTCCAAGCAGGTGCTGAAAGGATTGGCGCGCGCCGAAGGGACGCTGCTCCCGCGGATGCGAACGGTCGGTGCGGACTGGCGGCTAGGAGTGGCCGCCACCGGGCTCGATCGACGCGCCAAGCAGGTGCAGCTATCCAATGGTGAACAGGTTCCCTACGATCGTCTGCTGATCGCGACCGGTACGCGCGCACAGCCGTGGTTCAATCCCGAGGAGGCCGCACTCGAGGGAGTGCTCACGATCCGCACATCCGAAGACGCGCAACGACTGCGGGCGGCATTGGCGGCCAGACCGAGTCGAGTGCTGATCATCGGAGCCGGGTTCATCGGTTCAGAGGTGGCCTCGGTCTGCCGCGAGCTCGACCTCGCCGTCACCGTCGCCGAGCGCGCCGACGGCCCGCTCGTCGGGGCTCTGGGAGGCGTGATCGGCGACATCGCCGCTGAAATGCAGCGGGACCATGGCGTCGACCTGCGCACCGGCGTCTCGGTCGAGGCGCTGGACGGCGACGGGCACGGTCACGCGTGTCGGGCCAGGCTTTCCGACGGGACCACGCTCGACGTCGACGTGGTCATACCATCGCTTGGTTCGATCCGCAACACCGAATGGTTGCAGGGGGCGGGCCTGGCCAGCGGCCCGTGGGGCGTCGGCTGCGACGCGGGTTGCCGCGCCTTCGACGCCAACGGAGTGGTGAGCGACAGCATCTTCGTCGCGGGTGACATCGCCCGCGCACCGCACGTGCTGTACGAATACCAGTTCCTCGTACAGGAGCATTGGGACAACGCCGTCTTCGGTAGCCAGGTCGCCGCGCACAACATGGTGAGCCTCGAGCCCGACCGCCGTCCGCATCTGTCGTTGCCCGCTTTCTGGTCGGGCCAGTTCGGCGTCAACATCAAGGGTGTCGGCGTCGGCCCCTTCGCGGACGAGATCGTCATCACCCAGGGATCGGTGGAGGATCGGCGTTTCGCCGCCGCCTATGGGCGCCGGGGCCGTATCGTGGCGGCCGTCACTTTCAATCACGGCAAGTGGCTGGAGTACTACGGGGAACTCATCGAGCGATCGGCTCCCTTCCCGCCTCCGCCGCCGGGCTTCGATCAGGCGAACGGGACGGAGCCGGTCCCGGCCCGATTCCCGAAGCCGGGCGTCCCGACGGGGATCCCGGATGTCGTCTTGACCGGCCACGACCCGACCGAACGTGCAGCCGAGTACGAGTACCGGCCGCGAATGCGCTGAAAACAAAAGGCGACCGAGGAGACATCATGAGGCCAGAGATCGCCTGGGCCGAAGCCATGAAATTCGAGAACCGCCCCGACCCGTACCGCTTCTTCGACGAGCTACGAAAAACTCCTGTGGCGCGGGTGGCCGACGACGTGTATGTCATCACCGGCTACCGGGAACTCCGGGCATTGACCCACGATCTCCGGGTGAGCTCCGACATCTTTCGCAGTCCGCTGCCGGCCAGGCTGGGAGTCTCGAGAGAATCCTCGCCCGAGGTCGACCACATGAAGGCGCACGGTCGGCCGCCTACCATGTTTATCATCTCTGATCCGCCAGACCACGACCGAGCGCGCCGACAGGCGATGCACTACTTCGGCCCGCCGCACACGCCCCACCTCATCCCGAACATGGGCCCAGACATCGAGCGGCTCTGTAACGAGTCGCTCGACAAAGCCCGGGACAAGACCCGGATCGACCTCGTCGATGAGTACGCTTATCGGGTTCCGCTGACCGTGATCTGCAAGATTCTGGGCGTTCCACTGGTTGACGAGAAAGCTTTACATGGCTGGATTTCTGACGCGGCAGGGGGCGTGGATCTCAGCCCGGATGCGGCCACCGACGTGGGTAGGGCCCGCGCCGCGAAGGGAAGAGAAGGCGGGGCCGCGCTCAAGCAGTACTTCCAAGAGTTGATCGAGGGCTATCTCCGAAAGCCCGGTGATAACCTGCTTTCGAGGTTGGTCAACGAGGATGGTCCGGACGGACCGATGGACCCCAGCGAAGCTGTGGGGAACGCGATACTGCTGTTCGTCGCCGGTCACGATTCCACGGTCAACACGATCTCCCACTCTGTGCTGACCCTGCTGCGAAACCCCGGGAGCATCGAGCTTCTACGCCGCCGGCCCGATTTGGTTCCCCGAGCGGTCGAGGAGGTCCTGCGCCTCGAGTCGGCGGTCCAGTTCTTCCCCAGCAGATCTGCGACCGCTGACCTCGAGATCGGCGGCACGGTCATCCCGAAGGGTTCGGCGATCATGCTGATGTACGGCGCGGCGAACCGCGATCCACGCCGTTTCCCCGACCCGGACAAGTTCTATCCCGAACGCCCGGACAACGAGCATTTTGGCTGGGGCGGCGGCATCCACGTTTGTTTCGGTGGCCCACTCGCACGACTCGAGGTGAATATCGCCTTGGAGGTCTTCTTGCGGCGTGTGGAGAACCCACGGCTGGTAGTCGATCCGCCGCCGTACCGGCGTAGTCCGGTCTTCCGGGGGCCACTACACCTAGTGATCGACTACGACCGTATCAGGGATTAGAGATCGAAGGAATCATGCAGGCGTTCCAGTTCGTCGAGACGCAGAAGCCGGCCCAGCTTCGTGAAGTCGCGGTACCCGAACCCGGCCTCGGGCAGGTATTGAGCCTTTGCCAACCTGGCGTTCGAGGTGGTCAGAGGGTGCGCGGCGTGGTGTGACCACGAATGGGTGAAGCTCCTGGTAGACGGGCGATTGCTGAGATCAATCCGCCTGACCAGGAGCTTCACGTGCTGTCCTACCCGTCCGGGATGGCTGTGCCCAGCCGCGCGCTCGGCATGCTCGCCGATGCCCTGCGCGCGCACCGCAAGCAGCGAGCGACTCGCTGGCGCAAGCTGTCGGCCGGCCGCCAGGCCCTCCTGGTGGTGGCCTACCTGCGCAAGGGCGAGACCTATGCGGACCTGGGCTGCGGCTTCCAGATCGGCGCCTCGACGGTCTACCGCTACGCGGAGATCCCCGCGGTCGCCGACACCGCCTACTACGGCGCCAGCCCAACGGTCGCCGTGCCGCAGCGGCGGGCGCTTGGACCCGGACACCGGCCGCTACCGCCGCCCGTCCCGCAGTCAGAAGCAGGTCAACACCGCCCACGCCCGTAGGCGCGGCCCCGGGGAGCGGGTCAATGCCGAGCTGAAGAACTGGCGGATCCTGCGCAAGATCCGGTCCAGCCCAAGCCGGGCCGCCGAACTCATCGCCGCAGTTCAAACCCTCATGATCGCCAGCTGTTGATCAGGATGGCAAAGGCTCATTGATAGAGATTGGCGGTGCCGGCGCCTGCCATTCCGATCTCCACATACTGGATGTGCCGCTGGACGCGCCGTCGGTGCCCCTTCCCTGCACCCTCGGCCATGAGAACGCCGGCTGGGTCGAGGAACTAGGGTCGGGCGCAACAGGATTTGCGGTCGGGGATCCCGTCCTCGTGTACGGTCCATGGGGCTGCGGCAGCTGTGCCAACTGCCGCATAGGGATGGAGAACTATTGCTAGAACCCGGGACAAAGCATGCCCGGCGGGCTCGGCGGAGATGGCGGCTTGGCCGACTTCATGCTTGTTCCGTCCACCCGCTTCCTGCTTCGGCTGGGCGACCTCGACCCGCGTGACGCCGCACCTCTGACGGACGCTGCCCTCACCAGCTATCACGCCGTCAAACGATCATTACAGCTGCTCGGGCCGGGATCGACCGCCGTCGTCATCGGCGCGGGCGGCCTCGGTCAAATGGCCGTCCAGGTGATAAAGGCGCTCAGCGCCGTCGCCACCGTCGTCGCGGTGGACACGTCGGCGGCCACGCTCGAAACCGCCCGACTCCTGGGTGCCGACGAGACACTGGTCTCTGACGCCGATGCGGTCCACCGGGTCCGGGATATCACCCACGGGCATGGCGCCGACCTCATCCTCGACATGGTAGGCGTGGGACAAACGCCGGAGATGGCCGCACAGATGTCCCGGGTGCTCGGCCATGTCACGATCGTGGGACTTGGTGGCGGCGCATTACCCGTGAACTTCTACAGTCCAGCAAAAAAATGCTCCGTCGCCTCAACTTACTGGGGCTCGATCCCCGAACTCATGGACGTCATCAGCCTCGCCCGGGCAGGAAAGATAAGAATGCTCGTCGAGAAATTCCCGCTGGAGCGCGCGAGCGAGGCGTACAACCTCCTCCGTGACGGCGAAATCCAAGGACGTGCGGTGATCACCCCAAACGGCTAGTCGCGATTCCAGGTCAACCTGTGGACGCGGCGGTGACGCTGCGTGCGGCTTCGGCGCGGACGATGCGGCGTAGACGGTTGGCGCGCGGCGACCCCGAGGCTCTGCGTGGTTGTACCCGCCTGCTCGCGCCGCCAGGCCAGGAGCACCAGGCCCTTTGCGCACCGCGTGCCCGCGGTCAGTACCGGTGTCGTGCCCGGGCTCCGGTGCCCGATCGTCGCGACCCGCGGTTTCCCGCCCACGGCTGCCGGAGTGAGCAGCACCCGTCACTCCGCGAACCACACCTCAACGAGGTCGGCGGCGGCGAGCCCTTGATCGAAAGCGATCCGCTCGAGCGCCCGCGCCAGGGCGAGCGACAGCGTCACGCTGAGCTCGGAGAGCCCCGCTGCGCCCTCGTCACGCACCGTGCGGTCCACCAGGTCCTGCAGGACAGCCCGCCCGCGCTCATCGTTGTGGTCGTCCGTGAGCAGGGCGCGGACGGCTTCGAGGGCCTTCTGCCGCGAAGGAACGTCGGACGCCGGTTCGGACACGCTCCTGCTCCTCGAAACTGTGGGAAGAGGTTCGCAGCCGTCCCCTGACCGCCGCCCGACAACTTTCTGGGATTCAGTCGCACTGTACCCCTGCGACGATATCTATATTCCGTCAGACTCCCGCGTCACCCCGCGGGTGGTGCCGATGTGTGCCGGCAGGTGACAACGGCCGGAACGCCCCAAGGCTCGGCCGGAAGGAGCGCCTCATGAGTGAGAACGCGACGGGGCGTGGCGAATCCATCCACCGGTACGCCCGGAGCCGGGCCTACGACTTGACCCGAGCAGCTCTCGACGCCGCCGACGATCCGGACGCGGGAGCAGACGCAGCGCGGGCGATCGCGGCCTCCGCGCTCGCGGAAGCGGGCGTCGACGGTCTTGCCGCCATCACCGTCGACCTTTCGCTGACGCTCGCCTCCGCCCTCGAGCGGATCGGTTCCGAGCACGGCATGGCCGCGATCGACCTCGCCGAGGTCTGGCTGATGGAGTGAGCCCGCCAGGCGACATCCCCACACGCCACTCCGCGACGCCGGCCCAACCGCCCTCACCTGCGGCGGGTGATGCCGGTCCGATGCCTGGGGCCGATCGTTGACCGGTCGGCGGTGGCCCCGTGCCAGTAGCGGTGCCCCAGGCACGGATCGAGGAGATCGAGATGCCTTTCTGGGACGTGATCCTATCCATCTTCTGGTTCATGATCCTCATCACGTGGATCTGGCTGCTGATCGCGATTTTCGGCGACATCTTCCGGGACCACGAGCTGTCGGGCTGGGGCAAGGCGCTCTGGATCTTGACCCTGGTCGTTGCGCCTTGGCTGGGTGCCCTCGTCTACCTGATCGCTCGCGGTCGCTCGATGAACGAGCGCGGTCGAGCGCGGGCCCAGCGCAACGAGGAGGCGTTCGGGCAGTACGTCCGGGAGACCGCCATGGCCGGCACGACGAGCACGGCCGACGAGCTCGCCAAGCTCGCTGACCTGCGAGACCGCGGCACGATCTCGGCCGAGGAGTTCGCGCAGGCCAAGGCCAAGGTACTGGGCCGAGGTCCGGCGCAGGCCGTTCCGGCGCTCCGCGACCAGCAACCGGCGGCCACCTCCACCGCGTGATGAATGAAGCCAGCGCGGCCCCGGCGCGCCGCCGATGGGCGGCGCGCCGGTGTGAGCGATCAGATCAGCGAGGCGGCGCGCCGGTCGCCGGAGTTGCCGGGCGGTGCTCCGCGACAGGTCCGCGCAGCACGACCAACGACCTGGCGTTGACGGTGACGGGGTCGCCGGCGCGAGCTTCGCCGGGGAACGGATACCGGTGGGCTCGAAGCTGTCCAGCTCCGGCTCCCAGACCTGACCGTCCCGAGTCGGCGGTATCACGAACTCCCGAGGCTCCCGCCAGGCGTTGACCAGCACGAGGAAGTCGTCGTCGAGGAGCAGGGTGCGGTCCTCGGCATGGTCGGGCTTGTCGACCCCGTCGAGGTAGATCGCCACCCTGCGCGCACCCGGACCAGCCCATTCCTCCGCGGTGACGATCTCGCCGGCCGGTGTGTACCAGCGCAGTCGCCGCCAGTCGACCCCCGGAGAGGAATCGCCTTCGCCTGAACACCGGGTGCGCTCGCCGGAATGCGATCAGGCGCCGGGTGAAGCCGAACAGTTCCTCGTCGGTGTGGTCCCAATCGAACCAGGTCAACGGGCCGTCCTGGCAGTAGCCGTTGTTGTTTCCCTGCTGCGTACGACCGAATTCGTCGCCGCCGAGCAGCTCGCGTTCCGCAGCTGATGGGCAGATCTGGACACCTGCGCGACATCTGGCCGAGCGCACGGGACGTCCAGGACGTCATCGAGAGCACGGTCGACGCCGAGATGTTCACCCGCACCTACGCCGATGTGTTCACCGGCGACCACCGCTGGCGCACCCTCGACGCCCCCACCGGCACCACGTTCGGCTGGGCCGACGACTCGACCTACGTGCGCCGCCCACCGTACCTCGACGGCATGACCCGCGAGCCCGGCCCGATGCGGGACATCACCGACGCCCGCGTGCTGGTCAAGCTCGGCGACTCCGTCACCACCGACCACGTCTCCCCCGCCGGCGCCATCCCGCCCCACACCCCCGCCGGCCGCTACCTCACGGGCCTCGTGCCGCGCTTCGAGCTCAACACCTACGCCTCCCGGCGCGGCAACCACGAGGTCATGATGCGCGGCTGTTTCGCCAACCTCCGGCTGCGCAACCGGCTCGTCCCCGGGGTCGAGGGCGGCTCCACCCGCGACTTCACCGACGGCGACGCCAAAGCCGTCTACGACGCCGCGATGTCCTACCGGGCCGCCGGAATCCCCCTTCTCGTGATCGCCGGCAAGGACTACGGCAGCGACTCCTCCCGCACCACCTCATGTTTCGCCTTCGCACCCAACACCGTGATCAGCGCGCGGTGCACCGGGTCCGCAGGGTTCACCGGCCCGTCCGCCTCAGGTAGCCACACCTGGATCCCGTGACGCGCGAGTGACGCGGCCACCGGCAGGAACTGGCGCGCGGAGAAGGCCCGCTCGAACTCCCCCACGACCACCGTGTCGAAAGGTCGTCGCGGGTCGCGCGCTGCAGCCAGTAGCGCCGCCGCTTGCGGACGCCGCTCCCACGCCACCTCCCGCGACCAACCCGCGTCGAAGAACTCGACCACGACCTCGCCGCGCTCGGCGATCACCGACCACGCGATCTCCACCTGCCACGCCCTCGACGACATCGGATCCTGATAGTCCGCCGTCGAGGTCCGCCCATAGAACGCGAACCGCACACCCGACACCGCCGCAGCCACGCCCGCCGGCGCGCCGCTAGGCCGACGGCTACCCCGCCGACCTGCAGCCCAGCCACGAAGAACATCCCGGTCATCAATTTCGAAGAGTGTGTTCACCGCACCATCAGAACGTTGGCCAACCCGCCTTTCGACCGACGGGCCACCACCTGATGCCCGCGGTGGGATCGTGCGGCACGGGGTTGCCAAACGATCTTGCCTGCCGGTCTCGGGAGGCTGCCCGCACGTCGAGTGCGGGAGGTGGATGTGGCTCGCAGACCGAGCGTGTTCGTGCGGCCGTTGTCGATGGACGAGGGCCGCAAGCTGCAGCGGATCACCCGGACCGCGAAGGACCCGGTGCGGCTGCGCCGGGCGATCGTGGTGCTGATGTCCGGCCAGGGCCAGACCGTCCGCGACATCACCTCGTTGCTGCAGGTCAGCGAGGACTACGTGCGCGATGTGATCCACGCGTTCAACGAGCGGGGGTTCGACGCGCTGGACCCAAAACGGAGCGGGGGACGCCCGAAGAAGATCGGTGAACAGATCCGCGAGCTGGATCTGCCTGATCGCCCGGACGTCCCCCGCCGACTGGGGCATCACCGCGTTCTCCACCTGGTCGCTGGCCAAGCTGCGCGACCACCTGCTCGCCGAGGGCATCGTCGCCGAGCTCAGCCGGGAGACGCTGCGCCGGATCCTGCGCGCCGGCGGCGTGTCCTGGCAGACCACCACGACGTGGAAGGCCTCCACCGACCCGGACTTCATCCCCAAGATGCGCCGGGTCCTGGACCTCTACGACCATCCACCCGCCGACGGCCGGGTGGTCTGCGTCGACGAGTTCGGGCCGCTGAACCTGCTGCCCCGCAAGGGCAAAGCCTGGCGGCCCGCAGCGCCAGCCGCGCCGGCAGCGGGCCACCTACACCCGCACCGCCGGGGTGATGCACATGCTCGCCGCGCTGGACCTGGCCACCGGCAAGCTGTTCTACCGGATCCGGGACCGCAAACGCTGCGATCGAGTTCCTCGACCTGCTCAAGGCGCTGCGCGCCCGCTGGCCCGGCGAGAAGCTCTACGTGGTCTGCGACAACTTCTCCCCGCACCGCCACGCCCGAGGTCCGCGACGTGGTGCGCCGCCAACCGGGTCGAGTTGGTGTTCCTGCCGACCTACGGGTCGTGGTTGAACTGGATCGAGGCCGAGTTCGCCGCGCTGCGCTACTTCGCCCTCAACGGCACCGATCACCGCAGCCACGACGAGCAGAACGCCGCGATCGCCGCCTACGTCCGCTGGCGCAACGCCCGCGCCCAGCCCAAGACCAACTTCGCCATCGACTCACCGATCCGCACCTGGACCAATTACCCGGCCAAGGCTGCGTGACAAGCCACTAGTTGCTTCCCTTGTCCAAGGACGATTCAGCCTCATCTGCGTGGTTGGAGAATTCTGATAGACGAACGCCTGTCCACGCGCACGGTCGTCCCCCGTGCGTCGTCCAGTACTCGTCCCAGTGGGCGAGCTTCTAGCGGTCCCGCTCGAGGCCGCGCTTCCGCAGGCGCTGCTGAAGTGTCGTAGGGGAGGCGCGGACGCGGATCACCTCGATGTCGACGGGCGGCCAGTCGAAGCGCTCCGCGGCCGCGGTGATGAAGTTGGGATCGGAGAGGTACGGGCTGAACGGTGCGTCGATGACAACCGAGCGGGCGATGCGGAGGTTGGCCCCGGCGACGTCGAGGAGCGAGTCGTACTCGAGGGGCAGGATGCGTTCGCGGTAGAACGCGTTCGACTCGCGGTCGCCGGGGTCGTAGCCGGCCGCCAGCAGGGCGGCCTCGACGAAGCGGGCGCTCATCGCATCCTTGTCGAGGTAGGCGGCGGCGTGCTCGCGGGCGAGGCGCTGGGCGATCGTCGACTTGCCGGAGCCGGCCGTGCCGATGACGATGCGGAGGGTCGGTTCGGTCATCGGCGCGCGTCCTGCACCGCTGCCAGAAAGTCGTGGGCAGCGCCGGTGACCCGGGTGAAGTCACCGTCGGGTTGCCACGCCTTGGTGACGGCGCTGCCCACGCCGACGCCGGCGACGCCAGCCGCGAACCACTCTGCGACGTTCGCCGTCGTCACGCCGCCCGCGGGCATGATCGGCAGGTGCGCCAGAGGCGCGAGCACGGCCTTGGCGTACGGGATGCCCGCGCCTTCCGTGGGGAACAGCTTGAGGATGTCCGCGCCCGCCTCGGCCGACTCGATGAGCTCCGTCGGGGTGAACGCCCCGCTGATCGTGGGCACCTGGTAGCGGTTCGCGACGCGGATCATCTCGGGGTTCAGCTGAGGGCTGACCAGGAAACGCGCGCCGGCGCGGATGCACTCGTACGCGGCGTGGCCATCGAGCACGGTCCCCGCCCCCACCGCGACGCCCTCCGACGCGTACTGCGCGGCCAGTCGGCGAACGAGATCGACGGCTCCCGGGATGGACAGCGTGATCTCGAGCGCGCGGAACCCGCCTTCGATCGCGGCGTGCGCGACGCGCTCGGCGATGTCGGCGTCCGGCAGCCGAACGATGAGGACGGCACCGGACTCTTCGATCGTGCGCAGCGTCGCAAGCTTGGTGAACATGCGCGTCCCCTTCTGGGCGGAGAAAGACCTGCTTGACGGACTGTCGCATGCTCTCTAGTGTCGCTGCAACCGATCTCAGCAACCGATCTCAGCAACCGATCTCAGCAACCGATCTCACGAGGGATGCGCGGTGGATCTTCATCTTCTTCAGGCGCAGCCCGAGACTGTCCGGTTCGCCCGACGGAGTGGGGCCAGAGCCGGTTCCGCGGAAGCGCTGCCTGTGACCCGGGTTGCCGACGCCCTACTCAGGGCAGACCGGGCCCGTGCGGTGGTGTCGTCGTGAGCCGTGCGCGCACTGTCGTTCTGGGCGCGTCGCACTGGCACGTCCCTCTGTATGCAGCGACGATCGCCGAGGTGCACAGGGTCGTCGGGCTGTCGGACGACGACCCCGAACGGGTGCGTGACCTCGCCGAGCTGTGGGGCAGTTCGGTCGAAGCCGACTGGTGCCGGCTGCTGGATCTGCGGGACGTCGAGCTCGCGTACGTTTTCGGCCCGCACGACCGCATGGCCGAGATGTGCCGGGCGCTGATCGAGCGGCGCATCCCGTTCGTCGTCGAGAAGCCGCTCGGTACCTCGCTCGACCAGCTACAGGGGGTGCGGCGCGCCGCCGAGGAGGCGCGCGTCCCGGCCACCGTGCCGCTGATACAGCGTGGCGGTCCCGCGGACACCTGGCTCGCGAAGGCGGGGCGACCGGTGTACCAGCGGCTCTCGTTCATCGCCGGTCCGCCGGAGCGCTACGACCGCAACGGCAACCCGTGGATGCTCGACCCCGAGCGCGCCGGCGGCGGCTGCCTCGCCAACCTGGGTCCGCACTTCGTCGATCTCTTCTTGCAGCGCAGCGCCGACACGACTGCCGACGTCGTCGCAAGGCTGTCGTCCACCCTGCATGCGAGAACGATCGAGGACCACGCGACCCTCGTCCTGACTACATCGGACGGCCGCGAGGCGATCATCGAGGTGGGGTACGCGTTCCCGCACTCGGAGCTGAAGCGTTACTGCAGCTACTCGTCCGCGGGCGAGGCTGGGTTCGCCTCCATCGACTCGGACGGATCGGCCACGTTCACGACGCTCGATGGCCGCACCGAGAGGGCCGTCATCGACGTGGACAGCGACCCTCTCTACGATCCGTTCGTGCGGCAGGTCGCGCGCACACTCGGCGAGGGCTTCCGCGGGTTGCCGACGCTGGGTGAGCTGGAGGACGTCATGCGGATCATCTGGCGTGCCTACGAGGCCGATGAAGCAGGGGGACACCGTGGCTGATCTGAGCATCGAGGCTGTCGCGAAGGCAGCGGGCGTGCACCGTTCGACCGTCTCGCGCGCTTTCTCCCGGCCGGAGGCGGTCAATGCGGAGACCCGGGAGCACGTCCTGCGCGTCGCGGAGGAGCTCGGGTACAGGATGAGCCCGCTCGCCCAGGCGCTGCGCCGGAAGACGAGCACGTTCGTCCCCCTGATCGTGCCGGACATCATCAACCCGTTCTACGCCGAGCTCGCCAAGACGATGACCGCAGGCTGCGGGTGACCGCGGCTATCAGCTGATGCTGTGCGTCACGAACGGCGACACGGTGCAGACAGCCGGCTACCTGACCGCGATGCAGTCGCTCTACGCGCCGTTCGGCATCGTCGCGCCGTCCACGCGGCTGGACATCGATTCGCTGACGCAGTTCGACTTCGGGCAGCGCGTGGTCGTCATCGACCGCGTGGACGAGCACGCGACGGTGCCGAGCGTCACCGTCGACAACCGCCGCGGCATCGAGCTCGCCTTCGAACATCTGCGCTCGCTCGGCCACCGCCGGATCGGCTACGTCTCGGGTATCTCGGGCACGCACACCGCCCAAGACCGCATCGACGCGTACCGCGACCTGGTCGACGGTGACCCGATCGTCCTCGACAGCGGCGCCGACACCGAGGCGGGCGAGCGCGCGGCCGCACAGTTCGTCGCGATGACCGACCGGCCGACGGCGATCATCGCGGCGAAGGACATGGTCGCGTTCGGCCTGATCTCCGCGCTGGCGGTCCAGGGCTTCCGCGTCCCGACCGACGTCTCGGTCGTCGGTTTCGACGGGCTCAGCCTGGGCGCGCGCTTCAACCCCGCGCTGACCACGGTCCGCCAGCCGATCGCCGACATGGGCAGCATCGCGATCGACCTCGCTGAGAAGAAGGCAGCGGACGGATCGGTCGATCACGTCGTCCTGGAGCCGGAACTGCTGGTGCGGGCCTCCACCGCCGGGTCGAGCGCATGATGGCGCGCACCGACCGCGAGCTGTCCCGCATCCCCGGCGTCCGGTACGCCGACCACGTCGCGTTCACCGTGCCCGACCTGGACGAGGCCGTCCGGTTCTTCGTCCAGGCGCTGGGGGCGGAGGAGCTGTACCGCTCCACCCGAGGACCGGATGCGGAGTTCATGCCCGAGAACTTCGCCGTGCCGGAGGATGCGCGCCTCACGCTGGCGATGCTGCGCATGCCGCCCAACCTCAACGTCGAGCTGTTCGAGTGGAGCAGCTCCGACCGCCGCACCGAGCACCCGCGGCACAGCGACGCCGGCGGGCACCACCTCTGCTTCGTGGTGGACGACGTGGACGAGGCGGTCGCGGTGCTCCGCGACATCCCGGGCGTGCGCGTGCTCGGCGACCGCAAGGAGGTCGCCGGCGACAGCCCCCGCGTCGCGGGCAACCGATGGACCTACTTCCTCACGCCGTGGGGACTGCTGATGGAGATCGTCGACCGTTCGAGGGTGGCCGACCCGCCATCCCTGGTCGGCCCCGCCGACTGGCGCGCGGCAGCAGACGACAGCGCGGGAAAGGACCAGTGACGATGCGGATCGCAGGCCACACCCTGGGAACCCCGGAGCAGACCGTGCCGGAGGCGCTCGCGCTGTTCGCGGCCGCCGGGCTCGACGCCGCCGAGGTGATCTACCAGGACGGTTACCGCTCGGGACTGCCGCTGCGCGACCGGCGCTGCGCCGAGGAGGCCCGGCGGGTGTCCGAAGAGCTGGGTGTCCCGATCGTCGGGCTGACGCCGTACACGACGGGGATCAACGCTCTCGACGATGAGCGAGTGGCGGACGGCGCTCGACGAGTTCCGCGGCGCGATCGAGATCGCGCAGATCGTCGGCGCCGACCGGCTGCGCGTCTACGCCGGGTCGTGGCATCCGGGCGACCGGGACCACAGGGCCCGCTGGAACCGACTGGTTGCGGCCCTGCGCACGCTGGCGCCGGAAGCATCCGACGCCGGGGTACGCCTCTGCGTCGAGAACCACTTCGGGACCATGACCCAGTCGGCGGCCGAGACGGCGCGGCTGGTGCGCGAGGTGGACCACGCCGCGGTACGGGTCCTCTACGACCAGGCCAACCTGACGTTCACCCACGACGAACCGTACGAGGAGGCGCTGCGCATCCAGGGCGACCTGGTCGGGCACGTGCACGTGAAGGACCTCGTGTTCACCGACCCGGACGCGCCGTTCCAGGCGTCCGAAACCGCGCGCGTCGCGGCGTCCGAGCGCGCAGTGCGGTCGCGCGTCGTCGGCGACGGCGTCGTGCCCTGGGGCGGCATCCTCTCGTCCCTTTCCACGCTCGGCTACGACGACGTCCTCTCGCTCGAGTACGAGTACCGCTGGCACCCAGCACGACCTGCCCGAACCGGTTGTCGGCTTCGCGCGGTCCGCGGCGGCGCTCCGCGCCCTTCTCACCCAGCCATCCGTCGCTGAGAGTGCGCGGTGAGCGCGCAGACCCGCGTGGGCATCGTCGGCGCGGGAAACATCGCCTCCATCGCGCAGCTGCCGACGCTGGTCGCAGCGGGACGACGTGGAGCTCGCGGCACTCGTGTCGCGCCGCCCGGACCCTGCACCGCTGATGCGACGTTGGGGCTTCGGCGCCGCCTACCGGACGGTCGAGGACATGCTCGCGGCCGAGGAGCTGGACGCGGTCTTCGTGCTGACCCCGCGTTCGGAGCATGCCCTCGCCGTCGACGCCTGCCTGCGGCGTGACGTGGACGTCTTCTGCGAGAAGCCGCTCGCGCCGTCCGCCGGCGAGGCGGAGCGCCTGGCCGACCTCGCCGACGAGCGCGGCCGCATCCTGATGGTCGACTTCAATCGCCGCTACGCCCCTGTGTACGTGGCCGGGCGCGAGACCTTCGGGTCGGCCGGTGCCCCGTTCTGCGTTGCCCAGAAGAACCGGCCGGGGTCGGAGTATCGCGCGACGTTCGAGAACGCCATCCACATGGTCGACCTGCTGCGCTGGTACTGCGGCGGCGAGGCCGTCGAGGTGACCGCGCACGCCGCGGGCGACGATCCGTGGGAGGAGGACGGGGTCGCGGCGGTCATCCGCTTCGACTCCGGCAGTACCGGCGTGCTGGTGGCAGCACGGACGGCTGGCGCCTGGAATGAGAAGCTCGATGCGTACGGCGCCGGGCGTTCCGCCGAGGTGCGGGCGCCGGGCTCCGTTGCGATCACCGTCGATGGCGTGACCACCACCCGTGACCTCGGCTCGGAGGCTTTCGGCTGGGCAACCGCCACGGAGACTCTCGGCTTCGCCGACGCGGTGCACCACTTCCTCGATCGCACGGCAGATCGCCGGCCGCCCTTGACATCCGGGCGCGACGCCGTCGCCACACAAACGCTGCTCGACCGCATCCTCGAGGCCGCGGGGCTGCCGATCGACGAGCAAGAAGGCCGCCAGTGGGCAAGCCACGCGACGAACGCGGCCCAGCGATGAGTGTGAAGAACCAGGTCGTCCCGATCACAGGCGTTAGCGGCGACATCGGCGATCGCCGGCCACGTCGAGGCGGTCCGCGCCCGTCACCAGTATGTGCGGTTACCCCGAGATCGTCTGTGCCTCCTCATGCCGCCTACAGCTTTATTTCGGTTCCCTGATCTCGTAGCGGATGGGCGAGGGCCCGTTTGCGGCGGCCTTCCATTCAGGCCCACTCGGGCAAGACCACGCACGCCGCACCGTTCCGGTGTCCGAAATTCTCAACATCCCCTGGTGACACCTCACATCCCAGCAACACGGCAGAGTACGGAGACCTCAATGACGAACTCCAGAGATCCGCTCGGCACTCCGAGCCCTTCTGGGCTTCCTGAAGCGTCCGATCGCCGCAAGCGCCCTGTCAACTTGGTGGCAGGCACGATCGGCCACTTCGTGGAATGGTACGACTGGTACATCTACGGACTGCTCGCGGCGGTGTTCTCGGCACAAATCTTCCCGAGCGACTCAGCTTTCGCATCCCTTATCGCAGCGCTGCTCACCTACGCGATCGGGTTTGTAATTCGCCCATTCAGTGGAATCATCATCTCCCCACTGGCCGACCGCTACGGCCGACGGGCAGTTCTGACACTGTCCGTCTCCGGGATGGCGCTCGGCTCCCTGATCATCGGCCTCACCCCTCCATTCGCGACGATCGGCTACGCAGCGCCGATCCTCTTCCTGTTCGCACGCATACTCCAAGGGATCTCGGCCGGCAGTGAGCAGCAGAGCGCCATCTCGTTCATGGTCGAACACGCACCCCCGAACAGGAGGGGCCTGTTCGGTTCGTTCTCCAACATGGCAAGCGGTCTCGCGACCCTCGCAGCGACCGGCTCCGCCGCGATCGTGACAGCATCCTTCGCCCCGGACGACCTCGCCGCCTGGGGTTGGCGCATCCCCTTCCTCGTGGGCGGCGTCCTCGGCGTGGCCGGTCTTCTCTTGCGGCTCCGCGCAGACGAGACCCCTGAGTTCGAGGCAACTTCTCTCGTCGATCAAAAGTCCGCGCCGGCTCGTCTGTTGGCCCTGCTCCGCGAACACCCGAAGGCTCTTCTACAGACGGCGGCGCTGTCTGCCCCCGCCGTGGCCTACTACACCTGGGCTACCTTCCTGCCCACCTATGCCAACCTGACCACCGGCCGGGACCAGGCCTCCACCCTGGCCGGGAGCGTCATCGGACTCGTCTTGCTCGTCATCATCGTGCCAATTTGCGGAGCGCTTTCAGATCGACTTGGTCGACGCAAGATCTTTCCCATCATCGGCGCCATCGGCATGATCGTGCTCTTCTATCCCTTGCTCCTTCTGCTGAACCAGCCAGGATTCGGCGTGTACGTTATCGTCGCAGCATCCGGATGGGCCGTTCTCGGCATCTGGCAGGCGGTCTACCCGACCATCCAGGCCGAGCTTTTCCCGGCCGCTGTGCGGGTGTCCGGCATCGGTTTCTCGCATCAGATCGTGATCGCCGTCTTCGGGGGTACCGCGCCACTCATAGCCGCCGCTTTCGTCGGCGCGGGACACCCCATGTACGTCGCCATCTACATGATCGCCATCGTCGCCGTCTGCCTCATCGTCTACTTCACGCTCCCGGAGACCGGCAGTCGGGTCGAGCGCGCCACCGTATCTCTGCGTGACCCGGAGGTGCTGGCGGGCGAGCACGTGGTCTCCAGTACTGGATCGGCCGCTAGGCAGACGAAGCGTTCCCGGCCGTAGGCGTTCCTCTCCTCGGAAGAGGGGCATGCCCGATCTGCGTGGGTCAGCCACGCCATGAGTGGGAAAGTTCATATGAGCCTCAAAGAGCAAGTGGTTCTGGTGACCGGATCGAGCGGCGGAATCGGCGACGCAGTTGTCGAGGCGCTCTCAGCCGCAGATGCCGTCATCATCGGCGCCGACCGCGCCCCCAGAACTGACCAGGCGCTGGCTGCCTTCTTCCCGCTGGACGTCACATCTGAACAGCAATGCGCGGGTGTCGTCCAGGCCATCACGAGGAAGTACGGTCGCATCGATGTCCTCATTCATGCCGCGGGAGTCCTAGGTGCCACGCCGGACCCGATGGAGACGACGACGCAAGAGTTCGAATCCATCATGCGGATCAACGCCTCCGGAACGTACTCGATGGTACGTGAGGTGGCACGTTCAATGATCGGGTCCGGCACTGCCGGCGCTATCGTGATCCTCTCCTCAGTGGCAGCCAAAGAGGCGCGCCGCAACTATCTGCCCTACAACGCAAGCAAGCTCGCTGCGCTTCACATCATGTGGTCGTTCGCCGAAATACTCGGTCCCAACGGCATCTCCGTCAACGCGGTCGCACCAGGCCCGGTCAACACTGCCATGTGGGCACAGTTCGCTGAGAATTCTGGCCCGGACGCAGCCGCCAACCGAGCTCAGCGGGCCGCGCAACTGCCGATGCGCCGGTTCGCCGAGCCCAATGAAGTCGCCCGCGCCATCCTCTTTCTGGCCGACCCGGACAACCGATACATCACGGGCGTAACACTCGATGTGGCCGGCGGGGCGCACCTCGGTATGGGAACCTAACGCCGGAATCCGCGGGAAGGGCTGAGACATGCATAGATCGACCATGAGGCAGGCGAAAACGGAGTGCAATTCTTAGACCCCTGCCAGCGTCGCCGCCCTCCCGGCCGCGTGGGAGCCCGGCTGCGTTGACAGAACGCAGCACGGTGGTCACTCCCCCAAACGACGCTTCAACTCGGCGTCCTCTGCCCGCAACGCGGCACCTCAGCCTGCAACCGCGCGATCTTCACCGCCTGCGGCGCTACCAGCACGGCAAACTGGAGGACACTCATCCCGGATTTCATACGAAGATTGTCCCGCCGCGGCAAAGATGATCTGCTCGCAGCCAGCTCATGCCTTGCCGCGAGGCCGGCTGATTGGACCGGCTCGAGGTCCAGTAGCATGCGGGACATGAACACCTGCATTGCGCAGGTGTTGCCCTTTTCGTGTCCGAGTCCCTCCTCGGACACAAGATCAGGCCGACGACCTGCGGTGATTTGAATCCCGTTCGTTCAATCACGGCGAAACGCCTGGTCATCAGAGGCGTGGGGGTTCATATACCCCACCGACTTGCTTCGGTGCGGCTTCGATGCACGATGTTCCAGACAGGCTGAGCGGTCGCGCGCGAGCACCTCGAAGGTCCGGGCTGCGCGTTCTCGCGCAGGTTGACCGCCGCCTGTGATCGGCCAGCGCGCCGGGCCGGGCGCCGTCGTGCACGATGCGCAGCGGTAGAGGGCCCGCGAGGAACTCCAGTCCCAGCAGGATGGATCGGCCGATCCGCAGACGGTAGGGCTGGTAGCTGGGCTCACCGCGGCGCCGCCTGCTGACGGCGCTCCAGGTGGCGACGACCGCGCCCAGCACGATGGCCGGCACGCCCACGGCGTCGACGATCTTGCCTACCAGCTCCGCTGCGGCGGGGAAGTCCACGACCTACCGGGTTCGGGTGCGGGACAGCCTGGCGCGGCCGTCGTCCTGCAGGCGAGCCAGCACCAGCGCCTCCTTCACAACCGGACCCGGTTGTTCAGCCGCAACAACCGCGACATCACCGCTTCCTATCCCGACCTCGCCCGCCTCCCGGTCGCCGACGGGCCGGTGCTCGACGGGCTGGTGCTCGACGAGCACGGCCGTCCGGGCTTCGCTCGTCTGCAGCAGCGGATGCACGTCATCCGTCCGTCGGTCGCGCTGCTGGCCGAGGTGCCGGTCCGCTACGTCGTGTTCGACATCCTCCGCCGCGCCGGCAGGTTGCTGCGCGAGGAGCCGTTCACCATCCGCCGGCAGATCCTCGACGACCTGCGCTTGGACACTGCCGGTCTGCAGGTCTCCCCGATGTCCACCTACACCCCCGGCGAGCTGGTGATGACCGCCGCCCGCCAGCAGGGCCTGGAAGGCGTCGCCGCGAACGCGCGAGGTCGCGCTACGAGCCCGGCCGGCGGTCCAGGGCGTGGATCAAGACACCGATCCGGCACACCGCTCGAGGTGATCATCGCCGGGTGGTCGCCGAGCACCGGCCACCCGAACGCGCTGGGCTCGCTGCTGCTCGCCGCGCACCACGGGTGAACGCGCAGTGCCAGCGGGTCGCGCTCGACTGAGGAACGCGAAAGGGGCGGACCGTCCGCGAACGGGCCGCCCCGTCGAGTCACACCGGGGTCACCCGAAGGCTTCCACCGTGTCGTAGCCCCGACCGTTGTACTTCTGGACGACCACCGTCGACACCGCGGGCTGACCGCTCTCGCTGGTGGTCACCGCCGTGTCCGGCAGCATGAGCGGCGCCTGGAAGTCCTTGATCGCGCGCAGCGCCTCCATGAAGCTGTCCCGGGTCGGCTCCTTCATGTTCTGGAAGGCCTGCTCGAGCGTCGCGCCGATCATCCAGCTCCACTGGCAGTGCGGGAACGCCGGCGGGTCCGGGTAGTTGCCGTACTGCTTGAGGGCCGCCAGGTACTCCACGACGTCCGGGTCCTGGGCGAAGGCGGGGCTCTGCGGCGCCTTCGCGAAGGAGACGGAGTAGATGCCGGGGAATGCAGCCGCGCCGCCGGGCTCGAGGATGGCCGTGGGGCTCGACGTGTTCGAGGGCAGGAACCAGCTCGGCGTCCAGCCCAGCTGCTGCGCCTTCTGCAGCGCCGCAATCACGAGCGGAGTCACCGACATCGCGTTGAAGAAGACGTCGGCGCCGCTGTTGGCCAGCTCGGTGATCTGCGCGTCGACGGACGTGTCGGTCGCCTCGTAGGTGAGCTCGCCGACGACCTCGATGTTGCCCGCGCCTTCGATGGCCGACTTGAAGCCCTCGACGTAGCCCGCACCGAAGTCGTCGTTCTGCGACAGGATCGCGACCCGGTGGGCGGCGCCCGAGGAGGCCAGCAGCTCACCGAAGGCCGCGCCCTCGTTCTGGTAGATCGGCACGAACCCGAGCTGCCATGGGCTCTGCTGGGTGTCGCTGAACAGCGGGTCGCCGGTCATGATCAGCACCTGCGGCACCTCGTCGGCGATCGCCGCCTCGCGCCAGGCGCGGTTGGTCGGCGTGCCCAGCCCCGCGGTCATCGCGAAGACCTCGCCCTTCAGCTGGTCGTAGTTCGCCGCCGCCTGCTGCGGGTCGTAGGTGTCGTCCAGTGCCTGGATCTCGACGGTGCGGGTCTTCCCGTCGCCGAACTCGACGCCTCCCGCGGCGTTCTTCGCACCGAAGTACGCGGTGACGCCTGCGACCGTGCAGGTGCCCGGCCCCGCGGTGGGGCCGCTGAGCGGCGTGGTGATGCCGAGCGTGACCGTGGTGTCCGTGATGCCGGGGCTGGGCGCACCCTCGGCCGCATCGCCGCTGCGGCCGGCGTCCCGCCCGCCGCACGCGCTGACCGTCACCGCGAGCGCCAACGCGACGGCGATGCCGAGCGCCCTCCGCGATCGAGAGTGCGTGTTCATGCGCGACCTAGCCTCTCCGTATCGGGTTCCTCCGCCGCGGGGCCCGACCCTGTGGTCGGCGACGGCGTGGTCGGTGGCGCGGCGTGGCCGCGACCGGCGGGAGAGCGCCGCAGCCCGCGCATCACCGCGCGGGGCAGCGACACGAGGCCGCCGGGGAGGACGAACAGCACGACCAGCAGGAGCGCGCCCTGCAGCAGCGCCGTGAGGCTCGGGTCGACGGCATTCGTCAGGTTCGGGACGACCACGTAGAACGCGCCGCCGAGCAGCGAACCCGCGATGCTGCCCGCGCCGCCGATCACCATCGCGACGAGCAGCTCGATCGAGTGCCCGAAGCTCATCGTCTCCGGCGACGTGTACTGGACGACGACCATGTACAGAAATCCGCTCACCCCGCCGATGAGCGACGCGATCGTGAATGCCAGCACCTTGTACCGGTACGGCGAGATGCCCATCGAGGACGCCACGTTCTCGTTGCCCTTGACGATCGCGAAGGCGCGGCCGTACTTGCCGCGGACGAGGAAGCGCGTCAGCACGAACACGATTCCGCCGATGACGAGCACGAGGTACAGCTGCCACTGGTCGTCGTAGAGCCCGCTCCCCTCCGGCGCATCGGTGAAGCGCGCGGACACGCCCTGCGAGCCGCCGGTGAACTCGCTCAACCGCTTGGCCAGCGGTACACCGACGATGGGCAGCGCGATCGTGACCATCGCGATCGCGAGTCCGCCCAGGCGTGCGGCGGCGAGTGCCACGAGCAGTCCAGCGACGGCGGGGATCAGGCAGGTGAGCACGAAGACCAGGACGATGTTCCAGTCGTTCGTGACGCCGTACGCGGTGACATACGCACCGAGGCCGAGGAAGAAGATCTGGCCGAGCGAGATCTGCCCGGTGTACCCCATGACGACGTTGAGGCCCAGCACGGCGACGGCGAAGACGCCGATGCGGGCGAGCGTGTCGTTGGCGGCCTCCGTCAGCACGAGCGGCAGAACGGCGAGCACGACGACGAGCAGCAGCGGCGCCGCCCAGCGCACCCAGGGGCGCTGCCGCAGGGCCGAGAAGGACGAGGCTGGGGCAGCCGTCGGACGGGTCATCACACGCGAACCACGGTTTTCCGGCCGAACAGGCCCTGGGGTCGGACGATGAGCACGACGAAGATGAGGATGAACGGTACGGCGACCTTGAGGTCGAAGCCGATGAATCCGACGTACACCGCGGCCAGGTTCTCCAGGACGCCGATGATCCACGCCGCGACGACGACGCCGACCGGGCTCGTGAGGCCGCCTAGGATGACGGCGGCCAGCCCGTACACGAGGACGCTGTCGAGCATCCCCGGCGTCAGCGTGAGCTGCGGTGCGACGAGAGCACCGGCGACGGCGCCGAGCGCCGCGGCGAGCCCCCAGCCGACCATGAGGAGGCGTTCGACGGGGAGCCCGGAGAACGCCGCGGACTGGGGGTTGATCGCGACGGCCCGCAGCGCCAGGCCGAGCTTCGTGCCGAAGAAAAGCCCCTGCAGCAGGACCATCGCCACGATGATCACGAGCGTGGTCCCGATCGAGCGGATGCTGATCGAGACGCCAGGTAACGACACCGTGTCGAGGGAGAACAGCGAGGGGAACTGCTGGTTGTTGTACGTCCAGAGCCAGCCGGCGATGCCCGTGATCAGGGTCAGCAGGCCGATCGTGACGACGACGGCGGTGTCGGGGTCACCGCGCTCGAACCGCCGCATCAGATACCGCTCGACCACTGCGCCGAGTACGAAGGAGAAGAGGATCGACCCCAGGATGGCGAGGACGAGCGGCACGCCGCGATTCGTCAGCACCCACGCGACGTAGGTGGCGAGCACGGCCATGCCGCCCTGCGCGAAGTTGATCAGCCCGGTCGCCGAGTGGACGAGCACGATCGCGAGGGCGATCGCGGCGTAGACCGAGCCGATGGACAGTCCGTCGACGACGAGTTGGATGAACTTCTCCATCTCAGCCTCCCAGGTACGCGCGACGGATCTCGTCCATGCCCTTGAGCTCGGCAGACGTGCCAGTGAGCACGTTGCGTCCGGTCTCCAGGACCGTCGCGCTGTCGACGAGGGTGAAGGCGAGGTTGGCGTTCTGCTCGACCACCAGCATGGCGATGCCCGACTCGACCCGCAGGCGCCGGATCGCGTCGTAGACGTTCTTCGCGGTACTGGGCGCGAGGCCGAGCGAGGCCTCGTCGAGGAGCAGCAGTCGCGGTTTGGACATGATCGCCCGGGCCACCGCGAGCATCTGCTGCTCTCCGCCCGACAGGGCCGACGCGTTCGACCTGATGCGCTCGCGCAGGTTCGGGAACAGGTCGAGGCAGTACTCGATGTCCTCGTCGATGCCCTTGCCGTCCTTGCGCAGGTACGCGCCGACCCGCAGGTTCTCGCGGACGGTGAGGTCGCCGAGCGTGCCGCGTCCTTCCGGCACGTGGGCGATGCCGAGCGCGGCGACCCGGTCGGGCCGCAGGCCGCGGATGTCCTTGCCCGCGAAGACGATGCGGCCACCCGCGCGGACGGTGCCACTGATCGCACGGAGGGTGGTGGTCTTGCCGGCCCCGTTGGCGCCGAGGATGCCGAAGGCCCCGTTCTCGGGAACGCTCAGCGACACGCCGTCCAGCACCTGCACCGGGCCGTAGGACGCCGTGACGTCCTCGAGCTCAAGCAGCGTCATCCGCGGCGTCCTTGCCGATGTACGCCTCGATGACCCGGGGGTCGGACTGCGCCTCGGCGGCCGTCCCCTCCATGAGCTTGGCGCCGTGGTCGAGCACGACGACGCGGTCGGTGAGGGAGGCGATGAGGCCCATGTTGTGCTCGACGATGACGACCGTGATGTCGTCGTCCGCGCGCAGGCGCCGGACGGTCGCGATCAGGTGCTCCACCTCGGCGTGTGGAAGGCCGGCGGCAGGCTCGTCGAGGAGCAGCAGCGTCGGCTTCATGAGCAGCGCGCGGCAGAGCTCGACGCTCTTGTGGAGGCCGTGCGAGAGCTCGTCGGCCGGCAGGTGCGCGGCCCATCCGAGGGCGTTGCGCTCCAGCAGGTCGAGCGCCTCGGCACGCAGTTCCTTCTCCGCGCGCCGTGTACGGGGCAGCCGCAGCGACCACTCCAACGGCCCGCCGGGGAGTCGGGAGTGGGCGCCGAGCAGCACGTTCTCGAGCACCGTCTCCCGCAGCTGGAGCGCGGGATGCTGGAACGTCCGGGCCAGGCCGTGCCGGGCGAGCGTCGCCGGGCGCGCGCCCTGCACCTCGGTGTCGTCGATCCGCACGGTCCCCGCGGTCGGCTTGTAGTGCCCGCTGATGCAGTTGAACAGCGAGGTCTTGCCCGCACCGTTGGGCCCGACGAGTCCGAAGATCTGCCCCGGCTCGACGGCGAAGCTCACGTTCTGCAGCACCTTGATGCCGCCGAACTGCAGACTCACGTCCTGCAAGGTCAGCTGAGCCGCCATTGACCGCCTCTCCCACCGTTGCCGCTGCGCATCGGGCGTGCGGGCCCCCGCCCGTGACGGGAAACCTAACGTCGTCGTACGGGTGCGTCGCCCAGCCGACACAGCACCGTTACCAAGGTGCCGCCGACGCCCGCGCCGGGATCGGCAGGTCGGTGCCCGGTGCCGGACGAGCCACGCGCCTCACGCCCGGTTTCCGGCTTCCCGGGCGGCGCCCTCTAGGAACCGGTCCTCGGCCAACCCGTCGACGACCGACTGCGCGAGTCCTCAGCGGAGATCACGGCGCCCGACGCCGCGACCACGGACGCCGGGTGCGCCCTCCTCCAGCGGTCGAGCAGCAGCGGTGTGGCGACACCGAGCGGGCACACGACGCCGGCCCCGATGCCGCGGTCGCCGTAGGTCACCGCCAGCCACTCGGCGAAGGCCACCGCCTCGTGCTTGGTCACGGTGTAGGGGCGTCGCCGGGGGTCGTGAGCAGGCCGGCCGCGGAGGCGACCGTCATCAGGTGGCCCCGGCCGCGCTCCAGCATCGAGGGCAGCACCGCGCGTGGTGTCAGCGATTCCGCCAAGCGAGCGGGGAGATCGACCGAGCCGAGCCGAGCCGCGGTCAGCGCCGGTCGGGCTCCCGTGGGGAGCGCCGCCCCGGCCGGCCCAGCTCGATCCCGCCGTCGGCGAGGATCCGACGCGCCTTCACCAGCTTGTAGACGAACAGCACGACCGCGGCCACCACGCCGGCGTCGTCGACCAGGCCGAGCGGGCCGAGGATCGCCTCCGGCACCAGGTCGATCGGGGAGATGAGGTAGAGCGCCGCTCCGCCCATCGCGACCAGCCCGCGCGGCGGGATGCGGTAGCGCCACATCAGATAGCCGACGACCAGCGTGAGCAGCAGTGCCAGCACGCCGACGATCCACACGGTGGTGCGCAGCCAGTCGGGCATGACTGCAGTCTGCCGCGGCCGGTCCCGGCGCGCCGGGTCTGGCTACCCGGCCCGCTCGGCCCGGTCCAGCAGTGGCCGGGCCGCGGCCAGCGTGGCCAGCCCGGCCGCGGCCCACAGTCCGGCGCACAGCACGATCGCGTGCTCGACGCCCAGCCACTCCAGCGCCCGACAGCGCTGCGCGAGCTGCGCACCGCAGTTCGTGGAGCCACACCCGGGCCCCGCCGCGCCCAGGTTCCGCAGCTGACGTTGGTGCTGGACACGGAATCTGGGGTTCGACCTGCGGAACGCTTGAGGCCGCCCGGACAGGCGTGTGTCTAGGCTGCGGTGTTCGTGCTGGTCAGGACGTTGCTGGTGGTGGCCCGAGTTCGATGATCTTCTTGGGTGCGTCGACACCGAGCTTGTCGAGGATGGCGCGTTGGGCGGTGGTGAGCTCGGTGCGCTGCCGGAAGGTGCCGGCGGGGCCTTCGAAGGTGCCGACGTGCAGTTCTTGCAGGTCCTCGCGGACGCGGTTCTGCGCAGGAACCGGTTCAGACCGGGCATGGTGGAGATCCGCCCGCGCAGCTCGGCCGGCTTGGTGACGGTCAGCCGGCCGGTGTCGGCGATGAGCGCGGTGAGCTTGCCGGTCATGACCTCGCGCAGCGCGGCATCGCGTTCGGCCTGTTCGGGGTTGAAGCAGATCACGAACCGCTCGGACTCGGCGATCTTGACTTCCTTGACCTGCAGATTGTCCCGGACATGCTGGTAGCGGCCTTGCCGGGACAGCGCCGCGGTGGCCTCCGCGGAGCCCGAGCGCAGCTTCTCGCCGATGATGTAGTGCCCGCCGCCGCGGCGCAGCTCCCGGCGGTTGGCTCTCGGTGCCGAGGCTGATGTCGACCATGAGGATGTTCGGGCGCAGCGCGTCCGCCTGCTCCAGCGCTTCCGCCCGGCTTCTCGTCGTGGCGACGACCGCCACTCCTCCACTCGAGATGTTCCTGCGCGACCGAGAGGAACCGGCCGTTGTCGTCGACGATCACACTCGGTGTGGGCAGATGGCGTACAGGCCTCCCGGAGGCTCGGTGCTTGCTCATCGCATCTCGGCCGCCGCGGGCCATCTCTGCTCGTCGGACGGGCGAACCTCCGCGGGCCAGATGCATCCGGCGAGCAGCCTCTACGTTGCCGGCAGCAGCTCTACTTGCGACACCCCGAGGTGAACCACGTCATCCACCACGTCCTTGACCTGGACCGCGGCGACGTAGACGTCGCGACCTAGGATCCCCCGGCCGTCGACCTTCACGTAACCGACACGGACCAACTGTGACGCCAACTCGGCGGCCACCCGCGGCTCGTCGCCGCTCCGAAACGCCCGCTTCGCCTCCGCGACCAGGCCGCCATCCACTTGGTCTTCTGACACGGCAGCTTCCGGCTCTCCCGCTCGCACCAGCTGCACAACACCCACGCGTTCGCCGGCGAGGTCGACGACGGTCATTCCCTGCCGAACTGCCGCGATGGGTGTGGACTCGCCGGGCACCGCAGCGCTCATGGCGTCTCCCTGCACTCGATATCGATCTCGATCTGGCCGCTGCCTCATCCCCTCTTCGATTCCCATGGCTCCTCTCGCCCAACCGTCCGACTCGAGAACTCGATGAGAGTGAGGTCGTAGGGGCAGGCACTTCTGTTGCCGTCAACGCAGTGACGCAGGCACCCCGCAGGTGGAGCACCAGGCCGTTGAAGAAGGACCGGTTCGTGCGCATCGACGGCGCATCCCGCGGAGTCGACTGGGCGCTTGTTGAGCGCGCCCGCGAGCTGGCCGGGCTGAAGGGCTACGTCACCAACCTGCCCGAAACCACGATGGGTGGGCAGGCGGTGATCGACGCCTACCACGACCTCTACCAGGTCGAACGCTCGTTTCGGATGGCCAAGACCGATCTACGGGCTCTGCCGGTCTTCCACCACCGCGAGGAAGCCATCGAAGCTCACCTGACCGTCGTGTTCGCAGCGCTCGCGATCAGCCGGCACCTGCAGGACCGAACCGGAGTGTCGATCAGCCGGCTCGTCCGATCTCTACGCGCGGTCCGCTCGGCAACGATCCGAGTCAACGGTCACGAGATCACCCTCGACCCCGAGATCCCGCTCGCCGCCCAAGCGATCCTGAACCGGATCGCCGCGGAAGGTCACTAATCCAGCGTCATGACTCCAGGTCTGGATCGTCGGTGACCAACTGCACGATCTTGACCCCAAGCCCGGTGAGCACGACACGCTCCACCGCCAGACCCTCGAGTCCCAACAGACACGACGCATCATCGCTACGGTCAACCACGGCCCTCGTTCAGGCGCGCCGGACGGGCTCAACCGCAGGTTTGCCCGGTCAAGATCGAAGAGCCGGTAATCTCCTCACGGCGCGCCGAGGGCCTGGGCACAGGGCGGGATCGCGTGCCTTGCACCCTGGAGCTGGCACCCCCGGGCCAAGTTGCGGCCGGGTCGCGATCCGTCAGTGCCCGACAATGGTCTCGGCGAGGTGCGGCTCACTGGCCAACGGGTCCGGCCCGTAGGCCGAGGTGCTCGTTGCCGTTGCGGGCGAGCCTGGTCGGGTGGTGCACACCGACATCCAGATCATGACGCCCCACGCCGTCGCGGTGAACGCGCGGGGCGTCTACAAGACTTACGGCGACGGCGCGGCGGCCGTGGACGCCCTGCAGGGCGTGGATCTCGCGTTCCGGTCAGGCATGTTCACCGCGATCATGGGCCCGTCCGGCTCGGGCAAATCGACCCTGATGCACTGCCTGGCCGGGTTGGACTTCGTGACCTCGGGCAGCATCGAGATCTGCGGAGTGCGGCTCGAGGACCTTGACGACGACGGCCTCACTCAGCTGCGCCGCGACCGCGTCGGCTTCATCTTCCAGAGCTTCAACCTGCTTCCGACGCTCTCCGCGCGGGACAACCTCACGCTTCCGGTCGAGATCGCCGGCCGTACGGTCGACCGCACCCTGCTCGACGAGGTCATCGATACGATCGGGCTTCGCGACCGGCTCCACCACCTGCCGGCACAGTTGTCGGGCGGGCAGCAACAGCGCGTGGCAGTGGCCAGGGCAATGCTCGCCAGGCCGGAGGTCGTGTTCGCCGACGAGCCCACCGGCAACCTTGACTCCAACTCGCGCGCGGAGCTCCTCGGTTTCATGCAGACCTCGGTCCGCAGGCTGGGGCAGACCATCGTCATGGTGACCCACGACCCGTTCGCGGCGTCCCGCGCCGACCGAGTGGTCTTCATGCGAGACGGCGTGGTCGCCGGTGAGCTGTGGCGACCCACCGAGATCCAGGTCCTGGACACGATGAAGACCCTCGGACGGTGACGGGATGCGCAAACTGATACTCGCCGGGCTTCGGGCCCACCGCAGCCGCCTGCTCCTCGCCGCGCTGGCGATCGGCGGCACGCTCGTGGTCCTCGACCACGCGACCGGCACCCCTCGTACCTTCCGCGTCACCGGGCTGCTGGACGTGCGCGGCCAGGGCCAGTTCGCCCTTCGCGGCGCGCTCGGGTTCACTCACACCGCCGCGGTCGCGGTCACCGGGGGACAGGGATACGCGGAGATCGACGTTGCGGGCGGGAACCCCGCGGCCGTGACGGCCGCGGTGCGCGCCGTCGTCGGTGACGGACCGTACTCCGTGACGACGGCGCGCGCATTCGCCGAGAACCAAGCTGCCGGCAGCGGCATCGACCCCGCTGTGCTCGGCACGGCGCTCACGATGTTCGCCGCGGTTGCCCTGCTCGTCGCGACGTTCGTCATCCACAACACCTTTCCCGTCCTCGTCGCCCAGCGGACCAGGGAACTCGCGCTCGCGCGCTGCCTCGGCGCGTCCCGACGGCAGGTATTCCACGCCATCCTGGCCGAGTCGGCGATCGTCGGCACGATCGCCTCATTAGCCGGCACCGCCGTCGGCATCGGCCTCGCCGGCGGCTCCACGCGGGCCTGACCGAGCGGGCCGAGGACCCGCGGCTGCTGCCGATCACCGGCAAGGCAGCGTTGATGCACCGGTTCGAGGACTGGGTCACCGACTCCTCGGGTGCGCGCCGGATCAGCGTGCTGTCGCGACCAGCTCGTCGAGCACCCCCGCGCGGGCGTCGTCGACGATCACCCGCAGCTGCGCGACGCTCATCTGGATCCGCTGCCCGAAGTCGTCGGTGATGACGATCCGGCGCTCCTCCGGTGCGGCCGGGTCGACGTAGAGCTCGGGGCACCCGCAGTTGCACTGCCCGCAGAAGGTCGCGACGTGCTGGAGGCCGGCGGTCTCGCTCATCGTGACGAGGTCCTCTCGATCGGTGACGGATCTGTCGCACTCGACGGTAGGCAGCGGTGGCCACCTGACCGATCCGCTGTCCGGGTGGCGACCGACACTTGGTTGGTCGCCACCCGGCCGAGGGCGGTTCCGGCGAACCACTCGCCGTCGCCGAACGGTCACGTCACCGAACACCGTGTGACAGCACGCACCTCACCGACCGTGACCGTCCGGTGGGCGCGCCCGCACGGAACGATCGGAACCGGCGGCGACCCACCGGGCGACAGTCGCCGGTATGGACGCCCTGCACCTGCGATCCACCGACCTGCCCGAGATCCAGCGCACCGACCCGCTGCGCTTCCAAGGCCGGCCGGTCGGCTACTTCACCCACGTCGCGGGCCGTGGTGGGCCTGCCCAGGTCTACCGGGAGACGGTCGAGCTCGCGGTCGCCGCGGAGGAGCAGGGGTTCGCCTCGTTCTGGGTGGCCCAGCACCACGCGGGCGCGTTGGAGGGCCTGCTGCCCTCGCCGCTGGTCCTGCTGGCCGCCGTAGCCGAGCGGACCGCGACGATCCGGCTGGGCACGGCGGTCGTCGCCGCCTCGTTGGAGGACCCGCGCCGGCTCGCCGAGGACGCCGCGGTCCTCGACCAGCTCTCCGGCGGGCGGCTGGAACTCGGGGTCGGCGCAGGCGCCGACGCGGACGCCTCCGCGGCGTTCGGGCGCGACCACGACCGACGTCACCGCGACTGCCTGGACGTCGTCGACGAGCTGCGCCGGAACCTCGACGGCTCGTGGCTGGTGCCGGCCGCGCCCGGCCTGCGCGGGCGGCTCTGGTGGGCAACCGGCTCGGCGGACGGCATCGCGACCGCCGCCGAGCGCGGGATCGGCGTGCTCTCCGGGCGGCCCGCCCACCTCCCCGGCGTGGTCGACGCCCTCACTCGCTACCGAGCGCTGACGCCTCACCCCCGGGTCGCGCTGTGCCGGCTCGTCCCCGAGCGCGAGCCGGGGCCGCAGCTCCCGCAGCGGTGGCGGGAGGACCCGGCGCTCCCGGCTGCGACCGAGCTGGTCGTCCAGACGAGCCCGGCCACGGCGCCATTCGGCGCGCACGTCCGCACCCTCCGCACAGTCGCCGAGGCCGTGCGGTCGGCGGCCGACGACACGCGGTGAGCCTCATCCGGTGTCCGCCGCAGCACCGTCCGGGGGCACCGGGCGAGAGCCGGTTCCGTGCACCGGCTCCGGGTCGAGCTGCGCGAGGGCACCGTCGCGCATGCGCACGAGCCGATCGGCGTAGGAAGCGAGCCTGATCTCATCGTGGCTGACGACGAGGACCGCGGCACCGTCGTCGTCGGCGGCAGCCCTGATCAGCTGCGCCACGGCGGCCGCGGCGTGCACGTCGAGGCTGGCCGTCGGCTCGTCGGCCACCAGGACCGCGGGCCGCGCGATCAGGGCGCGAACGAGCGCGATCCGCTGGCACTGACCGACCGAGAGGGTGCCGGGCAGCCGGTTGACGTCGACGTGCGCGAGCCCGACCCGGCCGAGCTCGGCGCGGGCGCGGTCGCGCCGTTCGGCGCGCGAGAGCCTGGCCCCGGTGACGACCAGGGGCTCGGTGACCGTGCGCCACAACGGCCAGCGCCGGTCCAGGCTCGCGACCGGGTCCTGGAAGACCGGCATGGCCCACCCGGCCCGGGGAAGCGCCGGCCGAGGGCCGTTCCAGGCCGGGGCGCCCCCGAAGCGCACCTCGCCCGCGTCCGGTCGTTCCTGTCCCGAGGCAAGTCTCAGCAGGGTCGACTTCCCGGAGCCGGAGCGGCCGACGACACCGACGACCTCGCCCCGGCGCAGCGTGAGGTCGACACCCGCGACCGCGACGAGTGCGGAACCGCCGTGGCGATAGCGCCTCTCGACGTCCCGCAGCTCCACGACCGGCTCCGTCCGGACCTCCGCACGGGTCAGCGGAGGTGGCGCCGATGCCCGGACCAGGGTGGCCGTCGCCTCGTGCCGGGCAGTGGCGAACACCGTCGCGGAGCTGTCCCGCTCGACGACCCGGCCCGCGTCGAGCACCACGACCTCCTCCGCGTGGCGGGCGACCAGCGCCAGGTCGTGGCTCACGAGCAGCAGCGCGCGGCAGGTCCGGCGCAGCAGCCGCAGCGCGCTGTCGGCCAGCTCGGTGTCCAGCGCGCTCGTCGGCTCGTCCGCGAGCGTCACCAACGGCCGGTGCACGGTGGCGGCCAGCGTCGTCGCGCGCTGCAGCATCCCCCCGGACCACTGGTGCGGACGCTGCCCGGCACGTCGATCGGCGTCGTCGATGCCGAACCCGGACAGTCCCTGGACGACGGCGCCGGGCGGCGGCTTGAGCCGGTGCGCGGTCCAGGCCTCCTCGACGTGGTGGCGGACCCGCCGCAGCGGATCACATGCGGCGTACGGGTCCTGGGAGACGTAGCCGATCACCGTCCCACGCAAGGCGCGTGTCTCGCTCTCACCGCGGCGCAGGACGTCGTTCCCGGCCACCGTCACCGAGCCCTCGACGACTGCGCCGCGCGGCAGCAGGCCGAGGACGGCGCGGATCAGGGTGGTCTTCCCGCACCCGGAGGCGCCGACGAGACCGAGCCGGCCACCCTCGGGGATCGTCAGCGTGATCCCGTCCAGCGCCCGGAAGCCGTTCGGGTAGGTCACCGTCAGCTCCCGCACGTCCAACACCGGGTCGGTCATGCATCGCTCCCCGGATCGGCGACGTCGCGCAGCGCCTCGCTGAGCAAGGTGGCCGCGAGCACCGTCAGGACGAGCCCGGTGGCCGGCCCGATGATCTGCCACGGCGCGAAGGACAGCGTCTGGCGGGCGGCCGCGAGCATGGTCCCCCACTCGGCGGTCGGCGGCTGGGCGCCCAGCCCGAGGAAGGACAGCCCGGCCAGCGCGACGACGACCTCGCCGATCCCCAGTGTCGCGACCACCCCGACCTGCGCCGCCGCGGCCGGCAGGACGTGCTCGACGGCGACCCGCGAGCCGGACGCGCCGGCCATCCGGGCCGCGCGCACGTCCGCCCCGTGCATCGAGGTGCGCGCCGACGCGCGCGCGAGCCTTGCCAGCACCGCCCACCCCGTCGCCGACATCGCCAGGACGAGGTTGACGAAGCCGGGCCCCAGCAGGCCGACGACGGCGAGTGTGATCACGAGCCCCGGTAGGCCGAGCAGGATGTCGATCAGCCGCGCGAGGACGGTGTCGACGACGCCGCCGAGGCATCCGGCGAGCACGCCGAGCAGCAGTCCGGTCACCGATGTGATCGCCGTGACCAGGAGCGCGGCGCCCAGCGAGGTCCGCGCGCCGTGCACGGTGCGAGCGAGCAGGTCCCGGCCGGAGTTGTCGGTCCCGAGCAGGTGCCCGGGCCCCGGCGCGGCCAGTTGGTTGGCGTAGTCCGGGACGTCGGGATCGAGCGTGAGCCACGGCCCGGCGAGCGTGACCAGCGCGACGGCCACCGCGATCGCGAGCGCGATGCGGGCGTCCCACCGGGCCAACAGTCGCCGGAGCACGCCACGCGAGGCCAGGGTGCCGGCGGCGTCGCGGGCGCCGAGGGACGAGGGGACCAACAGGGTCATGCCCGCACCGCCCGTCCCGGCCGCCCGCCGGCGGTGACGAGCCGCGGGTCGATCACCATCAGCAGCAGGTCCACGACCAGGCTGACCACCACGTACGTCAGCACGGCGACCATCGTGAAGCCGGTGACGACGGGCATGTCCCGCGCGGTGATCGCCTCGACGGTGAACCTGCCGACGCCCGGCCAGCTGAAGACCGTCTCCACGATCGGGGCCCCACCCAGCAGCGCCGCCGTGCCCAGGCCGATCACGGTGAGGAACGGGGGCAGTGCGTTGGGCAGCTGGTGGACCACCATCCGGCGGGCCGGCCCCGCTCCGCGGGCGGTCGCCACCCACAGGAAGGCCTCTCCGCGGGCCTCCAGCAGCGCCGAGCGCAGCACCCGGGACCAGACGGCGGCGGAGCCCGCGGCGAGCACGAGCGCCGGGAGGAAAACCGTGCTCCAGGTGCCGTCCGCGATCACCCGGCCCAGCCCCATCCGGACCACGACAACATCGAGCACCAGGACTCCGATGAGGTAGCCGGGCACCGCGAGCCCCGCGGTGCCGAGCACCCGCGACAGGTGGTCCGGCCAGCCGCCGGGGCGCGCCGCCGCCAGCAGCCCGAGTACCAGCGCGAGCGCCACCGCGAGCAGCAACGCGGCGGCCGCGAGGATCGCGGTCGCCGGTAAACGCTCGGCGAACTCCGCGGACACCGGCCGGCCCGTGCGCCACGAGGTGCCGAGATCGCCGCGCAGCAGGTCGGCCACCCAGCCGACGAAACGCGCCGGGAACGGGGCGTCCAGGCCGAGCTCGTCGCGCAGCGCCGCCACCTGCGCGGGACCCGGCTCCTCGACCCCGCGCGCGTTCAGGATCCGGCGCGCGGGATCACCGGGCGCGGCGACCAGCAGCACGAAGACGATCAGTGCGCCGCCCACGGCGCTGAGCACCGCCTGCGCGACTCGGCCCAGTGCGGTGCGACCCAGCGCGGTGCGACCCAGCGCGGTGCGACCCAGCGCGGTGCGACCCAGCGCGGTCGGCCACACGTCAGGTCGACGGTGCTGTGGTCGCGTTCACCCACAAGTTGGGCACAGGGACCTGGTAGCCCCGCCACTCGGGGCCGACCACGATCGTCAGGAGCCGCTGCGCGGCCACCGCGTAGTACCCGCGGTCGGTCAGCAGCCGCTGGACATCCCCGAGCAGCTGGTGGCGCCGCTCGGTGTCGAGGGTCTGCCGCAGCTGCGCCACCGTCGCGTCGAGCTGCGGATCGGAGATGCGCGCGTAGTTGAGCCCTCCCCCGGTGGTGAGCAGCTCCGTGATGGCCTGGTCCGGGCTTCCCCCGAACGACACCAGCGACGAGGACAGCGACACGTCCCACCCGTCCCCCTCCCGGGCGGCCTGCATGTCGTCGACCACGACGACCTGGACGCCGATCCCCACCCCGCGCAGCTGGCTCTGCAGCGCCTCGGCGATGGGGATGTAGTCCGGGAGGCTCGAGTTCGCCAGCACGCGCACCGTCAGCGGCTGCCCGTCCCGGCTGCGGATCCCGTCGGCACCGGGGGCCCAGCCGGCCTCGTCGAGCAGCCGGGCCGCCAGCGCGGTGTCGGTGGCCTGGGTCTCGAACGCGTACGGGTAGGACGGTGGGAACACGCCGCGAGCCAGCCCCGCGTGCCCCTGCAGCACGTCCTCGGCGACGGCTCGGTAGTCGATGGAGGCGTAGATCGCGCGCCGGACGCGTTCGTCCTGCATCACCGGCGACGGCACCCGAGAGATCAGCCCGAAGACCAGTCCCGTCGACCCGCCCTTCAGGAAGTGGGCGTCGTCGCGTCCCTCCAGCGTCCGCGCCACGCTGGTCGGCATGTAGAGCGCGATGTCGACCTCACCGGACTGCACGGCCTGCACCCGCGCGGCGGCCTCGGGCACGAAGCGGACGGTCACCGCGTGCAGAGCCGGCTCGCCGGCCCAGTAGTCCGGCACCGGGGCGAGCTGCATGGCCTGCGTGTCCAGCGCCGTCACCCGATACGGCCCGGTGTAGAGGCCCGCCTCCAGCAGGGCGGCCGCCGGGGCGCCACTGGCCTTCCACCTCTCGTAGGCGTCGACGTCGAACACCGGGACGTTCACCTCGTCGGCCAGCAGTTGGGGCATCGTCGGCGAGGGTGCCTCCGTCCTCAGCACCACCTCGAGCGGGCCGGTCGCCTGCGCGGACGCGAACGACGACGTCGTGCCGAAGTCCGAGTGGTTCTCCGCGACCCAGGTGAGGACCTGGGCCAGCGCCGCACCGTCCAGCGCCCGGCCACTGCCGAATCTGATGCCCTCGCGCAGCGTCAGCCGCCAGCTGGTGTCGTCCACCGGCTCGAGGGCCGACAGCACCCACGGGCTGGGTTCGCCGTCCGGCTCGGCACGCATCAGCAACTCGACGTAACCGAACTCCGGACCCCAGTAGCCGTTGGTCAGCGGCTCGAGGTCGTCGATGGGGTAGCTCGTCGCGATCGTGAGGGTCCGCTCCCCCGTGGCGGCGCCGGCCGATCCGTCACCACCCGACCCGCCGGTGGTCACGCAGCCCGCGAGCACCAGCGCGAGCGCCGCGAGCGCCACCGGCAGCCACCTGACCCGCCGCGAACCCCGCCCGGCTCTCCCCACGACGTCGGGACTCACCCGCGACCCCTTCCGCTGACGACACGATCGTGACGAGCCGAGGATGCCGTACCCGTTCACCCGTGACGGACGGGCACCACCGACCATGACTTCAGTCGTCCGGGTGCCCGTCCCGGTTCCGACAAAGGATGCGTCAGGGACGGACGTCACAGAGTAGACAGGTGCGGCGGATCGTGATCGCATCGGCGCCCGGTGGGCATCGGAGGTTGCGCGTGGGCCGGTTCGAGCGTCCCTGCGGATCCGCCGGGAGTGGTCTCTCCGTTGCGCACGAGCCTCGCCGCCGGGTGCGGCGCGGCGGTCTTCCGGTGCTCCTCGCGGCCGGGGCGTTCGTCAACATCGGCACCTTCGCCGTCTACCCCTACCTGACGATCCTGCTCCGTGAGCGCCTCGATGTCGGCATCGCCCAGGTTGGCGCCGTATTGGGGGCGGCAATGCTCGTGCAGTTCGCCGGCGCGCCGTTCACCGCGGCGTTCTCCGAGCGAGTCGGGTTGAAGCGTTCACTGGTGCTTTCGACCGTCCTGTACACCGCCGGGGCCCTGACGTACCTGCTCGGGGCGCACCGGCCCGTGCTCACCGTCGTCGCGCTCTTCCTCAGCTGCGGCGCGGGGGCGCTCTACTCGCCGGCGTTCCGCGCCTATCTGGTGCACGCGGTGGATCCGGACCGTCGCTCGGTGGCCGTCTCGGCGGGCAACGCCTCCAGCAACCTGGGCATCGCGCTCGGGCCGGTGCTCGGGGCGCTGCTGCTCTTCCGGCCCGACCTGCTGTTCACGACGACAACGGCGCTGTTCGCCGTGCTGGTGCTCGTCCATGTGCTGCTGCGCCCGGAACAACATGGCGGCGACGAGCGCCCGACGGAGCCGATCCGCAGAGTGCTCCACGGCTTCGCGAGGTTGCCGTTCGCGGTGACCGTCGTCACCCACTACCTGTACATGCAGTTCTACCAGTACCTGTCGATCTACACCCACGGCCGGCTCACGACGGCCGCCTACGGGCTGATCATGATGGGGTACTCGCTGGGCCTCGTGGTGCTGCAACCGCTGGTGGCCCGTTGGGTCGGGCGCATCGGGTACCCGACCGCGACCGCGATCGGGTTCTCGTGCATGGCGGCGGGCATGGCCGCGTTCGCCGCCGACGGGCCGGCCGGCATCGTGGCCGGCGTCGCCGTGATGAGCGTCGGCAACGCGATCCTGTTCCTCAAGAACGACGTGGAGGCGCTGGCACGGTCGAGCCGTTCGGCCACGGTGACCTTCGGCCAGCAGCGGTTGGCGGTCGGCGTGGGGACGCTGCTCAGCGGCGTGGTCGGCGGCAGCGTCTACGGTCTGTTCGAGCAGGCGGGCATGCTCGCCGGGTTCTGGCTGACGGTCGCCGCGCAGTGCGTCGCGCTCCCGGTAGCGGTGATGGCGGGCTGGCACCTCATATCAGCGGACGGGCGCGACGCGGGCGAACGGACGGCTCCCGACAGCGTCCGAACTGCTCCATGATCTCGTTCGGTCTCGATCGCAGCCCACCGGCCGCACCGAACGACGGTATGGCACAGACCACGACGGAAATCATATGAACACCTGTTCAAGTCTGGGATGCTCCCCGGCAAGTCCCGGGGAGGGTGAATGGCCGTTGTGTCCCGTTCGAGTCGGTTCTTCCACACCGCGGTGGTCTGCCTCTGCGCGCTCGTCGCCGTTGCCTGCGGCGGCCCACCACCGGCGGCGACGGGCCCGTCCCCGGGTGCGGGCACCACGGAGTCCAATTGCGGGTCGCGCCCGAATCGTCCTGCTCGGCTGCGCGGTCGCGTTGTCGTCGGTGGCCACCGCGGCTGCGGGCCCGGTCGGGTTCGTCGCGCTCGTCGCGCCCCAGATCGTGCGCCGGCTGCTACGCGAGCGCAGCCCCGGCCTGCTGGCCAGCGCGAGAACCGGCGCTCTGCTCGTCGTCGCCGCCGACCTCGTGGCGCGCACCGCGTTCGCGCCGCACGAACTCCCGGTGGGTGTGCTGACCGCGCTGGTCGGAGCCCCCGTGCTGATCGGGCTGCTGCTGCACGGCAACAGGATCGGAGCGAGCGGATGACGCTGACCGCCGTGGAACTGAAACTCGCCTACACCCCGGCCAACCCGGTGGTGGACGTGCCGGCGCTGCGCCTACCGCCCGGACGGATCACCGCGATCGTAGGCCCGAACGGATGTGGCAAATCGACCCTGCTGCGCGGCCTGGCCGGAATCATGCGGCCCGCCGCCGGGCAGGTGGTGCTCGACGGTACCGAGCTGACCCGGCTGCGCCCCACCGAGCTCGCGCACCGGATCGGTGTGCTACCCCAGCAGCCGACGGCGCCGGACGGCATCACGGTGGCCGACCTGGTCGGTCGTGGGCGGTACCCGCACCAACGCTGGTTCCGGCAGTGGTCCACCGACGACGAGTCGGCGGTCGCCGCCGCCCTGACCGCGACCGGGCTGACCGAGCTGGCGGATCGGCCCGTCGCCGAGCTGTCCGGCGGTCAGCGGCAACGCGCCTGGATCGCCCTCGTTCTCGCACAAGGCCCGGACACGATGCTCCTCGACGAGCCCACGTCCTTCCTCGACCTCGCCCATCAGCTCGACGTGCTCGACCTCTTGCGGGACATCAACCACCAGCACGGCCGGACCGTCGTGATGGTCCTGCACGACCTCGAGCTCTCCGCCCGGTACGCCGACCACATCATCGTCATGCAGGAAGGGCAGCTCGTCGTCGAGGGCAGCCCCGCCGAGGTCGTCACCGAGCAGACCGTCGCCCAGGTGTTCGGGGTCCGCGCGCTCGTCATGGACGACCCCCTCACGGGCACGCCGCTCGTGATCCCGCGGTGCCCGAGCCGGTCATGACCCGTGCGCGCAACTCAAAGATCCTATTCGCAGTCGCCGTCCGAGCGGCAGGCGCTGCACAATGATCGCTCTTGCCACTTGATTGCGCCAAGCCGCCGCGAGGAATCCATGCCGAGCTCCGCGTCCCGTGCCGGCGACGGGTTCGTCGTCAGTCACGCCACCTTCTCCGCCGCCGAGGTCAGCGAGATGCGCGCCGGCCTGGAGGCGGCGGTTGGCCGGGCCGTTGCCCTCGCCGATCGCGCCCTCGCGACCACCAACGTCCGAGGCCACCGGATCCAGACCGTGCCCGGCGACCCGCCCACCTCCCTGCACTGGGAACCCGAAACCGACCCGCCGGTGGTGCGCAACCTGCGTCCGGTCGCGCACCTCGACGCCCGACTGTTGGCCCGGTGGCACGACCCGCGACTGACCGGGCCCGCCGCCGGCCTACTCGGCGTGCCCGAGGTCGCGCCACTGACCTCGAAGAGCAGCCTCAAGCGCGCGCACGTCGGGTCGGAGTACATCTGGCACACCGACCACTCGTTCCTCGCCGGGTTCCTCGGCCCGGACGCGGCCGGTGAGGTCGTGACCGCGATGATCCTCCTCGACGCCGCCGACGCCGACAACGGCGCGCTCGCCCTCGTCCCCGGCAGCCACCGGGGCGAGCCTCGCCCGGACGGCGAGCCGCCCCGGCCGGGCGACGGCGCGCCGGTGGTCGTCGAGGCGGCGGCCGGATCGGTGGTGTTCTTCCCGTCGCGCATGGTCCACCGCTCCGACGCGAACCGCTCGGACCGCGACCGCCGCGCGCTGCTGTACCTGTTCCAGCCCGCCGGGCGCCCGCTCCTCGACGAGTCCCGGCGGTTCAGCCGCCCAGGACCTGCCGGGACGCGGTGACCTGCGCCGGGCCGGCGTCCTCCACGATCCGCCCGCCGTCCAGCGCGACGACCGTGTCGGCGACCTCGGCGACCAGCGGAAGGTCGTGACTGATCAGCACGACCGTGGTCCTCTCCTCCCGCCGCAGCGCGTCGATCGCGGCCAGCAGCTCGGCGCTGTGACCGGCGTCGAGAGCGGAGGTGACCTCGTCGCACACGAGCACGGCCGGTCGGGCGACGAGCGCGCGGGCCACCGCCGCGCGCTGCAGCTGCCCGCCCGACAGCGCGCCCGGACGCCGGGAGCACGTGGCGGCGTCGACGCCGAGCCGCGCCAGCAGCACCTCGGCGTCCCGCAGGGCCTCCCGCTCCGGCACACCGCGCAGCAGCACCGCGGGCCGGGCCACCTGGTCCAGCACGCGCCGGTGCTCCCGGAAGGTGGCCCGCGGGTCCTGGTGCACGTACTGCACGGCGCGGCGGTCCGGCCCTCGCCGTGTCCGGACAGCCGGTGCGAGCAGCCGACCGTCGACCTCGACCCGGCCGCGGCCCGCCACGAGGCCGGCGATGCACCGGCCCAGCGTCGTCTTGCCCGCGCCGGACGGTCCGACGACGGCGAGCACCTCCCCGTGCGCCGCGGTGAGGTCCACCCCGTGCAGCACCGGGCGCCCGGTCGCGTCCGCGACCTGCATGTCCTGCACGACGAGCCGGACGTCGCGCCGATCCTCGCGGTCGCGCGGTGGGCGGGCGGCCGCCGGCCCGAGCACGTCGGCGATCGCACCGCGGCGCACCACCGCGCCGGCCTCGAGCACGATCCCGTCGTCGGCGAGCTCCCGGGCAACGGCGTGGTCGTGCGTGAGCAGCACCAGCGCTGTACCCCTGGCGGCGACGTCGCGCAGCCGCCCGACCAGCTCGGCCGTCGTGACGGGGTCGAGGCCCGTCGTCGGCTCGTCCAGGACGATCACCGCAGGCGCGGTCACGAGGGTCTGGGCGAGGGCCACGCGTTGCTGCTGCCCGCCCGAGAGCTGGTGCGGGAAGCGGCGCAGCACCGCCGGATCGTTCAGCCGCGCGGTCTCCAGCGCGGCCGCGACGGCCGCGTCCCGGGCGCGCCGGTCGTCGTGCACGAGTGCGGCGAGCTCGCGCAGCACGGACCCGACGCGGCGCACCGGGTCCAGCACCGCACCCGGGTGCTGCGGGAGGTGCCCGACCCTCCCGGCCCGCAGGCGCCGCCGCTCCCTCTCGGGAAGCCCCAGCAGGTCGACGCCCGCGAGCCGCACCCGTCCGCCCGGCTCCACGCCGCGAGTGCTCTCGCCGAGCAGTGCCAGGCCGAGCGTGCTCTTCCCCGCGCCGGAGTCCCCGAGCACGGCGAGCACCTGCCCCGTTCCCAGGCGCAGGTCGATCCCGTCGGGGTCGCCGAGGATGCGGCGGCCGCCGGCGTCGGCGTGCAGGCTCGCGACGTCGAGGACGGTCACCGTGCCGCCCGCCGTTCCAGCAGCTCGTCGACCAGCAGGTTGGTGCCCGCACACAGCGCCACCAGGAGCCCGGCGGGCACCAGCACCGCGCCGGGCGCGAGAAACATGGCAGTGACGTTCTGCTCGACCAGCACCGCCCAGTCGACGTCGAACGGGTCCAGCCCGACACCGAGGAAACTGGCCGAGGACAGCAACCCGACAACGCTGACCACGCGCGTGGCCGCGTCCACCGCGACCGGCGCCAGCACGCGTCGCCCGGTCTCCAGCAGGTGCACGCGCCACCACGGCTCCCCGGTCATCGTCATGGTCTCGAGCGCGGTCAGGCAGGACGGCGCCATGGCCGCTCCGCGGACCAGCCGCACGACGTAGGGCAGCTGCACCAGCGCCACGGCCAGCACCAGCCAACCCGTCCCCCGTCGTCCGGTCGCCGCGAGCACGAGCAGCACCAGCAGCGACGGCAGGGCCAGCAGGACGTCGAGCGCGCGCACGACGACTCCTTCGACGAGCCTCCCGCTCGCTGCGACCAGCAGGCCGAGCGGGACCGCGACCGCGTAGGCGAGCAGCAGCGACGCCCCGGTCAGCAGGACGACCGACCGGCCTCCTGACAGGGCGAGGCCGAGCACGTCCCGGCCGAGCACGTCGGTGCCCAGCGGATGGCCCGGCCCCGGCGGCTGCAGCGGCAGCGCACCGGGAACGGTCGACACACGGGCCATCGGGCCGAAGGCCGCCGCCCCGAGGGGCACGGCGAGCAGCACGACCCCGAGCACGACGAACACCCGGCGCGTCCGGAGCCCGCGGCGGCGAACGGTCGCACGCGCCTCCCCCGACCGCACGCTCATGCCAGCACCGACCGCTGCGGCACCAGCCGCAGTGACACGAGGTCGGCCACCAGGTTGACCAGCACGGTCGTCGCCGCGAACACGATCGCATAGCCCTGCACGACCGGCAGGTCGCGCGCCTGCACCGCGGCGACGAACCCGGAGCCGACCCCGGGCAGCGCGAAGAGCGCCTCGACGATCACGACCCCGCCGAGCAGACCGTCGACGATCCGGGCCAGCTGCTGCACCGACGGGACGACCGCCCCGGGCAGCACGTGCCGCAGCAGGACGGCCTGCTCGCCCAGCCCCAGCCTCCGTAAGTGGGCGACATGCTCGGACGCGTCGGTCTCCACCACGCCGATCCGGATCTGCCGGGAGAGCCTGCCGAGCTGGTTCGAGACCAGTACGGCGACCGGGAGCACGAGCATCGCCGGGGCGATGCCGGTCAGCCCGGAGCTGCCGGCTGCGGTGGCCGGCAGCCAGCCCAGCTGCAGGGCGAACAGGGCGACCAGCAGGAGCCCGAGCGCGAAGTCGGGCACCGCCTGGGCGACGGTCGTCGCGGCGGTCAGCGCCCGGTCGAGCGGCGAGCCCGGCCGTCGTCCACCCGCGATGCCGATGGCCACCGCGGCCGGCACGAGGACGGCCGCGGCCAGCACCGTCAGGACCAGCGTCTGGCCGAGCCGGGCGCCCAGCTCGGCGGTGACCGGCCGCCCGGTCACGAGCGATGTGCCGAGGTCTCCTTGCACGAGGCCGAGGAGCCAGCTGCCGAACCGCTCCCACACCGGCCGGTCCAGCCCGAGCTGACCGCGCAGCACCTCGACCTGCTCCGGTTGCGCGTCCGGGCCGAGGACGATCTCGGCGGTGTCCCCCGGCAGGAGCGTGGTCAGGGCGAACACGGCAACCGACACCGCGGCGAGCTGGCCCAGCGCACCGAGCACCCGAACGGGTACGCCCCTGAACACGGGTCAGCCGAGTCCGGCGGTGGAGAAGTTGGCCCACCGGAAGGCGTTGGGCCGGTGGGCCTGCAGGCCGCGGACGTCGGCCGATATCCCGACGATCCAGTCGCCCACGCCCCACACCAGCGAACCCGACTCCGCCTGCAGCAGCCGCATCGCCGACTCGATCGTCGCCCGGCGCGACCGGTCGTCGGGGTCCTGCAGCGCCGCCGTGTACAGCCGGTCGATCTCCGGATTGCGGTATCCCGTGTAGGTGGCGGTCGAGGTGGTCAGCTGGCTGTTGCCGATCCAGTTCGGGATCGGCAGGGTGCCGGTCCGGCTGTGCGCCGCGATCGCGTTCTGCCTGACCTCGGCGAAGTAGTTGTCCGGCGGCACGGCGCGCGGGGTGACCTGCAGCCCGATCTCGGCGAGCTGCTCGACGATCAACGCCGTGGCGGGCTGCCACGTCGGGTCCGTGGTCCCGGTCGACAGCTCGAACGACGCACCGCGCGCCCCGGCCTCGTCCACCAGCGCCCTCGCCCGGTCGACGTCGCGCACGATCTGCGGCAGGTCGGACGGGTAGTACTCCAGCCCGGCCCCGAACATGTCGTTGCCGGCCGTCGCCCTACCGAACGCCGCCACCTCGACCAGCGCCTCGCGGTCGATGCCGTACTGGACGGCCTGACGCAGGCGCAGGTCGTCGAACGGGGGCCGGTCGGTCTTGAGGTAGAGGAACTGCGACAGCGAGCGGTCCGCCGACAGCACCCGCGTGCGGGCGTCGCTCTCCAGCTGCTGGGCGCTGGTCGCCCGCAGGTCGTGCGCGTAGTGCACCTGGCCGGACAGCAACGCGCCGACGCGGGCGGTCTCGTCGCCCATCGGCACGAACTCCAGCTCGGCGATCTGCGGGGCGCCGTCCCAGTGCCCGTCGAAGCGGCGGTAGAGGCCGGGCCCGCCCGGGGTGAAGGACACGAACGTGAACGGGCCCGAACCGATCGGGTTCGCGAAGTCCGTCGTGCCCTCCGGCACGATCTCGCTCCCGGTCGCCGCGAACAGCAGTGGGAACACGAAGTTCGGCGCCCCGAGCACGAGCTCCAGCTCGCGGTCGGAGACCGTCCGGCTCGCGGTGAAGTCGATCTGGGAGAACAGCTTCTGCGACGACGCGGTGGTGGCCGGATCGGCGATGCGCCGGTAGCTGTAGAACACGTCCGCGGCCCGCACGGGCCGCCCGTCGTGCCACGTCGCCTCGCGCAGCCGGATCCGCCACCTGGTGCCGGTGTCGTCCGGCTCCCACGACTCGGCCAACCGGGGCGAGACGCTCATGTCCTGCTCGTAGCCACCCAGCGTGTCGTACACCGCCTTCGCCCGGGCCTGGTCGACGAACTGTGGGACCCGGTGCGGGTCCAGCGTCTCCTGCGACCCGCCCGCGGCGAAGGCGACCCGCAACCGCTCCCCGGAGGGCCCGGCGTCGGTTCCGCCACCCGCGCAGGCGGGGAGCGCGCCCGCGGCCGCCGTGCCGATCAACCCGGCCAGCACGGCTCGCCGGGTCACCGGCGTCGAGTACCCCATCAGATCTCCTCGCTCGTCCTCTGAAGCCGGATCGTATGTTCATCTGCTCAGGTGTCGGGCCCCGGATGCCGACCGGCTTTCGGCCGCGCACGCTGCCGGTCAGGCGGAGCCGCTCGTGACCTCCCCGAGCTGGCCGCGCCGCTGCATGTACGCCGTGCCGGCCGCCCCGACGAGCCCGACCGCCACCAGCGCCGCGGACGGCGCCCACCGCCAACCCGCCCCCGGCAGGTCGAGCAACGCTCCCGTGACCGCCGACACACCGGCCGCCACCAGCGCCGATACCAGGTAGAAGAAGCCGTAGTACGTGCCGGCGAGCTCCCGGCTGCCCACCACCGGGAGCAGGGCCATCGTGAACGGGTTCGCGATCGCCATCCCGACGGTGAACACGACCGTCGCCAGCACGACCGGCAGCGCGGCAACCAGCGCCTCCGACACGGACCCGATCGCGAGCCGGGTCGGTAGCAGAGGCGAGGACACCGCGATCGGCACGAACGCCGCGCCCATCAGCGCGAGCCCCGCCGCCACGCAGGTCCCCGCCGGCCAGTGCCCGCGGCACCAGGCAGTGATCCGCACCTGCCACCCGATCCCGACCAATGTGGATACGACGAACACCGCGCTCACCGCGGCCTCGGCGCCCGTCACCCGCTGCGCCTCGACCGGCAGCACGAGGTAGAGCTGGTTGTACAGGCCGAAGTACGCCGAGCCGAAGAGCGTGAACGCGACGAAACGGCGGTTGCCCACCACCTGCCACCAGCTGCCCAGCACCCCGCGATCCGGCGGTTCCGTCGCCCGCGCCGGTAGCACCACCACCTGCGCGGCGGTCAGCACGGCGAAGGCCAGGCACGCGACCAGCGAGACCAACCGGAAGTCCACCGCCAGCAGCACGACCCCCAGGAGCGGCCCCACCAGCGCGCCGGCGTGAGCGGCGACGTTGAACACCGCGAACGCCTCGGCCCGCCGCTCACCCGCCTCGTGGCCGAGATAAGTGCGCACGGCGGGGTTGAACAGCGCGCCGGCGACCCCGGTCAGCACGGTGGCCGCGAGAATCCCCACGGGGTCGGTGAACAGCGCGAACAGCCCGAATGCGAGCACCCGGAGCCCGCACCCGGCGATGATCATCGGACGGCAGCCGATCCGGTCGGCCGCGCTGCCGCCCACCAGGAACAGACCCTGCTGGCTGAGCGTGCGCACCCCCAGCACGATGCCGACGAGCGCCGCCCCGTACCCGAGGTCGTCGGTCAGGTAGGTGGCGAGGAACGGCAGCACCATGTAGAACCCGACGTTGATCCCGAACTGGTTGACCACCAACAACCGCGCCGCCACCGACAGCGACCGGAACTCCGCGACCGACGAACCCAAACTGCCGCACTCCCCGCTCCATCGACCGCACCTGCCACTAGTGTGCAACAAGGCGCCGAAGGCGCTGGGACGGCGTATGAGGTCGATCCGTTCAACTGTTCGGATGTCGCCCGGCCCGGGGCCGGGTGAGGGGAGGTAGCCCGGTGTTGACCCGCGAGCGGGCGCTGTACTGGCTGGAACGGTGGGACCGGCAGCAGGAGCACTACATGCCCGACCGCGAGGAGCGGTTCGCGGTGATCGCCGACGTCGTCGAGGAACTCGTCGGGCGGCCCGACCCGCTGATCGTCGACCTCGGCATCGGCCCCGGCTCGCTCGCCACCCGGTTGCTCGACCGGATCCCTGCGGCCACGGTCGTCGGGGTCGACGCCGACCCGCTGCTCCGCGGGCTCGCCGACCTCGCACACGACTCCGACCGGCTCCGCACGGTCGCCGCCGACCTGCGGGAGGACGGGTGGTTCGACCTGCTCGACCTCCACCGGGCACCGGACGCCTTCGTCAGCACCACCGCCCTGCACTGGATGGACCGCGAACCGCTGCGGAAGCTGATCGCCCGCTGTGGGGCGGCGCTCGGCCCGGGTGGTGTGTTCGTCGACGGGGACCACCACTGCGAGGGCGAGCACGGCCCGCGGCTCGACGAGCTCGCCCGCACCCTCACCACTCGCAGGGCGGCGCGTGCGGGGATCGACCGTCCCGAGGACTGGGCGGCCTGGTGGCGGGCGGTCGACGAGGCGCCCGAGCTCGCCGACCTGGTCCAGGCCCGGGCCGGCGGTTTCGAGCACACCGTCCTCGACCGGCCGACGGTGCACGACTACCTGACCTTCCTGCGCGAGGCCGGGTTCGCCGAGGCCGGCCCGGTGTGGCAGATGGGCGACGACCGCATCATCGTCGGCATCCGGTAGGACGACGGCCCACGGCACCGCGGGAGTCGATGACCGCCCGGTCGACGGGGATGAGCGCCTCGGTCGTCATCGCGGAGCGGGGGCGAGTGCGATGAGCGGGGAGCCGGTGACCGGGTGGGTCACCACGGTCGCGTCGACGCCGTAGACGGCGCGTATCCGCTCGGAGGTGAGGACCTGTTCCGGGGGTCCGGTGGCGATCTCCCGACCGCCGGACAGGAGCACGAGCCGGTCACAGTATGCGGCGGCGAGGTTGAGGTCGTGCAGCGCGAGGCAGCCCGGCCAGGAGTGCGGCCACCTGCTCCTGGCCGTCGAAGTCCAGGGCGGCCGTCGGCTCGTCGGCCAGCAGCACGCGCGCCCCGGCCGCCACCGCACCCAGCGCCCTGGCCAGGAACACCCGCTGCAGCTGCCCGCCGGACAGCGTGTGCAGGGGCGGTCAGCACCTCCCACGGCCCGACGAAGTCCAACTCCTCGGCACCCTCGAACACCAGCACGGCCACCGTGCGACTCATCTGTGTCTCCCTTTCTCCGAAGTGTGCAGGGACGCCGTCACCGCGTGCGGACGCCCCGTGATCGGATGCCTGACCAGCTCCAGCCGGATGCCGAACACGGCCTCGGCCAACGCCGGGGTGAGCACCGCTTCGGGGTCGCCCGCGGCGGCGACCCGGCCCCCGTCCAGCACCACCAGCAGGTCCGCTCGGCCCACCGCGTGGTCGAGGTCGTGCAGCACCACGACCCGGGTCAGCGGCAGCTCGGCCAACAGGTCCAGCAGGTCGAGCTGGGCCCGTGGGTCCAGGTGGTTGGTCGGCTCGTCGAGCAGCACCACCGGCGCCTGCTGGGCCAGTGCGCGGGCCAGCAACACCCGCTGCCGCTCCCCGCCGGACAGCGTCGGGTAGGCGCGGTCGGCCAGCCGGCTCGCCCCGCAGCGTTCCAGTGACTCCTGCACCGCGTCCCGGTCCGATCCGGTCTCGCGCTCGAACCACCGCCGGTGCGGGTGCCTGCCGGTCGCGACGACGTCGCGCACCAGCAGGGCCGGCGCCGCATCCTGCTGCTGGGGCACCACCGACCGCAGCAGGGCGGTGTCCCGCGCGGGTCGCTCCCAGACGTCGACTTCACCCAGCAGCACCGCCCCCGACGCCGGGCGCAGTGCACGGTAGACCGTGCGGAGGAGCGTCGACTTGCCGGAGCCGTTGGGGCCGACGATCCCCACCAGCGCTCCGGCGGGCACGTCGAGCGACACCGAGTCGAGCACCGGTGCGGACCCCAGCCGCACCGACACGCCGTCGACCCGGATCCTCATCGCTCACCGCGCATCAGCCAGAGGAAGAACGGGCCGCCGACCAAGGCGGTGAAGATCGTCAGCGGGTACTCGTTCGGGCTGCCGACCGTGCGCGCGACCAGGTCGACGAGCACCAGGAACAGCGCACCCGCCAGCGCCGACGCCGACAGCAGGCGCCCGTGGTCGCCGCCGACCAGCATCCGCACCGCGTGCGGAACGATCAGCCCGACGAACCCGACGCCACCGGCCACGCTGACCGCGACCGCGGTGAGCAGCGAGGCGGCGACGAGCAGGCCGACCCGGAAGGCACGCACGTCGATCCCGACGGCGACGGCGTCGTCGTCCCCGAGCGCCAGGGCGTTCAGTCCGCGGGCCCGGGTGAGCAGCCAGCCGCCGACGACCAGCACCACGAGGGTCGGCACCGCAAGCCCGTCCCACCGAGCCCCGGCCACGGATCCCATGGTCCAGAACAGGATCCCGCGAATCTGGCCGGGCTCCACGTTGAGCTGCACGAAGCTGGTCCCCGCCATCGCGACGTAGCCCAGCGCCACCCCGGCCAGCACGAGGCGGGCGTCGGTGAACGAACCGGCGCGCTGGGCGAAGGTGTACACGGCGACGAGCACCGCGACCGCGCCGACGACCGCGGCGGCGGGCACCGACACCCCGAGCAGCGCACCGGAGCCCAACGCCATCACCAGGACGGCGCCGAACGCCGCCCCCGACGACACCCCCAGCACGTAGGGATCGGCGAGCGGGTTGCGCACCAGGCCCTGCAACGCGGCCCCGGCCAGCGCCAACGCCGCTCCGACCACGGCCCCGAGCAGCACCCGCGGGATCCGCAGCTGCCACACCACGTAGTCCGCCGCCCCCGGCGGGGGTGCAGCGCCGGTGAGGCGCGCCACGAGCACCGATCCGACCTCGCCGAGCGGCACGGTCACGCTGCCGAGGCAGATTCCGGCCACGGCCGCGACCAGCAACGCCGCCGCTCCACCCGCCAGCCACCGTGCGAGTGGCGCCCGGGTCCCGACGGCGGTCAGGGCGTCGCCTGCGGGTGGGCGACGGCGGCGATCTTCTCGATCGCGTCGGCATTGGTCGGGCCGAGGTAGACCCCGTCCGACACCGCCACCCACCTGCGCTGCTGCGACGCGGTCCACTGCGGGTACTCGGCGAAGAGCTCGTCCGCCTCGGCCTGCAGGTCCTCACCCGGGGTGAAGGCCGCGAGCACGAGCACGCCGACGTCCGCTGCGGCCAGCTGCTCCTGGCTCATCGACGCGGTCGTCGACTCGTCCTGCCCGGCGAAAGCGTTGCGGACCCCGGCCTTGGCCAGGACGTCGTCGTAGATGCCACCGGTCATCACGGCGGGCAACCCGTTGGCGTTCATCATCGACATCCCGGGGAACGCGACGATGCCCGAGAGCGGCTCCTGCCCCGCGACCCTCTCGGTCACCGCCGTGATCCGCGCCCGGCCCACCTCGACGACCTGCGCCGCCCGGTCCCGGACGTCGAACACGGTGCCGAGCAGCTGCAGGAACGCGAACGAGGACTCCACGCTCGCCGCGGCGTGGGTCCGCTGGTCCTCCGCGGTCGCGTCCGGCTTGCCGAAGGCGCAGTTGACCGGGTTCACCAGGGTCCGTGCCCCGGCGGCGGCGAGCTCCTCACGGGTGGCGAACCCGGAGGTGGCGTCGAAGCCGCCCGACCAGGTGGAGACGACCAGGTCGGGTTCGAGGGCCATCAGCTGTTCGGCGGGGATGTCGAAGTTCTGGTTCAGCGTGACCCCGCCGGTGGGCAGCGCGGCGATCTCGCCGACCAGGGCCGGGTCGTCGGACACCCCGTAGCTCTGCGCGTTGGCCACGACGGTGCCGCCGAGGCCCAGATCGAGGAACGACTCCACCTCGCCCACCGAGGTGCCGTTGAGGATCACCACGCGGGAAGGCGGGGCGGTGAAGGTCTGCTCGTGGCCGCAGTTGTCGACCGTCACGGGGTAGGTCACCGGCCCGGTCGGGGCGGCCGACACAGGATCCGAGGTCGTGGTCGTGCCGCTCGAGCAGGCGGAGGCGAGGAGGCAGCCGAGGGCCGCGGCGAGGACGAGTGTTCTGCGGGGACGCACGTCGGACTGGTCGTCCCACCTGCCCGTCCGGTTCCCGGTCGGATCAGGGTGGACCGGCGGCGTCCATGGTGATCACCCGCTGCGGCGGCTGCGCGACGTCCGCGGTGGCCGGGCTTCCGGGGCCGCGCCCATCGCCATGCCGCTGCCGCCCGGCGCCGTGCCCGTCTCCCCGGACGGGACGTGCTCGGCGGGCGCCCCACCGGAGCAGCCCACCAGCGCGAGTGCCGCGGCCAGCCCGAGGGCCACGCCGGGGAAATCGCCCGCCGGGCCCGTCTCAGACGGACCGCCGCGCGAGGACGTGCTGGCGGATCGCGTCGGCGAACAGGAACACCAGCAATGACGCCCCGAGGACCGGCATGAAGACGCCGACGGCGACCGCGACCAGGCCCACCACGGCCACCGCCCCGGTGGACGGCCGTTCGGTGCCCGCCGGGGTGATCGCTCCGGCGCGGGTGGGACGGCGCAGCCACCACATCCGGAACCCCCAGACGACCACGCAGATGATCCCGAGCGCGAGGGCGATGAGCAGGAGCTGGTTGCCGATCCCGAACAGGATGCCCATGTGCATCGAGATGCCCACCTCGGCGGCCTGGGCCATGAGCGGCCAGTCCTGCCAGCGCACCGTGTCCAGCACGGAACCGGTGGTCGGGTCCACGGCCATCGCGTCCTGCTTCAGCGGCCACGACCGCTTGACCTGCGCGACCTGCCACGCCGCGCCGGGCTCCTCCGCCGGGGTGATGGCCACGGGGTCGGTCATCCCGGCGGCGCGGGCGCCGGCCAGCACGCGGTCGGCCGTCGCCCCCACCGTCGCCGGGTCGATCGGAACGGCCGCCGCGCCGCCGGTGGCCGCGGGGAGCTCGGTGCTCACCGACGGTGTCGTCCAGCTCAGCGCGGAGCGGAGCTCACCGACGTTCGCCCCGGCGAAGCTGGACCAGGTGAGGCCGGTCACGGAGAGGATCAGCATGCCGACCGCCGCCCACAGCCCGACCGCGCCGTGCCAGGACCGGATCCGGACGCGGCCACGGGCGGAACCCTGCGGGAGCAGCAGGCGGCGGGCCTTGTTGCGGGTCCGGCGCCGCGCGACCCAGAGCGTGAGCCCGGACAGCGCCAGCACCCACAGCCAGCTCGCGGCAAGCTCGGAGTACAGCCGACCGGCCTCGCCGAGGTGCAGGTTGCGGTGCAGCGTGTCGATCCAGGCCCGGGTGGGCAGCCACTCGCCGTACGTGTCGAGGATCGCCCGGACCTCGCCGGTGTAGGGGTCGACGAAGGCGGTCCGCGCGTAGTCGTCCGCCACGCCGGGAGCGTCGAACGTGACCCGGGTGGTGCCGTCCTCGGCGATGGGCGGCCGGATCTGGGTCACGGTCCCGTCCGGGACGGCGGCCGCGGCGGCGACGACCTGCTGCCGCAGGTCGAGCCTGCTCGTCCCGACCGAGGTGTGCAGTGCGTCGCGGTAGAGGAGCTGGTCGAGCTGGGGGGTGATCGTGTAGAGCAGGCCCGTGGACGCGGCGACCAGGATGAACGGCCCGACAAACACGCCGACGTAGAAGTGCAGGCGGGTGAGGAGTGGGCGCAGACCCGCCCACCAGCCGCTCGGGCCTGCGGCGGGCGCGGGTTCCGTCGCGGGGGGTGGCGCGGAGGTCTCGGGCGGGCTCGGGTCGAGGATGTCGGACACGGTGGCTCCGGTCGTCGGGTGGGGGCGATCGGTTCGGGGTGGTACGGGTCAGAACATCGCGAGGAACATGCCGCCCATGCCGAGGCTCATCAGGAGGTGGCAGCAGGCGTCCACGCGGCGGTTCGTGACCCGCGCGAGGCCGGGGCGAACGACGGTGGCGGTCCCGCCGCCACCCGCTGCCGGCTCGACGGCCCGGCCGGTGTCGGCACGCGCGGCGCGGAGGGCCCAGAACACTGCGGACGCGACGAGGAGCACAACGAACGCCCAGGTCACAAGGGTGACCCAGGTCGGGGTGGCCATCGGCTCCATGCCGGCCACGGCCGCCGTGTCCCCGCTGTCTGAGCCGTGGCCCGCGTGGCCGCCACCCCCGCCGCCTGCGCCGCCCGCTGTCGCCGACATGCCCATCAACGCGGGCATCGCCGCGACCATCCACACCATGGCGCCGTTCATCAGGAGGTGGTCGACGCTCACCACCGTGTCGTGGCCGCCCGACACCGCCTGCGCGAGGAAGAACACGGCGAAGAGCCCGAACACGACGAGCTGCAGGATGCCGCTCGCCGTCCCGGGCCCACCGGTCCAGGCCCACGCCATCGCGATCATCGCGATGCTCATGAGCAGGTGGGACAGCTCAATGGCCCGATCGCCGTCCCGCTCCGCGCCCGAGGTCAGCAGGGCGTAGCGGACCACCGAGTACAGACCCGTGGCGAGGAACACGATCGAGAAGATCCACGACAGGGCGGGGGACTCGAACACGGGAAGCCTCCTACTCTCCGTGACAAAGGTCGTCGAAGACGTCCACCCGGTTCCCGCAGTCCGGAGAACATTCCGGCGCGACGCGGAGCTGCGCTCTTGCAACGAGAGGCTGGCCGGCCTGGCGCAGGGGTGACGACGGGCGCCATGCCGGTGATCAGCCCAGGACGAGGTGCTCCGAACCGTCGACGGGATCCGGGCACGAACCGGCCCTCTCGCTGCGCCACTGGCGGAAGCGATCCCGACGACGAAGGCCCCCATGAGCAGCGCCGAGGCCACCGCGGAGGCCCGCACGAACAACCCCGCGACGAGCAGGGCCCCCAGCAGGATCTCGGCGAGCGGCAACGCAGCCCCCACGACCTGGGCGAGCACCTCGGGCAGCAACCGGTACGCCCGCACCGCGGACCGACGCGTCGAGGTCGCCGACCTTCGACAGGCCGGCAACCAGCCACACCGCGCCCAGCGCCAGGCGGGCGGCCACGATCGCCCAGCCCCAGCGGGACCGACCGTCCGGGGTGCTCCGCCCGATCCGCAGCACGCCGGTCACGCCGCGCTCCGCCGGGCGCTCGGTGCCAGCCCGCCGCCGTCATCGAGGCGGGCCGAGACGGCTTCCCGGAAATCCTTGCACCGCACAGTCAGTGAGTCGTGCGGGAGTGCGCCGCGGTTCCGGCGGTCCCGAAACACCGGGGTATCTCCGGGTGGACGACGCCGGAGCGCGGCCCGACAGTTCCGTCAAGCAGCGGCAGGGCCGCACCGGCACGGACGGCCGTCCTGACACCCGCAGCCGCAGCGGCGTGAGCACCCGCACGACGACGTTCCGACCAGGTGCAGCCCCCTGTCGCAGCCGTGTGTGGACTCGAAGGTGCCGATGGTTCCGGCGGGCGTCCGGCGTTCCCGGTGTGCGGCGAGCTCGGCCGACGAGGTCGGATTCCAGCCGGGACAGCAACATCCGGGAGAGCCGGGAGACGAGCGCCATCGCGTCGGCGGCGCGCCGGCACGCCGGACAGCCCGCGAGGTGAACCTCCACGGCGACGCGCTCGTCCGGCGCCTCCTCGTCGTCGAGGCAGGCCGAGACGAGCTCCCGGATCCTGACGCACTCCACGTCACGACAGTCGTCGAGATCCGGTCCGAGGTTCCCGGCAGGCCTCGGATCGTCGTCGCAGGCGACCGCCCGGCCGGGACCCGGATGCCGTGTCGTACGGTCGAGCAGGCCGTACGGTCGAACGGGAGGTGTAACGAGGGTGCCCCAGGTCGATCGCGCGGCGCGCTCCGCCACCGGACGGGTCGGCGTCCGACCGTTCACCCGCCACCTCCTGGGCGGTGCGGGTGCGGTGGTGATCCTGTGCCTGCTCGGGGTCGCGGCGAACCTCGCGGACACCAGGGATGTACCCGCGGCTGGGGCTTCCGGTGGCGGCGCTGTCGATCCAGGTGCTGGTCGCTGCGCTGCGGGTCTTCGGGACCCTGGCGGCCGCGGTGGCGCTCGGCTCCCTGGTCTTCGCCGCGTTCCTCGCGCCGGCCCAGCCCTCCGGCACGGTCGACGTCGACGGGTACCGCGCGCTCCGGCGCGGGGGCTGGTCCGCCGCGGCAGCCGCGGCGGGGGGCCTGGTGCTCGCCGTCGCGAGCGCGGCCGACCTGTCCGGTGCCTCCCCGGCAGCCGTGCTCGTCGGCGGAGACGTGCTGGGAACGTTCGCCCTCCTCGAGGAACCGATGGGCTGGTTCCTGCTCGGAGTCGGCTTCTGCCTCGTCGCCCTCGGATGCGTCTGGGTGCTGAGCCGCCGGTCCTCGGGCCTGCTCGCCGGGCTCGCCGCCGTGTCCGTGCTGCCGCCGGCCACCGTGGGCCAGGCCACCGTCGGGCGGGGACACGACTGGGCGACCGACGCCGGGGTGTTCCAGGCCCTCGATGGCGCAGAAGCTCAACCGTTTTGGATCGTCGGGGATGCCGGACCGGTCGTTGGCATTGACGACCGCGCGCGGTTTCAGGCGGTCCGCATAGGCGGGAATGTTCGCATAGATGAACTCGTTCACCGCGTCCGGAAGATCCGTTGGCAGCGTAACATCGCGGTCGTCGAGCAGCACCTTGAAGTGAATGTGCGTGGCGCGGCCACGGTTCCACCCCGGATAGATCGTTTCGAAACTGACCGCGCCTTCGCTGTCGGTGAACTGCGTGCCGCGAAGGAAAATTTGTCCCGACGGTCGAGAGGTTCTGCTTGTCGCCCTGGCCCTGGTAGCCTGTATCGATGCCCTGCGCATCGGCATGCCAGATGTCGACGCGGGCGGGGGCGCTCGGCTTGCACATGCGGGACAATGACACGGAAATCGACCCGTAGAGGGAGTTCCTGCCCGTCCGGTCCTCGGCGATCTGCGTGCGGACGAGCCGCAGATCCCAATCATGGTTCCTCGATCGACTGCGGCGTTATAAAACAGATATCCCCGAGACCCGCGGCATTCGCGAGCGGCGCAGTGGGGGCCGCGCTGGTCAATGGACGATTCGCCGCAGTTGCTTCTGAAAGAGCTGCGAATGCCGCGCGGCGGGACAGCACAGGGGATGTTCGGGATTTTGCAACTCCTCGGAGTCGCGTGCCCGGCCGCGAAGCGTAGTTGCCGGCGATTGGCGGGCCAACTTAATTCG
>CAWFMI010000008.1:0-877147 GCA_963816995.1 uncultured Actinomycetota bacterium
TGAGGTCGAGTCGCTCCTGCGGAAGCCCGTCGCGGAAAGCGCTGCGCTCGGTGCCGCCCTCTTGGCGTTGAATCCTGAACTCGGTGGTCTGCGCATTTCAGGCGCCCGCCAGGTGCTGCAGCTGCTGGCCGACGGGCAGCCACGGACTGTCGCTGAAATCGCCGCTCACCTCGGTCCTGAATCCGCGCCGAGTCCGGGACTTCGTGAAGACGCTCGTCACGGACGGTGTCGCGGTTCAAGATCGATTGCTGGCCTCGCCGGGACCTCGCGGGGGGCGCAAGGCCAAGCGTTATCGCATCCGCCAGGCCGAGGGTCAGGAGCCGAACGCACAGCCCCAGGCGGGAGCGCCCCATCCGGGAGAAGCCGAGCGCACCGCAGCAGATGGCGGGACCGAGACGACGGGGACCCACGCCTCGAAGCCCGACGGTGACGATCTTGCGGCCGCAGCCGACCGGTTCAGATCCGAAGTCGAGGCCCCGCCCGCGGCAGGCGGCTCCCTCGCCCTGGCCGCTCGGAGCTGTCGGAAGCGCGTCGGTGCGGTCGGGCTCGATCGGCAGCACGACGAGCGCCGCCGCGAAGCCTGGAAGACGCCGGTCGCGTCGACGCCCCTGATCGCCGGCGCGTGGCCGGCACCTGGACCGGGGTCGCCCTCGATCAGCGGAGGCTCGATCAAAGGCCCGGCGGGCCTGCACGCGACAACCACGATGCGGTAGTCGTGGGCTGGGCCGGTTCGTGGCGCTATGTCGCGATCGCCACCGGGCTCCCGGGAGCTGCGCAGGCCGATCGTTCCGCGACCGCGGCACTCGACGCCGCCGTCGGGGAGATCGAGCACCGCGAGAGCCGCGGTGATCCGTCTTGATGTCCTCGTGGCCGCGGTCGCTGCGGCCGGCGGCGCCGTCGAGGCCATGGGCGCTGCGGTCACGATCGCGATGGCCGTGGTGGTCGATAGAAGAGAAGCCGTCGGCCGACGGCTCGACGCTGTACATCGCCTGGGCTGGCGACGCTCGCGCCGCGACGTGGCCGGCCTAGCAGGTGTCAACCGACTCACCGCCGACCACGCCGAGGGCACGACGATCAACGCGCCACTGGATCGGCGTCGACGCCCCCGGTGAACCGGAGATGCGTGCCTTCCCGATTCGCGGAGCCTCGGGGCGCGCTGTTCCTCCTGAGTTCCGGGGGCGCGGACAGCGTCGCCGACCGGGACACCGTCCTGCGGACCGCGATGGGCGAGACCGACGCGGTCGCTGCGGCGCGCGCGGTTGTCGAGGCGGCTCGGGGTCAGGTGGGCGTCGACCGCACCGCTGCGGTGGTCCAGATCATCCCGACCGCGAAGGCACGGGCGCCATCGTCGTCTCAGCGCGAAGCCAGGCCAGCTCGGCGGACGGTGGTCGAGGTGCTGTCCGATGGAGGAGCCAAGACGGTCCCTGAAATCGCCGCAGACGCCGGCCGCGACGTATCCGCTATCCGGCGCCAAGTGCAGGCGCTCGTCGGGGCCGGGCACGTCGTCGCAGTGGACATCCGCGGTGGTGGCCGGCGGGTCGGCCGGCGACGCAGTACCGCTTGACATCTGCCGGGATCGACCGCGACGGCTCACGACGACAACCCACTGGTCGAGCGGTGGGATCCGCGGCGGCTGTAGCCGTCACTGACCCGGCGACCGGTCAGCAGATGCTCGGACCGCATCAGGAGGCGGTGCTGCACCTGCTCGCCGACGGTCGGGTCCGCACGGTTGCCGAGGTGGCTGCGGACATCGGCCTGAACATCCCGTCCACACGCGAGCACCTGCGGGTACTGGCCGCGCGGGGTGAGTGCTCTAGTGTCCACCCGCTCACCCGGGAGAGGAGGGGATGTATGCGGGTAAGCGGGCGAGCTCTACCGCCGCGCCAAGTTGCACGGCGAGCCAGGGGCGAACGCCGGAATCCTCACCGATCCGGCAGCTCACGAGAACGCTCCGGTCCTCGTCCGTCTGCTGGCCGCGGCCGGCTCGCTCACCGTGCCCGAGGTCGCGGACGCGGTCGGGATGTCGATCAGGACTGCCGACAAACACCTCAAACGCCTCGAAGCTGCAGGCCACGTCGTCGCGCAGCCGGACCGCCGCGCGCCCGGTCGTCGAGCGTTGCGGCGCTACTCCCTCTGGCGCTGCGAGACGAGGTCGCGTCGAACGAAGCGGGACAGCAGCGCGCCATCCTGCGGCGGACACGGACGCCGCCGCGGTCGGTCTCGATGGGACATCTCGAGCGCCTGCGGTGAACGGCGACGGCTCTTCCCCCGCTGAGCTGGGCCGAGCCGCCGCAGCGGCCCTCGCCAGCGGCTCGTCAGTCGATCGTGATGCGTCGACCGACGCCGACGCTGCAGGTAGCCGGTCCGGCCTCGTCCGCTCGGCGCTGATGCGGTTGTTGGCGACGGACGAGCATGGACCGTTGCCGAGTTCGCGCTGGCCATCGGCCGGAGCGCCGAGGTGACGCGTAAACACCTCAGCCAGTTGGTCGCCGAGGGCGTCGTGGCGGAGCGCGGTCCCTCCGGCGGCGCACGAGCCAGGGGGCGACCCGCCAAGCGGTACGTCATGGCAGCGCGACCCACCACCCCGGAAGTTGACCGGGCCACCCCACAAGGCCGGGGCGGAGCCGAGGACGAGGGCCACGGCGCCCCCCACAGCGGTGCCGTGATTCTGGACGACTGGCGACCGGGCGAGCAGGAGCGCTGGGAAGCGATGCTGCCCGCACTGGTGCCGCTCGGGATCAAGCGCACTTACGAGCTGCGGCGGCCCCGGGCTCCGCCGGTGCGCATCACCGTCGTCGAGATCCCGTTGGACCGCGCTGTGCGTCTCCAGCTCGGCGTGGCCGGGCTCGGCGATCTGCCGACGCGCCTCGTCGAGTACTACTGGCTCGAGCACGACGTAGTGGTCCCGTTCGAGCCGCAGCTCCGTCAGCTGACCGCAGCGGGCCTGCTGGCTCCGGCGCTGGAGCACGCGGTGGTGTTCCACCGCGATGGCCGTGAGCGCAGTGCCGCTGGGCTGACGCACGACGAGGACGCCGCTCGGATCGTCGAGCTGCTCGCAGCCGCGCCCCCTGCCCCTTCTGCGGTGCCGTCCCGCACCGAGCCAGACGGAGTGGTGCGGGTCTTCGGGTCCGGCTCCTACGGGCGCGCTCTCGACGTGCTCGCGGCAGCCCGCGGAGGCCAGCTCCGTGCCGAGCTGGCCGAGCGCAGTGGCCTCTCCGCGTCCGGGATCGGGGCCCTGGTCGACGCCGGACTGCTGCGGGTGAGCCACCGGTCGGCGGCGCCGGGGCGCCGGCACGTGCTCACCCTTGCCGCCGGGGCGCGTGATCAGCTCGATGACCTGCCCGGGACCGCGAGCGGAGACGGGCGGCGGTACTGGGCTTTGACAACGGCTCTCGACGGGCTGTTGGGGAACGACGCCGACCCGCTGCGACGGATGAGCGGCTCGTCACCGCCCTGCGCGCACATCCGAACAGCGCCCTACCGCGTGCCCATCTCGCTCGCTGGTGGGGGCAGGCGACGGGCCTCGCACGGGCTGCGATCGGGGGGCTGCGTTCTGCCGTCGGCCGCTGGACGGGGACGTCGACCGCGTCCTGGCACGTGCGGAACTTCCGCCTCTACCTCTCCGGCCGGTTCGTCCTCGACCTGACGGGTTGGGGCGCGTTCCTGGGGATCAACTGGATGGTGCTGCAGCTCAGCGGCGGAAGCGTGTCGCAGCTGGCCGTGGCGGTCGCCCTCGACAGCTTCCGCTCTCGCTGTTGTCGCTGCTGGGGGGTGCTGCGGCGGACCGTGTCGACAACCGCAAGTGGCTGCTCGGGCTGCTGACCGCGATGCTGCTCCACCGGCTGGCGCTCACCGTGCTCGTGGCGTCGGAGTCGGTGTCACTCGTCCTCGTCTACGCACTCGCCCTGGCCTGGGGCGTCCTCCGCGCCTTCGAGGTCCCGTTGTGGCGCACCCTCGTTCCACGGTTGGTTCCACCGGACCAGCGGCAGAACGCGTTCTCGCTCGAGTCGCTGGCAGCCGGTGTCGCGACGCTCGTGGGACCCTTGCTGGCGGGCCTGTTGCTCGCCGTCGGGCTCGAGGCGGCGTTCCTCGTCAGCGCGGCCGGACTCGCCGTCATGGTCGGAACGCTGGCCCTCGTCAACACGGGCGCTCCGCCTGTCTCGGACCGTTCTGACCAGGAACGAGGGCTTCGGGCCGGCGTCCGGTACGTGTGGAAGACATCGGAGCTGCTGCAGCCGCTCGTCCTCTCGTTCCTCGTGGTGACGATCGGGATCAAGTTCGGAACTACGCTGCCGGTGCTGGCAAACACGGTCTACGGCAGTGGCCCGGGCGAGATCGGTGTGCTGCTCGTGGCGCTGGCGGTTGGTCAGATGGCTGCCTCGATCACGATGGCGAGCCGCTCCCCGTCGGGGATGCGGGGGCTCGCCGCGGCGGCGATCGGCGTAGGAGTGTTACAGATCCTGGCGTCGTCGATGCCGTCCATGGTCGGCGCAGCCGTCGTGATGGTCCCGGTCGGCTTCGCGATGACGCTGTTCATGGTCGGTACCAGGACCATGGTGCAGAATCTCAGCGCGGACGGGATGCGCGGCCGCGTGAACGGGGTGCTCACCCTCCTCATCGACGGCGCACTCCCGCTCTCCGCCCTCGTCATTGGTCTGATCGGGGACGCGTTCGGCATCCGCGCGGTGTTCTGGGTTGGCGGGGCGACCGCAGTCCTCGGTCCGCTGGTGGTGCAGGCCTGGTCGGATCGTCTGGACCTCGTCGCCCACCGACTGAGGACGTTGATCCGGATCGCGCTCGGAGTCGCGCTCGTCGCCACCGGCGTCGCAGCGCTGGTCGGCGCGGTCGTCGTGGTGGGAGTCGGCGCGTTCCTCGCCGCGGTGGGTGCGGTCGGAGCGACCCTGCCGGTACTCGTCGTGCTGAGGAAGTCGGCGGGTGCGTCGCAGTCGGTTCTACGACGGGGCCTGCGCGTGGCTGTCAGAGCCGTGCTCGCCGCAGGCCTGGTGTTCGTCGACATGGTCGTACTTGCCGCAGTCGCCTCGGCTGCCGACGACCTGGCGCCGACATCTGGGGCGGGAAGCGGCGTGCTCGTGGTGGGGCTGCTGGTCGCCGTGGTCGGGACGCTGGTGATGGTGGCGATCCGGGAGGCACGCCGGAACCAGGATCCGCACGAGGAAGGGGCTCCTCGGTCGGAGGCGCCCAGCCCGGGGCTGGCTGGGCGTCGCGCCGAGGTCGAGAAGGAGCTGAGCAGGTCGATGGCGCCCGCGGTGCGGGTGCTTGTCACAGCCGCGGTGCTCGTCGCCGCCGCTGTCGCCGCAGTGGTGCGGCTGGTGATGCGGCACCGCGTCCGTCAGATCCGGGTACGGGGCCCGACGACGTGGTCGCCGGCCCAGGCGTGGGGCGCGGTGCGGTCGGCGCTGGGCTGGCGGCCGGGCGCGTTCGCCGCGCTGGCGGGGAAGGAGGGACGCAACGTCCCGATGTTCGCGTTCGGGCGGTTCGTCGCCACGACGGTCAACTGGGGTGCGCAGCTCGCGCTGCCGTGGTGGGCGCTGCGGCTCACCGGCGGGGACGGATGGGTCGTCCCCGTGCTGTTCGTGGCGCAGACCGTTCCGACGATGCTCCTGGCGCCGCTGGCCGGGGTGTGGGTGGACCGCTTTCGCAGCAAGCGCATCACCCTGATGGCCACCGAGAGCGTCATGGCGGCGCTTATGGTCTCGCTGGCGTGGCTCGCGTCGTCCTCCCAGCTCACGCTCCCGTTGCTGCTCGCTCTGGCACTGGCCGGGGGGATCGTGTTCGCGGTGGAAGGGCCGGCGTGGGAGGCCTTCGCCGTGCAGCTGGTGAACCGGACGCGCAAGGAGAAGCTGGACGAGCTCAGCGGGCTGCAGGGCCTGGCGCGCAGCGTTCCCAAACTGTTCGGTCCGGCGCTGCTCAGCGCGGTGGTGTTCCAGTGGCTGGACCCGCACTGGGGGTTCGCGCTGAACGCGGGAGCGTTCGTGCTGATGTTCGGGCTGTTGGCGTCGATGGACCGGACCGCGCTCTCGAAGATCGAGCCGGCGAAGCGGGAAGCTCGGCAGCTCCGCGCCGGCCTGGCCTACGTGTGGCAGAAGCGGAATCTGCGCCACGTACTGGCGCTGTCGTTCGGGGTCACGCTCCTGGCCACGAAGGTCGTGCTGATCCTGACGCTCCTGGCCGCGGCCGTCCCCGGGATCGGTCCCGCCGCGGTCGGGGTGCTGATCACCGCTCACGCGGTCGGCGAGGTGCTCGGCGCGATCGTCGCGACGGCTCGGCCCGTCGGTAATCGGAAGGAGGTCGCCCCCGGGGGCGGCGTCGCGGAGTACGAGACGCGGCGTGACGAGGTGTACGAGGCGACCGAGGAGTTGATGGAGGCCACCGACCGCGAGGTGCGGACGGTGGCCGACCAGCCCCAAGACCTAGTGGTCCTGGGAGCGGCCTGGGGCGTGCTGCTCCTGGTGGTGGCCGTGGCCCCCAACGTGGTCGTCGCCGCGGGCGCGCTGGTGGGCAGCGGGTTCTTCATGGCGATGTTCACCGCCCGCAGCAAGGCGCGGGTGCAGCATCTCGTGAAGGACGAGATGCGCGGACGGGTCCAAGGTTTGCAGGCTGCGCTCGGCGACGGCGCTGTTCCCCTCGCCAGCGGCATCGCCGCCCTCGCTACCGAGTGGGTCGGGGGCCGCGGACCGGTGGCGGTCGGCGGTGGCATCGCGGTCGCGGCCTCGCTCGCCGTCCTGGTGGTGCCCGCCTTGGCGAGGGTGGCATGGGTCCAGCGGGTGCTGGCGGGGGTGCGAGCCGCCGCCCGTTCGGCGTGGGCGAGGAGCGCGGCGTCGCTCGTCGGGCGGGTGCTCGCCTGGTCCGCGCTCGGTGTCGAGCTGCTCGTGCTGGTCGCCGGAGCGATCGACGGGGCAGTCGACGCCTGGGCGTGGAGCGGTGGGGGGACCGCCGCCCTGGCGGCGTTCCTGGTGCTGCTCCGGGTGCACCAGGCCGCTGTGAACCCCGCCATCCGCGCACCGCCACGCGCCGTCGCGATCGTTGCCCGGCTGCTGCTCGTCGTGGCTGTTGCCGGCTTGCTGTTCCTCGCGGGCCCGGGGGTCGCCGAGGCGGTCGCGATGCACGGCGCACTGGTAGAGGCAGCGGGACCGGGCCTGCTCGGCGTGCTGGTCTGGGCGTACCACGCCGTGGCGGTCACCGGTGTCGCCTGGCTGCTCGTGGCCTTCGTCCGCGGTAAGGCTGTCGAGCCAGAGGTGATGTCGACGGGGGATCCGCAGCCTGTTGCTCGAGTCGAGTTCTTCGATCTCGTCGCGTGGGTTCCGGTGCTCACAGTGGCGGGAGCGGTCGTATTGGCGCTGCGTGCGCTACGCCAGCGTGGTCTGTTCGTCGGATTGCTGGCGTCGTGGTTGGGAACGGTGTGGGCGGGTCTGCCGATCGCGGTTCACATTGTGCTGGCGTGGCTCAGGGTGCTGCCCGCCGTGACCGTGCAGTGGTCGGTTCGGGTTGTGGGTCAGGGTGTCGGGTTGGTCGCGGCCGGGTGGCGGTGGCTGCGAGCGGTCGTGCAGAAGGGATCGATCCGGCAGGGTGTGTCTTCCGGTTCCGGGCGGAAGGCGCGCGCGTGGGACGCGGCAGGTGCTCGCACCTTCGGTCGGGTCGCGCGCGTGGTGGTCGGTGTGCTTCTGCTGGTCGGGGCGATCGGCGTCCTGATGCTGCTCCCAGGCGACGCCATTGCCGTCCTGGCGGTCATGGCCGCCGCCGGTTACCTGGTTCGTCGGAAGGACGATCGTTCCGAGGAGGGCCTCCGGCGACCGCCTGTCGATGACGGGAGCGGCGCGCGCCCGTTGGATCCCGGTGGGCCGGGGGTGGTCGGCGTCGCCGTGGACAAGGTTCGGCGGCTGGTCAACGCTGTCAGGGCGGCCGGGCAGCTGCTGACGGATGATCGCCAGGTCGTCGTCCCGGCCTCGGACGCGCCGCGGGGATTGGGGGCCTTGGCCGCATTGGGGGCGCGGAACTTCCGGCTTTACCTCGTCGACACCGGGTTGGCGGCGGCTGGGACCGCGGTGACGATGTTGGCTCAGGCCGTGTTGGTCGGTCAGCTGTCGGGCAACAGCTCGTGGGTGCTGGGGTTGTTGATGAGCGCCCAGTTCGGGCCGATCGTGCTGGCCTTTGTGGGTGGGCGGCTGGCGGACCGGGTTCGGTCATCCCTTCTTCTGCGCATCTTCCTAGCTGTGCAGGTCATGGCTGTGCTGGCGCTGTTTGTTCTGTGGTGGACCGATACGGCCTCGCTGGGGTGGGTCTTCGTTCTGGCCTTTCTCGCGGGTGCGGCCACGGGGCTCGAATTCCCGGTGAAGCTGCGGTACGGCGACAGGTTGGTCCCGGAAGCGTTGCATAGAACCTCTGCTGCTTTGACTGCGGTCGCGACTTATCTCGGAATGCTCCTCGGCGCTGCGGGGATGGCGTGGGTTCTGGTCCCGGCGCTGCCTACGGACTGGGTCGGCGCGGCGTTCCTGGTGACCGCGGGCCTGCTGGTTCTCGGTGCAATGGCGGATCGGCGGATCGACCCGGCCGCGTTCCCGGACCCGAGCGAGCAGACAGCCGAGAAGGCGACCGGACGAGCGCCACGGGTTGGCGAGACGTGGCGGAATGTGGGCTGGCACTGGCTGCTGGTGTTCCTCGTGATGGGAATGGGTTGGACCACGAACCTGACCCTGCCTCTGTTCGCCGGGGATGACAGCAAAGCCCTCGGTGTCCTCACCGCGGCCGCCGCGGTGGGGCAGTTCATCGGTGCAGTGCTGGCGGTGCTGCGGGGGGATCCCGGAAGGCGGACGACGGCTGGTTCGGCGACGTTGCTCGGCGTGTTCGGCCTGCTGAGCGTATTGGCGTGGTCGCTGCCGGTGCGGGTGCTGGCATTGGTCGGGATGGGGGCGGCGTCGATGTCCTTCCTGATCTCGGCGAGTCTCACGATGAAGCACTTGGCCGGGGTGAACCGGCATCCGCAGTCCCACGGCGTGCGCGTGCTGGGCCTGTACGCGGTGGCGTCCAAGGGTGGGCCGTGGCTGAGCGGGCCGTTGCTGGGTTGGGTCGGTGAGCGGTTGGGGTCGTCGGCGCCGGCGTTGCTCGGCGCGCTGACGGTGATCGCACTCGGCGTGACGGCCGGTGTGGCGCCCCGGATGGTCGATACGCTGGCCGTGACCCGCGTGGTGCGGTTCGTGCGGTGGGTGGCCCGGGCCCTGATCGGCCTGCTCCATCTCGACCGGCTGTCCGGCGCGCTCGCCGGATGGCTGACCGCGGTGGCGGTGGTGATGGGCTCCGGCATCGCCGTCGCCGACGGCTGGACGGCCGGCGCTCTGGTTGCCGGCGCTGCAACCACTGTCGGCATCCTGATCGCCGTGCTCCGAACCGCGGCTGCCACGCCTGCGGTCATCGAATCGGGGAGGTGGCTGGTCCACCGGGCGCGCGGGCAGCCGGTCGCCCGGCTGCTGATGGCGGTTTGGGTGTGGGCCGGTGGGCCGGGTGGCCGTGCGGCGATGTGGCTGGCCGGTGGTACTGCCGCGGCGAGCACCATCGGCGCGGCCGAAGAGCTGTTCGGCCTCCGGGCTGTGGTGGCCCTTCTCAGCGCGGGCTCGCCCTCCACCGGATTCGCGGGGCCTCAGCCGGGGCATCCGCTGATCACGCCGGCTGTTCTGGCCGCTGTTGCCGTAGTGGTGCTGCTGCCCGCGGTGCGGCACCACATGCGGGTTCGACGGTGGGGCGGGTGGACGCCGGCCCGGAGGTGGGGGGCGATACGGGCGGCGCTGGGCCGGCGGCCGGGAGCGCTCTCGTCCCTGAAGGAGTCGCCGAACGGTGAGGAGCGCGAGCTGCTCATCGAGGTGCTGCGGGAGGAGCTCAGCCCGCCGCTGCGCACCCGTTCCGGGACGCTGCGTGTGCTGACGCGGCTGGCCCAGGTGGCCAGCGATCGGCGCATCTCGTCCGCCGGGGCGGGCAGGGCGATCGCGGCGTGGGCAGGAGCGGTTGCCGTCGTCGCGGTCATCGGCGTGCCCGCCGCCGGGCTGCTCGTCGGGAGCCTTGCAGGCCGCGTGGGAATCGTGGTGGGCGGCATCGGTGCCGCGGTGCTCGGGCTTCTCATGCTGCGGAGGTCGGTGACGAAGGCGCGCTCACCGCCACCGCGCGGCCTGCAGGTGGCAGCGCGCGCCGGGCTCGTCACCGGTTTGGTCGTTGTCGGGATGTTCGCCGTCACGCCGTCGGCCACAGCATTCGTGGCGAACTCCGACGTCGGGGGGGCTGCCGTGCAGTGGCTCGCCTGGGCCGGCAGCGGGCTCGGATTCGTCGGCCTCGGGGTCCTCGTGCGCCAGTGGAAGACGACCAGGTGGTGGAGGTATGGAGGGAGCGCGGGCGTGAGTGGGCGAGTGCGCCCGCCGCCAACATGCCGGCGGGGCCAGTAGCCGCCCTCGTCTCCTCCGCTCCCAGTTCTGTGACGCGCACGGCGTGGGTGGGAGGCCTGATCGCGAGCTGGGCGATCCGGATGGTCGTGGTGGCTGGGATCGCCGCCGCCGGGTTGTTCCTTGCGGGTTCGTGGGCCTTTGCCTCGGCAGATCCTGGTTCTGGTTCGTCGGGCGGCGCCGTGTGGACTGCCCGTCTTGAGCGGTTGCGCGGTACGTGGGACGAACAGGACCTGATGGAATTCGAGCGCGAGCTGACCTACCTGTTGAGTCGAGGTGGAGTTCTGGGATGCGGTGCTGCGCGGCTGGCGGCCGGGACATCGAGCCCCCGCCTCCTACAACCTCGGCAAGGGCTACAACTTTCTCCTGCACCGGAGGAGGGAAGGCGAGGATGAGGAGCCGATTTTGCAGGCCGACGGCGGAACAACGCGCCCGAAACCGGACCGTAGCCAGGATTCACACGGAACCCCGGGTGTGGGCGGCGCGATCGTCGTCGGTCGTGCGCCGAAGCTGCCCACGAAGCTTGAGCGTCTGCAGCCACTCCGGCGATACCTGAGCGGGTTGAAGCTTGAGCGTCTGCAGCCACTCCGGCGATACCTGAGCGGGTTGCAGCAGACAACCGGCAGGAACAAGATCGCCCTGGACTGGGTCAGGTGGCAGTCGGTCTTCGAAGATGCCGAGCTTCCGAACTCGAGCGGCCGACTGATCGTATGGGTCGTGCTGGACAAGCACGATCACCTTTGGCGAGTGACGTTTCGGCAGCTCCGGGCGGAGATCAACGAGCTGGTCGTGCGCAAGCTGCTGCCACGCCCGCTTCGATCGGCTGGTGGACGCTCGTGCACGGGCTGGGAGGCGGCGATGCTGGCCGGGAGGGAGCCGGGTGGGCCGACCGACCAGGTCAACCACGCGGTGATCGTCGCCATGCTCCTGCTCGCGCGTATCCGACGTGACGAGCGGGCCGCCGCACGCGAGTTCGGTCGGACGCACGCTCCCGCAGCGCGTGATCTGTGGAGCCTGCTCCAAGGCGTTCGCCGTCTCCAAGAGGAGGCGGCGCCGAAAGGCAGCTAGCGGGACCGTCAATGCCTGGCGTGACCCCGCGCGAGTCATCGTCCCTCCTCGGCGCCGGCCTCGTTCGCTTCGACGGACAGGCGGTGCCACGGTGGATGAGATGCTCGAAGCCGAGGTCGAGCGCTTGACGGCCGCGATAGAATCGGTCTTCCCCTCCCTCGTGCGGACCTTGCGAGACGCGCTGAGCAACCAGCTCGCCACTCTCGGGAAACGCGGCCTGTTGAGTCGTGAGCTGAGACCGGGCCGGGCGGCGGTGGGTGGTCGTTCGTGTACTCACGACCAGCCGGGGGTCGACAGGTCCTCCAGACGGGAGACGACGTAACCGCGAGCGCCCTCGACCTCGGCGAAGCCATCGTCGATCTCGTCTACAGAGCGTGACCGCGATTAGCCGGTTGGGTGAGAGATCCTCCCAAGTCGGCGTTGGCCGTGAGCGCTTGTCGGCGGGTACGGGTCAGCGCTGGTCGCGACTGGCCGACACACACCCGTTGGTCCGGGTGTGCAGCGCAACGCGTCCGGAGTGACGGGCAGCTCTGGATCCGACGCGGCCGGGTCGTCACCGGCGACGGCTTTGGCATCCGTGCGGCATCGATTTGGAATCGCGGTGAACGACCATCCCCCTAGGGGACCGGCAAGGCGAGTAGTGGAAACCCGGCGGAGCGGGACGGCTGAGTGGCCAACGAGGAGTTCTGGCGTCAATTCAGGATGTAGGCGTGCATGCTGCGCCTCAGCCCGGTCAGTAGCGGTTCCAGCACTCGTCGAAGCGGCCGGGGATGAGAGCTTTGCGCTCCGATCAACGGGCCAGGGGCGGCCCTCTCGTGTGCGCTGAGCAGACGCCGTCGGCATCGACACCGCGAACCTCACGCCACTTCGTTGGGTCGGTCGTCGTCGGAAATACAGAGGTCTGCTCCAAAGGACCCAATGGTGAGACGCGAGGCAGGATCGGCAGCCGGAAATTTTGGGACGCGGCGCGCAGGTCGGCTGCCGGATTCCCCGAGCGGTAGGCGGCTCGTCTGCGCGTATCGATCACAAAGGATGGCGTGGTGCGAGTACTCATCGTCGAAGACGACGACGGCGTCGCCAGCGCGGTTGAGGCAGCGCTCGAAGCCCACGATCACGCCCCTGTCCGGGCCACCCGCGCGGCCGAGGTCTGGCCGCACCTGCGTACGGTCGACGCCGTCCTGCTCGACCTCGGTCTGCCCGACGGCGACGGGCTCGAAGTCCTGCGGCGGATACGCGCCATCGCCAGCGTTCCAGTGCTGATCCTCACGGCGCGCAGCTCGGAGCGCGACGTCGTTCGTGGTCTGCGGCTCGGGGCCGACGACTTTGTGGTGAAGCCAGTACGGCTGCGTGAGCTGCTCGCGCGGCTGGAGGCTGTAGCGCGTCGGTCAGAGTCCCGCGAGCGGGACGACTCGGCCGCGCGTGACGTCGTAGAGATCGATGATCTCCGTGTCGACTTGGGTGCACGTCGTGTCATCGTCGGTGACGTGGAGATCAACGTGACCGCAAAGGAATTCGAGATCCTCGCCGTTCTCGCCCGTCGTCGGGGTGTCGCTGTGAGCCGACAGCAGTTGCTCGACGAGGTATGGGGGGATGCGTACCTCGCGGTTTCGCGCTCGCTCGACGTGCACGTCGCGGCGCTCCGCGCAAAGATCGGTCGTCGGGGGATGCTGGCGACCATTCGTGGCTTCGGTTTCCGGCTGGGCAGCTGAGGTACTCGGTGCGACGTCGTCTACTGCTGGTTCTGTCCGCGTTCTCCTTCATCGCGGTCGCTGCGTTCGCCCTGCCGCTGCTGAGCAGCACCGCTGCTGAGCGCACCCAGCGGTTCGTCCTCTCGCGCACTGCCGATCTCGACCGGTTCGCCGTGTTCGCACAGCAGTCCGACCCGGAAACCCTCGCGCAGCTCGTGAAGGAGGTCCGGGCATACCACGCGCTGTACGGAGAAGGCGTCGTCGTCGTCGACAGGGCGGGTCTACCGCGCGTTGAAGTCGGTTTGCGGGTCGCTGACGCCGGAGTCCTGACCGCCATCGACGCGGCGCTGCGCAACCAGCCAGCGGCGCGGCCGGAGCGTCTCGGGCCAGTATCCGAGGATCCGGTTCTGTTCGCCCGTCCCGTCGGAATCGGGACGAAGGTCGGTGGCGCGGTCGTGCTGCGAGCGTCGCCCGCAGCGGCGGCTGCTGACATCGCTGTCGCCTGGACGGTCGTCCTCTCCGGTGCTCTCGCCGCGGGTGTCGCGATTGCCGCGCTGGCCGTGGTGCTCGCTCGCTGGGTGCTGCTGCCGGTCGCGGAGCTCGCCAGTGGGCTTCGTGCGGTGACCGAGGGCCATCCTGGTGCACACGTCTCGCCGCACGCCGGACCGTCCGAACTGCGCGACCTTGCGGCAGCCTTCAACCGGATGTCGGACGTGGTGTCCACGAGCGCCGAGCAGCAGCGCAGGCTCGTCGCGGACACCTCGCACCAGTTGCGCAACCCACTCGCAGCCGTGCGGCTGCGGGTCGACGCCCTCGAAGAGCATGTGGATTCGGCCGGGCTCGCGACCTACCGTTCGACGCTCACGGAGATCGAGCGGCTCGAAGCGCTTCTCGACGGACTGCTCGACCTCGCGTCCGCGGAAAGTCGAGCCACGGACCTTGCGGCCGGCGACCATGGGAGCGAGCGCATAGATGTGGCCGCTGTCGTGGCACGACAGGTCGATCTTTGGGCGCCGGTTGCTCAACGGGAAGGAGTGGAACTCGTCGGGGTCGGGGGTCCGCACGTCGAGGCGGCCTGCTCCGCATCAGAACTGGCACAGGTGCTCGACGTCCTGCTCGACAACGCCGTGAAGCATGCGGGTGAAGGGGCAACCGCGCGCGTGACATGGACCGACATCGGGACGCGGGTTCGAGTGGAAGTTCGCGACAACGGACCTGGACTCGCACCGCAGCACCTCCCACTCGCCACCCAGCGCTTCTGGAGATCGGCAGAGCGAAAGACCCATGGCTCCGGTCTCGGTCTGGCGATCGCCGATCGGATCGCCGCGGCACGAGGAGGCGCGCTCCGCCTCGCACCAGCAGAAGGCGGAGGCCTGGCAGTGATCCTGGAGTTGCCGTGTCCATAAACTTGTCGCGACGGGCACTCATGCGGGCGCTCTCCGTCGTGCCCGCCGCGCTGGTAGCCGGGTGTCATTGGCCATCCGATCCCCCCGTGCGGATCGCAGCCGGGGAGAGCGGAGGTTTCTACGTCGAGTTCAGTGAACTTCTCGTGCGGCAGTTCCAGAACAGGGGCTTCGATGCCCTCGTCGTGGAGACCGGCGGAAGCGTCGACAACGTCACCCGCGTGGTCGCCGGCACCGCAGCACTTGGGCTCGTGCTCACCGACATCGCGCTGGCCGCTCATCATGGCGGGCCACCGTTCGGCTCCTCACTCGATCTCCGTGCGCTCGGGCGAGTCTACGAGAACTACATGCAGCTCGTCGTTCGTGCCGAGGATCCGATTCACGACGTGACCGATCTGGCCGGCCATCCTGTTTCGTTGGGTGCGTCCGGGTCCGGAGCCGCGGTGTTTGGGGACCGTCTGCTAGCAGTAACGGGAGTTGATGCGCCGGTGACACGGCAGCCGGTGCGGGAGGCAGCTGTCGCCCTGGAATCTGGGGCGACAGCTGCGCTCCTCTGGTCCGGGGGTGTACCAACGCCTGCACTCGCCGAGCTCGCTGTGCGTCGTCCGATCCGGCTGATCCCTCTCGCGCACCACCTCCCGAAGCTGCGGGAGTGGTATGGAACGACCTACGGGCCGGCCGCGGTGCCCGCGGGCGTGTACGGAGCGGCGAGAACCGTGGCCACAGTGGGGGTCGCCAATCTTTTGGTGACCACTTCCTTCTTCCCCGACCCGCTGGCGGACTTGGTGGTTCGGGTCCTGGTCACGTCGACATCCGAGCTCGTGCCGCCTTCCGCGCTGGGTGTGCAATACCTCGACCAGCACTCGCTCATCGGAACCGACGAGGTTCCCATGCACGCTGGGGCAGCGTCGGCATACCGGGAGCTTCACGGATAGCGCCACGCAAATGCGGCGGCGCTGGATGGTCGTCCGCTCTACCAGATCACCCAGAGATTGCGTTCCGGGGTGTCGGCGGCATCGATGTTGCACACCCAGTTCTCGAGCTCGTAACGCTCGTCCAGGTTCGCTGCTGCCTGCACGCACTCCCCGTACGAGTTATATGTGCCCTGGTACGACCAGGGCGGTGGCATCGCCGCTGCTGTGCCGGTACCGATGATGATGAGCGCGCCTGTCGCGGCTGCCATGACCAGGCCGCGTCGAAGGGTTCTGTTGATGGTCACGACTTGATCCTCGATGTCGACGCCGGTGCACCGCCCTCGGTGCAGCCAGCCGACGGTGGCTGGCGGCATCGAATATCCATCGCCGGCCAGAGAAGCGCTAGTGCATCGGATCGGCTTCCTGCAAAGAGATTGTAAGGATGTGAGCCGGCGCCAGCGTTGTCGGGGGCCTTGTGCCGCGTCTTTACTAAGACATCGCAAAGATGTGTCCCGCGGCATTCGTCCCACTTCCGGAGCCTCCTAAGTTTCCGGCTGGTGTCTCTGGCACAACGAAGAGCGGAGCAGACATGACGACGACGTCCAACCCCAGGGAGATCAACCCACCAGTCGGACTGAAATCGCGAGTGAGGCAGGTCGGCCCGGGCCTCCTCGCCGCGGCGACCGGCGTTGGTGCCGGTGACCTGGTCGCGACGATGATCGCCGGGGCCGAGTACGGCACCGCGCTCCTCTGGGCGGCAGTGCTCGGCACGGTCCTCAAGCTCGGGCTCGCCGAGGGTGTGGGACGCTGGCACCTCGCCTCGGGTGCGACCCTGCTCGACGGGTGGCGCCGGCTCGGGTACTGGGCCACGGTGTTCTTCGGCGGCTACATCATCATCTGGGGTTTCGTCTACGGGGCCACGGCGATGTCGGCGGTCGGGCTTCCTTTGAACGCGCTGTTCGGCGGCCTTTCTGTGCGGTATTGGGCGATGATCGCCGGGGTCGTCGGCCTGGTGCTGGTGTGGTTGCAGCGCTACCACGTCTTCGAGAAGTTCATGACCGTGCTGGTGCTGATCAAGTTCGTGTCGGTCGTCTCGGTGGCTGTGCTGGTCGGGCCGAATCTCGGCGAGCTGTTCTCCGGGCTGGTCCCACGGCTGCCCGAGGGGTCTGTGGTGAACGTGCTGGGGCTAATCGGCGGTGTGGGCGGCACGATCACGATGGCGGCCTACGGCTACTGGATGATCGCCAAGGGGTGGAAGGGCACCGGCTGGCTGTCGATGATGCGGTTGGACAACGCGGTCGGCTACGTCATGACCGGCATCTTCGTGATCTCGATGCTCGTGGTCGGCGCTGAGATGCTGCGCGGGCAGGACCTCACGGCGAGCGACTCCGGGCTGCTCACGCTCGGTACCGCGCTCGGTGAGACCTACGGCGACTGGGCGCGCATCTTGTTCCTCGTCGGCTTCCTCGCCGTCACCTCGTCCTCGCTGCTCGGGGTGTGGAACGGGGTGAGCTTGCTGTTCACGGACTGGACGCGCACCATCCGCATGCCTCACGGGGTGAAGGCGGAGGTCGGCGTCGGCACGGCGGTCGAGGCCGCCTCTGGGGCGACCGGGACCGGTTATGTGGCTACGGCGGCTGAGCGGAGCCTCCCGTTCCGTGGCTACCTGATCTGGCTGACGCTCCCGCCGATGGCCCTGCTCATGTTCGACAAGCCGTTCGGCCTCACGCTGGTGTACGGGGTGCTCGGCGCGGCGTTCATGCCGTTCCTGGGCATCACCCTGATGCTGCTGCTCAACTCGAAGCGGACCGCCGCCGACGGCCGCTCCGGCTGGTTGTCGAACCTGCTGCTCACCGCGGCGTCCGCCTTGTTCGTCGTGCTGCTGATGGTGGACCTCGTCGGGCGCTTCGGCTGATAGAGCTGGGACGGGGGAGACGGATGTGTGCGCCCACTCGATCATCGGTATCTACCGCGCCGGCAGCCCTGAAGTCAGCACAGCCGTATCAGCTTCACGACCAGATGGGGTTGATGACCATGAGGCGGGCTCCGAACGCGCGTCCGACGGCCGGCTGGCGCTTGCGCCGCGCGCGTGGCTGGCTGGGCGTGGCCTCCTTCGTCCACGGAACGACGTTCGTGTTCGTTCTCTTCGCGGCCGCCAGCGGTTCGATTCCGGGGATCCGCGGATGTCCACCCGGTCCTCGTGGACGAGGCCGGGCGGGCGGAAGGGGTTGGATCGGTTCCCAGAGGCGGTCGTCGATGAGTCGCTGCTGCAGCGGCGTCACGGCCGAGAAGGATCACCGACCGGTCCGCCACGATATTGCCAGGCTTGAAACTCTGGGAAGCCAATTTTGAACCGTTCTACCCGTAGGTCGACTCTGCGAGCCTTCACGGCAACCTCAGCAGCTCCTCGATTACGGCGAAGAGCTGCTGCTCTGCTGGGCTGAAGGTCAGCTTGGACAGTCAGGTCAATCTCTACGCTATGGGTCTGCAATAGGAAGGGTGCGTCGCCACTGGAAGGGCTATGGCGGCGAATTGACATTGTCATGTGGCTTGCCGTGTCATTCTGGACGACGCGCGGATGACAGTGCGTGGAGAGCGGGCCAGACGCAGGGGCTCAGCGAGTGGAACGCACGGTCCTCCGGTTCAAGGCGTGAGAAGTGAGCTCACCGTCGATCAGTCGGCGGCGTGATCGTCGTCGCTCGGCGGCAGTTTAAATTTGCTCCGAGAAGCGTGCTGCCGGCTCTTAGAGCGTGCACGAATACGGGTGAACAGTTGCGTTCGCGTTGCCCACCGGCAGCCGATCGACGATGACGGAAATGGGAGCAACGACGATGACTGGGCTTCCGCCCGACGTGCCATTGACGGCGCGCTCGCGGCTGCGTCGAGCACACGCCTGGTTGTGTACGACGCTCTTCCTGCGCTGCACGACGTTCGTGTTCGTCGTCTTTGCGGTTGCTGGCGGTTCGATCCGCCCGACCGGTGCGGCCGTCGCTGCCGCGGTGCTCGCCGTGATGTCGTTGGCCGTGTTGCTGTGGCTGGAACGACGAGAGCCCGTTGCGAAGCGGCCGGCGCGCTGGCTACGGCGTGGATCAGCGGTAATCCCCCCACACGCCGTTGCGTTCGGCGTCGCAGCAGCCGCCCTGTACGGGGGAGGCGAGCCACTGGCGTGGTGGCAGGCCGTGCAGTTCGCCTGCGCTGGGCTGGTGGTCGAGCTCATGTCGGTTGCTCTCGCGAGCCGGGCGCTCCGCTGGCCGCTCTCGGCGGAGCTGGGCGAGATGGATGTCGAGGTGCAGGTCAAGGTCCGCTCGTCCGCCGAGTGGTTACCGGTGTGGCTTTCGCATGACGACGTAACGCTGACCGAGGACGCGCTGATCACGACGCTGCGTCCTGGTGGCAAGTGGGCCTTCATGGAACGCATCCGACTCGCCGACATAGTCGACGTCGATACCCGCCAGACCACGGCTGAGGATGGGCCGTGGTTCGTGGTGGACGAGGGGCAGATGTTCTGGCCACCTGCCGGGCAGGCGGTCGTGATCACACATCGGCTCGGCACCCGGCTGCTGCCGGTACACGACGCGGAGCGCTTCGCCCTCGTGCTTCGCGCTCGGATGCAGGCCTTCGAAAACGGTGACGGGGCCGGGCAACCGTGAGGAGAATGTACAGACGGGGACGAGGCCGAGGATGACAGCAATGGCTGAGTTTCGGCTGCTCGGGCCGTTGGAGATCGTGTCGGAGGGCCGTCCGATTGCGCTCCCTGCTCGCAAGCAGCGGGTGCTGCTGACGATGTTGTTGCTCCGGGCCGACCAACCGGTTCCGGTCCGTGACCTCAGCGAGTGGCTGTGGGATCGCGGGGTGCCGGTCGATCCCCGCAGTGCTGTGCAGAAGTACGTGATGCGCCTGCGGCGTGCGCTGGCGCCCATTGGTTGTGTGATCCACACCGAGGCGGAGGGCTATCGCCTCGAGCTCCCACCCGGACAGGTCGACGTGAACCGCTTCGCCGAGATGCTCGAGCTCGGGGTGCGGGCTGCCGCCGAGGGACGGCTGGAAGCCGCATCAGTCCAACTGGCCGACGCGCTCTCCCTGTGGCGAGCGGTGCCGCCGATGTCCAACGTCGTGTCCGAGGTCTTGCACCGGGACGAGACCCCACGATTGGTGGAGCGGTATCTGCAGGCTGTCGAGCTGCGTGTCGATGTGGACCTGCAGCTCGGTCGCCATGCCGAGCTGTGCGCGGAGCTGCTGGGGCTCACCAGCGCCCATCCGCTGCGTGAGAGGTTCTGGGTGCAGCGGATGCGGGCGCTGTACGCCGCCAACAGGCAGGGTGAGGCGCTGGAGGCATACCGGACCGTGACGCGGTTGCTGGCGGACGACCTGGGGATCGATCCTGGGCCGGAGTTGCAGGAGACCCACCAACAGATCCTGGCCGGCGGGCCCCCACCCGCCCCGTCAGCCACTGCATCGTGGACGACAGCACCACGTATCCGTCAGCTGCCGATGGCGACGAGCGGCGTGGTTGGTCGCCAGCCCGAACTCGAGGAGATCGTCAACGTCCTGCAGGCGGAACCGAGCGTCGGGACCCCGCGACTGGTCGTGATAACAGGGCCGGAAGGAGCGGGCAAGACAACGCTCGCGGTGCTGGCCGCCCATCGCGTCGCCGACAGGTTTCCGGACGGTCAGCTGTTCGCCGACCTCGACGGCCGTGCCGGAGGGGGCATAGCAGACGTGGACGAACTGCTGGCGTACGTCCTGCGTGCGCTCGGGGTGCCTGCGCGTTCGCTGCCACCGCAACGTGACGATGCAATCGCGCTGTACCGGTCCCTGACCGCTGACCGTCGACTGCTGGTCGTGCTGGACGGGGTGGCGAGTGTGAACGTCGTCCGCCCGCTGCTGCCCGGATCCGCGACCTGCGCTGTACTGGTCACCTCCCGTCATGACCTGAGCGACCTCCTCGTTTCACCGGGCGCCCATCGGATTCCACTGGGCGCGCTCGATCCGGACGCGGCGTTCGAAGCGCTTCGCCTGATCATCGGAGATGATCGAGTGCACGCCGAGCACGACGCCGCGTTGCAGCTCGCCGCACGGTGCGGTGGGTTACCGCTCGCAGTGCGGGTCGCCGCCGCGTACCTCGAAACCCGACCGGAATTGACGATCGCCTCCTACCTCGACGAGTTCCAGAGAGGCGAGCCGGTTCCGACTCGGATCACCGGATCGGTCCGGCCGGTCCCGGTGAAGCTGGCCCAACCATGCTGTCCGGACACTGCGAACAGGGCGGGGTGAGCTATCCGCGCATTGGCATCGCATCGGGCATCGATCAGGAAGCCGGCCGTGTGTCACGGTTCCGTGCGATCCTCCGCTGCCCCGGCGAGGCTCTCGTCGCGAACAGAACCATGGGATCGCCGATGTCAGACGCAACGACGGCCAGGATGGTCGACCGCGTCTTCTTCGCGCTCGCCGACGCCACCAGGCGATCGTTGATTGACCGGCTGTACATCCGTGACGGCCAGCGGGTCGGCGAGCTCGCCGAGGCCTTCGCCATGTCACGACAGTCGATCAGCAAGCATCTCGATGTTCTGGAGGAGGCAGGCCTGGTCGCACGCGCCGCGACTCTCGAGAGCCCCGGCACTTCCTCAACCGCGCGCCGATGCGGGAAGGTCCAGTCCCATTGGATTGACAAATTCACCCGACTGCAGGCGCGCACGGACTGCTCCTGATCGGTGCGCGTGCCCTGTTGATCAGCGCCGAACCGGTGTCGACAGCAGTGGGGCCGGAGCTCGCGCCGGCCCGGGTGAGCGAGAGCAGGCCTACGATCGAAGCGGCCAGCCGGTGCCGATCGCTGTCGACGGCCGGAGCCTCCGGCGGCTGGGATCAGCAGCCATGGGTGGGCTTTCTCGTGACTCACTCGTGGAGTCCGGGGGATGGAGCCGGCGGCCGGTCACCGGGCACTGAGCGTCGCGATCAGGGTGTCGACGTAGGCCTCCAACGCCTCGCCCGTAGGCGTCACGCCCGGGGTGGAGTGCGCGAGTTGTGCGTGGCCGAGGTAGGCGGTGTAGGCGAGCAGGCTGCGCTGCTCGGCCTGCTCGGCCGGGAAGCCGAGTTCGCTGAACAGGCTGGTGAGGTAGGTGAGGCGCCGCGCGGTAACCCGGGCCAGGACCGGCGCGACCAGCGGGTGGCTCGCGGTGCACTGAAGTGTGAGCTCCACCCGATTGGCCGGGCGATCGACACGGCTGCCGAGTGCCAATGCGAGCAGCATGCGCAGCCTGTGGCGCGCCTCTGGCTCGGCCTCGATGAGCCTGATCACCGCGTCGGTCTCGGTGCGCTCCCACTCCAGGAGTGCCGCCTCCAGCAGTGCGTCCCGGTTGCTGAAGTGCCAGTAGAAGCTGCCCTTGGTGGCGCCGAGGGAGGCGGCGAGTGGTTCCACCGCCACCGCGGCGGTCCCTCCCTCGGCGAGCGCTGCGAGCGCGGCCGCCGTCCAGTGCTGGGCCGTGAGCCGCTTCCGTTCCGCCACGTCCATACGTTACCGTACGGACGTTCCATACGCAGGCGTACGGGTTGGCTCGAGGTCCGTGATGTCCACGAGCGAATCGTTCCCGCACCGATCGAGCAGGTCGGCTCGCGGGTTTCGTGACGAGTGGGAGGCGGGACGCGCCGTGGTCTCGAAGGGTTCGACGGGAGCTGTGGCGCCGCGACCGGAGATCGACCGCTTCGCGGCGGTGCCCAGGTCCATCCCCCAGCCGTTAGCGCGCAGTGCATCGCAGCCACGGCCGGTGGTTTCGTTCGGGTTGTTGGGTCCGTTGGAGGTGCTGGTCGACCGACGTCCGCTCGTGATTCCTGGCGGGAAGCAGCGGACGTTGCTGGCGGTGCTGTTGTTGCGAGCGAACGAGACGGTGTCGCTTCGAGAGCTGAGTGAAGCGTTGTGGGGTGACGTTCAACCCGCCGATCCGCGGTCGACGATTCAGAAGTACGTGATGCGATTGAGGCGCCTGCTGGAACCGATTGGGTGCGTGATCCACACGGATGTCGAGGGTTACAGGATCGATGTCGGGTCCGAGCAGGTGGATGTGCAGCGGTTCCGCGCCCTGGCCGAGCGGGGACGGCGCATGGCCGAGGCCGGCGACTGGAGTATGGCGTCGACGCTCCTGACCGCGGCGACTGGGTTGTGGCGGGCGGTTCCGCCGCTTCCCAACGTGTTCTCCGAGCTCGTGCATCGTGATGAGGTGCCCCGGCTGGTCGAGGGGTACTTGCAGGCTGTCGAGATGCGTATCGAGGCTGATTTGTGTCTTGGGCGGCATGCGACGCTGTGCGAGGAGCTGCTCGGGTTGGTGCGTCGCCATCCGCTTCGGGAGCGTTTCTGGGAGCAGCGGATGCGGGCGTTGTACGCCGCCCATCGGCAAGGGGAGGCTCTTGCGGCGTACCGCGAGGTCCTTCGCCTCTTGGCGGACGAACTCGGTGTCGACCCGGGGCCTGCGCTGCAGACCGTCCATCAGCAGATCCTGGTCGGCTCCGTGGCGCCCGCCCCGGCGGTGGACGGGCTGCGGCCGTCCGAGCCCGGATTGCGCCAGCTGCCGATGGCGACCACTGGGATTGTTGGGCGTGCGGCGGAGATCGCGGAGATCATCCGTGTCCTGAGTCCGGTCCGGCGGCAGGGGTGGCCCAGGTTGGTGGTGGTGAGCGGGCCCGATGGTGTGGGTAAGTCGGCAGTTGCGGTGCTCGCTGCGCATCAGCTCGCCAGCTCTTTCCCGGATGGTCAACTGTATGCAGAGCTGGGCGACGACGACTCGGCGGCACGTGTCGGGGAGGTCCTCGCGTACTTCCTGAGGGCGCTCGGCATGCCGGCCGATGCGGTGCCGTCCCAGGGAGAGGATGCGGTCGCCGCCTTTCGCGGCATGACTGCGGATCGGCGGTTGCTCGTGGTGCTTGACGGTGCGTCCAGCGCCGGCGCCGTCCGTGCCCTGCTGCCGGGCTCCGATAGCTGTGCGGTGATTGTCAGCGGCCGGCGCGAGTTGGCGGACCTGTTCGTCTCTCCGGGAGCTCATGCGGTCCCCTTGGGAACGCTTCGGCACGATGACGCACACCGTGTGCTGCGGCAGGTGCTCGGAGATGGGCGGGTTCGGGCGGAGCCGGCAGCTGCCGATGAGCTCGTGCGAAGCTGCAAGGGCTTGCCGCTCACGATCCGTTCGGCGGCCGCGCAGTTGGCCACACGTCCCGGACTGTCGATCGCCTCCTACCTCGAGGAGATCCACGTCGCCGGCGGACGGGAACTGGGGCTGGCGCGATTTGCGTGATCATCCGCGGTTGGTGGCCGACCTTCGCGGGGTCGATCATGCTTCCGGTGTCTGCAGCGGGTGTGCTGCTCCGGCATCTGGCGGCCGGGCTGCGGATTGACGGGATGAGCGACGGTGGCCGGGCGGGCAGCCTCGTCTCCATGACAGCGCGCAGTCCGATGACCGCGATCACCTCCGGGCCTGCGACGACCACCGCGGACACGGGCGTGGCATTGCCGGGGAGAAAGTGTCGCAGCCCGCGTAGAGCTCCTCCCCAGGCCAGCGGGCACGCAGGACCTTGAGTAGGTCGAGGAACTCGATCCAGCCTCCGCGCTCGCGGATCCGGTAGAAACTGCTTGCCGGTGGCCAGGTTCAGGGCCGCGAGCATGTGCATCAACCCCGGAAGTGCGGGTGTAGGTGGCCCGCTGCCGGCGCGGCCGACGCTCGGGCAGCGAGGCTTTGCCCTTACGAGGCAGCAGGTTCAATGGTCTGACCGCACTCGACGCGCGGGCAACCTCCCGAGATCAGCAGGCAAGATCAATCACCTGGTCGACACCGCGTGTAGAGCCATTAGCGGTCCACGCCCCGGGCGTGCTTCTCGATCTGCCGCAGGATGCGGCGCGTCGCGATCCGGTGGCCTCCCGACGAGATCACGGCGGCGCGGTAGAGCGCGCCGTGCGCGCCGGGAAAGGCGGCGTGGCTCTGCGCGCGCAGCTGATCATCATCGAGGAGGAACGTGAGCCGGTAGCGCGAGAACCGATGGCGTCCTTGGAGCGTCAGGCGATGGCCCGGCTCGGAGTCCACGACGCGGAACCCCGGCAGCGTCTCGCCGGGGCGGCCCTCGAACGACGGCGTGGCGGATGCCGGATCGGTGCCGAGCAGGCGCGCCAAGCGCGCGGCGCCGTTCATCGTGTGTTGGAGAAGGTGCGTCAGCGCTGACCACACCGCGTCGCGGGATGCGCCGGTAGGGACGGCGTGCTCGTCGACGTACGGGAGGTGTCCCATCCGATGATCGTCTCAGACGTGGCCGCGCGCCGCCGCCTTCGATGATCGTCGTCCGGGTCACAGGCGCCTCGCCCGCCTCGAGTCCGTGAGATGCACGGACGTCAACGCGTAGTAGCGGCGCAGGACATGCCCGTGCCGCCGACACCGAGTCGATCGACGTGGCCGCCGACGATCACGGCTTCGGGGATGTCGCTCCTCGATTTCGTTCCAGCACCTCGGTCTGACCGCTGGACATGCGACGACCACTCTAACTAACGTTAGGACAGCGAGCGAAGTAGCCAAGGCCCGGGCAGGAGGGACACGGCCAGGTGCTGATCCACGAGATCGTCGAGCGGAACGCCCGCCGTACCCCGGACGCCGAAGCCCTCGTTGCGGCCGACGGGAGCGCCTTGACGTGGGCGGAGGTGGACGAGCTCGCCGAGCAGCTCGCGAGCTGCCTCTGGGCGCGCGGTGTGCGGCCCGGCGCGCGGGTCGCCATCCTCGCCCGCAACTGCCTCGAGCTGCCCAGCGTCTACGCGGCGGCCAACAAGATCGGGGCGATCTACTCGCCGGTCAACTACCGGCTGACGGCCGAGGAGGTCACGGGGGTTCTGCGCGACTGCCGCCCGTCCGCATTCCTCCTGCACGAGGAGTTCCGGGACGTGGTGTCCGAAGTGGACACCGGCTCCGCCCCGCCGTGGTCCTTCGGTCCGCATGCTGGCCCCAACAGCCTGCGCGACCAGTGTGCGCACGCCGAGCGGGACCGCCGCCCCGTCGTGTCGACGTCCTCGTCGGATCCGTCCTGGATCTGCTACACCGGCGGCACCACCGGCCGCCCGAAGGGCGTCGTGCTCACCCACGACAACATGCTCGCGACGGCCGAGGCGCTCGGGGAGGTCACGGGGATCCGGCCCGACGACACCTACCTCGTCGCGGGCCCGATGTTCCACGTCGTGCTCGCCGCCCCGGTCGCGTACTGGCTGCGAGGGGCCCGCACCGTGATCATCAACTTTGATCCGGCCACCGCGCTGCGCGTCGTCGAGGAGCAGCGGGTCACCCGGCTCATCGCCACGGGCACGATCTTCAAAGCGCTCGTCGAGGAGCAGGAGCGGGTGCCGCGGGCCACCGTCCTGCGCACCATCGACTTCGGCGGAGCGCCCCTGCCGGAGTCGCTCGCCCGCCGCGCCGCGGTCGCGTTCGGCTGCGAGATCGGCCAGATCTACGGGCAGAGCGAGGCCACGCTCCTCACGACCTACCTGCCGCCCGCGGCGTACGCCGCGGCCTGGAACGGCGCGGGCCCCGACCGCACCCCGTCGGTCGGGCGCGCCGTTCCCGGGGTCGAGCTGCGGATCGTCGACGAGCTCGATCATCCGCTGCCGGTGGGCCGGGTCGGGGAGGTTGCCGTGCGCGGGCCCGGCGTGATGCGGGAGTACTGGGCCGCCCCGGACCAGACGGCGGCGATACTGCGCGGCGGCTGGCTGCGCACCGGCGACCTCGGCCTGCTCGACGACGACGGGTACCTGCACCTGCGCGACCGGCTGAAGGACGTGATCATCACCGGTGGGGAGAACGTCTACTCGAGCGAGGTCGAGCTCGTCCTCGCGCGGCACCCGGGCGTGGCCGATGTCGCCGTGGTTCCGGTGCCGGACGAGCACTGGGGTGAGATCGTCGGGGCCGTCGTCGTGCCGGCGCCCGGCTCGGTACTCGATCCCGACGCGCTAGGCGCGTATTGCCGAGCCCGGCTGGCCGGCTACAAGCAGCCGCGGCTGTTCTTCTTCCGGCGCGAGGTCCCCCGGCTGCCCACGGGCAAGGTCGCCAAGTCGCTGCTGCGGGACGAGGTGCGCTCCCGCGCCCCGTGGACCGGCTCGGACCTCTACCACGCACCCATCGTGAGCGAGGCGGAGACCGAATGAACGGACGTCAGCGCGCCTACATCGGCGGCACCCGGGTGCCGTGCCGGGGGAGCGGCAGCGTCGCGGTGGTCTACCCGACCACCGAGGAACGGTTGGGGACGGTGCCGATCGCCGGACCGGAGGTTGTCGCCGCCGCCGTCGCCGCCGCGCGTGCCGCCTTCCCGGCATGGGCCGAGACACCCCGGGAGGAACGCGCCGAGCTGCTGCGCCGGGTCGCAGACCGGGTGCGGGACCGGACGGCTGAGCTGGCCGAACTCGTCACCACGGAGCTCGGCTCGCCGCTGGGGATCAGCAGGCGCGTGCATGTCGGACTGGCGGTGTCGGATTTCGCGGGCGCCGCGGAGGCCCTCGACGGGTCCGAGGTGTCCGAGCAGATCGGGCACTCGGTCGTCGTGCGCGAGCCGGTCGGTGTTGTCGGCTGCATCACCCCGTGGAACTTCCCAACTGCACCAGCTGGCCGCGAAGATCGCTGCTGCTCTGGCGGCCGGCTGCACCGTCGTCCAGGATCCATGCCATTTCCACGCCAAGATTTGGGCGACGCTCCACCGTTCGCTCATACCGATCCACGGCGCTGATTCGAGTGAGATCCGGGATCCGCTCGACGCCACCGCGAATGTCGTCCTCGTGACGGGCGAGCCACTACACCAGCGCCGCGCCTGGACTCGCGAGCGAGCGGTTCGGACAACGCTGGTGCGAGACGATAACCGGCTGCGGCATAGTCGCTCGGCGCGATCGCCTTTGCAGCATCGATCGCAGCCGGGTGCCTGCGGTCGGGCCCGCGGCTCGTCCCCAGGTTCCGGAAGGCCGACACACCAACGGCACCGAGCAGGCACCACGACGAGTACCACGAGGCTGGTGGGGGGCCTCGTTCGCGACGATCGATCAACGCGGTCGTTGATCGGGCGAAGCCTTCACAAGGTGGCCGGGATCGACGACGACAAGGAAGCTACGGGCGTCGGACCGGCGCTGCTGTCTCGTCGTGCTCGTCGAAGCCCGCACCGGCGCGACCCGAGCCAGCTTCACTGCCCTGGCCGAACCGGGGCGGCATCGCCCGGCCCACGTTCTACCGCAGCGGAGCGGCCATTAGCGCGGTCGCAGATCGAGGAGGACCTTGCCTGGGACGCGGCGGGCGAGCAGGGTATCGGCTGCTTCGATGGCCTTGTCCCAGGGACCTCGCCAGCCGATCTGGGGATCCGGGTCGCCCGTTCGCAGGAGGGCTACGAGGTAAGTCAGGTCGTTGCCGAGAGGGGTGGAGAGGTTGAAGGTCTCCAGCCGGCCGCGGTCGACACGCGTGCGGGCCTCCTCGAAGTCGATCAGCGTCGGCTCGCGCGAAGCCATGCCGATGGCCTGGACGATCCCGCCGTTCTCCAACTGGTTGTAGGCCTGCGCGAGCTGCGATCCGCCGACGTTGTCCAGGACGCCGTACACCCGGCCGGATACCTCCGACGGTCCGAAGACGATCTCTGCCGCACCGAGCTCGCGTAGACCGTCGGCGCGGGCGGGGCCGCCGACGGAGGCGATGACGTGCGCGCCGGCGCGGGCGGCGAGTTGCACCGCGTACCGTCCGACGCCTCCGGACGCGCCGGTTATGAGCACGCGGCGACCGATCAGCGAGCCCAACCGCCGGACCGCCTGCAGCGCGGTAGCTCCGGCGACCGGGAGCGCGGCGGTCTGGCCCAGGTCGACGTCGTCGGGTACGACAGCCAGGTTGTCGGTGTCCACGGCGCGCAGTTCGGCCCAGCCCGACCAGTCGAAGGTGACCACACGGGTACCGGCCTCGGGCCCGGATCCATCGCCGGCGGCTTGGACCACCACCCCGGCGGCGTCCCAGCCGGAGATGTGCCCTGGTGGCCTGCCAGCGGGGTGGAAGGCGATCTCGCCGAAGTTGATCGAGACGGTGGTGACCATCTTGTGGCCGCCATTGATGCGCTGCGTCACGGCGGCCGGATCGCGATGGTGGGCGCCATCAGCGCCTACAACGCCGCCGAACCCGTCCCCGGCCCCGCCAACCTGTTCGAGCTGGCCGCCAAGGACGCCACCCTGCGCGGCATACTGATCAACTCCTACTTCCACCTCTTCCCCGAGTGGATCGGCAAGGCCGCGGGCTGGTTGGCCGACGGCTCCCTGCGCACCGAACTGACCATCACGGAGGGGATCGAGCGGGCTCCCGCCGCCTTCCTGAACTTGATGCGCGGCGGCAACGTCGGCAAGATGCTCGTGAAGCTCTGATCCGATGACCGCTCCCCTGGCCCTGCTTCGTGCTGGCCCACCCCGCTCCGGCTCGCTCACCGCGCGCACCGCCGACCGGGCGCGTCGGCGGCTGGAGCGGGGCGGCTTCACCGTCGACCAGCTCGACCTGCACGCCGAGAACGGCATGACCCTGGTTCCCTCGTGCCCGCTCCCGCCAGCCTGCCGCGAACAAGTCATCGCCCTACCTGGGGGCCACGAGGAGGTCCACCTCGGACTCGCCGTGCGCCTGGCCGTGGTCGAACGCCGAAGCGAACGCATCCTCACCCACCGCCGCACGGCACGTCGCGGTGATCCGGTCGACGTCCCCCCGTTCACCGGCCGGCAACGGCGCAACGACCTGTGCCCGCAGCGCGGCGGCGGCCCCGAGCAGCCGCGCCGCCTGCTCGTGGGCGCCGCAGAGCGCTTCCGCGCCGGCGAGCCCTTCCAGCGCCAGCGCCACCGCACGCGGGTCGGCCGCCTTGCGCGCCGCCGCCAGCCCTTCCAGGTGCAGGGCGCACGCGGCCTCGGCGTCACCGCGTAGTTCGGCGATGAATCCCAGCTCGGCGACGATGAGGGCGATCGCCATGTCCGACTCCAACCGCCGGTCGTAGACCAGCCACTTGCGCAACCACGCCTCGGCCTCGTCGAACCGCCCTTGCCGCCGCGCGCTCAGCGCCAAGCCCAGCTCGGCGAACTCCTCGCCGATCCTGTAGCCCTGCGCGGCGGCCTGCACGCGGGCACTTTCGTGCAGGTCGTCGGCTTGCTCGTGGTCGCCGGTCAGCATCGCGATCCGGCCGAGCGCGGACAGCTTGTCCGACACCTCGGTGCTCAGGCCCAGCTCTTCGGCGATCCGCAGGCCGTCGCGGTGCAGCTCGGCCGCGCGGCCGTAGTCGCCGACGACCTCGGCGTGCGTGCCGAGGCCGAACGTCGCGTGCAGCTGCCCCCACCGGTCGCCCGCCTCGGTGAACAGGGCCATGCCGCGCTCGCCGTGCCGGGCCATCGCGTCCAGGTCGCTGCGCGCCAACGCGTACCGCGCGAGCGTGCCGTGGGCGGCCGCTGTGCCCCACCGGTCGCCCTGGTCCTCGAACACCGCCAAGGCCCCGGCGACGAGGTCGTGGCCGACGCTCAGCTCGCCCATGCCCAGGCCGGTGAACCCGAGGAACCACTCGGCCCGCGCCCGCCGGGCCGCGGCCTCCGCGCCGGTCGGCCTGGTCTCGGGCGGCGGCACCAGCCCGGACGCGACGCCCATGAGCAGGTTGAACGCGCTGTGCCACACCCGGACAGTGCCCGCCACGCCGTCGGGACCGCCGGTGGCCAGCGCCGTGGTCAGCGCCCGCCGCCCCTCGCCGAGCCGACCGCGCAGCACCCAGTACCAGGCCAACGACTCGACCAGCGGCAACGCCTCGCCGTCGCGGGCCGCGTGGTCGATCGCGGCACGCAGGTTGGCGGCCTCGGCGTCGAGCAGGCGCAGCCACTGCCGCTGCCGGGGTCCGCGCAGGTGTGGGTCGGCGGTCGCGGCGAGCCGCGCGTAGTGGTCCCGGTGCCGCCGCTCGATCTCGGCGACCTCGCCCGCCTCGCGCAGCTTCGCCGAGGAGTACTCGGCAACCGACTCCAGCAGCCGGTACCGGGGCGGGTCGGTGCTGGTGGTGGTGACCAGCGAGCGGTCGACCAGGCGTGCGAGCAGGTCCGGTACGTCGAGGCCGTCGCCGTCGCACACGGCCTCCGCCGCGCTCAACGTCCACCCGTCCACGTGCACGGACAGCCGGCGTAGGACGGTCCGCTCGGCCTCGGTCAGCAGCTCCCAGCTCCAGTCGAGCATCGCCCGCAGGGTCCGCTGCCGGGCGGGCGTGCCGCTGTGCCCGGCGGTCAGCACGCGGAACCGGTCGTCCAGCCGCGCCAGGACCTCGTGCACGCCCCAGGCGCGGACCCTGGTGGCGGCGAGTTCCAATGCCAGCGGGATGCCGTCGAGCCTGCGGCAGATCGCCGCGACGGCGTCGGCGTTGTCCGCGTCGACGGCGAAGCCGGGCGCGCCCGCCGCCGCTCGGGCCGCGAACAGCTCGACGGCACTGGGCTCGGCCAACGTCGGCACGGTCCACAGCAGCTCACCGGCCACGGCCAGCGGGCGTTGGCTGGTGGCCAGCACCCGCAGCCCCGGCGCGGCGCGCAGCAGCCCAGCGGCCAGCTCCGCCGCGGCCGGTGCGACGTGCTCGCAGTTGTCGAGCAGGAGCAGCATCCGCTTGGCGCGCACCGCCTCGGCGAGCGTGCCCGCGAGGTCGGTCACCACGCAGTCGCGGATGCCCACGCTCGCCGCCACCAGCGTGGCCACCTCGTCCGGCGACGCGCCCGTCGGCAGCGCGGCGAGCTCGACCAGCCACGTGCCGTCCGGGAACCCGGCCACCAGCTCCCGGGCCACGGCCAGCGCCAGCCGGGTCTTGCCGACGCCACCCGGGCCGGTGAGGGTGACCAGCCGATCCACTGCGAGCAGCGACCGCACCTCGTTGGCGTCGGCGTCCCGGCCGACCAGGTCGCCGAGCAGGTGGGGCAGGTTCGTCGGCGGCTCCACCGCGCCCCCGAGCGACGGGTCCTGCTCCAGGATCGCGCGGTGCAGCGCGGCCAGGCGCGGGCCCGGTTCGACGCCGAGTTCCGCGATCAGCCTGGCCCGCACGTCGCGGTAACCCGCCAGCGCCTCGCCCTGCCGCCCGGCCTGGTACAGCGCACGCAGGTGGGCGGCTCGGAGGCGTTCACGCAGCGGGTGGCGGGCCACCAGGTCGCCGAGCTCGTCGGCCAGTACGCCGGGCTCGCCGAACTCCAGGCGCGCCTCGGCCCGCTGCTCCCACGCGGTGAGGCGCAGTTCGACCAGCCGGGCCGTGATCTCCCGGGCGAACTCCTCGTCTACGAAGTCGGCCAGCACCGGGCCCCGCCACAACGCCAGGGCGTCGTCCAGCACCGCGACCCGTGCCCGCGGGTCACCGGTCGTAGCGGCTTCGGCGAGCAGTGCTTCGAACCGCCCGGTGTCCACCGCGTCCGGTGCGACGTCGAGCAGGTAGCCGGGCGGGCGGGAGACGACGAGCCGCCGTGCGCCGGGCTCGGCGTCGTCCACCGCGGCGCGGAGCTGGGACGCCCTGGTCTGTAGCGCGCCCGCGGGGTTCGTGGGGAGCCGGTCGCCCCACAGGCGGTCGATCAGCCGGTCGGCGGGCACCACGCGGCCCGCCTCGACCGCCAACTGGGCGAGCAGCGACCTGACCTTCAGCTCGGGAACACGGACGAGGCGGCCGTCGGACGTCCACGCCGCGAGCGGGCCCAGCACCCCGAAACGCACGGCCGAACCGTACCCGAAGGAGACCCGAAGTCGGCCTGGACGATTCCTGGAGCGGCGCCGGCCACCGTGGCTCCCAACGGGCGGACCAACCGCCCGCGCGGTTCGAGCGAGGGAAAGAATCACCATGTCTGTCGAAGTCGGTGACCGGGCCGGAACCAAGGAATGGCTCGGCCTCATCGTGCTGTTGCTGCCGACCGCGCTGCTGTTCGTGGCCCAGACCGTGCTGTTCCTGGCGACTCCGCACATCGCTGCCGACCTGCGGCCGAGCAGTGACCAGCTGCTGTGGATCAACGACGTGTACGGGTTCGCGATGGCCGGGCTCCTGGTGGCCATGGGCACCATCGGCGACCGGGTCGGCCGCCGGCGGGTGCTGCTGCTCGGCGCGATCGTGTTCGGCGTGGGTTCGGTGATCGCCGCGTTCGCGCCGAGCATCGAGGTGCTGATCGCGGCGCGCGCGTTGATGGGCGTCGGCGCGGCGGCCGTGATGCCGTCGACGTTGTCGCTGGTCCCCAACATGTTCAAGGACCCGCGGCAGCGGGCGACGGCGGTCGGGATGTGGGCCGCTTCGGTGTCGGTGGGCGTCGCGCTCGGCCCGCTGCTCGGCGGGCTGCTGCTGGAGGCGTTCTGGTGGGGTGCCGCGCTGCTGATCGGCGTGCCGGTGATGGCGCTGGTCGTGATCCTGGCGCCGCTGCTGGTGCCGGAGTACAAGGCGCCGGACGCTGCCGGGCAACGGATGCCGGACGTGCTGAGTGTGCTGCTGTCCATGGCCGCGCTGCTGCCGTTCGTCTACGGGGTCAAGGACTACGCCAAGTCGGGGCTGACCGTGACGGCGGTGGTGACGACGCTGGTCGGCATCGCGTTCGGGGTCGTGTTCGTCCGCCGGCAGCTCAGCCTGGACACCCCGCTGCTCGACATGCGGCTGTTCAAGAACCGCTCGTTCAGCGGCGCGTTGGGGGTGTGGCTGCTGTCCGCCATCGCGCTCGGCGGCATCTACCTGCTGTTCACCCAGTACCTCCAGCAGGTGGCCGGGCTGTCGCCGCTGGCGGCGGGACTGTGGATCCTGCCCGCGGCACTGATGCTGGTGGTGGTGTCGACGGTGTCGCCGATCGTGGCGCGGAAGGTACGGCCGGCGTACGTGGTGGCGGTCGGTGCGCTGTTCTCGATGGCCGGGTACATCGTGCTGACGCAGGTCGACAGCGTGGCCGGGCTGCCGCTGCTGATCACCGGGTTCTACCTGCTCTACCCGGGCATCGCGCCGACGATGGCGTTGACCACCAACCTGGTGATGTCGGCCACGCCCCCGGAGAAGCAGGGTGCCGCGTCGGCGGTCAGCTCCACGTCCATCGATCTGGGCGTCTCGCTCGGCATCGCGGTGATGGGCAGCATCGGCACGGCCGTCTACCACGCCACGGTGCCGTCCGGCCTGCCCGCCCAGGCCGCGGACTCGCTGTCGGGCGCGCTGAACGAGGCTTCGGCGATGTCAGGCGACGCGGCGCAGTCGTTGGTGGCAACGGCGCGGGAGGCGTTCACCAGCGGGCTCAACGTCGCCGGGGTGGTGGCGGCGGTGCTGGTCGCGGGCGCGGCCGTGCTCGCGCTCACCCTACTGCGACACGTGCCGCCGGCCACCGCGCCGGCGGACGAGCCCGAGGGCGCGGCCACCACCGTGAGCGCCTGATCCACCTCGTGCCGGGGCGCGGGCCTTCCCGTCCCCGGCACGACGCTTTCAGGTGCGCAGAACGACGCCCTGCGATCGCTTCTCGGGTGCGCCTGCTCCCGTGACCGCACCACCCGGTCCGCTCCCGCCCGCCGGAACCGGACCACGTGAACCGGCCGCACGTCATCCGGGTCGAACAGGGTCTCGTGCTTGGTCCAGCGCCCCATCGCGAGCACTCGGAGCTGTTCGGGTGAACCGAAGTGCGGCGGGTGCCCGACCTCAGTGGTGCTTGCCCTCGGTGGGCGCCGGGGTGAGGAAGACCAGCGTCGTCTGCGCGTTGTCCGGGTGCACGACCCGGTAAGTGGAGCCCTTCGGAACCACGAGGGCGTCGCCGGGGACGAACGCGAACTCCTCGCCCCCGACGTAGGCGGTGGCGGTGCCCTCGAGGGCGTAGATCACCGCGTCCTCGTCGATCGTGCCGCCGTAGTCGGCCGGGGGCTGCACCGTCGCGTGGTGGACGCCGTAGGGCCGGCCGTCGCTGCGCTGCACCAGCCGTCGGCTGATGCCGTCGAGTCCGTTCTCCTCACGCGTGTACCGCACCTCTCGGGCGTCTCGGAAGTTGACCTTGAAAGGTGTCGTGGACACTGCGCCTCCTCCAGTCGCGGGGGAGTGCACGGTACCGGCAAAGCAACAGTTCAGCAAGCTGTTAGCCACTATTTTGATGATCAAATACTGACCAGCACGTCAAAAAGCTCGCGTGGCGCTTGCCGTACAGCACGGGTGGATCGTACCGTCCCGCCCGGAACTACTTCGAGGAGGAAGAATGGACCACGTCACCGGCGGCTCGGTCGCCGTCCTTGGATGCGGCCTGATGGGCTCGGCGATCGCCGCCGCCCTGGCGCGCGCCGGCAACGACGTCGTTGTCTGGAACCGCACGCCGAGCAAGGCTCGCGCGCTGGCGGGGCCGGGGATCCGGGCCGCGCAGACAGCGGGGGCGGCAGCCTCCGCGGTCCCCGTCGTCATCGGCGCGGTGCTGGACTACGCCGCGCTGCGCAGCGCGCTGGACGGAACGGACCTCCGCGACACGATGATCGTCAACCTCGCGACCGGTTCTCCCACCCAGGCCGTTGAGATGCAGGAGTGGGTGCGCGGGCGCGGCGCCACTTATCTCGACGGCGCCATTCTCGCCTATCCGCAGAACATCGGCGCCCCCGACTGTCTGGTCGTCTACGCCGGACCCGAGGATGCCTTCACCGCGCACCGGGAGCTCCTCGTGGCGATCGGTGGCGCATCCCGGCACGTGTCGGAGGAGATCGCGGGCGCCAACGTCCTCGACGGCGGCCTGACGGGCGGCTTCTATCTCCCGTCGCTCGTCGCGTTCGTCGAGGCGGCCGCCTACGCCCACCGGCACGGCGTCACCGCTGACGCGATGCGGGCCACCGCGGCGTCCATCCTGCGCACCCTCGCAGAGCAGGTCGAGCACGTGGTGCAGGGCGTCGACGCCGGGTCGCACGAGACCGACCAGGCCACCGTCGATGTGTATGCCGAGGCCGGCCGGAGCTGGCAGGCCGCCATGCAGGGCGCCGGTCAGCGGGCCCAGCTCCTCACTGCGGCGAACGAGCTGCTCGCCGCAGCACAGGCGGCCGGGCTGAACGACCGCGGTATGTCGGCGCTAGTGGAGGTGGCCGACCACGAGGTGGCGGCCGCCCTGCGCTGACCGGACGGCTCAGGGGCCGGCAGGCACGCCGAGCCGCGGGTACGCCTCCTTCACGATGCGCAGATGCGCGAACGACTCGAACGTACGCACCCCCCGCACCGAGCGGATCTCGTCGAACATCACAGCGGCATCGGCGTCGGAGGCGACGCGCAGCGTCCCCAGCACGTCCCACGGCCCCGCGGTGATGGCCACCAGCTCGGTGCACGCGAGGTCGGAGATGTCCGAGGCCACGGCCCTGGCCTTCCCCTGGACACAGATCGCGAAGCCGTAGAGCCCACCGACCCCGAGCGCCATCGGGTCGATGAGCGCGAGGACCCGCACCGCCTGTGATGCGAGCAGACCCTGCACCCGCACCCGAGTGGCAGCGTGCGACAGGCCCGCGGCGGCCGCGAGGTCGGCGTAGGAGGCCCGCCCGTCGCCCTCCAGCACCCGCAGGATCACGAAGTCGGTCTCGTCGAGCACCCCGCTCAGGCGCAGCTCGTCGTGCGGGGCGGTCGTGGCGCTCTTCACCCGGTCGAGGTGCTTGACCGACTCGACCGTCGTGACGCCGTCCATCGCGAGGATCTGATCGAGGGTGCTGATCAGCTCCCGGTCCGAAGGGCACATCACGTCGCCGACGATCGTGAACCGGCTGGCCGAGATCACCACGAACGTCACCTGCGACAGGGCCGAGAGCTGGGCGGCGATCCCCTCGACGTTGCCCGACACGCTCACGCACACGGACGCGACCGTGGTGATGCCGAGGATCTCGGGGTGCACGACGCCGACGGTCTTGACGATGCCGTCGTGGTGCAGACGCTGGACGCGCAACCGCACCGCCGCCGGCGAGAGCCCGCTCGTCTCCGCCAGCCGGGCGTACGAGGCGCGCGCGTCGTCCTGCAGGTGGTCGAGCAGCCTGCGGTCGACGTCGTCCAGCAGCGGCGTCGGTGCCGGTTGGGCGTGCTGGCGGGCTGCCCGTAGCCGGGTCGGGGGTGACGACATACGGCATGTTGTACCCGACGACCGGGGTGAGCCGTGAGGAGCGGCACGACAATCAGGTGCCACTCTACGGGCAACCGATCCACTTGTGACCCGCCACTTCTGCCGTTAATCTGCTCGATCGGCGCGGTCGTATCCCGCGATCCGGTGAGCCTGACAGGGATGAACCCATGACCGACGTCGTGATCATCGGCGGTGGCCTCCTCGGCCTCGGGGCCGCCGCCGAGTTGGTGGAGCGCGGCGCCGACGTGGTCCTGCTCGAGAAGGACGGGTTCGGATTCGAGCAGACCGGGCGCTCGAACGCGGCGCTCCGGCTGCCGGACGGCCGCACCGACACCACGACCACCGTGGCCGGCGTCTCGATGGTGGCGTGGGATCGTTTCGAGGACCGATACGGCGAGTCCATCGAGCTGAACCGCCACGGCTGGAACACCCTCGCCGTCGACGAGGACGACGCGCGCTGGCTGCGCCGCGACGCCGTCACCCTCGGGGTCAGCGAGCACGTCGACCCTGCTGACCTGGCGCCGGCCGACGTGGTCCGCGCGCGATGGCCCACACTCGGCGGGCCGTTCCTGGGCATGCACACCGCCCCGGGCGGTCACGTGAACCGGATGCGTGTCGTCAACGTCCTGCAGCGGGCCGCGCGGCGGGGCGGCGCCCGCTTCCGGCTGGGCGACCCGGCCGTCGGATTCGACCTGCTGGGCGACCGCGTCCGGGCGGTACGCACGGCGACGGAGCGTGTTCCGTGCGGGTCGGTGCTCGTCGCTGCGGGGGTCTGGACGTCTCGCCTGCTCGACCCGCTCGGACTGCACGTCCCGATGCAGCGGGTGCGGGTCCCGAGCGGCGAGACCGCTCCGATGGGCGAGGAGCTCGTGCCCGGTTTCGTCCGCGCCGGAAAGTTCACGGCGCGCCAGAGCGCCGACGGGGTGGTGCGCTTCGGCGGCGGGTACCGAGCCCCTGAGTACATTCACGACCTGTCCGTCGACGACCTGCGTGACATCGGGACGTGGGGGCCCGCATTCCTCCGGCACCTCGGGGGCGCCACCCTGCGCGCGGATCCGCACATCGTCCGCCACGACATGGCGCGCCTGCTCGCCCCGCGAGCCAGGCGGGTGCGGCACTTCGTGCCCGTCGGCTGGGACCCGCGACCGTGGAAGCGCTACTCCCGGCAGAAGCTGGAGCGAGCGGCCCGGGTGATCCGGGGGCTGCAGGGCGTGCGCATCCAACGTTTCAGCGCGGGAGTGGTCGACATGACTCCCGACTTCGAACCCGTCATCGGGCGGGTGCCGACCACCGGCAACGCATGGGTGGCCGGCGGCATGAGCGGGCACGGGTTCATCCTGGGCCCCGGCGCATGGCACGCCGTCGCCGACGAGATCACCACCGGTTCCACGGGCATCGACCTGACCGCCTACCGACCTGACCGGTTCACCGGCAGACGAGTACATCGCTCGTAGAATCAGATTCACAAAGTCATATCGCTCACATGCAGCGCACTCTGAGCAACAAATCGTTGTATCGGGCGCCCTCGTCCCTTAGCCTCTGCAGAGCATGAGCGACTCCACGACGCGCGCCGCAGGAGAGGACGCCGCTGTCGTCGTGCGCCGACGCGCGCAGGCGTGGCTGGACGAGCACAACGTCCGCTCGGTGCAGGTCAACGTGATGACGTTGCAGGGCAACGTCATCGGCAAGCGGCTGGCCGCGGCGGAGTTCCTCGCCACCCTGCCCGACGGCGTCGGTCTCCCCGACACGGTGCTGCACCAGAGCGTGGGCGGTGACTACGCATTCGGCTGGCAGCCGGGACCGTGGGCAGGTGAGCTCCGCGACGTGCAGGCCCGCCCGGACATCGGCACGCTGGCGCCGCACGCCGGCGGGCCGCGCACCGCCGGTGTGATCGCCGACCTGCACGACCAGCACGGGGAACCGCTCCCCGTCTGCCCCCGCTCGACGCTCAAGCGCCTCGTGCGCCAGCTCCGCGACCGCGGCTACACAGTCAAGGTCGCGTTCGAACTGGAGGGCACGATGTTCGAGGAGTCCTTCGACGAGGCGCGGGCACGCGGCTACACGGACCTGCACCCGCTGGGTTCCGCCACCAAACGGCTCTGCAACGGCACCCCGCCCGCCGCCTACGTCGAGTACGCCGAGGCGGTCACGGACGAGCTGGATCGGCTGGGTCTGCCGTGGACGGGCTGGGTCAATGAGGGAGGGCTCGGCCAGCTCGAGATCAACTTTTCGCCGTTGGACCCCGTCGCGGCCGCCGACGCGCTGGTCAGGGGCCGGTCCGCCATGCGCACCGTTGGCGAGCGGTTGGGCCGGGCCACGACGTTCATGGCGCTCCCCACCCCTCGCACCCCCGCGGGGCTGCACCTGCATCTTTCGCTGTGGCGCGACGGCACGAACGCGTTCGCCGGGACCGGCGGTGTGCTCGCGCCGGTCATGATCGGCTGGATCGCGGGGCTGACCGCGACAATGCCCGCCGCGACCTCGTTCGTGATGCCGAACCCCAACTCCTACCGGCGACTCGTGCCCGGGCACGGCGCCCCCACCGCGCCATTGTGGGGGCGGCACAACAAGACCGTGGCGCTGCGAGTCCTACCGGAGGGCCCGGGCGCCCGGTTCGAGCACCGGCTTCCTGGCGCCGACGCCAACCCCTACCTGACGCTCGCGAGCGTGCTCGCCGGTGGGCTCGTCGGTCTGGACGACGACCACGCACCTCCGCCAGAGTTCGCCGGCTCCGCATGGGGCCTGCCGCCGGACTTCGAGCCGCGGCTGCCCGCGTCGGTGATGCAGGCCGCCCACGCGCTCGAGGCGGATGAGGCGCTGCGGCGCCGCATGGGGGCGCTTCTGGTGCGGTACTGGCTCGGGTCGAGGCGCTGGGAATGGTACGTGTTCCACACCGCGGGCGGGGACCGGAACGCCGTTACCGACTGGGAGCGCCGTCGCTACTTCGAGGGCGTGGCATGACGACCACGACGACCACGACGGCGACGACGACGACCGGCGCGCACCTCGCCGCGGACGCAGCACCGTTCGCGCGACGCGTCGCCCGTCGCCTCCACGAGTCCGCAGGCGACCCGGCGCTGCGTCCCCTCCTCGCGGCTCTGCCGGCCGTCACCCTGCTCCGCGGCCGCGGTGGGCTACAGGCCGCCGCGGTCGCGGTCCACGACGAAGGGGTCCAGGTGAGCGACGAACCCGAAGCCACCGGGTGCGTCGTCGAGTGCGATCCCACCACCCTGCTCGACGTGCACGTCGTCGACGCGGCCGGCGCCGACCCGGTGCGGCTCGCCGCGATGGTGACGCGACTCCTCGACGGCCCCGCGGTCCCGTGGCAGGAGCGTGCCAGGACCTTCTGGGCACAGACCCGCGACCGGCCCGGGACGCCGGCGTCCGTGCGCCTGCGCGCGGACGACGGCTCACAGGTCCTGCTGGGTCCGGCCACGGAGGAGCCCGAGTGCGAGGTGCGGGGGTCGGAGGCGGCGCTGGTCGGGTTCCTGCGCGGCGACCTGCCGCTGCTCGTCGCCGTCCTCGGCGATGTCGATCTCAGCGCCCGCGGGTCCCTCGCGGCCCTCTCGGTGCTGCAGGGCAACGGGCTGGCGTACGTCCTCGACGATGCCGCACTGCCGACCCACTGACAACACCCGTCGCTGCCAGCGGATCGCTTGCCATACGCTAGCAGCACGATTATTTTCATCGTGCTGAGGAGATCGGTCCGTTGATCGAGCAGGGAACGGGTGACATGCCGAGCATCGCGCAGCCGGAGAAGCACCAGGTGCTGGATGAGCGGGGGTACCTGGTCGGCGACGTCGGGAGCGCCCTGGACGACGACGGGCTCCTGCAGTTGCACCGCCTGCTGGTGCGGGCGCGGGTCTTCGACGAGCGCGCACTCGCCCTGCAGCGCAAGGGCTGGCTGCGCTCGTACTACCAGGCCTCTGGCCAGGAGGCTTCGACGGCGGCGGCAATGGCCTTGCGCGAGCAGGACTGGCTCTTCGCCGCGTACCGCGAGCCGGGAATGTGGTTGGCGAAGGGAGTGCCCGTCGCCGTCGTCCTCGGCCAGTGGAAGGGCCTGTTGGCCGACGGCTGGGACCCGCAGCGGTGGCGGGTGAGCCGGTTGAACACCACCATCGGCACCCACCTACCGCACGCGACGGGAGCCGCCTACGCGAGTCGCGTGCTCGGCACCGACCACCTCACGATGGCGGTGTTCGGCGACGGGGGCACCTCGGTCGCGGACTTCCACGCCGGCCTCAACTTCGCCGGCGTCTGGCGCACACCGACTGTGTTCTTCTGCCAGAACAACCTCTACGCCGAGGCCACACCCCTCGCCCAGCAGACCGCGTCCGCGTCGATCGCGGTGAAGGCGCAGGCCTACGGGATCGCCGGCGTCCGGGTTGACGGCATGGACCCGCTCGCCGTACACGCCGCCGCCCGGGAGGCCGTCGCCCGGGCGAAGGCGGGCGAGGGCCCGACGCTGATCGAGTCGGTCACCTACCGGTTCGCCCCGCACTCCTCCTACGACGGCCAGGCCGTCTACCGGACCGTCGAGGAGGAGGACGAGTGGCGCGCGCGGGACCCGTTGATCCGGATGCGGGCCCTGCTCACCGGCCGTGGCGTGGACGTCGGGAGCTTCGAGGAGCAGGTCGCGAAGGAGCTGCTCGCCGAGATCGACGAGGCCGTCGAGGAGGTCGACCGCATCGCGAGCGGCCCGGTGACGTTCGCGGCACTCGCGCGCTCGACCTACAGCGCCGCCCCGGCGAGCCTGGCGCGGCGCCTGCACACCGACGCCGTGGTCCTCGGCGTGCCGGTCGGCGACCTCCCCGTGGCGGAGATCCCGCCGGAGCGCCGCCCAGAGGGCGAGACCCGCCAGCAGACGCTCGTGCAGGCGATCCGCGAGACGTTCGAGCGGGAGCTGGCCGCCCGCCCGGAGATGGTCGTCCTCGGAGAGGACGTCGCGACCGAGGGCGGCGTGTTCCGCGCCACCCAGGGGCTGCTCGCCACGTTCGGCCCGGACCGGGTGATCGACACCCCGCTCTCGGAGAACGGGATCATCGGCAGCGCGGTCGGGATGGCGATGGCCGGATTGCGTCCGGTCGCCGAGATCATGTTCGCTGGCTTCTCCTACATCGCGCTCGACCAGATCATCGGCCACGTCGCGAGGATGCGCTGGCGCACGCGCGGCTCGGTGTCGATGCCCATCGTGATCCGCATGGCCGCCGGCGGTGGCTACGGCGGCCTGGAATTCCACGCCGACTCGCCCGAGGCGATCTTCGTGCAGAACCCCGGCCTCACCGTGGTCTACCCGTCAACCGTCTACGACGCGAAGGGCCTGCTGGCCGCGGCGCTGGCCGGCGAGGATCCGGTGATCTTCCTCGAACCACTGGTGCGGTACCACGTCCCGGAGGACGGGGTGCCGGTGCAGCCCTACACCGTGCCGATCGGCCGAGGCGTGGTGCGCCGGCCCGGGCGGGACGTGACGATCGTGTCGTACGGCAACGCGGTGCACACCGCACTGGAGGCGGCGACGCAGCTCGCGGCCGAGGGCACCGACGCCGAGGTGGTCGACCTGCGCACGCTCTACCCGTGGGACGAGGAGCTCGTGGTCGAGAGCGTGCGGCGCACCGGGCGGCTGGTGACGGTGCACGAGTCCCCGGTCACCGCCGGGCTGGGCGCGGAGATCGCGGCGACGGTCGCCGAGCGGGCCATCCACCACCTGGACGCGCCCGTCGGCAGGGTCGGCCACCCGCACACCCCGTGGACGCCCGGCGGCCTGCACGAGGAGTTGTCCCTGGTCAGCCCGGAGCGGATCGCGGCGATGGTCCGCAGCATCCTGCGGGAGGTATGAGCGTGACGCAACAGACCTTCCCGCTGCCCGACCTCGGGTCCGGGCTGATCCAGGCCACCGTCGTGGAGTGGCACATCGGGGTCGGGGACCTGGTCGAGGAGGGCCAGACCGTCGTCGACGTCGAGACCGAGAAGTCCGTCATTTCGCTGCCGACACCCTTCGCCGGCCGGATCGCCATGCTGGGCGCCGAGGAGGGCGCAGCCCTCGACGTCGGGGCGCCACTGCTCGTCGTCGACGTCGACGGGCCGGCCGCGCGCACCACCGGCACCGACGCAGGCGCCCGGGCCGCCACCGCGGGCGGCGCCCTCGTGAAACCTGACGCGCCCGTCCCACCGGCCGAGGTGCTGGCGACGCCGCTGGTGCGCCGCCTCGCCCGGCAGCACGGGCTGGACCTCGCCACCGTCCCCGGCACGGGTCGCGGTGGCGTCGTCACCCGCCGGGACGTCGAGGCAGCCGTAGCAACGACGGCGGCCGGGGGCACGCAGGCCGCCCCGGAGGCGCCGGCGCCCGATCTGCGGGGCGAGCGTCACCGGATGTCGCCTCTGCGGCGGACGATCGCCGAGCGAATGGCCCGGTCGTGGCGGGAGATCCCGCACATCACCTCGCACGATCTGGTCGACTGCGCTGCGCTGCTGGAGGCCCGGCGGCGTCTGAGTGAACGGCTCGGGCGGCCGGTGCCGATCGAGGCGCTCGTCATCAAGGGCGTGGTCCCGATCCTGCGGGACTTCCCGCAGTTCAATGCCGTCGTCGACGGCGACGACGTCGTCCACCTCGGCGAGCACCACGTCGCCGTCGCGGTCGACACACCCGACGGGCTGCTGGCCCCGGTCGTGCGCGGCGCAGGCGTGCTCGGCCTGCAGGAGCTGGCAGACCGCGTCGTCGACCTCGCGGAGCGGGCCCGCGCCCGCACGCTGCGGCCGGAGGAGCTCGCGGGGGCGACGTTCACGGTGTCCAACATCGGTGCGAGCGGCGGCGGCAGCGCATCGGTCGTGCCGATCGTGCCGCTGCCGACCACCGCGATCCTGTCCGTCGGGCGGGCCGAGCAGCGTGCGGCCGTCCGCGACGGGCGGGTCGCGGCGGCGTGGGTCCTGCCGGTGGATGTCTCGTGCGACCACCGGGTGATCGACGGGGCCGACGTGCGGCGGTTCGTCGGGCGGGTGCGCGAGGTGATCGAGGAGCCGCTGCTGCTGGCTCGCTGAGGCGGGCCGCGGCCAGTGACAGGAGTGTTCATGCGTCCACTGATCGGGATCACCGGCCGAAGGATCGAGTTCGGACTGCTGCGCGACGCCGACCACCGCTACGCCGACCGGCACGTCGACCAGTTCTTCGCCGACTTCGCCCACGGGGTGGACCGCGCAGGAGGCATCCCGGTGCACCTGCCGTTCGAGGCCGGCACGTCGGCGGCGCTCGAGCGATTCGACGGCTTGATCGTGAGCGGCGGCCAGGACGTGCACCCGCGGTTCTGGGGCGGTGACGAGTCGGTGGTGCGTCCGGACGCCGACCCGCGCCGCCACCCGTCCGTCCACGACGTCGATCGCGACGGCTACGAGCTCGAGCTGGTTCGGGCGGCCGTGGCGACGCGCGTGCCGTTGCTGGGGGTCTGCCGCGGCCACCAGGTGCTCAACGTCGCCTTCGGGGGCACACTAGTCCCGGACCTACCCCCGGGACCGGTCCAGCACCTCCTGCTCTCCGCCGCCCCGTCCGACGGCGGAACCGACCACGTCGTCCGGTTCGCTCCGGGGTCGCTCGCCGAGTCGGTCTACGGCGAGCGGGCGCGCACCAACGCCTGGCACCACCAAGCGGTCGCGATCTGCGGGCGCGGTGTGGTCGCGACGGGATGGACCCCCGACGGCGTGGTGGAGGCGATCGAGGTGCCCGGGTGGCCCGTGCTCGGCGTGCAGTGGCACCCCGAGTGGCAGGTCACTCCCGATCCAGCGCTCGCGTGGATCGTCGCGGCCGCCGCGGTGCGCGCGGGGGCGCGGGGTGCCTCATCACCCTGCAGATCGAGCGAAGTAACGGCTTAACAGGGCTGTCACTCGTGATTTGCTCTCTCCGGACCTTGACACCTGCGGGATCACGCGTGAGTCTGATCGCACTCCAACGAGTTTCCGCGGAAGGAGCCCCGGTCGGCGCACCGCGATCCGGCGCGCCGACGGGTCGTCCCACGCATTCCGAGATCGTCGTGTCGTTGCACGAGCTCCCGGCCGGGCCGCGCCCGTCGGGCGTCGGGCGACCGCGGGGGGACGGCGTCTCGTCGCGACCTCCGCAGCGGCACGTGCCCTGCGCGGTCCTCCCAGAGGAGTTCGACCATGTCCCACGCTGTCGGATCCGGCTCGTCGAGCCACGCGCACGGGGCACCCGCCACGCCCGGCCTCGAGACCGGGCACCTCGGACGGGTGTCGCTGGCCTCGCTCGCGGTCGCCTCGTACTCCCCCGCCATCGGGATGGCGCTTGCACCCCTGCTCTTCGTCTCCGCCGGCGGGGTCAAGGCGTGGCCCGCGGCGCTGCTCGCGATGGCCGCTGTGATCGGTGTCGGGCTCGCGGTCACGACGTTCGCGCGCCGCTACGTCGGCACCGGCTCGCTCTACTCCTACATCGGCGAGGTCTTCGGAGCCTCGGCCCGCCGGCTCATGGCCGCGGCGCTGTTCCTCGGATTCGTCCTGCAGCTCGCCGGCACGACCGCGATCGCGGGGATCTTCACCGGCAGCTTCCTGACCGCGATGGGTGTGGACGGTGCGCTCGACCTGGGCCCACAGGTCGCGCTCTTCACCGCGGCGGTGCTGGTCTCGGCAGGCGTCGCCTACCGCGGCTTGGACACGTCCGTGCGGGTCGCCGTCACACTGGCGGTCCTGTCCCTACCCTTGATGATTGTCATCACGGTCGCGAGCGCCGCCCACACCGGTCTGCAGCTGCCCCAGCAGCTCGACCTCGGCTCGACGAGCGTCAGCGGGGTCTTCCAGGGGCTCGCGGGTGGCATCGCGTTCCTGGTGTCGTTCGAGAGCTGCACCGCGCTCGCCGCGGAGACCCGCGACCCCCGCCGTAACGTCCCGGTCGCCGTCATGTCGGTCCCCGTGTTCTGCGGCCTGCTCTACCTGGTCGCGACGTTCCTGCAGGCGCCGGGGCTCGCAGCCGCGTCGGATGTGCTCGCGGGCGGGGCGTCGCCCGCGGCGGCGCTGGCCATGCAGTCCGGGCTCGGCACGGCGGTGGCCACGGCTACCGACGCGGTCCTCGCGCTGGCCAACTTCGCCGCGCTGATCGGCTTCGTCAACTACGGGTCGCGCTTCTTCCTCACGCTGGGCCGGGACGGGCTACTGCCCGTACGGACCAGCGTCATCCACCGCCGGTACCACAGCCCGGCGACGGCGATCGTGTTGCTGGCGGTGACCGGCCTCGCGGTGCTCTGCGGGGCGTTCCTGCTCGCCGGGGACCTGATGACGGCCTACAACTCCATCGCGGTGTCGATCGTGTACGCCTGGGTGCTGCCGTACCTGCTCATCACAGTGGGCGCGGTAACCCTTCTGGTGCGCGAGCGGGCGGTTCGCCCGCTCGTCGTGGTCGGGTCGGTGGTCGGGTTCGCCGGCATGACATGGCTCTACCTCAACGGGATCATCTTCCCGCCGCCGTCCCCGATCGACGCGATGTCCTGGGTCGTGCTCGTCGCCATCGTCGGCCTCGTGGTCGGCTTCACCGTCGCGAGCCGCAGGCGCCGGTAGGCCGAGGTGCGGCGCCCGGCATGCGGGCGCCGCGCCTGGCTCAGATCTCGCCCTTGTAGTCCCACGCGCGCAGCGTCACCGGCGCGAGCCGGATAAGCACCTGGCCGCGAGCCTTCCGCTCGGCGAACGCCGCACCGGCCTCCGGGCCGAGGTAGCGGGAGGCGATCCGCATGTGCGTCTCGTGGACCCGCTCGGTCTCGATCGTGACCGTGCAGGAGGCCTCCAGGCCGCGGAACGGGCCCTGCTGCTCGTACACCACGATGCTCGCGCGCGGATCGCGCCGGACGTGCCGGCCCTTGATCCCCTCGAGCGGAGAGACGATCACGAAGGAACCGTCCTGCCACTCGTGCCAGAGCGGGGAGAGCAGCACGCTCCCGTCACGGCGGTAGGTGCCGATGACGGCGATGAGGGGCTCGCCGAGCAGCCCGTCCAGATCGTCGATACTGAGGTTGCGGCGCATCATCCTGCCGTTCGGGTCGATGGGTCGGGGTCGGGTTCGTGCCGGCGGCGCGCCACTTCGAACAGCGCCGCCACATCGGAGGCGCCGTGGCCACGCTCGTGCGCACGGGCGAACTCGCCGGCGATCAGTGCCGCCAAGTCGTCGCGCAGCCCGAGCTCGCGCACGGTCTCGAGCACGAGCCGGCTCGACGACACCTGCTTCGCCACGCTCGTGCGTGGCTCCTCGTACGCGCCGGCGGTGATCCGGGCGGTCATGTCCAGCAGGAGTGCGGTGAGCGTCGGCAGGAACGGCTCGACGACGGCGGCGAGGTCGTGCCGGGAGAGCCCTTCGGCCTCGGCGAAGGCCGCCGTATGCGCCAGGCCGACCATCACCGCGTGGTAGAGCGGCCCGCTGCTGAGCGCCGCCGCCTTCGCCAGCCCGGTGTCAGCGCCCAGCCAGCGGGCCGTGCCCAACAACTCGAGCAGCGCGCGCTCGGCGGCGAACACCTCGCGCGGCCCGGCGTAGAGCAGGGCCGCGTCGAGCTCGCCGATCCGCTGCGCGTGAGCGGTCGGGTAGCCGTCGAGGTAGCGCGCGCCGCACCGGGCGGCCCAGTCGGCCGTTGCCCGGGCCTGCTGGGGCGATCCCGTGGTCAGCTGCACGAGCGTGCGACCCGTGGCGGCCTCCGCCACGCCGTCCTCCTGCAGCACCGCCGTGCTCGCCGCGTACGTCGACAACACCACGAGCACGCGCGGACTCGCGCGGACGGCGTCCGCCGCGGTGGACGCGATCCGGGCGCCCGCGGCGACGAGCGGTGCGGCGGCCTCCCGCGTGCGGTTCCATACGGTCACGTCCGCGCCCGCGCGCAGCAGCGCGGTGGCCACCGCGCTGCCCAGCTGGCCCGTGCCGACGACGGTGACGGCCCGGCCGGCCGGGTCGGTCGGCGGGCTGGTCGTCATCGATCGCTCCTCGCTCACCCCGTGATCGCGCGACCGAGGACTCCGCGCGCGATGATCCACTTCTGGATCTCGTTGGTGCCCTCGTAGATCTCACCGATCTTCGCGTCCCGGTAAATGGCTTCCGCCCTGTAGACCGCGCCGTCCGAGCCCAGTTCCCGGACGAAGCCGTAGCCTCCGAGGCACTGGACGGCGTCGCGGGCGATGTCGACGGCGAGCGCCGTGCCGCGCAGCTTGGCCATTGCCGCCTCCGGCTCGGGGAACGGAACTCCGCCATCGAGCCGCAGCGCTGCCTTGAGGTAGAGACTGCGCGCGACCTCCAGCTCCGTGGCGTACTCGGCGAGCGTGAACTGCCAGTGCTGGAACTCACCGATCCGCCTGCCGAATGCGCGTCGCTCCGCCAGGTGCGCGGCCATCATGTCGAACGCCGCCTGTGCCATCCCGACGCCGGCCGCGCCGATGCCGATTCGCCCGTACGTGAGCGTGCGCAGCGCGATCTGCAGCCCTGTGCCGGGCAGACCCACCATGTTGGCGCGCGGCACGCGCACGCCCTCGTAGTGGACATCGGCGGTCAGCTGGCCGCGGTTCCCCATCTTGCGGTCGGCCCGTCCGACGCGGACGCCGTCGGTGCCGCTGAGAGGCACGAGCACGAGCGAGAGCCCCTCACCCGTGCGGCAGAGCGTGACGACGAAGTCGGCGACCGGTGAGTTGGTGATGAATCGCTTGCGGCCGTGCACGACGAGCTCGTCCCCGTCCTCCTCGGCGACGGTCTGCACGGCCTGCGGGCTGAGGTCGGTGGACGCCTCGGGTTCGGTGGTCGCGAAGGCGCCGACGACCTCCCCGGCCATCAGCGGCGGCAGCCACCGCGCGCGCAGCTCGTCGGACGCGGCGCCGAGGGCGTTCCCGGCGAGGATGCAGTGCACGTCGAAGATCGCGGCCAGGCTGTTGGAGACGTAGGCCAGCTCCTCGAGGGCCACCGCGGTCGCGGCCGCCGGGTGCTGCAGACCGGCGCCGTCAGGCCCCGCGAACGGGATCCGGAACAGCCCCGCCGCGGCCATCCGGGCGAACGCCTCGCGCGGGAAGCCGTCGTCGACCTCGTCGCCCTGGGCGATGCCATCGGCGAGTGGGCGCAACTCGTCCTCGGCCGTCCTGCGAACCCGCGCGCGCACATCGAGGACCTCCCCCGGGGTGACCGTGTCGTGGAACAGCTCGTCGGCGGTGCGCCTCACTGCTCCGCTCGCGACTCCGCCGCCACGGCCAGCTTGCGGGTGAAGTCCGGGGCGTCGATCGCCTTCCGCACGATCTCCAGATGTCGCTGCCCCCACCCGAGGTAGTCGACGTCGTGGTGCTCGATGTCGTAGTCGAGGACGGGGTCGGCGATCACCGCCCAGGTGTACTCGCGCAGCGCCGCGACCACACTCATCAGGTCGACGCGGTACCGCTCGGCTTCGATGGGCTCGCGGCCGAGATAGGCGCGCAACAGCCCGTCGACCTGCACGGGCGACAGCGCGGCGTTCATCGCGAGGCCGCCAAGGTCGAACTCACCGCGGGCCATCCCTCCGTACTCCCAGTCGACGAGCTGGACCCGGTCCTCGCAGAGGATGAGGTTCTGCGGCACCAGGTCGTTGTGGCACAGCACCTCGCCGCCGGGAAGCCCGTCGAGCGTGGCCCTGATCCTGTCGAGCACGTCGAGCAGTCGGGGCGTGTCGGGGGCGAGCTCCAGCCCTTCGCGCTCGGCGATCTCGACGTAGGAGCGGATCGCGTCGAGGACCGACCACCGCTCGATGCGCGCCTGCGCGGCGTGCAGCCGTGCGAGCAGCTTGCCCACGGCTGCCAGTACGGCCGGCTTGCGCAGGTCCTCCGCGGTCATCGTCGTGCCCGTGACGAACCGGGTGAGACAGTGCCCCTCGGGCGTGATCGCGGCAGCGAGCTCGGGAGCGACTCCTCGGGCGGCCGCGATCCGGTGCGCGGCGAAGCCACAGGCGCGGTCGATGCCGAAGCGCTGCCCGTTCGGGTCGGCGATCCGCAGCACCATTCGGTCATCACCGGAGCTGACGAGGAAGTTGGCGTTGGCCGCACCGCCAGGGATCTCCGCGATCCGCCACCGCTCGTCTGCACCGGCTGCCCCCGCATCCCGCAGCAGCGTTCCGAGCGCTTGCTCCACCTCCGCGCGCTGCCGGTCGTCGATCGTGCCGTCGAACGCCAGCTGGACGCTCTCGGACCTGCCGGATCGGATCACCTCTGCCGACCTCCTTCGCTCGGTGGAGGTGAACGTACCGGAGGAACCGCGCGCCGGAAAGATTTTCGTTGTTGCTCAGTGCCATATGGAGCCGATTCACGGTTCTGATCACCGCTGACGATGGTTTTGTTTGCCCAGACGCGCACTGCGCCGTAAGGTGTCACCCATCACACCCCGTGCGCGTCCTGCCCCTCGCCCGCTCCCGAGGAGGAAAGCCTTGTCGACCTCGATCCGCACCAACCAGGCCGTGCAGACGTTCGAGATCAGCGTCCCGGACCCCGACCTCGACGACCTCCTCGCGCGGCTGCGGCGCACCCGTTTCCCGGACGATTTCGCCAACGACGGCTGGGAGCAGGGCTTCCCCACCAAGTACCTGCGCGAGCTCGTCGCGTACTGGGCCGACGACTACGACTGGCGCGCGCACGAGCGGCGGATGAACGCGCTGCCGCAGTTCCGCACCGAGATCGACGGGATGCCGATCCACTTCGTGCACGTGCGGGGAACCGGTCCGGGGCCGCAGCCGCTGCTGCTGCACCACGGCTGGCCGGAGACGTTCTGGGACCTCGCCAAGGTGATCGGGCCACTCGCCGACCCGGGTGCGCACGGCGGCAACCCCGCAGACAGCTTCGACGTGGTGCTGATGTCGCTGCCCGGGCACGGATGGTCGTCGCCGCTGCGCAGGACCGGCCTCAACTTCTGGTCCGCCGCCGAGGTCGAGCTGAAGCTCATGGAGCTGCTCGGCTACGACCGGTTCTTCACCGCGGGCGGGGACTGGGGCGCCTGCATGGTCGAGTATCTCGGCCATGCCCACGCCGATCGGGTGCGCGGCCTGTACTGCCACATGCCGGTGCAGCTCAGCCAGGACGACGCCTTCCATGGCGACGCGATCCCGGGCATGCCCTACAGCCCCGACCAGATGCCCGCGCCGGAGGTGTTCGCCGAGGAGGAGGAGCACTGGCTCGCCCACAACGAGCGGATCATGAACGAGGAGTACGGCTACGCCTGGATGCACTTCACCAAGCCGCAGACGCTCGCCAACGGGCTGAACGACTCCCCGGCAGGCATCGCGTCCTGGCTTCTGGAGAAGCGCCGGACGTGGGCCGACGCGCACGGTGACATCGAGTCCGTCTGGACCAAGGACGAGCTGTGCACCACGGCGAGCATCTACTGGTTCACTCAGACGATCGGCACCTCGATGCGCTTCTACAAGGAACAGCTGGCCAACGCGTGGCGGCCGTCCCACGGCCGCTTTCCCGTGGTCGAGGCGCCGTCGGCGGTTGCGATCTACCCGGGGGAGATCGCGCCGTTCATGCCGCGGGCGTGGACCGAGAAGTACTTCAACCTGCAGTCCTACACCGAGCACGACCGCGGCGGGCACTTCGCGGCGGCCGAGGTGCCCGACCTGTTCGTCGCGGACCTCCGCCGGTTCTTCCGGACCCTCCGCTAGTGCGGGGAGCACTAGCCGCAGCGACCACCGAGGAGAGAACACCAGGATGACCGACTACGACGTCGCGATCGTCGGCGCGGGCTTCGCCGGCGCCGTGGCCGCGCGTGAGCTCTCACGCGCCGGGCACAGCGTCACCGTGCTCGAGGCGCGCGACCGGATCGGCGGCCGCGGCCATTCCACGCAGTTCCGCGGCCGCACAGTGGAGCTCGGCGGGCACTGGGTCCATTGGCTGCAACCGCACGTGTGGGCGGAGATCACCCGCTACGGCGCGGCGGTCGTCGAGACCCCCGGCGCGCGGGCCGAGAAGCTCGTCTACCTCACCCGAAATGGCCGCCGGATCACCCTCGACGCGCGCAGCCCGTTCCTGCGCACGATGCGCGGCATCTTCCGGAAGGGCTTCGATCGCTTCTGCCGGGACGCCGCGGAGATCTTCCCGCGGCCGTACGACGCGGAGATGACCCTGGAGCAACTCGCCCTGGACGGCGTGACCGTGCGCCAGCGTCTGGACTCCATCCGCACGATGCCGAGGGTGCTGCGGGACTATGTCGGCGGCATGATGCTGTCCTACGCGGGTGAGCTCGACCAAGGATCCGCGGCTCAGGTCCTGCGCACCTACGCGGCGGCGAACTGGCACGCGCACTCGCTGCTCGACGCGGGCGCCAAGTACCAGCTGCGCGACGGCACCGGGGCGCTCGCCCGGGCGATCATGGACGACGCCACGGCCGACCTCCGGCTGGGAGTCCGGATCCGGCAGATCCGCCAGGATGGCGACACCGTGGCACTGATCGAGGACGGCGGGTCGACGACCACCGCCCGGCTGGCGGTCGTCACGGTGCCGACGCCCACGCTGAAGCAGATCGACTTCTCCCCAGCGCTCGCTCCCGGGCTGCGGCACATCGCCGACACGGCCACCGCCGTGCGCGGCGTGAAGATCCACGCGCTGCTCGACCGCCGCCTGCCCGACTTCTTCGCCCAGGGCGCGATCAACCAGCCATTCAACTGGATCTTCACCGAGGACGTCGGGCCGGACGGCACGCTGGTGATCGCGGGCACGCACCGGCACGAGCTGGTCGACGTCGGCGACCACGGCTCGATCGAGGCGGCGCTGCAGCGGTACCTCCCGGGCGTGCGGCTGCTCGACTTCATGACCCACAACTGGGTCGACGACGACCTCTCGTGGGGCGGCGGTGACGGCTCGAAGGTCGGAGAGATGGGCCACTGGCTGCAGCACCTGCAGCAGCCGCACGGGCGCGTGCACTTCGCCGGGTCCGGTTCGGCGACGGCCTGGAAGCGGTTCATCGACGGCGCGATCGAATCGGGCCTGCGCGTGAGCCGCCAGGTGCGTGAGCGGCTCGCGAGTGAGGCCGCGGTGGCGGCGACGGCGGGCGGCTCGGGCACCGCATGAGTGGGGAGCCTCCGCGCCCGCGGGTGCTGGTTGCCAACGACGACGGGGTGAGCGATGGTCTGCACGCGCTGCGGGCCGCGCTCGCCGGTGTCGCCGGAAGCGTCGTCGCCGTCGTCCCCGACCGCAATCGCAGCGGCAACAGCCGGACGCTCTCGTTCCCCGAACCGGTGGTCGTCGAGGAGGTCGAGGACGACCCGGAGCTGGGCCGGGTCCTCACGTGCACCGGTTCGCCGCTGGACTGCGTGCGGGTCGGGCTGCTGTCCGACATCGCCCGCACCGCTGACGTCGTCATCTCCGGGATCAACCACGGCGCGAACCTCGGCGACGACGTCTACTATTCGGGCACCTGCGGCGCGGCCCTGGAAGCCGCGCTGCTCGACCGCCCGGCGTTCGCGATCTCGCAGCAGCGTTCCGGCGTCGGGTGGTTCACCGCGCCGGCCCCGATGCCGCCGTTCGACACGGCCGCCCGGGTCGCTGTCCGGCTCCTCACTGCACTCGCACATCACCCGCTCCCCGAACGCCACGTGCTGAGTGTCAACGTGCCGGCCGCCCCCTCGAGCGACCGGCTCATTCCGGCCCGCCTCGGCCGCCGGCATCAACGTGACCTCGCGCTCGTCCCCGGACCTGCCACACCGGACGGCCGCATCCCTTACCGGCTGTGGGCCCCGGAGATCGGCGAGCCAGGAAGGGAGGATGCCGCCGACACCGACTTCGCCACCGTCGCGCGCGGCGAGATCGCCGTCTCGCTGCTGTCCGTCGCCGACGATGTCACGCCGGGCCCCCGAGCGACCTCTGAGTGGCTCGCCGGCGCGACCGAGCGTGTCAGGTGGACTGTGTAACAAGATCCTCTTGAGTTGAGGAGTACACAGATGACCATGACCGGTGATCCACGGTTGGCCATCGTCTCGGCGCGGAAGCTGCCGGGCCGGTGACTGCGCGGGACGCGGTGAACAGCATGATCGAGGCTGGCCCCGCCGGAGGAGATCTACCCGATCGTCTACCTGGACGCGCTGGTGATCAAGGTGCGGGACGGGCACCACGTCCGCAACCGCGGCGTGCGCGAAGTGTTGATCGTCTGTTGTGACGGGCTGAGTGGGTTCCCGGAGGCGATCGAGGCGACCTGGCCGCAGAGCATCGTGCAGACCTGCACGGTGCACCTGCTGCGCGCGGCGATGCGGTTCGTCTCCTACGCCGACCGCAAGAAGGTCGCCGCGGCGCCGCGGCCGATCCATTCCGCTCCCACCGACGAGGCCGCCCGTCTCGAGCGGGATGCCTTCGCCGGCTCCGAGCTGGGCCGCCGCCACCCGGCGGCGGTGATGGCCTGGGATAACGCGAGCTACGCATGATCATCTACACGACGAAGGCGATCGAGTCGCTGAACTACCAGCTCCGCAAGATCATCAACAACCGGGGCCACTTCCCGAACGGCGACGCCGCGATCAAGCTGCTGTGGCTGGCGATCCGCGACATCGAGGAAACGCGCCCGCGCCCGCTGCGGACGTCACCCGTCCGGCGCCGTGGGCGATGGATCCACCAGAGCGCTCCGATCGATCTCCCGCTTGAGGATCTTGCCGGATGGCCCTTTGGGGAGCGCGTCCAGCAACGCGAACCGGCGGGGGTACTTGTAGGCGGCCACCTTGTGCCGGATCCAGCGCTGCAACTCGCCCAGGTCGATGGTCGCGCCCTCCTTCGCCGCAACGGCCACGGCGACCTCCTCGCCGAGCCGCTCGTCCGGCACTCCGAACACTGCCGCCTCGAGCACGGCGGGGTGCGCGTAGACGACCTCCTCGACCTCGCGGGGGTACACGTTGTACCCGCCCCGGATGATCAGCTCCTTCTTGCGGTCGACGATGAAGAAGTAGCCCTCGTCGTCCATCCGCGCGAGGTCCCCGGTGCGGAACCAGCCGTCGGCGTCGACCGCGGCGGCAGTCTCCTCCGGCCGGTTCCAGTAGCCGGCCATGACGTGGTGGCCGCGGATGATGATCTCGCCCACCTCGCCGATCGGGACGGTGTGGCCGGCGTCGTCGGCGACCCGCATCTCGGTGCCCCACACCGCCGTACCGATCGAGCCCGGCTTGCCGGGCCGGTGAATCGGGTTGAACGACGCCACGGGCGATGTCTCCGACAACCCGTAGCCCTCCAGCACCCGCGCCCCGAAGCGGTCCTCGAATGTCCGCAGCACCTCGACCGGGAGCGCGGCGCCACCGGACACACAGAGCCGGAGCGTGGTGATGGCACCGGCTCGATCGCCCGCGGCGGCGAGCAGGGCCACGTACATCGTGGGTACGCCGAGGAATATCGTGACCGCCTCCCGCGCGACGACTTCGAGCGCGTCGACGGCGTCGAACCGGGACATCAACGCCACCGCCGCGCCGCGGCGCAGGGCGGCGTTCAGCACGCAGGTCTGCCCGAACGCGTGGAACAGCGGGAGTGCACCGAGCAGGACGTCACGGGACCCGATGTCGAACAGGTCGGCCGTCACCTGGGCGTTCCAAAGCAGGTTGGAGTGCGTGAGCTGGGCCCCTTTCGGCCGCCCGGTCGTGCCCGAGGTGTACAGGATCACGGCGGTGTCCGCCTGCTCCCGCTGCACGATGTCGGCGCCGCGCTCGGGGACCGGCGCCTCTGCGATGGACACGATCACGTGCACGCCCGCCTGGCGTGCCCCGGCGACCGCCTGCTCGCTCTCGGCCTCCCGGATCACGACGAGGGCGACAGCGCCACTGTCGCGGAGGTGGTACTCCACCTCCCGCGAGGTGAGCATCGTGTTCATCGGGACGACGACCGCCCCGGCGCGCAGCACGGCGTAGTAGGCCACCGCGAACTCAGGGACGTTCGGCAGTAGCACGCCGACCCGGTCTCCCATCCCCACACCGGACGCCTGGAGGAACGCGGCGAACCGGGCCACGCGGTCGTCGAGCTCCCCGTAGGTCATGACGTCGCCGCTGCTCGCCAGCGCGACGCCGTCCGGGGTGCGCTGCGCGCCGTCGGAGAGCAGGACCGCAAGGTTCGTACCCATCGACGCTCCGTTCCATTATGCGGTGTGCTTCTCGTATAATGTACCGATGCTTGTGGCGCTCGCAATGTTCGGCAGAGGAGCTGACCCATGGACCCGCTGTTCGACCTGACCGGTCGCGTCGCCGTCGTCACAGGAGGCACGCGCGGGATCGGGCTCATGGTGGCTCGCGGACTGCTCCGCGCCGGCGCCTCGGTCGTGGTGTCCTCGCGCAAGCCCGATGCCTGCGCGGCCGCCGAAGCCGAGCTGGCCCGCGACGCGCGGCCTGGCCAGGGGGTGCACGCCGTGCCCGCCGACCTCGCCGACGTGCAGGAGTGCCGCAGGCTCGCCGCGGACGTGGGCACGCGCACCGACCGCGTGCACGTGCTCGTGAACAACGCCGGCGCCACCTGGGGCGCCCCCCTGGAGGAGTACCCAGCCGAGGCGTGGGACAAGGTCGTTGACCTGAACCTGAAGTCCCCGTTCTTCCTCGTCCGGGCCTTCCTGCCGCTGCTCGAGGCGGCCGCCGCGGACGCGGATCCCGCACGAGTGGTCAACATCGGTTCGATCGACGGGCTGCGGGTGCCGGGCCGACCGACGTACGCCTACTCCGCGAGCAAGGCCGGGCTGCACCACCTCACGCGTGTGCTCGCCGCCGAGCTCGGGCCGCGCCGCATCACCGTGAACGCGGTGGCGCCCGGCCCTTTCGAGTCGAAGATGATGGCGGCCACCCTGGCCGACCGAGGCGACGACATCGCCGCCGCCGCTCCGCTCGGACGCATCGGGCGCCCGGACGACATGGCAGGCGTCGCTGTGTTCCTCACGGCACGCGCCGGCGCGTACGTCACCGGTGCGGTGATCCCCGTCGACGGCGGCATCGCCGCAACGGCCTGACACCCGCGATCGGAGGACGACGATGAACTCGCTGCTGCTGTCCCGCCGGGACCTGGAGTTCCTGCTCTACGACTGGCTCGACGCCGAGTCGCTCGTGCAGCGCCCACGGTTCGCCGAGCACTCACGGGAGATCTTCGACGCGGTGCTGGACCTCGCCGCCGAGGTCGCCACGGAGCAGTTCGCCCCGCACAACAAGCGCGGCGACGCCGAGGAACCCACCTTCGACGGCACGCGCGTGCACCTCATCCCCGAAGTGCGCAAGGCGCTCGATGTCCTCGCACACACCGGGCTCATCGGCAGCAGCATGGACGACACGGTCGGCGGCATGCAGCTACCGCACTTGGTCTCCACCGCCTGCTTCGCCTGGTTCCAGGCCGCCAACCCCGGCACCTGGGCCTACCCGTTCCTGACGATCGCCGCCGCGAACCTGCTGCGCGCCCACGGCACCCCCGAGCAGATCGACACCTACGTCCGTCCGATGGTCGAGGGTCGCTTCCACGGCACGATGTGTCTGTCCGAACCGCAGGCCGGCTCATCTCTGGCCGACATCGCCACCCGCGCCGAACCCCGAGGAGACGGCTCCTATCGCGTGCACGGGAACAAGATGTGGATCTCTGCCGGGGAGCACGACCTCGGCGAGAACATCGTCCACCTCGTACTCGCCAAGATCCCCGGCGGCCCACAGGGGGTGAAGGGCATCTCCCTGTTCGCCGTGCCCAAGTTCCTGCCCGATGGGCAGCGCAACGACGTGGTGTTGGCCGGGCTCAACCACAAGATGGGCTATCGCGCCACCACCAACACCCTGCTCAACTTCGGCGAAGGCGCTCACACCCCCGGCGGGCGCCCCGGCGCCGTCGGTCACCTCGTCGGGCCCGAGCACGGCGGCCTGGCCTGCATGTTCCACATGATGAACGAAGCCCGCATCGGCGTCGGAGCAGGCGCCGCCGCGCTCGGCTACACCGGCTACCTCAAGTCCCTCGACTACGCCCGCACCCGCACCCAGGGCCGGGCCGCCGCAGCCGAGGACCCGACCGCGCCACCCGTCCCGATCATCGAGCACCCCGACGTGCGCCGCATGCTCCTCGTGCAGAAGTGCTACGCGGAGGGCGCGCTCGCGCTCGTCCTCTACTGCGGGCGGCTGCTCGACGAGCAGCACACCGCACCGACCGATGCCGTCCGCGACCGTGCACGGCTGCTGCTCGACGTGCTCACCCCGATCGCGAAGAGCTGGCCCGCCCAGTGGTGCGTCGCCGCCAACGACCTCGCCATCCAGGTGCACGGCGGCTACGGCTACACCCGCGAGTACGACGTCGAGCAGCACTACCGCGACAACCGGCTCAACCCCATCCACGAAGGCACCCACGGAATCCAGGCTCTCGACCTGCTCGGCCGCAAGGTCGTCATGGCCGGCGGGGCCGGGCTCACCCACCTGCGGAGCACGGTCGCCACCACGCTGGGCGGCGCGTCCGCCGCCGGCGGCGAGGCTGCGGAGCTGGGCGCACAGCTCGCCGCGGTCTGGGACCGGATCGTCGCGGTCACCGCGCGGATCCACGCCAGCGGGGACGATGCCCGGCTGGCCAACGCCTCGATCTACCTCGAGGCCGTCGGCCACGCGGTGCTGGCCTGGATCTGGCTCGAGCAGCACCTCGCCTGCGGGGACCGCGACGAGCCGTTCCACCGCGGCAAGCGGCAAGCCGCCCGGTTCTTCTTCCGCTACGAGCTCCCCTGTACCGGTCCGCAGCTCGACCTGCTTGCCACCGTGGACCGCACCACCACCGAGATGCAGACCTCCTGGTTCTGATCCTGTGGATGTCAGCGCCCCCTGCTCCAGCCGCTCATCGCACACGAAGTGCGGTTCCGCTGTCCCCGTTGACGATGCCACAGCCTCGCGCCGACAGTGAAGTAGCGACGCGGTCGCTGCCCCCCGGGTACCCAGCGGCGGCGCCACCCCAGGGATGACGCCGCCTCAGCCCAGCCGGGTGCGCGGTCACCGGCTGCCCGGGCCCAACCCGAACAGTCGCCCCAGTCCGAACCACCGCTCCACCAGCACAGCAGCCACCACCGGCACCACGATCAGCACGGCGCCGAGCCCGGCGATGAACGGCGCGAACTGGTACTCCACGTAGTGGAAGATCCGCACCGGCAAGGTCTCGGTGTCGGCGTTAGCCAGGAACAGCGAGATCCCCACGTCGTCGAACGACACCGTGGCGGTGATGAACAGGGATGCCACCATCGCCGGGCGGGCGTGCGGCAGCGTGACATGCCGCAGCACGTACCAGGAGTCGGCTCCGAGCACGGCCGCGGCTCGCTCGGTGTTGGGGTCGATCGTCGCCAGCGATGCGATGACGAGCCGGGTCGCGTAGGGCAGGCAGATCACCAGGTGCCCCGCGACCAGTACCGGCAGCGACACCCCGAGCCCCAGGAGGCCGATCACCTGCAGGATCGCCACGCCGAGCACGAGGTGGGGCACGGCGAGCGGGGCGAGGAACAGCGCCTCGATGCGCAGCGCCGCGGCTGTGCGCAGCAGCCGCAGCCCGAGGGCGGCCAGTCCGCCGAGCGCGGTCGACACCACCCCGACGATCGCGGCGATCTGCAGGCTGAGCAGCAGCGAGTCGCGGAACTCGGTGCGGTCGAACGCGTCGGCGTAGGCCTGCAGCGACCAGCCCTGCGGCGGGAACGCCACGTAGTCGGTCGCCCCGAACGAGGCCGCGATCACCACGAGCAGCGGTGCGAGCAGGAACAGCAGGCCCGCGGCCGCCATGAGGGTCGTCGTCCGTCCCACCGCGCTCACCTGCTTCCCGCGGCGACCGGCACGGGCGGCGGCGCCGGCTGGCGGCGGCGCGGCCACCGGGCGAGCCGGCTGATCGCGCTGCCCGCGAGCACGACGACCAGCAACAGCACCACCGACAGTGCGGCGCCGGTGTTCCAGTCGAACGCCACGAAGTTGCGCTCGTAGACCAGGGAGGAGAAGAGCGGGTTGGCCCGTCCGCCCAGCAGCGCGGGCGTCACGTACGCGGTGCAGCCCAGCGCGAAGCTGATCAGCACGCCGGCGACGAGCCCTGGCCGGGACAGCGGGACCACGACCCGCCAGAAGATCCGCATACGGGACGCGCCGAGCGTGTCGGCGGCCCGCAGCACGTTCGGGTCGATCCGGTCGAGTGTCGGGAGCAGGCCCAGCAGCACGAACGGCACGAGGATGTGGGTCAGCCCGGTGACGGTGGCCGCGTCGGTGCCGATCAGCCCGAGCAGCCAGCGCGGGCCGAGCAGGGCGGTGAGCAGCGCCGCGACCGGGCCGCCCGAGCCGAGCAGCACCTGCCAGCCGAAGGTCCGTAGCACGACGCTGACCAGCAGCGGCGTGAGCGCGGCGATCGTGCAGAACGCGCGGATGGTCCGTGAGGGCGCCGTGACGATCAGCATGGCGATCGGGTAGCCCACGAGTACGGCGCCCGCCGTCGCGATCGCGGCCAGCACGAGAGTGCGGACGAGCACGGCGAGCGTGCGCGGGTCGGTGAGCACGTCGGCGTACAGCGCGAGAGTGGGTGGCCATCCGCCGACCACGCCGGGCGCGCCGCGCACGAGCGAGTTGAGGACGATCACGGCGAGCGGGACGACGAGCATCGCGCCCAGCACGAGCACGGGTCCGGCGAGCAGTCCGGCCGCCGCCCCGCGGCGGGGGGCGGGCGCGCTCACGACGGCGCCGCCACGGCCGGCTCGGCGCTGCGGCGTCCGGACCGCCGCACGCTGTCACCCGCCCCGTCGGGCCGCAGCGCGACGGCGTCCTCGACGCTCCAGGTGAGGGTCGCGACCGATCCGTCGACCGGTGGGACGTGCGGGGGGTCCAGCTCGGCGAGCACGTCGCAGCCGCCCGCCTCCGCCACGACGTGCACGCTGTCGCCCATGAACTGCGAGAGCCGGATGCGGGCGGGGACGTCGCCGGCGCTTCCGGCCCCGACACCTGCGCTGATGCGCACGGCGCGCGGCCGGACCGCGACCACGACGGGCGCATCAACGTCGAGGTCATGCGGGTTGCGGCAGCGCACGAGCGCCCCGGCGGGTGCGGGCGCGATGAGCTCGACGGTGCATCCGCCGGCCGCGTCAGCGGCGCGGACGCGGCCGGGCAGGAGGTTCGCGTCGGTGAGGAAGCTCGCGACGAACGGGTCGCGGGGCTCGCGGCACACCTGTTCGGGTGGGCCGAGCTGCACCAGCCGGCCCTCGTGCATGACGCCGACGACGTCGCCGAGCGCGAAGGCCTCGTCCTTGTCATGCGTGACGTAGACCATGGTCACGCCGGTGGCAGCCTGCAGCTCGCGCAGCTCGATCCGCATCTCGGCGCGCAGCTTCGCGTCGAGGCTGCTCAACGGCTCGTCGAGGAGCATCACCGCGGGCTGCACCACGAGCGCCCTGGCCAGCGCCACCCGCTGCCGCTGCCCGCCGGACAGCTCCTCGGGGTAGCGCTCGCGGTAGTCGGCGAGCCGCACCAGCGCGATCACCTCCGCGGCCGCGGCGCGGTCGGCGGCGGTGAGCCGGCCCCTGCGGCGCCGCGCCCGCAGGCCGAACAGGACGTTGTCGAGCACGCTCAGGTGCGGGAACAGGGCATGGGTCTGGAACACCATCGACAGCCCGCGCCGGCGCACCGGGAGCGTGGCGACGTCCTTGCCGGCGACCGCGATGGCGCCCGACTCGATGCCCACGAACCCCGCGATGCCCCCGAGCAGCGTTGACTTGCCGCAGCCCGACGGGCCCAGCAGCGCCAGGGTGGTGCCGCTCGCGAGGTGGAAGCTCACACCGTCGACGGCGAGCACGTCGCCGTAGCGCATGCGGACGTCGGTGACGGTCAGCTCGGCCATCTCGGATCAGCCTCCGACGATCGTGGCGAATCGTTGGGCGACCTCGTCGTTGACCGCGAGCAGTGCGGCGTTGTCGGGGGTGACGAGCTGCCCGAGGTCGGTGGGCACGAGTGCCGCGACGTCGGGCGTGAGCGTCGTCGCCGGGTTGACCGGGGCGTAGAACTGGGTCTCGGCCTGCAGCCGCTGCTGCTCGGGCTGGAGCAGGTAGTCGACGAACTCGGCAGCGCCGGCCGGGTTCGGCGCGCCCTGCGGGATCGCGGCCTGGATCCGGAACGCCGGGGCGCCCTCCTCGGGGTAGACGAACTCGAGCGGGAGCCCGGATCGCTGCGCGATGCCGACCCGCGTGCTGAACGTCGGTCCCACCCACGCGGTCTGCTGCGCGAAGAGCTGGTCCCACTCGGCGGTCTGCACGGGGAAAGCGAGCACCTCGGGCCGGTGCTGTTCCAGCAGCGCGAGTCCGGTGCCGAAGTCGCCGTCGCTGCCCCCGGCAGCACGATTGATCATCAACATGGTCAGCGGGGTGACGCCGAGCGCGTAGTCGTAGATCACCACGCGGTGGGCGAAGCGCGGGTCGAACAGGTCCAGCCACGACTGCGGGGGCGCGATGCCCTGCTCGGCGAGCACCTGCGCGTTGTAGGCGATGCCGACGGCGCCGACGCCGAGGCTGACCGAGTGCCCGTCGTCGCCCCGCGCGGCGGGGTCGACCTGTCCGAGCGCCGGGATCGCGGCGGCGTCGAGCGGGGTCCAGACGGCCTCGGTGTGCCCGCGGGTGACGTCGCGGTCGTTGGCGATCACCAGGGAGGCTTCGGGGCGGCCGCGCTGGCCGAGCACCCGCGACAGGGCCTCGCCGGAGGCGACCCCTTGGTAGGTGATGGTGGCGTCGGAGGTGCGCTCGAACGACGGGATGATCGTCTCGGTCATGATCCGCTCGATGGCGCCGGTGCTGCCGTAGACGACGATGCGGTCGCTGCCGGTGGGCCCGGCGCCGGGTGGGGCGCCGCCGCAGGCGGCGAGGACGAGCATCAGCAGCGCCGCGAGTGCGGCGATCGGGCGCGTGGGGTGTCGGGACATCGGTGGCTCCGGGTGCGGGGGAGGGGAAAGGAGGGGTCAGCCGGTGGCGTCGCGGCCGAAGATCTGGCGCGCGATGATCCATCGCTGGATCTCGTTGGTGCCCTCGTAGATCTCGCCGATCTTCGCGTCGCGGTAGAGCTCCTCGACCTTGGAGCTCCAGCCGTCGGCCGCGAGTTCCCGCAGGAATCCGTAGCCGCCGAAGGCCTGTACGGCCTCGCGCGCGAGGTCGGTCGCGAGCCGGGTGGCGTAGAGCTTGGCCATGGCGGCCTCCGGCTCGGGCACCGCGTCACCGCGGTCGAGCCGCAGCGCCGCCTTCAGGTACAGGTTGCGGGCGTTCTCCAGCTCGGTGGCGCGGTCGGCCATGGTGAACTGCCAGTGCTGGAACTGCGCGAGGTGACGTCCGAACGCGCGGCGCTCCAGCAGCCGGGCGACGGTCTCGTCGAAGGCCGACTGCGCCAACCCGACCCCTGCGGCGGCGATCCCGATGCGGCCGCGGGTCAGCGCGGCGAGCGCGATCGAGAGGCCTCGGCCGGGCACACCGAGGGTGTTGGCCACCGGCACCCGCACCGCGTCGAACACGATGTCGGAGGTGAGCTGTCCCCGGTTGCCGAGCTTGCGGTCGGGCCGGCCGACGTGCACCCCGGGTGCGTCGAGGTCCACGACGACCTCGGTGAGCACCTCGCCTTCGCTGCGGCAGAGCACCACGACGAAGTCGGCGACCGGAGCGTTGGAGATGAACCGCTTGCGGCCCTCGACGACCCAGTCGTCACCGTCGCGGTGGGCCACGGTCTGCAGCGCAAAGGGGGACAGGTCGGTGCTGGCGTCCGGCTCGGTGGTGGCGAACGCCCCGATCCGCTCACCCGCCGCCAGCGGCCGCAGGTAGGCCTCGCGCAGCTCCGGCGAGCCATGGGTGAGCGAGTGCCCGGCGAGGATGCAGTGCACGTCGTAGACGGCGGCGACGCTGCTGCTGATGTGGGCGAGCTCCTCGACCGCGACGGCGGTGGCCGTGGCCGGGTGGGTGAGCCCGCGTCCGCCGTCCTCGGTGGCGAACGGGATGGCGAGCAGCCCGGCCCTGCCCATCCCGGTGACCAGCTCGTAGGGGAACGTCGCCGGGTCCTCGTCGCGGCTGCCGATGTCGGGTGCCAGCGGCAGGACGTGTTCCTCGGCGAACGCCCGCACCTCGGCACGGATCTCGCGCACCTCGGTGGGCACCTGGTCGTCGTGGTAGAGCCGGTCGGCCATGCGCGGCGCGACGGTGCGCGCCCTGCTGGTGTCGGAGGTGCGGGTCTGCGGGATCGTGGTCATGGCGTCAGTGGTTCAGGGGTTCAAGGGCGGTCTCCCGCACGACGGTGAGCAGCACCACGAGCGTCACCAGCGCCCCGGCAGTCAGGTAGAACGACGGCGCGAGCGGCGTGCCGGTGCCGGCGATCAGGGCGGTGGCGACCAGCGGGGCCGTGCCGCCGAACAGCGCCACGGAGAGGTTGAACCCGATGCCGAGCGCGCTGTAGCGCACCTTGGTATCGAACATCTCCGCGAGCGCGGTGGGGGCCGGCCCGGCGAACAGACCCACCGTGCCGGAGAGCACCGCGCTGCCGAGGACGATGAGGGCGGAGTTCCCGGTCTGTAGGAGCAGGAAGCACGGGACGCTCAGCACGAGGAACAGCGCGGAGGCGGCGATGAGGATCGGCCGGCGGCCGATCCGGTCCGACGCCGCGGCGGAGAACGGAACGACCAGTGTGTAGACGCCCAGCGCGATCGCCTGCACGACCAACGCCGACGCGAACGACAGGTCGGTCTGGGTGGCGAGGTAGGTGCCGGCGTAGACGAGCACGACGTAGGCGCTGATCGTCCAGACCACCGTGACGCCGAGCGCCACGAGGATGGGGCGCCAGTAGCGGCGCAGCGTGAGCAGCAGCGGAGCGCTGGCGGTCTCGTGCCGGCCGGCGAGCGCGGCGAACTGTGGCGACTCGTCCAGCCGCAGGCGCATGTACAGCCCGGCTACGCCCAGCGGAGCCGCCAGCAGGAACGGGATGCGCCAGCCCCACGACTGCACCGCCTCCGGGCTCAGCGCCGCGCTGATCAGGGCCGCGATGCCCGGTGCCCGCCAGCAGCGCCAGCCCCACGGTGAAGGTGTTGAAACTGCCGTAGAGCGCCCGCCGGTGCGGCGGGGCCAGCTCGACGAGGTAGGAGGTGGCTCCCGCGAACTCCCCACCGAGGGCGATGCCCTGCAGTAGGCGGGCGAGGAACAGCCACAGCGCCGCGAACACCCCGACCAACTCGAACGTCGGAGCGACGCCGATCATCACGGTGGCCCCGACCATCAGCAGGATCGACGCGGCGAGGGTGTTGCGGCGCCCGATCCGGTCGCCGAAGTGCCCGAACACCAGCGCTCCGAGCGGCCGTCCGACGAACGCAACGCCGTAGATCGCGAACGTGAACAGCAGTCCGGCCAGCTGGTTCGAGCGGGGGAAGATGATCGCGGCGAAGACGGTGGCGTAGGCGGCGAACAAGAAGAAGTCGTAGTGCTCCAGGAAGTTCCCGATCGCCGCTGCCGCCACTGCCCTGCGCTTGCGGGAGGCCGCGGACAGGTGCGCCGTCGCGCTCTGCACCGTCGCATCCGGCACCGTTCCGCTCGGCACCGTGGGGGTGCCGGTGGCTCCGGTCGCCGGGTCGTGGTCAGCCGTCGTCTTTGGCGTACTGGCCATCGGACTCACCCTGCCTCTCGAGGGGGTTCGGGTTCCGCGGGGCGCGCGCCCGTGCCGAACATGGCACCGTAGAACTGACGATGTGTCAACATGCGATTTGCATTCCGACTTTCAGAACGCGGTATGACGGTGCAGGTCAGCGGTGCGTTCTCCGATGGCCATGCACGTGAGGTTGGTGCCAGCCCGCGGCGGCGCCGGCATGATCGACGCGTCCGCAACGTGCAGGTTCTGGGTGCCTCGGACGGTTCCGCGGTGGTCGACCACGGCCTCGGGGTCGTCGGGCCCGCCCATCCGGGCGGTCCCTGTGGGGTGCCGGAAGGTGATCAGGTGCTGCTGGACGAGGTCGGCGGCGTCGGCGTCCCGGTCGAGGTCGACGCCGGCCAGCATCGGGGCACCCGCGACGAGGTCGGCGAGCGCGCCGTGACGCGCGAGCGCGTGAGCGCGGCGGACCCCGTCGATGAGCCGCACCAGATCCGCCCGCTCGGTGGCGAGCCGCAGCTCGATCCGAGGGGCGGCGCGGGGATCGGTGCTGCCCACGATGACCCGCCCCCGCGAGTGCGGCGCCTGCAGTCCGGCTCCGATCATCACCACCCGCGGCGCGCCGACCAACTCCGCGAGCGCCGGAGCGGCGGTGAGGTCGACGGGCACGATGAGCAGCAGCTGCATGTCGCGCCGCTCGTCCGAGCCGGTGGCGGTGTAGCAGGCCCCGATCTGGACGCTGCGCTCGGTGAGGCCGTGGAGCAGGCCCGCTCGCGGTACGAGGCCGATCCAGGCGTAGGGGTGGTCGGCCAGGCCCTCTCCCACCCCGGGCAGCACGACCTGCGGCGCGATCCCGAGCCGGCGCAGGTCGGGTTCGGGGCCGATGCCCGAGCGGATGAGCAGCGCGGGCGTGGCGACCGCCCCGGCGCTGAGGGTGATCCGCCCACCGGCGAAGCGGACCGGCGCGCCGTCGCGGTCGCCGACCACGGCGGCGGCCCGGGCGCGGACCAGCTCGACGTGGTGCACGTGCACGCCGGCGCACACGGTGAGGTTCGGTCGGTGCCTTGCCGGGCCGAGGTAGGCCTGCGCCGTGGAGATCCGCCGGCCGGCCACGACGTTGCGCGGCCAGCTGCCCACGCCCTCGGCGCGGGTGTCGTTGAGGTCGGGCACCCAGCGGTGTCCCTGCTCAAGGCAGCTGTCCCGGAAGGCGCGCTGGACGTCGAGGAGCTCGATGTCGGCGGCGCGGCGCACCGGCAGCGGGCCCGCCGTGCCGTGCCGGTCCGCGTCGACGCCGGGGACGACGCCGGCGTCCAGGTCGTGCTCGACCCTCCGCAGGCACGTGGCCATCGCCTCGGCGCCCCAGGCCGGGCTGCCCCAGGCCGCGTAGTCCTCGGGCAACCCCCACATCGCGACGGCGCTGTTGACCGCCGAGGATCCACCCACGACCCGTCCCGAGGGGTACTCGATCTCGCGGTCCGGGGCGGCGGATGCCCGCCGGCCCCAGTCGTGGGTGATGCCCCGGTCCGCGGTGGAGCGTCCGAGCAGCTCGGCGGGCGTCTCGGCGACTGACGGGTAGTCGGGGCCGGCCTCGAGCAGCAGGACGCTGCGATCGGCATCCTCGCTGAGCCGGGCGGCGAGCACCGCGCCTGTGGAGCCGGCGCCGACCACGATGTCGTCGTAGTGCACCGGCTTCACCCCGCGGGCCACTGCAGGTGCTTGACCTCGAAGAACTCGGCGAACCCGGCTTCGCCGGATTCGCGGCCCATCCCGCTGTCGCGGTAGCCGCCCGCGGGGCCGTCCGGGCGCAGCCCACCGCCGCCGTTCACCGTGACCGTCCCGCTGCGGATGCGCCGGGCCACCTCGAGCGCGGCGTCCGGTGGGCCCCACACGTTGCCCCCGAGGCCGTAGGGCGACGCGTTCGCCATGGCGATGGCATCGTCGACCGAGTCGTAGGGGACGAGCACCGCGACCGGCCCGAACAACTCCTCGCAGCTGATCTCGGCGTCGTTGCCCACGCCCGCGACGAGCGCCGGGTTCATGAAGTACCCGTGCGGCAGGTCCGGCCGCCCGCCGCCCGCGACGAGCCGGCCCCCGGCGGCGATGGCGCGCTCGACGTACCCCTCGACCCGGGCCCGGTGCTCGGCGGTGATCAACGGGCCCATCACGGTGGCCGGGTCCCACGGGTCGCCGACCCGCAGCCCGGCGAACACCGCGCGCACGCCTTCGGCGTACCGGTCGTGGTCGGCGCGGGGTACGAACGTGCGGGTGGTGGCCCCGCAGGCCTGACCCGAGTTGCGGGTGAATCGCAGCACCGAGGGCCCGACGACGGTGTCGAGGTCGGCGCCGGGCAGCACGACGTTGGGGGATTTCCCGCCGAGCTCCAGGATCACGCGGGTGACCCCGTCGGCCGCCTGGCGCAACACCTGCCGGCCCACGGCGGTGGACCCGGTGAAGGTGACCAGGTCGACGTGCGGGTGCCCGGTGAGGGCGCGACCGACGTCCGGTCCGCCCGCGACGAGGTTCAGCACGCCGTCGGGGAATCCCGCCTCGGTCAGTACCCGGACGAACGCTGCCACCAGCAGCTGCGCCCGCGGCGCAGCCAGCAGCACCACGGTGCAGCCCGCGGCCAGCGCGGCGCCGGCCTTCCACGCCGCGGTGAGCAGGGGGATGTTGTAGGGCAGCACGGCGGCCACCACGCCCACCGGCTCGCGCACCAGTAGGCTCTCCGACCCCACCGGCGGGCCCGGGTGCGGCGGCAGGCGCTGCTCGTAGCCGCCCACCGGGCCGCGCTCGGCCGCGTCGGCCTGCCAGCGCCAGTGCTCGATCGCCGCGTCCACCTGCAGCGCGCGTGTCAGCGCGATCGGGCAGCCGATCTCGGCGACGGCGATCTCGACGAGTTCGTCGCGGTGCGCGGCCAGCGCGTTGGCGGCGCGGTGCAGCAGCTCGCGGCGCCGGGCGCCCGGCAGCCCGCTCCAGCGGCCGTCGTCGAAGGCCCGGCGGGCCGCTGCGACCGCGTCGTCCACCTGCACGGCGTCGCACGGGGTGAGCTGCCCGAGCGGCTGTTCGGTGTACGGGTCGACCGAGAGGACGGGTGGGCCGCCCGCGCCCTCGACCCAGCGGCCGTCCACGAGGCACCGGGCGTCCGCGAGGAGGCGGCGCGCGCCGGTGCCCGGAGCGCGGGTCGAGACGGGTGCGGTCATCGGATCTCCTCGATCTGGTCCAGGTAGGCGGCGGGTGCGCGCGCCCCGAGGACGGCGTCGCGTGGGCCGGCGCGGTCGATCGCGGCGAGCTCGGCGGCGGTCAGCGTCATGTCGGCTGCGGCGGCGTTCTCGTCGATCTGGGCGGGGGTGGTGGCGCCCTGCAGCGGCACGACGTCGCGGCCGCGGTGCAGCAGCCACGCCAGCGCCAGCTGGGCCGGGGTCGCGCCGCGCGCGGCGGCGACGGCGCGCACCTGATCGACCAGCTCGAGGTTGCGGGTGAGGTTCGTACCCTGGAAGCGGGGGTTGGTGCGCCTCCAGTCGTCGGGTGCGAGGTCGTCGGCGCTGCGGATGCTCCCGGAGAGCAAGCCGCGCCCCAGCGGGCTGTAGGCCAGCAGGCCGACGCCCAGCTCGGCGAGCACCGGCCGGACGTCGTCCTCGACGTCGCGCGACCACAGCGAGTACTCGCTCTGCACGACCGACAGCGGGTGCACGGCGTGCGCGCGGCGCACCACGTCGCCGCTGGCCTCCGACAGCCCGATGAACCGCACGGTCCCGGCCGCCACCAGATCGGCCATCGCCCCGACGGTGTCCTCCACCGGGGTTGCCGGATCCACCCGGTGCAGCAGGTACAGGTCGATGTGGTCCACCCCGAGCCTGCGCAGCGATGCCGCGCAGGCCCGGCGGACGTGTGCCGGTCTGGCATCCAGCCCGAGATCGGCGCCGTCGACGCCGCGCACCAGCCCGAATTTGGTAGACACCAGCACTCGGTCGCGGATGCCGGCGACGGCGCGCCCGACGGCCTCCTCGTTGGTGAACGGGCCGTAGGCGTCGGCGGTGTCGAGCAGCGTGATGCCGCGCTCGACTGCCGCCCTGATCACCGCCGCCGGGTCCGCGGTCGCGGTGTCGCGGCCGTAGAAGGCGGTGAGTCCCATGCATCCCTGGGCGAGGGCCGAGGACTCCAGGCCCTGTGTGCCGAGCGTTCGCGCCTGCACGACGGCAGCCCTACCGCGAGAGGTCGATCATGACGGTCTTGGTCTCGAGCATCGACTCGATGCCCTCCCAGCCGCCCTCACGACCGAGCCCCGACTCCTTGTACCCGCCGAACGGCGCGTTCGGGAGGAAGGCGTAGGCGTTGACGCCGACCGTGCCGGTGCGCAGCGCCCGGCTCACCCGCAGGGCCTGGGCGACGTCCTCGGTGTACACGCCGGCGGACAGCCCGTAGGGCGAATCGTTCGCGACCCGCACGGCCTCGTCCTCGTCGTCGACCGGGATCACGGCGAGCACCGGCCCGAAGATCTCCTCCTGGGCGATCGTCATCCGGTTGTCGACGTCGGCGAAGACCGCGGGAGTGACCCAGTTCCCACCGGCGAGCTCCCCGCCGGGCGCCTCGCCCCCGCCGAGCAGCCGGGCGCCCTGCTCCTGGCCGGCCCTTACGAAGCCGAGCACCTTGTCCCGCTGACCCGGGTTGATCATGGGCGCCGACGTGGTCGTCTGTTCGAAGGGATCGCCGAAGCGCACCCCGGCCACCGCGTCGAGCACCGCGTCGAGGAACTCCGAGTAGACCGTGCGCTGCACCACGGCCCGGGTCTGCGAGGAGCAGACCTGCCCGGACAGGCCCATGGCCACGCGCGAGGCGATCGCGGTGGCCGCCTTCGGCAGGTCGGCCCGCTCGAGCACCAGTGCGGCGCTCTTGCCGCCCAACTCCAGCGTGATGCGCTTGAGCGTCTGGGCGGCGACGGCCTGGATGTGCTTGCCGACCTCCCGGCTGCCGGTGAAGGTCACCTTGTCGACGCCCGGGTGCGAGATCAGCGCCTCGCCGGTGGGGTCGCCCGGGCCCGGCACGCACTGGAACACGCCGGGCGGCAGCCCGGCCTCGTCGATCAGCCGCGCCAGCCGCAGCGGCGCCAGCGCCGCGTACTCCGACGGCTTGACCACCACCGTGCACCCGGCCGCCAGCGCGGGCGCCACCTTGTTGGCGAACTGCAGCAGCGGCGCGTTCCACGGGATGACGGCCGCAACGACGCCCACCGGTTCGCGCAGCGACAGGAACTGCATGTCCGGGCCGGTGTAGGTGGGGTACGTGCTGCCGGTGATCTTGTCGATCCAGCCCGCGAAGTGGTCGAACAGGTCCGCGGCGATCTCGCCGGACGCCCCGTAGCTCCCGCTCATCGCCAGCGGCATCGCGTTGCCGAGGGTCTGCAACGCCGCCAGCTCGTCGAGGTGCTCGCGGATCAGGTCGGCGACGCGTCGCACCGCGCGGATCCGGTCGCGCGCCCGCATCCGCGGCCACGGCCCCGCGTCGAAGGCCCGGCGCGCGGCGCGCACCGCCTCGTCGATGTCGGCGGCCGACCCGATGGCGAAGGTGCTGATCTCCTCGTTGGTCGCGGGGTGGACGTGGGTCCACACTCGCCCGTCGGAGGCGTCGCGCCAGCGTCCGTCGATGTAGAGCCCGGTGTGGCCGACCTTCAGTTCGTCTCGGCGCGCGAGCACGGAGATCGTCATCGAACCCCTCATCCAGTGCGGTCGTTGCTTCGCCCGCTACGTTGACACGCATCAGTACCGTTCGGCAAGGTGGGATACATTCCGATTTCCGGTACATGGAGGCCGCTGTGTCCGAGTTGCTCACGGAAGCCGCGCTCGTCGGGGCCTGGCACCTCATGGACTGGACCGTCCACCGCGAGGACGGCACCACGGCGCAGCCATTGGGTGAGGCCCCTGTCGGACTGATCGTCTACACCGCGGACGGGCGGATGACCGGCCAGATGATGCGCCTCTACCGGCCGCGCTTCCGGCGACCGAGAGCCACCGCGGCCGACCCCACCGGCGACCCGGACGAGATCGTGGTCGCATTCAACGGGTACGTCGCCTACTTCGGCACCTACCGAGTCGACGCCGCGGCAGGCGCCGTCCGCCACCGCGTCGAGGCCGCGTTGATCCCCAACTGGGAGGGCGTCGAGCTGGTCCGCACCGCCGAGCTGGACGGCAATCGGCTCGTGCTGCGCACCCCACCGGTAAAGGTGGGCGGCGTGCCCCAGAGCGGGTGTCTGACCTGGCGACGCGGCACCCCGGATCCTGTGTGACGGTGGGAAGCGGCGTGCCGGCGGGCTGGGTCACGACGGTGTCCGGGCCTGTCGCCGCCGACGCGCTGGGGCTGGTGCTCGCGCACGAGCACGTCGTACTGCGCTCCCCCGGCGTGGCCGAGGCGTGGCCGCAGACCTACCCCGGCGCCGCCGTGCGCACGCTGTGCATGGACAAGCTGCAGGCGGCCCGCGCGGCGGGCGTCGGCACGATCGTGGAGCACAGCCCCTACGACCTGGGCCGCGACCCGGTGCTCCTGCGCGAGCTGGCCGAGCACACCGGGGTGCGCATCGTCGCCGCGACCGGGGCGTGGGTGAACCCGGCCCGGTTCTTCCACCGGCGGGAGCCGGCCGCGATCGCCGAGCTGTTCATCGCGGAGGTGCTGGACGGGATCGCCGGGTCCGGGGTGCGCGCCGGGCTCGTCAAGTGCGCGATCGAGGATCCGGAACCGGCCGGCCCGGTGGCCCGGGTGCTCGATGCGGCCGCGCTCACGCATCTCGCCACGGGCGTGCCGGTGAGCGTGCACACGGCCGTCGCGCGTCGCAGCGGCCTCGGCGCGGCGCGCCGCCTGGCTGATGCCGGGGTACCGCCGGGCCGCATCGTCCTGGGCCACAGCGGCGACACCACCGATCTCGATCTCCTGCACACGCTGCTCGCGACCGGCAGCTACCTCGGGATGGACCGGTTCGGCGTGCCCGACCTGCTGCCTGACGCGGCCCGGGTGGCGGTGGTCGCACGGCTGTGCGCCGAGGGCTTCGCCGGGCGGTTGCTGCTCTCCCACGACGCCAACTGCTGGAGCGACAAGGACGACGAGGAGCGCAAGCGGGCCGAGCGCCCCGACTGGGTGTTCACCCACCTGCCCCGCACGGTCGTGCCGGCGCTGCGAGCCGCCGGGGTGGCCGAGGGCGATCTCGACATGATGCTGCGCCGCAATCCGGCCCGGCTGCTGACCGGAACGGACCCCGGACCCGAGGCGAAGACGAGGAGGCCCCGATGAAGGCCATGGTCGTGGTGCCCGACGGCGGGAGCGGCACGCTGCGGTGGCAGGAGCTACCCGACCCCGAGCCCGGCCGCGGCGAGGTGGTGATCGCCGTGCGGGCGGCCGCGGTGAACCGCGCGGACCTGTCGATGCGCCGCGGCACCTATCGGCAGGAGGCCACCGCGCGCCACGACGAGGTCGTGGTCGCCGGGCTGGAGGCGGCGGGCGAGGTCGTCGCCGTCGGCGCCGAGGTCACTCGGCTGCGCGTCGGCGACCGCGTCATGACGATGTGCAGCGGCGGGTACGCGGAGCTGGTCGCGGTGGACGCCCGCCTGCCGATCCCGGTGCCGCCCGCGTTGGCGTGGGAGCAGGCCGCCGCGCTGCCGGTAGCGCTGATGACCGAGTTGGACGCGCTCGTCAACGCCGCCGGTCTGCGCAGGGGCGAATCCGTGCTGATGACCGCGGGCGCGTCGGGTGTCGGCTCGGTGGGGGTTCAGGTCGCCAGGACGCTGGGCGCCGGCACGGTCGTGACGACCGCCCGCGGCCCGCAGCAGCGGGAGCTGCTCGTCCGGCTGGGAGTGGACGCGGTCGTCGAACCGGGCGACCCTGGGCTGGTCGAGGCGGTGCGCGCGGCGACCGGCGGGGGTGTCGAGGTGGTGATCGACCACGTCGGCGCCTCGGCGCTGGCCGCGAACCTCGAGCTGCTCGCGCTGGGCGGCCGGCTGGTGAGTGTGGGGCGGCTGGGCGGCGCGGTCGCCGAGCTGGACCTTGACCTGCTCGCCCGCAAGCGCCTGCGCCTGCTGGGCGTCACGTTCCGCACGCGCTCGCTCGACCAGTACGGCGCAATCGCCCGACAGGTGGAGGAGCGCCTGCTCGACGCGGTCGCCGAGGGGACGGTCGGCGCGGTGCTCGGCGCACAGCTCCCACTGTCCGACGCGGTCGCCGCGCAGGAGCGGCTCCGGACGGGCGGGCTGCTCGGCAAGATCGTCCTCACGGTGCCGTGAGCAACGGGCTCAGCCGTCCAGCTCGACGAACATCGACAGCCGCTCCCCGTCGCCGACCTCCCGGCTGATGTGGCCGGTCCCAGTCGTGTCCTCCACGAGCACGAGCTCGCCCGGGCTGAACCGGCGGACCTCGCCGTCGCTCGTCTCCACCTCGACCGTGCCGTGGAGGTTGACCATGAACTGTCGCCGCGGGGCGACGTGGGGCTCGTCGGGATGGGCGCGCACCACCCGCCGCAGCACGACTGCGCTCGCCGGGATGGGCGTCGCGTACTCCGAGGCTCCGGTCGACACCGGGGACGTGCGCGTCTCCCCGGCCACCTCCACGTCCTCGAAGCGGGAACCACCGTCCTCGTGGGTGTAGATCCGCGTGTAGCGCACCGCGCGCTCCCTTCCGTCGCCGTGGTTGACAACCTAGCACTGGCGTTCCATTATCAGGAAGCTATCCCGACTTTCGAACCGATGGGACCGATCATGACCGAGGCCCTGGAGACCAGCAGCCGGACCGTCGACGGGGTGCGGATCGACATCGCCCGCGGCGGTCGGGGCCGTCCGCTGCTGTTCCTGCACTCGGTGGACGGGGTTCGGCCCAGCGCGCCGTTCCTCACCGGCCTCGCGGAGTCGTTCGACGTGATCGCGCCGTGGCATCCGGGCTTCGGGCACTCCGAGCTGCCTGACGAGTTCCGCACCGTCGGATGACCTCGCGTACTTCCACCTGCAGCTGGTCGAGGAGCTCGGGTTGCAGGACGCGGTGCTCGTCGGGTGCCTCCTTCGGTGGCTGGGTCGCCGCGGAGATCTGCGTCCGCGACACGTCGGCGTTCGGCGCGCTCGTGCTGCTCGACCCCGTCGGGATCAAGGTGGGTGACCGGGAGACGCGTGACATCGCCGACGTCTTCGCGCTGTCCCAGGACGAGATGACCGCGCTGGCCTACCACGACCCCGCCAAGCGGGTGCGCGACTACTCGACGATGAGCGACGACGAGCGCCTCGCGATCGCCCGCAGCAGGGAGGCCTACACCTACTTCGGGTGGCGGCCCTACATGCACAACCCGGGCCTGCGGCGCTGGCTGCGCCGCATCGACCTGCCCACCGTCGTGGTCTGGGGCGCCTCGGACGGGATCGTCACACCGGCCTACGGGCGCGCGTTCGGCGCCGAGATCCCGCGCGCCCGCTTCATCGAGATCCCCGGGGCCGGGCACTACCCGCACATCGAGCGGCCCGCCGCGACGGTCGAGGTGATCACCTCGTTCGCCGCTCCGGAACCCGCCGCGACCGAACCTGCCGCGCTGGCCCGCTGAGGAGACCCGGATGGACGTCTACCACTTCTCCGAGCAGCCCTACCACGACGCGTGGGAGGCCGAGGTCGATTCGTTGCGGGTCACGCTGCCGAATCGGCTGTGCGATCCGCACCGGGCTGCCGACCTGGTCAACCAGCGCCTCGACGAATGGCAGCTGTGCGACGAGCTCGGCCTCAACATCATGGTGAACGAGCACCACAGCAGCGCCACCTGCCTGTCGGCGTCGGCCACCATCCCGCTCGCGATGCTGGCCCGCCAGACCAGCCGCGCCCGGCTGCTCGGCCTGGGTTTTCCGATCGCCATGCGCCCCGACCCGGTCCGGCTCGCCGAGGAACTCGCCTACATCGACGTCGTGTCCCGCGGTCGGCTGGAGATCGGCTTCGTCAAGGGCGCCCCCTACGAGATCTCCCCGGCGAACGCGAACCCGGTGAAGATCACCCAGCGGTTCTGGGACGCCCACGACCTGGTGCGGCGCGCGCTCACCGAGCACGACGGCCCGTTCAACTGGGAGAGCGAGTGGCACCACTTCCGCCAGGTCAACATCTGGCCCCGCCCCTACCAGCAGCCGCACCCGCGGATGTGGGTCACCGGCGGCAGCCTGGACACCGCCCGACAGGTGGCGGCCCGCGGGCACGTGCTGGCCACGATCCTCGCCGGCTGGAACGCGGCCAAGCTCTACGACGCCTACCGGGTCCGCTCCGCCGAGCTGGACCTGCCGGCGCCCGGCCCGGACCGCTTCGCCTACACGGCCCTGCTGGGGATCGGCCGCACCCGTGAGGAGGGCCACCGGCGGCTGATGGAGGTCGCCGGGTACTTCCGCACCACCTCGGTGGTGGGCGAGCCGTTCGTGAACCCGCCCGGGTACATGTCCGCGCGCGGCAACGCCGAGTGGCTGCGCCGCAACCAGCTGCGCGGGCGAGCGGGCGATCACTTTCCCGCGGCCACCCGGGACGGGCGCAAGCTGCAGATCGGCTCCGGCCACGGCACCGGTGCGGGCGTCCCGGCCACGGACATGGTCGACGCGGCCATCGCCTTCTCCGGAACCCCCGACGACGTGCACGACCAGATCGTGGAGTTCGCCCGCGCCGTCGGCGGTGTCGGCAACCTGATCCTGATGGGCCAGGGCGGCGAGCTGTCCCACGAGGACACCGTCGCCAACCTCACCCTGTTCGCCACCGAGGTGCTCCCCCGGCTCGCCGAGCTCGACCAGGGCGGGTTCGCCGCGAACGCCGACGAGCGCACGGCCGGCGTCGCCGCCGCGGCCCGCTAGGGCGGCCGCGATGACCGCCGCAGTCACCGGGGCAGCACCGGCTGGAGGGTCGACGGGGTTCGGACGCGTCGAGGACGCCGTCGCGGCACTGCGCCGCGGCGAGCTCGTCCTCGTGGTCGACGACGAGGACCGGGAGAACGAGGGCGACCTCATCGGAGCGGCGCAGCACATCGATGCCGCCCGCATGAGCTTCCTGCTGCGCCACACCAGCGGCATCGTCTGCGTGGCGGTGGACGAGGCGACGGCCCGGAGGCTCGACCTGCCGCCCATGGTGCGCACGAACACCGACCCGCACCGCACGGCGTTCACGGTCAGCGTCGACGCCGCGCCCGGCACGCCGGTGGGTCCCGATGCGACGATCAGCACCGGGATCAGCGCCGCCGACCGGGCGGCGACCGTCCGCATCCTCGCCGACCCCACGGCCGCGCCCGCCGACCTCGCCCGTCCCGGACACGTGTTCCCGCTGGTCGCCCGCCCCGGCGGGGTGCTCGCCCGGGCCGGGCACACCGAGGCGGGGCTCGACCTCGTCCGGCTCGCCGGGCTGGCGCCCGCCGCGGTGCTCAGCGAGGTCGTCGACGAGGACGGGAATCCGGCCCGCCGTCCCGCGCTGCTCGCGCTCGCCGCCCGGCACGGGCTCGTCGCGATCACGATTCGGGCGCTGCGGCAGCATCTGCGCGCCACCGACCGGCCGTCGCTCGAGATCGCCACCGCCCGCCTGCCCACGCGCTGGGGCGAGTTCACCGCACACGGATTCCGGGACGCGACGACCGGGCAGGAGCACCTCGCGCTCACCAGGGGCTCCTGGACCGCCGATGACGAGGTGCCGGTGCGGCTGCACTCGGAGTGCCTCACCGGCGACGCGTTCGGTTCACTGCGCTGCGACTGCGGCGACCAGCTGGACGTCGCCATGCGTCACATCGCGCGGCACGACGCCGGCGTGCTCGTCTACCTGCGCGGGTACGAGGGCCGCGGGATCGGGCTCACTGCGAAGCTCGCGGCGTACGCCCTGCAGGAGGACGGGCTTGACACCGTCGACGCCAACACCGTACTCGGTCTCCCGGTGGATGCTCGGCGTTCGACACCGCCGCGGCCGCGCTGCACGCGCTGGGTGTGCGGCGCGTGGGCCTGCTGACTCACAACCCGGCGAAGGTCACCGCGCTCCGCGAGCACGACCTCGAGGTGCGCCAGCTCCCGCTGCCGCTGACCGTCACCGAGCACAACGACCGGTACCTGCGCACGAAGCGGGACCGGCTCGGTCACCTGCTCGGCACGCCTGCCTAGCCTGGAACGGGGAAGAGCCGCCACGGCAGTCGTCCTCCTCGCCGGCGGTGCCGGCAGGATCGGTTCTGCGGTCGCCCGCCGGCTCGTGGGGCGTGGCGACACGCCTCGACGGCTCATGGCACACATATCAGCGTCGCGACCGTACCGATCGCTCACCCACCGGCTTCGGACATGACGATCGTGTCCGGTGGAAGGTGCCCGAAGGGATCGGCGAAGCGAGCGGGGCCCGCCGCGATCTCCGCTTCCACGCTGTGGATCAGCTCCGACCACGTGCCGAACCGGTCATCCTCCATCGGCTGGAACTGCCCGCGCGGACCGCTCACCGCCACCGCCGCCACAGCGCTGCAGTCCGGTGCGTGCACCGGGAACACCACCGTGCTGACGCCGCTGTCCCCGTCGGCTGCGTCGATCTCCTCCGCGGCGTACCCGAGCTCGACGGTCCGCGCCAGCTCGCTGCGCAACCTGCGGACCTCCACGCTCGGCAGCGACCCGGCCTGCGCCGATCGCGTGTAGGCACGCACGGTCTCGGCGCCCAGTCCGGCGAGCAGGGCCCGTCCCGCCACGGTGCGGTGCAGTGCGGACCGCTCCCCGAGCCGCAGCGGACGGTGCACTGGCTGCCAGCCCTCGTGCCCGTCGATGCACACCCCGTACCAGCCCAGCCGGACCACGAGGCTACTCGTCTCGCCGGTCTGCACCGCGAGCTCCCGCAGGCAGTCCTGCACGACCTCCCGTACCGCGTACCGCGATGTCAGGGCGGCCACCAGCTCGAATGCACCCAGCCCGAGGCGGAACCTCGGGCCGCCCTCGAACCGGTTGATGAAGCCGGACTCCTCGAGGGTGACGAGCGCGCGGTGGGCGGTGCTGACGGGCACGCCCACCGCGCGGGCCACCTCCGTGCCGCCGATCGGTGCTGCCGCGCCCGCTACGGCGCGCAGGATGTCGAACACGTGCCCGGCGGAGGTGTTGATTTGCGGATCGCGCCGGGGGCGGGGCTCAGCCATCCCGCCCCTCCCCGTGGGCCAGGAACAGCCTGCTGTGCCGGTTGAGGCGAGCGGCGACCGCTCTGAGCCGGGGCATGAGCGATTCCAGCCGGTCCGGGGTGAGACGGTCACGCGGACCCGACACCGTCACCGAGCCGTGCGGCCGGCCGATACGGTCGAGCACCGGGAACGCCACACCGAACGCGGACCGCGCGTGGTCGTAGAGGCCGTACGCGCAGCCCCGCTCGCGGGTCCGGCGCACGTCCTCCCACACGGAATCCGGGCTGCCCAGCGTGGTGGGGGTGACTCGCTCGAGCGGCCGGTCGTGCAGGTAGTCCTCGACCTCGGTGTCACCGAGGTGACCGAGGATCACTCGTGCGGCGGCGCTGACGTGCAGCGGGACGACCCGGCCCATCGGCACCCGGCGCGCGATCGTGCCACGGCCCTCGATCCCGTGGATCGTGACGGCGACCGGTCCCCGACGCACGGCCAGCGTGATCGTCTCGCCCGTGAGCTCGAACATGTCTCGCATGTAGGGAGCGCACAGCTCGGGCAGCTCAGGCGTGGAGCCGGTCACCCCGGTGAACTCCAGCACCCGGTAGCCCAGTTGGTAGCGGCTCCCCGACGCGTCCCGCACGATGTAGCCCTCGTCCAGGAGCGTCGTGAGCGCGCGGTGCACCATCGACTTGGTCATGCCGAGGCGCCGGGCCAGCTCCGACACCCCCAGGCTCGGTGCCCCGTCGGTGAACGCCGCAACGACCGCGAGCACGCGGGCAGTGGCCTTGTTGCCGGCGGTGTCGGGGCGCTGTGCGCCCTCCCCCGCGGCGCCCGCCGGGACCACCCCCGGCGCCAGTTCGGCTGCCCTCACCAGGCCTCGCCCTCCACGTCGGCAGCGTACCAGGATGAGGTTTGCTTCACCGATGTCGGAACGGGGTCGGGGAGGGTCGGCTCAACCGTCGAACCGCAGCTCGTACTCCTTGGAGCACCAGTCGTCGTTGAAGACGTGGCTCAGTGCCGGGACCAACTCCGAGCGGTACAAGTCGCCGGTCCGGTAGGCGCGAAGCACCTCGAGGTCGTCCCACAGCGACACGCTGATGCCCTCGTCGGGCTCGTCGACGCTGCGCAGCAGCAACCGCCGCTGAAGCCCCGGCAGCTCCGCCGTCTGCGGAACGACGAGCCGAGTGAACAACTCCTCGTACTCCGACCAGGTGTCCGGCCTCGGTCGGCCCCATGCGACCCGCGCGCCGCGCGACTTCCCGGCGCTTTGCGAGCCCTGCAGGGCTCGCCGCGAGGCCGCCCGCCAGCCGCAGGCCGGCGGTCACCAGCAGCGACGGTGAGACCGGGACAAACGGGCTCACCCCGCCAGTGGCATCGGCGTGTTCCCGCACCGCCGGCGGCGCCCCCGGTCACGTCCCGGTCCGGGGCCGAGGGCGGAACGCGCCGAACTCCCGCCCGAAGAACAACAGGGGACCGGGACCACCGTCGCGCACCCCAAGATCACGCACCCGTCCGACGACCAGGTCGTGGTCACCAGCCTGGTGCTCCACCTCGAGCTCGCAGTCGACCCAGGCGAGGCACCCGTGGATGACGGGCGATCCGGTGCGTGACGGCACCCAGTCGAGATCGCGGAATCGGTCGGCCCCCTTCGCGGCGAAACGCCGGCACAGAGCCTCCTGCTCCTCGCTGAGCACGTTTACGCAGAACGAGCCCGCGCTGCGGATCTGCGGCCAGGTGTTGGAGCCGTGGCTGACCCCGAACGCGACCAGCGGCGGGCGCAGCGACACGGACATGAACGATCCGACGGCCATCCCCGTCGCTTCCCCCGCGACGACGGCCGTCACGGCGACCATGCCCGTCGGGAAATGGCCCAGTACCCGGCGGAACGTCTCGGCATCGATCGAGGTGGGGCTTCGACTAGCAGAAGGACGAACCACCACGCCTCCTCGTATCAGATGACGAATAGTATCCCGTATTTCAGTACGACTCAAGAGGATGCAACGAAGGGGACGTCCGGCAGCCGTGCCCAGTGGCAACCGGCGAGGACGATGAACTCCGCTCCGCGCCGGTCCGCTGCGACCACGTGCTCGGTGGACGACGTCGCTCAGCGCGCTGAACAGAAGGCGGTAGTCGCGATCGTGATCCCCGGCACGACGATGCGGCGGCGCAGTGTAGCTACGAGATCGCAGCCGCCGGTTCGAGCGGCCGGCAGATGCGCTGGTGCACGGCTCGCTCCGGACGCCGGTTGTGGTTGCCGGAACGCTCGCATCGGCGGTGGGGTGTCCGCGGTGTCGAAGACCGGGTCGACGGTCTCGTGGCCTAGCAGGTCTTCCTGGTGCTGCTGTGCGTGCCGGCCTCAGGTGGCGCATAGGCCCTTCGCCGCGCCCGGTGACCGTCGACGAGAAGCATCCCGTGTGCTGAGGGCTCGCCCTCAGTCGGTGGCCAGTTGGTCGCGGACCACCAGGTCGAAGAAGTGGTCCGCGACCGCCTCGGCGGACTCGGGGCCCTCGGGGTCCAGCCATTGGCTGGACCAGTTCAGCGCGGACAGGATGAGCAGCCGCGCCCACTTGACGTGTTCACCGCGGAACTCGCCGCTGCGAACGCCGGCGTCGAGGATCTCTTGCAGGAACGCCTCGTGCGCGTCCCGCATCCCGAGGATGTTTTTGTTCGACGCCCGGGACAGCTCCCGCCACTCCATCAGCAGCACCGAGGCCATTGCGCGGTGCTTCGCGACGATCCGCATGTGGCTGCGCATGAAGCCACGCAGCCGCTCGTCGGCGGAGCCTTCTGACCTCGCGTTCTGTTCCGCCGCCTCCATCATCATGCGCGCGATGCGCTCGACGATCTCCCAGAGGATCTCGTCTTTCGAGGAGACGTGGGTGTAGAGGCTGCCGGCCTTCAGTCCCATCCGGGCCGCGATGCCACGCATCGACGTGGCCTTGAAGCCCTTCTCGCTGAACAACTGCTCGGCGGTGTCCAGGACGTCGTCGAGTCGGGTGCGGCGCCCACTTGATGCTTCCGGGCCGGTCGGCCGGCCCTCGGTTGATCCCATCGACCTGGTACCTCCCGTCCCCGACCCCACGTGCGGTCGCACCGTAGCAGACCGAACAAACGTTAGGACGAAGGCTTGACGGGAGGCGCGCCGGCCATCCATCCTAACGTTAGTTCGGAAGGAGGTGAGGGCGTGACAGGCGTTGACATCACCCCCGCTGGCTTCCGGCAGGTGCTGAGCAGCTTCGCCACGGGGGTCGCGCTGATCTGCACCACCGACGGCGACGGCCGCCCGAGGGGAGTGGCCGTCAACTCGTTCTTCTCGGTCTCGCTCGACCCGCCACTCGTCGGCTTCTGCATCGCGCGGGACTCGACGACGCTCCCGGCCGTCCGGGAGAGCGGGTCGTTCGCGGTGAGCGTCCTCGCGGCGGACCAGGCCGAGCTGTGCCGGCGGTTCGCGAGCCCGGGTGTGGACCGATTCACCGGAGTGGACTGGTGGAGCTCCCCGGAGTCCGGGTCGCCGGTGGTGGCCGGCGCGCTCGCCTGGATCGACTGCCGCATCGCGGCCGTCCACCCCGCCGGTGACCACCTGATCCTCATCGGGCACGCCGCCGCGATGGGCGGCACCCCCACCGGCGACGCGCTCGTCTTCACGCGCGGCCGGCTGCTGGCCGCGTCCGAGCTCCGGGATCCCGCACGACGACGAGAGGACGCCGAGCATGTCGCTCGCACGCATTGACCCGCCAGGCTGGGCAGCCGCCAAGGGGTACGCGTACGCCATCCGGCACGGCGACCGCCTGGCGGTGTCGGGCCTGCTGGGATGCGACCCGGCCACCGGATCCGTGGCCGCCGACGCCGACTTCACCGCCCAGTGGACGGCGGTGTGGCGCAACCTGGCGGAGGTGCTCGCCGCGGCGGACAGCGGCCCGCGGCACGTGGTCGCGCTGCGCGTCTACGTCACGAGCTTGGCCGCCTACCGGGCGGCGGTCCGCAGCCTCGGCCGCCCGTGGCGCGCGGTCTTCGACGAGCACCTGCCGGCGATCACGATGGTGCAGGTGAGCGCGCTCGTCGACGAGCACGCGCTGCTCGAGGTCGAGGCCGAGGCCGTTCTCGGGAACCGGCCGTGATCCACCAGGTGCCGGACGGACCGGAGATCTATTACGAGGTCACGGGCAGCGGCGCGCCCGTCGTCCTGATCGCCGGCACCGGCTGCGACGACACCTGGTGGGCCCTGCAGCGGGACGTGTTCGCCCGCCAGTACACGGTGATCACGCCGCACATGCGTGGCGCAGGGCGGTCGACGATCTACCGTGATCCCGAGTCGTACTCGTCGGCCGCGATGGCCGACGACGTCGCATCGCTGCTCGGGGAGCTCGACCTCGGGCCGGCACACGTCGCCGGCCACTCGCTGGGTTCGTGCATCGCGCAGCAGCTCGCGATCCGGCACCCCACCACCGTGGCCAGCGTCCAGCTGCACGCGACGTGGGCGTACGCGGACGAATGGCTGCGCTCGGCCTTCATCGCGACCACCGACTACGCGCTGGCCCACGAGGACCCGCAGGCCGCGTTCCGGACGGTGAAGATGTGGGTCTTCAGCCCGCACTACCTCGCAACCCGAACGCCCGCCCGGGTCGCCGACACCGTGACCGCGGCGTTCATCTCCAACCCGCACCTCGACGCCGGTGCCGGCCTGCGCGGGCACCTGCACGCCGACCGGCACCACGACACCCGTGCCGACCTGGCCGGGATCGACGTCCCGGTCCTGGTGACGGCGGGCGAGCTCGACGCCTCCTTCCCCGCGCGCTACGGCCGCTGGGTCCACGACCAGCTGCCGCGCGCTCGCTGGCACCTGTTCACCGGCAAGCGCGCCGCTCACGCCTTCAACATCGAGCTCGCCGAGGAGTTCAACCACGTCTCCCTCGGCTTCCTCGCCGATCAGGCCCACCTCTCGAGGAAGTGACCGACATGCGCTTCTACCTGCTGCAGATCCCCTACATGGCGAGCGCCGCCGAGCTGCGCGAAGGACTTTCCGGCCGGCCGCTTCCGGGCGCCGACCCGGACCGCTTCCACACGATGCTGGAGCGGATGACCGCCCAGGTCGTCCACGCCGAGGAGGTCGGCTTCTCCGGCGTGTGCTGGACCGAGCAGCACTTCCAGGCCGAGGGCATCGAGGTCAACACGAACCCCGTGCTCTACGGCGCCCACATGGCCGCGCACACCACCACGATGACCGTCGGTCAGCTGGGCATTCCGCTGCCCTGCCGCAATCCGTTGCAGGTGGCCGAGGACCTCGCCGTCCTCGACCACATGACGGGCGGCCGCACCTTCTGCGGGTTCTCCCGCAGCAACACCCCGCGCTACGCGTCGGTGCTGGGACAGCACGTCGGCGTGGGTGCCGCGACCTCGGACAAGTCCGCCGCCGACGAGCGCAACCGCGCGCTGCTCAAGGAGTGCTTCCAGATCATCCGCAAGGCCTGGACCGAGGAGTCGTTCTCCTACGACGGCGACGTCTGGAAGGTGCCGCCCGCGGACATCCCCTGGCAGTTCCCGCCCACCCTAGATTCCGGGCGCGGCACCTGTGACGGGCGGCTCACCGAGATCTCGGTGGTGCCGAAGCCGATGCAACGCCCACATCCGCCGATCTACTCGCCGTTCGCCTTCAGCATGACCACGGCCCGGTTCTGGGCCCAGGAGGGCGTCAACCTCGTTTCGTTCGTCGAGGACGAGGAGTTCCTGAAGACGACGATGCGGGTCTACGCCGAGGAGGCACGATCGGTCGGGCGCGCCGTTCCCGCCGGCGGCGGGCTCGCCGTGGGCGGGCACCTGCTGGTGCAGGGAACGCGCAGCGCGTCCGAGGCGTACGCCGAGCGGTTCCGCGACCTGTTCGCCTACGCCTACGACGTCACTCCGTACCACGTGCCGCTCGGGCGCCAGATCGGCGGCACCGGGGACGACGCGCTGCGCCAGATCGAGCACCTGCAGCAGGAACTCGGCGTGGAGGAGGTCTTCCTCTGGCACCACGCCAACTGCTTCGACCCCGACCGCGAGCTCGAAGCGATCACCGAGTTCGGCGAGAAGGTCATCTCGAAGCTCAGCGACTGAACACCGTCCCCCGTCCACCCAGGAGACCGCTGTGAATGCCAGTCCCAACGTCGTGACCGGTGCGAGCGAGCGCAGGGCCGCGAGGCGCGCCGTCACCTCCAGCTTCCTCGGTACGACCATCGAGTGGTACGACTTCTTCCTCTACGGCTCGGCCGCCGCCCTCATCTTCGGGCCGCAGTTCTTCCCCGCGCTCTCCCAGACGGCCGGAACGCTGGCCGCGTTGGGCACCTTCGCCGTGGGCTTCCTCGCGCGCCCGTTCGGCGGGCTGGTGATGGCCCACTACGGTGACCGTCTCGGGCGCAAGACCAGCCTCGTCGCATCTCTCGTGCTGATGGGCGTGGCAACCGTGCTGATCGGGCTGCTGCCGAACTTCGCCACGATCGGCGTCGCGGCCCCGATCCTGCTGACCGCCCTGCGTTTCGCGCAGGGCATCGGCGTCGGTGGGGAGTGGGGCGGAGCTGCTCTGATGGCCGTCGAGCACGCCCCGGACGGGCGCCGCGGACTCTACGGCAGCGCCCCGCAGATGGGCGTGCCCGCCGGCCTCGTCCTCGCCACGTTGGCCTTCCTCGGGATGACGCTGGTCACGACACCCGAGCAGTTCGCGGCCTGGGGGTGGCGGGTGCCGTTCCTGGCCAGCGCTCTGCTCATCGTCGTCGCGCTGGCGATCCGGCTACGGGTCGAGGAGAGCCCCGTCTTCGTCGCGGCGCAGCAGCGGGGCGAGACGCGCGAGCGGACGCCCGTGCTGGAGCTGCTGCAGAGCCACAAGCGCACCGTCGCTATCGCGGCGGGCTCGTTCGTCGCCACGAACGGGATCGGCTATCTGTTCATGGTCTACACGCTCTCCTACGGGACGAGCCGGCTGGAGGTGCCCCGCAGCGTGATGCTCGCTGCGGTGCTCGCTGGAGCCGTTGTCTGGTTCGCACTCATCCCGGTCTATGCCGGCCTTTCCGATCGCATCGGCAGGAGGCGCGTCTACCTGATCGGCTCGTGGGCATTGCTGGGCTGGTCGCTCGTCTACTTCTCGCTGCTCGACACGCGGGAGCCTGTGCTGATCGTGCTCGCGGTCATCGGGATGGCCAACGGGCTCGCCGCGGCGTACGCACCGCAGAGCGCCTTGTTCGCCGAGCTCTTCCCGACCCGGGTCCGCTACACCGGATCGTCGCTCGCCTACCAGGTCGGCGCGGTCCTCGGCGGTGGACTGGCCCCCCTCGTCGCCACGGCACTGCAGCAGGCCGTGGGCGCCTCGTGGCCGGTGACGATCTACGTGGCGGCGATCTGCGTGCTCAGCCTGGCCTGCGTGCTGGCGTTCCGCGAGACCAGCACCGTCGAGCTCGACGGCCCGGTCGAGGGGATCGCTCGTGCGTGAACCGGACCGCATCGAGGAATCGGTTCGGCGAGCCGCGCAGGACCTGCGCGCCGGCCGGCCCGTGCTCGTCGTCGATGAGGCCGACCGTGGAGGAGAGGGCGATCTGGTCGTGGCCGCCGAGCTGGTGACGGCGCGGACGATGGCGTTCATCGTCGCGCACACCTCCGGCTTCGTGTGCGTGGCGCTCTCCGGGGAGGCATGCGACCGACTGCGCCTGCCCCCGATGGCCGAGGCGAGTACCGAACCGCGGGGCACTGCCTACCGGGTCACGGTGGACGCCCGGGACGGCGTCACCACCGGGATCTCGGCACGCGACCGTGCCAGGACGGCCCGGCTGCTCGGCAACGCCGCGACGGCGCCCGACGACCTCACCCGCCCCGGCCACGTGGTGCCCCTGCGGGCGCGAGACGGTGGGGTTCTGGCCCGGAGGGGCCACACCGAGGCCGCGGTCGACCTGGCCCGGATAGCGGGGTTGCGTCCCGCCGCCGTCCTCTGTGAGGTGGTCTCGCACCGCGAGCCGAGCGCGATGGCTGGGCGGGCGGAGCTGGCGGCCTTCGCGACCGAGCACGAGCTGACCACGGTGCACATCGCCGACCTAGTGGCCTTCCGCAGACGCCACGCTGGCGTGACGTGCACGGCCATCGCGCCGCTGCCGACGCCCGTCGGTGTCTTCCGGAGCCACGCCTACCGCGATCACACCGGCATCGAGCACCTCGCCCTCGTCATGGGCGAGCCCGCAGCAGCTGACGGCGTGCCGGTCCGCGTGCACTCGGAATGCCTGACCGGCGAGGTCTTCGGGTCCCTGCGGTGCGACTGCGGACCACAGCTGGAGTCCGCCCTGCAGCGCATCGCCGAGCGGGGCCGAGGCGTGCTCGTGTACCTCCGCGGACACGAGGGCCGCGGCATCGGGCTCGGCAACAAGCTGCGCGCCTACGCCCTGCAGGACGACGGGCTGGACACGGTGGACGCGAACCTGCGGCTCGGGTTCGGCGCCGATGAGCGGACCTACGACGCCGCTGCCGCGATCCTCCGGGACCTGGGCGTCCACCGGGTCGAGCTGATGACCAACAATCCCGCGAAGAAGGAAGCGCTGTCGGCGGCGGGCTTCGAGGTGATCGTGGTGCCGCACCAAACTCCCGCCGACCGGGCCAGCATCCGCTATCTGACCACGAAGCGGGACCGGCTCGGCCACGAGCTGACTGCCCTCGATGAGTTGCCGGGGCGTGCGGAGTTGGACGCCGGCTAGGAAGGTGCGATGGACCACCACAGCGAGTACGGGCTGGACGCCCCTGGGTTGGATGCGATGCTGCCGCCGGTGCAGGCCGCTCTCCACGAGTTCCTGGCCGGGCTCGAGGGGGCGCGTGCCGACGGCCGGCGGGAGGCGGACCTGGAGCCGTTCCGATCCCCACCAGCAACCGGGCCGACACCGCTCAGCGAGCTCCTGCGCACGGTCCGGGACGCCGCGGCGCTGGCCGTGGAGACCGCCGGGCCGCGCTACTTCGGCTACATCCCCGGTGGCGGGCTGCCCAGCTCCGCGGTGGGCGAGCTGCTCGGTCGCGTCCTCAACCGCTACACCGGCCTCGCCGATCTGGCCCCCGGCCTCGTCGCCCTCGAGGACGGGGTGCTGCGCTGGCTGGCGTCGGTGTTCGGGTTGCCCGCCGGCGCGAACGGCCTCTTGACCACGGGCGGGTCGCAGGCAGTGCTCACCGCTGTCCTCGCCGCACGTGAGCGGCACCTAGCCGAGCACGATCTCTCCCGTGGTCGCATCTACCTCTCCGACCAAGCACACCACAGCGTCGCCAAGGCTGCGCGGATCGTCGGCCTCGGCCGCTCGGCCGTGCGCCTCCTACCCGCCACAGACGGACGGCGCATCGACCCCGCCGCTGCGCGGGCGGCGATCAGGGAGGATCGTGCCGCCGGTTTGGTCCCCTTCCTGCTCGTCGGCACTGCGGGCACGACCAACGCCGGTGCCGTCGATCCTCTGGACGAGCTAGCGCGAGTAGCGGCGCAGGAGGATCTCTGGTTCCACGTCGACGGCTGCTACGGCGGGTTCTTTCAGCTCACCGAGCGGGGCCGAGCCCGCCTATCCGGTATCGACCGAGCCGACTCGATCACCCTCGACCCCCACAAGAGCCTGTTCCTGCCCTACGGCACCGGCGTGCTGCTCGTCCGCGACCCCGGCACGCTCGCGGCTGCGGTTGCCGATGACGAGGACGGCGCCTACCTGCAGGACATCCAGCACACCGCACTACCTGACTATGCTCACCTCGGCCCGGAACTGACCCGGGAGCACCGCGGGCTGCGCCTCTGGCTGCCGCTACACCTGCACGGCGTTGACGCCTTTCGGGCCGCACTCGACGAGAAGCTGGACCTGGCCGAGCACGCCCACCGCCGGCTCGCCGAGCATCCCGCGTTGGAGGCACTGGAACCTCCCGAGCTCAGCACGACCGTCTTCCGGGTACCCGGCCCTGACAAGGAGAACCGCGCCTTGTTGGACCGCATCAACGCCACAGGGCGTATCTTCTGCTCCAGCACGCATTTGGACGGGCGGCTCACCCTCCGTCTGTGTGTGCTGTCGCACCGCACACACCGCGGCCACGTCGACACCGCTGTCGAGGTCATAACCGAATCGATCCCTGGAAGTCGATCTGCGACGAAGACGGCTACCAGTATGGATGTGTAAACCACGATCGCGCCGACCTGCAAGCCACACGCCAGATCGGCACAGGTCTCGTCCTTGCGCAGGTAGGCCACCACCAGCAGGGCCTGGCGGTCTGTGGACAGCTTGCGCCAGCGGGTCGCACGCTCGACGGTGGCGGCGAAGGAGGTCGGCGAGCATGCCGAGCGCGCGACTGGACACGGTCATCCGGGACGGGTAGGCCAGCACTGCGAAGCTCCTGGTCATGCGAGTTGATCTAGGCAATCGCTCGTCTACCAGGAACTTCACCCATCCGTGGGCAGGCCACGTCGAACGCCTTCTGACCCGCTCATCCAGGTCGGCAAAGGCGCGCCGCCCCCTACCGGAGTATGGACGGCAGTGGCACCGGTGCGCCGTCCCGGACCGCGACGTACGTGGCGTGCCCGATCGCCAGCTCGTCCCTCCCGCGCCTGACCGTGAATCGCAAGGTGAGCGACGTGCGCCCGAACCGCTCGGTGCGCGACTCCACCGTGAGCTCGTCGTCGAGCCGGGCCGGCTCCCGGTACTCGCAGCCGCTCGCGGCGATGACGAAGTCGATCCGGTCCTGGCGGCGCAGGTGGCGGTAGCCGCCCGCGTGCTCGTCGAGCCAATCGAGGAACGCGTCCTCGAAGAACTCGTAGTACCTGCTCGCATGCACTATCGCCTGGGCGTCGCAGTGGCGCGGGCGCACCCGCAAGGGCGAGATAGTGGCGATCACATGTTCCACGACCTCATCGTGCAGGGCCGCGTGGCACCGTGCTCGTCAGGCCGGTCAGATCAGGTTCAACCCGACACTGACATCCGGGACAACTGACAAGGTCCGGAGGCGCGGCTGGACCGAATCGAGCCAACTCAGGCTGACCGGCTATCGACCCCCCTGGTTGGAAGCTGACTGGCGGCTGGATGGAAGCGTCCTGTGGCAGGGTCGCACTGCACCAACGTGAACGCAGGGCAAGAACGACTCGCATAGCAGGTGAACGATGCGGAGTGGCGACGGGAACGTCCGCGCTCCGGCCTTGATCCGCCTGCACCCTCAATACCTGCACCACTGCCAGCATTGAGCTTGACCATTCGGTCGTACGTGTTGTGCAAGCCGACGTCTGCCGTGCGGCATGCAAGAACGGGCGCGGGCGGTTCGCTCGTTCGAGGGTCGACCTCTATCGCGAGTTCGATGTCACGTCCAGATGGGAGTCAATGACCATGTCCCGCACTCCGGCCACGCCCCGAGCGGCACGCATGCGTTGGCGTCGTGCGCATGGCTGGCTGGTAGCGGCTTTCCTGGTTTATGGAACTACATTCGTGTTCGTCCTCTTCGCAGCCGTTGGTGGTTCGATCCGCCCGACGGCGGTGGGCTGGGCAGCCGCAGCACTCGCCATCACGTCGTTGGTCCTGCTGCTCTGGAGAGAGCGGCGAGCACCGGCCGCCAGGCGACCGGCGAGCTGGGTGCCTCGCGGTTTGGCGATCGCGCTCCCGCACGCCATCGCCTTTGGAGTCGCGGCAGCCGGCATGTTCGACCGGACCGTGCCGCCCTCGTGGGAGAGGGTAGTGCTACTCGGTTGTGCTCCCTTGGCAATCGAGCTCGTGGCGATCGGAATCGCCAGCCGGGCGCTTCGACGCCCGCTCGCGGCCGACCTGGGCGAGATGGACATCGAGATCGTCGTCAAGATCCCTTCGGCGGCCGACTCGCTACCGGCGTGGCTGGCGCGCGACTATGTCACTCTGACTGATGATTCGATCATCGTCACGGTGCGTCCCGACTCGAAGTGGAAATTCGTTCTACGGATCGCATTGCTCGACCTTGTCGAGGTGGACATCCGACGAACAACCGCGCAGGATGGACCGTGGTTCGTGACCGACGATGGACGACCGATCTGGCCGCCGCCTGGAGACCTTGTCGCAATCATGCATCGCCGAGGTGTCCAGCTGTTGCCGGTGCACGATCCGGCCGGATTCGCCGACGTGCTGCGGGCTCGGATCCGCACGAAGGCGATGATAGGAGGAGCGGATGAACCGTAAGGACGACTCCGCAGCTCCAGCACGTGTGGACTGCGTGCCCCGATGCATGTGGCGAGTGGACTGACATTGAAGGACGCAATATCTCGTGGACGGAGGTCGGGACGGCCGGCCACGCCGTCGACGTGCCGGTGCCCTGTCACCCCCTTGGGGTTAACTGAGTGCTTTCTGCATGCAAGTTCGGGGCTTCGTTTCTGGCGACGTCAGGGCCAGTCCGGTAGCTCGAGATCGGCTCCGAATTCGTGCTGTGCGACGTGGTTTGTGTATATCGGCGGTTCGCAGCAGGCAACTGGATCACCGCCCACGACATCTATCGCAGTCACGCAACCGCCCTCAGTGAGGGCCCGCACATTGGTGAGACCGTATCAGCAGCAGTCGATCCGGGGATGGAGCCTGGTGTACTTGGCGATCCAGTGGTTCTGCAGTTCCCGCATCGGCGCTCGGTTGAGGAAATGCCGCGTTTCTCGCGCCTCGCGGCGGGTAACCACGAGCCCGGCGTCCTCCAGCACCTCAAGGTGCCTGCTGATCGCTTGCCGTGAAATCGCGAAGCCATCCGCGAGCTGGCCTACTCGCTGGCCGTCGTTGTGATACAACCGGTCGAGCAACGATCGTCTCGTGGCGTCGGCGAGCGCTATGAAGATGCGGTCGAGCCTGCTCGACTCAGTCTCCCACGTCCTTGAACTGCTCATGCTCGCCCATCACCTGACTACCCCGATACGGGACCTTCGAACGCTGCGACGTGGTCCGCATGTCAATCGTGCCAGTCATGACTTCCAGATCCATGCCATTGCGCTGCCGGTGGCCGCTCGACAGCACGGGCCTCTCGGAGATGATCGGCTGGAAATGATCGATCCTCAGGTAGACCCTGTACCGGTTCCCGTACCTCGGCGACAGGGCGCGCGCTGAGTCTCGATCGAACCGTCACTCCCGTTCTCCTGTTGTCGCAGCCAACCCCGTGACACCACGCCGACGGCCCCAAACAGCATCAGCCGCCCCGTCGCCCGAGTATCCGGGTCACCCGGCCCGAACAACATCAATCGTAGGGAACCAGCATGACCACGAGACCGCATGCCGCGAGCCCGGTGGACTTCGCCACGTACGGCCCGTATGCGCCCAAGCCGAAGCCGGGCGCGGCCGCGCGGCCGGGACCGGCGTTCCCGGGCCGGATCACCGCCGATGGATCGAGCGGGCACCGGGCCGAGCCGGGGCGCTATCACCTGTACATGGCCAAGCCCTGCCCGTTCTGCCAGCGGGTGGCGATCAGCCGTGCGCTCAAGGGCCTGGAGGACGTCATCTCGGTGTCCGTGCTGGACCCGATGCGCGATGGCCGCGGCTGGGCGTTTCGCGAGGGCGAGGGCCACGGGCTGGACGACGTCAACGGGTTCGCGCTGCTCAGCGAGGCCTACGAGGCTAGTGAGCCGGGATACGACGGGCACTGGTCGGCGCCGGTGCTGTGGGACAAGGCAGAGAATCGCATCGCGAGCAACGACTTCCGCAACATGAGCATTGACGTCGGCACCGCGTTCGACGAGTGGGCGACCAAGGACGTCGACCTGTATCCGGAGCCGTTGCGGGCGGAGATCGACGAGCTGAACGAATTCCTGTTCGATCGGGTCCACAACGGGCCTTACCGGTGCGGGTTCGCGCCGTCGCAGGCGGATTACGAGCGGGAAGTGCGTGCGCTGTTCGCCGCGTTGGACGGGCTGGAGGAGCGGCTGGCCACCCGCCGGTACCTCTTCGGCGATCACGTCACCGACGCGGACATCAGGTTGTGGGTGACGCTGGCGCGATTCGACTCGGTCTACGTCACGCACTTCAAGGCCGGCCTGCGGCGGATCGTGGACTACCCGAACCTCTGGGGCTACGCGTGTGACCTGTACGCGCGCGAGGAATTCCGCTCCACGACGGATTTTGAGCAGACCAAGCGGCATTACTTCCTGACCCACACCTGGATCAACCCGTCCAACCTCGTGCCGCTGGGCCCCCAACTCGACTGGGACGCCCCGACAGACCGGGCCCGGCTCGCCGAGGCCTGACGTGCTGGTGCGTGGCCGCGACGGGTCCTCATCGTGCAGCCGGGTGCGCAGCGACACGAACCGGTCCGAGGAGTCGACGCTCTTGGTGTCCGCAGGGGAGGCCACCGCTCACGGCTTCCGAGCTGATCGCTTCGGGATCGAACAGCTGGCCCTCCGCTGGCTCTCCCTTGTTACTGCGCCGCTGGAGGGCTCGGCCGGCCAGCGTTGGATGCGTCCTCGGGTGTGACCGGGAGGGAGCCAGCACTCTTCGTGATCCGTTGTTGCACGACGAAAAGCAACGGCGAGAGGATCAGCTCCTCGATCGCGATGATCCGGAACAGGAGATGTGGGCGGCCAGACTGTCGGCTCGCGTGCAAGCGGATCAGCCCGCCGAGGAAGTTGACGCCGAGAATGCCTTTGAGGATGTCGTGATGCGTTCGGGTGTCCGGTGCGATCCGCCACATCAGTAGTCCTGCGCCGGCCCACCAGGCCGCATAGAACCTCAGAACGTTGTCGACGCTGGGTGCGGCGGGTGCGCCTCCGGGAATGGCCGCTGTACCGCGTGCCATCACGCTGGTGCCGGTGCCGATCGCAACGGCGCTCGCGAGGCGCAGGCCGATCCGCATCACGCCGCGACTGGTGATCGCCTTCATGCCACTTCTTCTCTCATTCTCTGGTCTCGTTCCACGTGACCCAGGTCCAGGGCTCGCCCCGTGGCGCGGTACTGCGAAGGTGACGTCGAGGGGGAGCGCGGTGCAGGGCGCGTTGCAGCCAGTGCGGCCGCCCCGGCCACGTGCTATAACGTCGTTATAGACGCGTGCGTGACTGTAACCGGGTTGCAAGGGGCTGTGCAAGCATGGCTGCTGGTGGAACCACTCCGAGCGTGCGCGACCGGCTGGTGACCGCGGCCGTGCGCGTGCTCACCGAGGAAGGCCCCGCGGCCGTCCAGGCGCGTCGCGTGGCCCGCGAGATCAACGCATCCACGATGGCCGTCTACCACCACCTCGGCGGCATGCCCGAGCTGCTGCGGGCGGTGGCCGACGAGGGGTTCCGGCGACTCGGCGACCGAGTGGCTGCGGTTCCGGCAACTGCCGACCCCGTGACGGACATCTGCCGGATCGCCCTGGTCTACCGGCGCGCGGCCCACGAGAACCGACACCTGTACGACATGATGTTCGGGCACTCGAGCCCGGGAGCGCGCGACACCGAGTGGGACGCCGCCCCGGCCACCGTTGCGGGAAGCGTGGTTGTGCGGGGCGCCTACGGCCACATCGTGGGCGGCGTCGCACGGGCCATGCGCGCCGGCCGCATCCGCGCCGACGACCCCGCCAGGGTTGCCGCACAGCTCTGGACGGTGCTCCACGGTTTTGTGACGCTGGAGCTCTCCGGACAGCTGCGTCATGTGGGGGACAGCCTCACAGAGGTGCTTCTACCCCTCGGCACGAACCTGTTGGTCGGCCTCGGCGACGCCCGCGACCGCGCCGAGCGCTCGGCGAAGGAGGCGTTGTCCTTGATCTGAACGTTCCCGGAGCAAGGACCACCTCACCGCCGCCGGAGTTGCGGCTGGAGTAGCCCTGTCGGCGAGCGCTTGGCTGAGTCGGCTCGCGGGCGAACGGGCCGGGCTAGGCCCCTCACGCCGGCGAGGACGGCGCCGATGTGCACCTGATCGGCCGGCGGTACTGGTCCACATATATCGGCCTTTCGACATTCAACGAGGAGGTTGACGATAGAGCGCTCTTGAACTATCGTCAGCCAAGTGGTTGAGCAACTGAACGCGGTCTTCCACGCGATGGCCGACCCGACGCGCCGGGCCATGGTGCGCGCCCTCGCCGCAGGCGAGCGCACGGTCGGCGAGCTCGCCGCCCCGCACCCGATCTCGCTGGCTGCCGCGTCCAAGCACGTCAAGGTGCTGGAACGGGCCGGGCTGGTGCGGCGCACCGTATACGGCAGGCGTCACGTCTGCCGCCTCGAGGCGCAGCCGCTCGCCGCCGCGAGCCGCCACCTGCGCTTCTACGAGCAGTTCTGGATCGAGCGCCTCGACGCTCTCGACGCGTTCGTCACCCGACCCGAGGAGTCCCCGTGACCGAAATTCCCCGCATCGTCCCGCACAGCGTCACCATCGTCCGCACCATCGCCGCCTCGCGCGAGACCCTGTACGCGGCCTGGACCGAGCCGGACCGGATGCGCCGGTGGTTCGCCACCGTGGTGGACGCGGACGTGCGCGTCGGCGGGCGGTACAGCATCGAGTTGCACGAGGCCGACGGCACCGTCAACGGCTTCACCGGGGAGTACCTGGACCTCGAGCCGCCGTCGCGGATCGCGTTCACCTTCTCCCACCACTCCCGCACCGCGGAGCACCGGATCAGCGACGAGAAGGTGATGGTCACCTTCAGCGCGCTCGACCCGGGCCGCACCGAGGTCACCGTCACGAACAGCTGGACGGGACCGGAGGCGGGGCCGTCGGACTACGAGGCCGTGCAGGCAGGCTTCGAGGAGTGGATCAATCGGCTGGAGAAGGCGCTCTAGACTAGGGGAGCGTCATCAAGCAAGGGCTCCAGCAGGTCTAGCTGGGCGCCTGGGTGTGGACGCTCGCGACGCACGACTACCCGTGTCGCGAGCGAGCCCTCGAGCATCCTGGCCGGGGAGCAGCCCGGTGATCTCGGTCGGCCCGCGCAATCGCGAGCGCAACGATCGGCGTCGACCGCATCGATCACACGGCCTTCGGCCGCCCCGGCGGTTGCGGCAGACGAGCGGTCCGCTGGCGGCGGGCACCCGCGTCCGTGCCGCGTACCTGTCTCCTGCGAGAAGGTGGCTGGTTCCCCAGTCGCTGTGGACGAGGACGGCGACCAGCTCAATCGCCTGCTCGGTGAGGCTGCAATTGATCTTCTGCGCGTGCGGGGGATCGCCGGGCGTGGCGGGCATGCTGTGCTCGATGAGCGCAGTCATCCCGGCGCTGAGTCCACCCGCGCCGACCACGCCTTGGTCGGCGGCCCTGAGCAGACTGGAAGCGGCTCGGCTGCACGGAGGGTGCGAGAGGCCACGAGCGTTGACGGGGGCATGGTGTCGCTGTTGGCTCGAGAGCACACTCCGCCCGGCTGGGCACGCTGCTGCTGGTCCGCCGCCAGATCCTCCTGATCGCACTCGCGACAACGGGGTAAACGCCTGTCGGCCCGCCACATGGGAGTGCGGAAGCAGGTTGGAATCGACCAGGAAGGAGCACATGGGAGCTTCTGTTCCAGTTACTCGCGCAGCGCTGCCCTGTCCGCCGAAACTCGTGTCCGGGCCTCGACCCACAGGGGAGCACCTGATGTTCGATCCGGCCGCGATGATCATGGCTGACAAGGTGACCAGGCACCACGTGCTGTCCGCCCGGCCGAAGGCGCGCACGATGCTCGAGCGCCCGCCGCGGCAGCGCGCCAACGCGATGCGCCGGCTGATCGTGGTGGCCCTGCGCCGTCTCGCTGACCGGATCGAGTCGCGCGACATCAACACCTCCGCGCCGGCCCCGTAGCCGTTGGTTGCCCGGCGTAGATCCTGTCTGCAACCGTTGAGGGGTAGACCTCTCAGACGCCCGGTATGACGAGGCTGAGGCCAGTTGCAGAACCAGCCAAAGTTAGGAGGGATCGAGATGACGACGATGGGCAACCTGCCCGAGGTGGTGTCGCGCGAGGAGTGGCTCGCCGCCCGCAAGGAACTGCTGGCGAAGGAGAAGGAGATCACCCGGGCCCGCGATCGATTCAACGCCGACCGCCGCCGGTTGCCGATGGTCCGTGTGGACAAGCCGTACACGTTCGAGGGCCCGGACGGGACGGTGGGCCTGCTCGACCTGTTCGAGGGCCGGCAGCAGCTGGTGATGCACCACTTCATGTTCGACCCGGAGTGGGACAGCGCCTGCCCGAGCTGCTCGTCCGCCGCCGACCAGATCCCCGCCAAGCTGAGGCAGCTGCACGTGCGCAACACCACGCTCGTGGCCGTGTCGCGGGCGCCGTACGCGAAGCTCGCCGCGTACCGCGAGCGGATGGGCTGGGCGTTCCCCTGGTACTCCTCATACGGCAGCGACTTCAACTACGACTTCCACGTCACCCTCGACGATCGCGTCGCGCCGGTGCTGCTGCATTTCCGCAATGAAGCCGAACTCGCCGAAGCCGGCACCCCCTGGACAGGTGGACCGTGGACGGAAAGCATGCGCGGCGCGGAGTTGCCGGGCATCAGCGCATTCCTGCGGGTCGGCGACGAGGTGTTCCACACCTACTCCACGTACGGCCGCGGCCTCGAGGAGTTCCACAACGGCGACAACTATCTCGACCTCACCGCGCTCGGCCGCCAGGAGGTGTGGGAGGAACCGACGGGACGCGCGGTCCCCCTCGGCCTGCATGTCGGTGGGCCCGCGATGCGCGTGCCCGACGAATACCACACCTGACATGTGGACCACCGATCTCGACCCAACGGGCGCGCGATCGGCGGGGTCATGTCAGGTATGCGGCCCGGCGATCTTCCTGACACGTCGGGCATCGCGTCCTACCTGGCGGATTGCCTGGTGCCGCGCTTCGATAAGGTCGCTGAGAACCGATGCAGCGCGACGCAGCTTGTCGATCGACTCGCGGCTCACCCAGAAGTCGGCGACTCTGCATGGGCCACCCTGTGCAACGACGTCTGGATGGGCGAGTTCGCATAGACCGCAGTCCCGTCACGGGCCGATGGCGTGATTCCCAGCCCTGGGCCGAAGCACACGCTGTCGTCCGTCGCCGGGGACGACACGATCTCGCGGCCCAACCTGCCGCCCTCGATCACGACTGCGCGCGAAGGGCGCCGTCGGCGGTTGCTTCGCCTCGGGCTCGATGCTCCACCGGGGCCGCCCGCGGCGGCGGCCAGTCTCGCCGACCGGCTCGCCCGGCACGCCTGCGCGATGGTGACCTCCCTGGCGAACCGGTCTCGAAACCCGAGTCGTCAGTGATGCGCGTGTGCATCATCTTCGCCGCCACGAGCTCGCCGGAGCCAGGTACACCCGGCCGTGCCGCCGGCACCCAACCGGCCGAGGAACCGGAACCGGCCCAGGACGAGGGGATCCCTCGACGAGAGTGTGTCCCATGGCCGCCCTTCTCTGCAGCCACGGCGATGACTGTGGAGCGCGCCCAGATTGTGCTGGGCCGGGGCAGGCCGAGATCGGCTGGACGATGTCACGGCAACCCGGGCGGATGCCGCCGAATGTGCCTTTGTCGTCGTCTGCAACCGACGAAAGTCATTCTGAAACAGCATTCGGCGTCCACAGCAGTCGGACAACCGCCCGGAGACGACCTGACGGTCATCACGTAGCCACGTACGCTGCTCCTTCACGGGAGGCAGCGGTGTGGTACGACCGCGAGGGGATTTGCAGGTCTACCCGGAGAGATCGAAGCACGATCTGAGAGACGGCAAGTTGATCGTGCTTCGATCTGTCGGGGCAGACCGATGCCTGGCCTGCCCCGACGTGGAGGTGCCGGGAATCGAACCCGGGTCCGCCGGTGCTTCACAAGGGCTTCTCCGTGCGCAGTCCACTTCGCCTCTACTCGGACCCACCAGTCATGTGGACAAGCCGGTGTGACGATCCCAGTCGCTGTTTATTGTCCCTGTCCGTCCCGCGACCGAACGGGCAGGTGAGTCCCCTAGCTGATGCCGGATACTGGAGCGGGAACGGCTCCGGTCCGACAGCCTCTCAGTGGATCAGCGAGCGAGCGCGTAAGCGTTCTGGTGCTGCTCCGAGGCGGTGCCATCATTATCGGCACTTGTTTTTGCGACGCATGGTTAGCGAGGTCATCGTCGCCTTCCTCGACACGCTTCCCCTTGATCGACATCCGACGTCGAAACCGATCACCCCCAAGGTTGCCAAGCGCACTCGGCATTAGCTTGCCTGGCAGACTCAGACAACCAGGCCCCGATGCCACATGAATGCCAGCGCGATGCCTTGCTGCGGCCCCTGTCGCGATGTCGGGATGATGGGGTCAGGAGATGCCGCAGTCGGAACCTGCTGCGGGGACTCCGCGATCATCGGGATGGCTGGGTACTCGACATCGCTGGTGCGGCTGCGTCCTGGCCCGATCGGTCCGGCCGTCGCATCTGCCTCGAACGACTGACACCGGGACGTCGTCGCGAGAGTGTCGGTGGTCGCCGATGAGAGCGGCTTGCGTAGTTCTGCGGTGCTGCGGATGCTCGGCGATCGCTACCGTCCCGGCACTTACTCACGCGTCGTCGCCCGCGGAGGCCACCCGCGGTTTCCGGCTGACGTCGCTGACCGTACTCGCGATTCTCACGCTGTGTGTGGGCTAGCAATTCCTTGCGGAGGGCTGGATTTAGCCAATCAATGCCTGTGTTGATCCTGATGGTCGGGGGCGTTGCCGCACCTTTGATATTTCGATGGGCCATGCGATACCTGTACAGAGTTGCAGCTCGAGTTCTGTTACTTCTCGCGCTTGGCCTTGTGTACACTACGACCCTTTTCATAACCGCCCTTACCTCGCGATGTAGGGTTTATCTTGACGCAGTTCGGAGTATCGCGACGCCGCGAAAGGATTGCTTCGGCGGCGCCGCTCGAGGCGAGTCAGTAGTGTTACCTTGAGGAGGTGCTGCCGCTGCCTGAGGAGCTGGCTCAGGCCGACGCGCTGCCGAATCTGAGCGAGTCCCACAAATGAGGTCTGGGTATCTGCGCCGGGTGTACCCACGGCGCATGTCTGGTTGCCGACCGGTAGAGTCGCACCGTTTCGGGCGTGAGCGAACAGAATTTGCAGAACTCGCCTGGTCTGCGGGCCTGGCTCGGGCTTGTCGTGATCCTCGGTCCGGCCCTGCTGGTCGCGATGGACGGCGCTCGCAGCAGGCCTCGCCGGGCGCCAACGTCGCCCAACCTCGCGATGGTCCTCGCGTGCCCTCTGCTGCTATTCGCCGCCCAGGGCCCTTCCGAGCGTATAGAAGTCAGTCTGGGAAGTGTGACCACGAGCGCAGCTCGGGGATCGCGCCTTCCCTGCGTAGGGCCGGGTCAGAACTGGCCGGGCCATGCGCCGGGGCCGGGGCTCCTCGTGACCTGGCCCGGCCCTGGTTCGGTGTCGCAGTTCTCGCATCTCGGGTGCAGGTGGACTTGTCCGCCGCAGTCCTCGTGCTGGTAGAAGATCGGTGGCCCGTTGGGTGCCGCCCATCGGTCGCCCCACTCGGTGAGGGCGATGATCACGGGTTGGAGCTCGCGTCCCTTCTCGGTGAGGACGTACTCGCGCGTTTCATGGTCGTCGCTGAGTGGGCGGGTCTGCATGAGTTCGGCCTCGACGAACCTGTCCAGGCGGCTGGACAGGATGTTGGGTGCGATGCCGAGTGTGCGTTGGAACTCGGTGAACCGGGTCGACCCGGCGAAAAGTGCGTTGCGGATGATCAGCAGGCTCCACCGTTCGCCGACGATCTCCAAAGTCCGCGCGGCTGAGCAGTTCTCGCGGTCATAGGTGCGGCCGAGCATCGAGCGCCTCCATCCGATCCCAGCACCACTTGCGTCATGCTAGCACTGCTTGTACGTTGGTTGCATGATGCTAGCCGTTCTGGAGGGTGCGTGCCCGTCCGCAGGTCGTCTCGAGGCCTCGGAGACGAGGCTGCTGGAGAACGAGATCGCGGTCCTGCACACGGCTTCTGGCGTCGGTGTCATCCCGCCCAACACCAGGTGTTCCCCGAACGGGGTACGTGGCTGGAGCAGCTTCCCGTATCCGGCCACCGCCGGCGACGAACTCGGCCCGATCGACATCCTGTTTCATGCAACGAATAGCAGAAGCAGCACCCATGGAGCGGCGCGGTGAACCCGGGTAGATAGCCGGCGTCGTCGCGTTCCTTGCGTCCGGTGACGCCTCGTACATCACCGGCCAGCAGATGCAGTCGATGGCGGTATGTCCTAGCCGGCTCGTCCGACCACCGCCAGCTCGACACCGCCAGCTCGACCCCGATCCAACCCACGTCAGTCACATTGGAAGGTGCACATGAGTACCCAGCAAGCGGTGCCGAGCCAGGGCAGGGCGAACCTCGCCTTGGCCACGCTGTTCCTGGGAATGTTCGTGCTGGGCAGTGCCGAACTGCTCGTGGTCGGCGTGCTGGACCTGATCGCCGCCGACCTCCAGGTCTCCATCCCCGCCGCCGGCACGCTGGTGACCGCCTACGCGCTGGGCCTGGCCATCGGTGGTCCGATCCTGGCCGCGCTGACGATCAGGCTGGACAAGCGGATCGTCCTGATCGGCGCGCTCGTCCTGTTCATCGCTGGGCAACCTGGTCGCGGTGCTGACCGCCGACTACGGCGTGTTCCTCGTGGCGCGCATCCTCACCGGCGCGTTCCAGGGCCTGTTCATCGCCGGCGCGTTCGTCGCGGGCATGCACGGTCGTCCCGCCGGAGCGCACGGGCCGGGCGATCGCGGTGATCATCTCCGGTGTCTCGGTGTCGGCGGCGCTCGGCGTGCCGCTGGGCACGCTGGTCGGCCAGACGCTCGGCTGGCGCGGCTCGTTCGTGGCGATCGTCGCGATCGCCGTCGATCGCGTTGATCGCCACGTTGGCGCTGGTCCCGTCCGTGCCGCAGCGCCGGCGGCGGCGCGGCCAACCAGGCCAGGTACGCGTTCGCCCCCCGGGTGCTCGCCGTGCTGGGCCTGAACTTCCTCGTGTTCGCGACGATGTACGCGGCGCTGACCTACATCGTGCCGTTCCTGCAGAGCGTCACCGGTATCTCCGGCGCGCTGATCAGCGTGTTCCTGCTGGCCTACGGTGTGGCCACGGCGGTCGGCTCGTTCAGCGGCGGCCGGTTCGCCGACCGCAACGCCGGCGCGCACCCTGATCGTCGGGTCCGTCGGCATCGCGGTCTCCTTGCTGGCGCTGTACCTCGTCGGCTCGATCGCGTTGCTCGTGGCGCTCGTGCTGCTCGCTTGGGGCCTGTTCGCCATGGGCATGGCGCCCTCGCTGCAGTTCCGCGTGGTCAGCCTGGCCGGCCCCGGTGGCGCAGCTCGCGCAGTCGCTGCCCGCCTCCGCGGCCAACGTCGGGTATCGCGTTCGGCTCGTTCGTCGGCGGCATGGCGATCGACAACTTCAACGCCTCCGCCGCGGTGATCACCGGCCTGATCATCGCCGTGGTCGCCATCGCGGTCGCGTGGGCGACCAGCTTCCTGAAGCCGCCGGTGGTCGAGCAGGCGGCGCAGCCGGCAGCGGCGCCCGCGCCGGCCCCCGAGCCCGCCTGACACCACACGGGGGACACCCATGATCTGGAGGGACACCATGAGCGACCTGTCCGGCAGCAGCTCCGTCGTTGTCGGCGCGAGCCACGGTCTCGGCCAAAGGCGCGCCCCGTCGTCACAGGAGAAGGCCGCCACGCTCCGCAGGCTGCACGTTCCTGGCAAGCCGCTCGTGCTGCCCAACGCCTGGGACGCGGCCTCGGCCCGACTGGCCGTGTCGACCGGATTCCCGGTCGTGGCCACGAGCAGCTTCGCGACCGCCGGGATACTCGGCTACGACGATGGCGAGGCAGCGCCGGTGGAAGAGGTGCTGTCCGCGGCGGCGCGGATCGCGCGGGCGGTGAGCCTGCCGGTGACCGTGGACTTCGAACGTGGCTTTCGGCTGGCGCCGGACGAGCTGGTCGAGCGGTTCGTCGCGACGAGGGCCGTCGGGCTCAACCTGGAGGACTCCGACCCGGCAAGCGGGAAGATGATCGACGCCGCCGAGCAGGCGGACTTCCTCGCCGCGGTTCGGGCTGAGGCGGCGGCGCTCGGCGTAGACTTGGTGATCAACGCGCGAACCGATTCGTTCCTGCGCGGCACGGGGTCGTCGGAGGAGCAGCTCGCCGCCTCGATCGACCGCGGGGTGGAATACCTCGCGGCCGGCGCGGACTGCGTCTACCCCATCGCGGTCGTCGATCCTGAGGCGATCCGGGCTCTGGTCGAGGGCATACCCGGTCCCATCAACATCGGGTACGGACAGGGCAAACTGTCGCTGGCCGAACTCGCCACGCTCGGCGTTGCCCGGGTGAGCTTCGGGCCTATGCTGCAGCGGCATCTGTACAACAAGTTCGGTTCCGCTCTGTTCTCCGCCGTCGCGTCCGATGAGAACCCGTTCGCGCTCTGAAACTTCGCCGGTGGCGCGCAGCGAGAGCCGGACGGCTGCTCGAGGCCGGTCCGCTCGTCCGGCGGAGCACCACGGTGATGCCGGGCTGTGCTGGCGGGGGAGATTCCCCGACCAGGAATCTGCAGCAGCCGGCCCAACCGATCGCGGCCATCGCCGGTCTGTTGGTGTGTGAAGAGGCTGACGGCGCTCGTGCTGCTCGCTGTGGCGGCGGTCCGCGGGATCGTCGACCTGCTCGGGGCCGAGGCGTTCGCCGAGGTTCGCCGCACGCTCACCGTCACGGTCGGCATGGGACACGCCCGGCTGGAGACCTCGCTGATGGAGCTGGAGATCGACTTCCCGAACCCGCCCGCATCCGAAAGCCTGGAGTTCGGCGCCGACCCCGTCGCCGTCACATGTGAAGGACGTCCGGGCGATATCTGTCCGATCTGGACCGCCGCAGCCACCCGCGCCCCCACGACCGGGGCCCTGCCGGCTCACGCGCTCGAGCCGACGATCGTCCCTCCGTCGCTTCCGGCGGCCGGCCGCTTGAGCCGGCGGCGCGGTCGAGCTGCTGCGGGATCTGAGCGCCGGGACCGTTTGAGGGGACAGGTATGACAGGGGACGTGCGAGCCGACACTGTGCGGGTCGAGTGGTGGCGGCGAGCCCTGGTTCTGGCCGCGGCAGCTGCGGCGGCCGCGGCCACTGCCTTCGTGGTCGCGTACCTGACACCGGCAGCGTTGATCGTCTACGGGCCGTGGGGCGGCCTGGCGTTGGTGCCGCTTCTCGCGCGGAGCAGGTCGAGCTTTCGCCGTGTGTCCCTGATCGTCGGATGCTGCCTGTGCATCGTCGGGGTGGTCCTCGTCATTATCGGGTTCTTCGCCTACATCCCGTCGGGCCTGGCGCTGCTCCTCGCAGCGTCGGTTCGTCGGGCGCGGGCTTCCGCGGTGGCCTCGCTGCTGATCAGCCTCTGCGCGTTGGGCTGGTGGACCGGCCGGACGATCCAGGAGATCCACCGATCGGGGGAGTACGACGTGTTCGTCGTCCAGTTCGACGGACAGGAGTATCGGAACCACGAGGACGCCTTGCGGCTGACGTCGTTGAGCCCGGCGCCGTTCGGGCGGGGTGCCTCCTCGGTCAGCGTAGGTGCCGGCCCTGACGGTCCAAGGTGGTCTGTGTCCTTCCCGGAGGAGCTTCCCGCCGAGGACAGGGCCCGGTTGCGGGAGTATCTGAGTGAACGTCCGGCCGTGCTCTCGGTGACCGAGTGCGACGAGCAACCGGCATGTGTGCGATGAACCGCTCGGCTCCACGCTGTCGTCGACGCAGCTTGCCCGCCCTCACACTCAGCTCAGGTAGGCCGCGACGGCGTACGCGGCGGAGCCGGTCCAGGCTGTCGCGGGAATGGTCGTAGCGGCGGGTGGTGCGGGCGTCGCGGTGGCGGGGCAGTCCTGCACGTCGCGCAGCGGCACGCCGGCGTCCAGGCATGGTGACGCCGGTGTGGCGCAGCGACTGCGCTGAGAGTTGATCCCAATCGTCGATCTCGGCGGCCGAGGCCAGCCCGAGCACCAGCTCCCACAGCCCGACCATTTCGTCCACTGCGGCGGACCGCCCCGTTCACAGCAGGGCCGGCCCGCCGCCCGCCGGCATGGATCGCTGACGCGTTCGTTGCTGGCTACGACGGTGCTGCAGTCTCTGCTCGCGCAGGCTGGTCGCTGCAGGTGCGAAGGTGATCGCGATCAGGGGCACTTCGTCCTGTGTCGTCGGCGACTGCCTTCGGCACGAGCCCAGGCTCGGTGTTGGCCCCGCTGATGACCACGGCGACGCGTTCGCCGGGCGCGATGCGGTAGGCGCCGCTGCGGACTGCGGCGACCGCGACCGCGGCGGCCGGTTCGGCGACCAGTCGGAGCTGGTCCCAGAGTGTGCGCTGGGCGTCCCTGATCGACTCGTCGTCGACGAGGACGACGTCGTGGACGTGCGCCTGGGTGATGGGGAAGACCAGCCGGCCGATGCGCCGCGGCGCCAGGGCGTCGGCGGCGATGCTGCCGGTCGGGGCATCGACCGGGGCGCCGTGAGCGCGCGCCCGGGTCAGAGTGGGAGCGCCGGTCGGCTCGACCCCAACCACGCGGGCCGTGCCGGCGAGGTACGCGGCGATGCCGGCGATCAGGCCGCCTCCACCGACCGGCACCAGCACGGTGTCGACATCGGGTACCTGCTCGGCGAGCTCCAGCCCGAGGGTGGCCTGGCCCAGGATCGTCTCGCGCTGGTCGAACGCGTGGACCGGCAGAGCGCCGGACCGGGACGCGCTCTCCTCGGCTGCGGCGAGCGCATCGGAGTAGCGCTCGCCGGTGACCACGAGCTCCGCGCCGAGATGCCGGATCCGTGCGACCTTCGCGGGGGCGGAGACGGTCGGTACGAAGATCTGTGCGGGAACGCCCAGCTCGTGCGCCGCGAAAGCGACCGCGACGCCGTGATTGCCGCCTGATGCGGCGACCACTCCCGCCGACGGCACGTCGCGAACCAGGAGGTTCGCGAACGCCCCACGCGCCTTGAACGAGCCCGAGCGCTGGAGCTGCTCGAGCTTCAGGGTCACCGGTGCGCCCGCCGCCGGGGCGATGCCCGCGAGTGCCTGGAGATCCACCTGCACCACCGGTGTCCGGCGCACGTGCGGCCTGATGATCTCGTGGACGCGCCGGACGTCGGCCGGGGTGATCGCGACGGCGGTGGTCCCGTGCGTCATGACGGCCCGTCGGTGCGGAGCACGGCCACGGCTTCGACCTCGACCGCCGACCCGGCCGGCAGTGCGCTGACCCCGACGGCCGCACGGGCGTGGGCGCCCGCGGCGTCGAGCACGTCGACGAAGAGCCGCGATGCACCGTCGGCGACCTGCGGCTGCTCGGTGAAGCCCGGTGCGCATGCGATGAACACAGTGATCTTGACCAGCCTCTGGACGACGTCCAGACTGCCGGCGGCCGATCGGAGCTGGGCGAGCACATTCAGCCCGCACAGCCGTGCGGCCGCCTGGCCCGCGACCATGTCGAGGTCGTCCCCGAGCCGGCCGGTGACGACGAGACCGTCGCGGGTGGCGATCTGGCCGCTGACGTACACCGTGGTCCCGACCCGGACGACCGGTTCGAACGCGGCTATCGCAGCCGGTGGGGCGGGCAGCTCCAGCCCGAGCCGGGCCAATCGGTCCTCTGCCGTCGCGAGCGCACTCATCCGTTGTCTCCTCGTGCTCGGTCCCCAGCGGGGACGGTCATGGTGATCTGCTCGATGCGCGGCGCCGCGACGCGGACGTAGTCGCGGGTGTCCAGCGCCACGGAGCGGTCGAGCAGGCCAGCGTTGAAGTACATCTCTGGGATGGTGAGCAGCCCCGGATCGACCACTAGCTCCAGATCGGGCGAGTAGCTGAACGGCAGAACGGTCCCGCTCACGGTCCCGGCGAGCTCCTCGGCCTTGTCGCGCCCGGCAAAGGCGGCGTACGTGCCTCCCAAGAGCTCCTTGACCGCGGCGAGATCCACCCGCGTCACGCCAGGTACCACGGCCAGCACATACCGGGTGGTCTTCTTCCCGACCTTCACCATGATGACGAGGCACTTCGCGGCGAGAGCGACGTCGTGCCCGCGAAGAGCGCTGACGAGGTCGGTGCGTCCCTCCGGAGGATGGTCGATCACGCGGTACCGCGCGCCGGCCCTGTCAAGGTCGGCGATCAGACGCGCGTAGGCGTCGCCGGCGACCGTTCCCCTCGTCACCAGGAACCGCCCAGCATTGCCTTCGCCGCCGCGATCCGTTCCTCGTCACGCCGGTAGAACACCCACTGCTTGATCTTCGTGCCGTGCACGAGTCCCGCCCTGCTGAGCACCTTGAGGTGCTCACCGCACGTCGGCTGGCTGACCCCGAGCTTCTCGGCGATGAAGAGTGAGCAGACCCCGTCCTGCACAAGGTCGCCGTCCACCTGCGGCGGGAAGTGGGCTCGAGGATCCCGCAGCCAGTCGAGGATGAGCAGGCGGCGGTCGTTGGCCAGTGCCTTGATCAGGTCTACGTCGAGCACAAAGGTACTATGGCAATTAACTAACTACCTGTCTAGCATGGGCCGGCGTGTGGCGCTGGCACGGTGGCATCCTTCCCGGTGGCCGGCCCCCCATGTGGGTCTCTGCCCTCCCGGGGAGGTCATCGTCTGCCACGAGACGCCGCCGGCGTGCAGGATCCGGATCCACTCGCGGAGCTGGGCACCGATGTTTCGCGCATCCCTGCTCGGTTTGGGTCCGGCGCGGCGAACCCCGCTCGTTGAACGCGTGGATCACATCCCGCACGTAGTACCCGCTGACCTGCAGCAACACTTGATATCGACGACTGCGGCAGGGGCGGTGGACCAGCCGCGGCGCCGACCCGAAACAAAAAGCATCGTGCGGGCGGTAAATGCTGATAAGGCTGGATCCGGAGCGTTGGCCGGTATTGGTTCGTCGCCTGTGCGTGGAGCTACCTGAGATTCGATACAATCACCTGTCCCAAGGTCTGTTGTCCCGGGTCATAGTTCGATCGGTGGCGGTACGCGACGGCTAGCACGGAAGTGCACCTGTTGTCCCGGGCGCAGCTGTGCGGCGCGATCAACGTCGCTCGGCTCGGCTACAGCGATGACCGGGTAACCGGCCGTCGTCGGGTGGTCAGCGAGGAAGAGGATCGGCTGCCCGTCGGGTGGCACCTCGATCGCACCGCGGATGACCGGCTCGGAGGGAAGTTCCCGGTCGGTCCTACGGGCCAGCGGTGGGCCGGCCATTCGGATGCCGATGCGGTTGCTCGTGGGTGTGACCGTGTACGCGGCGCTCTGCATGACGCGGATCGACTGGGGGGTGAACCAGTCGTGTCGGGGGCCCGGGAGCACGTGAATGGTGACGCGGTCGAGCCAGCCGGCAACGGGCGCGAGATCGACGTGGAGGTCGCTGACGGCGTCCCGGCTGATGGGAATGGTGTCTCCTCGCCGGAGGACTCCGATGCCCAGACCGGCGATCAGGTTCGTCGCCCGCGAATCCAGTACACGTGGGGTGTCGAGCCCGCCGCGCACGGCGAGATAGCTGCGGATGCCTCGCGTCGATGTGCCTATGACCACTTCGGCCCCGGTTGGTACCCGGATCGGGCTGTTCGCGGCAGCGCGTCGCCCGGCCACCCTGATCGGTGATGATGCGCCGGTCACCGCTATGGTCGCCGATCGGAGGAGCCTCGCCTCGAAATCGCCGCCGGTGATCTCGAGCGCCGCGGCGGACTCGCGGTTCCCGACCAAACGGTTGGCGAGCGTGAGGCTCTGCCGATCGGCCGCCCCACCGGGCGCTATCCCCCACGAACCGTACCCGGGACGTCCAAGATCCTGCACTGTGGTCAGCGGGCCTGGTCGAACAATTTCGATCACGGGCGTACCTCGTGGAATCGGATCCGGGTACCTGGCTCCAGGAGCGCTGACGGTATCCTCGCCATGTCCCACAAGTCGGCTGCCGTGTGCCCCACGATCTGCCAGCCGCCTGGTCCGGAGCTCGGATAGATCCCGGTGAACTCGCCGGCCAGCCCGACAGCTCCACGGGCGACTTCGGTTCGCGGTGTCGCTCGCCGTGGTACCCGCAATGTGGCGTTTCCGCCCGCAAGGAAGTAGAAGCCGGGTGCGAATCCGAGGAACGCGACCACATATCTGCCCGCGAGATGGCGCTGCACGACATCCCGTGGTCCGTAGGAGGTCATCTCTGCGACATGTTCCAGGTCTGGGCCGTCGTAGCGGACGGGCACGTCGACTTCTGGTCCGGTTCCGATTCGGTACTCATGCACCTGTCGACTGCGTACGGCGTTGGAGACCGCGGCGTGTGTTGTCTCGCTCGGATCGAAGCTGACCATGACGGTGCGCGCGGCAGGCACGGTCTCCACGAGCCCGGGCGGCGGATCGTCACGCAACGCGACCTGGAGGCCGAGCACCTCCTCGAGCGAGCCGAGCTCGATCAGCAGTGCGGATCGGCCGTACGCACGGATTCGCATCTTCCCTCCTGGTCAGCGGCCGGCGTGGGATCCGCTCACGCCGGCTTGCACGTCGGCGCGGGGAATTCCTCGACCGGGAAGGTCTCGACTTGCGGGCTCCGCTGCTGTACGAGAACACCGCCGTCGACGACCAGCGTGGTCCCGGTGATGTAGGCGGCGTCCGCCGAGGCGAGGAAAACCGCAGGCCCAGCGAGATCGGTGGGCCTGCCACCCCTGCCGAGCGGAACAGTTGCGTCGCGCATTCGGCGGGCGGCCGGATCGAGATGGCTGGGGCGCGTCGCAATCAGGCCGGGCACCAGAGCATTCACCCGGATCCCATACGGAGCCAGTTCGAGCGCAAGGGCGCGCGTCATCGCCTCGACGCCGCCTTTCGAGGCGTCGTAGGCGACCATTCCTCGATGCGAGCGTGTGGCTCCACCGCTGGACATGTTGATGATGCATCCCCGACCTGATTTCACCATCAGCGGCGCGATGTGCCTGGAGCACAGGTACTGGCTCTTGAGATTCGTATCGATAAAGTGATCCCACCACGTCTCATCGGTCGTGAGGAAGTGGCGCTGGATCGTGACGTCGCCGGCATTGTTCACCAGGATGTCTACTGCTCCGAAGGCTTCCACTGCCCGGTCTGCGAGTTCTCGGACTGCCCCGGCGTTGCTCACATCCGCGACGATGCCAATAGCAAGGCCGCCGCGCGATCTGATCTTCTCCGCAGTGGCACCCGCTCCATCGGTGTCGATGTCGGCAACCACGACTCGTGCCCCCTCGGCAGCGAAGCGGGTGGCTATCGCCTCGCCGATGCCGTGTGCCGCACCGGTCACGAGCGCGACGCGGTTATGGAGCTGGTCCCTGCTAGCAGTAATCACTCCGCGCCTTCCTAAGACTAGATGACGAACTTCTCCACCCGAGGGCGGTGCGTCGTGAACCGCTCGGCTGAGAGATCAGTGAGATCGAGCACCGGATCCACGCCCATCACGAGTTCGGCGATGTGTTCACCGACGGCCGGGCTCTGCTGGAACCCGTGGCCGGAAAACCCGGTCGCGTAGTAGAATCCATCGACCGGCGCCGAACCTATCATTGCATTGTTGTCCGGGCTCATATCGTAATAGCCCCACCAGGACGTCTCGATCGGCAGGTCGGCGATCGACGGAAGTCGGTGGACTGCGGGTGTCGAAAGGTCTTCGAGCTCACGTTGGCGGCCACCGAAGAGCAGGCCAGGGCCTTCGCGATGGAAGTAGAAACCTGACGAGAAATCGACGGTGAGCGGCGCGGCGTCAGGAACCGCGCCGGGTGCGCCCGAGTAGTAGATGGTTCGGGGCTGCCCGTGCACCGGAAGGTCGACCCCGACCCAGCCGGCGATCTCCGGTGATCGAACTCCAGCCGCGCACACCACGGCTGGGCACGCGATCGGGCCCTGGTCGGTATCCACACCGACAATGCGATCACCGATCGTCCGGATCCCTGATGCGCGCCGGCCCGGTAGGATCGTGGCGCCGGCACGACGAGCAGCTCGGGCGTATCCCTGTACGACCGCCTCGGGGGTCGCGTACCCGTCGCTCGGGCAGAACGTCGCACCGACGAGGTCCTCGGTGGACAGCGGTGGAACCAGCTCGCGGACGGTGTCCAGTCCGACGACTTCACTGGGTATTCCGAGCTCTTGCTGCTGGCGGACCGCTTCCCTGAATTCCCGCACGTCGTGATCGGAGTTGAGCAAGAAGAGGTAGCCGACCTGCTTGAAATCGATCGGCACGCCGGTCAGGTCGGCGAATCGGGTGAACTCGCGGAGCGACCGTTGCACGATCCTGGCGTTCAGCGGGTCGCCGTGCTGCAGCCGGATACCACCGGCAGCTTTGCTCGTCGAGCCGCCGCCGAGGGTGCCTGACTCGAGCAGGATGACATCGGTGCAACCCATGCTCGTCAGGTGGAAGGCCACGCTGGTGCCGACGCATCCGCCACCGATGATCACAACGTCTGCCGTTTGCACCCGCGCCACCCACTTCGGATCCGAGACTGCCTGATCGAGCAGCCTGTTCTTGGTGGCGCCGCCTGTCAACCCCTACGTCGTCCTCGCTTGAGCTTCGCGCTTGGGATCCGAGCCGGGCGAGGCCTGCGAGCGGCGATCACCGTGCGGTGCTGGGCCGGCGGATCAGATATCGGATCCCAGCGTGGCGTCACCTCTCTGAGGGTGAAGACCATGCTGCGGGGCGGGAACGTACCGACGACGCGCTGACCCCATGATCACGCCGCAGAACGCGAACCGGGTGCATGTTGACAGGTCGAGTCCTCGCTCGTACCTTCCTGCCATCTCGGATCCGAGATGCCGCGACGCGGCGAAGCTGAGGGATGGTGAAGGCCCATGGTGAGCTCGGCGTTCGGAACGGTCGCGGCTGTCGCGGTGTACCTGATCGCGATGGTGGGAGTCGGGGTCTGGGTGCACACGAGGCGTCGCGTCCGATCCCCGGCGGACTTCCTGCTCGGCGACAGGCGACTCACCAGTTGGGTGGCGGGGTTGAGCACGAACGCGAGCGACTTCAGCGGATGGCTGATGCTCGGGCTGCCTGGCGCCGTCTACGCTGCCGGCCTCGGCCAGGTGTGGATCCCGGTGGGCTTGGTGATCGGCTTCTACCTCAGTTGGCGCATCGTGGCACCTCGGTTGCGGGTCTACACGGCGCGGGTGATCGATATCCGGACTTTGAAGGAATCGAACTCCCTGACCTTGTCGTCGTACCTCGAGAACAGATTCGACGACCACCGGCGGTTGCTGCGGATGGTGTCCGCGCTGGCGATCTTGGTATTTTACCTCTTCTACATCGCATCCTGCATCCTGACCGTCCGCGTGCTGTTCGCCGAGGTCTTCGGGATGCCTGCAATATCTGCCGTAGCCATCGGCGCCTCGGTGGTCGTGCTGTACACTTATCTCGGCGGATATCTCGCCGTCAGCTACGCCGATGTCATTCAGGCCGTGCTCATGTGGGCGTCGATCGTGATCGTGCCGGCGGTTGTGCTGGTCCAGATTGGTGGTTTCGGCACGTTGACCACGACGGCGGCCGCTCGCAACGACAACCTGCTCTCGCTCCTCGGTGGGGCGGCGCTGGAAGGCGACAGCTGGCAGGACACGGGCGGGATTGGCGTTGTTGTCATCGTCTCCGGGCTGGCCTGGGGTTTGGGGTACTTCGGTCAACCACACATACTCGCCCGATTCATGGGTATCCGGTCCACGGCGGACATCCCCTTGGCTCGGCGGGTCAGCGTCGCATGGGCTGTGTCCGCCCTCGCCCTTGCGATCCTCGTCGGATTCTGTGGGATCGCCTTCTTCGATCAGCCGTTGGAGAACCCGGAGAGCGTCTTCATAACTCTGATCCAGACCCTCCTGGATCCGTGGGTCGCGGGTTTCGTGCTGGTCGGCGTGCTCGCTGCGGCGATGAGCAGCGCGGCACCGCAGCTGCTCGTCGCCGCCGCCGCTCTCTCCGAGGACGGCTACCGGGCGTTCGTCAACCGCGAGGCCGACCCGAGGCTCCTCGTCTGGGTGGGGAGGGTGGCTGTGGTCGCTGTCGCGAGCATCGCTTCCGTGCTCGCTGTCTCCGGCGAGAACACGGTTCTCGAGCTCGCCGGGTATGCATGGGCAGGACTCGGGGCCGCCTTCGGTCCGGTCATCGTCCTCTCGCTCTACTGGCGACGAATGAACCGGGCCGGCGCGCTCGCCGGCATGCTCGCGGGTGGAGTCACCGCACTGGTGTACCCGTCGATCGATCCGATCGGAGTCTATGAACTGCTGCCCGCTGCAGCGGTCAGCATCCTCGCCATCATGCTGTTCAACCGGTACGGAGCAAAGGCGAGCGAACGGATCATGGGTGACTTCGACCGGATGCGTTCAGAAGCGACGGCGGGAACGCACGCCGAGCCGATTGCTGTGCAACCGATGAAGCGCGGTTGACGGACGCCCCCCACCACGCCGTCGAGCGCCAGACAGCGCGTTGTCAATAGTTGTTGCCACCTGCTCAGCGTCAGGAGAACCGTGGACGCCGTTGAACTCGCCGCTGCCGCCGCGAAGGTCCTCGCCACTGAGGGAGGTGCTGATGTCGTCTTCGGGTTGCCGGGCGGCGGGAACAACCTCGAGCTCGTCGCTGCTGCGGAAGGGGCCGGGAGCAGGTTCGTCCTTGCGCACAGCGAGACAGCGGCGGCGTGCATGGCCGGGGCCTTTTCGGAGCTGACCGGAGCGACTGCCGCCTGCGTGGTCACACGGGGACCTGGAGCCGCGAGCGGGGTGAATGGGACGGCTCAGGCGTGGCTCGATCGGCAACCGATGCTCATGATCACCGACACCGTCCCGGATTCCGATGCGGCTCGAGTACCTCACCAGCGGCTCGACCAGCGATCGATGTTCACCCCGATCACGAAGTGGAGCGCGACCCTCGGCGCCGGCGACCCGGGCTCCTCGATGCGGCACGCCATCGAGATCGCCGGTGCACCGACGCCCGGCCCGGTGCACCTCGATTTCGATCCGTCTTCGAGGTCGCGCTCCTCAGCGTTGCCCTCGCTTCCGCCGTCATCGCCGTTCCGCAGAGGCGCCGTCGGCGATGCACGTCGGCAGATCGCGCGGGCGCGTCGTCCGGTCGTACTCGTCGGCATGGCTGCCCGATCCGCCAGCAGCGCGGTACGAGACCTGGTCCGAGGCACAGCGATACCGGTCCTGCAGACCTACAAGGCGAAAGGGACCGTCCCGGAATCCTGGTCCAACTGCGTGGGTGTCCTGACCGGAGCAACCATCGAGGCTCCCATCATCGAGGCTGCGGACCTCGTCGTCGCTCTCGGGCTGGACACCGTCGAGCTGATCCCAGGACCGTGGCCCTATGCGGCGCCGGTCATCTCGTTGTCGCCGTGGCCTACGGACAACGCCTACATTCGGCCCGCTGTCGAGCTCGTCGGACCCCTGGACGAACTCATCGCAGAGATCGCTCCGATCCCGGACGGCTGGGACTCCGCTTTCACTCCGGCTGTCCGTGAACGCAACCGTGCAGATCTGCTCGCTGCCCCGACGTCGAAGGGACTGGCTCCCACGGATGTCGTGCGGACAGTCCGTGCGGCTGCGCCCGCTGGTTCCATCGCCACCGTCGACTCCGGTGCGCACATGTTTCCCGTCACCATCTTCTGGGACGCGGAGGAGCCGGCGACGTTCCTCGTTTCATCCGGTTTGGCGACGATGGGTTTCAGCGTTCCCGCCGCGGTCGCGGCAGCTTTGGCTGTGGCGGACCGTCGGATCTTCTGCTTCACCGGTGATGGCGGGATGGGGATGGTACTGGCCGAGCTGGAGACGCTGGCGCGTCTACGCCTAGCGATCACAGTGATCGTTTTCAACGACAGCACACTGAGTCTGATCAAGCTCAAGCAGCAGGCCGGCAGCCACGGCGGGACGGGCGCGGTCACCTACCTCCCCACTGACTTCGCAGCGATGGCGGAGGCGAGCGGGGTACCCGCACAACGCGTACGGAATGCCGCCGAGCTCGACGCGGCGATCCGTCAGAGTGTCGCGAGCGACGGCCCGACGCTCATCGACGCGATCACCGATCCCAGCGAGTACACGCACATCCTCCACACGGTGCGCGGGGGGAAGGTCCGCAGATGACGCAGCGTTCCCTCCCTCTGCCACCCGATGATCCGACCCCCCGGCTACGAGGATCCGAAGCTCCTGCGCCGAGCGGGTTCGGTCAGACGTTCACGGATCACATGGTGACCATCCGGTACGACTCCCGCCGAGGTTGGCACGACGTGCGGCTGGGGCCGCTCAGTGCGATCGCTCTGCACCCGGCGACGGCGGTGTTGCACTATGCGCAGGCGGTGTTCGAGGGCCTCAAGGCCTACCGGCAACCGGACTCGTCGGTGGCGTTGTTCCGTCCCATGGCCCACGCCGCTCGTTTCAATCGCTCCCTGGCTCGCATGGCGATGCCCGAGCTGCCCGAGGAGATGTTCCTCCGTGCGGCGGAGATGATCGTGCGCGCCGATATCGATCGTGTACCCCCGCAGGGCGGGAGCCTGTACCTCCGCCCGCTCGCTTTCGCCGCCGATGCCGTGCTCGGCGCGAGTCGCCCCTCGACCTCATACCTGTTCGTGGTCATCGCCTCACCCACACCGGCCCGGATCCATGATCCGTTGACGGCGATCTCCGCGTGGCTGACCGTCGACTATGTGCGGGCCGTGCCGGGAGGAACGGGCGCAGCCAAGGCGAGCGCGAACTACGCAGGTGCACTCCTCGGCATGCGGGATGCTGAACAGCAGGGCTGTGACACTGTCGTCTGGCTGGACGCCCTGGAACGCCGGTGGGTCGAGGAAGCGGGAGCCGCGAACTTGTTCTTCGTGTACGGATCACCGAGACCCGGATCCTCACGCCTCAGCTCACCGGGACGTTCCTGCCGGGCATCACCCGCGACTCGATCATCCGGCTCGCCTCGGAGGTAGGCCTGGATGTGGTCGAAGGTCGGATCTCCGTCGAGGAGTGGCAGCGCGACGCGGAGAGCGGAGCGATGACCGAGGTCTTTACGTGCGGTACCGCGGGAAGTGTCACACCGCTCGGCACCGTTCGGCACGTCGGCGGAGGATGGAAGATCGGCAGCGGTGGCACGGGCGAGGTGACGGGGCGGCTGGGTGCTGCTCTCGCTGGTATGCAAACCGGCGCGCGTGCGGATACTTTTGGCTGGCTCCATCGCGTCGGCACAGCTGTTGCGGAAAACCCAGGAGTTTGACAGAGATCGCTATCAGCCCGAAGACGGGCGCCCTGCGTCGACCTCAACGCCGATGTCGGCGAGGGAATGGGCGCCTGGCGTCTCGGCGACGACAAGCCTTCGGTTCGAGTACCGAGATGTCTGGCCGGACTCTTCGGGCGCTGGTTCGCGACACACTCTGGAGGTGAGGTCGGTCGCGCCCTCGGTACGACCTCGTTGCCCTGGTCGCAGTACTGTTCGTTCGCCCAGGCCGTCGACGACATCCGGGCTTCCAGGGACGGCGACGGGCTGTCGCAACGATCGATCAGCCGGGTATCGGCCAACAGCTCGCAGCAGGTAGCCCCTTGACCATCGCGGGTGCACGGCGGATCGTGGAGCGTCCGTTCTCGGTGAGCACACAGCTCATATCCTCGAGGAGGAGCTCGGGATGCGTCGAGAAGAGATTGCGAATCTCTTCACGAGAGGGCTGGCTTCCGGCGCCGCACGTGGGTGATGGCCAGGACCGCACATCTCACACCGCGCGGAGGAGCCTCGATGACCGCACAACGATGCGCGATCGGCGGCGCGGCGCAGATCGCATCAGTGAGCCGGTGCCGCGCGCACGTCGAATTACCCTGCAGGCAGGAGCTGTGCCGGGGGTGTGACGCCGTCTGCTGCGCCGACCTGGCGATCGGCTGAGTGATATGGAGGACCGCGCCGCGCTGCCCTGTCTCCGGTTCACTCTCGTCGCGCCTCGACCTCGTCCAGAACGGCCTGCAGGAGACGCCAGGAATCAAGGATGTGGTCCTGAACAAGGATGCGAGCTGCATTGCCGTTTCGTGCTGCCAAGGCGTGACGAATCGCGTCGTGCTGCCGCAGATTCGTCTCGTACAGGGAATCCGCTGCGGATCCCGGCGACCAGAGGGCTTCACCTGAGAATACACGACGGAGGCTGGTGATCAAGCGATCGATCAGTGTGGCTCCGGAGGCGGCGATGATCGCGTGGTGGAATCGGTCGTTGGCAGCGACCCAGGCGAACGATGCATGTTCGCGCTCGCCCTGAGAAAGATCCGTGCTCCGGAGAAATTCGGTCTGGCGGGCGAACTGTGCGGCCGCTCCGTCGATCTCGGCGAGGTCGGCGTCCGTGAGTCGCTGGGCGGCCAGCTCTGCGGCGGCACCTTCCAGCGCCGCGCGCGCGAGGAAGGTCTGAGCCCATTCCTCGCGGTCGAGGGCGCGGACCCGGACTCCTTTGTTGGGTGTGAACGAGACGAGGCCGAGCGCTGCGAGCTGCCGCAGGGCCTCCCTGATCGGCGTGCGACTGACGGCGAAGCGACGGGACAGCTCGTCCTGTCGTAGGACCGCCCCCGGCACGACACGTCCGGAGACGATCATCTCTTCGATCGCTTGCGCGATCTGGTCGGCCTTCGTCGTCATCGGTCTGGGCTCTGTCACCGGGGCCGAGTTCTCGGTCGCGAGCTCGAACCCGCGAGGGGGCGGTGTCATAGCCCGCGCCCTCTTCGTGCCGCGCCATGTCCGCGCCCGGTCATGTCTCGCATTCCTCCATCCTCGACTGCCTGCCACCATGCACAGGCCTGCCGCGCTCACCGTAGCTCAGCCTGTCGATCGGTTGAGCGCACTCCGCCGGGCCAACCGGATCCGAGATGTGAGGTGGCTTGACCATCGACGAGCGTCTCCGTAGGATCTCGACAAGTCTCGGATCCGAGTGTGGCGAAGAGTCGCAACCCGGCATCAAGCGCTGGCTAGATCCTGGGATGCTCGGTTGTCCTCCTCGGGCCTGACTCACGGCCTAGGAGGGGCGTGCGGGCACGTTCGACATCGAGGCGGCGAGGTGGCGGGGAGCTCCGCTGCGGCGGCGTGGCGAGTGGGCCGTCGCGCCTGCGTGCAGAATGGAGTGGAATGGCGACTCTGAGAGTTTGGCGAGCGACTGCCACCATCGAGGGAGCGCAGCGGTACAACGCCCATTTCGTTGACTCAGTTCTCCCGGAGCTCAACGCAACGGAGGGTTTCGAGAGCGCAGTTCTGCTGCGGCGGGACGAGGGTGGGATCAGTCACATCCAGGTGCTGACCCGATGGAGGTCGATCGAGGCGATCAGGGAGTTCTCGGGCGACGACGTCAACTTGGCTGTCGTTGAACCGGCAGCTCGGGCGGTGTTGAGTTCGTTCGAGGACACCGTGACCCATTTCAGCGTGGTGGCCGAGTCGTCGTCGCGAACACGCTGACTCGTCGTCATGAAGGCGCTCGGGCGGGAGACGACGCGCCAACCCGCACGCTTGCATGATCCAGTCGTCCCGGTGGGTCTCGCGACGTTGACTTGATCATGCGTATGAGCGGTCCGCGGGACGGCCGACGAGTGCAGGGGTCTGACGGCGTCGGCGCCCGCGCCGCGCCTGCCCGCGGCGCCGGCACAACGGCACTACGGGGCAGTCCGACGTCGGATCCCTGATCCCCTCCGACTGCTCGAGTTCGGACCCGCACATCTGATTGCCGCCTTCCATACGGATCCGTACGGTGTGTCCATACGTGCCCGTATGGCGGCGCCTGAAGAACGAGGAGCCAGGCATGGAGACATCCCGGCAGTCGACGGACGGGGTCGTTCGGAGCCTCCTGCCCGGCCCGCGCCGACGCCCCGGCTTCCCCTGCTCCGGGCTGCCCCGGCTGCGGTCCCCGGCGGTGCCCGGGCAGTCGATCCTTCGCGGTCACCGGCGCGGTCGAGCGCGACCTGCGGCTCCCGCTCACCGAGCTGAACCGACTCGTCCCCCGGATCGACCGGCGGGCCGATCTGCACTGCGTCGCGACCTGGACGGCCCCGAACCTGCGCTGGTCGGAGGCCCCGCTGCGCCTCGTGAGCCCGGGGCAGTACGGCTACAAGAACATCAAGCACCTGTGCGCGATCGAGGAGAGATGTACATCCGTAGGATGCTTGCATCACGCTAGCTACTGCGTGGGCAAATGCGAGGCTCGTATGGGCAGCTGGAGGCAACCGATGTCTCTGACAACAAACGAACGACCACCTAGCATTCGGGTTGCATTGGTATGATGCCTATTGGGGGGGCTATGGGGCCGGTACGGCTGGCTGGGCGCCTCGAGGGGGCGTCATCGGGAGCTGATGACGGGACGGGTTCCGTTGGTTCGGTGTCGTCTGAGGTGCGATTCGGTCTGTTGGGTCACCTTGAGGTTATTGTCGGTGACCGGTCTGTTCCGGTGCGGACTGCGAAGTTGCGGGCGTTGCTGGCGGTTTTGCTGCTGCGGGCGAATGAGACGGTTCCGCTGAGAGAGCTGAGCGAAGCCCTGTGGGGTGATGCGGCGCCGGCTGACCCGAAGTCGACAATCCAGAAGTATGTGATGCGGACGCGGCGACTGCTGGAGCCGATGGGGACTGTGCTCCGCACTGCTGCCGAGGGGTACCGGATCGAGGTTCGACCGGATCAGGTGGACGCGCACCGGTTCGGGGTGCTTGTGCGGAGGGCGCGGCGTGCGTTCGAGGCCCGGGACTGGGTTGTGGCGTCGAGTTTGTTGACCCAGGCAGCTGGGCTGTGGCGGGCCGTGCCGCCCCTTGCTGATGTCAGCTCCGAGGTCGTGCACCGCGACGACGTCCCTCGACTGGTCGACCGCTACCTGGAGGCGGTGGAGATGCGTGTCGAGGCCGATCTGCATCTGGGTCGTCACGGGCAGCTCTGCGAAGAGCTGCTCGGGCTCGTGCGGCGCCACCCGCTACGTGAACGGTTCTGGATGCAGCGGATGCGTGCGCTTCATGCTGCCCATCGCCAGGGCGAGGCGCTGGCTGCGTACCGGGAGGTCACTCGGCTGTTGTCGGATGAGCTGGGTATCGAACCCAGCCGTGAGCTACAGGACGTCCATCAGCAGATCCTCGTCGGCGCTGCGACTTCTCCCCCGGTACAGGCTCCTGTGCGGACCGTCGAGCAGGGTTTGCGTCAGTTGCCCATGTCTACCAGTGGAGTCGTGGGGCGCACAGCGGAGATCGAAGAGATCATTCGAGCGCTGAGTCCGGGTCAGCTGGAGGGGCGACCCAGGGTGGTAGTTGTCAACGGGCCGGCGGGAGCGGGGAAGTCGACCGTTGCTGTGCATGCTGCGCATCGCCTGGCCGGGGCGTTTCCGGACGGTCAGCTCTACGCGGAGTTCGGTGATGCCGACCCGGATCCGGCAGGTCGGGTCCTGGAGGTTCTCGGGCGGTTCCTGCGCGCGCTCGGGGTTCGACCCGAGGCCGTGCCCGGCTGCGTGGATGACGCGGTCACGGTGTACCGCACGATGACTGCCGATCGGCGTCTGCTCGTGGTGCTGGACGGGGTGTCCGGCGCGGGCGCTGTTCGGGCGCTGTTGCCGGGTTCGGACAGCTGCGCAGTGCTGGTGACCAGCCAGCGTGAGCTCGCCGATCTGTTCGTCGCTCCGGGAGCTCACGCGGTGCGTGTCGGGATGCTGCCCGCGGTCGACGCCTACCGGCTGCTGTGCGAGGCGCTCGGCGAGCGGCGGGTTCAGGCAGAGCGGGAGGCCGCCGAAGAGATTATTCGACACTGCCAGGGTTCGCCGCTGGCGCTTCGCCTGCTGGCCGCGCAGCTCGCAACTCAGCCCAGCCGGTCGATCGCGTCCTTTCTGGATGTGGGATCCACTATGCGGAGACCGGCCGCCGCAGGCGAACTGCGCTGCGCGGCGTCCTCACGGGCCGTGAGCTGACGCCGGTTCGCCCCGGCCGCGCCGGCACCGATCATCCGCGACCGGCCTGAGCACTCCACTGGCCCACACGATTCTTGAAGGGTCCGTGAGCAGGTCACGGCTCCCGACTCGGGGGCGCGGATGCGCAGTTGTCGGTACATGCCGACCTGGGCTAATTCTGGTTCTGGCATCTATAGGGAGATCGGATCATGCCCGTCGCGGCACCGGATCTGTCGTCGAGACCGCACGACGGCTTCGCGAGCACTGCTGCTCGCGACCAGCACCGGGAGGCCTGGCCCCTGCTCCTCGCACAGCTCGACCAGCGGATCACCAGCGATCGTTAGAAGCATCGTCCACCAGGCCGGGGTCGCCGTCTCCCCGTCGTGTGACGAGGAACGTCCGCCCTGATCCCGCCGGCTAGTGCGCCGGAGCTCATCGAGGTGCGCCACGGCGACAGCACGCGACCCGCCCACGCAGGTGGTTTCGGCTCCATGTCGACGATGGGAATCGGTTCGGCCGGCAATCGACCTGCGCGACAAGCTCGAGGCGATGGGCGGAGTCGCCGGGCTCCGTGAGTCCGGGGCTGATGCCCTCGAGGTGGAGGGCGGGTGGGCCCCGGAGGCGTCGGCGACGCCTGGGCGTCTACGGGGCGGGTCGCATCATCAACCCGCTTGCCGCCCGCAACCAACTGACGGGCGGGATCATCTCGGGCTACGGAAACGCCCTGCTCGAGAGCTCCGTGCTGGAGCCCGGCTGCGGCCGCTTCCTCGGCAGAACCTGGCCGGGTACGTCGTCCCCGTCAAAGCGAACATCGGATCGATCGATGCGTCCTTCGTCGAGGACGAGGATCCGCGCGCGAGCGCGATCGGCCGGTAGACACGTCGACAAGCGAGGCACCTGCCATGGGTGACTGGGGCGAAGAGCACATGGAGACATCGTTGCCCGCCGTACGGTCAGATGACCGGCGCCTCCCCCGACGGCGCACCATGATTGACATGAGCCCTGACCTGCGAGATGAGGTCAGGGCTCAATCATTGTCGGCAATCACTGTCTGCGCGGGCAGCTCGCCCGCGCGGCGTAAGAGACCCGCGCCGTGGCTGCTCAAGACCCGGGGGGAGATCAGCGCCGATGCCATCGACCAAGGTATGACGCGGTGCTCATGCGAGCAGATCGTTCGTCGCAGACCTCGGATGGCTGAGGGAGCGCGGACCTGTGGCGTTCGGAGGACTGGCCCGGCAGACCCCTGCCAGCGCGTCGGGCGTCACTGTGACCAGGAGTGCACGTCGAGGATCGGATAGCCGGCGCTGACCGAGAGCGCGAACGGCTGCCCGCTCGCCTCGATGTCACGGAGGATCGCCGCCGCGAGGCCGGGTGCGGGGGTCGTCGGGCCGACGTGTGCGACCTGATCGCCGGGCACCTGCAACAGTTCGTCGAGGCGCAGGCTGGCGACGATGGCCAGGTGCGGCGGGGCGCCGTCGCGTGGTTGTGCCTTCCATTCGATGTTCGCCGCGAGCCCGTCGGGCGGGCCGAGGAGGGCGGGCCAGCCGGCAATGCGCTCCATAACTGCGAGGACGTCGTCGGGCGGAGTCGAGCCCAGGGTCCGGTAGCTCGTGATGTCGAGGTTGTGGGGGAGCGCAGCGCCGTCGACGAACTCGGAGTTCCGGATCACCTGGACGTCCCACTTCACGTCCGACCTCGGCGATGAGGGGAACGGGGCGCGTTGCAGGCTCCGGAATGCCTCGGTCACCGCGCCGGGTATGCCGGCGTCCCGCAGCGGGACGACGATGTGACGGTCCGGGCCCACTGGTGCACTGCCGCTCACCCACACCGATGTACCCGGGTACTGCCGGGACAGCGTCGCCCAGGCGCGCGCCTCGGCCACCATGTCGTCGACCGGCACCCTGCCGCCCAGGAAGAGGCCATCTCCTCGCAGCGATTCGTCCAGTCCGGTGCTGTCGAACTCGAGCGTCGCCGAGGTGAGGGCTGCCTCATCTCCCTGTCGACGCCGCGACTCTGCGACCAGCCGAGCTGCCTCGGCCACCTCCTCCGGGGTCGCCGAGATGCGAAACGTCGCCTCGGCGCGGGTCGACGCGGAGCAACTTCCGCTCGTGAACTCCACCCTCGACGCCTGCACCCCGGGACTCGCCGCGAGCGCGACGTCGAGGTCCTCGGCGGCGCCACGCCACGCGAACTCGTCCCGCGCCGGCACTGGCGAGCATCCATACGCGTCGACGAAGGCGACCAGCAGCGCGAAGGAACCACCGACCAGCAACAGCAGCGCCACCCCGAGGCTCGTCATGCAGCCGTTAAGACGTGACATTCCCGCCCACCTCGCTCAGTCCGGCCTGGCTTCTCATCCAGAGCGACCTCGAGACGGTCGCGAAGGTTGGGGGACCGAGGACCGCGTCTCCCGACGCGCGTGGCATGGAGCGATGCTTCCCGTCAATCTGTCCGGGGTGACACACGGCGAAGCGGTGATCTCGCCGATGCTCGAGGACCGCTCGGGGTCGAGCATCATGACGGGATCGTCGTCGCCGAGAGCTCGCCCGAGCACGTCTCCTGCGTGGCGGCCGAGCATGGGAGCCGGGGATGATGCGCGGGGGCGCCGTGTTCGGTTCGTTGCGAGTCACACCGGAGAGTCGACGGCGGCCCGCGTGTGATCGTGGCCCGCGTCCGGCGGTCGGTGCAGTCGCTCCACGACGTCCGCGACGGTGGTCACCTCACCGAAGCCGAACGCGATCGTGGTGAGGACGTGCCGCCGCACCTCGTCGGCGGGGACCGGTCCCCAGCCCAGATCGGGGAGGTCGTGCGTCGCCGTGCCATCGCTCAGGAAGACGACCCGGTAGTCGCGGTAGAACGCGTCGCGTGCCGTCGACTCGCAGCACATGCCGGTCGCCACTCCCGCGACGACGAGCGTGTCGACGCCCGCGCCTCTCAGCAGCACGTCCAGGTCGGTGCCGAAGAAGGCGCTGTAGCGCCGCTTCGTGATCAGGTGCTCCCGGCCGGAGGGCCGGAACGCCTCGTGCAGAGCCGTGCCGGGGGTGCCCTCCCGCAATGCGTCGCCGTCCCGGGTCGGAGGGTGCAGCTCGGCGACCCGGCCGAGGTCGGACCCGTCCGCCCGATGGGCCTGTGTGGTGTAGACGACGAGGACGTCCCGGTCCCGGCAGGCGTTCACCAGGCGCTGCAGGCGCGGGATCATCTCGCGGCCTGCGGGGACGTCGTAGGGCGCAGCCGGCCCGACGAAGTCGTTCGTCATGTCGATGACCAGCAGTGCTGTCCTGGCCGGGACGATCTCGTGGCGGACCACGGGGACTCCTCTCACCTGTTCGCCGGGGCGGATGGCACGCGGCCCCCGGAGCGGACGCCGCGTCGCTGCGCCCATTCGATCAGCACCGCGACGATCAGGATCGCTCCGGTGATTACCTGCTGCCAGAAGCTCTGCACGCCCGAAACGGCGAGCCCGTTCTGCAGCACGGCGAGGAACAGCACGGCGACCGCGGTCCCGCCGACGCCGCCGATCCCGCCCGCGAAGCTCGTCCCCCCGAGCAGCACCACCGCGGTGGCGTCGAAGATGATCGCATCGCCGACACCGGGGCTCACCGCTCCGATCCGGGCGACCTGGAGCACGCCGCCGAGACCGGCGAGCCCACCGGCGATGGCGTACACGAGGACGACCGTGACCGCGACGTCGATGCCGGACAGGCGCGCGGCATCGGGGTTGCCACCGACGGCGTAGACGTCGCGGCCGAAGTACGTGCGGGACAGCACCCACGCGGCGACCGCGAAGGTGACGATCATGATCCACACCGGGACCGGCAGCCCGGCGAGCCGGGCGAACGCCATGTCCTCGAGCAGGAGTGAGTCGACCCCGCGGGTCTTGGTGTCGCTCAGCAGGTTGACCAGGCCCCGGTAGAGAGTGAGTGTGCCCAGCGTCACGATCAGGAACGAGACCTTGAGCCGACCGACGAGGAATCCGTTGACCGCCCCGCCCAGGAGCATCGTGATGGCGACGGTCAGGCCGATCGCGACGAGCGCGGGTATCCCGAGGTCGAGGTGCAGGATGCCGAACACGATCCCCGACAGGGCGAGCAGGGAGCCGAGCGACAGGTCGAACCCACCGGTCAGCATCACGAACGTCAGCCCGATCGCGACGACCCACAGGATCGCGGCGCTGGTCAGCAACGCCTCGATGTTGCTCGTGATGAGGAACCGCTCCTGCGTTGCGGCGAAGAAGGCCGTGACCGCGACGAGGAGGACGAAGACCACGGTCGAGCGCGCTCCCGACACGTACCCGCTGGCCCGGCGCAGGGGGTGCTCCGGCCGGGGGTCCGAGCGGGTCAGTGCGGCGGTGGGTGGGGCGTCGGACATCACGGGACTCCCATCGAGAGGGTGGCGATGCGTGCTTCGGTCGCGTCCGCCCGGTCGAGCGTGGCGGCGACCCCGCCGCGGTGCATGACGACGATCCGATTGCAGAGCAGGAGGAGCTCGGGCACCTCCGAGGAACTCACCACGATCGCCAGCCCGTCGGTCTGCGCGCGCTGCACCAGCCGGTAGATCTCGGCCTTCGCCCCGACGTCCACACCGCGGGTGGGTTCGTCGAGCAGCAGCACCCGCGGATCGGTCAGCATCCACTTCGCGAGGACGACCTTCTGCTGGTTGCCACCGCTCAGCCGGCCGACGGCGAGCGCGCCGGACGCGGCACGCACGCCGAAGCGCTCCATCGCCGCGGTGGCGACGGCTCGCTCCCGCCGACGGTGCGGCCGGGCAAGGCGGCGGCGCGCGGCGTCGACGGCCATCACGAGATTGGTCTGAACACTGGCGTCGAGGACGAGGCCGAGGCGCTTGCGGTCGTTGGGCACGTACGCGATGCCCCGTTCCGCAGCGCGGGCCGGGGTCCGGTGGTCGAAAGGCTCGCCTGCGACCTCCACGTGGCCGGCGGCCCGGGGCCCGGCGCCGAAGACCGCGTCGAGCACCTCGCTGCGGCCGGAGCCGACCAGTCCGGTCAGGCCGACGACCTCCCCCTCCGCCACGTCCAGGGCGAAGTAGTGGACGTGGCCCGGAACGTGGAGCCCGCGCACGCGGAGGGCGGTCCGCCGCTCCGCGGGCGCGGGTGTCGGGTGCACGACGGCCGGCTTCCGGCCGACCATCGCATGGACGAGCCGGTCGTGGTCGAAGTCGGCGGCCGGTCCGCCCGCGACGACCTGGCCGTCGCGCAGCACAGTCAGCCGGTCGACGACGGCGAAGACCTCCTTCATCCGGTGCGAGACGAACACGATGCCGACACCTGCGCCGCGGAGCACCGACATCACGCGGAAGAGCGCCTCGACCTCGTCGTCGGGCAGGTGGCTCGTCGGCTCGTCGAGGATGAGCACCCGCGCGTCCCGGCTGATCGCTCGCGCGATCTCCACCATCTGCTGTTGATCGGGGGCGAGGTCGCCCGCGCAGGAGCGCGGATCGATGGCGAGGCCGAGCAGGTCGAGCACCTCGCCCGCGCGCTTGCGGGCGGCGCGCCAGTCGATGTGGCCGCGGCGACGGGGGAGCGACCGGCCGAGCAGGATGTTCTCCGCCACCGAGAGCCCGGGGACGATCGTCGTCTCCTGGGTCACGGTCGAGATGCCGGCGGCCACGGCGCGAGCGGGATCGGTGAACCGCGCCTCGTGGCCGTCGAGGTCGATGCGTCCCGCGTCCGGACGCACTTGGCCGCTGATCACCTTCAGGAGCGTGGACTTGCCGGACCCGTTCTCGCCTGCCAGGCCGTGCACCTCTCCGCGGCGGACCACCAGATCGACCCCGCGCAGGGCGTGGGCGCCGCCGAAGGACTTGCGGATGGCGGTGGCGACCAGCAGCGGCTCCGGGTGGTGCGGCGCTTCGACGAGGCGCGCGGCAGTGGCGGCGGGCGGGTTCGCGCTCTGGACCACGGTCGGCCTACCCCTGCCTGCCGGCGGCGAGCTCGTCGCGCCAGGTGGGGGTCGTCTCGACGTTCTGGGCGTCCACGTAGACGGGCGCACCGATCTTCGCGGTCTTCGGGATGTCAACGCCCTGCAGCGCGTCGTAGATTCCCCAGACCCCGAACGTCCCGAGACCGACGGCGTCCACGCGGACGGTGCCCTGCAGCTTCCCCTGACGCACCCCGTCGAGCCCGTCGGTGCCACCGTTCGCACCGATGATCGGGATGTCGCTGCCCTGCTGGCGGGCGGCTGCCGCAGCTCCGATGCCGGACGGGTCGTTGTAGGGCAACAGCCCGCGCAGGTCCGGATGCCGGGCGAGGACGCCCGTCATGGCGGTCTCGCCACCGGCGACGTCATCGGTGTCGTTGTCGACACCGCCGAGGACCTGCAGCCCGAACTCCTCGGCCCACCGGTTCTGGAACTGCAGGTACTGCTGGATGACCGGGCTCGGGATGCTGCTGGTGATCCGCGCGATCCCGGCGCCGGGTTCCACGTACTGCGCCAGTCCTCGCACCTGCAGGTACGCCTGCTCTTCCCGCCGCTGCCAGAGCTGGCTGGTCAGGGCTCCGATCTCGGTCGTGCTCGTGGAGTTGGCCTCGACACCGACGACGGGCACGCCGTTCGCGACGGCCTGCTCGACGAGGGGTTCCACCGCGTTCGGGTCGACGGCGAACAGGAAGATGCCGTCGACCTGCTGGGCGAGCACCTGCTGGAACTGGCTGACCTGCAGGTCGGGGCTGAATTCCGCATCGTAGACGACGACCTCGCCACCCAGCTGCTGCACGGCGCTGGTCGCGGCCTCCCCGACGGCCGCGATGAACTCGTTGGAACCCGACGGTTCGAGGTACGCGATGCGGTACGGGGCGGGGGACGGCTCCGGGTAGCCGACCGGCACGAGCTCCTCGAGGCTCCCCTTGAACGGCACGTCGGCCGGCGTGAACCGGGCGGCGGCCGGTCCCTCCCGGGAGCCGGAGGTGCAGGCCGTGAGCGCGGCGAGTACGCCCGCGGCGGCCAGCAGGGCGGTGCGCGTGCGGGTCCTCGAGGTCATGGGATCTCCAGCGTGATCAGGGCTTTCGCAGGAAGCGGCCGCAGCTGTGGCGGCCAACATAGGCAGCGCCTTGCGAGCTGTCAACAAAGCTGGCAACTTTCTCCCGCGAACGTCTTGCGCGATGGCCCAGCAGTGTGTGATGTTTGATAAAACTTCGACTCGCGCCTCGTTTCCCCAGGTCAAAGCTCATACGGAGGTTATGCATGTCTGCACCGGTGAGGTCGCAGGCGGCCGCGATCGCGCTCCGGTCGCGCGGGCCAGGGCGGCCGCTCGAGACGGTGGACGTCGCCGCCGACGCGCCGACCCGACCCGGCACCGCGCTCGTCCGGGTGCACGCCGCAGCGGTCACGCACCTCGACCGGTCCGTCGTGGCTGGGCACCTCCCCGGTCAGATGCGGCCGCCCTTCACCCCGGGCACCGAGGCGTGCGGCACCGTCCTCGCCTCGGCCGTGCACCCCGTCGGCAGCCGGGTCGTGGTGCGCGGTGCGGGAGTAGGGGTGACCAGCGACGGGACCTGGACCTCGCTCGGCCGCTTCCCCGACGCCGCCTTGCACCCGTGCCCAGTGGACCTGGACCCCGCCACCGCGGCGGCGGCGCTCTCACCGGCTCTCACCGCGGACACCGCGGTGAGAGCGGTGGCGGCGGTGCGTCCCGGTGAGACGGTGGCCGTGACGGGCGCCACCGGCGTGGTCGGGCGCATGGTCGCGGCCGTCGCGCGGGCAGCCGGGGCCGCCCGAGTCGTCGGGTTGGTACGACCGGGTTCGGTCGGCACGGCTGACGCGCTCACCGGCCTCGTCGACGAGGTCGTCGGCGTCGGTGGAAGTGGGCCGATGGACGACGGCGGGCTCGATGCCGTGGCCGATGCGGTCATCGACACCGTCGGCGGTGCGGTCGCCGCCGCCGTGCGCAGCATCCGGCCGGGGGGTCGGATGGTGCTGCTCGGCTACACCGCGGGCACGGTCGTGCCGCTCGACCTGCATGAGGTGATCGCACGCGACGTGCGGCTGCTGCCGGTGAACATGCAGCGGCGGCCGGCAACCCCCGAGGCGGTGCAGCGGGCGCTCGCCGACGTGGCCGCTGCCCGGTTGCCCCTCTCCGTCGTCCGGATGCCCCTTCCGGACGCGCAGCGCGCACTCGATCTGCTGGCACGCGGCGAGGTTCGGGGGCGGGTCGTTCTCGAGGTCGCCGGGAGCATGCGATGACGGGCGTGGTGGAGCAGGCCGGCGACGGCGTCCGGGTTCGGCCCGACCGGCTGGTGCGGACCGTCGGCGCGGTCTTCGCGGCGCTCGGCTTCGATGACGACGATGCGGGCGCCATCGCCGCGGCGCTCGTCGACGCCGACCTGCGGGGTGTGTCCTCGCACGGAGTGCTGCTCGTGCCGATGTACGTCGAGCGGCTCCGGTCCGGCGGGGTGACACTGGTGCGCGAGCTGGCCGTCGTGCACGACGCCGGCGCCGTCGTGGTGACAGATGCCGCTCACGGGATGGGGCAGCTGTCCAGCGCCCTCGCCGTCGACCTCGCGGTCGAGCGCGCCGCCGCCCACGGCGCGGGGGTGGTCGCGGTCCGGCGGGCGCACCACTTCGGCGCAGCCAGCCGGTGGGCGCTGCGGGCCGTGGAGGCCGGGTGCGTAGGCATCGCGATGTCCAACACCACCCCCTTGATGCCGGCGCCGGGTGGGGCGGCCCGCGTGGTGGGCAACAACCCCCTCGCGATCGCCGTGCCCACCGAGGATGTGCCCATGGTGCTCGACATGGCGCTCTCCGCGGTCGCACTGGGCCGGATCCGGCTCGCCGCGGCGTCCGGCCGCCCGATCCCGGAGGGCTGGGCGACGGACGCGAACGGAACACCCACCACCGACGCGGGGTCCGCGGTGCTCGGGATGCTGCTGCCGGCCGCCGCGCACAAGGGCTTCGGGCTCGCCCTCATGATCGATGTCCTGACCGGTGTGCTGTCCGACGGCGGGTGGGGCGACCGGGTCCGCCCGCTGTACCGCGAGCCCGCCCGGTTCAACGACTGCGCGCACCTGTTCGTCGTCGTCGACCCGGACCGTCTGGGCGGCCTCACCGGATTCCGGGCACGGGCTTCCGCCCTCGCCGCGCAGGTCGCGGCCTCGCCACCCGCACCCGGCGTCGACCGGATCCAACTGCCCGGCGAGATCGAGCGGACGCGGGCCGAGGCGCAGCGCGACGGCGTGCTGCTCGCCCCCGAGACAGCCGAAGCCCTCGTCACCGCCGCTCGGTCCGTCGGTGTCACGCCTGCCGACGACCTCCTGCAGCCCCACGACCCGAGGAGCAGCTGACCCATGGCCAAGACCGAGATCACCAGTCCCACGCTGCGCACCCCGCCCGGCGTCTTCTCCCAGGCCACCGCGATCGAGGCCACCGGCCGGTTCGTGTTCGTGTCCGGCATGACGGCGCGGCGGGCCGACGGCTCGATCGCCGGGCCGGGCGACGTGCGCGCGCAGACCCGGCAGGTGTGCGACAACGTCAAGGCGGCCGTCGTGGCGGCCGGCGGCACGCTCGCCGACGTGTGCCGCGTCGACGTGTACGTCCGCAACATGGAGGACTTCTCGGCGATCCACGAGGTGCGGGCCGAGTACTTCAGCGCGCCCCTACCGGCCTCGACGATGGTCGAGGTGTCGAAGCTGGCCCACCCCGCGTACTTGATCGAGATCAACGCGATCGCGGTGCTGCCGTGAGGTTCGCGACCTTCACCCACGACCGGGGTGAGCAGGTCGGCGTCGTGGAGGGCGAGCGGATCGTCCCGCTGCCGGCCGAGCACGGAGACCTCGTCGACGTCATCCAGGCGGGGGCGGCGGGCCTCGCGCTCGCCCGCGCCGCGCTGCCGGCGGCCCGGGCCCGAGCCCGGCCGCTGGACAAAGTCCGGTTGCTCGCGCCGCTGCGCCGCTTCCGCCGCGACGTGCTCTGCACCGGATGGAACTACTGGGACCACTTCGAGGAGAGCCGCGGCAAGCGGGAGGGGCAGGACGTCGACGCGCCGCGACACCCGACCTTCTTCACCAAAGGCCCGGAAACCGTGATCGGTCCGGCCGACGACATCGCCTACGACCCCGCGGTGTCGGGCAAGTGGGACTACGAGGCCGAGGTGGCGCTCGTGATCGGCCGGACCGGCCGGAGCATCCCCCGCGACCGCGCGCTCGATCACGTGTGGGGATACACGCTGGCCAACGACGTCTCCCAGCGCGACCTGCAGCGCGCCCACGGCGGCCAGTGGCTCAAGGGCAAGAGCATCGACGCGACGATGCCGCTCGGGCCGTGGATCGTCACGGCCGACGAGCTCGGCGACCCGCAGGACATCCGGTTGCGCTGCCTGGTCAACGGTGACGTGCGGCAGGACGCCTCCACCGCGGCAATGGCCTTCGACATGGCCACCCTCGTCAGCGAGCTCTCGTTCGGGATGACGCTGCACCCTGGTGACCTGCTCCTCACCGGCACGCCGTCGGGCATCGGCGCGGCCCGTGAACCGGCGGTATTCCTCACCGAAGGCGACGAGGTCGAGGTGCAGGCCGACCGCATCGGGCGGCTGCGCAACCGACTGGTCCTCCGCGACCTCGCGGGTGCTTCGGCGGGGAGGCGGGGATGAGCACAGGTCTGGAACTGATCCCCGGCGGTACCGCGTCGCGGCGCACCCTCGCCGAGACCGCTGCCGTCGAGCTGCACCGCATGATCCTCTCCGGTGAGCTGCCCAGCGGCACGCCGCTGCGACTGGTGGAGCTCGCCAGGAGGCTCGAGATGAGCCAGATGCCGGTGCGGGAAGGGCTGCGGAGGCTGGAGGCGCTCGGACTCGTCGACATCGTCGCGCACAAGGGCGCCTGGGTGCGCGAGCTGTCCGAGGAGGACCTGCGCGACACCCAGGAGACGCGCATCGCCCTGGAGTCGCTTGCCGTGCGCGCGGCCGCGGCGCGGTTCACCGACGCCGCAGCGTCGGCGGCAGCGGTGGCGCTCGCCGAGCACGTCCGCCTCGCGGCGGCCGGCGACGTGCTCGGGGCCCGCCGGGCACACACCGAGTTCCACTTCACGATCTACCGGGCCGGAGGGTCCCGGTGGCTGCCGCGCGCGATCGAACCGGTGTGGCAGAACAGCGAGCGGTACCGGTTCAGCGCTCCGCAGGACCCCGACCGCATCGATGTGCACCGGCAGGAGCACGAGACGATCCTCGGCGCCTGCATCGCCCGCGACGAGGAGCGCGCCGAGGCGGCCCTGCGGCGCCACCTCGAGCGGGCGATGCAGCGCGGGGCCGAGGCGGTGCAGCGGCGCGGCCCGCACGGTGGGAACCCACGATGAGGGCCGCTTTCGACGGCACCGGTGAGGTCGTCCTCATTACCGGTGGCGCGCGGGGCATCGGGGCCGCGCTCGCCGCGGCGTGCGCGCGGAGCGGCGCGACAGCCGTCGTCTGCGACGTCGCGGTCGAGGACTCGCCCGTGGCCGGCGTGCCCGGCGTGGAGCTGGTGGCGCTCGACGTCGCCGATCGCGCCGCGGTCCAGGACGTCGTCACCGACGTGCTCCGGCGCTACGGCCGGATCGACGGGCTCGTCGCGGGCGCAGCGGTGCAACCGCGGACGCCGGTGCTCGACACCGACCCCGCGGCCTGGGCGCGGGCCATGGCGGTCAACGTCGACGGGGTGGTGTGGACGTGTCAGGCCGTCGTGCCGGAGATGGTGCGGCGCCGTCGCGGTTCCGTCGTCGTCTTCACCTCCGGGATGGCGCTCACCGGATTCCCGGGTGCGGCGGCCTACACAGCGAGCAAGGCGGCACTGATCGCCTTCGCGAAGAGCCTCGCCGCCGAGGTCGCCGAGCACCGCGTCCGCGTCAACGTGGTCTCGCCGGGCGTGATCGACACCGCCCAGTTCCGGCACGCGAACCAGGGCGGCGACCTCGAACACTGGCGTCGCACCACAGGAGTCGGCGATGCCGACGACGTGGTGGGACCACTGCTCTTCCTGCTGTCCGACGCGGCGTCCCTGACCGGGTCGCAGCTGACCCGCGAGCGCGTCTTCCCCCGCCTCGCCGACTTCTGAGCGGGCGCGATCCCAAGAGCGCAGCCCGGCACGTTCCGTCGCGGCGCCCCGGCCGCCGCCCCACCCGAGGAGATCCCGTGCAGAGCGACTCGTCGCAGCTCCCGGTCGCCGTGGTCGGCGCCGGTCCCGTCGGCCTCACCGCCGCGCTCGGCCTCGTCCACCACGGGGTGCCCTGCGTGCTGCTGGAGGAGGCCGCCGCCCTGTCGCTCGACACGAAGGCAGGCACGATCCTCACCCGGACGCTCGAAGTCTGGGACCGCTACGGATGCGTCGACGACGTGCTCGCGGCCGGCCTGCGCATCGACGAGATCGCCGAGATCGAGCGCGCGACCAACGCCGAGCGGCTGTCGGTGCGGCCGTCGGAGCTCGATCGCGACACGCGGTTCCCGTTCGTGGTCAACATCCCTCAGCACCAGCTCGAGCCGGTCCTCGCGGCCGCGCTCGCCCGCAGGGCCCCCGGCGCGCTGCGCACCGAGCACCGCCTGCTGTCGTTCGACGTCGCCGACGACCGGGTGCTGCTGCGCGTGCAGACCCCGGACGGTGTGCGCGAGCTGGCCGCGTCACACCTGCTGGCCTGCGACGGCGGACGAAGCACCGTGCGTGAGCAGCTCGGTGCGACGGTGGCGGGCCGGACCCTGCCGGAGCGCTACATGCTCGTCGACGTCGTGGTCGACCTCGACGTCGACTACCCGCGCGACTACCCCTACCTGGCCTACTTCGCCGACCCCGATGAGTGGATGATCCTCATCCGGCAACCGGACTGCTGGCGGTTCCTCTACCCGCTCGGACCGGACCGGGAACCGCCGGACGGCGCCGAGCTGCTGGCGAAGGTGCGCCGCTTCATCGGCGACGTCGACCGCGTCGAGGTGCGCAACTCGGTCGTCTACAACGTCCACCACCGGGTGGCGGACCGCTGGAGCCGGGACCGGCGGGTCTTCCTCATGGGCGATGCGGCGCACCTGATCACGCCCATGTGGGCGCTCGGGCTCAACACCGGGGTGCTCGACGCGAGCAACCTGCCGTGGCGGCTGGCGTGGGTGCTGCGAGGCTGGGCGGACCCGGCCCTGCTCGACGGGTACGAGGCGGAGCAACGACCGGTGGCCGTCGAGGGGTCGGGGGAGATGGCCGAGGCGGCCCGCCGCTACATGGCGCACGAGCAGGGCGCAGTGGCGACTCCGGCCGGCAGTTGGGCCACCGCCTACACGCGGACGCTCCTCGGCGTGCGGCTCGACGTCGACGGGACCGGTGACTGGTCGATGGTGGTGCGCACCGCGAGCCCGCCGCCGGTCCGACCCGGTGACCGGGCACCGGACGTCGCCGTCTGGGGTCCCCGCCGCCGGGTCCACGTGCAGGACCTCGTGCGCGACGGCTTCGCCGCCATGTACTTCACCGATGTCCGCAGGCGCCCGGACATTCCCCGGAACGACTCGCCGGCGCTGCGGCACTACGCGGTCTCGCGATGGGACGCCCCCCACGACTCGGGGCTGCGCGACCGCGCCCTGTTCGACCCGGGCAGTGCCGCGACCCTCCGGTTCGGCGTGCCTGCCGACACGCTCGTGCTCGTCCGGCCGGACGGGCACGTGGCGGCTGTCGAGCCGATCCGCCCGGGTGGCGCCGCAAAGGCGTACGAGGCGGTGACCGGCCGGCCGGTTCCCGTTCCAGCGAAGTGAGTGAGAAGAAGAGGAGGTCCGGCGTGTCCGACGTCGATCCCGGAGAGCACGAGCTCGGCCCGGTGGGACAGCGCGTCCTGATGGAGAACGACCGCGTCCGCGTCTGGCAGATCACCCTGCGACCCGGCGAGTCGCAGGCATGGCACCAGCACGAGCACCCGTACCTGGTGGTCGCGGTGGAGGGCGCCATGAACGTGGTGACCGTGGTGGACGGGAAGGAGATCCCGGCGCCGGAGCCCACCGGCGCCGTGATCTACCGCGAACCCGGCCCGGTGCACATGCTGACCAACATCGGAGAGACCACCTACGTCTCCCGGCTCGTGGAGCTGCTCGATGTCCCTGCCTGAGTCCCTGCCTGAGCCCCTGCCCGAGCACGCGATGGCCCACTTCCGCGAGGTGCTGCTGCAGACCGGCGAGCTGGAGTGGGACGCGAAGTCCCTCGCCGGCCTGTCGCAGAAGATGCTGTGGCGCGACGAGGAGACCGGTGCCTCGATCGCCCTGGTGCGGTTCGAGCGCGGAGCCGGGGTGCCGGTGCCGCACGTCCACGCGTCCAACCAGTTCATGTACTGCCTGTCCGGCCGCTATGTCTACACAGCGACCGGGACGACCCTCACGCCGGGCAGCTTCTACTGGAACCCGAAGGGCTCGACCCACGGTCCGACGCTCGCGGAGGAGGACTCGGTGCTGTTCGAGGTGTACGACGGGCCGCACTACCCGGAGCGGCCGCCGTTCTACGACAACGACGAGGACGCCCGGTGACCGGGGCGGGCCGGTGAGCGGCTGGGACGTCCACACCCACCTAGTGCCGCCGACCGTCCTCGAGGCGGCGCGTCGCGGCGCGCATGGGCTCGCCGTGACCGACGGCGCGCTCGTGGTGGACGGGCGGGCCCGGCTGCCGCTGCGCCGGCTCGCCGAGCCGGAGGCGCTGCTGGATTGGGTCGACGAACAGGGCCTGGACGGGGCGGTCGTCTCGGTGCCGCCGCCCCTGCTGCGCTACGACCTCTCCGGCGCGGCCGCCGCGGCGTGGGCCGGCCTGGTCGACGACGGGCTGCTGCAGCTCGCGGGGCTCGACCCGGCCCGGTTGCGTGTGCTCGGGCACGTGCCGCTCGGGCCGGGGGAGGGCGGCGCCGAGGTGGCCGCGCTGGCGGTCGAGCGGCTGACCGACCAGGGCGGATTCGCGGGCGTGGCGCTCGGCACCCTGGCCGACCCGCCGGGGTTCGCCGCGGCCGCGTTGGACCGCCTCTGGGAGGTGCTGGACGCGTGTGGGGCCTTCGTGCTGCTGCACCCCGCCGAGTGCCCCGACCCTCGCCTGCAGCAGTTCTACCTGTCGAACCTGCTGGGCAACCCGTACGAGACGGCGGTGGCCGTGGCCGGTCTCGTGTTCGCCGACGTCGTGGGCCGCTTTCCGGGCATCCGATTCTGCCTGTGCCACGGCGGCGGGGTGACCGCCGCGGTGGCGGATCGCTGGCAGCGCGGGATGGACACCGCCCGTCCGGGGGTCCGGCCCACCCCGCTGAGCGTGCTCGGGGCTCTGCGCCGGTTCTACGTCGACGACCTCGTGCACGGGGACGCGCCGCGGGCACTGGTCGAGGAGGTGTTCGGTGCGGAGCAGGTGCTGTGCGGCAGCGACTGGCCCTTCCCGATGGGCAGCGACGGTATCGACCGTGCTCGGGCCGCGGCTCGTGCGGACCTGGCCGAGGAGCTCACGCGCGGCCTGCGACGGCGCTCGGGCGCACCGTCGCGGTAGCGGTTCGCCCGGCCGACGACGCGCGTCGGCCGGGCGAACCGGGCCGGGTCAGGACGAGGCGGGGGAGGTCTCCTCGACGAGCTGCGCGTCGAGCGTGATCTCGACGCCGGCCAGCGCCACGGAGACCGGGCAGTTCTGCTTGGCGTCGGCGGCGAGCTCGGCGAAGCCGGCCTGGTCGAGCCCCGGCACCGTGCCGCGCGTGGTGAGCTCGATCCGTGGGATCCGGAAGCCGGCCGGCGTCGCGGACAGGTGCACGACGGCCTCGGTGTGCAGCGCCACGGGCGCGTGCCCGGCCTTGGTGAGGCGGCTGGACAGCGCCATCGTGAAGCAGCCGGCGTGGGCTGCGCCGATGAGCTCCTCGGGGTTCGTCCCGCTGCCGTCGCCGCGGCCGGCGAAGGTGTACGGGCCGGCGAACGTGCCGCTGCCCAGCGTGAGGCGGCCTTCGCCGGATTCGACCGGGCCGTGCCACTCGGCCTGTGCGGTGCGCTTCATCGTTCCTCCGGGCGTGATGAGGGGACGCCGGGCACGGCGCAACCGCCGACGGCGGGAGGGCCGGTGCGCGGGCGTCTCGGGCGAGGGTCCGGTCAGCCGTCCGCACCTCCTCGGAGCGTGTGCGGCGGCTCCGGCGCAGGTCGGTGGACCGGTCGGGGGGAATCTAGGGTAGTCTCGCAGATGTTGTCAACTGTCTTGGCAACACGTGCCGGTGTCGAACCGTTGGGGGCTGCATGACCGAGCTCGATCCGGAACTCGCCCGCCTCGCGGCGCGGCTGCGCCACATCCGCGAGCAGCGCGGCCAGACGCTCGACGAGCTCGCCGGTCTCACCGGGTTCTCGAAGGCGTACCTGTCGCGGCTCGAGTCCGGGGAACGGCAGCCGTCGGCCGGGGCCATGGTGGTGCTGGCGAGGGCGTGGGGGGTCACCCCGGGGTCGCTCTTCGACGAGGGCGGGGGTGTGTCCGCGGAACGGGTCCGCCGTTCGGCGTCCGTGCGCTGGCAGGGCGACCGTGCGGGCCAGGGCGTGATCTCGGTGGGCAGCGGCGAGGTCGAGGGTGTCTACTCGGCGCAGCTGCGCGACGAGGGCCGCGGGATCAATCCGGAGGAACTGATCGGTGCCGCGGAGGCGGGCTGCTTCACGATGACGCTCGCCCGCCTGCTCACCGAGAACGGGCACGCGCCGGAGGTGGTGGACACCGATGCCGGGGTGCACGGCGAATTCACCGACCACGGGTTCCGCATCATCCGGATCGAGCTGCGCACGCGGGCGGCCGCTCCGGGGCTGACGCTGCACCAGCTCCGCGAGCTCGCGGGTCAGGCCCGCCGCACGAGCACCGTGTCGCGGATCCTGACCGGCGTGGAGATCGGCGTGGAGGCCGACCTCGCCACCTAGTTTGGCAACAGCCTTGGCAACATCACTTGAGCTGGGCTAGCGTGCTGCGTGATGGACGCCACGCACCCCGGCCTGGAGCCGCTGCCGGACCACCCCGCCGAGCTCGCCGTCCTCGCCGCGCTGCGCTGGCAGGCGGCCGAGACGCCCGAGCGTGTCGCCGTCACCGGCACGCAAGGCCCCGTGACCTACGCCGAGATCGTGGCGCGCGTCGCGCGTCGCGCCGCCGAGTTCCGGGCGCTGGGCCTGCGGGCCGGCGGCCGCGCGGCGATGCTGTGCGACAGTCACGTCGGCCTGCTGGAGGACGTCCTCGCCACGTGGTGGCTGGGCGCGGTCTGCGTGCCGATCAACGCGGCCGCCCGGGGCGAGCAGCTGCGGCACGTGCTCGTGCACTCGGACCCGCAGCTGCTCGTGGTCGATGCCCGGCTGGCAGGCGCGCTCGCCGCCGCCGGCGACCCGCGCGCCGGGACGAGCGCGGTCGTCGTGCGTGGCGAGGCCGACCTGCCCGGTCGCTGGGCGCTGCTGCGCAACGCCGCGGCGAACGGCGCGGTGGACGGTGCGGCGACACCGGAGTGCGCCACCCAGGACGGCACCGCCACGGCCGCGATCCTCTACACGTCCGGCACCACCGGCCCGTCCAAGGGCGCCTGCTGCTCGCACGCCCAGCTGCTGCGCCTTGGCCACCGGACCGGTCTGCACCTGGGCGTGCGCGGTCAGGACCGGTTGCTGACGTGCCTGCCGCTCTTCCACGTCAACGCGCTGACCGCGTTCATTACGGCGGTGCTCGCGGCGGGCACGTTCGTGCTCGTCGAGCGGTTCTCCGCGTCGCGGTTCTGGAGCGAGGCCACCGCTCACCGCGCGGACGTGACCTACCTGCTGGGTGCCATGGTCGGCATCCTCGCGTCGCGTCCTCCCGGCCCGGACGACCGCAGCCACGCGCTGCGGGTGGCGCTCGCACCGGCCACGCCTGCGCACCTGCACGCGCCGTTCCGCGAGCGCTTCGGCATACAACTGGTCGAGGGGTACGCCTCGACCGAGTCGAACCTCGCCATCGGCGTCCCGGCCGACGCGCAACGACCGGGCCTCATGGGCACCGTCGTCGCCGGGTTCGAGGCGCGCGTCGCCGACGAGCATGACCGGCCCGTGCCCGACGGCGTCCCCGGCGAGCTGCTGCTGCGCTCCGACCATCCGGCCGCCTTCGCCCAGGGCTACTGGCGCCAGCCCGAGGAGACCGTCCGGGCCTGGCGCAACCTGTGGTTCCACACCGGCGACCGGGTCGTGCGGCACCCCGACGGCTGGTTCGAGTTCCTCGACCGGCTGTCGGACTCGATCCGCCGGCGAGGGGAGAACATCTCGAGCTTCGAGGTCGAGCGGGTGCTCCTGGCCGCCCCGGGCGTCCGGGCCGCCGCGGCCTACGCCGTGCCCTCGGAGCTCGGCGAGGACGAGGTGATGGCCGCGCTCGTGGTCGACGACCCGGACGGGTTCGACGTCACAGAGCTCATGCGCCACTGCGAGTCGCGGCTGGCGTACTTCGCGGTGCCGCGCTTCGTCGACCTCGTGGACGAGCTGCCGCTCACGGCCAACGGGAAGGTGCAGAAGTTCGTGCTGCGCCGCCGCGGGGTCACCGACACCACCTGGGACCGGGAAGCGGCCGGCTACGTCCTGCGACGCGACCCCTGACCCGGCTCGCCCACGGTGACGGCGCTCGCGGCTCCGTCGGCGGCCCGCCCCAGCGCGACGCGGTCGCCGGGCAGCAGGCAGGCGGCCGCCCGCACCACCACGAGCGGCCCGGCGTCGGTGCGCACGGTCGCCACGGGCGTGCCGTCGCGGGCCGTCGTCGCCTCCGTCACCACCCCGCCGGCCAGCACGACCGGCGTGAACACCGCCCCGCCGCACACCGGGCACCCGAGGCGCTCGGGGAAGTGCACGCGCCCGCAGCCGGTGCACGACCAGGCCTGCAGCGGGGTCATCGGCAGCGCTCCAGGACGGCTGCGGCGTGGCAGGCGCCGTGCCGGTACAGCGTCATGCCGTAGCCGCTGACGAGGACGCGCCGCGCGTCGACCTGCCGGTCGCCGGCCCGACCGCGCAGCTGCCGGACGGCCTCGACCAAGCCGTGTGTGCCGCCCGCCGCACCCGCCTGCCCCGCGGACAGCATGCCGCCGGAGGTGTTGAGCGGCCAGTGCCGCTGGGCCAGCTCGTGGCGGATGAACCTGTGCAGCTCGCCCCCGTCCAGCCCCAGGCCTTCGACCTGCACCAGCGCCATGGCCGGGTAGTCGTCGTAGACGAACGCCGCGTCCATCTCGTCGGGACCGCACCCGGCGGCCTCCCACAGCGCAGTCGCCACCTCCGCGAAGCCGCCGGTCAGCCCGTCGCCCTGCTGGTCGTCCGGGTTGTGCACGGCGGCGAGCGCCGCGATCCGCGCGCTTCGGCCGAGTGCCGGACGGGCGTCGGCAGCCTGCACGACGAGCGCGTCGGCACCGGCGACGTTCGGGACGCAGTCGAACCGGCGCAGTGGCGGTGCGACCACCGGAGCGGCGAGGTAGTCCTGCACGGTCATCGGGTCGCGGTACGCGGCACGTGGATTGGCGGCCGCCCACGCCCGCTGCCGCACCGCAACCGTGGCGTAGTCCTCCGGCCGCAGGTCGCGGCTCGCGACGTGCCGCTGGGTGAGCATCGCGAAGAGCGTGTTGGGGCCGCCGTGCGGGAGCGCGGCGAGTTCGTCGCGGGTTGCGGCGTTGTACTGCGCGTTGAGCGCGCGCAGCGCGTCGCCGTCCATGCGGTCCCCCGCGCACACGACCACCGTCGTCGCGTCCCCGGCCTCCACCGCCCGCCGCGCGTGCTGCAGCATCGAGAGCCCGCTGACGCCGCCGCCGGCGTCGTCCATGATCCAGCGCAGGCGCAGGCCCAGCCGCCAGGCCAGGTCGATCGCGTGGTCGGGGCCGAGCGTGAACGACGCGACCGCGAGACCGTCGACGTCGGCCGGGCGCAACCCGGCGTCCTCGAGCGCCTGGTGGACGGCGCGCGCGAGCAGCCGGGTCGTGGTGTCCTCGGGACGGGGGTGGCGCACGGCGGGCGTCTGGCCCACACCGGTGAGCACGGCCGTGCTCCCGCTGGTCACGACCGCGCCCCGGCTGCCGCCACCAGCGACCGCGTGATCGCGACCCCGCCGAGCACCCGCTCCAGACGCGCGGCGACGTCCAGCGCGGTGCCGTCGCGCCACGGCGCGGCGACGACCTGGACGCCGACGGGCAGCCCGTCCTCGCTCCCGGCCGGCACCGCCACGGAGGGGAGGCCGGCGAGCGCCACGACGTGCACGTAGTGGTACGCGGAGCGGTCGAGGGGCGCGCCGGCGCGCGCGGCCGGCAGCACGCCGTGCAGCGGCGCGGGCCCGGCCACCACCGGGCAGAGGACCGCGTCGAGCCCGCGCAGGCGGGCGCGGACCGCGGTGCGCAGCGTGTGCAGCCGGCGCCGGGTCGCGAACACGTCCGCCGCGCTCGGCGGATCCGCGGTGAGCCGCGCGAGCAGCTCCCGGAACTGCGGGTCATGCCGCCCGTCGCTGCGCGCGGTGTGCGCGCGCAGATGGGCGCCGCCGTCCGCGCCCACGGCCGCGAAGAACAGGTCCGTGGCCTCCGGGTGGCCGAACGGCTCGATCTCCTCGACCTGACATCCGGATGCGGCCAGCGCCTCCGCCGCGGCCCGGCTCACGCGCCGGGTACCCGCTGTGGTGTGCGGGGCCGCGGGGTCGAGGTCGAAGAACCCGACCCGCGGTGGGCGGCCCACCGCCGGCGCGAGGTCCACGGGTACCGGTGGCGCGAACGGGTCGACGTCGTCGGCGCCCGCCATGACGCCGAGCAGCAGGCGCAGGTCCTCCACCGAGCGGGCCATCGGCCCGACGCAGGACAGGTCGTCCATGCCCGACCAACGCGTCGGCGGCTGCTGGCCCGTCTCCGGGGTGCGGCCCGCGGTCGGCCGGATGCCGACGGTGCCGCAGAAGTGCGACGGCACGCGGATGGAGCCGCCGCCATCGGTGCCGATGCCCGCGATCGAGGCGTCGGCGCCCAGCAGAGCTGCCTCACCGCCGCTGCTGCCGCCGGCCGTACGCCGCGCGTCCACCGGGTTGCTCGTCCGGCCCGTGGCAGCGCTGACCGTCTCGTAGGACGACGCGCACTCCGGGAGGGTGGTCTTCGCCACCACGACAGCGCCCGCGGCCCGCAGACGCCCGACCGTACCGGCGTCCGCGGTGGCCACGGGGTGGACGCCGGTCGAACCGGCCGGTGTGGGGTAGCCCGCCACGTCGAGGTTGTCCTTGACGGTCAGGGGGAGCCCGAGCAGCGCGCCGCCGTCGCCGGTCCGCCGTCGCCGGTCTGCCTCGTCGGCATCGCGCAGCGCCCGATCCGGGTCGAGCTGGGACAGGGCGTGCAGCCGGCGGTCGGCCGCGACCAGTCGGTCGATGCACCACTCGGAGAGCTCCCGGGAGGAGATCTCCCGCCGGTGCAGTCGCCGCAGCCAGTCGCGCGCCGACCACTGAGCCGGCTCGGACCCGGACGCCTCCGTCGCACCCTGCATCTCCCGGCTCCTCCTCGCTCGTCCACTGTCGGCGTGCATGTTGCCAGCGTTGTTGACAAGCTGCCAAGGGCGCCTCTACGTTACGCACCTGCGCTGGTCGGACGCCGTGACGGCGGGTCCCCGGAGTCGGCGCACGGCCCCACGACCCACCGGGAGGCGGCGTGACGCGCGTCTGGTACCAGAGCTTCACCGACGAGGCGCACCACGGGGCATACCTCGGGCGGCTGCAGCGCCACCTCGACGCCCTCGCCGCGCCGGGCGTGGAGTTCACGGTCGCCGGCATGACGCCCGCCGACCTTGCGGTGCATCGGATCAGCGAGCTGCGCTGCGCCGTGCAGTGCGTCGACGCCGCACTGCGCGCCGAGGACGAGGGCTACGACGTGTTCGTCGTGGGGCACTTCCAGGATTCGGGGCTCGACGAGACGCGCGCGGCGGTCGGCATCCCCGTGGTGGGGATGGGGGAGGCGAGCATGCTGCACGCGCTCACCCTGGGGCGCCGGTTCGGGCTGGTCACCATCGACGACCTGTTCGTCGACCTGCACCGGGCCCAGGCGCACCGGCTCTCGCTCGCCGACCGGCTGGTCGGCGTCACGTCGATCTCCGTGCCTCCCGCGCAGCTGCTGTCGGCCTTCGAGACCGAGGACGGGTACGGGGAGCTGCGGGCGACGTTCGAGGCGGCGGCGGCCCCGCTCGCGGAAGCGGGCGCCGAGGTTCTCGTCCCCGCCGGCGGGCTCTTCGCGCTGCTGAGCGCACACGAACGGGACTACCGGGTGGGCGCCGCCGTCGTGCTCAACCCGATCGCGGTCGCCCTGCGCGCCGCGGAGACCGCGGCGTGGCTGCGCGCCACGCACGGCACCTCGACGAGCCGGGCGGGTGCGTACGCGCTGCCGCCCGCGGGCGCGGTCGAGGAGCTGCGCCGCATGGCTCGGGGCGAGTAGCGCAGGCGCCCCCGGTGATCCCGGGGATCCTGCACGCCCCCTGATGTTGCCAAGTCCGTTGCCAGACAATGTCGTCTCGGAATGCGAGGTGGGATGCGCGATCAGCGTGCGGCGGCCTCCGTCGCCTCCTTCGTCGAGCAGTACTCGATCTTCGTGGCCTGGGCTCTCGTCGTCGCGGTCTTCTGGGCGCTGCGACCCGAGACGTTCGGGACGCCCGACAACTTCCTGACCATCTTCGGCTCGCAGTCGGCACTCGTCATCGCCGCGCTGGGCGCCGTCGTCGTCCTCACGGCGGGGGAGTTCGACCTGTCGATAGGGGCGGTGCTCGGCCTCGGCGCGTCCCTGTTCGCGCACCTGACCGCTGCGCAGGACGTCCCAGTCCCGGTCGCGGTCGTGACGGCCGCGGGCTGCGCCGCCGGCCTGGTCAACGCGCTGCTCGCCGTCCAGCGGGTGTCTCGTCGATGGTGGCCACGCTCGGCACCGGGACGCTGGTGGCCGGGGTGACGCTCGGCGTCGTCGGACCGAGCATCCAGGCCGGGGTGCCGGACGGGTTCGTCGAGCTCGTGGCAGGCGAGTGGCTCGGGCTGCCGCGCCCGTTCTACTTCGCGACGCTCGCCTGCGTCGCCGTGTGGTACGTCGTCGAGCACACGCCGCTGGGGCGCTACCTCGACTTCGTGGGCGGCCGCGGCCGGGAGGTCGCCCGGCTCGCCGGGATCCGGGTCGCCGCCGTGCGGGACCTCGCCGCGCCCGGCGGGCCGGGGATCGACCTCGACCTGGCGCGTGGCGAGATCGTGGGGTTGACCGGGATCGTCGGGGCCGGTCACGACGAGGTCCTGCAGCTGCTCTTCGGGGCCCACCGCCCGGGCCGGACGGGTGCGGCTCGGGGACTCGGACCTGGACGCACGCCGACTCCGTCCGCGCGCAGCGCTCGGTGCCGGGATGGCCCTGCTGCCCGCCGACCGGCAGCTCGCGCGCGGGGCGCAGGACCTCCCCGTGGCCCACAACGTGTCGCTGCCTGTGCTGCGGCGCTTCCCGTTCCCGGGGGTCGCACGCTCGCCCGCCGAGGTCGCGGCGGTGTTCGCCGCCGTCGCCCGCCAGTTCGTCCGCTACGACATGGCGCTCGGCACCTTCTTCGAGGAGAGCGACGAGGTGGCCGTCCGCGGTACACCGTCCAGCACCGGGAGCATGCCGGCACCTTCGAGTCGACCTTCGTGCACCTCTACGGGGTGCGCGGGGACCGGGTCGCACGCTACGAGGGGTTGCTCGACACCGCGGGGGCCCGGGCCCTGTTCGGCCGGCTGGAGCCCTGACGGGAGGTCGGCGTCCACAACAACCGAGGAGGAGACGTGGCAGACGACGATCGGCTGTACCTGGTCACCGGGGCGACCGGTGCCCAGGGGGGAGCGGTGGCGCGGCGGCTCGCCGCCGACGGACGGCGGGTGCGCGGCCTCGGCCGGCGGGAGCCGAGCCGGATGACCGACGGCGTGCACTCGCACTCCGCCGACCTGGCGGACGCCGCCGCGGTGAAGGAGGCGTTCCGCGGGGTCACGCACGCCTGGGTGCAGCTGCCGTTGGTCTACGACCCGGACCGCACCGAGGCGATGAGCCGGGCCGTCGCTGCGGCGGCGGCCGCCGCCGGCGTGTGTCGCCTGGTGTTCAGCACGGGCACCCGCTTGCCTGCCGACCCGACCGCCGTCGACGCCTTCGAGACGCGGCGCCGTGCCGCCAAGGTCCTCCGGGCGTCGGGGGTGCCGACCGTGGTGCTGCAGCCACCCGTCTACCCGGAGAACCTGCTGGCTCCCGGGGTCGCGGGCCCGCTCGTCGGCGAGGGCGTGCTGCGCTACCCGCTGCCCGCCGCCGCCCGCGTCGCCTGGCTGCCGCACGCCGACCTGGCCGCCGCCGCGGTCGCCGCACTGGACCGGGACGAGCTCGACGGGACGGACCTGACCCTCGGTGGAGGGGAGTCCATCACGGGCCCGGAGCTCGCGGCCGTGTTCGCGGCCGCCCTCGGGCGTTCGGTGCGTTATGAAGCCCTCGACCCGGAGCTGTTCCGCGCGGGCCTCGCCGCCGCGCTCGGAGCCGAGGCCGCCAACGGGGTTGCGTCGACCTACGCCTGGGCGACCAGTCGTCCGCAGCACTACGACGGGGACGGTGGGCGCGCGCTGCGCTCGCTGGGCGTCGAACCGACCCCGCTCCGGGCCTGGATCCACGCGCAGCGCTGGCCCGGCGCGCATGACGCGCCATGAGCGCCCCGCTGGTGGCCGCCGAGGCGGCTGCGGCCGAAGTCGTCCGGCATCACGTGTGCATCGAACGCTGGCTCTCGGGTGCTGAGCCGGCGTCGGACGCGGTGTTCGCCGCCCTCGCTGACGCGCACCTGCCGGAGTTCGCCCTCGTCGGGCCCGACGGCGTGCCCCGGGACCGGGCGGGCATGCTCGGCCTGCTCCGCGCCGCGCACGGCGCGGCACCGGGCCTGCGCATCACGATCGCCGATGTCCGCGCGGCCGCTGTGGCCCCAGATCACATCGTCATCGCCTACCGGGAGCTACACCGGGCGCCCGGCCCGGCGGACCCACCGCGGGCCTCTACCGCGGTGCTGCGCCGCGCTCCCGACGCGCCGCTCGGTCTGCGGTGGCAGCACCTGCAGGAGACCTGGTCGGCCCCGGCGCCACCCGGGCACTGAACGGGGTGCGGCCGCCGGCTCTTCGCCGCACTGCCGTCGCACATGCGGGGACATCATTCGGGTGGCCGACACGCCGGAGCCGAGGCCACATCCGCTACCGCGTCCGGCGCCGCCAGGCGCGCACGGCGGAGGCGGAGCTATCGGCCCGCGGCCGCAACCTCGGTCGATGTGGTTGGTCTTCGCAGGCATGTTGCCCTCCGGCCGCTGCGTGATCGGGCTACGTCAGGTCGACGGGATGCCACACCAAGCCCCTCGCCGCGAGACGATCAAGCCGTGGTCCGCCGGGACAAATCCGGTACAGACCACCGCCGATCGACAACGACACCCGTCGACACTCGGCGGCGCTCAACCGCACGTCAGGGCCGCCGCCAGATCATCCGCCCTGGTCGGACTCAGTTCACAAACTGCCGCTGACCCAGGTCGCGCTGTCGATTACGTCGAGTTCGTTGATCGTCGACGCCGTAGCTCGCGAACGACCAACACGCACGTCAGAACGATGACCCCGCCGAGCGCGCCGAGCGCGATGACCCACCCCAGAAACGGCGACTTCAGCAAGCGCCGCACCTGCACCCACCAACTGGTTGCGCAACCGACGCCGAGCGTCCGCGATACTCCCATCCTGCCGCGCTTCCGGGCTGGGCGCCCCTGCCGACGTCCTGGGGAACCGCTGCCCGAGCGTTACCCGGGCCGTCGACGCACCGTAAGCCGCCCTCGTCGTTTCGATCGCGCCCTGGCGTCAAGGTGCGTCTGGTGGGCTGGAGAGGCAGCAGAAAGGCATTACCAGCATCGGCACGTGCTGGTTTCGCCGAGCGCTCGAAGGCACTACGTACCAGCCGCAACAGTCCTCAGCAGCACGACATGACATGCCGTATCCACGTTCACACCGAAGAGGTCACTGTTCGATCCAAGTATCCCGAACACAGGCAAACGGCCTGGTCAGAGGCTCACAGAGACTTCCGATCAGGCCGTTCGTCTGTGTCGGACCCGCTGAGGCATCGGGGTGCCAGCCGCGCCAGCAGCGGGCCACCCACCGGCAAGCTGTTCTACCGGATCAAAGACCGCAAACGCTGGATCGAGGTCCTCGACCTGCTCAAGGTTCCGGTGGAGTTCAGATCATGCGAGCGATCGGCCTCGCTGGCGCCGAGGCTCGCAGGTGGGAGTGCCGGACCCGGACGCCTGCCTGTAGGTCCGCCCGGGGTGGGTGAGTGGGCTGATCGTCTTCAAATGCTGCCGCTGACTTCGACATCGATCCGAGGAACGGGCCCACGAGTCGGCGGGGAACAGCGCAACGTCGATCAGAAACGCATCTTGTACTGCAGAGTGAGAGTGAGTGGTGCGTCAGTTCGGGAAGACTGCGGGCTCCCGGCCAACACCCCGGCCCCCGTGGGTGTCCGTGGCACCCTCGTCGACGGCACGGAGTGGGCGCCTGCCCAGGAACGCGACCAGTCGGTCGCCCGCCTCCGGCGCGTGGGCCGCGACCTCGGGCGCGAACTGCGAGGACCGCGGGCGGGGCACCACCCACCGGGCCACGGCGAGCAGGTCGTCCGCGAGGCCGGTGGGAAAGTCTGCATCCAGATCGCAAGCCTGCGCCACGTCCCAGCCGTGCACGGCGATCTCCACCGCTCCGATGTTGGCGAGCACCATGCCGCACACCGGATCGAGGCCCACGGCGACCGGCCGGTCGCCGTGCCGCTCGTCCCACGCGGCCAGCAGCAGCCTGGTCTGCACGTCGAACGTCTGCAGCACGTCCGCGTCGCTCGGTCCGGCGGGAGCCGGCTCGGGGAACACGCAACCATGGTCGACCGCCTCGCGCAGGGTGGCCACCGACTCGTTGAGATGCCGCATCAGCTTCCACAGGTCCCACCGGTCGCACGGAGTGGGCCGCGTCAGGTCCGCTCGCCCGACGTGGCCGACGATGCGCCGCGTATAGCGGGTCGCGCGCGCCAACAGACCGCTGCGCCTGGTGAGGACGGAGGGGGCGTCCGCCGTCATGCCGGCGCCGTGTTCAGGCCGCCGGGGTGCACCTTCGGCAGGCCGAACGCGCTGAAGAGGCTGCGATCCTCGATCACGTCGATTCGGGTGATGCCCGAGCGTGAGGTGGCGAGCACGTCGATCCCGTGGGCGCGATAGGTCCCGTCGTCCTTGTGGCGGCGGTAGATGCCGAATCCCGGCTTACCGGCCACCGTGACCGCCACCATTCGGCAATCACCGAGGGCGGGGCAGGTGGCGAGCAGTTGCCGGATCGCCTCGCGTCCCGTCACGATGCTGCTCGACCCGGGGAGCTCGCACACCGCGCCGTCGGTCAGCAGCTTCACCATGGCGCCGATGTCGCCCGTCTCGAACATCGCGGCGTAATCCTCCAGCAGCCGCCGCTGGGTGGCGTCCTCGGGCTCGGCATCGACCGCGTCGGCCGGGATCTGCGCGAGTTGTGTGCGTGCCCGCCGGACCATGCTGTGCACGGCGGCGCCGGAGGTGCCCAGCAGGGCAGCAATCTCGGTGGCCTGCCAGTCCAGCACGTCGCGCAGCACGAGCACCGCCCGCTGCCGAGGCGACAGGTGCCGCCACGCGACCGTGAGGGCGCCCGTGCGGTGCTCGCGCGACGCGAGGACTTCGGCCGGATCCGTGAGGCCCGGATCGACGCCGCTACCGGTCGGAGGCCGCTCCGCGACCGACGCCGGCCACGGCGCCGATCCGTCGTCGTCGTCGCCCTCGGAGTCCGGGAACCCCGAGGGCACCGGCAGCTTGCGCCGCCCGTCCAGCGCGGTGAGGCAGACGTTCGTGGCGATCCGGTGCAACCAGGTGCGCAGCGACGAGCGGCCCTCGAAGTCGCCATAGGACCGCCATGCCCGCAGGTAGGTCTCCTGAACCTGGTCCTCGGCGTCCTGCACCGAGCCGAGCATGCGGTAGCAGTGCGCCAGCAGCTCGGCGCGGAACGGGTCGGCGAGCCGAACGAAGTCCTCCGGGCCGGGGAGCTCCAACGTGGTGAGTGTGGCGGTCGCCCACCCTTCGACTGTGTGATCGTCGTGCGGTACCACGGTCAGCCCTTCTCGTCCGTGCGCGGTTGTCCTCACACAAATACTGACCAGACTGGTCGCGCGGATTCGTCGCGTGGCCGCGGCGAATCTGCGCCCCTCGTCCCGGTCTATCCCCCTGTGTCAGAACGAACGGGCTCACGGCCCATTCCCCAGCCCCCCGGGGACGCGTCCCCCGTCACTCCCGACCCGCGCCGTTGGAAGGCGCTGGCCGTGCTCTGCACGGCCTACTTCATGATCATCGTCGACTCGCAGATCGTCATCCTCGCGCTCCCGTCCATCGAGTCCGAGCTGTCTTTCGGCCTGAGCGGCTCGCAGTGGGTGATGAGCGCCTACCTGCTCAGCTTCGGCGGCCTGCTGCTGTTCGGCGGCCGCACCGCCGACCTGCTTGGCGGACGCCGCATGTTCATGGTCGGTACCGCGCTGTTCCTCGTGGCGTCCGTGCTGTGCGGGCTCGCCTGGTCCGGCGCCGTCCTTGTCGCTGCGCGCGTGGTGCAGGGCATCGCCGCAGCCGTGATGGCCCCGACCGCCATGGCCGTGCTGATGAGCACCTTCGAGGAGGGGAAGGAGCGCAACCGCGCGATCGGCATCTGGACCGGCATCGGTGCCTTCGGCGCCACTGCCGCACTGCTCATCGGCGGCACCATCACCGAGGGCCTCGGCTGGGAGTGGATCTTCTTCATCAACATCCCGCTGGCCGGCGCGGTGCTGGTGCTCGGCCCTCGGCTCCTCAGGGAGACCCCGGTCGCCGCGGGCAGGCGCTCCTACGACCCGCTCGGCGCGATCACGGTCACCGGCGCGCTGGTGCTGCTTGCCTACGCCGTTGTCGAGGCGCCCGTGGTCGGCTGGGACTCGACGCAGACGCTCGGGCTGCTGGCCGGTGCGGTGGTGCTGTTCGCGCTGTTCCTCGTGGTCGAGCGGGTGGCGAAGGCGCCGCTGGTGCCGCTGCGGATCTTCCGGGTGCGCACCCTGGTGGGCGGCAACGCCATGACGCTGCTGGCGTCGATGACGATCTACGGCGGCGCCCTGATGATGTCGGTGTACGCACAGGAGGTGCTCGGCTGGTCGGCTGTCCTGTTCGGGTTGAGCACGGCGGTCTACGCGGCGATGTCCGTCGTCGGCTCCAACCTCGCCGGCCCGCTGACCACGCGGTTCGGCTACAAGAAGGTGGCGGTCTTCGGCGCCGTGGCGCTGTCGGGCGGCGCGTACCTGCTGTCTCGGGTGACGGCCGACGGGAACTACTGGACCGACCTGTTGCCGGCGATGGTCGTCTTCGGCTACGGCATCGGCACCACCGTCGTCGCCGCGGCAATCGCGGCACTGTCCAACGTGGCGCCGCAGGAGTCCGGCCTGGCGTCCGGCGTCAACAATTCGATCTTCCAGATCGGTGCGGGGTTCGGCATCGCGCTGTGCACGACGGTGTCGGTGGCGTTCACGGACCCGTCCGCGCCGGACGGGCGCGTCGGCCTCAACGACGGCGTCCAGGCAGCGTTCGGGGCGGCATTCGTCTCCGCGGTGTGCTGCCTCGTCGTCGCGATCGTCCTCAACGTGCTGCGCGACCGCACCCCCGCCCGTGCGGGGCAGGACGCGCAGCTGCCGGGAGCGGTGCTGTGACCGCCCACCCCACCGACCGCTACCCCGCGCTGCGCACCGGCGACCAGCCGAGCTCCTCGGTGCGGGACGACCGGCTCGAGCCAGTCACGATCACGGCCACGCTGTTGGCGCACACGGTGCGGGCGACGGCGCCGCAGGTACGCGTGTTTCATCCGTGGGGCACCTCGGACACGGCTGGCTTTGCCGCGATGGGCTCCGCCGAGATCCTGGTGCATGGGCACGACATGGCGCGGACGTTCGGCATCGACCGGACCCGCTGGACGACGTCGCCGCGCCCGTCGTGCGCCCGGCTGTTCCCGGACGCCCCGGACGGAGCCGCCGCCGGGTCCGCGCTGCTGTGGGGCACCGGGGTCGCGCTGCCGGACACCGGCAGTTACCGCGAGAGGATTGGAAAGTGGAACGGCGAGGTCCGATGATCCGTCACAGCCCACCTGATCCGGCGGGCGTGGCCGGGGCCGTCCGCGGACACCAGCCCGCGCCCGGCCGTGAGAGCGCACAAGCCATTCGGCTCTGGGGTACGGCGCGTGATGGGCGCGCTCGTCGGCTCCCGTCGATGAGCATGGAGGACTCACGTGCGGGGGGGCGAAGTGAGCGCGGCCGAACTGTCGCCCCAGCCTTTTTGATCTTGGCGGCGATGCCGCCTGCCGGGCGGCGGCCGGCCGGCGAGCACCGTGCTGTCGCGCTGGTCGGATCCGCAGTCGTTCCGAGTCGTCGGAGTCGCTGTTATTCTCCCCGGTCTCCTCGCCGCTCTCCTCACGGCTCGGCGTGGCCGGGGAGTCGTCGCCACGTCGTCGTGCTGCTGGTCGTCTTGGTTCTCGGCGGGTCGGGGCCCTCGGCCACTGCGCGCACCCGCTCGACGATCGGGGGTCGTGTCGTCCTTGTTGTCGGGCAGCGGGGCCAGGACGGCCTCGTCACCGCCGTCGCGGTGGTCGGCCAGCTGCTGTGTGGCGTAGTTGCGCTGCTCCGCCAGCCGCCGCACCGGCTCTCGATAGTCCGGCGAGCCGCGGTGGTGATGGACTCGTTGAACGTGCGCTCGAGGGTCTCCAGCTGCGCCTGGGCGGAGGCCAGCTCCGGGATGAGGTCGGGCAGCGCGCGCAGCGCCTCGAGCTGGGACGTCGTGGCGCGCTGCTGTTCGAACAGCGCCTCACTGTCGTTGAGGGCCTGCGCAGCTGCCGGCTCCTGCGCGCGGCGCTGCTCGGGAAGGGCGAGCTCGCCTCCGCCTGGGAGCCCGCCCGAGGTGCTTGTTGAGCGAGGCGAGCACCTCCGCTGCCTGGCTCGCCCACACGTCGGCTCATGGACCGCTGCGGGGGTCAGCCGTCAGCGACCCGGCGGGCCGGGCCTGCTGGCCCACCTCGGCCCTGGGCTGCGACGATCACCGGTGTCCGCGAACCACCAGGTGGCGGGCTGGCCGAAATCCGACGCGCCTGCAACCGGATGGAGAATCTTCGGTGCCGGCTGGCGCGGATGCCTGGGGCGAGTTTCCCGAACATTCGCCGTCACCGGACTGCAGATCTACCGGGTACGGGGCCCGGGCACTTCTGACTGGTGCTCCTGAGAGGTGGTCGTCTGATCGCCGGAGGGCCACGGGTCGGTGACCGCGTGCAGCAGCCGCTCGATGGCCGACAGATCTCCTACGACGGCGACGGTGCCGTCGGCGCATGCGGCCGGGAGTGTGGCCGGATCGGCCAGCAGGGCGCTGAGCGCCTTGGGCTCCGTACGGAGCGAGACGGCAGCCGTTGCAGGTTCGCCGGGCTGCACCTGAACCCGTCCGAACGCCAGGCGGGCCGTCCACACCCGGCCGCCGAGCTCGAGGCGGCAGTCCATCGGGGGTGCCGCGGGGTCGGGGCGAGCGGCACGTTGCAGGAAGATCAGCACGGACGTGGCGCTGAGCGCGCTCGGCGGTGGGGGTTGCGGGGCGTCGATCCCCCAGTCGCCCAGGGCGAGCAGGATCGGCTCCAGCTTCCGACCCCATTCGGTCAGTTCGTAGACCCGCGGCCCTTCCGTGGGCGCCAGTCGGCGGATCACCCCGTTGCGTTCGAGCTCTCGGAGTCGGTCTGCGAGCAGGTTCGAGCTGACGTGGGGCAGAGCATGCCGCAGCTCCGAGAAGCGTTGAGGCGCCAGGAGCAGCTCGCGGACGACCAGCAGGGCCCATCGCTCCCCGACGACGTCGAGGGCTCGGGCGATCGCACATGAGTCCCGGTAGTTACGGCTGGTTGGCATGGCCGGCCCTCCTCGTCCAACTAGTCTGAAACTACCACAGACGTCGATCGTTTTATTCAACCAGGTATGGTTGACTTTCACAACTAGAGAGGGTTACTGTTTGCCCGCACGGCCGAGCTGGTCTCAGGGCGGCCGCTACGGCGATGAGGGCGCTCGACGCGGGCCGCCCGGCGGATGGAGAGGACGGATCATGGGACGGTGACATGTCCACCTGAAGATCGCTGGGTCCATCTGGCGACCCTCGGTAGCGCCAGTGCGAGGGATTTCTCGGGCTGAAGCACTTTCACCGCCTCGTCTGCAATGATCACTGACCTGATCATTGCGGTGATCGCCATCTCGAGCCGCCTGGGCTGCCGGCGTCCTCCGGTGATTGCGGAGACGAAGAGTTCGCAGTGGCGGCGGATGTGACCCCGCGTCTGCGTAATCACGGAAGAACCAATCACTATCAATCACCTGGAGGGCGCACATGAGTGGCCTGCTGCTCGAGAACAAGAACGCTGTGATCTATGGCGGCGGGGGCGCTATCGGCGGCGCCATTGCACAGGTATTCGCACGGGAAGGTGCGAGGGTCTTCATCGCCGGGCGGACACAGGCGAAGCTCGACGCCGTGGCGCGTGATGTCGCCGCCACGGGTGGAACGGTCGAGACCGCGCAAGTCGACGTTCTCGATCAACAGGCGGTCGAGGAGCACGCGGATGCGATCGCGGCGACGGCCGGCAGCATCGACATCGCCGTCAACGCCGTGAGCGTCATGCACGACCAAGGGACTTTGCTGGCAGACCTCTTGCTGGAGGAGTTCATGCGGCCGATCGATGGGTTTCTGCGAACGCTGTTCATCACGAGCAAGGCCGTGGCGCGGCACATGGGGCGCGAGCGTCCTGGCGTCATCCTGAATTTGTCCGAGCCGGGTGCCAAACTGGCTGTATGCGGCATCCTGGGGCACGGCGTGAGCGCGGCCGGAAAGGAGGCGTTCTCACGGCTTCTGGCCGCGGAGCTGGCGCCCAACATCCGGGTCATCGACATCCGTCCACACGCTGTTGTCGATGCGCCGGCAGCGGGTTCCTACACCAAGGACCTCTTCAAGCAATCCGCGGCAGCGACCGGGCAGTCGGTCCAGGAATTCCTCGAAGGCGGGTTGGCCCAGGGGACGCTGCTGAAGAGGCTGCCCACGCTCTCCGAGATAGCAGAGACGGCCGCGTTCCTGGCTTCGGACCGCGCTGGAGCTATGACCGGGACGGTCGCCAATCTGTCCGGCGGCGCACTGGTGGACTGAGTTTCGGTTCAGATTATCGACCGTAGTTGAAAAGGAGATTCGACATGACGACACTGAAGCCCGGCAGCATGCTGCTCGGCACGACCCGTCCCGCCGAGCTGCGAGCCTGGTACATCAAGGCGCTGGCGCCGGAGTTCACCGGCGAGGGCGCGATCGACCTGGGCGGCTTCCTGCTGGTCATCGACGGGCGTGACGACGTCGAGGCGAAGAACAACGAACCGGGTCGCGCGATCATCAACTTCCACGTCGACGACTTCGATGCCGTGGAGGCCCAGCTCAACGCGGCCGGCGTGGAGTGGATCTCGGTCGCGGACCGGGAGAAGGGCAAGTTCGGCACGTTCGCCGACCCCGACGGGAACTACCTCCAGATCATCGAGTGGAAGTAAGGACGCCTGAGGCCAGACGTCCTCGCGTGCCTGGTCGGCGCCTCTCGCCGACCGGGCACGCTGTTGTGCCGTGTGCCGTGTGCCGTTCGAGCGTTGGCGCGCCACGACCAGCAGAAGCGCCACGATGATCGCGTGGATGTCACGGACGATCCGCTGGATCGGCTCGCGCCGGTAGATCGACGAGCGACCACTGGCCGAGGCGAGCAGGTCCACGGCCTCTTCGACAACTTCGTCGCCGGGCTGGCGCGCTGACGATCCTGTTGGGTGAACTCGAGTTCGGAACGGCGTCGGTGCCGTAGCGAATCCGGCGCGGTGATGAGGGCGTGGTCGGATACGGTGATCCCCGCGGAGTAGGAAGGCACTCGAAGTCCTGTCAGGCGTGTTGATCTAGCCAATCGCCGTCTACCAGGAGCTTCATCCACTCTGTGCCGCCACGTCGCTCCTCCTCGGATCAACTCGGCCAGGTTGGGAGCTCACCGGCCGGACCCGAGTCGGACCGGGTGGATTCCTGGCTGCCTGCAGGATCACGGCCGGGCCGGTCAGCGCTGAGGAGTGCGTCGTATGAGCAGTCGTTCTGACGAGGTGATCGTTGTCGGTGCGGGTGTCGCCGGCCTGACCGCAGCCCACCGGCTGGCCACCGCCGGGTTCCAGGTAAGGGTGCTCGAGGCCGCGGGCGAGCCGGGTGGGCGGATGTCCACGCGATCGGTGGGCGGGGGCCTGATGGAACAGGGCGCACAGTTCCTGTCCAGCGGCTACGACATCATTCCCGAGCTGTTGCGGACAGCGGGATTGTCACACCAGGTCGTCAAGATCACCGGGCGGTCCATGGTGGTGGCCGACGGTCGGTCGTGGTGGTTCGACACCGACCGTCCGTGGTCCTTCCTGGCGGGAGGCATGGTGCGCGTCCGGGACATCGCCCCGGTGGCACGGGGACTGTGGTCCACTCGCAAGCTGGCCGACCGCCCCAAAACGACCTCGTACAGTGGAGCGATCTGGACACCCTCAACGGGCTGCACTGGGCGCGGGCGCGTTTCGGCTCCGGCCTGACCCGCCGGCTGCTGCTCCCAGCAGTCAACGGCCTCTTCTTCCAGGACCTGGCCGACAACAGCGCCGTCCTGCTGGGAAGCTTTGTGGCGTACTCAGCCCTCGGCCCCAAGGCCTTCACCCTGCGCGGCGGGTTGGGTTCTCTGACCACGGCTCTGGCGGCGACGCTGGACGTCGAGTACGACATCCGCGTCGAGCGCGTCCAGCGTTCGAGTTCCCCCGGCGGCAACGTTGCCCTGGCTACCTCCCGCGGTCCCCGGGAGGCGGCCGCAGTCGTGATCGCGACCCCAGCGCGCCCGGCCACCACCATGCTGGTTGACCCGACTCCGGACGAGACCGCGGTCCTGCGCACCTTCTACAGTTGCGAGTTGCTGGTCGGTCTGGCCTTGAAAGAGCCACTGGCGGATGACGAGCTGGGCGGGGCCTACGGCACCCTGGTCACGCCGAACTCGTCGTCCCCGCTGGCGGCGATCGCCATCTACTCGCGGGCTGACCCCACGGCCGTCGGCGAGGTGGTCACCGTCATGTTCCGGCAGGATGCCGCGCGGCGACTGATGGCCGCCGACGACGCGGCGATCCGCATCGCCGCCGTCGACGCGGCGACACCCCTGCTACCCGGGTTGGCCCGCCGTGTCATCGAAAGCCATTTGTCCCGCTGGCAGGAGGCCCTGCCCTACATGCGAGTCGGACACGCTACGGCGGTACGGCACTACCGGGATCGGCTGCCCGATGAGAGCGCCGTGCTGTTGGCCGGAGACTACCTCGGCCTCCCATGGTCCGACTCGGCCGCCTTCAACGGACGCTGGGCCGCCGATCGACTGATAGCCGATCACACCGGCGAGCAGGTCGCGGACCCCGCTCGATAGGGTGCCGTAGAACTGGCCGAGCGTGGAGCAGTCGATCACCTCGGCGGGGAGCTGGTTCCAGCCGACCCCGGTCCTTTGCCCGAACCCGACCCGGCCAGCGCGGCACGGCCCTGAAGTCAACGGGCTCGGGCCCGGGAAGCGGCGGGTGCGGGGAGCAATGAGTTCATTCGCTCCCACAGTGTGTGCTGCACACGGTCATCGGCAAGGGCATGGAAACGCCGTGGCAGTGCCGTGGCAGTGCCGTGTAAAACACTGCTGCCTGTCACGGCCGCAGGTTGGCTCATCGGTCCACACTGTGCCGGACAGTCGATATCAGATCGCCTGGGGGAAACTTGCAGACGTCGTCGGTCAGGACACACATCGCCTCGCGCGGAACGCGGCGCAATAGGAGGAGGCTGGCGGTCGTCGCCGCGGCCCTGTCTGCGTTCGCGGTCGTTCCGATCACGGTGACCACGGCGCATGCGAAGGAGGCGCCGGCGTCGGCGAATTCCCAGCAGGCGAGCTGGCATCGACAGGGCATCCATACCCCTGAGTGGTGCAACCGGATCGGCCAGGACGCACAGCGTGAGTTCGGCTGGCCCTACCGATGCAGGTGGTTCCCGCCAATCGCCGCAGGTTACGAGCAGCTGGAACTCTGGTATTAGCCCCGTTGGTCCTCCCGTGGGTTGACGGGCCGTGGTGAACGGCCTTGAGTCCCACAGCGTCGGTGCAGTCCCAGCCGCGCTCTCGGTCGGTCCCTGCTGGCCCCGAATGAAGCCGGATGGGTCGATCAGTCCATCAGCTCCACGACTGTCGGCTCTCGCATGCCGAGGACGAGCAAGACCGGTCACCGCGGTGTGCCCCATGTCGTGCAGCCGCCCGTTCCCGAGACCTGTCTTGGCGGTGAGAGGTGTGTTGAGAAGATCAACTTGTGCAGGTGAAGGTGCGCGTTGCTGCCGGGGCGCGGGCGAGTCGTCGGGTGATGGTGTTGATCGTGACCCAGCGGATCACGGCCGCGGCCATGGTGGGTGTGGGCTTCCGGGCGCACGCACGGCGATTTCAGCGGCTGGCTCCTGGTCGGCCTGTCACGTACTCGGCATCGGAGAGCAGGTGGCGTTCGGTCGCTGGCTACAGTCCCCGGTCTCGAGGCGGTTCTCCGTCACGCGGTCCCGGGCTGCGTCCCCGGGTTGCCGCCGGGTGGGCGGGCGCATCTGATCAGGCGGGCGGCGGCCGAGCGGGCGCGGCGCATCGCGGTGCGGTCGTCGGCGACGACGACACGCGCGTTGGCGCCGTCGATGAGCAGGAGCAGGTCGAAGCCGAGCCCTTCGGGGTCGACCAGCCCGGCGTCGGCGGCAAGGCGGGTCAGCGTCGTGCGCAGCCAGTCCTTATACATCGAGATCACCACGCGGGCATCGTGGGCGGGGTCGGGCAGCTCGACCGCTGCGTTCGTGAACGGGCAGCCTCGGAACCCCGATCGTCCATGCCCCTCGGCCAGCCAGTCGAACACCGCCAGCAGCCGCTGTTCTCCCTCCGCGTCCGTCTCGGCCAGGAACGTCGTCAGTTGCGACTGGCGATTCTGCCGGCGCCGGTCGAGCACCGCGGCGATCAGGCCCTCCTTGGAGCCGAACTGCGCGTACAAAGTCGGCTTCGATACCCCGGCGCGTGCGACGAGGCTGTCCACCCCGGTAGCGCGGATGCCTTCGGCGTAGAAGACCTCCGTCGCGGTCTGCAGGAGGCGCTCCGCACTCGGTGTTGACACGCCGTTGATACTGACAGGTCTGTAAGGGTGCGGGCAATTCGCTGACGCCGCCGGAACGCCTCCCCGGCTCATTCCTCGCACCGCAGGAGTCCTGGAACTGGAGACGGCATGGACAGTGCTGCCGAGAACACGACGCGGGTGGCTCTCGAACGCCACGGGCACGTGCTGGTCATGCGGCTCGATCGGCCGCGCAGGCGCAACGCCGTCGACTACGCCATGCTGCTGGCGCTGGCGGAGGCCTACGAGCTGCTGGGTACGGACGACGACCTGCGTGTCGGCGTGCTGTGTGCAACGGGGGACCACTTCAGCGCGGGGTTCGATCTGGCCGAGATGGCTCCGCTGATCCAGGAGCGCGGCCCGCAGATCGTGGCGGGCGAGAGCCGTTTCGACCCGCTGGGGCTGTGGAAGCCGCCAGTGCCGAAACCGGTGGTGATGGCGGTCAGCGGGATCTCCTTCACGCTGTCCATCGAGCTCGCGCTGGCCAGCGACATCGTCGTGGCCAACGACGACGTCCGGTTCGGTCAGCTCGAAGTCGCACGTGGGCTCTTCCCGTTCCAGGGCGGCTCCATCCGCGCCCCCGTTCAGCTGGGCTGGGGCAACGCCATGCGGTTCCTGCTCACCGCGGAGGAGTTCGGGGCCGCCGAGGCACTTCGGATCGGCCTCGTGCAGGAGGTCGTCAGCGGCGGCGCCCACGTCGAGCGCGCCGTCGAGATCGCCGAGCGGATCGGCCGCCAAGCCCCGCTCGCGGTGCAGGCCACTCTCGCCTCGGCGCGCGCAGCGATCGCCGCGGCCCGCGACGCCGGGACCGCGCAGATGGCCGCGAGCCTGCAGCCGCTGTGGACGTCCGAGGACGCCGCCGAGGGCCTGCGCAGCTTCGTCGAGCGCCGCACGGCGGACTTCATCGGCCGCTGACAGGCCGTCCTGGATCGGATCGGAGACACGCATTGATCGACGACGACGCGGTGCCCCGGGCCGTGGAACGGGTGCTGCCCCGCCGCCTGCACGAGCTGCGGCGGACGACCGGCCTACCGGTGGTCTTCGGCGGTGCCACCAGGAGCACCGGAGACGGACAGCAGCTCACGATCACCCATCTGGTCGGAACCCTGGGCGACGCGCTGCGGCTGGTGAGCGTGCTGTCCGGGCGCGGACTGGGAGGCGCGGCGATGGTCCGCGAGGCCCCGTGCCGGGTCAGTGACTACGCCTCCACACCAGGCATCACGCACGACTACGACCACGCCGTGGTCGAGCGCGAACGTCTGACCTCGATCCTGGCCTTCCCGATCCGGGTGCACGGCGCGGTCCGCGGGGTGCTGTACGGGGCGGTGCGCGAGAACCGGCCCATCGGTGACGTCGCAGTGCACAACGCCGCCGTGATCGCGGCCAACGTCGCCCGCGACGTCACCGCTTTGCTGGACCGGCCTCCACATCCGGTGGCGGTGTCCTCGACGCTGTCCGGGGGGGCGGCTCGGACTCTGACGGGCCTGCACGTCGGGTCGGCGCAGGCACGCGCGTTGGAGGATCTGGCCTCGCTGGCGGCAGCGACGACCGATCCCGTGCTGCGGGACGAGCTCAGCCGCATCCACCGCGGCCTCACCGGGCCAGGCCCAGCGGATCGGGTCCGCCGCGGACGGACTGACGCTGGCGCCACGCGAGGTCCAGGTGCTGCGGCTGGTCGGCGTGGGAGCGACCAACGCCGAGATCGCCGACACGCTCGGCCTGAGCGTGGAGACGGTGAGGCCTACCTGCGCAGCGCCATGCGCCGCCTCGACGCCGGCAACCGGACGCGTGCGGTCGTCGCCGCTCGGGCCGCCGGCCTGCTCTGAGCCGCGCTCCGCCTGCTGTCCCGGCGGTGGACGTTCACCGGCAGCGACCGGTCGCTCCCGGGTACCACCCGCTTTCGCGGGTAGCGGCCACCCCTGCCGTGCCGCGAACCTGACGCCGTCACCTGCGGTCCGCGCTCGACGAGGAGCCCTCGATGTCCACAGCGTCCAGCCCGGGACATACGCCACCGGTTCCGCTGCGGCGGGTTGCCGTTGCGAGCTTCGCCGGCACCACGATCGAGTTCTACGACTTCTTCATCTACGGCACGGCCGCGGCACTGGTGTTCGCGAAGGTGTTCTTCCCGGCGCTCGGCGCGACCGCGGAACCGTGGCCTCGTTCGCGACGTTCGCGGTCGCGTTCCTCGCCCGGCCGGTCGGCGCGATCGTGTTCGGCCACTATCGGCGACCGGATCGGCCGCAAGCGAACGCTGATCTCGACGCTGCTGCTGATGGGCATCGCGACCGTTCTGATCGGGCTGCTGCCCGACGCCGAGACGATCGGCGTCGCCGCCGCCGATCCTGTGTGCTGCTGCGGATCGCTGCAGGGTGTCGCGGTCGGCGGCGAGTGGGCGGGCGCCACGCTGCTCACCGCGGAGTACGCCCGCCGAAGGGGAAGCGCGGTCTCTACGGCGATGTTCCCGCAGCTCGGTCCGGCGATCGCGTTCGCCCTGTCGTCCGGCACGTTCCTGGTCACCGGGCTGGTCATGGGCGATACCGATGAGGCGTTCCTGTCCTGGGGCTGGCGGATCCCGTTCCTGGTCTCAGCATCGTGCTGGTCGGGGTCGGGCTCTACGTCCGGCTCTAGATCGAGGAGACGCCGGCCTTCCGCGAGGCCCAGGCACGCGCCACGGCCGCGGCGACCTCGCTGGACCGGTCCAAGGGCTGCCATCCTGGAGGTCGTCCGCGCCCAGCCGCGCGAGGTGCTGCTCGCGGCCGGTTCGCTGGCCATGCTGTTCGCGTTCTTCTACATGGGCACCGCCTATCTGACCAGCTACGGGACGAACCCCGACGGTGCTGCGCTGTCCCGCCCCGTCGTGCTGAGCCTGGGCATCGCCGCTGCCGTCCTGTTCGCCACCGCCACCGTCATCGCCGGCGTGCTCTCGGACCGCTTCGGTCGCCGCACCGTCATCCGCACCGCCTGCGTCGCCGGCAGCATCTGGGCGCTGGCGCTCTTTCCACTGCTGGACACCGGCAGCGCCACCGCGTTCGCGATCGGCCTGTCGGTCACGATGGTCATCTTCGCGATCGGCTACGGACCGGCCGGCTCCTACCTGCCCGAGCTGTTCGCGGCCGAGCACCGCTACACCGGCGCCGGCCTGGGCTACAACCTCGCCGGAATCCTCGGCGGCGCCGTCCCGCCGCTGCTCGCCCCCGCACTGGTCGGGTCGTACGGCAGCTTCGCCATCGGGGTCATGCTCTCGCTGATCGGTCTGCTGTCGCTGATCTGCGTCACCGCGCTCCCCGAGACCCGCCAACGCGCTCTCGAACACGAACCGCCCGCACGGCCCGGCAGGGCCGAACGCGGAGTCCCGAAACCCGGCTCGGCCTGACCGCCGGTCCTGCCGGCGTCCGCCTTCCGTGGCCGCCGGCCATCCACACCCGCGCACCTGCGAGAGCGCGGCGACCGACGAGAGGACGTATCGATGACCACTGCCGTCGAGCGGGACGTGCCGACGCGACAGGCCCGCGACCTGCTGCAGGTCACCCGGGAGCTGGCCCGTGACGAGCTGGCCCCGCGGGCCGACGCGCACGAGCGCGAGGGCGCATTCCCCCGCGACGTCCTGCGCACCCTGGGACAGCTCGGACTGCTCGGGCTGCCCTTCTCCGACGAGTACGGTGGCGGCGGCCATCCCTACGGCGTCTACCTGCAGGTCATCGAAGAGCTCGCGACGGCGTGGGTCACGATCGCCGAGAGCGTGGCCGTGCACACCCTGGCCTGTCTCCCGCTCGCCACCTACGGCACGGCCGAGCAGCGCGACCGATGGCTGCCCGACATGGTCGGCGGCTCGATGCTTGGCGCCTACTGCCTGTCCGAGGCGAACGCCGGATCGGACGCCGCGTCGCTGACCACCAGGGCGACCCTCAACGGCAGTGCTGCCCGGGCCCACTACGTCGTCAACGGCGCCAAGTCCTGGATCACCCACTCCGGCCACGCCGACTTCTACAACCTCATGGTCCGCACCGGCGGTCCGGGCAGCCGCGGGATCTCCTGCCTGCTCGCCTCCCGCGACACCCCCGGCCTGACCCCGGGACCCCGGGAACGCCTCATGGGGTTGCGCGGATCGCCGGTCGCCCCGGTTGTCTGCAAGGATGCGAAGGTCGACGCCGACCGGCTCATCGGCCGGGAGGGCCAGGGCTTCCAGATCGCCATGTCCGCCCTCGACGGCGGCCGGCTCGGGATCGCCGCATGCGCGGTCGGGCTCGCCCAGGCCGCGCTGAACACTGCTGCCGCCTACGCCGCGCAGCGCGCGCAGTTCGGCCGCCCGATCGCCGCCTTCCAGGGCGTGTCGTTCATGCTCGCCGACATGGCCACTGGAATCGCCGCCGGCCGTGCCCTCTACCTCGACGCCGCCCGCCGCAAGGACGCGGGCCAGCCCGTCACCCAGCACGCGGCGATGGCCAAGTTGTTCTGCACCGACATGGCCATGCGAGTCACCACCGACGCCGTCCAGATCCTCGGTGGGGTCGGCTACACGGAGAACTTCCCCGTCGAGCGCTACATGCGCGAGGCGAAGGTCCTGCAGATCTTCGAGGGCACCAACCAGATCCAGCGGATCGTGATCGCCAAGGACCTCGTGACCCCGCGCCCGTGAACGGCGTTCATCGACCGCCGGGTCCGTGTGCCCTGACGCAGGTTGTCGGATGCCAGCCGGCTCCTGATCCGGAGGTTGTTCTGGCCGACGTGACTGACGTACCCCGGTCCCAGATCGCCCCTGATGCCTGCATCGCGCGGCAGAGGGAGGGGAGTAGTGGTCGCCCCGGACGCTAGGTGAGCTAGTGGCTTGTCACGCAGCCTTGACCGGGTAACTGGTCCAGGTTCGGATCGGTGTGTTGACCGCGAAGTTGGTCTTGGGGCTGGCTCGGGCGTTGCGCCAGCGGACGTAGGCAGTGATTGCCGTGTTCTGCTCGGTGTGGCTGCGGTGGTCGGTGCCGCCCCGGGCGTAGTAGCGCAGGGCGGCGAACTTGGTCTCGATCCAGTTCAGCCACGAGCCGTAGGTCGGCGGGAACACCAACTCGGCCGCGTTCGTCGTGTACCACTGGCGGACGCGGGCGTGGCGGTGTGGGGAGAAGTTGTCGCAGACCACGTAGAGCTTCTCCTGAGGCCAGCGGGCCCGCAGGGCCTTGAGCGGGTCGAGGAACTCGATCCAGCGTTTGCGGTCTCGGATCCGGTAGAACGGCTTGCCGGTGGCCAGGTCGAGGGCGGCGAGCATGTGCATCACCCCGGCGGTGCGGGTGTAGGTGGCTCGCTGTCGGCGCGGCTGGCGCTGGGGCCGCCACGCTTTGCCCTTGCGGGGTAGTAGGTTCAGTGGTCTGAACTCGTCGACGCAGACCACTCGGCCGTCGGCGGGTGGGTGGTCGTAGAGGTCCAGGACCCGGCGCATCTTGGGGATGAAGTCCGGGTCGGTGGAGGCCTTCTAGGTGGTCGTGGTCTGCCAGGAGACACCGCGGGCGTGCAGGATCCGGCGCGCAGTGTCTCGCGGCTGAGCTCGGCCACGATGCCCTCGGTGAGCAGGTGCTCGCGTAGTTTGGCCAGCGACCAGGTGGGGAACGCGGTGATGCCCCAGTCGGCGGGGGGCGTCCGAGCGATCGCGCAGATCCAGGCGCGGACCTGGTCACCGATCCTCGTCGGTCGTCCCCGCTCGGTTTGGGTTCAGCGCGTCGAACCCCCGCTCGTTGAACGCGTGGATCACATCCCGCACGTAGTCGTCGCTGACCTGCAGCAACGACGTGATGTCCTGGACCGTCTGGCCCTGGGCGGACATCAAGACCACGATCGCGCGGCGCGTCCGGACCGGGTTCTTGCCGGTCCGGGTGATCCGCTGAAGCTTGCGGCCTTCGTCCATTGACAACGGCCGCACGAACACGCTTGGTCTGCGCGCCACAACCACCTCCCGCACTCGAGGTGCGGGCAGCCTCCCGAGACAGCGGACGAGATCAATTACCTGGTCGACACTGCGTGTCGAGCCACTAGGACCGACGAAGTCGGTCTGATCGAGTCGAGTTTGGGTTCATGCGGTGAATCCGGCCTGCTGGGTGTGTCGGTGGAGGGCGCGTTGGTGGTCGCGGGCTGCGGTGCGGAGGGGGCTGGGTGCGGGTGGGTCGGGGTCGGTGAGCTGGGCCAGGCCGGGTTGCAGCAGTCGGGTCTGGAGGTGGGTGAGCAGCATGGCGTGGTGCAGGCCGGCGTCGGTGACCCGGTAGCGGTGGCTGCGAGGGATGCGGTTGATCAGGCCGTGGGCCCGTAGGCGGCGTAGGTCGTAGCTGGCCTGGCTGGCGCTGATGTCGTCGGCGGTCTTGCCGAGTAGTCCGGCGAGCAGGCCGCGCAGGTCGCGGTTGCGGAACCCGTGCGGGAGCACGAGGAATTCGCGAAGGCCGAGGTTGAAGACCTTCATCGCTATAGCCACAGCGAGATTCGTGAATTCCCGTATGGCTTGTAGTCCAACCGGTTGTCGCGACTGCCATCATCTGAAACATCTCATCCAGAACCGGCGGCATGAATCCGGCGCTACCCATCGATTGGAATCCGGGCAAGAGGGACAGTGGTCCGGTTTCTCTCACTTTCATGGCGACGCCCGACATCCACAAATGCGCCCGGCCCGGCCCGGCCCGGCGGTCCCAGTGGTCAGGTCGAGCAAGTGGGCCGTGACTGCCTCCGCGAGCTCGGGGCCCGCAGGGGTCCAGCCATTTAGGTGATCTCACGAGTGTGTGCGTCGCCTGTACGGTGTTCGTCGGTCGAACTCCTCCGCATGTCGAGGGACCGTCGCATTTTGCAAGCGCAGTTTGCTGGAGTTGGCAGCGTGCTGGCATTGCTCTGGCATCGCTGACTGCCATCATCTCCACTGAACGGTTGATCTCCGTACTGCCGGTTTCGGCGAGCTCCCCGTAGTTCGATGAGTCGATGCCGGACGTGTCGGAGGCAAGCGTCACCGCATACGCGGCCATAGGCGGAGGTCTCGAAGGGCGACGAGTACAGGCGCTGCCTCATGGCGAGGACGATCACCAGCATGGTCTGCGTCATCCGGTGCCAGCGGGACGCCCATGAAGAAGGTGCCGCGTTGGCGGCGTGCCATGGCCCCGAGAGATTCGAGTGTGGGCGCATCCCGGAACGGGAGAGGAACAGTGAGGGAACAGTTGTCGAAGATGTCGAGCCGTGTCGCTCTGCGGACGGGAGCGGCGGCCGTCGCGGTCGCTGCGTTGTTCGCAGGCTCGCTCCTGACGGCCGCGGCCGCGAACGCCGCCGTGGCCGCTCAACCGAGTCGAGGCGCGGTGGCGGTGAGCGCTGCCTCGGCCGACCAGGCGAGCGCAGTGTTGAAGTCCGGGCAGACGCTGAAGAGCGGTGAGGAGCGCAGGTCGCCCAACGGCCAGAACCAGCTGCGTATGCAGACGGACGGGAACCTGGTTTTTGTGAATCCGGCCAAGGAGGTGCTGTTCCACACGGCTACGGCTCCGAACCCGGGTGCCGTGGCGACCATGCGGACTGATGGGTCCCTCGTGGTCACGAAGGACGGCAAGGTGCTTTTCAGTACCGGCAGCCAGGGCGAGAACGCTGCCTTGCACGTTCAGGACGACAAGAACCTGACCATTCGGACGCCCGACGGCAAGGTCGTCTGGGCGCTCAGCGACGTCAGGCGGGAAAAGAGTGTGCTTCGCTCGGGGCAGACGCTGAAGAGCGGTGAGGAGCGCAGGTCGCCCAACGGCAAGATTCAGCTGCGTGCGCAGACGGACGGGAACATTGTTCTGGTGAATCCGGCCAAGGAGGTGCTGTTCCACACGGCTACGGCTCCGAACCCGGGTGCCGTGGCGACCATGCGAACTGATGGGAACTTCGTGGTCACGAAGGACGGCAAGGTGCTTTTCAGTACCGGCAGCCAGGGCGAGGACGTTGCCTTGCACGTTCAGGACGACGAGAACCTGACCATTCGGACGCCCGACGGCAAGGTCGTCTGGGCGCTCAGCGACGTCAGGCGGGAAAAGAGTGTGCTTCGCTCGGGGCAGACGCTGAAGAGCGGTGAGGAGCGCAGGTCGCCCAACGGCAAGATTCAGCTGCGTGCGCAGACGGACGGGAACATTGTTCTGGTGAATCCGGCCAAGGAGGTGCTGTTCCACACGGCTACGGCTCCGAACCCGGGTGCCGTGGCGACCATGCGAACTGATGGGAACTTCGTGGTCACGAAGGACGGCAAGGTGCTTTTCAGTACCGGCACCCAGGGCGAGGACGTTGCCTTGCACGTTCAGGACGACGAGAACCTGACCCTTCGGACGGCCGACGGCAAGGTCGTCTGGGCGTCGCGGCCGTAGTAGCCAGTCCAGGACGAGAGCGGTCGCACAAGTCGTTCCGATCCTGGTCTCGATCACCCCGTGCGCTCGACCGGCCCGCAGCTCGCCGAACTCGGACGCCTGCTCGACGACGCAACGCCTGACGTCGCCAGCGTCAGCACGTTCCCGCTCGAGCAGGCCCGGGGAGCCCAACGGCGAGCCGTGGGCGGCACATCTCGGCAAGATCGTGCTCGCCGTCGCGTTCCCCCGCCGATCCCCCGGAGCAGATGAAGCGGGGGCTCGACTCGACGACAGCCGTGGTCCCGGCTGAGGAATCAGCGCGCCGCCGCGGTCGACTCCTCTGCCGCCGGCTCCTCGCGCAGTACCCGGACCAGTCGCGTGCGGGCGCGTGTCATCGCCTACCGGCGCGGGTATGCGTCCGCGATGGTCGACCTCGGGGTGCCATTGGCGCCGGATGCACCGGCGGCGCCGCATAGCGCCAGCGGGGAAGCCGTCCGCACGCACGACCTCGGCGCGATGGCCCCGCCCGCGGTGCCGCGTCAACGCTGGACTCCGACGCGGGTGGTCGCGACCCGGCCGCGTACGACCACCCGCACGGGCGGCGCATCATGGCCCTGGTCGAGGGGCTCGGCCTGGAGGCGGAGCGGCTGCGCGGGAACCGGCTCACCGGTGTCCGGGGCCGCGACCGAGCGCGAGACCTACGCACGGGCGAAGGCCACCCTGGCGATCGTGGTGAGCCCGCCCGCGCGGCGCGAGCTGCAGTGAGCTTCGAATAGAGGATCAGATTCTCCACAGCGCAGTTTGGCCAGCGACCAGGTGGGGAACGCGGTGATGCCCCAGTCGGCGGGGGGCGTCCGAGCGATCGCGCAGATCCAGGCGCGGACCTGGTCACCGATCCTCGTCGGTCGTCCCCGCTCGGTTTGGGTTCAGCGCGTCGAACCCCCGCTCGTTGAACGCGTGGATCACATCCCGCACGTAGTCGTCGCTGACCTGCAGCAACGACGTGATGTCCTGGACCGTCTGGCCCTGGGCGGACATCAAGACCACGATCGCGCGGCGCGTCCGGACCGGGTTCTTGCCGGTCCGGGTGATCCGCTGAAGCTTGCGGCCTTCGTCCATTGACAACGGCCGCACGAACACGCTTGGTCTGCGCGCCACAACCACCTCCCGCACTCGAGGTGCGGGCAGCCTCCCGAGACAGCGGACGAGATCAATTACCTGGTCGACACTGCGTGTCGAGCCACTAGTGCGTTGACCACATACGTTCGCCGGGTTTGATCATGCGGCGGCGCGGGGTCGGCCCCAGCGTCGCTGGAGCGGATCACCGAGTACAAGCGCCCTGCCATCGCGGGCGAGCTGAGGCCTGCGGCGTTCCTCTACCTCGCGCCCGGGCTCGACCCGGACCGGGACCGCGACACCCACGCCGACGCTGTCTTCGTTCCGGTGCCGGACGCTGCCGCCGTCGAGAGTGTCGTCGCGTCGTTGAAGGGCCTCGAGCTGGGGCTCATCGAGCTGTACGGCGGGCTCGGGGTCGACGCAGCAGCGGCCGCCGTGCGCGGGAGCGACGGGCAGATACCCGTCGGATTCGTAGGGTACGACGGCTGAAATCGGACGCCGGCGCATCCTGTCGCTTTGGTGATCGATTCCTGGATATCAGCCCGCCAACGTAGATCCGGCCAGAGGGATGGTCCGGGTTGGCGCCTGCGCTGACGTGCGCTCGGTCGATGAGTTCCGGGGCGGGGCCCGGTCTCTACTGCCGGGAGGGGAACGCCCTGGCCCACCAAGCACGCGTGACCGAAGGGACAACCGATGACCACCGAGGGCCTCTCCCTCACGACCACCGTCCCGGCGCCGGCGGACAACCTCGAACTGGTGCTCGCCGTACGGCCGCCAGGTGCGGTGGCATGAGGCTCCCGAACATCCACGGTGGATCCGCGGCTATGGGCGTCGAGGAGCGCCTCCGCGCGTCGCGATGAGCCGGGTGACACCGGATCCGAGGCGCTGGTACGGCCTCGCGGTGATCGCGCTGCCGTGCATCTTGTACTCGATGGACCTCGTCGTCCTCTACCTTGCCGCGCCCGCGCTCACGCAGGATCTTCACGCGTCGGGGACCGAGCTTCTCTGGATCACCGACATCTACGGCTTCATGCTTGCCGGCTGGTTGATCCCCATGGGTCGCCTCGGCGACAGGATCGGTCGACGACGACTGCTCCTGATCGGGGCGGCGGCTTTCGGCGTCATGTCGATCCTCGCGGCGTTCTCCTCGACACCGGGGATGCTCATCGCCACGCGCGCGCTTCTCGGGATCGCCGCGGCGACCCTCGCGCCGTCGACTCTGTCGCTCATCTCGAACATGTTCCCCGATCCGCGCGAGCGGACCACCGCTATCGGCATCTGGGTGATGAGCTTCTCGACGGGCGCGGCGATCGGGCCGCTGGTCGGCGGGGCGCTGCTGGAGGCGTTCTGGTGGGGATCGGTGTTCCTGATCGCCGTGCCGGTGATGGGTTTGTTGCTCATCCTCGGACCGCGACTCATTCCGGAGTTCCGGGACCCTGCGGGCGGCCGGTTCGATGCGGTGAGCGCGATCATCTGCCTCGTCGCTGTTCTCGCCGTCATCTACGGCCTCAAGGACTTCGCCGAGAACGGTTGGCGAGTTGCGCCGATGATCCCGGTCGTCGCGGGTGTCGCGCTCGCGGTCGTATTTGCTCGGCGCCAGAGGCGCCTGACGGATCCCATGATCGATCTCGAGCTGTTCCGGCGGCCGGCGTTCGTCGCTGCGCTGGGCGTGAACACGCTGTCCTTCGTCGTGAACTTCGGGACGTTCCTGCTCATCGCGCAGTACTTCCAGCTCGTTCTCGGCCAGTCGCCGCTCGTCGCCGGGCTGTGGACGCTGCCGTCGGCGTTCGGATTCATCGCAGGAGCGCTGGTGGTGCCTTTGTTGGTTCGCGGGCTCCGGCCGGGGTTCGTCGTCGCGGCCGGACTGGCCGTCGCGGCTGCCGGTCTGACCACGGTCAGCCAGGCCGGCGCCAGCTCAGGACTCGCCGTCGTCGTGACCGGGTCGGTATTGCTGGCCTTCGGCGTGGCGCCGGTGATCACGCTCGCCACGGACCTCGTCGTCGGGACCGTGCCGCCCGAGCGCGCCGGCGTCGCCTCGGGCTTGTCCGAGACGGGCAGCGAGCTGGGCGGCGCACTCGGCATCGCGCTGCTCGGAAGCATCAGCGTCGCGGTTTACCGGGGTGATCTGCGCACCTCGTTCGCCGGACTCGATGCCGAGCAGGCCGAGGCGGCCCGCGAAACGCTGGCCGGCGCCGCGGAGACCGCGGCCGATCTCCCAGCCGCAACCGCGCAGCCGCTGCTCGCCGTGGCCCGCCACGCCTTCACCGACGGTCTCGAGATCGCTGCCCTCAGCGGCGCGTTCATCGCGGTCGCGGGCGCCTGCTTCGCCGCGGTCGCGCTCCGCAGGGTCGGTGTCGCCCCGGCGCCGACCGAGGCCCCCGCCCGCACCGAGGAAGGATTCACTCAACCATGAGCTCGAACCAGTCAGACGAACGCACGATAGCCACGTTGATCGAGCGCTGGGCCGCGGCCGTACGCGGGCAGGAGCTGGACGGTGTGCTCACCGACCATGCTGAGGACATCGTCATGTTCGACGTCCCGCCACCCACTGACGGAATCCAGGGCATCGCTGCCTACCGCGACTCCTGGGCACCGTTCTTCGAGCATCAACGCGCGGGCGGCATCTTCGAGATCGTCTCACTCGATGTCACCGCCGGGGTCGACGTTGCCTTCGCCCACGCCCTCCTCCGGTGCGGGACCGCCGATGAGCTGGCAGCGGACCCCGAGAACCGTCTCCGACTGACCGTCGGACTCGAGAAGCGTGGAGGGCGATGGACCGTCGTTCATGAGCATCACTCATATCCACTGCGATGAGCAACCGCGATCACGTGCGCGGGGTCGAGGAACAGGTCTGGCGGGTGGTGTGGGTGCGAGGATGCCGAGCGCGCGTTCGACGGCGCCGGCGAGCGCGTCGGGGTCCGCCAGCTCGATCCGTACGGCGAGATGGCAGTCGGGGCGGACGAGGTACAGCTGGTCGCGGGGACCGGAGTACGCGCTGACGAGGGCCCCGGTGGAGTCGCTGATCACGTCGATGCCGCGGGGGTTCCGGGTCATTGTGTCGGCGCGGGTGAGCAGGTGGCGCCGGACGCCGGTGGGTGTGGGGACCTCTGCGAGGCCCGGGCCAGATCGTGGCCGGCACCGCCGTCGGCGGGCACGGCGAGCAGGCTGACCCCGCCGCCGAGTGTCTTGCGTAGTGTCGTTCGCCCTGCGGAGCCGGACACCTGGCAGAGCCCGTCGGCCTCGAGGTCGAGCGTGAGGGGGGACGTGGGACTGGCCACAGTGCGGGCTGGTGTTGCGTTCCAGCACGACGCTGCGCGCGCCCTGCCGGGCCAGTACCAGCGCGGTGGCCATGCCGATCGGCCCACCCCCGGAGATGATCACGGGGAACTCGGTCGTGTTCTGTTGAGGTGTCACGGTCCCTCCGGGCCCCCATGTCTCCTATCCGTCCGCGTGCGGGGTGTTGCGGATCCACAGTTCGGCGACGGCCGCGTGTATCGGGAAGGCGAGCCAGAACGCCACACCGAAGCCGTTCTGGAACTCGAACAGGCCGGTCGCCTCGAACAGACCGAGCCAGATGCGGATGGTGCCGACACCGACCCCCATCGCGAACGCGCGGATCATCCAGCGGCGGTGGTTGACCACGTCGTCGCGGCGGATCGCCCGGAAGGCCAGCAGCAGGCAGACGAGGAACCACGAGCCGAAGACGTAGGTGGCGATGGACTCGCTGGTGCCGGCGAACGGCATCACGTACCCGAGCGCGATGGCGAACGCTCCGCTGATCAGGCCGACAGTGAGCAGCACCCGGCCGAGCCTGCGGTGGAAGCTGTAGTGGCGGCTACGGATCCGGTACGCGAGCTGCACCGGCGCACCGAGCAGGTACACGATGCCAGGCGCGATGTGTACGTACGCCAGCCAAGGATGCTGGACGTACCGACTGTCGTACTCCTCCTCCGGGAACGTGCCATCGAGCAGGTGCGGCACGTCCACCAGGAGCCGCACTGCGGCGGACGCGAAGACGATGGCGATCAGGACGACGATCGCGCCTTGCAAGGCCTTCAGGCCGGGGCGGGTGGGCGTGGTGGGTGCGATGCGTGTCATCCGTTCCTCCTGGCCCCCACAGGCCGAGGGCGCAGGTCAACGATCGGCGCCGAGGCGGTGGCGATCAACGGCGGGATGCGCAACGGTCGTTAACGAGAACATTCACGAACGAGCGGAGGCCCGGTGGAGCAGCGGGAGATCGAGATCTTCCTGACGCTCGCCGACGAGCTGCATTTCGCCGATCTCACCGGCGGCAGTGTTCTGTTGGAGGAGGACCGGGCGCTCGCCGTGTCGGCCCGGCACCCGTTCGCCCGTCGACCGTCGGTGTCATTCCTCGACCTCGCCCGCACCACGATCCTTCGCACGCCGCCGGCGGTCCCCAGCTACTGGGACCACGCGCTCGTCCCCCAGCACACGCCCGACGGCCGGCCCGTGGAGCGCGGGCCGTCGTTCGGCACGGTCCAGGAGATGCTCGCGCTCGTCGGCGCCGGGTTCGGCACGTATCCGGTGCCGGCCCAGGCCACGAGCTACCACCCCCGCCCCGACGTCGCCTACGTGCCCATCCACGACGCCCCGCCCCACCGCTGGCGACTCATCTGGCTGTCCGCCGCCGAGACCGCCAGGATCCGGGCCTTCGACCACACCGCCGCCACCCTGGCCAAAGCCCGCAGGACATGATGCGCACATGGGGTGCGGTCGGAACTCGCGACATCCCGGGGCGCAGCTGCGGCGAGCCCGGCTGCGCCAGCTGCTCAACGACCCGACTCAGGTGGTATCCGCGACCACCGCGCTCGGCTGAGTGGCACCCTCGCCTTCACCTGTGGCCGGTGTGAACATACTGCCGATGTTGTTCCACATGAACGCGTCTCGCCAGCCCGGTTCGGCGGCTGCCCAGCCGAGCAGTGCCCGCAGTGCCTTCTCACGTGAGACGGTTCGCGTCTGGTAATGCTCGGCAGCGATGCCGTCGCGATGCTCTAGCTGGAAGGTGCCGTTCTCGCACAACAAGACCTGGATGTACCAATCGCCTTCGCGTTCGCCGTCCTGCTGCTCGAGAACGATGTGATCGTTTCGTCGCAGGTCGGTGACCATCGTGTCGATCACACGCCTCGAGGGGCGCTTCACAACGCGGCCCCGGCCGCTCGTCGCGATCAGCAAGGCCATGCCTTTGTCACTGGTTACCTTCCCCATCATGGGCGCCGGGTTGCTGCTGATTGAACGCAGCGGAGTGTCTTGGTCCACGCTCGGCCGGAAGCAGCTATTGGCGAGCCTTCCGTCGCGCCAGCGGATGATCGTGGCGGCCGCGTTCTACGCCGGGTGGCTCGTCGCCGTCCTTTCGTTCCTTCCGAGTTTCATGACCGGCGAGCCCTCCGGCGTGCCGGAGATCGACGGCGATCGCTACGTGCTCCACGACCACGGCGAGATCATTGCCGTAGGCCAGGACGAGTATCAGCAGGCGGTGCTCCGTCAAGACCGCTTCTTCGCAGGTCTTGCATTGTCCCTGCAGGCGGCCACCGCCGCTCTCGTGGCTGCGGCCGCGCGGAATCAGAGAGCCTCGCAATGAGCACCGGTGGTGCGCTCCGATCACTACGGCGAGTGGGCCCGGCCAGGCCGAACCTCGTGCGCTCGTCCGCTTCGGGGACGACCGACGGGAGCGTGCGGTGACGACGGTTCGAGAGCTCGGACTGCCCCCGGGTGGGCGCCGCCGAGTTGGTTCCCCACCGTCGGGGCGGTCGGCATGGCCGTCTTGTTCCTCGCGGTCGGTGTCGCCCTTCTCGTGCTGGGCGCCACCCAGTTGGACGACGTCGCGCAGGTGGGGGTGGCCTTGATGCTTGGCGGCGTCGGGGCCGGCGGCTCCTTCGTCATGGTCAGCCGGCACTGGCTCCGGGTGCGGCGGACCGCGATCCGCGGCGTCGACCTCGTGAAGGGCGAGGTGCTGTCGAGCCCGCAGGGCGTGCTGCTCCACGAGCTCGGCTGCTACTACCACGCCGACGAGCTCGAACTCTTCATCCACGACGGCTTGGACGAGCAGGCCGACAAGTCCGGGAAGCGGATGGTGCGCATCCTCGGCGATCGCGCTGTCGAGGTTGCGGAGCTGATGCGGGAGTTGGCGGCCGACCCCGCTCATCCGTTGTTCGGGACCATCGAGATCAGCACGTTGTACAGCTGGAACGGCGATCCGTACTCGTGGGCCAGGTTCCAGCAGTTCGCGCAACGCATGTCCGACTCGATCACCAAGGCCACCAGCGGTAGGCCGTAGATCGGGACCTGAGCTCGACCTTTGACAACAACCCCATCAGCGCCTGAATTGCGGCTCCCGCTGGCCGAGGTAGAGCAGGCCGATGACACCGGTGAGGAAGGGGGCGGCGAACCCCGTGACCAGCACGGGCCACAGCCCACCCGTAATCCAACCGGCGGGCGATGACTGCGCACCGATCGACAGCAACGGGATCGCCAGCACGATCAGGGCGACGAACGCCGCGCCGTAGACGACAACGATAGCGACGAGGAGCGTGCCGTAGGTCCGCCACCAGTTGTCCTGCGACAGCTCGCGGGCCCGCGAAAGCGCAGCGACGATTCCGATGCCCTCCAGCACATACGCGGGTCCGGCCCTAATCAGCGAAACGTGGAGGTAGCAGGCGTACACGGCAGCACCCCAGGCGAACAGCATCGCCGCGAGGCCGCCGGGGACGGAGACTTGTGTGCCGCTGGTCGCGATCAGGATGATCGGGAGCACCCCGACCGCGACCACCAGCACGACGAGCAGCAGGCCTACGAGGTACACCCCGGCCAGACCCGGCGCGCGACGCAGCCCAGCCGTGAGGGCCGCGGCTGCGCTGATCCGCCGGCCGCGCACGGCATGGTCGAGCACCACGAACGACGCTCCGACATGAGTGCTCGCCAGCACCAGCCACACCAGGCCCGCGGCTGCGAAGAAGGCCAGTGCCGGTAGGCCGTCCAGGCGTCCCCCCGGCGGGTCGATGATCAGGTATGTCACGAGCGTGGTGCCGGCAACGACCAGTGCCACCACGATCGGCAGAACGACCGTCACCACCGGCGAGATCCCCAACAGCCGGAACCCGCCGCCGATGATCGCACCCAGACGGAGCGGACCCGTCGGGACCATCGCCGGTCGCTCCCGGGCCTCGGTCATGGCAGGCACCGCCCTGCGTACACCGTGCGCGTGACCCTTCTGCTGCCCAGGTTGCACCCAGGCCGGATCCGCGTGACCAGGAGCGCGTTGCGCGCCGCACAGGCGATCCCGACCGACGCGGCCACTCCGAGTTTCATGATCATCTCCACGGTTCGTCTCGCCGTTCCCGGTGCGGTCTGTCAGGTTGATCGTTCCCATTGAGCCGGGGAGGGGTCCCCGCTGCTGCGAACGTGGTCCGGGCGCCCTCGGCGAGCTGTGTACGGCGGTCGCGAATGCGCCCTCTGTGCGATTGCCGGTGCTCGTGAGGGTGAGGAGACTTCCGGGGTCGCGCGTCCAGCGTCGGAGGTGCGCCACAGCCAGGGAGTGGTGGGCGAGATGCCTAGAACTGCTACCACGGGGACGAGCGACGAGCACGTCGTTGCCCAGCAGAAGCAGACGCGAGACCGACCATCCGCCAAGCCGGCGGTCGGCTGTCCGGAGGCGGCGGCGTGGCCGCAGCTGATGGAGGCGCTCGCGGCGCTCCGGGACGGGCACTTCGACACGCGGATCCGAGCGCGCACCGGTCCGCTCGCGGAGGCCGCGCCGATCTTCAACGAGCTGGCCGCGCGCAATGAGCACCTGGCCAAGGAGTTGGAGCGCGTCGGGCAGCGGGTGGGGCGCGATGGGCGGCTCACCGAACGACTGCGCCCGCGCGCCGAGGGCAGTGCGTGGCAGGCCACCATCGATGCGGCGAACCGTCTGATCGACGATCTGGTGCGGCCGAGTGTGGAGGTCGGCCGCGTGATCGCCGCCGTAGCCGAGGGCGACCTGTCCCAGAGCCTGGAGCTGCAGATCGACGACCAGCCGCTGCGCGGGGAGTTCCTGCGGATGGGCCGCAACATCAACAAGATGGTCGACCAGCTGTCGTTGTTCGCCGACGAGGTGACCCGGGTCGCCCGGGAGGTGGGCACCGAAGGCCGGCTGGGCAGCCAGGCGGTCGTGCGTGGTGCGTCGGGCAGTTGGAAGGACCTGACCGACTCGGTGAACGTGATGGCGGCCAGCCTCACCGCGCAGGTGCGCGACATCGCCATGGTGACCACCGCCGTGGCCCAGGGCGACCTGTCGCGCAAGGTCACCGTCGAGGTGGCCGGGGAGATGCTGCAGCTGAAGGTCACCGTGAACCAGATGGTGGACCAGCTGTCGTCGTTCGCCGACGAGGTCACCCGGGTCGCCCTGGAGGTCGGCACCGAGGGCCGGTTGGGCGGTCAGGCCGACGTCAAGGGTGTGACCGGCACCTGGAAGGACCTCACGGACTCGGTGAACGTGATGGCGAGCAACCTGACCAACCAGGTGCGAGACATCTCCATGGTCGCCCAGGCGGTCGCCGGCGGCGACCTGACCCGGCAGATCACCGTGAGCGCGCGTGGGGAGATCGCCGAGCTGGCCGAATCGCTGAACTGGATGACCGGCACGCTACGCACGTTCGCCGACGAGGTGACCCGGGTCGCGCGCGAGGTCGGCAGCGAGGGCCGCCTGGGAGGCCAGGCCGAGGTGCCCGGCGTGTCGGGCACCTGGCGGGACCTGACCGACTCGGTGAACGTCATGGCGGGCAACCTGACCAGCCAGGTGCGCAACATCGCCCAGGTCACCACCGCGGTCGCCAAGGGCGACCTCAGCCAGAAGATCACCGTGGAAGCGCGCGGTGAGCTGCTGGAGCTGAAGGACACCGTGAACACGATGGTCGACCAGCTGTCGGCGTTCGCCGACGAGGTCACCCGGGTCGCCCTGGAGGTCGGCACGGAGGGGCGGCTGGGCGGGCAGGCCGAGGTGACCGGCGTCTCGGGCACGTGGCGGGACCTGACCGACTCGGTGAACGTGCTGGCGGGCAACCTGACCGGCCAGGTGCGCAACATCGCCCAGGTCACCACCGCGGTCGCCAGGGGCGATCTGAGCCAGAAGATCACCGTGGACGTCAAGGGTGAGTTGCTGGAGCTCAAGCAGACGGTGAACACGATGGTCGACCAGCTGTCGGCCTTCGCCGACCAGGTCACGAAGGTGGCTCGCGAGGTGGGCACCGAGGGCCGGCTGGGCGGACAGGCCGAGGTCCCGGGTGTTTCCGGCACCTGGCGCGACCTGACCGACTCGGTGAACGTGCTGGCCGGCAACCTGACCATCCAGGTGCGCAACATCGCCCAGGTCACCACCGCGGTCGCCAGAGGTGACCTGAGCCAGAAGATCACCGTGGACGTCAAGGGTGAGCTGCTCGAGCTCAAGGACACCGTGAACACGATGGTCGACCAGCTGTCGTCGTTCGCGGACGAGGTCACCCGGATGTCCCGCGAGGTGGGTACCGAGGGCCGGCTGGGCGGCCAGGCGCACGTGCGTGGCGTCTCGGGCACCTGGAAGGACCTCACCGAGAACGTCAACTTCATGGCCGGCAACCTCACCGAGCAGGTCCGCAGCATCGCCCAGGTCTCCACCGCGGTCGCCCGCGGTGACCTGAGCCAGAAGATCACTGTCGAGGCCAAGGGCGAGGTCGCGACGCTGGCGCAGACCATCAACGGCATGGTCGACACCCTGCGCACGTTCGCCGACGAGGTGACGCGCGTGGCGCGCGAGGTGGGTACGGAGGGCCGGCTGGGTGGGCAGGCGCAGGTGCCCGGTGTGTCCGGCACCTGGAAGGACCTCACCGACAGCGTCAACTTCATGGCCAACAACCTGACCGAGCAGGTGCGCAGCATCGCCGCCGTCACCACCGCCGTGGCCGAGGGTGATCTGAGCCGGAAGATCTACGTGGAGGCCCGCGGGGAGATCCTGCAGCTGAAGACCACCATCAACGGCATGGTCGACCAGCTGTCGGCGTTCGCGGACGAGGTGACCCGGGTCGCCCGCGAGGTCGGTAGGGAGGGCCGGCTCGGCGGGCAGGCGGAGGTGTCCGGCGTCTCGGGCACCTGGCTGGCGCTCACCGAGAGCGTGAACGAGCTCGCCGCCAGCCTCACCACCCAGCTGCGCGCGATGGCCGAGGTGTCCACCGCGGTGACCCGCGGCGACCTGACGCGGCAGATCACCGTCGAGGCCTCCGGCGAGGTGGCCGAGCTGAAGGACCGGGTCAACCAGATGATCGCCAACCTGCGCAACACCACGCAGGTCAACGAGGAGCAGGACTGGCTCAAGACCAACCTGGCCCGGCTGTCCGGTCAGATGCAGGGCAAACGCGACCTGCAGGACGTCGCCCGGATGATCATGAGCGAAGTCACGCCGCTGGTGTCGGCCCAGCACGGTGGGTTCTTCCTGTCCACCGACCACGAGACCGAGGACCCGGAGCTGCGGCTGATCGCCAGCTACGGGTTCGAGGAACGCAAGTCGCCGGCCAGCCGGTTCAGGCTCGGCGAGTCGCTGGTCGGTCAGGCGGGACTGGAGCGGATCCCGATCGTCATCACCGACGCACCGGGCGACTACGTCCGCATCTCCTCGGGTCTGGGTGCGGCACCGCCGGTGAGCCTGATCGTGCTGCCGGTGCTGTTCGAGGACCAGCTGGTCGGGGTGATCGAGTTGGCCTCGTTCAGCCGGTTCACCGAGGTCCAACGCACCTTCCTGAGCCTGCTGATGGAGTCGATCGGCATCACGCTGAACACCATCATCACCAACACCCGCACCGAGGAGCTGCTGGCCGAGTCCCAGCGGCTGGCCGGCCAGCTGCAGGCCCAGCAGGACCAGCTCCAGCAGAGCAACGTCGAGCTGCAGGACAAGGCCGTGCTGCTCGCCGAGCAGAAGCAGGCGATCGAGACCAAGAACGTCGAGATCGAGCAGGCCCGCAGCGCCCTGGAGGAGCGTGCCGAGCAGCTGGCGCTGTCGTCGAGGTACAAGTCGCAGTTCCTGGCCAACATGTCGCACGAGCTGCGCACCCCGCTGAACAGCATGCTGATCCTGGCGAAGCTGCTGATGGAGAACTCCGGCCACAACCTCACCCCACAACAGGTCGAGTTCGCCAAGACCATCAACAACGCCGGCACCGACCTCCTGCAGTTGATCAATGACATCCTCGACCTCGCCAAGATCGAGGCCGGCAAGATCGAGCTGCGGCTGGTCGAGGTGTCGATCACCGAGCTGGTGGACTACGTCGAGGCCACCTTCCGGCCGCTGGTCGCCGACAAGGGGCTGGGTTTCCGCGTCACCGTCGACCGTGATGTCCCCGGCCACGTGTACACCGATGAGCAGCGGCTGCATCAGGTGCTGCGCAACCTGCTGTCCAACGCCATCAAGTTCACCGAGCAGGGCCAGGTGCAGCTGCACGTCGCCATGGCCCGCGGGGTCTCCTTCGACCGCGAAGCCCTGCGCCACGTCCCGTCGGTGCTCGCGCTGGCAGTGACCGACACCGGTATCGGTATCGCGCCCGACCGGCTTCCGGTGGTCTTCGAGGCGTTCCAGCAGATCGACGGTGCCCTGAACCGCCGGTTCGGCGGCACCGGCCTGGGCCTTTCGATCAGCCGCGAGATCGCAGCCACGCTCGGCGGAGAGATCCGCGTCCACAGCACCGTCGGTGTGGGTTCGACGTTCACCCTGTACCTGCCTGCCCGGCTGGAGTCCCCGCACGGACAGCCGGTCGACGCAGGTCACACCGCCGCCACGCCGTTCATCGAATGGGCCGGCAGTACCCCCTCGACCCTGCCGGCTGCGACACCGGCCGGCGCCACGGTCGCGACCGTCGACCGGCCGAAGCCGGTGCCACGGCTGCTGCTGGTGGAGCAGGACGAGGCCGAGCGCAACGCCCTGGCCGATCTCGCCGCGGCCCGCGGCCCCGTCGAGCTGACCGCGGTGGGAACCCTGGAGGAGGCCCGCTCCGCCCTGGAACGGCAGACCTTCGACCAGATGGTGCTCGACCCGCGCCTGCCCGAAGGGCACGGGCTGCACCTGCTCGAGCGGTTCACCACGGGGCTGGTCAACCAACCCCCACGGGTGCTGGTCTACGTCAAGCGCCCGCTGCCCAAACGCGAGCGAGCCAGGCTGGCCCGCTATGCCAAGGCGCTGCCCATCGACACCGCCACCACCCGGGCGCAGGTGGCCGACGTGTTGCTGAGCATGCCGGTGGCCGCACCCAGGGCACCCGCCGGCAGCAAGGAACTCGTTCTGGCCACGCTGCCCGGCCGTAAGGCCCTGATCATCGACGACGACATCCGCAGCGTCTTCGCGCTGGTCAGCGCGCTGGAGGCACGTGAGATGAGCGTGCTCTACGCCGAGGACGCCCGCCGTGGCATCGAGCTGCTCAAGCAGCACGGCGACTTCGACCTGGTGCTGATGGACATCATGATGCCGGAGATGGACGGCTACACCGCGATCGAGGAGATCCGGGACACTCCGCAGTTCGCCCGGCTGCCCATCATCGCCGTGTCTGCCAAGGCTTTGAGCGGTGACCGGGAGAAGAGTCTCGCCGTTGGTGCCAACGAGCACGTCACCAAGCCCGTCGACGTCGACGACTTCATCCAGCTCGTGGACAACATGACGAGGGGAAGTCTCAACTGACCCTCGCGGTCTGACGAAGGCGTCAGCGAAGCGCCTGCGCGCCGATCACGGACAGCAGCTGCAGCTTGTCGTAGCTCTCGCTGCCCGGGACCGCGGCGTAGACGAGCAGCATGTGCGACTGCTGCGGGTCGAGCAGCGTCTGGCAGTTCAGTTCCAGCGGGCCCAGCTCGGGGTGGACGAAGCGTTTGGCGTCGTGGGGACGGATGCCGATCTGGTGTTCGTTCCACAGGTTGCGGAACTCCTCGTTCTGCGGGAGGAGGAGGTCGGTGAGGTGCGCCGCCCGGGAACCGGGTCCGCGCAGCGTGACGAGCCTGCGCAGGCCCGAAACGAACATCCGGGAGAGGAACGGATGGTCTTCGGGTGCGTACAGCCGCGCGGGTGGCGGGGTCGGTGAACCACCGGTAGCCGAGGCTGCGCGCGGGTCCGGTGTGTCCGGTCGTTGTCGCCGGTGAGGGCAACGCCCAGCGGGGTCTGGCGCAGCGTCTCGCCGAGTTCGGTGACGATCTCCGCGGGGGTGTCGGCGAGGCGGTCGAGGATGCGCAGCAGGCCGGGGCTGATGTGCTCGCTCGCCGCGCCCCGGACCGGTGGGTTGTGCCCGGCGAGGCGGAACAGGTGGTCGCGTTCGTCGAGCGAGAGGTGCAGCCCCTGCGCGATCAAGGCGATCATCTGCGCCGACGGCTGGGGTCCGCGTTCCCGTTCGAGTCGCGCGTAGTAGTCGGTCGACATGTGGCAGAGGGAGGCGGTACGCGCACTCAGCCACGGATCAGGAGGCCGTGGATGTCCTTCCGGCGACGAGCGAGTCTCGGTGGTGCACGCGCCCACATCTGCGAAGGAGAGCCACATGACGGACGAAGCGACCACGTCCTCCCGGGAGGACGTGGTCGAGGAGGAGCAGGCGACCGTCGGCGCGGCCGCCCGCCAGGCCCTGGAGCGCTCCGGCGGCCTGGTCGGGATCGCCGTCGCCGCGGTGTGCGCCGTGGTCGCCGCGCTCGCCGGGAGGCCCGAGCCTTCTTCCTCGTCCCCACGGTGCTCCCCGCGGTGTGGATGCTGCTCTTCCTCGGCTCGGTGCTCGTCGGCCGGCCGCTGACGGGAATGCGCTCAACCGCCTGGCCGGCGCGGCCCGCCACTGGCGTCACCACGCCCCGCTGCGGCGCGTCTACACCGTCACCTCGCTCGTCGCGGTCGGCATCGCCTTCGTCAACTTCGTCGTCCGCGCGGCGCTGTACGTCGCGGACCAGCCGGCGATCCTGGCGGTCGTCGAGGTCGCCGTCGCACCGGTGCCCCTCGCGCTGGCGGCCTTCACCGTCCTCGCAGCCCGCCGCGCCGTCCGCCGGTCGGCTGCCGCCAACGACGAACTCGAGGAGAACCGCGATCCACATCATGATCAACAACGCCGGTGTCATGACCCCGCCGGACCGGCAGACCACCGCCGACGGGTTCGAGCTGCAGTTCGGCACCAACCACCTGGGCCACGTCGCACTCGTCGCGCACCTGCTGCCGCGGCTGCGGGCCGGGCGCGCCCGGGTGACCTCGCAGATCAGCGTCGCGGCCAGAGCGGGCGCCATCAACTGGGGCGACCTGAGCTGGCAACGCTCCTACCGCGGCCGGCGCGCCTACGCCCAGTCGAAGATCGCGTTCGGGCTGTTCGGCCTCGAACTCGACCGGCGCAGCCAGGCAGGCGGCTGGGGCATCACCAGCAACATCTCCCACCCCGGAGTCGCACCGACGAACCTGCTCGCCGCTCATCCCGAGATCGGACGCGACCGGGCCCCCCAGATGCGCCTGATCCGCGCACTGTCCCGCCGGGGCATTCTCGGGACGGTCGAGACCGCGTTGCTCCCCGCCCTCCACGGCGCAACCTCCCCCGACGCGCGGGGCGGCCGGCTGTACGGGCCGGACGGGTTCGGGAACCTCAGCGGCGCCCCCGCCGAACAGAGCCTCTACCGCCCGCTCCGCAGCGTCGAGGACGCCGCGCGCATCTGGCACGTCTCCGAAGAACTGACGAGGGTGCCCTTCCCGACGTCCGGGCCGGTGGGGCCTGGCCTCGGGGGTGGCGTGCGCGATGGGTGAGGTTTACTGCCGAGGACGGCAGGTGGAAGGTGGTGATCGACGATCCGACCTTCACATGACGACCCGGTCGGCGGGTCGTCCACCGACACCGGCACCGGCACCGGAGAGCGGGCGCTCGACGTGTTGGCGATGCACCAGCTGTGCCGCCGATCCGATGGTGGCGCGGCGATGGTGCGCTGGCTGTCGCACCGCACGGGGTGCTGGGTCGGGCTGTTGGATCGATCGGGCGAGGTGCTCGTCCGCAGCGCGCCCGATCCCGACCCCACCGGCGGCTCGCTGGTCGCCCGCGGCATCGTCGGCATGGTCGATCGCGGTCTCCCTACGTTCATGCTGCACGACGGTGCGTCGCGCGCAGCCCTGTTGCTGGCCGTCGACCCGCCGGCAGGTGGTCCGGGTCCGATCCTCGTGTTCGTCGGCCACGGGCACGTGCCGCGGTCACTTGCGGCCGACGCGGCGACGCTGCTCGGTACGTGGTGGTGGGCGGGGGAGACCGGGCGCGTCCGGCAGCGGGTCGAGGAGGCCGAGGTGCGCACCCGCGAGGCCGTGCTGCACCTGCTGATGTCGCGCCACGTCTCGACCGCCTGCCAGATCGCGTCGGCGCTGACCCCACCGCTTCCCGATCCGGTCCGCGTCCATGTCATCGAGTGCGCATCGGACGAGCGCGGTGAGGTGATCCGGCGCTGCGCGGAACTGATCGGGGACCGTGCGTGGATCGTCCGCTGCCCCGTTCACGTCAAGCACGTGATCGTCGTGGCGCCCGCGCTCGCCGAGGTGGCGCTCACGGCCGACGTCGAGGGTTGCGTGGTCGGAACCGGTGATGTCGTCGCGCTGCGCGACACGGGAGTCGGCTACGAGCAGGCGTTCCACGCGCTCGCGGTCGCACGTGGGCGACGGGAGCGGTGGGCCCACTTCGACGCCCGGCTGGATCTCGCCACGCTTCTCGGACCAGCCGGGCAGCCGTGGGCCGCTGCCGTGCTGGCTCCTCTGGTGACCTACGTCCCGGCCCGGGGCAGCGATCCCGATGCGCAGGAGCTCACGGCGACGATCCGGTCGTGGCTGTCGTTCTCGATGGCCGCCACGCGACATCTGAAGATCCACCGGAACACGCTCCTCGCCCGGCTGCGGATGGTCGGGGAGCTGCTCGGGCTCGATCTCCGCAAGGCGGGTCAGCAGGCGGTGCTGGACCTCGCCCTCCGGATCAGGGGCAACCCCGCCCAGTTCGATACGAACGCAGCGGTCGGGCTGGACGACCTGCTGCGGGCACCCGCCGTCCAGCATTGGGCGCGGACCACCCTTCGTCCGCTGCGCGAGGCGGCGAACGGCGCCGTACTCGAGTCGACGCTTCGCGTGTGGCTGGACCACGACGCGCGGCTCAGCGCGACGGCCGCCGCGCTCGGTGTCTCCGTCCCCGGTGCGCGCAAGCGGCTCGGCCGGCTGGAGCAGGTCCTGCGCCGGTCGCTCCTGCAGCCCCCGAGCGCCCGGCACGACCTGTGGCTCGCCCTCCGTGCCGCGGATCTCGCGGGGGAGTAGTCGACGGCTGGATCTGCAACTCGCGGATGCCGTCGATGGGCAATTTGATCCTCGCCGTCCGGAGCGGTTGGACGTAACGTTCCGGCACGGCTGCGTGAGGGGCACATGTCGGAAGAGGCCGGAGGGTCCGCGCGGCTGCTGAGGCGGTTCGGGCGTCGGTATGCCGGCGTCGTGCGCGTCGCGACGGCGCTGCCGATCGGGGCGATCAGCGTGCTCAGAGCGCCGTCGGAGGTCACACCGGCCCAGGTCGGCCTCGCCTCCGTCCTGGTGGCGTGGACCTGCGGATATGCCTGGTGGCTGACCCGTTCCGACCGGGTGCTCCTGCCGCTCACCCTCGACGTCGTCGGCGTGCTCGCCGGCTGCGTCGTGTCCGCGGTCGCCCTGACCGGGACCGACGTGGACGTCGACCGCGGCCCGCTCCGGCTGCTCGTCACGTTCGCCGCCGTGACCTACCAGTGGTACGTGCCGCCGCTCGCCGGCGGCCTCGCGGCGTTGGTGACGATCGGTGGGTTGCTCGTCACCAGCGTCATGGTGGGGGCGGACGCGGACATCCTCCGGGTGCAGGCGTGGGCGCTCGTGGCGGCCGGGCTCTCGCGGGTGGCGTGGCTGCTCGTCGTCCGCGCGGCGAGGCGGGCCGACGCTCTCGCGATCGAGGCCGAGCGGGCGCGCCGCGCGTCGCACGTGGAGGCCGCCGTACGTGCCGACGAGCGAGAGCTCGCCAACGCGCTGCACGACACCGCCGCCACGACGCTGCTCATGGTGGGTACGGGCCAGGTGCCCGCCGGCGCCGGTTGGCTGGCGCCGCAGGCGCGTCGCGACCTCGAACGGTTGCGAACGGATGGGCGGCGAACGCCCGAGCACGCCGACCTCGTGGCCCTGCTGCGTGAGGACCTAGACGCGGTACACCTCGCCGTGGATTTCGACGGCCCCGAGCAGCTTCCGCTGCCCTTCGGGGTGGCGCGGGCGTTCGCCGATGCCACGCGGGAGGCCCTCAACAACGTTCGCCGCCACGCCGGCGTGGACCGGGCGGTCGTGCTGCTCCGTGGTGACTCCGGAGTTCTGCGGCTCGACATCGTCGATGAGGGGGAGGGCTTCCGGGTCGACGACATCCCGGTCACGCGTCACGGGTTGCGGCATTCCGTGCAGGGCCGGATGAGTCGCGTCGGGGGCACGGCATCGGTCGTCTCCGCGGCGGGGGCGGGCACCGTCGTGCGGCTGGAATGGTGCGCCGGCGATGCGTGACGGCGGTGAGGAGCTGGCGCGGTCGCAGGTCCCGCACGGCCTGCGCATCGCGACGTTGCTCATCTCCGCGGTCATCGCGCTCGGGCTCGGTGGCGCCAACATGGTGCGCCACCTGGCGGCCTACGAGTTGCCGCTCGTTCAGCTGGGTTCCTACGCCGTGCTGGGCGCGGTGCTCGCCGTCGAGACGGTGCTGGTCGTCCGGCGGCGTCCGTGGGGACGTCTGCGCGGGCTCGCCATCGTCGTGGTACTCGCGGCGTCGGCCCTGTCGGCGGTGACCCTGCCGGACGGCCGGACCTCCACCACCGTGGACTGGATGTTCGGCGCGACCAACTTCGTGGGCCTCGCCGTGTTGCACGACCGCCGGCTGCGCAGCGTCGGGGCGTTCCTGCTCGCCCACGAGCTGATCGCGCTGCTGAACCTGTTCCTGTTCCACGACGTCACCCGCGATGCGCTGCTGCGACTCGCGACGGGTTCGGTGAACGTGATCGGCGTGCCGCTGTGCGTGGCGGTGGGAGCGGCCGCGGTGCGCAGAATCCATGCGGAGGCGGAGGCCTCCCGCCGGGAGATCGAGCGTGTGCACACCGAGGAGGCCGTCGCCGCAGAGTTGCACCAGCGCCGGCAGCAGCGGTTCGCGGAGCTCTCCGGCACGACCGTTCCCCTGCTGGAAGGCTTTGTCGACGGGTCGCTCAGTGCCGAGGACGACAACGTCCAGCGGCGCTGTGCCATCGAAGCCGCACGGATGCGACGGTTGTTCGCCGAGGCGGACGAGGTCGCGGATCCCTTGCTGCACGAGCTGCGCCATTGCGCCGACATCGCCGATCGCAAAGGGGTCGTCGTGGAACTCGACGCACGCGGGAAATGGCCGACCCCGCCGAGAGAAGTACGCCGCGAACTGACCGAGGCAGCTCTCACCGCCCTTGCGACCGCGGTGTCGTGGGCGCGGGTCACGGTGGTCGGGGACGCGGATCTGGTGTCGGTCGGCGTGGTCGCAGACTGCGGCGCCGTCAGAATTCCGCCGCCGGCGATACCCGGCGTACAGGTCGAGACGTTCAGCAACGAGAAGATGGTGTGGATCGAGGTGCGATGGCAACCGACCCGGTAGCGGCCGCCATGATCACGGCGGTGATCGTGGACGACCATGTGGCGATCGCCGCGGGAGTTCGCTCCTGGTGCGAGGACGCCGCGCCCCCGATCGGAATCGTCGACGCCGGCGCGCGGCTCGCCGACGTGTGGACCGGGCCGGGAGCAACTGCGGACGTGGTGGTCTTCGACCTGGAACTGGTGCCGGGTCACCCCGACTTCGGTGAGCTCCGCAGACTGGTCGACAGCGGGCGTCGTGTTGTCGTGTATTCCCAGCACTCCGACAACGCCACCGTGCTCAAATGCATCGACCTGGGCGCGCTGGCGTACCTGACCAAACGCGAGGGTCCGGAGCACCTGGTTCCGGCCATCCGGGCGGCTGCGGAAGGGCTCTCCTATACCGCGCCGTGCCTGTCGGGTGCGCTCGTCGCCGATGACGACTCGAACCGGCCCCAGCTCTCCCCGCGTGAGATGGAGGTGCTGCGGGCGTGGTTCGCGTCGGTGTCCAAGGAGCTGGTGGCCGCCAAGCTGCACATCACCGTGAAGACGGTCGACACGTACATCGCGCGGGTGCGGGTGAAGTACGCCAACGTGGGGCGGGCGGCCCGCACCAAGAGCGAGCTGGTCAGCCGGGCGCTGGACGACGGGATCATCACGCTCGCGGAGCTCAACGGTTCGTGACGGTGTCGGGTGTTCGCCGGACACCGAGCGGCTCCCCGACTTCCTAACGTCGTCCCCAGCGGATCCATCGCAGTTGCTGCCCATGGCGCAACGGCCCGGATCCGCCCCCTCCGGGCCACGCAGTTGCTGCCTCAGGCGCAACAGCCTGGTCCGGCCGGGACGAACGGGCTGTGAGCAGGTCGCTTGCCTTGGGCGCGACATGCGGATGAACCCCTTTCTGGTCTTCGACCACCCCCTCCGCAGTACTTCCACTCCCACATCAGGAGCGATGAGCGATGCATGCACGAGCCATCTGGGACGGTGAGGCCGTCGGCCTCGCTGTGCCCGATGGTGCGTGCGTCCGCTTGCGCACCTCGTGGCCGGAGCGGCTGCTGACCGCCCTGCGGTGGGTGCTCGGCACCGCCGCCGCGGTGGTCGTCCTGTGGATCGGTGCGGCATTCCTCGCAACGCCGGCTTCCGCGACCGCAATGCCGGTCACGACGGTCGCCCAGCAGAGCCTCCTGAAGGGAGGTAATGCGAGGCCGACGGGAAAGAAGGACGGCGAGGACGGCTCCGGCGGAGAGTCGGCGAGCGAGGAGTCGGGCAACGAATCCGAGAACGACAAGAAGTCCGACGAGGACAAGAAGTCCGACGAGGACAAGAAGTCGACGACGACAAGAAGTCCGACAGGACAAGAAGTCCGACGAGGACAAGAAGTCCGACGACGACAAGAAGTCCGACGAGGACAAGAAGTCCGACGAGGACAAGAAGTCCGATGACGACAAGAAGCGCGACAAGACAAGAAGCTCGACAAAGACAAGAAGCGCGATAAAGACAAGAAGCGCGACGAGGGCGAGAAGTCGGACGACGATGCGGAGTCCGAAGAGGAGACCGAATCGCAGAACACGATTCGGCCGGCCGTGAAGACCAGCGACGGCGAAGAGTCGGATGCCGATGAGGACACACCGGTTGATGACGAGAAGGCCGACGAGGGCGAGAAGGCCGACGAGCACGAGAAGGCCGACGAGCACGAGAAGGCCGACGAGCACGAGAAGGCCGACGAGCACGAGAAGGCCGACGAGCACGAGAAGTGCGAGGCCGACGAGATGTGCAAGGGCAATGAGAAGCCCTGGCACGGCACGAAGCCTGATGCGGCGGTCGACGAAGAGACCGACTCGGAGAACACGACTCGGCCCTCCGTGCAGACGGACGACCGCGACGAGTCGGAAGGTGATGACGAGAAGCCCAGGCGCACCGGCGAGAACAACGCCGACGAAGAGGACGAGCCGAGCGAGGAGACGCCGGAAGAGGAGTCCGAGAACGACTCCGGGGCGACCGAGCGGAAGTCCCTCACGGCCCGCGACTCCGACGAGGAAACGAACCGGAAGTCCGCGGCCCGGGAGCGCGCCGAGCGCCTCGAGGACATCGTTGCGGAGGCCCTCGAAGGCGCTGACGACGAGGACCGGCGCGAGCCGGACGACGAGGAGCGCGCAGAGAGCGACGACGAGTCCGCGGATGCCGACGAGGAGGCCGGCGATCGTCCGGTCCGGGCGACCGCGGCGCGGGCCGACGAGGCCGACGAGTCCGACGCTGAGGACACGGCTCGCGCCGACCTCTCGGATGTGGCCGAGGCCGTCCGGGAGCGGACAGGTGCGGACCGCGACGCGATCGAGGCCGCGCTCGAGTCGATGCAGGACTCCGACGACTCCGACGACGACTCGCCCCGCCGCGGCACGAGCGACACGGCTTCGGAGGAGGACTCCGATGAGACCGCCGACGGGTCGCGGGCCGGCTCGGATCGGGAGACCGGTGAGCGGTCGGTTCGCGCGGTCGTGCGCCTGATCCGGAAGAGCGCCGACGAGGACAAGCGGACATCCCGCCGTGACGCCGAGAAGACCGACGACGACGATGACTCCGTCGAGGCGCTGCGCGCAGCCGTGGCGAAGGACCGTGAGGTCTCCGAGCTCGTCCGGGAACTGCGCTCCGCGGTCGACTCGGACGACGAGGCCGCCGGCCCGGACGACGACACGGAGGACCGGCGTTGCACCGGCGGCGGTGACAACTGCGAGGCGCGCGCCCGCACACTGCTGGCAGCAGCATCGGACAGCCCGCGCGGGCCGCCGTCCGACGAGGACGAGCGCGAGCGGGAGTCGGACGATGACGACTCGGCCGAGGAGGTCGAGGAGGCGCTGGAGCGGCGGATCGACGCCGACGAGGGTGCCGAGGCGCTGAAGAAGGACAAGAAGAAGCACGCCGAGGGCGACCTGACCGCGGCGCAGTACAAGAAGAAGCAGGCCGCGCAGGAGAAGCGCGAAGATGCAGGCGGACGCAGCGGCGGAGGAGCTGTCGCGCGAGCACTCCGAGCTGATCGACGAGGTCGTGGACGGCCACGACACGCTGGAGGAGCGGGAGGCCGAGCTCACCGCGGAGCAGAAGAAGGTCGCGGCAGGGAACGTCGACTCAGTCCGATTACAAGGCGAGCGTCGAGAAGTTCGAGGAGGACCGGGAGCGGCTCTACGAGTCCACCGACGACCTGCGCGAGGCGACCGGCCGCGACGAGCCGCGCACCGTCGACGAGGACGACCTCGACGGCGAGGGATCGGTCGCGGGCTGCGGCTCCAGCGGTGCGTTCGTCGAGTGCGGCGCGGCCAGCGAGGACGAGAGCGGCCATAGCGAAGAGGATCGGTGTGTCGCGCTGGCCGGGGTGTCGTCCGGCTGCGGGGCTTCGACGAGCGGCAAGGACACGAAGGCGTCCGCGAGTTGCGACCTGAGTGGCTCGGATTCGGGCTGCGGGAGCAGCACGACCAGCGGGAAGAACACCGCAGAGGCATGGTGCTCCGGCGACTGCGAGCAGAGTTCGCGCGCTGACGACGAAGGTGCGGGCGCGGACTGCCGCACCGACTCGGGACGGTGCGAGACGAGCGGATCCGGCGCGGCCCGCGAGGGCCCGGCTGACGCCGATGCCGCGACCGTCGTGAGCGACGAGGGCGGCCGGCGCGGTAGCGCCACGGCGAACTGCTCCTCGAAGACCGGTGGTTGCGGTGCCTCCGTGTCGGTGGAGCTCGGCGACGAGAACTCCGACGAGGTGTCCTCCGACGCCGAGGTCTCGTGCCACTCGGCCTGCGATGCCGAAGCGGCGACCAAGGGCGACGCTTCCCAGGACCCCGGCGACCGCGCCGCGAAGTCGGTAGGGACGTCGGCTCCCGCTGCCGCGGCGAAGGGCTCCGCGAGCTGCACCGTCAGCGCCGGCTCCTGCGGCGCCCACAGCAGCGCCGCCGCCGACCGCGACGACTCCGACGTCGAGGCCGATGGCACGGCGACGGTCGACTGTGCAGGTAGCTGCACCGGCGAGACCGCCACCAGCGGCACCGCGAGCGGAGTGCGTGACGGCGCCACCCGGACGAGCACGGGCACCAGCGGCTGCGAGGTCCGGGGCGGGGAGTGCGGGGCGCAGTCCGAGAGTGCGGCGGGCAGCACGGTCGACGCGACCGACACCTTCCTCACCGGCACGACGGTCACCGACGGCGACGGGTTCGCGTCGAGCTCGACCGCCGCCGACGTCGACTGCCAGGCGGGCTGTGCCGGTTCGGCTCGGACGGCGACGTCGGGCGAGGTGACCGCCGGCGGAACCAAGCCGGCTGTGCGCACCACCGGTGCGTCGAGCAGCTGTGACGCGACGGCAGGCGACTGCACGACCGGCGCCGCCTCGCACGTCGGCGACTCCCCGCGGGAGCAGGGCGAGCTGGCGACCACGGTCGGACACGAGCTGGCGACCACGGCCGGACACGTGCTGGCCGCGGCCAGCGAGGCCGGCGCGGACGTGGCGTGCGAGCTGGTCGGGTGCGCCGGCTCGGGTACCGCGTCGACCAAGGGCTCGGCTTCTGGTGACATCACCGGAGTGCGCGACAGCGTGGCCACTGGGTCGTGCACGGTCAGTGGCGCAGGCGGTGGCTGCGCGGTCGACTCGGTCAGCGACGTCACCGACCGGGAGCCGTCGGACACCCCTGGCGCCGTGACCGGCCCGGTGGCCACCTCCGACGCCACGATGTCGGGGTCCTGCGCCGGCGGCGAAGGCAAGTGCAGCGTCTCCGGGGCCGCGTCGAGCAGCGCCCGCGACACCGCAGTGAGCCCGGACCGTCGCGGCACCACCGCGACCACCACGTGCACCGTCGAAGGTGGCGCCTGCGGCGGCACCACGTCGTCGGCGGCCTCGTCCGCCCCGGACTACGCGGCGGTCGACCCGAAGACCGGCCTGCCGGCGGCCGGACCGTCGAGCACGGCCGGCTCGAGCGCGCAGCTGGACTGCCCGCAGGGCTGCACCGGCACCGCGGCCAGCTCGGCGACGGGCATGGACGGGAAGCTGAAGCGGTCCTCGACCGGCTCGGTGAGCTGCACGACCACCGGGGGTGCCTGCTCCGCGCAGACCACGTCCGTGGCCTCGACCTCCCCCGGGTCCGCACAGCAGCTGTCCGCCGGCACCACGGTGAACACCGCGCGGCAGGTGGCCGGCCCGTCGGCGGCCTCGGCGTCGGGCGCGATGCTCACCTGCAACGGACAGACCGTCTGCGACGGCAAGGTCACCAGCGCGGCTTCGGCCACGGACCCGAGCGTGTCGCCGGACCCGCGCGGCTCCCGCAGCGAGGGCTCCTGCACCGGCGTGACGGGCGGGGTCTGCCAGGCGGTGACGAACTCGGGCTCCTCCAGCGAGCCGAACGCGTCGATCATCACGCCGATCATGACGGCCGCGAGCACGTCGAACGCGACGGTCAGACACGACGACGGACGAGCCGGCCGAGGGCGAGACCGGCGACCCGACCGCAGCAGCAGGCGCCGGCGACCGCCGGTCGCGCCGGGTTCGAGCGCGAGCTCCGGTGCCCCGACGGTGCCGGGCGCGTCGAGCTGGTCCATGGCGTCGGCCACGCTGGACTGTGCCGGTGGTACCGGCGTGCTCCGGCAGCGTGGACAGCTCCGCGTCGGGCAGCGACGGGCCGGCCACGCTGAACGGGTCGGGCGAGGCCCGCGGCCCACCGGAAGGTACCGCCAGCACCACCGGCAGCTGCACGCGCCAGCCGAGAGCGGCTGCCAAGCCCAGACGAGCTCCACCGCGGGATCCGGCCAGGTCGTGGCCGACGTCATCGCGGAACAACAGAACACCGCCGCCGAGCAGGCCGCCGCGTACGCGGAGCAGGCTCAGCAGGTCGCCGACGAGGCCGCGCGGATCGCCGCAGAGTCCGGCGCCGCGGCGGAGGAAAGGAGTACGCAGCCGACGCGGCGAAGGCCGCGAAGGATGCGCGGAAGGCTGCGGCCGACGCCGCCACGCTGGCTGCGAAGCCGGTGACGGGAACGCGCCGGCCACGCTGGCCCAGTCCGACGCCGCTGCGCACTGTGTCAGCCGCCGGCTGCACCGCGACCACCAAGGGCGAGACCTCCGGCTTGGCCGGCGAGTCGCGCACCGAGGCCACCTGCACGGCGGCCGCCTCCGGATGCGGCGTGACCAGCGAGGCCAGCGCCCAGGTCAGCCGGACCGAGAAGCCGATCCCGGGCTTCTCCGGCAGCGGCCAGGTCGGCTCCCAGGCCGAGTGCCCCGAGGTCGGCTGCACCGCCCGTCTCACCGCCACCGCGGACGCGACCGCGGGCTGGAAGGGAGCAGCGCAGCACCAGCACCGCCGCGGGTTCGACCTCCTGCGACGGCACCACCGCGTGCCTGGCGCAGATCACCGCAGGCTCCACCATCTCCGTCACCGCCCCCGGCGTGGCGCGGGAGGCCCGGTTCGCCACGACCGCCGCGTCGGTGGGCGCGGTCTGCGACAACGGCACCGAGAACGGCTGCGCCACTCGGACCTCGAGCAAGACCAGCACCGTCGCGGCGAAGAAGACCAAGGGACAGGCCACCGCGACCTGCGCCGCGGCCGGGGCCTGCCGGTCCGAGACCAGCGGCTCCGTGGTGGCCGACCTGACCGAGGTCTCCGCCGCGTGCATGGGCACGCGGCTGCCGCGCCCGCACCGAGGCCACCGCCGAGCACGCCGGGCTGGACGGCAACGGGACCAACGTCGCCATCTCGCGCTCCGACTGCACGGCCGGCGCGGGCGGTGCTTGCATGGCCTCCAGCCAGGCCGGCGCGACCGAGACCGGCACGCAGGTCTCCGGCGCGTGCCAGAGCAGCGAGGGCTCCACCTGCACGCACCGCATCTATGCCAAGAGCGCCGCGCACAGCGTGACCGGTGGTAACGAGGCGTCGGCGAAGGCCACGTGCAAGGCCAGCGGTGGAGCCGGTGGGGGATCCTGCGCCACGAGCGCCGTCGCCCAGACCACCGAGAACAGCGCGATGGCCGCCGCGTACTGCCAGGGCAGCAAGGGCACCGACTGCTCGTACTCCTACCGGGCGCACAGCTCCGCGTCGGCCGGTTCGCGCGTACGGCACCGCGACCGGCCACGGCGAAGGAACCTTCGGCGGCGGCCAGGTGATGACCACCGCCAGCGCCCAATCCATGGCGAACGGTGCCGTCGCCTCCGCGTCCTGCCAGGGCACGCCGGGCACCGAATGCAGCCACTACTACGAGGCGAGCGCCTCGGCGTACGCCGAGGACCCCGCGACCGGCTCGTGGGCCGAGGCGTCCGCTCACGGCTCCGGCGGTGGTGGCATGGGCGGCGGCGGGGTCTCGGTTTCCGCGTGGGCGCAGGCTGCGGGTGACACCGCGACGGCGGGGGCCTCCTGCACCGGTGCAGCGAACTGCGATGCGCATTTCTACGCGTACGCGGCCGACGAGGCGGCCTCCCGTCGAGCGGATGCGACAGGGCGGCTCTGGGAGGACAAGGCGACGTACTGGGCCAGTTGCTCGGGCAGCGGCAACGGCCACTGCGGCGTCACTGCGATTGCGGACCCCAGCGATCCAGATGGGGGCGCCGCAGAATGCTGGGGCTACTGCGAGAACCTCCGCGAGGGCGGCACCAGGACGACCACGGCGCTCGGAGGGCCACCGGAGACGGTCCCCGTCCCGCCCGACCCGATCGACGCCGTCAAGGAGTGCGGTGAGGACTGCGTCACGATCGGCTGGGACAAGAACGTCGACGGCAGCTATGACATCGCCTATCAAGATGCGGACGGCACGCTCGTCGAGCTGATCTGCCCGGCACCATGCGCGCCGGGTTCGGAGAACTCTGTGGTGAACGGCGGTGACGGCCAGCGTTTCGAGGTCACCGACGACGGCGTGGTGACCACCAACCCGTCGGCAGACGGCAAGCCGGACGACGAATGTGGCTCCACGCAGGGGTGCGGGCTTGCCCGTCACGCGGACGGCAACGGGAAGGGCTGGGTCGAGGACGAGGGCTACGTCTATGACGGGAACAGCGGTTCCCGAATCACCTACGACGGCGACCATTCTTCGCTCGGATACGGCTCGCCGCTCGAGTTCCAAGGGCTTGGCGAGAATCCGGCGTCCAACAACGAGGCCACCTTCACCAACGCCGAGGGTGCCCCGTTCACCACGACCTGCTTCGGTGGCTGCTCGGGGAGCATCAGCAACGCCGACATCGGCAACGATGTCTGGACCGACCACGTCGACATCGAGCACAGCCCGTACGTGCTCACCGGCCGGGACGGGCTGGGGAGCGCCGCGAACCTCAGCTTCCACGGCAAGGGGACCGTCACCACCGCCGAGGGCGACATCATCGAGGCCGACGGCAACGGCGCGGACCCGGGTGGCGCCTGGACCTCCGTCATCACCCGGGATGCCTTCGGCAACCCCGGCATGTACAGCATCACCGGCGGTCAGACCGGAGCGGTCTTCCTCGCGGAGAAGTCGCGCTGGTTCCACCAGAACGAAGAGAGCCGCGTGGAATCCTGGACGACGGGTTCCCCGGCAACCGTCAACCCGGACAGTTTGTATATCTGGGGTGGAGACATCTCGACGGGGAGCACGGTCGTCGGCGCGGACAATCACCTCACCGTCGTCACGCCCAACGGCGCCGGCAAGGGCGGCTCGATGGAGTGCCTCGGCGACTGCACCCCGATGAGGCCCACTGATGCCATCGACCCGTCGACCGGCGGGCCGATCTATGAGCCTGAGTCGTACGCGGGCGAGGACCGCCTGATCTACGAGGAGTTCGGCACCGGTGAGGGCATCGCCCCGAACGGGCTCGTCACGGTCGAACTGCTCGACCGCGCGGGCTCCACGGCCCGGGCCTCGTACGACGTCACCGACGACTACGCGACCTGCGTCGGTGCCGGGTGTGCCTTCACCGTGTACCACCAGGACGCCGACGGGAACGGCGGCGGCGCGGTCTGCAGCCACGGCGGCTCCGAGGGCGGCTGCTATCTCGGAAATTCCCATGGGGACTTCCAGCACGCAACCGTGGTGGACGGCATGCCGGTGACGGCCGGGCTGCTCTTCGGCAACGCCGACGGCACCGGCCGCGGCAGGTTCTGCGAGGGCGAGACCTGCAACGGTTCGGGTCCGAACGAGCTCGACCTGCCGCAGATCAACGCGGCGATGGCGGCCGAGCTCGACCCGGGCATCGAGATCTCCGCGGAGAGGGCGCAGGAACTCGCCGCGCTCGTGGGGGCGGACGGCGAGCCGTTGCTGAACCGGGACCCCGACGACCAGCGGCCGCTGAGCAGGTCCGAGTATGACGCGCTGGTGGCCGCCGTGGTGAAGGGCGAGATCGACGAAGCGGTGTTGGATACCTACGCCGCCGCCGAGGAAGAGCTCGATCTGTCGGCAACACAGCTGCACGCCCCGCACATGGCGTTCCTGGATGCCGCCGTCACGGAGATCGAGCTCGCTGCGGAGTACGGCGAGCTCGCGCCGGAGATTGACGAACTCAATATCGTGGTCACGGATGCGCTGGACGACGACGGCAATATCGACGACGCCGAATGGGCGGAGATCGAGCCGCTCCGGGACAGCATCGACGAGCAGGCGCCCGGGTTCTTGGAGGAGTGGGCACCCGCGCAGGAGATGCTCAGCCGGCTCCGTTACGCGGGCTGGACGCAGGCGCAGGGCGAGGAGGCCGCGTGGTCGTACGTGGGTGAAAATCCGGAGTTGATCGAGCAGCTGGTCGAGGGTTACGAGGCGTCCGATGGTCCCCCCACCAGGGACCATCAGGAACTGGCCATCCAAGCGGTCGTCGCGGCGCAAAAAGCGGTCGGGGATGCCCAGTCGAGGATGTTCGCCGAGCTCGGGGCACGCACCGAGGATCTCAATTCGCGCATCGACATGTACAACCAGTTCGCGGCGAACGCCGAAGCCGGTGGTGGGCCGACTCCTGGCGAGTCGATGTGGCTCAGTAGCGAGTACGCGGCGCTCACTCGGGAGCAGGCTGAGATCGCCGAGCTCTCCCGGCCGTACCAGGACGTCATCGACGACGCCGAAGCCGCGCTACGGGCGATCGACCTGGCCTACGCCGATGCGTCTGAGAATGCGGGCTGGGCGGCTGACCTACACGAGGCGAACAATCGGCTGAACACCACGAACGCGCTGTATCGGCGGCTGCTGGCGTCCGAGCAACCGCGGCAGCAGGACCTTGCGACCACCTACGCCGATCTCGACCGGCTCACCAAGCTCGCCTACAACGCGGTACGCGATCGGCCGCTCACCGCACCGAACAACTATCAACCAGGCGACAGCGTCGGTGCGACCCAGAGTTTGATGGGAGGAACGTACCTTCCCTCCACTCTTCTGGGCGACTTTCAAGATTCATCGGCCGCCATGCGCTATTCGGAATGGCGAAACTACGACGGTATTCTCATCGATGAAGGCTACCTTGAGTGGCTCGCGCCGGAGCGCGATGATCAGGCTGCGCTCGCGGCCGCGGATACACACCGGGGAATTTTGAAGATGGGGTGGCCCCTGAGGAAACCCCGAACACACTGGACGATATTAAGGACGTGCTGGGCGGGGATGAAGATGCCGCCCGGGACGTGTCGAGTCGCATCGACGAGCTGGCTCCGGGCGCCGACACGGTCGACGTGATCCGGATGCTCTACTACCAGCCCTCCACCGAAAACACCCCTGGATACTGGGGTGAGGTTCCCCTGTTCCGGGTCGAGGTCGACGGCGAAGACCGGTTCATCGATCGAACCGGCGCGTACTACAGCGATCTCTACGATTTCCGTCGACACAACGAGATGCTTGCCGAGGACGGCACGCTGATCGCGCCCAAGGATCTGTCGAGCGACGCCGGAGAAGTCGAGCTGATCTCGACGTCCGGGCGGCACGTCACCGGGTGGGAGAAGGCCGAACCGTGGGTCATGTCAGGTGCGATCGTCCTTGGTGTCGGCCTGACGATGACCGGAGTCGGAGCGCCCATCGGACTCGGGATGATCGCCGGCGGAGTCGGGTACACCACTGCAGACGCGGTCGCCAACTTCCGTGAGCGCAGCGCCCATGGTCAATCCAACAGCTGGTCCAATCCCGCCGCCAGGGCTGACTATCTGACATTGGTTGGTAATGCGCTGGCATTCACCGGTATCGGTGCATCTGTCCGGCTTCTCAACGCCGGTCGGGGAGTTATGCTCGGCACTCCGCTCTGGCAGGTTCCGACGTCGAGAGCGGGCAGTGCGTTGACGACCTGGCAGGCCAGCCGCACCGCGTCCGCAGCCGCGGCGAACGGAGGCCTCGTCGGCAAGGGCCTCCACGCCGCCAGAGCCGAGAACATCGCCGCGGTGAGCGACACCGTCGGCTTCGGGATCTTCGGCGCCACGGCAGCCGAAAGCACGATCGCCACCGTCCGCGGTTGGCGCGACATGACGCCGGCCCAGCAGGGCGGAGCCCTTGGTGAGCTCGCCCTGTCCTGGAGCATGCTTACGTTGCCGTTTGCCCTCCCCCACGTGGTTCCTCTGGGGATGAAGGTCAACCTGAACTGGCTGCCGGGCCGTCGAACCGCGAACTCCCTCGCGAATAGCAGCCATATCCCGGGCCGCACCGAAGGGCCTGCCACCCTGCGCGAACCGGTTGAGCCGGACGCGGCGACGGTGGGAGGGGCGAACCAGGAGCAGGCGCATCGGGCGTCGGTTCGTGAAGGTGAGGAGGCGCATCGGGAGTCGGTTCGTGTGCGGGAGGAGGCGCATCGGGAGTCGGTTCGTGTGCGGGAGGAGGCGCATCGGGAGTCGGTTCGTGAAGGTGAGGAGGCGCATCGGGAGTCGGTTCGTGTGCGGGAGGAGGCGCATCGGGAGTCGGTTCGTGAAGGTGAGGAGGCGCATCGGGAGTCGGTTCGTGTGCGGGAGGAGGCGCATCGCGAGTCGCTCCGCGAGCGGGACGAGCACGGGCAGACGATCATGGGTGAGCCGGCCGAGCGCCCCCGGACCACCCTCGGCGACGACGGTGCCGCACGGAACGACAGCGACGGGCACGCCGGCAACACCGACAACCCCGGGCAGCTGCCGAGGGCACCGCTGGGGCCGGAAGGCCAGCACGCGCCGGCGCCGATTGGCCGCTCCACCGGGGAGTCCATGAGCGGCGCCGGCCGCGGCGATGGCCACGGCCCTCCGCCCGGTGGCCTCGACGCTGCGGCCGGTGACGGCCCGCCCACCGGCCGCGATGTCGACGGCGATCTCGCGGCCCCGGACACCACGGGCTTCCGGACCGAGACGAAACCCGAGCTGGGCGAGACGGACCTGCCGCCTCCGGGTGCGCAGCCCGAGACGAACGACTGCGCCCGCTGCGCGGCCACGAATGCCGACGAGTGGCGTGCAGCGCACGGGGAGCCGAGCCGAGGCCCGCTGCCCGACGACCTGACGTCCCCGGACGCGGATGGGGACGCCGTCGTCGCGGCGTTGGAGAACAGGTACGGGCAGCCCTTCCAGAAGGCGACCCCGGAGCAGATCGCCCAGGCGTGGCCGACGCCGAGGACGGAGCGTTCCTCGTCTGGTCCCCGGCCCAGCGGCCGGGTGAGCGTGCGCACCTGTTCAACGCGGTCGTCAAGGACGGCAAGGTCCGCTACTTCGACCGGGGGCGTGAGCTTCCCGCCGACGACCCGCACGTCCAGAGCGTCGAGGCCATCCAACAAGTCGACGGTGGCGACCCCGTCGCGTTCGGTGCGGGCGAGCGCCCGGCGGTGCCGGCACAGTTCGGAGCCCGCCGCACGCGGTCGGACAACGACGAGTCCACGGCGACCCCGGGCCGCCGTGGGGTACCGCGGGCCGAGCAAACCCGCCTCAATGCACGGGACACCGCCGACACGATCGTGCGTGACCTCGCTCGGGCCCGGAAGGAAGCCCGCGGCGCGCGTAGGGCGAAGGACTTCGTCGCGGCTCGGGAGGCCGAGCGGGAGGTGGCGGCGCTCGAGGTCCGCCTCGCGCGGCCCGGGCGGCCGTGACCCCGAGTCGTCGTGAGGTACTGCGGGCCAAGCGGGCCTACCGCGATGCGCTGGACACGGCCGACTCGATCGCGCGCGACCTCGTGCGCGTCCGCGAGAAGGCCGATAGTGCACGCCGCACGAAGGACTTCGTCGGGGAACGTGATGCGGAGAGCGCGGCGGCGGCGCTACAGGTCCGCCTCGCGCAGGCCCGGGCGGCGAGTCGTGACGCGGAGGCGAAGGCCTGGCGGCTCGCCGAGCGTGCCTACGCGGTGGAGCGGGCCGAGCAGCTGCGCCAGTGGGTGGAAGCCGGCGCGGGCCGGGACATCGGGGCGGTCAAGGACGGTGCGGACGCACTCTTCAAGCAGCTGCGGGCCCGCGTGAAGACCGGACGGCCGCTCAGCCAGGTCGAGGCGTTCCAGCTGCTGTACGAGGCGACCCGGCGGCACCATCCGGACTCGGACTACGCGCAGGGCGGCCCGGGCTTCGGTCTCTTCGATTCGCAGGTCGCCGGTGGGATCCAGCTCGCGGAGAAGCCCGTCGACGGGCGCGGGTTCGTCCTGAGATGCCCACCGGTGCCGGCAAGACCGGGACGGCAACCCTGCCGCTCGGCTGGTACGCCCTGCTGAACAAGGCCCGATACGGCGAGAACAGTGCAGAGCACGGCGTTTACTTCGTTGCGGGGACAAGGAGCAGGCGGCGAAGGCGTAGAGACGCTCAGCCCGATCTTGGAGGAGGTCGGCCTCGACTCCGGCCTGCCGCACAGTGCGAGCGACAGCGCCGGGCGACGCAGCGAGAACCGCAAGGATGTCGTGTTCGTCTCCCGGAGCGATCGAGTTCGAGGCCTGGCGGACAGGAGACAACCCGACCCGGCGGTGCGGACGCAGCCCGAGCACATCTCCTACCTGCTGGCCGACGAGGCCGACCTGGCGTTGGTCGACGCGGCGGGCAGCCCGCGGGCTCTGACCACCCGCTCGGACTACCAGGACCCGACGCCGTGGCACGAGGCTCGCGACCTGGTCGGCGACAGCCTCAAGCCAGGGGAGTTCGACCGGACGACCGGGACGACAGTGACCGCCAGTTCGCGCGGATCGAGAAGCGCACCGGTCGGAAGCTCACTCCCGACCAGCGTGCAGGTCTGGTGGCGGCCGCGCAGCGGTCCCTGTCGGTGCGGCGGGACATAGACTACGTCCTCGCCAACCGGGGCGAGCTGATGCTGGTCGACAACCTCAGCGGCGAGGGCAGGCCGACGCACCAGCTCAACGAGGGACTGGATGAGGCGCTCCACGCCCGCAACGGCCTCCCGATCCGCACCTCCGACGACGTGATCGCCCAGGCCACCGTGGCGGAGCTGTACGGCAAGGCAGAGCACCTCGCCGGCATGACGGCCACCCCGGACATGCCCATCGACCTCTTCCGTGAGCTGCACGGGCTGAGAACGGCGGAGATGCCCAGCGAGAAGGCCGTCAGGCTGGCGGAGCGGCCCATGAGCTGTACGTGTCCAAGGACCTGTGGCTGGGCACTCCGCCGGAACGTTACCCCGGCCCGGGACACCGGGGATCCAGGTCCGCAGTATCTCGTCGTGTCGACTGTGCGGATGTCCAAAAAGGTGGCCCGGGCGCTTCGGCCGCGGGCGTCGAGCCGGAGGTACTCAACGCCGAGACCGAGGCGATGCTCACGGCGATCGTCGGTCAGGCGGGTCGGCCGGGCCAGGTCACTGTCGTGACGTACCTGGGCGGCCGGGTACGAACCCGATCCTCGGTGGTGGGAAGGGCCAGGCACACTAAGCTGCGCGCACCAGGGCATGGACGCGGGTGGTCGGCAGGTCCAGGTGCTCGAGGTGTCCGGGTCGGTGCGTGCCACGGTCCAGATCGTCGGCCGCGCCGCACGGACGGCGAGCCGGGGAGGCCCGCCGAAAGCCACCGGCCCGGCGACTCCGTCCTCGCCATGTACGAACTCGCTGCTGAAGGTGATGTTCCGGGCGGTGGGCGCGATCCGCGCGCTCCGGGAAGCCGTTCACCTGCAGGCTGGCGCATCGCGTCGACCGGATCGGGAGACGAAGGCCGAGCAGCGCGCGCTGCGGTACATCCGGGACTTCAACCAGGGCAAGGTCCCGGCTCGCAGCACCATGACGATGGTCGTCGACACCGGCCACAGTGCGCCGGTCGCATCCACCGACACTCTGTCAACCGCCTTAACCTCCCCCGTGGTCGAGGCCGCGGCGCGGGTCGGAGACCTGGCTGGACAGCTCGGGCAGGCCGTAGACCACCTCGCCCCCGACGTCATCGGCCGGCGGTCGCGCGAGCGGCTCGAATCCGACGTCGCTGAGCTGAACCCACTGGAGTTGGGAACCGCCCACGCGCTGGCCGAATACCGGAGGCTGGCGAACCCGTTTGCCGAGGACGCGGAGGCCGCGACGTCGGCCACCGAAGACGGCGCCGCGACCGAGGCGTCGGTTGAGGTCGCGCTGGCGGCGACACCGGCGGACGTCCAGCAGGTCACCGACAGGGTGGCCACGGGAGACCACCGTGGCGCTGATCGAGGCGCTCGGCCGCATCGGCCGCCGCCGCTGGCCTGGTCAGCACGTTCTCCGTAGACCATAGGCGCGAGTGGGAGCCACGCCATGTGGGTCAAGGCCATGGCCTGGCAGGTCTTCGACCTGCACCCTGCAGCGCATGGCTGCCGGGGCGGACCGATCGGCGGCGTGGCTGGACGACGGTGTCGAGGCCGACGAGCTCGCCGGTCACCTGACGCGACTCGAGAGCATGCTCCGCACGTTGCCCGCCGACGCCACGGCCCTCCGGCGCGCCGCCGAGACCGCTCGGCACCTGCGCCACCTCGAGCGGGTTGCCTCCCTCGCGGATCAGCTGGACCTGACCCCGGGTGAGCTGGATGACGCCCTGCGCGTCGCGCGGGCGCTGATCGCCGAGCGGCTCGCCGGAAACTCGGTGACCAGCGTCGATCCATCGAACTGGGAGCTGTTGCCGTTCGGTGAGCTCTTCGCGCTGACCGCCTGGGCTAGCGGGGCGACCGACTCGGAGATCGCCGACACGCTCCGGGTCGGCGAGAAGAAGGTCGAGGTCCTGCGCACCGAGGCGGTCCGGCAGCTCGCGAGCAGCACCAGCGGCGGGGTTCTGACCGAAGCGGAGGTGCGGGGTCAGGCCCGTTCTCGTCATCAGGGCAAGAAGTCGAAGCTGTGGTTCGTCGTCCGAGAGTGGCTGCGCAGCGTCGAGGACGGCCTGCACCCGGCCGAGCGCGCGTTGTGGGACCGAGACGACCGCATCGAGGAGCTCATCGGCGATGTCGACGACCCCAACACCGGCGATGACCGATACCGCGACCGGGTGTACCGGGCGTTGATCGAGGCGGGGATCACCTCGATCTCCCACCTCGCCACGCTGGACGATGCGGCACTGACCGCGATCGGCATCATGGGAGCTGCCCGCACGGCGCTCCGCGAGGCGTTGAACCGCTACTACCGTGTGGATCAAGCGGCGGTCCAGGCGCTGATCGCGGCCGGGATCACCTCGGTCACCCAGCTTGCCGCGACGGACGACGCCAGGCTGGCGACCATCGGCATTGCGCCGTCCAGCCGTGATGCCCTCCGCAGGGAACTGCGCCGTCGCGCGGAGACCGGCCGTGCTGAACGCCGCGCCGCGGTTGCGCTCGCCGACGCGATGCGCAACAGCTCGAGGCCCCACCCGCGAGCAGGTCCAGCGAGCCCTGATGGCGGTCCTCGATGAGCAGCTCAAGGCGGCCGTGGAGGCGGGCCGGATGACTGCGGAGGAAGCCGCATCGCGTGGCCAGCTGCTATCCGGTGTTTCCGCGCTGCTGTTCGGCGAGACAGGTGCGGCGCGGATCGCGGCGCTGATGCGGGAGATGCCGGCGGACCTGACTGGCGTGTTCGACCGCGCAGGCGCCCATCCTCCGGCCCGCGCCGTGCTCAGCGCGGCCGAGCTGCACGCGGTGATCATGTACGCCTCCGGCGCGATGCGTCACGATGAGCCCGGAACCGACGGCGGATTGAGGGCACAGGTGATCGCCCTCGCCGTGCTCGAGGAGCACGTCAGCGCGATCGCGACAGCGGCGCCCGCCGGAAACAGCGAGTCGAACAGTCGTAGTGACACCAATCGGAACGCCGGCAAGGTGGCTACCCAGCCGACTCGTAACCAGCCGCGTCGTGGCTCCGGGCGAGCGGCAGCCGCCGCTGTCGCCGGGGGGATCGTGGCCTTCGGCGCCGGTGGTGGGTTCATGCTCGCCGGACACTCTTTGGAGGGACCCGCTCTGCTCGCGGGTGGCGTGGCCGCACTGTTGATCACGGTGGTAGTGCGCTTGAAGCACCGTCTGCAGCAGGCCCGTGGGCCACCGCTGCTGACCGCGATCGTGATCGCGATCGTGACCGGTGCGGTGATCTGGGCAGGGTTCGGGCTCGTGCCCGCCGTCGTCGTCGCGACCGGTGCACTCGTCGGCCTGTTGCTGCAGGCCGCCGTCACCGAGCCGGGTTCCGGCGCGGTGGCGAAGGGCCCTCTGGCCATCTCGCTCATCGTCGGTGTGCTGGGAAGCGCCCGCGACGTGCCGAACGCGCCGTTGGTGACCACTGCGGTCGCGGTCTCCGCGGTCGTGGCTGTTCTCGTGGCTTCGGTGCATCGCAACCGGGCTGCGGCCGCCACAGCGGCTGCAGGGATCGCGCTCGGCGCGGTGCTGAGCATCCTGCCGATGTCGAACGCCCCGTCGTCGGCATCCGAGCTTGCGCCGTCGACACACACGACAGTGCTGGTCGAGGAGCAGACCGTCCGGGGCCACACCCAGGCGCAGACTGCGACGCCCCTTCAGATCCGTGTGCAATCGGGCCAGACGCTCGAGTCCATCGCGCGGAGCTTGGGTACGACGGTCCGTGAGCTGGTCGCCGCCAACCCGGGTCGGTTCCCCGACGAGGAGAGCTGGGACTCGATCTACGCCGGTGTCGATATCCTGAACGTCCCGGCCGGCTGGGACGGCCTGTACCGCGTGCAGAGCGGTGACGCGTTCATCTCGATCGCGCAGATGTTCGGGGTGCCGGAGGATGCGCTCGCGGCCGCGAACCCGGAGCGGTTCCCCACGGTCAAGGACCGGAGCTTGATCTACGCCGACGTCGACGTGCTCCACTTGCCGGGCGCGGAACGTCCGGTCGAGCCCACGGACCCGAACGCGCCGGCGGAACCCGTCGCACCGGTGGAGCCGACTGACCCGGCCGAGCCGACCGAGCCCGGTCCTTCGACCCCGGTCTCACCGACCCCAGGTGTCGGGTCGCCAGGTGTCGAGCCGCCGGTTGTCGAGTCGTCGGGTGTCGAACCCTCGGTGACCGAGCCGCCGGTGACCGAGCGGTCGCCACGTGCGGACGTGGGCGCCTGGGCCGGCGCGGTGCTGACGCTGGCGGGTGCGGTGTTCGCAGCGGGTGCTGTGCGGTGGGTGCGGGTGGCGTTGGACCGGCGATGGCCGGGACTGGCTTTGCCCGCTGGTGACACGCCGCCGGGTTCGCCCAGGACGCGTGCTGTGGTGGGGGTTCTGGGCGGCGCCGTCCTGTTGTTGCTCGCAGGGAGTCTGGCTGTGCCCGGCTTCGGCGCCGCCGCCGCCATGATCGCCGGGTTCGCGTCGGCCGTGGCCGCTGCGGCGGTCCTGTCGTGGCTGCCCGGTTCGTGGTTGGCGCGCGGGCCTCCGAGATGGCAGGCCGTGGCTTCGCTGCTGGCTCCGCTCGTGCCTGCCGGGTTGCTGTCCGCCGGGATGGCTGTTGGCGGGGTGAGCGGTACGACGGCGGCGATGGCGATGTTCGGTGTGGTCGTCGCTGCTGCCGTGGTGCCGAGGCTGGGCGGGATGGCTGCGGACGGTCGGGGATGGTGGGGTCTCGCGGTGACTGCCGCAGTCACCGGGGCGGTCTTCGCGGCCGCAGGCGTGACCGCCGGTGTCTCCGCCGTTGCCGCCCCCCGCGACGTGGTCATCGTGATCGTGGCCGCGGCTCTCGGTGCGGGCGTGGTGCGTCTTGCCGTGGGGCTCGGCGCGAAGCGGAAGGCCGCTCGGGCGGCGCAGCTGGAGGCGTGGGCGGCGCAGCTGGCGGCGTGGGCGGCGGTGGCGCCTGCAGCGGTGCGTGGCGGCGAGGTTGGCGCTGCTGAGGTTCTGCGACTCGTCCTGATGATGCACCGGTTGCGGCAGGCCGGGGTTACAGTGCGGGCGTCGGTGCTGGCTCCGCTGTTGCGCGATGGGGCCGTGGCTGGGCTGCTGGACGAGCTTGTCGAGGCCGGGTTGTTCGCGGTCGACCGGTCGGGCCGGGAGACGGTCTACCGGCCCAGCGACATGCTGGCCGGGTTGCTGGCGCGGGCGCCGCCGGAGTTCGTCGACACTTTGCTGCGCAACCCGGATGCGGTCTTGGGGGCCAAGGCCGCGGCTCCGGTGTTGGGGGTCGGGGAGTCGGCGGAGGCGTTCGCCCGGCGGGTGTTGACCGCGTCGCGGGATGCGGTGTGGGACGCGGCGAAGATGCGTGGTGCGCAGCGGGGCCGTGCGGCGGAGCTGCGTGCGCTGCTGGCGCCGGTGCGGGAAGCGCGGGCGCAGGCGCGTGACCTCAAGAGGAAGTCGCGGGCGCTGGCTGCGCTGTCACGGCTGCGGAACGCGCGTGCGGCGGTCGCTGCGTCGACGGGACCGGTGGGCACGATCCGGGCGATGGTGCGGGTCGTCGTGGCGTGGGCGGCGTTGCCGGCGCGCTTGTGGTTCGCGGCAGACTGGGGCAAGGAGATGGCCCGGTTGACGTGGTTGACCGGGGCAGGTCAGACCGAGCGGGCGGATCGGGAGCTGGCCAGGGCAGGGCACCGGGCCCGGTCGGAAGCCGCGGTGGCTGGATTCGGGCGCAAACAGGCGGAGCGTGCGGCACTGAACGCGTCGATGGGGCGGTTGGCGGCGAAGTTCGCGTTGGTGTTCGGGTTCACCCAGTCGTTGCCGAGTGAGGCGAACAAGAGCTACTCCGTGTCGGAGGATGCGGTAGGTGCGCATTACGGGCGGGATGGCACATCCGTGTCTGCTCTCGGCGCGCAACTCGCGTACGCACCGCCGTTGTTCGGGGTGCTGCTCGCGATGTTCGGCGACCGGATGATCATGACACTGCGGCCGTTGACGATCGGGATCGGCTTGATGGTCGCCGGGATCCTGGTGTTCGCCGCCGGTGGTGGCGGGTGGGCCGGGCTCATCGGGTTCATCGCCTCGCAGGTGCTGCTCTCCTACGCCGATGCGGTCGTCGGCGGGCCGCTGCGGACCCGTTTCGAGGAGAGCTTCCCGGTGGTGAAGGAGTTCCAGTCGCAACGAAGCGCCCAGCTCCAGAACTCGTTCAAGATCGGGCAGATGGTTGTGCCGCAGGTGATGCTGATCGGATTCACCTACGTCGGGGTGGCGGGCACGGGCCTGCTGCTGGGGATGTTCTCCCTGGCTCTGAGCATCGTCGTGCTGGCCTACCTGCGCGGTGGCGAGGCCCCCGGGGCGGGGAAGAAGCCGCCGAATCTGAAGGAGTCCGGTTACAAGGTCTGGACGTTGCTGCGCGCGACGAAGGGCGGCTGGGCACGGTTGGTGTTCTCGGTGCAGTTCGGCACCCTGGTGACCGGGTGGCCGATGTATGCGTTGCTCGGGGGGCTTCTCGAAACCACAGCCAAGTTGATCACTCCTGCTGGGGAGGGGTCGTTCGCGCTGGTCGGGACGCTGCAGACGCTAGCGGTGGTCAGTGTGCTGGCGTTGGTGCCGCGGGTAGCGGCGGTGCTGGCCGGGCTGCAGTGGGTCCGGATCGAGAAGCTGCTCGGCGTCCCCGGAGCGTGGCGGGGCGCCCCGCAGGGTGACGTCGACAAGGCCCGGTTGAACGTGGGGTTGGCGCTGGTGGGCACCGCGGTGATGCTCCCGCTCGCGGCCTGGCTGCTCGTCGCTCCCGGGTTCTGGTCGTTGCTCGCCTACCTGACGGCCGGTGCGGTGTACACCGGGTTGGCGCGGACCCCGTTCAACGAATGGGTCAAGGGTACGGCCGGCGGAACCCTGATCAACGCCTCGAAGGGTGCGTCTGTCGCGTCGGGGCTCTGGCTGTACGGAACCTTCCTGACCGTCCCGATCGCAGCGTTGGCCGCCGCCGGGGTGGCCGGTGCGACCGCCGGCGAACTGGGCACCCTGACCCGTGTCGTGACCTCGAACCTGGTGCTGCTGACCGTCGGGGTCATGGCGACGATCGTGATCTGGGCGGTCGGGCTGCGCGCGATCCGGATCGCGCCGCTGGCGGCGCTGGCCCCGTACCTGAGCCCGGGGCTGCTCAAGAAGCTGGCGGATGCGGGCATCGGTGACGTGGGCACCGTCAGGGTCATTGTGAGCAATGCCCGCAACTCCGCATTGCAGCTCCGGCTCAAGGGACTCTGGCTCAGGATCCTGCACAACGACCCGAAGAAGCCCATCGACACGGACCGCATCAACAAGGACATCACGCAGATACGCGCCGCCCTGCGCGCCTACTTTAAAGCACACCCTCGCCACAGCCCGATGGATCGGGTCAAGAAGATGTTCCGCTCGGGCGGCGGCGGCGCAGCCGCCGTGCACTGGCTGGTCGGGGCGGGAGCTACCACCACGGCCGTCCTGATCGTCCTCGGCTGGGCCGAGCCCGCCACAGCGGCGGCCACCACCACGGTGGCCGACGGTGTTGGTGGGGCCTGGTTGGGGCTGAGCCCGGGGGCGCTGACCGTCGCGGTCGTACTGCTGGGTGCCGGCGCCGTCCTGCAGCGGTCGGTGCGGGCGCTCTACCGGTGGATCACCCGGCGGAAGAGCCCATCCGACCCGCCCGGCCCGAATGCGTCGAACGCCCCCACCCGGCCTGACGGCCCTGACGGCGTCCCAGGTGCCGGGTCAGCGGCCGGCGGCGTACTCGTTGCTGCTCGCGCTGCGCTGGCGTTCGTGATCGGCAAGGTGGGCGCTGCCTGGTCCTTCGCGCTGGCGCGGGGTCCGCCGGCCGTAGATCGGGTGCTGCATGTCGTCTGGGATCGGGCGGTCAGGGTGTGGCGCTGGACCACGGAGATGCGACAGCGCCGAATGATCACGACCGCCGTGCTTGTCGGCGCCGCGCTGGTGGTCGCGATTGTGGCTGGGGAGGACGTCGCCGCTGGTGCGGGTGGCGCCGCGCTGGGGACGGTGTGGCGGCCGGGCCGGCCGGAGGATCTGAGCGGGCCGGCATTCATGGACGAGCATCAGATCTTCCTGGACTATCGGAAGAACGTGAAGGCGGATCCGGAACTCGTGATGGCACTCGAGGATTACGTCCTGCGGGGCTCGTTCTTCAACGACTGGCTGCACGGCGAGCGGACGGGGTTCAACGGGGGGGACGCACTCATCCTGCGGCTGAACTGGCTACTTGCGAAGTACGAATTGACCGGTTCGACGGTAGTCTACCGTGGGTTGCGGAGGCAGCCGTCCCTGGCTGGACAGAATATTCGAATCAAGCGTGGTGCAGTGTTCGATGACACGGCCTTTGTCTCGACGAGCTTCGACGAGTCGGTTGCCCGTTCATTCGCCGAGATCGGGATAGTATTGAGGATCATCGTTCCGAGAGGCATGAACGCCGTTCCGGTCGAGGTGCTCGGTATCGATTCGGCTCTCAGTCGGCCCGAAAGGGAACTGCTCTTGCCTCGCGGAACACGATTCAGGATCCTCCGTGTTGGTGGTTCCCTTTCTCGTCTTCTCGGCGGGAAGCAGCTGATCACGGTCGAGGCACTGCCCCCGGTGATGGAGGCAGGCCGGGGCGATCAGCACGGAGCGCCGCAGAGAGGGACGCCGCGTTCGCGGGCCGGGCAGGGCGACGACAACACCTCGGGTGGGTCCGGCCCGGCAGTGCCGGCGGGAGAGAGCGGGTCGGCCAGCGATACGACTTCGATATCGGCTACCGAAGGCGTGGTTGCTGATCATCGGAACGAGACGCGGGCGCTGGGGCCGCGTGGACCTCCGTCGTCGATGTGGCGTCGAGTCGTTGCCCGAATCACGACCGTGCTCGCGGTCGTCACCGGTGCTGTGCTGGTCGAGTCGCCTGCCTGGGCTGGGTCGGATGCTGCGACGGCGGGTGCTGCGTCGGTGGCCGGCTTCGGGGTCGTTGGCGTGATCGCAGGCGTGGCGGTCCTCGCCCTCGTGTTCGGTGTGGTGTGGTCGACACAGCGGGCCGATGGGGCTACCACGCACCCCCGGACTGCCGAGCGCGGCTCCGAGTCCACGGAGACACCTGCAAACGATTCAAGGCGCGCGCACGACCGTGTCGCGGACCTCCGCTCCGGTCTGGCCGCCTGGCGCGACACGCTCGACGCGTTGCAGGCGAGCGAGGGCGCTCAGGGGCTGGCGTGGCTGCTGGCTCGCTTCACCTGGATGCTCGATGAGCTCGAGTTCGTTCTGGCGCAGATCAGTGATGCCGTGGCCATGGACCTCGAGTCCGACCACGCGCGCCGGCTTGCGGATCGGGCGGTCGACCTGCTGGTCGTGCTGGGCGCATACCGAGACGCGGCCGTCACCTTCGCCGCCGGTCACGGCATCGCACTGCCTGAGCCTGGTTTGCTCGACCCGCTCGACGTGCGTCTGCTTCGTGGCGTCGACGCCGCCGGCCCGCTCGCGTTGGTGGTGCTCCAACAACGGGGCCTTCCGGACTGGTCGCCTCGTGCGCACGCACAGACGTTGGGCGACATCCTCACCGTCGACCAGCTCGACTCGCTGAATCGCGTGAACGCCTGGCGTCGTCACCAGACCGGACTGGTCCTGCTTGCCCTGGCTCGCCAGCTCGCGTCTCCTGTCCAGCCGGGAACTCATCGTGGGCTCCCGTCCGAGCTGCGGGACGTGGCACCGCTTACCCCCAGGCAGGCACACGAGCTTTCGGCTCGCTGGTGGGAACAGGTCAAGGACGACCCGAACCTGCGCGAGGCGGTCGCCCGCATGAACCTCAACTACGAGATCAACTATGACCTGCAGGAATACCTGCAGTTCCTCACTCGGCGGCACGGGGCGACCCCAATACCCGACGGAATGCTGGATGAACTCGCTGTGCAGATAGGTGCCGCGTTGGATCTGGCGGGGCGCGGCCCGGTGCAGCGCGTGTACCGCGGGGTGCGCTGGGACAACCTGGTCGTACTGCCTTCTGATCCCGCCGCCGCGGCGGCCATCGCGGCTGACCACCGCGCCCCGATCTCCCCGTTCACGCCCGGTGATGTGCTGGAAGCCGCGACGTTCGAGTTCGTCACCTATGATCTCGCCGACGCGCAGTCCTACGCGCGGATGAACCAGCTCGACGAGCCGATGCGGATCGTCTTCGAGTACCTCACCACCGACCCGGTGTGGTTGACCGCCGTCGATCTCCGCGAGGAGGCCGCGGCCCGTTTCGGCGATGAGGACGCCCTCGAGTTCGACGCGGAGGGGCTCCGCCCGCTCAGACACCGCAACGAGGTCGTCGCCGTCACCTCCGCCCCGTTCCCCGGCATCGACTTCCTGGTGACCGCGGTCCAGGAGGATCTTCTGCCCGAAGTCCGCCAGAACAATGAGAAGGGCTCCGCCTCCGCCGGTGACTCTTCCGCCGGCTCGGGGACCACGAGTCGTGCGGTTCTCCCGGTCGGGCTGCTCGGCTGGTTGGTCGCGGTCAACCCCGGCGACCTGCCCCTCGCGGTTCAAGCTGGTCTGGGGGTCGCCATCGCGCTCGGGGTCGCGGCGCTCGCCGTCAGGGCCCTGGTCGATGGCAAGTCCACTCGAGCCCCGCGGTTCGTGGGCTCGGTGGTGCGAAACGGTGGTCCGGCCCGGATCTCCGGCGAGCATCTGACGGCCAGCCAGCAGCGGGCGATCGCGCCGCTGCTGGACCCGGCAAGTGCCGTCGAGATCTTGCGGCCGGAGCAGGTTGCCGAGTTGTTCGGGTTGTCCGTGGCGGAGGTGCTCGACGCTGAGTGTTCAGGCTTGTGCGTGGTCGGTGATTTCCACCGTCGCGCCGAGCAGCTGACCGCTGACGCGCATCCGGATGCGGTCGGTGTCGATGATCTGGTGATCTATGCCGACGCGGTCAGCGGTTACCTGTTCACCGGCCCGGAGGTGGTGGACGCGGTGCGCTCCGGCGTGCTGGACAATCTGCTGCTCGGCCATCAGCGACTGGGTCGCCACGAACTCGACGAGCTGCGCAATGCCGGGCGGCCGGTGGACCAGCGGGTGCCGCACCACAGGCTGGTACCGCTTCCGGACCTGAGCCTGATGTGGGATGTGCTTCCGACCACGCGCGGTCGCGCGTCAGCGGAGCGGGTGAGCGTTTACCACGGAAGCGTGGCGCACGCTACTGAGATCGCTGAATGGGGGTTGGTGCCAGAGCGGCTTCCGACGTGGATATCGCGTGACCTCCATGCGGCGGAGAACGCGATCGGCGATCACCGGAGTGACCTCAAGCCGGATCCGGGCATTGTCGAGTCGCGGGTCCCGCGGGAGGAATTCGATCGGCTGTTCGCGCCGTCGGAGCGCGGTTACCGCGGATTCAACAGGTCACTCTGGCCCACCACGGAGATCGTGCTGGAGACCTGGGAGCAGGTCCAGCTGTTCAACATGTACGTCGTCAGGGCTCCAGCAGACGGAGAAAGGAGCGAAGCGAGCGAACAGGACCGCGTGGATGGCCACGGTTCATCGCGTTCCAACCGGCTGCGCGGGCGGCTCGGCGGGGTCGTCGGATGGCTGCGCGGGCAGCTGGGGATCGTTGTGGTGGGAGTGGTCTCGGCGCTGCTGGCCGGCGTTACCGATGAGCCGAGCGCGCTTGCGTCGCTCTTGCCGTTGGCCGCGACGGTGCGCGGGCCGGGGTCGGCGAGTGGTGGTGTGGGTCTGTCGGGGGCGGGCTGGTTCGGGACCGTCCTCGCCGCTGGCCGTGCCGCGATGGCATCCGTAGTCGGCAAGGCGCTTGCTGCCTGGGCCTTTGCGCTGGCGCGTGGTCCGCCGGTGGTGGATCGGTTGCTGCGTGCTGTGTGGGATTGGGTCACCAAGCTGTGGTGGTGGGCCACCGCCGGCCGACTGCGCACCTCCGCACTGATCGTCGGTGTCGCGCTGGTGTTCGCGGTGGTGGCGGGCGACGGTGTCTCCGTCGGCACGGGTGGTGTTGCGATGGGGATGGTGTGGTGGCCGGGCCGGAACGGGCCCGCGAACCCGGATGCCTTCGCGGTGGTGCGCGACAGCCACGAGCGGCGGATCCTGCAGGCTCCGTCGCTGGGCCGGCGGCGGTTGGCGGTGCTCGACAGCCTCGTGGAGGTCGACCAGGGTGTCGGAGTGATCGTCGGCCGCCGCGCCGGGCTCCGACGAGCGCTACGGCATGCCATTCGCCGGCAGGCCCGCGCCGTACGCAGCGTGCCCGCGGCGGACGCGGCCCGGGGCGGGTGCTGCGAAATGCGGGTTCAGCCGTTCGATGATTCGGGCGAGCGGTCGCGGCGGTCCGACCTTCTCGAGTTCGATTTTCTGATCGTCCGTGAGCCCGGGCTGGTGGAGTACGTGAGCGCCAAGGTCGACCCGGCCGAGCTGCGCGCGAACCGGGACAGGCGCAAGCTCGCGCATCTGTTCGACGAGATGCCGGTCGAGGATCGAACGGAACTGCAGCGGTATCTTCAGCAGCGTAGGAACTACCGGCCGACACGGGCGGCCACGGTGGTCGAGATTCGCGTCATCTGGGACGGCGCGGTCGACTGGATGCCGCTCGGGGAGTTCCGGCGGCAGTACGTCAAGGGCATCTCGCCCGATGCGATCGACATCGATCTGGTCACGGTGGCGGACGGCGGAACGGACCTTCACATCGGCCTGTCGCGTGCCGAGCTCGCCGCCGAGGTTCGGCTGGGTATCGAACGGCTGATCACGGCGCTGGACGACGCCGAGCGATACGGGGGAGGTCAGCCGGGCGACGGTTCCGCCGAGCTGGAAGCCGAGCACCGGGCAGACGAAGCAAACGGCACCGACGGCGCAGACACATCCTCGGGATCCTTCGGGTCCGCGGGTGGCGGGTCTGGCTCAGCGGCGCCGGCCTCGGCGAGTGATTCGGTGGATGGCGCCGCGACCGAGTCCGCCGCGGACCGGGCGGCTGATGAACGTCTGCAGGAGATGCGTACGCACGCGCCGCGTGGTCCTCCGTCGTGGCTGCGGCGGATCGTGGCCTGGTTCGTGACGGCCCTCACGACCGTCGTCGGGGCGGTCCTGATCGGATCGCCGGTCTGGGCCGGGTCGAGTGCCGCAATCTCTGCCGTGGGACCGAGCGCGGCAGGGACGATCCCGGTCAGCGACCCGATGCAGGAGGCCGGGTATGGGGCTGTGCTCGGGGACGCTGCGCAGGCGTTCGTCGAGGCCGGCCCGGTGGTGTGGGCTGTGGTGGCCGGGGCCCTGGTGGTCCGCTGGCTGCTTACGGTCGGGCGCTGGCCCGGGCGGGACCTCCTTCGGCCGAGTGCGTTTGAACGTGTGGCCGGGGCCGTCTCCGACACCGTCGTGCCCGTCGCGCAGGCTCTGGCCGCTCGCGGCCACGCGGTCCGGGACGGCTGGCCGATCGAGTGGAGCGCGTGGTTCTGGGCAGCCGCCCTCCGCGCCCCAGCCGTCCGGTTGTGGCACAACACGAAGCTGGTCGCCGAGTTTGCGTTCACCCCGGCCGGGGCGGCCTACATCGCTGTCGGCGCGGTGTTCGTCGTCGCCACCGGTGCGTCGATGATCTGGGCGCTGCCCGCGATCAGCGCGATGGCCGCCTTCCAGGTCAGAGGCAGTCTCAACACGGTCAAACATCTGCTGTCGGCCGATGTCTGGGTCCAGCGCGGTCTGTTGGCCGCGATCGTCGCCACGTTGTCGGTGAACATTCCCCATCACATCCGGGGCATGCTCAACGCGGCGGCGCCCGACGCCAACCAATGGATTTCCGGGTTGTTCGGCGTGGCCGCTGCCACCACGGTCATCGGCGCGATCGCCATGCTCGGTGCCCTGTTGGCCGCCCCGAACCCGGCCACGGGCGCGTTCGCGAAGTGGTGGAACCGGTTCGCCGACCGCGCCGCCACGATCGGGGCGGCAGCGACCTTGCTGGCAATCCCCTTCATGGTCTACGCCGTCCTGGCCCACCCTGGATACGACGGTGTCGTCTCCAGCCACCCGGTCGTCTTTGCCCTGGTGGTGGCGACGTTCACCGGGTTCGGTGGCGAAGCGCTGCTGCACCTGATCGGCGAGGTCTTCCACCGCTCCCTGCCGAGCAAGCTAACCGGCTTCTTCCGCGTCTACTCCGCGGCGACCATCGCCGTGTACGGGATGCTCTACCAGCTGCACCACGTTCCGGTGCTGATCGCGGTCACCGCCGCGCTCGCTCTGGCCGGGCTACTGCACTGGGTACTGACCCGGCCATACCTCACCCGGGTCGGCAAGACCGCGCATGCCGTGACGGCGACCGCGCTGACGTTGGTCAACACTGCGGCCGCGACCGCTCTGTTCCTCGGATGGCCCGCCATCGCCACCGCCGCCGGCATCACGGTCGCCACTGGCGGTCTCGCCGTCACCGCCACCTGGATCTGGTCCGCGCTGGCGGCCGACCCGGTCCGAGTGCTCCCCGAGGTCGGGGAGCTCGCTGTGCGGGTGTGGATGTGGCCGGTTCGGGTCATGTCGGGATGGACGCGCGCGGTCACCGACCTGCGTGCGCAGTTCGGCCGTATGCGGCCGCGGGGCCACAAGTCGGGCTCGCTGGTGAGACTGATCCGCGGTGGACTGCGGGGCCTGGTCGGAGCTCGCTGGCGCTCAGCTGCCCTCGCTGCCGGTCGTACCGCGGTGATCGCGCCGGTCATGTGGGCCGAGGCCCGAGTGCACGTCGCTCGGGTGTTGCGGTGGTTGGGCGATGCCGTGTTGCGGACATTGCGGTGGGTGGATCGTGCCTGGGCACGAGCGCCTCCATGGGTCCGCGGCGTGGTGCGGATCACCGTGATCGGTGCGGTGTTGCTGGCCATCTTCGCCACGCGGAGCACGACCGCAGCCGAGATGGCCACGGATGCGACGGCGCTCAGCGGGCTTGCCGCGGCTGCCATGGTGCCGCCGATCGGCCGGGCACGAGGCAAGCCAGATCATCTGCTCGCGGTTGGCAACACCGGTGAGATCGTTCGCATCACCGACCCGACGTTGATCGGCGCCGTAGAGGACACGGTCAACGCGCTTGAACGCGCGGATCAGCGCGCGGTCACGATGGCGCCTGACCAGACCGACATTGCCAGCCCCGGTGGGAAGTGGCGAAGCAATCGTTACTGGTTCTTCCTCGCGGAGGACCTCAACACGGCGCTGTCCCACACACTCGACGAGCGCGGACTCGAGCCGATCACCGTCGTCTACTTCCTGCAGTGGGGGCGGCGCCGGGTCGTCGCGGACAGGGCTCTGTTCCGCGAGATCGGGATGCGCGATCTCGATATTCGGATGGCATTGGAGGACGCGCTTCTCGCGCCGGTCCACCAGATCGCGGACGAGATTGGTGAGGTGGATCTCGTAGGCGCTGGCCGCATCCTCGCCACCGGCGATCGGATCGCCAAGCATTACCGCAAGACTGTGGTGGCCGCGACCGAAAGCTGGTCGGCCCTGACGGATTACGCGGATAGCGGATATTTCCGACTCAATCATTGGTTGCGTACCGGCGATGCCAACAATCCTGCTTACCTCACCCGCATGACACGCTGGCTCGACGCGCTCATTGTCAGATATCGCCTCCAGGAAGAGCTGACCGTCAGGCGCAGCTTCCGGAAAGACTCCAGCGGTGGCCCTTTTCCGCGGGGCCCGCTCGAGCGTGGGACCATGCTCACCGACCACGGTTACGTGTCCACTACCTATGGCATCGAGCAGGACTTGCCGATCCGCTTCGAGATCACCGTGCCGGCGGGCATGAACGTCATCGTGGTCGCCGGTGTCATCACCAGCTATCGCGAATCCAAGGAAATCCTTCTGCCCCGTGGCACCCGGTTTCTGATCGAGTCCGACACAATGGACGGCGAGATCCGGCGGATCAAGGCGACCGCGCTCCCACCGGTGGACACCTCCCTGCCGTGGCCGGGGAAGTTCGCTGATCCGCTGGCCGCCGTGGTGGAACCGCCCACCAAGACCAACCGGGATCCCGGAGAGCAGGCGGACGCTTCGGAGACCGAAGGTCCGCACAGCGGTGCGGTGATCAAGGGTCACTGGTGGAAGTGGCAGCGGGCCTCGTGGGGGCGGTTGCTGCCTCGGCTGGCCGAGCTCGGAACGCAGTACCCGGCCGGCAGCGTCGAGCCCGGTGCGCCTGCTGTGCTGGAGATCCCGCTGGACTGGCGGGTGCGCGCCTGGCTCGCCGTCACCGGGAACCGGAGCCTGCGGTGGAGGCTGGTCGGTTACTACTGGGTCGAGCGTGACGTGGTCGTGGTCTTCACCCCGACGTTGGCCCGGTTGCGTGCCGCCGGGCTGCTTGAGCGGCTGCTGCAGCATGAGCACGACTTCCACCGCGAGGGCCTGGCCCGCAACGACACCGGTCTGCTCCACGACGAGGACGCTGCCGAGATCATCGATCTGCTCGGCGACGACGTCCTGGATGGCCGGGACTTCCGGCTGCTGTGGTGGGGGCGAATGGTCGGTGACGGCGGCTCGGCGAGCGCAGGCCTTCTCGTGATGCTCCACGGTGATGTGCCTTCCGCCAGCGGTGCGGCGCACCGGATCGCCGCAGCCGGTGCGGCCGTCATGCTGGCCGGTGGGCTGGTACTGGGCACACCGGCGGCGGCGCAGGCGATCAGTCACGGGCGTGAGGTCGACTCGGAGCCGTGGGTCGTGGAGATCGGTTTCGGCGGGACCGGTTCGTTGATCGCTCCGGATTGGGTGTTGACCGCCCGCCACGTCGTGACGAACGACGACGGGTCACCGAGTGATCCCGAGTCAGCGCTGGGCGTGCGGGTCGGCCACAGCGAGGGCGTGGAAGGCGACTGGCTCGACATAGACCGGATCCATGTGCACGAGGAAGCCGACCTCGCGCTGCTGCACCTGGCGGACCCGGCGGACTTGACCCCGGCCATGGAGATCGAGTATGCCCGGATCGCCGCCGAGGACCCCGCGATCGGCGCGCAGGTCACCAGCTACGGCTGGGGCCTCACGGAAGATTCCGCCCCACCGGGCACCGTCAAGGCCGCGGACGCACGGGTGCTCGCCAGCTACCCGATCCAAGACCTGTCCGACGGGTCCGCCGACTACTTCTCGGGAATGCCCGGACACGGACTGTCGGTGAAGGGCATCGACGGGAACACCGAGCCGGGTGACAGCGGCGGCCCGGTGATGATCGAGAGCGCGGACGGCGGCCAGGTTCAGGTCGGCGTCGTCAGCGGGGGCGTCCCGGGATCGGGATCGCCCGACTTGTTCGTGAGTACCGCGTCGTATCGGGAGTGGATCGCCGAGACCACCGGAACCACTGACGTTCTGGCACCTGCCCCCGATACGGCTGGACTCGGCAGGTGGCTGTGGCCTGCGGTGCCCGCGCTGCTCGGCTGGCTGCTGGTGGTGGCCGCCGACCGCTGGACACGGTCGACGACCCGCCTGCGCGGCGTGGCCGCCGCGGTGCGTTCCAGGACGGCCGGCGTGCGCGGCATCTTCGCGCCGCTCGCGGTGGAGTCTCTCGTCGCCGGGGCGGCGTTGGCGATGTTCGGATTGCAGGGACCGATGTTGGTCGTCGGCTCGGTGGTGGTGGCTGGGCTCGGCCGAGCGTTCGCCCAGTTCGTGCCGGTCTCCCGGCTCGGCCGTGGGGTCGCCACGGCTTCCCTCGCCGCCCATACCGCCCTTCTTGGCGTGGGGATCGTCGAGGTGTGGCACACGATCGGCCGGCTCGCGCGGCATGTTCCGTGGACGCAATGGTGGTCGTGGCCGGCGGATCTGATCACGGGCGTACTGGTGCTCTGGGCGCGCGCGATCCACCTGCTGCCCACCGAGATCACGAGCCTTCCCGGAGCCTGGCTGTGGGAGGTGCTGTACGCCCTGCCGGTGATCGCCGGGTACGGCTACCTCTCCGTGTGGCACGGGGTTGCGGACACGTGGTGGGTTCGGAAGGCGGCCGCCCCTTGGCACGGATGGCAGAAGACGACTCACTACAACCCGCGCGGGATCGCGCTGGCGGCCATACTGCTCGCCCCACTCGCGGTGCCGGTGGCGCCGTTCGCACTCGGGGCACTCGTCGTGGTCGGCCTCCCGCTCCTGGCCATCATCGAGATCAAGGGGGCGCACTCGCGGGCACGGATGGACCAGGGCGCCGGTTCCGGGTCGCAGGACGACAGCCGTGGCGCTCTCGGTGAGCTGACCGACGCCGGGACCGCGCATGCCGAGGAAGCGGGCGCGACCGGGATGGCGGAGGGCACCCCGAACACCGGTGCCGAGACGGCACGCAGCCGCGGCCCTCCAGCGGTGGTGGTCAAGGTTCTGAGGTGGCTCGGTTCCACGCTCGGGGTTCTCGGCCGGGTTGACCTGGTCCTCGGGGTGGCGGCCGTGTTGCTGGTCGGTCCGTTGGCGACAGCGGCGATGGGTGCGTCGTCGGCATCCGCGGCGGTGTCGCCGGCTTCCGGAGCTTCCGGGGCCTGGGGCGTGGCCGTCGACGCCTTGGCGGGATCCCCGCTGCTCCTGGCCGCCGCCGCGGGCATGGTGATCGCGGCGAGCGCGTTGGGCGTCCACCTGATCCGCGTACGCGGTCCCCCGGCCTGGTTCCTTGCCGTCGGGCGCTTCGTGGTGTCGGCTCCGGGAAGGGTTTCGCTCGCGGTCCTGCCTCTGGTCCTACTGCCCTTTGGTGCGGAGGCCGGCGTCCTCGCGGGCGCGGCAGTGATCCCGGCCCTCGGCTTCGGTGACCGCGGAAGCGACGGGCGGGATGCGGTGCTTGCCGAGGTCGCGGACGGCCGCCTCGTCGTCGTGACTGATGCGGGTGTGGTGGCCGAGGCGCGGCGGCGAGTGGAGAACAGGGAAGCGGTCCAGCGGGTTCGCGCAGTGGACGCCGACGGCCCTGGGCGCCCGCGCACGGTCCGGCACTGGCAGGACGAGGGGTGGCAGCTATACGAGGCTGATGACTTCGGTATCCGGCGGGCGGACGTGCCGGACCTCGGTGCGATCGACTTGTTGGCGGTGCTGGAGGTGGATCGGCGCCGGATCGTGGTGAACGGAGCGCGGGCTTCGAGCCTTCGTGGATGGGACACCCGGCTACAACGGGCCGCAGGTCAGGAGCTGCTCGAAGTCGCTCGGTCCGACGCGGACCTCGCCGGGGGATGGATCCTGCTGGACGGTGCACATGCCGGCACATCCGAGCAGCCGCCCGGGCGCGGCGTCGCAGGTTCCCCGATGGACGCTGTCGACGAGGTGGTCGATCGGCTGCTGCGGGAGAAGTACCAGCGAACGCTGAGGAAGAACAGGAGCCGGTTCGCCCGCAATCCGAGCTGGTCGGGGATGGGGTTCCGGTGGGAGCGGGCGAGCATGATTGCGGGAACGTTGCTCGAGGAACTCGCCCACTCGATGTTGGAGCGTTGGGCGGCCGAGCGTGGCCTGCAGGTGCTGACACGGGTCCAGGTCGATGTGGTGTTCGACGCCAAGAGCCAGCCGGTGCGATCGCTACTGGAGCTCGACTTCGTCGTACTCGGCGAAGTCGGGATCGTCGGGTCGGTGAGCGCCAAGGTCACCGGTGGGTGGTTCGACGAGGCCCACGAAGCGCGGGTCCGGTGGCTGAACGACATCCCGATCGGCGACAGGGAGGCGCTGCACCGCTTCCTGAGGAACGAGGCCAGGGTGAAACCGATCCTGGCTGATGGTGAGGCGACCGGCATTCGCATCACGTGGGATGGCGCGGCCGCGATGCCACTGCAGGACTTCCGTGCTCAGATGGCGCCGGGCAGCACCGACCCGTGGATCAAGCTCGTGACGGCGGCCGGCTCATCGGCGCCGACCGGATCGGCTTTGGGTCCCGATGACGTGTTCCACGTCGGCCTCACACCGGATGAGCTGGTGCGAGCCGTGCAGGCCGGCATCTCGCGCTGGCTGGAACAGGCGGTGACCGGGGCCGACCGGGCGGGTGCCGATGACAACCGCACGCGATCCGCAGGCGGCGGATCCGGCCCGGACGCTCCGGCATTCGCGGGCGAGGAGGGCGATGGCACGTCCACATCCGCTGCCGACAGGCAGCGCCGGAACGAGATGCGAGCGAACGGGACGCGTGCGCCTCCGTCGCCGGTGCGGTGGATCCTGCGTGCGCTCGCAGCGCTCGTTCGGGCCGTGTCGAGCGCGATCCACGCCGCATACGGCTGGGTCAACGCCTCACCGGAGCGACGGATCGTCGCCGCCGTGGTTCTCGTCGCGGTCGCGGTTGTCGTAGGGCGGCTGTGGGCGGTCGACGGATCCGCTGCCGTTCTCGTGGTGCCGTTGCTGGGCTCGCGCCGCGGTCGGGCCTTGCGGACCCTGCGTTCGCAGGCCAAGGGCGGACCGCTCGGCGCCGCGGTGGAGGACTTCGGGTCCGCAGCGCGTGTGGCCGCGATGGCGCGGACGCAGTACAAGGACCGGTACGCCTGGGCCGGGCGGCTGTACCGGGACCGCGCGCAGGGCACGGGTGGGCCGGATCCGGTTCAGGTGATCGCCAAGGCGTTGCGGATCACCCCCGAGGAAGCCCACGAGCGGATCGCCACCGACCGGCTGTTCGCGGCTCCCGACTTCACCGTGTTCTCCGACGTGGGCGACGACCTGTTGAGGGTCGTTGCCGCCGAGACCGACGTGCGGCGCAAGGCCGCGAAGGACGCCGACGCGAAGCTGGCCGCGGCCTTGGCGGTGGTCCGCGCCGCCATCGACCCGGCGGTGGCCGCGGGGGCGTCGGACAAGCAGATCGCCCGAGCGCTCGGGATCGACGCCACACTGCGCTACCTGCTGGCTCCTGAGCCGGCCGGGCGGAAGGGTGGCGCGGCCTTGAAGTCGTCGACGGATCCGCGGGTCGAGCACATCGCCGCGTCGGCCGACTTCGCCGAGAGGCGAGCCTGGGTGCGCTGGGCGTTCGATCAGTTGCAGGGCGTCTGGGCCGACGCCGAGCTCACGAGGAGGCTCGCCACCGCGCTCGCGCTGGACGAGGTCGAGGTCGCCTCGATCCTGACCCACGGCTCCGGGATGCCGCGGGCTCCGCCCGGGCTTGCCGACCACAAGCTCACCTCGCGCCAGCTGATGGCGGAGCTCACCACGCTGACCACGACGCGCCGCATTCGGCTGGGCCAGGCCACAGCCGCCCTCGCGGCGTTGCCCGCTGCTCCCACCCCGGACGTCGCGGGTGCGGCTCCGATCCTGACCGACTGGTTGATCCTCCCGGCATTGGCCCAGCTGCGAGCGCTCGGCCTGCACGTGACCGGGCGCGGCAACCGCATCTACATCTCGGTGCCGAACGGTCTGCAGGTCGACCAGCGGCTCGAGGAAGCCGTGACGGCATTCGGGAAGTTCGTGGACGGGCACCTGCACCACTCCGGCTACCCGTACCACCGCGAGACGTCGCTGGGCGGTCTGGTGAAGGCCCTGCTTGTCGCTGATTACGACGTGGTGGTGACTTACCACCCGATCCCCCAGGGGATCAAGGGGATCGGCTACTACGGCGACGTCGATGCTCAGGTGGTGGCGACTCGGTTCGGGAAGTCGATGCTCGCGATGCGGGGCAAGCTCAGGGACGCACACCTGTTCGAGGCGATCCGGGAGCTGCCGACGGACATCGGCTGGCGTGTGATCGGCGGCATCACCGGTGGAAGGTTCGACGTCCCCGGCCTGAAGCTCTACCTGCAGGTGATGGTGATCCTCAACCCGGACGTGGCGTTCCTGCTGGGTGAGACGACCCTCAACAAGGAGAACGTCACCCTGCAGCTCGGCCCGCAGTCGGCGAACCTGCTCGACCCCGACTACGCCCCGACCCTGGAACGGCTGCGCACCTCGATTCCGCGGCTGCGCACCGAGCTGGCCGGCGGGGTGCTCGACCCAGCGGGCTACCGTGAGCTGGCCGTCGCACTGGCTGAGATCGCCTCGTTGCAGGACCAGGACCTCGGGCTGCAGCTGGTGAGGAAGCTGCATCAGCTGGCCGACCCGAACGAGGTAGGCCGCAACGCCGCGCTACAGCAGCAGTTCCGGGATGCCCTGCTCGAGATCGGGGTCGGCCGATCCGAGCTCGACGGCTACACGATCCGCCGGGTGTACGGGCGGGGGTTGCGGGAGTACCTCGAGTTCCTCGAGGAGACCGGCGCGGTCGGCGTGATCCACAACGACGCGGGCGAGCCGATCCTCGGTGAGGACGGTTTCCCGAAGGCAGGCCCGTCGGACTGGCGCTACGTGATGGCGTTGCTCGCCGCCCTGCGGGAGCATCGGCAGGCCCGGGTGATCATGGCGCACGTGGGGACCGGGAAGTTCACCAAGCTCTCGCGCGAGTATCTCGACTTCCTGGACGAGGAGGTGGTCGGTAAGCGCAACCAGCTGTTCCCGAACCTCTACATCGACGTGTCCTGGAACGACCTCGCCCAGCACATCCAGGAGACCCCGCAGCTGAGGAGGGACTTCGAGCGGATCGTAGCCAGCCGCTCCGAGATGTTCGTGTTCGGTACCGACGGGGTGAAGCCGGCGAACGTGGAGCACTACGAGCGGCATCACCGCGACATGGCGCACATCCTGGAGGCGATCGACCTGCTCGCCCCGGGGGCGGCCGAGGCCATCAGGCATGGCAACCTCATCGCGCTGCTGACGAGCGCCCGGGCTGACGTGCAGGCGTGGGCGTTGGCGAACATCACGTCCGGGAAGTGGGACGAGGTCCTGGACGCGTTCCCACGCCGCGACCGGGACCGGGTGCGGGCGTGGGTGGAGCTGCAGCGGCTCCGGGGTGCAATCCCGCAGAGGGCTCTGGAAACCGGTCCCGGGCCGCGCCCCCTCGACAACCAGCAGGTCGCGGATCTGCTCGGCTGGCGGCACGCGATCAGCGACCGGTCCGCGAGTGGCCGGCAGACCTTGCGGCTGTGGGCGCACGGGCTGAGGGTCACGGCCCGGGAGTGGTGGCGGAGCATCCGGCCGTCCCGCGCGCCGCCGGCCTGGGAACAGCCGTCCGCCGTCGCTCCGCTGCAGCTGCGGCCGGGAGAGCAGGTGCCGGGCGCGGCATACCCGATCGAAGCGCTGATCGCCGCGGATCAGGGCCGCCGGATGGACGCCTCCGAGAGCCACCAGCGGGAGGCGCTGGCGCTGGTGAGCGACCGCCAGCAGATCGTGGTGAAGAACCGGACGGCGATCAAGGAGCGCACCGCGCAGGTGCTGCGAGCCTTCCGATGGATCGTCGTCGTGGTCGGAATCGCGGTGGCGGGGGCGGTGGCGGCCGCCATTCTGTTGATTCCGGCCCTGCTGCCGTGGATCAACTCGGTGGCGTTCGTCGTGCGCGGCGTGATCACCCTGATCCGGACGGGTGACCAGGCGCTGACCAGGGTGGTCCACGAGTCGATGGTGGAACGCGGGAAGGTGACCCCGGCCAAGATCGCCTGGCTGTACTGGACGGTGCTGCGCAACGCCGCCGCGTACGGAGTCAGCAGCGATCGGCTGAAGACGTTCCGGGAAGTGACTAAGCAGCTGCTGGTCAACATGTTCGACCCGGATCGCGGTCTGATGCGCAAGCCGCTCCAGGACGGCGAGTCCCTGCGGGCCCGGCTCGGTCGCGTCATCGCCGAGTACTCCCGGTGGTTCGACCTCGCGACCAGGGCGGTCGGCCCGAGCGTGACGTCCCTGCAGTCCAGCGGCCCGCAAGCGCGGTGGGGGCGGATCTTCAACGCGGCGGTACTCCTGACGTTCACCGGGAACCTGGCCTACCACCTGCACGCCACGTACACCGGCATCGTGTCGGAGGCCCTGTGGCTGGACGTCATGACCGATGGGCTCTACGCCCTCACCGACATCTTGTTCCTGATCCTCGCGGTGCCCGGGGCGGTGAGCGGTTGGTTCAAGTTCAACAGCGGGGCATGGCCAGAGGCCCGCAAGCTGACGAACTACGCGGCGTTCCCGCTGGTGACGCTGGCCAATGCGGCGCTGACCGGGCTGTTCCTCTACGAGAGCCAACCGCTCGCTGCGTTCGTGACGGGAACGCTCGCCGTGCTGTCGGCGAGGGTCGTCCTCGCCACGATGTTGACCGGAGCGACCGGGTACCTGTCCATTCTCGGTCTGCAGACGGAGAGTGGCCTCGGTGTGCGTTCCGCGAGGAAGCTTCCTACGGCCACGACGTACTTCGCGTTGTCGCTGGTCGGGCTCGGACTGCTGACCGCCCCGAGCCCACTGCTCCCCGACATGTCGCTCCTCCTCCCGGTCATGGGCATCGCCGCGGCTCTCGCGATCAAGAACGGTGTCGCCGTCGCCACGAAGGCGTTTGCTGGGGCGGTCCGCAGGCGTGACGTGCTGCGTGACCGTCGCGCATTCCGGACCCTGGTTCTGACCGCGCTGCGGGCCCTCGGACTCACCGGCGCCGTGGTGGCGCGAGGTGTGGATGCCCTCCTGCCTGCCCTGACGACCGGCGCGACCATCGGTGCGGTCGCCGCCGGTACTCCCGTCGTGGTGGCGGTGCTCGCGGGTGCGGTCGTGCTCTACGGGCGGGCCAGGGCGGCCGGCGCCGGTTTCCACCTCCGCCCGATCAGCAAGCAGGACGCCGCCGTGACCGGTATCCGCGCAGGCCGGTCGATCCGGTGGGCCGCGCGGTTGGCGCGGGTCGACCGGGACCAGGTCGTGCGGTGGCTGATCCGGGCCCTGCGCCCTCGCGGCCCACCACCTGCGGTCGTCGGGTACGACCCCTCGTACGAGGCGACACTCCGCGGTGCATCGCGCTTCCCGCTCCGGCGTCCGTCCCGGTTGGCGCGCCAGCTCAGGACCGCACTCCGGTCCGCGGAGGCGCCCGCACAGCTCGGCACCCCGCAGGCCCGCCGCCTCATCCAGCTGTACCGGGAACTGATCTGGGTGGTGCGCACCGACGGCACCGTCTGGATCGCCCCGGCACGAGCGCAGGGACGGTTCCAGATCACTCACACGGTGCTGTCGGAGGGGGCACCCGTGCTGGCAGCCGGGAAGGTGACCTTCGACGGGACGGGATCCCAGATCGTCGGCGGTGGCCTCACCATCGGAAGCCGGCACTTCCGGGGGCACGACGCTGCCCCTGCGTCCGATCTGAGTGACCTTGCTCGTGCCGCGTTCGCCCAGGCCGCGACCGCCGGGGGCGCGGGTGGCTCGCAGGGTGGCGCCGCTGGTAACGGCCCCGCGCTGCGTGGTGGGTTCCGGCCCGGCGAGGAGCCGCGATTGCAGGCGGCGCTGCGGGCAGCGGTGCAGCGGAACGTGGTGCGGCCGCTGGATCCGGCTCGGCACCCGAAGTCACCGCGCGGCCCGCCGCCGGTCCTCGTGGTACCCGATGCGTTCCTGCACGAGCGGGGACTGGGGCGCCTCGTCGATCACCTGGGGGCATACACGCTGGACCTGGGCGACGGTCCGGTGATCTTCCTGACCGAGGGGATGGCCGCTCGGCTGCGAGCCGCGGGTCTGCTCGGCGAGGTGGTGGAACTCGAGGTCGCGGACCGGGTGCACGGGCTGCGCGACGAGGCGGCGCACCAGGCGCAGGTGGATGGGATCTTCGCGCGGCTGGACTCCTTCGAGGAGCATGGTTCCGCCATCTCGGCGCCACGGGCGGCACGGGGGGCCTCAGCGCATGTCGCGCTGGTGCGCGCCGCAGTGGTCCTTCCGATATCCGCGGTATCGGTCGCGGTCTTCGGCACGCCAGCTGTGGCCGCCGGTGCCGTGTCGGCCACCGGCACCGCGGGTTCGTCGTGGCTGGTCCCGGGCGCGGTTGCCGGCGCGGTGCTTCTCGTCGGCGCGCTCGGCGCGGTCCGCTGGGTCGGTGCCTGGCGCGTTCGCTCGTTGCTCCGGGCTCCGGCTGGGAAACTCATGACCGAGGCGGAGATCATCGACGACTACCTGGCGCAGGTGCCCAGGGACCCGGATCTGGCGGATGTGCTCGACTACTGGGTGCTGGTCGGGCATCACATCAATGACTGGCTGCGTGGAATTCGGTCCGATCGTCCGGGCTGGGCAGGGACTGTCAGTCAGCTCGAACGGTTGCTCGCTCGGTATCGACTTCCCCGGGCGACGGTCGTCTATCGCGGATTGCGGCACCACCTCACCGATGAGGATGGAAGGCGGGTGCGCTATCGGCGCAAAACGGTGTTCGACGATCCGGTGTTCGCCTCGACGAGCTTCGACGTAGCTGCCGCACGCGAACAGGCCCACAGTGGGATCATCCTGCGGATCATCGTGCCGGCCGGAATGAACGCTGTCTCGGTGGATGCATTCGGGATCGATTCGTTGACCTCGGTTCCCGAGCGGGAGTTGCTCCTGCCGCGAGCGACCCGGTTCAGGGTGCTGGACACCGGCAAACTCCTTCCGCGATTGCTGGGCCGCACCAGAATCGTCACGGTCGAAGCACTTCTTCCGTCGGACGGCGACGTCACGGCGGGTGGGCCGTCGACCGAGTCGGCCTCGCCGCCCCACCGAAGTGCCGAGCGCTCGGATCGGCCAGCTGATGGGCCTCGGCAGGAGGAGACACGTGCGCGTGGGCTGCGGGCGGCCGTCGCGGAGCTCGTCCGGAACAAGATCCTGCCTCGCTTCTGGGTCGCCGTACTGGTCGCGATCGTGGTGGGCGGCGCGTCGGTCTGGGCCGTGCTCTGGGCGGTGAGCCGGCTCTGGCGCGTGCTGGTGCGGGTGGGATCCGCCCTGAGCACCCGGGGCGGCGACGGTGGCGGGCTCGCGGCGATTGATCGGTTCCGGATCAGCAGCGGGAAGATCGTGCTGGGCGGGGTCGCTGTGGTGCTGCTGAGCGCGCTCCCCGAGCTCTTTCCGGGTTTGCGCGGGTTGCTTCCCGCGCCGTTCGACGTGTTCTCGCACGTCGGAAACTCGGTCAGCGGTGTGGTCGTCGCCATGGTGGCGATCTTCGTCAAGTGGATCGGTCCGGAGCAGCTGACGCGTGCGCAGCTGCGTTCGTTCCGGTGGCGTGCGGTTCCGGTGGTCGTGCTGGTGACGGCTGCGCTGAATGCGATCACCGAAACCAGGTGGGGTCTGGGGCTGCCCGGAGTCGACCTGCTGGCCCCGATGACGGCCACGACGCCAGATGTCTGGGATTTGATCTACAGTGCGGTCGTCGGTGGGGTGTGGGTTGCGTCCGTGTGGCGGCGGGACACTTCGGGGCTCGACTCCGCCGGTGATGAAGCCGGCGCCTCGACCCGGAGCCGGTGGATCGACTGGGCCACCGCTCGCCGATGGCTGGTCCCGTTCCTGCTCGCCTCAATCGGGCTGTCGCTGGGCTGGGCCGTCGGGTTCGTAGCGACCACGTTCGCCCCGGCGCTGGTGCCGGTCGTCGTGACCGTCGGCGGTGTCCTGCTCGGGCTGGCCGGGACACTGCGTTCCGCGTACGGGCTCCAGGTCGGCAAGACCGCGCGTGGCTGGGTCGAGCGTGGCCCGCCGGTGGTGCGGTCGTTGCCGCTCGGTGTGGCGCGGTTCGTCGCCTGGGTGCAGACGCCGCGCGGTCGCCTGGTCACCGGCTTCGTGGTGTGGGCGGGGTTGGGGCTCGTCCTCGGGGCGTTGTCGGCCGGTTCGGTGGGCAGCATCCAGGCGGCTGCGTTGCTGGGCTGGCCGCGACGGCGGGGCCCCAAGTTGGACGTGGCGGGCCTCCTGGGTCGGTGGCCGTCGCGGCGGCTTCGAGCGTCTGCAGCCGACGACGGTGTCGACGCAGCCGGTCCGGCTCGGGACGTGCCGGCCGCGCCGATCGACGATGGACTCCACGGGGCCAACCTGCGGGCGATGGACCGTGCCGAGGTCCAGCTCGCGGCTGCCCGCGAGAATGCGTCCGGCCGACGGGGACGGGCGGAGATCGACGGGAAGCTCAGCGGCATCCGGGGGATCCGGTCCCGGGCGGCGCAAACCGGCGGTCCCCCGATGTCCCTGATGCGCTTCGACATCGAGGGACGTGGTCACGCCGTCGTCGCGTTCGGGAACGTCCACACCGCCAAACATGTGGTCGTCTACGTGCCGGGAATGGGCCACAAGCTGGCGAAGATCCGCTGGGGGCTGCGGCGCGGTGAGGCGCTGTGGCGGGCCGCGAAGCGGGCCGGCGAGCCGGACACCGCGGTGATCGCCTGGTGGGGCTACGACATGCCGCAAGGGGTGCACAACGCCGCGCTGCTGGCCTCGGCGCGCGCGGCGGCGCCGCAATTGCGCGCCTTCCTCGATGAGCTGCGCGCGAGCAGGCGCGGACCGCCCGCTCACCTGACGGTGGTGGCACACAGCTACGGCGCGGTCATGGTCGGGTGGGCCATGCGGTCGCTGGGCCTGCCGATCGATGACCTGATCGTCATCGGTGCTCCGGGAACCACCGCCCGGCACGTGTCCGACCTGAACCTGCCGGCCGAGCACGTGTGGGTCAGTGCCGCGCACCGGGACCTGGTGCCTTACACGCCACGGCTGTGGCACGGCACCAACCCGATGGATCCACGGTTCGGAGCGACGCTCTTCGATGCCGGTTCGGGACGCGCGATCGGGTGGAAGCGGACCCATGGCAGCTACTTCGGCGAGGGATTCACACCGCTGGACGACATCGGGCTGATCATCACCGGGCAGGGGCATCGGGTGGCGAGTCCGCCGCGCGATGTCACCCGGATCCCACGAGGGCTGCCTGTTTCCGACGAAGCCGTGCTGGATGCTGTCCGGAACCCGCGTAGGACGCCGACCATCAAGCGGGGCATCGGGTACCTGTACGACGGGAGCGAGGCTCGGGTCGTCCTCGGCCCGGACGGGGAGGTGCTCGCCGCGCGGGCGCGATCGGCGGGCCTGCTCCAGCACGCTACCGGCGGGGAGCGCCGCGCGGTCGGGGCTTTCCTCCTCCCGTTGCTGGCGCTCCTCACCCAGCTCGGCGATGCGAACCCGTCGATCGGGGAGATCGTCGACGCGACGGTGACGCGGGCGGCGGTCGTCGCGGTCGTCGCGGTCGTCGTCGCGGTCGTGGCGTCCCGCGGCCATCGCGCATCCGATCCGCTCAACGTCCTCGGCTCCGAGGCCGGCTCCCGATGGCCGGCGCAGTGGACGGCGTGGTTCTGGCTGGCCGCCGTCCGGCTTGCCGTGTGGACGTGGGCGAAACGCTCGTGGCATGCGACGAAGCTGGTCGTCGGGTACGCGTCCACGCCGTCGGGGGCGGCGTCGATCGCCGTGGGCGCGGTGTTCGTCGCGGCGACCGGGGCCTCGCTGATCTGGGCGTTGCCAACGATCACCACGATGATCGCGTTCCAGGTGAGGGGGACCGTCAACGCGTTCCGGAACGTCCTGTCGACGAACGTCTGGGTCCAGCGCGGGCTGTGGGCGACGATCGTCGCCACCCTGCTGGTGAACATCCCCCACCACGTTCGGGGGGTGCTCAACACCGCAGCGCCGGACGCCAACCAGTGGATCTCCGGGCTGTTCGGCGTCGCCGCGGTCACGACCGTCGTGGGCGCCATCGCGCGGCTCGGCGCGCTGCTCACGACGTCGGACCCGGCCACGGTCGAGTTCGAGCCGTGGTGGACCCGTATCACCGATCGGCTCGCCACCCTCGGGGCGGTGGCGACCGTGCTCTCCCTCCCGCTCCTCACGTACGCCGTGCTCGCGCATTCGGGCTTCGACGGGATCGTCACGCTCCACCCGGTCGTCCTCGGGATGGTGATCGCGACGTTCACCGGGTTCGGTGGAGAGGCGTTGCTGCACCTGATCCGCAAGTACCGCAGGCTCCCGAACAAGCTGGTCGGGTTCTTCACCGCCTACTCGGCGGCGACGATCGCGGCGTACGGAATGCTGTACCAGCTGCGTCACCTGCCGGTGTTGATCGGTGTCACCGGCGCGCTCGTGCTGGCCGGGTTGCTGCACCACGCGTTGGTCGGGCTGCGGCCGACTCGCGTCGGCACGACCGTGCGGGTCGTGACGGCGACCCTGCTCGCCGGGTTCGACACGCTGGTCGCCACCTCGCTGTTCCTCGGCCGACCGGACATCCCACCCGCCTCGGGCATCGCGGCCGGGGTGCTCGGTCTGATCGCGACGGCGGTATGGGTCGGGCTGGCCCGTGGGCCACCGCAGTGGTCGCGCGCGCCGGCTTCCGCGGCGATCGCCTGGAGCCGTGCCCGCCTCGATGCGATCCGGGTCCTGCTGCGTACGGCGGCGAAGGCGATCCGGCTGGGTGCCGCGGCCATCCGGCTACGTGCTGTCGGTGCCACAGGGGGTGTCGGTGAGCCGGCCGACGAGCTGGGGCCCGACCCCACCGCGTCGACGATCGACCACGGAGACATCCGTCCTGCCGAGCCCGAGGCCAGTGGTGATCCTCGGTCTCCCACCGACCCGCAGGCAACAACGTCGGGCGACATGACCGACTCCCCGCAGCGCCGTCACGCGGCTGTTCTCGTCCCCCTGCTCGCGTTCGTGCTCGTGCTGGAGCACCTGCTGGGCGCTGGCGTGGACGTCGCGGCCCTCCGGGTTGCGTTGCAGGCGGTGGTCGTGTCGGTCGTGGCCGTCGCGGTCGGGTCGGCCCTGATCGCGTGGAAGGCGGCCACGAGGTCGGCGGCGTGGGACGAGAAGGTCCGGAGGTGGGCCGAGGCGGCGGCCGCGGCGCCGCCGATCGGGCAGGAGGCCGCGGTCGCCGTGCGGGTCCGAGCCTTGTTGCAGGACCGTCTGCCGGATGCGCTCCTGGCCAGGGCCCCGCCGGTGTACGTCGCGGCGCTGCGGCACGACCCGGTCGGGGTGCTCGGGGAGAAGGCGTCGGCCGCAGCCTCGGACGCGGAGCTGGCGGCGCTGGTCGCAGCCGGTCTGCGCGAGGCGGTGTGGGATGCCGCTGACGTCGCGCCGGGGGTGCGGCGGCTGCCGGTTCTGCTGCAGGGCAGGTGGTCCGAGCTGCACCGGATCTTCGCGCCGGTCCGGACCGCGCGGGCGGAGTGGGAGCGGGCCGGGCACGTGCTGCGGGAGGCGCGCGGCGAGGCTGCGCATCCGGACGTGGCGGCGGAGGGGCGCCTCGCCGAGGCGGAGAAGCGCTCGGAGCAGGCCGATGCTGCTGCCCTGAACGTAGCCGCGGCCGCGGGCTTCCGGCGGGGCCCGGCAGCACGGGCGCATGAGGGCTGGCGGCGACACCGGATCACGGTTCTGGGGATCGCGGCCGCATGGTGGGCGCAGGTCGTCGGGGCCCCGTCGGGGTCCTCCATGGAGTTCGCCGAGCACAGCGGCCAGGCCTCCAGCGAGGTGACCGGCCACATCGCCACGGGCACCACGGTGTCCTCGCTGGCGGGTCTGCTGGTGTCCGCGCTGGGCGATCGGTTGATCACGACGATGCGGGTGATCAACGCGCTGAACCTGCTCGCCCTGGTCGGCACGTTGCTGCTCGGGTACGTGTCCGGGCCGACGCTGTACGTGTGGGAGATCGTCTCGATCGGGCTGGGAGGGCTCACCGGCGGCCTGATCCAGGGTCGGTTGGACGTCCACCACCCCGTACCTCCGCACCAGAAGGCGGCTCGCGAGGTCCGCTTCCAGACGACTTTCAAGTGGACCAGGCTGCTGGTCCCGATCGGCATCGTCGGGAGCATCGCGTGGCTGGGCGTACCGGTCACGATGACGGTGCTCGCGGCGCTGTCGCTGGTGCTGTCCGTGGCGTCGTGGCTCTCCTTGCGCGGGCAGCACCCGGATGCGAGGCCGCGATCACCGCCGGATGTCCGGACCGAGGTACGGGGGATGTTGCGGCAGATCATCGGGACGCCGCGCGGCGTACTGCGGTTGCTGGCGTCCATACCGCTGCTCGCGGTCGTGACCGGCCTGCCGGCGGTCGCGCTCGGCGCCACGATGCTCGACCAGCTCGTCGTGATCAACGACCCGTACCAGGCACAGCTCGCCACCGCGGCCGCTGTGGTGGTCATCATGCTCGTCAGCCGGTTCGCGAGCCTGGTGGTCGGGAAGAGCTGGATGCGGCTGCGTCTGCTGCTCGGTACCCCGGGCGCCTTCGCAGCGTTGCTCGGCCGGCTGGTCGGCCGCCCGGCACCGGAGCCGGCGGAGATCTCGCAGGCGCTGTTGCTGAAGCGGGTCACGCTGCTCCCGGCGCTGGTCCTCGTGCCGGCGGCGTGGCTGGCTGTTGCACCGGGGTTGGTGCCGCTGATCGTTCTGATCACGGTCGGCGAGGCGACAGCGGCGCTGACCCGCATGCCGCTCGGTCCCTGGGCCGAGGGGACGAGAGGGCGCTCCCTGGTCAACGTGGCCAAGGCGGGGAGCCTCGCCGTCGGGACGTTGCTGAGCGTCGCTGTCCTGGGCGGGTACGCGGAGGCGGTGGAGGCCCGCGTCGAGCTCGGGCTGGCCCACCACGACCTGGTGGCGAGCGCCAATCAGCTCCTGGCGCTGCTCGCCGTTCCGGTCGTCGCGGTGGGTGCGCTCGCGGCGCACCTCGTCGTCGCCTTCCGGGTCGCCCCGCTCGACGACCTCGCGGCGGCGCTGGAGAGGTCCGGGGCGAGCGCCGAGCAGGCCAAGGCCATCATCGAGAAGCTCGTCGCGAACGGGCTGCGCGATGTCGGCTCGGTACGGGCGCTCTTCCTGCCCGAGGACTGGCAGCCGGGGTGGATGCCCTGGCTGCGCCTGCGGGCGCGGGACTGGCGGCAGCAGCGCATCGGCCTGCGCGACGACGAACGGGCGCTGCTACTCGCCGCGCTTGCCACGTTCCCGATCGACCGGTCCGCGGTGCTCTCGCGAGTGCGGGCCCAGCGGGACGTGCACCTGACGGTGATGGCCATGGCGCAGTGGGTGCGCGGGATCGTCGGGGGCGATGCGGACGTGGGCGGCGGGGACGTGTCCGGGGAAGAAGCAGCAGCCCGGGACGAGTTGGTGGCGGGCGGCGTGCCTGAGCGGCGGGCCGCCCGGATGGTCCGGCGTGCCGCGGACGGGCGTGACCTCACCGGGTTCGTGGTCACGGTCCTGCGGGCGCTGGGCCTGGGATGGGTGCACGCACCTGCCCGCACCCGGCCAGTGCTGGGGGCGGCCGGGGCAGGCACGGATGCGATTCCCGGCGGCGTCATCCGCGGCGGGGCCACCCCGGACCGGATCGATCGATTGCGCCGGGCCCTGGCCGCCATCCGCGCCGGGGCGGGACCGGACGCCCGCTGGGTCGCGGGCGACGCGGACGCTCCGCTCCCCGGCCTGCGTTCCGGCGAGGAGCTGTTCGTGCCACGCCGCGAGCGGGTGATCGAGCGGCTGGTCCGGGACGGGCTCACTCCGGCCGAGGCGAACGACCTGGTGGAGCGCGTGTGGGAGTTCGGCTGGCGGGACCAGGATGGCGTCGACGTCATCGCTGTGTTCGAGAACCGCATGGACGATCTTGTCCAGTCCGGGGCGTGGGCGGAGGTGCTGTTCTTCGCCCGGGTGTACCAGTTCGGCGGGAACGACATCGCCCCGCGGCTCCGCGGCGAGCTCGCGAGCGATCACGCACAGTGGATCGTCGGCCGGATCGACGCGCTCCCGGCGACGGACGAGGTACTCCCGGTGCAGCGGCGATCGATCCGGCAGGTGCTCGCCGACGGGATCCGGTGGGCGAGCACGCGGCCGACGACCGCGACCGCTGCGGAGGCCGAGGCGCGGTTCGGAATCCCGCTCGCCCACCAGCGCGTCCTGCAGTGGTTCGCGGACCGATACGGCTACGTCATCGACGTCCGTCCGAGCAACCCCGACTCGGTGCGGTGGATCCAGCAGGGCGCGTTGCCCAAGCCGTTGCACATCAAGGCGAAGTCCATCCGCCCCGAGGACGTGTGGCTCGGCGCCGACCCCGAGTACGTCGGCGTGGTCGGCTTCTTCGACCCGGTCCTCCCGGAGTGGGATCAGGTGCCGGCCGACATGTGGGACGCGGTGTTCGAGCGCTTCCACCAGCGCAAGGTGGAGTACGCGCAGCTGCGCGACGAGATGGCCGCGCTCGATCCCGCACGGTTCGTGCTGGGCGGGCGCGGCGGCACCGTGCTCTTCAGTGTCGACGCCGATGGCCGGCGGCGTCCGGTGACCTCGGACCTCGACCTGCTCGACATCCGGCACGTCGACGGCCGCCGGCTGTCGCCGCGGGAGCTCCTCGAGGTGATCGTCGAGATGGTCGAGTACGACGTGGGCGTGCAGCACCCGGTGACGTTGTACTGGCGACCGTGGAACGATGCCGGCGTCCTGGCGCGGACGGCCATCATCGCGTCGCACCTCCGGGGCCGGGAGCCGGTGCTGCGATTCGCTCCCGGCAGCCCGGTCACCCTGGTCGACGTGAGTACACCGGTGGGCCGGCGACCGGTCGGCGAGGCTCGTCACACCTCGCCGCACCGGTGTCAGGTGATCAACCGACACCGTTCCGGTTGACGGCTACGTACGTTTCGCCTCGCTGTCCGGCGTTGCGAGATCGGTGGACGACATCGACTCGGTGTGCGGCTCATGAAAGCGGAGGACCATGAAGGCTGCTGGTCGCGCTGCCCACGGCAGCGGCCGGAACGTTCTGACACCGGCACACGCCGCCGGAGGGCGAACTGATCCTCGCCGTCGCGAGAACCCGTTCCCAACGTCTCCGGACCGACCCTGTGAGGAAAGACGTCATGTCGCACCATCTCGATTCGGAGCTTGCCCGGCAGGACCCGCGCCTGGACATCAGCGATGTCTACGTCTTCCGCGGCACCATCGGAACCGTCCTCGTCATGAACGTCGACCCGATGTCCGGCTACCACGGGTTCCATCCCGAGGGGCGGTACGAGTTCAAGCTCGACTTCGATGGGGACGGGGTCGAGGACATCACGTTCGTGTTCACGTTCGACGAAGCGGATGCCGAGGGCCGGCAGCGATGGGTGCTGCGCAGGCTCGACGGCGTCGAGGCGCGTGACCGGGACGCGGTGGGCACCGTGCTTGTCACTGGGAGTACCGGCGACATCCGCGTCGACGACGACATCATCGTCCGAGCCTGGGCCGGCCATGCGGCGGACCCCTTCTACATCGAGGGCGCCGTCGTCACGGCGGTGAAGACGGCGATCGCCACGGGCACGCCCGTCGCGCTCGATGGCTTCGTCCCCGAGGAGGCGGCGAACATCTTTGCGGGAACCGACGTCGGGGCGATCGTGCTGGAGCTCGCAGACGAGGTTCTGCAGGCCGGCACGGTCGCGTTGTGGGGGGTGACCGTGCTGGCCACCGACTCCGGCGGCTGGCGGCAGATCAACCGCTGCGCGCAGCCGCTCATCAACACGCTGTTCGACCTCGAGGACGCCGAGCTCGGCATCGACTTCAACGCGACCCAACCGCGCAACGACCGAGCGCTGTACGGACCGGAGATCGTGCGGGGCACGGCCGCGGTCGTGGGCGCCATGGGCACGGCGGACGACCCGCAGGCGTACGCCGAGCGGGTCCGGGACACGCTGTTCCCCGATGTCCTGCGGTACGAGATCGGAACGGACGCGCACTTCGGGCGCGAGCGGCGCAACGGCCGCGGGCTGACCGAGCCCACTCCGGAGGTGATGTTCGAGCTGGTCCTCGGCACCCCGACACCGATGGGACTCCGCGCCGCCTCCGCCGCACCGCGCGCCGAGTTCCCGTACCTCGCGGCGCCGCTCACCGGCCGAACGCGATCAGTACCATCCAGCACCTGATCGTCGTGTCGCTGATCGACAGCAACGGGGCGGGGAAGACCCACCACGCTGCGTACGATCTCGGGCTGTCGGCGTCTGACGTGACCCGTGGTTCTCCCGCCCTGCCGGTGAGGGCGATCCACACCGGGAGGTGGCGGAGCCCGTGGTGAGCGCACCGAGCGCGTTCGTCGGAGACCGGGTCTGGTCGACGGCCCCGCTGGGGATCGCGGCAGGCGTCGTCCTGGCCGCATCGATCACATCTGCCCTGACCGGGCAGTGGTACCTCGCGGTGGCGCTTCTCGGGGCAGGGGTCGGCGGCGGGGCGGTCGCGGGCTACGCCTGGCTCACCATCGGGGCCCAGCGGCTCGAGCTCGACCGGTTGAACCGTCTGCTCGAACGCCGGGCCGAGCAGGTCGCCGCACTCAGCCACGAGCTACGTACACCGTTGAGCATGATCAAGGGCGCCTCCGACCTCCTGCTCGAGGAGTCCCCGGGCCCGGTCACCGCCATGCAGCGGAAGTTCCTGCGATCGGTGGCGCAGCAGTCCGACCAGGTGATCGGCCTCTGCGAGGGCCTGCTGGTACAGGCGAAGATCGAGAGCGGTCTCTTCACGCCGCGGCGTGAGCTGACGGACATGTCGGGCCTGGCTCGCGACGTCGTGCTGGCGATGCGCCCGTTGTGCGCACAGCGCAACCAGCGGATCAGCCTCGACACGCCGCAGGTCGTACCGATGATCGCCGTCGATCCCGGTCTGGTCCGGCAGGCTCTCACCAACCTCCTGTCGAACGCGATGCGCTTCACGTCGAACGGCGGGGACATCGCGGTCCGGGTGCGGGAGATCGATGACGGGATGGTGGTGTACGTCAGCGATGACGGCGACGGGATGACACGTGAGCAACGTGCGCAGCTGTTCCGGCGATTCGCCACGGGGCGGCCGCTGGCGGATGGCACCGGGCTCGGCCTGGTGATCACCAAGGACATCGTCGAGCTGCATGGTGGAGCGATCATGGTCGATACGACGGCGCGCAGGGGGACGACCTTCGTCCTCACCCTGCCCTCGGAGCAGCCGACGTGACGGCGAGCCCGCCGGTGGCCCTCGTGGTGGACGACGAGCCGCAGATGTGCACCATCATCGGGTTCGCGTTGGAGACGCAGGGGTTCGCGGTGCACACCGCGCACAACGGCGCCACCGCATTGAACCTCCTGCGTACGCGCAAGGTCGATCTCATCGTTCTCGATGTCATGATGCCGGCCATCGACGGCCTGACCCTCTGCCGCGAGATCCGGGGGGTCTCCGATGTCCCGATCATGATGCTGACGGCGTCGGCGCAGCCGGAGGACGTCATCACCGGGCTCGAACACGGCGCGGACGACTACGTCACCAAGCCGTTCCACCCCCGCGAGGTCGCGCTGCGGGCCCAGGCGCTCATCCGGCGCAGCCAGGGACCAGGGCCCGAGCCGGTGCTGCAGATCGGCCGGCTGCGCATCGATCCCTCACAGCACGTCGCCTCCGTCGCAGGGCAGCGCGTCGAGCTGCCGTTCACCGAGTTCAAGCTCCTCACCCACCTGGCGACGAACCGGGGCACCCCGCAGGCCTGGCGCACCCTGCTGCAGTCGGTGTGGGGCGCGCAGAACCTGGCGGGAGGGCGCGACATCGTGAAGTCGGCGGTCTACCGGCTGCGGTCCCGCCTCGCCGCGCTCGACGGTGAGACCGAGTACGTGATCACCCTGCGGGGCGTGGGATACCTCGTGCCCGATCTTCCGCCTGCCGAGCAGTCGTAGGTCATCGGCCGCGTTCGCCCGGTGGAGCGCACTCCGGTCATTGGTGACGGATCTGTCACCAACCATCACCCTGGCATCACCCGTCAGGGCGCACCGCCCTCTTAAGTTGCGCTGGAACCGGCGCCTCGATGAGTGGACGCGGCACGAAGGAGTGTCAGAGATGATCAATTCGACAGTTTCCCGACGGGCTGGGCTGAAGATCGGCACTGCCCTCGTCGGTGCCGCGATCCTGGCCACGGGTTGCTCGGGTTCCCCATCGTCCTCGGAGGCAGGCGGCGGTGAGATCACCATCCTGTGCGGCGCCACCGAGGAGTGGTGCGCCGCAAACGCCGAAGCGTTCACTGCGGACACCGGGATCGACGCCAACTTCGTGCGCCTCTCCAGCGGAGAGGCGGCGGCGCGGCTGGAAGCCGGCAAGTCCAGCCCTGAGTTCGACGTCTGGCACGGCGGTCCGGCCGATGGCTTCGTGGCCGCGTCCGAGCGAGGTCTCCTGGAGCCCTACACATCGCCCGCGGCGGGTGCGATCCGCCCGGAGTGGAAGGCCGCGGACGGCAGCTGGACCGGCGTCTACGTCGGTGTACTCGGCTTCTGCTCGAACAAGAAGATCCTCGAGAAGGTCGGGGCGCCTGTGCCCACGTCGTGGCAGGAACTCGTCGACCCGCGCTTCGCGAAGAACGTCTCCGTGGCGCACCCGTCGACCTCCGGCACGGGCTACACCGCGCTGTGGACCCAGGTGAGCCTGGCCGGTGGCGACGAAGCCAAGGGCCTCGACTACATGCTCTCCCTGCGCCCGAGCATCCTGCAGTTCACCCGGTCCGGCGTCGGGCCGCTGCAGCAGGCCGGCCGCGGTGAGATCGCCACCGGCATCGTCTTCTCGCACGACTGCGTGAAGAGCCAGGAGGAGGGTCTCACCGACCTGGAGGTCAGCTTCCCGAAGGACGGCACCGGCTACGAGGTCGGTGGCGTCGCCGCCGTCAAGAACGCGCGCAACCTCGACGGCGCGAAGGCCTACATCGACTGGTCGCTCACGGCGAAGGCACAGGAGATCGGTCCGACGGTCGGCTCGTACCAGGTGCCGACGGTCCCCGATGCCGCGGTCTCGGAGAAGTCGGCGCGGATCGACTCGCTCACGCTCGTGGACTACGACGTCGCAACCGCCGGGGCCGCGAAGTCCGACCTCGTCAAGCGTTTCGACGCCGAGGTCGCCTCGCCGCCTGCCTCGTGACACTTCCCCGCCAGTACGAGCAGGAGTTGAGATGGTGACGGTCTCGACGGCGCCGCCGGCCCCGCCGGCGGCCCGGAAGAAGAGCGGCAAGCTGCCCCGCAGCCCATGGGTCGTCGGCGCGGTGACGATCAGCGTGATCGTGGTGGTGTTGGGCAGCATCATCCCGCTCGCCCGGATCCTCGCGGCAGCATTCAGCGCCGACGCACTGCCCCGGTACGGGGAGTTCGTGACGTCGCGGACCGACATGACGATCCTCGGCAACACCCTGGTGCTGGGGCTGCTGGTCGGCCTGTGCGGCACAGCGGTCGGGTTCCTGTTCGCGTTCGCCCAGGCCCGCGTGGACATCCCGTTCAAGCGGGTGCTGCACGTCATCGCACTCGTGCCGATCGTGAGCCCGCCGTTCGCCATCGCGACAGCGACGATCGTGCTGTACGGCCGGAGTGGGATCGTCACGAACGGTCTGTTGGGCCTGGAGTACGACATCTACGGGCTCGACGGTCTGGTCTTCGTCCTGTCGATCTCGTTCTTCCCGGTCGCCTACCTCTCGCTGCTCGGGATGATGCAAGCGCTCGACCCGGCGCTCGAAGAGGCCGCGATGGACATGAGCGCGAGCCGGTGGCGGATCTTCCGGACAGTGCAGTTCCCGCTGCTGGCGCCCGGTCTTGCGGCCGGGGTGCTGCTGCTGTTCGTCGAAGCTCTCGCCGACCTGGCCAATCCGCTCGTGCTGGGCGGTGACTACACGGTGCTCGCCAGCCGTGCCTTCCTCGCGGTGAGCGGGGAGTTCGACACCACGTCCGCAGCTGTCTACAGCGTGATCCTTCTCGTGCCAGCGGTCGGCATGTTCGTGGTGCAGCGCTACTGGCTCAGCGGAAAGTCGCGCACGACAGTGACGGGGAAGCCCGCCGGGAGCGTGCACCTGATCCGGGGCTGGGTCCGCTGGGTCATCGGAGGGCTCGTGCTGCTGATCAGCACCGTGATCCTCAGCTTGTACGTCACGGTGATCCTGGGCGGGGTCACCGAGGTGTTCGGGGTGAACAACGCCTTCACGCTCAAGCACTTCCGCGAAGTGCTGTTCGGTGTGGGACAGGAGGCCGTCCTCGACACCGCGGTTCTCGCCGCGATCGCCACGCCGATCGCCGGCCTGCTCGGCGTGGTCATCGCCTGGCTGGTGGTCCGCCAGCTGCGGGCCACCGCCGGGTGGCTGGATTTCATCGGCACGCTCGGGATCGCGGTGCCGGGAACCGTGTACGGCATCGGCTACGTCCTGGCGTACCGCACCGACTTCACCATCGGGCCGTTCACGCTGCTGCCGAGCCTCGTGGGCGGCACGGCCGTGTTCGGCGGGGCGCTGGCGATCGTCCTGTCCTACGTGATCCGCAGCATGCCGGCCGGCCAGCGCACGGCGGTCGGCGCGCTGGCACAGTTGCACCCGTCGATCGAGCAGGCTTCGGCGGATCTCGGAGCGAGCCAGGTCACCACCTTCCGGCGCATCACCCTGCCGCTGATCCGACCGGCCCTGCTCACCGGCCTCTGCTACAGCTTCGCGCGGTGCATGACGTCGGTGTCGACGGTGGTCTTCCTGGTCACCCCGGAAACGAAGATCATCACCTCCCAGATCCTCAACGCGGCCAACAACGGCCGGTACGGCGTTGCGTTCGCCTACTGCACGGTCCTCACCGTGATCGTGCTCGCCGCCTTCGGAGTCATCCGTCTGATCATCGGCGGCACCGCGAACCTGAACCGGGTCGCGATGAAGAGCCCTACTACGAGTCCGATGACGAGCGAGGTGAGCAGCTGATGGCGACGAGTACGGGCGCATTGCAGCTCGAGCAGTTGAGGAAGACCTTCAGCCGCGGCGAGGAGCGCGTTGTCGCCGTGGACGATGTCGATCTCGACGTCGAGCCGGGTGAGTTCATCACCCTGCTCGGACCGTCCGGCTGCGGCAAGACCACGACCCTGCGCATGGTCGCCGGGTTCGAGCAGCCGTCGGCGGGGCACATCCGGCTCGATGGGCGGGTGCTGGAGAGCGTGCCGCCGCAGAAGCGGCCGATGGCGATGGTCTTCCAGAGCTTCGCGCTGTTCCCGCACATGACCGTGGCGGAGAACATCGCCTACGGGCTGAAGATGAAGAAGCTCAGCCGCAGCGAGATCGAGGAGGCCGTCAAGCTCGCGCTGACGAGCATGAACCTCGCCGGGCTCGGCGAACGCAGCCCCCACGAGCTGTCCGGTGGCCAGCAGCAGCGGGTGGCGCTGGCGCGAGCGCTCGTCGTGCAACCGGCGCTGCTCCTCTTCGACGAGCCACTGAGCAATCTCGACGCCAAGCTGCGGGGCTCCATGCGTACGGAGATCCGAAGCATTCAGCAACGCCTCGGCATCACCAGCCTGTTCGTCACCCACGACCAGGACGAGGCGATGAGCCTGTCCGACCGGATCGTCGTGATGAACAAGGGCCGGATCGAGCAGGTGGGCACGGCCGGGGAGATCTACCTGCGCCCTGCGAGCGTGTTCGTCGCGGATTTCGTCGGACGAGCCAACTTCCTCGAGGTGCTGCCGCAGCGGGTGGAGAACGGCAAGGCTGCCGTGCACGCACTCGGCCGGGACATCGTTGCGGAATGCCACGCCGACGTCGGTGTGGGTGAGTCGGCCTACCTCGTGGTTCGACCGGAGTCGGTGTCGTTGACGGCGAGCATCGAGGACGCCGATGGCACGATCCTCAGCTCCGTCTTCTACGGATCGGTTGCCGAGTACGAGATCGAGTCGATCACCGGGACGTTGATCGCCAGCGTTCCGTGCCCGGACCCGGATCGCTTGCTGGATGCCGGCACCAATGTCCACGTCGAGCTCGACGGGAGTCGGTCCTACGTGCTGCGGAAGCCGTAGTCGACCGTCCCATCAGGAGGCAGGACGCGTGACGATGACCTTCGTTCCGGCCGCCCCGCAGGTGGCGGCGCGACTACGCGGTGCGCGAGCCTGGCTGGTGGCAGCGTTCTTCATCCACGGCACCACAGCCGTGTTCACCCTCTTCGCAGCTGCGGGTGGTTCGATCCACCCGGCAGGTGCCGCGATCGCGGCCGGAGCACTCGTCGTCCTGCCGTTGGTCATGCTGCTGTGGTGGGAACGACGAGAACCGACCGCCCGGCGACCGGCGCGCTGGCCGCGGCGAGGGCTGGGGATCATCGTTCCGCACGCCGCCGGGTTCGGCATCGCGGCCTGCGCCCTGTTCGACCGGAGCTCCCCGCTCACGTGGCAGCGGATCGTGCTGTTCTCGTGCGTTCCGCTCGTGATCGAGATCGTGGCGATCGGGATGGCGAGCCGCGCGCTCCGACGTCCGCTGGCGGCTGAGCTCGGTGAGATGGACATCGAGGTGCAGGTCGCAATCCGGTCGTCCGCCAAGAGGCAGCCGGCATGGCTCTCGCACGACGACGTGAGGTTGACCGCCGACTCGATCCTGATCACGGTACGACCAGGTCCGAGGTGGGCGTTCGTCGAGTGCATCCCTCTCGAGGACGTCGTCGACGTCGGTACCCGCCGGCCGACCGATCAGGACGGTCCGTGGTTCGTGAGCGACGACGGGCGCACGTTCTTGTTGCCTCCGGGCGAGGAAGTCCTCGTGATCACGCACGCTCGCGGTGAGCACCTGCTGCCCGTGCACCACGCCGTGGAATTCGCTGACGTGGTCCGCGCGAGATTGGCCGCAAGCGAGTGGACCGACCGTACAGATGAGCGGTCCGGTGACGGGCATCTGTCGGATGATCAACCAACACCGGACAGCTCCTGGCGTCCGTAGCTGCCCTGTTCGCGATCGCCGGCTGTGGGTCGGCTTCCTTGGAGCCATCACGGACCGTTGAGCTCGGCGAGCGTGATGAGCCCGTCGTCCAGCGCCCGGCTGACCAGCTCGCTCTTGGTGCGGGCCGCCCGCCCCACGTTGGCGTACTTCACCCGAACCCGCGCGATGTAGGTGTCGACGGTCTTGACAGTGATGTACAGCTTGGCGGCAACGAGCTCCTTGGACGACGAGGCGAACCATGCCCGCAGTACCTGCATCTCGCGTGAGGACAGCTGGGGCCTGGCCGAGTCGTCGTCGCCGACGGGCGCACCGGAACGGGGCCCGGTGTAGGCACGGCCCTGCGCGGCGGCCCGGATGGCCGCAACCAGGTGCTCTTGCCCTTCGCGTTTGGTCAGGTAGGCCAGCGCTCCCAGGTCGATGCATTTGGTCGCGGTGGCGTTGTCGAGGTGCTGGGAGTACACGACCACGCGGCGGCCGCTGTCCACCAGGCGGCGCAGCTCGCCGAAGTCGGGGAAGCCGGGCACCAGTTCGAGGTCGAAGATCACGACGTCAGCTGTTGCGCCCGGCCCGGTCCAGACATCGGCGAGTCGGCCCCCGGCGTCGAGAATGCTGATCGGCGGCGCGGCTTGCTTGCACCAGACCCTCACCCCCGCGGCGATCGCCACGTGGTCGTCAACGATCACTGCGGTGATCACGCTCGCCATTTGGACCTCGCATCGCCTGGTGCTTCGTTCCACGGCAGAGGATGACGGCGGTGCTTTCATCCCACTTTCACGCCGGGGAAAGCGGGACGTGCCGATACGTCAGACTGTCCGCTGTAAGCCGATCGAGGGATGGGCGGCATGGAGTTCCGGGTGTTGGGGCCGGTGGAGATCCGGCGGGACGGGCAGGCCAGTGCGCTGTCCGGCCGGCTGCAGCGCGTCCTGTTCGGGGTACTGCTCGCGCGCGCCAACCAGCCGGTGTCGGTGGACGCCCTGATCGACGCGCTGTGGGGTGACCGGCCGGATCCGCGAACCGGGCAGAAGCTGCAGTTGCACATCCACCGGCTGCGCGGTGTGCTCGGAGAGGCGCAGCGGTTGTCGTTCGATCAGACGGGCTACCTGTTGCGGGTGTTGCCGGACGAGGTCGACGCGGACCGGTTCGAGTCGTTGGTCGATGAAGCGCTGGAGATCGTCGATCACGAGCCCCAACGCGTGGTCGAGATCCTGCGCAAGGCGTTGGGCCTGTGGCGTGGTGCCCCGTTCGGTGACCTGGACGTCCCTGTGCTCGATGACTGGGCGCACCGCCTCGCCCAGCACAGGCTGCTCGCGATCGAAACGCTCTACCAGGCGGAGCTCGCCTGCGGGCTGAACGCGGCGATCATCGCGGAGCTCACGGACATGGTGCGCGAGCATCCGCTGCGCGAGCGGCTGCACGCACTGCTGATGACCGCGCTGCACCGCGCGGGACGGAGGTCCGAGGCGCTGGAGGTCTACGGCAGGGCGAGGGACACGCTCCTCGCGGAGCTGGGCCTGGAACCGGGCCCCGAGCTGCGGGAACTCCAGCAGCGCATGATCGCCGGTGATCCCGCGGAACCGGAGAGCACCGTTCCTGCCCAGCTGCCGGTGGACGTGCGGGGCTTCGTCGGTAGAGAGGCCGAGCTCGCGGAGCTGGACGACCTGCTGTCGACCGATGCGCCAGTGGTGATCTCCGCGGTGGCCGGAACGGCCGGGGTGGGCAAGACGGCGCTGGCGGTGCGGTGGGCACATCGGATGCGGGACCGGTTCCCCGACGGCCAGCTGTATGTCGACCTGCGTGGGTACGGGCCGGACCAGCCGGTGGCACCGGACGATGCTCTGGCGGGGTTCATGCGCGCTCTGGGGCTCGACGGGGCGGCGATTCCGCTCGATCTCGCCGAGCGGGCCGCCCGGTTTCGCACCCTGGTCGACCGCCGCAGGATGCTGATCGTCCTGGACAACGCCAGGACTCCTGAGCAGGTGCGTCCCCTGTTGCCGGGCGGCACCTCGTGCGTCGTGCTGGTGACGAGCAGGGACTCGCTGGCCGGGCTCGTCGCCCGGGAAGGCGCGCACCGGCTCGATCTCGACCGGCTTCCGCTCGCTGATGCCCGAGCCCTCCTCCACGAGCTGCTCGGCGACCGGGTGGACACGGAACTCGAAGTGACCGATGTGCTGGTGGAACGGTGCGCCCGGCTGCCGCTTGCACTGCGGATCACCGCCGAGCTGATCCGGTCGCAACCCGGGCGCAGCATCGCCGACCTCGCCGACGAGCTCGCCGATCAGCAGGGGGCCCTCGACCTGTTCGACCTCGACGGCGACCCGCACACGGCCGTACGCGCGGTGTTCTCATGGTCGTATCGACAGCTCGACGGCACCGTGGCGAGGGTCTTCCGGTTGCTCGGCCTGCACCCCGGGCACGATCTCGACGCCTACGCGGTGGCGGCCCTGGCCGCGGCCGACCTGCGGGCCGCGCGCCGTGCGCTCGACGTGCTGGTGCGGGCCAATCTGGTCGATCGGACACCCGGCGGGCGGTATCAGCCCCACGACCTCCTGCGCGCCTACGCGGCCGAGCTCGCCATGTCCACGGAGACCGCGGGCGAGCGCCGGGCCGCGCTTCGCCGCCTGCTCGACTACTACCTGTACACCGCGTCGGCCGCGATGGATCTCATCGCACCCCACGACCTGCCCAGGCCGAAGGTGCCCGAGCCCGAATGTCAGGTACCGACGTTCTCGGCGGACGACCACGCATTCGGCTGGCTCGATGCGGAGCGGGCCAACCTGCTGGCGGCCGCCGAGCCCGGCGAACCGCAATTCGTGATCAACATGTCGGAGACCGTGTGGCGCTACCTCGACATCGGCGGCTACCTCGACGATGCGGTAGCCCTGCACACTCGCGCGCTGGAGGCCGCCAGCAGTCAGGGCGACCTGCTCGCTGAGGCGAACGCGCGGCGCCAGCTCGCCGTCGCGCTGAATCGGATCGGCGACAACCGTGAGGCGATCGACCATCTCGAGAGGGCGCTCATCGCCTACGAACAGGCCGGAGACCCGGTGCGCCATGCCGCCACCCTGAACTTCCTCGGAGTCGTGTACTCGAAGAAGGGCGAGCTGGAGGAGGCGGAACGCCGGTTCGAGCAGGCGTCGGCGCCGGCCAGCAGGAGCGGAATCTGGAAGCTGCACGCCGCGGTCATGCTCAACCGCGCTCGGAACCTCGAGAGCCTCGGCAGGTTTGTGCATTCCATGCGCATTCACGGCGATGCCCTCGCCCTGTGCCAGCGCAAGGGCGACAAGCAGATCGAGACCAATGCGCTCTGCGCCCTCGCCAAGGGATATCTGCGCACCGAACGTCACGAGGAGGCGCTCGACTACGCGCGCCAGGGCCTGCAACTTGCCCGGGAGACGGGATATCGCTCGCTGGAAGCGGATTGTTCACGCGTTCTCGGCATCGCCGCCTTGATGTGCGGCGACCGCGAGCAGGCATTGCAGTATCACGACGAAGCGCTGGTGACCGCTCGTGCCGTAGGTGACACGGAACTCATCGCCGAGGTCCTGAACACGCTGGGGGCCACGCATGCAGCGGCGGGTCGGCCGGACGAGGCGCTGCGCTGTCTCGGTGAAGCGATGGCCGTGGCCACCGAGGCCGACCACCGCGAGGTGCAGGCCCACGCGCACGCGGGCATTGCCGAGGTGCATGCCGAGCTCGGGGATCGCGCGACGGCCCGCGAGCACTGGCGGCAGGCGCTCGGCTATTACGAGGACCTCGGCCTTCCTGATGGGGAAACCCGCCTGCGGCAACGACTCGGCCACCTCGGCGCCACGGACCGCGAGTACGGGTGAGCCGGGCGAGCTGACGCTTCGTCCCCGCCGCGCCGGGTGGGGCACGTGCAGCAGAGGTACTGGAAGCGCTCACCGGCATCGAGTCGATCAAGCTGTCCGCGCTCGAACCTCAGATCGTGGCGAGGTGGCGCCGGCTGTACGCGGACGGGCTCGCGATGACCCGGCGGCGCCAGTTGATGGAGGACCGGTTCGACGAGGTCATCGGTGCGATCCAGATGGCGTTCGCGGCGGGGCGTGCACCTCAAATTTCGAGAACCGTCGACCCGCTGTCGGGTGTTCGCCTGACAGCGCCGGCTCCGTACGTCTATAGGTTTTCCGCGTCACGCCTCGTCTTCATCGATCCGGAGATCGGCTCGAGGGAATCGGCCGAAGAAAGTAAAGGATCGAACTCATGCCCGCCGGACGTAACCGCGTTCACAGGTGCCGAGGCGGCCACGACGAGCTGACCCGAACGACGTACAGCAACTTGGAGGACAGATGGCCGGAGTCCTGGTCATGACCGCCGCGGTGGCGACCGCGGTCGCGACACTCAGCACAGCTCCGCTCGCACCCGCCGCGCCGCCGGAGATCACGATCCTGGCGGAGCGGGTGATCAACTGCAGGAACAACGCGCAGATCGACTCCCGGCTGATCGCGGCCACCCTGGCCCGCAGCGCGGAGGGCGACGCGATCGTGTTCGACGGCACCTGCCTGGTCACCGAGACCATCCCGCTGCTGGGCAACCGGTCCTACCAGGGGCGCTCCCGCACCGGCACCGTGATCCAGCAGGCCGACGGCGCGAACCTGCCGGCCATCTTCGCCAGCGACAGCTACCTGGACAACTCGCCGACCACCGGCAAGGGCACCGCGCTGCGCACCATGAACATCAAGGCCAACAGCGCCACCAACCCGGACGCCGGCGACGCCGTGGTGATGCGGTCCTGGCAGTCGTTCATCGAAGACGTGCAGATCTCGGACGCGAACCGGCACGCCATCCGGCTGACCAACCTGTCCGCCAACGGCACCCCACTCACCAACACGCAGGTGAACGGGCGCATCGCGGAGAACCAGATCAACCGGTCCGGCGGCAGCGGCCTGTTCGTCGAGGACACCGGCAACTCCGTCACCGACTGGCAACTCGAGGACAACTACATCGCCGGCACCGGCGGCGACGGCATCCACCTGCAGAACGCCGCCGGCTGGATGATCAACAGCAACCACATCTACACCGTCGGCGGCGACCACGCCCTCTACGCCGACCGGCTGTGGGGCTCCTCGATCGGCGACAACTACATCGAGGATTTCGGGACCATCGGCGTCGTCGCGCGGGTCCAAGGTGGTTCCGCGAGCACGATCACGGGCAACCGGATCTTCACGAAAGCAGGTCGCGGGGGCACCTTCCTGCAGGTGCTGGGCAACTACGGCAACGCGAAGGCTGCAGTCAACAACAACACGATCCGCGGGAGAGGCCTCGGGATCGGTCTGGACTACCAGCGCGGCGACGCCGAAAGCCTCGAGGTCACCTCGAACGGCAACCTGGTGACCGAGGTCGAGATCGACCGTCAGGTCGGGGAGGGCGTCATCATCAACCCCGGCACACTCAGCCTCGGCCAGCCCTGACCGTGTCGGACGTTCGCTCGACTTCGTCGAGGCATTGCCTCCTAGGGTGACGACGAACCATCAGCCCTGAGTATTCACCGCGATCGGCCAATCTGGTCTGGTAGCACCGCGCGGCTCCTGACGGGTTCGGATGCCTTTGTCGCGCGTATGGAGTGCGGGTCAAGGAATCGAAAGGGAAAGTTGTCAATGTCGAAGAAGTCTCCTGCCGTCATCGGTGGCATCGTGGCCGTACTGGCCCTGACCGCCGGCTGCGCGGACAACAGCATGTTCGGCGGGGGAGCCGATGTCGCCTATGGCGAGGAGGTCACCCTCGAGCAGAATAGCGGTAGCTCCAAGTTCACCGTCAAGGTGGACGAGCCTCGCGAGGCCGAATATGACGCGTCCGAGGAGGGGATGATCGCGCTGGCCGTCGACATCGAAGCGAGTACGGAAAAGGGTGCCCCCAGCACGAATCGCATCCTGGGACCGTTCTCGTTGATCGGTCCGTCCGGTGAGAGCGTGGCCAACCACGTCGTCAATACCCCCGAGGGGGATTATTTCGGCACCTCGATGCCGCGCGAAGGGGAGTCGAAGTCGGGCACGCTGGTCTTCCTGGTCGAGGAGCAGGGCGAGTACACCGTCCAGTACAAGAGTCCGCTCAAGAGTGAGGACGTGTCCGCCACCTGGAGCAAGAGCGAGTAGCTCGGCTTCATTGCATGGGCCGGCCACGCTGCGCGATCGGGACGAACTGTTCGGCCCGGTTGCCTCCGACCCGAGCTGTGGTGAACTCGCGTATAGGGGATACGACACCCTGCCTCGACTGTCGGCTGTTCACCCGACACGGGCGAAATCCTGATCTCCATAAGGTGGCCCAGTGCTTCGGCGGGGAAAGGGGTCGAAATGAGACGAGTCGGACGGCTGGCGGACCGGTTGCTCTCTGTCGTGAAAGCATGAGACAACACACGTTCCTCGGCGTCGCGGCCGGCGCGATGACCTGCCTCGCTGTCGCTGCGCCGGCCTGCCGGCTGCGGCGGCGCTATGTATCGGTCACGGTGCGCGGTGAGAGCATGGAACCGACACTCCGCCACGGTGATCGTTTGCTGGCCGACCGCACCCGGATCGGCGACATCCGGGTCGGTGACGTCGTCGTCCTGGAACCGGGACGACCGCGCCCGGTACGCAACTCACGACCGTCGACGGCGGAACCGGCGTACTGGATGATCAAGCGGGTGGTGGCGTGCCCGGCGATCCGGTGCCGACCGGTTCCGTGCCGGCGAGGCATGCCGCACCGAACTCCGTCGTCCCGTGGGGGAGGCTCGTCGTCATCGGCGACAATGCCTCGGCCAGCAACGATTCCCGCCAGCTCGGCTACTTCCACATTGAACAAGTCCTCCGAGTCGCGCGGCTGCCATGACGCGGCGTCGCCCCACCATGCCGTTCGGGCGAGCCTGCGTGACTCACCTTCCGTCCGCCGAGCGTGACACGCGGGAGCAGCCTGCGACCACGCCGAGCTTGTCACGTACCGGGCAGCGCGACACCCGCGTCGGTAGCCATGCTGGTCAGGATGCCCCGGGTGGCCTCCGCCGCCGTCAGGGGCAATTGAGCTCGGCGAGTGTGATGAGTCCGTCGTCCAGTGCCCGGCTGACCAGCTCGCTCTTGGTGCGGGCCGGTCGCCCCGCGTTGGCGTACTTCACCGGCGCTCGCGCGATGTAGGTGTCGACCGTCTTGAGGGTGATGTACAGCTCGGCGGCGACGAGCTCCTTGGACGATGAGGCGAACCATGCTTTCAGGAGCTGCATCTCGCGGGCGGACAGCCGGGGCAGGGCCGGGCGTTTGTCGGCGGCTGCGCCCGGGTCCGGTCCAGACGACGGCGAGTCGACCTGTGCGTTCACTGCGCTTCGGGCTTCGTGGGCGGGTGAGCGTCGTCGCGACGTGACCGGTCGCACCGTCCATCGGCCCACGTAGAGCGTTGACCGGCGGCGTCGGCTTCGGCGAGGAGCGCCGAAGCGATTGCCTCGGCGCGGCGCGCCCGCTCGGGACTCATGCCCCAGGCGAGGAACAACTGCCCGATGCTGCGCGAACTGCGATCGTCGGCGCCTGTCATTCGTGAACCGATCTCTCGAGGAATGCTGCTGTGGATTGCAGATTGCGGGTGCTAGTTCCGGCCGAAGGCGACTGTTTCCACCTCGCCGACGTTCTCGGCGCGGTGGATCATCCGGAAGATGACGAAACGCCCGGCCGCCCACACCGCCTGCTGGTTGTCGCCGCCGAAGATCCCGCTGCCGAGGTGCTGCCGGAGCTCGTCGTCCTCGTGCGACTCCGCGGTGATGGGAAGCAGCGGGGACACCGCGCCGGTGGCGGCATCGACCGTCAGGAGCAGGCCGGGGACGTCGTTGGCGTTGGCCGACTGGTAGGCGACGATGCTGCCGTCGGTCGCGGGCACCAGGTGCATCGCGCGGCCGTCGACCAGCCCCGTGCGCCACGCCTCCTTGCCCGTGCCGATGTCGATGGCCACCAGCTCGTTGCGGAACTCCGTGCTGTCCATGCCGGGGTAGGCAGCGTCGGTGCCGGGGTTCACCTGCTGCGGGACGGTGGTGAGGATCAGCTTGTCCCCGGCGATCCGGGCCTGCTGGCAGTGGGCGATCCCGCGCTCGTCGCACGGCGAGAGGTACTCGCCCTCACGCCCGCGGAGCCGCGTGAGGAGACTGGTCGACTCGCCGGAGACCGGGTCCACGCGCAGCATCTCCACGGTCTCGTCGCTCTCCCGCAAGACCTCGACGACGAGTGGGTCGACGGACAGCACGTTGCGGACCAGCAATGGTCCGTCGCCGCTCCGAGGGGCCTGCCACGACCATTGCTCCTCGAGGTCGGCGTTGTAGGCCCGGAGCCCGCTGAGAACGACGTCGCTGCCGGGCGGCCGCTCGCGGCAGCTCACCCGCGCCACCAGGACGTCGTCGAACACCGCGTACGCGTCCTCGCGGCAGCGGCCCTCCTCCGCGACGGCGACGTGCTTGCCGGTGTCGATGTTGAACAGATGGCCGCCGGCCCGGCTGCCGACCAGCACGAAGTCCCCGATCACGACCGGCACGTCGGTGGTGGTGACCGCCGTTCGCTCGATCGGCGGGATCTCGGTGGTGAAGGCCTCCTGGCCGGTGGCGATGTCGAGCACCGTGACCGTGCCGCAGGTGTTCGCCTCGCCCTCGGCCGCGCGCAGCAGCGCCACCCGGTTCCCGGACCGTTGCTGGGACGAGGGGCAGTCGTCGGACGGGTCGCCGGGCAGCGGGAGCTCCCAGGCCACCTCGCCGGTGGCCAGGTCGTAGGCGACGACGCGGCCCGGCAGCCGCCGCACCAGGTGGGTGTCGGTGACCCAGTGGTCACCGGCCGCCTGCACGCCCGGTGTGCCCCCCTGCGGGATCCGCCACAGCTCCTGGGCGGAGCCCGCCTCGTCGACGGCGGCGGCCCAGTCCTGCGCGGCGCGGGCGCCGGACTGCTCACTGCCCCCCGACGACAGGAGCAGCCCGCCGACCGTGCCGACCACAGCGATCAGCGCGGCGATCGCCGCCGCGATGACGAGCCGACCCGGCTTCCCGCCCGCCGGCGAAGGTGTCCGGGCCGGTCGGTCGGGCCTGGGGTGGGCTCCCGCGCCACGGCCGAGGGCACGCTTGAGCCTGCCGAACCCGTAGAGCAGGTAGCCGATCGCGATCACGCCCACCAGCAACCCGGCGACCATGACGGCGAAGGTGTCCTCGCGGGGGTCGAGGAACTCGTAGAGCGAGCGGTAGACCCCGGCGGCGAGGAAGTACGTCAGATAGGCCAGCGGGAAGGCGATCCAGCTCAGCGGGTGCCACCAGCGGGCGGCAGCCTGGTTCCGCCCGACCGCGAGCCAGTCGACGAGCACCAGCAGCGGCGTGTAGAGGTGCTCGAACGGCAGGTAGTCGAGGTCGCCGCCCATGATGCCGAAGAACGTGCCCGCGACCAGCAGCAGGAGAACCGCGGTGGCGCCGCGCAGCCACGGCGAGTCCGGCTCGTGGCGCACACCTCGGGCGAACGCCGGGTACAGCAGCAGCCCGGTGTAGGCGACGCCGGTGAGCAGGCTGGCCTGTTGACTCAGCCCTTCCAGGTTCTGGGTCCAGCCGGTGGCGTCGGTGAATCCGTACAGTGCGCTGACGACGATGATCAGCCGCCAGAGGCTGACCCCGGCCAGCACGCGCACCGGTACCGGCGGAGCGGCCGACGCGTGCTGCCGGGCGGGAGGGCCGCCCGGCAGGTGGATCGGCACCGTGGGTTCCGCGTCGCCCCGGTCGTGCTGAACCGGCCCAGGCATCCTCATGGCAACCCTCGATCGTCTCTCGCGGAAGCAATGGCTGCCTCGATGTACACCTGCCGCGCGTGATTTTTGGGCACGCGGGTGTGCCCTGTTGCCGGGTGAACACCTGACACCGGAGTCGGCGAACGTCACCGTCTCGTGTCGGGCGAACGCCGGACACGGAAAAAGCGCTTCACGTCTAGGTTGACGACGAATCGGAGTACGAGTACGCATGAGGTGAAAGCAATTTCCCAGTATCCGCAACCGCAACGACCCGCGGGGCCCGACGCGCCGTGGCCGTGGTATCCGCCGGATCAGCCACCGGCATCCACGTCTTCGACCCGGTTGCTGACCACGACCAAATGGCTCACCGCCGGTATCGTCGTCCTTCTGATTCCGTTGATGGCCCTCTGGCTCATGAACGGCTACGCAAATATTCGAGGTCTGCGTGCCCTGTCCGGCCGGGTGGCCGGAGCCAACTCCGGCGACGGTAAGGGGCTGAAGGGTGGTGCCGAGGCCATTGCGTGGTTGGAGTTCCTGGTCCTCGTTCAGTGGGCCACGCTGGTCGCGGTCGTGCTGCTCGGGATCTTCGCTTTCCTCGCCGGTGCCGGACTGTCCTGGGCTCGGGTCGTGTGCACGGTGCTGATCGTCTTTCCGATCGCCGTCATCGTCTTCGGTGTCATCGACAGTGGTCCGAGAGGGCTGTGGGGTCTGGTTCTCCTCATTCCGTTCTTCGTGCTCGTCGTGCTCTGGTGGCTACCCGGCACATCACGTGGGATCAGGACGGAGGTTGCCGTGCGGTCCCGGCCGTCGGCGACGCCGTGGTGATGCGGTCCTGGCAGTCGTGCTGGGCAACCACGGCAACGCGAAGGCCGCAGTCAACAACAACACGATCCGCGGGAGAGGCCTCGGGATCGGGCTGGACTACCAGCGCGGCAGCGCCGACAGCCTCTGTGATGGCTGTCGACGGGTTTCGCGACCGACGTCTACTTCGCCGAGATGGAGCGTGACGAGTGAAGTGCTGGCAGCGGTTCGCCGCCTGGGCCTGGGACAACTTCCCGGGCGGCGTGCCCGCCCAGAACGTGTTCATCGACGCGTTCCCGAAGCTGGCCGCGAAGCTCGACGAGCTCGCGTTCCGGCGCGACCGAGAGAAGAAATCCCGGACCTGACGCAGAACGGTCCGGCTATGCCCCGCCGACCCTCGCCGTCATCGCGTCGGCATGCGGCATTCCCAGCTCGCGGTAGATCACCAGCGCTCGACCCCAGTATTCGCGGGCCCGGTCGTGCTCGCCGAGTCCGTCGTGGACGTCGCCGATGCCCGCGAGCGCGTGCGCGTACTCGTCCCGGTGCCCGTGCCCGTTCTCGGCTGCCAGTGCCTCGTCGTAGAGCTGACGCGCCTCGGCCAGCTCTTCCGCGGACGTGTGCGCCGCAGCCCGGGCGTTCAGCGCCGCCACGAGCTGATCCGTGACGCCCACCGAGCGCGCGATCCGTAGAGCGGAGTCGAGGTGGCGCCTTGCCGACCCGTGGTCTCCCAGCTTGTGGTGGTGGAGATCCAGCCTGCGGCGGAAGCAGCCCGCCGCCGTTGCCGGAGTCCGGGCTCGTGCGGGGCGATGACGTCCATCGCGGCGGACGTGGCGGCGAGGTAGTAGTCCGAACAGCCAGGCCAGTGGTCCGGTGGTGTCGTCGGCGGTCCGGGCCAGCTCTGCGGCGTAGACGCGCAGCAGGTCGTGCGGCTGGTAGCGGCCGCCGGAGGGCTGGTCGACGAGGTGGGTACGCACCAGCACGTCGAGTGCTCGGCGGGCATCCCGCAGCCCGGTCCCCGCCACCGCGTGGGCGTCCATGTCGTGTCCGGGATGCACGCCGAGCAACCGGAAGACCCGCGCCACGGCAGGGATTAGCTGCCGGTACGACCATGAGAATGCGTTGGTGCAGCTCACGCAGTTCCGGCCCGGGCTCCAGTCCCAGCTCGGTCACCAGCGTGTCCCTGGCCCGCCGGTAGACCTCCAGCGCGTCGGACCGGCGGTCCGCCCGGTACAGCGCGGTCATCAGCAGCCCGTGCAAGCGCTCCCGCAACGGGTGCTCGCGCGCCAGCTCCGCCAGCTCGCCGAGCACTGCCTCGTGCAGGCCGCAGGCCAGCTCGGCCTGGTACAGCGACTCGAGAGCGGAGAGGCGGCGCTCGGTGAGCCATCGCGCCCGGTCGGTCAGCGCCGGCACCTCCGCGTCCACGAAGGGGGTGCCCCGCCACAGCGCGAGCGCGGCGCGCAGCGACTCGACCCGGACCGCCATCGGCCCCAACACGAGGAAATCCATCACCGACCACCCGACCCGCCCAGTGCAACTGTGCGGCATCCTGGCCCTCGCGGTACGCAGCGCGGCCGCCCGGCTCCACTCTCGTACGTGAGTGATCGCCGAGCCCAAGCGGGACCTGAGCCCACGGACTCCGGTCCCGCCCGTGTCACTGATCCGGCAGGTTGCGGATCAGAAACCCGAAGAGCCCTTCAGCTGGCCCCAGGTTCCTACCGAGCCGCCGAGGTCGTGATCGCGGTGGAGTCGGTGTTGGGTCCGTCCTTGTCGTTCTTGTCCTCGGTGGCCTTGCCGTCCACGATCGGCACCACGACCGCCTCGACCTTGCCGAGGCTCGCCGACTCGGGGGCGTCTGCGGCGACGGAGTAGGACTTCTCCAGGACCTTCGTCTCGCCCGGAGCGAACTTCCCCATCCCGCCGGTGACGGAGCAGGTGGTCCCGGCGCTCAGAGCTCGCCTGTCGCAGCGGGTGCCGCCGAGATCGATGCGGACCGTCCTCGGGGCCGAGACCATGATCTGAAAGCCGTCGGTGGCCTCGTCGCTGGTGTTGGTCAGCGTATAGGTGATGACGCCGTCGGTCCCGGGCGCAATCGGTGCCAGGTCCTTGATGTCGAGCGTGAATGCGTGCTCCCCGTCTGCAAGAGCGGGGGATGCGAGTAGTGCGCCGCTGAGTGCCATCGATGTCGCCGCAACGATGACGGTGGCCACTCTCGCGATTCTGTGGCGGCTACGTGCTGAGTTCACTTGTCCTCCGGGTCATGGGGAGCTGTGGGTCGAACTATCGCCCATATGGGTGACGGGAGGACGTTAGGAAGACAGGGGCCCACCCGGTGTCCGGCGAACACCCGACATTCGCACACGAGTTGCTCAGCTCCCCCACGTTGGCGTTGTGGCGTCGACGTTCGCTACTCCGAAGCGCCCGTGGTCAGACGGCCGCCGTTTCGCTTGATGTCCGGGGGGAGGGAGAACGGGTCGGCGATCCACGGTGTCGCGATTCGTGGCCTGCTCGCCTGCGAAGGAACGTGCTCAGCCGGCCTCGTCGTAGCGGTTCGGCTGATCGCCGCAGGCGCCGGAACAGGGTTCACTTCGAATCGCGCGACGCGCCGCTGCTTGCGCGCTGTCGCACGGTGCTCATGCGTGCAATAGAGCCTGGGTGGCCCGCCCTCTTGCGGCTGCACGATGGTTTCGTCGCAGCCCGGCAAGGCGCAGCGCTGCGATTCCGCGGGATGCCCCTCGGGCATGTCGTCGGTCCCCGTCTCTCCGTGCCGGCGTCTGTCGCACAGCTCTGCGAGACCGTATGCAGATCGTATCGCCGCGGGTGCCAGGCGAACACCCGACAGCAGACATTCGGTGCCCCGCTACGGCACCTCGTCGATCATTTCGGTGTCAACGTTCGTGGGGTGTCAGATCTTTTCGATACGGAACACGGCGATCCGGTCCGCGGCCGCGGCCACCGCATCGGGCGTGGGTGCCTCGGCCAGCCCGTTGGTCACGTAGCGCTTTGCCGCGCTGGCCGGCTGGGTCTTCACGACCTCGCGCAGGAGTGGGCGACGCTCGTCCACCGGAACTTCGGCCAATCGCACGGTGGAGCTGCGTCGACCCCGCGTCAACGTGACCGTGTCGGCGGCGCGCGCGTTCGCCACCCACGCGGCGTTCGGAAAGGCCTGGACGATGTAGCGGCCGCCGGCCAGTGGGAGCACGGCGATCGGGAAGGTGCGCGGTTGTCCGCTGCGCCGGCCGGTGACGGTGAGCAGCTGCATCGGGCCGAACGCGATGCCGAGCCGCTGGAGCCCGGTGATCACCTTGTTGATCCTGTTGACCATCCGCCGGTAGCTCTGTGCCTTCTGGGTTCCCTGTGTCATGAGGTCGAACGTACCACATATAATATGAGTCTCGTACGAGATCGGTGAGGCTCTACGCGGGGTGGCTGTGGTGGGCGCAGCGTTAACGTGGCGCGCATGGAGTCCTATGAGGAGCTGGTGACCGAGGGGCTCGACGCGCCCTTCCAGGGATGGGATTTCAGCTGGCTGGCCGGTCGGTCGAGCCAGGTCGGACCGTCCTGGTCATACGACAGCCGGGCCCGGCAGCTCATCGCCGGTGCGAAGGGCCTCCTCGATCTGTGCACTGGTGGTGGCGAGATGCTGGCGGGTTTCGCGCCCCTGCCCGAGCACAGTGTCGCGACCGAGAGCTGGGAGCCGAACATTCCGCTCGCTCGCAATCGCCTGGCTCCGTCGGGCGTCCAGGTGCGGGTGCCCGACGGCGACGAGCTACCCGCCGGAGATGGCGAGTTCGACCTCGTCATCAACCATCACGGTGGCGCATCGGAGGCGGAGATCGCTCGCGTTCTCCGCCCGGGTGGCACCTACCTGGTGCAAGGCGTCGGATTGCACAACCTCGCCGACCTGAACCAGGCGTTGGGCGCGCCGAACGGCAACTATGCGGAGAAGGCCACGCTCGATGCCACGTGTGAGGCGCTGGTGGCAGCCGGACTGGAAATCGTCGACGGACAGGAGGAGATGCTCGAGCATGCCCACTACGACATCGGCGCGTTCGTGTACTTCCTGAAGGCCGTGCCCTGGCAGGTGCCCGACTTCGACGTCGATCGGTACGACGCGAAGCTGCGCGAGCTCGACGCGGCTATCCGGGTGGACGGCCGCGTCGTGTTCCACGACCACCGCTACCTGGTGGAGGCGCGCAGGCCCTGACGACCACGGCGCCGGGTCATCGCCGGTGGTCGGCCGGTGCGATGAGCCGCTTGGTCGAGCGGCGGAACGCCCAGACGCCCACCAGCAGCACCAGCACCGTCAGCGGCGTGCCCATCGCGATCTTCGCGAACGCGAGCCCACCGGTGGCGTCGTTGTCGTAGAGGTACTGCTTGACGACGAACCGCGCGGCGAACACGAGCGTGGCCGCGAACGTGGCGAGGTCGTGCGCGTGCAGCGTCGGCCGGTCCTCACGCCAGGCGTGCTTCCCGCCGTGGACGGCGTTCCAGACGACCCCGGTCAGCGGCCGGCGGACGAGGAGCGAGGCGAGCATGACGACGGCTCCGGCCAGGGCCGCCCAGATACCGATGAGGAAGAAATCGTTGGCCGACCCGGTCCACGCGGCGACGCCTCCGGCGGCGGCGACGCCGAACAGCCCGCCCACCGCCGTTCTCAGGCGCTCTCCGCGCAGCAGCCGTAGTCCGGTGACTCCCAGGGCCACGGCGACGGCGATCCCGATCGCGGTCGGCAGGGGGAAGAAGGGGACGGCCGTCACGAAGGCCACGACCGGCACCGTCGTGTACACCATCCCCAGCGGCCCGCCCAGCTGGTCGAGCAGCGTCGGCGTCGGCTTCTGGTCGACGGTCGATATCGGCGCGGTGGCATCGCTCATGTGCTCGTCGGTGCGGTGCTGCTCAGCCATGGTTCTCCCGCCCTCCGAGGTGCCGGGCGAGGAAGCTCTCGGCCGCGCGGTAGAAGTCGATCTGGTTCTCCGGGTTGATGAAGCCGTGCCCCTCGTCGTCCTTGACCATGTACTCGACGTCCACGCCGCGGGCGCGCAGCGCCTCGACGATGTTGTCGGACTCGGCCTGTACGACGCGCGCGTCGTTGGCGCCCTGGGCCACCATCAGCGGGGTGCGGATCGCGTCCACCCGGGTGATCGGCGAGCGGGCCAGCATGTCGGCCTCCTGTTCCGGGTCGGCCGGGTCGCCGACATACCGGTACCAGGACGTGCTCAGCGCCTTCCTGGCGAACGGCGGCAGGTTTCGCATGAAGTTCGCGAGGTTCGAGATGCCGACGTAGTCGACGGCCGCAGCGAAGAGGTCCGGGGTGAAGGTGACGCCGACGAGCGCGGCGTAGCCGCCGTAGGAGCCGCCGAAGATCGCGACCCGGTCCGGGTCGGCGTAGCCCTGCTCGACCGCCCACTCGACGGCGTCGACGAGGTCGCCGTGCATCGCACCGGCGAACTCCCCGATCGCGGCCTTGGTGTGGGCCTTGCCATAGCCGATGGAGCCGCGGAAGTTGACCTGCAGCACCGCGTAGCCGCGGTTGGCCAAGAGCTGTACGAGCGGGCTGTACCCCCAGTCGTCGCGGAACCAGGGTCCGCCATGGACCAGCAGGACCATCGGCAGCCCGGCCGGCTCGATCCCGACCGGCAGCGTCAGGTACGAGGGCAGCGGAAGCCCGTCCCGCGCCGGGATCCGCACCGGGGTCATCGGGGCCAGCGCGCCGGGGTCCAGGTGCGGGTACGGGCGGAACAGCAGCCGGCTCTCTCCCGTGGAGTGGTCGTAGAACCAGGTGACGCCGGGGTCGCGGTCGTGGGTGAACTCGGCGATCCAGCGCTGCCCGCTCTCGTCGGACGACAGCTCGCCGAGGTCGCCGTCGGACAGCGCCTCGAGCTTCTCCAGCACCTCGGCGAAGTGCGGGTCCAGGGCGTGGACGACCTGTCGTTCGCCGAGGTAGCGCACCCCGATCAGCTCGCCGGTCCGCCGGTCGCGGATCAGCGGCGACGACAGTTCGGCGACAGCACGCCGCACCCCGTCGAGGTCGAAGCTCGAGTGGCTGTCGACCTCGTTCTCCTCCCCGGTGGCCACGTCGATCCGGACCAGCCGGGTCCGGTCGGTGCCCCGGTTGGAACCGACCCACACCCCGGTCCCGTCCGGCGTGAGCTCGAGCGGGGAGGGGGCCATCGGGTAGTCGGCCCCGTCGAACACCACGATGCGGTGCAGGGCCTTCGACTCGGCGTCCCACCGCGACAGCACGAGGTCGCCGTCGTCGGTCAGAGTGCGGGCGATCGGATCGCCGTGGCCCGCGTACAGCCAGCCATGTACGTGGCCGGGGTTCTCGGCCAGCAGCGTCAGCTCGCCCGTAGCGATGTCGAGCTCGTGCAGGTCGATCTCGTCGATCTTCCTGCTGTTGATCTGCAGGACCGCCTTCTCGGGGCGTCCGTGGATCAGGTCGACGCCCAGGACCCGCGCCCCCGGGAACGGGGTGAGGTCGACCGCCGGTGCGTCCGGCCCGTCCAGGTCGACCCGGTACAGGTGCCAGTTCTCGTCACCACCCTCGTCCTGGAGGTAGAGCAGTCGGCGCGGGTCCTCCGTCCACCAGTGGTGGAGCACGCTGCGGGTCTCGTCGGCGGTGACGCAACGTGCGTCCGCGCCGGGGTCGAGATCCTGCACCCACACGTTCAGCCGGTTCTTCCACGGTGCCAGGAAGGCGATCCGGGTGCCGTCCGGCGAGATCGACGCGCGGGCGCGGTAGGGCAGTTCGAACAGGTCCTCGACCGCGATGATGTCGGGCAGGGTCGTGTCGTTCCTCGCCTCGATCGGCGGGACCTCGGTCGTGACGTGCATCGGGATGGTTCCTCTCACCGGACGGTCGCCCCAGGCGGCGCGGGTGCTGTGGAACCAGGAGAAACCGTGCCGTTGCGGCACACTCAACAGCTGATCCCGGTGATCCGGGTCACCCGCTCACGGCCGGCCGGGCGGGCGGTGCCTAGCCTGCTTCAGCGAGGTGGCGGCGGAACCACGTGACCAGCCCGGCATCCACCTCACGAGCCGGTGGCAGCTGCGGCGCGGGCTCGATCCCCGGCTCGTCGGCGAGCGGATGCGCCAACCCCGGGATCGGCAGCAGTTCAGCCCGGGCCCCTACGGCGTCGACGAGGTCCGACGCATCGGCCCGCAGCGCCGGGTGGTCCAGCTCGCCGCTGACGACCAGCAGCGGCGCGCGACCGGCGATGACGCCCGCCTCGGCAACGAAGTCCAGGCTGTCGACGACCTTCTCGGACCCGGCGTCATACGGGTAGTCGCCCGGGAACAGATCGACGACGGAACGCATCCTGATGGCGGCGTTCACGACGGCCGCGGCGAAGACCGGGATGTCGGTGTCGGCAAGGATCCGCAGGGCGACGGCACCGCCCAGTGAGCCGCCGAGCACGCCGATCGGGCCGTCATCGACCGGCAGCTGCGCACGGATCGACGCCAGTGCGGCCGGGAACTCCTCGGTCGCCTGGCGAACGAACGGGTGCAGGAAGGACATCAGGACGTCCTTGCGGATCAGCTCCAAGCCGGCGTCCATGCTGCCGTCGACCATGCGCGCTCCGCACATCGGCATGCCGAGGTGCACCCGCCACGCGGGCAGGTCGTTCATCGGCAATGCGGCAGCGAATGCGGCGTCCGATCTCGGGGCGTCCAGCATGTGCCAGGTGACGATCAGCGGCGTGGCGCCGTTGTCGGCCGGCGGCAGCGCGGTGAACGGCACGCCGGCGGCCGTGCCCGTGATCGGTGAGTTCATGCGGCGACGGTAGGTCTGCCGCCGCATGGCGGGCATCGGTTATCGCCATGAGCGGAAACCGATGCCCCATTCGTTCTGCGCTTGCCAGCTCGGTAGGCGTCTGGTGAGACCCGAGCAGCCCCGGACGGCCGCGCAGAAACGGGTGGAGTCCTACGTGTTCGGCCCCCCTTTCGGCAAGATCATCGGTTCGGTGTGCAAGCGGCCACATCCGGCCGTGGGCGCGCCCAACCGCTGATCACGGGATCGGTCCCGTTCGAGCTCCGTGGGCCTCGATCGGTCCGCCTCGAGCGGCGACACCCAGATGTCATCCAGGAGCCATCCGCGGGCCATCCGCGATGCGCGTGCCGTACGTGGGGCTGCGGCAACCTTGAGGTTGCCCTCGCCGGGCTCGGCCTGTTGCTGACGTGTCGCAACGGGCGCGCAGCGGGGCGTGGTGTGGCTCGGGCCCGTCAGGTCGCTCGCCCCAGGCGCGACGTGCGTCGGGACTCCGTGCCTCGGATGTTCGTGTGCCCGTTGGTGGCCGCGCGTCCCTCTGGTCTGCAGTCCTCCTCCGCGTGCAGCGGCGAACTTCTGGAGCTTCCGTCATGGGTCAGGTGTCAGTCCGTGAGGGTGGGGTCGTCGGCCCCACCTTCCGCCCCGACATGGACGCCGTGCGGCTACGGCTCTCACCGATCGACCGGCTGTGGCTGGCGGCGCGGTGGGCGGGCACGCTCGCCGGCGCGATCGTGATCCTCTGGATCGGGGCGGCATTCCTGACGGCGGCTCCGGCTGCCGCGGCGCCGGCGATGCCGGCTGCGGCTGCGGCTGCGCAGCAAGGCCTGGTGAAGGGAGGGAACATCAGGCCGGCCGGCGGTGGAGAAGGCGACTCGGGATCCGACGGCGGGGATTCCGGCTCGGGCTCCGAAGGATCGGACTCCGGCGAGAAGAAATCGGAGAAGAAGTCGGAGAAGAAGTCCGAAAAGAACGACTCGGAAGAGAAGGGCTCCGACGAGAAGAAGTCCGAGAAGAAGGGCTCCGACGAGAAGAAGGACTCCGAGGAGAACGGCTCCGAGAAGAGGGGCTCCGGCGAGGAGAAGTCGGAGAAGAGGGAATCCGAGGACAAGAGGTCCGACGAGAAGAGCGAGCAGAACGAGAAGAGCGAATCGGAGAAGACGGAGTCGCGGGATCGCGAGTCCCGTGGCTCCGACGATTCCGGGAACCGCGAGGGGAGCCCCCGGAACGGCGGATCCGAGGAGGACGCCTCGGACGAGCGCCGTTCGGAGAAGCGTGGCTCGGACGAGGGACGTGAACGGAAGAGCGAACGAGCCCCGCGAGAGCAGTCCGACGGCGGGGAGTCCCGCCAGGAGAAGCAGCGTTCCGAGGAAGACGGCGGCGACGCGGATCGAGAGCCGGCCGCCCGTGAATCCGGCGACACCGAGGGCCGGGATTCCGAGAACGAGGGATCTGCGAAGCAGGAGCAGGCGGACCGGGAGACCGAGGACAGCGCGAACGGCAGCCGTGACCGTTCGCGGCGTGCTGACGAGAACAGCGACGGTTCATCCGGGCAGGAACGTCGCGGCCCGAGTGACGGCGAGCAGACGCGGGGCTCCGACGCGGATGACCGCGACCAGGAGGCCGCCGCCGAGAGGGACGACGCCGACCGCGCCGAAGAGACTGGCGAGGCGGGCGAGGCGGGCGAGCGGATCGGCGAACTCGTCCGAGATGTTCGTGACGAGATCGCGGAGCGGGTCGACGGCCGTGACCGGGACGAGGACCGGGATCGGGAGGGCCGCGGCGACCGGTCGACGCGGACCGCTGATGAGGAGGCCGCGGAGGCGCCGGATCGGTCCGAGGCGCAGGCGCGGCGTGGGACCGGTGACCGCCGCGGTGTCCGCGATCCCGACGGTGACCACGGCGCCGCGGGGGACGAGGCCGAGCTGCGGCAGGCGCTGCGGGGCCGCGAGAGTTCGTCCGATGACGACACCGGCGACCGCCGAGAGCGGCCGCGCAAGGTGAGCGGGGGACGCTCGGAGATCGGCGACGAGGACCGTGCGGAGCGCGACGGCCGAGGTGCCCGGGAGGAGTCGTGGGCGGAGCTCGCCGAGGAGCTGACGAGCGAGCGCTCCGACGGCGGTGGCGAGCGCCCGGAGTCGTCGCGGGAGCGGTCGCGCGGCGATGACGAGAGCGGGGCCGAGATCGCCGGCGCGGTCCGGGACGCTGTGCGGGAACGGGTCCGCGAGGCCGTTGCGGAGCACGATCAGGATCAGGGCGAGGAGCGGGACCGCGACTCGTCGGATGCGGCCCGGCAGCAGGCGGACCAGGACGACCGGCGCGGCGACCGGGCCGATGTGCGGCGTCTCGCGCAGCGGGCCACCGACTTCGCACGTGAGGTCTCCGAGGGGGACGACGACGTCGCCCGCGCCGTGACCGACCTGGTGGACGAGGCGCTCGACGGTGCCGCGCGTGACACGGAGCGCGCGGGCGCATCCGACAGGAAGCCGCGCCGGACCGCGGATCCTCGCGGCCCTCCGTCCGACGAGCTGTCGCCGAGCGTGCTGCGATCGTCGAGATCCGAGGACGCAGATCACGACACCGACGAGGACGATGAGCGGGAGCACTCCGACGGCGAGTTCGACGACTCGGAGGAGCAGACCGAGCGCGTGCTCGAGGGTCGGATCGACGTCGACGAGAGCGAAGAGAAGCTCGAGCAGACGAAGAAGGACGTCGAATCGGGCAAGTCGACCGAGGCCGAGTACGACAAGCAGGCCGCTGAGCACGAGAAGCTGGAACGGGACTACGAGTCCGAGCGGGCGAAGGTGTCGACCGAGCGAGCGGAGCTGGTCGACGAGGTCGTCGACGGAAACCGAGAGCTGTCGGAGCGGGAACGGAAGCTCGAGGCCGAGGAGAAGCAGGTCTCCTCGGGCGGGGTCAGCGAGAAGGCCCACGATCGCAACGTCGCGAAGTACGAGGACCAGCGCGACGAGGTCAACGAGGCCACCGACGAGTTGATGGACGCCACCGGGCACGACCCGGACGCGGTGTCCGAGGACGACCTGGACGGGGAAGGGTCGGCGTCGGGGTGTGGGTCGAGTGGAGCGTTCGTCGAGTGTGGCGCCGCTACCGAGGACGCCGAGGGCAATCGCGACTCGGACCGGTGCGTGGGGCTGTCCGCGTACGGCTGCGGTGCGTCGTCCAGATCGGGGGACAGCGAGGCTTCGGCGTCGTGTGACACGTCCGGCGGCTGTGAGAGCAGATCATCCAGCCGGGACGAGGACGGCGCGGCCACCCAGGCGTCGGCCCGGTGTAGTGGGGAATGCGAAGAGCGTTCCCGGGCGGCCCCGGACCGGGCGTCGGCCGAATGCGAGAGCGCGAGCGGCTCGTGCGAGACCAACAGCTCCGGAAGCAGAGGCAGTACTGCCGATACCCGGCTGGCGAGCACGAGCGGCGAGGAGTTCGAGACCAGCAGCGGCGCCGGCAGTGGGTCGGCGCGATGCCAGGGTGGCGCCTGCGCGGCGTCGAGCTCGGTGGAGCTGGACGATGCCGGTGACGCTCAGGCAGAGGCCGAGGTCGACTGCAGCGCCGGTTGCACCGGCTCGGCTGCCAGCTCGACCGAGACGGACCACTCGGCCGGCACCGCGGGCACGGTGACGGCTGGAACGGAGGACCGGAAGTCGGCCACCAGGGCCGGTGCGGAATGCGCAGTCGCGGGCGGGGGGTGCAGCGCCGTCTCCGAGTCGGATGCCGATGGTTCCGGCGACAGCGTCGACTCCGACAGCACCGCCGCCGTGAACGTGGACTGCGACACCGCGGGTTGCTCCGGGAGCGGCACGACCGCGACGAGCGGGTCCGCGAGCGGTGTGGCGCCCGGGGCGAGCCGGGACAACAGCGGCACGGCGTCGTGCGAGGTGAGCGGCGGCGGGTGCGAGGCGGAGAGCCGCACCGGGATCGAGTCCTCGATCGAGGAGTCGGAGTCCGCCGCCGGGTCGGAACGGGACGCGGTGTTGTCGGACGGCGACGCGTTGGTGTCCAGCTCGGCGACGACGAGCGTCGACTGCGGCGGCACGGCAGGCTGCACGGGTAAGGGCGCGACGACCACGAGCGCAGAGGCCGCGAGCGGCACCGGCGTCCAGCGGCTCGGCGAGGGCTCGGCCGGCTGCGAGGTCACCGCCGGCAGCTGTGCGGCCGACAGCCACGCCGTCGCGGACAACACCGCCGGCGACGCAACCAGCGCCAACTCGACCGGCACCGCGTCGGCCACCGCCGTGGTCGACTGCGCGGGCGTCGCCAGGTGCGGCGGCAACGGCGCGAGCTCCACCCGGGGCAAGGGCGTCGGGGTCGCGGCCGATGGAGCGCCTGCCCCGGAGCGTGAGACCACCGGCACGTCGAGCTGTCAGGCCAACGCCACCGGGTGCGTGTCGGACTCCGTCTCGCGGGTGAGCAACAACCACGAGTCGACAGCCGCCGACGGCCGGCTGGCCGACCGCAACGCCGAGTCCGCCGCCCGCGCCGCCGCGGCCCGGGTCGGCTCGGCGCAGAGCACGAATCCTGAGGCGCCGGCGCCCGCGGGGGAGACGGAGAAGACCACCACGACGGGTGACACCGGTCCGTTGATCGCCTGGAGCGAGGCGCATGCGCGGGTGGCCTGCGAGACCGCCGAGTGCTCCGGCCGGGCCAGCAGCGCCACGACCGGCTCCGCCTCGGGCGACGTGGCATACCGCGACAGCGTGGGAGTGACGTCCTGCGAGACCCGGGGCGCCGGCGGCAGCTGCAGCGCGGACACCGACACACTGGTGCAGAACCGCTCCGAGCCGGTGATGACCGCGCACGGACCGGTGAGCGTCTCCGGGCCGGTCAGCGTCTCGCGCTCCAGCGCGCAGAGCAGCTGCCCCGTCGGTTCCGTCTCGTGCGGTGGCAGGGCCGCCAGCGAGACGAACGCGATCGATCTCGGGGTCAGCGAGCGGCGGAAGGGCTCGAACACCACGGCCGCCTGCACGGTGGCTAGTGGTGGTTGCACCGGCGAGACCACCTCCCAGGCGTCCAGCGCACCGGAGTTCGTCGTCTACGACGCGGTCACGGAGCAGCCCGCCGCCGAGCAGCCCCGCAGCGGCCCCTCCGGCAACTCCCAGACCAGCGCCGTCCTGGTCGGCTGCGGCCTCGGGTGCACCGGCACGACCAAGGAAGAGATGAACAACGGCGTCGGCAACGTCGGCGACGGCAACAACGGCGACTACAACGTCGGCCTCCTGAACCAGGGCGACCACAACACCGGGAACCGCAACGTCGGCAACTACAACAAGGGTGACCTCAACCTCGGTGATCACAATGTCGGCGATCAGAACGTCGGCGACCACAACGTGGGCGACCTCAACATCGGGAACCACAACGTCGGCAGACGCAACGTGGGGCACCGCAACCGCGGCGATCTGAACCGCGGCTCCGGCAACAAGGGCGACCGCAACCTCGGCGGCGGGAACACCGGCACCGGCAACGTCGGCGACCGCAACCGGGGCAACAACAACCGAGGAAGCGGCAACACCGGCAGCGACAACGTCGGCAGCGGGAACGTCGGCAACGCCAACCGCGGCAACAACAACCACGGCCACAACAACCAGGGCCACGGAAACCGCGGCAGCAACAACCTGGGCAACCGCAACATCGGCGACAGCAACCGCGGCGGTGGCAACCGTGGGAACGGGAACCGGGGCAACGGGAACGTCGGCAGCTACAACGTCGGCAGCGGCAATATCGGCAGCCGGAACCGAGGCAACGGCAACCAGGGTAGCGGGAACGTCGGCAGCTACAACGTCGGTAGCGGGAACATCGGCAGTCGGAACCGGGGCAACGGCAACCGGGGCAACAGCAACGTCGGCAGCAACAACGTCGGCAACAACAACGTCGGCAACAACAACGTCGGTAGCTACAACCGGGGTAGCTACAACGTCGGCAGCTCGAACGTGGGGAGCTACAACCGCGGTAGCGGGAACGTCGGCAACTCGAACGTCGGCAACTACAACCATGGTGACGGGAACGTCGGTAGCTACAACCGCGGGAACTACAACGTCGGCAACTCGAACGTGGGGAGCCACAACCGCGGCGACAACAACGTAGGCAACTACAATGTTGGTGACCGGAACATCGGCGACCGGAATGTCGGGAACGACAACCGCGGGAATGACAACGTCGGTGACCGGAACGTTGGGGACCGGAACCGGGGTAACGACAACCGGGGCAACGACAATGTCGGTGACCGCAACGTCGGTGATCGGAATGTCGGCAATGACAACCGGGGTAACGACAACCGGGGTGACCGGAACGTCGGCGATCGGAACGTGGGGAACGACAACCGCGGGAATGACAACGTCGGTGACCGGAACGTCGGGGATCGGAACCGGGGCAACGACAACCGGGGCAACGACAATGTCGGTGACCGGAACGTCGGTGATCGGAATGTCGGCAATGACAACCGGGGTAACGACAACCGGGGTGACCGGAACGTCGGCGATCGGAACGTGGGGAACGACAACCGCGGGAATGACAACGTCGGTGACCGGAACGTCGGGGACCGGAACCGGGGTAACGACAACCGGGGCAACGACAACGTCGGTGACCGGAACGTCGGCAACGGCAACCGCGGGAACGACAATGTGGGCGACCGGAACGTCGGCGATCGGAATGTCGGCAACGACAACAAGGGCAGCGACAACACCGGGGACCGCAACGTCGGGGACCGGAACGTCGGGAACGACAACCGGGGCAACGACAACATCGGCGACCGCAACGTCGGGGACCGGAACCAGGGCAACGACAACCGGGGCAACGACAACGTCGGGGACCGCAACGTCGGCGACCGGAACCTGGGGAACGACAACCAGGGCAACGACAACAGCGGGAACGGCAACGTCGGCGACCGGAACCAGGGCAACGGGCTGCGTGGCAACGACCAGCGGCAGGGCTGGAACCCTGGCGCCGCGCCGACGGTGGCCGGGGTCGGCGTGGATCTCGCCAACAACTACTACCGGGGGATCGGCACCTACAACGATGCCGCGACCCGGCACGAGCGGGCCGCGGCGAGGGCGAGCACGCCGGAGGCCGCGGCCCGGCACCAGAGGCTCGCGGACTACTACCGGCAGGCGTCGAACCAGCTGAAGGACATCACCGAGCGGCGGTTGCCGAGGGGTATCCACGGCCACATCCCCGAGGGTGCTCAGCGGTTCAGCGCGCGCACCGGCGCCGACCGGATCAACCGGGTGCCGGGGCCGGACGGCAGCCGGGTGATGGGGGACAGCCGGTTCAAGGAGACCGCGCGTCGCGGGCTGACCAAGGTCGCGGGGGCGAGCACGATCATCGGTGTGGGGATCGACGTCGCCTCGGGCATCTCGAACGGCGAGGACCCGGCGCACGCGGTCGGCCGGGCCGGCTCGACGGCGGTCGTCGGCGCTGCCGCGGGCGCGGGGGCGCAGGCGGCGATCGTCGCGGCCGGGGCGGCGGCTGCCGTTCCGGTTGCCGGGTGGGCGGTCGCGGGCGGCATCGTGGTGGGGGTCGGGGTGTCGATCCTGTTCGCCAACACCAACGTCGACGACAAGATCGGGGAGGCCGCCGAGGGTGCGTGGAACGGGGTCAAGTCCGCGGGCCGCGCCGTCGGCGACTTCGTCGGCGGCTTGTTCTAGGGTCCCGGGGAGGTGACGATGTCAGCAGGGGTACTGCCGCCCGTACCGGACCTGTCCGGGCAACCGAGGCCGCCCACCGCGCCGCGCGTGGAGGGTCCTTGGCAGGGTGACCGTCGCCGGGTGCGGGTGGCCCACCACGAGGTCGCCGACCAGCTGTTCGTCGCGGCGACCGGGCGGGAGCATCCCCTGCTGGAGAGCGTCGCGGCCCGTCCACCGAGCCGCTGGCGGGGCGCGGCGCTCGGGGCGATGTACGCCGTCGTGCCGGTCACCGTCGTGATCGCGATCATCCTGTGGCTCACCGCCGAGGGCCGGGCGGGTGCCTACCTGATCTCGGCCGCTGTCGTCGGCGCGGTCGCAGTGCTGGCCTTCTGGCACCACGCCTCCGATCCCACCGTCGTTCTGCGCGCGGGCGCCCGGGCCGTCGCCGAGGTGGACACCGACGGCGCCGGTGTCGATCTGCCGCTCTACGAGCTGCGCTCGATCCGCGTCACGGACTCGCCACGCGGGCTTGCGCTGATGTTGGTCGGGCCGAGCAAGCGTCGACTCACGCTCCCGTTCGGGCTTCTCGAGGCCAACCAGCGGCTCTGGGACCTGGTGTACAACGGCGTCCGGCATTCGGAGGTCGGCGGAGCCGAGATCGACGCGCGCACGCGGGAGCTGCTCCGCCTGCCGTCTCGCAACTCCGAAATCAACGGCTAGTCCTACAGCGGTCGATCGTGATCATGTCGCTGATTCATGTCGCGTGGGCCGGTGATCTCGAGTTTCGGGCGTCCACGGCTCCCACCACGACCGTCCACACCCGAAACCGGGCCACGAGCGTGTGATGATCGCAAGTATCGGTTCCAGGCGGCTCCCCCCACAGCACCAGCCAACCGAAACCGCAGATCATGCAGGTGTAGCCGAGCAAACCGGCCCAGGCGCGTCACCCGTCTGGTGATCATCGGCTGGGTGCCAGGCCGGCCGGATGTGGCCGCCCACGCACCGAGTCGGTGATCACTCCCGCCCGGCCCTGGAACCACCTCCAGCGGAATGCCCCCGGGCTCGGACGGGCGGACGTGGTGTCGTCGCCGCGCCTTCCCGGCTCGCGTGGAGCTGGGCAGCGCACGTGCCTCCCACGACCCCGACCTGGAGATGATCTCAAGGCGAGCATTCCGCATCCATCCTGCGCGGGCGGCAACGGGACCACAGCTGGTCGAGTGGCACCCGGCAGTGACGGTCTCGTCCACAACGGCGTGCCAGCGGGTCGGGGACGGCCGTCAGGGCGCCCACGGGGTTCGGTAGTTCGCCCACCCAGCCCGGTCCCCAAGGCGAGGTCGAGGCGAGCGGGTGGATCGCACGGGAAGCCGGGCTCCGCGCGCGACCGGCTCGCGGCCCGGGTCGGGAACGGCCCGCCAAGCCGGCTTTTCATGGTCGTGTCGACCCCATGGGTCCGGCCGGCGCGATGGCGACCCATGACGTCGACTTGACCATGCAGTCGGGTGCGTTCCGCGGAACGGGGGGCCGAGCAAGCCGGTGATGCCAGCCGCTCCGTCACCCCGGCGGTGACCGCGGCCGACACCGAGGTGAGCAGTCCATCGTGAGCATGTCGCCGCTCGGCAGGGCCGGTCGGTGATCTCGAGTTTCGGGCGTCCACAGTTCTCTCCACGACCGTGCACACCCGAAACCGGGCAACGAGCGGGTGGTGATCGCGAGTGTCGGTTGGCAGCGGCTCTTCCGACAGCATCTGCCAACCGAAACCGCAGATCATGCAGGTGTGGCCGAGCAAGCCCGGTCCGAGCGCGTCACCCGTCTGGTGATCATCGGTTGGGTGCGAGGCCGGCCGGATGTGGCCGCCCACGCACCAAGTCGGCGATCGCTCCCAGCCCGCCAGGAGTGGTGGGACCCGCGACGGTCCTGGCGTCCTGCAGCCACGTCCGCTGATCACGAGCCGGCCGCCGGTCGACTTCGCAGGACCTGCTGGGCAGCGGATGGAGTTCCGCTCGGCCGGTGACCGCGACCCGGGTCGAACCCGGCCACACACAAGATCACGAAGTCCGGATGTAGTACCAGAATTCGACCTTTGCGCGCTCGCCGGCTCCCATAGGGTGGTTGCCCACCCGGATCAGAGGGGATTCGAGATGGGTAAGGCGATCGTGGCTGCGGCGGTCTCGTTGTACGGCTTCATGGCCGACGACGACGACGGGGTCGGGCCGCTCTTCGACTTTCTCGACGGCGACGTCAGCTGGTCGTTCCCCGGTAGTGCGGAGGAGTGCCGGAGCTCGCAGGCGACCGCCGACTTCATGCGCGCCCAGTACCCGGACATCGGCGCCGTCGTGATCGGCCGCCGGGTGTTCGACATGACGAACGGCTGGAACGGCATCCCCGCCGCCGGTGACCACGTCTTCGTGGTCACCCACCGACCGCCGACGGACTGGGAGCACGCCGGCACGGCGCCGTTCACGTTCGTCGACGGCGTCGAGGCGGCCATCAAGGCCGCGCAGGAGTTCGCAGGCGACCGGATCGTCGACGTGGCCGCCGGTCAGATCGGCGGCCAGGCGCTGCGGCTCGGTCTCATCGACCAGATCGTCGTCCACCTCGTACCCGCGGTGTTCGGCTCGGGTCGCCCGTTCTTCGCGACGGGCTCGATGGCCGAGCCGATCCTGCTCGACAACCCTTCGCAGGTCGTCCGGGGGGAGCGTGTCACGCATCTGGTGTACGACGTCGCCAAGAGCTGAGCGCCTGGAGCACGATGCGTGCATGGACGTGGATCTCAGCGAGTTCGTGGCCGGGCTGCCGAAGTGTGAGCTGCACGTGCACCTCGAGGGAACCCTCGAGCCGGAGCTGAAGCTCGCTCTCGCGGAGCGCAACGGGATCGACATCGGGCAGCGCACGGTGGAAGAGGTGCGCGCCACCTACCGCTTCGACTCGCTGGCCTCCTTCCTGGCCGTCTACTACCCGGCGATGCAGGTGCTCGTCACCGAGCAGGACTTCTACGACCTCGCGCACGCCTACCTCGTGCGGGCTGCATCGCAGAACGTCCGCTATGCCGAGATGTTCTTCGACCCGCAGGTGCACATGGGCCGTGGGGTGCCGTTCGAGGCCGTGGTGCGCGGATACCACCGCGCCCTGCAGGATGTCGAGCGCGACCTCGGCGTGGCCGGCGCGTTGATCATGTGCATCGTCCGTGACCTGCCCGCCGACAGTGCCATGGAGGCGCTCGACGCGGCGTTGCCGTTCAAGGACCTCATCCTCGGCCTGGGCCTCGACTCCGACGAGCGCGGCAACCCGCCTGCCAAGTTCGCGGAGGTCTTCGCGAAGGGCCGTGCCGAGGGCCTGCACCTCACGATGCACTGCGACATCGACCAGGAGAACAGCACCGAGCACATCCGGCAGGCGCTCGAGGACATCCGGGTCGAGCGCCTCGACCACGGCACGAACGTCGTGCAGGACCCACGGCTGCTGCAGATCGTGCGCGAGCGCGGCATCGGGCTCACCTGCTGCCCGATCTCCAACGGGTTCGTCACCAACGACATGAAGGCCGCGGTGATCGCCGAGCTGTTGCGCGAGGGGGTCCGCGTGACGGTCAACTCCGACGACCCGGCGTACTTCGGCGGCTACGTGGCCGAGAACCTGCTGGCCCTGGCCAGGACGGCTGACTTCACCCCCGCGGAGCTGGTGCAGCTGGAGCGCAACGCGTTCGAGGTCGCCTGGCTACCCGACGAGCGGCGTGCCCGCTTCGTCGCGGAGCTGGGGGACTACGCATCGGCCATGGGAGGCGTCTGAGCGATCACGGGCCGGGCTGTGCGTGCCCGGCCACGACCGCGACGAGCGCGGCGATCCCGACGGCGGTGCACGCGATGCAGACCGCGGCGACGAGCCGTCCGCCGGGACCGGAGGCCAGGCAGCCGTCCCGGAGCAGGGCGACCTCCGCTCGGCGCGCCCGCCGCGTGGAGCCGAGGACGAGCAGCGCCGCCAGGGCCAGTCCGAGCATGCCGACCACCACGGCTCCCGCCCCCAGCGCCGGGGCGAGGACACGGGTTCCGGCGATCGCTCCGACGGCCACGGCAAGGCCCGTCCGGCGCCAGGCCAGCGCGGTGCGCTCGGGCTGCAGCCCGGGGTCGAAGATCCGGCTGCCGTCGGTCATCGCAGCAGCAGGGCCGCCAGGACGAGCGCGCCCGTGAGGGCCGTGCCCAGCGTCAGGGGCACCATCATGGAGGGTGCGCTGAGCGGCCGGCTGTTCCGCATGGCGCGCTCGTCGCGGCTCCAGGCGAACCATGCCTGCACCGGCGTGAGCAGGCCCAGGACGATCAGCAGCACCGAGGCGGCGAACCGCAGGTCGGCCTGCATCGGGGGGGCGACGGCCTCGAGTGCGATGCCGCAGGCGAGCAGGGCGAGGCCGGTGCGGATCCAGGCGAGGAACGTGCGCTCGTTGGCGAGGGTGAATCGGGGGTCGGGTTCGCTTCCCTCGCCGAACACCCAGCGAGGGAAGCGACGCGACTCGACCGAACGGCTCATCACGGCCAGTGCACCACAATGTCCGGTCATATCGAAGGGGCTCCCAGTGAGTGGGACGGTGATCCTCGACTCACAGGAGCGGGGACGGCGACACCTGGGCGCCGAGCAGCAATGCGCCAGTCAGCTCGAAGATGCTCGGCGAGGCCTGGATGTGCGCCGCGGCGGTGCGCAGGTCCTGGAACCGCCGTTGCAGCGGGTGCTCCTCGGGCACGGTGACGGCGCCGGCGGCGCGTTGCAGGACGTCGGCCGCCACCACCGCGGTCGAGATCCCGTGGGTGATCGCCAGGCGCACCCGGGTCCGCTGCTGTGAGCTGGGCGGGTCGCCGGCCAGGATGGCGCCCCACACGTCGGCAACCGTCTCCCGCAGCCACGCCCTGGCCGATGCGACCTCCGCCTCGGTCCGGGCGACCGCGGCCTGCACCGCCGGCCGGTCCCGCAGCGGCGCACCGCTCAACCAGCGCACCGTGCCCGCGGCGAGCTCGGTGAACGCGACGAGCGCGCCGCGGGCCACACCGAGCGCCTGCGCGGCCTGCAGGACGAAGGCGAGGTTCTGGTACCCGTCGCGGTACAGCGGTCCGTCGTGCGGCGCCGCGCTCAGCACGGGCATCGGCAGCGTCCACTCCTCGGCCACGGTGACGTCCTGCAGCAAGAAGTCGTGGCTGCCCGTCGCGCGCAACCCGACTGCGCGCCACGTGTCCAGGACCGTCGCCTCGGCAGCGGGTACGTAGACGAGTCGCAGCTCGCGTGGCCGGTCCGATCGCTCGACCACGCAGGTGCCGTACAGGTGGTCGGCGTAGGTGCAGCCACTGGCGAACTCCCATTGCCCGCTCACGCGGTAGCCGCCGTCGACGGGGACCGCCCGGCCACCCGGCCGTAGCGCCCCGGCCAGCGTGGCCGCCGGCCGGCCCACGACCTGCTCGGCGACCGGCCGCGGCAGGAACGCGGCGAACCACGCGGACTGGGAGCCGATCATGACGGCCCATCCGGCGGAGCCGTCGATCCGCGACGCCTGCTCGACCACGTCGGCGGCTGTGAGCGGGTCGAGCTCGAGCCCGCCGAGCGCGCGCGGGAGGAGCAGGGCGAACAGCCCCGCCCCGGCCATGGCGCGAGCGAGCTCGTCGGGCAGCCGCCGCTGCTCGGCACTCGCCGCACGGGTCTGCTCGATGCGTGGGGCGAGCAGCTCGAGTGCGGCGAGCGGGGAGGCCGCCGTCGTGGTCATCCCTCAGACCTTCTGGGCGGTGACCAGCAGGTACTCGGCCTCCCAGCCGGTTCCGTCGCTCCAGGCGGTGAGGAATTTCAGGAAGTCGCGGTCGAGGTCGGCGACCCGCTCCGGCCGGTCGGCGTTGAACTTGTACACGGCGATCGTCGGCCCGTAGTTGCGCTTCCAGTACTCGCGGAACTCGGTCGGATCGGTGTGGTGGTCCATCCGGACGCTCTGGCGCCGCATGTCGAGGCCGGTGACCCGGTCGCCGAACAGTGCGCGGACGTGCTCCTCGTCGCCCCATCGCGGCGGCGGGGTCGCGCCGGGCGGAGGTGGCGGCGCGTACGGCCCCATCGTCGCGAAGAGGTTGCCGATGAACCCCTGCGGCGTCCAGTTGATCATGCCGATGGTCCCGCCGGGGCGGGTCACCCGGATCAACTCGTCGGCCACCGTCTGGTGCCGCGGCGCGAACATGGCGCCGACGCAGGACAGCACCACGTCGAACGAGTTCTCGGGGAACACGTCGTTGCGGTCCAGCGTGGCCGCGAGTCGCTCGGCCTGGAGTGCGGTGCGCAGGTCGGCGAACCACGGCACGTCGACGGTGGGGAACGGGTCGCCCCGCCACAGGTCGAGGGCCTGCGCGAAGAGTGCGGCCGCCTCGGCCGGTCGCTCGGCGGTCCGCGCGCGGGAGACCAGATGCCGGAACAGGTGCAGGTCCACCGTCAGCGGATCTGCCACGACGAGGTAGCCGCCCGGCCCGCGCGTGATCCGCACGCCGTCGACGCCGGTGAGCAGCCCGCGCAGCCGGGACACCTACGCCGACAGGGCGTTGCGGGCCCGGTACGGCGGCCGGTCCGCCCACACCCGGTCGATGAGCTGGTCGGCCGGGACCGGCCGACCCACGTCGACCAGGAGCGCGGCGAGCACGGCGCGCTGCCGTGCGTGGCCCGCGTCGAGCGGGCGCCCGTCGAGGCACGCCTCGACGTCGCCCAGCAGCCGGAACTCCAGCGCCATCCGCACCCACCGCCGCGGCACAGTCTGCGCCACGACGGCCGGCGGAACCAGGGTCCGTCAGGCGGCAGCGGACGCCGGACGCCGGCACCCGTCGTTCAGTGCGGCGCGGCCGGCGCTGGTGAGCCGGGCCGTGGCCGGCGCCCCGCGGGCACCGACGCCGGCCCGGGCCATCAGCCCGGCCGCGAGCAGGACGTGCACGCGTGGCTGGTCGCAGAACCACCGACCGTCGACGCGCAGGTCCGGAACGCCCGTGCGGGCGATGTCGCAGCGACCGGCGGCCACCGCGTGCAGCAGCGCCCGGTCGCGTCCGGTCAGATCCAGCGTGTTCGTATCTGACACCGCCAGCCCCGCCACGACCGGCAGAAGGAGGCCCCGGCGCCTCCACGCCACCAGCGCGGCCACGGCCGCACCGAGCAGCACCGGCATCCGGGGCCGGTCTGCCGCCGCTGCACGCACCGTGGACGACGGCGCATCGGGGCGGCCGTCACGTTTCTGAAATCGCCTGCTCAGGACCCCTGCCGGCCGAGATCAACCCGAGTACATCAGTCGTGGGGCGGACGTCGCCGACGCTGCGGTAGATGATCCGCAACGTCGCATTGCAGGCCGCGTCCCCCACGTCGGACGTGCCGTCGGCCACGAACACGACGCGGTAGCCGAGCGTGGCGGCGTCCCGCGCCGTCGACTCACAGCAGACGCTCGTGACAGTGCCGGTGATGAGGACCGTTTCCACGTCCCGCGCTGCCAGCGAGGCGGGCAGCGTCGACCTGCCCGGGAAGAACGCGCTCGCCGCCGACTTCTCGGCCCACACGTCGTCGGCGCGGGCGTCGAGCTCGGGGAACAGCCGCTCCCGCAGCGAGCCGGTGCCGCCGGACGCCGCGTACATCGTGGCGACGGTGGGTCCGTAGAAGCCGATGGCCCAGTCCGACGGCGGGCCGACCTCCGGCAGGACCCACGCCACGGTCCCGCCGGCCTCGCGCAGCGCACCGGCCAGAATGTTGATGTTCGGCACGACCCGGCGGGCGCCTTCGAAGAACGGCACCATGTCCACCACGACGAGGGCCGTACGCACCGGATCGAGGTCCTCGTAGGCGTACCGCCGTCCCCGCCTGGACTCCTGACGCGCGTACTCGCGCTCATCGATGGACCAGTTGTGTGGCTGTGGCTGCGGTTCGGATCCGGTCATGATCGGCAGTATCAGGTGCGGGAGAACGTGCGCGTACTCGGTACGAGCATCGCCGCCATGGGGGCGAGGAGGCAGGCCACCGCGCACGCGAGCAGCACCGGGCCGGCGCCGAACGCGCCGATCGCGGGCGCGATGAGTGCCAGTCCGAGCGGGGCGAGGCCGTAGGAGAGCAGGAAGTCGACGCTCGACACGCGGGCGAGCAGCCGTGGCTCCACCTCGCGCTGGGTCGCGGTGAACCACGGGACGTTGAACAGCTCGATGCCGACCCCGGTCACCACGTAGGCGGCGACGACCACCACCGCCGGCACCGGGAAGAACAGGGACAGCGGCGCGACGGCGTACAGCGCCAGGCCGCCCAGAGCGGCCCAGCCGGGAGCCGCGGGCCGCCAGCGCGCGACGAGGAACGCCCCGGCCAGCGCGCCGACGGCGTACCCGGTGGTGGCGGCGGCGAGCACGGCCTCGGTGCCGTAGCGGTCTCGGGAGATCAGGGGGAGCGCGACGCCGGTGGCGGAGTAGCCGGTGGCGATCACGGTGGTCAGGGCGAGCAGGCCGGCGAGGAACCAGGGGTGGCGCCGGGCTTCGGCGAGACCGTCGGTGAACTCGCGCAGGAATCCGGTCCGGGTGGCCGCGGCGACGTCGCCGCCCCTGGCCGGGAGCACGGCGGCGAGCAGCCACAGGGCGCCGGTGCCCGCCACGAGTGTGCGGACGTCGACGGCGAGGGCGAGGAGTGCGGCGGCCGATGGCGCGACCAGGACGCTGACCCGCACCGCGATCGTGATGGCGGCGTTGGCCTGCTGGCGGCGTTCGTGGTCGACGACCTCGGCCGTGAGCGCCTGGAAGGCCGGCCGGCAGGCGCCCTGGCCGGCCCCGACGACGGCCGCGGCGACCGCGAGCAGGAGCGTCGACGTGCCGAGACCGATGGCGGCGACCGGGCTGGCGACGGCCGCCGCAGCCGCCGACCACGCGACGACCGTGCGACGCGGGTACCGGTCGGCCAGTACGCCCGCGGCCGGCACCGCGGCGAGGAAGCCTGCCGTGCGGGCGGCCAGCGCCAGGCCGAGGCCGGCGGGGTCGAGCGAGCGGTCGAGGACGGCCAGTCCGAGGAGGAAAGGCAGGGCCCACGTGGCGAGGCCGGACGCGGTGGTGCCGGTCCACAGTCGCAGGAACGCCGCATCGCGCAGGACGGAGCGGGATGGCACGGGCGAAGTCTTGCACAGCGATGGCAGCAACCAGTTCAATGCATGAGCTGCATGTGATCGGAACTACAGGAAGATGAGAATCGTATTCATCTACGCTACCTGCTCGTGCGTCGCATCCTGACCCTGGTCCTCTCCGTCCTCCTCCTGAGCGCCTGCGCGGGCGGTGACGGGGCCGGCGCCGACGGGCTCACGCTCGCGGTTGCCAAGATCAACGCCACGCTCGATCCGGCCGAGGCGCTGACCACCAGCTACCTGCGTTCGTACGGGGCGGGCGAGTCGCTCGCGAAGATCCAGGCGGACGGGAGCGTGGCGCCCGAGCTCGCCGGGTCGATCGAGCAGACCTCCCCCGACACCTGGACCGTGGTGCTGCGCGAAGGCGCGGTGTTCCACAGCGGCGCCCCGGTCGACGCCGAGGCCGTGCGGGCGTCGCTGGAGCGGTCTGCCACCGAGAACGAGCTCGCGGGCGACCTCCTGGAGGGGCTGACGATCTCGGTCGTCGACCCGCGCACCCTCACCGTGCGCAGCGCCGGACCGGCGCCGTTCCTGGACTTCACGCTCTCCCACTACGAGCTCCAGATCCACAACGTCACGGCCTACAGCGCGCTCACGGGGCCGGCCGGCCCGGCCGACGTCGACCTCACCGGACCGTTCCGCGTCACCGGGTTCGACGCCGAGCGCGAGGTGACGCTCCAGCGCAACCCGAACTGGTGGGGCCCGGCTCCGGCGGTCGAGACGATCACGGTGCAACAGGTGGCCGACCCGGAGGCCCGGGCGCAGATCGCGCTCGCGGGGCAGGCCGACATCGTCGACCTGCTGCCCAGCTCCGTGGTGCCCGAGCTGCAGGCGGCGGACGGCCTGACGCTGGTCGGTGCGCCTGCGGCGAACACGGTTGCGGTGTACCTCAACCCGGCGTCGCCCGCGCTCGCCGACCAGCGCGTCCGCCAGGCGCTCGCCTGGGCCGTCGACCGGAAGGCGGTCGCGGAGATCGCCGGGGAAGGGCTCACCGAGCCGGCGCCGAGCTGGCTCGCGTCCAACCCCGCCTACCCGCAGGCCGACGAGCAGGGTTTCACCCGCTTCGACCCGGACCTCGCCGGCCGGCTGCTCGACGACGCCGGCTGGGTCCGCGGACCGGATGGCCGGCGCGCGAAGGACGGCGCTCCGCTGACGTTCCGGCTCCAGACCTGGGGGAGCGAAGGGCCCACCGGCGAGGTGCTGCAGGCGCAGTGGGCCGCGCTCGGGGCGGACGTGGACCTGTCCTACGTCGACAACACGCTGGTGCAGCAGGCGCGCGAGCGCGGCGACTGGGACGCGCAGACCGCGGCGTTCACCACGCTGGGCAACGTGCCGAGCCTGTTCGCGGTGCAGCTGACCCCGAGCGGCTCCGGGAACTACGGCCGGTTCGACCTGCCGCAGGCCTCCGCGCTCGTCGAGCGCGCCAACACGGCGGCCGACGAGGAGACGCGCACCGCTGCCGTGCTGGAGCTCAACGCCTTGCAGGCCGAGGTCGTCCCGGCCGTCCCGGTGCACCCGCGCCCGCAGGCGACGGCCGTCGCCGACCGGGTCGGCGGCTTCGTACCGCACCCGCTGCAGTACGAGAACCTCGTGCAGCCCGGCATCACGTCGGCCGGCTGACGTGCCGACGGTTCTCCGGGCGGTGGCCGGCACCGTCGGCATGCTGCTCGTGGCCTCGGTGGTCGTGTTCGCGATGGTCCGCTCGGCTCCCGGTGACCCGGTGGACGTGCAGCTCGGCGAGTCCGGCGGTGTCTCGCTGAGCCAGGCCGACGAGGACCGGATCCGGGTCGAGCGGCTCGCCGAGCTCGGCCTCGACCGCCCGCTGCCCGAGCAGTACGCGCGCTGGCTCGTGCGCATGATCAGTGGGGACTGGGGCACGTCGTACCGCACCGGGCAGCCGGTGCTGGACGAGGTGCTCGACCGGCTGCCCGCGAGCCTCGCGCTCGGCGCGGCCGGCTTCGGCGTGGCCGTGGTGCTCGCCGGCGGGCTCGCGCTGCTGGCGAGCCGACGCCCGGGCGGGCCCGTCGACCAGGTCGTGCGGCTGGTGACGCTCGCGACGGTCGCGGTGCCGTCGTTCCTGCTCGGCACGCTCGCCCTGCAGGTCGCGACCGGCACCACGGGGTTCCGGATCGCCGGGCCGGCGAGCCTCGACCGGATCTGGCTGCCGGCGCTCGTCCTCGGCATCGCGGTCACCCCGACGATGTCGCGGGTGCTGCGGGCCTCGCTGGTGGCCGAGCAGGGCAGGCTCTACGCCGTGGCCGCGCTCGCCCGCGGCGCGTCGCCCGGCCGCACCTTGTTGCGCCACGTCCTGCGGCCGGCCCTCGGGCCCGTGCTGATCCTCGGTGGCCTCGCGTTCGCCTCCCTGGTCACCGGGTCGATCATCACCGAGGCCGTCTTCACGTGGCCCGGTGTCGGGCTCTTCGCGGTGGACGCGATCTCGGCGCAGGACTACCCGGTGGTGCAGGCCTACGTCGTGCTGGCCACCGCGCTCGTCGTGCTGGTCAACCGCGGTGTCGATCTCGCCGGCCGGCTCGTCGACCCTCGCCAGGACGCCCGGGTGGAGGCAGTGGCATGACGGTGTGGGTACTTCCGCGGCTGCCGGTCACCGGCCGTGGGCGTGGCTTGCTCACCGCGGGTGTCGTCCTGCTCTCGGTCGTCGTGCTCGCCACGCTGGCCGCGCCGTGGGCGGCCCCGTTCGACCCGGTCGCGCAGGGGGTGGGCCCCAGGCTGGCCCCGCCCGGCGGCGAGCACTGGCTGGGCACCGACCGGTTCGGCCGCGACACCGTCTCCCGCGTGCTGCACGGCGGGCGCACCACGCTCCTGCAGACCGGCGCCACCATGCTCGCGGTGATCGCCATCGGCGCCGTGGTGGGCATCGCCGTCGGCCTGGCCGGGCCCCGGCTGGACGACCTCGGCCGCCGGTTGATCGACGGGGTGGTCGCGTTTCCGGCCGTGATCGTCATCCTGGCCTTCGTCGGGCTGCGCGGCCCGTCCCTCTCGGCGGTCCTCGGTGGCGCGTTGCTCGTGTGGTGGGCGCCGTTCGCGCGGCTCACCCGGTCGCTCGTGCGCTCTGCCCTGGCCGAGCCGTCGGCGGTGGCCGCGAGGGCGCTCGGGGCCTCCCGCGCGCACCTGCTGCGCACCGAGGTGCGGCCCCGCCTGATCGGACCCCTCGCGGTGCTCAGCGCCGTGGAGGCCGGGCAGCTGATCGCGACCGTCGCCGGCCTGTCGTTCCTCGGCATGGGCGCGCAGCCGCCCGCGGCCGAGTGGGGGGCGATGCTCGCCGAGGCGCGCGGCGCCGCGTTGTCGAACCCGCATCTCGTGCTGGGTCCGGCTCTGGCGGTGCTGGTCGCCGTGTTCGCGCTGACGTGCCTCGGAGAGGGTCTGCGCGACGTGCTCGACCGGGCCACGCAGGTGGTGGAGTCGTGAGCGGCCTGCTGTCCGTCCGCGGCCTCTCCGTCGAGTACGCGGGCCGGGTCGTCCTCGACGACGTGGACCTGGACGTCGAGGCCGGGGAGGCGGTGGTCGTTCTCGGCGGTAGCGGGTCGGGGAAGTCGACGCTGCTGCGCGCCCTGCTCGGACTCGTCCCCGCCCCGGGCCGGGTGCGGGTCGCCGAGCTCACCCTGCGCACGGATGCGGGACGGCTCGACCTGACCGCACCCGGCGTCCGGCGCCACGCCAGGGGCCGGGAGATCGGCATGGTGTTCCAGGACCCCGCGCTCGCGCTCACCCCGCTGCGGCGGGTCGGTTCGCTGCTCACCGAGGTCAGCGGCGACCCGGCCCGGGTGGACCCGCTGTTGCGGGCGAGCGGCTTCGCCGACCCCGCCCCCGTGGCCGCCCGACGTGCCTTCGAGCTCTCCGGCGGCATGGCCCAGCGCGTCGGGTTCGGGCTCGCGGTGGCCGGCGGACCCCGGATGGTGCTGGCCGACGAGCCGACCACCGCGCTGGACGGCCCGGCTCGCGAGGAGCTGGTGGCCCGGCTGCGCGAGCAGGCTGCCGCCGGCACGGCCGTCGTGCTCGTCACCCACGACGTGACGGTGGCGGCCGCGCTCGCCGACCGCGTGCTGGTGCTGCACCGCGGCCGCATCGTCGAGCAGGGATCGCCGGCCCGCGTACTCGGCGACCCGGAGCACGAGGCGACGCGCGCCCTGGTGCGCGACGTCCCGTGGGCGCTGCCGCCCCGGCTGCGACCGTCCCCGCGACCCACCGGTGCGCCCGCGCTCCGCGTCCGCGGCCTGACCAAGGCCTACGCCGGTACCCCGGTGCTCGACGGGCTCGACCTCGACGTCGGCGAGGGCGAGGTGGTGGGCGTCGCGGGGCGCAGCGGCGGCGGCAAGACCACCCTGCTGCGCTGCCTGCTCGGCCTGGAGCGGCCGGACGCCGGCGAGCTGCGACTCGCCGGGATCGACCCGGCGGTGCGGGGATGGCACGCGGTGCGCCGCGCCGTGCAGCTCGTGCCACAGGATCCCCGGGCGTCGCTCAACCCGTGGCGGACCGCGGTGCAGCTGGTCGCCGACCCGCTCGACTTCCACCGGATCGGCACCCGGGCCACCCGGCGGGCCCGCGCCCGCGAGCTGCTCGCCGCGGTCGGGCTGGACGGGCTCGCCGACCGCAGGCCGAACGCCCTGTCCACCGGGCAGTGCCAGCGGGTGGCGATCGCCCGCGCGCTCGCCGTGCGGCCCCGGGTGCTCGTCGCCGACGAGCCCGCGTCCGCGCTCGACGTGACACTGCAGGCCGAGCTGATCCACGTGCTGACCCAGGTGGTGGCCGAGCACGGCATGACGGCCCTCGTGGTCTCCCACGACCTGCACGTGCTGGAGCGGCTGTGCGACCGCATCGCCGTGCTGGACGGCGGGCGGCTCGTCGAGGACCTGCCCGTCGCCAGGCTGCGCACCGATGCCGCCCACCCGCGCACGCGGTCCCTGCTGGCCGCCTACCCGACCGACCCGCTGACCGGCGCTGCCGGCTAACGAGAGGAATCAGTGAACCCGTACGCGATCCGCCGCGCCGTGACCGAGAAGGATCTCGACGGTGCCCGCACCGTCGTCCTGCACACCGCTGAGGCCGACCTCGGCTACGGCTACCAGCCGCAGTGGCACTGGGACCTCGACCGCCCCGTCGAGACCTACGTGGACAACCCGCGGCAGGCGATGTTCGTCGCGGTCGACCTGGCGGGCTCGGTGGTGTCCACTGCGGCCATCCGGATCGGTGGACCGAACGTGCCTCCGCACCCGCCGGAGCTGGGTCGCCGTTACGCCGACCGGCAGGCCGTGGCGCAGCTCCTGCGGGTGGCGACGCTGCCCGAGCACCGCCGGCACGGCCTCGCGCGCCGCCTCGTGGCAGCCTGCCAGGAGTTCGTCCGCGCCGACGGCGGGTTTCGGGTGATCTACCTGCACACCAACACGAAGGTGCCGGCGGCCGAGCCGTTCTGGCGTTCGCTGCCGGTGGTCGAGGTCCGCGACGACCGGGGCCGCGAGAGCGACCTCCGGTTCGCGACCGTGCACTTCGAGCTGCCGCTGGGCGCGCCCGTCGCGTGACCTCGCCGTCCGTCCGCGCGCAGTTCCGGGCCCTCACGCCGGCGGCCCGGCTGCTCGTCGTCAACCAGTTCGGGGTCAACGTCGGCTTCTACATGGTCGTGCCGTTCCTCGCGACCTACCTCGTCGACGACCTCGGCTACACCGTCGCGCTGGTCGGCGCGGTGCTCGGGTTGCGGACCCTCTCCCAGCAGGGGCTCTTCCTCGTGGCGGCACCGCGGCCGACCGGCTCGGCTGCCGCCCGGTGATCGTGCTCGGTTGCGCGTTGCGCGTTGCGCGTGCTCGCGTTCGGGTTGTTCGCGCTCGTCACCTCGCCGGTCGGGATCGTGGCCGCCGCGGTGCTCACCGGGTTCGCCGGAGCACTGTTCAACCCGGCCGTCCGCGCCTATCTGAGCCGCGAGGCGGGCGAGGGGCGTGCGGGCGCGTTCGCGGTTTTCAACACGGCCGCGGACGCCGGGGCGTTCGCCGGACCGCTCGTCGGGGCGGCGCTGCCGACGGCGGTCGGCCTCACCCCGGCCGCCGTGCTGCCCGTGCTCGCCGGCGCCGTGGTGTTCACGCTCGGGATCGCGCTGGCCAACCCGTTCACGATGCAGCTGCTGCCGGTGCTGGGCAGCGAGCGGCTCCTCGGGACGTACTTCGGCTCCTACTTCCTGGTGTCCGCGGTGGTCTCCGCCGCGGTCTCGGCCGCTGTCGGTGCGCTGCTCGACATGAGCGGTCCCGGCTGGCGGGCCGTGGCGCCGCTGGTGCTGTGCGCCGTCGGGCTCGCGGGCGCCGCCGGGACGCTGCTGATGCAGCGGCGTGGGCTCCTATCTTGACCTATTACTCCCTCGATAGGGAAGCATAGGGAGTATGAGTGAGTGGTACTCCCTGGAGGACGTCGCCGACCGGCTCGGCCTGCACGTCCGCACGGTGCGCAACTACGTGCGGGACGGGCGGCTCGGTGCGGTGCGCATCGGCAAGCAGTACCGGGTGTCTCACGCCGACCTGCGGGCCCTGACCGGCGGGAGCGGCCGGTCCGGCGGCCCGCGCCGCATCGAGGCCACGAGCGTTCTCGACGTCGACGGGATCGACCCGGATGCAGCGGAGCGGCTGGTGGCACTGATCAGAGGGCTGCCGAAGGGGCCGCGGGCGCCGCACGTGGACGTGGTGCACGAACGAGACCGGCTCAAGGTGATCGTCGTCGGATCGGTCGAGGCGAACGCCGAGTTGCTGCGGTTCGTCGGCGCGATGGCCGAGGAGGCGGCGTGACCGGCCCGCTCTCCGGTGCCATCGCGCTGCCCGACGGCACGCTCGTCCGGGGCCGCGGCCGCCGCGAGCCGTTCCCGGCCGGGCCGCTGCCCGACTTCGGCCTCTACCTGGGCGATCCGCCGGACCGGCCCCGGCGCGCGCTGCTGCGGCGGCGCGCCGAGTGGCGCCCCGGCTGGCCGGCCGACTGGGTCGACTGGCCGGACTTCCGCACCCCTCGCGACGCCGATGCGGCGGTCGCGCAGATCGTCGATGCGTACCGTCGTGCCCGCTCGGGGGAGCGGGTCGAGGTCGCCTGCACCGGGGGTACCGGCCGCACCGGCACCGTGATCGCGTGCATGGCCGTGCTGGCCGGGCACCCCGTCGATGACGCAGTGGCGTGGACCCGGAGCAACTACCGGCGACGTGCGGTGGAAACCCCTGGTCAGCGCCGCTGGATCAGCTGGTTCGCCGAGCACCGATGAATCCGAGGACTCCCCTTCCGAACGGTCCGGCCGGGAACCATTCAGCTGAACCGCGAGGCGAGCTGTGGTGAGCTGTCGATGTGGGTGATCAGCTGACCGGGCGCGCCGGCATCGCCGAGCTCGGGTGGGTGGCCGCGCTCGTGCTCGTGCCCGCCGCACTGGCGGGCACAGCCGCCGCCTACGTCGCGCTCTGGTTGCTGGAGCAGCTCGGCCCGGTCACCCCCCAGGCCGCGACGATCGCCACCTCCACCCACTGGACGGAGGAGAGCTCGGAGAACGGGACCATCCACCGCTACGACATCACGGCGGTCACGGCGAACGGCCCGGTCGATGTCGCCACGGGCGTGGACCGCGAGCTGTACCCACTGGCGGCGGCGCCGGGCGACCCGGTCGTCCTGCTGCGCTCCGCGGTGACCGGTGGCATCACCGACGTACTGACGTCGCTCGGCCAGGTCGCCTCCGCAACCACGTTCGGCTCCGTCCTGCTGTTCGTCGTCAGCCTGATGTTCCTGTTCGCCGTGGCCGTCGGTGCGCGATCGTTCCTGCAGCCGTTCCGGCTCGCCGGGCCGTTCCTCGCCTGCGTGGTCGGCATCCTCGCCGCGGCCGCGATCCACGTTCTCCCGGCCCGGGCCGAAGCCGCGCCGATGCACGCGGTCCCGGACACCGCCGAGCTGCTCTCGCCGATCGCTGGTGACGGGCCGGCGGTCGCCGACGGGATCACCATCACGTTGACCGGGTCGCCGCGGCCGGGCCTGCCCGACGACGCGGCAGCCTGGGTGCGGGGCTTCCCGACCTACTGGGTCACGGCTCGGCTGGGTCCCGACATCCCCGACCTCGCCTACATGCCGATGCAGCTCGCCGGGACCGGTCCCGGGATCCCCGCGGTGTTGTCCGCCGAGGCCTGCTCCGGCAACGGCTTCGACGGGCGCGTTCCGCTCGGTGCCACGATTCCGCGCGACGTCGTCATCTGTTTCGCGGTCGGCCCCGGGTTCACGCCACAGCGGCTGGTGGTCGGCGAGCCGGACGCGCCGACCCACGTGAGGCTGCCCGGATAGGCGTCAGCGCGGGACCAGCTCCGGTTGCTCGAGCCGGGTGAGGGCGTCCGCGGTGGCGGCGTCGGCCGGCAGGTAGGCGACGAGTCGCTGCTCCTCCGGCCCGGGAAGCGGGAGGCTCTCGAAGGCCAGGCGCAGCGAGCCCGCTGTCGGGTGCTCCCACTCCTCGACGCCCGTCCACGGAGGCAGTGCGCCGCCGGCCGCGTACCGGCGGGCGAACTCGGTGCCCTCGGTGATGGACAGCTCGTCGGCGAGCGCCGCGGCCGTGCGGTCGCCGAGGTCGGCGGCGGCCCGCAGCGCCGCGGCGCGCTCGTCGGCCACGCGCTCCCACTCCGGGAACGCCGTGCGCGCCCGGGCGTCGCCGAAGACGAAGCGCACGAGGTTGGGCTCGGCGGCGAACAAACCGATCGGCGCGGCGAGCCTGCGGAAGCCGTCGGTGCAGGCGAGCACGTCCCAATGCGGCGCGACGACCAGCGCCGGAGCGGGCTCGAGCCGGTCGAGCAGGGCGAGCACGGTGGGCCGCACCGTCCGCGACGGTGGCTGCGCCTGTGCGCACACCTCGCCGGACACCACCTTGACCATCCGGTACACGTGCACCCGCTCGTCCGGCGAGAGGCCGAGCACGTCGGCGAGCGCCCCGATCACCTGGGCGGACGGGCGGCGGTCGCTACCCCGCTCCAGGCGCGTGAGGTACTCGACGCTGATGCCGGCGAGCGTTGCCAGCTCCTCCCGGCGCAGCCCCGGGGTGCGCCGCCGGGTTCCGGCCGGGAACCCCACGGTGGTGGGCGCGGTCGCCTCCCGCCTGGCGCGCAGGAAGGCGCCGAGCACGTTGTCGGTCACCCTTCCGACAGTAGGGGGTCCCTGGCGGGGGCTCCCTGATCCGCGTCGGCTGGCAGAGGCTCTGGACATGAGCATGTTCACGGCAGCAGAGATCGAGTACGACGAGCTGAAGCTCCACGACGTCGTGAAGGTGGGCTGAGGGTGCGGTACCGGCTCTTCGGTCAGACCGGCCTGCGGGTGTCGGAGCTCTTCCTCGGCACGATGGTCATGGATGATCCGGACGAGACCCGCCGGATCATCGACGCCTACGCGGACGCGGGCGGCAACGTATTGGACACCGCCTCGGCCTACGGCAACGGGGAGGAGCTGCTCGGGTCCGTCATCGAGCGGCGCGACCGGTTCGTCCTCGCCACGAAGTACACGCTGTCCCGCGACGCCCGGGACCCCAACGCCGCGGGCAACCACCGCAAGAACCTCGTGCTCTCGCTGGAGCAGAGCCTGCGGCGGCTGCGCACCGACTACCTCGACGTCTACTGGGTGCACGTCTGGGACCGGCACACCCCGCTGGAGGAGACGATGCGGGCGCTGGACGACGCCGTGCGCGCGGGCAAGATCCTCTACGTCGGGATCTCCGACGCCCCGGCGTGGGTGGTCGCGCGGGCGAACACGCTCGCGCAGTGGCGGGACCGGACCCCGTTCGCCGGCCTGCAGGTGCCCTACAGCCTGCTGCAGCGGGACATCGAGCGGGAGCTGCTGCCGATGGCGGAGGCGTTCGGGATGAGCGTGGCCGCGTGGGCACCGCTCGCGTCGGGCCGGCTCGCCGGCGGCTCCCGCCGGTTCGACCGGGACGCGCTCACGCCGCGCGACAAGACGGCCGCCGCGGCGGTGCGGGCGGTGGCCGACGAGCTGGGCGCGACCCCGGCCCAGGTGGCGATCGCCTGGACGCGCAGCAGGTCGGCGGCAGTGCACCCGCTGGTCGGAGTCAGCACGGTCGAGCAGCTCACCGAGAACCTCGGGGCGCTCGACCTCGTGCTTCCCGACGACGCGGTCGGCCGACTGGAGGGCGCGGTCGAGTTCGAGCGCGGGTTCCCGGCGGACTTCATCGCCGAGTGCGAGCCCTCCTCGTTCGTGTTCGGTGACTTCGCCACGGCGGTCGACGGCCGGTAGGAATCAACTTCTGCTCGGAAACCCCTCGGTCGAGGATGTCGAGAACCGGCGGGCGCCCTCGACGTTCCGGTTGTGGGCGGCCACCGTGGACGTCCCGGCGGAGGAGGAACGATGACCGACAACCATTCCCTGGACCACGAGTTCAGCGCCGTCCTGCAGAAGAGCCCGAACCCGGGTGGCTGGACCTATGTGGTGATGCCCGGTTCGGCCGAGTTCTTCGGCACCCGTGGCCTCGTCAAGGTCCGGGGCACCGTGGACGGCCACCCCTTCCGCAGCTCGTTCATGGCGTTGGGGGACGGCACCCACAAGCTTCCCGTGAAGGGCGAGCTCCAGCGCACCATCGGCAAGGGCCCGGGCGAGACGGTCACGGTGTGTCTCGCCGAGCGGATCACCGGCCGTTGACAGCCTGGGGTGCCGGAGTGACGTGAGTCGCCGGTACGCTCGCTTGGGTGATCTGTCCGAAGTGTCAGAACCGGATGCATACCGTCGACCGGCGAGGCGTGCACATCGAGCAATGTCAAGGCTGTCGAGGCATCTTCCTCGACCGCGGCGAGATCGAGCAGATCGCCAACGCGGAGCAGGGCTTCTACGGTGGCCACGGGGCGCCGCAGGCCTACTACGCCGATTCACCGCCGCCCCACCAGCGGCACCGGGCGCACCACAGCGACTCCCCGCCCCCGTACGGCCACCAGCAACGCGGCCACTACAGCGACTCCCCACCGCCTTATGGCCACAACAAGGGCCACAAGCGTCGCAAGGGCTTCCTCGACGAGCTGTTCGGCTGAGCGAGGAACTGCGCCCGGTCGACCTGCAGATCTGCCTCGGCTGCGGCGCTCGTTTCACGCACCCGATCGTCGCCCCTGATGGCCCGGTGCTGATCTGTGGCCACTGTGGACACCGGCAGCCGTTCCGGCGGCTGCCGCTGTTCGCGCTCACCGGCCCCAGTGGCGCCGGCAAGTCGACGGTGGCCCGCCTGCTCCCGCAGGCTCTCGCCGACGTGGCCGTCGTGGTCGAGCAGGACGTGCTGTGGGCCGCCGGCCTGCAGGATCCGGCCGACGACTTCGCCGCGTTCCGCGCCATCTGGCTGCGGACGGCCGCGATGATCCACCAGAGCGGGCGGCCGGTCGTGCTGGTCGGCACGGTGGTGCCGGAGCAGTTCGAGCGGCGCCCGGAGCGCGTCTTCGTCGGCGAGATCCACTACCTGGCGCTGGTGGCCGACCCCGGCGTGCTCGGTCCCCGGTTGCGTGCCCGCCCTGCGTGGCGCGGCTGGGACGAGCCGCGCATCGCCGAGACGCTGGAGTTCAACGACTGGCTGCGCCGCACCGGGCCGACGCTCGACCCGCCCGTCGAGCTCCTCGACACCACCGCGCTAGAGCTCACCGAGACCGCCCGCGTCGTCACCGAGTGGGTGCGGCGCGGGTGCGCGGCGGATCAGGCCTGCAGCGCGGACCCGTAGAGCTCTTCGAGGGCCTTCCAGTGCCGGTCCTCGGCCGCCTCGTCGTAGGTGGGGTTGTCCGGCACCGCGAACCCGTGCTTCGCCGGGTAGAACTCCACGGTGTGCCGCACACCGGCCTCGGTGAGGGTGGTGTCGAGCAGCATCGCCTGCTCGGGCGTGAACGAGCCGTCGTCCTCGGCTCCCGCGACGTACACGGTGGCGGTGATGCGGTCGGCCGCCAGATGCGGGCTCTGCGGATCGTCGGCCACGGCGATCCCCCCGCCGTGGAACGACGCCGCCGCGGCGACCTTGTCCGGGTGCACGCCGGCCGTGATCAGCGACAGCCGACCACCCATGCAGTAGCCGGTGGTCCCGGCCGCCGCACCGCCGACCTCGGGACGGGCCAGCAGGAAGTCGAGGTAGGCGCCGGTGTCCGAGACGATCCGCGCCCGGGTGAGGCTGCCCATGTACTCCGACAACCGAGCCCGCTCGGCCGGGTCGGTGAACACGGTGGCGATGTCGAACGGTGTCCAGTCCGCCTCGCGGTAGTAGACGTCCGGAACCAGGGCCACGTAGCCCATGCCGGCGAGCCGGTCGGCCATCACGCGCATCGTCTCCCGCGCCCCACCCGCGTCGGGGAACAGCAGCACGCCGGGCCACGGCCCGTCGCCGTCGGGCACGTGCAGGGATGCGGGACAGCTGCCGTCAGGTGTGCGGATCTCGACATCGAGGCGGGTCACCCGACCACCCTAGGCCGCGTTCGAGAAACACGACCTAGGCTCAGCGGTACGCCCCGGTGCAGGCGTAAGCGAGCATCCGGGCGCCCTTGCCCGGAGTCGAGCGCACCGCTTCGCGCTCGGCCTCGTCGAGGGACGCGGCGTAGGCCCAGCCCCACGCGCGGTTCGAGGCCTGCGCCACGGCGGCGCAGCCGTTCGTCACGCGCACCGCCTCCTGGCAGTCGCTCGCGTCGCACCCCTCCACGGCGGAGCCCGATGCGGCTGCCGCGGACGGCTGCTCGTAGGCGTAGCCGATGTTGCCGGTCTCCACCGAGATCGCGATCGCGGCCCAGGAGGTCGGGCCGGCGCTCGCCGGGGCGGCCCCCAGGACGGTGGCACCGGTCGCGAGCGCCATGGCGAGAACTGCCCGGGTGATCATGGAACGGATGGGCATCATGGTCGCTCTCCCTCGGTGTCTCTCTGGTGCCGGGGACGACCGCTGGTGGCCCGGATCGGTTGGGGCCTGCGCAGAACAGGACGGCCACTTCGCGTCGCTGCAAGCCCACGACCTGCTCCTGGCGGACGTCCGCGCTTTCGTGCGCGAGCTGCGGGATCAGCGGTAGGCCGGTTCGGCGTCCGCCGCCGGCTCCTCCTCCTGCTGCTGCTGCTGCGGTCCGCTGTCCCGGAGTGCCACGGCGGCGACGACCGCGATGACTGCCGCGATCACGCCGGCTGCGGCGGAGGTCAGCTGCAACCCGGCGACGAACGCGTCCCGTGCCACGTCGACCAGCGCGGTCGCGGTGGGCTCCGGCAGGTGCGCGGCTGCCGAGACCGCTCCGCCGAGGGTGTCGCGGGCGGCGTGCGCGGCCTCGTCCGGGACGGCGGCGGGCAGGCCGGTGACCACGCCGTTGCGGTAGATCGTGGCGCCGACGCTGCCCAGCACCGCGATGCCGAGTGCCCCGCCCAGCTCCGCGGCCGTCTCCGAGATGCCGGAGGCCGCACCCGCCTTCTCCGCCGGAGCGGACCCGACGACCATCTCGGTGGTCAGCCCGAACACCGGCCCCATGCCGAGGGAGATCACGATCGACGCGGCGACGATCGCGGCGATCCCGCTCTCGACCTGGACCGCGGTGAGCAGGAACAGCCCGACCGCCGCGGCGCCCAGCCCGCCGGCCACCACGGTGGCCGGCCGGATGCGGTGCAGGTACCGCGGCGCGAGCTGGGAGCTCGCGACGAAGCCGAGTGCCCCCGGCAGCGACCACAGCCCGGCCTCCAGCGGCGACATCCCCGCCACCAGCTGCAGGTACTGGCCGATGAACAGGAAGTAGCCGATCATCACGAAGATCGCCATGAAGTTGACGACGAGCGCGGCGTTGAACTTGCGGATCCGGAACAGAGCGACGTCGATCATGGGGTCGGCGAGCCGGCGCTGGCGGCGCACCCACAGCACCCCGACGACCGCACCGGCGGCGATGGTGAGCACGGCTCCGGTGGTCGGCCCGTCCTGGGCGATGTGCTTCAGACCGGCCACGATCGTGAGCATGGCGACCACGGACATCGCGGCGCTGCGCAGGTCGAGCCGGCCCGCGCTCGGGTCGCGGTACTCGGGCAGCACGCGGGGGCCGAGCACCAGCAGGGCGCCCATCACCGGCAGCGCGAGCAGGAACACCGAACCCCACCAGAAGGCCTCGAGCACCAGCCCGCCCAGCACCGGCCCGACCGCGCTGCCCGCCGAGAAGGCTCCGATCCAGATGCCGACGGCCAGTGAGCGCTCCTTCGGGTCCTGGAACATGTGGAAGATCAGCGAGAGCGTCGACGGCGCCACGGTGGCCCCGGCGATACCGAGCAGCGCCCGGCTGACGATCAGCATCTCCGGCGTGGTGGAGAACGCGGCGAGCACCGAAACGGCCCCGAAGGCGGCTGCGCCGATCAGCAGCAACCGCCTCCGGCCGATCCGGTCCCCGAGCGTGCCCATCGTGACGAGGGCGCCGGCCACCATGAACCCGTAGACGTCGATGATCCACAGCAGCTGCGTGCCGGTCGGCTGCAGATCCTCGGTCAGCGCGGGGACGGCGAGGTGCAGCACCGTCAGGTCCATGACGTACAGCAGGCAGGCCAGCGCGAGAACGGCGAGGCCGATCCACTCGCGCCGCCCGGCCCGGGGCGCTGCCGTGGTGGTCGTCGTCATCGCTTCCTCCAGACTCGTCGGGTCTCGAAGGTGAGACCGCCGACGCGCCGGAATCTCATCGGTCAGGTCCGGTCGTAGCTGAGCACCACGGTTCCGTTCGCCAGGCTGCGCGTGCCGGTCAGCGTGAAGCTGGTGGGGCTGAACCCCGTGGTGAACAGCGGGATCCCGCCCCCGACCACCACCGGGTAGACCTCCAGGACGAGCGCTCGGTCATGGTCGAGGAGACCAGTATCTGCTGCAGGTGCGCGTGCGGGCTGGTCACGCCGATGTCGAGGGCCGCCTGGAAGGTGGTGCGCCCCTGCACACCGACATCGAAGTTCGGGTTCGGGACGTCCACCCCAAGCTGCGCGCGCACGTGGGTGGGCAGGGCATCGGGGTAGTCGTGGACGAGGAAGTCGAGCACGTCCGGGGTGACCGGGAAGAAGTCGAAGCTCCCGTCCGGCGCGGCGATGAAGCCGTCGATGGTCGTGCCGACGTAGTAGACGAGCTTTCGCAAGATGGGGCCTTCCTGTCGTGCTGTGCGGCTATCGGTTGCCCCGGGGGCGGAGCACCGGCCTGGGGCGGGGCAACGGCCGCGGCTTCGTGGGCTGCTGCGGGCGGCGGCGCGGGAAGGACGTGGCGCGCATGTGGTGCCTCCTCTGTAGTACTGTGCCTGTAGTGGTTGGAATGTAGTACTACGGATGAAGTGGTGTCAACGAAGGAGATGTGGATGCGACAGAACCCGGTCCGGCGGGCGGCGCTCCTGGACGCGGCGATCGAGGTACTCGCCAGAGAAGGTGCACGCGGGCTGACCTTCCGGGCGGTCGACACCGAGGCGCAGGTGCCCGTCGGCACGGCGTCCAACTACTTCAGCAGCCGCGACGAGCTGTTCACCCAGGTCGGGCTGCGGTTCTACGAGCGGCTGGAACCCGACTCCGGGATGGTCGCCGGCGGGCTCAGCGGGCCCCGGGACCGCGACCGGGTCACCGAGCTGATGCACGACGTGGTGAACCGGGTCGCCGGGTTCCGCTCCGGATACCTGGCGCTGCTGGAGCTACGCCTGGAGAGCACCCGCCGCCCGGCGCTGCGCGAGCTGCTCAGCAAGCGGATCCGCGCCGACGTCGACGCCAACATCCGCTACCACGAGGAGTCGGGCCTGCCCGGTGACGCGACGACCGTGGTGCTGCTCTACATGGCGCTGAACTGGCTGATCCTGGAGCGGCTCACCCTGCCCGACGTGTTCCCGGAGGACGGGGTCCACGACCTGGTCACCGACGTCGTCGAGCGCATCCTGCCGGGCCCCGGCCGCTCGACCTGATCAGCGGTCCAGGATGCGCGTGAGCACGGCGTGCACCTCGTCGACGCTCGGCGGATCCGCGGAGACGAAGCAGCGCAGGAGCAACCCGTCGACGGCGGCGGTCACGCCGGCGCGGGCGATCGGGTCCTCGGCGTACGGGGCGAGGAAGGCGTCGACGGCGGCCGCCCAGCGCACCGCCTCCGGCTGCAGCTCCGGCCGTCGGGCGGCGATCAGGAAGAGCTCGTACTCGGCGGCGACGTACGCCCGGCTCGCCCCGGTGCCGTCCGCGATCAGGCGGGCGAGCGCGGCGATCGGGTCGGCGTCGCGGGCGCAGGCGTCGAGCCCCTGCAGGTAGGCGTCGTTGCAGAGGGCCAGCGCGGCGACGAGGAGGTCGTCGACGGCCGGGAAGTAGTAGGTGACGGCGCTGGGTGGTACGCCCGCCTCGCGGGCGACCACCCGCTGGCTCACGGCCGCGATCCCGTCCCGCTCGATCACCCGCATCGTGGCGTCAAGGAGCAGCTGTCGGCGCTGCTCGCCCTTGCGCCGGCGTCCATCGGTGATCAATGTGCGGCCCCCAGCTCGAGCGCGAGCACGCCCGCGATCACCAGCACGATGCCGCCGGCCTGCACCAACGTCATGCCCTCGCCGAAGAACGTGGCGCCGACGATCGCGACGAGCGCCACCCCGGCCGCGGCCCACACGCCGTACGCCACGCCGACCGCCATCCCGCGCGTCAGCGCCTGAGACAGCATGCCGAAGGCCGCGACGTACCCGACCACGACGACGATCGAGGGGATGAGCTTGCTGAAGCCCTCGGAGAGCTTGAGCGCGGAGGTCGCGATCACCTCCGTGATGATCGCACCAGCGAGGAAGAGCCAAGGCATGAGAGCCTCCGTAGGTAGAAACCTGAGCGAACGCTCCAGATACTACCGGAGCATTCGCTCAGGTTTATAGTGGCACCGGTCACGCGCGCACTGCCGGGTACGACCCGTCCGTCGGGTGCTGGCATCGTCACGGGTGCCCGACCGGACGACCGAGGAGGCGGCGTGCTCACCCCCACCCAGCTGCTGGAGCTCGACCGGAAGCACGTCTGGCACCCCTACGCGCCGATGCCGGGCGTGCGTCCGCCGTACCTGGTGGAGTCCGCCGCGGGGGTGCGGCTGCGGCTCGCGGAACCGGTCGAGGGGGTGCACGAGCTGGTCGACGGGATGGCGTCGTGGTGGTCGGCCATCCACGGCTACGCCCACCCGGTGCTGGATGACGCCGTGCGCGACCAGCTCGGGCGGATGAGCCACGTCATGTTCGGCGGGCTCACCCACGAGCCCGCGATCCGGTTGGCCAGCACGCTCGTGGAGATCACCCCGGAGCCGCTGCAGCACGTCTTCCTCGCCGACTCGGGTTCGATCTCGGTCGAGGTCGCGATCAAGATGTGCCTGCAGTACTGGCGTTCCCGTGGCCGCCCTGAGCGGCAGCGGCTGCTCACCTGGCGCGGCGGCTACCACGGCGACACCTGGCACCCCATGTCCGTCTGCGACCCCGACGGCGGGATGCACCACGTCTGGGCGGGCGCGCTGCCGGAGCAGGTCTTCGCCGATGCGCCGCCGCGCGAGTTCGAGCCGGCCTACGTGGAGCACCTCGCCGACGTGCTCGCTCGGCACGCCCACGAGGTGGCGGCCGTCATCGTCGAGCCGGTGGTGCAGAACGCCGGGGGCATGCGGTTCCACTCGCCGCGCTACCTGCAGGCCCTGCGGGAGCTCGCGGACGCCCACGACGTGCTGCTGGTGTTCGACGAGATCGCCACCGGCTTCGGTCGCACCGGCGAGCTGTTCGGCGCCGACCACGCCGGCGTGAGCCCGGACATCATGTGCGTCGGCAAGGCGCTGACCGGCGGTTACCTCTCGATGGCCGCCACCCTGTGCACGCCCGAGGTGGCCGAGGGAATCTCGCGGGGCGAGCTGTCCGTGCTCGCGCACGGGCCCACCTTCATGGGCAACCCCCTCGCGGCGGCAGCGGCGAACGCGTCGATCGGCCTGCTGCTGGGCGGCGACTGGCGCGGCAACGTGGCCCGCATCGAGAAGGGCCTGCACGCGGGCCTGGAGCCGGCCCGGGACCTGCCCGGAGTGCGTGACGTGCGCGCCCTCGGCGGCATCGGCGTGGTGCAGCTCGACCACGATGTCGACATGGCCGCGGCCACCGCCGCCGCCGTGCGGGAGGGAGTGTGGCTGCGCCCGTTCCGCGACCTGGTCTACACGATGCCGCCCTACGTCACCGAGGACGACGACCTGGCCCGCATCTGCTCGGCCGCGGTGGCCGCGGCGGCGGTGGGTTGACCGACGCGGTGTGGTGAGGCACCTCGGGCTCGCCGAGCACGTGGTCCTGGCGAGTGGCGCCGATCATGTCGACACCATGGGTGCGGAAAGCGCAGCAAACACGCGTCAAGGGGGTCGTGGCATGCCGATGATCGGCGATTCGGTGCAACGACAGCTGCCCGGACCACAGCCGGCGCACCCGATCGGCAATCATGGGCCGGGCGGGGCCGCCGTCGCCGGCCGCCATGATCGGCGCGAAATGGTGCGTCAGGGCCCGTGCGGAGGCGGTGGTGCGCTTCTCGGAATGATCTTCGCCGCTCGCGCACCCGTTGTCGGGCCACGCGGCCCGTCGACGGGCCGCGTGGCCCGAGAAGGGGTGCGCGAGCAGCGGGAACGGTGGCCTGGACGGCTACGTCCTGTGTCTGGCCCCGAACTGATCTACAGCCGCCCGTACTTGTTGTAGACGTCGATCACGGGGATGCCCGCCTGTACCTCCTCGCGGACCTTGTCCTCGATGTCCTTGGCCTCCTCGGACTTCGCCAGTACCTCCTCCAGCGCGTCCTTCGGGATCACCAGCACACCGTCCTCGTCGCCGAAGATCCAGTCGCCCGGGTTGACGCGCACCTGGCTGGTGAGGCTGCCGGTGATCGAGATCGGCACCTCGATGTCGTGGATGCGGGAGCGGCGCAGCGACTCGATCGGTGAGGTGTAGCGCGCGAAGACGCCGAGGCCGTCGATCTCCCGCACCAGCCGCCCGTCGCGGATGCCGCCGTCGATGACCACGCCGGTGGCGCCGCGGGCCCGGCTGGCGTTGCTCATTAGCTCGCCCCAGATGCCGCTCTGCCGCTCGCCCGCGGCCCCGACGACCACGACGCAGCCGTCGTACATCTGCGTGAACACGCCGAAGTCGGCGAGCTTGGTGTTCGAGGGCATCTCGGCGCGTTCGCGCATGTCGGGCGATGCCATCACGGTGTACGCGGGCCCGGCCACCTGCATGGAGCGGTCGAGGGGTGCGATGCCGAGGTCGAGGCACTGATGGGGGAGGCCCATCTCGTCCATGATGTCGTAGACCACTGCGGTGTAGAGGGCCTTCAGCCGCTTCGCCGTGTTCATGTCGCCGCCCGTCACTCGAAGATCCCGAAGCCGGGGACGGCGTGCTTGTGGACGCCGTCCATGTTCAGCTCGACGCCGATGCCGGGGGCGTCGGGCAGGGTGATGTAGCCGTCCTTGACGATCGAGCCGCTGCCGTCGGGCGCCACCACGTAGCTGTCCCAGACGTCCCGCTCCTCCAGCGCGTGCCACTCCTGCACGTAGAAGTTGGGGATCGAGGCGCACTGGTGGGCGGTGGCCATCGTGCCCAGCGGCGTGGAGACCAGGTGCGGGGCGAACGGGACGTAGTGCATCTCGGCGAGGTTGGCGATCTTCTTGGCCTCGGCGAGACCGCCGCACTTGGGGACGTCCGGTTCGATCACGTCGACGGCGCCCTTCTCCAGGAGCTCGCGGAAGCCCCACCGGAGGTAGAGGTTCTCGCCGGCGCAGATCGGGGTGCGGGTCTGTGCGCGCACCCGGACCAGCGCGTCGATGTTCTCCGCGGGAACCGGCTCCTCCAGCCACATCAGGTCGAAGGGTTCCAGCGCCCAGGCGATCCGGCAGGCGCTCGGCACGTCGTAGCGGGCGTGCAGGTCGATGGCCAGGTCGATGTCGGGGCCGATGGCCTCGCGCACGGCGGCCACGCGTTCCACCATGGAGCGCAGCTCGGCGGCGTTCACGGTGTGGTTGAACGCGTCGAATTTCGCGGGATGGTGCAGGTCGTCGATGTCGAACTTGATCGCGGTGAAGCCCTCGGCGACCATCCGCTGGGCCCGGTCCACGCAGCCTGCCACCGAGCCGGCGGGGTCGTCGCCGTCGCCGCAGTCGGCGTAGAGCCGGATCCGGTCGCGGAACTTCCCGCCGAGCATCCGGTGGACCGGCTGGCCCGCCGCCTTCCCCGCGAGGTCCCACAACGCCAGCTCGATGCCGCTCAGCGCGATCACGAACACCCCGGCCTGCGGGCCGGCGAAGACGCGTCGCCGCAGCTTCTCCCAGCAGCGCTCGACGTTGCGCGGGTCCTCGCCGATCAGCAGGTGTTTGAAGGAGTTGATCAGTCCGACGACGCCTCCGGCGCCGGAGTCCGGGTTGGCCTCGCCGTAGCCGGTGAGGCCCTCGTCGGTGTCGATCCGTACGAGCGTGGCCTGCCCGTGGTAGGCGACCACTGCTGTCCGGACGTCGACGATCCGCATGCTTCCCCCATTGGAAGAGGTGACAACCGCCACATGTCATATAAGCTGATGACATGCCGAGGAGACAAGAAGTCGCGGGCGCTGTCAAGGTCCGCACCCTCCCGGTGCAGGTCGCAGCGCGCCTGACCCGGCGGATCGTCAACGGTGAGATCGAGGAGGGCCGGGCGCCCTCGGAGCTGGAAATCTCGCGCGAGTTCGGCGTCTCCCGCGTGGTGGCCCGCGAGACGCTCAAGATCCTCGCGTCGCTCGACATCGTCGACATCGCCCAGGGTCGCCGGGTCGCGGTCCGGCCGCAGGCCGAGTGGGACTACCTGAGCCCGCTCCTCGCCGAGTGGCTGCCGGAGGAGCACGTCGACGGGCTGCTGCGCGAGCTGCTCCAGATGCGCGAACTGCTGGAGCCGGAGCTGGCCGCCATGGCCGCCGCCGCGATCAGCGACGAGACGCTGGCGCGGCTGCGTGAGGAGCTCGACCGGATGGCGAGCCTGGAGTCCGACCCGGAGGCCTACCTCGAGGTCGACCACGAGTTCCACATGGAGATCTGCCGGGCCGCGAACAACCGGATCCTCGACCGGATCATGTACTCCGCGCGCTGGCTGGGCACCGCGAGTCGCCGGGTGACCAACCAGGGGAGCCTGCCGAAGGCCACGGCGGCGCACGCGCGCATCTACCGCGCGCTCGAGTCCCGCGACCCGGACGCCGCGCGCGAGGCCATGCGCATCCACGTGCAGGGCAACGCGCCGCTGCTCGCCCGGAAGGGGAACGAGGAATGAGCCCGATCCGGCTCGGCCTGATCGGCACCGGGTTGGCGGTGGAGCACCTCCACTGGCCGGCGTTGCAGCGCATGCCCGACCGGTACGCCGTCACGGCCTTCGCCGACCGGGACGCCGAGCAGGGCAGGCGCTTCGCAGCCCTGAGCGGCCTCGACGCCGAGCACGACGGCACCACCGACCACCGTGAGCTGCTGGCCCGCTCCGACGTCGATGCGGTGCTGGTCTCGGTGCCGATCCCGGTGCTCCACGACGTCGCCCGGGACGCGCTCGTCGCGGGTAAGCACGTGCTCTGCGAGAAGCCCACCGGCACCGACGAGGAGCAGGCGAGGGCCTTCCTCGCGTTCGAGCACGACTTCCCGGGCCGGGTGGTGCTCGTCGGGGAGAACTACTTCTACCGCGACGACATCCGGCACGCCCGCGCGCTGCTCGACGACGGCGCCATCGGCAAGCTGCACCTGATGGCGTACCGGCGTGCCGGGCAGACGGTGCCGCGCGAAGGTCGGTTCACGAGCACGCCGTGGCGGCAGCGACCGCAGTACCGCGGCGGGGTCCACCTCGATGCGGGCGTGCACGACATCGCGCAGATCCGGATGCTCTGCGGCGAGGTGGTCCAGGTGCACGGGGCGGTGCAGTGGGCCAACAGCACGATCGACTCGCCGTCGGACCTCGCGCTGAACATGACCTTCGCCGGCGGCGCGATCGGCAGCTACACGGCCTGCTACTCCGAGGTGCCGGTGCCGGCGGAACCCAACGACATGCGGCTCTACGGCACGGAAGGCGTGCTCGTGCTGTCCGGTTCCGAGGCGGAGCGGCGGGTCACGCTCACGCGGGCGGACGGCACCACCCGCAGCGACGTCTTCCGCGGCATCGACAACGGCTACTACGCCGAGCTGTGCGACTTCGCCGACGCCGTGCGCCACGGTCGGCAGGTGGTGGGCACGGTCGCGCAGAGCGTGGCCAACATGCGCATCGTCCTCGCGGCGCTCGACTCGGCCGAGCGGGCCGCGGTCGTCGCGCTCGAGGTCTCCGGCGAGGGCGGGGTGCCGCTGTGGCGCCCACGTGGCGCCCACGGCCTCTTCGAGGGCCTTCCTGGTCGACACGAGATCTCTGAGGAGTGACCGTTGACACCCCATCGATACCCCTTTAGTGTGACCGCGGTCGCACTACGTGGCACGGCATTCTACTAAATGAAAAGCACTCATTATGCGCAGTCTCTCCCGGCATGGGGGCCGGAGACGGCTGCTGCGGATCCCGCAGGGATCCGTTCCTCGTGAGAGGAAGGGGGCATCCGTGCCCCCTGGCCCCCGTCGGTTGCACCGTCGCCCCGTCGGCCGCGTCCCACGCGTGGGGACGCAGGAGGAGTTGTCATGGCACAGCGGACCGGACCTGTTTGGTCGAGGCGGAAATTCCTGGGGATGAGTGCGCTCGGCGCCGTCGGGCTCAGCGCCTGCGGTGGTCAGCCCGCCGCACCCGCAGGTGGACGTCCAGGTGCCGCAGGCGGTGCTCGACGCCGCGGCGCCCTACCGCGGCGGCTCGGTGGGCATGCTCTCGCAGAAGCTGTACTCCGAGACCGCCAACCAGGCGCTCGACCGCTCGCTCCAGGCGTTCGCGCAGGCCACCGGCACCACCGTCCAGAACGACCTGGTCTCGGGCGATGCCGGCGACATGGTCGCCAAGATGGACGCCGAGGTGAAGGCGGGCACCGCCCGGGACCTCGCCTTCATGAGCGACGAGCGGTTCGTCGGCCAGCTCCAGAACCTCGGTGACCTCGAGGACGTCACCGACGTGGTCGAGGAGATGAAGGCCCTCTACGGCGAGCCGGCGACAGAGGCCACCAACTACTGCGTGTTCAACGGGCGCTGGTTCGCGATCCCCTACCACTTCATCGCCGCCGGGATGTTCCTGCGGAAGGACTGGTACGCGGAGAAGGGGCTGCCGCTCAAGCCCACCTACACGTGGGAGGAGCTGCGCGACAACGCGCTGGCGGTCTCGGACCCGGCACAGCGACGCTTCGGGTGGGGCATCACGATCAACCGCTCCGGCGACGCCAACGGGTTCATCGAGTCCGTCATCAACACCTACGGCGGGTCGATCGCGGACAACACCGGGCAGAGGGTGGTGTTCAACTCGCCCGAGACCGTCGAGGCCGTCACGTTCATCGGCGACATCTACACCAACCCGAAGTGGGAGCCCATGCTGCCGCCCGGGATCGAGAGCTGGACCGACACCGGCAACAACGAGAACTGGCTCGCGGGCATCATTGGCGTCACCAACAACCAGTACAGCATCTACGCCGACTCGAAGACCAAGGGCAACCCGGTCTACGCGAACACCCACCCGTTCAACGGGGCCATCGGTCCGGCGATCGACCGTCCGATCGCGTTCGGCTCGTCGAACTCGTTCGTCATCTTCAAGGGGGCGAAGAACCCCGACCTGGCGAAGCAGGTGGCGAAGTTCATGGTCAGCGGCTCCGCCCTGCTCGGCGTAGCGCAGGGGGCACCGTGCCTGGTGAACCCGTCGTGGGAGAAGGTGTGGGACTCCGACCCGTACTACACCAACGGTGACCCGGCCTACGCGGCGATCCGGGAGCAGACCAGGACGCCGATCCCGTTGACCACCGCGACCGGCTACGCGTTCCCACAGCCCCCGAGCCCCGGTGAGCAGGCCGCGGTGGCCGCCTACCTGCTCACGGACATGATGCAGTCGGTGGTCCAGGGCGCCGCTCCGGCCGAGGCCGTGGCCACCACCCACGACCGCATGGTCCAGATCTTCGAGCAGCAGGGCTACAAGCAGTGACCGTCACCAGTCCGCGGCCTGCCCCGGCCCGCTCCGCGGCCGCCGGGTCGACCTCGCTCTCCGGCACGCAGCGGATGCTCGGGCGAGACTGGCGGCTCGCAACGGCCTTCCTCGCGCCCGCCGGGCTGCTCATCGCGGCGCTCATCCTGTTCCCGATCGTCAGCTCGATGGTCACCAGCACCACCGAACGGCACGGCGCGGACACGGTGTTCGTCGGGCTGGACAACTACACCGCGCTCGTCGACGACCCCGTGTTCCACACCGGTGTGCTCAACTCGTTCGTCTTCACCGCGTACGCCGAGATCTTCAAGGTCACGCTCGGCCTCATCGCGGCGCTGATGCTGCACCACATGCGCAAGGGCCGGGCGGTCATCGCCGGCATAATCCTGCTTCCCTGGGTGGTGCCGACGGTCGTCACCGCATTCACGTGGCGCTCGTTGTTCGACCCGATCTTCGGCAGCGTCAACGTGGTGCTCACCGACTCCGGGATCGGGCCGATGCTCGCCGCGATCGGGCTCGTCGACCGCTGGCCCGCCGAGTGGCTGTCGGATCCCAACCTCGCGATGCCTGCGGTCATCCTGGTCAACGTCTGGAAGGGCATCCCGTTCTTCACGGTGACCTTCCTCGCCGGGCTCAAGGCGATCGACAGCACCCTCTACGAAGCGGCCATGGTCGACGGCGCCACGCCGTGGCAGCGCTTCCGGCACGTCACCCTGCCCGGCCTGCGCCACGTCATGATCGTGACGGTGCTGCTGTCGTCCATCTGGACGTTCAACAACTTCGACCTGATCTGGCTGATGACCCAGGGTGGGCCGGGGGACGCCACCGCGCCGTACGTGATGGTGGCCTACTCCAAGGCCATCCAGCAGCTGCAGGAGGGCGCCGGTGCCGCGGTCACACTGGTGATGCTGCCGATCATCGGCATCCTCGTGGTCATCCTGGTCCGGTTGATGCGCCGCAGCGACGGGCCCGGCACCAGCGACCTCGGGCGCAGCCGACTGACCCCGGCGCAGCGCAAGGCGATGCCGTGGGTGGTCGTCGCCGTCTCGACGCTGCTGCTGATCTGGGCCTCACCGCACATCGTGTGGAAGGCAGCGCTCGTGCTTGGCGTGTTCGTGCTGCTCGCGGCGATCATCGGGCGGGTGGTCTCGACGCTGGCCGCGCGGGGCAACCAGTTCGCGGCCCGGCTGGTGAACGGCGTCGGATCGGGCGTCGCGCTCGTGGGGCTGCTCGGGTTCGTGCTCGCCCCGCTGTACTGGATGACGGTCACGGCGTTCAAGTCCGACAACCAGATCGTCATGCGCACCAGCGACCTGTGGCCCACCCCGTGGAGCACCGAGCAGTTCACCAACCTCTTCTCGGGCCGGGCGTTCGGCACCTGGTACCTCAACACCGTCATGGTGGCCACGGCGTCCACCCTGATCGCGCTGGTCTGCGCCGCGCTCGCCGGCTACGCGCTGGCGCGGCTGAAGTTCCGCGGCTCGGAGAGCTTCACGGTGACGATCCTGCTCACGTACGTGATGCCGGGTGCGCTGCTGTTCATCCCGCTGTACCAGATGATGAGCGGGGTCCGGCTGAACGACTCGCTCTGGTCGCTGGTGATCACGTACCCGACGTTCACGCTGCCGTTCGCCACATGGCTGCTCGTGGGCTACTTCAAGTCGATCCCGGCGGATCTGGAGGAGTCGGCGCTCGTCGACGGCTGCACGCGGTTCGGTGCGTTCGTGCGGATCGTGCTGCCGCTGGCGAAGCCGGGGCTGTTGGCGGTGGCGCTGTTCACCCTCACCAACGCGTGGAACGAGTTCCTCTTCGCGTTCGTGTTCATCACCCGCGACGACTACAAGACGTTGCCGGTCGGCATGCAGTCGATGATCTTCGGTGACGTCGTGCCGCAGGGCCAGCTGGCTGCGGCATCGCTGCTGATCAGCATTCCGGTGGTGCTCATGTACGCCTTCGGGCAGCGGTTCTTGACCGAGGGTTTGACAGCGGGTGCCGTGAAGGGATGACATCAGCACTGCCTGCGCGTCGGGGGCGCGCGAGCGCGGCGGGCACGTCCGTCGAGAAGGCCATGCGGATCCTGGAGGCACTCGCCGTGCCGGACGGGCCGCACCGGCTGATGGACGTGGCCGAGCGTGCGGCCGTGCCGCGCTCCACGGCGTACCGGGTGCTGGCCACGCTCACCGCCGAGGGGTTCGCGGAGAACTGCGGTGAGGGGCGCTACGGCGTCGGGGGTCGCCTGTCCGGGCTCGGTGCGCAGATCGTGTCGGTGGTCTCGGCCGGGGTCGGGCCGGCTCTGCGCCGGTTGCAGAAGGGCGCGGGCGGCAACACGGTGCACCTCGCGGTCCGCGTCGGTGACCACGCCGTCTACCTGCACAAGGTCGACAGCGACAAGCCGTACGAGATGCGTTCGCGGGTGGGCAACGAGCTGCGGCTGCACTGCACGGCCATCGGCAAGGCGATCCTCGCGTACCTGCCGCACGACGAGGTCGAGGCCGTCGTGGCGTCGGCGGGAATGCCGTCCAGGACCCCGCGCACGATCACCGACCTCGCGGCGTTGCGCGCCGAGCTCGTCGCCGTGCGCGAGCGCGGATACGCCGTGGACGACGAGGAGAACGAGGCCACCGTGCGCTGCCTCGGCGCCGCGGTGCTCGACCGGGCCGGTCGGCCCCGCGGCGGCGTGAGCGTCTCGACCGTGACGTTCGCGGTGGACCGTGCCGAACTGCTCGGCTACGTGCCGCTCCTGAAAACCACCGTGCAAGGAATGACCGATCTCATATAGCAGGAAGAAGGCGAAGCGAACGTGCGCATCCATCCCGGCAAGGACGATCTCGAGGAGCTGACCGCGGCGTGGACCGGTGAGCGCTTCGGCTCGGGCCGGCCCCGAGTGCCCGACGACGTGCTGGCGAGCCTGAAGCTGGCCACCACCGAAGAGGCATGGGGCCACCTGTTCCAGGCCGGCTACGTGCGCCAGTTCGCCGGGGAGTGGCGCGAGACGCACCCGGGCACCGTGGTCGTGGGGCGGGCCGTCACCGCGCAGTTCCTGCCGCACCGACCGGACCTCGACGCGGTGGTCGTCGCCGCCGGTGCCCGCGAGGGCCACCTGGAGGGCGACCGCCAGAACTCCTGGGTGATCGAGACCCTCGAGAACGGCGACATCATGGTCGTCGACATCTTCGGCAAGGTCGTCGAGGGCACTGTCGTGGGCGACAACCTGGGCACGGCCGTGGCCAGCCGCACCGGGGTGGGCGCGGTGATCGACGGTGGCATCCGCGACCTGCAGGGGCTGCAGCAGCTGCCGGGCGGGGTCAACATCTTCCACCGGGCCGTCGACCCCACGCCGATCCGCGGCGTCACCCTCGCCGGGATCAACATCCCGATCCGGATCGGCGGGGCCACCGTGCTGCCGGGCGACGTCATCCTCGGCACTCCCACGGGCATCGCCGTGATCCCCGCGCACCTGGCCGCCGGCGTGGCCGCCACCAGCGAGGACACCCGCGTCCGCGACGTGTTCGGCAAGCAGCGGCTGTCCGAACGCCGCTACACGAGCGCCCAGATCGACGTCCCGACCTGGGCCGAGGACATCGAGGCCGACTTCCAGCAGTGGCGCAAGGAGAACTCGTGAGCAGCACCTCAACGATCAGCGAGGAGTACGTCAGCACCGCGTCGCGCCCGAGCGCGCTGCGCATCACGGACGTGCGGGTGGCGAACCTGCACGGGGTGCCGTTCCGCTCGTCGATCATCCGGATCGACACGAACCAGGGGATCGTCGGCTACGGCGAGGTCCGCGACCAGGCCAGCGCGACGTACGCGCTGATGCTCAAGAGCCGGATCGTCGGCGAGAACCCCTGCAACCTGGACAAGGTCTTCCGCAAGATCAAGCAGTTCGGGCACCACGGCCGCCAGGGCGGCGGTGTGTCCGGCATCGAGATGGCGTTGATGGACCTGGCCGGCAAGGCGTACGGGGTGCCGGCGTACGCGCTGGTGGGCGGCAAGTTCCGCGACACCGTGCGGTGCTATGCCGACACGCCGTCGCTCCAGGACCCGCGCGAGATGGGCGAGCGGCTGCTCGAGCGCAAGAGCCGCGGTTTCACCATGCTCAAGATGGACGTGGGCATCTCCCTGCTGTGGGACGTGCCCGGCACGCTCATCACGCCGCCCGGCTCCCGCGACGACGTCACCACGATGCACCCGTTCACCGGCATCCAGGTCACGCCCAAGGGTGTCGAGTACCTCGCGAACTACGTCGACACCGTGCGCTCGATCGTCGGCTACGACGTCGCGCTCGCGGCCGACCACTTCGGCCACATCGCGCTCGACTCGTGCATCCGGATCGGGCGGGCCCTCGAGCCGTTCACGCTGGCCTGGATCGAGGACCTGATCCCGTGGCAGTTCACCGACCAGTGGCGCCAGCTCACCGAGGCCGTGGCCGTGCCGACGTGCACCGGTGAGGACATCTACCTCACCGAGGGCTTCAAGCCGCTGCTCGACGCGGGCGCCATCCGTGTCGTGCACCCCGACCCCGCCACGTCCGGCGGGATCGCCGAGACCAAGCGCCTCGGGGACTACGCGCAGGAGCGGGGGGTCGCCATGGCCCTGCACCTCGCGGCGTCGCCGGTGGCCACGATGGCCTGCGTGCACCTCGCCGCCGCCACCGAGAACTTCCTGGCGCTGGAGCACCACGCCGCCGACGTGCCGTTCTGGAGCGAGCTCGTCACCGGCCTGCCCCGCCCGCTGATCCAGGACGGGTGCATCACGGTGCCGGAGACCCCGGGCCTCGGCTTCGGCGAGATCAACGAGGAGCTGTTCCGCCAGAACCTCGACCCGCGCGACCCGGTGTTCTTCGCCGAGACGACGCAATGGGACGGCGAGACCGCCCACGACCGCCTCTGGAGCTGAGTTGCGGATCGCTGTGACGGGCGCGGCGGGCCGGCTCGGCCGGCACGTCGTCGCCCGGGCCCTGCGCGCCGGTCACGACGTGATCGCCGCGGACCTGCCCGGCACGGTCGGGGAGAGCGGCGGGCGCGTGGAGTGGCGCGCCGCCGACCTCACCGACCTCGACGCGGTGCGGGCGGTGCTCGCCGGCGCGCAGGGCGTGATCCACCTGGGTGGGCTGGTGCATCCGCACCACCCGGAACCGGAGGTTCATCGGGTCAACGTGAACGGCACGTACCACGTGCTGGTCGCCGCCGAGGAGCACGGGCTCGACGGGGTCTGCCTCGCGTCGAGCATCAACGCCATCGGCGGCGTCTACAGTGCCGCGCCGCGCTACGACTACTTCCCGGTGGACGAGGAGCACCCGTCCTACGCCGAGGACGCGTACAGCCTGTCGAAGTGGATCGTCGAGCAGCAGTCGGCGGCGTTCGCGCGCCGCCGTCCCGACGTGCCGTTCTCCGCGCTGCGGCTGCACGGCCTGCGCGACGACGCGGAATCCGCGATGTTGCGTGGGCCCGACGACGGGCGCGCCCGCAAGGACCTCTGGGGTTGGGTGAGCCTCGACGCGGCAGCGGCCGCGTGCCTGCTCGCCGTGTTCCGCCCGACGCCGGGGCACGCCGCCTACCACGTCGTGGCCGACCGCACGATCACCGCAACCCCCAGCGTCGAGCTCGCGGCGCGCTGGTTCCCGGGGGTGCCGCTGCGGACGCCGATGGCGGGGAACGCCGGGTTCTACGCCACGGCGCGGGCCACGGCGGACCTCGGTTGGGACCCCGCCGTCGACCATCCCGAGATCGGGGCAGGCGAACGGTCCCGCCTCCCGGTGGGGGACGGGGCCGCGTCAGCCTGACCGCGTCACCGGGCGGTGATGTCGTCGGGCCAGATGGCCTGCCCGGGCAGCGTGACGTGCGACGCCTCCGCGCGGAGGCTCTCGAGGAGCAGCGCCATGCAGCGCTCGGACGCAAGCTGCGCCTTCTCGTTCCACTCGATGGACAGGGGATGGGCCAGCAGCGCGAACATCACGGCGACGTCGCCGGTGCCGACGTCGGTGCGCAGCGTCCCTTCCGCCTGCGCCCTGCGCACCACGCGGTCGAGCACGCTGATCATGTGCCGCCGGGCCTGATCTGCGCCCCGCTCCTTCTTGAGGACCGCGTGCACGTGCGGGTAGGCAGTCAGGAGCCGGAAGGAAAGGCGTAGTTCCTGCGATTGGCGCAGGATGCGCACCAGCGCGTCCCAGGCGGAGGTCTCCTCGGTGACGGCGGCGTTGGCCTCGGCGAGCGCGTGGTCGAGATTGTTCACCGCCACCGCCCGGATCAGGGCTTCCCTGTCTGCGAAGTGCCGGTACAGCGTGCCCGGAGCGACACCAGCCGATCGGGCGATCTCTTCGGCGGGTGCCTCCGGCCCGTGTGTGGCGAACCAGGTCTTCGCGGCAGCGACGATACGGTCGCGGTTCCGGCGCGCGTCAGCCCGAAGTCGGGGCTGCTGCTCGTCTCCCACGACCGTCCTTCCGTTCTCAGCGGTTTATCAGCGGAATGTCACTCTCGCATGATCGGGGTCACTCGTAGGAGTGAGGTGGTATCTGCGAGACTCCACTCTCGTTTCCAGAGCGTGGTGATTGTGCCGCATCAGCGGGAGGGGAGCATGCGGATGAACCGGCGTGTGCCGGCAGCGCGGCTGCGGCGGATCGGTGCGGCGGGGTGCGGGGCCCTCGCCGTGCTGTTGTTGGCCTCGTGCACGAGCGAGGAGTCCTCGAGACCGAGCACGGCGACGGTCCAGCGCGCCGCGGTGACGAGCGGAGTGTCCGCCACCGGGTCGATGAGCGCGGCCAGCCAGCAGAACATGGGCTTCCCCAACGGCGGGCAGCTCACCAACGTCTTCGTGAAGGTCGGCGACCGCGTCGAGCCGGGGCAGGTGCTGGCCACGGTGGACGACTTCGCCCTGCGCCAGGCGCTGACCCAGCAGCAGGGACAGCTGAACTCGCAGCAGGCCGCCCTCGACCGGCTGGTCAACTCCCCGGTCGCCAGCGGTGCCAGCGACTCGCTGTCGCAGTCCCAGGAGATCCTGGACAAGACGCGCAAGCAGGCCGACGAGGCACTCGACGCGGCCGAACAGGAGATCGACAACGCCAAGCGGAAGCTCGACATCGACGAGAAGGCCCTCGACAAGGCCGAGGACAAGCTCGAGGCCGACGAGCGCGCGTGCGGCAACGACTCGTCGAGCGCCAGCGGCAACAGGAGCGGCGGCAGCAGCAGCGGCAGCGGTGGCAGCGGCGGCAGCAACGTCGAGGGCACCGAGGACGAGGACGACGAGGACGGCAGCACCACGGGGTCGTCGGGCACCTTCGGGCCGAGCATCTCGTCGCAGCCGCTGGTGACGATGAGCAACCCCGCCTGCACCAACATCCCGGCCGACAAGCAGGCGGTGGTGTCGGCCAAGCAGCAGGTCGTGGTCAGCAAGAACGCGGTGGAGTCCGCGGAGAAGCAGCGCGACAACCAGAGGGCCAGCGGCGAGCTCTCGATCGCGAACGCCGAGCAGGGTGTGGTGAACGCCCGCAACAACGCGAACTCGGCGCGGTCGGACCGCCCGTTCGACATCGAGGAGCAGCGCGGCTCCGTCACGAGCCAGCAGGCGGCGGTTGCTGCTGCCCAGCGCGACGTGGACAACGCCACGCTGCGCGCGCCGGTGGCCGCCACCGTCTCGGCGATCAACGGCGTGGTCGGGGAGTACGTGGCGCCGAGCAGCGGCACCAGTGCTCTTGCTCCGGGGAGCAACGCAGGCATCCCGGGCGTGGACGCGGCGTCGTCGGCGCAGGCCGCGGCGGGGGTCGCCGCCAACCCCGCGCGGCCCGGTGGCACGCAGTTCGTGGTGCTCGACAACATCGACGCGTTCCAGGTCGTGGTCCCGTTCAACGAGTCGGACGCCGCGACGGTCGTGCCGAACCAGAAGGTCAACGTGTCGGTCGACGCCGTTCCGGACGTCACGCTGACGGGCACGGTGCTGTCGGTCGCGCCGACCGGCACCGCCATCTCCGGAGTGGTCAGCTACTACGCGACGATCGTCGTCGACAAGTCGGACCCGCGGATCAAGGACGGCCAGACGGTGCGCGCCACCGTGGTGACCGAGGAGCTCGACAACGTGCTCACCGTGCCGAGCGCGGCGGTGCGCCAGGAGAACGGCCGCGCCACGGTGACGGTTCTGGAATCCGACGGAACCCAGAAGTCGGTGCCGTTCGAGCCGGGCAAGGTGGGGGCGGACCGCACGCAGGTGCTCTCCGGCCTGCGGGAGGGGCAGCAGGTCGTGCTGCCCGCCGCACGGTGAACGAGCGGATACTCGAGGTCGGAGGGGAGTCGGTCGATGTCTGAGGGTCCGATCACAGAGCCGGTCGCGGTGAGCAACGGCAGCGCCGACGGCAGGAGCGGCGACGCCAAGAGCACTGGCACCACGAGCAGTGACACCACGAACAACAACGCCGCCGGCGAGGCCGCCGAGCCGAAGCCGAAGCGGCAGATGTCGAAGGGCACGCGGATCTCCCTGCTGGTGATCCTCGTGATCGCGGTGCTGGCCGGTGGTGGGGTCACCGCCTACTACTTCATCGACGCCCAGAACTACGTCACCACCGACAACGCGCAGGTCGACGGTGACCGGATCGCGGTGAACGCGCCCACCAGCGGCACCGTGATCGACTGGAGGGCCACGCAGGGCGCGGAGCTGGAGCAGGACCACGTCGTCGGGCGGATCCGCATGCAGGGTGCGTTCGTCCAGCCGGAGATGCCGGTGCGCGCTCCGGGCAACGGCACGGTCGCGGTCAACAGCGCCGTGGAGGGCACGTACGTCACGGCGGGCACCGAGCTGGCCGTCGCCTACGACTTCTCCAAGATCTTCGTCACGGCGCGTGTGGACGAGACCGAGATCGACGACGTCCGTCCCGGTCAGCTCGTCGACATCGACGTCGACGCGTTCCCGGGCCAGGTGTTCAGGGGCTCGGTGCGTGAGGTGCAGGGCGGCGCCGCGGGTGTCTTCTCGGTGTTCCCGGAGTCCAACACCTCGGGCAACTTCCAGAAGGTCACGCAGGTGATCCCGGTGAAGATCAACATTGACAACCCGGACGGCCTGACGATCGTGCCCGGCATGAACGTCACCGTGAAGATCCACAAAGGCTGACGGTGGCGCAGGCAACGGCGTCCCGCGCGAAGACTCCCGCAGGCACCGGGGGGTGGCTGCTTCCGCTCGTCGTGCTCGTGTCCGGCATGTTCATGTCGGTGCTCGACACGAGCATCGTCAACGTGGCGATCCCGAAGATGCAGAACATCTTCGGGGTCACCGCCGACGACATCGAGTGGATCGCCACGTCCTACACGCTCGTGCTCGGCGTGGTCGTGCCGGCCAGCGCGTGGCTCGCCAACCGGGTCGGGCAGACCCGGCTGTACATCGTGGCGCTGCTGGCCTTCGCCGCGGGGTCGGCGCTCTGCGGCGTCGCGTGGGACCTGGAAAGCATGATCGCCTTCCGGGTCCTGCAGGCCATCCCGGGCGGCGTGCTGCCGGTCGTGAGCCTCTCGATGCTCTACCAGATCGTGCCGAAGGAGAAGATCGGTAGCGCGATGGGCATCTACGGCCTCGGTGTCGTCGTCGCGCCCGCCGTCGGTCCGACGCTCGGTGGCTACCTGGTCGAGTACGTCGACTGGCGGCTGATCTTCTTCATCAACGTCCCGATCGGCATGCTGGGGGCCATCGCGGCGTTCGTCCTGCTGCCGGCATTCACCGGGCAGCCGGCCGGCCGGTTCGACTACCTCGGCTTCCTGGCCATCGCCACCGGGCTGTCGTCGCTGCTGCTCGCGCTCTCGGAGGGGCAGTCGTGGGGATGGACGGCCTACCCCACGGTGATCCTGATCATCCTCGGGATCCTGTGCCTCGCGCTGTTCGTGGTCATCGAGAACGCGGTCGAGAACCCGCTGCTCGACGTGCGGGTGTTCCGGGTGTGGCCGTACACCAACTCGCTGCTGTTGATCGCGGTGCTCTCGATCGGCCTCTTCTCCGTGCTCTTCTACATCCCCGTCTACCTCCAGTCGGCGCGTGGGCTCGGGGCGTTCGAGGCGGGGCTCCTGCTCATGCCACAGGCGCTCGTCATGGCGGTGCTCATGCCGATCGCCGGGCAGGTCTACGACCGGATCGGGGCGCGTGTGCCCGCGGTCGCGGGCTTGCTGGTCATGACGCTGGCGGGCTACCTCATGCAGGGCCTGACCGCGGTCACGTCGCAGGGGGAGATCATCGCGCTGCTCTGCCTCCGCGCGTTCGGCACGGGGCTGTGCATGATGCCGATCATGACCAGCGGGATCTCGTCGGTGTCGCCTGCGATCGTCGGTTCGGCGAGCGCGTTCAACAACGTCGCGCAACGCGTCTCGTCGGCCCTCGGGCTCGCCGCGCTCACCGCGTTCATGACCGTCCAGCAGGCCCAGCTCAGCGCCGACCGCGGCGGGCTGGTCAACCCCGGCATGCTGCCGTCGCTCGGCCCGGGCCCGTCGGGCGAGATGCTGGGCACGATGGCGATCTACCAGCAGACCAGCACGCAGGTCTACGTGTCGGCGCTCGACGACGTCATGTTCATCACCACGATCATGACCGCCGCGGCCGCCGTGCTCGCCCTCTTCCTCCGGCACGGGCGCAGCACGCCTGCCGGGGGTGCGCCCGCACTCCCCGACTGAGGGGTTGCTGAGCGCGCCGGGGAACCCGGCGGCGGGGGCCTTCGTCTTCCTCGCGGGAGCGCGCCACGGGGGCGCGCACGTCGTCGGGAGGTCCGGTGACCGCAGCACCACCAACGCTGCCCGTCCACATGCAGCGCAACGGCTTCGACCCCACGCCCGAGATGGCCGAGATGCGCGACGGGCCGGGCGTCGGGCGGGTCCGCAACATGCTCGGCATGGAGACGTGGCTCGTCACCAGGTTCGCCGACGTCCGGGAGGTGCTGAGCGACCCGGTCCGGTTCAGCAACGCCCGCCTGCCGACGGCGTTCCAGCGTCCCAAGGGGCTTCCGCCCGTGAGCCCCGAGGAGCTGGCGCGGCTGCGGGCGGGCAACCTCCTCATGTCCGACCCGCCCGACCACACCCGGCTCCGCCGGCTGCTCACACCGGAGTTCACGGTGCGGCGGATGCGCCGCCTCGAGCCGTGGATCAAGAAGGTCGTCGATGAGCACCTGGACGCGATGGAGCGGCACGGACCGCCCGCCGATCTCGTGGCGGAGTTCGCCCTGCCGGTGCCGTCGCTGGTGATCTGCGAGCTGCTCGGCGTGCCGTACGCCGACCGGGCCGCGTTCCAGGAACGCAGCAACCGGCAGCTCGACCTGAGCCGTCCGGTGGAGGAACGGTTCCGGGCGGGGAAGGAGTCGCGGGCGTACATGGCCGAGCTCGTGGCGCGGGCCCAGGCCGATCCGGGTGAGGACATGCTCGGCATGCTGGTGCGCGAGCACGGCGACGACCTCACCACCGACGAGCTGATCGGGATCGCGTCGCTGCTGCTGATCGCCGGGCACGAGACCACGGCCAACATGCTCGGGCTGGGCACGCTCGCCCTGCTGCGCCACCCCGAGCAGCTGGCGATCGTCCGGGACGACCCGGAGCGCGTCGACGCGGCCGTCGAGGAGCTCCTGCGCTGGCTGAGCATCGTGCACACGGGCACCGCCAAGGTCGCCACCGTCGACACGGAGATCGGCGGCCGCCGGATCGCGGCCGGCGATCTCGTGATGTGCGCGCTGCCGGCCGCCAACCGGGACCCGCAGCTGCGCACCGAGTCGGACCGGCTCGACATCGCGCGCGGCGGCGCCGCCCACGTCGCGTTCGGCCATGGGATCCACCACTGCCTCGGGGCCCCGCTCGCCCGGATGGAGATGCGGATCGCCTTCCCGGCGCTGCTACAGCGGTTCCCCGGCCTCCGGGAGGTGCCCGACACCGCCGTGTTCCGCAGCTTCCACGTCATCTACGGTCTGACGTCACTGGAGGTGGCGTGGTGAAGGAGGACCTGGTGGCCGGGGTGCACGTGCACGCGGACCGGGATGTCTGCATCGGGGCAGGGATGTGCGTCCTCACCGCGGACGCGGTGTTCGACCAGGACGACGACGGCATCGTGGTCCTGCTCGAGGAGCGGCCCGGCGACCCCGCCGCGGCGCGGGACGCCGTGGCGAACTGCCCGTCGGGCGCGCTGTCCCTCACCGAGGACTGACCAGTGCGTGGCCGAGCTCGCGAGCGGCCGGGCGGGGTGCGTGCTCGCGCGTTCCCGGTGAGCAGGAGATCATGCGGGGCGTGACGAAGAACGGCGTGGCGGTGGTGACGGGTGCAGGTTCGGGGCTCGGGAGGGTGGTGGCGGCGGGCCTGCTCGACGAGGGCTACCAGGTCGCGCTCGCCGGGCGCCGCCGGGAGGCGTTGGAGGAGACCGCGGCCGGGCGCGAGTCGGCGCTCGTCGTGCCCACGGATGTGGGCGATGCCGAGTCGGTGGCCGCTCTCTTCGCCGCGGTGCGGGACCGCTTCGGCCGCGTCGACCTGCTCGTCAACAACGCCGGCACGTTCGGCCCGTCCGGCAGCGTGGACGAGATCGAGGTCGCGGACTGGGCGTCGACCGTCACCACCAACCTCACGGGATCATTCCTCTGCGCACGTGAGGCGTTCGCCGCGATGCGTGCGCAGCGTCCGCAGGGCGGGCGGATCATCAACAACGGCTCGATCTCCGCGCACGTGCCGCGCCCCGGCAGCGCCGCGTACACGTCGACGAAGCACGCGATCACGGGCCTGACCAAGTCCATCGCCCTCGACGGGCGCCCGTACGACATCGCGTGCGGTCAGATCGACATCGGCAACGCGTCCACCGACATGACCGCCGGCATCGCGGTCGGCGCCCGGCAGGCCGACGGCAGTGTCCGTCCCGAGCCGACGTTCGACCCGCGGCACGTGGTCGACGCGGTGCTGCTGATGGCCCGCCTCCCCCTCGACGCGAACATCCCGTTCCTGACGATCACGGCCACGGCCATGCCGTTCCTGGGCCGCGGCTGAGGAGCATGATCACCGGACGGGTGCGGGAACGGCCGGATGTGGCCGCGTGCGCACCGGTCCGGTGATCATGGAGTGGGCTGCTCCGTCACCTGGATCCCCAGCGCGTCGAGCAGGCCGGTGGCCAGGGGCAGGATCTGGTCGGGGCTGATCCGCGCGCCGCGCAGGGACAGAGCACCGCGCACGTCGTCGATCGTGGAGCCGTGCAGGTCGGTCTCGCGCAGCCGGGCCGCGTCGAAGCTCGCCTCACCGAGGTCGCACCCGAGCAGCGCGCAGTGCTCGCCGTCGAACTCGTAGAAGTCGGCGCCGTGCAGCGCGGTGTTCTCGACGAGGAGGAACCGCGCCCGCGTCATCCGGAACCCGGCGAGATCGGCCGTGCTGTCGGTGATGCGGACGTCGGTGAGCTGCGCGCCGTCGAACGCGACCCCGGTGAGCCGGCAGTCGCTGAAGACGACCCGCGTGAGCACGGCCTCCTCCAGCCGGACGCCGGACAGGTCGCAGTGCACGAACTCCGTGTCCCGGCACTCCAGGCCGGTGAACCGAGCCCCCGCGAGGTTCGCCCCGACCCACCGGCTCTCCTGCACCCGCAGGTCGGCCACGCGCTCGGGCACCCGGACCTCCGCGCCGGCCTCGACGCAGTCCCACAGCTCACCGCCCTCGACCACCGCGGGCGCCGGCGCAAGCTCCTCGGGGAGGTCGGGCGGCTCCGGCCGCCGCTTGACGGGACGGGTCCTGCTGCCTCGGCGAGCCACCCGCCGACCGTACGGGGGTGGTCCGACGATCAGTTGCGCCCGGCGGTCGCGCCGAGGGCGATGCGTGCCATGCAGGCCGCCGCGGCGGCGAAGGTCCGGTGGGCCGCCAGACGACCAGTACGGTACGTGTCCGATCGCCGGACGAAGGGCTCGACATGGGCAGCACGCCCAGGCACTCGGTGAGTGTCGCCGGCGTCGTGGTGCGCGACGACGGCCTCGTGCTCGTCGTCCAGCGCCGGGACAACGGTCATTGGGAGCCTCCCGGCGGCGTGCTCGAACTTGCCGAGACCTTCGACGAGGGCGTGCGCCGCGAGGTGGCCGAGGAGACCGGCGTGCACGTCGAGGTGGAGCGGCTCACCGGCGTCTACAAGAACCTCGTGCGCGGGATCGTCGCCCTGGTGTTCCGCTGCCGCCCCGCAGCCGGGGAAGCGACGGTGACGGACGAATCGCGGCGGGTCGCGTGGTTCACCCCGGACGAGGTCCGGCAGCACATGGCCCCGGCCTATGCGATCCGAGTCCTGGACGCCCTCGAAGGCGGCGTCGCAGCCAGGGCGCACGACGGGGTTCGCATGATCAAGTCGACCCGATGAGTCTCGCGCGCTGCGGAGTCGCATGAGGCCCACCTGATCATGCAACCGCCGATCAGTGCGCCCGGACCAGCCCCCCGTCGCACCGGATCTGCTCGCCCGTGACGTAGGAGGCCGCGCTGCTGGCCAGGAACGTCACGACGGCGGCGAACTCGTCGGGGGTGCCGTACCGCCCGACCGGGATCGCCGACTCGGACCGCGCCCTGGCCTCGTCGGGGCTGGTGCCGGTGCGTTCGGCGGTGGCCTTGTCGATGGAGGTGGTGCGGTCGGTGGCGATGCGGCCGGGCAGCACCATGTTGACGGTGACGCCGTCGGCGGCGATCTCGGTGGCGAGGGTCTTGAGGTAGCCGGCGAGCGCGGCCCGGGCGGCGTTGGACGCCACCAGGCGATCGAGCGGGGCCTGCACGCCGCTGGACCCGATCGCGACGATCCGGCCGAAGCCGCGCTCGCGCATCCCCGGCAGCACGGCCTGCACGAGCCGCTGGTGTGGCTGGACGAGCAGCGCGACGGCGTCGGTGAGTTGTTCGGGGGTGAAGTCGACCGCGACGCCTGGTGGGGGTCCGCCGCCGTTGAGCACGAGCACGTCGACCGGCCCGAAGTGTTCCTGCGCGGCGCCGATCAGCGTGGCGGTGGCGGTGGGGTCGGTGAGGTCGATCTCGACGCCCACCGCGGAGGTCAGCTTCTCGGCCTCGCCGCGTACCAGCTCGCCGCGCCGGCCGCCCAGCACCACGTTCGCCCCTTCCGCGGCGAGCGCGCGGGCCACGGCGAGGCCGAGGCCGGAGCTGGCGCCGGGTACGACGGCGGTGCGGCCCTTCAGTCCGGTGTCCATGACGCCGAGTCAACCACCCTTCAGTTCCTGGGCAACCGGGCCGTACACCCGGACGATCTCGTCGAGCCGCGCGCGGAAGGCGTCGGCGCCGATGAACTCGTCGGGCACGTAGGCCTCGTCGAGCTGCTGCCGGACGGCGGGGTCGGCGAGGCCGTCGCGCATCGCGGTCTCCAACCGCGAGACGATCTCCGGCGGGGTGCCGGCCGGGGCGCCCAGTCCGAACAGGGACGTGCTGTAGGTGAGGTCCGGGAACCCCAGCTCGGCGAGCGTCGGGACGTCCGGCAGGTACTCGACGCGTTCGGCCGGGCTGATCGCGAGCGGGCGGAACGCGCCGGCGTCGAACTGCGCGCGGATGTCCGCCGACACGTTGACGAGCACCGCGTCGACGGTGTCGCCGAGTACCGCCTGGATCAGCTCGGCGTTGCCGTTGAAGGGCACGACGGTGACCTGCACGCCGTGCTCGTCCGCCAGCCGCCGCAGCTCGATGGCCTGCGATGTAGTGGCCCCGGGCGTGCCGACGGTCAGCTCGCCCGGCCGCTGCCGTGCCGCGGCGAGGAAGACGGCGGCGTCGGGGAACTCGGAGTTGCCGCCCACCGCCAGCACCGACGGCACCTCGGTGATCACCCCGACGGTCACGAACGAACCGGAGTCGTAGGGCACGTCCTGGATCATGGGCGTCACGACCGTGGACGGGGCCGCGACGAGCGTGAGCGTGTGGCCGTCCGGCTCGCTCGCCACCAGCTCGTTCATCGCCACGGACCCGGCCGCACCGGGCACGTTCTCCACGATCACCGGCTGGCCGAGCGCCTTCTCCAGGTGCGCACCCATGGTGCGGGCGGCGAGGTCGGTCGGCCCGCCCGCGGTGTACGGGACGAGCACGGTGATCTCCTGGGTCGGGTACTCGTCCGGGGTGTCCGGCGCGGAGCACGACAGTGTCAGCGCCGCGGCGAGCACGATCCACGCCCGTCTCATCGAGAACCTCCGGGGATCGGTGCGTAGCCGGCCCATGTCCGGTCGAGGACCGCCCGCATCTCGGTGGCGCCGCGGAACCCGGCGCCCAGGTAGCGCTCGCCGACGGCCGCGACGACCTCCGGATCGGTGTGGGCCCGGCGCAGCGAGTCCTCGATCCGGGCCACGACCGGGTCGGGCAGCCCGGCCGGCCCGGCCAGGCCGAAGGTCGAGCCGGACAGGGTCAGGCCCGGGAACCCGGCCGCGACCAGCGTCGGCGTGCCGGGCAGCCAGTCGAGCGGCTGCTCGGTGGACACCGCGAGCGGCCGGAACTCGCCGGTGTCGAGGTACGCGGTGACGTCCTGCGATGCGTTGATCAGCGCCGCCTCGACGTTGCGGCCGAGCAGTGCGGTGGTCACCTCGGCGTTGCCGTTGAACGGGACTGCCGTGACCGCGACGCCGTGCTCGTCGCGCAGCCGTTGCAGCTCGACACCCTGCGGGGTGGACGCCCCGGGCACGCCGATGGTGACGGCGCCCGGCCGGGCCTGCGCGTCGGCGACGAGCGCGGCGACGTCGGCGTACGGGGAGTCCCACGCCACCGCGATCAGCGAGGGCACCTCGGAGAGCACCCCGAGCGGCGTGATGTCGGAGGCGGTGTAGCCCACGTCGTTGACCAGCGGCGTCAGCACGGCGGTGCCGGAGGTGATCACCGCGAGCGTGTGCCCGTCGGGCTCGGCCTGGACGAGCTCCTGGGTGGCGAGCGCGCCCGAGCCGCCCGGCAGGTTCGCCACGACCACCGGCTGGCCGAGGTCGCGTTCGAGGAACTCCCCATAGGCGCGCGCGGCGACGTCGGCGGGGCCGCCCGCCGCGTAGGGCACGAGCAGCCGGATCTCCTCGTCGGGGAACGAGCTGGTTTGCTGGCCGCCGCACCCGGCCAGCAGGGCGAGTCCGACCAGGCAGGGGAGGAGTCTCATGCCGCCACTCCGAAGCCCAGCGGGGCGGCGGTCTTCGCCTGCAGCTCGTCGCGGGTGATGCCGTCGACCAGCTCCCGGACGACGAAACCGTCCGGCGTCACGTCGATCACGGCGAGATCGGTGTAGATCCGGTCCACCACGGCGGCCGCGGTGAGCGGGTAGGTACAGGCGGGTAGGAGCTTGGGCCGGCCGTCCCTGGTGGTGTGCGTGGTCATCACGAACACCCGGCGGGCGCCCACGGCGAGGTCCATGGCGCCGCCGACCGCGGGCGGCATCGTGACCTCGTCGGTGGCCCAGTTGGCGAGGTCGCCGTTCGCCGCCACCTGGAACGCGCCGAGCACCGTGATGTCGATGTGGCCGCCGCGCATCATCACGAACGCGTCGGTGTGGTGGAAGTAGGCGCCGCCGGGCAGCAGCGTCACCAGCTGCTTGCCGGCGTTGATCAGCTCGGGGTCCCCGGTGCCGGCCTCGGGCGTCGGTCCCATCCCGAGGATCCCGTTCTCGCTGTGGTAGATGATCTCCCGGTCCGGCGGCACCACGTCCGCCACGAGGGTGGGCAGCCCGATCCCGAGGTTGACGTACGAGCCGTCCGGGATGTCCTGCGCCACCCGAGCGGCCATCTGCTGCTTGGTGAGCCTCATGCGACGACAACCCGATCTACGAAGATTCCCGGCGTCACGATCGCCTCCGGGCCCAGCTCACCCAGCTCGACGAACGCGCGCACCTGCGCCACCGTCAGCGTCGCGGCTGTGGCCATCACCGGACCGAAGTTGCGGGCGGCGGAGTGGTAGACGAGGTTGCCCCACCGGTCCGCCCGGTCCGCCTTGATCAGCGCGACATCGGCCTTCAGCGGCTTCTCGAAGACGTGCCGGCGCCCGTCGATCACGCGGACCTCCTTGCCCTGCGCGAGCGGTGAGTCCGCGCCGGCCGGGGTGAAGAAGCCGCCGAGACCGGCACCCGCGGCCCGCATCCGCTCGCTGAGCGTGCCCTGCGGCACCAGTTCCAGCTCGATCTCGCCGGCCCGCCAGAACTTCTCGAACCAGATCGACCCGGCCGACCGCGGGTACGAGCAGACGATCTTGCGGACGCGCCCCTCGCGGATCAGCGCGGCGATGTCGGTCTCGCCGCTCCCGGCGTTGTTCGTGACGATCGTGAGATCCCGCGGGCCCAGCTCCAGCACCGCGTGCACCAGCTCGACCGGCACCCCGGAGTTGCCGAACCCGCCCACCAGCACGGTGTCGCCGTCCTGCACGCCGTCCACGGCCTCGGCCAGCGACGCCACCCGTTTGTCGATCATCCGGCGGCCCGGTACCACCGCGGCGAGGTGGACGGTGGAGGCGCGAGCGTCGCGCGCACCGCCACCAGCGACGGCCCGTCGGAGTCGAGGCTCTTCGTGAGCGCCGCCTCGAACGCCTCGCCGAACCCGTCGACGGCCTCCGCCGGCACCCCGAACGCCCCGGCGAGGGCCACGAAGTCGGGCGTCACGAGGTCGACGCCGCGGGTGGGCACGCCTGCCTGCACCTGGTCGAAGCGGAGCATGCCGTAGCCGCCGTCGTCGACCAGCACGACCGTGACGGGCAGCTGCTCCTGCACCGCGGTCGCCAGCTCGCCGCAGGCGAAGAGGAACCCGCCGTCGCCGACCACGGCGACCGCCCGCCCGCGACCCGTCGCGGCCGCTCCGAGCGCGGCCGGGAAGGCGAAGCCGAGAGTGCCCCAGCCCATCGGGTACGCGAGCCGGCGGGGCCCGGGCACCCGGTGGAAGCCGGCCACCCAGTAGCCGGCGATGCACATGTCGGCGAGCACCGTGGCGTCGGCGGGAAGCAGCCGGTCGAGCGCGTCGAGCAGCAGCGCGGCCTGCGGTTCCTCCTCGCGGACGAGGGTGGTGACGTGGGTGCGCAGGGATTCGATCTGCACGGCGAGCACGTCCAGCCCGTCCCGTTGCGGCACGACGGCGGCCAGCCGCTCGGTCAGGGCGCGCGCGTCCCCGACCAGCACGTGGTCGGGCCGGTAGTTCTTCGCGGCGTCCGCGGCGTCGACGTTGATCGCGAGCAGCGCGGGTGGCTGCGGCATCCGCCAGTTCTGGGTGGTCATCCCGTCCAGGTCGCTACCGACCGCGATGACGAGATCGGCGTCGTCCCAGAGCGCGCCGACGGCCGGGACGTGGGTGAGGGCCGGGGCGAGGCAGGGGTGATCGGGCGGCAGCACGCCGCGCCCGTGGTAGGTGGTGACGACCGGGGCGGCGAGCCGTTCGGCCAGCCGGCCCACGGCGTCCCCGGCTCCGGAGCGCACGGCCCCGCCGCCGACCCACAGCAGCGGGCGCTCCGCGCGCCCGATCAGCGCGAGCGCGGCGTCGAGGTCCGCTTCGGGTGGTCCCGGCGGGGCGGCCTCGACGGGCGTACGGCGAGTCACCCCGGCGGTGAGCAGGTCGGTCGGCACCCCCAGGTAGACCGGGCCGGTGGGCGCTCGCAGCGCCTCCCGCCCGGCTTCCAGCACGTCGGCGTACAGGTCGGCCGCCGCGGCCGTGGTCGTCGCCGCCTTCGTGACCGGCGCGAACATCGCGGCCTGGTCGCGGGTCTCGTGCAGCACACCGCGGTAGACGCCGGGCCGCCGCAGCGTCGACGGGATGTCGGTGGCGATCACCAGCACGGGCGCGCCCGACGTCATGGCCTCGCCGGTGGCGCCGAGCGTGTTGGCCGCACCCGGCCCGGTGGTCACCACCGCGACGCCCAGCCGGCCGGTGGCCCGCGCGTACCCGTCGGCGGCGTAGGCCGCGGCCTGCTCGTGGCGCACGCCGACCAGCCGGATCCCGGCCTCGGCGCAGGCCTCCCACACCGCGAGGTTGTGCACTCCCGGCAGCCCGAACGCCAACTCGACGCCCAGCTCCCGCAGCGCGTCGACCAGCGCCGATGCTCCGTTGTCAGCCACCCACAACCCCCTGGAAGGTCTGCTCGGTCTCGGTGAACAGCGCCGCGAGATCCGCGCTGCCCATGAACTGCTCGGGCACGTACCGCTCGTCGAGCCCGCGCCTGGTCTCCGGGTCGGCCGACGCCGCCCGCATCGTCTCCTCGAGCCGGGTGACCACGGCCTGCGGGGTGCCGGCCGGGGCGATCACGCCGAACGTCGTGGTGCTCTCGGTGATCTCCGGATAACCCTGCTCGACGAACGTGGGCGCGTCCAGGTAGGGCAGCCGTTCGTCGGTGCCGACGGCGAGCACCCGCAGCTGCCCGGACTCGATGGCGGGCAGCATGTCCTGCGAGGCGTTGACGAACCCGGCCACGATGTTGCCGCCCAGGAGCGCCGCGAGCACCTCCTGCGCGCCGTTGAACGGCACGACCGTGAGCGGCACCCCGTGCAGCTGGGTGATCCGGCGGGTCTCCGCGGCGTGCGTGTTGGTGGCCCCCGGTGTGCCGACGCTGCCGAGGGCGGGGTCGCTGCGCGCGGCCGCGAAGAGCGACGCGAGGTCGGTGTAGGGCGACGAGGCCGGCACCACGAGAGCCGACGGCACCTGGGTGATCACGCCGATCGGGGCGAACTCCTTGCTGGTGTAGCCGACGTCGTTCGCGAGGTAGTTGAGCACGGCCGTGGGCAGCGCGCTCATCGAGAGCGTGTAGCCGTCCGGATCGGCGGACAGCAGCTCCTGGTAGGCCGTCGAGCCGGAGGCGCCGGGCAGGTTCTCCACGACGACCGTCCGGCCGAGCGAGGTCTCCATGAACTTCCCGAGCGAGCGCGCGGCGATGTCGGTGGGACCGCCCGCGGTGTACGGCACGATCAGCCGGATCTGGTCGGAGGGGTACGCATCCGGTTCGTCGGAGCCCTGCCCACCGCATGCGGCGAGCAGCAGCGCGGCCGCGAGTGCGGCAACAAGACGCAGGCGGTTCATCGCTCTCCCTCGGCGGGCGTGAGTTCGTGGTCATGGCGGTGGAGCACCCGCGCCCGGCGCCGGGCCGTGACGATGCTGACCACGACGATCAGTGCCGTCACCGCGAGCAGCCCGCCCGAGATCGGCCGCGTGACGAACACGCCGAGGCTGCCGCCGGAGATGAGCATCGACTGCCGGAACGCGCGCTCGAGGATCGGCCCGAGCACGAACGCCAGCACCAGCGGGCCGGGCTCGAAGCCCGTCTTCTTCATCAGCCAGCCGAGCAGACCGAAGGCGAGCACCACCCACATGTCGGTGGCGTCGTTGTTGATCGAGAAGACCCCGGCCATCGTGACGAGCAGGGCGAACGCGGCGAGGATCCCGGCGCGCACCCGCAGGATCTGCACGAACACCCCGACCAGCGGGATGTTGAGCGCGAGCAGCATCAGGTTGCCGAGGAACATCGACGCGATCACGCCCCAGAAGATCTCCGGGTGCTGGTCGATCAGCTGGGGGCCCGGCGTGATGCCCTGCACCAGCAGCGCCCCGAAGATCAACGCGAGCACGACGTTGGCCGGGATGCCGAGCGTGAGCAGGGGGATGAACGCCGACGTCGACGAGGCGTTGTTGGCCGTCTCGGGTCCCGCGACACCTTCGATCGCACCCCGGCCGAACCGGCTCGGGTCCTTGGCGCGCCGCTTCTCCAGCGCGTACGAGGCGAGCGACGAGACCACCCCGCCGCCGCCCGGCAGCACGCCGATCAGGAAGCCGAGAGCGCTGCCGCGGCCGATCGCACCCGCCGAGTCGCGCAGGTCGTCCCGGCTCGGCCAGATGTTCTTGATCTTCTGCGTGACGGCCTGGACCTTGTCGGTGCGCTCCAGGCTGTAGAGGATCTCGCCGACGCCGAACAGGCCCATCGCGACGGCCACGAAGTCCAGCCCGTCGAACAGCGACACCTGCCCGAACGTGAACCGGGTGGTGCCGGCGATCGGGTCCTGGCCGATCGTGGCGAGCAGCAGACCCAGCGCCGCCATGCAGAGGCTCTTGAGCGCTGATCCGGTGCCGAGGTAGGTGACCAGCAGGATGCCGAGCACGGTCAGCGCCACGTACTCCGGCGGACCGAACGACACGGCCAGCGCGGCCAGCGGCGGGGCGAGCACCGCGAGCCCGACGACGGCGAGCACACCTCCGACGAAAGACCCGATCGCGGCGATCCCCAGCGCCGGTCCCGCGCGGCCCTGCTTGGCCATCTCGTAGCCGTCGAACGTGGTGACCACCGACGCCGCCTCGCCGGGCAGCCGCAGCAGCACCGACGTGATCGTGCCGCCGTACATCGACCCGTAGTAGATGCCGGCCAGGAGGATCACGGCCGTCTGCGGCTCGATCTCGTAGGTCAGCGGCAGCAGCAGCGCGATCGTCGCCGTCGGGCCGAGGCCCGGCAACACACCGATCACCGTGCCGATGAGCACGCCGAGGAAGACGTAGAGGATGTTGACCGGGTCGAGCGCGACCGCGAACCCCTGCACGATTCCGTCCAGGACGCTCACCTGGCACCCACCAGCCCGGCCACCACGTCGTCGGGGAACCGGACCCCGAGCGCGGTGTCGAACAGCAGGTAGAACCCCACCGAGCCGGCGAGCGCCAGCCCCAGCGCCCACCGCCACGGCTCGCGGCCGAACACCCGCAGCCACAGCAGCAGCATCAGGAACGCCGGGAGCAGGAAGCCGATCACCTCGAACGCGGCCACGAAGACCGCCAGCCCGGCCAGGCCGCCGGCGATGCGGGCCGACCCGCGCGTGAACGGCTCGTAGTCCTCCGGGTCGTCGACCACCACGAGCACCAGCGCCGTGCCGGTGAGCAGCAGCGCCACCAGGAACGGCCAGAGGCCCGGGCCGGGCGCGGTGAGCGCTCCGAGGGAGAGGGCGACCGAGCCGATGATCGCGCCGACGCCCACGGCGAGGACGAGCAGCGGACCGATCCGGTGTAGCTGCCCCATCGGCACCTCTTCCCTGAGGCCGGATGTCTGATGACTGAACGTATGTAGTGCGGGTGAGGCCGGTCCAATACAGGATGGCGGCACGACTAAGAGCGCGTTCGTATCAATGAGGAGCTGATCGTGGAGTTGCGGCACCTGAGGGCCTTCGCCGCCGTGGCGGAGGAGCTGCACTTCGGGCGGGCCGCCGCGCGCCTGCACATGGCGCAGCCACCGCTCAGCCAGCAGATCAAGCACCTGGAGCGCGATCTGGGCGTGCGGCTGCTGGAGCGCACCACCCGCCGGGTGCGGCTCACCAACGCCGGCGCGGTGTTCCTGGAGCACGCGCGGCGGGTGCTCGCCGAGGCCGACCGCGCCCGGGAGTCGGTGCTGCTCACCGAGCAGGGCGAGCGCGGAGAGATCCGCGTCGGCCTCACGGGCGCCACGACCTGGCGGCTGCTGCCCCGGATGGCCCGCACCTACCGCGAGCGCTACCCGCTCGTGCGGCTGGAGCTGCACCCGTCGGTGTTCAGCGGCACGCAGATCGGCACGCTGCTCGACGGGAGCATCGACGTGGCCCTGCTCCGCGCGCCGGTGCCCCCGCCGCTGGCCAGCCGCACGGTGCTGGACGAGGAGCTGGTGGCCGTGCTCCCGGAGGAGCACCCGCTGGCCGCCCGCCCGTCCGTCCCGCTGGCCGACCTGGCCGGGGAGAACTTCGTCAGCTACCCGGACCGGCAGGGCTCGAACCTGCGCGACACCGCCGTGCGGGCGTGCGCGGCAGCCGGCTTCTGGCCCCGGGTCGTGCAGGAGGCGCAGGACACCTACACCGTGGTGGCGCTGGTCGCCGCCGCCGTGGGCGTTGCGCTGCTCCCGGCGTCCGCCGAGTGGCTGCAGTTCGACGGCGTCGCCTTCCGCCCGGTCACCGGCGCGGACATCCGGGTGCCGGTGGCGCTCACGTGGCGGCCGGGGGACCGGTCGCCGGTGCTCGCCGGGTTCCTGGCAGTGGCCGCCGAGGTCTTCCCGGACCAGTCGCGGCAGCGGCACCCGTAGCAATCCGACGAACGGCCCGTTGGTCGGTACCTATCCGACGAACGCGCCGTTCGTCGGAACGGTGGCGCCGGCCTCAGGGGCGCGAACCGCCCAGGAGCGTTCGGCGGGCCGCCTCGTCCGGGCGGCCGGCCAGCTCGCGGGCGTGGTCGATCCCCAGGGGCGCCATGGTGCCGGCGCCCAGCGCCACCGAGCGCACCCTGGCGGCCTTGACCGCCATGGTCGTGATGGTCTCCACCTCGGCGGCGGTGGCGCCGAGGGCGACGATGCCGTGGTTGCCGAGCAGGACGAGCCGGGGCGGGACGCCGTCGCGGTCCAACCGGTCGCGCACGGCGGTGTGGACGGCCGTGCCGAGCGCGATGCCCGGTGCGGCGTAAGGCACCCACACCGGCTCGCCGAGGACCACCGCCTCGTCGGGGAAGAGCGGCGCCGACCACAGCTCCTCCGCCTCCCGCACCGCCAGCAGTCCGACGACCGCGGTCGGGTGCGTGTGCGCAACCCAGGTGGCCCCGGCGGCCAGTGCGACGACGTGCACGAGCGTCTCGATCGACGCGCGTATCTGATTGCCTCCGCTTCGCTCCGGCGGGCTCGCGGGCCTCTCAGGCGCCGCGCCGGCCCGCTCGCGCGACCCGTCACCCACCGACAGCAGCCGGGAGAGCGTCTCCTGGTCGGTGCCACCCCGTTCGAGCACGTCGACGAGCTCGGGCAGCTCGCCGACGACGAAGTGTCCGGCCTCGGCCACGTCCATCCGCGACCCGCTGGCCTTGACCGCGAACCGGTCGCCGGAAAGGCGCAGGGACGTATTGCCCTCGGCCAGGATGACGAGGTCCGCCGCCGGGTCGCCGATCCGGCGGGTGAGCGCCACCAGCTCTGCCGGCACCTCGGAAGGCCGGGCGGCGAACGTCACGACAGTCTCCCGTAGCGCCGCAGCGCGATCGTGTTGAGCAGCGCGGACAGCACGAGCACCAGCCCGAGCGCGAGCAGTTGGTAGCGGCTGCCCTCGGCGCCCTCCGGGAACGCGAGCAGCATCCCGGCGTTCAGCCAGGTGACGAGCAGCGCCGCCACCAGCACGCCGCCGACCCGGCCGATGCCTCCCTGGATCGCGACGCCGCCCAGCACGGCCACGGTGATCGCGGGCAGCGCCATGCCGTTGCCCACGATGCCGGCGTCCGGGCGCGCGGAGGCGAACTGCCCCACCGTCACCACGGCCACCACCCCGGAGAGCAGCCCGGACAGCACGAACGCCATGAACCGCGTGCGCGCCACCGACTGCGTGGCATACGCGGCTGCCACGTCGTTGGTGCCCACCGCGTACAGCGACCGGCCGTAGGTCGATCGGGACATCACCACCCAGGCCAGCACGGCACAGGGCAGCAGGATCGTGAACACGTGGAGGGGGACCGGCGGGAGCGGCGCCGGGAGGTTGACGTTGCGGGTCAGGGAGTGCAGGGCCACGACCGGGGGAGTGGAGATCGGCGCGTTCGCGTTGCTGATCAGCGCGAGCGAGCTGTAGGCGTAGTAGGTCGCGAGCGTCGCGATCAACGCCGGGAACCGCACGTAGGCCACGAGGGCCCCGTTGACGGCGCCGAGCAGCGCGCCCACGACGACGCACCCGAGGATCGACGGGAGCAGCGGCCACCCCCACACGCCGACCATCAGCCCGAACACCATGCCGGCGAGCGACACGATCGCGCCCACCGAGAGGTCGATCCCGCCGCGTCCGGAGACGATCACGAACAGCTCCGCGACCGCGAGCAGCGCGAACGGCACCATCGACTCGAGCGCGTTGCCCAGGTAGCGCAGGTCGTACGGGGCCACGAGGTAGCCGCCCGCGCCCAGCACCCGGAACCACACGACCACCACGACCAGCAGCACCGCGAGCAGCACGATGCGCTCGGTCAGCCCGATCCGCAGCACCTTGGCCGCGAGACCCTCGCCGCGGGTGCGCTCGGCGGGAGGAACGGTTTCGATCTCGGTCATCGGGCGCTCCTCCGCCGCTCGCGCAGCAGGTCGACCCCGACCGCCACCAGGATGAACAGGCCGATGAACAGCTGTGCGAGCTCCGTGGGCCAGGAGAGCAGCGTGACGGCGCTGGAGACGGTGCCGACCAGCAGCGCGCCCAGCAGGGTGCCCAGTACCGTGCCGCGTCCGCCGATGATGCTCGTGCCACCGATCACCACCGCGGCGATCACGCGCAGCTCCAGCCCGGTGCCCACGTTCTGCTGCACGAGCCCACCGCTGCCGATGAGCACGCACGCCGCCAGCCCCACGCACGCCCCGGTGAGGACGTACGCGCTGATCTGGCGCCGCCGTACCCGCACACCGGCGAGGCGCGCGGCGAACGCGTCGCCACCCACGGCGTAGAGGTGCCGGCCGGTGGCCCAGAACCGCATGTAGCACCACATGCCGGCGGCGAGCACGAGCGTGAGCCACCAGGCCGTGGGCACGCCCAGCAGCTTGCCCTCCGCGCCGCCGCCGATCGGCGAGAGCGTGGCGGGCACGCCTGCCACCTGCTCCGTGCCGAAGATCTGCAGCGAGACGAACCGGTAGATGTTGAGCGTGCCGAACGTGACGATGATCGGGTGGATGCCGCCGTAGGCCACCAGCAGCCCGTTGACGGCGCCGAGCACGAGCCCGATCACCACGGCGACGGCCACCGCCGGCAGGAACGGCAACCCGGAGTCGCGCAGCAGCAGCGCGATGATCACCATCACGACGGCGGCCTGGCTGCCCACCGAGACGTCGATCCCGGCGGTGACGATCACGGCCGTCATCCCGATGCCGACGAGCGCGATCGGCGCCACCGTGAACAGGATGTTCTGCAGGTTGCCGGTGGTGAGGAACGTGTCGGTGACGAGCGAGAGCACCACCCACAGCAGGCCGACCACCGCGATGAGCGCGAGCTCCTGCCCCTCGATGGCGCGCACCCGCGGCCTGCGCCGGGCGGGCGCTGCGGCCTCCTTCGTCGTACTGGGGGACGGTGAGCCGGCGGAGCTTGCGGAGCCGGCGGGGTGGGTAGGACGAGTCACGCCGCCGCCTCGCCTTCGTCCCCGGCCGCTGCGGCGAGCACGTCGGCCTGGCTCGCGCCGCGTTCGAACTCGCGCACCACCGCGCCCTTGCGGACCACCAGCACGCGGTCGGCCAGCTGCAGCACCTCCGGCAGATCCGTCGAGATGACGAGAACGGCGCTGCCGCCGTCGGCCAGCTCGAGGACGAGCCGGTGGATCTCCTCCTTGGCTCCCACGTCGACGCCCTGCGTCGGCTCCTCCAGCACGAGCACGCGGGGCGCGCGCACGAGCTGGCGGGCCAGCACGACCTTCTGCTGGTTGCCGCCCGACAGCGCCCCGACGGCCGTGCCGACGTCGGGCGCCTTGATCGAGATTCGGCGCAGGAAGTCCTCGGCGATCGAGCGTTCCCGGCGCCGGTCGAACCAGAAGCCCAGCTTGGCCAGGTGTCGCAGGTGGGCGCTGGAGATGTTGAACGCGATCGACTTGTTCGCGAACACGCCCTGCTGCTTGCGGTTGCCGGGCAGCATCGCGATGCCGGCGGCCGCGGCGTCCTGCGGCGACTGCAGCCGGGCTGCACGGCCGTCGACCTGCACGGTGCCCGCGTCGGCCGGGTTCACCCCGTAGAGTGCGCGGGCGATCGCGTCCGTGCCCGAGCCGACGAGGCCGTAGAGCGCCACCACCTCGGCCGGCCGAACCTGCAGGTCCAACCCGGTGAACGCACCGGTCCGGCCGAGCCCGGCCACCGCGAGCACCGGCTCACCGGTAGGGGCCGGCCGGTCGGCCGTGCCCGCCCCCAGCTCGTGGCCGACCATCAGCTCCGCCACCTGTCGCACCGTCAGCTCGCTGGTCGAGAGGGTCGCCACCACGCTGCCGTCGCGCAGCACGGTGACCCGGTCGCTGATCTGCGACAGCTCGTCGAGCCGGTGGGAGATGTAGATGATCCCGACGCCGGCCGCCCGCAGGTTGCGGACCACGCCGAACAGCACGTCGATCTCCCGGTCGGTGAGGATCGCCGACGGCTCGTCGAGGATCAGCACCTTGGCCGAGTGTGCGAACGCCTTCGCGATCGACACGAGCTGCTGCTCGGCCACCGGCAGGTCGGCCACGCGGACGTCGCCGATCGCCGGGTCGAGCCCGATCTGGCTGAGCAGCTCGCCCACCCGGGTTCGCTGGGTTGCCCAGTCCACCCTCCCAGCCCCCGCGCCGCGAGCAGAGGCAGCCCGGAGCTCGCGGCCGAGGAACACGTTCTCGGCCACGGTCAGCTCGCCGAACAGGTGCGGCTCCTGGTAGACGGTGGCGATCTCCGCCTCCATGGCCGCCTGCGTGCTCCCGCCGGTGAGCGGGGCACCGTCGATCTCGACGGTGCCCTCGTCCGCCACCTCGGCGCCGGACACGATCTTGATCAGCGTGGACTTGCCGGCGCCGTTCTCGCCGACGAGGGCGTGCACCTCGCCGGCGAGAACGTCGAGGTCGACACCCCGCAGCGCCCACACCCCGCCGTAGCGCTTCTGGACGCCGCGCAGCCGCAGCAGGGTCCCAGCCATCAACAGCCCATCAGTAGTCGTAGTCGTTGACGTTGGCCGTGGTGATCCGGAGCGGGTCACCGAGCAGCAGCGCCTTGCTGCCCTCGTCCCAGGCGACGGCCTTGAGGTCGGCGTTCACCTCGTTCGTGGGCTGGAACGGGGTGCCGGACGCCAGCTGCAGGCCGGCCCACGCGGTGAGGTAGCCGAGCTGCTCGACGTCCCAGAGGATGGCCGCGGACGACGAGCCGTTCTCCAGGTACTGCTTCATCGACTGCGGCGTGCCCAGCCCGACCGTGAACACCTGCCCGGTCTTGCCGGCCTCGCTGACGGCCTTCGCCACGCCCGGTGCCGACGCCGTGCACTCGCCGACGAGCCCGGTGAGGTCGGGGTGGGCGTTCATCAGGTCCTTGGCCATCGACACCGACTGGGCCTCGTCCTCGCCCGCGTACACGATGTCGACGATCTCGGCGTTCGGGTACTTCTCCGCGGTGACCTTCTTCTGGACCTCGATCCAGGAGTTGAGGTTCGCCGCCGTCTGTCCGCACGAGACGATCGCGTACTTGCCCTGGCCGCCCATCGCCTCCAGCAGGGCGTCGGTGAGCGCGGTGCCGACGCCCTCGGGGGAGGCCTGGTTCACGAACGCCTCGCGCACGGAGTTGGGCGCGTCGGTGTCGCTGGTCATGACCTTGATGCCGGCGTCGGCGGCCTCCTGCAGCACGGGGGCCATCGAGTCGGGGTCGTTCGGCGCCACCACGAGGACGTCCACCCGTTGCTGGATGAGCGAGTTGACGATCTCGGTCTGAGCGCCGGGGTCGGCGGTCGACGAGCCGCGGTAGATCCACTCGAGGCCGAGCTCCTGCGCGGCCTTCTGCCCGCCGGTGTTCATCGCCTCGAAGTAGGGGATGCCCTGCAGCTTGGGCACGAAGGCGACCTTGACCTTCTCCTCACCGCCGCTGCCGCCTCCGCCGCTGGTGCCTCCGGGGTTCTGCTGGGTGCAGCCGGTGAGGGCGAGCGCCCCCGCCGCTGCCACGGCCAGTGCCGCGGTGATGCGCCTGCTGAGCATCCTCGCTCCTTCCTCCGCGCCTGTGATCAGGCGGACGTGGCGGTACGTGCGGTCGTGCCATGAGTGATCTCATGAGTTGTGTCGACGGGCACCCGGTGGACGTTGACGCCCTGTTCGGTGAAACCCGCGAGCGCGTCGGGGTCGCCCCCGTCGTCGGTGAACAGGCCGGTGATCCGCGGCGTGGGTGCGAAGCTGTGCAGCGCGAACCGGCCGATCTTGGAGGAGTCGAAGAGGCCGTAGACCTCGACGCACGCGGCGGCCAGCCGGCGCTTCACGGTCGTCTCCTCGACCGAGAGCTCCATCAGGCCGTGCTCGCGGGAGAGCCCGCGGATCCCGAAGAAGCCCATCGTCAGGCGCCCGCGACTGATCACCACGTCACCGAAGTCGCCGACGAGCGACCACGACGAACGCCGCAGCGTGCCGCCGGGGAGCACCACGGTGACCCCGCTGTCGCTCAGCAGCTCGGCGGCGCGCAACCCGTTGGTGACCACGATCAGGCTGCGGCGGCCGCGCAGCTCGTGGGCCAGGTGGTAGCAGGTCGTGCTGCAGTCCAGTGCGATCGCGGCGCCGTCGGGCACGGTGGCGGCCGCGGCGCGCGCGATGGCGGCCTTCGCCGCGGTGCCGTGGCGCAGGCGCATCTCGAACGCGCCCTCGTCGGCCCCGTCGGCCGTGACGGCCCCGCCCCGCACCCGTGCGAGGAGGTGGCGGCGCTCCAGCACCTCGAGGTCCTTGCGGATCGTCACGGCGGTGACGCCGAAGCGGCGGACGAGGTCGCTGACGCTCACCCGGCCATCCACGTCGAGCAGGCGCAGCACCTCCTGCTGCCGCTCGTGCTCCGCGATGCCCGCCACGTGCCCACCTCTCCAGCGGGCGGCGAGAGCACCGTCGCCCGCGGGAACCTTAGAAAGGGTGGCGCGAACCGTCAATGAACAGCCGGGAAACTGCTATCAACTGACTTTCGGTTGGCTGCTGTCTGCTTTCGTTCGACGACGGAGTAGATGCACTCCGATACCCGCCAGCGCCGCGACGGCACCGATCCCGAGCGAGATCGGCGCCATCACCAGCAGCGCGACCGCGGCCACGGCGAAGAGCGCGCGTTCGGGCCGGCCGGCGGGACCCGCGAGCCACGCACCCGTCACCACGGCCAGCGCGGCCACCGCGGCAGCGGCCGCGAGGGCCGCCACCAGCACGGTGCCGACGCCGCCCTGCAGCAGCAGCCCCACGCCCTGCGGCGAGAGCACCACCACGAACGGGACGAGGAACGCCGGCAGCGTGTACTTCCAGGTGAGCCACATCGTCCGGACCGGGCGCCCGCCCGTGATCGCCGACGCCGCGAACGGCGACAGCGCCGTGGGCGGGGACACCTCGGACAGCACCGCGTAGTAGAAGATGAACATCGCCGCGGCGTACGCGGGCACGCCCACGTCCTGCAGCGCCGGGCCGATGATCACCCACGAGATGATGAAGCTCGCCGTCACCGGCACCGCGAGCCCGAGCAGCACCACCGCCACCGCCGAGTAGATCGCGGTCAGCACCAGGCTCCCGCCAGCCAGCGCGACGATGATCCCGGCCAGCTTCAGCCCGAGCCCGGTGAGTGTCATGACCCCGACGATGATCCCGGCCACCGCCATCACCGGGATCACCGAGAGCGCACCGGTCGCGCCGGAGGCGAGCGCCTCACCGATGCGCCGCGGTGTCATCCACGCGCCGCGGTCGAGGAAGCTCAGCGCGAACGCGAGCACCGTGGCGTAGACGACCGCGCGGAACGGCGTGAGGCCCAGTGCCATGAACACGACGATCGCCACCAGCGAGCTGAAGTGGTAGCCGAACCGCAGCAGCAGCGCCCCCGCGGGGCGGACGTCGATGTCGATCGCGTGGGTGCGGTAGCGGCGGGCGTCCATCTCGACCGCGAGGATGATCCCCAGGTAGTACAGCAGGGTGGGGATGGTCGCCCAGATCAGCACCTGCAGGTAGGAGACGTTCAGCAGCTCCGCGATGATGAACGCCGCCGCGCCGAGCGTGGGCGGCGACAGGATCGCGCCGATCCCGGCGGCGGCGAGCACGGCGCCGCCGTGTTCCTGCGGGTAGCCGGCCTTGCGCAGCAGCGGCCACGCCACGCCACCGAGCGTCACGGTGGTGGCCACCCCGGAGCCCGACACCGTGCCGAGCAGGAACCCGGCGAGCGTCACCGTCCGGCCCGGGCCGGCCCCCGACTGCCCGAAGGCGGCGAACGACAGGTCGATGAAGAACCGGGTGGCGCCGGACGCCGTGAGCACGGCGCCGTAGAGCGTGAACAGGATGATGTAGGTGGCGGCGACCTCCATCGGCACGCCGAACACGCCCTGGGTGCCCATCATGTTGTGCCCGACGAGGCGCTCCCAGCTGAACGACGATGTGGCGAACGGGCCGGGGAAGTACGGGCCGAAGTAGGCGTAGGCGAGGAAGCCGACCACCACCAGCGGCACCAGCAGGCCCACGGTGCGCCGCGCCGCCTCCAGCACCAGCAGGATCGCGAGCGTGCCCATCACGACGTCGAGATCGGTGGGCACCACGGCACGGCGGAAGAACGAGTCCCAGTCCGCCACGATGTAGACGAACGGCACGAGCGCCACCACGGCGAGCAGCCAGTCCAGCAGATGCGGGTTGTCGGTCGTGGCTCCGTCTGAGCGCCCCCAGCCGCGGTAGACCAGGAACGTCATCGTCAGCCCGACCGCGAGGAACGAGGGCAGGTACAGCTGCGCGGGCATCGGATTGAACACCCAGTACAGGCCGTACAGCGACAGGCCGGCGCCCAGCACCTGCACCACCCGCAGCGGCCAGCCGGACAGCCGCCGGGCCGGCTTCTCGGCCTCGTACTCGGCGAGCAGCGCCTCCTCGTCGACGGCGGGTGCCTCGTCGCCGTCGGGGCGTGCCGTCATCAGGTCTCCTCGATGTCGAGAACCACGGTGACCCCGTCGGTGACCAGCGGGGGCAGCGGTACCGGCGGCCGGCCAGGGACGTGCAGCGTGCGCTCGCCGAGTGCGGTGGCGGCGATCGCCAGCTCGCTGAAGACCGGGTGGTCGCGGGGTTCGGCCACGAAGCGCCGGCGGTCGCCGCCCGGCGCGGTGCGCACCGGTCCGGGCACGGCGTAGTACTCCTCCAGCACCGCGAGCTGGTCGGCCGCCAGCTCGACCAGCCCGAACCGCCCGCCCTCCCGCACGTGGTAACGCTCCTCGGCCACGGACCCGTAGACGGAGTTGCGGTAGCTCACGGCGAACTCCGTGACCGGCAGCGGCACCTGCGTCAGCAGCTCCCCGCCGCTGCCGCGCACGGTGAGAGCAGGCCCCGGATCCGCCCCGGCACATCCCGCCCCGAGCAGGCCCGCGGCGAGAACGGTGGCGACCGCGCGCACCGCGGCCTCCCGGTCAGCCCGTGGCCTGATCGAAGTAGGCCTTCGCGCCGGGGCACACGTCGACGAACCCGACGTCGCCCGCCGTGGCCGGGTCGAGGTCGTTCGCGGCCGGGTGCACGGCGGCGAGCTGCGCCTTGTTCTCGAAGACCGCCCGCGTGATGTCCTGCTGGAGCTGCTGAGGCATGTCGGAGCGCACGATCAGCACGTTGGGCACGACGACCTGCGGGCTCGCCTCCGCCTGGCCCTGGTAGGTGCCGGCCGGGATGTCCTCGGTCTCGTAGTACGGGCCGAACTTCGATGCCAGCGCCTGCGTGTGCTCGCCGGTCGGGAGGAGCACCATCTGCCCGGTGGTCGCCAGGTCGACCAGCGCCCCGGTGGGCAGACCACCGGACCAGAAGCCGGCGTCGATCGTGCCGTCGCGCAACGCCTGCGCGGTCTCGCCGGCGCCGAGCTGGCTGCGCTGGATGTCGGACTCGGGGTTGATCCCGGCCGCCTCGAGGATCCGCAGCGCGAGCACCTCGGTGCCCGACCCCGGCGATCCCACCGACACCCGCTTCCCGCGCATGTCGGCGATGGTGCGGATCCCGGTGCCGCTCGTGGTGACGGTCTGGGTGAAGTTGTCGTAGAGCTTGCCCAGCGTGCAGACCGTGATCTCGCGGCCCTCGAACTGGGCCTTGCCCCCCACCGCGTCGGCCACCGTGTCGCCGAGCGCGAAGGCGACGTCCGCCCCGCCGTCCTGCACCAGCAGCACGTTGTCCACGGAGGCGTTGGTCTCCTGGGCGGTGGCCGTGACGCCCTCGAGCTTCTCCGAGAACAGCGTGCCCATCGCGCCGCCGTACGGGTAGTAGACGCCGCCCGTACCGCCTGTGGCGATGGACAGCGATCCATCCGCACCCGGCGCCGCGGCCTCCCCACCACCACCCCCGCACGCGGGAAGGAGCAACGCCCCCGCGGCGACGACGACGGCCAGGTTTCGACGGCTTCGACTCCTGGTGGTGACGGCCATGGCACCTCCTGCTGGGCTCGACGGTGAGCGATCACTCCGGCGAGTGATGCGCAACATTGCACACGCCGGGACCGTTGTCCACGCCACCTCGGCCGCCGGGCGCCGCGCTGTGCGTTCCACCCGAACCGCTCGCCCGGGTGATCGTTCCGAGACGCGCCCGGGGGCGCGGACGGTCAGCTCCAGGCGCGGGCGGAGCGGGCCGACCAGTAGGCGTCCGGGGTCTCGGCGAGCTCGCCGAGCTCGGCCATTACGGCCGCGGGGAGCGAGACCCGGGCGGCTGCCGCGTTGCTCGCGACCTGAGCCGGGTCGACCGCGCCGGAGAGCACGCACCACGTCCACGGCTGCGCGAGCGCCGCGGCGATCGCGAGCTGGTCCAGCGGGACGCCGAGCTCCGCGGCGACCGCCACCGCGCGGGGCGGGGCGTCGGGAGCTCCGGGGGTGAGCCGGCCGTTCGCCACGGGCTCTTTGACGATCACCCGGGCGCCCGCGGAGGCCGCGTCGGCGAGCGCCGGGCCGACCGAGGGTTCGAGCACGTTCCACGTGGCCTGGACCGAGGTGAACAGCGGCGCCCCGCCGACCTGGATCTCCAGTGCCCGGCGGACGGCATCGGCCTGGGCGGGACCCGAGGTGGACAGGCCCACCCGCACGCCGTGGTCGCGCAGCCCGGCGAGCGCCCGGTGCAGGGCCGCGTCGTCGAGCACGCCGGTGTCCAGCGTCGCGGAGTGCACGTGGTAGACGGCGAGGCGCGGCCCGAGCAGTGCCGCGGTCTCGGCGAGCTGCTCGGTGAAGGCGGCCAGGGAGTGGTCCTTCACCTCGTGGACCTGCGCGTCGAGCTGCCACCCGCCCACGTACCGGTAGCCCCACTTCGACCCGATCTCGACGTCGTCGACGTCCGGGTGGTGGGCCAGCCACCCGGCGAGGAACTCCTCCGCCCGTCCGTAGGAGCGGGCGACGTCGACGTATCGGATCCCGGCGGCGTACGCCGCGTCGAGCACGGCCTCGGTGCGGGCCTGCAGCTCCGGGATGCTGCGCTCCGCGCCGAGGTCGGTGGCGCGGCCCGAGGTGATGTAGGCGGGACGGGCGACGGCGGCGAGCCCGATGCCCATTCGCGTGGTGCCGGCCGTCACGGCCGCGTAGCTTACGCGCGGGGTGATCAGGATGAGTCCGGTCGGATCGGCGGGTCTGCCACCGCTCGCGGGTGAGGACCACGTCTGCGCGGATTGCGGGATGTCCTACGCCGGCACCGAGCTGGAGGCTGCGGTGCCGGCGCTGCGGGGGGTGCCGGCCGACGTGCGGGCCGCCGCGCTCGCCGTGCCGGACGCGCACCGGCGGATACGGCCGGAACCGGCCACCTGGTCGGTCGTCGAGTACGCCTGCCACGTCCGCGACGTGTTCGCGTCCTTCACCATCCGGCTGCACCGCATCAGCACCGAGGACGTGCCCGCGCTGGAACCGATGTTCGCCGACCTGCGGGCGGAGCGGTTCCGCTACAACGACGCCGACCTGGGCGCGGTGCTCGCCGAGCTGGACGCGCACGTCACCGGGTTCCTGGACGAGGTGGCGGCGACCACCGGCTGGGACCGAACCGCCACCCGGCGGCCAGGCGAGCTGCGCACCGCGCGCTGGCTGGTGCGCCACGGCCTGCACGAGGCCCGCCACCACACGCACGACATCGCGGCGGTGGGGCGGGCGGTGGCCGGCCGCTGAGGCGGACCGGCCTCAGCCCGTGGCTGCGAGCACGTCCCGGCCGGCGGCGGTCAACTGCACCGGCACGCGCGTGCCGAGCCCGGCCGAGCGGATCATGCCGCTGCGGACGAGCGCGCGGGCCGCCATGTGGTCGCAGCACGCCACGCCGTCGACGAAGAAGTCGGGCTCGACGCTGCCGGTGCACTCGACGCGGCCGTCGGCCACCGCGTGCAGCAGCCGCAGGTCGCGGCCGGTCATGCCGATGGGGAGAGCGTCGACCAGTGCCGCGCGCATGGTGCCTCCATGTGATCCGTCGCTGCGTATCAAGGACCATACCGATCGTTCAACAATCCGGCAATACTAGGATCCTTCGTTCTGCATGGACTGTTGCTTGTCGCGTGGCCGTCGAGGTTGTAGACCGCAGGGATGACCGAACGGGCGCTCCTGGAGCGCGAGCTGTGGCGGGTCCTGGAGGCGGTGCACGCGGTCGTGTACTTCGCACCCGAGGCGAAGGCGGCCTACGGGGCGGTGGGCCTGCGCGGGTACTGGATGGGCTACTTCGCCTCCCGGTCCGCGGCGCTCGGCACGCCGGGGCCGCGGCTCGTCACCGCGCTCTTCTACGGGTTCGCACCGCGGATGGTGGAGCGGGCACTGCCCGACGCGTGGGAGCTCGCCGATCGCGCCCGGGTGCTCGACACCCGGCTGGAGCTCGCCCGGTCGACCCTCGCCGCGCCCGCCGGCGACGGCCTCGTGGACGTGGGCGACCTGCTGGGCTCCGTACTCCCCGAAATCGACGTCGCCGGCCGGCCGCTCGCGGCCGCCCACCTGGACGTCCCGGTACCGGCCGAGCCGCTGTCCCGGATCTGGCACGCCGCCACCGTGCTGCGTGAGTACCGCGGTGACGGGCACATCGCCGAGCTCGTCGCCGCGCAGATCGACGGCGTCGAGTGCCACCGGCTGCACGGGGGTTCGCTCGTCTCGCAGCAGCGGGAGTTCCGGGGCTGGACCGAGGAGGAATGGGCGGATGCGGGCGAGCGGCTGCGCGCCCGTGGCCTGATCGACGCCGCCGGCGAGCGGACGTCCCGCGGGCAGGAGCTACGTACGGAGATCGAGCGGGGCACCGATCGATCGGCGGCGGCCGCCCTCCGCGGCGTCGACGATGCCGGGCTGCGGGTGCTGCGCGACGTCCTCGGCCCCGTCGCCGCGGCGCTGGCGGCGGCAGGCGCGGTGCCCTACCCGAACGCGATGGGCGTCGCCCGGCCCGCGTGAGTCTCCGTGGTCTCCCGGCAACGCGTCAGGCGGCTGTGCGCGCTGATTCCGTGGTCGTTCTGGCGGCCGCCCCCGAACGAAATCTCGTAATTCAATTGTGCGGTTTTGTTAGGGTTCCTGAATGCCTTCTCAGCGCGCCCTGCTGCCGCGGTCGACACCGGCCGCCGTGGGGGTATCGTCCCGCGCGGTTGCCGCGCTGCTGGACCGGCTCGAAGCGCAATCCATCGAATGCCACTCCATCATGGTGGTGCGCCACGGTCAGGTCGTGGCCGAAGGCTGGTGGGCGCCGTACTCGGCCGAACGCCCGCACCTGCTCTACTCGGTGACCAAATCGTTCACCTCGGTCGCCGTGGGGCTGGCGATCGCCGACGGGCTGCTCTCGCTGGATGACCGGGTGGTGGACATTTTGCCCGACCACGTTCCGGCCGGCATCTCCGAGCAGGGACGCCGCATCACCGTCCACCACCTGCTGTCCATGACGGCCGGACACGGCACGGACAGCCTCGACGAGGCCTGGCAGCTCGAACCGGGCGACCTGGTCAAGGGCTTCCTGCGCGTACCGTTCACCGAGGCCGAGGGAACACGGCACGCCTACGACAATCCGACCACTTTCATCCTGGCCCGAATGGTGGAACGGGTCACGGGCCGCGGCCTCCCGGAGTTCCTCGACGAGCGCCTTTTCAATCCCATGGGTGTCGACCACGCCGAGTGGGACCGGGTGGCGAGCGGTGCCGCCTTCGGATTCCACGGGCTGCACCTCACCACCGAGGCCGTCGCCGCATTCGGCGAGCTGCTGCTGAGGGGCGGCCGCTGGGGCGAGCGGCAGCTCGTCCCACGCGAATGGGTGGAGCTCGCGACCAGGCGGCACGTCGAAACGCTGCCTCCCGCGGACGGAGCCGGAAACCCCGACTTCCTGTGCGGTTACGGGTACCAGTTCTGGATGTCGCGGCACGGCTACCACGGAAACGGGTCCTTCGGTCAGCAATGCGTGGTCGTCCCGTCGCACGATCTCGTGGTCGCCGTGACCAGCGGCCACCCGAACGAGGACTCGCCGGCACAGGCCGTGCTCCACGCGATCTGGGAGTGCGTGCTGCCCGGCGCGGGTGGCGCCGGGGATGACGGCTCCCGGTACGACGAGATCCTCGCCGGTCGGCTGCGGCGACTGTCACTCGCGGGGGTGCCGGGTTCGGCCGCGCCTTCCCGTTCCTGCGTGGCGAGGATCGACGCCTCCGCCGAGGATTCGGCCCTGCCCGGCGGAACCGCGGTGGTCGTCGATCCGGTGGACGGCGGTTGGCTCCTGCAACTCGGGTCGTCGTCCTTCGAGGTCGCGGTCGGCCACGGCGAATGGCGGGAAAGCTCGCCGCTCGGTCGCCCCGTCGTCGCGGCCGGCGCCTGGCAGGGCGACAGGTTCGTCGCCGACATCTACGTCATCACCACCCCGCACCGGGTTCGGCTGGTGGTCGACGCCGACGCGGGAACAGCGGTGGCGACGTGGAGCACCGTGCCCCTGACCGGCCCCAGCCTGGAACTGCACGTGAGATCGCCGCTGATGACACAGCCCGACCACGCGTAGGTTGCTCTAGTCGAGCATCCCCGCGTCGTGGGCGAGCAGGGCGATCTGGACCCGGTTGTTGAGGTCCAGCTTCGTGAGGATGTTCGAGACGTGGGTCTTCACCGTGGGTACCGCGAGGTGCAGCACCGAGCCGATCTCGGCGTTGGAGCGGCCCTCGCCGACGGCGACGGCGACGTCGCGCTCGCGGTCGTTGAGCAGCGCGAGCCGGGTCCGGGCGTGGTCGCGGCGCCGGTCGTGGTCGCTCTCCGCCACGCGGGCGATGAGGCGCCGGGTGACCTCGGGCGAGAGCACCGGCCTGCCCTGGGCGACCATCCGCACCGCGGCCACGATCTCCTCGGGCGGGGTGTCCTTGAGCAGGAAGCCCGCCGCGCCGGCCCGCAGCGCGCGCAGGACGTGCCGGTCGGCGTCGAACGTGGTCAGCACGATCACCTCGGGCGTCCGCCCGCGGGCCCGCAACGCCTCGGTGGCAGTGAGGCCGTCCATCCCGGGCATCCGGATGTCCATCAGCACGACGTCCGGGGCGTGCCGGTCGACGAGTGGCAGCACCTCGGTGCCGTCCCCGGCTTCGGCGACCACGCGGACGTCCGGGGTGCCGCCGAGCATCATCGCGAGGCCGGCGCGCACGAGCGGGTCGTCGTCGACGATGAGCACGCCGACAGGAGCTGGGGTCGTCACGGCGGCCACGGTAGCCAGGCGGCCACCCGCCAGCCGCCCGCGGCGGTGGGTCCGTGCTCGAGCCGGCCGCCGGCGAGTCCGACGCGCTCGGCGAGGCCGGCGAGGCCTTGTCCGGGCTCCCGTGCCGGAGGGGGGTCGACGGGTGTGCCGTTCTCGACCTCGATGGTGAGGCTCGACCCCGCGGTCCCGCTCACGGCGACGGTCACGGGAGCACCGGGCGCGTGCTTGCGCACGTTGGTCAGGGCTTCCTGCGCCACCCGGTACGCGGTGCGGCCGACCGTGTCCGGTGTTGCGCCTGCGATGTCGTGGTCCAGCTCGACGTCCATCCCGGCGCGCGTGGACTCGGCCACCAGCCCGGGGATGTCGGCGACGGTGGGCTGGGGGAGCTCCCCGACCGGTGCGCGCAGCACCCCGATCACCTCGCGGAGGTCCTGCAGGGCCTGGTGGGCGCTCTCGCGGATCACGCGCGCGGCCCGGGCGACGTCCTCGGCCGGGGCGTCGGGCCGGTACTCCAGCGCCCCCGCGTGCACGCTGAGCAGCGACAGCCGGTGCCCCAGCACGTCGTGCATCTCTCGGGCCACCGCCTCGCGGGCCTCCAGCTGGGCCTGCTCGGTGCGCAGCCGGACCTCGGTGCGGGCCCTGGCGACGAGCTGGCGCTGGTGCTGGATCACCAACCCCCAGCCGTACGCGGCGCTCTGGGTCGCGATGCCGAGCATCAGGAGCAGCGCGGGCGGGGCGTCCGGCTCGGGCCGCAGCATCGTGTAGCTCAACGCGGTGAGCGCGCTCAGCAGGAAGACGGCGAAGGAGACGCGCTTCGACCGGTGCACCGCCACGGTGAACAGCGCGGCGAGCATCGCGCCCGCCACCAGTTCGGAGAACACCGACACGGCCACGAGAGTCACGGCGAGCTGCGTCGGCCAGCGCCGGCGCAGCCACAGTGCCGCGCAGCCCAGCGCGCCCACCAGCTGGTCGACCTCGAACAGCCACGGCGGCTCGACGGGCGTCTCCAGCCGTTGGGTCGCGGTGAACAGCCCGAACAGCACGGCGAGCACGAAGATCGCGGTGTCCACGACCCATTCGCGCCTGCTGCGCGTCCCTCCGGTCCGGGCGGTGTCGTTCATCGTGGTGGCGAGCCTACGGTCGGCCGACGTCTCGAAACCGCTCGTCACCCGAGGTCGATACCGATGGTGGACGGACCGGGTACTTCGGTCGGACGGGCCTGCCGGAGCCCGCTCCCGTCGGTGTGACGCGCGGGCCCGGCGACCGATCCGCGCAGGTGGGGCGGGTTCCTAGCGTCGTCGCCATGCGCAGTGCCCTCCAACTCGTCGGGGTCGTCCTCCTCGCGACCGGCGTCAGCGGGACGATCGACCGCCTGCTCGGCCACCAGCCGATCTTCGGCTTCCTCAACGTCGTGAACCGGTTCCTGATCCCTCAGGTCGACGGGCTCGCCGGCTACGAGCTGTACGCGAACCTGTCGGTCGCCGTGCTGGGCGTCGTCTTCGCCTCGTCCGGCATCGCGCGACGGCAGGCCCGCTGAGCAACCCACGGCCGCTGCCGTTACCCCCTTGTTGCAGAAACTCCTTTCCGAAGCCTTGACAGTTCACCCGTCGTGGTGGAAATTTTCACCCACCTCGCCTGGGCTTGAAAGGTTTGTCGATGGCAGTGCCAGCCGGATCCGATCCGCCCCTCGAGGCGGGAACGGGTCAGCTGCTGGCCCACCTGCGCAGCGTGCTGCCCGGCCTCGCCGGGGCGTTGCGCCAGGTGGGGAACGTGATCCTCGAGGACCCGGGATGGGCATCCAGGGCCACGATCGTCGAGCTGGGCGAACGCAGCGGCACCTCGCCCGCCACCGTCACCCGCTTCTGTCGCAGCCTCGGCCTCGGCGGTTACACCGAGCTGCGCGTCGGGATCGCCACCGACATCGGCCGCGCCGACCAGGCCGGCTGGGAGGTCGGCATCGGTGCCGACGTGCTGCCCACCGACCCGCTCGACCGCGTACTGCGCACCCTGCTCGCCGTCGACCTGCAGGCGATGCACGAGACCGCCGCCGGGCTCGACCTGCGCACCGTCGAGACCGTGATCGAGGCCCTGGCCGCCGCGCGTCGCATCGACCTCTACGGCGTGGGCGGCAGCGGCGCCGTCCTCGAGGACATGCAGATGCGGATGCACCGCATCGGGATCGCCTCCTGGACGTGGTCGGACGTGCACAACGGGCTCATGAGCGCCGCCCTGCTCGGGCCCGGTGACGTGGCGATCGCGCTCTCGCACAGCGGCCGCTCCACCGAGACCGTCGACATGCTCGAGCAGGCCAAGGCCAGCGGCGCCACCACGGTGGCGATCACGAACTTCTCGACCTCCCCGATCGCCGACATCGCCGAGCACCTGCTGTGCACCTCGGTGCGCGAGACGTCCTACCGCTCCGGGGAGATGTCGGCGCGCCACTCCCAGTTCCTCGTGCTCGACATGCTGTACCTCGCCGTCGCCCAACGCACCCACGAACGCGCGACGCAGACCTGGACTCGCGCGGCCGACGCCGTCGCGCCGCACCGCACGCCGTACGAGCCGCGGGCCCGCACCCGCGGCGCCGACCCGTCCACCGCCGCCGCACGCGGAGGAACCCGATGACGGTCGAGGGCAGCACGCGGGATGCGGTCTCCGCGGCGGGCTTCGCCGCGGCCGCCGAGGAGGCGGTGCGCCGGGTGGCGCAGGAGCAAGGGGCCGCCGTCGTGGCGGCAGCGAACCTGGTGGTCGAGGGCCTGCGCGCCGGCGGGGTCGTGCAGGCCTTCGGCACCGGGCACTCGCAGGCCCTCGCCATGGAGATCAGCGGCCGGGCGGGCGGTCTCGTGCCGACGAACATGATCGCGCTGCGCGACCTTGTCCTGTTGGGCGGTGAACCGCCGGAGCTGCTGTTCACCGAGCACCTGGAGCGTGACCCGGCGGTCGGCCGCAGGCTCTACGACCTCGCGGGCGTGGCGCCGGCCGACGTGTTCGTGATGGCGTCGAACTCGGGCGGCAACGGCTCGGTGGTCGAGCTCGCGCACGTCGTGAAGGAGCACGGGCACCCGCTGGTGGTCATCACGTCGATGGAGCACAGCGGCCGGGTGACCTCACGGCACCCGTCGGGGCTGCGCCTGTTCGAGCTGGCCGACGTCGTGCTCGACAACGGGGCGCCGTACGGCGACGCCGTCCTCGCCACCGACGGCATCACCGTGTGCGCGATCTCGTCGATCACCGCGGCGCTGCTGGCGCAGATGATCCTCGCCGAGGTGGTGCGAACGATGCTCGCCGCAGGTGAGACCCCACCCGTCTACATCTCGTCCAACGTGCCGGAGGGCGACGCCCACAACGCCGCGTTGGAAGCCCGCTACGCGGGGCGCATCCGCCGCCCCGCCTGACGAAGTCCGGCCGTCGTGGCCGTCGCACCACCGAACTCGAGGATGAGGAGGCAGTCATGACAGGGCCCCGTGCCGGACTCGACCGCAGGCAGTTCCTGAGGCACGCCGCCGTCGGGCTGTTCGCCGTGTCGAGCGCAGGCGTGCTGTCGGCGTGCGCCACGGGCGGTGGCGGCCCCACCACCACGGCGCAGGGCGATGTGAGCGCGCAGAACCCGCTCGGCGTCGCGGCCGACGCCGGGCTCGACGTGGTGATCTTCAAGGGTGGCTACGGCGACGAGTACGCGCTGTTCCACGAGGAGCTCTACAAGAAGGCCTACCCGCAGGCGCAGATCAAGCACACGGCCACCACGCAGATCGCGCAGGAGATGCAGCCGCGCTTCGTCGCGGGCAACCCGCCGGACGTGCTGGACAACTCAGGTGCGCAGAAGATCGACTACGCGACGCTCGCCGCCGAAGGGCAATGCGCCGACCTCGCTCCGCTCCTGGACGCCCCGAGCCTGGACGACCCGAACGTCAAGATCCGCGACCTGCTCCTGCCCGGCGTGCTGGAGCAGGGCACCTACGACGGCAAGTTCCTCATGCTGAACTACGTCTACGCCGCGTTCCCCATGTGGTACTCGAAGCCGCTGTTCGATCAGCACGGCTGGCAACCGCCCACCACCCTCGACGAGATGCTCGCGCTCTGCGAGCAGATCAAGGCCGCCGGTATCGCGCCATGGGCCTACGGGGGCACGAACGCCGCCGACTACGTGTTCGACCTGTCCCTCGGCATGGCGGTGAAGCAGGGAGGGCCGGACGTCGCCAAGAAGATCGACAACCTCGAACCGGGCGCGTGGCAGCAGGACGTCGTGGTGGCCGGGGTGCAGGCGATCGAGGAGATGGTCCGCAAGGGCTACTTCATGCCTGGCTCCGAGGGCCTCAAGCACACCGAGGCCCAGACCTCGTGGGTGCAGGGCAAAGCAGCGTTCTACGTCTCGGGATCCTGGCTGGAGAACGAGATGAAGGGGATCGCGCCGCCGGACTTCACGATGACGGCCGCCCCGGTGCCGGTGCTCGACAGCGGCTCGGCCCTGCCGGTCGCGGCGCTGCGCACCCAGCCCACGGAGGCGTTCATCGTGCCGGCGCGGGCGGCGAACGTCAACGGCGGGCTGGAGTACCTGCGGCTCATGATGTCCAAGGAGGGCGCGTCGAAGTTCGCCGAGCTCACCGCGTCGGTGCCGAGCGTGCGCGGTGCCGACGCCGGTGCCGGGGCCACGCCGGCGCTCCAGTCCGTGACGGCCGCGCTGGATGCCGCCGGCAGCGACGTCTTCTCCTGGCAGATCAACACCTGGTACGTGAACTTCTGGAAGTCCGTGCTGCAGCAGCAGCTCGGCAACCTGCTCGCCGGCCGGATCGACGCGAACACGTTCATCTCCACCGTCCAGTCGGAGTCCGACAAGCTCGCCGCCGACCAGAACGTGCCCAAGTTCCAGCGCTGAGCGGAGCTTGCGGAGCGAGCATCGGCACCGAGGAGGCATCCATGCGCTACGGCAAGTACCGGTTCATCGCGAGCTTCCTCGCGCTCCCGCTGCTGCTCTACATCGTCTTCGTGGTGTCGCCGTACCTGCAGGCGATCTACATCTCGATGACCGACTGGCGGGGCTTCTCCGCCGACCGGAACTTCATCGGGCTGGCGAACTACGTGGAGCTGCTCGGCGACGGGCGGTTCTGGCGGGCGATGTGGCACAACCTGTTGCTGCTCATCGTCGTGCCGGTCGTGACGCTCGGGATCGCGCTGTTCCTCGCCACCATGACCACGGTGGCGGGGCGGCGCGGCTCCGTCGGGGGCGGGGTGCGCGGCTCGCGGCTCTATCAGGTCGTGTTCGTCTTCCCGCACGTCGTGCCGCTGGTGATCGCGGGAGTGCTGTTCGGGTTCTTCTACAACCCGGAGGCGGGGCTGCTGAACGGCCTGCTGCGGCTGGTCGGGTTCGACTGGCTCACCCGCCCGTGGCTCGGGGACACGACGTTCGCGCTGCCGGCGGTGATGGCCGTGCTGATCTGGAGCTTCGTGGGCTTCTTCTACGTCGTGTTCAGCGCGGCCATGAAGTCGTTGCCCACGGAGGTGTTCGAGGCGGCCGTGCTGGACGGCGCGGGCGGGATCCGGACATTCGTGAGCATCACGATCCCGATGCTGACCGACAGCCTCAAGACCTCGTACATCTACCTCGGGATCCTGATGCTCGACTGCTTCGCCCTGCTGCAGATCATGCTGCCCGACGGCGGCCCGGACGGGTCCACCGAGGTGGTGGCCCAGTACCTGTACCGCGCGGCGTTCACCGACGGCCGGTTCGGCTACGCGTCGGCCATCGGGGTGGCGCTCTGCCTCGTGACACTGGCGCTGGCGATCGTGGTCCTGCGGATGGGCCGCCGCGAGCGGGTCGAGTTCTGAGGGAGTCCAGATGTCGATCGACACACGCGCCCCGGTCTCCGCGCCGACACGGCCGCCCGCCCGGCGCGCATCGGCCGGGCGCTCGGCGGGCCAGCGCGCCCTGAACGCCGTATCGCACGGGCTGCTCGTCGTCTGGCTGCTGCTGGGCGTGGTGCCCCTGCTCTGGGCGGTGCTCACCAGCTTCAAGTCCGACCGCGAGATCTTCACGAGCCCGTGGAGCCTGCCGACGGAGTGGCACTTCGAGAACTTCGTGCGGGCCTGGACCACGGCGAACATCGGCCGCTACTTCATCAACAGCGCGATCGTCGTCTGCGCGGCGGTGGTGCTGGTGATGCTGCTCGGCGCGATGGTCGCCTACGTGCTCGCCCGGTACGAGTTCCCGGGCCGCGACGCGATCTACTACACCCTGGTCGCCGGGATGACGTTCCCGATCTTCCTGGCGCTCGTGCCGCTGTTCTTCGTGGTGCAGAACCTCGGCATGCTCGGCACCTACCACGGGCTGATCCTCGTCTACACGGCGTACGCGCTGCCGTTCACGGTGTTCTTCCTCACGAGCTTCTTCCGGACCCTGCCGGGCGCGCTCGTCGAGGCGGCGATGCTCGACGGCTGCTCGCACGCGGGTGCCTTCTTCCGGATCATGCTGCCGCTGGCCCGGCCCGGGATGATCAGCGTCGGCATCCTCAACTTCCTGGGCCTGTGGAACCAGTTCCTGTTGCCGCTGGTGCTCATGCCCGACCAGGACCGGTACGTGCTCTCCCAGGGCCTCGCGGTGCTGGCGGCCAACCAGGGCTACCGCTCCGACTGGAGCGCGCTCTTCGCCGGGCTGGTGATCGCCTTGCTCCCGGTGCTCGGGGTGTACATCGCGTTCCAGCGCCGGATCCAGGACGGGCTCAGCGTGGGCGCGCTCAAGTAATCTGCCGACCGCGTTCGTGCGGCGTACGGTTCGGATGTGATCGGCGAGAAGGTGCGCGTGCAGGCGCTGAGGTGGGTGTTCCGCGTCCTGTTCGGGTTTCCGAGACCGGTCAAGCGCGCGCTCGCCGGCCCCACGATCCGGGTGGACGACCAGGAGCTCGACCTCGACCTGCAGCTGCTGGGCCGGGTCGACCGGCTGTTCTCCAGCAACGACGGCGCCACGGTGGACCGGGCCACGCTCGCCGAGCAGCGCCGGCAGGCCGACGTCGCCGCCGACCTCGTGGCCGACGCGTTGCTCGAACACATCGAGACCCGCGATCTGCAGGTGCCCGGCGAGACCGGGCCGCTGCCCGCGCGGCTGTACGTGCCGCCCGCCGTCCCGGAGACCCGGTCGCTGATCGTGTACCTCCACGGCGGCGGGTTCGTGATGGGCAGCGTCGCGTCCACCGACCCGCTCTGCCGGCTGCTCGCCGCCCAGTCCGGGGTGCGTGTGCTCTCGGTGGAGTACCGGCTCGCGCCCGAGCACCCGTACCCGGCGGCCCTGGAGGATGTCCTCTCGGCGTTCCGGGCCGTCCGGGCGGACGCGGCCGCGTTCGGGGCCCAACCGGAACTGATCGCAGTCGGAGGCGACAGCGCGGGCGCCAACCTCGCCCTCGTGGTCGCGCACCAGCAGGCCGTCCTCGGCGGCCCGGTGCCGGCGTTCGTGCTCGCGCTCTACCCCGTCACGGACGTCGAGCGCACCGGCGGGTCGAGGGAGCTCTTCGCCACCGGGTTCGGGCTGAGTGCCGGTCTCCTGCACGAGCTCGAGCGCATGTATCTGCCCGACGGCGTGCCCACCGACGACACCCGCGGCGCCATCCTGCATGCGGACGACCTGTCAGGCATGCCGCCGGTGTACCTCGCGACGGCCGGTTTCGACCCGCTGCGCGATGAGGGCGAGGAGCTCGCCGCCCGGCTGCGCGACGCCGGGGTGCCGGTCGTCGCCCGCCGCTTCCCCGGCCTCGTGCACGGCTACGCCAGCTTCACCGCGCTCAGCGCCGCCGCCCGCGACGCCACGCTCGACGCCGCGAGCGCGCTGCGCGCCGGGCTCGGGCTGGTGGCCGGCCGAAGGCAGGCGCGGGACCGTCGCCTGCGGTTCCCGCAGCTGCGCCGGGCCACCCGCCCCGATCCGCTCGTGTAGGGGCAGGGCTCACGCCTACGATCCCGGGGAGGCCAGCTGCGCGAAGGGGGAGTACGTGGATCGCCGGGACACTGCCGTGACGCTGCCGTGGATGGGGGCGGGCACCGAGCTCCTCACCCGTGCCGTCGACGCCCTTCCGGACGACGCTCTGCGCGCCCCGAGCGCGCTGCCCGGCTGGACCCGCGCCCACGTCGTCGCGCACGTCGCCCGCAACGCCGAGGCCCTCATCCGGCTGGCCACGTGGGCGCGCACCGGGGTCGAGACGCCGATGTACCCGTCCCGGGAGCACCGGGCCGTCGAGATCGAGTCGTCCGCGCAGGCGCCCGTCGACGTCCTGCGGGCCGAGCTCTGCACCACCGCGGAGGAGCTCGACGCCGCCCTCGCCGCACTCGACACCACCACCTGGCAGGCGGAGGTCCGCAGCGCGCTCGGCAGACCGATCCCGGCCGCCGAGATCCCGTGGATGCGGGTTCGCGAGGTGTGGCTGCACGCGGTGGACCTCGACGCCGGGGTCTCCGTCGTCGACCTCGCGCCCGACGTCGTGGACTCCCTGCTCGACGACTCCGCCGGCACCCTGTCGGCGGCCGAGGGCTGCCCGGCCGCCCTGCTGGCCCCCACCGACCGGGACCGCACCTGGACGCTCGGCCCCGCCTCCGACCACCCGGTGCAGGTGCGCGGCGAGGCGGCGTCGGTGCTCGGCTGGCTGGTGGGTCGCAGCGGCCCGGAGGCCGTCGAGGCCGTCACGGCGGACGGCAACCCCACCGCGGTCCCCGCGCCACCGCGCTGGCTCTAGGCCGGCCGGCCGTCCTCCTCCACCAGGGTCACGAGCCGCGTGAGCGACGGGTTGCGCGGGGTGGAGCCGAAGCCGAAGCGCACCGGCGGGGCCACCGGGGCGAGCGCGCCCTGGTCCGCGCCCTCCCAGCGCACGCGCGCCGACGCCAACCCGTGCAGGTCGAGAGCGGCGTAGAACTCGCGGCGACCGCCGGCTGCGCTGCCGCGGGTGCGCACGCCGGGTAGCACCGCGCGTGCGGCGACGTCGATCGCGGCCACCCACCTCGGGTGGGTGGCGAGCCGGCGCGGCACGGCGTGCAGTAGCTGTCCGACGGCGGTGCGCCGTCCGACGGTGAACTCGAGGTCGAGCGGTGCCGCGTCGACCCGCCAGCCGGGCCCGGCGACGGTCGCCCGCACCGGGCCGATGCGGACCTCGTCGAACGTGTAGGTCGCTCCGACGTACTCGGCGACCTCGCGCGAAGGTGCGAGCAGCACCCGATGCCCGTCCGCCCGCTCCACCATGACGTCGGTGAACGGCCCGAGCGGCGAGCGCGGCCAGTGCCCGACGACGGCACGCAGGCCGGCTGACGTGCCGAGTCCGGCGATCCAGCCGTCGAAGCGTGCGATCACGCGACCGGACTACCCACAGGGTCCTGCGGGCATCCGACCCCGATGGCACAGTTCCGGAAGTGGAGATCACGTTCATCGGCAGCGGTGACGCCTTCGGCAGCGGCGGCCGCTACCAGACGTGCATCCGCGTGCGGGCCGGTGGAGCCACCGCGCTCGTCGACTGCGGGGCCACGAGCCTCACGGCGATGCGCGCGCAGGGCGTCGATCCCGGCGAGGTCGGGTCGGTCGTGGTCACCCACCTGCACGGCGACCACTTCGGGGGGCTGCCGTTCCTCGTGCTCGACGGCCAGTTCACCCGGCGGACGGCGCCGCTCACCGTGTTCGGCCCGGCGGGCACGCGCGACCGCCTGCACACCGCGATGGAGACGCTCTACCCCGGATCCACCGGCGTTCGGCGGCGGTTCGAGGTGGAGGTGGTGGAGCTGGACGGCGCCGGCGGGACGCGCCGGCACGGCCCGCTCTCCGTCCGCAGCTGGGAGGTCGACCACGCCAGCGGCGCGCCGGCGCTCGCGGTGCGAGTGGACGCGGACGGCCACGCGTTCGGCTACTCCGGCGATACGGCGTGGACGCCTGCGCTCGTCGCGGCGGCCGACGGGGCCGACGTGTTCGCGTGCGAGGCCTATACCTGGGATGAGCAGGTGCGCTACCACCTCGACTACCGCACGCTGCGCGAGCATGCTGGCGAGCTGGCGGCGGGTCGCCTGGTGCTGACGCACATGGGGCCGAGGATGCTGGCCAGGTTGCGCGAGGCCGAGCACTCCGCCGCCGTGGACGGGCTCGTGCTCGACGTTGGAATGTTGTAGCCGGGGTGTTCGTAGCTGAAGGGATGATCCGATGCCGCAGCCGCAGGGAGCCGAGCTCGAGGCGATCCGTGCCCGACGGGCGGAGCTGAAGGAGCGCTACCTCCTCGAGCCCGCCAAGCGCCCGGAGTCGACCGTGCTCGGGGTGCACCACCTCGCGCTGATCTGCCGGGACGTGGAGGAGACGATCAGGTTCTACCAGGAGCTGCTCGGGTTCCCACTGGTCGAGCTCGTGGAGAACCGCGACTACTCCGGCTCCAGCCACTTCTTCTTCGACATCGGCAACCGCAACCTGCTGGGGTTCTTCGACTTCCCCGGGCACGACCACCCCGACTTCACCGAGACGATCGGCGGGGTCCAACACCTGGCGCTCTCCACGTCGCCGGAGGAGTTCGCGGCCGCGAAGGTGCGCCTGGATGCCGCGGGCATCTCCTACCTCGGGCCGGACCGGGGCGTGGACAACAGCCTGTACCTCCGCGACCCCAACGGCATCGGTCTCGAGTTCTACTGCGAGAAGCTCGGGTTCTTCGAGGGAGAACCGCTGCTCTCGTCCTGACACCCGTCCGGCGCGCCCATGGAACCTCACCGCCCACTCGTGCGTCCCTCTTCATGCAGGACGTGTACACCGACAGCGACGGGTGAGGGAGCATGGACGAGTTCCGTGGCCACGGCGGGCCGCCGCCGGCTCGGCCGCCCGGGCCGCCGCGCCGCGGTGGAGCCCCCCAGTGGGGCCAGCCGCAGCGGCCGCACCCGGGGCGAGCCTATCCACCCCCGCCTCCACCCCCCGGGCAGGGAGCGGGCAACCCGCCGGCCCCACCGCGGCGGCCGCGCCCTCTGCAGCGCACGGCGTTGCTGCCGGCCCAGCGTCGCAGGGGCCAGCAGGACGCCGCCGGTGCACCGCCGCGCCGTCCGGCCCGGCCACGTCCCGTCCGGCGCCGCCCGCGCTGGGGCCGCCGGCTGGGTGGCGCGCTGGTCGTGCTGGTGGTCCTGGTGGCCGCCTTCGCGGGGTACGTGGACGGCACGCTCGCCCGGGTGCCGGCGCTGCCGTCCGAGAGTGTGGCGTCGTCGGCCGGCACCAACTATCTGATCGTCGGCTCCGACAGCCGCGCGAACCTCACCGCGGAGCAGCGCAAGGAGTACGCCACGGGCGACCCGGAGTCCGAGCTCACCGACACGATCATGCTCCTGCACACGGGAAGCGGGCCCACCACCTTGGTGAGCCTCCCGCGCGACTCCATCGTCGACATCCCGGGCCACGGCCGCCACAAGATCAACTCAGCGTACGGCCGGGGCGGGGGTGCCGAGGGCGGCGGGCCCGAGCTGCTCGTCAGCACGGTCGAGGGCGCCACGGGGCTGCGCATCGACCACTACGTCGAGATCGGGTTCCTCGGCATCGTCTCCGTCGTCGACGCGGTCGGCGGCGTGGAGATGTGCGTGCCGGAGGCGATCAAGGACCCGAAGGCCGCGCTCGACATCGAGGCCGGTTGCCAGACGCTCGACGAAGCCACCGCGCTCGGCTACGTGCGCACCCGGGCCACCGCCTCGTCCGACTTCGGGCGGGTGGAGCGCCAACGCGCGTTCATCTCCGCGCTGCTGGACAAGGCCACGAGCCCGGGCACGCTGTTCAACCCGTTCCGGATCGTCCCGCTCGCCACGGGTCTCTCCGGTTCGATCGCCGTGGACAGGAGCACCCACGTCTGGCACCTCGCCCAGCTCGGCCTGGCGATGCGCGGCCTCTCCGACGGCATCTCCACCACGGTCCCGGTCCGCGACGGGGTGGTGAACTGGGACCGCACGCGCGCAAAGGCCCTGTTCGACGCCCTCAAGGCGGACGAACGCCCCCCGGGCAACGCGCTGGGTCCCTGACCGATCCGACGAACGGCGCGCTCGTCGGTACCTATCCGACGAACGCGCCGTTCGTCGGAATCCTGGGGGCTCAGGCGGGCTTGCGGCGCTTGCGGGGCGTCTCGTCGTCCTTCTTGCGGGACTCCTTGCGTTCCGGGGCCTTCTTCTCCGCCGGCTCCTCCGGCGCCTCGGCGGGCTTCCCGCTCGCGGCCCGTGCGGCATCCACGCTCGCCTGCAGGGCGCTGAGCAGGTCGGTCATGCTGTCCGGGCCCTCGTCGCGCTTCTCGGCCACCGGGGCCGGCCGGGTGTCGCCGGTGGTGCGCTTGCGCTCGATCAGCTCGACCACCGCGTCGCGGTACTCGTCGTGGAACTGGCTGGCGTCGAAGTCGGCACCCAGGCTCTCCACGAGCGACGCCGCCATCGTCATCTCCTGGGGCCGCAGCTCCACCTCGACGTCGAGCACGTCGAACTCCGGCTCGCGCACCTCGTCGGGCCACAGCATCGTCTGCAGCACGATCGCCTTGTCGCGCACGCGCAGCAGCGCGAGCGTCTCGCGCTGGCGCAGCGCCACCCGCACGACCGCCATCCGGTCGGTCTGCACGAGCGCCTCGCGCAGCAGCGCGTACGGCTTGGCTGCCTTCGCGTCCGGCTCGAGGTAGTAGCTCTTGTCGAAGAGCAGCGGGTCGATCTGGTCGGCCGGCACGAACTCGACCACGTCGATCTCGTGCCCGGACTTCGTGGGCAGTGAGTCGAGGTCCTCCTCGTCGAGGGTGATCAGCTCACCGTCGTCGGTCTCGAAGCCCTTGACGATGTCGGCGTACTCCACCTCCTCGCCGTCGATCGAGCAGGTGCGCTTGTACTTGATCCGTCCACCGTCGGCCGCGTGCACCTGGTGGAACCTGATGTCGTGGTTGGTTGTGGCCGAGTATGCCTTCACCGGCACGCTGACCAGCCCGAACGACACCGCGCCGCTCCACATCGCGCGCATGCGAGCCCCCGTTCCCTCCGCGAATCGCGACTCTTGGTGCCAGCATGGCGGCGTGCAGCCCATGCTCGCCACCCCTGGAGCCCTTCCGGACGGTCCGGAATGGCTGTTCGAGGTGAAGTGGGACGGCATGCGGTTGCTCGCCGACGTGGCCGACGGTCGCATCCGCCTCTCCAGCCGCAGCGAGCGCGACGTCACCGCCAACTTCCCGGAGCTCGCGGCGATCACCGACCTGGTGCCGGACATCCTCCTCGACGGCGAGGTGGTGCTCCTGGAGAGCGGTATGCCCAGCTTCGCGGCGCTGGCCGACCGGATGCACGGCCCGGTCGCGCCGCGGGTCGCGCAGGCCCGGCCCGTCACGTTCATGGTGTTCGACGTGCTCCGGCTCTACGGGGTGCCGCTGCTGGAGCGCCCGTTCACCGAGCGCCGCGGCACGCTGGAGCGCCTGGACCTGTCCTCGATCCCGGTGCTCTCGCTCTCCCCGATCTACACCGACGGGCCGGCCCTGCTGGAGGCGACGCAGCAGCGGGGGATGGAAGGTGTGGTCGCCAAGCGCCGGGACGGGGTCTACCGGCCGGGTCGCCGCAGTCCCACCTGGACGAAGGTCACCCACCGCAACGCCCAGGCATGCCTCGTGGGCGGATGGCGGCCGGAGCGCGGTGACGCGAACCGGATCGGGGCACTGCTGCTCGGCGTGCCCGACGGCGGGGGGCTGCGGTACGTGGGCCGCGTGGGCTCGGGCCTTGCGGGCGAGCGCGTGCAGCGGCTGCTGCGGGAGCGGCTGGCCCGGGTGGAGGTATCGCCGTTCGCCGGGCGGTTGCCCCGTACGGAGACGGACGGCGCGCGGTGGTGCGAGCCGCACACCGTCGTCGAGGTGGGTCATACCGGCTGGACGGAAGGCGGGCGGTTGTGGCACCCGGTGTTTCGGGGTGTGCGCGACGACCTGGACCCCGAACATGTGGAGCTCGACGGCTGAACAGCCGAGAATGGATTTCGTCACTCGGCGAGACGAGGAGGGCACGTGCTGCGAGCAGGCATGCCACAAGGTCACGGACGACGCCGCGCTCGACTACGGTCACTCCGGTGACGACGATGCTGACGTGGCAGGCCGAGGACGGCCACGGCCTCGAGGGCGTGCGGATGTTGCCCGGCCACGGCGGGTTCCGGGCACTCGGGCGGATGGTGCGGGTCGAGGCGGAGGGTGGCTTCACCGCCTCCTATCGGCTGGTGGTCGGCGAGGACGGAACGCTCTCCCGGCTCTCGGTCACCAGTGCCACCGCCGAGCGGGAGCGGCATCTCACGATCAACCGCACCGACGACGGTGTCTGGCTGCTCGACACGGGGAGCGGCACGGGCTCCACCCGGGACGACTGCGCGGGCTCCGTGGACGTGGATCTCGCGTACAGCCCGCTCTTCAACACGATCCCGATCCGCCGGCTCGGCCTGCACCGCGAGGTGGCCGAGCACACGGTGCCGATGGTGTTCGTGTCGCTGCCCGAGCTGGAGGTGCGCGTGGTCGAGCAGACCTACCGCACGGTGTCGGTGCTGGACGAGGCAACCGGCCACGCCGAGATCGGATTCCGGTGGGGCGACTTCACCGCCGACCTCGTGGTCGACGCCGACGGTGTCGTCGCCAGCTACCCGGGCCTGGCCGGCCGTCTCGCGCCCACCCCGGGCTAGCGAACCAGGCGCGGCCAGCTTTCGGTGTCGCGCAGGAGCTGCCGGTCGTGGGTGGCCACCACCACGGCCGCCCGCGTTGCGGCCATCGCCTCCGTCAGCTCGTCCACGAGCGTGCCCGACAGGTGGTTGGTCGGCTCGTCGAGCAGCAACAGGTCGTGCCGCGCGCCCAGCAGGCAGGCCAGCCGGATTCGGTAGCGCTGTCCCACCGAGAGGGTGTCCAGCGGCCGCTCGCGGTCGTCGACCGCCCCGAGCGCGGCGAGCGAGAGGTCCACGCGGCGGTCCGCGTCCCACGCGTCCACGGCCTCGGCGGCCGCGAGCGCGTCGGCGTAGGCCTGCTCGGCGCCCGGCCGCTCCTCCGCGAGGTCGGCGACGGCCCCGTCGAGCCGCCGCAGCACCGCGCGGACGGCGGCGAGCTCGACGTCGATGAGGTCGCCGACCGTGCGGCCGGCCGGAACGGGGATCTCCTGGCCGGCGACGCCGACCGTGCCGGCCCGGCGCACCGCTCCGGTGTCGGGGGTCAGGGTGCCGGCGAGCACCTGGAGCAGGGTGGTCTTGCCCCGGCCGTTCTCGCCGACGACGCCGAGGCGGTCGCCGGCCGAGACGGTGAGGTCCACGCCGGTCAGGACGGGGCGCCCGCCGCGCGCGACGTGCAGGTCGGACGCCGCGAGATGGGCGCGGGTTGATCGTTCGATGACGGTGGACACTGCTTCCTCCGTGACCGGACCCGCGCCGCGCAGGCGCGTTCACCGGCGCCAGAAGGCCGGGAAGGGTCCGGGAGATGTGCGAATGGACGTCGGACGGGCCGACGTCTCAGAGGAAGTAGAGATGCACGATCAGGACGGTACCGGCATCCGGACGCCCGAGCACCGTGATTTCGATCAGGCCGGCGATTTCGATCAGGCCCAGCCGACCACGGCGTCACCGCGGCGGCCGATCTCCCGCAGCTCGGCGGTCGGCGTGCGGCCCCGCCGCACCCGCACGGGTTGCGGGTCGCGGGCGGCCGCCCAGCGCATGCGGCCCTCGTGGCCGGCGCGCACCGTGGCCGCGAGCCCGCCGGTCGAGGCGAGCGCGCCGCGCATCGCACCGAGCCGGCCGAGCGCGTCGTCCACGGCCGCGAGCAGCGCGTCCCGGTTGCCCTCGCACATCGCGAGCACGAGCTCGGGTCGGGTGCCGGCCACGCGGGTGCCGTCGGCGAAGGAGGAGGCGGCCAGCGCGAGCGGCAGGTCGTCGTCACCCGCGGCGCCCACGGCCGCGAGCACCGCGGCGAGCAGGTGCGGCAGGTGCGACACCCGCGCCACGGCGAGATCGTGCTCGTCGGACGCGGCCGGCACCACCCGCGCCCCGCACGCCCAGGCCAGCTCCGCGACGTCGGCCCACACGTCGAGGTCGATGCCGTCGTCCGCGGCCACCACCCACGCCGCGTCGGCGAACAGCCCGCCGTTCCCGGCGGCCCAGCCCGACTCGGCGGTGCCCGCCATCGGGTGCCCGCCCACGTAACGGGCGCGCGGCGCGATCCTGGCCACGGCGTCGGCCACCGCGACCTTGACGCTCACCGCGTCGGTGAGCCGGCACGTGGGCGCCACCGCGTCGATCCGGCGCAGCACCCCGGGCAGCGCCGGCAGCGGGGCGGCGAGCACCACGAGCGCGTCCGCCTCGGCGGCCCGACCGAGCGCGGCGTCGGTGTCGGTGCCGACGTCGAAGCCGTCGGCACGGGCCTGCGCCGCGGTCTCCTCGGACGCGGTGGCACCCCACACCACCCGCCCGGTCTTCTCCGCGGCGCGCAGCAGCGACCCGCCGATGAGCCCGGCCCCGATCACGCACACCGCCCGCTCCGTCACGGCGCGGAACGGTACACGGGTGGCGGATCGACCCGGTTCGCACGCGAGCGCGGCTCGGACCGATCAGCCGCGGGAGAGCGCCGCGGCGACCCGCAGGACCCCCCGCTCCTCCAGCTTCACGCCGACGACCTGGACGCCTGCCGGGAGGCCGCCGTCGGTCACCTCGCCCGGCACCGAGACCGCGGGCCATCCGGTGAGGTTGAACGGCAGGGTGAGCGCGAGCAGCTGGGGACGCACCGCCACCTCGGCGCCGTCGACGGTCACCTCGGCCACCCCGATCGGCGTGGCCCGCAGTCGCGTGGTGGGCAGCAGCAGGACGTCGAGGTCGGCGACGGCCGTGCGCAGCGCCGCGGTGAGGCGCCGCCGCGCGCGCAGGGCGTCGACGTAGGCCCGCGCGGGCTGGTCGGCGAACGGGAGCAGCCGCTCGCGGGTGATCGGCTGGTAGTCCTGCGGCCGGTCGGCCAGCCACTGCGCGTGGGTGGCGTAGGCCTCGGCACCGACGATCGCCGAGTACGTGGCGGCGAGCTCCTCGATCATCGGGGTGCTCACCTCCTCCAGCCGTGCCCCACGGGCCTGCAGCCGGGCGGCGGCGGCGTCGACGGCCTTGCCGAGGGCCGGGTCGAGCGGGCGCCAGTACTCGTCGGTGAGCAGGCCGACCCGCACACCGTCCACGCCGGGGGCCTGGATGCCGCCGCCCGTGCCGTCCGGCCTGCTGAGCACGTCCCACGCGACGGACGCCGCGTGCACGTCCGGGGCGAGCACGCCGACGTGGTCGAGGGTCTCCGACAGCGGGAAGCAGCCCTCGGTCGGCAGCGCGCCGTACGCCGGCTTCAGCCCGACCACGCCGCACAGCGCGGCCGGGGTGCGCACGCTCGCGCCGGTGTCGGTGCCGAGCGCGAGCGGCAGGTGCCCGGCGCCGACGGCCGCGGCCGAGCCCGACGACGAGCCGCCGGTGATCCGGGACGGGTCGTGCGGGTTGCGCGCGGGGCCGGTGGCGGCGATGTCGCCGGTGGGTCCGTAGGCGAACTCGTGCGTGTGCAGCTTCGCGACCACCACGGCGCCGGCCTCCCGCAGCCGCGCGACCACCGGGGCGTCCGCCGTGGCGGGCGGGGCGTCGGCGAGCACGTTCGACCCGGCCCGGGTCGGCAGCCCGGCCACGTCGATCAGGTCCTTCACGCCGACCGCGACGCCGTGCAGCGGGCCACGCCACTCGCCGCGCGCGAGCTCGGCGTCCCGCTCCGCGGCCGCGGCGAGCGCGCGGTCGGCGTCGAGGGTGATGACGGCGTTGCAGGTGTCGGCGGCGAGCCGGTTCAGGACGTCCCGGACGTGTTCGGTGGCGGAGAGCTCGCGGGAGCGCAGGGACAAGCCGAGGTCGCGGAGATCAGGCAGCACCCCGCCATCCTTACAGGCCGGCAAGGGCCAGCCCGGCGTAGACGGCGACGCCCGCGGCCATCGCCTCCTCGTCGAAGACGACGCGGTTGGAGTGGTTGGGCGGCGCGAGGGCGGGATCGACGCCGGGCGGGCAGCCGCCGAGGAACGCGAGCGCCCCGGGCACCTCGGCGAGCACGTAGGAGAAGTCCTCGGCGCCCATGATCGGCGCGGGCATCGTGGCCACGCTGTCGTGCCCGAGCACGTCTCCGGCGAGCTCGGAGACGTGCTCCGTCGCGCCGGCGTCGTTGACCGTGACGGGGTAGCCCGGCTCGATCTCCACCTCGGCCGTGCACCCGTGGGCCATGGCGATGTGCCGGCAGACCCGCCGGATCTCCTCGTACATGGTGGCGCGGGTGGTCTCGGAGAGGCTGCGCAGCGTGCCTTCGAGGACGGCGGTCTCCGGGATGACGTTGTTGGTGGTGCCGGCGATGATGTGCGCGATCGTGAGCACCACCGGCTGGTGGGTGTCGATGCGCCGGGTCACGGCCGTCTGCAGCGCCCCCACCATCGCGGCGGCCGCGGGCACCGGGTCGAGCGCGTCGTGCGGGGCGGAGGCGTGCCCGCCGCGACCGTTGACCGTGACCCGGATCACGTCGGCGGCGGCCATCAGCGGCCCGGGACGGACGTGCAGCTCGCCCGACGGCAGCGTGGCGGAGATGTGCAGCGCGAACGCGGCGTCCGGCCGCCCGGCGGGGCCGGTGCGGTCGAGCAGGCCTTCCTCGATCATGTACCGCGCGCCGTGGAAGCCCTCCTCGCCGGGCTGGAACATGAACACGACCCGCCCGGCGAGCTCGTCGCGGCGGTCGGCGAGCAGGTGTGCCGCCGACGCCAGCATCGCCACGTGGGTGTCGTGCCCGCAGGCGTGCATCGTGCCGGCCACCTCGGAGGCGAACGGGAGCCCGGTGTCCTCCGGCATGGGCAGCGCGTCCATGTCGCCGCGCAGCAGGATCGTGGGGCCGGGCCGGTGGCCGTCCAGCACGGCCACCACCGAGCTGACCGAGCGCCCCAGGTGTACCTGCACCGGCAGGTCGGCGAGCGCGGCGACCACGGCGTCCCGCGTTCGCGGCAGCTCGAGTCCGAGCTCCGGATGGCGGTGCAGCGCCCTGCGCAGCGTCACCGTGCGTGGTTGAACGCTGCGGGCATGAGCGTGTAGTCCGTCGATCGGGGCACCCGGTAGCGACATGTGCACGATCCTGGCATCTCCAGGAGGTGACGGGAGGGCCAACTTGGGGTTGTGGTTTGGAGCACAGTCACCCGGAGGCTTACCGTATGGGGCATGGCGGTGCAGAGCGTCCAGCGTCCCGCGGCCGTGCGGGAACAGGCCCTGCCCGGATACGCCGTGGCGGTGATCCGGGAGGACGGCCAGTGGCGTTGCCTGCGGCTGGCTCCCGAGGCGCTCGTCGACCTCGACACGGCGATCACCGAGCTGCGCTCCCTGCGCTCCACCGGCGCGGTGCTCGGCCTCCTCGACGTCGACGACGAGTTCTTCGTGCTGCTGCGGCCCACGCCCGGCGGGGTCGCGCTGATGGTGTCCGACGCGGTGGCCGCCCTGGACTACGACGTCGCCGCCGACGTGCTCGACCTGCTGCGCGTGGAGCTGCCCTCAGAGGAGGACGCGCTCGACGCCCCACCGTGGCCGGAGGGCGACCTCGGGATCGTCGCCGACTTCGGCCTGCCGGCCGATGAGCTGGAGGTCCTCGCCGCCGAGGTGGAGCTCTACCCCGACGAGCAGCTGGCCACGATCGGCCGCCGCTGCGGGTTCGCCGACGCGCTTGCCGAGGTGGTCAGCGAGCCGCGGTGACACCACCACCGCTCGCCTCGGACGAGGCGCTGGTTCGGCGCGCGCTCGAGGTGGCCGCGGCCGCCCCGGCCACCGGTGACGTGCCGATCGGCGCGGTGGTCGTCGACGCGGCCGGCGTCGAGCTCGCCGCCGCCTGCAACGCGCGCGAGGCGCTCGGCGACCCCACCGCGCACGCCGAGATGCTCGCCGTGCGCGCCGCCGCGGCCGTCCGCGGCGAGTGGCGTCTGGAGGGCTGCACGGTCGCCGTCACGGTGGAGCCCTGCACGATGTGCGCGGGCGCCCTCGGGCTGGCCCGGGTGCGCCGCGTCGTCTTCGGCGCGTGGGAACCGAAGACGGGAGCCGCCGGCTCGCTGTGGGACGTATTGCGTGACCGGCGGCTGAACCACCGCCCCGAGGTCGTGGGCGGTGTGCTCGAAGCCGAGTGCGCGGCGCTGATGGAGGCGTTCTTCGTGCCTCACCGGGCCCAGGGCACTACCTCACCGGGAAGCGTTGGGTGAGCCAGCTGCGCACGAGCTCGAGGGCAGCCGGATCGATGGTCGTGTCGATGGTGGCGTACTCGTCCAGACCGCCGTTCCCGGCCGGCTGCATGAGGTGGTTGAGCCCGGCGAGGGTCCGGACCGTCGTGTCCGGGTTCCCGGCGAGGAGCGAGCGCATCAGCGGCTCGTTCTGCCCGGCCGGCACCTGCAGGTCCGCGCCACCGAAGAACGCGAGCACCGGCACCCGGAGGGCCTGCAACGCCTGAGCCGGGTCGTGCACCGCCCACGATCGGTAGTAGGGGTTGACCGTGGCCGCGACCTGCGCCTCGAGCTGATCCGGAGTGGGCTGCTGTTCCGGCGGCAGGCCCGTGGCCTGCGCCACGAGCTGCCGGACGGCGAGTGCACGCGCGCGCTGGTAGTCCTCGGCCCGCAGGAAGGCCACCAGCGTGCGGACGTACGCGATCTGCTGCGACACCACCTCGGGCGGCGCTCCCGCGGACTCCAGCAGCAGCTGGTTCTGCAGGGCCAGCACCTCTTCCCCGGGTGCCGCGGGTCCGGCCATCATGATCGCGAACGCGACCGGGGTGCGCTGCGCGACCAGCGGCACGAGGTAGCCGCCTTCGCTGTGCCCGAGCAGCCCGATCCGGTCGCGGTTGATCTCCGGGCGGCCGCGGAGGAACTCCACGCCGGCCACGAGGTCGCCGGTGAGCTGGTCGTAGTTGGACTCGTAGAGCGAACCGCCGGACCCGCCGACGCCGCGGTCGTCGACTCGCAGCACCGCGTACCCCGCGCGGGTCAGGAGGTCGGCGAGCAGCAGGAACGGCTTGTGCCCGAAGAGCTCCTCGTTGCGGTCCTGTGCGCCGCTACCCGTGGCGAGCACGACCGCGGTGAACGGCCCCGGCCCCTCCGGTCGGGTCAGCGTGCCGGCGATGTCGACCCCTTGGCCGGGGTAGGTGACGTCCTCGGAGCGGTACGGGAACGGCGCCTTGGGCTCCTGTGGCCGGCCCGCGACGGGCCCCGGGCGCAGCACGAGCGGGAAGGACTGCCCGAACTGCGTGAACGCGCCGGGGATGCTCTTCGCGTCGGTCTCGAACGTGCCGCGGTACCAGGCGTCACCCCCCACCTCGGGCAGCCGGAAGTAGAGATCGCGCCCCTCCAGCAGTACGTCGGAGAGCGGCATGGCCTTGATCGCCTGCGCCGGGATGTCGATCTCGCCGCGCAGTGCCCCGTTCTCGGCCGTCAGCCGGATGCCGACCTCGAGCGCCGCGCCGGGGATCCCGATCCGGCCGGCCCACTCGCCTGCGGTGGTCTCGACGGTGGGCGTCACCGGGGCGGGCGGGGGTGGGGGCGGCGCCGGTGGGGCCGGCGTCGACGCGCAGCCCGCGAGCAGGAGCACCACGAGGGGCAGGGCGGCGAGCAACCGGCGCATAGCGGTCACCGTATTGGAGGAATGCGGACGGGCTTAACCCAGTCGGCCTGCGGCGATCACGCGGGAGAGGAACTGGCGTGTGCGCTCGTGCCCGGGCTCGCCCAGTACCTGGGCCGGCGGGCCGGATTCGAGCACGCGCCCGCCGTCGAGGAAGCAGACGTGGTCGGACACCTGGCGGGCGAAGCCCATCTCGTGCGTCGCCATCAGGATCGTGACGCCGCCTGCGGCGAGCTCGCGGACGATCGCGAGTACCTCGCCGACCAGCTCCGGGTCGAGCGCCGAGGTGATCTCGTCGAGCAGGAGCAGGCGCGGGCGGACGGCGAGCGCACGGGCGATCGCCACGCGCTGCTGCTGGCCACCGGAGAGCCGGTCGGGGTGCGCACCGGCCTTGTCGGCGAGCCCGACGCGGTCCAGCAGCTCGCGCGCCTGCCCGTCGGCCTCGGGAGCGGGGAGGCCGTGCACCACCCGCGGGGCGAGCGCGACGTTCTGCAGCGCGGTCATGTGCGGGAACAGGTTGAACGCCTGGAACACGATCGCCATGCGCCGTTGGGCCGCGGCCGCGTCGGCGCGGGGGTCCGAGACGTCGACGCCGTCCAGCAGCACCTGCCCGTCGTCGATCTCCTCCAGCAGGTCGACGCAGCGCAGCAGGGTCGACTTCCCGGAGCCGGACGAGCCGATCACCGTGACCACCTGGTGCTCGTCGACCGCGAGATCGATGTGGTCGAGCACCGTGGTGTCGCCGTAGTGCTTGACGAGGCCGCGGACCTCCAGCACGGGGGTCATGCGAGCCCCTGCCGCCGGCTCGCGCGTGCCGCCACCGCGTCGGCGATCCGCCCGGTGGGGATCGCGAGCAGCACGAACAGCAGCGCCGCCACGACGTAGGGAGTGAAGTCGAAACTGCGCGCCGAGGCGATCTGGGCGGCGCGGATCGCGTCCACGGCACCGAGCACCGAGATCAGCCCGACGTCCTTCTGCAGCGCCACGAAGTCGTTCAGCAGCGGTGGCAGCACCCGCCGCACCGCCTGCGGGAGGATCACCAGCCGCATCGACTGTCGGTGGGACAGACCCAGGGAGCGTGCCGCGGCGCGCTGTGACGGATGCACCGACTCGATGCCCGCCCGGAACACCTCGGCGACGTAGGCGGAGTAGACGAGGATCAGGGTGATCGTGCCGAGCACCGCGGTGTCGGTCGGCACGCCCTGCAGGCGCAGCGCGGGCAGCCCGAAGCCGATCAGGTAGAGCGCGATGAGCAGCGGCACGCCGCGGAACAGGTCGACGTACCCGGTGGCCAGCGCCCGCAGCGGGAAGAACACCGGCCCGCGCAGCGTGCGCAGCACGGCGATCAGCAGCCCGAGCACGAGCACCCCGAGCTCGGCGACCACGAGCACCCGCACGTTGAGCCACAGGCCGGCCGCCACCGCGGGCAGCGACTCCCAGCCGATCCGTACGTCGAGGAACGTCTCCTGGACGCGCGGCCAGCCCGGGGAGGTGGTGACCCCGACCGCGACCGCCGCGGCGAACACCACGGTGGAACCGAGGGCCACCAGGGTGGACCGCCGGGCCCGCGAACGGCGGTAAGCCTGCCGCTCGCGGGCCAGCGGGCTCAGGATCACCGCAGTTCCGGCGCGGTCTCCGCTGACGCGAGCCACTGCCCCTCCAACGTGGCGAGCGTGCCGTTCGCGCGGAGCGCCTCGACCGCCGCCGAGACGCACGCCGTGAGCGGGCTGTCCTTGTCCAGCACGGCGCCGAACTGCTCCGGCGTACCGCTGCCGAGCGGCAGCTGCCCGACGATCTTCGCGCCTTCCAGCTCGGCCGAGGTGATGTAGAACGCGGTGGGCAGGTCCACCACGATCGCGTCGACCTGCCCGTTGGAGAGGGCGAGCTTCGCGTCGTCGTTGGTGTTGAACACGGCGGGCTCGCTGTCCGGGGCGATCTGGTCGACGATCGCCTGGTAGCTGGTGGTGCCCACCTGCGCGCCGAGCCGAGTGACCTTCAGGTCGGCGATCGAGGCGACGCCCGCTGCCGGCCCGCTCTCCAACGCGACCACCGCCTGCTTCACGTCGTAGTAGGGCGCGGAGAAGTCCACGGCCTGCGCCCGCTCGGGGGTGATCGAGAACTCGGTGAGGTTCAGGTCGTAGGACTTCGGGCCGGGCTGGATGGATGCGTTGAACGGCACCCGGACCCAGGTGACCCTCTCGCGCGGGTAGCCGAGCCCGTCGGCGATCGCGTACGCCACGGCGCTCTCGAAGCCGCGGCCGGACGTCGGGTCGTCGTCCAGGTACCACGGCGGGTAGACCGGCTGGTCGGTGCCGAACGTCAGGGTGCCCGCCGCGAGTGTGGGCAGGGCACCGGGCTCGCAGCCCCCGGCGACCGGCGGGGGAGCGGCCGGCTCCGGTGCACACGCGGTGGCGGCGAGGACGAGAACTGCCGCCACGAACACCCGCCGGACCGGGGACGAGGAGATCATCGCTGGATTCTCCCCCGTCCCCCGGGCGGGGCGGAACGCCGTCCGGGGCACCTTGTAAGCTCGTCGGCGGTAGCGTGTCCGAGCGGCCGAAGGAGCGCGCCTCGAAAGCGCGTGACGTGCAAGCGTCCGTGGGTTCAAATCCCACCGCTACCGCCAGCCTGAACAGGCGAAACGCCGGGCCTCCCGCGAGGGAGGGCCCGGCGTTCGTCGTTGTGGTCGAAGTTCGGCTCGCCAGAGGGCATGATCGTCACCGTCGCCGAGGTGAGTGACCTCGACCGGTTGCGCGCTGTCGTCACCGCCGAGTACGACTCCTGATCACACCCATCATCCCGACATGGAGGGTGCCGACATGGCTGCTCCGCAGTTGCATGCCAGAAGGTTCAGCTCGGCGATCGGCGACGACGCCATCCGCTTCGGCGACGGGATCCTCATCGCGCCCGCTCTCGGCAAGCAGGAGAGCGAGACGATGAGCGCGTACACGTCGTTCTTCCGCAAGGGAGCGCGGGCCGACCTTCCGGCTCCCTATGCGGAGCTCTGGGTGGTCCTCAGCGGGGCACTGAGGGTGGGCACGGGGAGCGAGGCCGTCACGGTGCGCGCGGGAGAGTTCGTGCACGTCCCGGAACAGGCGCCGGGGATGGTCGAGGCGCTGGAGGACACCACGATGGTCTGCGTTTCGGTGCCCGCTCACTGACCCCGGCGCGGGTCCGTCAGGTCGAGTCCGTACGGGCGTTCACGCGCCCGGCTCCCGCCGAGCACCACGCGGGTCCCCAGATGTCAGGCAGGTTCGACGCGTTGCGCGCGTAGCCGGGCGGACAGACCATGTTCGGATGCCGCTCTTCGAGGGCTTCACCGCGGACCTTGTCGACGTCGGCGGCGCGCAGCTCTACGTGCGCCACGGCGGGAGCGGGCCTCCGGTGCTGCTCCTGCACGGACATCCGAGGACCGGCGCCACCTGGCACCGCGTGGCGCCGCAGCTGGTCGCCGCAGGCCACGCCGTCGTGGTGCCGGACCTTCGCGGGTACGGGCGCTCGTCCACCCCACCCACCACTGCGGACCACGCGCCGTACTCCAAACGAGCCACGGCGGGCGACCTGGTCCGGCTGATGCGGCTGCTCGGCCACGAGAGGTTCGCCGTGGCCGGCCACGACCGTGGCAGCTATGTCGCCCTGCGCCTCGCGCTCGACCACCCCGAAGCGGTGGAGCGGCTCGCCGTCCTCGACAGCGTCCCGATCTCGGAGGCGCTCGCCCGGTGCGGGGCGACGTTCGCGCGGAAGTGGTGGCACTGGTTCTTCTTCGCGGAGCCGGAGAAGCCGGAACGAGCGATCCTCGCCGACCCCGACGCCTGGTACGGCGGCAGCCCGCAGCACATGGGGGAGGAGGCGTTCGCGGAGTACCGCCGTGCGATCCACGACCCCGCAACGGTGCGGGCGATGCTGGAGGACTACCGGGCGGGGCTCGGGATCGACCGCGCGCACGAGGAGGCCGACCGGGCCGCGGGCAGGCGCGTGACCTGCCCGTTGCTCGTGCTCTGGTCGAGCCGGGACGACATGGTGGAGCTCTACGGCGATCCGCGTGACGTCTGGCGGGACTGGGCCGCCGACCTGCGCGGCGGCGGGTCGATCGAGTCCGGCCATCACATGGCCGAGGAGGCACCGGACGAGCTGGCCGTCGCACTGGAACGGTTCTTCACCGACGGACGACTGCCGCTCTCAGCACACCCTCAACACCAGGGCCGCTCACCTGCATAGAGTTCTGCCGCATGTGGGGGGCCCGCACACGCATCATCACCACACTCGCCCGGCTGCGTCTCGGACGCAGACGTGGCGGCAGCACCGACGCGCTTCTGTCGGTGTTGCCCGACTCGGCGCTGGTGCCGCTGCAGCGCGAGGGGCTCGACCCGGTGGCCGAGCTCGGGCAGCGGCGCGCGGTCGAGCCGGTCAGCCGGATGAAGCTCCCCTTCGGCCTGCGGGCGTGGCTGGTCACCGGGTACGAGGAGGCCAGGACGGTGCTCGCGAACGCCCCGGCCTTCAGCAGCGACTTCACCAACCTCGTCGGCACGGTCGGGATCACCGCCGAGCAGAACCCGGGAGGCCTCGGCTTCACCGACCCGCCCGACCACACCCGGCTGCGCAGGCTGCTCACGCCGGAGTTCACCGGCCACCGGTTGCGCAGGCTCGTGCCACGGGTCGAGGCGATCGTGAACGGCCAGCTGGACGAGATGCAGGCCGCCGCGGCGGCCGGGAAGCCGGTGGACCTCGTCCAGAGCTTCGCCTTGCCGATCCCGTCGCTCACGATCTGCGAGCTGCTCGGCGTGCCCTACTCCGACCGCGCCGAGTTCCAACGACTGTCCACCACCCGCTTCGACCTGCTCGGCGGGGTCACCGGCTCGCTCGGCGCGATCTCCGAGTCCATGCAGTACCTGCTCAAGATCGTGGAGAAGCAGCGTGAGGAGCCCGGTGACGGGCTGCTCGGCAGGCTCGTGCGCGAGCACGGTGACGACCTCTCCGACCACGAGCTCGCCGGGCTCGCCGACGGGCTGCTCACCGGCGGGCTGGAGACCACCGCCAGCATGCTCGCGCTCGGCACGATCGTGCTGATGCAGCACCCCGAGAGCCGCAAGGCGATCCGCGAGCACGACGAGGCGGTCGACCCGTTCGTCGACGAGCTGCTGCGCTACCTCACGGTCGTGCAGGTGGCGTTCCCGCGGTTCGCCAAGCAGCGGGTGGAGATCGGCGGCGCCACCATCGAGGAGGGCGACATCGTCCTGTGCTCGCTGAGCGCGGCCAACCGCGACGGCGAGCTGGACGACTTCGACCCGCACCGCGCCGCCCGTCCGCACCTCGCCTTCGGTCACGGCCTGCACCGCTGCATCGGCGCCGAGCTCGCCCGCATGGAGCTGCGTGCCGCCTACCCGGCGCTCGTCCGGCGCTTCCCGGACATCCAGATCGGCACCGAGTCGTCCGACCTGCCGTTCCGGAAGCTGTCGTTCGTGTTCGGGATCGACGCCCTTCCCGTCGAGCTGGGGATCACGGCCCCTCGACCGACACCGTGAACTCCACGGACTCCGCGGTTCCCGTCGTCGGATGACCGCGATCATAGGAGCCGGTGTGCCGATCAGCCGGTGACGAGCGCCGCGAAGCGGTCGAGGTCGACGTTCCCGCCGCTCACCACCACGCCGACGCGCTTCCCGGCGAGCTCGGCGGAGAGCCGGCGGACGGCGGCGAACGCGAGGCAGCCCGTCGGCTCCACGACGATCTTCATCGTCGACGCGAACACGCGCATGGCCGCCACGAGCTCGGCGTCGCTCGCCGTCACGATGTCGTCCACGTCCCGGCGGATGATCTCGAACGGGAGCACGCCGAGATGCTGGGTCTGCGCGCCGTCGGCGATCGTCACCGGCGTGTCGATGTGCACGATGGAGCCCGCGCGCAGCGACCGCAGGCCGTCGTCGCCCGCCTCCGGTTCGACGCCGACGATCCGGCAGGCCGGCGCGAGCGCCCGCGCGGCGAGCGTCGCACCGGACAGGAGACCGCCGCCGCCCAGGCAGACGAAGAGCGCGTCGAGCTCCCCGACCTGCTCGAACAGTTCCATGGTCGCCGTGCCCTGGCCGGCGATCACATCCGAGTGGTCGTACGGCGGGACGAGCGTGAAGCCCTCGTCGGCGGCGAGCACGCGGCCGATCTCCTCGCGGTCCTCGGCGTAACGGTCGAAGCGCACCACGGACGCGCCGTACCCCAGCGTCGCGGCCACCTTGCTCTCGGGCGCGTCGTGCGGCATCAGGATGGTGGCCGGTATGCCGAGGATGCTCGCGGCCAGCGCGACCGCCTGGGCGTGGTTGCCCGAGGAGTACGTCACGACGCCGGCCCGGCGCTGGTCCTCGTCGAACTGCGACAGCGCGTTGATGGCGCCCCGGAACTTGAACGCGCCCATCCGCTGGAAGTTCTCGCACTTGAAGTACAGGCGGGCGCCGGTCTCCGCGTCGATCCGGCGCGAGGTCAGCACCGGGGTGCGGTGAGCGTGGCCGCGGATCCGTTCCGCGGCGGCTTGCACGTCGGCGAAGGTGGGTGGGGTCGGCATCGTCCGATCATGCCCCGACGCCCCCGTGCCCCTTGATCCCTTGGCTGTGCGCGCCGCTGAACACACCGATGCCGGGCCCACAGCTGGTGGGCCCGGCATCGTGCCGTCGGTTACCGTCGAACGGCGCGGCGGCCGTAGAGGCCCGCGACGACGGTGACGCCGATGGCGGCCACGACGACCTGCATGATCAGTTCGAGCCAGTCGATGCCGCCGGTGTCGGCCACGCCGAACAGGCCAGCGAGCCAGGTGCCGATGAAGGCGGCCACGATCCCGACCACGATGGTCAGCCAGATCGGGATGCTCTGCTTACCCGGCGCCACGAGGCGGCCGAGGAAACCGATGATGGCGCCGATGATGATGGCGGTGATGATTCCCGTTACGGTCACCGTTCCTCCTGAGTGCCCCAGGGGGCCGCTCGTGACGACCCGCTGATCGGCGAGTTCCCGGTTCGGGCCGCCCTGATGCGTCGACCCGCGAGCTTCTCGGATCTTCCGCCGAACGGCCTGGTCAGAGTGCTGCTAGTGCAGGAACTTGAGCCCCACCACGCCGCCGACGATCGCCACGAGGCACAGCAGCCGCGCCGCGGTGGCCGGCTCACCGAGAACCGCCATCCCGTACAGCGCGGTGCCGACGGCGCCGATCCCGACCCAGACCGCGTACCCGGTGCCCACCGGGATCTCCGCCAAGGCGTAGGCCAGCCCGATCATGCTCAGCACGAGCGCCACCACGAACACCATCGACGGCACGGGCCGGCTGAAGCCCTCCGAGCGGCTGAGCGCCGCCGCCCACACCGTCTCCAGCACGCCCGACACGACCAACACGATCCACGCCACGACACACCTTCACGTGCGTCGTCTTGTCGTGCCGGGTACGACGTCCCTCGTCCGGGGGTGCCGCGGCTGCGGACCCACTTGCAGGTTACGGCCCGACGGTGCAGAGGTCCCGCGATGGTGACCGGTCTGACCAGGGCATTCGTCCGGGTGCCCACCTCGGCGGTCGGTGAGCTCGCTGGGACTGGGCATCGCGGACCGTGTCGACGCTGCGTGGTCAGCCTGCCGACGGCGGCCCCGATCGCCGCCGATCATGGCGCTCTGCGGTCTCCTTGTAGACGATGGGCCTCCGCTTCGCCGTGGCTTCTGCCTGATCAAGTAACCGTCACGCGGGCGCGCCGTCCCCGACTGGTAGCCCGCGCAGCCACCCTCGCCGGCAGGATCTCCTCGCGAGCCCACCCGTTCGCCCTGACCCCCGCACCTGTGGAGGTGGCCGGGTGGGCAGAACTACCGAACCCCGTGGTTGCGCTGCCGGCCGTCCCCGACGCGGGCACAGGCCCGTCGTGGACGAGACCGCCCGTGGCGTGCGTGGGGACTGGCTGTGGTCCCGATCCATCCGTGCGGGCTGACCATCGAACGTCGCGTTGAGATCAACTCGGCAGTCCGGGAGGGAGGGCAACCCGACTATGTCGTCGAGGGCCACCAGATCGCGTCCGACCGGGTCGCGTAGCGGTTGCCGAAGATCACTCGCGCAGCTCGGTCCGTGGTCACCCTGCGGTCGCTGTTCGGGACCACCGGATAGTGGCGTGGGCACCTGGCGGTGACGGTCTCGTCCAGAACCGCCGTGCCCCCGCGTCGGGGACGGCCGTGCACGCAACCACGGGGTTCGGTAGTGCTGCCCACCTGGCCACGTCGATAGGTGCGGGGTCGAGGCGAACCGGGGTGGCCCCACCAGGGGTCGGCTGGTGTGGGTCCGCCGCCCGGTCCGGGTCGGGACGGCGCGCCACAAAGACACGCTTGATCGTTCCGGGACCCGGTGTATCGCCCTGAGCAGGGCATCCCACCTTCATCTCGGACCGATCATCAGCCACCCGGGTCCACCAGACCACTGATCGAGTTCGGACCTGCTCGTCTAGATGTTGCACCGGCCGGAGCCGAGGGCGTAGGCGTTCAGAATCTTCTTGCTCTCGCCGATCTGCACTCGCTCCCAGGGGCCGACCCACTCGCACCGGTCGTTGTCACTGCCCTGGCCATCGACGTCGATACGAATGAGGATGTTCTTGTTCACGCAGTTGTAGTAGTACGCGTAGTACCCCACTTCCTCGAATCCGCAACGCGCCGTAGGTGCCGGCGTACCCCCTTCGTCGGCATGTGCGCCGCCTGCCGCGCAGATGGAGAACGTCAAAGCCAGCGCCACAGATCCGACTGCGATTCTCAGTCGCTTCATCGTTGAGCCTCCCGGCGGCAAAAGGTCATCCTGGATCGAGCCGTCATCCCTCACGAGTTGGTGAGCGGCCGGCGCCACGGCATCGCGGTGGCGAAATGCACGCTCATCCGGAGGCGCGTCACCACGCCCCCTTCGACTCGATCGACGTCCAACGGTGGCATCGCAGCCGGGCCCCGCGCGTCCTACCGGAGTAGGACGTCGGCAGTCCGACCGCGGGCGGACGCAGCGGTCGTACCGGCACGTACCCGGGTTGGTCGTCCACCGCGGTGACGGCGCGCTACCAGCGCATCACCCGAGGCGGCGAGTCCAGCGCACGCAAAGTGGGCACGTCGTGACGTCCTGTTGCGATCGCCGGTACAGCCGCTTACCATCCGGGAGCGGTTGAACCATCAGCCGGCGTGTGAGCGCGTCCTCGGGCATCCTCACGGGCCCCAGCCCCCGGTCCCTGATCCCCCTCAGTGGGCGTTCCGCGGTTCACCAGCCCGTTCATCAGGGGGCCGAAGAATGCATGCAACCATGCAGCCGGACCACGACGTCTGCGTTCGCTCGGACGTGCGGATCATCTCCGTGCAACCGGACCGGGACCACGCCTTCGTCGATGTCATCGGCGAGTGCAGCCCCGACGGTGTCGGCGAGCTGCGTCAGCGAGTGGACGGGCTGCTGATAGCCGGTGCCCGTTTCGTGTTGGTCGATCTGAGCGAGGCGGGCGAGGTCGCGCCGTCCATGAGCTCCGCGCTCGCTCCCGCGGCCCGGCAGTTCTCGCGCCGCAACGGATGGCTCCGGATGGTCGGCCACGACCCCTCCGCGTCCGTGGCGCGCTACCAGGCCTCGTTGTCGGACCTGTTCACGATCTACCAATCGGCGGTGCGGAAGGACGTGGGCAGGGTGGGGCAATGGGCTCCGCGATGAGCCCTGAGCATCGGAAGGATTCGAGCGGTGCCAGCGGGCGGCGATGTCTGATCGTCGATGACGACGAGCGGTTCCTTGCCGTCGCCAAGGACCATCTCACGAGCGACGGGATGGCTGTCGTCGGCACCGCGACAAGCCAGGCGGAAGCAATGCGGAAGGTGGTGGAGCTGCGTCCGGACATCGTCCTGGTGGACATCAACCTCGGCGGCGAGAGCGGCGTCGAGCTCACACACCGCCTCGCCGAAAGCCATCCAGAGCTCCATGGGCACATGGTGCTGATGTCGACATACGACGAGGACGACGTCGTGGATCTGATCATAGGCAGCCCCGCCGTCGGATTCGTCCCGAAGAACGATCTGTCGACTCGCACGATCCGTGCCCTCGTGGCGCCAACGGTCGATGAGCCCTTCTCCGCCATGCACGCGATTCGCCCGGCGATCTGAGCATCCCCACGGTCGGGGCGTGATCGTGGGCGGTCGTCACTCGCCGTGTCGGCTCGGGGAGCCGGACCGAGACCGGACAGACGAACGCCCGGTGGTCGCAACCACGACTACCGGGCGTTCCTGCTGCTCACAGCGGCGGAGGATGCGGGATTCGAACCCGCGAGGGCGTGAACCCAACACGCTTTCCAAGCGTGCGCCATAGGCCACTAGGCGAATCCTCCGCCTCGAAGCATAGCCGGGTGGGTCGCCCGCACCCCTTGCGCCCCCACTCCACTACACTCGACCCCGGACCCCGCGCGGCGTCCATCCTGTGAACTCCCCCAGGGCCGGAAGGCAGCAAGGGTCAACGGGCTCTGGCGGGTGCGCGGGGTCCCCTTACGAGTTGGGCGAGCTGTGCTCGCCCAACGCGCTCGCCGGCACTCGTGCGTCAATGTCCTCTGGGGGCCAAGCCTCCAGACCCCCTGCCGGAGGGGCTTCGCCCCCCGGACCCCCCATCGTGGTCGTCCTGGTCCTGGTCGCCATCCTGGTCTGGGTGCTCGTCGTTTTGGGTGCTCGTGGGTCTGGGTGCTCGCTTGGTCTCTTCGCTTGCGTGGCCTGTCGCTGAGGTGCCTGCGGGTGAGTTCGACGTCCCGACCTCCCGTCGTCCGGGCGTCGGTGGTGGTGGGTAGCCTCGCGGCCGTGGCGCTGGCTCTGTACCGCAAGTACCGCCCGGCGAAGTTCGCCGAGGTGGTGGGGCAGGAGCACGTCACCGAGCCGCTGAGCGTCGCGCTGGCCTCGGGGCGCATCAACCATGCGTACCTGTTCTCCGGGCCGCGGGGCTGCGGCAAGACGTCCTCGGCCCGCATCCTGGCCCGGTCGCTCAACTGCGAGCAGGGCCCCACGCCGGAGCCGTGCGGTGTCTGCGCGTCGTGCGTCTCGCTCGCGCCCGGTGGGCCGGGCAACATCGACGTCACGGAGCTGGACGCGGCGTCGCACGGTGGTGTCGACGACACCCGCGAGCTGCGCGACCGCGCGTTCTTCGCGCCTGCCGAGTCGCGGTACCGGGTGTTCATCGTCGACGAGGCCCACATGATCACCACGCAGGGCTTCAACGCGCTGCTGAAGATCGTGGAGGAGCCGCCCGAGCACCTGGTGTTCGTGTTCGCCACCACCGAGCCGGACAAGGTGCTGCCCACCATCCGCTCGCGCACCCACCACTACCCGTTCCGGCTCATCCCGCCCGGCACGCTGCGCAAGCTGCTGGAACGGATCTGCGGGGAGGAGAGCGCGGTCGTCGCGCCGCCGGTCTACCCGCTGGTGCTGCGGGCAGGCGGCGGCTCGGCCCGCGACAGCCTCTCGGTGCTCGACCAGCTGCTCGCCGGCGCCGGTCCGGAGGGCGTCACGTACGAGCGCGCGGTCGCGCTCCTCGGGGTCACCGATGTCGCCCTGATCGACGACATGGTCGACGCCCTCGCCGCAGGCGATCGCGCCGCGGTCTTCGAGGCCGTCGACCGGCTCGTCGAGGCCGGCCACGACCCCCGCCGGTTCGCCGCCGACCTGCTTCAGCGGTTGCGTGACCTCGTCCTGCTGCAGGCGGTTCCGGAGGCGGCCGAGCGCGGGCTGGTCGAGGCCGCCGACGACGAGATCACGCGCATGGTCGAGCAGGCCGGCAAGATCGGCGTGGCCACGCTCACGCGGTACGGGGAGATCGTCCACACCGGGCTCACCGAGATGCGCGGCGCCACCGCGCCCCGGCTGCTCCTGGAGCTGCTGTGCGCGCGGATGCTGCTGCCCGCGGCCACCGTCGCCGAGCCGGGGCTCCTGGAACGGCTCGAACGGCTCGAGCGGCGCAGTGACATCGCCTCCGCGCCGCCCGGGTCGGGGGACGACGGCGCAGGCGACGCGCGGCGCACGTTCCGTCGGCCGAGCTCGGCCACGGCGACCCGCGCCGACGCTGTGCCCGCACCGGCAGCCGCCGAGCCCGCGAGCCCGCCGCCCGCTCCGGCACCGGAATCCCGCGAGGACCGGGCCCGGCCCGCACGTCCCACCGGCGAGCCGGAGAGTCCGGACCGGGCGGTTGCGGCCCCCGAGCGGCCGGCTGCCCCGCCTCCCGCGGCCCCGTCGCCTCCGGTCCGGCCGCCCGGGCCGCCGCCGGCTGCGCCGCGCGAGCCCGAGCCCAGCGCGCCTCCGCAGGCCGCGCGCCCGGAACCCGCGCCCGCGCAGTCCGTGCCTCCGCCGCCCGCGCGCCAGGAACCCGCGCCCTCGCAGTCGCCGCCGCCGCCCGCGCGCCCGCAGCCGGCGCCCGCGCAGTCGGCCCCTCCCGCAGTCGGCCCCTCCGGAGGCCGCGCCGCAGTCCACGCCGCAGTCCGCACCTGCGCCGTCCGCGGGGCTCACCGCACCGGCGGCACCGGGCAGTGGGCTGGACGCCGCGGCAGTCCGCCGGGTGTGGTCGGAGGTGCTCGCCGCGGCGCGAGCGCAGAGCCGCAGCATCGAGGCGATGCTGGTCAACGCCACCGTGCGGGCAGTCGAGGGCGACACCCTCGTCCTCGGCATCGGCGCTCCTTCGCTCGCCCGCCGGCTCTCCGAGTCGCGCAACGCCGACATCGTCTCGGCCGCGCTGCACACGGTGCTCGGGGTGCGCTGGCAGGTGCGTTGCGAGTCCGGCGACACCCCGCCTCCGCCCGCCGGGGGCAACGGTGGTGCTCCGCGGCGTTCCGAGCCGCCGTCGCGCCCGCAGCAGACGCCGCCCCCGGCGCGTCCGAGCCGGCCGCCGCCGGTCCGCCGGTCGGCTGCCCCGGACGACGGCATGCCATTGCCCCCGGAACCGCCCGAAGACGACGTCCCCCCGGAGGACGACGAGGAGGCGATGCTCGCCGAGGCCGCGGTTCCGGTGAGCGACGCGGAGCGCCGCGACCCGGAGGAGGCCGCGATCGAGCTGCTCACCACGCAGCTCGGGGCCAAGGCCATCGACCGTCCGTAGAGGGCGTGATCATCAGACCGGTGCGGGAGCGGCCACATGTGGCCGTCTGCGCACCGAGGTGGTGATCAACCGGCTGGGATGTCAGCCCGGCAGACCGAGGAAGGCCAGCACGCCGGCCGCGATCGCGGAGGCGTAGCGCTCGCGGCCTTCTGGGGACGACACCACCGCGGCCTCGCCCGGGTTGCGCATGTTCGCGCATTCCACGAGCGCCGTCGGGCGGGTGGCGTGGTTCAGCCCGGCGAGGTCGGGGCGGGGCGAGAGGCCGTCGCGGCCGATGTAATCCGAGTCCGGGAAGCCGCCCGTCCGCAGCGAGTCGCGGAGCGCGGTGGCGAGCTCCCGTGCCGGCCCGGCCTGCGCCGGGTTCAACGGCGGGTCGGAGTAGGCCACGTGGAAGCCCGACGCGGCGGAGGCGGCGCCGTCGGCGTGGATCGACACCGTCGCCGCGGCACCGGCGGCCTCGCCCGCCCGGCCGCGCTCGTCCACGCAGGGGCCCACGCCGCTGTCGTCGGCGCGGGTCAGCACGACGCGGACGCCGGCCGCCTCGAGCCGCGTCCTCACGCGGGTGGCGACGTCGAACGTGAACGCGTGCTCCGGATAGCCGGCGTCGGTCTCGGTGCCGGCGGTGTTGCACGCCTTCTCGCCACCGCGTCCGTCGGGCACCAGCCGGCGGGTCGCGCTCGGTTCGGCGCCGTTGCGGCCGTTGTGCCCGGGATCGAGGACCACCACGGGCGGCGGTGGCGCCGCGGCAACGCGTGCCGGCCGGGGAGCATCGGCCGCGCCGGAGCACGCGAGGGTCGTCAGGGCCGCCGCGGCGAGGAGCACGACCGATCGCGAGGTGCGCACCGGGCAAGTGTCCCGGACCCCAGGTCCGCCACATGACTCGACGGCCCGGCACACCCGGCGAAGACCTGGATCCGGACACCGGCCTGCCCGCCCCGCGGATCGGGGATGGCCTAGCCTGGCAGGGGAGCCGGCCGCGCCGGCGCAGGCACGATGTGCGAGGAGACCGCAGGTGCAACCGGGTCAGCCCGACATGCAGATGATTCTGCAGCAGGCGCAGAAGATGCAGCAGCAACTGATGGCCGCGCAGGCCGAGCTGGCGTCCGCCGAGGTGGTCGGTCAGGCGGGCAACGGGCTGGTGCAGGTCACTACCACGGGTGGCGGCGAGGTGCGTGCCGTGCGGATCGACCCGAAGGTGGTCGACCCGGAGGACGTCGAGACGCTGCAGGATCTCATCGTCGGTGCCCTGCAGGACGCCGCACGGGCGGCCCAGGAGCTGCAGGCCGAGAAGATGGGCCCGCTCGCCGGCGGCCTCGGCGACGCCGCGGGTGGCCTCGGCCTGCCCGGGCTCGGCGCGTAGCGACCTACCGCCGTGTTCGAGGGGCCGGTCCAGGATCTGATCGATGAGCTCGGCCGGTTGCCGGGCGTCGGGCCGAAGAGCGCCCAGCGAATCGCGTTCCACCTGCTCGCCGCCGATCCGGCCGACGTCGTGCGGCTCCAGGAGGCGCTGCAGAAGGTCAAGGAGGGCGTCCGGTTCTGCGATGTGTGCGGCAACGTCTCCGAGCGGGAGCGGTGCCGCTACTGCGCGGACGCGCGTCGTGACCCCACCCTGGTGTGCGTCGTCGAGGAGCCGAAGGACGTGCTGGCCGTCGAGCGCACCCGCGAGTTCCGAGGTCGCTACCACGTGCTGGGCGGGGCACTCGACCCGCTGGCCGGGATCGGGCCCGACACGCTGCGGATCAGGGAGCTGCTCGCCCGGCTCGGCGGCACCGGGCCGGCCACCGACGAGACCGAGATCGCCGAAGTGATCATCGCGACCGACCCCAACACCGAGGGCGAGGCCACCGCCACCTACCTCGTCCGGCTGCTGCGCGATTTTCCCGGTCTCACGGTCACGCGGCTCGCATCCGGCCTGCCGATGGGCGGCGACCTCGAGTTCGCCGACGAGCTGACGCTCGGGCGAGCCCTCTCGGGCCGCCGCGCGCTCTGAGGGGTAGGCCGGCTAGAACCGGTCGTGCTCGCCGCCCCGCTCCCGCAGCAGCCGGCAGGCCGGGCAGCCTTCCGACTCCGCGGCCCGGATCAGCTGGCGCTCCCAGTCGCCGAGCTCACGGCGACGGCGGGCGATCCGGTTCCACGCCTCCCGCTGCGCTCGCGCGTCCGTGTTTCCGATCAGGACGGCGAGCAGGACCAGCGCGAGGACTCCTCCGACGGCGATGAACGCGATCCCGGTCATCGATGCCTCCTCGGGGGGTGACCCGGTTCCGAGTGTGAGGCGGGACCGGCGCTCATGCAAGTGCACAGCGCGATTGCTCACAGAATGTGCACAAAGCGTGTGGTGTTCTGCACGACAGTGATGGCCATCGCATTGCGGCAGGAGTACTCTCATCCGTCACGCACACCCGGTGGTCAGACCGCTGGGCGCGCGCCCGGCGTCCGCTTCGCCTCGGACGTCTCAGCAGCTCAGGTCCGACCCGAAGGGGTACTGGCATGGCTACCAGCCCTGTCCTGTCCCGTCGCACCCTCGGCACCGAGCTTCGGCGCTTGCGGGAGGCGGCCGGGGTGGCGGTCAGCCGGGCGGCGGAGGAGCTCGACTGCTCCGTCTCCAAGATCAGTCGCATCGAGACCGGGCTGTCCACGCCTCGCCGCCCGGAGATCGACACCCTCCTGCGCCTGTACGCGGCCCCGAACGTGCGCGAGGAGCTGGTGCAGCTGGCGGGTGAGGGCAAGCAGGCCGCGTGGTACGACTCGTACGGCGACCTGCTGGCCCCGGGCTCCGCGCTGCATCGCTTCATCGGCTTGGAGGCAGGCGCCGCGCTGGTCCGCTCCTTCGCCTCGGGCGCCGTACCGGGCCTGCTGCAGACCGAGGGCTACGCCCGGGCGGTCGTCACGGCGTCGCAGCCGGCGGTGTCCCGTCAGGCGCTGGACACGATGATCCGGATGCGGCTGGACCGCAAGAGCGTCCTCACGCGGCAGCCCGATCCGTTGCGTGTCGCGGCGCTCATCGACGAGTCCGTGCTGCGCCGCCCTGCCCACGGGCCCGGTGTGATGCGCGAGCAGGTCCGGTACCTGTGCCGGATCGTCGAGGAGGGTTCGCCGTCGGTCGAGCTGCGGGTGCTCCCGTTCTCCCTCGGGTTGCACGGGCTGCTCGGCGGCGCGTTCCAGATCCTCTCGTTCGATCACGGCGAGAGCGATGTCATCTTCTTCGAGGGTCAGGACGGGGGCGGCCTGCAGGAGAAGACCGACATCGTGCGGGCCCATTCCGACCGGCTCGACACGGCCTGGAAGCAGGCTCTCGAAGGCCGAGAGCTGCTGCGCTTCCTGCGGGAGGTCGCCGACACGTACCACGAGTAGGCCCTTCGGCTGTCGGTCCTCGCGCGCCGTCCTCCCATGTCGGCGAGCCGGTGTGTCACGCCCTGCCGCTGTACGATCACCCGATCGTGCGGCGGAGGGGTGGACCGTGGGTGGTGCGGGGGGCGAACTCGAGTTCGTGGGGCGGGAATTCTGTGCGGTGAGTGACTGTCTCGAGGCCGCGCGGCTCCCCGACGGCCGCGTCGCCCTGCGCAGCACGCTCACGCCCGAGGCGCCGCTCTGGCTGGTCACGGCGGGTGAGTGGGCCCGGTTCCTCGAGACGGTGAAGGACGGGGGCTTCGACAGCGTCTGACGGCGAGTCCCCGCGGGGCCGCCCGTGGCCTCCGCTATCCTCGGTCCCAGCTCGTGCAATTGCACACCTGGATTTCGACGAGCGGCGGATGGATGCCCACTGCGCAAGGACCTGCGGGGCCGCGACGGCGCCTGGGTGTCGAGCTGCGCCAGCTCCGCCGCCGGGCCGACCTCCAGCTGGCCCATGTCGCCCGCGAGCTCGACTGCTCGGCGTCCAAGATCAGTCGTCTGGAGAACGGGAAGGGCATCCCCCGGATGCCCGATGTCGTCGCGCTGATGCGGCTCTACGGCGTCACCGACGACGAGCGGCGGGACCGGCTCGCGCAGTTGGTGCACGAGAGTCGTGAGCAGGGCTGGTGGGAGCGCTACACGGATGGGGTGCAGGCCGAGCGTTTCGTCATGAACGCCCCGGCCCGGTACACGGCGTTGGAGACCGAAGCGGTCCGTGTGCGGTCGTTCGAGGTGGCCTGGGTCCACGGGCTGTTGCAGGTGCCCGAGTACGCCCGCGCGGTGCTGGAGGCGCTGCTGTCGGAGCGCGCACCGGGTGAGGTGGACCGGCTCGTGGAGCTGCGCCTGCGCCGTCAGGAGGCGCTCACCCAGGGAGCGTCGCCGCTCCAGCTCGAGGTGGTGCTGGACGAGTCCGTGCTGAGCCGCGTGGTCGGCTCGCCGGAGGTGATGGCGGCGCAGTTGCGCTACCTGCGCGAGCGCTCGGAGCTCCCGAACGTCACCGTTCGAGTGCTTCCCTTCTCGATCGGTCTACACCGCGCACACGCAGGTCCGTTCCAGATTCTGGAGTTCCCCGACAACGTCGGGGCGGATGTCGTGTTCATCGAGAGTCCGTCCGGGGATACCTACGAAAACGAGTCCGATGTGGACCTGTATAAAGACGTCCTCGCGGACGTGGCGGACCGGGCGTTGGACCCGGATGCATCGCGGGACATCGTGCACCGTTACGAGCTCCAGCACGCTCCCCCCGGAGGAAGACCGAGATGACCCAGCACATGGCGACCGAGTACCGGACCAGCAGCTTCTGCTCCGGAGGCGACTGCGTGGAGGTCGGGATGTTGCAGGGTGGTGTCGTGGCCGTTCGCGACACCAAGGACCGCAGCCGCGAACTCACGTTCAGCTCGCAGGAGTGGGCGACATTCGTGGCCGACGTCAAGCGTGGGGCGTTCGACGCGCTCTGACCAGCAACCCGGGGGCCGATCCGGTGGCCCCGGGTGGATCGACCGGGGCCGCCGCCCGACCTGGGGCGGCCCCGGCGGCCGCGCGATCACTCCCCGGGATCGCGCCGCCTAGTCGTCGTCCCACGACTCGTCATCGTCGTCGGGGTCGTCGAGGGACAAGGGAGCGGCGTACTGGTCGTGGCCGTGCAGCTGCGGCTGCTTGGCCTCCCACTGTGCGCGCCGTTCCGCCGCGATCTGCCGCCAGGTGGGTGCCTGTGCGGCTTCCACGATGCCGACTACGACGGCGACCAGGACGAGCAGACCGATGCCTGCGGTGATCAGAGTGATCATGGCGACGATCCGTTCCGGTGAGCGGTGTCGGCGCCGGTGTGCTTCCCGAATGACATGAGAGGTTTCCTTCCCGTGTGCTGCTCTCGCCGGCGGGTTGCCGGACGGTGGTGGGTCCCGGTTGGCCCGGGACCGGGGCGGGTTCCTGGTTCGCAGGTGTTCCGCGATGAGCGCAGGACGGCGGAGGCGGGAACCGGGGTCTGTGTCACGGTCGGCCTCCTCTCGGGATGACCCGGCCGGCCCCCGCAGCGTTGGGGAAGGTCGGCCGGACTCTTAGATTGCCGCACGCAAGGTCCTCCTGCAATTGCAAGCTGCGCGCTCCGCGAGCAATCACCCCGACAATCACCCGACTGCACCAGTCGTCGTGCGTCGCCGTCGGTGACCCGCCCGTTGCACAGAGGACACATCCACGGGCCGAAGGATGCCCGCGGCGACCGACAATCCGAGCGGCATCGGCGCCGGCGTCGAGAACGGTGAGTCCGGCCCGTCATCTGATCGTTAGGGGCCGTAGCGCAACCGTGACTCGATGACCTACCGGCGAGTGTCACGGTCGCACTAGTTTCCAGCGGGACTCCTACGAAGAGGTGTTGCCCGCATGAGATCAGCCGTACGACGACTCTCGACCGCGTGCGTGGCCGGTGCGCTCGCCATCACCCTGGCCGCGTGCGCCGAGTCCGCGCGCGATGCCGGTGACGAGCAGGGGGGAGCCGGGGCCACCGGCGGGACGATGGTGTTCGGAGCAACCGGTGCACCCCGGAGCTTCGACCCGCTGTTCGCCCAGGACGGGGAGACGTTCCGGGTGTCGCGGCAGATCTACGACACGCTGATCACGTACAAGCAGGGCACCTCCGAGCTGACCCCCGGCCTCGCCACCGAGTGGACGCCGAGCCCGGACGGCACCGAGTGGACGTTCACCCTTCGCGAGGGCGTGACCTTCCACGACGGCACTCCGTTCAACGCCGAGGCGGTCTGCTTCAACTTCAACCGCTGGTTCAACCTGCCCACGGCGGCGGCGCAGAGCCAGGCGATCTACTACTACGAGGCGTTCGGCGGGTACTCGAACAACCTCACCGAGGACACCAGCGACCCGGTCTACAACTCCTGCCAGGCACCGAACCCGACCACGGCGGTCGTCAAGCTGAACAAGCCGAAGGGCGCGTTCCCCGCGGCGTTCGGGCTCACCTCCCTGTCGATCTCCAGCCCGGCCGCGCTCCAGCAGTACAACGGGGACGAGGTCAAGCAGAGCGGCGAGTCGTTCACCTACAGCTCGTACGCCAACGACCATCCGACGGGCACCGGCCCGTTCCGCTTCGAGAGCTACGACCGCACCAACCAGACCATCACGCTGGTGCGCAACGACCAGTACTGGGGTGAGCCGGCCAAGCTCGAGCGGCTGATCTTCCGCGTGATCCCGGACGAGAACGCTCGCAAGCAGGAGCTGCAGGCCGGCACGATCGACGGCTTCGACTACCCGTCGTCCGCCGACTGGCCGTCGCTGAAGGACGCGGGGTTCCAGGTCCTCGTCCGGCCGGTGTTCAACATCCTCTACCTCGGCATCAACCAGGCGAAGAACCCGGCGCTCGCCGACGTCCGGGTGCGCCAGGCGATCGCGTACGCGCTCGACCGCGAGTCGCTGGTGCGCACCCAGCTGCCGGAGGGCGCGGTCGTGGCCTCGCAGTTCGTGCCGCAGACGGTGGCGGGGTACAACCCGGACATCCAGCCGATCCCGTACGACCCGGAGCGGGCCCGGGCGTTGCTGGCCGAGGCGGGCGCGTCGAACCTGACGGTCAACTTCTACTACCCGACCGAGATCAGCCGGCCCTACATGCCGAACCCCACGAACATCTTCACGGCGCTGTCGGAGAACCTGCGTCAGGTGGGGATCACCGTCAACCCGGTGGCGCAGCCGTGGAACGGCGGATATCTGGACTCCGTGCAGGTCAACGGGGTGCAGGACCTGCACCTGCTCGGCTGGACCGGTGACTACAACGATGCCGGCAACTTCCTCGCCACCTTCTTCGGCTCCACGGGGAAGGAGTTCGGGCTCACCCTCCCCAAGGACGCGGCGATCGTCGACGGCATCGGCCGGGCCGACGCCACGGTGGGCGAGGAGGCGCACGCCGCCGCGTACCGGGACGTCAACCGGGTCATCATGGAGCAGCTGCCGGGGGTGCCGCTCTCCAGCTCGCCGCCCGGGATCGTGGTGAGGCAGGGCGTCACGGGTCTCATCCCGTCGCCCCTCACCGATGAGCGGTTCCTCACGGTCAGCGTCGACTGAGAGGAGCTCCGAGTGGCACCGCCCGGCCGGGCGGTGCCACTCTCGGCGTCCGAACTCGTGGGAGGGGGGATGATGCTGCGATTCGTGCTGCGACGCCTGCTGCAGGTGATCCCGACGCTCCTGCTGCTGTCGATCGTGGTCTTCGCGTGGCTGCGGTCGCTGCCCGGAGGGCCGGCCACGGCGCTCCTCGGTGACCGCGCCACCCCCGAGGGGATCGCGGAGCTCAACCGGGTGATGGGTCTCGACCAGCCGATCTGGGTGCAGTACGGCCGGTTCCTCGGTCGGGTCGTCACCGGCGACTTCGGGACGTCCTCGATCACCGGGCAACCGGTGCTCGACGAGATCGGCCGCGCCCTGCCGGCGACGATCGAACTGTCGATCGCCGCCCTGGTGATCGCGATCGGGCTCGGCATCCCGCTCGGGTACGTCGCGGCGCGCCATCGCGGCCGGCCGCTCGACGTGGCCACCGTGATCGGCACGCTCGTCGGCGTCGCCGTGCCGGTGTTCTTCCTCGGCTACGTGCTGAAGGACGTGCTCGCCGTGGACCTCGGCTGGTTCCCGCCGTCGGGCCGCCAGTCGGTGGCGGTCGACGCCACGAACGTCACCGGCTTCGCGGTGCTCGACGGGTTCCTCACCCGGGAGTTCGACGCGAGCCTCGACGCCCTGCGCCACCTCGTCCTGCCGGCGATCACGCTCGCGACGATCCCGCTCGCGGTGATCGTGCGGATCACCCGGGCCTCCGTGCTCGACGTGCTCGGCTCCGACTTCGTCCGCACGGCCAATTCGAAGGGCCTCGCGCCGGGCACCGTGCGCGGCCGACACGTGCTGCGCAACGCGTTGCTCCCGGTCTCCACGACGATCGGGCTGCAGGTCGGGCTGCTGCTCGCCGGGGCCGTGCTCACCGAGCGCGTGTTCGTGTGGGGCGGTATCGGCACCCTGCTCGCCGACGCGATCACGCTGCGGGACTACCCGCGGCTGCAGGCGGTGCTGCTGCTCGGCGCGCTCATCTACGTGCTGGTGAACCTGCTCGTCGACCTGTCCTACGCGCTCATCGATCCCCGGGTGCGGCTGTCATGACGAAGGACAGGCCATGACGGCCACGTGGCTCGAACGCAGGCGCACCCGCATCGACGACATCGCGGGCGGGCGCAGCCTCGGCGCCGAGGCGTTCCGGCGGCTGCGCCGCGAACCGGCCGCGATCGTCGGCGCCGTCATCATCGGGATCTTCGTCGTGGTGGCCGCCTTCGCACCGCTGCTGGCCCCGCACGACGCCACCACGGCGTTCCCCGAGCTGCAGGAGAACCTGCGTCCCGGCACGATCCCGGGACCGCAGGAAGGTTTCCCGCTGGGCAGCGATCAACTCGGGCGCGACTTCCTCTCCCGGATGATCCTCGCCTCGCAGCAGACGCTGCTCGTCGGCGTGCTGGCCACGCTCATCGGGCTCGTGTTCGGCATCGTGATCGGCACCGTGGCCGGAGCGTTCGGCGGCTGGGTGGACACCCTGCTCATGCGGCTCACGGACGTGCTGCTGGCGATCCCGAGCCTGCTGCTCGCGATCTCGGTGGCGGCGCTCGCGGCGAGCCCGTCCCAGACCTCGGTGATCATCGCGGTCTCGATCGTGAGCGTGCCGATCTTCGCGCGGCTGCTGCGCGGGTCGATGCTCGCCCAGCGCCACAGCGACCACGTGGTGGCCGCCACCGCGCTGGGTATCAAGCGCCCCGCCGTGGTGCTGCGGCACATGCTGCCGAACGCGATCGGGCCGGTGATCGTGCAGGCCACCCTCACGCTCGCCACCGCGATCCTGGACGCGGCGGCGCTGTCGTTCCTCGGCCTCGGCGACGCCGACCCCGGCCGTGCCGAGTGGGGTCTCATGCTCGCCCAGGCCCAGACCTACCTCGACGTGCGGCCGGCACTCGCGTTCTACCCGGCTCTCGCGATCATCCTGGTCGCGCTGGGCTTCACGCTGCTCGGCGAGTCGCTGCGCGAGGCCATCGACCCGAAGGGGCGCCGATGACGGCCGCGCACCGCGCAGACGACACGCGCAGCAGCGGGGCGGCGACGACCGAGCCGCTGCTCTCGGTGCGCGACCTGCGCGTCACGTTCCAGCGCAAGGGTGAGCCGGCGACCGTGGCCGTCGACGGCGTCAGCTTCGACGTCGCGCCCGGGCAGGTCGTGGGGCTGGTCGGGGAGTCCGGCTGCGGCAAGTCGGTGACGTCGATGGCGATCATGCGGCTGCTGCCGGACCGCGGGGTGCGCGTGAGCGGCAGCGTGCTGATGGACGGCACGGATCTGCTGACGCTGTCCGAGCCGCAGATGCGCGAGCGCCGCGGCCGCGACCTGTCGATGGTCTTCCAGGACCCGCTCAGCTCGCTCAACCCGGTGATCCCGGTGGGACTGCAGGTCACCGAGGTGCTGCGGCGCCACCGCGGGATGAGCAAGGAGGTGGCGCGGAAGGCCGCCGTGGAGCTGCTGGACCGGGTGGGCATCCCCGATCCGCGGCGCCGGCTCGACTCCTACCCGCACCAGCTCTCCGGCGGCATGCGGCAGCGCGCGCTCATCGCGATCGCCCTGGCGTGCAGCCCGCGGCTGCTGATCGCCGACGAGCCGACCACCGCGCTGGACGTCACGATCCAGGCGCAGATCCTCGAGCTGCTGCGCGAGCTGGTGCGCGAGACCGGGGCCGCCCTGGTCATGATCACGCACGACCTGGGGGTCGTCGCCGGCCTGTGCGAGACGGTCAACGTGCTGTACGCGGGCCGGATCGTGGAGCGCGCGCAGCGCCACCGCCTGTTCAGCACACCGCGCCACCCGTACACGCACGGCCTGCTGCGATCGATCCCGAGGATGGACAGCCCGCAGGGCGAGGAGCTGCCGGCGATCCGCGGTTCGGTGGTCGACAACGTGCCGTGGGACCACGCGTGCGCGTTCGCGCCGCGCTGCCCGCGGTCGCTGGAGCAGTGCGTGGAGGTCACACCGCTCGGCGAGACGTCCGGCGGTCGGCTCCTGCGCTGCCACAACCCGGTGCCGGCGAGCGCGGAGTGAACGACATGGCGGAAGCAACGAACGGGGCGGCGCCGTTGCTGGACGTGCGCGACCTCGCCGTGCACTTCCCGATCAAACGCGGCGTGGTGCTCGACCGCACCGTGGGCCACGTCTACGCCGTGGACGGCGTGTCGCTGCAGGTCGGCCGCGGTGAGACGTACGGGCTCGTCGGCGAGTCCGGGTGCGGCAAGTCGACGCTCGGTCGGGCGATCCTGCGTCTCGTCGACCCCACGGCCGGCACGGTCGAGTTCGACGGGGTCGACGTCGCGCAGCTCAGCGGCGAGCGCCTCCGCACCATGCGCAAACGTTTCCAGATGGTGTTCCAGGACCCGATGTCGAGCCTGAACCCGCGCCAGTCGGTGGAGTCGCTGCTGCGCGAGGGGATCAACGCGCACGGTCTGTCCCAAGGGCCGGAGGCCGACGCCGCGCGGCTGCGCGAGCTCGTCGACTCCGTCGGGCTGCCGGTCGCGGCGCTGCGCCGTTACCCGCACGAGTTCTCCGGCGGCCAGCGGCAACGCATCGGCATCGCCCGTGCCCTGTCCGTGGAGCCGGACCTGATCGTGGCCGACGAGCCGGTCTCGGCGCTCGACGTGTCGGTGCAGGCGCAGGTGCTGAACCTGCTCGGCAGGCTGCAGGCCGAGCTCGGACTGACCTACCTCGTGATCGCCCACGACCTCGCCGTGGTGCGGCACGTCAGCGACCGGATCGGCGTCATGTACCTCGGCGGGATCGTCGAGGAGGCGCCGTCCCAGGTGCTCTACGACGACCCGCAGCACCCCTACACGAAGGCGCTGCTGTCGGCGATCCCGGTTCCGGACCCGGAGCTCGAGGACCGCCGCGAGCGCATCCTGCTCACCGGTGACCTCCCGTCCCCGGCCGCTCCGCCGCGGGGCTGCCGGTTCCACACCCGCTGCCCGTGGCGGCAGCCGACGCGCTGCGACTCCGAGCGACCCGAGCTCCGGGTGATCCCCGGCGCACCGCACGGCCACCGGGTGGCCTGCCACTGGGCCGAGGAGATCCGCGGCGGCGCGCTGCAGCCGCACCGGGTGGAGCCTGCCGCGGCGGCCGATGACGTGCTCGGGCCCGGCGTTGTGCCCGAGCACCCCGGCTCGGTGACGGAGATCCTCGGACGCTGAGCGCGCAGGGTCGGATCCTCGCAGAGTCCGAGGACCCTGCGAGGACCACGATCGGCGCGCGGACCGGCTTTTAGCGCATCGCCCTGTTCACCGCGGACACGACGGCCTTGAGCGAGGCGCTCACGATCGAGCCGTTGATGCCCACCCCCCAGAGCACGGTGTCCTCCACCGCGCACTCGACGTAGGCGGCGGCGCGGGCGTCGTCGCCGGCGGACATGGCGTGCTCGTGGTAGTCGAGCACCCGCACGTCGAACCCGATGCCGGCCAGAGCGTCGACGAACGCGGCGATGGGGCCGTTGCCGCTGCCGGCGATCTCGTGCAGGTCGTTCTCGACCCGGACGGTGGCGACGATCTCGTCGTTGCCCTCGCCGTCGCTCGTGATGCGGTGGCGGATCAGCTTGAGCGGGGTGACGCGGTCGAGGTACTCGGAGTCGAACGCGTCCCGCATCGCCTTCGGCGAGATCTCGCCGCCCTCGCTGTCGGTGACCTCCTGGATCACCCGCGAGAACTCCATCTGCAACCGGCGCGGCAGGTCCAGCTGGTGCTCGGACTTCATGATGTAGGCGACGCCGCCCTTGCCGGACTGCGAGTTCACCCGGATCACGGCCTCGTAGCTGCGACCGATGTCCTTCGGGTCGACCGGCAGGTAGGGCACCTCCCAGCGGAAGTCGTCGACCGTGACGCCCGCCTCGGCCGCGTCGGCCTCCATGGCCTGGAAGCCCTTGTTGATCGCGTCCTGGTGGCTGCCGGAGAAGGCGGTGTACACGAGGTCGCCGCCCCACGGGTGGCGCTCGGCCACCGGCAGCTGGTTGCAGTACTCGACGGTGCGGCGGATCTCGTCGATGTCGGAGAAGTCGATCTGCGGGTCGATGCCCTGGGTGAACAGGTTCATGCCCAGCGTCACCAGGTCGACGTTGCCGGTGCGCTCGCCGTTGCCGAACAGGCATCCCTCGATGCGGTCGGCGCCCGCCTGGTAGCCCAGCTCGGCGGCGGCGACACCGGTGCCGCGGTCGTTGTGCGGGTGCAGCGAGAGCACGATCCCGTCGCGGCGGTCCAGATGGCGGTTCATCCACTCGATGGAGTCGGCGTAGACGTTCGGGGTGGCCATCTCCACCGTCGCCGGCAGGTTGACGATCATCGGAGCATCAGGCGTCGGCTGCCAGATCGCGCTCACCGCGTTGCAGACGTCGACCGCGTACTGGAGCTCGGTGCCGGTGTAGGACTCCGGTGAGTACTCGAACCGCCAGTCGGTGGCCGGGTACTTCTCGCTGTAGCGCGCCACGTCCTCCGCGCCGTCGGTGGCGATCTTGGCGATGCCCGGGCGGTCGGCGCGGAACACCACGCGCCGCTGCAGGATCGACGTCGAGTTGTACAGGTGCACGACGGCGCGCGGCGCGCCTTCGCAGGCCTCGAAGGTGCGCTCGATCAGCTCGGTGCGAGCCTGGGTCAGCACCTGGATCGTGACGTCGTCGGGGATGAGGTCCTGCTCGATGATCTCGCGGACGAAGTCGAAGTCGGTCTGGCTCGCGGCGGGGAAGCCGACCTCGATCTCCTTGTAACCCATGCGCACCAGCAGGTCGAACATCCGGCGCTTGCGGGCCGGGCTCATCGGGTCGATCAGCGCCTGGTTGCCGTCACGCAGGTCCACAGCGCACCACAGTGGCGCCTTCGTGATGCGCTTGTCCGGCCAGGTGCGGTCGGGCAGCGATACCGGCTCCACCAGCTCGTGGAAGGGCCGGTACCGGTGGACGGGCAGGTGGGACCCGCGCTGCGGGTTCCACGGGGGCTGATCATCGGGTGCGGGGCGGTCCGGGGTGCGCAGCCGGCTTGTCGTCGACGAGGTGTAGGCGTCGGGAGACGTGGTCATCGGGGTGCTCCTGAGGATGTGTGCCGATCTTCAAGGACCGGCGCACGCCTCGACCCGCGACGAGGGGCCGGTCGGTCAGACCCCGCCGCGGCGACGAAGGAGCAGGCGTGCCACGCGTTCGAGAGTAGCCCGGGGGTGGGGGAGTTCCGCAACCCACCCCGCCGCGCTCCGCCCGGCCGATGCCCCGAACCAGCGTCACCCGATCGAGTGGTACCGGTCGGTAGCGCACGCTGTCGCGGAGCGTGGGAACATGGCGTTCAACGAGCCCGGGAGGTCTCCAGTGGCAGTGGGGAGCACGGCACGGCGGGGGATCGACGCCCTCGGGAACGTGCTGCGGATCGTCGGCATGCTCATCGTCACCGTCCTCGTGGTGCACATCGTGCTCACGCTGCTGAGTGCCAACCCCGAGAACGGGCTGACCCAGCTGGTCCGGGACGCCGCCGACACCTTCAACCTCGGCCTGAGCAACCTGTTCCTGCCTCAGGACCCCCGGCTGGGCGTGGTGTTGAACTACGGCACCGCGGCGCTGATCTGGTTCGTGATCACCACGGTGGTCGTGCGGCTGGTGCGGCGCATCCCCTGAGAACGGCCGTGGCGCTCACGCGGCGCCCGTGAGCCGGGCCGCGAGCGCGGCCACGTCGACCGATGGGCCCGGCCACGGCTGCTCGGCCGGTGTGGCGGCCCGGCGCGCCGGCGCCCGGGTGACCACGGTGGCGCCCGTGGCGTCCTTCTCCACGGGGGAGTAGCCGGCCGACCGCAGCGCCTCCAGGACCTCCGGCGCCGGGCGCTCGCTGACCAGGACGGTCTCGGCGAGCAGGCGTAGCCCGAGCGGGGCGAACCTGCGCTGTGCCGCGAGTTCCGCGCCGAGCGCGGCGTCGGCCACCCGCACGCACGTGCTCGCCGTGGTCGCGGCCGCGCTCACCGCGACCTGCCCGTGCCGGCGGGCCACGTCGTGCACGAGGTACTCCAGCGGCTGCGGGAGCGGGTGGGCGGCCGCGGCGGCGAGCGCTGCCAAGAGGCGGTCGGCCGTGTAGCCGGCGTCCAGCGCCCGCCGCACGCTCGCGGCCGTGAACCTCCAGACGGACGTGATGTCCCGGCGCTCGGCGTGGGCGGCAGTGTCGAGCAGACGGGTGAGCGGAGCGGCCGCGATGCCGGTGACGAGCGCGGTGAGATCGGGCAGGAACGTGGCGGCGCCGGTGGGCGCGGGCAGCGCGTCGGCGAGGGCGTGCCGCAGCGCGGCGTGCGGGTGGTCGGTCCGGACGGCCGCGAGCAGCCGGCGCCCGAGCGGGGTGAGTGCCCCGCCGGCGAGCAGGCCCAGCTGCTCGGCCTCGGCGACGGTGGCGCCGAACCGAGCCGCGTCGTCGGGGTGCTCGCGGTCGAACGGCGCGCGGTAGGCGAGTAGCTCGCGCAGCGTGTGGATCTCGACGAGGCCGCGGGCCGGATCGAGCGTCGCCAGTGCGGCGAGCGCGCCGGAGCGCATCCGGACGTGCTCCGGGTGACCGAAGGTCCGAACGAGGGCAGGTGCGGGCCGGCCCGACTCGTCGACGCGGAGGCTGGGCACCATCGGCAGGCCCCACCAGGCGAGCAGGAGCCGCGCGTAGGCATCGGCGGGTTCGGCGGCGAGCCACTCGTCGACCGCCTCGGTGGGCAGCGCGACGCCGACGGGTGGCTCGCACCCGCGCCGCAGCGTGCTGCGGCCCCTGCCCGCGTGGTTGCTGCTCCTGTCGTCGCTGTCCTCGTGGGCGAGCGCGACGAGTCCGGCCGCGGCCGCGGTCTCCAGGCCGAGCCGGACCCCCGTGAGGTCCGTGCCGAGCTCCTTCGCCGCTCGCCGCAGCTCGCGGACCCCGACGCCACCGCCCTGCACCGTGCCGAGCGGGTTGTGGCCGAGCAGCGTGACCAGCTGCCGGACCGACTCCAGTGCCGCGAGCGCCGCGTGCTCCCCCGCCGAGCGCAGGTGCTCGGGATCGACGGGCACGGTGCCGAGCCGGGGTGGGTGGGCGTCGAACGGTGCGCGGTACTTCGGACCCCGCACGGCCAGCGCGAGCTCTCGCGGCATCTCGCCGATGCCCCACTCCGTGGGCACGACCCAGCCCTGCACCACGAGCTGGCGGTCCACCTGGTCGGGACCGACGGGATCGTCGGGGTCGGGGAACTGCACGCCCGATCGCCGTGGCCCGTGCCAGGCCAGCTTCTGCACGGCCTTCGCGAGCCGGAGGCCGGCTCGGGTTAGCCGTTCGTGCACCGCGCCCGGGTCGGTGAGGGCGGCCACGACGGCGTCGATCCCCGCCCGGCCCAGCCCGTCGACGCCCAGGTGGGCGCCGATGCGGTCGAGCTGCTCGGCGGTGAGCCGGCTGTAGAGCTTGCGCGCCGGGCGGCCGAGACCGAGCGGGGTGGGGCTGACCGCACCCCAACCGCCGACGAGCCGCACCCTCCCGTCCAGTGACCAGGTGAGTGCGAGAGCTCTCAGCTCGGCGAGAGCGGCGTCGGCCTGGGCGGCCGGCGCCTCACCGGTGGCACCGAGCAGTGTCAGCAGCTCCTGCCGCGACGCCGCGCCTCCGAGCGCGAGCAGCGCCTCTGCCACCTGCAGGGCGGGCCTGCTCAGCTCCGACAACGCCCGGTTGACCGACGCCTGGGCCGACAACCGGGCGGCCAGCATGCCGAGATCGGCGGGAACGGGGTGGCGCAGCACGTCCGGTCGGGCGCGCAGGAGCTCCTCCAGCTCTGCCGTGCCCAGCGTGGCGAGCCATGCACCCAGGCCGGCCGACCCCTTCATGAACATCAGCGTATGGCCGGATCTCGAGCATCCTCCGATCCATCGGTGGGCGCAGGTCGGTCGCCGCGCGACCTGCACTTTCGACCGGATCGGATGCCGCTCGTCCGAGACCGGTCAGCGCCCCGGCCAGGTTGTGGCATAGACCATTCCGATCGGCGGGATCGGCGGCGGCCGGTAGGGTGGTCTCCCGACCAGCACCCGGCGCACGTCCCAGCGTGCGAATGCCCCGCGGTGATGAGCCCGGAGGCCGCGGCGGCACAGCCACGCGGCCAGGACAGGAGGTCGGCGGTGGCCCTCGTCGTGCAGAAGTACGGCGGATCGTCCGTACAGGACGCGGACCGCATCAAGAAGGTCGCCGAACGGATCGTCCGCACGCACAAAGAGGGCAACGACGTCGTCGTGGTGGTTTCGGCCATGGGCGACACCACCGACGACCTGCTCGACCTGGCCGACCAGGTCTCCCCGGCCCCGCCGCCGCGCGAGCTGGACATGCTGCTCACCGCGGGTGAGCGCATCTCCAACGCGCTCGTGGCGATGGCCATCCACTCGCTCGGCGTCCAGGCGCGCTCCTTCACCGGCTCGCAGGCCGGGATGGTCACCACGCCCAAGCACGGCGACGCGCGGATCGTGCAGGTCAACCCGCAGCGGCTGCGCGAGGCCCTCGACGAGGGCTCGATCGTGCTCGTCGCCGGGTTCCAGGGCGTGAGCCCGGACTCGAAGGACGTCACCACGCTCGGCCGTGGCGGGTCGGACACCACCGCGGTGGCGCTCGCCGCCGCGCTGGAGGCTGACGTCTGCGAGATCTACACCGACGTCGACGGCATCTACAGCGCCGATCCGCGCATCGTCCCCGACGCTGCGCTGCTCGAGACGATCACCTACGAGGAAATGCTCGAGATGGCTGCCTGCGGGGCGAAGGTCCTGCACCTGCGGGCCGTGGAGTACGCCCGGCGCTACAACGTCCCGCTGCGGGTGCGCAGCTCGTACAACGACAAGCCGGGCTCGCTCGTCACCGGCTCGATCGAGGAGATCCCCATGGAGCAGGCGATCATCACCGGGGTCGCTCACGACCGGTCCGAAGCGAAGATCACCATCACCGATGTGCCGGACACCCCCGGCATGGCGGCCCGCATCTTCCGCACGGTGGCCGATGCCGAGATCAACATCGACATGGTGCTGCAGAACATCAGCCGCACGTCGGCGCAGCGCACCGACATCACCTTCACCCTCCCGCGCACCGACGGCCCGCGTGCCGTCGCGGCACTCACCGCCGCGCAGCCCGAGATCGGTTTCGCCGAGGTGCTGCACGACGCGGAGGTCGGGAAGGTGTCGCTGGTCGGCGCCGGGATGCGCTCGCACCCGGGCGTCACGGCAACGTTCTGCGAGGCGCTGTCCAGCGCCGGGATCAACATCGAGACCATGAACACCTCGGAGATCCGGATCTCCGTGCTCTGCCGGCCCGACCAGCTCGACACCGCGGTGAGCGCGCTGCACGCCGCCTTCGAGCTCGGCGGCGACGAGCGAGCCGTGGTGCACGCGGGGACGGGGCGGTGACCGGGATGACGAACGGAATCGGGCAGGAGCACGGCCGGCACGAGCACGGACGCCACGAGCTCGGCCCCGTCGTCGCGATCGTGGGGGCCACCGGCGCCGTCGGCACCGCCATGATCGAGATCATCGACGGGCGCGAGAACGTGCCGTGGTCGGAGATCCGGCTCGTCGCCTCACCGCGTTCCGCAGGCAAGGTCCTGCGGGTGCGCGGGGAGGACATCACCGTGCAGGCGCTCGCCCCCGAGGTGTTCGACGGGGTGGATGTCGCGCTGTTCGACGTGCCCGACGAGGTGAGCGCCCAGTGGGCGCCGATCGCGGCCGAGCGCGGCGCGGTGGCCGTGGACAACTCCGGAGCCTTCCGGATGGACCCCGACGTGCCGCTCGTGGTGCCGGAGGTGAACGCCGAGAAGGCCGCCGAGCGGCCGAAGGGGATCATCGCCAACCCCAACTGCACCACCCTGTCGATGATGGCCGCGATGGGCGCGCTGCACCGCGAGTTCGGGCTGGAGGCGCTGGTCGTGGCCTCCTACCAGGCTGCCTCCGGGGCCGGTCAGGGTGGCATCGACCGGCTCTACGCCGAGCTCGCCGCCGTGGCCGGCCAGGAGGTCGGGGTGCGCGGCGGTGACGTCGCCGAGGTGCTGGCCGCCGCCGGGCTCGACGCCGCGGGCTCGCCGTTCCCGGCGCCGCTGGCGCTGAACGTCGTGCCGTGGGCCGGCTCGCTCAAGGACGACGGATGGTCGTCCGAGGAGCTCAAGGTCCGGAACGAGGCCCGCAAGATCCTCGGCATCCCGGACCTCAAGGTCTCGGCCACCTGCGTGCGCGTTCCCGTGGTCACCACGCACTCGCTCGCGGTGCACGCCACGTTCTCCCGGGACGTGTCGGTGGAGGCGGCCCGCAAGGTCCTCGCCGAGCAGCCCTCGATCGTGCTGCACGACGACCCGGCGGCCGGCGAGTGGCCCACGCCCGCCGCCACCGTGGGCGGCGACCCCACCTGGGTCGGCCGGATCCGGCAGGCGCTGGACTTCCCCAACACGCTCGAGCTGTTCGTCTGCGGCGACAACCTGCGCAAGGGCGCCGCCCTGAACACCTACGAGATCGCGGAGACGGTGGCGATCAGTCTCTGACGCCGGCCACTGACACTGGAGACGGGGCGGGTGCGCCTTGCGGCGCCCCGCCGTGTCAGGCCGGCAGGCGCAGCGTCGCCGATACGGCGCGGTGGTCGCTGCCGCCGATGTCGTGCACGTCGAACGCCTCGGCGGTGATGCCTTCCGTGGCGAACACGTGGTCGATCTGCGGGCCGATACGGCGCAGGGTGGAGTTCGGTCCCCAGGTCGGGACGAGTCCGGCGCCCCGCTGCTCCGCCGCGTCCGCGCAGCCGGCGGTGCCGGCGCGCAGGGCGGAGTGGTCGAGCGTGGCGTTGAAGTCACCCGCCACCACGGCCGGAGTCGGCCCGGCGCACCAGCGGGACAGCAGCGCGAGGTCGGCGTTCCAGTCCGGCACGGAGCCGGGCACCGGCGCCACCGAGTGGAACGCCACGAATCGCAGCGTGCCGAGGTCGCCTCCGGTGACCTCGACGTAGGGGAACGTGGTGGTGTCGTCACCGACCTGCACCTCGACGTCGCCGAGGCTGTCGGCCACGACGGCGGTGACCTCCTCGACGTCGTCATCGCCGTCGTCATCGGTGGAGACGTGCACCCGGTATCCCATCGGCTCCACGAGCGGGATGAGGCGTTCCGCGAAGTTGGCGCCCGACTCGACGATCGCCACCGCGTCGGGCTGCTGCGTCTCGATCAGGGCGGCCAGCTCACCCGCGTCGGCCTCGCCCTCGAACGTGTTGAACGCGAGCACCCGGAACGGTGCACCGCGCAGGGTGTCGGTATCCGGAAGTACCCGAGGGAGCACCATCCCGGCACCGACCAGTAGCACGGCGAGCACACCTGCGACGAACGGCAGCACCCGACGTTCGAAGATCATCACCACGAGCAGCAGAAGCAGCACGGCGCCGGCGCCGCACAGGATCCACGGCCGCATCGACACGAGCTGCACGAACGGACTTCGGTGGTCGAGCCCGAACAGCAGGTCGGGAAGCACGGGCACCGCCACGACCAGGGTGAAGACGGCCGCAGCGATGTAGCGGGCAGTACCTCGACCGGGCCGGGGACTCCGCGGGGGCGGAGCCGGCGGGGAGGCGGGGGGAGCCGGTCCGACGGTGCGGTCATCGGCTCGAAGTCTTCCCTAAATCGGTTGAGAACCCGCTGAGGGCGTGACGAATGCCGCTCTGCGGGACAGCCGGCCGAGCAGCGCGACGAGAGCCGCACCGAGAATCCCGACCGTCCCCACGACGAGCACTGCAGCCGCGGGCGACGCGAGGTCGACCAGGAGCCCGGCCAGCGGGGTGGCGATGGTGGCGCCGAGGGTGATGGCGGAGCCGTGCAGTCCGGTGACCAACCCGCGGACGTGCTCGGGCGCCAGCGCACTGACGGTCTCGGCGCTCGCGGCCATGGAGGGCGCGATCAGCAGGCCCACGGGCACCAGCAGCAGCGCGTAGGACCACCACGACCCCGCGAGCGCGACCGGCAGGGCGGCGACTCCGAGGCAGCCGACGAGCAGGGGGAGCGGGCGCGAGCTCGCCGCCGCGCCGTACACGAACCCGCCGACGAGCGAGGCCACGCACCACACCGCGTTGACCACCGGGATCCAGCCGGCCTGGCCGCCGAGCTCCAGACCGGCGATCATCGCCAGCTCGGTGCCGAAGACGACCATCACGGCGGCTGTGGTGGCCAGCAGGGCGCCGAGCAGGCGCAGGTCGAGCCACTGCCGGACGTGCGGCGGCGGCCCGCTGCCCGCCTCGTCGGCCGCCCGCGTGGGCGGGTTGAGCAGCACGAGTGCGCCGCCTGCCACCAGCCAACCGGCGCCGACGACCCACATCGCGGCGACCGAGGACCCCTGCACCATCAGCAACGCACCGACGGCCGGCCCGACGATGTAGGAGATCTCGACCGACATCGAGTCGAGCGCGAACGCCGGGCGCCGGCGCTCCGGCGGCACCAGAACGGCGAGCGACTGCCGCGTGACCGAGTAGACCGGGACGCCGAGCAACCCGCCGAGCAGGGCCCCCACCAGCAATGCCGGGTACGGCAGGAACGGCGCGATGCCCCAGAACACCGCTTGTGCGGACAGCGTGAGCCCGAGCATCGTGCGCAGCCCGCGGCGGTCGACCAGCCGGCCGAGCAGCGGTGCGCCGATCGCCATCCCCACGGTGGCCGCGGCGCCGACGAGGCCCGCCGCCGCGTACCCCTGATCCAGGGTGAGCACCACGTGCAGCGTGAGCGTGACGGCCGCCCCGGATGCCGGCAGGCGCGCCAGGAACGAGACCACGGTGAGAACGCCGACTCCGGGGAGAGCGAGGATGGCGCGGTAGGCGGCGAGCCCCTTGGTGGGTGCGGCGTCGACGTCCACCCGCCCATGGTGCTCCCGGCCACCGACGGAACACGAGCGGGTTCCGCGTCAGCAGGGTGGGTCGATCGTGCTGCCTTCGGGCAGGGCGGCCCGCTCGGTATCGGTGAACGGGCGGCGGGAGATCCGGCAGAGCTCGTCGGCCCACTGCCGCGCCGTGAGCGCTGTCGCGATCGGCAACGCCCCGCTCGACGCCGCGACGTAGCCGTCGCCTCCCTCGACGTCCAGCCGCGCGCCGTCGACGATCTCGGCCTCGCCGTTCTCCCCGATCGTCAGCCGCACCGAGCCGCTGGCCCGGCCGGACGCCGGGTCCCACAACGTCAGGAGCCCGGCACCACCCTGCGCGGTGGACGCCGTCACGGCCATGCCGTCGGCTGTGAAACCGACCGGTTCGTGGCTGCCCTCGATCGGGATGGGAGGGGCGACCAGTTCGCGGCGATCGAGGTCCCAGACGTCGAGCGCGCCGGTGATCGTCACGCTGGAGAGCCGCGACCCGTCGCCGTCGAACGCGAACGCGTAGGACTGCATGCGGGCGACCTGCGGGAGCGTGGCGATCTGAGTGCCACGTCCGACGTCCCACAGCTCGATCGTGTTGTCCGGCCCCAGCACGGCGACCTCGCCGGGGTGCCCTGGGCGGGCCGCGATCACGGACGTGGTGCCGGCGAACCAGCGCATGCGCTGGGGCGTGGTGGCGAGGTCGACCGGTGGTCCCAGTGGTGCGCCCGTCGCCCGGTCCCACCCGGCCAGCAGGCCGTCGGCCAGCGCGTAGATCCGGTCCGGGAGCGTGTCGGTGTCCACCTCGGACGCCGGCTCCCCGGTACGTGACGGAAGCTCGACGCGAAGCACCTGCTTCAGGGAGGGGAGTGCGTACTCGGCGATCGACCAGCCGTCCTCGGCCCGGGTGCGCAGAGCCAGCCGCTGGTCCACGCTCGGAGCGAGCGTCGGTCCCCCATCGATCGCGGCCTCGTCGAGCCGCGCGATCGGCCCACCTCCCGCGGGGTCGAACGCCGTGTAGTCCCGGTGGGTGTCGGTGGCAACGACCGTGCGACCGTCGTCGCTCAGGCCCAGCCAGGGCGTCTCACCCGTCGTGACGAACGGGTTCGGCACGGCCCTCAGCCGCAGTAGGGATGTCGCATGCGGTGCGAGGACCGTCCGTGTTCCGTCCGGGCCCGGCAACACCATCATCTTCTCGGCGGGCGCGCGACCCCCGCCGGACGTGGTGGCGGTGGGGTCCGGTGGCAGGGTCACGTCGTAGGCGCTGCCGTCGGCCAGATCTCGGATACGTACGACGTCGACGTCCCCGGGGCCACCGAGCCGCTCGGCGACGTGCCGGCCGTCGAGCGTGACCGTGCGGCGGAAGCCGGCGCACGAGTACGAGTCGACGGGGATCCGGCGCTGGGGCGTGGTCAGGTCCGGACCCGAGACGATCGCGGTGGCACCGTTTCTGCCTGCGTCGGTGTCCGGCGGCAGGCAGCCGACGGCGGCCACCGCGTTCTCGACAAGTGTGGTGTGCTCCGGCAGCATGCCGAGCGATGCACCGTCGCCGAGCGACCGCACCGTGAGACGCATGTTCTCCGGTCGGTTGATGTCGCCCAGCCGGACCACCGCCCGGGTGGAGTCGGGCGTCAGCGTGACCTCGACGACGTCGGGCTCCCGGATCGGCCCGAGCCCGTGCGACACCGGTGCTGCCGCCGCGGCATCCCAGATGCGCAGCTCGGCGCCGCCCGGGGCCGACTCGAGCCACAGTAGGCGTTCGTCGGAGAACCCGAAAGCGCGGCTGTCCGGGGTGCCCCGTGGTGGCGCTGACTCGAACCGCGGACCGCCACCGGCGGTGATGTCCCACACCCGCACGACGCCGTTCCGGTCCATCGCCGCGACGTACCGCCCGGTCGGGTCGACCGAGGCACGCAGGAATCCGGGCGGGGCGTCGGGGAGCGTGTGGCGCTGCGCCGGGCCGTCCGGGAGCCCGGTGACTGCGACCAGCCCGCCGTTCTCCGGGACGACCATCGTGCGCCCGTCCATGGACACCCCGAATCCGATGATCGACTCCGTCGTCACAGCGGGGAGGACGCCGTCGACCGAGCGCATGGCCACGTACTGGCGCAGGAGAGCCGTGCGGGCCGAGGGACTGTTCGGATCGAGCCGCCACGCCGCGAGCGCGAGCTGCGTGCTCGTGACGGGATCGGTGGGGGCCCGCGCGAGCGCCGCCTGGGCCAGCAGCTCGGCGTTCGCGCGGTCGAGCTGGTCGCCGAGCGCGTTGCCGCGGTCGACCGCGACGACCGCGAGCGCCCCGGCGGCGAGCGTCAGCACCGCCAGCACCGCGGTGACGATCCGCCACCGCCGCACCTCGCGGCGCTGCCGCGCGCGGCTGCGGTGGACGAACTCGACGTCGGGAGCCGGCACGTCCACGGCTCTGGAGGGCAGCCGGTCGAGCGCGGTGGCGAGCGCGGCACCGCGCATCAGCGCGCCGTCGTCGCGGCCGGTGGCCTCCCAGCGCTCGCGCTGCTGGCCGAGCTGTTCCCGCCAGGCCAGGAACTCGCGGTCCTCGGTCAGCCAGTCGCGAAGCCGGGGCCAGTGTGCGATGAGAGCCTGATGGGCGAGCTGGATGGTCTCCTGCCCGTCGGCCGCCCGCTCGACCACGACGAGCCGGCCCGCGGCGAGCCGCAGCACGAGCGGGCGCAGGTCGGCCGGTAGATCGGCCCACCGCAGCGGCCTGCGGACGAAGCGACCGTCGCGGTCCGGACCGGCCAGCGCGGTGAACAGGCGGCGCAGCCGGTGGCCGTCTGCCGGGGCGAACCCGGCGACCACGGCCTCGGCGTGGGTGGCGACCACCCCGGCCACCCCGCCGGCATCCTCGTACGCGCGAAGCGTGAGGTACCCGCCGTCCCGGCGTGCCCACAGCTCGGTGAGCAACGACTCCACCAGCGGAAGCTGCCCGGGCTCCGCCGCCGCGTCGTCGAGGATGCGGTCGACGAGCCCAGGCTCGAAGGACAGGCCGGGCGCTCGCTCCGCCGGCGCCACGATCGCGTGCCGCAGCTGGCCGCGATCCATCGGCGGCAGCAACACGGTGCCGGAGCCGAGCAGGCCGGCGAGCTCGGGGACGAGGACGTCGTCGAGCGTGGCAGAGCGCAGCGTGAGCACGGCGTGCACGGAGCCGGGACCGCCGTTCTGCTCGGCGGCGCGGACCAGCTCGCCGATCCGGTGGAGCAGCTCCTGGGCCGCGTCCGGATCGGTGGCGGCGAGCTCCTCGAACTGGTCCACGACGAGCACCAGGCGGCCGTGCGGGCCGGCGGGAATCTGCTTGGCCGCGGCGGCGACCAGCTCGGCGATCGGGCGTCCCGGCAGCGGCCGCAGCTCGGCCACCTGCACGCCCTCGGCGCGCAGCCGGGGCAGCAACCCCGCGCGCACCAGCGACGACTTGCCCGCACCGGACGGTCCGGCCACCGCCACCAGCGGTCGGCGGCCGACGGCGTCGACGAGCCGGTCGATGTCGTCGTCGCGGCCGAAGAAGAAGCTCGCGTGCTCCTCACCGAACGGCTCCAGGCCGCGGTACGGGCACGGCAGCAGCTCCGGGTCGACGCCGAGCACCAGGTCGATCGGGATGAGGTAGGCGGTGGTGGTGCCGCTGACGTCGGTGGCGACGGTCATGCCGACGACGGCGCCCGACGTCTCGTCCCACACGGGCGAGCCGCTGAACCCCTCCACGATCGGCTGCTCGCCGGTCGTGCTCTGCAGCTGGAACCACCGCGTGCCCTGCTGGCCGCGGAACCGCCCGGTGACCCACACGCCGTCGGCCATCCCGGCGGGGAAGCCCAGCACCCGGAAGGTGTGGTCCCACAGCTGGTCGACCCGGCGCAGCGGAGGCATCCGCGCACCCTCCGGTAGCGGATCCCGGACGCGGAGAACGGCGATGTCACCGGTGCCCTCCGGCGCGATCGGGATCCACCGCGCGACCTCCGCGGTGACCCGCGCCGGCGCGTCCGCGTCGGGTTCGAGCAGCAGGGGGAGGTCGAGCTCAACGCGCTGCGCGGGAGGCGTGGCGTCGTAGGGGTCGCCGCGCACCGCGGACGCGACGACGTGGGCGCAGGTGGCCACGAGGTCCGGTCCGATGACGAACCCCGCACCGACCGGCTCGCCGGCCGGGTCGAGCACCCGCACGATGACGCGCGCCGGCACGGCCTGGTCTCGTTGCGTCGTGGTCACAGACCCCCCGATCGTGCCGCGCGGGAGTGTAGTGGCTGATCAGCGTGATCCAGATCACGTCGAGGCAACTCCGGGCCTTCCTGCGGGGTCCATACCGGTGCCGGCCGGATCGAGGGAATGTGTGGGGGGCGATCCGGCCGGCTCAACTCGACGAGGAGGGGCACGGATGATGATCACCACCGTCCGAAGGGGCGCGGCTGCCCTCGCCGGCTGTGTCGCGGGGATCGTGCTCCTCACGGCATGCGGCGGAGGGGACGGCACCGGGGGGAGCGCTCCCGCCGCGCACAGGCCGGCGGCGGACGTCGCCCGCGAGGCGCCGGACCTCACCCGCGCTGCCGGCTCGTCGCGCTACGCCGTCGAGATGACCTACGCCACCACGGGCGGCCCGCTCGGTGACTCGTCGTGGACGATGAGCGGCACCGGCACCTACGACTACGCCCGCCAGATCGGCGACGGTCAGTACACCACTGCCGATGCCCAGTTCCCCATGCCGCCGCAGGAGTCGGTGTTCCGCAACAACGTGATGTACCAGCGGGACGTCGGGGCGAGCCGGTGGCAGAAGTTCGACTTCTCCCAGCTGGTGGACACCCCGATCGGTCAGCACGACCCCAGCCAGCAGCTCGATCTGCTGCGCGGGGTGTCCGACGACGTGCGCGAGGTCGGCAGTGCCGACGTGCGCGGCGACGAGGCCACCCAGTACGCGATCACCATCGATCCGCAGCGGCTCGCCGCGGCGAGCGGCGTCGTGGTCGACGGTGGCCTGGTGCAGGCCGCACTGCAGGCCGCCGGCCCGATGCCCGGCCAGGTGTTCGTCGACTCCGACGGCCGCGTCCGACGGCTGGAGATCAGCATCGAGTCGAACGGCGCGGACCTCGCGGCGTCGCCGGAGATGAGCCGGTTGTTGGGTGACAACCCGCAGCTCCAGGAGATGATGCGGGAGCGGCGGACCACCTCGGAGATCAGCATCGAGTACTTCGACTTCGGGATCCCGGTGACGGCGCAGGAACCCGACCCGTCGCAGGTCGACGCCGGCCGTTCCGTCCCCGGCCTCCCCGGCGGGAACTAGGGCGTGTCTGGCGGATCATGATCGCGGTCTTCGGGCCCAGGTCGCCCCTGGCCGCGTTTGTCGGCACGACCGGGTACACCAGGTACGACGGCTCGCGCCTCCGCCTTGCCAGGGACGACCTGGATCCCGAAGCCCATCGACCCTGATCCACCAGACACGCCCTAGCCCGAACGAGGTACCGGCCCGGTGGTGCCCCGCACCAGCAGCTCCGTCGGCACGGTGACCGACGGCGGCGGCTGGTCCGGGTCGCCGAGTGCCGCGAGGATCATCTCGGCCGCTAACACTCCTTGTGCGACGACGGGTTGCGCCACGGTCGTCAGGTCGAGCAGCTCGGCCATCTCGTGGTCGTCGATGCCGATCACCGACACGTCCTGGGGGACCTGTAGCCCGGCGTGGCGAGCGGCCTGCACGGCGCCCATCGCCATCTCGTCGGATGCCGCGAAGATCGCCGTCGGTGGCTCGTCCAGCTGGAGCAGATGCACCGCTGCGGCGTGCCCGCCGTTCACCGTGAACCCACCGACGGCTTCGAGCTCGGGACGAAGGGGCAAGCCGGCGGCGGTGAGCTCGGCCCGGTACCCCACGCGCCGGTCGGCGGGCATTGTCGTCTGCAGCGGATCGTCGCCGCCGATGAACCCCAAGCGCCGGTGGCCGAGGTCGAGCAGGTGCCGCACGGCGCAGCGCGCGGCTCCGACGTCGTCGATGCGCACGCTCGCCCAGCCGGGCACGTTCGCGCCCACGATCGCCACCGGCCCACCGACCGTGGACAGGGCCGCGACCTCCTCTGCGGTGGGATGCAGGCCGAGCACCAGCACAGCGTCCACGCGCTTGCGCAGCAGCGTGCCCGAGAACGCGCGGCGTCGCTCGAGGGCGTCGGTGCCCAGGCTGTAGAGCAGCAGGTCGTAGCCGGCTTTGCGCAGCCGCTCCTCCGCACTGTGCACGATCGCCGCGAAGTACCACCGGTTGACGAACGGCGCCACCACGCCGATGGCGTTCGTCTGGCCGCTCGCGAGGCTCGCCGCGCTGGGTGACGCCACGTAGCGCAGCTCGGCCGCGGCCGCGAGCACCCGCTGCCGGGTGGCCTCGGAGACCCGGGGCAGCCCGTGCAGCGCGCGGGAGACCGTCGCGATGGAGACCCCCGCTGCGTCCGCGACGTCCCTGATGGTGCTCACGACGGCCCAGCCCTCGGATCAGCCCTTGACGCTGCCGGCCAGCAGGCCGCGGACGAAGAAGCGCTGCAGCGCGAAGAAGACGATCAGCGGGATGATGATCGACACGAACGCACCGGACGCGAGCAGATGCCAGTCCGAGTCCCTGGTGCCGGCGAGCTCGGCCACCCGCACCGTGAGCGGCGCGACGTCCGCGGTGCCCCCCGCGAAGACGAGCGCCACGAGCAGGTCGTTCCACACCCACAGGAACTGGAACACCGAGAACGCCGCGATGGCCGGCTTCATCAGCGGCAGCATGATCGTCGTGAAGATCCGCACGTGGCCGGCACCGTCCACCCGAGCGGCCTCCACCAGCTCCGCCGGGATCTCCCGCATGGAGTTGTGCAGCAGGAACGTCGCGAGCGGCAGCGCGAACGTGGAGTGTGCGATCCAGACCGTCCAGAACGTCCCGTTCAACCCGGTGCCGACGAAGATCTCCAGCAGCGGCAGCAGGGCGACCTGCAGCGGCACGATCTGCAGCGCGAAGATCGCCACGAAGAGCGTGTCGCGCAGCGGGAACCGCGTCCACGCGAACCCGTACGCCGCCATCGTGGCCAGGATGATCGGGATGGCCACCGAGGGGATCGTGATCAGGATCGAGTTGACGAAGAACCCGGCGAGTGGCTGGCTGCCCCCGAAGAGCACCTCGGCGTAGTTCTCGAAGGTCAGGTTCGGGTTGGCGAGGAACGTCCACCAGCCGGTGCGCTGCACGTCGCGCTCGGGGCGGAACGAGGACAGGAACAGCCCGAACGTCGGGATGGTCCAGAGGACGGCGATGACGAGCGCGGCGAGCGAGGCCCACGGAGACGTGAGTCCCTTCTTCGCCACCGTGGAGCGGGAGGTCGCCGCGGAGACGATGCCCGGGCCGATCCCGGCGTTGTCCTTGGTGTCCAGCACGGTCATCGCGCGTCCACCTTCCGCATCTGCCGCACGTTGTAGATCACGATCGGCACCACGAGGATGAAGAGGATCATGGCGAGCGCGGAGCCCATGCCCAGCTCGGAGAGCCGGAAGCTCTGCAGGTAGAACTCGTTGGCCACCACGCTCGTGCCGAACTGCCCGCCGGTCATCGTGCGGACGATGTCGAAGACCTTGAGCACCGCGATGCTGATGGCGGTGATCACCACGACCACAGCGGGTCGGATGCTCGGCAGCGTGATGTAGAAGAACAGCCGCAGGCCGCCGACGCCGTCCAGCCGCGCCGCCTCGATGATGTCGCCCGGGATCGCCTTGATCGCCGCCGAGAGCAGCGTCATGGCGAACCCGGCCTGGATCCAGATCATCACCACGATCAACAGCAGGTTGTTCCAGGGCAGGACGAGCATGAAGTTCACCGGCTCGAAGCCCAGCCACACCAGGAACTGGTTCAGCAGGCCGATCTGCTGGATGTTCTGCTGGTTGGGCCGGTAGGCGTAGACGAACTTCCAGATGATCGCCGCGCCGACGAACGAGATCGCCATCGGCAGGAAGATCAGCGCCTTCGCGACCGCCTCGAACCGCGTGCGGTCCACGAGCACCGCGTAGACCAGGCCGATCGCCGTGGCGAGGATCGGGGTGATCACCACCCACAGCAGCGTGTTGCGCAGCACGATCACGAGGTCGGGCTGGGTGAAGATCCGGATGTAGTTGTCCAGCCCGACGAAGCCCGAACTGGTGGCGTCGAGGACGGACTGCAACGCCGTGCGCCCCGCCGGGTAGAGCAGGCCGACGAGCAGCAGGAGGATCGCGGGGGCGGTGAAGGCGATACCCGAGACCAGGTCGGTGCGGCGTCCCTTGGCGCGGCCGGCGACGAACAGGACCGCGCCCATGACTGCGGCGAAGACGGCCACCGCGACCAGCAGTTGGAGCAGCTTGTCGAGCACGGTCAAGCCGGCTCACCTCCGAGCGCGCCGAGGGACGTGCCGGGACGGGCGGATCGCGCCCGCCCCGGCATCGGGGGTACCGCCTGTGAGTCCTGTCCCTACTGGGAGGCGGGCCAGGACTGCTCGATGAAGGTGAGCGAGTCCGTCGTGCTCTTGCCCGTGATCCAGTCGGTCATTCCCCGCCAGAACGTCGCGGAGCCCACGGCCGCCGGCATCAGGTCGGAGCCGTCGAACCGGAAGGTGTTGGACTGGTCCTGCAGGATCTCGGCGGACTTCCGGTCGATCGGGTTGGACAGGTTGTTCGGGTCCAGCCCCGTGTTGGCGCTGATCCAGCCGCTCTGGCCGAGGTCGCTACCCGCCTTCGCCTTGGCGTTCGCCCAGTCCGGCGAGGACAGGTACGCCTGGAACGCCTGCACCTCCGGCCGGTCGGACAACGCGGCGACGAACTCCGAGCCCACGAGGATGGTCTGCGGCGAGGCCGGGTTGATCGACGGCAGCTCGAACGCGAAGGCCTCACCGTTCTCCGAGATGTCGGTGCCCTCGGGGAAGTTGGCCGCGTAGAAGTTGGCCTGGCGGTGCATGTAGCAGGTCTCGTCGAGGATCGGCAGGCCGCCGTCCTGGAACGTCGTGGTGGCGATCGAGGCGACGTCACCGAGGCCGCCGTTGACGTAGTCGGGGTTCTTCAGGATCGACCCGACGCGGTCGAGCGCCTTCACCACGCGCTGGTCGTTGAACGGGGTGGCGTGCGAGACCCACTGGTCATAGACCTCGGGGCCGTTCTCGCGCAGCATCACGTCCTCGAGCCAGTCGGTGAGCGGCCAGCCGGTGGCGTCGCCGGAGCCGATGCCGGCGCACCACGGCTTGCCGCCGTCGGCGACGATCCGGTTCGAGAGCGTCACCATCTCGTCCCATGTCTGGGGGACGGTGTAGCCCTTCGCCGTGAACGCGCGCGGCGAGTACCAGACGTAGGACTTCACGTTCGAGCCGAGCGGCGCGCCGTACAGGGTGCCGTCGACGCTGCCGGCGGACTTGAACGTCTCCGAGTAGTACTGGTCGACGTTCGCCACAACGGCCTGCGGGGCGGGCTTCACCGCGCCGGGGTTCTGGGTCACGAGCGTGTTCAGCAGGCCGGGCTGGGGCACGTAGGCGATGTCCGGCGGCGATCCCGCCTGCACCCGCACCGGCAGCTGGGCCTCGAACTCCTTCGAGCCCTCGTAGACGATCTGCGCGCCGGTGCACTCCTCGAACGGCCGGTACGAGTCGATGTGCGGCTGGTCCTCGGGGGCGACGATCGAGGTGTAGAGCGTGACTCGGGTGCCGGACAGGTCGCCGTACTGCGCGAACGCCGCGCAGTCCTCGCCGGATGCGGCGGGGCCGCCACCGCTGCTCGCGACGTTGCTGCCGCTGCAGCCGGCGAGCGCGAGGCTGAGGCCCAGAGCGGCGCCGATCACGGCCGTGCCGCGGGACGGTCTCCGCAGTGTCGATCCGGACTTCGGGGCTGGCATCGCACCCTCCGCGTCGATGGGGTGGGGAGAGGGCAGATCGCCCGCTCCCCGAATGAGATCCGCGCAATGGAAGCGTTTACGCACGGCTGCGGGCAACAGGACGCGGCTAACGATGCCGTAACTACGACGGTGTGTAGTCGGTCCATCGCTATCCGTGTTAGGTCTTCTCCTTATGGCCCCGCCATGGCAGTCTGCAAGCGCTTTACTCCCTCTCACTCGGATCGTCCGGCACGTTCCTGCCGGTGGAAGGAGCACAGCATGGCTGCTGTGACTTTTGACAAGGCGACTCGCATCTACCCGGGGTCCACCAAGCCCGCGGTCGACCAGCTCGACCTGGAGGTCGCCGACGGGGAGTTCCTCGTCCTGGTCGGACCATCCGGATGCGGCAAGTCCACCTCGCTGCGGATGCTCGCGGGGCTCGAGGACATCGACCAGGGTTCGATCCACATCGGCGGCCGCGACGTCACGCGCGTCCCCCCGAAGGACCGCGACATCGCGATGGTCTTCCAGAACTACGCGCTCTACCCGCACATGACCGTCGCCGAGAACATGGGCTTCGCACTCAAGATCGCCGGGAAGCCGAAGTCGGAGATCCAGCAGCGGGTCCAGGAAGCCGCGAAGATCCTGGACCTCGAGGACTACCTCGAGCGTCGCCCGAAGGCCCTCTCCGGTGGCCAGCGCCAGCGCGTGGCCATGGGCCGCGCGATCGTGCGGCAGCCGCAGGTGTTCTGCATGGACGAGCCGCTGTCCAACCTGGACGCCAAGCTCCGCGTCTCCACCCGCACGCAGATCGCCTCGCTGCAGCGCCGGCTGGACATCACCACGGTCTACGTCACGCACGACCAGGTCGAGGCGATGACGATGGGCGACCGCGTGGCGGTGCTCAAGGACGGTCTCCTCCAGCAGGTCGCCACGCCGCGCCAGATGTACGACAAGCCGACCAACGTGTTCGTCGCCGGTTTCATCGGCTCGCCCGCGATGAACCTGCTGCCGGTCGACGTCGACGGCGACACGCTGCACTTCGGCGGCGCCGACATCCACATCCCGCGCACGGCGGTGGAGGAGGTCGGGGCCACCCGGTCGGTGACCGTCGGCGTCCGGCCCGAGGACATGGAGCCCGTCGAGTCGGGACGTGGTCTGGCCACCGAGGTGGACGTCGTCGAGGAGCTCGGCGCGGACGCGTACGTCTACGGCACCACCGAGATCGGCGGCGAGCGTCGCCCGATCATCGCGCGCGTCGACGGCCGTGCCGTGCCCGACAAGGGCTCGGTGCTGCACTTCGCGCCGCGCGAAGGCCACCTGCACCTGTTCGCCGGCGACACCGGCGAGCGCATCGAGGTCTGATAGTCGTCCGCTCCGCGGCCCCGGGACCGATCGGTTCCGGGGCCGCGGTGTGTCGTCAGCCGACCGGGGTGGGTAGGGCGGCCCGCAGCCGCACCTCGGTGCCGAGGATCTCGGCCGCCGGGCGCAGCCCGGCCCGGCGCAGCAGCCGGGTGATGCCGACGTCGTCCGGGCGTGCGCAGCCGACGATCTCGGCGAGTCCGTGCTCCGTGGCGACCTCGGTGAGGCGGCGCAGCAGCGCGGTGCCGAGTCCGCGGCCCTGCCAGGCGTCCTCGACCAGCACCGCGGCCCTGGCGGCACCGGGGGTGTCCGGCTCCGGATCGAGGTTGGCGATCCCGACGGCGCTGCCCCCGTCGGCGGTGACGGCCAGCACGGCGTGCAGCGCGGTGGGAGAGGCGGCCGGGCCGAGCAGTGCAGCCAGCTCGTCGGGCTGCAGTCGCGGGGCGGGATTGAGGTAGCGGGAGCGCCGCGACCCGGGGGAGCTGCGGGCGTGCAGGGCCGCCACCAGCGGGCCGTCACCGGGATCGGCCGCCCGCAGCCGTACCTCCGACCCGTCGAGCAGTAGCAGCGTGCGATCCGCGGCCGGGGTACGGCCGGGCTCCCGCATCGCGAGCTGGGTGGCGAGCTCGAGCAGCGCCGCGGCCCGGGACAGCTCGGTGGCCGTGAACGGCCACGGGCGTCCGACGTGGATCTGCTGGGTGCCACCGCGCAGCGTGTGGACGTGCCCGGACGACGGCGCCGCCGGGTCGATCAGGCGTGCCCGCAGCATCGTGGCCACCGCGCTCGGCGCGCTGCCCGGGTCGGCCACGACCATCCGGGCGAGCGCCAGCGCCGTGGTGGCCGGGTCGGACAGCTCCGTGGCGTCGGCGCGCACCAGCAACGTGCACGGGATCCCGGCCGCCTCGACGGCGTCGACCAGCGTCGGGGCCTCGATGTGCTCGGGCACCTGCACGAGCAGCTCGTCGGTGACCGCGCCGTCGTCGGTCGGCTCGCCGACGACGTGGAGGGAGAGGATGTTGCAGCCGGCCCCGCCCACCGCGGTGGCCAGCCCGCCGAGTCGACCGGGCTGGTCCGCCAGCTCGACGTGCATTCGCCACAGTGCCACGACGGCCAGCTTCCCCTCGCCGTGTTTCTGATCCGCTACCGGCGCGTGACACCCCCGCTGCGCGCGAGTTATGTTGTGCACAACATAACTGTGACGAAGGGTGAACCGAGCCATGGCGGAAGCGATCTACACAGCGGAGGCGACCTCGTCCGGCGGCGGCCGTGATGGCCGGGTCCGCACCTCGGACGGCCTGCTCGACGCCGAGCTCAAGTTGCCGCCCGCGCTCGGCGGCCCCGGCGGCGCCACCAACCCCGAGCAGCTGTTCGCCGCGGCGTACGCCTCCTGCTTCCACGGCGCGCTCCGCCTGGTGGCCAGGAACAAGGGTGTGCGGATCGGCGACGACGCCACGGTGGACGCGGCGGTCCACCTGGACAAGGACGCGACGAGCTTCGCGATCAGTGCCACCCTCACCGCCCACCTCCCCGGCCTGGACCAGACGCAGGCCGACGACCTCGTCGCCGCGGCCCACGAGGTGTGCCCGTACTCGAAGGCGACCCGCGGCAACGTCGAGGTGGAGCTGAAGGCGACGGTCTGACCCGACCCCGACTTGCAGCAAAGCCACTTTCCTGCAACCACGTTGCGTGAAAGTGGCTTTGCTGCAATCAGCCCACGGCCCTCCGCGCGAAGTCGATCTCTGTTGCCACGTGGCGGAGGGTCTCCTCCACCACCAGGCTCCCGTGGCCCGCGTCGAAACGGCTCACCTCGTAGGGCAGGTCGCCGCGGGCGGCGAGGGCGTCCAGGTAGTTGTTCACCTGCTGGATCGGGCAGCGCGGGTCGTTCTCGCCCGCCAGCACCAGGACCGGCACGCGCACGCGGTCGACGTAGGTGAGGGGTGAGGCGTCCCGGTAGGCGTCGGGGCGTTCGGCGGGGGAGCCGCCGAAGAGCGCGCGGTCGAACGCTCGCAGCTGCTCCATCTCGTCCGCGTACGCGGTGAGGTAGTCGGCCACCGGCACACCGGAGAGGGCGGCCGCCCAGCGGTCCGGCTGGGTGCCGACGGCGAGCAGGGCGAGGTATCCGCCCCACGACCAGCCCTCCACCACGCAGCGCCGCGGGTCCACCACGCCGTCGGCCACGCACCGGTCGTGCACGGCGGCGACGTCCTCCAGCTCGGTGAGCCCCGGCCGGCCCTCGATGGCGTCCCGCCACGTGGAGCCGTAGCCCGTCGAGCCGCGGTAGTTGACCTCCACCACGACGAACCCGGCATCGACCCACGCCGCCCGTGCCGCGTTGAAGCGGTCCTCGTCCGCGGCGTGCGGGCCGCCGTGCAGGGCGAACACCGCAGGCGCGGGGCGGTCGACGCCGGCGGGGCGGGCGACGAGGGCGTGCACCCGCCCGCCCGGCCCGTCCACCCACAGGTCCTCGACAGGCACCGAGCCCGGCGCGCGCTCGCCCGGCGGCGCGACGAGCACGCGATCGGTGCCGTCCGGGTGCAGCGCCCGGACGGCCGAGGGCTCGGCGGCCGACGAGCACGTGTACTCGACCGTGCCGTCCGGGCGCACCTCGGCCGAGCCCACGCACCCGGGCGCGACCGGGAGCTCGGTCAGCGCGTCGGTCTCGAGGTCGTAGCCGTACAGCCGGGTGCGGGCCGCGGCGGTGTGCCAGACGAGCAGGTGTCGCCCGTCGGGATGGAAGTCGGCGTAGACCTCGCCGGGGAGGTCGAGGGCGATCTCGCGTTCGGCGCCGGTGTGCAGGTCCCACACCAGCAGCTCCTCGCGGCCGTGCCGCTCGTGCAGCAGCAGGAGCCGGCCGTCCCCGCGGATGGGGGCGAACACCAGCGGGGTGAGGCCCAACCCCTTCCCGTCCGACTTCTCGCCGACCAGCCCGCCGTCCGACACGCGCACCACCCGCACCGCGGGGTGTCGTGAGTCCCCGTGCTCGGAGTGGCTGATGGCGAGCAACGTCTCGTCCTCCGACAGGGCGCCGACCCCCGCGTCCTCCGCGTGCTCGTAGACGACCTCGGCGGGCCCGTCCCCGCGGCGGAGCCAGATCTTCGTGCCGTCGTCGGTCGACGTTCCCGCAGCCACGACGGCTCGACCCACCTCCAACCCGGCCGGGTATCCGTCCTCGACCGCGGGGAGGGCGGGTTCGGGTGCGTCGTCCGCGGGGCGGCCGGCGAACGGTTCGCGCACCCAGTGCCCGAACTCGTCGCCGTCGGTGTCGGCGAACCACCAGACCGTGGCGCCGTCCGGCGGGAGGGTGGCGATGTGGGTGCCGCTGCGCCGATCGGTCACGCGGCGGTGCTGGTCGGTGACGCGGTCCCAGACGTACACCTCGGTCGTGCCGCTGGCATTGGACGTGTAGACGCAGCGATCCGGGGCGTCACGTGCCCAGGCCGGCCGCGACATCCGCGGCGCGGTGAACCGGGCGCGCCAACGCTCCTCGCGCTCGTCGTCGAAGAGCCGGTCGGGAACAGGGGCGACGGGGTGCTCGGTCACCCCCAGGATCATGCCGCAGCTACCAGCTGAGCTCGGCGCACCCGGTGCGAGTGCCGGGCGGTTCGACCTGCACCGTGAAGTGCGCGAGCTGATGGCGCTCGGTGAGCAACCGCTGGGCAGACGTCAGCACCGCGGCCGGATCGCAGGTGGCGCCGACCGTGAGGTGCGCCGAGCCCACCTCCATGCCGGACGTGAGCGTCCAGACGTGGACGTCGTGCACGTCCTGCACCCCCTCCAGCGCGCCCAGCTCGGCCCGTACGGCGGCGACGTCGACGTGTGCCGGTGCGGCCTGCACGAGGATGCGGACCGCCTGCCGGCCGAGCGCCCACGTCCGCGGCAGGATGAACAGGCCGATCCCGATCGCGACGATCGGGTCGGCGTAGCGCCAGCCGTACATCAGCGTCACGGCGCCGGCGATCAGTACGCCGACGGAGCCGAGGGTGTCGGCGATCACCTCGAGGTAGGCGCCGCGGATGTTGAGGCTCTCCCGCGCGCCGCTGCGCAGCAGGGCGAACACGAAGAGGTTCGCGGCCAGCCCCGCCAGCGCCGTGAGCACGATCGGCAGGCCCGGCACCTCGGGCGGGTCGGCGAAGCGCTGGACGGCCTCCACGACGACCCACGCGGCCACCCCGAACAGCAGCACGGCGTTGGCCAGCGCGGCGAGCACCTCCGCCCGGTAGAGGCCGAACGTGCGCCGGTCGTTCCGGCTGGACGCGCGGGCGGCCGTGATCGCGGCGAGCGCCATCCCCATCCCGAGCACGTCGGTGAAGTTGTGCCCCGCGTCGGAGAGGAGCGCGAGCGAGGACGTCATGAGGCCGACGACCACCTGCAGGAGCAACGACGCGACGAGCACTCCCAGCGAGATCGCGAGTCGTCGTACGTGCCGCCCCGATGCGCTCGTCGCCGCTGCCGCGTCGATCCCGTGCCCGTGGCCGTGCCCTTCGCCCATGCCGCCGAACATATGCGGAAGTACGCATAAGTGCAATGTGACGCTCGGCCGGGTGACGCTCTGCCATGATTCGTGTCGTGAGTGATCCGGTGCGCCCCGAGGACATGCGGATTTCCGACTCGGAGCGCGGTGAGATGCAGGATCGGCTCCGGCGGGCGCACGACATCGGCCAGCTGGACCTCGGCGAGTTCGACGACCGGGTCAAGTCCGTCTGGTCCGCCCGAACCCGGGGCGAGCTCGCCCGCGTCACCGCTGATCTTCCGGCGCTCCCGCCCGAGCCCGGGCGCAAGCCGATGTTCTCCGACACCGGCGGCGGCACCGCGATGCGGGTGCTCACGATCGTCTGGGGCAGCCTCACGGCCGTGAACTTCGTGGTGTGGGGGCTGATCGCGGTCACCGGCGGCCACTTCCTCTACCCGTGGTGGGTCTGGGTGGCGGTGCCGCCCGGCATCGCGCTCGCGGTGCTCTACATCGCGGGAATCGGTCGCCCGCCCCGCGCCCGCTGAACCAACGGCGCAGGGCTGCCGCTCACGAGTTCGTGAAGAAGCAGAACGGGTGCCCGGCCGGGTCCAGGAGCACCCGCACGTCCTCCTGCGGCTGGAACTCGGCGAGCGTGGCACCCGCGTCGAGCGCGTAGGCGACGGCACCGTCGAGGTCCTCGACTCCGATGTCCAGGTGCAGCTGCATCTGCTGCCCTCCGCGCTCCGCCGGCCAGCCCGGGCGCTCGTACAGCTCTTCGAGCTGGAACGACAGTCCTGGCCCGCCGCCTGGCGGGCGGAGCGTGACCCACGCGGGGTGGTCGTCCACGACCGTCCAGCCGAAGAGCTGCTGGTAGAACCCTGCGAGGGCGCGGGGATCCGGGGCGTCGAGCACGGTGGCGGACAGACTCAGCGCGGGTCGCTCCATCCCCGGCAGTATTCCTGTAGCGCGGGGAATGCGCAGGGCGCTAGCGTCGCGCCCGTGTCGAGCCCCGAGGCGTCCAGAGCCTAGCCACCGGTCGATCGGTGGCTGGGCGAGCGATGCCGTCCGCGGCGGCTCCTCTCCTGCGTACCCGCAGTTCCCTGCATCCGTGCCGTTCGACCGGTCCGGCCTTCACCGACCTCGTCGATCTCGCCACGGAGCACGCTGTGCAGAAACCTTCCATGCCACCTGCCGTCCACCTGCTCGGGACAGCGGTGTTCGCCCAGGGAACGTCCGAGTTCATGGTGGCCGGCCTGGTGCCGGACATCGCATCGGACATGTCCGTCTCGATACCCGCCGCCGGCCTGCTGACCTCCGCGTTCGCCGTCGGCATGGCCGTCGGCGCACCGTTCATGGCTTTGCTCGCCATGCGCTGGCACCGCCGGCTCGCGCTCGCTGCCTTCCTCGTGGCGTTCGTGCTCGTCCACGTCGTCGCGGCGGTCACCACCAGCTTCGAGGTGCTCGTCGCGACCAGGGTCGTCGGAGCGCTGGCGAACGCGGGGTTCCTCGCCGTCGCGCTGGCGACCGTCACGAGCCTGGTGCCGCCCGACGCCAAGGGGCGCGCGCTGGCGGCCCTGCTCGCCGGAACCACGATCGCCTGCGTCGCCGGCGTCCCGGGCGGAGCGTTCCTGGGCGGCTTGTGGGGGTGGCGCTCGGCCTTCTGGGGCGTCGCGCTCCTCTGCGTCCCCGCACTCCTCGCGGTGTTGACCTCGGTGCCGGGCGGTCGGTCCGGCGCGGCCACACCGAGCGCGCGCCGCGAACTGCGGTCGTTGCGGCGCCCCCGGCTGCAGACCGTGCTGCTCCTCGGCGCGCTCGTCAACGGGGCGACGTTCTGCTCGTTCACCTTCCTCGCCCCGGTGCTCACCGACCTCGCCGGAATCACGCCCGAATGGATCCCCGCGATGCTCGCCCTGTTCGGCGGCGGGTCGTTCCTCGGAGTGCGGTTGGCCGCCCGCTGGTCCGATTCCCGGCCGGGGCCGCTGCTCGCCGCAGGCGGCGTCGTGCTCGCCGTCGGATGGTCCGCGTTCGCGCTGACGGCGGGCAGTGCCGTCGCGGTGATCGTCCTCGTTCCGCTGCTGGGAACGCTCGCGTTCGCGGTCGGCAGCACACTGATCGCCCGAGTGCTCTACGTCGCGGCGGAGGCGCCGAACCTCGCTGGGAGCTTCGCGACCGCCTCGTTGAACATCGGCGCCGGCGCAGGCCCGTGGCTCGGCGGAATCACCATCACCGCCGGCTTCGGCCTGGGCTCGCCGCTGTGGGTGAGCGCGGCACTCGTCACCGCCGCGCTCGTGATCGCCGCGCTCGGTGGCACGCTCGCTCGAGCTACCCGACCTCTTGCAGGAACTCGAGCACCCGGCGCATGACCAGCGCCGCGGCAGCCTCGTCGTGGTCCGAGGAGCCGGGATCCGTGAACAGGTGCCGGTCGCCCGGATAGAGGTGGAGATCCGCGCCTTCGGCCGTCGCGACGAGCTCGCGGGCCACGTCGACGTCGCCGAGCTCGTCGCGGTCCATCGTGTGGATCTGGAGCGGCACACCCGGCGGCCACGTGTCCCCGTCCCCGTACACGGACAGCGGGACGCAGCCGTGCAACAGCACTGCGCCCGCTGTGTCGGGGCGGGTCTGGGCGAGCATCTGTGCGGGCATCGCCCCGAGGGAGACCCCTGCGACGACGATCCGCTCCGACAGGCCCTCGGAGGCTCGCCGACCTCGCTCGACGATGGTGTCGAAACCGATCTGCTCGGCGTACCCGACACCGTCGGGGAGCGACGCGAACGTACGGCCCTCGAACAAGTCCGGTGTGTGCACCACGTGCCCCGCGGCGCGCAACCGGTCGGCGAACGCGACGCAGCCCGCCGTCAGCCCGAGTGCGTGGTGGAACAGCAGCACCTCGCTCACGAGGTGGCTGTCAGCCGTTCCTCCGGTCCGCGATTCGCGTGATCACCGCCAGCATCGCGATGAGCAGCAGGACAGCAGGGAGGAACAGCGTGACCGTCCAGTAGTCCAGGACCCAGTCCCAAGGCGTATCCATGTGCCATTCCTCCGCGGGGTAACTCGCCGATCAGCTTCGACGGTAGCAACTCCACCGCGAGAGGGTGGCGGCGGTCCGGCGCGCGTTCTCAGTGGATCACCAGGCCGGCCCGGATCCGGTCGAGGATCTCCCGTGCCGGCGCGGCATCCGCGAGGTCCGCGTCGGCCTCGAACCGCGGGTCCCGATGATCCGCAGGAGGAGTGTGCCGCGGCCCGAGCCGGCGGTGCGGAGGGTGAGCCCGACATTGGCCCGTTGCCAGGCTGGGCACGCCAAGGCTCGCCACGTCGGCCCAGGCAGTCATCCACCTGCGCCGGCCGGTCCGCCGCGCCGCGGCGGCGTTTTCGAGATCGTGTAGGAGTGCCGCTACGAGTCGCGCCTCAGCGAATGAGCCGCCGACATGGTTGACGCCGTCGTCGTCCCCGGTGGGAAGCCCGGACCGGCAGCCGGGTTGCTCATGTACGCCGGGGCTGTCGCGGCTCGGCGCGGGGCGACGGTCCACCGGCATTCCTGGTCGCAGGATCCGCGGAACCACCTTGAGCCGGACACCGAGCGCTGGGTGTGCGCCGAGGTAGGGCAGGTGCTCGACGCGGCCGGTGGGAGTCCGCTGCTGATCGCGAAGTCCCTCGGCACCTATGCCGCCGCGCTCGCCGGCGAGCGCGGCCTTCCGGCGGTGTGGCTCACGCCGGTTCTGACCGTGCCGTGGGTGCCGGCAGCGTTGAGCCGTGCGACGGCACCGTTCCTGATCGTGGGCGGCACCGCGGACGAGATGTGGGACGGCGCGTTGGCGCGCCGGCTGTCGCCGCACGTGCTGGAGATCGAGGGTGCCGACCACGGCATGTTCCTGCCCGGTCCGCTCACCGATTCGATCGCGGTGCTGGGCAGGGTGGTCGTCGCGATCGACCGGTTCCTGGATGCGATCGACTGGCCTGGCTGAGGGGCCCGATCGACCAGGAGGATGGTGCGATGGCAGCCCTTCGACGTGAGCTCGGTCGGATGTTCAACGAAGTGCCGGAGCTCTACGACCGGATCCGCCCGAGCTACCCCGACGAGCTCTTCGCGGATCTCGTCGGCGTCACCGGCATGGGCGAAAGATCATCGGTGCTGGAGGTGGGCTGCGGTACCGGTCAGGCGACGCGCTCGCTGGCAGCGCTCGGATGCTCGGTGACCGCCATCGAGCCGGGTGTGGAAATGGCCGCGCTCGCTCGCCGGCGGATCGCCACCTTCCGCAACGTCGAGGTCGAGACGTCGACGTTCGAGGAGTGGGACGACCGCGGTCGGCGCTTCGATGTCCTCCTGGCTGCGTCGGCGTGGCACTGGGTCGACCCGTCGATCGGCTGGCAGCGGGCGCACGCCGTGCTCCGTCCCGGAGGTTGGATGGCGGTGCTCGGCAACGTCGTCGTCCGCCGGCCGGGAGAGCCGGAGGTGTACGCCGAGACCGCCGATCTCCACGAGCGGTTCTCACCCGGGAACCCCGGCTGGGGCCACCCACCATTCGAAGGCGATGTGCGACCCGCCGAGGAGGGTGGTGGACCGGGCGAGGATTCCGGCGGCAAGTTCGGGCCGACGATCGTGCGCTGGTACCCGACCGTTCAGTGGCTGGACGGGGACGGATTTGCCGATCTCCTGCGCTCGACGTCGCTGTACCGGAGGCTCGACCGCGACGTCCGCGAACCGCTGCTCGACGCCATCGCCGAGCGCATCCGCACGCGGATGGGCGACCGGGTGTCACGCCGGTACCTGACCGTCCTCCGTGTCGGACAACGCGCCGAGTGAGCTCAGAGGTGAAGGCTCAGGTCTGCGGCAGGATGTTGTTGTTGAGCTGGAACAGGTTGTCCCGATCGTAGGCGGCCTTGATCCGGCCCAGCCGGGCCAGATTGCGCCCGAACGCGCTGTCCACGTTCGCCTGCAACGGCTCACCGGCACGCCCGGTGAAGTTGAGGAATACGTTCCCGTTTCCGTACTTCGCCACCTCTTCGAAGGCCGCCCGGCCCCATGAGATCGCGGCTTCGTCCTTGGCCGGATCCGACCACATGGTGTCGATCGAGATCATGTACGGGGCCGATCGCTCGGCAAACGCCGTCTCTTCCGGACCGACGCGGTGCACCGCACCACCCAGCCGGAAGGTGTTCACGAGAGTCAGCGGGCCCGGCCGGTCGTTGGCGCGCGCGACGATCGCATCGATGAGGTCATCGGTGAGCTCGTCGACGTACTGAGACTTCCAGTAGGCGCGCAATGTCTGACGCGGGAAGAACGGGTCGAACGCCGCCTGCACGGCGGTGTAGGGCATCGGTTGTGAGATGTCGAACAGCGGGGTGCCCAACTCCCGAAGCGGCTGCAAGATCCGCATCCCCTCGTCCGCGTCGCCCGCGTGGACGGCGCCGACGATGGCGACCGGCCGGTCATGGATGACCTCAGGCATCTCCGCCACTGCCGGGAAGGTCATCGTCACGATGAAGGTCGTGACCTCATCGGGTGCGGTGGCCGCGTACTCGCGCCACGCACGCTGAACCCGGCCCAGGTCCTCCAGCGGGTAGAACACCCCCGCGAAGCCGACGATCGGGCCGACCGGGTGCAGCCGGAAGGTGAAGGACGTGACGACCCCGAAGTTCCCGCCGCCACCGCGGAGCGCCCACAACAGGTCCGCCTCGGTGTCGGCCGACGCCGTGTGCGCCGTGCCGTCGGCGCACACGACCTGCGCCGCGACCAGGTTGTCGCACGACAGCCCGTACGCGCCGTTGAGGTGTCCGTAACCGCCGCCCAGCGTCAGGCCGGCAACCCCCGTCTCGGAGACCCGGCCCAGCGGCGTGGCCAGGCCGAATGCTTGGGTTTCGCGGTCGACGTCGCCGAGCACTGCGCCGCCCTGCACGTGAGCCAGTCGACGGTCCGGATCGACCTGGACCCCGCGCATCGCGGACAGATCGATGAGCATCCCGAGGTGGGCGGTGGACAGACCCGCGACCGAGTGACCCCCGCCTCGCACTCCCAGCAGCAGCTCGTTGTCGCGGGCGAAGTTCACCGCGTCGACGACGTCCGCGGTGCCGGCGCACCGGGCGGTGAGCGCCGCGCGACCGGTGTGCATCGCGTTCCACGGGGGACACGGCTCCACCGCTTCGTCGACGGTCAGCAGCGGCCCTCGCAACTGCTGGCGGAGCGCATCGATCGCATCGTCCGGAATGGGCTGCAGCGAACCGTCGGTCTTGATCACGGAAATGGACATGGAAGGCCCCTCGTGCTGCCACCACCCTCTACAGGCAGATGGGTAGTCACCTGACCGCCGAGCGGGGGTCAGGATCGTGCGCACGGCCGTGGACGGGCCACAGTACTCCTGAGCCCAGGCCGGCCCAAGCGGCCGATTGGCCGAGCATGACCTGGCCTTTTCCAGTCCGGGTGACCGGATTCGAACCTGCGCCCTCGCGGGTCAAGACTGCGCTGCGGAACGGGCGACGAGCTCGGCATCATCGGCGGGTGCCACGTGCCCGAGGACGCACGCCGCCGGCGGGTCGAGGTCGAGCATCTCGGTTCGGAGGTGCGCGAATCCGGCTCCGGTGAGCAGGGCTGCCAGTTCATCGGCGGCCGCCGCCGAAGTGGCCGCGGTGGCCCCGGGACAGCGGGGCTGGGACACCAGAGCGATGCGCCCCCCGGGGCGCAACAACCGGGCGATCTCGCGTAGCCGGGCAGTGGGCTCGCGCCACATGCCGACCGTGTTGACGGCGAGCGCGGCGTCGAACGGCCCGTCACCGGGGGACAGACGCTCGACCGGCATGTGGATCACGCGTACCCGTCCGGCTCGCACAGCGACCCTGTTGCGACGCCCGGCCTGACGGATCATCACCTGCGAATGATCGACGCCGACCACCAAGCCCCGGGTCGCTCGGGTGGCGACGGCGGCGATGGCCACACCCGGGCCGCAGCCGAGCTCGATGACCCGGTCGGTCGGCTGGACATCGAGGAGCTGCACCGCCCAGCGGTTGCGCGCCACGTTCGACGAGCGCCGGCCCATGATCCAGCCGGCGACGTGCCCCACGGCTCCGGTCGGCTGGTGGAACTGTGCCAGCCCCCCGTGCCGAGCCCACCATCGCATGATGCTGCCCAGCACCCTCTGCGTGATATCCACGCAGGTGAGCGAAGCACTTCGAGTACGCTTGAAGTCAATGCCTGCCACCCAACGCCCCTCGGCTTCGTCGGCCACGCCGACGTTGTTGTCGATCGGCGAGCTGTCGGAAAGCACCGGCGTGCCGACCACCACGCTGCGGTACTACGACGAACTCGGGCTGGTGCGGCCGGCGGCTCGGGCCGCGGGCCAGCGGCGTTATGCCGCATCGGCCGTCAGGGACGTCGGCCTGATCCTCTTCTTCCGCGAGATCGGATTCTCGCTCGCCGAGATCGGGCGCTTCGTCGCAGGCGAGCGGCAAAGCCGCCGGGAGATGATCGACCACAAGTTGGCCGAGCTGGCCGAGCAGCAGCATCGTATCGAGGTGGCTCGCACCGCACTCGAGCACGGCCAGGAATGCCCAGCCGACGAGCCCATGAAATGCCCCCGATTCTGGTCGATCATCGAAGGGCGACTGCGCGGCCTCTCAGTGGAAGAAAGCCACGCACGGGCGCACTGACGTGCACAGTGCGTCCTCGAGGGCGCGAGTTGCCCGAGGCGCACCCGCGAGGCTGCCCACGACGAGACCATGTGATAGACATGTTTCAGCAGGGATAGCGAACCTGCGACATCCTGTCACCAGGCGCCAGCGACTCGTTCGGCTCCTGACAGACAATCTCGGTTGCGGTGTTTCAGTCTGCCCGCACCGGCACGCTCCTGCGCATCAAAGCGGTGAGCATACCGAACGCTCCGGTATCTCCGGTATCTCCGGCGTTCCCAGTTCCTGGGTGTATCGCCCGTCCCCAAATTTCGTCGCTGAACCGTTCCTCAGCCGTGCAAGAGAATGGAGTGAACCGTGAGTACCGACCGAGTTACCAAGGGCGTCGAGCGAGCGATCATCGAGAACATGCTCGATCGCAACCGCGAATCGCTGATCGATGACCACCCGCGGTCTGTCCGACGCCGACGCCCGCCGACAGCTCGTCGCGTCACTGACGACACCGATCTCACTGGTCAAGCATGCCGCGGCCGCCGAACGGATCTGGTTCCAACGTTTCTGGGCGGGACTCGACGAGTCCGAGTGCGACGGCTACTCGAACCGGGACGAGGGCACCTTCGCTGTCGCAGACGACGAGTCGCTGGCCGACGTGATCGCCGAGTTCGAGCGGGCGAGCCAACGATCGCGGGTGATCGCCGCCGCCTTCGACCTCGACGACACCAAGGACAATCCCCGTGAAGGAACGGTCAGCATGCGATGGACCCTGCTCGCCATGATCGAAGAATTTGCCCGGCACGCAGGACACGGCGACATCCTTCGCGAACAGATCGATCACCCCCGATCCCGACAGCCGAACCCGTGAAACTTCTGAACATCCGTCGGGAGACGCGTCCGCGAGCTCGCGCTTTCATTTCGAGGGTGCTACCCCGCTCTGCGTCCGACCTTCTGGCGCGCGAGCCAGGAGGACAGCCGCGGCGACAGCCAGGGGCACGACTGCTCCGACGGAAGAGGCGTACTCCGGTGCGGCACCCCCCGTCGCCAGCTGTGCCGTCAGTAGCCCGTGCAGTGCAGCGATGACGACAAGCAGCACGACTGCCGTCGACCTTCCGCACGGGAACCGACGCACGGCATCGGAGAACACGACCCACGCCGTCAGCGCTTCAAGGCCCATCCATGCGGCGTTGATGCCGACGAGGAGCATGGCGGCGAACACCGAGGGGCCCTCCATGTCCGGAGGCGGCTCGAAGTTCAGCCACGCGACGGCAAGCCACACCACGTGGGCGGTAAGGGCAACGGCTGCGGCTGCCGTGCAGAACAGACCTGCCACGAGGGTGCGGCTGCGGCCGGGCGTCGGTGGCACAGCTCGCTCCTGTCGGGGTTGATGGAACTCGGGCTGTAGCGCCAGGTCGCCGACGTGTTCGTGGGCAACATCCGCCGCACCTCACAAGCTCACCGAGCTTCAGGCTCGATTCACTCGATGCGGCGGCACGCAGCGCCAGGCGTCGCTCGGGGGATGATCGAAGAAGACGCGACAGGACGTGGTGTCGCGCACCCACCCGGCCGCGATCCCACGAACGTCCGGCGTAATCTCCCCCGTGAACGCACGGACCGTGGACAACACGACGTCAACCACAGCGCTCGAGGGTTCTTTCAGACCTGCCACGCAACCAATTCTGCCGGATCTTGGCCGCCCGCTTCAGACCTGATACGCGGATCGCGGCGATGTCTCCGTCTCGTGTCTCGTCGAGGCAGCCACGAGAGCGCCCACGTGCCGAAGGTCGGCGGGTGCGCTGCGCCGCGCTCTGATCCGCTCGCACAACACCGGGCGCCTACTCGCCTACCTCGACCACCGGCCGAGTTCGAGCAGACATTCTTCCTGCTGCCTAGCGCGGTACCGCGAGGACGTCCCGGAGCACGTCCTCCATCGTGACGCGGGCCAACTCGGCTCTCATCGTCTCCTCGATGCCCCCGTAGACGCCCTGCATCGCCGGCCGGATGCCGAAGCCCACCACGCACCCCTGGTCCGGGGTGGCGCGGTGCATCGCGAACAGTGGACCGGGCTCCACCGCGTCGTACACGTCGAGCAGAGTGATCGACTCGAGCTCGCGCGCCAGCGACCAGCCGGCGCCCACGCCACGCCGGGACTCCACGAGCCCTGCCTTGCGCAGCTCGCCGAGCAGTCGCCTGATCACCACGGGGTTGGTGTTCGCGCTGTTCGCGATCTGCTCGGACGTGGCCACCTCATGGCCCTGGCGCTGGTAGAGGCCGATCCAGGCCAGCGCGTGAGCGGCGATCGTCAACCTGCTGTTGGCGCTCACGAACCCTCCCCTCGGCCGTAACGCGCCATGTTACGACGGCGCTGTCGTAACAGCAACGGTTGCGACGGTGCGGTCGTAACAACTAGCGTTACGACTACTGCAGGATCGAACAGCGAGGTGGGAAGAATGAACGAACCGCTCACTGGCAAGGTCGCCCTGGTCACCGGAGGGTCCCGCGGACTGGGGGCCGCCACCGTCAGGCTCCTGGCCGAGCAGGGCGCCGATGTCGGGTTCACCTACATCAGCTCGGAGAAGCAGGCGCAGGCCGTCGTCGACGAGGTGCGCGGCACGGGCGGGAAGGTCGCGGCCTTCCGGTCCGACCAGGCGGACACGAGCAGGGCGCCGGCGCTGATCGACGAGGTGGTCGCGTACTTCGGCGGCCTGGACATCCTCGTCAACAACGCGGCGATCTCGCCGGAGCAGGGCCGCACGGTGGACGACCCGGACGCCGACACCGCCGCGCTGGACCGCATGCACGCCACGAACTACCTCGGCGTGATCGCGATCATCCGGGCCGCCTCCCGGGTGCTGCGCGCGGACGGCCGCATCATCACGGTGAGCTCGGGACTGGGCTCCCGGGTCGGCATCCCCGGCGTCGCCGACTACTCGGCGACCAAGTCCGGGATCGAGCGGTACACCATGGGCGTCGCTCGCGACCTCGGACCCCGGGGCATCACGGCGAACGTGGTGGAAGCCGGACTGATGGAGAGCGGGATGGAACCGCCCGACCCCGAGACCCTCAAGGCGCTGCTCAGCGCGCTGTCGCTGCAGCGCATGGGCCATCCGCAGGAGATCGCCGCCGCGATCGCCTTCCTGGCGAGCCCTGCCGCCTCGTACGTCACGGGCGCGGTGCTGGACGCCCACGGCGGCTACAACGCCTGACCGGAAGGCCGTTCCCACGGGCGGGCCATAGCCGCAATAGGCGACGACTCCACACGCATCCTGCGAGCCCTCGACGACGAGGAGCCGAGCGGGCGGCGCGGCCGGTGCCACGATGCACGCCTGCGGCCTTTCGAGGCCGAGCAACGACGAAGGCCCTGGCCGGATGCTCGATTCCGAGCGTCTGACCAGGGCCTTTGTGGTGTCGGGGTGACAGGATTTGAACCTGCGACCTCTTCGTCCCGAACGAAGCGCGCTACCAAGCTGCGCCACACCCCGATGGCCCGAGGGCCGGAGTTGAGTCTAGCTGACGTCCGCAGGCGCCGACGCAGGGGTGGCCCGAGCCGCGGAGGAGACCGACGGCCGGGGCACGAGGGTGAGCAGGGTGGCCTCCGGCGGGCAGGCGAAACGCACCGGGGCGAACGGGGACGTGCCCAGCCCGGCCGAGACGTGCAGCCAGGTGTGGGCGCCCCACCGGGACGCGCCGCGGGCGCGGGAGCGGTCGAGGCCGCAGTTCGTGACGAGGGCGCCGACGCCGGGGAGGCGCAGCTGCCCCCCGTGGGTGTGGCCGGCGAGGACGAGGTCGTAGGCGTCGGCGGCGAACCGGTCGAGCACGCGCGGTTCAGGGGAGTGGGTGAGGCCCAGTCGCAGGGCGGGGTCGCCCTTGCGGCGGCCGGCGACACGGTCGTAGCGGTCCAGCCCGAGGTGCGGGTCGTCCACACCGGCGGCGGTGACCTCGCTCCCGCGCACGGCGAGGTCGACGCGGGCGTGCGTGGCGTCGTGCCAGCCCCGCTCCAGCATCGCGGCCCTCAGATCGCGCCACGGCAGCGGTTCCCCGTGGCGGCGGCGGGAGCTCTTGAACAGATAGCGGGCGGGGTTCTTGGGCGTGGGGCCGAAGTAGTCGTTGCTGCCGAACACGAACAGGCCGGGCAGATCGAGCAGCGGGCCGAGCGCGGCGATGACGGCCGGTACGGCCCGTGGGTGGGCGAGGTTGTCGCCGGTGTTGACGACCAGGTCGGGCTCCAGCTCGGCGAGCTGGGCGACCCAGCGCTGCTTGCTGAACTGGCGTGGCGTGAGGTGCAGATCCGAGATGTGCAGCACGCGCAGCGTCCGCGCGCCCGCAGCCAGCACGGGGAGCGTGCTCTGGCGGAGCGTCCATCGGCGGCGCTCGAAGCCCGCCGCGTACGCGACGGTGGCCGCACCCGTCGTGGTCGCGCCGAGCGCGAGCCGAGCCCAGCTGTTCACCTCTGCAGCGTACGTCGGGCGAGGAGTGCATTAGCGTGCGCTCCCGTGAGCACCCTCAAGGAGCGGCTGCGGTCCGACCTCACCGCGGCGATGAAGTCCAGGGACGAGCTGGTGAAGGCCACCCTCCGGATGACTCTGACGGCCATCGGCACAGCCGAGGTCGCGGGGGTCGAGGCGCGGCAGCTCAGTGACGACGAGGTGCTCGCCATCATCGCCAAGGAGGCCAAGAAGCGTGCCGAGTCGGCGGAGGCGTTCGCGGGCGCCGGCCGCGACGAGCTCGCCGCGCAGGAGCGTGCGGAAGGCGAGGTGCTGGCCCGCTACCTGCCGGCGCAGCTGTCCGACGACGAGCTGACCGAGATCGCCCGGGCCGCCGTGGAGCAGACCGCGGCCGAGCTGGGCGACCAGCCCGGCCCTCGCCAGATGGGCCAGGTCATGCGGAACGCCACGGCGAAGGCGGCGGGCCGAGCCGACGGACGCCGCCTGGCAGCGGCGGTCAAGGCACTTCTCGCGGGCTGACCGGCCGACGAACGGTCGGAGCGGGCGGCACTCTCGCCTGTCAGGTGCGAGAGTGCCGCCCGCTTCACGCGTGACCGGCACGTCAGCTCTTGGCGTCCGCCTTCTTGCGCGGCGCCGCCTTCCGGCGGGCCGGTGCCTTCTTCGTGGTGCCGACCTTGGCCCGTCGCTCGGCGAGCAGTTCGCTCGCGCGTTCGTCGGAGATCTTCTCGACGTCGTCGCCCTTGCGCAGGGACGCGTTGGTCTCGCCGTCGGTGACGTACGGGCCGAACCGCCCGTCCTTGATCACCATCGGGTTGCCGCTGGCCGTGTCCTTGCCCAGCTCGCGCAGCGGCGGCGTGGCCGCCGCGGCACGCCTGCCGCGCTGCTTGGGCTGCTTGTACAGCTCCAGCGCCTCGTCGAGCGTGACCGTGAACAGCTGGTCCTCGTCGGCGAGCGAGCGCGAGTCGGTGCCCTTCTTCAGATATGGCCCGTAGCGGCCGTTCTGGGCGGTGATCTCCTCGCCGCTCTCCGGGTCGGCGCCGACGAGCCTCGGCAGCGAGAGCAGCCGCAGCGCCTCCTCGAGCGTGACCGACTCGGTGGCCATCGACTTGAACAGCGATCCGGTGCGGGGCTTGGGCTTGGCCGGGGCCTTCTTCTTCGTCGCGGTGCCGTTGCCGTTGGTGGCGGCTGGCGGCTCGGTGTCCGGGAGGATCTCCGTGACGTAGGGCCCGTAGCGGCCCTCCTTGGCCACGATCTCGTGCCCGGTGACCGGGTCGACGCCCAGTGAGCGGCCCTCCTGCGGCACGGAGAACAGCTGCTCCGCGACCTCGGGGGTGAGCTCGTCAGGCGGCAGGTCGTCGGGCAGGTTGGCGCGTTGGGACTGGCCGTCGCGTACCCGCTCCAGGTAGGGCCCGTAGCGCCCGACGCGCACCACGACGTCGTCGAACACCGGCACCGAGTTGATCTCGCGTGCGTCGATCTCCTCGAGGTTGACGCCCACGAGCTTCTTCAGGCCGCCGGACCGCGCGACCGAACCCTCGCTGCCCTGCTCCGCGCCGAAGTAGAAGCCCGACAGCCAGTCGGTGCGGTGCTGGGTGCCCCGCGCGATCGAGTCGAGCTCATCCTCCATCGCGGCCGTGAAGCCGTAGTCGACCAGCCGCCCGAAGTGGTGTTCGAGCAGCCCGACCACGGCGAACGCGATCCAGGACGGCACGAGGGCCTGCCCCTTCTTCCACACGTAGCCGCGGTCCTGGATGGTCTTGATGATCGACGCATAGGTGGACGGCCGCCCGATGCCCAGGTCCTCCAGCGACTTGACCAGGCTCGGCTCCGTGTAGCGCGCGGGCGGGTTGGTGGTGTGGCCCTCCGGCGTGAGCTCGGCCGCGGTGAGCGGCTGGCCCTTCACCAGCTCGGGCAGCCGCGACTCGGCGTCGTCGGCCTGGCCGTCGCTGCCCTCGTCGAGCGTCTCGACGTACGCCTTGAGGAAGCCCGGGAACGTGATCGTGCGGCCCGACGCGGCGAAGGTGACGTCCTCGCCGGTGGCGGCCGTGCCGGCGATCCGGATGCTGACGGTGGTGCCGCGGGCGTCGGCCATCTGGGAGGCCACCGTGCGCTGCCAGATCAGCTCGTAGAGCCGGAAGTCGTCGCCGTCGACCTCGCGGGCGATCTCACCTGGCGTGCGGAAGCTCTCGCCCGCCGGCCGGATGGCCTCGTGCGCCTCCTGCGCGTTCTTGACCTTGCGCGTGTACTGCCGCGGCTGCGGCGAGACGTACTCCGCGCCGTACAGGTCGCGTGCCTGGGTGCGGGCGGCCTGGATGGCCGTGTCCGACAGCGTGGTGGAGTCGGTGCGCAGGTAGGTGATGTAGCCGTTCTCGTAGAGCCGCTGCGCACTGCGCATGGTGCGGTCGGCCGAGAACCGCAGCTTGCGGCCGGCCTCCTGCTGCAGCGTGGAGGTCATGAACGGCGGGTACGGCTTGCGGGTGTAGGGCTTCGACTCGACCGACTCGACGGCGAGGTCGCGGCCGTCGAGCGCCTCGGCCAGCCGGCGGGCGCTCGCCTCGTCCAGCGGGCGGGCGGCGTCCTTGCGGCCGGCGGACTTGAGCTGCCCGTCGGGGCCGAAGTCGCGGCCGGTGGCCACCCGGGTGCCGTCGACCGCCACCAGGCGCGCCGGGAACTGCCGAGGGCTCGCCTCCGCGCCGGCGTCGAGCTGCGCGGCGATGTCCCAGTACGACGCCGGGACGAACGCCATCCGCTCGCGCTCGCGCTGCACGATGATCCGCGTGGCCACCGACTGCACCCGGCCCGCCGACAGCCGCGGCATGACCTTCTTCCACAGCACGGGGGAGACCTCGTAGCCGTAGAGGCGGTCGAGGATGCGGCGGGTCTCCTGGGCGTCGACGAGGTCGTGGTCGAGGTCGCGCAGGTTCTCCACGGCCGCGCGGATGGCCGGCTCGCTGATCTCGTGGAAGACCATCCGGCGCACCGGGATCTTCGGCTTGAGCGTGTCGAGCAGGTGCCAGGCGATGGCCTCGCCCTCGCGGTCGGGGTCGGTGGCGAGCAGGATCTCGTCGACCGACTTGAGCGCGTCCTTGAGCTCGGCCACCTTGCCCTTCTTCTCGGGCGTGATGATGTACAGCGGCGCGAACTGGTTGTCGACGTCGACGCCGAGGCGCGCCCACGACTCGCCCTTGTACTTGGCCGGCACGTCCGCCGCCCCGCGTGGCAGGTCGCGGATGTGCCCGACCGAGGCCTCCACGATGTAGTCGCGGCCGAGGAACTGCTGGATCTTCTTGGCCTTCGTGCCGGACTCGACGATCACCAACCGTCGCGTCGGCCGTCCGTTGGCGGCGCCGGTGGACGTGCCGGTACCCCGACCGCCGCCTGCCGTGCGGCCGCTGCCCGCGCCCTTGCCGGTCGCGGGCTTCGCACTCGTCGTTCCGGTTGCCACCTGGTCCTACTCCATCGTCTACGGACTTGCCGGTGAACGCCTGTCGTCGTCACGCGCCGGCCGTCCCCGGTACCCACCGCGCCGGCTGCACGGGGGCCAGGACACCGAGTATGCGTGGCCGCGGCACGGGCTTCCGCCAGAACCTTACGTTCGCACACCCACCCGCTGTGTCACGCTCGTCACATTCAGCTGCGGAACCGGAGAGGAACCGACGTGCTGCCGACCTGCGCCGCGCGAGCCTAACCATGCCGTCAAGACGCCGTTCTACCCCAGTACCGCGGCCACACCGTCGTCGCGGCGCCCGGCGGCACCGGGCCGACCAGCTCGACCAGCCGTGCGACGCGGCGCGTACCGCTGATCCGCAGAGCCGGCCCGCGGCCGTCCCGAGCAGGTGGTAGGCCTGCGCGGGTGGCCGCCGCGATCAGCGGGAGGTGTGTCTCGGGGGCGTGCGGGTCGAGCGCCAGCAGGTACCCGCCCCGCTCGTCCGGACGGCCCGCCGCGAGTGCCCACATGCGCAACGCCGGACCGTCCAGCTGCCATCCCTCCGGGACGGATTTCGCCGATCCCCGCGTCCACACACTCGCCAGGCCGACCAGGTCGCAGCGGAACGCCGTCCGCAACAACAGGGCGCCGGACTCGGTGCGGACCGTGGTGACCGGGATGCCCGTGGCCGCGCACGCCGTCGCCACCGCGGGCGCGCGGGCCGGGTCGGGCAGGACGATCGAGAGCCGGGCCTGGTCCCCGGCGCCGAACCGGGCGATCTGCCCCGGACCGCAGAGCAGCCCCGCCAGGTCTCTCACCTGTGGCGGCCGTGACTCCGCAGAGAACATCGACAGCTGCGACACGAGGCGCAGAGTAGAACACCTGTTCGATTCGCGGTACCGGGACGCGCCGAGCGGCGCTCAGGACACCGGCGCGTCGGACCCTAGTGCCCCGCCCCGAAAGGTTCACCACGTAACTCGGCGGCCCAGGCGCCCGCTGGCCGCGTTGCCGCACGACCCGAGTACGCCCGGTACGAGGGCCGTGCGGCGCCTTGCCAGCGAACGCCTGGATCCACCGATTTACGCGCCAACCTTTCGGGGCGGGGCACTAGCGCGGCGCGTTCGCCGACAGCGCGGACAGCCGCTGGCACTGCGCCGACCGCTCGGCCGCCCGGTAGAGCCGGGGCGTCGCCGAGAGATCGCCGAGCGGATTGGGCGGTGCGGCCGCCGATACCCTCGACTCGGCCTGAGCCAGGGTCGTCGCGAAAGCGGTGGGATTGTTCGGGTCGGCGCCGTCCACCGTGGCCTTGATCTTGCCGAAGTCCTCCTCGAGCGTGCCCATCGCGTCGCCGGCGCGGCCCGCGACCTCGTCGCCTGCCGGTTCCGGAGCCTTGCCCACCTCGGCGAGGTGCGCCTGGCCCTGCTTGGCTCCGGTCACGACGGTGCCCAGGTAGGAGCTGACCGTGCGTTGGACGGCCGGCAGGTCGCTCGACGTCGTGAAGTCGGGGGCCGAGGTTGCGGGCACGGCGAAGCTCAGCACGGCCTCGCAGACCCGATCAGCCCACGCGACGGGGTCGCTCCCCGGACCCTCACTCGGGGCAGGGGCCGAGTTGGCGGCGGCGGTGCCGCCGACCGTGGTGGTGCAGCCTGCGGTGAGCAGCGCCGTGACGACCAACGCCGTGGCGGCGAGCATCCCGGTCAGGGCCGGCCCGCGCCGGGACGAGCGGGACATTGCGGTCACCCCCCGAACTCGCGCGCGATCTGCTGGCAACCTGCCGCATCCCGGCCCGCCTGGGCGAGCTCCCGATTGCGCTGCAGGTCGGCCATCGGGCTCGGCGTGCTCGCGAGACGCTCCACCGACTCGATCGCGGCGGGCACCTCGCGCAGCAGCGCCTGCCGATCGTTGATGTTGACCCGCTCGATCCGGGTCCGCGCGTCGCGGAGCGAGGTCTGCATCGTCTCCAACGAGGTGCTCATCCGAGCGACGATCTCGTCGCCACCGGCCATCGGTGCGGGCCCGGCCGCCTCCATGCCGGTGATCGCCGATCCGGCGCTCTCCTCGCTCTCGCTGAGATATCCGCTGATGTCCTGGACGAGGGTGGCCGCGTCCGGTGCCTCGGTGGGCTTCGGCGGTGAACCTGCCGCCCGGACGTACGGGAGCAGCGAGCCGCAGATCTGATCGACCCAGGCCACGGCGTCCCCGGTGCCCTGAGCGGCGGCCGCGCTGTCGGCCGATGCCGCTCCGGACACCGCGGTCGTGCACCACCGCTCAACACCAGGCCGGCTACGGCCCGAACGAGGAGGGCGTGCGGGGTGATACGGGGCATGCGGCTGCTCCCGGCGCGTGGGGAAACGGTCACCCGACAGTGTGCCCGGCGGGTGGAGGCGCCCCGCACCGGCCCTCTGGCCGGCGGCACGGCGGTCGGGTCAGCCCGTGGGCGCGCCGGTCGAGCGGAGGGCGCGGCAGTTGTCCGCCCGCTCGCTCGCCGCGCCGAGTTCCTCGTTGGCTCGCATACCCTCGGTGGGGGCCGGCAGGTTCCGTAGCTCCTGCAGGGGAGCCAATGCCGCCGGGATCGCGGTGGCCAGCACCGCGGAATTCGACACGTCCACCGCGGCGAGCTGCGTGCGCGCCGAATCGAACCCGGTCCGAATGCCGCGCAGCGCCTCCTCGAGGCGTTCGACGTACCCGTCGCCGCCCTCCACGGGCGACGCGCCCACCGCGTCCAGCCCGGTGAGGGAGCGCTCCAGCTCCTCCGACGTCGACCCGAGGTACCGGTCCACCTCCTGCACAGTCTTCGAGGGGTCGGCCGGGTCGACCCGCGGGCTGGTGGTGGCCGCCCGCGTGAAGCCGGCCAGCGCCCCGCACACCTGGTTCGTCCAGGCCACCGCCTGCTCGCTCGGTGCAGTCTGGCCGCCGCACCCGGTGACGAGCACCGCGAGCGTGGCGACGGTGTAGCTCAACGTGCGGGTCCTCATGGATCCTCCCGGGGCCGGCGCCTGTTCGGCGGACTGCCCCTTACAACGACGAAGGGCCGTCCACCCGTACGGGTGAACGGCCCTTCGTCGTTGAAGAGTTGACGGAAAGAGGGCAGGCGGTCAGCCGACCGTGCTCTCCGCCGGGGTGTCGGCGATGACGGTGGAGCGGCGCTTGGACACCACGACCGCCGCGACGATGATCGCGAAGGCAACCAGCGCGATCGCGATGCGGACCGGCGTGGATGCCGAGTCGCCCACCGAGAACGTCACGATGGCCGGGGCGATCAGCACCGAGACCAGGTTCATCACCTTGATCAGCGGGTTGATGGCCGGGCCCGCGGTGTCCTTGAACGGGTCGCCCACCGTGTCGCCGATGATCGTGGCCTCGTGCGCCGGCGAGTTCTTGCCGCCGTGGTTGCCGTCCTCCACGAGCTTCTTCGCGTTGTCCCACGCGCCACCGGAGTTGGCCAGGAAGATGGCCATGAGGGTGCCGGTGGCGATGGCGCCGGCCAGGTAACCGGCCAGCGGGCCGACGCCGAGACCGAAGCCGACCGCGATCGGTGCGAAGATCGCCAGCAGGCCGGGCGTGGCGAGCTCCCGCAGCGAGTCACGGGTGCAGATGTCCACGACGTTGGCGTAGTTCGGCCGGACGGTGCCCTCCATGATCCCGGGCTCCTCCCGGAACTGCCGTCGGACCTCGAACACGATCGCGCCCGCCGCACGGGTGACGGCGTTGATCGCGAGCCCCGAGAACATGAAGACGACGGAAGCACCGATGATCACGCCGACGAGCGTGTTCGGCGCGAACACCTCGAACGCGAAGGCGGTGCCCGCGTTGCTCAGCGTGCCACCCGCCTCGGCCAGCGCCTGGTTGATCGCGTCGCGGTACGAGCCGAACAGGGCCGTGGCGGCGAGCACCGCCGTGGCGATGGCGATGCCCTTCGTGATGGCCTTGGTGGTGTTGCCCACCGCGTCCAGCTCGGTGAGGATGCCGACGCCCTCGCCCTCGACGTCGCCGGACATCTCCGCGATGCCCTGGGCGTTGTCCGAGACCGGCCCGAAGGTGTCCATCGCGACGATGACGCCGACCGTGGTGAGCAGACCGGTACCGGCCAGCGCCACCGCGAACAGCGCCACCGTGATCGAGCCGGTGGCCAGCGCGAACGCGCCGAACACCGCGGCGCTGATCACGAGCGCGGTGTACACGGCCGACTCGAAGCCGATCGAGATCCCGGCCAGGATGACCGTGGCCGCGCCGGTGAGGGAGGACTGGCCCACCGTCTTCACGGGCTTGTCCTCGGTGCCGGTGAAGTAGCCGGTGAGCCAGAGGATCACGCCGGCGAGCACGATGCCGATGATCACGGCGGTGGAGGCGAGCAGGCGCGGGTCGGCGCCGGCCATCGCGTCGACGACCGTGCCGTCGGTGGGGCCGTTCAGCGCGTCGAACGTCGACGGCAGGTAGACGAACGCGGCGATCACACACAGCACGGCGGAGATGAGCGCGGAGATGTAGAAGCTCCGGTTGATCGCCTTGAGCCCGCCCTCGCCCTCGCGCGCCCGGGTGATGTAGACGCCGACGACGGCGGTGAGCACGCCGATGGCCGGCACGATCAGCGGGAACAGCAGGCCCTGCTGGCCGAACGCCGCCGTGCCCAGGATCAGCGCGGCGACGAGCGTGACCGCGTACGACTCGAACAGGTCGGCAGCCATCCCGGCGCAGTCGCCGACGTTGTCACCGACGTTGTCGGCGATGGTGGCGGCGTTGCGCGGGTCGTCCTCGGGAATGCCCTGCTCGACCTTGCCGACCAGGTCGGCACCCACGTCGGCGGCCTTGGTGAAGATGCCGCCGCCGACACGCATGAACATGGCGAGCAACGCCGCCCCGAAGCCGAAGCCCTCGAGCACCTTGGGGGCCTGGCCGGTGTAGACGAGCACCACCACCGCGGCGCCGAACAGGCCGAGCCCGACGGTGAACATGCCGACCACGCCACCGGTGCGGAACGCGATGCGGGTGGCCTTCTCCCGGCCACCGGGCTCGCGGGCTGCCGCGGCGACCCGGATGTTGGCCCGGGTGGCGAGCCACATGCCGAGGTAGCCGATCGTGGCGGAGAACACAGCGCCGATGACGAAGAAGATCGACCGCCCCACGCGCTCGCCGATGTCGCCCGGCAGCGCGAACAGCAGCACGAACACTATGACGACGAAGATGCCGAGTGTTCGGAACTGGCGGTTGAGGTACGCCGCGGCGCCTTCCTGGACCGCTCGACCGATGTCCTGCATCTTCGAGGTGCCCTCGCCGGCAGCGAGAACCTCCCGGAGCAGGACGAAGCCGATGGCCAGTGCGGCGAGCGCGACCACCGCGACCACGCCGACAATGGCGTAGTCGCCCCCCGCGAGCGTCACATCGCTCGCGGCGAGGGTGGTGGACTCGGACATCCGTCCTCCTGGTCATTAACGAAACGGGCCAGGGGGACACGGACGGCACCCCTGGCGTCTGAGGAAACCCGTCGCACCAGGTGGGCGCGGTACAGGCGCGTGCAGTGTAAGTGTGTGGCCTTCGACACCGCGCAGTGAGCCCCCTCACCACCGGCCCTCGACTCGACCTGCCGGGGCACCAGCCGGACCGGCGTCGGTGCGGTGTGCCAACCTCGGGCACTGTGGGCGAAGGGCGCGAACCGGCAGGTCGGGGTGAGCTTCTGCTGCGCCGCGTGCTCGCCGGAGCCGACACGCCCCCCGACGGCGACGCCACCGGTCCGCTGATGCACACGGTGCGGCTCTCCCCGCGGGCCGGGCAGACCGCGGCCTGGCCGCAGTGGGCGCCGCCGCAGCTGAGGGAAGCGTGGGAGCGCCAGGGCGTGCCGGCCCCGTGGACCCACCAGGCCGAGGCGGCGGAACTGGCCTGGTCGGGCCAGGACGTCGTGGTGGCCACCGGAACGGCGTCGGGGAAGTCGCTCGCCTACCAGCTGCCCGTGCTCGCGCGGTTCGTGCAGGATCCGAAGGCCACCGCCCTCTACCTGGCGCCCACGAAGGCGCTCGCGGCCGATCAGCTGCGCGCGCTCGAAGCGCTCGCCCTCCCCGACGTGCGTCCGGCCCAGTTCGACGGCGACACCCCGAACGACGCGCGGGACTGGGCGCGGCGGCACGGCCGCTGGGTGTTCAGCAACCCGGACATGCTGCACCGCGCCCTGTTGCCGCGCCACAGCCAGTGGGCCATGTTCCTGCGCAGGCTGCAGTTCGTGGTGGTGGACGAGTGCCACACCTACCGCGGTGTGTTCGGCTCGCACGTGGCGCTCCTGATGCGCAGGCTGTTGCGGGTCTGCGCGCGCTACGGCTCGCGGCCCACGCTGGTGCTCGCCTCGGCAACGGTGGCGGAGCCCGCGGGGTTCGCCCGCCGGCTCACCGGGCGCGATGTGGCTGCGGTGACGGAGGACGGCTCGCCCGCCGCCGGGCGCACCATCGCGTTGTGGGAGCCGCCCCTGCTCGCGGAGATCACCGGCGAGAACGGCGCGCCGGTGCGGCGTGCCGCCGGCACCGAGGCGGCCCGGATGCTCGCCGACCTGGTGCTCGCCGGGGCGCGCACGCTCGCTTTCGTGCGTTCCCGCCGCGGCGCCGAGGTGGCGGCGATGGCCGCGCAGCGGCTGATCGCAGACGTCGACCCGGACCTCGCAACCCGGGTGGCCGCATATCGTGGCGGCTACCTGCCCGAGGAGCGGCGCGCGCTGGAGGCCGGCCTGGCCGGCGGCGAGCTCCTCGGAGTGGCCACTACGAACGCGCTCGAACTCGGCGTGGACATCGCAGGCCTCGACGCAGTGGTGGTGGCGGGGTTCCCGGGCACCAGGGCGTCGTTCTGGCAGCAGTCCGGACGCGCCGGCCGGGCTCGCGACGAGGCGCTCGTGGTGCTCGTGGCACGGGACGACCCCATGGACACCTACCTCGTGCACCATCCGGACTCCCTGCTCGGTGCCCCGGTGGAGGGATGCGTGCTCGACCCCGCCAACCCCTACGTGCTGGGCCCCCAGCTCGTGTGTGCCGCGGCCGAGCTGCCGGTGACCGACGACGACGTGCGTGACGTGTTCGGCGGAGCGCCCGCGGCCGCGGTGCTCGACGAGCTCGTGGCCGAAGGGGCGCTGCGGCGCAGGCCGACCGGCTGGTACTGGCCCTCCACCAGGGAACGCCCTGCCGGCTCGGTGGACATCAGGGGTTCGGGCCTCGGCCAGGTGGCCGTGGTGGAGGCGGGCACGGGCCGGATGCTCGGCACGGTGGACGGCGCCTCCGCGCCCGCGACCGTGCACTCCGGTGCGGTGTACCTGCACCGGGGGGAGACCTACCTCGTGCAGGAGTTGGACCTTGCGGCCGGGATCGCCGTGGTGACGACCTCCGATCCGGGGTTCCGCACCGACGCGCGGTCCACGTCCGACGTCGAGGTGGCGCGCGTGCTCGACCACCGCGACCTCGGGCCGGTGCGGGTGTCGTTCGGCGACCTGACCGTGACCTCGCAGGTGGTGGAGTACCTGCGCCGGGCCCCGGACGGCACGGTGCTGGCGACCACCCCCCTGGACCTGCCCGAGCAGGTGCTGCGCACCCGCGGTGTCTGGTACGACGTGACCGAGGAGGCACTCGTGGCGGCCGGGGTGCCACCGAGGAGGATCCCCGGCGCGCTGCACGCCGCCGAGCACGCCGCCATCGGCCTCCTCCCGCTCTTCGCGATCTGCGACCGCTGGGACGTCGGCGGCATGTCCACCGCCCTGCACCCGCACACCGGCCGGCCCACGGTGTTCGTGCACGACGGCCATCCCGGCGGCGCGGGCTTCGCCGAGCGCGGGCACGCGGTGCTGGGGCGCTGGCTCGCCGCCACCCGGGCAGCCATCGGTGATTGCGAGTGCCGCACCGGATGCCCGTCCTGCGTGCAGTCGCCGAAGTGCGGCAACGGCAACGCCCCGCTGGACAAATCAGGGGCGGTGCTGCTGCTCGACGTGGTGCTCGACGCGCTGGGCGGAAGGATCGACCCTGCCGTGGGCTCGGCCGTGGGATAGGCCGTCGCCGGCCGGCCACGTCGGGGGCCGGGCCGGCCGGCGACGGTCGGCGTGCGGTGGGCCGGATGTGGGTGGGCGTCGGTTAGGACGTTCCGGCCCCACCGCAGTCTGGGGAGCGACTTCGGGGTCCGGCCGGGCTGTGCCGGCCGGGGGCTACGTCCAGTAGGCGCGCCCGATCCCTCCGTCGCCAGGGCTTGTCGCTGATCGGTACCGGTGTGACGACGAGCGTTCTTGTGGTGCGCCGAGTCGTCGGGCGGACACGCGAAGTGACGAGTTGGCGGGCACCGCGATGGGCCCGGCCGCCTGTCTGCGTCGGCCGACCGCTCGTCGTCCGAATCGCCAGCTGGAGGGCGAACCCGATGGCGATCAGGTGAGCCTCCGGTGGGTCGTTCGGCGGTGTGGTCTCCACGACCGGTGGTGCGGGAACGGAATCGTCGGTCGTGGGCACGGGCCCGGCCCGCGCCCGGCCGGCGGCAGCATCGATACCCGGGAATGCGATCGAGATCGGCACGCGAACCTCTACCAGCGCGTCCCAGCCGGCCAGCCGGCAGTCGGCAACCGTGCCGCCCATTGCTCCCGCGACCTCACCTGCGCGGGCACATGCGGCCTCCGTGCCCTCGACGGCGAGAACGGCTGCCGCGAGGGCCGCGAGGTCGGCGGTGGCCTCCGCGCGGTGCCGGGCGATCACCGCCGCTCCCAGGTGCAGGCCGACCAGGAACACGATCATGATCACCGCCACGCCGGTGGCCGCCCAGACGGTGGCGCTGCCCCGGTCGTGGGTGAGGTCGTCGTGATCGATCATGGCGGTGCCGCTCCCGGTTCGAGGGCGGCTACCGCGTGGCCTCCGATCCGCACCGGCAGGGGCCGCAGGAGCTCGGCCGAGACCTCGGCGACCACGAGGTCGCCGTCGGCGCGCAGGGCCAGCCGGGCGCCTGCCGGGGCCAGCTGGGCGGCGACGGTGCGCCCCCGTTCTGCCTCGCCGCGAGCGGCCAGCCGGGCGAGCTCGCGGGCCGCGTCGACACATCGGATCGACGCACCGGCCGCGGCGATCGCGCCGACGGCCATGGCGAGGAACACCGCGAGAGTGCACAGAGCCAGCGCCGCTTCGACCGTGACGGCTCCGTGGTCTCGGTGCTCGTCCGAGGCCTGGCCGCGCCAGGCCGGCGCCCGCGCGCCCATCAGAACGTGACCGACAGTGCGCGCTCGACGATTCCGGTGAGTGCCGTGAGGATCGAGTCGCCGGTGATCACCGTGTAGAGCAGGGCCCCGAACGCCGCGGCGGCCACCGTGCCGATGGCGTACTCGACCGTGCTCATGCCGTGGTCGTCGTCGCGGAGCCGGTGAAGGCGCGACGGCAGCTCCCGGCCGATTGGCCAGGTGGGCAGAACGGGGCGGGAGGGTGTGGGCCTGATCATGAGGTTCTCCTTCTCTTCGGGTGCGTTGCGCTCACCAGTTGGCGAGCACCTCGCCGGCGAGGCCGACGACGACGGGGGCGATGCCCAGGACCATGAACGCGGGCAGGAAGCACACGCCGAGCGGCGCGGTGATGAGCACAGCTGCGCGCTGGGCCTTCGCCTGGGCGGTGTCGAGCAGGGTGGCGCGGATCCGCTCGGCCTCGGCACGAGCGACCTGTGCCAGAGCTGATCCGGTGCCCGCGGACCGGCCTGCCGCCCGGGCGAACGTCGCGAGGGCGGGCAGCTGCTCCGCGGCGAGCCATGCGGCCGCCGGATCGGCGCCGAGCTCGAGCAGGCCCGCGGTGCGGCGCATCCGAGCGCCGACCGCGCCGCGGAGCGGTTCGACGGCAGCCGTGACGGCGAGGGACACGGGCAGGCCGGCCTCCAGGCACACGGCGAGGAGCTCCCAACCTGCTGCCAGATCGGTGTCCGGTTCCGCCGCGAGGCTTCGATCGCCCCGGCTGCGGCGCGTCGCGAGGACTCCTGCACCTACCGCCGCGGCGGTGAGCAGCAGACCGGTTGCCGCACCCGCGACGGCCCAGCCCAGCGCACCTGCGGCGGCCGCGCCGACCGCCACCCAGGCCGGGCGGACCGAGGCGCTCTCCGGGGCAGGATGCGCGGGCGGTGCATGCAGCGCGCGCAGCCGCCGGCGGCCTGGCCGCGTGCCGCACACGAGGAGCGCCGCGGCGAGGAGTGAGAGCGCCACGATCTGGCCGGACGAGCCCGGCGGCCCGCTCGTCATCAGGGCACCGCCGAATCGAGGATCCGCTCCGACCACGCGCTGCCCGCGGCGAGCAGCGCGACGCCGACGACCAGCAGGACCTGGCCGAGGGGGCCATCGCGCAGGACTCCGAGCGGGTCGGCACCGATCAGCTGCCCGAGGCCGATGCCGAGCACCGGCAGCGTGGTGAGCACGGCCGCGGTGGCGCGCGGGCCGGCGAGCTGCGCCCGGACGGTGGCCGCGAACCGCACCCGCCAGCGGATGTCCTCGTGGGCGCGGCCGAGCAGGTCGGCCAGCGGGATGCCGTGCCGTTCCGCGAGCGTCCATGCCGTGGCGATCCGCTCGACGTCGGCGCTGATCTCCGGGCGGGTGGTGCCACCCCGGCGCAGCGCGGGCGCGACCCCGTCGCCCAGGCGGGCGGCCACCGCCGCCGGGGCGAGCACCGCCCGGGCGTGTGGGCCATCGGCGTCGGTGCCCGCGAGCGCCGCGGCCGGATGGCTGCCGGCGCGCAGCTCGTCGGTGATGCGCGCGACAGCGGCGGCCAGCTGCTCGGCGGCAGCGGCGATCTCGTGCGCGGCGCGCCGCCCTGCTCGTCGGCGGCGGACCACGAGGGCCGCGAGCGCTCCGGCGAGCGCACCGCCCACCCCGGCGAGCGCGGCCCCACCGAGGCCTCCGACGAGCACGGGACCGACCAGACCCGGCTGGAGCGCGCGCCGGACCCGCGGTGCCGGCCACAGCGCGGCGAAGCGGGCCACTGCGGGCGGCGTCGGTGCACAGGCGATGGCCGCGGCGAGGGCGGCGCAGGCGGCAGCGGTGCTCACCACGGCGGAGCCACCTCCCGCTCCTGGAGCAGCGCACCGAGTGCATCCCGCTCTGCGCTCCAGCCGTGTGCGCGGGTCCAGACCGGCCGGACGGTGACGGTGTGGGCGTGGGCGTCCCGGCCCAGTACGGCGACGGTGTCGAGCGCGCGGGCCCCGGACGGGAGCCGCCGCATGTGCAGCACGACCTGCACGGCCGCGGCGAGCTGGCTGTGCAGCGCGTCGCGGCCCAGGCCGCCGGTGGCGGCGAGCGCCTCCATCCGCGCGGGCACCTCCCGCGCGGAGTTGGCGTGGATGGTGCCCGCACCGCCGTCGTGGCCGGTGTTGAGCGCGGCGAGCAGGTCGCACACCTCGCCACCGCGCACCTCGCCGACGACGAGCCGGTCCGGACGCATCCGCAGGGCCTGCCGCACGAGGTCGCGCAGCGTGACCCCGCCCGCGCCTTCGATGTTGGCCGGGCGGGCGACCAGCCGCACGACGTGCGGGTGGCGAGGCCGGAGCTCCTCGGCGTCCTCGACGCACACCACGCGTTCCCGCGGGTCGACGGCCGCGAGCAGTGCGGCGAGGATGGTGGTCTTGCCGCTGCCGGTGCCTCCCGACACGACGAACGCGAGTCGGGCTGCGAGTACCGCCCGCAGCAACGCCTCACCGGTGGCGTCGAGGGTGCCCAGCGCGCGCAGCGTGGCGAGGTCGTGTGCCGTGGGGCGCAGGACCCTCAGGGACAAGCAGGTGCCGTCGGCGGCGACCGGTGGCAGCACCGCGTGCAGCCGTACGCCGGCGTCGGGGACCCAGCCGTCGACGTACGGGCTGGCGTCGTCGAGGCGGCGCCCGGCGGCGATCGCGAGGCGTTGTGCGAGCCGGCGAACGGCGGCGTCGTCGGGAAAGCGGATCGCGGTGTGCTCGAGCCCTGCGCCCCGGTCGACCCACACCGAGGTCGGCCCGCAGACCAGGACGTCGGTGGTGCGCGGGTCTCGCAGGAGCTGGTCGAGCGGCCCGGCGCCGACGAACTCCTGACGCAGGATCCGCAGCGCGGACAGCACGTCCAGGTCGGAGACCACACCGCCGGACTCCGCCCGCACGGCCGCGGCGACGGCGGCCTGGGTGATCTCGCCGCCCGTCGCGGCGAGCCGGGTGCGGACCCTGTCGACGAGCGGGGAGACCTCGGCCTGGCCGGCGAGTGCGGCCGCACCTGCTCGCGGGCTCATGACCGCGCCCCCGACGCCGCCCGCACCGCGGCGAGCACGGCCCGGGCCGCGCCGGCGAGCGGGCCGTGCGGCCGCGGCGGCGCCTCGCCTCGTTCGAGGGCTCGCGCCAGCCCCGGTTCCGGGCGCATGGCCGCGAGCAGCGGGAGCCCGAGTGCCCTGGCCACCTCGTCGGCATCGATACCGCCCGGAGCCGGGCCGCGCACCACCGCCCGAACCGGCCGCCCGTGCTCGCCGAGCAGCGCGGCGACCCGGGCGCCGGCGGCCGACGAGCGGACATCCGCGGTGACGACGAGCGCCACGAGGTCGGCGACGGTGAGGGCGGCGACCGCGGCTTCGGTGGGGTAGCGCGGGAGGTCGCAGACGACGGTGTCGCCGGCGCGGCGCCCCGCCTCGACCACGGCCCGCACCGCGGTGGGTGGCGGCCCATGGGTGGTGCGGTCGCAGGAGAGCACACCGAGCCCGCCGTCGCCGCGCCCGACCCGGGGTGAGGGCAGGGCCGCATGCAGGGCCGCTGCCGGGACCCGACCACCCTCGACCCCGACGGCGGGCCAACGCAGCCCTCCGAGGTCCTCCGCGCCGAGCACGAGGTCGAGACCGCCACCGAGCGGATCGCAGTCGACCAGGAGGGCACGGGCGCCCTCGCGCACCGCGGTGACGGCGACCGCGGTTGCGAGCACCGACGCACCGGCCCCGCCCCGACCGCCGACGACCGCGAGCACGGCGCCACCGGGGCGCGGGCCCTCAGCGGCGTCGGTGAGCGCTGCCACCAACCACTGCTCGGCTTCGGGCAGCGCGATGACGTGCTCGGCCCCGACGGCCACGGCGTGCTGCCAGACGGACGCCGGCGGCTCGCCGCGCACCGCGAGCACGACGTCGCCGCGGCGGGGCAGCCCGGCCCGGGCGCACTGCGCGGCCGCGGTGGCGTCGAGGAGCACCAGCGTTGCCTCGCTCCAGAACGCCCGGGCCTGCGGTGGGTCGACCGCGCGCTGCAGCTCGCACCCCGCGGCGGCGGCGAGCCGCAGGAGGGCGTCGAGCAGCTCGGGGTCGGAGACCATGACCAGGCCTCGACGCGGTGGGCCTGCTCGCTCCGGCACTTCTCTCGATCGCACGGCAGCCTCCTCGGGAACCCGGTCGGGCGAGCCGGGTACGAGCCAGCGTGGCCGGTCGAGGGGCTGTGTGACGGACGATCACCGAAGCTGTGGACAACCTGTGGTTGATGTGGATAACTCCGGTTGACCCGCGGCTGACCAGCGGGTTCTTGTCGGGCGCATCAGGCAGGCTGGGGAGGGGACGACCGCCTCGGCCAGGCGCCCCACGCGGGCGGCACCTGCAGTCAGGCGCCCACGCGGGGCGGCTCCTGCGCCTGCTCGTCGCGGGCCAGCCGGGCGACGAGCCGATCCCGCGCGGCGCGCAGGTGCACGGAGAGGTGGTCGGCGGCGGCCGCCGCGTCGCCCGTCTCGATCGCGATGAGGATCGCCTCGTGCTCCCCGGCCACCGTGCGGGGGTCGGTGGTGCGGTGGGCCTGGAACTGGCCCATCGTCAGGTGCACCTCGCCCATGATCAGTTCGTGCATGCGGGAGAGCCGCTTGCTGCCGACGGCGTCGACGAGCGAGGAGTGGAAGGCGATGTCGGCCTCCACCTGGTGGGCGAAGTCCTTGTCGGCGACCGCGCGCTCGATGCGTTCCTGGGCGCCGCGGGCGGCCGCCGGGACCGCACCCAGCTCGGCGAGGCGCTGCACGGCCCGGCGCTCGATCGAGTCGCGGGCGAAGTAGAGGTCGAGGATCTCGGGCGCGTCGAGCTCCGGCACGACCGCGGTGCGGTGGGCCGTGCGCTGCAGCAGCCCGGCCGCGGTGAGCCGTTCCAGGCAGGCCTTCGCCGTGGGCCGCGCCACCGTGTACTCGCCGACCACCCGCGCCTCGGTGACCTTCTCACCCGGGGTGATCTCGCCATTGATGATCCGCTGCCGCATCGACCCGTAGAGCGCATCGATCATCGACGAGGGCGCGAGCGTGAACCTCGACGTGCCTGCCGACATGCACCTACGCTACTGGCCGAGCAATTTGTTAGACAAGTATCCCTTGCATCTTGACCGACAAGTTTCGGATTCGTAGCGTCACGGCAGCACATCCACCCCACGGGAGCATCCGATGAACCCCATGAACCGACGACGTTTCATGCAGCTGGCCGGGATCGGCGCGCTCGGCGCCGCCGGTACGACGGCGCTCGCCGCCTGCGGTGGCGGCGGCTCGGACGGCACCGCGGTCCGCTACGCGTGGTGGGGCGACACCGTCCGCCAGCAGAAGTACACGGCCGCACTGGACGCGTTCGCCCAGCAGAACCCGGGCATCGAGATCCGGCCCGAGTTCGCCGACTACGACGCCTTCCAGGAACGGATCACCGTCCAGACGGCGGGCCGCGACGTCCCCGACGTCTTCTGGATCCCGTCGCCGCAGGTCATGAGCTACCACGAGGCCGGGCTGTACCGACGCCTCGACGGCATCCCGGCGCTGGACCTGTCGGCGTACAGCGCCACCCAGCTCGACTCGTACCGGATCAACGGGGAACTGAACACGCTTCCGCGCTCGGTGCTCACGGCCGCGGTGCGCTACAACCAGACGTTCCTCGACGAGGCGGGTGCCCAGCTCCCGGCCGACGGGAGCTGGACGTGGGACGGGCTGTCCGAGTTCCTGATCGACTACACCCGCGACGCCCCCGAGGGGCGCAAGGGCATCCACTACAACGCGTACGGCGACCTCAACTTCGAGGCGTGGCTGCGCCAGCACGGGCAGGACCTGTGGACCGCCGACGGTCGCATGGGCTTCGAGGTGGCCACCCTCGCGGAGTGGTTCGAGTGGTGGGAGGTCCTGCGCCGGGCCGGTGCCGCCACGAACCTGAGCGAGCAGGAGGGCGCGCAGCCGGAGTGGACCGTCGTCGGCGACAACGTGCTGATGACCTTCGGCAACTCGAACCACATCGCCGACGAGGCGCCGATGTTCCCCGACTTCGAGTTCGGGCTGCGATCGATGCCGGTGCTCCCGGACGCGGCGCCCGGCCATCGCTTCGGCTACCTCAGCCGGCTCGCCGTCTACCAGGGCATCGACGACGACAAGGTGGACGCGGCCGGCCGGCTCGTCCACTACAACATCAACGACCCGGCGATCCTGCAGTTCGTCGGGCTCTCGGTGGGTGCCCCCGCGAACCCGCAGATGCTGCAGGCGGCCTACTCGGTGGCGAACGACGACGAGAAGAAGATGCTCGCCGCCGTCGAGGAGGAGATGGCGCAGGAGCAGAAGCCGCGCTACGAGGCGCCGGCCGGGTCGGGGACGTGGCGCACGATCCTGGGGCGCGGCATCGAGGAGGTGGCGCTGGAGCGATCGAGCGTCGCCGACGCCGCCGCGCGGGTGATGGCCGACATCGACCGCGAGATCGGCCAGGCGTCATGACCCAGGACACCCTCGTCCGGCCGGTGGCGCAGGGCCCTCCGGAGCGGGCGCGGCGGCGCCGGACACCGTCGTTCCGCAGGCAGGGTCGAGCGGCGCACGTGTTCCTGCTGCCGTTCCTGCTGGGGCTGGTCCTCATCACGGCGGTGCCGCTGCTGGCGTCGCTGTACCTCTCGTTCACCGACTACGACCTGCTGCACGACCCCGAGCTGATCGGGCTCGACAACTTCCGCCGGATGGTCGAGGACGAGCGGTTCTGGGCGTCGGTGGGCGTGACGCTGCGGTACGTGCTGGTCTCGGTGCCGCTGCAGCTGGCGTTCGCGTTGCTGCTCGCGGTGGTGCTGGACAAGGGGATGCGCGGCCTCGCGCTCTACCGCAGCGCCTTCTACCTGCCGTCGCTGCTCGGGTCCAGCGTGGCCGTCGCGATCCTGTGGCGCCAGCTCTTCGGCCATGAGGGCCTGGTCAACAGCGTGCTCGGCTGGTTCGGCGTGGAGGGCCAGAGCTGGCTGCAGAACCCCGACACCGCCCTGTCGACGCTCGTGGTGCTCAACGTGTGGACGTTCGGCTCCCCGATGATCATCTTCCTGGCCGGGCTGCGCCAGATCCCCGAGGAGCTCTACGAGGCGGCGCGGGTGGACGGCGCGGGGAAGGTGCGGCAGTTCTGGAGCGTGACGGTGCCGCTGCTCACGCCCATCGTGTTCTTCAACCTCGTGTTGCAGACGATCGGCGCGTTCCAGGCGTTCACGCAGGCGCACATCATCAGCGGCGGCCAGGGTGGGCCGCTCGACTCCACGCTGTTCTACACGCTCTACCTGTACCAACAGGGCTTCAACAGCTTCAACATGGGCTACGCGTCGGCGATGGCGTGGGTGCTGCTGCTCGTGATCGGCGTGGTGACCGCGGGGCACTTCCTGCTCTCGAAGTACTGGGTCTTCTACGGGGACGACCGATGAGGGCCGGTGTGCGGCACGTCGTGATGTGCGCGTTCGTGCTGTTGATGATCTACCCGCTGATCTGGATGGTCGTCAGCTCGATCAAGCCGGGGAACCTCGTGCTCTCCGAGCCCGGGCTGATCCCGTCCGAAGTGACCTTCGACAACTACCGCGACGGCTGGAACGCGCTCGACGAGCCGTTCTCGCTGTTCTTCCTCAACTCGCTGCTGGTGAGCGTCGGCTCGATCGTCGGGAACCTGGTCTCCTGCTCGCTCGCGGCCTACGCGCTCGCCCGGCTGGAGTTCCGGGGCAGGCGGCTGTACTTCGCGATCACCCTGGTGTCGGTGATGCTGCCGCTGCACGTGCTGGTGGTGCCGCAGTACATCTTCTTCTCGCAGCTGGGGATGGTGAACACCTACTTCCCGCTGCTGCTGCCGAAGTTCCTCGCCACCGACGCGTTCTTCACGTTCCTCATGGTCCAGTTCATCCGCACGATCCCGCGCGAGCTGGACGCGGCGGCGTGGGTGGACGGTGCGGGGCCGTTCCGCATCTTCTGGTCGATCGTGCTGCCTCTCATGAAGCCCGCACTGGTGACGTCGGCGATCTTCACGTTCATCTGGTCGTGGAACGACTTCTTCGTGCCACTGATCTACCTGACCTCCACCGAGATGTTCACGGTGCCGGTGGCGCTGAACTCGATGATGAGCTCGGAGACGTCGAACGGGGTGGGCGCCCTGTTCGCCATGTCCCTGCTGTCGCTGCTGCCGATCCTCGTGTTCTTCGTGACCGCCCAGAAGTACCTGATCCGCGGCATCTCGACGACAGGACTCAAATGACCCCGACGGACCTCCGCACCGCCGACTGGCATCGGACGGCCACGCGCTGGACCCAGCTCACGCTCACCGAGAACGATCCGCTGGAGTTCGATCCCGCGTTCTGGATCGACATCATGCGCCGGACCAGGTCCAACGCCACCTGCATCAGCGCGGGTGGGTACATGGCCTTCTACCCGACGCGGATCCCGTACCACTACCGCAGCCGCCACCTCGGGGACGGCGACCCGTTCGGCGAGCTCGTCACCGGTGCCCGCGGGCTGGGCATGCACGTGATGGCGCGGGTCGACCCGCACGCCGTGCACGCGGACGCGCTCGCGGCCCATCCGGAATGGGTGGACCGCACGCCCGACGGCGAGCCGCGCGAGCACTGGGCGTTCCCGGGCACGTACGTGACCTGCCCGATCGGGCCGTACAACCGGGAGTTCGTCACCGAGGTGGCCCGCGAGCTGGTGCGCGAGTACGACATCGACGCCGTCTTCGCGAACCGGTGGCAGGGCCACGGCGTGTCCTACAGCGAGCACGCGCGGAGGTCGTTCTTCGACGCCACCGGCCACGAGCTGCCGGTCGGGCCCTACGACCCGGACGACCTCGCCTGGAAGGCGTATGTCCCGTGGCGGCGCCAGCAGCTCAGCGAGCTCGTGGCGCTGTGGGACACCGCGGTGAAGGACATCCGCCCGCACGCGCGGTTCATCCCCAACCTCGGCAGCCTGGCCGTGCACGAGCTCGACCGCGACCTGATCGAGCGGCACTACCCGTTCTTCGTGCTCGACCGGCAGGGCCGCGGCGGCATCGAGCCGCCGTGGGCCGCCGGGCGCAACGCCAAGCGCAGCCGCGGGGCGTTCCGCGACCGCCCGGTCGGGCTGATCTCCTCGGTGGGACCCGAGCACCACGCCCACCGCTGGAAGGACTCGGTGGCCGGCCCGGCCGAGATCCAGACGTGGATCGTGGACGGCTTCGCCCACGGCGCGTTCCCGTGGTTCACCAAGTTCAACGGGGTGGTGCCCGACGAGCGGTGGGTCGCACCCGTCGTCGACGCCTTCGGCCTGCACGCGGCCGTGGAGCCCGTGCTGTCCCGGATGCGGGTGACGGCGGATGTGGCGGTGTTCGATGCGGCGGAGCCGGGCAGCGACGCGCACGAGGACGGCTTCCACCACGCCCTCGTGGAGGCGCGGATCCCGTTCGAGTTCGTCTCCGCCACCAGGTTCACCGCCGAGGAGCTCGGCCGTTTCCGGGTGCTCGTGCTGCCCAACGCGGAGCGGATGAGCGACGAGGCGTGCGCCGTCGTGGGCGAGTTCGTGCGAGCGGGCGGCGGCGTGGTGGCGGGGCACCGGACATCGCTGCGCACCGCGGACGGCACGCCACGGACCGACTTCGGGCTCGCCGACGTGCTCGGCCTGCATCTGGAGCAGGACGCCCGTGGCCCGGTGAAGAACAACTACATCGCGCTGACCGGGGAGCACCCGGTGTCGGCGGGGTACGGCGGCGCCCGGCGGATCATCGGCGGCTCCCACCTGCTGCGCGTCACGCCGGCCCCGGACGCCGACGTGCCCTTCCGGTTCGTGCCGGACTACCCGGACCTCCCGATGGAGGAGGTCTACGCGCGGCGCCCGCCCGAGGACGCGGCGGTCGTGGCACGGCAGCGGCCGGGGGAGGGGCGCACCGTCCACATCGGGTTCGACATCGGCTCGCTGTTCTGGGAGACGCTCCAGGCCGACCACGGCCGGTTGATCGGCAACGCCGTGACGTGGGCGCTCGGCGAACCGCCGCGGGTCGGCGTCAGCGGGCCGGGGCTGCACGACATCGCCGTGCACGAGGGCGACGGCGAGCTCGCCGTCTGCCTGGTCAACCTGACCAACCCGATGGCGATGCGCGGCCCCGTGCGCGAGCTGATCCCGGTGGGGCCCCTCGCGGTCTCGGTGGCGCTGCCGGACGAGGCCACCGCGGCGAGCGCGAACCTGCTGGTGGCCGGCGTCGAGCCGGACGTGACGGTTGCGAACGGCCGGGCCACGGTCGTCGTCGACTCGGTGGAGCTGCTCGAGGTGTTGCACCTGGTCTGGGCCGCCGCGAGCTGACGGGGCAATGGGACGGCCCCCGCCAGGGGGGATTGGCGGGGGCCGTCGGTGGTTCAGCTCCGGGGGGTCGAGCTGAACCGTGTCCGGACAGAACCGGACAGCCCCATCGTAGCCCTTGACGAGCGCATCCGCGCGTTTCTGCGAGAAGCAAGTGGGGTGGTGTCGGACCGGGACGCGCACCTGCACCGTGCCGGTCTGGCAAGCTCGCCCGCGTGTCCGGTGCGCTCCCCCCGCAGCTGCCCACCCCCGCGGCGGGTCGTTCCGGCGCTGCCGCGTTCTTCGATCTCGACAAGACCATCATCGCCGGATCGAGCGCGCTCGCGTTCAGCCGGCCGTTCCGCCGGCAGGGTCTCATCAGCAGACGGGCGGCGCTCCGCAGTGGTTACGCGCAGTTGCTCCTGGTGCTGTCGGGCGCGGATGCGAACACGATGGACCTGCTGCGCAAGCGGATCACCGCGCTGTGCACCGGCTGGGAGGTGGCGCAGATCCGCAGCATCGTGGCGGAGACGCTGCACGACATCGTCGAACCGCTCGTCTACGCCGAGGCCACCGAGCTGATCGCCGAGCACCGGGCCAACGGTGACGAGGTCGTGGTGCTGTCGGCGTCGGGCCAGGAGGTCGTCGAGCCGATCGCCGCGCTCGTCGGCGCCGACCGCTGCGTCGCCACCCGCATGGGCGTGGTCGACGGCAGGTACACGGGAGTGATCGACTACTACTGCTACGGCGAGGAGAAGGCGCAGGCAGCGCGCCGGCTCGCGCACGACCAGGGGTACCGGCTGGAGGACTGCCGCGCCTATTCCGACTCGATCACCGACCTGCCGCTGCTCGAGGCCGTCGGGCACCCCACCGTCGTCAACCCGGACCGCGCGCTGCGGCGGGAGGCCGCGCAACGTGGCTGGCCCGTCCTGACGTTCGCCGATCCGGTCGTCCTGCGGTTCCGCCGGCCACCCCTGCGCACCACGCTCACGGCGGCCGGCGTCGGAGCGGCCGCGGCGCTGGCCGCGGTGGGCTGGTACGCCTGGCGGCGCCCGGTTCGCTCCTGAGCCGGATGGGGTTCCTGAGGGTGGCAGCGCGGTCGCTGATCGCCACCCTCCGTGCCTGAACCGGTGCACTTGGCAGAGCCTCTTGCTGTGCTCCGGGTCACCGACTACAAAGGGCCATACGGACCCCTGATCGGCCAGGGGCGGTGCGGCAGAGAAGCACCCGTCCACCCCGAGCGGGGCTCCGTGCGGGAAGGTCGGGCTCTCCACGCACAGCACGCCGCGGGAGGCATGTCGTCGTGGGCCTGCGTACCGGGACGCCGGACGCCGAGGCCACAAACCACGACACGTAGTGCACGCCTGGATCTCGGACTTCCTGCGCAGGCGGGCGGTGCTCCTCCACGGGAGTGCCGCCCGTCTCGTTTTGTCCGGGTCAGCTGCGGGCGTCGGCGATCGAGGTGCCTTCCCGAGCACCGGCCTCCCACTGCGCGCAGCAGTGCAGCACCCACTCCCGCACCCCGTCGCTCGATCCCCCGGCGAACGCGGCCGCGGTGCCGCGGTACTGCGCGGCGTGGCGCAGGTGCCCCACCTCCGGCACCGCGAGACCCTTCGGATCGAGGCCGGCGGCCACCGCGGCGAGCCGTGCCGCGGCGCGCGCCACCACCCCGTTCGCCGCCGAGAACGGGGCGAGAGCGAGCAGCTCCCCGTGCACGACGGCCACGAGCACCGGGGCCGGCACGCGGGTGGCGCCCGTGACGAGGTCGGCGAGCAGGCCCAACCGGGCCGCCACCCCGTCGCCGGCCCGCGGTCTGCCCAGCTCCGCCTCGTGGCGGTCCGGCGGCACGAGGTCGGCAGCAGCCACGACGTGCAGCCGCGCCAGCGCCTGGAGCGGGGAGCTGCGCCACGCACCGAGCAACCGCCCGCATTCCTCGGCCGCACGCACTGCGCCGGCGAGCACCGGGTCGGCCACGGTGTCGCCCGCGGCGAGCGAGGCCCCGTCCAGTGCGGCCGACGCACGCGCTGCCCGCAGGCTCGCCTCGGCCGCACCCGCCGGCCATCCCCGCCGGTTGACCGGATGGTTGTGCACCGCGACCAGCGCGTCCCGAGCCCGCGCGACGGCCTCGGGCACCCCCGGCAGGTCGAGCAGGGGGGCCAGCGGATCGGCGGTCACGGCCACCTCCGCATGCTGCCACCGCCCCGGGCCGTACCCGCATGCGGACCCCGACTCGCGTGCACACCGCCCGCGACCCGGGTACACCACCCGGAGCGCCAGCGTTTTCGCGGTGGGCACCGCTCGGCTCACCGGACGGGCGGTTCCCGGCCGGATGGTGAGGGCGGCGCCGTTCCTCCGCCGCCGGTCGGCCGTCCGTCGACCGTCAGGCGAAATGCCCCGACCTGTCCGGACCGACGGCGCGTTGGGTGAGGAGGCGCGGGACGCTAGCGTCGAACAGCACGCACGCGGAGCCGGGTGCCGACGCCCGGCGCTACGCCCAGGACCAGGAGGGCACCTGATGGCCGAGGAGCACGCCACGCTGAGCAACCTGTCCACCGAGAATCGGAGCTTCCCACCGAGCGACGAGTTCGCCGCGCAGGCCAACGCCACGGCCGACTGGTACGACCGCGCCGACACCGACCGCGAGGCGTTCTGGGCGGAGCAGGCCGACCGGCTGCACTGGGAGCAGAAGTGGGAGCGGGTGCTCGACTGGGACGCCCCCTTCGCGAAGTGGTTCGTCGGCGGCAAGCTCAACGTGGCCTACAACTGCGTCGACCGGCACGTCGACGCGGGACACGGCGAGCAGGTGGCGTTCCACTGGGAGGGCGAGCCCGGCGACACCCGCACCATCACCTACGCCGATCTGCAGCGCGAGGTGAGCAAGACCGCCAACGCGCTGATCGAACTGGGTATCGGCACCGGGGACCGGGTGGCCATCCAGCTGCCCATGATCCCCGAGGCCGTGTTCTCGATGCTGGCGTGCGCGCGGCTCGGCGCCATGCACAGCGTGGTGTTCGGCGGGTTCTCGCCGGGCGCGCTCAAGGCCCGCATCGAGGACGCCGAGGCGAAGCTCCTCATCACCTCCGACGGGCAGTTCCGCCGGGGCAAGCCGGCGCCGATGAAGGAGAACACCGACGAGGCGACGGCGCAGACGCCGACGATCGAGCACGTGCTGGTGGTCAAGCGCACCGAGACCGACGTGCCGTGGACCGAGGGCCGGGACGTCTGGTGGCACGACGTGGTCGACAAGCAGTCCGACCAGCACACCCCCGAGGCGTTCGACGCCGAGCAGCCGCTCTACATCCTCTACACCTCGGGCACGACGGGGAAGCCGAAGGGCATCCTGCACACCTCCGGCGGCTACCTCGTGCAGTGCGCCTACACGCACAACGCGGTGTTCGACCACAAGGCCGGCGAGAGCGTCTACTGGTGTACCGCCGACATCGGCTGGGTCACCGGGCACAGCTACATCGTCTACGGGCCGCTCGCCAACCGGGCGACGTCGGTGATGTACGAGGGCACCCCGAACACCCCGCACGAGGGCCGGCACTGGGAGATCATCCAGAAGTACGGCGTCTCGATCTACTACACCGCACCCACGCTGATCCGCACGTTCATGAAGTGGGGCAGCGAGATCCCGGAGAAGTTCGACCTCTCCTCGCTGCGGGTGCTGGGCAGCGTCGGTGAGCCGATCAACCCCGAGGCCTGGATGTGGTACCGGGAGCACATCGGCCGCAACAACTGCCCGATCGTCGACACCTGGTGGCAGACCGAGACCGGCGCGATCATGATCTCGCCGCTGCCGGGTGTCACGGCCACGAAGCCGGGTTCGGCGATGCGCCCGCTGCCAGGGGTCAGCGCCGAGATCGTCACGGAGGAGGCCAAGCCGGTCGGCCCCGGTGGCGGCGGGTACCTGGTGCTCGACAAGCCGTGGCCGTCGATGCTGCGTGGCATCTGGGGCGACGAGGAGCGCTACCGCGAGACCTACTGGTCGCGGTTCGCCGACCAGGGCTACTACTTCGCGGGCGACGGCGCCAAGTACGACGACGACGGCGCGTTCTGGCTGCTCGGCCGGGTGGACGACGTGATGAACGTGTCCGGCCACCGCATCTCCACCACCGAGGTGGAGTCGGCGCTGGTGAGCCACCCGACGGTGGCCGAGGCGGCCGTGGTCGGCGCGTCCGACGAGACCACCGGGCAGGGCATCGTCGCGTTCGTGATCCTGCGCGGCAACGTCGCCCAGGACGAGGCCAAGGGTGCCGACGCGATCAAGGCCCTGCGCGACCACGTCTCCAAGGAGATCGGGCCGATCGCGAAGCCGCGCCAGATCATGGTCGTCGAGGAGCTGCCCAAGACCCGCTCGGGGAAGATCATGCGGCGGTTGCTGCGCGACGTGGCGGAGAACCGCGAGGTGGGCGACGTCACGACGCTGGCCGACTCGTCGGTGATGGACCTCATCTCCGCGGGCCTGCAGGACAGCAGCAAGTCGGAGGACTGATGCCCGGCTCGGCGGTCTGTATACCGTACACGGAGGCCTCCATACCGTAGACAACGGCGAAGTCGCGGACGAGACTGCTGGGATGACCACGATGCTTCCGGTCACCCAGCAGGTCCCGACGATCACCGCGACGATCGACGGCCGCGAGGTCTCCGTTCCCCAGGGCACCACGATCTACGACGCTGCGCGGCAGGTCGGGGTGGACATCCCGGTGCTGTGCCACAACGAGCGCTACGACCCGGTCGGTGTGTGCCGGATGTGTGTGGTGGACACCGGGGGTCGGGCGTTCGCGGCGGCATGCGTGCGGCCGTGCGAGGACGGCATGGAGGTGCAGACCGCCACGCCCGAGGTGCAGCGCAGCCGCGAGGTGCTCACCGAGATGTTGATGGCCGACCAGCCGGCGCCGGAGCAGGACCGCAAGCACACCACCACGCGGGACAACCTGCTGTTCGACCTGGCCGCCGGGTTCGACGTCGGGCAGGACACCCTGCCGCGCGGGTCCGGGCGGGGCACCGACCTGTCCAACCCGGTGATCGCCGTCGATCACGATGCGTGCATCTTGTGCGACCGGTGCGTGCGGGCGTGCGATGACGTGCAGGGCAACGATGTGATCGGCCGCTCCGGCAAGGGTTATGCCACGCGGATCGCGTTCGACCTGAACGACCCCATGGGTAGCAGCTCGTGCGTGACGTGCGGGGAGTGTGTGCAGGCCTGCCCCACCGGCGCGTTGACGAACAAGGCGATCGGTGGGATCCCGATCCGGCCGCGGGAGGAGCTGGATCAGGTCGATTCGGTGTGCCCGTACTGCGGGGTCGGGTGCGCGCTCACCTACAACGTGGACCGTGAGCGCGGCGCGATCGTGTTCGCCGAGGGCCGCGACCAGCCGGGGTCGCAGAGCCGGTTGTGCGTCAAGGGCCGCTACGGCTGGGACTACGCCGCCTCCCCGCAGCGGCTGACGGTGCCGTTGATCCGCATCGACTCCTCGTACCCGAAGGGTGCGTTGTCGGCAGACGTGCGCGGTGACCGGAACGGCGCCAACGACCGGGGCCGCGCCGGCGGGGGTGGTGAGCGCAGCGGCGGGGGCCGGAAGCCGGATGGCCGGCCCGGGAAGGACCGGGGCCGCAAGCCGGGCGGGCTCGTCGACTACGACGAGGTGTTGCCCCACTTCCGGGAGGCCACCTGGGAGGAGGCGCTCGACCTGGTCGCCCGGCGCCTGAAGGAGATCCACGCGGACGGCGGGCCGGGGGCGATCGCCGGGTTCGGGTCGGCGAAGTGCTCCAACGAGGAGGCCTACCTCTTCCAGAAGCTCATCCGCACGCGCTTCCGCACCAACAACATCGACCACTGCACCCGGCTGTGCCACGCCTCGTCCGTAGCTGCCCTGTTCGAGGGCATCGGGTCGGGCGCGGTCTCCACCACGTACGGCGACGTGGTGAACGCCGACGTCGTGATCATCACCGGGTCGAACCCGACGGCCAACCACCCGGTGGCCTCCTCGTTCTTCAAGCAGGCCCGCAGACGAGGCACGAAGATCATCTACATCGATCCGCGCGCGTCCACCGTGGCGGAACACGCCGACCTGTTCTGCCAGCTCAAGCCGGGCACCGACGTCGCGTTCTACAACGGTGTGATGCACGAGGTCATCCGCCTGGGGCTGTTCGACCGCGAGTTCATCGCGAACCGGACGTCGAACTACGACGAGCTGGCCCGAATCGTGGCCGACTACCCGGTCGAGCGGGCCGCACAGATCACCGGCGTGCCGGCGGAGACGATCACCGAGGTCGCGCGCCTGTGGGGCGGGGCGGGCGCCGGGATCATCTACTGGGGGATGGGGATCTCCCAGCACACGACGGGCACCGACAACGCACGCTGTCTGATCGCGATGTGCGCGATCACCGGCAACGTGGGCAAGCCTGGCGCGGGGCTGCACCCGTTGCGCGGGCAGAACAACGTGCAGGGTGCGTCCGACGTCGGGCTGATCCCGATGTTCTACCCGGACTACCAGAAGGCCGACGACCCGGCGGTGCGGGACCGGTTCGAGCAGGCCTGGGGCATCGGCGGGCTCGACCCGGAGCGCGGCCTCACGGTCACCGAGATCATCGGCTCGATCCTGGCCGGTGGGGTGCGGGGCATGTACATGCTGGGCGAGAACCCGTTCCTGTCCGACCCGAACATCAACAAGGTGCGCAAGGCGCTCACCGCGCTGGACTTCCTCGTGGTGCAGGACATCTTCCTCACCGAGACCGCCGAGTTCGCCGACGTGATCCTGCCGGCCTCGTCGTACATGGAGAAGGACGGCACCTACACCAACACCGACCGGCGGGTGCAGCTCGGCCGGAAGGTGCTCGACCCACCCGGGCAGGCCCGGGTGGACTGGGAGATCGTGCAGGACCTGGCGCAGCGGCTCGGGCTGGACTGGCGCTACGCGCACCCGCGGGAGGTCTTCGACGAGATGGTCGCGGTGATGCCCAGTTACGCAAACCTGACCTACGACAACCTGGGCCTGTCCGGCAAGCTCTACCCGAACGCCGACCCGGAGCACTCCGACGGCACGGTCGTGATGTTCGACGAGCGGTTCAACACCGACGACGGGCTCGCGCACCTCGTGCCCGCAGAGTGGCTCCCGGCGAAGGAGTTGCCGGACGGCGAGTTTCCGCTCGTGCTCAACACGGGCAGACTGCTCGAGCACTGGCACACCGGGTCGATGACCCGGCGCTCGTTCGCGCTCGACGCGATCTCCCCGGAGGCGGAGGTGTACATGCACCCGAAGGATGCGGCCGACCGCGGGCTGCAGCACGGAGAGATGGTGCGGGCGCATTCGCGCCGCGGCGAGATCGAGCTGCGGCTGCGGGTGTCGCACCGGGAGGCGCTGGGCAACTGCTTCATCCCGTTCCACTTCCGGGAGGCCGCGGCCAACCTGCTGACGATCGACGAGGTCGACCCGTACGGCAAGATCCCGGAGTTCAAGTTCTGTGCTGTGCAGGTCGAGGCGATCGGAGCCAGGCGATGACGACGGCGAAGGTGCCCGGCGTCGAGGCACGGGCCGGGAAGTTCCCGGGGCCGAGCCTGATCCCGGAGCTCAACGCGATTCAGGCACGACTGGGCTGGCTGCCCCGTGAGGAGCTGGTGGCGCTGGGGCGCGAGCTGCGCCGCCCGCTCTACGAGATCGAGGGGCTCGTCTCGTTCTACCCGCATTTCCGCACCGATCCGCCTGCCAAGGTCGCGGTGCACGCCTGCCACGACCTCACCTGCTGGCTCGCCGGCGCCGACGAACGGCTCGCCGCACTGCAGACCCGGCTGGACGGCGAGGCCGACGTCGAGTTCACCGAGGTGTCCTGCCTCGGCCGCTGCGACACCGCGCCCGCCGTCGCCGTCAACGAGCACCCGGCTCCGCTGGCGGACACCGACGCGCTGGTGGCTGCCGCGCGCGCCGACGCTCTCGGTCACTCCGAGCCCACGCCGTCCGGGCGGGCTCGTCCGTGGCCCAACGACCCGTACTCGGCGGGGGAGGAGCGGTACCGGGTGCTCCGCTCGCTGCTCACCGGCGAGCGCAACGCGCAGGACGTGATCGCCGCCGTCACCGACTCCGGGCTGCGTGGGATGGGTGGCGCCGGCTTCCCCACGGGCCGCAAGTGGCAGCTCGTCGCAGACCAGCCGGCCGGGCTGAAGTACGCGATCTGCAATGCCGACGAGTCCGAGCCCGGCACGTTCAAGGACCGGCAGATCCTCGCCGACGAGCCGCACCTGGTGCTGGAGGGCCTGCTGCTCGGCATGGTCTGCACCGGCGCCGAACAGGGATACGTGTTCATCCGCCACGAGTACGGGCCGGAGGAGCACGTGCTGCGGGCGGAGATCGAGGCGATCCGCGCGGCCGGGCTGCTCGGCACCGACGTGCTGGGCAGCGGCGTCACCCTGCACCTCGACATCTTCACCTCACCCGGCGGCTACATCCTCGGCGAGGAGTCGGCGCTGATCGAGGCGATGGAGGGCCACCGCGGCGAGCCCCGCAACAAGCCCCCGTTCCCTGGCGTGCACGGGCTGTGGGGCCGGCCCACGCTGATGAACTCGGTGGAGACGTTCGCGGACGTGCCGGTCATCGTCGAGCGGGGCCCGCAGTGGTGGCGTGACCAGGGTGTCGGCGAGTCGGTGGGCTGGAAGTTCTTCGCGGTGTCCGGGCACGTCCAGCGGCCCGGCGTGTACTGCGTCCCGATGGGCACCACCGCTCGCGCGCTCCTCGACGAGGCGGGCGGGATGGCCGGGGATGCCGCGCTGCAGGCCATCCAGCCCGGCGGGGCGTCGTCCAACTTCCTCGGCCCCGACCAGCTCGACGTGCCCCTCGACTTCGGCACGCTCGCCGATGCCGGGTCGATGCTCGGTTCGGGGGCGCTGGTCGCGATCGCCGAGGGCACCGACCTGCTCGCCGCCTCGACGAACGTGCTGCGCTTCTTCCGCAACGAGTCCTGCGGCAAGTGCGTGCCCTGCCGCGTCGGCTCGACCAAGGCGCACACCCTGCTCACCGAGGCCATCGCCGCAGGCGGTCTCGACGACGCCGGCCGCGAGCGCGTCCTCGAGCTCGAGCTCGTGATGCGCAAGACCTCGATCTGCGGGCTCGGCCAGGTTGCCCTCGGCCCGGTGGTCAGCGTTCTCGGGATGCAGCGGGGCGCCACCACGGTCCGGCAGCACCCGAAGAACGACGACCCCGAGGTCGACGACAAGACCGACCGCAACGGGCAGGCCAAGGCCTGACCTGGACGTAGACGGGGTCCGAACAGCAGCAAAGGTGGCCCTGCTCCGGTTCGACCGGAGCAGGGCCACCTTTGCTGGGGACGGGCGGTGTCAGTTGGTCGACGGGCGGGGGCTCGGCTCGGCGATCTCCTCGGCGCTGGCGGCGTCGCGGCGGGACTTCATGAGGCTCGCGACCGTGGTGACGGCCAGGGTGCCGACGATGACGCCGAGGGAGACGAGGATCGGCACCTCCGGCGCCCAGGCGACGCCGTGGTGGTGCATGGCCTCCAGGATCAGCTTCACGCCGATGAAGGCGAGGATGAACGACAGGCCCTTGCTGAGGTACACCAGCCGGTCCAGCAGGCCGCCGATCAGGAAGAACAGCTGCCGCAGCCCCATCAGCGCGAACGCGTTCGCGGTGAACACCAGGTAGGGCTCCTGCGTCAGGCCGAAGATCGCCGGGATGGAGTCGAGGGCGAACAGCAGGTCGGTGGTGCCGATCGCGACCATCACGATGAGCATGGGGGTGACCAGCCGCTGGCCGTCGACCATGGTGGTCATCCGGGCGCCCTGGTACTGGTCGGTGGACGGGACGACCCGCCGGACGAGGAGCAGCGCGCGGTTCTCCTTGAAGTCCTCGTCCTCGTCGCCGTGCCGGATGAGCTTCCAGGCCGTGTAGATGAGGAAGGCGCCGAACAGGTAGAACATCCAGTCGAACCTGGAGATGGCCTCGGCGCCGAGCGCGATGAAGATGCCGCGCAGCACGAGTGCGAGCACGATGCCGATCAACAGCACCTTCTGGCGGTACTCCCTGGGCACCGCGAACCGGCTCATGATCAGCACGAAGATGAACAGGTTGTCCACGGACAGCGAGTACTCGGTGATCCAGCCGGCGAAGAACTCGCCCCCGAGCTGCGGTCCGGCCACGACCACCATGCCCAGCCCGAACAGGATGGCGAGGGAGACGTATGCGATCACCCAGATCGTCGACTCCCGCATCGATGGATCCCGGGGGTTGCGGGCCACCAGGTAGAAGTCGAAAGCGAGCACGACGAGGAAGGCCGCGATCGTCGCGATCCACGTCCAGGCCGAAATGATCATCTCTCTCCAGTCGGGGTAGCGCCCGCCGCCGGCGGCGGGATGGGAACGGCGCGGCGGAAATGATCCGCCGCGCCGTCCGTCACGAGGATCGGCGGGTTTTCACCCTGGCGGCGGCCCCGGTGGACGCCGCGCGCCGGGCGCGCTTGTGCTCCCTGGCCGCCCACACCGATTCGGCGTGGGCGAGGTAGCGGGCGTACACCCGCTGTGCGTAGTGGTTGTGGTCCTTGATCTTAGCCAGCCAGGCCGGTGTGATCCGCTCGTACAGCCAGACGAAGCCGATCGCGAAGCCCAGGCTGACGATGGCCTGGAACGCGAGGAACGTCACGACGTCGTCCGGGGGTGTGGCGACGCCGCCCAGGACGACGGGGGTGAACGTCTCGTGGGCGAGGCGCGCGAGCGGGAAGCCCACGAACCAGACGGCCGCCGCGGGCGCGAACATGCCCGGCTTGGCGCGGCCGAGGGCGATGAGCACCCCGTAGACCGCGCCGAGCAGGGCCAGCGGTACGCCGAGCGTGACAGTTCCCGTGAGCGCCCAGCCGACGGGCTGGCCGGCGACTGCGGCCAGCACGCCGACCACAGCACCCGCGAGCACGCCGATCACCGCGCCGGTGCCGCTGACCTCGGCGAGCTGTCGTGCCTGTGCGACCGACATGTCAGCCCACGACCACGCCGAAGCGGACGAGGCTGTAGATGAGCATTCCCAGGTAGAAGAACGCCCCGAAGCCGATGATCAGGTTGGTCCAGATCTTCGGTCGGATCGGCTTGGGCAGCAGCCGGTTGTTCACCAGGAGCAGCACGATGCAGTACGCGCCCATGGCGAACGTGGACAGGAACGCGAGGATGTCCAGGATCGCGGCGGGACCGTCGGCGGGACCCCACAGCAGGATGCAGATCCCGAAGAGGATCACACCCCAGAGGAAGCCGCCGTAGAGGTGCGACTGCCGGAACCGCTTGGCGCCGGGGATGAAGTTGTACGTCATGTCGGCCTGGCCCCGGGAGAACGAGTCGAAGAGCCCGAGCGTGGCGTTCAGGCCGATCAGCGCGATGAACCCGAGGAACACGCCGCCCAGCGCCGGTAGGCCGACCGAGGCGAACGACGCCGACATGGCCGACAGTGCCGCCTCCCGCTCACCGTCGCGGAGCAGGCCCACGACGTCCGGGCTCTGCCGCGCAGCCGCCTGTGCGAGAACGGTGAACGAGACGGTGACCAGCATCGTGATACCCCAGAAGAGCAGCAGGGCGTCGAAGGTGACCCAGCGCCGCCAGCCGCGCCACTTGGCCATCTCGGCCGGGTCGTCGGTGTCGAACATGAAGCCACGCGCGGGCATGACCTCTTCTTCTTTGCCGGAGTGCGCCAGCCCGCGGGTCTTGGGGATGTGCGCGCCCATGCCGGCGCCGCTCTCCCGCAGGTGCAGCGTGTACCACATCTGCTGCATGCCGGACGGCCCGGCGAAGGCGACGGAGCCGACGATCACCGGGAACCAGGCTTCGGTCAGCGCCTCCTCGGGGAGGTACCCGAAGGCGAACATCCCGCTGATGGTGCTGGCCAGGTCGGCCCAGGTGCCGACCATGGAGGCGATCACCGCGGTGCCGATCACCAGGATGCCGATCAGGAGCCCGAGCACCTTCTCCACCAGGTCGTAGATCACCTTGGCGAGCGTGAAGACGGTGCCGACCAGGAGCATCCCGATGATCGCCGCCACCTGCCACGGCACACCGGTGGCGCTCTCGAAGGCGGACGCGCCCGCCGACAGGTGTCCAGGCCAGATGTAGATCAGGATCGCGATCGTGAAGAAGAACCACATGATCGGTTTGAAGATGCGCGCGGCGCCGGTGAAGATGCTCTCCCCGGTGGCCATCGCGTAGCGCGCCATCTCCAGCAGGACGAATGCCTGCAGGGTGACGCCGATGAGGAACAGCCACCGGATCTCGGGCCCGAAGAGCAGCACGAGCCGGGGCCACATGTAGGACTCGCCCATCCCCACCCCGAGCGCGACGAGGAAGACCGTCGGGCCGAGGAGGTGGACGGACGGGGGCGCGTCGGGCAGCTTGCGGATGGGCATCGGTTCCAGGCCGCCCGCATGCCACACTCGTTCGCTACCTGCGAGGGCAGCTGTGTCCGTGGCCGGCGGACCGGCGTCGGGTTGCTTGGAAGTCGTCACTGGTGGGACCTCTCCATTGGGATCTCCTACGGTTTGACTGCCCGGCCCTGCACTGCCTCCTCGCCTACGGATCCGTCACGCGGTCGCCGGTCGACCCGGCCGGCGCCTGGTGGGTGGGCGAGATCCCCAGGGCGCCGACCGGGTCGGCCGGTCCGAGCCGTTCGTCAGTACCGGCTCGAGGTCTGGTTCCGGTTCACAGGAGGCCTGCGCTGCGGGCCCAGCGGTACTTCGCTCCGAGCACGGCCACCGGCTTCTCGGTGGTGTACGGGTAGGCGACGATGCCGTGGTCGTACAGGTACGTGCTGGCCTCCTCCACCTCCGTGTCGCCCGCGAGGGACGCCACGACGGGCTTCTCGATCCCCTTCGCCCGCGCCTCGGCCACCACGCGGGCGGTGAGCTCGGCGAAGACCATCGGCGGGGTGACGATCGTGTGCCAGTAGCCGAGGACCAGCGCGTGGATCCGGTCGTCCTCGAGGCCCAGCCGGATCGTGGCCTCGTAGGTCGACGGCGGCTCACCCCCGGTGATGTCGATCGGGTTGCCCGCGGCGCCGAACGGTGGGATGAACTTGCGGAACGCCTCGTCGAGGTCCGGCGGGATCTCCATCAGCGACAGGCCGTTGTCGACGATCGCGTCGGACAGCAGCACGCCGGATCCGCCCGCGCCGGTGATGATGACGACGTTCTCGCCCTTCGGCGTCGGCAGCACCGGAATGCCGCGGGCGAACTCGAGCATGTCGTTCAGCGAGTACGCCCGTACGACCCCGGACTGGCGCAGGATGTCGTCGTAGACCTTGTCGTCGCCGGCCAGCGCGCCCGTGTGCGAGCCGGCGGCCCGGGCACCCATCGCGGTGCGACCGGCCTTCAGCACGACCACCGGCTTCTTCTTGGTGATCCGCTGCGCCGCGTCGACGAACGCCCGGCCGTCCTTGAGGTCCTCGAGGTGCATCGCGACCACGTTGGTGTCGTCGTCCTGCTCGAAGTAGGTGAGCAGGTCGTCCTCGTCGAGGTCGGACTTGTTGCCCAGGCCGACGATGGCCGAGACGCCCGTCTTCGTGGTGCGGGCGAACCCGAGGATCGCCATGCCGATGCCACCCGACTGCGACGTCAGCGCGACGCCGCCCTTGACGTCGTACGGCGTGCAGAACGTCGCGCAGAGGTTCTGCGGCGTGTAGTAGTAGCCGTAGATGTTCGGCCCGAGCAGGCGCACGCCCAGCTCGTGGCCGATCTTCACGATCTCGTCCTGCAGCTCCTGGTTGCCGGTCTCGGCGAACCCGGAGGGGATGAGCACGGCGGCCGGGACGTTCTTCTCGCCGACCTCGCGCAGCGCCTGCGGCACGAACTTGGCCGGCACGGCGAACACCGCCACGTCGATCTCGCCCGGCACGTCGGTGATGCTCTTGTAGGCCTTCTTCCCGAGGATCTCGTCGGCCTTCGGGTTGATGGGGTAGATCTCGCCGGCGTAGCCCCCGTTGATGAGGTTCTTCATCACGGAGTTGCCGATCTTGCCGTTCTCGGACGACGCCCCGATGACGGCCACCGCGTTCGGCCGCATCATGCGGTTCATCGTCGCCAGGATCTCCTCCTGGCTGTATTTCACCGGCTGGGCCGGCTCCTCGGCGTCCAGCAGGATGCGGACGTCGGCGGCGGACGCACCGTCGGGGCGGGCGAACACCGGGTTGAGGTCGAACTCGCGGATCTGCGGGAAGTCGGTGACCAGGTCCGACAGCCTCGTGATGATGTCGGCGAGCGCGTCGGCGTCGGCCGGCTCCGCCCCGCGGGCGCCCTTCAGCACCTCGGCGGCCTGGATGCCGTCCAGCATCGAGTGGGCGGTGTCCGCGTCGACGGGGGCGAGCCGGAAGGTGACGTCCTTCAGCACCTCGACGAGCACACCACCGAGACCGAAGATCACGACCTTGCCGAAGGTGGGGTCCGTGGTGGCCCCGATGATCACTTCCTGGCCGCCGCTCAGCATCTGCTGAACCTGCACGCCGTCGATCGAGGCGTCGGCGTCGTACGCCTTCGCGTTGGCCACGATCTCGTCGAACGCGGCGCGGACGGCGTCGTCGCCGGAGATGCCGACCTTGACCCCGCCGGCCTCGGTCTTGTGCAGGATGTCCGGCGACACGATCTTCAGCACCACCGGACCGCCCAGCTCGGTGGCGAGGCGGGCGGCGTCGTCTGCCGTGCTGGCCAGGCCCTCACCCGGCGTCGGGATGCCGTACGCCTCGCAGACGCGGCGGCCCTCAGGGGCGGTCAGCGACTCGCGGCCTTCGGCCAGCGCTTTGTCGAGGACATCGCGTACGGCGTCCTTGTCGTACCCGGCAGCCATCGTCAGATCACTCCGTTCGTCTTGAGCTCGGCGAGACGTTCCGGGTCGACGCCCAGCTCGCGTACGTACACGTCCTCGTTGTGCTGGCCGAGCAGCGGCGAGGTCTGCACCTTCACCGGCGAGTCGGACAGCTTGATCGGGCAGCCGACGGTCTTGAACGCGCCGCGCTCGGGGTGGTCGACGGTGACGACCATGTTGTTGTCGGCGAGCGAGGCGTCCTCGATCAGTTCCTTGGTGGACAGGATCGGGCCGCACGGCACGTTCAGGGCGTTCAGCTCGGCGAGCGCGTCCCACTTCGAGAGGCGGGACGACCACTCCTCGATGAGCTGGAACATCTTGTCGAGCTTGGGCAGCCGCGCCGCGGGCGTGTTCCACTCGGGATCGTCGGCGAGCTCGGGCCGGCCGATCAGCTTCGCGATCGGGGCCCAGCCCGGCGGCTGCACGATGACGTAGATGTAGTCGTTCGGACCGCCCGGCGCGCACCTGACAGCCCAGCCGGGCTGGCCGCCGCCCGAGGCGTTGCCCGAGCGCGGCACCTCGTCGGTGAACTGCTCGTTCGGGTACTCGGCGAGCGGGCCGTGGGCGAGGCGCTGCTGGTCGCGCAGCTTCACCCGGCACAGGTTCAGCACGGCGTGCTGCATCGCCACCGTGACCCGCTGGCCCCGGCCGGTGCTGCCCCGCTGCACGAGCGCGGCGAGGATCCCCGCGACCGCGTGCATCCCCGTGCCGGAGTCGCCGATCTGCGCTCCGGTGGCCACCGGTGGCCCGTCCTCGAAACCGGTGGTGGTCATCGACCCACCCATTGCCTGGGCCACGACCTCATAGGCCTTGTAGTGGGTGTAGGGGCCTTCGCCGAAGCCCTTGATGGACGCGTAGACCAGGCGGGGGTTCAGCTCCTGCAGCCGGTCCCAGGTGAATCCCATCCGGTCGACCGCACCGGGCCCGAAGTTCTCCACGAGGACGTCGGACTTCTTCACCATCTCGATGAAGAGCTGCTTTCCTTCCTCGCTCTTCATGTTCAGCGTGATGCTGCGTTTGTTGCAGTTCAGCATCGTGAAGTAGAGGCTGTCGACATCGGGGATGTCCCGCAGCTGCTGGCGGGTGATGTCGCCGTGCGGAGCCTCCAGTTTCACCACGTCAGCTCCGAGCCAGGCCAGAATCTGGGTAGCCGACGGGCCCGACTGGACGTGGGTCATGTCCAGAACGCGGATACCTTCCAGCGCACTCATCGTCAGCCCTCGCTGCGCTCGGTCTGCGCTTCGCGCACACGCTGTGACATTGATTCGCTCGCACGCTCGCTCATCTACCGCCCCCGATCACTTGTACATCGTCTGGTTCATGGTTCCCGGCGCATACACCTCGGGATCGACCCACACGTTGATGAGTGAGGGCAGTCCCGATTCCCGAGCACGCTGCAGGGCAGGCGCGATGTCGGCGGGGTCGCGCACCTCTTCGCCGTATCCGCCGAGCATCTTCGCGAACTGGTCGTACTTCACGTGACCGAGCGTGTTGCCCACCCGGCCGCGCGACTCGCCGTACTTCTGGATCTGCCCGTAGCGGATCTGGTTCATCGACGAGTTGTTGCCGACGATCCCGACGAACGGGAGGTTGAAGCGCACCAGCGTCTCGAAGTCCCAGCCGGTGAGGCTGAACGCTCCGTCGCCGAAGAGCGCGACGATCTCCTTGTCGGGCCGGGCGTGCTTGGCAGCGAGCACGAACGGGATGCCCACGCCGAGCGTGCCCAGCGGGCCCGGGTCCATCCAGTGGCCGGGCGACTTGGGCTGCACGACCTGGCCGGAGAACGTGACGATGTCGCCGCCGTCCCCGATGTAGATCGAGTCCTCGGTGAGGAACTCGTTGATCTCGTGGACCAGGCGGTACGGGTCGATCGGCGAGGCGTCGGAGTGCTGGCGCGGCAGCCGCTTCTGGTAGGCGGCGTCCTCGAACGCCCGCAGCTCGTCGATCCAGGCCCCGCGGTCCGGAGCACTCGCGATGCGGCCGGACGACGCGGCGGTGACCGCGGACAGCACGGCGCCGGCGTCGCCGACGATGCCGAGGTCGATGTCGCGGTTCTTGCCGACCGTGCCGTAGTTGAGGTCGATCTGCACGACCTTCGCCCTGGGCGACAGGCGCTTGCCGTAGCCCATCCGGAAGTCGAAAGGGGTGCCGACGATGATGATCAGGTCGGCTTCGTTGAACGCGTGCCGGCGGGCCAGCTGGAAGTGCATCGGGTCCTTGGGCGGGAGCGTGCCGCGGCCGGCGCCGTTCATGAAGGCCGGCACGTTCAGCGTGCGCACGAACTCGATCGCCGCGTCGGTGGCGCGACACGTCCACACCTGGTTGCCCAGCAGTACGCAGGGTTTCTCCGAGCGGGCGATGAGGTCGGCGAGCTGTTCGACGGCGGCCGGGTCGCCCGCCGAGCGGGTGGACGCGCGGTACGAACCGGCCACGGGGAGGCGGGCCTGCTCGATCGGCACGGTGGCGTCGAGGATGTCGCGCGGGATCTCGAGGAACGAGGGCCCGGGTGCTCCGTTGAGGCTCTCCCGGAACGCCATCGAGACCATGTCGGCCACGCGCGCGGTGTGCGGGACGGTGGCGGCGAACTTCGTGATCGGGTTCATCATGTCGACGTGCGGGAGGTCCTGCAGGGACCCCATCTTGTGCTGGCTGAGCGCGCCCTGGCCGCCGATCAGCAGCATCGGGCTCTCCGCGCGGAAGGCGTTGGCCACGCCGGTGATCGCGTCGCTGGTGCCGGGGCCTGCAGTGACGACGGCGCAGCCGGGGGTGCCGGTGATGCGGGCGTAGCCGTCGGCAGCGTGGGCCGCGACCTGCTCGTGCCGCACGTCGATGACGGCGATGCCCTCGTCCACGCAGCCGTCGTAGATGTCGATGATGTGTCCGCCGCAGAGGGTGTAGATCGTGTCCACGCCCTCGGCCTTCAGCGCCTTCGCAACGAGGTGGCCACCGGAGATGGACTCTGCGGCGGCCGGCTGATCACCGACCCCGTTGCGCGCGGCGCTTCCGGTGATCGTCTGCGTCATCAGAAGCAACTCCTCGTCATGCCGCCCGGGAAGCACGACGGCCTGTCCATACTGCATACGGTATGGCTGTCTTGGTACTCCACGCCCGGCTCGTTGTCCAGAGGAGACGGCGGGAAGCTTGACTCTTCGTAGACTCCATACTGCATACTGCATGCACAGCTACTGAGGACGGGAGCCCGACGTGAAGGTTGCTGTGCTGGGAGCGGGTGCGATCGGCGCCTATGTGGGAGCGAGCCTCTGTCGGGCGGGTGCGGACGTGCACCTCGTCGCCCGGGGTCCGCACCTCGCGGCGCTGCGCGAGCGGGGAGTGCAGGTGCACAGTCCTCGAGGGGACTTCGCCGCCCACCCGAACGCGACGGACGACCCCGAGGCGATCGGGCCGGTGGACCACGTCTTCCTGGGCTTCAAGGCAAACGCCTACGCGGCGGCCGGCCCGATGGTGGCGCCACTGCTGCACGAGCGCACCACGATCATCGCCGCGCAGAACGGCATCCCCTGGTGGTACTTCCACCGGCTCCCGGGCCGGTTCGAGGGCCATCGGATCGAGAGCGTGGACCCCGGCGGCGCGGTTACGAGGGCGTTGCCGCTGGACCGGGCGGTCGGCTGTGTCGTCTACGCGGCCACCGAGATCGACTCACCCGGCGTCGTGCGCCACCTGGAGGGCACGCGGTTCTCCATCGGTGAGCCGGACGGCAGCGTATCCGCGCGCTGCACGGAGTTCGCGGACGCGATGGTGGCCGGCGGCCTGAAGTGCCCCGTCGAACCCGACCTGCGCCACGACATCTGGATCAAGCTGATGGGCAACATCGCGTTCAACCCGCTCAGCGCCCTCACCCGCGCGACGATGGCCGGCATCTGCCGGCACGCGGGCACGCGGGCGCTCGTCGCGCAGATGATGGAGGAGACCCTGGAGGTGGCCCACCGCGTCGGCTGCCACCCCGAGATCTCGGTGGAGAAGCGGCTCGCCGGCGCCGAGCGCACCGGCGAGCACAAGACCTCCACGTTGCAGGACCTGGAGCGGGGCCGTCCGATGGAGCTCGACGTGCTGCTCACGGCGGTGGTGGAGCTGGCGGACCTCACCGGCGCGGCGGTCCCGACGCTCCGGGCCATCACCGCGGTCGCGGACCTCCTCAACCAGCAGGTGGCCGCCGCCTCCTGAACAACGCACCGATGATCCGCGGTACCGGGTGTGCACGGTCGCGACCGCGACCATCCGCTCCCGGTACCGCGGATCACGTCTGTGGTCCGGTGCCCGGGTAGGCCAGCGCCAGACCGGCCACCAACGAGAGCACCCCGGCCGCCGGTGGAGCGAGGTGCCACGCGTCGACGTACCCGATCCCGAAGTGCACGCCGATCGCCGCGGTGAGCGACACCGTGCCCGCCACCAGCATCGCCTGCCACAGCGCGCGCTGGACCGGCGTGAACAGCAGGCAGCCGAACGCGGTGAGGCCCGTGGTGAGCACCGCCCCGCCGAACCCCGCCCGGTCGTGGGCGATCAGCGGCACCAGCCGGGGGTTCGTCGCGTGCAGGTGCTCGGTGGCGACATCCATGAACCGCAGGTCCTCCGGCACGAACGTCTCCATGGTCCCGACGCGGAGGATCTCCAGACCGGCGACGGCCACCCCGCCCGCCCCGGCCATCAGGCACACCCAGCCCAGGGAGGCCGGGTTGCGCAGGGCCCGCCACCGCTCGTCCAGCAGCCAGGGCCGGCGGGCGCGGCGGGCGGCGCGACGCGTGCGGACCAGCCCGCCCACGAACAGCGGGAGCAGCACGAGCGTCCCCGCCGCGTGCCAGGTGTCGAGGTAACCGTGGCCGAGGTAGGCGAGGAAGCTGAGGAACCCGACGGTGCCGGATCCCAGGAAGAGCCACCACGCCCACGCCTCGCCGGCGCGCAGGGGGAACAGCGCGAGGTAGGTGTAGAGGACGCCGACCGAGACGAGCGCGCCGCCGAACGCCACGCGGTCGTGCAGCATGAAGGCGTTGATGCGGCAGCCGGCCATGCGGCACAGCTCCGCCTCGGTCATGCCGAGGTAGCGGACGTCGTGCGGGAGGAACTCGCCTCGCAGGCCGAGGAACATCGCGAACCCGCCGGCGAAGAGCAGCCCCACCGCCGTGAGCACCAGCAGCGGCGTGCCGTCGCCGACCACGGCGCCGAGCAGCCCGCGCGAGCCCGGCCCCCGATGCACGTCCCCCCGGCCGTCCATGTGGGGGAGTGTGCCAAACACAGCAAGGGGGCTTCACCGCGGCACTGCTGCGGTGACGCCCCCTTCGTTGCAGGCCTCAGTCGGCCACGGGGACCAGGTCCGGCGCCGGCTCGAACTCCTTGATGGCGTCGAGCGACTGCCCCATCGCCGCGTTGGCCTCGCGCTCCACCATGATCTCGACGAGCACGGGCAGCTGCTGGGCCTCGGACTCCAGGGTCGCCCAGGCAAGGGCGTCGGCGATGTCACCCGGCTGTTCCACCCGCCGGGCGGGGCAGCCGAAGGCGTTCATGAGCGTGACGTGGTCGATGCCGCCCTCGCCGTAGTGCAGATCGACCGCGTAGTTCATGTCGTAGCCGAGTTCGGCCTGCCGGATCAGCCCCAGGTACTCGTTGTTCACCATGACGATGACGAACGGGATCTTGTACTGGGCCGCCACGGCGATCTCCTCCATGAGGAACTGGAAGGAGTAGTCGCCGACGACCGCCACCACCTGCTTGTCCGGGAAGGCGCACTTCACGCCGATCGCGGCCGGGATCTCCCAGCCGAGCGGCCCGGCCTGCCCGCACACCAGGTAGTGCCGCGGACGGAACGTCTCCTGGAACTGGCCGGACCAGATCTGGTACAGGCCGATCGCGGTGACGAACGTGGTGTCCGGCCCGAACGTGCGGTTGAGCTCCCCGTAGACGCGGGGCGGCTTGATCGGGACGTCGTCGAAGTCGTCACGGCGCAGCAGCGTGCCGCGCAGCTCGGCCACCCGATCCACCCAGCTGTCGGGCGCGTGTTGCGGTGACGCGTGGCGGGCGTGCTCGGCGAGCGCGGCGAGGGTGGGCTTGGCGTGGCCGACTATGCCGAGGTCGGGCTCGAAGACCTTGCCGATCTGCGTGGGTTCGATGTCGACGTGGATGAACCGGCGCCCGCGCCGGTAGGTCTCCAGGTCGCCGGTATGCCGGTCGCCGAACCGGGCGCCGACGGCGAGCACGAGGTCGCTCTCCAGGAACGCCGCGTTGCCCCACCGGGTCTGGGTCTGGATGCCGGCCATCCCGGCGAAGAGCGGGTGGTCCTCCGGGAACGCGCCCTTGCCCATCAGTGTGACCTGCACCGGAACCTGCAGGTGTTCCGCGAGAGTGCGCAGCTCGTCGCACGCCTCGGCCCCGATCACGCCGCCGCCGGCGAGGATGATCGGGCGCTCGGCGTCGAGCAGCATCTGGACGGCCGCGGCGATCGGCTGCGGACGCGGCTGTGGGACGTCCACCGGGAGCGGCGCATCCAGCGCCGGGTCGTAGACGCACATGCCCTTCTGCACGTCGATCGGCAGGTCGATGAGCACCGGGCCGGGACGACCGGAGCGGGCGATCCGGAACGCCTCCCGGAACACCCACGGCGCCTGCGCGGGTTCCTTCAGCTGCACGGCCCACTTCGTCACCGGCTTGGCGATCTCGACGATGTCGACCGCCTGGAAGGCCTCCTGGTGCAGCTTCGCCCGTGGAGCCTGCCCGGTGATGCAGATCATCGGGATGGAGTCGGCCAGTGCCGTGTACAGCCCGGTGATCATGTTGGTACCGGCTGGGCCGGAGGTCCCGATCGACACCCCGACCTTGCCGGTAGCTCGGGCCCACCCGTCGGCGGCGTGCGTGCCGCCTTCCTCGTGGCGGACGGTGAGGTGGCGGATGCCGCTCTTCTGCAGCGCGGCGTAGAGGGGCAGGATCGCGGCGCCCGGGATGCCGAAGACGGTGTCGACGCCTTCCGACTCGATCACCGCGGCAACGGCTTCCATGCAGGGGATCCGGGTCATGAGGCAGCCTTTCCCGAGACGTTCTCCAGCACCTTCAGCAGCACCGAGTGGTCGAGCGAGCCGTGGCCCTGCGCGCGGGCGGCGGCGATGAGCTGGGCGGTGAGGCCGGTCATCGGGAGGGCGACACCCGCCTCCCGCGCCGCGGCGATCGCGATGCCCATGTCCTTGTGGTGCAGGTCGATCCGGAAGCCGGGGGCGAACTCCCGCGCCACCATCGACTTCCGCTTGAGCTCGAGGATCCGGCTGCCGGCGAGCCCGCCGGCCAGCACGTCGAGCCCTGGGCCCGGGGCCACCCCGGAGGCTTCCAACAGCACGATCGCCTCGGCGACCAGGGCGTAGATCCCGCCGACGACGAGCTGGTTGGCGGCCTTCACGGTCTGGCCCGCCCCGCTGGGGCCGACGTGCACGATCGTCCTGCCGAGCACCTCGAACACCGGCCGGGCCGCGTCGAACGCCTCGGCGTCGCCGCCCACCATGATCGAGAGGACGCCGTCGATCGCACCCTTCTCCCCGCCGCTCACCGGCGCGTCGAGGGCCCGCACGCCACGGGCGGCCGCAGCCGCGGCCACGGTCACCGAGGTGTCCGGCCGGATCGTGCTCATGTCGATCAGGAGCAGGCCCGGCTCCGCGTGCTCCAGCACGCCACCCGGGCCGAGGACCACCTCCTCGACCTGCGGCGAGTCCGGCAGCATCGTGACCACGACCTCGGCCGCGGTTGCGGCCGCGATCGAGTCGACCGATTTGCCACCCGCGGCGACGAGCCGCTCCGCGGCGGCCGGGTGGGTGTCGTATCCGAGAACGGTGTGACCGGCCGCGAGCAGGTTGGCGGCCATCGGGCCGCCCATGATGCCGAGCCCGATGAATCCGATTGTGGTCACGCAGTCTCCTCGACGGTCGCGGTGCGCAGCTGGCGGGGAAGCCAGTCGAAGCTCTCGGCGCTCGGGCCGGTCGGCTTGTACTCGAGCCCGACGTGGCCGGAGTAGCCGCTCGCCGCGAGCCGGCCGAGCACGGCGTTCCAGTCGAGCTCGCCGGTGCCCGGCTGTCCGCGGCCGGGCGGGTCGGCGATCTGGACGTGGCCGAACCGGTCGGAGCGCAGCTCCACCAGTCGCTCGACGGGCTCGCCCATGCGCGCGAGGTGATAGAGGTCGGCGAGGAACGCCACGTTCGGCACGCCGTGCACGACCTTGAGGTAGTCGATCATGTCGAGCGCCTTCTGCGACGACGTGATCGGGTAGCCCGGGCTCTCGAAGCTGTTGAGCGCCTCGATCACGACCGTCGCCCCCACGCGCTCCGCGGCCGCGGCGGCGAACACGAGGTTCTCGGTGGCGAGCTCCCGCTGCTCCGGCACGGTCACGTGCGGGTCGCGGTTGCCGTACAGCGCGTTGAGCACGGTGCAGCCCAGCGAGGTCGCGAAGCCGACTGCCACGTCGACGTTGGCCCGGAACCGCGCGCTCCCCGACGGGCAGGACAGCAGGCCGCGGTCTCCCGCGGCCATGTCGCCCGCGTCGAAGTTGAGCCCCACGAGCCGGACGCCGGCGTCGGTGATCGCCGTGCGCAGGGCGTCCAGCTCCCGGTCGGCGGGCACGGGCTCGGGGAACGGCCACCACAGCTCGACCGCGTCGAACCCGGCCGCGGCCGCGGCGGCCGGCCGCTGCAGCAGCGGGAGCTCGGTGAAGAGGATGGAGAGGTTGACGTCGTAGCGCAGGGCTGCGGCGGTCACGGGCGGCCCCCCGTTGCAGCAAAGCCACTTTCACGCAATGACGTTGCATGAAAGTGGCTTTGCTGCAATGCGGCGAGTTGTTCGCGCATCAGGGCGGCGGTCTCGCTGGGGGTCTTGCCGACCTTCACACCGGCGGCCTCCAGCGCGTCCTTCTTGGCCTGGGCGGTGCCCGCCGAACCGGACACGATCGCCCCGGCATGCCCCATCGTCTTGCCCTCCGGCGCGGTGAACCCCGCGACATAGCCGACGACCGGCTTGGTGACGTTGGCCTTGATGTAGTCCGCGGCCCGCTCCTCGGCGTCCCCACCGATCTCACCGATCATCACGATCGCCGAGGTGTCCGGGTCAGCCTCGAACGCCGCCAGGGCGTCGATGTGCGTGGTCCCGATCACCGGGTCACCACCGATACCGATCGCCGACGAGAAACCGTGCTCGCGCAGCTCGTACATCATCTGGTAGGTCAACGTCCCGGACTTGGACACCAGCCCGATCGGACCCGCACCCGCGATGTCGGCCGGGATGATCCCGGCGTTCGACTTCCCCGGCGAGATGATCCCCGGGCAGTTCGGGCCGATGATCCGCGTCCTGTTGCCCTTGGCGCAGGCGTGCGCCCAGAAGTAGGCCGCGTCGTGCACCGGGATGCCCTCGGTGATCACCACCGCGAGGGGGATCTCGGCGTCGATCGCCTCGATCACCGCGTCCTTGGCGAACTTCGGCGGCACGAACACGACGCTCACATCGGCGCCGGTCTCCTTGATGGCCTCCTCGACGGTGCCGAACACCGTGAGGTCCTTACCACCGATCGTCACGGTGGTGCCCGCCTTGCGGGCGTTCACGCCACCGACGATGTTGGTGCCGGCCGCCAGCATCTTGGTGCTGTGCTTGGTGCCCTCACCGCCGGTGATGCCCTGGACGATGACCTTGCTGTTCTCGTTGAGGAAGATCGACATCTCTCAGGCTCCTGCCGCGGCCAGCTCGGCGGCCTTGTCGGCCGCGTTGTCCATCGTGTCCACCTGGGTGACCAGCGGGTGGTTGGCCTCGTCGAGGATGCGGCGGCCCTCCACCACGTTGTTGCCGTCCAACCGCACCACCAGCGGCTTCGTGGCCGCCCCACCCAGGATCCCCAGCGCCTCGACGATGCCGTTCGCGACCGCGTCGCAGGCGGTGATCCCACCGAACACGTTGACGAACACGCTCTTGACGTCCGGGTCGCCCAGGATCACGTCCAGCCCGGCGGCCATCACCTCCGCCGACGCACCCCCGCCGATGTCCAGGAAGTTCGCCGGCTTCACCCCGCCGTGCTTCTCCCCGGCGTAGGCGACCACATCCAGCGTGGACATCACCAGCCCGGCACCGTTGCCGATGATCCCGACCTCGCCGTCGAGCTTGACGTAGTTGAGGTCCTTCGCCTTGGCCTTGGCCTCCAGCGGGTCCTCGGTGCGCTGGTCCACCAGATCGGCGTGACCCGGGTGACGGAAGGCCGCGTTCTCGTCGAGGGTGACCTTCCCGTCGAGGGCGACGACCTCACCCTGTCCCGTCCGGACCAGCGGGTTGACCTCGACGAGAGTGGCGTCCTCCGCCACGAACGCGTCCCACAGGCTGGTGATCACCTTGGCGGCCTTCTCGGCGACTTCGGCCGGCAGCACGGCGGCGATCCGGGCGGCGGTGTCCGCGTCGACGCCGCTCAGCGGGTCGATCGGCACCTTGAGGAGCGCGTCGGGGCGCTCCACGGCGAGCTGCTCGATCTCGACGCCGCCCTCGGCGGAGCACATCGCGAGGAAGGTGCGGTTCGAGCGGTCCAGCAGGAACGAGAAGTAGTACTCCTCGGCGATGTCGCTGGCCTCGGTGACCAGCACCCGGTGCACGGTGTGGCCCTTGATGTCCATGCCCAGGATCGCGGAGGCCTTCTCCCGTGCCTCCTCGGGCGTCCGGGCCAGCTGCACGCCGCCGGCCTTGCCTCGCCCGCCGGTCTTGACCTGCGCCTTCACCACGACAGGGCCGTCGAGCTCGCGTGCCCGGACCTCGGCCTCATCAGCGGTGTCGGCCATCGCGCCCCGGGGGACCGGCACGCCATGGGCGGCGAAGACATCCCGGGCCTGGTGCTCGTAGAGGTCCACAGTGCGATCTCCCGTCAGCCGGCTGGAGCGGTCGACTGTATGCAGTATGGAGAAAGATGTCCATAGGCCTTGTGTGCCGGGTCACGCGTGGCGCAGTATCGGCATACTGTATGGAAGGAGTCGACATGGCGATGCCGGATTCGGGCGCCGTCCGGGAGATCCGCGACAACCACGGCCGCCGCTATCGCGTGGGCGAGTCGCCGATGGATCTCATCGGGCGCCCCCGCTCCAGCATGCTGTGGCAGGCGTGGGTGCCGATGGCGGCGGTGGGCGTACTCCAGTACGGGTACGGGGCCACGGTGCCGGCGCTGATGGAGCGCAACGGCTGGAACCTCGTCGGGGCGTTCTGGCTGCTGGCCGGCTGGACGGTGCTGCAGGCAGGCGTCGGCCTCCCCACGGCCTACCTGCGCGAACGGCACCGCATCGGGCCGCGCCCGGTGATGCTCGCCGGCGCGGCGCTGTCCGCGCTGGGGCTCGTCGCGCTCGCGCACAGCACCGACCTGCTGGGCGCGCTCTTCGGATACGCCGTCCTCGGCGGCACCGGTGCCGGCCTCGTCTACGCGGCGTGCACGTCGACCGTGGCGAAGTGGTACCCCGAGCGCATGGGCCGGCGCGTCAGCACGGTGACCGGGGCGTTCGCCTACGGGTCGGTGCCGTTCATCGTGGCCGCCGTGATCGGCCTGGACGCCGGCAACCTCGCCACCGTCCTCGACGTCGCCGCGGTCGTGCTGTTCCTGCTCGTCGCCGGTCCGGGGCTGTTCTTCCGCGACCCGCCGCAGCGGTGGTGGCCCGCCGAGGTCGACCCGCGGACGTGGGCGCTGCGCAACCCCGCGCGGCGGATGAACCCGCCTGCCGTGCGCGAGTTCTCAGCCGCGCAGGCGCTGCAGACCCGGGTGCTCCCGGTGATGTGCCTGATCCTGCTCGCGGCCGGGGCCGTCTCGCTGTTCAACGCCGCCTTCATCGTGGTCTACGCCGGCGGTGTCGCGGCCACCGTGGGCGCCGTGGCGCTGGCGGCAGGCCTCTTCGCCGGAGTCAACGGGGTCGGCCGGGCGCTCTCGATGGGCGTCTCCGATCGGTTCGGCCGCTGCCCGACGCTCAGCGCCGTGCTGCTGGTGCAGGGTGTGGCCCAGCTGCTGTTCGCGTTGTCGGCCACCACGGGGTCCACGGGCGCGCTCGTCGTGGCGGCGGCACTAGCAGGTCTCGGTGGCGGCGGTTTCTACCCGATCTTCGCCAGCCTGGCGCGGGAGTACTTCGGCGAGCAGAGCGCGCTCGAGGTGCACGGCCTGGTCTACAGCGCCAAGGCGGCGGGCGGGGTGCTCGGGATCGGGCTGGCCGCGCTCGCTGTCACGAGCTGGGGTTGGGCGGCCACGTTCGTGGGTGCGGCCGTCGTGTCGCTCGTCGCGGCACGGGCCACCGGTGCGCTTCAACGCCCCGGGCTGCCCAGCACCCTGCCGCTGCCCCGGATCCCGGAACAGCCCTCCGGGTATGCCGTCTGACACGCCGGTGGCCGCCCCCGGAAGGGGGCGGCCACCGTTATTTCGGACTGTCGTCAGGCCCGGGTGAAGGTGCGCTCGTCGACAGCCGGGCGGGTCCGCGTCCTCAACGGCTCGGCCTCGGCGCCGCGAGCGCGCTGGGCCCGCAGCGCGGCATCCAGTCCGAGGCCGATGCTGCGGCCGTCGGCAGAGGAGCCGCGGGGAAGGTCCGCGAGGGACCGGATGAAGTTGCGCAGCGTACGCATGCTTGTCACCTCCGTGATCAGGGTTCCCCATCCGCGACCCGTCATGCGAGACGGACGCGGCGGCGCCGGTGGTCGGCGCGCGGGGAGGTTCGGCGCGCAGCGGCGCGCGCCGGATGGGCGTGCAAAGCCCGCCGGTCAGGCGGGTGTTGAGGCACTCGGCGTCGTCGTCGACGCTCGATGTGGGCGGGGCGGGCGGCCCTGCCGTCAGTGCACGCGACCCCGCAGTGCGGGTGCCGCGTCGTCCGCGTCGTCGCGGTGTTCCAGGTAGGAGCGCCGTGTGTGCTCCGTGTGGACGGCCATGACCTCCGCGGCGCGGGCGGCGTCGCCCGCTGCGATCGCGTCGATCAGAGCCGCGTGCTCGATCCAGGACTGCTCACCACGGTGGCGGGCCACCGGGGTGTAGTACCAGCGGACCCGGCGGTCGACCTGGGCGGCGAGCTCGACGAGCACGTCGTTGCCCGACATCGTCATGACCGCCGCGTGCAGTTCGGCGTTGAGCTCGACCAACGTAGCCACGTCCTCGGCGGCGAGGGCTTCGTGGCCCCGGTCGCACAGCTCACGCAGGCGTGCGACGCCATCCTCGGTGGTGCGAGTGGCGGCGAGCCGGGCGGACTCGGTCTCCAGCAGGCTGCGCACCGCGAGCAGCTGGTCGGCCTCCTCGACCGTGGGGGTGTGCACGAACGCGCCCAGCCCCGGACGCAGGTCGACCCAGCCGTCGTTCTTCAGCCACTGGAGCGCTTCACGCACCGGCTGGCGGGATACCCCCAGCATCAGGGCCAGCTCGCTCTCCACGAGATGCTGCCCCGGCTGGAGATTACGATTGACGATCATGTCCAGGATCGCGGTGTAGACGCTCTCGCGGAGCGGGACAGGCCGGGCGATCCGCCGGCTGCCTGCCTCGGTGGGCGTCTCTGACAGTGCCATCGCGTACTCCTGGTGATGCGGTGGGCCGACCTGGATTTCCGGTCGACTGCTTACAGCATACAAAGTGCTGACCTTGTCTGAGGCGTGAACATGCTCACTCGGGACACAAAGGGCGGATCTCCCCCTCTCGGGCGATCGTTCGGCATCCTGATGCGGTGGCCGAAGCAGACCTTCCGGTGCGACGTGCGCTGGTGCTGCCCGGCCGGGAGCTGCACTGGCGGTTCTCCCGCGCCTCCGGCCCCGGCGGCCAGGGCGTGAACACCACCGATTCCCGCGTCGAGCTCTCGTTCGACCTCGCAAGTTCGCCCTCGGTGCCCGAACCGCTGCGCGAGCGCGCCCTGGGCCGGCTCGGCGGGCGCCTGGTCGACGGCGTCCTCACCGTGGTGGCCGCCGAGCACCGCAGCCAGCTCCGCAACCGGGAGGCCGCGCGGGAGCGGCTCGCCGCCGCGCTGCGCGACGCGACGCGCGCCGACCCGCCGCAACGCCGCCCGACCCGGCCGACCCGTGGGTCCGTCCGGAGGCGGCTTGACGCCAAGACCCGCCGCAGCGCCGTCAAGCGGCTGCGCGGGCGGCCGGACGACTGATCCGCGGCCGGATGACGCGGGAAACACTCCTCACCGGAGCCGTCGGGTGACCACACGGAGCAGCACAAGGGCGAGGGTGGCGTTGTAGAGCAGGCCGACGGCGACGTAGGGCCAGTAGCTGCCGCCGTCATAGGCGGACCAGAACGCCCGCACCGGCCAGTACGGGGGCAGGACACCGAACGTGAGCTGCCACGGGGAGTCGAGGATGACGAACGGGATCATCGGCACTGTGAACACGGCGAGCCCGATCACCCGCATCACAGCGAGGCCTTCGATCTTGTTGCGGCCCAGCGAGCTCATGACGAACCCCAGCACGGGCGCGAGCAGGCCGGCCATGAGTGCGATCGGCACGCTGAGGGCCATCGTTCGCATGTCGATCTGCCCCGAGACGGCCAGCGAGGCCAGCACCGAGAATGTCGTGAGCGCGATCGTGACGCCGGCCCGGTAGGCCGGGTACGTGGCCGGCCGCACCGGTGTCACGCGGAGCGCGGCGAGCGTGTTCTGGTCCCGTTCGTCGAGCAACTGCAGCGCGAGGACCGCCCCGAGAAGCAGGGGTGGGCCGAGCACGCAGAATGCGCTGATGATGGCGGAGCGGTAGGGGAGGAGGTCGAACGCGTACGTCCGCGCGACGTAGTCGGTGATCGCCGGGAGGAACCAGAGCGCCGCCGCGTACAGGAACGGTCCGAGCATGACGGTCACGAGCATGCTGTCGCGACGGACGGTGCGCAGGTCGTTGCGGGCGAACGCCGCGACGGCATCCATCACCGACCTCCCTCCGAGGTGACGACGTAGCGGTGGAACACGCGCCGCGCGAGCAGGCACAGGCCCGCGATCCACAGCGCCGGGTAGCCGACGGCGGACACCCACTGCCCCGTCGAGAGGTCGATCTGGTCGAAGGCGGCTCCGAGCAGCAGCAGCGGTCCGTCGGTGGGAACGAGGGCGAACGCGGGGTGCGGGTAGAGGCCCGAGTAGCCGACGAGCGGCGCGTTCGCGACCGCGAGTACGAGGGTCGAGGGCAGGATCCACTCGCTGATCGACGGGAACAGCGGGGCCGTGACGAACCCGGCGAGCAGCATCAGCAGCGCCATGAGCACCACGCCGGCCACGAACGGGAGCGGATCGATACCCGGCCCGTAGTCGACGAGTGCGACCACGACGCATGTCAGCAGGGCGAGTGCGGACATCGTCAGCAGCTTCGCCGCGAGGTAGTGCCCGAATCGCAGCGGCGTGGTGAGCAGCGCGAACACGGTGCGTTCGCCTTTCTCGAAGAACAGCGCGCCCGCGATGAAGAACAGCATGAACTCCAGGTCCGCCATGAGCAGGTACGGCATGGCGGGCCCGATCAGCGAGTCGGGAACGAGCTGGAGCACGCCGATCCACAGCAGCACGACGAATGCGGTGGCGTACCAGAAGCCGTAGCGACGCTGGAGGTGGAAGTCCATCCGCACGGCGGTGGCGAGGACGCTGCTCATGCGAGGGGCCGCCCCGTCACGTCGATGAACACGTCCTCGAGGCTGGCTTCCTGGCTGTGCATGGCCTCGATGTGGTGCTCACGGGCAAGCGCGCGGAACGTCTCGTCGTCGGCGAGACCGTCGAGCGGGAAGTCCCTGTGCTCGAGGTCGATCCCGGCCCGGTAGGTCACGCGGACGGTGCGCCTGCTGCGGCTCACCTTGTGCTCGGTCGGGGTGTCGAGCGCGGCGATGCGGCCGTCGACGACGAAGGCGACGCGGTCGCACAGTTCCTCGGCCGTGGCCATGTCGTGGGTGGTGAGGAAGACCGTGTGGCCCTGCTCGCGCAGATCCCGCACGATGTCCTTCACCCGGCGTGCGTTCACCGGGTCCATCCCGGACGTCGGCTCGTCCAGGAACAGCAGCTCGGGACGGTGCAGCAGCGCGCGGGCGAAGACCAGCCGCGTCTGCATGCCCTTGGAGAACTGCCCGACACGGGTGTGGGCGGCGGCCGTGAGGTCGACCGCGTCCAGCAGGGCCATCGGGTCCTCGGTGGGACCGGCGTACAGCGAGGCGAAGAACTGCAGGTTCTCCAGCGCGGTGAGCTTCTGGTAGTTGTTGGGGAGCTCGAACGAGACCCCGATGCGTTGGTAGTACTCGCTTCCCCAGTCGGCGGGGTCGTGGTCCCATACCGCCGCCCGGCCGCCGTGGCCGGTGAGCAGCCCGGTGAGGATCTTCTGGGTGGTCGACTTCCCGGCGCCGCTGGGGCCGAGGAAGCCGAACACCTCGCCCCGCTCGACGGCGAAGCTCATCCCCTTCACCGCGGGGGCGGCGGTCTTCGGGTAGCGGAAGGTGAGGTCGTCGACCTCGATGACGGGCATATGGGCTCCTGGTGGACACGACGGTGACGGCGCCGACCAGGCTTCCCGGCTCTCCACGGCCCCGCGCTCGCGCGGAACCGACCGGCGAACGGTAGCATGTTTTCAAAGATTTCTGAAAGGTTGGTGACGCGCCCTGAGTGACAGCAGCGAGGTCGCCGAGCGACTCGCGCTCGCGCTGAACCAGAACGGGATGCAGCGCATGGTCGCCCGCGTGCTGGCGGCGTTCCTGTTCTCCGACCGCGAGTCGGTGACCGCGGCCGAGCTGGGGGAGCATCTCGGCGCGAGTGCAGGGTCGATCTCGGGGGCGATCACGATGCTGCGCACCGTCGGGTTGATCGAGCCAGCGCCGGTCCCGGGGAGCAGGCGGTCGCACTACCGGATGCGCGACGACGCCTGGGCCACGATGATGACCGGCCAGAACGCGATGGTCCAGCTCATGCAGGACATCGCGGAAGCGGGAGTGGCGAGTACCCCGCCGGGCGGTCCGGCGGCCCGACGGCTCGAGCGGATGCGGGATTTCTACGCCTATCTGTTCGCCGAGCTCCCAGCGCTCATCGAGCGCTGGCAGGAACGGCAGAAGACCTGAGTCCGCTCAGGTGCCGCTGTGGCGGTAGTCCTTGATGCGCATCGAGTCGTGCAGGCGCAGGCCCTTGTTGTTGGCCTTGGCGATGGCCCGACTGATGGGAGTGGGCAGAGCAGCCAGTAGGCGCGCGCCGCCCACCAGCGCCCGGAGGCCGACGGTCGAGGTGGGGATGAGCGCTTTTGCGGCGCCCCGGGCGAACGCGCGGCTGCCCCGGACGATCTCTTCCATCTCCCGCTCGTAGGCGGGATAGGCGCGCTCGTGGTCGCCGTCCGCGATGGCCAGCTCGCCGGCGAGGACGTAGGCGCCCAGGACCGCGAGGCTCGTGCTGCCGCCGACCGCGGGCCCGGGGCAGTACCCGGCATCGCCGACGAGCGTCACCCGGCCCCGTGACCAGGAGTCGAGCCGGAGCTGGGTGATGGAGTCGAAGTAGAACGTCGGGGTGCGCTCCGACTCGCGGAGCCATGCGTCCACCTCCGGGTGCATCCCGGCGAAGGCAGCGCGTAGCAGCTCCTTCTGTCGCGGCACGTCGCGATGGTGGTAGTCCAGTTCACGGCCGCTGCGGAACAGGAAGACCGCGCGGGCATCGGCCAGGTGCCGGGCGCTGTAGACCGCGGCCTCACGATCGACGCCGATGTGCATGCGCATCTCCCCGTTCCGACCGAGCTCCTTCGGGACCGACAGGACCGCCAGGTAGGCGCCGGCGAGATGGCTGTGGCGGGCCTCGTCGCCGAAGACGAGCCTGCGGACCCCGGAGTGCAGCCCATCGGCGCCGACGACCAGGTCGAAGCGGCGGGGCGCACCGTTCTCGAAGGTCACGTCGCCATCGGGGGAGATTGCGGTGATCGAGTCGCCGAAGACGTATTCCACGTCGTGTCGTGCGGCGTCGTGGTAGATCTCGCTGAGATCGTCGCGCATGATCTCGACGTGCCGATCGGACGCGGCGCTGAACACCTTGGTGAGGTCGATCTCGACCGGTCCGGCAGCGCCTGTCCGCGTCACGATCAGCCGGTTCGTGCCGGTGGCCAGCTCCTCGATGCGTGGGAGCGCCCCCATCCGCTCGGAGATCTCCATCGCAGGGCGGAAGAGGTCGACTGCGTGCCCGCCGGTCTTGCGCAGCGTGGGGGCGCGTTCGACCACGGTGACTGCATATCCGTAGAGGTTGAGCCAGTAGGCGAGGACAGGACCCGCGATGCTCGCCCCTGACACGAGGATCCGCACGGCCGGACCGTACCCGTCACACCTCCTCCTCCCGGACGAAACATGGTCGACCAGGTGTGTCAGCGCCGCGGCAGTGCCCGCCGTCAGGAAGGCGTTAGGGTGGTAACCGGTGTGCCGGGAAGTCTGGTCGGCGAGTGGATCGCCGGCGCCTTCCTGAGGAGCAACAATGACCCCGCCCGCTCGCCCCACCCCGTCGCTCCTCGCGAGACGCAGCTGGCCCGAGGTGCGGCGGATCGGCGACATCCTGCGCACCGAGACCGTCGGTGGGATCTTGCTGGTCGTCGCTGCGGCGATGGGCTTGTTGTGGGCGAACTCGCCGTGGGGTGAGGCCTACCGGTGGCTGAGTGACCTGCGGGTCGGCCCGGCCGCGTTCCACCTCGACCTGACGCTGCACACGTGGGCGGCCGACGGCCTGCTCGCGATCTTCTTCTTCGTGGCGGGGCTGGAGCTCAAGCGCGAGTTCGTGGCGGGTGACCTGCGCGATCCGCGGCGCGCGGCGCTGCCGGTGGCTGCCGCGGTCGGGGGAATGGCGGTTCCCGCGATGCTGTACACGTTGACGAATGCCGCGGCCGGGCCGGACGCGCTGGTCGGTTGGGCGATCCCGACCGCCACCGACATCGCCTTCGCGCTCGCCGTGCTGGCGGTGATCAGCACGCACCTGCCGTCGGCGCTGCGGACGTTCCTGCTCACGCTCGCTGTGGTCGACGACCTGCTCGCGATCATGATCATCGCCGTTTTCTACACGAGCTCGCTGGCGTGGGGTCCGCTCGCGCTCGCGCTGATCCCGCTGGCGCTGTTCGCACTGTTGGTGCAGCGGCGGGTGCGGTCGTGGTGGCTGCTGCTCCCCCTGGCGTTGGCCACCTGGGTGCTGGTGCACGAGTCGGGCGTGCACGCCACGGTGGCGGGGGTGCTGCTCGGGTTCGCCGTGCCGGTCATCCGGCGTGCGCCTGGGCCAGGACCTGGGCTGGCCGAGCACTTCGAGCACCGGTTCCGCCCGCTGTCGGCGGGCGTGGCCGTGCCGGTCTTCGCCTTCTTCGCCGCGGGCGTGACGATCACCGGTGCGGGCGGGCTCGGTGCCACTCTCGGCGACTCCGTCACCCTCGGGATCATCGTCGGGCTGGTGGTGGGCAAGCCGGTCGGTGTGCTGGGCTCCACCTGGTTGGTGCAGCGGTTCACCCGGGCCCGGCTCGCCGACGGCCTGGGCTGGCCGGACCTGCTGGGGCTCGCGCTGCTGGCCGGCATCGGGTTCACCGTGTCGCTGCTCATCGGTGAGCTGGCCTTCGGCGCCGGGAGCGGGAGCGACGAGCACGTCAAGATCGGGGTGCTGCTCGGGTCGCTGCTGTCGGCCCTGCTTGCCACGGTCGTGCTGCGCATGCGCAACCGGCGATACCGGCGGATCTGCGCGGAGGAGGAGCGCGACACGGACGCCGATGGGGTGCCCGACGTGTACGAGACGGACCAGGCGCGGGACTGATCCTGCGGTGCCGCCAAGGGTGGCCGACGGGTTCGAGGAGCCGTACGATCAGGAGAGGGTGCGCCGGGAAGGCTGGTCGGCAGCAGATGCAGGCTGCCGCGAGAGGTCCCGGAGATGAGCACATCGTCGAACCCCGGTCCCGACGATCACGACGGTCTGTCGCCGTGGGAGCGCCAGGTCCTCGTCGGAATCGAGCACGGGCTGGAGGCCAGCGACCCTCGCCTGGCCAGGGAGCTCAGCAACCGAAGCCAGGCCGCCTCGCCGCCTTGGTGGCCGCTGTCGCCTCCGGCCACGGTCCTCCTGCTCGTCGGGTTGCTCGTCCTCGTTCTGGTCGGCGCGTTGCTGCCGGCGTCGGGATGGGCGGTCCTCGGCATCGTCACCACGCTGGTCGTGGTCCCGTGGCTGCTGCTGGCCGCCACGGAGAAGAACCACTGGGACTGAGCCGGCCCCGTGACCCGGGGCCTGACCTCGAGACGAAGGATGTGGGATCTGTGGTCACGACGGTTCTGATAGTGGTCGTCGCACTCATCGTGCTGCTGTTGGGCAGTGGAGTCCGGATGGTGCAGCAGTACCAGCGGGGCGTGGTCCTGCGATTCGGGCGGCTGCTGCCCGAGGTCCGGAAGCCGGGGTTGCAGCTGATGATCCCGGTCGCCGACCGGATGGTGAAGGTGCCTGTCCAGACCATCGTGATGGACGTCCCACCCCAGGGCGCGATCACCAAGGACAACGTGACCCTCAGCGTCGACGCGGTCGTCTACTTCCGGGTCACCGACCCGGTGAAGGCCGTGGTCAACGTCGAGAACTACCTCGGCGCCATCTCCCAGGTCGCGCGGACCTCGCTGCGCTCGGTGATCGGCCGCGCCGACCTCGACACCATGCTGTCGGATCGGGAACAGGTCAACAACGAGCTGCGCGCGGTGATCGACACTCCGACCGACGACTGGGGCATCACGGTCGACCGGGTGGAGATCAAGGACATCGCGCTTCCCGAGACCATGCGCCGGGCGATGGCGCACCAGGCCGAGGCCGAGCGGGACCGCCGCGCCCGGGTCATCGCCGCCGACGGTGAGTACCAGGCCTCGACCCGGCTCGCCGACGCCGCACGGGTCATGGCCGACACTCCCGGCGCGATGCAACTGCGGCTCCTCCAGACAGTCAGCGATGTGGCTTCTGACCAGAACAGCACGCTGGTGATGCCGCTGCCGGTGGAGCTCCTCCGCTTCTTCGAGAACGCGACCGGCACGCCCAGCGCCGATCGAGCCGGCACCGCACCCACCAGCGCGTCGATTCCCCTGGCTCCGCCGCCCGTCGGTGCAGGTCAGCCGGGGCAGGAACGCCTGCAGACGGACGGCGACGAGGCCGGGAGACGGGCAGTCACCACAGATCAGGAGGCAGGTCCTCGGTGAGCTCGTCCAGCTCACCCCGGGTCCTGGCCGCATAGGCCGCCTGCGTCCGCTCGTCGAACTCGACGATCGTCAACCGCCCGTCGCGCAACGCCCGCTCGAGCCGCCGGACGACGGTCTGGCGCTCGACGTCGGACACCCGGAGTTCACGTGGCACCGGCACCCCGTCCCCTCTCTCGACGGGTTCAAGGGTATGGCGGGGACGGGATGGTGCGCCGCACGCCGAGCCGCCCTGCCCAGCCATGCCGGCCCTGCGGAGGTGCAGCATGGGCTTGATCACCCCTGTCCTCCTGGCCTCGGGGGTTAGGGTTCCTGCGGGGCGTGCCGGGAAGTCTGGTCGGCGACGTCGTCGCCATGCCCAGAGAAAGCGGAGCCGCCCGTGCAGGAACGTCGCCCCGTCACGCCGATCAGCGAGTTCGCGCGTTTCCTGCGCACCGAGACCGTTGGCGGGGTGGTCCTGCTCGTGGCCACTGCCGTGGCCGTGATCTGGGCGAACTCGCCCTGGTCGCAGGCCTACCACACGGTGCGGGAAACCGTGGTTGGGCCGGCCGCCCTGCACCTCGACCTCACCCTGGGGCAGTGGGCGACGGACGGGCTACTGGCGATCTTCTTCTTCGTCGTCGGCCTCGAGCTCAAGCGGGAGCTGGTGATCGGTGAGCTGTCGACGAGGAGCCAGGCCTTGCTCCCGGTGGCGGCCGCGCTCGGCGGGATGATCGTGCCCGCCCTCCTCGCGCTGCTCGTAGGGCAGGGAGCGCCGGGGATGGACCAGGCGTGGGCGATCCCGGTCGCCACCGACATCGCATTCGCGCTCGGGGTCCTGGCGGTCGCCGGCTCCACGCTGCCGGTGAGCGCGCGGGTGTTCCTCCTCGGGCTGGCGGTCGCCGACGACCTCGGCGGCATCATCGTGATCGCCGTGCTGTTCAGCAGTGGCCTGGACGCGCTCTGGCTCGGCGCCGTCGTGCTCGCCGGCGTCGCGTACTGGTGGCTGCAGCGCAGGCGTGTACGCGCGTGGTGGCTCTTCGTGCCGCTCGGTGCGTTCACCTGGTTCGCGATGCACGAGGCCGGGGTGCACGCCACGATCTCCGGTGTCCTGCTCGGCCTGCTCACCAGGGTGAAGGCCGACCCGGGCGAGGAGTATGCGCCCGCGCTGCGCCTGGAGCACCGCCTGCAGCCCTGGTCGGCGGGCTTCTGCGTGCCGGTGTTCGCGCTCTTCGCAGCCGGCGTCCCGATCGGCGCGGACGCGCTGCGCGCGGTCTTCGCCGAGCCCGTCGCGCTCGGCATCATGGTCGGGTTGCTGGTCGGGAAGCTCATCGGGATCTTCGGGTCCTCCTGGCTCGTCATCCGGCTCAACCCCGCGTCCCGGCCCAGAGGGCTGAACTGGCGGGATCTCGCGGCGGTGTCGATGCTCGGCGGCGTCGGCTTCACCGTGAGCTTGCTGATCGCGGAGCTGTCGCTGGTCGACCATCCGGACCTTCTCGAAACGGCGAAGGCCGCGATCCTGCTCGCCTCGGCCGCAGCGGCGGTGATCGGGGCTGCGTTGCTGGTCCGCCGGGTTCGCACGCGGGCGCGGGAGAGCGGAGACGACGACGGAGAGGGCGGCGCCACGGCCGCTTGATCGCGTGCGGCGCGCCGGTGCTCCTGAGCGGCACCGGGCCTGGCGTCGTGGAAGGATGGCCGAGATCACCGACCCGGACGGCATCAGGAGGACCGCTGTGGCCAGCCCGACCAGCCCCGGCGGCGGGGACGTTCCGGCCGTCCTGCCGTCGATCCCACTCGCGCCGGAGCCCGTCCGATCCGCGGAAGACCAGTCGATCGGCGAGCTCGTCCGGCAGGCCACCACGCATGTGTCCACGCTCGTGCGCGCGGAGGTGGAGCTGGCCCGCGCCGAGGTCACGGCCGAGGTCAAGAAGGGCCTGCAGGGCAGCATCTTCTTCGTCGTCGCGCTGACGATCCTGCTGTTCAGCCTGTTCTTCGCGTTCCTCGCGCTCGGCGAGGTGCTCGACATCTGGCTGCCGCGCTCCGCCGCCTTCGGCATCGTCTTCGGGATCATGCTGCTCGTGGCCGCGCTCTTCGGCCTGCTCGGCTACCTGCGCGTCCGCCGGATCCAGAAGCCGGAGCGCACGATCTCCTCGCTCAGGGAGTCGGCGCAGGTGCTCGCGCACCGCGGCCACGACGAGGACGGGCGCCCCGAGCTGACAGCCCGGCAGGGCGGCGTCACGCGCTAGTGGGTCCCACCGGGCCGGCCGCTTCCTCGCTCCGGCTGCCCGGTCCGTGGACGCACCGTGCCGTGTCGGCCAACGGGATCCGGCTGCACGTCGCGGAATGCGACGGCGGCGGCCCGCTCGTGGTCCTGCTGCACGGGTTCCCCGAGTTCTGGTGGTCGTGGCGCCACCAGCTGGCCGCGCTCGCCGAGGACGGCTACCGCGTGGTCGCCGCCGACCTGCGCGGCTACGGCGAGTCCGACAAGCCTCCGCGTGGCTACGACCTCTGGACGCTCGCCGGTGACGTCGCCGGGCTGATCCGGGCGCTCGGGGAGCCGCGGGCGCACGTCGTGGGGCACGGCTGGGGCGGCCTGATCGCCTGGACGGTGACGGCGCTGCACCCGCGACTGGTGCTCTCCCTCACCACGTTCGCCGCACCGCACCCGCTCGCCGTCCGCTCCGCGGTCGCGCGCGACCCGCGCGGACAGGGGAGGGCGACGGCCCGCTACGCCGCCGCCTTCCAACTCCCGCGATGGCCGGAGCGGTCCTTGCGGCGCGACGACGGCGCCCGGGTGGAGCGGATCCTGCGTGGCTGGGCGGGCCCGGATTGGGTGGCGTCGGACGACTTCGCCGAGGCTGTCGGGCACTACCGGCGCGCGATCCAGGTCACCGGCGTGGTGCACAGCGCGCTCGAGTACTACCGGTGGGCGGCACGGTCGCAGCTGCGCGCCGAGGGGCAGCGGTTCGCGGCGGCCGTGGCCCGGGTCCCGACCGTGCCCGTGCTCCAGGTGCAGGGCGCGGTCGACCCCTGCGTGCTGGTGGCGACCGCCACCGGGTCGGGTCGCTGGGCAGGGGCGCAGCACCGGCTGCACGTCATGACCGGCACCGGCCACTTCCCGCACGAGGAGCAGCCGGCCGCGACGACCACCCTCCTGGCCGGCTCGCTGCGGTCCTGAGCCGCGTCGGGCGACTCTGCTCTGCTGGAGCACGATCCCTGGCTTCTCCCGGATCGTGCTGTTCACAGGGTGCGAGCGGAGGGCCGCCGCGGCCGGGATCTACCATTCTCCGACGTGCGCGTCCTGGTCGTGGGGTCCGGTGCTCGGGAGCACGCCATCGTCCTCGCCCTGGCGCAGGACCCTGGCGTCACGGCGCTGGCCTGCGCGCCGGGCAACGCAGGTACGGCCACGGTGGCCGAGCAGCGTGGCGTCGACGCGGCCGATCCCGCCGCGGTGGCGGCGCTCGCCCTCGACTGGCGCGCCGACCTCGTCGTGATCGGGCCGGAGGTGCCGCTCGTCGTCGGCGCGGCCGACGCCGTGCGCGCCGCGGGGATCGCCTGTTTCGGCCCGAGTGCCGCGGCCGCCCGCATCGAGGGGTCGAAGAGCTTCGCGAAGGACGTCATGGCCGCGGCCGGCGTCGACACGGCGACCTCCGTGATCGTGGACAACCCGGCGCACCTGGACGCGGCACTCGCCCACTTCGCCCCGCCCTACGTCGTGAAGGACGACGGCCTGGCCGCGGGGAAGGGTGTGGTCGTGAGCTCCGATTTCGACGTCGCCCGGGCCCATGCGAGCACGCTCCTGGACGGCGGGCACCCGGTGCTGCTGGAGTCCTACCTCGACGGGCCGGAGGTCTCGCTGTTCTGCTTCGTCGACGGCGAGACGGTGGTACCGCTGCTGCCCGCGCAGGACTTCAAGCGCGTCGGCGACGACGACTCCGGGCCAAACACCGGCGGGATGGGGGCGTACGCACCGCTGCCGTGGGCGTCGCCGGAGCTCGCCGACGAGCTCGTGGAGAAGGTGGTCGCACCGGTGGCTGCCGAGCTGGTCCGCCGCGACACGCCGTTCAGCGGGCTGCTCTACGCCGGGCTGGTGCTCACGGCGGCCGGTCCGGCCGTCATCGAGTTCAACTGCCGGTTCGGCGACCCGGAGACCCAGGTGGTGCTGGCGCTGCTGCGCAGCCCGCTCGTCCGGCTGCTGCACGCCACGGCCATCGGCCGGCTGGACGTGGAGCCGCCGCCGCAGTGGGCCGACGGCGCAGCCGTCACCGTCGTCGTGGCCGCTGAGGGGTATCCCGGCCCGCCCCGGGTGGGCGATGTGATCACCGGAGCCGATGCCGCCGGGGTGCTGCACGCCGGCACCCGCCGGCGCGACGACGGTGCTGTGGTGTCGTCCGGCGGCCGTGTGCTGTCCGTCGTGGGCACCGGGTCCGACCTGCTCGCTGCCCGCCAGGAGGCCTACGACCGATTGGGGCAGGTGCACCTACCTGGTTCCCACCATCGGACGGACATCGCCCTACTGGCGGCCCAGGGCGAGGTCTCTGTACCCGCCCGATCGTGAAATAGGGTCCTCCGAACAGGTGACATTTCTGATCGCTTGGCGTACCCTCGCGGCCGTGAAGCGCAAGCTCATTGCCCCGATCGGGGTGAGGCGCGCCCGTCGGCCGTCGCTGTCAGCGACTTGCACTCGGACGGGTGGCGCGTCAAGGTCTGCGCACGCCCCGGGGTGATCACGTCGTCGCTGCTCCCCACGACGGCTCCCTACTGATCACGTCGGGTCCGATGTTCGCTCCCCCGAGAAACATGAGGACTCGAATGACGAAGAACGCACGGCCTCGACACGCAGCCCCGAGCCGCGCGTCGAAGATCGCCGGGCGCGCCGCGATCGGCGTTCTGGGTGCCCCGATGGCGATGATGGCGGCGGCTGGGCCTGCTTCGGCTGCCGCTGCGGACGCGCACGTCAACGACGACGACGCCGGTTTCGGCACCGACCTCGAGCTGTCGACGGTCGGAGCCGTCCTGCCCGGGCTCTCGGCGCTGGGTGTCGACGGGCTTCCCACATCCGACCTGCCCACCGACGCGCTCGCCGGCGACCTCGACGTGTTCGACGTGGCCGGCGCCCTGTCCACCGCGCCCAGCCTCGCGGACGGCGGCCTGTCGACCGTCGCCCTGCCGGGTGGTGGCCTCGCGCCGGGTGCCGACCTTCTGCCGCTCGTCAGCGACCTTTCGGCGCTGCCCGTTGCCGGCGTGCTGCCGGCCGGCAGCGGCCTGGCCGCCCTGCCGGGGCCGGACGTGTTGCCCCTGGTCGGCGACCTCACGTCGCTGTCGGCGCTGCCCGCCCTCGGCTCGCTGTCCGACGCCGAGCTGCCGGCGGCCGGAGACCTGGACCTGGCGGTCGTCGACAACACCCTCGACAAGCTGCGCACCACCCTGGGCGGCCTGGACCTGGACTCCCTGCGGGATCTCGACCTGGACGAGCTCCCGGTCGACCTGCGGGACGTCGAGCTGGGCGACCTGGCCTCGGCGCTGGACGATCTCGACATCGACCTCGACGAGCTGCCCTCGGTCCTGCAGGACCTGGACCTGGACAACCTGCCGGCCGCCCTGCAGAACGTCGAGCTGGGCCAGCTGCCGTCCGTCGTGGACGGCCTCGAGCTGGGCAAGGTAACCACCGTCCTCTCGGACCTCGACCTGGAGAAGCTGCCGGTCGACCTGCAGGACCTGGACCTCGGCGAGCTGCGCACCGTCCTCGCGGGTCTCGACCTGGAGGACCTCGACCTGGAGAACGTGGATCTCGACGAGCTGAACACCGTGCTCGCCGACCTCGACGTCGACGGCCTCACCAGCGGCGTCACGTCCACCCTCTCCACCGTGCTGAACGGCAACGGCCTGCGGGCCGGCCTGCCGCTCGACCTCGGCGGTCTGAGCGACGACGACCGCGGCCTGCTCACCGGCCTGCTCGCCAGCGACGCCGGCGAGGACTCGCGCGGGGGGCTGCTCACCGGTCTCCTGGGTGGCGGTTCGCTGCAGGACGCCGACGACGAGGAGGACGGCGACGAGGACCGCCGCGGCGGCCTGCTCACGGGTCTCCTGGGTGGCGGCTCGGTGCAGGACGCCGACGACGAGGAGGACGGGGACCGCCGTGGCGGCGGCCTGCTCACCGGTCTCCTCGGGGGCGGCTCCACCCAGACCGTCGACGCCGACGACTCCGAGGACGACGAGGACGCCTCCGACGAGGACAACGACCGTCGTGGTGGCGGCCTGCTGTCCGGTCTCCTCGGCGGCGGCTCGGAGCGCGACACGGTCTCCGACGAGGACGCCTCCTCCGACGACGAGTCCGGCGAGGAAGCCTCCGACGAGGACGACAACGACCGCCGTGGTGGTGGCGGCCTGCTCGGCGGCCTGCTGGCGGCGGCGGCTCCGACCGTGGCGGCGACGACGCCGACTCCGAGGAGTCCTCCTCCGACGAGGACGCGGTCTCCGACGACGACGAGGACTCGGGCTCCGAGGACGCGAGCGGCTCGGACACCGACGAGGACGAGGACACCGACTCCGACGAGGGCGACAAGTCGGACGACGGCGGTTCCCGCAGCGGCGGCGACCGCTTCTCGGCCAAGGACCTGGTCTCCGGCCTGCTCTGACAGCCGGAACCGTTCAGGTACGGATCGGCGGCCGCCCTCCATCGACGTGGGGCGGCCGCCGATCCGCATAAGCTCCGATCGTGCCGACCCAGCCCGTGCCGCCAGCCCAGCTCTCCGTCGCCGCGCGGGCCGCGGTGCCGCCGTTCCACGTCATGGACGTCTGGGCGGCGGCCGCCGAGCGCCAGCGCACCCACGGTGACCTCGTCAACCTGTCCGCCGGCCAGCCCTCCACGCCGGCGCCGGCGGCCGTGCGGGCCGCTGCCGCGGCGGCGCTCGACAGCGATGTGCTCGGTTACACCGTCGCGCTCGGGATTTCCTCGCTGCGCGAGGCGATCTCCGGTCACTGTGCGCGCTCGTACGCGCTCGACGTGCCACCCGAGCAGGTCGTGGTCACCACCGGATCTTCGGGCGGGTTCCTCCTGGCGTTCCTCGCGGCGTTCGACCCGGGTGACCGGGTAGCACTCGCCCGACCGGGCTACCCCTGCTACCGCAACATCCTCACGGCGCTCGGCTGCGAGGTGGTGGACCTCCCGTGCGGGCCGCAGACGCGCTACCAGCCCACCGTCGCGATGCTGGAGGCACTCGACGAGCCCGTGCGGGGGCTCGTGGTCGCGAGCCCGGCCAACCCGACGGGCACCGTTCTCGACCCGGCGGAGCTGGCGGCGCTCGCGGAGTACTGCGAGCGGAGCGGCGTGCAGCTGGTGAGCGACGAGATCTACCACGGCATCTCCTACCCGGGCGCTCCGGCGACGTCGTCGGCCTGGCACACCTCGCGGGAAGCGATCGTCGTCAACTCGTTCTCGAAGTACTTCTCGATGACCGGCTGGCGGTTGGGGTGGCTGCTCCTGCCACCGCGGCTCCTGCGCGCCGCCGACTGCCTCACGGGCAACTTCACGATCTGCCCACCCACCCTCGCGCAACGGGCTGCCCTGGGCGCGTTCCACGCGTCGAGCTATGCGGAGGCCGACGGGCACGTCGCCCGGTACGCGGTGAACCGCGGGCTCCTGCTCGACGGGCTCGCGCGGCTCGGCATCACCCGCCTCGCGCCCGCCGACGGCGCGTTCTACGTGTACGCCGACGTCTCGCACCTGACTGCCGACTCGATGGACTTCACGTACCGGCTGCTCGCCGAGACCGGGGTGGCCGTGGCGCCCGGCGTCGACTTCGACCCGGTCGACGGCGGGCGGTCCATCCGGCTGTCCTTCGCCGGTGCCACCGAGGGCATCACGGAGACCTTGGAACGCCTCGCGGGGTGGCTGCCGCGGGTCTGATCCCCGGGCGGCGCATACGCTCCGTGACATGCCTTCGCCCGATCTCGCTGCCGAGCCGCGCATCGCCGCGTGGGACCAGCGCGTCGACTGGTGGCTCACGGGGCTCGCCGCCGTCTTCCTCGCCGGTTATGCGTGGCAGGTGCTCGACACCTCGCTCACACCTGCGGGCCGGGACGCGCTGGAGGTCGTGCTCACCATCACCTGGGTGCTGTTCGGCGTCGACTACGTGGTGCGGATCGCGCTGGCCCGCAGGCGCTGGCGGTTCGTGCGAACCCACTTGCTCGACCTGGTGATCCTGGCGTTGCCGATGTTCCGGCAGCTGCGGGCGCTGCGGCTGATCACCGTGGTGAGCGTGCTCAACCGGCAGCTGCGCGACGACGCCCGCGGCCGGGTCGTGTTCTACGTCGTGGGCAGCGTCGTGCTCATCGGGTTCGTGGCGTCGCTGGCGGTGCTCGAGGCCGAGCGGTACGCACCGGACGCCTCGATCACCACGTTCGGCGAGGCCGTGTGGTGGACGATCACGACGATCTCGACCGTCGGGTACGGCGACCGCTACCCGGTGACCGTCGAGGGGCGGCTCGTGGCGGCGTCGCTGATGGTGGCCGGCATCGCGCTGCTGGGCGTGGTGACCGCCTCGCTCGCCTCCTGGTTCGTGGAGAACCTGCGCCGCAGCGAGGCCGCGGTGGAGCGGGAGCTGGACGAGGTGACGGCCGACGTGGACCGGGCGGAGGCGCAGCTCGCGGTCGTGCTGGAAGAGCTTCGGGCGATCAACACCCGGCTGGACGCACTGGAACGCAGCAGCCGGCCGTCGTGAGCGTCCCCTGGTCAGCGCCGGCCGGGACGCACCGGTGAGCGGCGCCCGTCCGTGCGGTCGGTGGTGGCGTCGACCGGCCCGATCCGTTGCAGGGCGTCGGTGATGTCGGCGTCGGTGAGGTCGGCATGGGTCATCAGCCGCACCTGGCCGGACATCGGGACGGAGCGCACCCCCGCCGCCTCGAAACGCTGCAGGGTGCCGGTGAGGTCGGCGACCTCGACGAGCACGATGTTGGTCTGCGGGACGGCAACCTGCCAGCCGCGCTCGCGCAGCCCGGCGGCGAGCCTGCTCGCGCGGTCGTGGTCCTCGCCGAGGCGTTCGATCCGGTCGAGCGCGACGAGACCGGCCGCGGCGAGCACGCCACCCTGGCGCACCCCGCCGCCGAGCATCTTGCGCAGCCGCCTGGCGTCCGCCACGAACTCGGCCGACCCGGCGACCACCGAACCCACCGGCGCGCCGAGACCCTTGCTGAGGCAGACCTGCACGGTGTCGGCGCCGACCGTCAGCGCGGCCGGGGGCACGCCGAGCGCCACCGCGGCGTGCCAGAGCCGGGCGCCGTCCAGGTGCACCTTGAGCTTCGCCCCCCGGGCCGCTGCGGCGACGGCGGCGTGCTCGTCGGGCGCGGTGACCGTGCCACCGGCAGCGTTGTGGGTGTTCTCCAGGCAGAGCAGCGTGGTGCGCAGGGCGTGGTACGGGCCCTCGGTCCCGCCGGCGGCCCGGCGCACGGCCGACGGCGAGACCTTGCCCGGGCCTGCGTCGTGCTCCAGGACGCGCGGCATCCCGCCGGCGAGCCATGCGGCGGTGCCGAGCTCGTTGTCGAGCACGTGCGCGCCGGCCGGAGCGAGGAAGGCGTCGCCCCGGCCGAGGTGGTGCATCAGCGCGATGAGGTTGCCCATCGAGCCGCTGGGCGTCCAGAGGGCATCGCTGGCACCGAGCATCCCGGCCACCCGGATCTCGAGCTCGCGCATCGTCGGATCGCGGTCGAGGACGTCGTCGCCCACCTCGGCCGCGGCCATCGCCGCCCGCATCTGCTTGGTGGGCTTCGTGACGGTGTCCGAGCGGAGGTCGATCGGGCCCTTGTGGACCGATGATCGCCGGGTTCGAGATGTGGGTCGCACGGCCCTCGATTCAACCAGGAGGAGACGGTCCGGCGGCAAGAGGGTCACGGAACGGTTACAACGTTAGGCCGTTCGGGGGGTTCCGACGGGATCGGACAACCACGGACGAGGATGCTCTCGTCCCTTGCACGACGGACCGGCGGGAAGGGGGCAGTGCCGGGTGGACGACGCCAGCGAGCAGGAGTTCGCGGAGTACTTCCGTGCGCGCCGCGACGCCGTACGCCGCACGGCCTTCCTGCTGTGCGGTGACTGGCACCGCGCCGACGACCACGCCCAGGCCGCGTTCGTCGCGCTGCACCGGCACTGGCGCCGCATCCGCGACCGCGCCGCGCTCGACGCGTGGGTGCGCCGCACGCTCGTGCGTGCCGTGGTCGACGAGTCGCGGCGGCCGTGGCGTCGGGAGCGGTTCACCGCGGAACCGATCGAGACCGGCGGGGTGCCCTCGGCCTCGGACGCGGTGACCACGCGGCACGTCCTCGTCGACGGCCTGCGCGGCGTGCCGCCGCGCCAGCGGGCGGTGCTCGTGCTGCGCTACCTCGACGGGCTCGACGTCGCCGGCACGGCCGCGGCGCTGGGCTGCAGCGAGGGCACCGTCAAGAGCCAGACCTCGCACGGGCTCGCGGCGCTGCGAGCCGTGCTCGGGGACGCACTCGACGACCTACGGCCGGCCGGATAAGGAGGTGGGGACATGACCGACGTCGACGACGAGAGGCTCGGCGAGCTGTTCCGCGCCGCCGCGTCTGAAACGTCCGCGCCGACGCCCGGGTTCGACCACCAGGCGGTCGTGCGGGCGTCGCGGCGGATCACCGTCCGGCGGCGGACCGCGTTCACCGTCGGGGGCCTTGCGCTGTTCGCCGTCGTCGGGATCGGCGGGGCCGTCGTGCTGCCCGGTCCGTCCGGGGGTGGCGGAGATGCGGCGACGGTGGCCGCGCCGATGATCGCCCCGGAGGCCCCCCACGCAGACTCGCGGGCCCAGCGACAGGCTCCGCCCGCCGCGGCGGAGGACGCGCCCGGCTCCGCACCGGAGCCGCGCATGGCGGCCCCCGATCCCGGGGCGGCGGCCGCGGGGGCGCCGCCCCTCGGCCCGGGCACCACCGAGTGTGCCGACCGGCAGGACCCGGCGCTGCGCGCGCTGGTGGAGGAGTTCCTCCCCGAAGTGGTCGGCGCGCCCGAGGCGGCGATCACGATGGAATGCCGTCCCGCCGGCGAGCGGGGCGTCAACCTCGAGGTCCGGGACGGCCCGGCGACGGGCCTGCTCACCGTGCAGTACCTGCCGCCCGGCACGGCACCCGAGCACGTCGCGGGCACGCTGATCGCCCCGACGGCATCCGGCGGCACCGTCGTCGTCAGCAGCCGGGGCGACGGCCCGGACGCGCCGGCTCCGTTCGCGGAGCGCCTCGACGGCCTGGCCTCCCAGCTCGCCCCTCGCCTCTGAGACGGGGAGAGCGGGGGAGGATGGAAGCGTGGGCACGACCAAGGGGGAGCGGCGGCGGCAGGAGCTGGTGACGGCCGCTGCCGCCCTGCTGCGCTCCGGAGGTTTCGACGCCGTGCGCCACCGGGCCGTGGCCGAGCGGGCCGGGCTGCCGCTGGCGTCCACCACGTACTACTTCTCCTCCCTCGAGGAGCTGGTCACGGCGGCCGTCGAGCGCACGGGTCGGGACGAGCTCGCCGAGGTCCGCGAGCAGCTCGACGCTCTCCCCGAGGGCGTGCTCGGCACGGACGAGCTGGTGGAGCTGATACTCGACCAGCTGATCGGGCAGGACTCGCGGGAGCGCGGGCTGGAGGCGGCACTGCTGCGCTTCGAGCGGCTGGTCGGTGCCGGGCGCCGGCCCTACCTGGCGCCGTCGATGCGGAAGATGCGTGACGAGTTCGATGCCCTGCTCGCCGAGATCCTCGCCCGGTCCGGCCGATCGCTCGCCCCCGTGGCCGTCCGCGACCTCGTCTCCCTCATCGACGGGGCCGTCGTCAGCGCCCTGATCGAGTCCGACCCCGACCCCCGCGCCGTGGGCCGTGAGCTCCTCCTCCGCACGCTCTGACCGCCACGGAACGGCCTGCTCGAACGCGCAACTCACTCATCGAAACGCGAGACTCGCGCCCCGGTGGGGTGAGTCCCGCGTTCGAGCGGGGTGAGTCCCGCGTTCGGACATGCCGAATGCTGTGTTCCGTCGCGGCCGGTGCTCGCGGCCGGTGCCGTCGGGCCGGCGCAGGGGCCGTAAGCTGCCGGAACGTGATTCCCAACGTGCTGGCCGCGCGCTACGCGAGCTCGGAGCTGGTCCGGCTCTGGTCGCCGGAGAACAAGATCGTCTTGGAGCGCCGGCTCTGGATCGCCGTGCTCGAGGCGCAGCGCGCGCTCGGCGTCGACGTCCCGGACGGTGTGCTGGAGGACTACGCGCGCGTCGTCGATCAGGTCGACCTGGAGTCGATCGCCGCGCGGGAGCGGGTGACGCGCCACGACGTCAAGGCGCGCATCGAGGAGTTCAACGCGCTCGCCGGCCACGAGCACGTGCACAAGGGCCTCACCAGCCGGGACCTCACCGAGAACGTCGAGCAGCTGCAGGTGCGGCTCTCGCTCGAGCACGTCCGGGACCGCACGGTGGCGGTCCTCGCGCGGCTGGGCCGCCGCGCCGGCGAGCACGCCGAGCTGGTGATGGCCGGACGCTCGCACAACGTCGCGGCGCAGGCCACCACGCTCGGGAAGCGGTTCGCCTCCGCGGCCGACGAGCTGCTCGTGGCGTACGCCCGGCTCGAGGACCTGCGGGGGCGGTACCCGCTGCGCGGGATCAAGGGGCCGGTCGGCACGGCCCAGGACATGCTCGACCTCCTCGACGGTGACGCCGGAAAGCTCGCCGACCTGGAACGACGGGTGGCCGCGCATCTCGGGTTCTCCGGCGCGCTGACGAGCGTGGGGCAGATCTACCCGCGCTCGCTCGACTTCGACGTGGTGAGCGCGCTCGTCCAGCTGGCCGCCGCGCCGTCGTCGCTGGCCACGACGATCCGGTTGATGGCGGGCGTCGAGCTGGCCACGGAAGGGTTCCAGCCGGGCCAGGTCGGGTCGTCGGCGATGCCGCACAAGATGAACTCGCGGTCCGCGGAGCGCATCAACGGGATGCTCGTGCTGCTGCGCGGCTACGCCGGGATGGCCGCCGAGCTCGCCGGTGCGCAGTGGAACGAGGGCGACGTCTCCGACTCCGTGGTGCGGCGCGTGGTGCTCCCGGACGCGTTCTTCGCCCTCGACGGCCTGTACGAGACCACCCTCACCGTGCTCGACGAGTTCGGTGCCTATCCCGCTGTCATCGCGCGCGAGCTGGACCGCTACCTGCCGTTCCTCGCCACCACCTCCGTGCTGATGGCCGCGGTCCGCGCCGGGGTCGGGCGGGAGACCGCCCACGAGGTGATCAAGGAGCACGCCGTGGGCGTCGCGCTCGCGATGCGGGAGAAGGGCCAGCCGGACAACGACCTCGTCGCCCGGCTCGCCGGCGACGAGCGGCTCGGGCTGCCCGCCGGTGCGCTCGACGGCCTGCTCGCCGAGCCGCTGCGGTTCACCGGGGCCGCCACCGCTCAGGTGGCCGCCGTCCTCGAGCGCGTACGGGAGGTCGTCGACACCCACCCGGACGCCGCCGCCTACACCCCCGGAGCGATCCTGTGAAGCTGCTGCACTCGGGCAAGGTCCGCGAGCTCTACCTCGACGGCGACGACCTGATCATGGTGGCGTCGGACCGGGTGTCGATCTACGACGTGGTCCTCCCGACCGCGATCCCGGACAAGGGCCGGGTGCTCACCCAGCTGTCCCTGTGGTGGTTCGACCGGCTGGCCGACATCGTCCCGCACCACGTGATCTCCGGGACGGACGTGCCGGCCGAGTTCGCGGGGCGGGCCGTGCGTTGCCGGCGGCTGGACATGCTGCCCGTCGAGTGCATCGCCCGCGGCTACCTCGCCGGGCTGGGGCTGGAGGAGTACCGCAAGCACGGCACGGTGTCCGGCGTGCCGCTCCCCGACGGGCTCGTCGAGGGCTCGAAGCTGCCCGAACCGATCTTCACGCCCACCACGAAAGCGCCGGTGGGGGAGCACGACGAGTTCATGACGTTCGACGATGTCGCCGCCGAGGTGGGCAGAGACACCGCTGCGCGGCTGCGGGAGCTCACGCTCGCCGTCTACACGCGCGGTGCCGAGACCGCCGCGGCCAGCGGGATCATCGTCGCCGACACGAAGCTCGAGTTCGGCGCCGGCGCGAACGGCGAGATCGTGCTCGCCGACGAGGTGCTCACGCCCGACTCGTCGCGGTTCTGGCCCGCGGACAGGTGGGAGCCGGGCGGCCCGCAGTTCTCGTTCGACAAGCAGTTCCTGCGCGAGTGGTCGCGGGGCCTGGACTGGGACCGCACCTCGCCCGGCCCGGAGATCCCCGCCGATGTGGTTGCCGCCACGCGGGCGCGGTACCTCGAGGTGTACGAGCGGATCACGAGCCACGACGGGTGATGGGTGATGGGCGCCCAGTTACCATCCGTCCCTCACGGCCTGGTCAACCGCTGTTCACACCGGGATGCGTCCATGGTGGCGTGGCCGTTTCGCACCTGGTCGTCTCCCTCTCGGGCCTGACCCACGACGCTCCCGACGCGCTCGACCGCGCCGTGGAGTTCGCCGGCGAGCTGGACGCGCGCGGTGTCGCGCTGTCGCAGCTCTTCCGACCGGCCGGTGTTCCCGCAGGCTCCCCGCTCGCGCAGTGGGTGCACGGGCGCCGGGCCGGGGGCGACGCCCTCGTGCTCCACGGTTTCGACCACACCGCCGCCCCGATCGCGCTGCCCCGGGTGGGCAGGCGCGCGGAGTTCGCGGCCCTTCCCCGGCACGAGGCCGGCCTGCGGCTGGTGGCGGCCCGGCGGGCGCTGACGGCGTTGGGCCTGCGCACGGACGTGTTCGTCCCGCCGCGCTGGCTCGCCTCGCCCGGCACGGTGGACGCATTGCGCGAGCAGGGATTCGGGCTGGTCGCCGACGAGCACGGCGTGCGGTTCCTCCGGGAGCCGGTGGAGCGGCTGCTGCGTTCCCGCGTGCTCGGGTTCCGGGTGTCCGGCGAGCGCCACCCGGTGGCGGACGACCGGCGTGCGGCCGAGGCGTGGCGGTGCCGGGTACTGGCCGCCGAGGTCACCCGCACGGTGCGCCGCGGAGGCATGGTCCGGATCAACGTGCGGGCGAAGGACCTGAAGCGCCCGCCGCGCCGCGCCGCCGTGCTGGCCGCGGTGGACGCGGCGCTCGGCCTCGGCGCGACCCCGGCCACCTACTCCCTGACCGCTGCCGCCCGCGCGGCCTGATCCGCGCTCCGGTCAGAGTTCGGTGGCCGTCGCCCGGTCCAGCACCCGGATCGTCGTCTCCTCCGGCCCGAGCCGCTCGAACATCCCGTAGTGCATCGCCGGGCGGCTGAGCACGGCCTCGTGGATCGGGACGGCGGTGCGCGGCGCGACGGCGCGCAGGTAGTCGACGACCTCGGCGATCTTGAGCCACGGCGCACCGGTAGGCAGGAACAGCACGTCGACCGGGGCGGGCGGGGGCGTGTAGGCATCGCCGGGATGCAGGTGCGTGCCGTCCACCAGGTAGGCGTTGTTCGGGACGACCGGGATGTCGGGGTGGATCACGGCGTGCTGCCCGCCCAGCACGTCGATGCGGGCGCCCGCGATCTCCATGGTCGCCCCCGGCGCGACGACCTCGTGCGGGACGCCCTCGAGTTGCTCCGCGGTGCCGCTGTCGACGATCAGCCGGGCGTCCGGATTGGCGTCCAGCAGGAGGCGTAGGCGGTCGGCGTCGAGATGGTCGAAGTGCTGGTGTGTGACGAGCACGGCGTCCAGCCCGCGCACCGACTCGAATCCCTCCGAGAACGCGCCGGGGTCGAGGAGCAGCCGGGCGGTGCCCGTGTCCAGCAGTAGGCACGAATGGCCGAAGTGGGTGGTCCGCACGGTGGGACACTCTGCCACCGCACGGTGGAAGCAGCTGGTCGGAGCGAGGGGGTGCGGGCGCGGTCGTAGGCTTGGGGTGTGGCGAAGGTCGTGGTGGATGTGATGCCCAAGTCGGAGATCCTCGACCCGCAGGGGCAGGCGGTGGCAGGGGCGCTCGCGCGGCTCGGTGTCGCCGGGGTCGGTGACGTGCGGCAGGGCAAGCATTTCGAGCTGGACGTCGACGACTCGGTGGACGACGAGACCCTCGAACGCGTCGCGGCCACTCTCCTGGCCAACCCGGTGATCGAGAACTGGGTGGTGACCAGGGCATGAGGATCGGGGTCATCACCTTCCCCGGCACGCTCGACGACGTCGACGCGGCCCGCGCGGTGCGGTACGCGGGCGCCGAGCCCGTGGCGCTGTGGCACGCCGACCACGACCTGAAGGGTGTCGACGCGATCGTCGTGCCCGGCGGCTTCTCCTACGGCGACTACCTGCGCGCCGGCGCCATCGCGAGCATCGCGCCGATCATGACCGAGGTCGTGGCGGCCGCCGGGCGGGGCACTCCGGTGCTCGGCATCTGCAACGGCTTCCAGATCCTCTGCGAGGCCGGGCTGCTGCCGGGTGCGCTGGTGCGCAACGGCGGGCTGCACTTCGTCTGCCGGGACCAGCGGCTGCGCGTCGAGTCCACCGCCAGCGCATGGACGGGCGAGCTCGCCGTCGGGCAGGAACTGCTCGTGCCGCTGAAGTCGGGAGAGGGCCGGTTCGTCGCCGACGCCGCCACGCTCGAGCAGCTGGAGGCCGAGAACCGGATCGTGTTCCGGTACCTGGGCGAGAACCCGAACGGGGCACTCGCGGGCATCGCCGGCATCAGCTCCGCCGACGGCCGGGTCGTGGGGTTGATGCCCCATCCCGAGCACGCCATCGACCCCCTGACCGGCCCGTCCGCCGACGGGCTCGGCCTGTTCAGGTCGGTGCTGCGGGCCGCGGTGACGGCCGCCTGACCCGCGTTCGACCGCCCGGGGCTGCGCTGATGACCGCATCCGTTCCCACCTCACCGCGGCGGATCCTGCTGGTCGAGGACGACCCTGGTGACGTGTTCCTGGTGCGGGAGCTGCTCGCGGAGGCCGATCCGGCGCTGCAGGTCGTCGTGGCCCACTCGGTGGCCGACGCCGTGGCGGGCGATCTGCTGCGCCGGTCGGAGTGCGTGCTGCTCGACATGAACCTGCCCGGCGCACACGGGCTCGACGGGCTGCGCCACATCCTGCGTGCCCACAGCGTCGCCGCGGTGTGCGTGCTCACCGGCATCGACGACGAGTATCTCGGGGTGGCGGCGGTCGCGGCGGGGGCGCAGGATTACCTGGTCAAGGGCAAGGTGGACGGGCAGGTTCTGATCCGGGCTGTGCGCTACGCGGTGGAGCGGCGCAGGGCCGAGTCCAGCCTGCTGCGGCTGCGGGAGGAGCAGCTGGCCGCCGCCGAGTCGGCGCGGCTGGAACGAGGGCTGCTGCCCCCGCCCCTGCTTGCGGGGAGCCCGGTGCGTGCCCGGTCGTTCTACCGGGCCGGGCGCACGCGCTCGCTGATCGGTGGCGACTTCTTCGACGCCGTCCTCGGCCCGACCGGCACGGTGCACGCGATCGTCGGCGACGTCTGTGGCCACGGCCCCGACGAGGCGGCGCTGGGCGCGCTGCTGAGGGTCTCGTGGCGGGCGCTCGTCCTGGCCGGGCTGGACGAGGCGCAGCTCCTGCCCAACCTGCAGCAGGTGCTGGTGAGCGAGCGGCACGACCCGTCGCTGTTCACCACGGTGTGCGCGATCGCGATCCGGGCGGGCATCGACGGGCGCACGGAGGTGGCCGTGCGTCTGGCCGGGCACCCGCCACCGGTGCTCCTGCAGCCGCAGCTGCGACCGCTGGAGCCGCCCGTCGGTGTGCCGCTCGGTGTGCTCCCGGAGGCGACGTGGGAGCCGCTCACGGCGCCGCTCGTCCCCGGCTGGGCCATGCTGTCCTACACCGACGGTCTCATCGAGGGTCGCGGCCCGGAGCCCGGCGAGCCGCTGTGGGAGGAGGGGCTGCACGCCCTGCTGGCGCAGGAGCGCGACACCAGCCTGGACCGGCTGCCCGCCCGCCTCGTCGAGCGGGTGCAGAGCCTCAACGGGGGGCCGCTGGCCGACGACGTCGCGATCCTCATCCTGTCCGAGGACGCGAACCCGTGACCACGCCGGTCGACCTCGTCCGGCGCCCGCGCCGACGCCCGCTGCGCCTGCACCGAGCCGCTGCGAGCAGGGACCATTGGCCGCTCGCGCGGGTGTTCGTCGTGGGCGCGATGCTCGCCGCACTGGCCGCCACCGGCACCGTGGTGCTCGGCACCGCAGCGCTGTGGCGGCTGACCGAGGCCCGCGTGGCACTGCTGGACGAGGTCGGGCCCGCGGTGCGCGCCGCACAGCAGCTGTCGGCGGCCCAGGTCGACCAGGAGACGGGGGTGCGTGGGTTCCTCCTCACGGGACAACGGCAGTTCCTCGACCCGTACTACCTGGGCGTCGACCGCAGCAACGCCGCGGTGGCCGCACTGCGGGCCTCGCTCGAGATGGTCCCGGAGATCGGCCCGGAGGTCGACACGGCCGTGCTGGCCGAGCAGGACTGGCGCACGGCGTACGCCGAACCGATCATCGCTGGGGATCCGGCGGCGCCCGGACTCGCTGCCGGCCGTGCCTTCTTCGAACGCGTGCGCGGCACCACCAGCGCGCTCGAGGAGCGGCTCGGGGTGCTGCGGCTGGACGGGCGGGAGCAGCTGGTGTCCGCCTCGTCGTTCTTGGCGTGGGCGGGCGTCACGATCGGGGCGACGCTGCTCGTGCTGCTCGCCGTGGTGGGGTTCGGCCTGCGCCGGTTGGTGTTGCGGCCGGTGTCCGACCTCGCGGCGCAGGTGCGCGAGGTCGTTGCCGGCGACACCGACCGGGAGGTGAGCGTCGAGGGGCCGGGCGAGATCCGCGAGCTCGGCGCGGACGTCGACGCGATGCGCCGCCACATCCTGCGCGACCTGGACGAGGCCCAGGCCGTGAACCGGCGGCTGGACGATCAGGCCCGCGAGCTGGAGCGCTCGAACCGGGACCTGGAGCAGTTCGCCTACGTGGCGAGCCACGACCTGCAGGAGCCGCTGCGCAAGGTGTCGAGTTTCTGCCAGCTGCTGCAGCGGCGCTATGCCGGCCGGCTCGACGAACGCGCCGACCAGTACATCGCGTTCGCCGTCGACGGCGCGAGGCGGATGCAGCACCTGATCAACGATCTGCTCAGGTTCTCCCGGGTCGGGCGCTCCGCGGAGACCTTCGAGGCGGTCGACCTCGGCGACGTCGCCGCCTCGGCCATGGCGCAGCTGGAAGGGGCGCGTGACGAGGTCGGTGGCGACGTCGTGCTCGGCGAGCTGCCGACCGTCCCGGGTGATCCCGGCCTGTTGCAGGCGCTGCTGGTCAACCTGATCGGCAACGGCCTGAAGTTCCACCGGAAGGACGTGGCCCCTGTCGTGCGCGTGGACGCGCGGCGCGAGGGTGACATGTGGGCGATCACGGTCACCGACAACGGCATCGGGATCGAACCCGAGTACGCGGAGAAGATCTTCGTGATCTTCCAGCGGCTGAACGGGCCGACCGCCTACGCCGGCACCGGGATCGGTCTCGCGCTGGCGAAGAAGATCGTCGAGTTCCACGGGGGTCACATCCGGCTGGCTCCCGGCGACGCTCCTGGCACCACATTCCGCTTCACCCTGCCCGCACACCGCGAGGAGATCGCCGATGATCGACCCACGGCCTAAGAGGATCAACGTGCTCCTCGTGGAGGACGATCCCGGCGACATCCTGATGACGCGAGAGGCGTTCGAGCAGTATCTGCACAACCGGCTGGACGTGGTCACCGACGGGGCCGCGGCGCTCGACTACCTGCGGCAGGCGGAGCCCTACACCGACGCGTCCCGCCCCGACCTGATCCTGCTCGACCTGAACCTGCCGCGCCGCGACGGGCGGGAGGTGCTGCAGGAGATCAAGGCCGACCCGGGGCTGCAGCACATCCCCGTGATCGTGCTGACCACGTCGCAGGCCGAGGAGGACGTGCTGCGCAGCTACCAGCTGCACGCCAACGCGTACGTCACGAAGCCGGTCGACTTCGACGGTTTCATCGAGGCGATCAAGCAGATCGACCACTTCTTCGTGAGCGTGGTGCAGCTGCCGACGGGTGTGCGCAGGAACTGATCACACGGAGCTGCTCCACCCGGGCATCGCGGACACACCGCCCGCCACCGATTAGCGGCGCAAGGTGGTCTCCCGCTCCATGTGCGAGAGCTTCTCGGGGTTGCGCACGGCGTAGAGCCCGGTGATGAGGCCGTCGTCGAGGCGCAGCGCGACGACGGTGTCGAGATCGCCGTCGAACCGGACGACGAGCGCCGGGTGGCCGTTGACCTGCGTCGACTGCAGCGATGCCGTGGCGGCGATGCGGCCGAGCCCGGCAGCCAGCACGCGGGCGACCTTGTCGGCTCCCACGATGGGCCTCGGCACGGCCTGCTTGAGCCCGCCACCGTCGCCGACGAGGACGACGTCCGGCGCGAGGAGATCGAGCAGCTGTTGCAGATCGCCCGTATCGACCGCCCGCCGGAAGGCCTCGAGCGCGTCTCGGGTAGCGGCCGGGGAGACGCCACCGCGCGGGCGGCGGGCCGTGACGTGTGCCCGTGCCCGGTGCGCGATCTGGCGGACCGCGGCCGGGCTCTTGTCCACGGCTGCCGCGATCTCGTCGTAGGGCAGGTCGAACACGTCGCGAAGCACGAACACCGCGCGCTCGGTCGGCGCGAGCGTCTCCAACACCAGCAGCATCGCCATCGAGACGCTGTCGGCCAGCTCGACGTCCTCGGCGACGTCGGGTGCGGTGAGCAGCGGTTCGGGCAGCCACGAACCGACGTAGGACTCCTTGCGCCTGCCCAGCGTGCGCAGCCGGGTGAGCGCCTGCCGGCTGGTGATCCGCACGAGGTACGCCCGCTGGTCCTGCACCGTGTCGAGGGCCACACCGGCCCACCGCAGCCAGGTCTCCTGCAGGACGTCCTCGGCGTCGGCGGCCGACCCGAGCATCTCGTAGGCGACGGTGAACAGCAGGTTGCGGTGGGCGAGGAACGCCGCGGTGGCGGCGTCCGGCCTGTCCTCGCTCATCGCTCGCCCTCGCTGCGCTCGGCCGGCGCTTCGCGCAGGCGCTGTGCCCATGATTCGCTCGCAAGCTCGCTCATGGCTCTCCTCTCGGCTGCGTCGCGCACCAGACGCCGGACGCGGCCGTCCTGTGACACCCGGACCCCTATGCCCCTCGTCACGTCGTTCCGCTGTCACAGGGATCCGGGTGCCGGCATCTGGTGGTCGTCCAGTGCAACACCACGAGTGAGGACGACGTCATGGAACCCCGCTTCGACCTGATGGGCAGCGAGCTCGGCGGCAAGCTCGCCAAGCGCTTCGCGAACATCTCCACCGTGATCCAGCAGTCGACGCTGCCGAAGGCCACGCAGGAACTGACTGCGCTGCGCGCCAGCCAGATCAACGGCTGCGGCTTCTGCGTCGACATGCACACCAAGGACGCCGCGGCCGCCGGGGAGTCCGCGGTCCGGCTCAACTTGGTCGCCGCCTGGCGCGAGGCGACCGTCTTCACCGAGGCCGAGCGGGCCGCGCTGGCCCTCGCCGAGGAGGGCACGCGGCTCGCCGACGCCCACGAGGGCGTGTCCGACGAGACCTGGGCCCAGGTGCGCAAGCACTACGACGACGACCAGGTGGCCGCACTGGTCGCCCTGGTCGCACTGATCAACGCCGCCAACCGGTTCAACGTGATCACGCGGACCCCTGCGGGTTCCTACGAGCCCGGCATGTTCGCGCACGTGGCGAGCTGATCACCGCGGTGGACGCCCACACCGCCGGGGCGTGGGCGTCCGCCGGTGGTTCGAGGTCCGGCACGTAGGCTGAGCAGCCGTGACGCCTCACCCGGCTGCCGACACCGTCAAGAACGCCGCCACCACCCCGGACCAGACCCAGCCCTACCGGGAGCTGGGCCTGAAGGACGACGAGTACGTGCGGATCCGGGAGATCCTGGGACGCAGGCCAACGGACGCCGAGCTGGCCATGTACTCGGTGATGTGGAGCGAGCACTGCTCCTACAAGTCGTCCAAGGTGCACCTGGCGTACTTCGGCGAGACCACCACCGACGAGATGCGGAAACGGATGCTCGCCGGCATCGGCGAGAACGCGGGCGTCGTCGACATCGGCGACGGCTGGGCCGTGACGTTCAAGGTCGAGTCGCACAACCACCCCTCCTACGTCGAGCCGTACCAGGGCGCGGCCACCGGCGTCGGCGGGATCGTCCGCGACATCATGGCGATGGGAGCGCGCCCGGTGGCGGTGGCCGACCCGCTGCGGTTCGGCCCGGCCGACGCGCCGGACACCGCGCGGGTGCTCCCCGGCGTCGTCGCGGGTGTCGGCGGGTACGGCAACTCGCTCGGCCTGCCCAACATCGGCGGCGAGGTCGTCTTCGACGAGAGCTACCTGGGCAACCCGCTCGTCAACGCGCTGTGCGTGGGCGCGATGCGCACCGAGGACCTGCACCTGGCGTTCGCGTCCGGCACCGGCAACAAGATCATCCTCTTCGGGGCGCGCACGGGGCTGGACGGCATCGGCGGGGTGTCCGTGCTGGCGTCGGAGACGTTCGGCGAGGCAACCGGCCGGAAGAAGCTCCCGTCGGTGCAGGTCGGGGACCCGTTCACCGAGAAGGTGCTCATCGAGTGCTGCCTCGAGCTGTTCCACGCCGGCCTCGTGGTGGGCATCCAGGACCTCGGCGGCGCCGGCCTGTCGTGCGCCACCTCCGAGCTGGCGAGCGCCGGCGACGGCGGCATGCACATCGAGCTGGACGCCGTGCCGCTGCGCGCCACCGGGATGACGCCCGCCGAGATCCTGTCCAGCGAGTCGCAGGAGCGCATGTGCGCCGTGGTGCTCCCGCAGGACGTCGACGCGTTCCTCACGGTGTGCCGGAAGTGGGACGTGCTGGCCACCGTGATCGGCGAGGTCACCGACGGCGACCGCTTGGTGATCGACTGGAACGGCGAGACCGTCGTCGACGTGCCGCCCCGCACCGTCGCGCACGAGGGCCCGGTCTACCGGCGTCCGGTCGCGCGGTCCGAGAAGCAGGACGCGCTGAACGCCGATGCCCCGGACCGGCTGCCGCGGCCGGCGGCGCCGAGCGAGCTGCACGCCGAGATCCTGCGGATGGCCGGTAGCCCGAACCTGTGCAGCCGCGCGTGGGTCACCGACCAGTACGACCGGTACGTGCGCGGCAACACCGCGGCCGCCCAGCCCGCGGATGCCGGCGTGCTGCGGATCGACGAGCAGACCGGGCGCGGCATCGCCGTCGCCACCGACTGCAACGCACGGTTCGTGGCGCTCGACCCGTACGCCGGCGCGCAGCTCGCGCTCGCCGAGGCCGTTCGCAACGTCGCCACGAGCGGCGCGGTGCCGCTCGCCGTCACCAACTGCCTCAACTTCGGCTCGCCGGAGGACCCGCACGTGATGTGGCAGTTCCAGCAGGCCGTGCGCGGGCTCGCGGACGGCTGCGCGCTGCTGGGCATCCCGGTGACGGGCGGCAACGTGAGCTTCTACAACCAGACCGGGGAGCGGGCGATCCTGCCGACGCCGGTGGTGGGTGTGCTCGGCGTGCTCGACGACGTCGCCGGCCGCGTTCCGTCCGGGTTCCGCCGCGACGGCGACGCGGTCGTGCTGCTCGGCGCCACGCGCGAGGAGCTGGCCGGCAGCGAGTGGGCGCACGTCGTGCACGGGCACCTCGGCGGGCGCCCGCCCGCCGTCGACCTGGTCGCGGAGGCCCGGCTGGCGGACCTGCTCGCAAAGGCCGCCGCGGGCGGACTACTCACCGGATCGCACGACCTCTCCGAGGGCGGGCTCGCGCAGGCGCTCGTCGAGGCGTGCCTGGTGGGCGGGCGCGGCGCGAGCGTGCAGCTGCCGCCGCTCGACCCGTTCGTGGCGCTGTTCTCCGAGTCGGCGGGCCGCGCGCTCGTGAGCGTGGCCCCCGAGCACGTGCCCGACGTGCTGTCCCGAGCTGCCGACGCCGGCGTCCCGGCCCGGGAGATCGGCACCACGGGTGGGCCCGCTCTGGCCGTGGAGGGCGTCCCCGACCTGCCCCTCGCGACGCTGCGCACCGCCTGGGAGGGCACGCTTCCCGCCTTGTTCGACTGACCGGCCGCAGCGTCTGGGCCGATCGAGGTGTCCCACCTGGCCGAAGGGTCAGGTCCGCCCCGGATCGGTTACCGTTCGGCGAGTGCGGGAAGGAACCAGCGGCGGCACGCGGATCCATTCCGCGGTGCTCGAGTGGCTGGCCGGCGGTGCTGCCCCGGACCGGCCCGTGTTGCGCGCCGCGGTGAAGGACAGCCTCGCCGCCGTCGTCGCCGCGGCGCCCGGTCACAGTGTGGAGGTGCGGATACCCCCGTACGGGGCGGTCCAGTGCGTCAGCGGACCGCGGCACGGCCGGGGCACCCCGCCGAACGTCGTGGAGACCGATGCGCGCACGTGGCTCGCGCTGGTCACGGGCCACATCACCTGGGATGCGGCGCTCGGCACCGGGGCGCTGCAGGCGTCGGGAGGCCGCAGCGGCGAGGTCTCCCAGCTGCTGCCGTTGCCATGAGCGGCTACGGTCCGCTCGCTCCGGTGAATGCGAACACGTCATGGTGGCGCAAACTCGGGCGAGGGACGGAAGATTGATCCGATCAGGGTCGAGCCGGACCGAACGGGCGACAGGAGGTGGCCGCGTGGTCGCACCGCGCAGCCTTCCCGAGCCCGTCGAGGCATCCCGCGAGTCGACGGTGTGTCGCCCGTTCCGCACCACGGACGGCGGCCGGATCGACGCGCTCGCCGCGCGCTGGGCGTCGTGCGCCTACCACGACGACCTCGGGGTGGCCGCGCATCTGGCCACCCTGCTGCGCAAGCTCGCGGCCGTGCTGCGCGCCGAGCCGTTCTGGCCGCTGGCGGCGCGCACGATCGGCGCCGAGCTGGCCACCGCGGGCGCGCGCGGCCACGCCGACCGCGATGCGGGGGCAGACGTCGAGGGTCTCGTCGTGCCCAGCCTCCGGCTGCTGCGCCGGGACGTGCCGGAGGCGTTCGGGCTGCAGGGCCCCGACGGTGAGCGTCGGCTCCTCGCCGCCCTCGACGAGATGGTCGCCGGTGTGGTGGGCGCGCTCCAGGAGCAGAACCGGCACGACCGGAACGTGCTCCACCGGGGGCGCCCCGCGCGTACCTCGGCCGTGGACGGCCGGCACATCAACGCGGTCTACGAGCAGGCAGCGGTGGGCATCGCCATCGTGGCGCTCGACGGAAGGGTCCTCGACCTCAACCCGGCGCTGTGCCGGATGTTCGGTCTCGACGGACCGCTCGACCAGCCCCGGCCGATGTCGGACTTCGTGCACCCCGACGACATGGTCGACGTCGTCGAGCGCCTGAAGCGCCTCGTGAGCGGCGGCGAGCCCGACGTCGTGCGCATGGAGATGCGGCTCGTGCGCATCGACTCACGGGTGATGTGGGTGCACGTCACGGCGTCGCGGGTGCTCGGTGAGGACGGTGCGCCCTCGCACATCACCGGGCTCGTCGAGGACGTGTCGGACCGCCACCGGCTGTGGTCGCGGCTGCGGGAGGCGTCCTTCGCCGACCAGCTCACGCGGCTGCCGAACCAGGCGGTGGCCGACCAGTGGCTGCACCGCGCGTTCGCGGGCAGCGGGCCGGCGCGGGTGGGCATCTGCGCGCTCGACCTCGACGGCTTCCACGCCATCAACGACGAGCTCGGCCAGCAGATCGGCGACCGGTTGCTCCTCGGGGTGGCGGGCCGCCTGCACCTCGCGGCCGGCAACAACGTCGTGTGCCGCACGGGCGACGACGAGTTCGCCGTGCTGATCGCCGATCCGTCAGGCGGCTCGGACGTCAGCAGGCTCGCCGACCGCCTCCAGGCCGCGCTGGCCACGCCGTTCCACATCGACGGGCACACCCTCGTCGTCTCCGCGAGCATCGGGGTGGCCGAGACGCCCACGGCCCGGGGGAGCGCCTCCGAGCTGCTGCGCGCCGCCGACGTCGCCCGCGGCTGGGCGAGAGCGCTCGGCGGCGGGCGGCGCGTGGTCTTCGACCCGGAGCGCGACGCGGCGGAGGCAGCGCGGTTCGCCCTGCTCTCCGGGCTGCGCGCGGGCATCGACCGGGGCGAGTTCCGCCTCGTCTACCAACCACTCGTGCGGCTGGCCGACGGCCGGGTGCGCGGCGCCGAGGCGTTGGTGCGCTGGCAGCACCCCGACCAGGGGGTGGTGGGTCCCGGCCGGTTCATCGAGCTCGCCGAGCACAGCGGCGCGATCGTCCCGCTCGGGCGGTGGATCCTGCAGGCCGCGTGCGAGCAGGCGGCGGGCTGGTGGCGCGAGCTCGGGGATGGTGCGCCCTTCGTCAGCGTGAACGTGTCGCCGGTGCAGCTCGCCGAGTCGACGTGGGTGCACGAGGTCACCCGGGTGCTCTCCGACACCGGGATGCCCGCCCACCTGCTGCAGCTGGAGATCACCGAGCAGGCCGTGCTCGGCGACGAGATCGTGGTGCTCGACGCCCTGAGCGAGCTGCGGGAGGCGGGCGTCCGGATCGCGCTCGACGACTTCGGCACCGGCTACTCCAGCCTCGCGTGGCTGCGCAGGCTCCCCGTGCACGGGCTGAAGATCGACGGTTCCTTCATCGACGGGCTGCGCAACCCCTCAGCCGACCCCACCGACACCTCGATCGTCCGTGCTCTGATCGAACTCGCCCACGCGCTGGGCCTGGAGGTCACGGCCGAGTGGGTGGAGACCGCGGTGCAGGCCCAGCGACTCGCCGAGCTGGGCTGCGACGTCGGGCAGGGCAGGTGGTTCGGTGACGCGGGTCCCGGAGAGTGGGTCCCGGAGCTCTCGCGGCGTAGCATCGGCCGCTGAGCGGCCCGTCGCAGCAGAGCACGGCCGCCGGCCGTGCCGTCTGCGCGAGGAGCGTGTTGTGGGCCCGAGTTCCGCCCGGAACGAGCAGCCGACCGAACTCCATCCTGATCCAGACCTCGACCACGACCCGGCGCCGCGCGAGGAGTGCGGGGTGTTCGGTGTCTGGGCGCCCGGTGAGGACGTCGCCAACCTCACCTACTACGGGCTCTACGCTCTCCAGCACCGCGGCCAGGAGGCCGCCGGCATCGCCGTGTCCGACGGCCGCCGGATGGTGGTGTTCAAGGACCTCGGGCTGGTCAGCCAGGTCTTCGACGAGCAGGTGCTGTCGTCGCTGAAGGGGCACCTCGCCGTCGGCCACTGCCGGTACTCCACCACCGGTTCCACCACGTGGGAGAACGCGCAGCCCACCTTCCGCACCACGGCCACCGGCAGCGGTATCGCGCTGGGCCACAACGGCAACCTCGTCAACAGCGCCGAGCTGCGGGACGAGGTCAAGGCCCTCCGTGCCGGGGCCCGCGACCGCGGGGCCATCCCGGCGAGCACCGACTCGGACCTGGTCAGCGAGCTGCTTGCCGGCACCGCGGCCGACATCGGCGTGGAGGAGGCGGCGCTGCGCCTGCTGCCCCGCGTGCGCGGGGCGTTCTCGCTGGTGTTCGCCGACGAGCAGACGCTCTACGCGGCCCGCGACCCGCACGGCGTCCGACCGCTTGTACTCGGCCGGCTCGAGCGTGGCTGGGTGGTGGCGAGCGAGACCGCGGCCCTCGACATCGTGGGCGCGTCGATGGTGCGCGAGGTCGAGCCCGGCGAGCTGCTCGCCATCGACGCGGGCGGCTTGCGGAGCTCGCGGTTCGCCGCCCCGGAGCCGAAGGGCTGTGTCTTCGAGTACGTCTACCTCGCCCGGCCGGACACCTCCATCTCCGGGCGCTCCGTCCACGCCACCCGCGTGGAGATCGGGCGCAGGCTCGCCGACGAGCACCCCGTCGAGGCAGACCTGGTGATCCCGGTGCCGGAGTCCGGCACCCCGGCGGCCATCGGCTACGCCCAGGGCTCCGGTATCCCCTACGGCCAGGGCCTGGTCAAGAACCAGTACGTGGGCCGCACGTTCATCCAGCCCAGCCAGACCATCCGCCAGCTGGGGATCCGGCTCAAGCTCAATCCGCTGCGCGAAATCATCCGCGGCAAGCGGCTCGTCGTCGTGGACGACTCGATCGTGCGCGGCAACACCCAGCGCGCGCTCGTGCGCATGCTCCGCGAGGCCGGGGCCCTCGAGGTGCACGTCCGGATCGCCTCCCCACCGGTGCAGTGGCCGTGCTTCTACGGGATCGACTTCGCCACGCGGGCGGAGCTCGTGGCGAGCGGCCTCGACACCGAGGGCGTCCGCCGCTCCATCGGCGCCGACACCCTCGGCTACGTCTCCGTCGAGGGCATGGTCGCGGCCAGCGAGCAGCCGCGCAGCAGGCTGTGTGCGGCCTGCTTCACCGGCGAGTACCCGATCCCGCTTCCCGAGGAGGCGCGGCTCGGCAAGCACCTGCTCGAGGACCTGGCCGTGCCGGAGAACGCCTCCGGGGCCGCGTCCGGCGACCCCGGCCCGCTCTCGGTCGGCTACGGAGCGGCCGACGCGCTCGGCCGGCCCTGAGCCCGGACCATTCGATCCCCGGCGGCACCCGCCGTCGAACAGACTGTCAGGAGTGCGACGACCATGCCGCCGACCACCGCCCGACCCACCGGGCCGGGCGCCAGCTATGCCGCCGCCGGCGTGGACATCGACGCAGGTGAGGACGCCGTGGACGCGCTGCGCCCGTTCGCGGAGAAGGCGAGCCGCCCCGAGGTGATGGGCGGCATCGGCGGCTTCGCGGGGCTCTTCGCACTGAAGCTCACCCGCTACACCGAGCCGGTGCTGGCCGCGTCCACCGACGGCGTCGGCACCAAGGTCGCCATCGCCCAGGCCCTCGACAAGCACGACACCATCGGCCTCGACCTGGTGGCGATGGTCGTGGACGACCTCGTCGTCTGCGGTGCCGAGCCGCTGTTCATGCAGGACTACATCGCGGTCGGCAAGGTCGTCCCGGAACAGGTCGCCACGATCGTCAAGGGCATCGCCGACGGCTGCCAGCAAGCCGGCTGCGCGCTGCTGGGCGGCGAGACCGCCGAGCACCCCGGCCTGATGGAGGCCGGCAGCTACGACATCTCCGGCACCGGCGTCGGCATCGTGGAGGCCGGCGCGATGCTGCGGCCCGACCGGATCCGGCCGGGCGACGTCCTCGTGGCGCTCGGGTCGTCCGGGCTGCACTCCAACGGCTACTCGCTCGCCCGGCACGTCCTGCTGGACATCGGGCGGATGCCCCTCGAAGGGCACGTCGAGGAGTTCGGGCACACCCTCGGCGAGGAGTTGCTCACCCCCACCCGCATCTACGCGCGCGACTGCCTCGCGCTCACCGCGGAGACCGGCGTGCGGATGTTCTCGCACATCACCGGGGGTGGGCTCGCCCGCAACCTGGAGCGGGTGCTCCCCGACGGCGTCGAGGCCGTGGTGGAACGCGGCAGCTGGACCCCGGCCCCCGTCTTCAAGCTGATCGCCGGCCGCGGCCGCGTCGAGCGCGTGGAGATGGAGAAGACGTTCAACATGGGCGTCGGCATGGTGGCGGTGCTGCCGGCCGACGAGGTCGACCGCGCGCTGGCGGTGCTCACAGCACGGCACGTGCCGGCATGGGTGCTGGGCGAGGTGCGCCGAGGAAAGGGCCGCAAGATCCACATGAAGGGCGACCACCCGAGGTTCTGAACGCTGCGTGGCCCAGTCACCTGATCATGCAACGTCGCTCGGGCGCGCCGTTCCCGATTCGTCGCCCCTCGCCGGGTGAGCACCGGCTGTCGGGTTGAGATCAACTGATGATCGGGACCACAGGATAGTTGCGTAGGCACCCGGCGATGGCGGTCTCGTCCTGAACGGCCGTGCCCCCACGTCGGGGACGGCTGTCCACGTAGCCACGGAGTCCGGTGGTTCTGCCCACCCGGCCACGTTCACAGGTGGCGGGGGTCGATGCGAACCGGGGTGGCCCCACCGGGGCTCGCTGGTGTGCGTTCGCTGTCCGGCCCGGGTCGGGGACGGCGCGCCAAACCGACTTTCATGGTCATATCGACACCATGGTTCTCAGATCAAGATCGAACAGCAGCGGTGTCGACATGACCATGAAAAGACCCGCTTGATCGTTCCGAGACGCGGCGTAGCGCCCTGAGCAGGGCGTTTCACCTCTATCTCGGACCGATCATCGGCCGCCCGGGTAGACTGCCGACTCATCTAGCTGCGTGCGATGGTGTCGGAGCGGTGGAGGCGCGCTTCACGAGCTCCGTCGGGTGCACGCGTTCCGTTCCGCCGTCGGCTGCGCCCGTGAGCAGGTCGAAGAGCAGGGTTGCGCAGGCTACCCCGGCTTCCCGTGGACGCAGGTCGATCGCGGTGATGGCCGGGTCGGCCGACTCCATGCTCGGGCCGTCGACGCAGGAGGCCAGGAGGAGGTCCGCACCGACCGTGCGGCCGGCGTCGCGCAGCACCGGGAGGAGTACTGCGGCCGCCCCGGCGGGCCCGCAGACCAGCGCGTCGATGCCCGGGTCCGACGCGAGCAGGTCGTGGGCGGCGGCGTGCAGCGCGTCCACCGGGGTGTCGAAGGGCACGGTCCGCGCGGTGGCCGGCACGCGGTGGCGGGTGCACCACGCCCGGAAGCCCTGGTGCACCGCGGCCGCCCAGTCGCTCTCGGTGCCGGCCACGATCAGGGCCGGCCGGTGCGCGCCGGACGCCCGCAGGTGGTCGAGCAGCTCGCCCATCGCGGCGGCGTGCTCCGACCGGACGACGCCGGTCGCGCGCGCGTCGCCGGGGAACCGCTCGCAGGTGACGGTGGGCACCCCCGCCGTCATCAACCGCTCGACGACCGGGTCGCCGCCGAGCGGGTCGCCCAGCACCAGGCCGTCGACGCGCGGCGGCCGGCGGGAATCCGGCTGCCCCGAGGTGAGCAGCGTGACGTCGTAGCTGTCGGCGGCCGCTCGCTCGACCACCCCGAAGACGAACGACATGTAGTAGTTCGACCGCGTGAGCACCGCGGGGAGGTGCAGCCCGATCGTGCCGGTACTGGCCCGGCGCAGGTGCTGGGCCGACCCGTTCGGCACGTACCGGAGCGCCTCGGCGATCTCCAGCACCCTGGCCCGCGTCTCCTCGGAGACCCGTCCCGAGCCGCGCATGGCGTCCGACGCGGTGGTCGTGGACACCCCGGCCTGCTCGGCCACGGTCCGAAGGGTGACGGGCTCGGTGCGCACGACGCGATGCTAGGCCGAGTCCGCCGTTCGTTAACGGCTCGTGTCAGGGGTTGCCCCCGTCCCCGAAGCGCCACTAGCTTCTGCCGGAACGTTCCGGCACGGAGACGGGTGGGCTGTTCGGTGGAGTCGGGAAGCAAGGTTCTCGGGGTGGGGGAGCGGCCGCACCCGCTGGACCCGCTGGGTCAGGAGGAGATCCGGCTCGCCCGGAAGATCCTCGGCGACGAGGGCGTGCTGGCGTCGTCCACCCGGGTCGCCTACCTCGGGCTCGTGGAGCCGCCGAAGGAGGCCGTGCTGGCCTTCCGCCCGGGGGAGCCGGTCGAGCGCCTGGTCCGCGCATTGCTGCTCGACCTCGCGACGGAGGCGGCCGAGGACGTCGTCGTCTCGCTGGGCGAGCGCGGCGTGCTGTCGCGGACCCCCATCGACCCGGTCACCGACGGCCAGGTCCCCCTCCTCACCGAGGAGCACGACCGGGTCCGCCAGATCATGGCGGCCGACGAGGGATGGCTGGCCGCGCTGCGGAAGAGGGGGATCGACGACCCGGCCGCCGTGTTCGTCGCGGCTCTGAGCGCGGGGCACTACGACTCGCCGCCCGCGCCGGGCCGGCGGATCGCCCGCGTGCTCGCACACCACCTGCCGACGCCCGGCACCCTGCCGTGGGCCCACCCGATCGACGGCCTCGTGGCCTACGTCGACCTCCTCGCGGGCGCGGTGCTGGAGATCGTCGACACGGGAGTGCTGCCGATCCCGCAGGAGTCGGGCGACTACTTCGACCCGCAGGTCGCCGGTCCGCGGCGGACGACGCAGCGACCCATCGAGATCACCCAGCCCGACGGACCCAGCTTCCAGGTCGACGGCAACGTCATCGCCTGGGAGAAGTGGAGCGTTCGCCTCGGCTACGACATGCGCGAAGGCCTCACGCTGCACCAGATCGGCTTCACCGACGGCGGCCGGACCCGCCCGATCGTCTACCGCGCCTCTGTGGCCGAGATGGTCGTGCCGTACGGGGACCCGAGCCCGGTGCGGTTCTGGCAGAACTACTTCGACACCGGGGAGTACCAGCTCGGCAGGCTGGCCAACGCGCTCGAGCTCGGCTGCGACTGCGTCGGCGAGATCACCTACTTCGACGCCACGGTGGCCGACGACGCCGGCGAGCCGATCGTGCTGCGCAACGCGATCTGCGTGCACGAAGAGGACTACGGCGTGCTGTGGAAGCACACCGACTCGGCCAACGACTCCCGGGAGACGCGTCGCCAGCGCCGCCTGGTGATCTCGTTCTTCTGCACGGTGGGCAACTACGACTACGGCTTCTACTGGTACCTCTACCTCGACGGGACGATCGAGCTGGAGGCGAAGGCCACCGGCATCGTCTTCACCGGGGCCTACGACGAGCGCGCCGCGCCGTACAGCTCGGAGGTGGCGCCCGGGCTCGCGGCCCCGTACCACCAGCACCTGTTCAGCGCGCGGCTGGACATGATGGTCGACGGGCTGCGCAACGCGGTGGACGAGGTCGACGTCATGATCCACCCGGCGGGCGAGGCCAACCCGTACGGCAACGCGTTCGGGCGGGCCGTCACGCGGCTGCGCACCGAGGCCGATGGTCAGCGGGACGCGGACATGAACGTGGACCGCACCTGGCACGTCGTGAACCCGGCGGTGGCCAACCGCCTCGGGCGGCCGGTGGGGTACGCCCTGCACCCCGAGGGCAAGCCGACGCTGCTCGCCGGTGAGGGCTCGTCGATCCGCAGCCGGGCGGCGTTCGCCACCCGGCACTTGTGGGTCACCCGCTACGACCCCGCCGAGCGCTACTCGGCGGGCGAACTGGTGAACCAGCACCCGGGCGGCGCCGGCCTCCCCCGGTACGTGGAAGCCGACCGGGACATCGACACCCAGGACATCGTCCTCTGGCACACCTTCGGGCTCACGCACTTCCCGCGCCCCGAGGACTGGCCGGTGATGCCCGTGGACACGTGCGGTTTCACGCTGCGGCCCGTCGGCTTCTTCGACCGCAACCCCACGCTGGACGTCCCGCCGACCACGGCCGGCCACTGCCACTAGGAGATGCTTCGTGCGCCGTAACTGGCTGGCCGGCGGCCTGACCGCGGCCCTACTCGTGACGTCGGCCTGCTCCGCGAACGTCGCCGCACCGGCCGCGAGCTCTGCCGCGCCCGGCTACGCCGCAACGGTCGACGAGGCGATCCCCGCCGGCGGCACGCTCGATGTCGAGCTGCCCATCGACATCGGCGCGGCCACCGGGCTCGACCCGCAGCTCGCGGAAGTCGCGTCGGCGTGGCAGCTGATGTCGCTGGTCTACGAGACCCTGGTGACGATCGGCCCCGACTTCTCGGTGCAGCCGGGGCTCGCCGAGAGCTGGGACACCCCCACACCCACGTCCTACGTGTTCCACCTCCGCGAGGGGGTCGCCTTCTCCAACGGCCGGCCGATGACGGCGGACGACGTCGTCGGCAGCCTGGAGCGGTTGCGTGCCTCGCAGTCGGTGTGGCGCGGCCAGCTCGGCCCGGTGTCCTCGGTGGAGGCGGTGGACCCGCACACCGTGCAGGTGGAGCTGAGCACCACCTACACACCGTTCCTCGCCGCGCTCGCCAACGTCCCCGCGTCGGTGCTGCCGATGAAGGAGATCACCGAGGGCTCGCTCGACGTCGCGACGGCGATGCTTGGCACCGGCCCGTTCACCGTCGCGGACCACCGCCAGGACGTGTCGTGGCGGTTCGCCAGGAACGCCGGCTACTGGGCGGCGGGCACGCCGCACCTGGAGGGCGTGAACGTCACGATCGCCACCGAGGACGCCGCGCGCGTGGCGTCACTGCAGAGCGGCCGGGCGTCGCTCGCCACGCTGGGCAACGTCGACTCCGCGACCATGCTCGCGGGTGCCCGCGGCGTCGAGGTGCTGGGCCAGGCCACCACGGACTTCTACTACCTGATGCTCAACTCGCAGAAGCCCGGTTCGAAGCTCGCCGACCCCAGGGTGCGCACGGCGATCAACATCGCGATGGACCGGGACCAGATCGGGAGCATCGCCCTCGGCGGGCTCGGCAGGCCCACCGGGGTGACGCCGGCCGGGCTGCCCGGGGCGTGCGACCCGGCCACCCTGCCGTCGGCCACCGCCGATCTGGAGGAGGCGAAGCGGCTGCTCGCCGAGGCGGGCGCGAGCGACCTGTCGTTCACCCTCAGCATCTACTCCACGCCGCCGGCGCCGGTGGTCGCGCAGGTGATCCAGCAGAACCTGGAGCAGATCGGTGTCTCTGTTCGGATCGAGCAGATGGACGAGGCGAGCTGGTCGGGCGTGGTCTACGGGGCGGCGCCCGCGACGTTCGACGCGGCGCTGTCCTGGTTCGCCGGCTACGCCGACGCCAGCATGGTGACCACCTGGTGGAAGCCCGATGTGGCCATGTTCAACCAGGGGTTCATGGCGCCGAACGCCGAGATCGCCGGGGCGGTGGACACGGCGAGCGCGCTCCCGGCCGGTCCGGAGCGGACCGCCGCGCTGGCCGACGTCTGCACCGCCGTTGATCGGGACGCCCAGATGATCCCGCTGGTCACAAGGCCCTCCACAGTGGCGTATCGCACCGACGCCGCGAGCGTCGGCCTCTATGCGACCGAGGGCTACGGGAACGCGCTCCGGCTCATCGCCGACTTCCGCAAGCGAGCCGTCTAGTGCGGCTGGCGCTGTGGTGGTTCGGGCGGACGGCGAGCGCCGCCGCCACGCTGCTCGGCGTCTCGGTGCTCATCTTCGCCGCGGTGCGGATGATGCCCGGCGGCTTCGCGCAGACCATCCTCGGCCCGTTCGGCACACCCGAGCAGGAGGCCGAGCTGGCCGCCCGCTACGGCCTGGACCAGCCGGTGTTCGTGCAGTACGGCCACTGGCTCGCCGCCGTCGCCCGCGGTGACCTGGGTGTCTCGATGATCAGCCAGCAGCCGGTGGCCGCGGAGCTGGCGGCACGGTTGCCGGTGACCGGCGAGCTGACGCTGTTCGCGGTGGCCCTCGCGGTCGTGGTCGGGGTCCCCCTGGGTGTGCTCACCGCGGTCCGGGCCCGGCCGGGCGGCGGCGCGGCGGTGGGCCGGCTGCTCAGCGGGATCGGCGTGAGCGTGCCGGAGTTCGTGCTGGGCAGCCTGGTGGTGTTCGTGTTCTCGCGGTACGCGCTCGGCCTCCCGGTGGGCGGGTACACGCCGTTCGGCACGGACGCGGGCGCCAACCTGCTCTCGATGGTGCTGCCGGCGTGCGTGCTGGCCTTCCTGGCCGTCTCGATCACGGCGCGCACCACCCGGGACGCCGTGCTCGGCGTGCTGGTCGAGCCGTACGTCACGGCCGCCGTCGCCCGCGGAGCGACGCCGTGGTTCATCGTCTGCCACCACGTGCTGCGCAACGCGGCCATCCCGGTCGTCACGCTGCTGGCCACCATCACCGGGTACCTGCTCGGCGGGGCGCTCATCGTCGAGTACGTGTTCAACCTGCCCGGTATCGGCTCGTACGTGGTGCAGGCGGTCGGCCGCCGGGACTACGCGGTCGTGCAGGCCGGGGTGCTGCTCGCGGCCGGCCTGTTCGTCGTGCTCAACCTGGTGGTCGACCTCGTGGCCGGGCTGATCGATCCGCGCCACGGCGTGACGTCCCGGGGGAGGCGCGGATGAGGGACCGGCTGTCCCGGGCCGGGCTGGTCTGCCTCGCGCTGCTGGTCGTGCTCGCGATCGGGTCGATCTGGAACGTGGCAGGCGACCCGGACGCCCTGGTCGGGCCGCGCATGGCGCCGCCCGGGCCCGGCTACCTCCTCGGCACCGACAACCTCGGTCGCTCGATGCTGCCGCGGATCATGGAGGGCATCGCCACCACGCTGCTGCTCTCCTCGGTGGCGGTGCTCGTGACGGCCGCGCTGAGCGCGGTGCTCGGCATCGTCGCCGGCTATCGGGGTGGGGCGGTCAACGAGCTGATCCTGCGCCTGGTGGAGGTGCTGTACTCGTTCCCCGCCATCGTGCTGGCCATCCTGGTGGCCGCGGTCATCGGCCCTGGCCAGCTGGCGGCGCAGGCCAGCATCGTGCTGGTCACGATCCCGCTGATGACGCGGCTGGTGCGGGCCGCCGCGGTGGGCGTGGCGCAGCGCGACTACGTCACCGCGGCGATCATCAGCGGCGCCCGGCTGCCCCGCATCCTCGGCCGCCACCTGCTGCCCAACGTGGCGGGGACGATCGCGGTGCAGGTGACGTACGCGCTCTCGGTCGGCATCGCGGTCGAGGGCGGGTTGAGCTTCCTCGGGTTCGGCGTGCAACCCCCGCAGGCCTCGCTCGGCGTCCTGATCCAGCAGGGCGGGACGTACATGATCGCGGCGCCGTGGATGATCATCGGGCCGGGCAGCGTCTTCGTGGTCGCGGTCCTCGCGATCAACGTCGTCGGCGACGGCCTGCGCGACCGCTTCGAGCCCAGACAAGCGAGGGCACTCGTATGACGCCTCTCCTGTCCGTGCAGAACCTCACCGTCGACTACGGGCGCGTCCGCGCGCTCGATGGTGCCGACCTGGCCGTCGAGGCGGGGGAGACGGTCGGGATCGTCGGCGAGTCCGGATCGGGGAAGTCGACGCTCGGCTCCGCGATCGGCCGGCTGCTGCCCCGGACCGCACAGCTCGACGGGGAGGTGCGCATCGCGGGCGAGCCGGTGCTCGCGCTGGCCCCGCCGCAGCTGCGGCGCCTGCGCCGGGAGCGGCTCGGGTTCGTGTTCCAGGACCCGATCGCCGCGCTCGACCCGACCATGCGGGTCGGGGCCCAGCTGCGGCTCGTGCTGGGCAGGCGCGAGGACCCGCTGCCGCACCTGGAACGCGTCCGGCTCACCGACCCCGCGCGGGTTGCCCGCCTGTTCCCGCACCAGCTCTCCGGTGGCATGGCCCAGCGGGTGGCGCTGGCCATCGCCATGGCCGGCCGGCCACAGCTGCTGGTGGCCGACGAACCGACCTCTGCCCTGGACGCGCAGGTCCGCGAGGACGTGCTGGGCATGCTGTTCGACCTCGCTGCCGAGACCGGCACGAGCATTCTCTGGCTGAGCCACGACCTGACCGCCGTCGCGCGCCGGTGCTCGCGCATCGCCGTGATGTACGGCGGGCGCGTGGTCGAGGACGGCCCGGCCGCCGAGGTGCTCGGCCGGCCGGCGCACCCGTACACCGCGGCACTGGCCCGGTCGGCGCCCGCCATGGCCGCACTGGGTGAGCGGCTCGCGCCGGTGCCGGGACGCCCACCGGTGCTCGACGGTGCCGCGCCGGGGTGCGCGTTCGCGCCGCGCTGCACGTTCGCCGAGGAGCGGTGCTCGCAGGAACGGCCGGCACCGAGCACGGTCCGCGAGCAGCACGTGCTCTGCCACCGCGCGTCCGAGCTGGTGGGGGCGGCATGATCCTCGAGATCGACGCCGTCACGGTCACGTTCGCGAGTGGGCCGCCCCTGCGGCGCGAACGCATACACGCGCTGCGCGGCGTCACGCTGGCGGTCGCCGAGGGCGAGACCCTCGGCCTGGTCGGGGAGTCCGGCTCGGGAAAGACGACGGCGAGCCGCGTCGCGCTCGGGCTGCAACGGCCCTCCGCCGGGGAGGTTCGGTTCGCCGGGCGGCCCTTCCCCCGGCGGCGCCGCGAGCTCGCCGGCCAGATGCAGGCCGTGCTGCAGCACCCGCAGTGGTCGCTGAACCCCCGGATGCGGGTGGGGAACAGCGTCGCCGAGCCGCTGGCCGTGCTCGGCGAGCGGGTGCGCGTGCCGGAGAAGGTCGCAGAGATGCTGGAACGCGTGGGCCTGCCGCCCGAGCTCGCCACGCGCTACCCGCACGAGCTCTCCGGTGGGCAGCGGCAGCGCGTGTCGATCGCCCGGGCGCTCGTCACCATGCCGCGGTTCATCGTGTTCGACGAGGCCGTGAGCGCCCTCGACGTCTCCGTGCAGGCGCAGATCCTCAACCTCGTCAAGGACCTGCAACACGAGTTCGGCTTCAGCGCGCTGTTCATCTCGCACGACCTCGGGGCGGTCCGCTACGTCGCGGACCGGATCGCCGTGATGCGGACCGGTGAGATCGTCGAGACCGGCGCGACCGAGACGTTCTACCGCGCACCCGCTCACGAATACTCGAAACAGCTCTGGGAGGCCCTGTGACCGCACCGCGCCTGGTGACCCCGTCGACGTTCGCGCCCGACGCCCCGGCCAACGGCGATCTCCCGCTGGTGCCGCAACTCAGCCCGGGACGGGACGCGGTCGCGTTCGATCTCCCCGGTGTCCTGGTCGGCACCGCCGAGTACGCCGAAGGGCCCACCGGGTGCACGGTCGTCCACATCCCGGCGGGGGCGCGGACCGCTGTCGACGCCCGCGGCGGCGCGGTCGGGATGAGCGGGGGATACGAGTTCAACCACGCCATCTGCCTGGCCGGCGGATCGGTGTACGGGCTGGCCGCGGCCGCGGGCGTCAGCGCGGAGCTGCTCGCGCGCCGGCACAACCGCGTGAACTGGGACGAGCTGCAGCTCGTGTCCGGCGCGGTCGTGTACGACTTCTCGCCGCGCGACAACGCGATCCATCCCGACGCCGAGCTCGGCCGCGCCGCGCTGCGGAACGCGCGGGAGGGGCTGTTCCCGGTGGGGCGGTGCGGCGCGGGCGCCAGCACCTCGGTGGGGAAGGTGGAGCACCCCCGAGCCGAGTACGCCGGGCAGGGGGCGGCCTTCCGGACCGTCGGCGAGATCAAGATCCTCTTCGTCACCGTGCTGAACGCCATCGGGGTCGTCGTCGATCGCGACGGCACGATCGTGCGCGGCAACTACCGCGCCGACGAGGGGACGCGCTGCCATCCGCATCTGGACTACGCGGACGGCGTCGCCGCGGCCGTCCACGGGAACACGACGCTCTCGGTGCTGGTCACCAATGCCCGGCTGACCGACCGCGAGCTGTGCCAGCTCGGCCGGCAGGTGCACAGCTCCATGCACCGCGGCATCCAGCCGTTCCACACCGAGAACGACGGTGACGTCCTCTTCGCGCTCACCACCGACGAGGTCGACCTCAACGGGCTGAAGCCCACCGGGCTCGGTGCGATCGCCTCCGAAGTGGCCTGGGACGCGATCCTCTGCGGCGCGCTCTGAGCCCGTGTTCGAGTTCCCGCGCTTCGCGACCGATGATCCCCGGCACGCCGTCGAACTGGTCAGGGCGCATCCGTTCGCGCTGGTCGTCAGCGCCACCGACGGCGTGCCCGTCGCCACGCACGTGCCGGTCATCGAGTCGGCTCCGGTGGACACCACGTTCGTCGGCACGACTCTGCTGAGCCACATGGCCAGGGTCAACCCGCACTGGCGGGGGTTCGAGGGGTCCCCGCAGGTGCTGGTGGTGTTCGGTGGGCCGCACGGCTACGTGTCCCCCACCGCGTACGCCACCGACCCGGCCGTGCCGACGTGGAACTACGCCGCCGTGCACCTGACCGGCACCGTCGAGCTCATCACCGATCCGGACGGCACGCTGGAGGTCGTCGAGGCGACGGTGCGGGCCATGGAGTCGGCACGCACGCCGGCGTGGTGCCCCAGTGCCCGGTCCCGCGAGCGCTTCGCGCAGATCCTGCCCGGCGTGGCGGCGTTCCGGATCCACGTCAGCGCGCAGCGGAGCCTGTTCAAGCTGAGCCAGGACATCGACGCCGATCGCCGTGGCAGGGTGCAGGACGAGTTCCGCGACAACAACAACACCTTGGCCGAACTGATGGAACGGGTGAACCCGGCGTGACCATCCCGACCCACACCTCCACCGAGACCGAACCGCACGCGCGGGGCCGCGAGTTCGGGGCCCGCTGGCCCGCCGAGATCGCGGCGACGTTCGACGGGTACGCCGCGCTCTTCGACGCGCACGGTGCCGATCGCGCGCAGGTGCGCTCCTACGCCGAGGAAGCCGCCCGGGAGACCGAGAAGTGGTCGCCCGCGCTGGCCGCCGAGATGGCCGGCATCGCGGCGGGCGCCGGGCTGGCGGCGTGGCAGGTGGCCGCCGTCAACGCGCGGACCGAGATCCTCGCCGCCCTGGACGCGGTGGGGGAGGGGGAGTGCTCCACCGCCGTCGTGCTGCCCGGCGGCGGCGCGCCGCCGCGCACCGTGCAGACCTGGGACTGGCATCCCCACCTGCGGGACGTGCCGGTGCTGTGGGCGTACGAGCCGAGCCCGGGCCGCAGCGTGGCGACGTTCACCGAGTTCGGGGTGCTCGGCAAGATCGGCGTCAACACCGCCGGGCTCGGCGTCCACTTCAACATCCTTCGCCACGCGTCGGACAGCGCCGAGATCGGCGTGCCCGTGCACCTGGTAGCGCGCCGCATCCTGGACGAGGCCGGCACCGTGGACGAGGCCGTGGCCGTCGCGCGGTCGGCGCGCACCTCGGCGTCCACGGCGATCACGGTGGTGACCTCGGACGCGGCCGCCACCCTCGAGCTGTGCCCGGACGGTGTGGCGGTGGTGCCCACGGACGCGGTCCTGCTGCACACCAACCATTTCCTGGACCCGGCCCTCGCGGCCGGGGAGCGACTGGCCGTGGAGCGGCCGCTGACCTACGACCGGCTGGAACACCTGCACGAGCACGCCGGTGGTCTGGCCGCGGTCGACGCGACGGCGCGGGTGGGGGCCATGCTGAGCCACGGCCCGGACGGGGCGCCGGTGTGCGCGCACCCCGATCCGGCGGCGGCGCTGCACGAGCGCTGGGAGACGGTGGCCACGATCAGCCTCGACCTCGAGCTCGCCGGCATGCTGGTGCACGAGGGCGGCCCGTGCGGGGTCACGACCGGCACCTGGCAGACATTCCCATGAGGTGCGTCTGATGTGAGCACGGTCACGTGGGTGCGGCCGATCAACTCCGGGCCGCCGCCGGGTCCACACTCCAGCGGCTCCGCCCTGGGGCCACCGACGACGGGATGACGATGACCGACACCGCTGCCACCCAGTACGAGTACACCCTGACCCGCGAGCTCGACGCCCCGGTCGAGAACGTGTGGGCGGCCTGGACCCAGCCCGAGCACTACGCGCAGTGGTCCGGCGCGGTGCTGCCCACGATCTCCCTCGACGTTCGCCCGGGCGGTGCGTGGCGCGCCACGATGGCCATCCCGGACGGCTCGGAGTTCCCGTTGACCGGCACCTACGGTGAGGTCGTCGAGAACGAGCGTCTGGAAGTGTTCATGGACCTCCCCGGCGGCGCATCCACCTGCATGGCCGTGGATCTCACCGATGTCGGGGGGAAGACCAAGATCGTGGTCTCCCAGGCGTGCGACACCGCGGAGGCGCGGGACATGTCCGAGCAGGGGAGCGGGATGCTGCTCGACGGGCTGTCGGCCTACGTCCCCACGATCTGACCCGGTCTGATCGGTCCGGTCGATCAGACCAGCGGCTCGACGCGCATGTTCGGGCCCGGGTCGTGGATGCGGTGCGGGCCGGTCGGGGCGTCCTCGTGGCGGGCATGGGTGTAGAAGCGCACCTCGTGCCCGCCCGGGTCGTGCAGCATCGGCAGGATCCAGCCCTCGCTGAACCGGTGCACCCCGCCGTGCCGCAGCCCGAGCTCGTCCAGGCGGGCGGCGAGCGCGGTGATGCAGGCCTGGTCCGGCACCCCGATGCCGACGAGGGTCGGGATGGTCATGCCGGGAAGCTCGCTCGCCACGGCTGCACCGTCACCTGGTGCCGAGCCTGAATCGGTCCCGCCCGATCATGGAGTCGGGTCGGACGCGGCGTGATCGCGCAGCATCGGCGGGTGCAGCATCGTGGCCGGGCCGCGGTGGAACAGCTGCCCGGGCCGCCCGCGGCCGGAGCTCACCTTCGCGCCGGTCGGCACGAGGAACCCTGGCGTCGAGGTGACCTTGCGGGAGAAGTTGCGCGGGTCCGGCAGGGTGCCCCACACCGCCTCGTAGATGCGGCGCAGCTGCGAGATCGTGAACTCCGGCGGGCAGAACGCGGCGGCCAGCGTCGTGTACTCGAGCTTCGCGCGGGCCCGCTCGACGCCGTCGGCGAGGATCTGCGCGTGGTCGAACGCGAGTGTGTCGGCGTGGGCCACCGGCAGCCAGAGACCCTCACCGGGCGGCTCGGGCAGGTCGGGCACGAGGGCGAGGTGCCCGACGGTGAGGATTCGGCCGCGCGGGTCCCGGTCCGGGTGGGCGTAGCTTCCCAGCTGCTCCAGGTGGTGGCCGTTGATCGCCAGCCCGATCTCCGCCAGCTCGCGGCCGGCGGCGTCGAGCAGGTCCTCACGCCCGCGCACGAAACCGCCGGGGAGGGCGCGCTCACCGGCGAAAGGGGGCGCCTCGCGCTCGCGCAGCAGCACGCACAGGACGCCGTCCCGCACGGTGAGCACGACCAGGTCCACCGCCACGGCGAACAGGTTGCCGCGCATCGTCCTCCCGACTTCTCGTCGGGCTGACGCTACCGGATGTCGATCATCTGTGCCGCGGCGCGGGGCCTCCACCCACCCGACGAGCGGCACGTTCGTCCGATCGGTACCGACGAGCGCGCCGTTCGTCGGATCAGCGGCGAACCTCCTCCACGCGCACCGCGCGGTGCTCCTGCAGGGAGAGTGCGGCGGCCTCGGCGATGAACGCCACCTCCAGCGCGTCCCGCACCGTGCACGGGCTCGGCCGCGCGCCGGCGACGACCTCGGTGAACGCGGCCAGCTCCGCCCGGAACGCCGCGGCGAGCCGATCCATGAAGAACCCGTGCGGTGGCCCCGCCGGGAACGTGACTCCGGGCTCCAGCGAACGCAGCGGCAGGCCGTCGTCGAGACCTGCGGCGGCGCTGTCGGCCGTGCCGTGCAGCTCCAGCCGCACGTCGTAACCGCGCGGGTTGCCCCGGCTGTTCGAGACCACGCCGAGCGTTCCGTCGTCGAGCGTCAGGATCGCGGCCGCGGTGTGCACGTCGCCCGTCTCGATGAACAGGGGGTCGCCGCGGTCGGAGCCGGTGGCGTAGACCTCGACGACCTCGCGGCCGGTCACCCAGCGCACGGCGTCGAAGTCGTGCACCGCGCAGTCCCGGAAGATCCCGCCCGACCCGGCCAGGTACGCGGCGGGTGGCGGGGCCGGGTCCAGCGTGGTGGAGCGAACGGTGTGCAGCCCGCCGAGCTCCCCGCTCTCCACGGCCGCGCGGGCGGCGAGGAACGCCGGGTCGAACCGGCGCGGGTACCCGACCTGCGCCGGCACCCCCGACTCCTGCACCCGCCGGGCCACCGCCACCGCATCGGTGACGGCGCGGGCGAGCGGCTTCTCGCAGAACACCGGCAGCCCCGCGTCCACCGCGGCGAGCACGAGCTCCGGGTGCGTGTCGGTGGCCGCGGCGACCAGCACGCCGTCGATGCCGGCGGCGAGCAGCTCGGCCACCGAGTCGGCGGGCTCGGCGCCCACGCGCTCGGCCACCTCCTTCGTGACCGCGGGCAGCGCATCGGTGACGACGAGCGAGTGGACGGCCGGCAGGTCGGCCAGCGTCTGCGCGTGGAAGGCGCCGATCCGGCCGAGGCCGATCAGTCCCAGTCGCATCAGTCCAACCCCCCGAACACGTTCTGGTCCCAGTCGATCACCGAGCCGGTGACGACGCCACTGCGGTTCGACAGGAGGAACACGACGAAGTCGGCGATCTCGTCGACCTGCCCGAGCTTGCCCATCGGCAGCCTCTGCCCCGCTTCCTCCTGCCACCCGACACCTGCGCCGTGGAACTGCTTCTGCGTGGCGTCCTCACCCTCGGTGTCGGTCCAGCCGATGTCGAGGCCGTTGATCCGGATCCGGTCGAAACGGTGGGCGTGGGCGGCGTTGCGGGTGAGCCCGGCGAGGCCGGCCTTGGCCGCGACGTACGGCGCGAGGTAGGGCTGCCCGCCCAGCTCCGAGGAGGAGATGACGTTGACGATCGTGCCCGGGGCCCCGCGGCGGAGCATGTCGCGCACCGCCGCCTGCATGACGAAGAACGGTGCCCGCAGGTTGATCGCGATGTGCTCGTCGAACAGCTCGGGGGTCGTGTCGAGCAGCGTGCCCCTCGACGTCAGCCCGGCCGCGTTGACCAGCGAGTCGACCCGCCCGAACGCCTCCACGACGGCGCCCACCGAAGCCTGCGCCTGCGCCACGTCCGCGAGGTCGGCCGGCACGTGGATCGCCTCGGCTCCGCTCTCCCGCAGGGCGGCGACGAGCTTCTCGCCCGGCTCGCGACGCCGCCCGGTGACGGCGACGGTGGCGCCCTCGCGCGCGGCGGCCCGTGCGACACCGGCGCCCACACCCTGCGTCCCGCCGCTGACCAGCACGACCCGGTCGTCCAGAATGCCCATCACGCGCTCCGGCGGCGGCCGGCGTGCTCGGTGAGTGCCGTCCCGAACTCCTGGGGCGACCAGCCTTCCTGCAACGCCCGCCGGACGAGGTCGGCCTGGCTGGGCGGGGCGAGCCCGTCGACCGGCGGGTCGCGGTCCAGGTTGGTGGGGAACGGGTAGCCCTCGGCGGCCGCGGCGACGGCGTGCTCGGGCGCCGGGTGCGCGCGCAGGGCGGGGTACGCGGCGCGGCAGATCCGGTCCCGGTCGACGCTCTCCATCGCACGCCCGAACGCGGAGGAGACCTGCAGCAGGTTCGCCATCCGCCGCACGTCCGAGGAACGGTTGTGGCCGGCGCCGTGGATGACCGCGGGGTTGAAGAACGCCGCGTCGCCGGTCCGGAGCGGCAGCTGGACGTGGTGGCGCTCGAAGTGCTCGCGGAACTCCGGGCGACCGGTGGCGAGGTAGCCGGGCCCGTACTTCTGCGAGTGCGGCAGGTACATCGTCGGGCCGCTCTCCACCGGCATGTCCGTGTGGGCCACCGCGCCCTGCAGCGTGAGCACGGGGGAGATCACGTGCACGTGCGGCGGGAACTGCTCGATCCGTGCGGGCGGCAGGAAACCCAGGTGGTAGTCCCGGTGCCCGACCTGCGCCGCGCCTCCCGGGTTGACGACGTTGACCTGCGAGGTCACCTGGTAGCCGGGGCCCAGCCAGGCCACCGACACGAGGGCGAGCACCGCGTTGGCGTAGTAGTCGACGAACACCGCGGGCGCGTGCACCGCGAGCTTCTCGAGGGCGTTCCACACGCGGTCGTTCGCCCCGGGCTTCGCGAAGTGGTCCCCGGCCACGGCTCCGCTCGCCCGCTGCTCGGCGATCATCTCCTCGAACGCCGCGGAGGCGCGGTCGACCACCGCCCGTTCCGGGTAGGCGCCGCGCACCACGACCACGCCGGGGCCGTCGGCGAACGCGCGGACGAGCTCGGCCCGGGCCGCCTCCGCCGGCGCGCCCAGCAGCCGGGTGGCGTCGTAGACCAGCACCTCGTCGACCACCTCGGCGGCCAGCGGGTACTCGTGCGGATCCGTGCGTTCGGCGAGCACCGCGAGGAGGTCGTCGATGTGGCAGGTGGCCTCGGACCAACGGGTCTCGGTGGCATGCGTCGTTGCCATGTCAGCTCCTGTTTAAAGCGCTTTAGATCTGCGGTACGATCCTCGCGCCGTCAGGGGCTGTCAAGGGGGTGTGCGTGCATCGCAGGCCACGGCTGGAGGATGTCGCCGCTGAAGCCGGTGTGTCCACCGCGTCGGTCTCCCTCGTCCTGCGCGAGGTGCCCGGGCCGAGCGCCCGCACCCGGGAGCGCGTGCTGGCCGCCGCCGAGCGCCTGGGCTACCGGGCCGACCGCACGGCCAGCCTGCTCGCCCGCCGCCGCACCCGGCTGCTCGGCGTCCCGGTGCTCCTGCGCGACGCGTTCCGGACGGAGCTCGCCGAGGAGGTGCAGGTTGCCGCGGACGCGCACGGTTACGCCGTGGCCCTGAGCGCCATCAGCCCGGTCGCCGACGAGGCCAGGGTGGTGGAGACGCTGCTCGACATGCGCTGCGAGGCGGTGTTGCTGCTGGCCCCCGAGCTGCCGCCGGCAGACCTGGCGGCGCTCGGGGCGCGCGCGCCCGTCGTCGCGATCGCCCGGCACGTCGCCCCCGACGGTTTCGACGTGGTGCGGGTGGCGGACGAGGCAGGCGTCGCCGAGGCCGTCGACCACCTCGTCGGGCTCGGGCACCGGCGGATCGTCCACGTCGACGGCGGCGAGGCGGCCATGGCCGCCGACCGCCGGGCGGGTTTCCACGCCGCCCTCCGCCGCCACGGCCTCGACGGCCGGGTGCTGCCCGGCGGGTACGTGGAGGCCGCGGGCGCGGCTGCCGCGCGGGCGCTGCTGGCCGAGCCGGAGCTGCCGTCCGCGGTGATCGCGGCCAACGACCGCTGCGCGATCGGACTCCTCGACGTGTTCGTGCGCGCCGGCGTGCGGGTGCCCGAGGAGGTCTCGGTGATCGGTTACGACGACGGCCTGCTCGCCCGCCTCGCCCACGTCGACCTCACGACCGTGAGCCAGGAGGCTGCCGAGCAGGCCCGCCGTGCCGTGGCGGCGGCGGTGGAACGCCTGGACGGGAACCGCACGGACCCGGTGGAGGTGGTCCTCACCCCCCGCCTGGTGGTGCGCGGCACGACGGCCCCACCCCACCCCGGCTGACGCACCCCGTCCCGGCTCGCGCACCCCGTCGATGGGTAGCGCCGACGGAGAAGGGGTGCGTGGGCGGACGGGCGGTGCGTGGGCCGAGGCATCCCTCGCGTCGGCTCGGCGCACCCCGTGTCCGCTCGCGCCACCTGTCTCGGCCCGCGCTACCCGTCGACGAGGTGCGTGGGCGGGGAAGGGGTGCGTGGGCCTAGGCGTCCGGGGCGTCGAGCTCGTCCTGCCGCGCCTGGCGGCGGCGCTGCTCGCGCGTGTGTTCGGCGATCGCCGCCTCGACGGCGGCGTGTACCGCGGCGGGGGAGACGTCCGGGTCCACCCGGCGGGCGGCTGCCAAGGATCGCGAGGACACAGCGATATTGATCATGGTGGTCGCCCCCTTCGGAGTCTCGGTATCGACCGCTCTGCGGACTATCGTCCCAGTGGCCCGCAGCGCTTCACCTCCGGGTGAGTCCTGCGTCACTCCGTGGGGGGAGCGGTGTCCAGGAGCGTGCGCAGCGCCGCCACGCTGGTGCGGACGTCGGTGAGCGGGCCTTCGCCGCGAGGTTCCTCGGTGAGGATCGTGTCCTGCTCGAGGACGTACCAGCCGGGGTAGCCCTCGGCGCGCAGGTACCCGACGATCGCGTTGAAGTCGACGTCGCCGTGGCCGACGGGCCGGTAGATGCCCTCTCGCACGGCTTCGGTGTAGGTCCGCCGCCCGGACTGCACCTGGCGGGCAAGCCCGAGGTCGACGTCCTTCACGTGGGTGTGCGCGATCCGGTGGGGGGCCTGCCGGGTGAGCTCGGCCGGGTCGGTGCCGCCGATCAGCAGGTGCCCCGTGTCGAGGCAGAGCGCGATCGAGGCCCCTTCGAGCACGCGTTGCACCTCGGCGCCGTTCTCCACCATCGTGCCGACGTGCGGGTGCAGCACCGCCTTCACCCCGTGTTCGGTGGCGAGCGCGTCCAGCCGGTCGAGGTTGCCGAGGAGCGTGCGCCAGCCGTCGGGGTCCAGCTCGGGTCGCCCGTCGTACCCGTCGAGCCCGGTGACGGCCGAGAGCACGAGCACGTCCGATCCGGTCGCGGCGTACGTCGGGAGCAGCTTCTCGACGTCGGGCACCGGGTCCTGGCCGGGGACGTGCAGGAGCAGCGGCGTGAACCCGCCGATGGCCTGCAGGTCGTGGCGGGCCAGCACGTCGGCCATCGCCCCCGAGTCGGAGGGGAGGAAGCCGTCCGGGCCGAGCTCGGTGGCGGCGATGCCGACGTCGTGCATCTCGGCGAGCACCCGCGCCGGCGGCAGCTGGTAGCCCCATCCGGGCACCTCGCACACGCCCCAGGAGATGGGCGCTCCGGCGATCCGGTGGGTGGTCATGCGACATCTCCTTGCTCGATCGCGACCGGGCGCCCGGTGCGCCACGACTCGTCGGCGGCCACGGCCAGGTCGAATGCGGCGAGCGCGTCCCGGCCGGTGACGCGCGGCGCGGTGCCGGTGCGCACGCAGTCGGCGAACGCGTCCAGCTCGGCGGCGTAGGCGTGCGGGTAGCGCTCCTCGAAGTCGTGCACGAGGTCGCGGGCCGCGACGCCGGGGGTGCGCCATTCGAGCCCGCGGCGGTGCGGGTTGTCGATCCGCGCCGTGGCGAGGGTGCCCATCACCTCGGTGGAGCACTCGTAGCCGTAGCGGGCGCCGCGGCTGTTGTCGATCACGCCGAGCGCGCCGCTGGCGAAGCGGAGCACGACGACGGCGGTGTCGATGTCGCCCAGTTCCGCGAACGCCGGGTCGGCCGCGGCGCCGTGCGCGCTGACCTCGACGACCTCGCCGACCAGCCAGCGGGCGACGTCCAGGTCGTGCACGGTGACGTCGACGAAGAACCCGCCCGAGCCCGCCAGGTAGGCCGGGTTCGGCGGGTTCATGTCGCGCAGCGAGGTGCGGAAGAGAGTGACCTCGCCCAGCTCGCCGGCGGCGATCCGCTCGGCCGCGGCCACCCAGTCCGGGTCGAACCGGCGGTGGAAGCCCACCTGGAACACCACGCCGGCGGCCTCGACGGCCTCGATGGTGGCGACGGTGGTGGCCCGGTCCAGCGACACGGGCTTCTCGCAGAACACCGGCAGGCCGGCCTTCGCCGCCGCCACCGACAGCTCCGCGTGCGTGCCGGTCGGGGTGGCGACGGCGACCGCCTCCGACCGCTCCAGCAGCTCCTCGAAGGTCGCCGCCGCCGGCACGTCGAGCTGCGCGGACAGCGCGGCGGCGCGTTCGCCGTCGGCGTCGTACACGCAGGCCAGGCCGGCGCGGGCGCAGCGGGAGACGAGGTCGATCGCGTGGATGCGCCCCATCCGGCCGACGCCGGCGAGGCCGATGCCGAGCTTCTTCACGCCGCCCCCTCCTTGGCGTAGAGATCAGGGCGTTCCCGCAGGACGATCTCCTCCCGCCGCCCGCTGCGCAGCGCCGCGAGGCCCGTCTCGCACGCGACGGTGGCCGCGTAGCCGTCCCACGCGCTCGGGCCGGTGGTCTCACCCACCGACACGGCGTCGACCCATGCCTGCAGCTCCAGGTCGAACGCCCCGACGAAGCGCTCCTTCCAGTTCTCCGGCACGCGCCCGGAGTGCCGGCCCGCGCGCTTGACGACGGCGCCCGCGCTCTCCGAGAGCTCCACGGTGCCGTCCTCGCAGACCACCTCGCCGCGGATGTCGTAACCGAAGCCGGCGTTCAGCATCGCCTCGACATCGACGAGCACGCCGCCGCGCATCTCCAGGAGTACGAGCAGCGGGTCGTCGAAGCCGGGAGCGGCCTTCCGGCTGCGCCGGCCCTTGAGCACGGTGACGGCGGCGAGCTCGTCGTCGAACATCCAGCGCGCCACGTCGATGTCGTGAACGGTGGAGTCGTTGATGATCATGTCGCTGGTGAAGTGCGGGGGCACCGACGGGTTGCGGTGCGCCGCGTGCATGAGCAGCGGCGCCCCGATCTCCCCGCCGGTGACCACGGCCTTCATCGCCCGGTACTGCGGGTCGAACCGGCGCATGAACCCGACCTGCACGAGCCGCCGTCCGGCCGCGAGCTCGGCGTCGACGATCCGGTCGCAGGCCCCGCGGGTGGTGGCGAGCGGCTTCTCGCAGAACACCTGCTTGCCGGCGGCGATGGCGGCGAGCACGTACTCCTCGTGCGTCGGCCCCCACGACGTGACGACGACGGCGTCGACCCCCGCATGCTCGATCAGGGCCTGGCCGGTGTCGTGCACGACCGCACCGGGGACGCCGTCGGCGACCGCCCGAGCGCGGTCGAGATCCACGTCGGTCACCGCGGCCACCCTCGCCCCGGAAAGGACCGTGGTGAGCCGTCGGATGTGATCCTGGCCGATCATGCCGGTGCCGATGACGCCGACGTCGAGTGTCACTCGTGTACTCCTCTTATCGCTTGAGTTCGTGGGAGAGCTCGGCGAGCTCCTGCCCGCCCGCCATCTCGGCGGTCAGCTCGTCGAGGGAGACCTCGGCGCGCTTCTTGTCCAGCACCCGGCGGCCGAGCTTCAGGATGATGAAGTGGTCGCCGACCATGTAGGCGTGGTGCGGGTTGTGCGTGATGAAGACGACGCCGAGGCCCGCGTCGCGAGCCGCCGCCGTGTACTTCAGCACCACACCGGACTGCTTGACGCCCAGCGCCGCCGTGGGCTCGTCCAGGATGAGCACGCGCGCGCCGAAGTAGACCGCCCTCGCGATCGCGACGCATTGGCGCTGGCCGCCCGACAGCGTCCCGATGGGCTGGTTGATGTCCTTGACGGTGATGCCCATCTTGCGCAGCTCGGCGTCGGCGATCTCCTTCATGCCCTTGATGTCCAGCGGGGCGAGCGGGTACGACCCTTTCGTGATCTCCGAGCCGAGGAAGAAGTTGCGCCACACCTCCATCAGCCCGACGACCGCGAGGTCCTGGTAGACGGTGGCGATCCCGTGGTCGAGCGCTTGACGCGGCGAGCTGAAGTGCACCTCCTGCCCGTCGACCTTGAGCGTGCCACCGGTATGCGGGTGCAACCCCGAGATGATTTTGATGAGGGTGGACTTCCCGGCGCCGTTGTCGCCCAGGACGCAGGCGACCTCGCCCGCGTTCACGGTGAGGTTGACGCCCTCGAGGGCCACGATCGCGCCGTAGGCCTTGCCGACGCCCTCCATCTCGACGAGCGGGGTGCCGACCTTGAGGCTCCGGTCGGCGTGCTCCACGATGGTGTCCGTCATGGCACTCAGCTCCTCCGGTTGAGGGCGTAGTTCTTGACGTAGAGGTTCAGCACGACCGCGAGCAGCAGCATCGCGCCGAGGAAGAACTTGAACCAGTTCGGGTCCCAGCCGGCGAACACGATGCCCTGGGTGGTCATGCCGAAGATGAACGCGCCGACCGCTGCGCCGATCGCCGATCCGTACCCGCCGGTGAGCAGGCAGCCGCCGACGACCGCGGCGATGATGTAGAGGAACTCGTTGCCGACGCCCTGCCCGGACTGCACGGTGTTGAAGGCGAACAGGGTGTGCATCCCGTAGAACCAGCACATGAGCGCCACGCCCATGAACAGGCCGATCTTCACCTTGTTCACCGGCACACCGACCGCGCGGGCGCTGGCCGCGTTGCCGCCGACCGCGAAGATCCAGTTACCGAGCCGGGTGCGCAGCAGGATCCACGTCGCCAGCGCCACGAAGAAGATCCACCAGAGCACCGTGACGCGGACCGTCACGCCGCCGAGAGCGAACTCGGAGGCGAACACGGCCTTGGCCGAGGCGAATCCGTCCATGTCCGCGACGTTCTGGGTGGCCACCGTGCCGGTGACCAGCTTCGTGACGCCGAGGTTGAGCCCGGTCAGCATGAAGAACGTGCTCAGCGTGATCAGGAAGCTCGGGATGCCGGTCTTCACCACGAGGTATCCGTTGACGAACCCGACCGCCAGCATCAGGACCAGGCTGACGAACACCCCGACCCAGATGTTCGCGCTCAGCTGGTAGCTGATCATCGACGCCGTCAGGGCGCCCGTCACGACCGAGACGCCGGCGGACAGGTCGAACTCGCCCCCGATCATCAGCAGGGCGACGCCGACGGCGACGATGCCGATCGACGAGCTGGCGTAGAGCACGGTCGACAGCGCCGGCAGCGTCCGGAACGGCTCGGCGGTCACGAAGAAGAAGATGAAGATGGCGATGGCTGCCGCGAGCGACCCGATCTCCGGACGGGTGAGCAGGGCGGACAGCAACGGCTTCTTGGGACGCTTGGCCTCGGTGGTCGGCGTCGGTGGGGACGGCTGGGTCGCCACGGGAGTACTCATGGCCCGCTCCAGGGGGATCGGATGGGCCCAGGGGGAGTCGGCGCGACCGGCTCCCCCTGGGAGGAACTAGCGCTTGTTGTTCTCCGCGTAGGTCACGATCTGCTCGACGTTGGTGGAGTCGACGAAGGACGGGCCGGTGAGCACCGGGCCGCCGCCGCCGATGTCGTTGCCGTTGGTGAGGTTCAGCCACAGCGACGCCACGGACATGTAGCCCTGCACGTAGGGCTGCTGGTCGATGGCGAACATGATCTTGCCTTCCTGGATCGCCTTCGCCGCGTCGACGTTCAGGTCGAACGTCGCGACCTTCGCCGTGCTCCCGGCGTCGGCCGCTGACTGGAGTGCGGCGAGGGCGTAGGGCGCGCCGAGCGTCACGATGTGCGTGATCGACGGGTCCTCCTGCAGCTTGGCGCCGATCGTCGAGCGCACCGACGCCATGTCCGTGCCCTGGACGTACAGGTTCTCGGTGTTCGGCAACGTCTGCGCGACACCGGCGCAGCGGGCCTCGAGGGCGACGTGGCCCTGCTCCTGGATCACGCAGATGGCCTTCTGCCCGCCGTCCGCGGCGATGCGCTGCCCGCCGGCCTGGCCGGCGAGGCTCTCGTCCGACCCGAAGTACATCTTGGCGCCGTAGTCCTTGTACTGGTCGAGGCCCGAGTTGAACGCGACGACCGGGATGCCGCGGTCGGCCGCCGCCTTGGCCAGCGGTCCGACCTGCTCGGGGTAGGCGAGCGTCACGGCGAGACCATCCACCTGACTGTCGATCGCGTTCTGTACGAGGGTCGCCATCGCGGGCGCCTGGTTGTCGTTCGAATACTTCAGCTCGATGTTGTGCGCCGCCGCGGCGTCCTCCGCGCCTGCTCGGATCCGGTCCCAGAACGTGTCGCCGGGCTGCTCGTGGGTGACCATCGCGACCGTGAAGCGCTCGGTGTCGACGGTGCCGCCGGTGCCACCGCCCCCGCCGCCCTGTTCCTGCTGCGCCCCGCCCTGGCTGCTGCACGCCGCCAGCGCGAGGCCGAGCGCCGCGGCCACCGCCAACACGCGCATCGTCTTCCTGGTACTCATCATCGAGTTTCCTTCCAGTGCGCAGCCGGCCGCAGCGGCGGGCTGAGGATGGGTCAGTAGGGCCACCTACGGACCGGGCCGAGGCCGCAGCCCCGGAGGTACCCGGCCGTTCGTGCGCCGATCGGCAGCGGGATGTGCGGCTCGACGGGGTAGAGGTCCTGCTCGACCACCGTGAAGAGGTCGGTGTCCAGCGCGGCGAGCGCGTCGAGCAGCGGTGGCATGTCGGGCTCGCCGTACGGCGGCTCGACCATCACGCCGAGCGGCACGGCCTCGGCCAGCGACAGCTTCTCGGCGCGGACGCGGGCCCGGACCGCCGGGTCGACCTGCTTGAGGTGGACGTAGCGGATCCGGTCGGGGAACCGCTCGACGATCGCGATGTTGTCGCCGTCGCAGTAGGAGATGTGTCCCGTGTCCAGGCAGAGGTTCACGTACCTGGGGTCGGTGTCGGTGAGGAACCGTTCCACCCGCTCCTGCGTGTCGACGTGGGTGTCGGCGTGCGGGTGGAAGACGAGGTCGACGCCGAACTCCTCGGACAGGTGCTTCCCGAGCCGGTCGTAGCCGGTGGTGAGGTTCTTCCACTGGTCGGGATCGATGTCGCCGGACTGCACGGCGCTGCCGGTGTGCATGTCCGTGTACTGCTCCGGGAGCAGCACGAGGTGGCGTGCGCCGAGCGCGGTGAGCAGGCGCGACTCCCGGCCACAGGCCGCGACCGCGTCCTCGAGCGCCTCGGCGCCCCGGTGCAGCCCGGCGAAGATCGTGCCGCCGCACAGCCGCAGACCCCTGGCGTCCAGCTCGTCGCGCAGCTGCGCCGGGTCCTGCGGGAGGAAGCCGGACGGGCCCAGCTCGGTCCACAGGTAGCCGGCCTGCGCGATCTCGTCGAGGTACTGCCGCCAGCCCACCTGGTGCGGATCGGACGGGAACCACACACCCCACGAGTCGGGCGCGGTGCCGAGGGTGAGCCCGTCCAGGCCGGCCATGATCAGGTAGCCGTCGGGAAGTGGTAGCTGGCGCCGGTGGCGTGCTCCACGTGCGGCCACCGGGACGTCACGACCTTCGCCCGCGTGTAGAAGGAGACCCCTTCCGGCCCGTGGATGTGCTTGTCGCCGAAGAGCGAGTCCTTCCAGCCGCCGAAGGAGTAGTAGGCCATCGGCACCGGGATCGGCACGTTGACCCCGATCATCCCGACGTTCACCCCGCGCTGGAACCGCCGTGCCGCCTCGCCGGACGAGGTGAAGATCGCGGTGCCGTTGCCGTACGGATTGGCGTTGATCAGCGCGATCGCGGCATCCACGTCGTCGGCGCGGACGACCGTGAGCACCGGTCCGAAGATCTCCTCGCGGTACACGTCCATCTCGGGCGCCACGCGGTCGATCACCGTAGGGCCCACGAAGAAGCCGTTCTCGTGGCCGGGCACGGTGAGGCCGCGGCCGTCGACGGCCAGCTCGGCGCCCTGCGCGGCGCCGCTGCCGATCAGCCCGACGATCCGCTCCTTCGCCGCGGCCGTGACGACCGGGCCCATCTCGCTGTCGGCTTCCCGCCCGGGCCCGACCTTGACGGCGCGCGCCTTCTCGCTGACGGCGGCCACGAGCTCGTCGGCCGCGGCGCCGACCGCGACCGTGGCGGAGATCGCCATGCAGCGCTCGCCCGCCGACCCGAACGCGGCCGCGACGAGGTGGTCCGAGGCGTAGTCGATCGGCGCGTCGGGCAGCACGACGGCGTGGTTCTTCGCCCCGCCGAGGGCCTGCACGCGCTTGCCGCTCGCGGTGCCGCGCTCGTGGATGTAGCGCGCGATGGGAGTGGATCCGACGAACGACACCGCGGCGACGTCCGGGTGGTCGAGCAGGGCGTCGACGGCCTCCTTGTCGCCGTGCACGACGTTGAACACCCCGTCCGGCAGGCCGGCCTCCGCCCACAGCTCGGCCACCAGGTTCGAGGCGGAGGGGTCGCGCTCGCTGGGCTTGAGGACGAACGTGTTGCCGCAGGCGATCGCCACCGGGTGCATCCACATCGGCACCATGGCCGGGAAGTTGAACGGCGTGATGCCGGCGCAGACGCCCAACGGCTGGCGGAACGAGAACAGGTCGACGCCGGTGGAGACCTGGTCGGAGTACTCGCCCTTGAGCAGGGTCGGGATGCCGCAGGCGTACTCGATCACCTCGAGGCCGCGCTGGACCTCGCCCCGGGCGTCCGAGACGACCTTGCCGTGCTCGTCGGAGATGATCTCCGCGATGTCCTGGATGCGGGAGTTCACCAGCTCCCGGAAGTTGAAGAGGATCTTCGTGCGCTGCGAGAGCGACGACTGCGACCACGTCGAGAACGCCGCGGCGGCGGCCTGCACGGTCGCGTTGACATCCGTGCGGCTCGCGAGCAGCACCTCGGCCTGCTGCTCGCCGGTGGCCGGGTTCCAGACCGGCGCGGTGCGGGTGGACTCTCCGGTGGCGGGCTTGCCGCTGATCCAGTGGCTGACGGTCCTCAACGCGGGTTCCCTCCGATGAGCGGCCGCTGGTCGGCCTTGTGCGCCTCGTAGGCCTTGCGGGCCTCTGTCGTGGTGTCGAGCTGCGCGACCTCGGCCACCGGCACGTCCCACCAGTTCTCCGAGTCCGGCACGGGTGCGAGCGGGTCGGTCTCGATGTGGATCGCGGTGGTGCGCTCGGACGCGCGCGAGCGGGCGATCGCCTCGCGGAACTCCTCGATCGTGCGCACGCGGATGACGTCGGCGCCGAGGCTCTCGGCGTTGGCCGCGAGATCGATCGGGAGCGTCGAGCCGTCGAGCAGGCCGGTATCCGGGTTGCGGTAGCGGTACGCGGTGCCGAAGCGCTGCGAGCCCACCGACTCCGACAGCGCCCCGATCGAGGCGAACCCGTGGTTCTGCACGATCACGAGGTTCAGCTTGATCCCCTCGGACACCGCGGTGACGATCTCGCTCGCCATCATCAGGTACGAGCCATCGCCCACCAGGGCGAACACCTCACGGTCGGGGGCGGCCAACTTGATGCCGAGCGCGCCGGCGATCTCGTAGCCCATGCAGGAGTAGGCGTACTCCACGTGGTACTGCTTCGCGTCCCGCGCCCGCCAGAGCATCTGCAGGTCGCCAGGCATCGACCCGGCGGCCTGCACCACGACGTCCCGGGCGTCCATCTCCTCGTTGAGCGCGCCGAGCACCTCCGTCTGCGCCGGGAGCGGCTGGTGGCCCAGGTGGAAGGCGTCGTCGACGGTGCGGTTCCAGGCCGAGACGTCCCAGGTCGAGGAGGTGCGATAGGCGACGAGCGCCTCGGTGAGGGCTTCCAGGCCTGCGCGGGCGTCGGCGACGAGCATCTCGCCCGCGTGCTTGGCCGCGTCGAACGCGGTGACGTTGAGGTTGACGAACCGCACGCCCGGCTGCTGGAACGCCGAGCGGGAGGCGGTGGTGAAGTCGCTGTACCGGGTGCCGACGCCGATCACGACGTCGGCCTCGCGAGCCAGCGCGTTCGCGACGGGGGAGCCGGTGGAGCCGACGCCGCCCACGGCCTGCGGGTGGTCCCACAGCAACGCGCCCTTGCCGGCCTGCGTGTCGCCCACCGGGATGCCGGTGGCCTCGGCGAACCGCCGCAGCGCGTCGGTGGCCTCGCTGTAGTGCACCCCGCCGCCGGCGACGACGAGCGGACGCTCGGCCGAGCGGATCAGCTCGACGGCCCGAGCCAGCGCGGCGGGCTCGGGCACCGGGCGGGGGATGTGCCAGACGCGCGGGGCGAAGAGCTCCTCGGGCCAGTCGTACGCCTCTGCCTGCACGTCCTGCGGTAGCGCGATCGTCACGGCGCCGGTCTCGGCCGGGTCGGTGAGCACGCGCATCGCGCCCAGCAGCGCCGACGGCAGCTGCTCGGGCCGCCACACGCGGTCGAAGAACCGCGAGACCGGCCGGAACGCGTCGTTGACCGAGATGTCGTAGGTGCGCGGGTCCTCCAGCTCCTGCAGCACCGGGTTCGCGACCCGGGTGGCGAAGACGTCGGACGGGAGCAGCAGCACCGGGATCCGGTTGGTGGTGGCCAGGGCGGCGCCGGTGATCATGTTCGTGGAGCCGGGGCCGATCGACGCGGTGCAGGCCATCGCCTGGAGCCGGTTGCGCATCCGGGAGTAGCCGACGGCGGTGTGCACCATGCCCTGCTCGTTGCGGGCGAGGTGATAGGGCAGGTCGACGCCGGTGTGCGTGGCCTCCAGCAGCGCCTGCCCGAGCCCGGCCACGTTGCCGTGCCCGAAGATCCCGAAGCAGCCCGGGATCAGCCGGTGCTGCATGCCGTCCCGCTCACTGAACTGGTTCGCGAGGAACCGCACGAGCGCCTGGGCCACGGTGAGCTTCACGCCGTCTTCTCCTCGGTGGTCGTCAGCGGGAGGCGGGGGTCGACCTCCTGGTCGTCCCAGGTGCCGCGCACCCAGGCGTGTGCCGGGTCGTCGCAGATCAGCCAGGCCCGGTCCGGGCTCGGGCCGGCCATGACGTTGAGGTAGTAGAGGTCGTAGCCTGGCGTGGCCATCGACGGGCCGTGCCACCCGTGGGGGATGAGCACCGTGTCGCCGCTGCGCACCTCGGCGCACACGTCGATCTCCCGGCCCGGGCCCGAGGTGTAGACGCGCTGGTAGGCGGGGCCGTCGCGGTCCACCTCGAAGTAGTAGACCTCCTCCAGCCGCGCCTCGCCCTCGCGCTCCTCGTCGTGCTTGTGCGGCGGGTAGGACGACCAGTTGGCACCGGGCGTGAGCACCTCGACGGCGATCAGCTTGTCGGCGTCGAACGTCTGCGGGTTGCAGAAGTTGTTGACCTGCCGGCTGGCCTGGCCCGCCCCGCGCAGCTCCACCGTCACGCCCTCGGCCGGGCCGTAGCGCGCGGGCAGGCGCCGCGTGGCCCGCGCGGCGGGAAGGGCGAACCGCCCACCCCCCGCGGACGACACGGTGACGTCGGCGTCCCGTGGCACGTAGGCGAAGTCGCTCACGCGCGAGAAGACGCTACGGCGGCCGGTCACCTCGAACGTCTCACCGTCGCACTCCACCCGGCAACCACCGGAGAGCGGCAGCACGAGCATCTCGTCCTCACCCGTCGCGAACGTGCAGCTGCCCCCCACCGGCAGCTCCAGCACCCGCAGCGAGCTGTACGTCCACCCGGCCGTCTCGGGCGTCACCACCAGCGAGAACGGGCCCTCGGCCGTCTTGCCGGCCCGCACCACATGCTCGGTCACAGCAACCCCACCGCCGTGTCGACGGCCGCCGCGACGTCGTCGCCGGGCGGGTAGAGCAGCGACCTGCCGATCACCAGGCCTTTCACCGTGGGAAGGGCCAGCGCCTTGCTCCAGCTCGCGAACGCGGCGTCCTGGTCCTCCGTGACCTCCCCGCCGAGGATCAGTGCCGGCAGCGTGGTGGCGGCCATCGCCCGCTCCATCTCGTCGACGATCGGGACCTTGAGCCAGGTGCGCGCCGACGTGTTGCCCAGCCCGGCCGCCACCGTCGAGGCGCGCATCATGGCCTCGGGAGTGAGCTCGTTGCGCACCCGGCCGTCCACGCGGTGGGAGATGAACGGCTCGACCATCGCCATCAGGTGCCGCGCGGCCAGCTCGCTCACCGCCCGGCTGCAGGACTCGAGCGTTGCCGCGGTGGCGCGGTCGTCCGGGTCGATGCGCACGAGCATCTTGCCGCCCTCGAAACCGGCCGCGGCGATGCTCGCGGCGTCGAAGGCGGTGAACCGGTCGTCGATCTCGAAGGCCGTGCCGGCGAGCCCGCCACGGTTCATCGAGCCGATCACGACCTTGTCCTCGAGCGCGCCGAGCAGCAGCAGGTCGTCGATGACGTCCGGGGTGCCCAGCACCCCGTTGACTCCCGGCCGGGACAGCGCCAGGCACAGCCGGTCGAGCAGGTCGCCGCGGTCGGCCATCGCGAGCGGCCGGTCGCCCGCCCGCAGCGCGCCGCGCGCAGGATGGTCGGCTGCGATCATCATCAGCTTTCCGTGGTCCCCGAGCAGCGACGCGGGCTTACGCCGGCGCCGCGCTGCCTGGGCCACCGCCTCCGGGTGGCGGACCCGCAGCTCGACGAGCTCCTGCAGCCGGTCAGCGTGCACTGACGGCCTCCTCGAGCACGGCCTCCACCTCGGCGGTGGTCGGCATGGCCTCGGCGCAGGCCAGCCGGCCCGCGACTATCGCGCCTGCGGCGTTGCAGAACCGCATCGAGCGCTCCAGGTCCCAGCCCGCGAGCAGCGAGTGGCACAGGGCGCCACCGAACGCGTCGCCCGCACCGAGCCCGTTGACCACGTCGACCGGCACCGGTGGCACCACCACCTGTGTCGTGCCGTCCGAGGCGAGCACCCCGGCCGGGCCCTGCTTCACGACCGCCAGCTCGACGCCTGCCGCGTGCAGCGCCTTCGCCGCCGCGTACGGCTCGCGCACGCCGACCGCCGTCTCGCACTCGTCGAGGTTGCCGACGGCCACGGTGACGTGGGGCAGTGCCTCCTGCATCGCGGCCCGGGCCGCCTCGCGCGACTCCCAGAACATCGGCCGGTAGTCCAGGTCCAGGACCGTGATCCCGCTCTTGCCGCGGGCCTCCAGCGCGCGCAGCGTGGCGTCGCGGCTGGGCTCCTGCGACAGGCCGGTGCCGGTCACCCAGAAGACGCCCGCCTCGCGAACGGCGTCCAGGTCCAGCTCGTCGGCGTGGATCTCCAGGTCGGGGGCCTTGGGGAAGCGGTAGAAGTACAGCGGGAAGTCGTCCGGCGGGAAGATCTCGCAGAAGGTCACCGGGGTCGGCAGGTGCGGCACCGGCGTGACGTAGCGGTCGTCCACCCCGAAGCCGTGCAGCGCGTCGTGGATGAACTCGCCGAACGGGTCCTGACCGGTCCGGCTGATCACCGCGCTCTGCCGGCCGTGGCGAGCCGCCGCGACCGCCACATTCGTGGCGCTCCCGCCGAGGTACTTGCCGAACGTCTGCACCTCGCGCAGCGACACCCCGATCTGCAGCGGGTACACGTCCACGCCGATGCGACCCATCGTGAGCACGTCGAGCGCCATCTGCCCCCCTCCGGTCCGTGCCGGAGGTGACCCCGAACACGCCGCTCAGGTGTACTCTGATGCGCCATACCTGTCAACACTTTGTCAGGACATAGGTAAGGATATCGCGACGCGTAGGAGCAGGCGTGGAGGTCTCGGCACTCGACCGCACCAGCCCGGTTCCGCTCTACTTCCAAGTGGCCGGGCGGCTGGAACAGCTCATCGAGGGTGGACAGCTACCGGTCGGCGGCCGGCTGGAGAACGAGGTGGAGCTCGCCGAGCGGATAGGTGTGTCCCGGCCCACCGTGCGCCGCGCCATCCAGTACCTCGTCGAGCGCGGCGTGCTCGTGCGCAAGCGCGGCATCGGCACCCAGATCGTGCACCCGAAGGTGCGCCGTCCGGTGGAGCTGTCCAGCCTGTACGACGACCTCGCGAAGTCGGGCAAGCAGCCGAGCACGCGGATCCGCAGCCTCGAGGTCCGGCCGGCACCCGACCACGTCGCCGAGGCCCTCGGCGTGCCGGAGGGCACCGAGGTGACATGGATCGAACGGCTGCGGTTCGCGGCAGGCGAACCGCTCGCGCTCATGCACAATGCGGTGCCGGTGGACGTGCTCCCGCTGCGCCGCGACGACCTCGAGACCCGCGGGCTCTACGAGCTGCTGCGCGCCGCGGGGTACGTGCCACGGATGGCTGATCAGGTGGTGGGCGCCCGCGCGGCGACGGCGGCCGAAGCTCGGCTGCTCGGCGACGCGCGAGGTGCCCCCGTACTGACGATGACGCGCACGGCATGGGATGCCGGCGGTCGTGCGGTGGAGTACGGCTCGCACATCTATCGAGCGAGCCGATACTCCTTCGCGCTCACACTGTCCAGCTGACCCGGATCAACCAGGTCGTCCGCGCCACCCCCCACCGGGCTGCGGGCAACCGCAGCTCAGCGGTAGCGCCGTTGCGGGACCTCGTCCTCATCGTCCTCGACAGGAGCGTAGGGATCGGCGTAGTCGTCCTCCGCCTCACCGTTGCGGGGTGCCGCACTCCCGATCTCGCGCTGCAGCGCGTCGAGGTCCATGGTGGGGGAGCTGTACTTGAGCTCTCGAGCCACCTTGGTCTGCTTGGCCTTGGCTCGTCCGCGCCCCATGGCTGGTCCCCCTTACAACAGGGATGGGGCGGCCGGATGTCTCGGCGGCCCCATTCATCTCAATAATCTCCTGGTGCTAACCGTACCTTGCGAACCGGCAGGAGTGCGATGTGGCACCGGTGATGTGACGCCGCACGCGTGTGAGGTCACCCGCTGGGCTGTCCCCACCAGGTTGGCACCTGAGCGTTGCGCGCTTCCACCGGCCGTTCCACCACCCGTTCGGGTGGATGTGGGCGTTATCACCTGGGCCGTGGCGAGGCCACGGGTTCCACCAGGTGGCGCAGCGCCACCACGGCGCCGAGTGCGGCGACGGCGCCCATCCCGAGCATTGCCGACCAGCCCGCAAGATCGGCCACCAGACCGCCGAGAGCGGGCGTGATGGCCCCGGCCGTGTAGTTGGCGGTGTTCGACATGGCCATCGCGGTGGCGGCGCGCCCCTCCGGGGCCAGCTCGCCCGCCGCGGTGAACACGAGCCCGTTCCAGCTGATCGCGAGCGCTGCGGCCGGTACGAGCACGGCGGCGAGCAGCGCCGCCGGGCCCGGTCGCAGCACGGCGGCCAGCGCGAAGCCCGTCGCCACGGCGATGGCGACGATCCGCAACGGGCCGAGCCTGCTCCGCACGCGGTCCGACCACGCGCCGTTGGCGAGCCGGCCGGTGGCGCCCAGCACCTGCGTGAGGCCCAGTAGTGCTCCGGCGACCGGGAGCGAGAGACCTGCCCCGCCGTGCAGCACCTCGACCAGGAACACCGAGCCGAGGAACTGCGGCACGACGAGCAGCAGCCCGGCCAGGCTCAGCAGCTGCAGCCGGCGGTCGGCCAGCACCGCGCGGGCGCGGGCAGCCGGTCGGGCTGATCGGGCACTCGTGCCCGGCGGTTCGCGGATGAACATGGCGACTGCCACACAGGCGGCCAGGCAGGTGACGGCCAGCGCCGCGAACACCGCGGGCACCCCGCCGGCGTCCGCGATCGGGGGCAGCGCCACGGCCGCGACCGCGGCACCCACGGGCACCGCCGTCTGCCTGATCGCCATCGCCGTGCCCCGGCCGGCCACCGGGAACCAGGTGAGCACGGCACGCCCGCTGGCGGCGTTGACGCTCGCGCCGCAGGCCCCGGCCACGACGAGCAGGGCGCCCGCGGCCACCGGATGGTCGACGAGCGCGAGGACACCGAGCGCGACGGCCGCCCCGAGCAGCCCGGACGCCATCACCCAGCGCTCACCGAACCGGTCGGCCGCGCTGCCCCATGCCATGAGGGTCGGGATCAGGCCGGCGGAGGCGAGCCCGATGAGCACACCGACGCCGGTGAGGCCCAGCCCGAAGTGCTCGCGCAGCGCGGGCGTGACGGCGGCGAGCCCGAGGAAGTAGGCGGTGGCGGCCTGCGCCGCGGTGCCGACGAGGAGCACGACCCACCGATATCGAGGCCCGGAACCCATGGCCCGACGATAGGTCGGAGTACCGAGATTCGGGACGGATCTCCCACATGTTGAGATCGGCATGACTTCGCACACCCAGGACGGACGTGGCACGAGGCCCGCCCTGTGCGGAGTCCGTGCTGGATGTGCGAAGTGCTAGCGGATGCCGCCGCGGAGCTGGGCGGCGCGGCCCGGGGGTGGGGCGCCGTCCTCCGGCGGGATGCTCGCCGGGTCGATCGCCACCGGAGTCAGCCGGTCGTCCTCGCCCGCCGTGAGCTCGGCATCCACCGGGACGTTGCGCTTCACCAGGGCCAGCGCCACCGGGCCCTGCTCATGGTGCATCGCCACGGTGCCGACCCGGCCGACGGCCCGCCCGTCGCGCAGCACCGGGTCGCCCGGCACCGGCAGCGTCTCGTCGCCCGCGTCGAGGTGCAGCAGCACGAGGCGGCGAGGGGGGCGGCCGAGGTTGGCCACCCGGGCCACCGTCTCCTGGCCGCGGTAGCAGCCCTTCGTGAGGTGCACCGCGGAGCCGATCCACCCCACCTCGTGCGGGATCGTCCGGTCGTCGGTGTCGAGGTGCAGGCGGGGCCGGAGCGCCTCGACGCGCAGCGCCTCGAACGCCATCGTCCCCGCCGCGCGGGCGCCGGCCGCCGTGAGCCGCTCCCACCACGCGGCCTGCGCGCCGCGGGGCACCAGCAGGTCGGCGGCGTCGGTACCGGGCCAGGACATGCGCCGGACGAGACCTCCGCCGGGCAGACCGAGCACACCGTGCGGGCGCTCCGGGACGGCGACGCCGGCCGCCGCGAGCACGTCCGGGGTGTCCGGGCCGACGACGCTCCACACCGCGAGCTCCGCCGTGGCGTCGCGCGGCTCGACCTTCGACCAGAACACCATCTTCCGCAGGTAGTCGAGCAGCTCCGGCACGCCACCGGGTTCGGTGTCGAGGAACACGGTGTCGGCGGTGTGGGCCACCACCATGTGGTGCAGCACCCGGCCGTTGATGTCCAGGACGAGCGCCTCGGTGCCGGTGTCGGCCGGCAGCTCGCTGACGTGCTGGGTGAGCAGCAGGTGCAGCCAGCTCAGGCGCTCCGGCCCGGTGACCGCGATGACTCCACGGTGGCCGCGGTCGACCACCGCCGCACCGCGGGCCATCGCCCGCTGCTCGGCGAGCGGGTCGCCGCGGTGCGCGGGTACCCCCTGGTCCGTGTCGGCCCCCGGCAGCTCGGTCACTGTTCGCCTCCCGCGTCGCGGCACTCGCGGCACTGCCCGGAGAGTGCGACGTGGGCCGGGTCCAGCGCGAAGTCGGACTCGGCGAGCAACCGCTCCGCGAGGCCGTCCATCAGATCGGTGGGCGACTCGGTGACCGTGCCACAGGAGTGACAGACCAGGTGGACGTGCTGGTGCTGCTGCTCCGAGTAGGTCGGCGCGCCGTGCCCCAGATGGGTGTGCCGGACCAACCCGATCCGCTCCATCAGGTCGAGCGTGCGGTAGATGGTGGTGATGTTGACGGCGGGTGCGGCCTGCTGCACCTGGGTGCAGATCTGCTCCGGGGTGGCGTGGCCGAGATCGCGCACGGCGTCGAGCACGAGCTGCCGCTGCGGCGTCATCCGCAGGCCCCGTTGGTGCAGGGTGCGGCGGAGGGCCGCGGGCCCGCTCTCGGCAGGCGCCGACGACTCTCCGAATCCGGGCGCGGTATCGGATGCGGGGCGGGTGTCCACCGAGTCGATGGTAGGCGCTCCTGCGCCCGGTGTCGGGTGGTGCACCGGGGGTTGCGCGCTCCGATACCCGAAGATCGGGTGCCGTCGGTATGCTCCGTCAGGGTGAACGACCAGGTTTGGGAGCCTGGACCTACCTACCCTCGGCGGGGTGGAAGGGCTTTCGCGCTCGGGAGGGACAACGGATGACGAGTGATGCGGGCGCGCTCGGCGCCCCCCGTTTCGACGTCGTCCTCCGAGGTTACGACCGCAAGCAGGTCGATGAGCACGTGGCCCGCCTGCAGCGCGTGGTGTCGCGGATGCGAGCCGATCTCGAGATGGCCCGCAGCCACCCGCTCCCCATCGTCTCCCCGCCCGGCGGCGTGCCCGCCGCAGGCGGCCCGCGCCCCGGACCCCCGCCGCATCCCGGCCACCCGCCGCAGCAGGGCGGTGGGGCGCCGGACGTCGTCGGCAGCTTCACCGACCGCATGCAGAGCATCCTGCAGGCGGCGGAGGAGGAGGCCGCGGAGATCCGCAACAAGGCGCGCGCCGCGGCCAGGGCCGAGGAGGAGAAGGTGCGCGCGCAGCTCGCCGACCTGGTGCGGCAGCGCGACGCGCTCCTCGGCGAGCTCACCCGCATGCGCGGGCAGCTCGAGGGCATGCTCGCAGCGCCCACGGGGCGCCTCGACCTCACCCGCAGCGACAGTGCGCCCGGCCGGCCGGGCAGCCCTTCGCCGACACCCTCTCCCTCTCCTGGCGCGCCGAAGCCGAACCCGGGTACGTCCCAGCAGAGTCCGCAGCCGGCGGCGGGCGCCCGGCCCGCGGGTGGTTCCGCTCCGCCCGCCCAGTCCTCTTCGTCGCAGTCCCCGTCGTCCCAGCCTGCGGGGGCGCAGTCCGCGGGGTCCCAGTCCGCGGGAGCCCAGCCCTCGTCGTCCCAGCCCTCGTCGTCCCAGCCTGCGGCGCAGAAGTCCCCGGCGCCGCAGCAGGCCTCGTCGGGTGCTCGGCCGGGTGGTTCGAGCCCGCAGGCGCCGCAGCCTTCGTCCCAGCAGCCTTCGCAGCCGCCGTCCGGGGCGCGGCCACCGGCCAGCCCCACCCCGCGGCCGCGCCCGTCGGCCGGCCCGTCGTCGGACGGCCCCGGGCGGGCGCCCGCGCGCCCGGCGGCCGACGCCACCAAGGGGGCAGGTGGGCCCGACGCCGGCTCCGGTCGTCCCGCGGCGGCCGACGGCGCGGCCCGGGCCGCGCAGCACGCCCCGCCCACCGGTCCGGCCCCGGCACAGCCCTCTGCGGCCCCCGGGTCGGCAGGCCAGGGCGGCCCGGCACGCCCCGCGGCAAGCGCCGGCAGCGGCTCGGCACCCGGCGGCCAGGCCAAGGGAGGGTCGTGGCAGCAGCCCGGCTCGGGTGGTCAGAGCCGCCCGGCGCCGAACCAGGGCGCCCCCGGCACGCCCCGTCCGGCGGGGAGCGGGGCTCCGGCCGCCGCTTCCGGGCCGAAAGGCTCGGGCGCTGCCGGGCAGAGCGCGCCGGCATCCGGCTCGAGCGCACCGAACACGAAGGGAGCGGGCGCCCCCGGGCAGCAGGCGGCCCCTCGCACGAACGGACCGGGTTCGGGCACACCGGGCGGCGCCGCGCAGCCGGCCGCTCCCCGTGGGAACGGGCCAGCATCCAACGGGCCCGCATCGAACGGGCCGGGCTTGAACACGTCGGGCGGAAGCGGCCAAGGTCAGCGGCCCGCCGCGGCGCAGCCGGCCACCCCGCGCGGGGCCGCGCCAGGAGGCAACGGGCCCGCGCAGCAGGCCGGCTCTCGCGGGCCGGCGCAGCAGGGCGGAGCGGCGCAGCCGGCTGCCGGCCGCGGGAACGACCCGCGTCCGGCACAAGGTGGGCGACCGAACGGTCCGGGTGCCCCCTCCTCGACGCCGCCGGCCGCCGATCAGCGGCGGCCGGGCACGCAGGAAGCGGGTGACCTCTTCCGGGGGTCATCTGATCAGGCGAAGCGTGGCGGTGCCGAGCAGAGGCCGGCCGCGCGGCCCGTCGATCGGCCGGGCGGCGACCGCACTGCGCTCGTCCCCACCATCCCGCCTTCGCAGATGTCCGGGCAGCGCCCGGGGGACAAGCCGGCGAACGGCGGCGGGTCCGACGCCACGACCTCGGGCAACCAGCCCCGGCCTGCGTCCGGTCAGCGGCCGGACGGTGCGCGGCCCGAACCGCGCCGGGACGGGCAGGGCGCTTCCGGAGAGCCCGGCAGGCAGGGTTCCGGACAGGCGGACGGCTCGGCCGGAAGCGGCTCCGATCGCTCCGATCGCTCCGCGTCGGCGTCACGCTCCGGGTGATCGTTATTGCGCACCGTGATCTGAAAAGGCGTACGGTGCGCAACCATGCAGCTGCCCCTGTCGGCGTCCGCGCTGGTCATGCTGGGCGTGGCCGCTGTGCTCATCGGTGCGTCGATCCTCGTGCTGGTCGCCGTGCGCAAGAGGAAGCCGGCGAGCGGCACCACTCGGCTTCCGCCTGATGTGCGCATGCACCAGCGGTCCGTGCCAGAGCAGCGCCCCGCTGCGATGCCGGAGCCGCCCGCCGTCGACGACCGGGCCGCACGGCCGCATGTTCCGGCACCCCTCACCTACCAGGCGCCCTCCGCGGCGCCGGTGGAGGCGGAGAAGCCCGCACGCACCGCTTTTGCGCCGGAGCCTCTGACCGGCGGTCCGGTGGCGGCTGCCGCGACGGCACGCCCGATGGAGGTCGCTGCGCGGGTGGATCCGCCCAGCCGGCCCGACCGCGGTGAGCCGGTCTCGCCCGATCAGGTTCCCGTGGCACCGCCCGGCCAACAGGCGGGGTCGGCGCGCACGGTCGCGGCCGCGGTGGCGCAGGCGTTCGCCGTGCGAGCGGCCGCGGGCCGTCCGGGCGCGGCCGGCCAGGGCACGCACCGGCCGCCCGAGCCACCATGGGCCGGAGAACCGCCCGTGACCGGGACGCAGGAGAACACCGCGCCGGAGCCGTCGCCATGGACCGAAGGGGCCGCTGCCGCGCCCGCGCTCGGCCTCGACGGCGCCGCGACGACGGATGTGACCGGAGCGGAGCCCGGTCGCGACGAGCAGGCCGCGATCGCCGATGCCGGCCCTCAGGGCCCCGAGCAGGCGCTCGGGGCGGATGGCGGGCACGTTCCCGTCCCGCGTGTCGACGGCGGTGACCCGGCCGCGGCCACTGATCCCGACGGGCTGGCCGACGGACTCAGCCTGTTCGCGGCGGCGGCGCCCGGGCCCGGCGACGAGCGTCGGACGCCCGAGCTGGGCGCACCGGAAATGAGCGTCGGCGGCAACGGCCAGGCCGCCCCGGCCGGACACGGCGCCGACGGTCCTGTTGAAGTCCCCGACCACCCGTCTGACGGGAACGGGCAGTCGACCGACGGCGCGCCCGGAACCGACGGCGATGTCCGCGAGCCGGTGTCGACCGGATCCGCTCTCCCGGCCACCGGGTGGATCGCCCCGGCGATGCCTGCCGCCACCGCGCAGGCCGACCCCGAGCCGGTGGCGGTGCCGAACCCGGAGCACGCGGGCGCGACCCAGCAGGGCGGGTCGCCCTCCGACGCGCGGGACCGGCTGCTGGCCGTGTTGCTCGACGACCCGGAGCGGGCCGTCGGCGCCGCCGTCGAGCTGGAGGCCTGTCTCGTCGAGCTCGGCCGGCTCTCCGACTCCGTGCGCACGGGTCGCGCTGCGCTGCGCGACGTGCTCCACAGCCTCGCCTCGGCCGGCCTGCGCCCGGAGCAACTGGCCCGGCTGGCGAAGCTGCCGCAGGCGGAGGTCGAGGAATTGTTGCAGGCCGCGCCGGCGGAGCAGCAGGCCTAGCTACATGATCATCGGTTGGGTGTGTGACCGGCCGGATATGGCCGTCGACGCACCTGACCGGTGATCACTCCCGTGGGCTCAGCGGGGCGGCACTAGCCCGCGATGCGGTTCAGGCGCGCCGAGAGGTGCGGCTGCAGGGGCTGGCCCATCATCGCCCGTTCGTCCACGTAGGCCAGGTCTCCGCCCTCCACGAGCCCGTAGAGGCGGTGCGAGCCCTCGACTTCCTTGGCCGACGCCGTGCGCACCACCGCATCGGTCTTGATCTCCCACGAGGTGAGGTTGCGCGCGCGACCGTAGAAGATCTCGCTGATACCGGTGGCATGTGTGATCAGGACCTCGAGCTCACCGTCCGGTTGCGGCCGCCAGAAGCCGGTCTCGCGCGCGGCGGGGCGCAGCACCTCGCCGTCCGGGCCGAGCAGCCACGCCTTCGCCTCGTAGCTGAGGAACGGGCGGCCGTCGTGGGCGAAGACGATCTGCTGACCGTAGGCGTACGGGCCGTCGATGGTCGGGTAGACCACCTCGCCGGTGCCGCGCCAGACACCGACGAGCGGGAGCAGCCCGATGCACAGTTCGTGCAGGTCGGGGCCTTCCCGCAGGTTCGCGGTGTCGTCCGGGATCGGCAGGTCGGCGAACCGGGGCCGGTTGCGCTGCGGGGAGTCGGGTGCGGCGTTGGCCGGGCCGGTGATGGTGTCCGGCAGCTCGTCGCCGCTCATGGCGTGGGCTCCGCGGGCACATCGCGCTCGCCGGGGGCTGTCGTGAACAGCCGGCGGAGCAGATATCCGGTGAAGACGGTGATGCCGCCGCAGACGGCGAGGAGTACGCCGGTGAACAACCACTGCACCGGGCGCAGCCTAGTGCCCCCGCCGGATCCGGATGCACGAACGGCACTCTCGTCCGGACCTACCGGACGAGAGTGCCGTTCGTACGGTCACGCGAGGGCGATCTCCGCCCGGTGGACGCCGGGGCCGTCGGCCGTCAGCTCGGCCTGGCCGGTGCCCACGCGGGAGAGCGCTCGGACGGTCCAGGTGCCCGGCGCGGCGAAGAACCGGAACTGCCCGGCCTCGGACGCCACCACCTCGGCCGTGAACTCGCCCGTGCCGTCCAGCAGCCGCACGAAGGCGCCACCGACCGGCTCGCCGCCGGCGACGACCCGTCCGGTGAGGACGGTCTCCTTGGTCAGGTCGGTGCCCGGCGGGAGCGCGACAGCCTGGTCAGGGGCGCCGCACATCAGGAGGCCTTCTTCGCGGCGCCCAGCTCGATCGGCACGCCGATCAGGGAGCCGTACTCGGTCCAGCTGCCGTCGTAGTTCTTGACGTCGTCGTACCCGAGCAGCTCGTGCAGGACCACCCACGTGTGGGAGCTGCGCTCGCCGATGCGGCAGTAGGCGATGGTGGCCTTGCCCGCCTCGTAGCCCTCCTCGCCGTAGAGCTTCGCGAGCTCCTCGTCGGACTTGAAGGTGCCGTCCTCGTTGGCCGCCTTGCTCCACGGGATGTTGATCGCCGACGGGACGTGGCCGGGCCGCTGCGACTGCTCCTGCGGCAGGTGGGCGGGCGCGAGGATCTTGCCGGAGAACTCGTCGGGCGAGCGGACGTCGACCAGGTTCTTCGTGCCGATCGAGTCGACCACCTCGTCGCGGAAGGCGCGGATGGTGAGGTCCGGGTCCTTCGCGGTGTAGGAGGTGGCGGTGCGCTCCGCGACGTCCGTGGTGAGCGTGCGGCCGTCGAGCTCCCACTTCTTGCGGCCGCCGTCGAGCAGCTTCACGTCGCCGTGCCCGTACAGCTTGAACTGCCAGTAGGCGTAGGCGGCGAACCAGTTGTTGTTGCCGCCGTAGAGCACGACGGTGTCGGCGTTGCTCACGCCCTTGGCCGACAGCAGCTGCGCGAACTGCTCCTTGTCGACGATGTCGCGGCGCACCGGGTCCTGCAGCTCGGTGGTCCAGTTGATCTTGACGGCACCGGCGAGGTGGCCGCCGTCGTAGGCGGTGGTGTCCTCGTCGACCTCGAGGAACACGATGCCGTCGGTGCCGAGGTTCTTCTCGGCCCAGTCAGCTGTGACCAGGACGTCCTGGCGGCTCATACCAGCTCCTCGCTGACGCTCGTCGCGGGCATTCGCCCAAGGCGCTGTGCCAATGATTCGCTCGCAAGCTCGCTCATGCGGTGACTCCATGGTTATCGGTGGTGCGGTGTGAGGCGTGCGCGGGCGCGCTGCCGGCGCGGAGCACGGCAGACGGGTGCTGCGGTGCAGACAAGCGGATGCTCCTGAGGAGGGTGCGTGGAAGGACGCGGACGCTCAGGAGGCGCGACAGAGACAGCTGCCCACGCGGCACAGGTCGACTGCGCGGCGACGGGTCAGCGGCCAGAACACGCTGGTGAGGGTAACCGAGGATCGGGCCGCACGGCAGGGTGGATGAGGATCAGGTCACGTCGGCCGGCGCTCAGCCGGTGGTGGAGACGGCGGCACCGCCGAGCGTGAGGTCGTCGGCGAAGCCGGTGATCTCGATCGCTCCACCTGCTGCGCGCAGCCTCGTCGGCGTGGCCGCGAGCGGGAGCGAGCCGGGGTCGATCCGCACCGTGAACCGCTGCTCGAGCGTCCGTTGCACGGCCGCGGGGAGCGGCTCCGCGTCGCCGCTGCTGCCCAGCCGGATGTCGCGCGGCGTGATCACCACCTGCCCGTCCACCAGCTCGAGCACGGCGATCACGGCCACCTCGGACTCCTGGCCGAGCAGGGTGGCGGTGCCGGCGAGACGGACCGCGTTGTTCGGGTCGATCGTCCTCAGCGCCTTGTCACCGCCCTCGTCCACGGCCTGCTCCAGCGCGTAGTCGTCGACGTTCTCGATGCGCAGCTCCTCGATGCCCGGGACGAGCCGCTCCACGTCGGAGGCGGGGATCTGGACGGTGCCCTGGACCTCCTGCACGGACAGCGACTTCGGACCCGAACCGAGCAGCATCGACAGCGGCGCGCTGACGTCGGTCAGCTGCGCACGGATGCTCAGCTCCCGCAGCTCGCCCACGCGGACCTTGGTGGCCTCGACGTCCACGCTGGAGTACTCGCCGGAGATCGCCTGGACGAGGAACGGGAACCCGTTGATCCGTACCGAAGGGTCGTCGACGAGCCCGATCTGCTCACGCATCTGGCGCGACACGGCGGACTCGGCGAGCGCGGCAGCTCCGTAGTCCACCGCGACGAACAGCCCGACCAGGACGAGCAGCGCGATGACCAGGCGCCTCATCCGACCTCCGACCCTGCGGCCCGGCGCTCTGCCGGGGCGAGGACACCGACGGTAGAGCGACCCGGTTTCCCGTTGTCACCGGGGGAGTGTCCGGCGGCCGCGGATACCGCCCATCGGGCGACCCGGCGGGCGAGTGCGGGGTGCGTGCCGCTCTCCCCGTGGCCGTTGCCGGGCTCGTTCCACAGCTCTGCCCGCCCGCCGGACGCGACCGCGAGCGCGCGGGCGTGGGCTGCGGAGAAGTAGCGGTCGCCCGCGATGTGGACGAGCAGCAGCGGCGTCGCGATGTCGGCGACGACCTCGACGGGCGAGGGCGGCACGACCTTCCACGCGCCGTCGAGGCGCACCCCGATCGCCCGGGCGGCGAGCCTGCCGTGCGGCTGTTCGAGCAGCCAGTGCACCTGGCGCATCGCCGCGGTCTCCCGCGAGTACCAGCGGGCGGGCGAGCTCACGGCCACCACGGCGTCCGGGCGGTTCGGGCCGCTCGTCGCCTGGCGCAGGGCCACCGCGGCGCCGAGGGAGAACCCGATCGTGGCCACCCGTTCGTAGCCGAGGGCGCGGGCGACGGCCACGGCGGCGTCGAGATCGAGCGGCTCCCGGTCGCCGACGGTGTTGCGGCCCCCGGAGCGGCCGTGACCGCGCATGTCGAGGGCCACGACGGGTGCCTCGGCGGCCAGCGCCGCGAGCAGCTTCCGGGTGGTCGGATGCCGGGTGTGGTGGGTGAAAGCATGCGCGACGACGAGCCCGATGCCTCGCGCGGGCGCCCCCCGGGAGAGGTGTACGCCCGCCAGTTCGACCCCGTCGGCGGAGGTCGCCGTGACCGGAAACGGCGTGACCTGCGCCGCGCGGCTCGTGTGATCGACCGCCACCCGGTTATCCTGCATCGATCCGCGTGTGGTGTTCCCGCCGGGTCACGCGGGTGTGAACGGTGCGTCAGCGCTGCCCGCCGTGATCGGAGGTGGGGCCGCAGCGGGCGCCCCACCTCCCGGTGGGAGAGGAGGCACGCCACGTGGAACTCCTACTGCTGACGGCCGATCCCGATCCGGGCTCCGTGCTGCCAGCTCTCACGCTGCTCCCACACGGGGTCCGTACCGCGGCCCCCGAGGTCGCGGCGCTGCTCGACGCCGGCCCGCACGACGCCGTCGTCGTCGACGCGCGCACCGACCTGGTGGCGGCGCGCAGCCTGTGCCGGCTGCTCGGCAGCACCGGCATGGATGTGCCCGTCATCGCGGTGCTCACCGAGGGTGGGCTGGTGGCCGTCTCCGGTGAGTGGGTGGTGGACGAGATCCTGCTGCCCACCACGGGCCCGGCCGAGGTGGATGCCCGGCTGCGGCTGCTGAAGTCCCGGCCGGGGGCCGACGCCGGCCGCGACGGCGGGGCGCTCGTGCTCGGCGAGCTCGTCATCGACGAGGCCACCTACGCCGCCCGGCTGCGGGGCCGGCTCCTCGAGCTCACCTACAAGGAGTTCGAGCTGCTCAAATACCTCGCGCAGCACGCGGGCCGGGTGTTCACCCGTGCGCAGCTGCTGCAGGAGGTGTGGGGCTACGACTTCTTCGGTGGCACCCGCACCGTCGACGTCCACGTCCGGCGGCTCCGCGCGAAGCTCGGCCCCGAGCACGAGCAGATGATCGGCACCGTGCGCAACGTCGGCTACAAGTTCGTCCGGCCCACCCGGGGCGGGCTGGCCGCGTCGCCGGTCGCCCTCCTCGACGACGACAGCGGTCCCGGGGACGACGAGGACGGCGAACGAGTCACCGTCACGCGCCAGGTCCCCGAGGTCGCCGCCAGGTCCTGAGGCCGCCGCCCAGGCCCGGGGTACCGTCGTGCGGGTGATCGAACTGTCGTGGCGGGCCGGGTTGGACGACGCGGAGGCAGCCGAGGTCAGGGCGCTCGCCGCGGCGGCGACGGACGCCGACGGCACTGCCCCGCTCGGCGAGCACGTGCTGCTGCACCTGACCGGTGGCGATGCCGTGCACCTGCTCGCGCTCGATCGCGGCGGGGCGCTGCGCGGGGTGGCCCAGCTCGACCCGGCCGAGGGTGTCGCCGAGCTCGTGGTGCACCCCGAGCACCGCAGGGCCGGTCTCGGGGGTCGGATCGTCGAGGAGGTGCTGGTCCGCGCCGGCGGCACGCTCCGCGTCTGGGCGCACGGACAGCACCCGGGCGCGGTCGCTCTCGCCGCCCGCCTCGGTTTCACCCCGGTCCGGGAGCTGTGGCAGATGCGACGCAGCCTGCTCGGCCCGTTGCCGGAGCCGGAGCTGCCGGCAGGCGTGCGGTTGCGTGCCTTCGTGCCAGGGCAGGACGACGACGAGTTCCTGCGCGTCAACAACGCCGCGTTCGACTGGCATCCGGAACAGGGAGGCTGGGACCGCGCCCAGCTGCGGTTGCGGGAGGCCGAGTCGTGGTTCGACCCGGCCGGTTTCCTGCTGGCGGTGGACGGAGCGGACCGGGTGCTCGGGTTCCACTGGACGAAGGTGCACGCCGGGCCCGACCCGATCGGCGAGGTGTACGTGCTCGGCGTCGACCCGTCGGCGCGCGGCATGCGGCTGGGCTCCGCGCTCACCCTCGCAGGCCTGCACCATCTGCGGGAGCGTGGGCAGTCCGACGTCCTGCTCTACGTCGAGGCGGACAACTCGGCCGCGGTGCGGCTCTACGGCAGCCTGGGGTTCACCCGATGGCAGGCCGATGTTTCGTATCGCCGATGACGTCCGTTCACCCGACGGCAACCCTGGCGTCGATGGAGTCGATCACGTCGACGCAGGTCACAGCGAGATCACGGTCGACGCTCGGTGAGTGTGCTCCCTCACCTGAGGGACCTGTTCATTCTCCGTTCATCTGAACGGCGAGGCCCGTCCACCGGCCTTACCTACCGTTCGCCACGAGCGGCCCCCGAGCCGTGTCCCCGTTGCACGGGAACCCACGTACGGAGGAACACAGGTGAACACCCTGCGGCACGGTTCTCGTGCCCGACTCGCCGCGGTCGGCGTCGCCGCCAGCGGCGCTCTGCTGCTCGCAGGCTGCGGCGCGGCCAACGAGTCCGCCGCCCCGTCGGGTGGTGGCGAGTCGAGCGCCGCCACGAGCGACGTCGCCGGCACCATCGCCGGCGCCGGCGCCACATCGCAGCAGGCTGCGATGGAGGCCTGGATCGCCGGCTTCACCAGCGTCGCCCCCGGCGCCACGATCAACTACGACCCCACCGGTTCCGGAGCGGGCCGCACCCAGTTCACCGGCGGCGCCGTCCAGTTCGCCGGCAGCGACGCGGTGCTGGACGAAGAGGAGCTCCCGGCGGCCCAGCAGATCTGCGGCGGCCCGGACAACGTCATCCAGATGCCGCTCTACATCTCGCCGATCGCGGTGGTGTTCAACCTGGAGGGCGTCGACAACCTCCAGATGTCCCCGGCCACGATCGCCAAGGCGTTCAACCGGCAGATCACCACCTGGAACGACCCGGCCATCGCGGCGGAGAACCCGGGCGTGCAGCTGCCGGCCACCGCGATCACGCCGGTCAACCGGGCCGACGAGTCGGGCACCACCGAGAACTTCACCGAGTACCTCTCGGCCACCGCGGCCGCCGACTGGACGCACGAGCCGGACGGCAACTGGCCGGTGCCGGGTGGCGAGGCGGCCCAGGGCACCGCGGGCGTCGTCGGCGCCGTGCGGGGTGGCCAGGGCACGATCGGCTACGCCGACCTGAGCCAGGCCGGCGAGCTGGGCACCGTCGACGTCCAGGTCGGCAGTGAGTTCGTCAACCCGACTCCGGAGGCCGCGGCCGCCGTCGTCGAGGCCTCGCCGCGCGTCGAGGGCCAGGGCAAGTACAACTTCGGTGTCGAGCTCGCCCGCGACACCAGCACGTCCGGTGCCTACCCGGTCGTGCTCGTCTCGTACACGCTCGCGTGCACGAAGTACAACGACCCGGCCCAGGCCGACACGGTCCGCGCCTTCCTGTCCTACATGGCAAGCGACGAGGGGCAGGCTGCGGCCGGCGAGAACGCGGGCAACGCGCCGATCTCGGACACCCAGCGCGGCGCCTTCCAGCCGGCGATCGACGCCATCGCAGCGGCGGGTTGATTGAGCACGACATCACGTAGCCGCGAGGCCCGGACGGTCGCCATCATGGAGCCGTCCGGGCCTTCGGCCCGTCTCCACCCCGCACGTTCGATCTTCCGCGCCGATCCGCGGGAAGGGATCACGTGAGTACCGACACCACTCCAGGGCCGGCAGCTGCCGCCACGCAGTCGTCCACTACCGCGAAGCCCGTCGTCCAGGCCGGGGACCGGGTCTTCGCCGGCCTGGCCAAAGGCGCGGGCGTACTCATCCTGGTCGTGCTGGCCGGGGTCGCGGCGTTCCTGCTCGTCGAGGCCTTCCCGGCGCTGACGGCGCCGGCGTCGGACATCCCCGGCGGGGCCGGCTTCGCCGCGTACGTCGCCCCGCTGATCTTCGGCACGCTGCTCGCCGCGGTCATCGCCCTGATCATCGCGACGCCGCTCGCGGTTGCGGTGGCCCTGTTCATCACCCACTACGCCCCGCGGCGTATCGCGCAGGCGCTGGGGTACGTCGTCGACCTCCTGGCCGCCATCCCGAGCATCGTGTACGGCCTCTGGGGCGCCTGGACGCTCGCGCCGGCCTCCGTCGCGCTGATGCAGTGGCTGGAGGCCAACCTCGGCTTCATCCCGCTGTTCGCCGGCCCGGTGTCGGCCACCGGGCGCACGATGCTGGTGGCGGGCGTCGTGCTCGCCGTCATGATCCTGCCGATCATCACGGCGGTCTCGCGCGAGGTCTTCCTGCAGACCCCGCGGCTCCACGAGGAGGCCGCACTCGCACTCGGCGCCACGCGGTGGGAGATGATCCGCATGGCGGTCCTCCCGTTCGGCCGCTCCGGCATCATCAGCGGTGCGATGCTCGGCCTCGGCCGCGCCCTCGGCGAGACGATGGCCGTCGCGATCGTGCTGTCGGTGTCCGGCGGGATCACGTTCAACCTGATCAGCAACGGCAACCCCTCCACCATCGCCGCCAACATCGCCCTGCAGTTCCCGGAGGCGAGCGGGCTGGGAGTCAACGTGCTGATCGCGTCGGGTCTCGTGCTCTTCCTCATCACCCTCGCGGTGAACTCCATCGCGCGCTTCATCATCAACCGACGCCGAGAGTTCTCGGGGGCCAACTGATGACCGTCGACGCCAGCAAGCGTCAGGCAGAGACCACGATCCCGGCTCCTCTGCCCAGCGGCCTCGCGCAACAGGCGCGGCTGCCGCGCTGGGCGGTCCCCGGCGGGCTGGCCGCCTCCGCCGTCGTCGTCGGCGGGTTGCTCGCCGCCACGGGGTTCAGCGTCGGGCTGTTCGTCGTCGGCACCGCCGTCGTCTTCACCGTCGCGCTCTACATCGCCTCGCGGACCGTCGAGGGCCGGCGCAAGGCCACCGACCGCCTGGTCACCGTGGTCGTGACCGCGGCGTTCCTCCTGGCGCTCATCCCGCTGATCTCGGTGATCGTCACCGTGGTCACCGCGGGGATCGCCCGCTTCGACGGCGAGTTCTTCAACTCGTCGATGCGAGGCGTCGTGGGTGAGGGCGGCGGCGCGTACCACGCGATCATGGGCACGCTGATCATCACCGGGCTCGCGGCCCTGATGTCGATCCCGGTCGGGCTGCTCACCGCCGTCTACCTCGTCGAGTACGGCAAGGGGCGGCTGGCGCGGGCGATCACGTTCTTCGTGGACGTGATGACGGGCATCCCGTCGATCGTCGCAGGCCTGTTCGCCGTCGCGCTGTTCGCGTACCTGGTCGGGCCGGGGGCTCGGCTCGGGTTCGCCGGCTCGGTGGCGCTGTCGGTGCTCATGATCCCGGTGGTCGTGCGGGCCACCGAGGAGATGCTCAAGATCGTGCCCAACGAGCTGCGCGAGGCGGCGTTCGCGCTGGGGGTGCCGAAGTGGCGCACGATCCTCAAGGTCGTGATCCCGACATCCATCGCGGGGATCGCCTCCGGCGTCACGCTGGCCATCGCCCGCGTCATCGGTGAGACCGCGCCGCTGCTGGTGGCGGTCGGCCTGTCCACCGCACTGAACTTCAACGCGTTCGACGGCCGCATGGCCACCCTGCCGGTGTTCTCGTACCTCTCGTACGCCACGCCGGGCGTGCCGCCGGAGCCGTACTTGGAGCGGGCGTGGACCGCGGCCCTCGTGCTGATCATCATCGTCATGGTGCTGAACCTGGTGGCGCGCCTCATCGCCCGCCTGTTCGCCCCGAAGACCCGATAGGAGCCCCAAGTGCCCCCCGCCGGAAGTCCGCTACGCATCTCGCCGGCCCAGCTTCCTGCTGGGCGCACCGGCGAACCGGCCGAGTACGCCCGGTACGAGACCGGCTCGCCGGCACACCCAGCAGAAACCTGGATCCGTCGATACACGCACCGGACTTCCGGCGGGGGGCACTAGATGGGCAAGGCGATCGAAGCCAAGAACCTGAACATCTACTACGGCTCGTTCCGCGCGGTCGAGGGCGTCGACATGTCCATCCGGCCGAAGACGGTCACCGCGCTCATCGGGCCGTCCGGGTGCGGGAAGTCGACCTACCTGCGGGCGATCAACCGCATGCACGAGGTCATCCCGGGCGCCCGAGTGGAGGGCCGCCTCGAGCTCGACGGCCAGGACCTCTACGGCCCGGGCATCGACCCGGTGGGCGTCCGCCGCCAGATCGGGATGGTCTTCCAGCGGCCCAACCCGTTCCCGACGATGTCCATCTACGACAACGTGATCGCGGGTATGCGGCTGAACAGCAGGAAGCTGAAGAAGGACGCCACCGACGAGCTCGTCGAGAGATCGCTGCGTGGGGCGAACCTGTGGAACGAGGTCAAGGACCGGCTCGACAAGCCCGGCTCCGGCCTCTCCGGCGGGCAGCAGCAGCGGCTGTGCATCGCGCGGGCGATCGCCGTGCAGCCCGACGTGCTGCTGATGGACGAGCCGTGCTCGGCCCTCGACCCCATCTCCACGCTCGCGATCGAGGACCTGATCAACGAGCTCAAGATGGACTACACGATCGTCATCGTCACGCACAACATGCAGCAGGCCGCCCGCGTGAGCGACTACACCGGGTTCTTCAACATCGAGGGCACCGGCAAGCCAGGCAAGCTCGTCGAGATGGACGAGACCAAGACGATCTTCTCCCAGCCGAAGGAGAAGGCCACCGAGGACTACGTCTCCGGTCGCTTCGGCTGACGGAACACCAACGGCCCGGCGCCCTCAGAGGGGGAGGGCGTCGGGCTCCTGGCCGGTCACGGCGTAGACCGTCTCCCGCGCCACCACCACGGCGTGGTCGGCGAAGCGCTCGTAGTAGCGCGCCAGCAGCGTGATGTCGACGGCCGTGCGGACCCCGTGTGGCCAGTGCTCGTCCATCAGCACCTCCATCATCTCGCGGTGCAGCACATCCATCGCGTCATCGTCGGCGTCCAGCTCGGCCGCCCGGATCACGTTGCGGGTGCGCGCCACGTCGGCCGCCTTGAGCGCGAGCCGCACGGCGACCTTCCCCATCTCGGCGAAGGCCGGCCGCGCCTCGGCGGGCAGCGCGGGCTTCGGATGGCGCATCCGGACGATCTCGGCGACGTGCAGGGCCAGGTCGCCCATGCGCTCGATGTCGCCCGCCGCCCGGATCGCGGAGACCACGGCGCGCAGGTCGCCCGCGACGGGGCCGTGGAACAGCAGCGCGTCGCCCGCGAGCTCCTCCACCTGCGCGCGGAGCGCGTCGATCGCGTCATCGCCCGTGATGACCTGCACGGCCAGCCGCTCTCGCGACTCCAGCAGCGCGGTGGTGGCGTTGTTCAGTGCACCGGCCGCGGCCGTGCACATCCGGGCGAGCAGCTCGGACAGCTCGACCAGCTGTTGGGGCAGCGGCGCGGGAGGCACGGGGAGAGCCTATGAGCCGCTGGTCAGGGAGCAGCAGCGGCCGGATGAACGACGGGTGAATGCGTGGTCAGACGGTGAGCGGCCCCGGCATCTGGCCGGTGACGACGTAGACGATCCGCCGCGCGACGGCCACGGCGTGGTCGGCGTAGCGCTCGTAGAACCGGGCCAGCAGCGTGATGTCGACGGCCGGACCGACGCCGTGGCTCCAGTTGCGGTCCATCAGCACCGTGAACATGTGGCGGTGCAGGTCGTCCATGGCATCGTCGTCTCTCTCCAGCTCGCCTGCGCGCGCCAGGTCACGGGTGCGGATGACCTCTCCCGCCTTGAGCGCGAGATCCACGCCCACCCGGCCCATCTCGGCGAAGTACGGCGCCACCTCGTCGGGGAGCACCGGGTGCGGGTGCCTGCGCCGCGCCGCCTGGGCGACGTGGAGCGCGAGGTCGCCCATCCGCTCGATGTCGCCCGCGCCATGGATGGCCGACACCACGATCCGCAGGTCGGTGGCCACCGGCGCCTGCAGCGCGAGCAGCGCGAACGCCTTCTCCTCAGCTGCCGCGCGGATCTCGTCGACCCGGATGTCCTCGGAGATCACTTCCTCGGCGAGCTGCAGGTCGACCTCCAGCAGCGCCCGCGTGGCCTTCTCCATCGCGTCGGCCACCTGGGTGCACATGCCCGCCAGGGCCCCGGCCAGATCGTCGAGCTGCTCCTGGTAGACGTCGCGCATGTGCCAAGGGTAGTGCGGAATCGGACGAACCGTCGCGCGGGCGGGTGAACCCGCGGTGAACGTCGGGGGAGCTCACGTGCAGGTGACGGCCGGCTCCGCGGCTGCCTCGGTGGTGGGGGCGGCCAGCGCGATCGGTTCCGACGGTGCCCGGACCACGTCGTCGAACGACCGGCCGAGCACCAGCTGCAGCACGCCGGTGCTCCCGGGATCGGGCACCTCGGTGGCCGAGGGCACCGTGGCCCTCAGCACCTCGGCGGCGGCGGCCTGGTCGGGGGAGAACCGGATCACGGTCTGAGCGGTGGGCTCCTCCGCGCTGGCGATCTCGCCGACGTCGAAGCCGAGCGAGCTCAGGGTCTCGCCCACCTCACCGGCGAGCCCCGAGCGGGCCGAGGCGTTGAACACCTCGACCGTGACCTCGCTCGGCGTGGGTCCGGCCGTTCCATCGCCGGATTCGCCGGCGTCGGCCGGCAGCGGCTGGTCGCCGCGCACGGCCGCGAACAGGGCTGCCGCGTCGGTGTCCCGCAGGACCGCGTTGCCGCGGCCGTTCCGCTCCCCGGTGGGCACCGACGCGTACCGCACGCCGTCGGCATCCAGGCGGCGCAGCGTCATCGCGAGCGCGAGCACCTGGTCGATCCCCGCGCCGTCGGTCAGCACCGTGTCGGCGAGCGTCGGGCGCAGCGCCCTGAGCCGCCCGACGTCCAGCAGCGCGGTGCCCGACACCGCTGAGTTCAGCACCGCGGCGAGCACCTGCTGCTGACGCTCGATCCGCCCGTACTCCGAGGAGGGCTCACCCTCCACGTCACCGGCCTGCACGAAATCGGCGACGCGCACGCCCGCCAGCCGGTTCGGCCCCGCGTCCGGCACCACCGGGCCGAGCACGCCGTCGAGCACGGGCCGCGGCACGCAGACCTCGGCGCCGCCCACCGCGTCCGTCAGCGCGGGCACGGAGGCGAGATCGATACCGACGTACTTGGTGATCGCGAGCCCGCTGAGCTGCTGCACCACGCGGGTGACGCAGCGTGGGCCGCCGACATCGAGGGCGCTCACGAGCTGGGTGCGGGCCTCCGCCTGCTCCGGCTCGTCCCGGTACGTCGCCGTGCCGGCGTCCCACGCCTCGCAGGGCGGCCGGTTGATCTCCAGGTCGAGGGGGAACGCGAGCACGGTGACCGGCCCGCCGCTGTCCGGGATGTGCGCGACGGCAACGGTGTCGGCACGCGGCTCGGCCGTGTCCGAGGCGGGTTCGGTGGCCACCACCAGCACGTTCTCGTCCCCGGACTGGGCGGCGGCGTCGACGACGGCACTCGATCCCGGGTCGAGGGCCGCGGCGTCGCGGACGGCCGAACCCAGCCACGTCTTCCCGCCCCAGCCGAACGCCGTGGCACCGAGCACCACGACGGCCAGCGCTCCGGCGAGCAGGCGGACCGCGGTGGCAGCGGGCCCGAGTCGCTGCTTCGCCGCGGTGGGCTTCGGGGCGTGCTGATCGGTGACGGCGAGGGTGACCCCGGCGTGCGCGGCAGTGAGCCGGGTGAGGGTCTCGTCGATGCGCATGGCGCGCGTGTGCGCGTCGGCGTCGCGATCGGATCGGCTGTCCTCGTCGGTGCCCGGGCGGGTGGCGCGGCCGCGGGTGGTGACGGCGGGAGCTTCGGCCGCCGAGACCGCGACGGTGGCCTCCGGGTTCATCGCGTCGCGCCGGCTCCGCGCCGCGGTGGGCAGGGCGGTGGTGGCAGGGGGCTCGTCGTCGGGGCGGCGGCGCCGGCTGCCCTCGACCGGGAGCGCGGTCGTCGCGGGGGCGTCGAGGTCGTCACCGGCGACCCGGCGGCCGGCCGCGGGGAGGGCGGTCGTCGCGGAGGTGTCGGGCGGCTCGGCCGGCCGCCGTCGATCGCGGCTGGTGGGCAGGTCCGGGCTGTCGGCGTGGTCGAGGTGCCGCCGGCGCGCCTCGGGTTCGGCCGGGCGCTGCCGCCGGTCGTGGGAGAGGTCCGGATCGTCGGTGGGGTCGAGGTGGCGCCTGCGGGACGTGCCGCCGGTGGGGAGCGCGGTGGTCGCGGGCGCGTCCGGGTCCTCGACCGCGCGGCGGCGGGGAGCGGCGGGCAGAGCGGTCGTGGCGGAGGTGCCGGGCGGCTCGGCCGGGCGTCGCCGATCGGTGGTGGCTCGGAAGGCGGGGTCATCGCCGGCGCCGGGGTGGCGCCGGCGAGCGCCTGCGCGGTCTCCTGCGCGGTCTACGGGCTCGGCCGGGTACTCGCGTCGGCCCGTGGCCGGCAGCTCCGGGTCGTCGCCGGGGTCGAGGCGCCGCCGGCGGCTGCCGCCGGTGGTGGTGACACCGGTCGTCGCCGGCGCCCCCGAGCCGGGCGGGCGGGTGCGGTTGCTCCGTGCCGGCGGCTCGGCCGGACGTTCCGCGGGCTCCGGTCGACGCCGCCGCGCGCCGCCGTCGGGCTCGTCGACAGGACGGCGCCGCGTGGCGGGACGGGCCGTGGTGGCGCCGGGCTCGGCCGGCCACGGCCGTTCGTACGAGGGGTAGTCCCCGGCGTCGTCCGGGTCGGTTCTGTGTCGGCGGGTGCCGCCGGTGCTCGAGACGGCAGGGGAGCCGGGATCGTCCGCGGCCCGGCGCCGGCCGCCGCCCGCGGGGGGCACGGCGTACGGGTCGTCCGCCTCGGCCGGGTGGCGTCGTCCCCTGCTGGCGCCGTCCGGCCACGCGGCGTCGTCGGGAGGGTCGGCGCGGCGCCGGCTGCGGTGTCCGGTGGGGGAGAGCGCCGTGGTGGCGTCGGGAGCGGGCGGCGCATCGAACGCGTCGGGGGCACGCCTGCGACCTCCGCCCGTGGCGGGCGGGACGGCGTCGAACGGCGGGTCGACCCGTGGGGGCGCCGCGCGCGGCCACTCGTCGTCGGCGGCGTAGCCGTTGCGGCGAGGGCGTTCCGGCCGCCCGTCCGCGGGGTATCGCGACCGCTCCGGCTCGCCGGGAGCGGCGTCGTCCGATCGGTGCCGGCGCCCGGAGCGCGAGCCCGGGTCCGGCGGGGTACCACCGGGATGGCCGGGAGGCGGGTAGTCGGTAGGTCGTCGTCCGCTCACGGTGCCGGGGTGGGCGGGAGAACCCTCCTCCTCCGCGCGGCGCCGGGCCGCGCGACCGCCGGGAGGCGCCGCGTCCGCGCCGGCACCGAGCAGACCGTGCCGTGCCAGGATGTCCTCGACGTCGTCGTCGGCGCGTCTGCGCCCCCCGGTAGGGCGCTGAGCACGGTACGGACCGTCCTCCACGCCCACCTCCTCGGCACGAACAGAAGGCGGGCACGGGCAACGACCGCGCCCGAGCCCGCCCCTCAACGTCTCGATCCGAGCTTACGGAGCGGAGGCACCCTGATCGAAGTCGGGTGCGACGACCGGCGGCTACGGGAGCGATCGACGGCGGGCGGCCGGTCCGGCGAGCCGCACGTGCCCCGTGTGGGCGTCGTGGAAGGCGACGGCGTTGCGTCCGGAGTGCTTCGCCGCGTACAGGAGCCGGTCCGCGGCGGCGACCAACCCGTCGGTGCCGGTCACCGGCCCGAACCCGTGCGCGACACCGATGCTGACGGTCACGTTCAGCCCGGGCGCGAGCTCCTGCCAGAGATGGAGGTCGACCCGCTTCCGGGTCGCCTCGCAGACCCGAACCGCGTCATGGCGATCGTGTCCGGGCAGGACGATCGCGAACTCCTCGCCCCCGTACCGGGCGCAGAACGCACCGTCGGGCAGGCCTGAGTCGAGCACGGCGACGAGCCGCTGCAGGACCCGGTCGCCGAAGGGGTGGCCGTAGGTGTCGTTGATCTCCTTGAAGTGGTCGACGTCCAGCAGCGCGACCGCGATCCCGGCCGGCCCGACGCTGCCCGGGTCACCGACCAGCGCGACGAGCCGCTCGTCGAGGTAGCGACGGTTGTAGGTGTCGGTCAGGCAGTCACGGCGGCTCTGCTCGCGAGCCTCGGCGTGCTCGCGACGCAACCGGTCGAGCTCGTCGACTCCGGACTGCCCGTTCAGCAGCCGAACGGCCGTGCGGAGGTGCTGGTAGGCCTGCTCCCAGCGGCCGGCGGTGGCGAGCTCCTCCGCCGCCGCGGTGTGCCAGGCCGCGCCTGCCGTGGGCCGCGCTGCCGCCGTAGACGTGTCCACCATCGTCACATGGAAGGCGTCGGCAGCCCGGAAGCCCTCCTTGAGGCATTCCACCCCCCCGACCGGGCGCACTCCGGGACGCTAGCCGCCCGAGTGGTCGAGTTCCGCACCCAGCGGGACAGTCGGGTCGTCCGGGTCGTCCAGCCATCTTTCCGGGAGGACCACCCGGCCCGCGGAGCCCTGACGGCCGCGGGGGCCGTCGGCCTCCGCCGGGAAGGGGATGTGCTCGTCCAGCTGGGCCAGCAGCTCGTCCAGCTCGTCCAGGCTGCTCACCAGGCCGAGGCTGCGGCGCAGCTCGGAGCCGACCGGGAACCCCTTGAGGTACCAGGCGATGTGCTTGCGCATGTCGCGGATGCCCTTGTGGGCGCCCATGTGCTCGATGAGGAGCACGGCGTGCCGGCGCATGGTGGTGGTGACCTGCCCCAGACGCGGGGGCTCCGGCAGCGGTCGCCCGGCGAACGCGGCCTCCAGGTCGCCGAAGAGCCATGGCCTGCCGAGACATCCCCGGCCGATGACGACGCCGTCGCACCCGGTGCGCGCCACCATCTCGAGCGCGTCCGCGGCGCTGAAGATGTCGCCGTTGCCGAGAACCGGCAGCTCCGCGGGCATGGCGTCGCGGAGCCGGGAGATCGCCGACCAGTCGGCCGTGCCCGAGTAGCGCTGCGCCGCCGTGCGGGCGTGCAGGGCGACGGCGGCAACCCCGGCGTCGGCGGCCCGACGTGCGGCGTCGAGGTAGGTGTGGCGCTCGTCGTCGATGCCGATGCGCATCTTCACGGTGACCGGCACCGACCCCGCGTTCTCGACCGCGGCCCGCACGATCCGCTCGAACAGCCTGCGCTTGTACGGCAGCGCGGCCCCGCCGCCCCGGCGCGTGACCTTGGGGACGGGGCAGCCGAAGTTCATGTCGATGTGATCGGCGAGATCCCGCTCGACGATCATGCGGACGGCCAGCCCCATGGCTGCCGGGTCGACCCCGTAGAGCTGCATCGACCGCGGGTGCTCGTCGGCGTCGAACGCGATCATCCGGAAGGTCAGCGGGTTCTTCTCGACGATCCCCCGCGATGTGATCATCTCGCACACGTAGAAGCCGGCGCCCTGCTCACGGCACAGGCGCCGGAAGCCCGGGTTCGTGATGCCGGCCATCGGCGCAAGGACAACCGGCGTCTCGGACACGAACGATCCGATACGCAGCGGACGGATGGTGGTCGGGGCACTCACGATGCCCCATTGTCCCCGACGTCAGAAGTCGACGGAGATGCAGGCAGCGCGGTCGCCCGCCGTGCCCGCCTCGCCGGGCTCGGAGGACGTCTGCAGGGCGTGCACGACCACCGACCGGGGACGCCGGTCGGCGGGGAACGTCCACGCGACGGTCGACTCGGTGCTGCCCGCACCGGTCTCGTCGGTGGTGAAGTCCAGCCAGACCTCGTTCTGCGGGTTCGCGAACGTCGGGTCGACGCTGGGCTGCACCGGGTCGGCGGAGAACTGGAAGTGCGGGCCCGCGTCCTCGGCCTGCGCCCCGCAAGGCTGGGTGTGCACGTGGGCGCCGTACAGGCGTTGCGGTTCGAGACCTCGGACGGCGAGCATCACGGTGGTCGTGCCTTCCCCGGACCGCGACTGCACCGCTCCCCGCGCGCCCGCCGGCACGAGCGACTCGTCGTAGGTGACGGCCGGGCCGGCGCCGCCGCTCACGAACGTCTCACTCACCTGCACGCTGTGCACCGGCGATGTCGACGCGGCAGGCCGGATGGTGTTGGTCGTGCTCGCGCAGCCGGCGATGAGCAGGACACCGAGCACTCCAGGGAGAACACGACAGGGGCGCATGTCCCCCAGGATGAGCGGTGGCGCAGCGTGGTGAGCATCGACCCTGCGTCACCCCACGATTACTCCAAGCGAGCGACCGTTAGGCCGTCGAGCCGCTGCCCCGCGTGCCGGCCGATGGGCCATTTGGTGCCATGACCAGCACGAGCAGTACGCCCGCGCCGGCGTCACCGCGCAGGTGTGCGGCTCGACGAGATCGATCTCCAGGTCGTCGATCCGGTGCGGCTACGCTTGGGTGCCACGGGCCTCTAGCTCAATCGGCAGAGCAGCGGACTTTTAATCCGCGGGTTCGGGGTTCGATCCCCCGGGGGCCCACAACTTTACTGAGCGGCAGTGATCCACTGGACGGATCTTGTGTCCCATGATCTGTCCAAATCTGCAGCTACGTGTGCGCCGCATGCCTGCAAGCCCCTCGCTGCGTCGCCCGTCCGGCAGTGCCACGCCGTGCCGAGCAGCGCGTACTCCGCTGCTGTGCAATGGGCCTGGATCGCCTTCAACCCCGTGGAAGCCGCCCAGAAGCCCCGCCCGCCGGTCACTCAGCCTGACTCACCATCGCCCGAAGATGCGTCGTGGCCGCTGCACGGGTCGAGGACGTCGACTGGGGATGTTGGCCTGGATGACCCTTGCGACCGGCGACCGGCGCGGCGAGTTGCTCGCGCTGCGCTGGGAACACGTCGACGAGAGTTGCTTCGTGTTCTCCTACGCCGAGGACCACCGGCGCTCGTGCAGCCCGAGTGGGGTCTCGCACCGGTACAAGCGGACGGCAGCATTGACGAGCTGCGATGGGAAGTGCTTCGCGACAACCCGGCCGCTGTAGGAGGGCTCCGCCATGCGCTTACCGGCATTGCTGACTGAGCGGTTGATCGCCTTCGCGCCTCAGTCTCAATGTCAACCGGACTTTCGGCTCGGAAGAGTCCGAACCTGCTGACCAATGATTCCGCCACATCGCCGGCGAGGCTGACAGGACCGGTGCAGGGATCACGTCTTCTTCCGCTAGCCGGCCGCGTCCGAGCCGGATGGGGCGCCCGCACACACGTTGGAATGTGACCCAGGTCTCCCGCTGACTGATCGACAGTCCGCTACTCTGCACTTTGCCCCGCTGCAAGGCGGGGTGGGAGTCTCTCGGCCACCGGTTGCTGACGCACGCAACGGGTGGAGAGTGTGAACCGGATGTCGACTCGGTCCGTCCGGCAAGTGGGTCGCTGCCTCAGGCGCGACGTGCGAGAGCACGTTGTTCGTTCCGTTCCTGTCATCGCAGCTCAGAGCCGCGGATCACGCTATCCACCACTGCCGGACAGCAGGAGTCGAGTCACATGCGCAGGCACATCGCTCACGAGGGAGAGGCCCCCGGCCTCCCCGCGTGTGTTGTTGCCTCGGTGCGGCTGCGGCTGTCGGTGGTGGACCGGCTGCTGCTGGCACTGCGGTGGACGCTCGTGTTGGCCGGTGCCGTGGTGGTGCTGTGGATCGGGTCGGCGCTCCTCGCCGCTCCGGCTTCCGCAGCAACGGTTCCGGCGGCGGCCGTTTCGGTGGGAGCGCTGAGGGGAGGACTCAACAACTCCCTCATGCGTCCGCAGACGGTCGACAAGAAGAAGCCGGCGGGCGAGAAGAAGAAGTCGGGTGACAAGGCCGACAAGCCGGAGAAGAAGAAGTCCGGTGACAAGAGCCGACAAGCCGGAGAAGAAGAAGTCGGGCGAGAAGGCCGACAAGCCGGAGAAGAAGAAGTCGGGCGAGAAGGCCGACAAGCCGGAGAAGAAGAAGTCGGGCGAGAAGGCCGACAAGCCGGAGAAGAAGAAGTCCGGTGACAAGGCCGACAAGCCGGAGAAGAAGAAGTCCGGTGACAAGGCCGACAAGCTCGAGAAGAAGAAGTCGGGCGACAAGGCTGAGCGGGAGAAGGACGAGAACGGCGGTGTCGCGGAGGAGTCCGAGGAGCTGCTCCGGCAGCGAATCGCCTTCGAGAAGAGCCGGGATCAGCTGGGCGCCGCGAAGCGCGAGCGCGCCGCCGGTGAGCTCACGAACAGGCAGTACCGCAAGCAGGAGGCTGCTCACAAGGCCGTGGGGAAGCAACTGGCGGCCGAGCGCGAGGACGTCTCCAGGAAACAGCGTTGGCTGGTCCACACAGTGGTCGAGGGGCAGGAGCAGCTGGCCGGCGCCGAGAAGCGGCTCGCCGCGGAGAAGCGCAAGGTGGCCGCGGGCAACGTCAGCCGGGCGGAGCACCGCAAGCACGTGTCGGCGTACGAGCGGCTGCGCACGAAGGTCTACGCCACCACCGACAGGCTGATGAACCTCACCGACCGGGACACCGGCGTGGATCCCGCTGAGGATCTGGACGGCCGCGGTGCTGCTGGCGGCTGCGGCGCGGACGGTGCCTTCGTCGAGTGTGGCTCGGTGATCGAGACGGCAAGCGGGAAGCAGGACACCGATCGGTGCATGGCCCTGTCCGGGCTGTCGGGCGGCTGCGGCGTGACGACGAGCGCGGGTGGCGCGAAGGCATCGGCCTCGTGTGATCTGACGGGCTCCGACCGCGGCTGCGTGAGCAACGCGACCGGGCGGGGCGATGACGGCACGAAGACCGTGGCCGCGGCGCGGTGCGAGGGCAAGGTCCGCGGCTGCGCCCAGTACAGCATCGCCACAGCGGATGGCGGCGACGCGGAGTGCCGGTCCGGCGGCGGGAAGTGCACCACCCGCTCGGCGGGGCCGTTCCTGAGTAGCGCGCCCGACGAGCGGACACGCACGGTCGGAAGCTGCACCGGCGTGTGCGAGGTCGACTCGACCGCCGACCGGTACGGGGCCGAGTCCGGCTGCTCGACCGAGGCCGGGCGCTGCTACAGCCGCAGCAACGACCTCGATCAGGACGCCTTCGGTGTCGGCAACGGGCCGGGGGGTGCGGGCGAGCAGGGCGGTTCCGCACGGGCGGTCTGCACCGCGGCCGACGGCTGTGGCACGGCCACGGAGGTGGCGCGCGAGGACGGAGAGGGCGTCGAGGCGGTTGCCGACATCGACTGCGGCGGCGTCGACTGCACGGGGCGTGCGGCGACCTTCACCGACGCGGGCCGCAAGGTGTGGGTGAGCCCGGAGACCCTGGAGCGGTGGGCCGCGGCGACGTCCGCCGATGAGCAGGCGCTCGGCAAGCCGGGTTCCGCGGCGGAGGCGGGAGCCCTCTGCACGGTGTCGGCCAGCGGCTGCTCGGCCATCAGCACCTCGGACAGCGACGGGGCCGACGCCGGCGGCCACGCCGAGGTCGCCTTCGACTGCGAGCGCGCCGACTGCACCGGCAACGCCGTTACGCGTACGGCAGGTTCGGTGCACGGCGTGGACCTGGACGCGGTGCGCAAGGCGGGCGACCGGACCACCTGCGAGGTCGCGGACGGCGGCTGCGAGGTGGGCTCCGGCACCGAGGTCGAGCGCACGGTGCAGCAGCGTCCGACGGGCGCCGGGGGCACGATGGTGCCGACGGTGCGGCTGTCGGCGGCCAGCACGTCGGACACGCAGCTCGAGTGCGAGCGGGAGTCGTGCGTCGGTTCCGCGAAGAGCACCACCCGCGGCGCCGCCTCGGGTGACGTGCGCGGTGTCCGCGGCAGCGCCGGGAAGTCGTCCTGCGACGCGGCGGGCGCGGGAGCGGAGTGCGCCACCACGTCGAACACCGTCGTGGAGGACCGCGACCCTGCCGAGGCGCGGGAAGCGGGCCTGGCCGCGGTCTCCGGGCCGGTGAGCGTCTCGGAGTCCGGCGTCTCGGTCGACTGCGACGGTGGCGACAGCAGCTGCCGGGTGGCCGGCTACGCGGGGACGTCGGCCCGGGACACGGGAGTGACGCCGCACGGCCGGGGCACCTCCGCCGACCTCGAATGCACGGTCTCGGGCGGCGACTGCGGCGGGCAGGCGACGTCGGCGTCGTCGAGCGCCGCCGACCACGTGGTGATCGACCCGCGCACCGGCAAGCCGCTGACCCGGCAGCCGCGGACCGGACCGTCGTCGGCGTCCTCGTCCGAGGCGTACCTGGTGTGCGACGCGGGGACGCGTTGCTCCGGGTCGGTCCGTACCAGCGGTAGCGCCTGGGACGGTGCGGTGGACGGTGGCCGGGCCCACCGCACCGTGCCGGAGCCCGCGTCGTGCACCGGGGCGCAGTCGGGCGGCTGCGAGGCGCGCTCGGTGTCGCACGCCTCCACCGGGCCGGGTGCGGTGCTGGCGCTCGCGGGCGACCCGAGCACGGTCAACACCAAGCGGCTTCCCGCGGGGCCGTCGGCGGCGTCCGCGTCTGGTGCGGTGCTGTCCTGCGAGGGCGGGCAGGCCTGCACCGGCACGGTGCGCAGCAAGGCGTCGGCGATCGATCCGGGGGTCTCGGAAGAGCCGCGCGGCTCGTACTCCACCGGCAGCTGCATCGGGGTGCGCGGAGGCGACTGCGTGGCCGTCACGAACTCGGGTTCGTCGACCGGCCCGGACGCGAACGTGATCGCCCCGGTGATGCAGCAGCGTTCCACCGACAACGCCACGGTCACCGAGGGCACCGTCGGCGATCAGGCTCCTGCGGGTGAGCAGGTGCCGGCGGGTGAGCAGGGCCCGCAGCAGCCGGCCACGCCGCCCGCCCCGTCGGCGCCGGGCTCCGCGGCGAACTCGGGCGGCCCGACCGTCCCGGGCGCGTCGAGCTGGTCGATGGCGGACGCGGAGCTGAACTGCACGGGCAGCGCCGGGTGCTCGGGCACGACGCGCACGACCGCCGGTGGCACGGACGGCCCGGTCGCGGACAACGGCGCGGGTGGGGCGCGCGGTCCTCCGGCGCCGACCTCCGACACCGCGAGCTGTGCCACCGGCGAGAGCGCCTGCGTGGCGCGCAGCGGCTCCGTGACGGGGTCGGGCCAGGTCGCGGCCGACATGATCGCGGAGCAGCAGGACGAGACGGCACGAGAGCTGGCCGAGCAGGCCAGGCAGGCACGGAAGGCCGCCAGGAAGGCGGCACAGGTCGCGGCCCGGCCCGGCGCGACCGCGAAGCAGGAGAAGGCAGCCCGGCAGGCGAAGGCCGCTGCACGCGAGCTCCGCAAGGCGGCGCGCGAGGCGGCCGCGGAAGCGGCGAAGCCGGTCCACCTGGCCGACGTCGTCACCGCGCAGCTGGACGCCGCGGCCGAGCAGGCGGCGGCGCAGGCGAAGCAGGCCCGTGCGGACGCCGCGAAGGCGACCCGGGTCGCGGCCGGCAAGGGCGCGACCGCGAAGCAGGAGAAGAAGGCGAAGGCGGCGCGGGCCGCCGCCCGCAGCGCCCGGCAGGCGGCGCGCGAGGCGGCCCGGCTGGCGAAGCTCCCGATCCGGGGCGCCACGGCCGTGCTGGCGGAGTCCACCGCCACCGCGCAGTGCTCCGGCCCGGGTTGTGTCGCCGGGACCACCGCCGAGACCACCGGCGGGGTGGGATCGACCCCGACCGCCGCACGTTGCCGCGCCACCGCGAACGGGTGTGCCGTGGCGAGCGACTCCAGCGCGATGTTCACGCGCTACACCAGCGGCGGCAAGGACCGGGCGCACGGGAACGGGCAGACCGGTTCGCAGGTCGACTGCCCCGACGCGGGCTGCCACGGCTGGGTGAAGGGCGCGGCGGAGGTGCACGCCGGCCCGGACGCCCACCGCGCTCGCAGCGCCGCGCGCGGGTTCATCCGCTGCACGGGCACCGCCGAGTGCCGGGTGACGCTCACCGCCTCGTCGTCGTTGGCGGGTCCGGGCACGGCCGGCCGCGTGCGCGGTGCCGAGGGGTCCGCTGCGGTCGGCATCGACTGCCCCGCAGGCAGCTGCGAGGGTCGGGTCAAGGGGCACTCGGTCGCGGTCGGCGGACCGGACGGCCGGCACAGCCGCAGCGTCGCCCGCGGCGGCGCCCGTTGCACGGGCACCGGCGAGTGCCACGCCGGGGTCACCGTGTCGTCGTCGGTGCAGGCGGGGCGGGCGAAGTCGGGCGAGCGGTTCGCCGCCACGAACGCCGCGGCCAGTGCGTCGTGCGGCGACGGCACCGCGCAGGGCTGCCTGTCCTACGCGTACTCCCGCACGCGGGTGAAGGGCTCGGTCGACGGCTCGGTGCGGGACAAGGCCAGCGCCGTCTGTCGTGCCGACGGACGCTGTGCTGCCGCGACCGGCGGATCGGCCGCGCTCGGAGTCGCCCGGACCACCGCGGACTGCGCCGGGAAGGAGTGCCGCACCTACAACGAGGGTGTGGCACGGGCTGCGACCCCGGGCGGGCGCCAGGTCGCCGTGGCCTGGGCCAAGTGCACCGCAGGCAAGAGCGGGCGCTGCGCGAGCTACTCCCAGGTCGCTGCCACCGACGAGGGCATGCAGGCCGCGGCCGGATGCGCGGGTGCGAACTGCCGCTACGACGCCGTTGCCGCGGGCAAGGCAGGTGTCCTCGACATCAATGGGGCCACGGCCCGCGGCGCGTGCGGTGACCGCAACGGCAGCGGCCGTTGCACTGCGAGCGCGATCGCGCAGACGAAGGGCGGCGAGTCGGTGGCCGCCGCGTCCTGCCGGGGCACGAAGGGCTCGGGCTGCCGGTACGACTACGCCACCTCCAGCGAGGCGGGTGCGCCGGGCGCAGCGGCGAGCGTGAGCTGTGGCAAGGGCGGCGGGCAGGGTTCGGGCTGGTGCGCCACCAACGCGGTTGCCGAGTCCGGTCCGGGGCAGTCGATGGCCGCGGCCTCGTGCTCGAGCAGCAAGGGCACGCTGTGCACCTACGACGCGAGCAGCCACTCGGCAGCGGCCGGGGCGTACGCCGACGCGCACGGGCACGGCGCCACCCGCGCCGGTGAGGGCTTCGTCCAGGTCGCCACGTCGGCGCAGAACGCGGGTGGGGTACCGCAGGCCAGCGCGTCCTGCGCGGGGAGCGCGGGCACCTCCTGCAGCCACTACTGGTCGGTGACGGCCTCGGACCACGCCTCGCACCCGTCGGGTTCGTGGGCGTCGGCCTACGCCCACGACGAGGGCGGCGGGGCGATGGGCTCGAGCGGCGGTTGGGTCTACGCCAACGCCCAGGCGGGCGACCGCTGGGCCAATGCCGAGGTGTCCTGTTCCAACCCGGCGCACTGTTCCAAGACGGCCACTGCGCACGTCGAGTTCACCGCGAAGTGGGAGACCGCGCGGACCTGGAACGACCCGCACCGCAAGTGGAGCCAGTACAAGGAGGGCACATGCACCAGCAGCACCGGCTGCGGCGTCTTCCAGGACGGTACCGAGGTCGGTTGTTCGGGCGACTGCTCGCACCTGTCGGTGTACGAGGCGGCGAAGACGTTCGTGAACATCGGTGTGTCCGGCAGGACGGCGCACGCTCGTGTCGAGGCGAAGAAGGCAAAGCTGAGGAAGGCCGCGGCGGAGGAGGCGGAGAACCGGACCCGGGTCAAGGATCTCGAGAAGGACGAGGCGGGGGCGGAGGTCACCCACGGTCAGGAGATCTGGCAGTGGCAGGTCACGATCAAGCCGAAGGGTGCGGACGAGTCAACCATCTACGCCTGCCATACGCCGAGCTGCGAGTTCACCCAGGGCGGGATCACCGGCGGAAGGGATGTTCGCGAGGAGCACCCGTCCTACGTGACGATGTCCGCGGACGAGCCGGGCGAGGCCCACACGGTCCGGGGCGAGTCGGCCGTCGGAATGACCCAGGACGAGAAGGGCGACACCGAGGCGTGGTTCGCCGGCCGTGGTTCCGTCTACGACGGCAACAGCGGCAACAAGGTCGTGGTCGGCGACAACGCCGATACCCGAGCCGATGTCACGCTCGCCCAGGCGCAGAACGAGGCGGGTAAGCCGTTCACCGCCACCTGTCAGACCGCCTGCACATGGACCGCCCCGAACGGTGAGAAGCTGGCGATGGAGAAGTGGGCGAAGATCCGGGCCCAGGCGCCCGACGGCACGGCGTCGAAGATCACCTTCATCGGCGAGGGCGACTACGAGAACAAGATCGACAACATGCTCGGCGACATCGTGCACGCCGACGGGGGGTTCACCACGATCCGGGGCCGCGGCGCCGACGGGTCCCCGGGCGAGTACGAGATCCACGGCGCCACGGGCTACATCTCCTTCAAGGACCCGAACTACAACCTCGCCGACAACCCGCAGTTCTCCACCGACCTGGGCACCGACCGGTTCACCATCTACCAGAGCCGGGACGATCGCTCGTCCGAGCTGCGGGTGACCACCCCGGACCGGAACGGCCTCGGCGGCAGCCTGTTCTGCACGGGCGACTGCAAGCGGGTGTCGCCGGGCGCGGCGAGCGACGGGTCGAGCAGCCCGGAGTACGACCCGGTCACCGAGTGCCGCAACTGCGCGATCACCGAGGAGCTGGCGACCGGAAAGGGGCGATTCCCGAACGGTTCGGGCAGCGTCGAGCTGTTCGACGACTCCAACGGCGAGGTGGCCCGCTGGACCCCGTGGGGCGATGTGCAGTCCTGCGTCGCGGGCGGCAAGGGTGGGTGCGCATTCACCCAGTACAACCGCTCGCTCGCCGACGACGAGGGCAAGGGTGCGGGCCTGGGCGGCGGCGCGGTCTGCGAGGCGTCGGGGCGTGGTGGCGGTTGCTACGGCCGCAACGCGTTCGGTGACGAGATCAACGCCACGGTGGCCGTCGACGAGAACGGACACGTCCTGCGGGACGAGAACGGCGAACCGATGGGCGTCCGGACCGGGCTGCTGTACCGCAGCACGGCCGGCGACGACCATGCCGGCCGGTACTGCGAGGGCGGCAAGGGTGCCTGCTCGACCGAGGGCCGGGTGAAGTTCAGCGAGCAGACCGAGATGACCAGTTTCTGCAGCGAGACGCACGGCTGCCACCTGGTCGAGACGAAGACCGGGAAGTGGGCACCCGAGCTCACCCCGAACGAGGACGCCGAGGAGACTCCGCCGGTCCGGTTCTGCAACGGCGGCCGCCCTTGCCGCGGGGCGTCGGAGGCGCCGGAGATCGACGCGCCGCCTGCGACGGACGACGCGCAGGTGTGGGTCGCCGACCCGCGGGTGACGGTGTCGAAGGGCACCGCGGAGGGCCTGCAGGAGCTGTTCGGGGGCGAGAAGTACTACGACGCGGACGTCCCGCGCCCGCTGACCGCCCAGGAGCACGCCGAGCTGGAGAAGCCGGAGAACGCCGCGCTGCTGGCGTCCTACCGCGAGGACATGGCGGACGTGACGCGCGGCGAGCGGGACGGCGCGCCGATGTCCTGGCTCGAGGACGAGGTCGTCGCCCGGAACTCCGCGGACCGGTACCGCCCGCTCGAGCCCGCGATCGACGGGGTGACCGACCGGACCGCGCAGGCACGCGACGGTGACGAGTGGATCGACGACCCGGAGTCGGCGCGCATCCAGGACGCACTCGATCAGCTCGACGGGAAGATGTCCGCGCAGGAGCGGGCCCAGCTGGTGAAGGGATGGTCCGCAGCGGAGCACCGGCTGTCGGCCATGCGCTCGCTGTCCTGGACCGACGAGGACTACACGGCGGCCAACCAGGAGGTCGGCAACGACCGAGGGCTGATCGAGCACCTGCTGGGTGACGAGTACGACCCGGCGCGACCGCCGTCGCGCAAGCAGCAGAAGCAGGCGATCGCGGCCGTGTCGGCGATGCAGGCCGAGGTGGACGACCTCCGCTGGACGCACAACAAGGACACGGCGGGTTTCAACACCCGGATGAAGGAGTACAACGCCGAGGTCGGGCGGGTCAACGGCCGCGGTGGTGCGACCCCGGCCGAGAAGGCTCGGCTCGACGCCGAGCTCGCCGGCCTCGAGGCGGACCGGCGGGAGCTCATCCACAACGAAGAGCACGGGCTCCCGGCCGACATCGACGCCGTGGAGAAGCGCCTGCGCGGGGCCGACCTCGCCTACGCCGCCGCCGCGGGCAACCCGGCGTGGGCCCGGGACCTGGGCGGGGCCGCCGCCCGGCACCACCGGGTCAACGGGCTCTACCACGCGCTGGACCGGTCCGAGCAGGACCGGCAGCAGGACCTGGCGGGCACGTTCGGCACGCTCAGTGATCTCACCGAGCTGCGCTACAACCACGTGCGCGACCGCGCACCCGACGTCCCGGCGAACTACACGCCCGGGAAGACCGAGCTGCAGGCCGACGAGAGCCTCCTCGGCGGCATCTCCACCCTCCTGCCCTCGTCGATGGGCAACGCGCACGAACAGATCCACACGGGGGCCATGAGGCAGGGACCGTGGCGCGACTACGCCGACGCGGCCGAGGCGTCCTACACGATGGACGACAAGTTCGCCGCTGACGGCATGCACACGATCGACCAGACCTACTCCCGCGACGAACAGGCGCGGTTCGCCCTGCAGGGCGTCACCCCGAAGATGCTGGAGCCGCGCACCAGGCAGATCGTCTACACCGAAGCGAAAATTCGGGAAATCTACGGTGGGGGTACCGACAAGCGGACGAACGACAGGGTTTCGGCGACTCTCCGCGGGCTCGAAGGGCAAGGTGCCGACCCCGGCGACGAGATCGCCTTCATCGAGACCCGAACCTGGCAGCCCGGGACCGACGCGACTCCGGGCTACTGGATGACGACCCCGCTGTTCCGGGCCGAGACCCCGAACATGGTCCTGCCGCAGCCCACGATCGACCTCGACGGGTCCACCGCGACCTTCGGGGAATCCCGCGCCTGGCGGCCGGTGCAGTCGGTCGTCGTCCAGGACGGCACCCGCTACAGCTACATCGATGAGACCGGCGCCGATTACCGCGGCCGGGCCGACTTCGTCGACAACAACGAGCTCCTCGCCGAGGACGGCGTGCTCATCGCGCCGGTCGGCATGGGTCCGAAGCCCGGCACGGGATCGAAGGCCACCGGGCTGGTCGTCAGCAAGGGCAACTACGTCTCCGACTGGGAGAAGGCCGAGCCCTGGGTGGTCGGTGGTGCGGCACTGCTCGGTGGCGCGTTGCTGGCGGTGCCGACCGGGGGCGGGTCGGTGGCCGCCGCCGTCGGAGCCACCGGCGGCCTCCTCACCGTCGGCGTGATCGGGTACACGACCGGCGCGTCGATGATCCGGCTCGACAACCGGGCGGCACACGGCCAGGACAACAGCTTGGGCAACGCGGCTGCCAGGGCGGAATACCTCAACCTGGCCGGTAACGCGCTCGCCGCCGTGGGGCTCGGGGCGGCCCGCCTCGCGGTCCCGGCCGCCATGGCGACGCACGCGGCCGCCCGGGGCGGGCTCGGGGTGCGTTCCGCGGTGCCGAGCGGGGCCGCGCGATCCTTCACCTCGGCGTCGGGGGTCCGGGAGGCCGCCCGGGCCGGCCGGGCGGCGTCCGTCGCCACCCTGGGCGGATTCCGCGAGGCCTCCCCGCTGGCCCGGACCGCGTTCACCGCGAACGCGGCCTCCTTCGGCATCTTCGGTTACACCGCTGCCGAGCAGTACGACACGTACGCCGAGGACAAGCACGACATGACCCCGATGCAGAAGTCCCAGGCGGAGACCGGCCTCGTGATGAGCGCGGCGATGCTCGCCATCCCGGTCGGGCTCGCCGTCGGTGCCCGGGTCGCCGGATATGTGGGCCAGAGCCGGGCCTACCAGAAGTTCGCCCACCACCCGCGGAACCCGTTCCGGCACCGCGAGGCGGCGATGGCCGTCCCGGGTGGCCCCCGAACGGTCGAGGCCCGGGCAACCGGGGCGGACGAGGCGGCTACGGCTCTCGCTTCGGCCGAGGCGGCTCCGGTTCCCGCTGCGGCGGCCGCTGCTCCGGCGGCCGCGTCCACCGCGCCCGCCCCGGCTGCGGTCAAGCCCACGCGCATGTCACGCCCGGAGCGGGCGCGCCAGGGCGACCGCAGGGTGACCGCGTGGGTGGACGAGCAGATCGGCGCCGAGGGTGGGGTGCAGGGCACGAACCCGGCGCGGCTCGCCCGTGAGCTGGAGATCCCCGAGTGGCAGGCGAAGGAGGCCATCGATCACGTTCGCATCCAGCGTGGGCTCCGTGATGCCGAGAACGGCGGTGGGCGGGTCCGCAGCGCGGCGGCCATCGCGGCCCGGAACGGCATGAACAGGGCCGAGGCCGAGGGCGTGCGCAGCCACGTGACGATGCAGCGCTTCCGGAACGACCTGGCCGACGATCTGGTGCCGAGCGGGAAGCGGTCCTCGGTCGACGAGTTGCGTGATCGCTACGCCCTCTCCGACGCCGACGCGGAGGCCGCATACCGCGGGCTCGGTGCGGAGCTGCTGCGGGCCGACGTCGAGAAGCTGGTCGACGAGGAGACCGCGGTCGACGCGCCGGCACTCGCCGCGAAGTACGACGTCGAGGTGCGCGAGGTCCGGGACGTGCACCGGGAGGTCGGGATGGCGCGCCTGCGCAAGGAGGCCGACGAGATGGTCGCGTCCGACCCCGACCACGTCTTCACCGCGAAGGAGCTCTCCGCGCGATTCCCCGGCATCACCAGGGGCGATGCGAAGGCCGAGGCCAAGGCGCTCAACGAGGCCCGGCTGAGCGAGGGGACGAAGGCATTCGGCGAGGACGCGAACGCGAACCGCGACGCCGTGGAGATCCTCGACGAGCTCGTCGACACCCTCGACGAGGATGCCGAGCCCGGTTCGGGCGCCACGGCGGCGGACGTGGCCGCCACCAAGCAGGCAGTCAAGCAGGCAGTGCGGCAGGGCACTCCGGAGCAGGCCGGGCGGATCATCGGTGTCCTCCGGGCCGGTGCCCGGAAGCTGCGGGGTGAGCCCAGTGCTGGTCGGCCCCGGGTGACGGGGCAGTCGGCGAAGTCGCAGCGGGCGCAGCGCCGGGAGATCGGTGACACCGAGATCGAGGCCCTCCGCCGCGCGGTCGGGGACGACCAGCACTCGATCACCGACGAGCAGGCCCGCGCCATCCTGCGGCTGGCCGGACCGACGGGGAACAAGCGGGTGGCGAAGCGCTTCGCCGAGATCTCCCGGGCCTACCGGGCGCTCCGCGACGACTTCGACCTGGACACCGCCGAGGGCGACCTCGCGACCGTGATCGAGCTGGTCGAGAGCGACCCGCGGACGGGCCGGCGCGTCGCCGAGGTGCTCCGCGGCGACGCGACCCCGGACGCGGCGGGCCTGGCCGAGGAGCTCGGCACCACCGTCGCGACGGCGGAGAGCATTCTGCGGATCGCCGGGAACGAGGCATTGCAGGCCGTGGGCGCCGACGCGCAGCTCGCGTGGCGGATCCTGGGGATCTCGAAGGCCGAAGGCCTGCCGAAGGCGGCGTCGGGCAAGGCGATGGCGAAGGCGCTGCGCGCGCAGTTCGGCGTGAGCGCTCGAGCGGCGCGGGGCGCGCGGGACAACATTGCCGGTACCCAGCGGCGGCGCCTCGCCCAGGAGCTCGCGCAGCGTGACGGGCCCCTCCCGACCTTCGACGAGCTGGCTGTGGAGCACGGCACGATCAAGGCCCAGAGCCTCCTCACCGCGGCGGAGCGCATCCGCGCGGCCGGCGACCTGCCCGCGAGTACCCACGGTCATCTCAATGCCCGGGACAGCATCACCCGTCAGCTCGCCGCCAATCGATTCACTTCCGCCATGCGGCAGGCGCTGGAGGCGCGGTACACCGAGTTGGCCGCGGCGTGGGAGCGCAGGCGCACCACCTTGGAGACCGCGACCACGCGGGAGGAGCGGGACGGCGCGAACGGCCGGTTCGAGCAGGAGCAGGAGGCAGCTCGAGCGAGGTTCGACGCCGCGAACATGGCGGCTGCGGACCGCTACAGCCGAGCGGTGGAGGCCGCGAACCGGCAGCACGCCGGCGACGTGCAACAGGAGCGCGCCGACCGGGAAGCCGCATCTCCGCGGACGCCGCGCCGGTCGGAGGCGCCGGACGGCCTTCCGGGTCGGCCGGCCCCGGCGGGCGGCAACGGTGGCACGGCGAAGCCGCGCGCGGGTGGTTCCGGCGACGGGTCCGGCGTGGGCGACGCGGGCCCGGGCCCGGCCGCGGGCCAGGCCGAGTACCGGGCGTCCGCCGACACCGCCTCGACCGCTCCCGAGCGGTCGGCGGGTGAGGATCATGCCGGCCGCACTTCCGGTGTGGACCCGCCGTGGTTCAACCGGACCGTCAAGGAGGTGAAGAAGTGGTACGCCAAGGTGTACCCGAAGGTCCGTCACCCCCGCCAGGAGTTGCGGGAGAGCCTGCTGAAGAAGCAGGAGGCGCGGACCGTGGATGCGGTGCGGAGGCACCTGGAGCCGCTGCACGCCGAGTTCGACGAGCTGACGCGCGAGCTCGACGTCGACGAGCACGGATTCCGGATCATCCCGGACGACGTGCGCGCGGAGCTGATGCGCCGCACCGCCGACCGGTGGACGGAGTTCGAGGATCGGGTCGCGCGCGGTGGTGAGCGTGCCCGCCAGAAGATGCTGGCCGAGGCGCTCGCGCTGAACCACGAGGCGATCCGGCGTTACCGTCACGTGCACGGAAAACCCTTCGACGTGATCGAGGAGCAGCTGCGCACCGCGGTCGCGGCGGCGCTGCGCGACCGGGTCGTCGTCGAGCGGGGGACCGGTGGCGGCAAGACCGAGGCCGCGATGATGGTCAACTGGTGGCTGGCGCTGAAGGCGAAGAGCGGCACCCATGTGCTGACCTCGAACGACGCCCTCGCGCGCCGGGACTTCCTGTACTACCGGGACGTCGGCGAATGGCTGGGCCAGGAGGTCGGGTTCATCTCGTCCGAGGAGGGCGGCGGCCCGGGCGCCGCGCCGATCATGAAGGGTGCGCCGCGCGGGAGGCAGGACCCCGACGCGCAGCGGGCCGCGCTGCGCCAGCGGATCACGGTCGGCACGATCTCCGAGATCGCCTTCATCACGATGCGCGACCGGAAGGCGGTCGCCGCCGGCGAGCGGCCGGTGCTGGAGTCGCAGGTCACCCTGACCCTGGACGAGTACGACGCGCTGGCGATCGACGAGGCCAAGTCCGCGTGGATCATCGCCGAGCCCGTGGGAAGGCCCGCCGGGATCGCGGAGATCACGGCACACGAGGTGGCGCGGACGCTGGTCGAGGGCACCCACTTCACGACGTCGGGCCGCCGCGTGCAGCTCACCGAGGAAGGCCGGGCGCGGGTCGACGCGCGGGCCCCCGGCCTGCACCCCGAGGTCGGGAACGCGCTCACGGCGCGGGACCACTACCGCGAAGGGGTCCACTACGCCGTTCTCCTCGGCGAGGTCTTCCTCATCGACGAGAACACCGGCCGGATCCTCCCCGGGCGGCGCCTGCAGGGCGGTCTGCACGAGGCGATCGAGGCCAAGGAACTGCTGAACAACCGGGCCGGTGTCGCGATCCGGCAGCGCAACCGTACCGAGGACGCGATCGCGCTGCGCGAGCTGCTGTCCGCTTACGAGAACGTCTTCGGCTTCACCGGCACCGCCAAGGGCATCGAGAAGGTGGTCAACGACCTCTACGGCATGCGGGTCACGAAGGTCGAGTCCGACACCAAGCTGGAGCGCGAGAGCCGGTACTTCGCCACCCGGCAGGCCAAGTACGCCGCGGCGCTCCGCGACGCCGCCGAGCAGCACGCCAAGGGCCGTCCGGTCGTCATCTACACCGAGACCGTGGCCGACGCGGAGTTCGTGCACAGCCTGATGTCCGCGATGGTCCGCCGCCGGGACCGCCCCGACGGTGCCGGCCAGTTCGACGCCGGCCCGCAGGTTCTGACCGCGCGGGACAGCGACGCCCACGAGCAGTTCGTGACGGCGAACGCGGGCCGTCCATTCGCGACCACCGTGACGACACCCCGGCTCGCCCGCGGCGTGAACATCGAGCCGGGCGGCGACCCGGCCTACCTGGCCGACGGCGCCGTGCAGGCCGGGGACGCCGAGCTCGTCAACGAGCTCGAGGGTCTCTACATCATCCGGCTGTACCGGCCGGAGGACCGGATCGCACGGCAGATCGACGGCCGTACCGCACGCGCCGGCGCCGAGGGCAAGGCCGTCGAGTACCTGTCGCTCGAGGACACGGAGCTCTCGTACGCCTCCGCGCGCAAGGTGCGGAAGCTGCGGGGCATCTACGGCACCGACGAGCTGCGCCACACCGAGATCCACGACTACCGGGTCGAGGACCTGTTCGACGGGGCCGTGCGCAACCGCGAGAATGCCAACTTCGCGCAGCTGCGTGCCACCGCGCGTGACCCCGGGCGCTCGGCCACCACCGACGGCACGGTCGGTCGGGCGGAGGGCTTCCGGGTCGAGAGCCTGGTCGACGTGCAGATGCGGGTCCTGAGTGAGCAGGTGCAGCGCCGCTCGGCCGCCGCGGCCGCGTTGGGGGAGGGGTTGTCGGCGGCCGAGGCGGCGGTCCGGGCCGGGGACGGCCTGACCCCGCAGCAGGCGCTTGCCGGTCGTGCGTACGTCACGGCGCAGGAGGAGCTGACCGCCGCGCTGGGTGCGTTCCGGGCGTTCGGCACCGACGCCGTCCGGGCGGCCGGCGCGCCGCGCGCCCCGCCGGTGGTGACGCTCTGGTCCGGGGCGCAGGCGGCCGCCGCGCTCGGCGTGACCAAGGACGCGGCCCGCACCGCCGAGGTCCAGCTCGAGAACGGTGACTACGCCGCCGCGATCGAGACGCTGACGGCGGTGGCCGGGAGCGTGGGCTCGGTGCACGACGCGACCGGCGCGCCGTGGGCGGGCGCTGCGCAGGCGGCGGCGGCAGCAGGGCGGGCGCTGTCGCTGGTGCAGCGGGCGCAAGCCGCACTGACCCACGACGCGCACGTGAGCACGGAGTTCGAGCGCCGCCAGGCGGTGGCCGCCCTGTCCGTGCTGGGTCTGCTGCTCGCCGAGCTTCGCGGGGGCGCCAGGGCCGTCCCGGAACGGGGCCGGGGGGATGCCGCCTTCGTCACCGCCCTGCAGGAGGCCATGTGGGCGGCACAACCCGCGGTCGCCCTGCAACGCGCGGTCGAGGCCCTCGCGGAGGTACGGGAGAAGGCGGACGCCGCGCGCGCCGAGCTCGCCGCCGCCGAGGCGCGCGTCCGGACCGAGGTGCGCGATCCCGCGATCCGGACCCTGCTCGCGGACGCCGACGACACCGACGACGCGCGCGCGAAGATCGCCGAGGCGTACGGGCTGACGGCCGAGGAGCTGGAAGCGATCGCTCGGGCCGAGGGCGGGCCGTCCACGCCGATCGACCTCGGCGACCGCTCGGATCCGATCCAGGACCGGCTGGGCCGCCTGGACGACGCGATCCACGCACAGCTGGCGGGTCCCGCCGAGGCCGCCATTGCCGCGCAGGCCGCCCTGCTGGGGGCCGAGAACCGCGCGAAGGCGCTCGCGCCCGCGGTGCGGCGGGCCGCCCTGGGCCTGAACCCGCTGCCCGTCGACGAGATCGCCCGGATCACCGGCCTGACCGTCGAGCAGGTCGAGGAGATCCTCGCCGGCGAGGTCGAGCAGGGGTGGTTCACGAGGCTGCGCAGCCGCATCACGCAGCGATTCGCGCTGCGCGCCGCCGTGGACGAGTTCGTGGCGGCGCTGGCCGGGGCGAAGGCGGATCTGAGGCAGGCCGACCGCGCGCTGGCCGACCTCCAGGCCGCCGGCACGAACGCGCAGGACGAGGCGCTGACCGCCGCCGTCGCCGCCGTGGAGTCGGCGACGGCCGCGCTGGCCGCGGCCGAGGACAAGCCCACCGTGCTGACCGCCGCCGTCCGGAAGGCCCGCCACGCACGGATATCGGTCGCGCGCATCGCGAAGACCACCGGGCTCACCGCGAAGCAGGTCCGCGGCATCCTCGACGGCTCCCGCGAGGGGCGCCGCAGCGAGCGGAACGCCGTCGCGGTTCCGCCGGACGCGGCCGGGCTGCAGGCCGAGATCGACGCACGGCGCGAGGCGGTCGCCGGGATCGACCCGGATCGCTGGACCGCGGAACAGCTGCCCGTGGGCGCCGACGGTGAGCGCGACCTGAGCGGTGGCTCGGTCGGTGCGCGGCTGCGAGCGCTCGACGCGATCGCCGAGCTGCTGGCTACGGTCCGAGCCGACGGGCACCCGATGCTGCTCTCGATCGCCGCGGCCCACCTCGCAGCGCTCGACCGCGACATCGATGCGGCCCGGGGCGCGGAGAACCCGGCCGGCAACGGCCCGGCTCGGTCCGCGGAGCAGGGCGAGTCGGCGACGGCCGGGCCCGACGTCGACGGGCCCGGCAGCGGCCGCTCCTCGGCAGGCGGGTCGCAGACGCCGGGTGGCCGGGCAGGACCGCAGCGGCCGTCCCGTCTCGTGCGCGTCGTGGCGCGGCTGGCGGCGCTGGATCGGGCGGCGGAGCGGGCGTTCCGCCGGGCCGAGGCGGTCGCGGTCGAGTCGGCCACACCGGAGTTGCGGCGGCGCCTCGCGTGGGTGGTGCTGTTCAACAAGCGGCTCCCGAGCGAGGCGCGGCTCGATGCGGACGAGCTCGCCGAGAAGGTCGCGACGGCGTTGGGGCTGTCCCGGCGCCAGGCGCGGCGGCTGTTGACGAAGGCCGGCGAGGTCCCGCTCGGCGAGGTGCGACCGCCGTCCGGGCTGCGCGTCGACGACGGGTTGGATGTGGCCGTCGCCGTCGTCGGTGCGGCGGACCGCGAGGTCGCCGTCATGGCGATGGACATGGTCGTCACCGCGACGGCCGCGTGGTTCCGGAAGGAACGCGACCACCCCGACCTGGCTCGGGCCCGCACGCTGCACACGGCGGTGCGGGAGGAGGCCGCGATCGCGGCCGCCGTCGCAGGCGGGGAAGCCCGTGAGGTCGCGCAACAGCGGATCCGCCGGGAGCTCGCGGAGGGGCGCACGGTCCAGGTGCCCGCGGTTCGCGGAGCGACCGGACGGTGGTTCGCGCTGGTGTACCGGCTCGGCCTGGACCGGCCGTGGATGTCCGCCGAGGCGCGGCTGTGGTCGCGCGTGGACCGAGCGCTGGAAGCGCTGAAGGGTCCGGCCGCGCAGCCGGTGCCGGAATCCGCCGCGCACGCGCCGGCACAGCCGACCGCCCTGCAGCGCGCCGCGCACTCCCGGCACCAGCGGGTGGCGGACGAGCGCGCGGAGGCCGGCAAGGCCCGGGAGATCCGCGTCGGGATGCGCGCGGATGCCTACGGCCGCGCCGGGCCCGGAGCACGCCGGTGGGTTCCCGCCGCGGTCGGCACGATCGTCGCCGGTGGGCTCGCGATCCTGCTGGTAGGCCCGGCCGGTGGGGCGGTGGCGGTGCCGATCGCGGTGGTGGCCGCGGCGGCCGGCCAGCAGGCGGTGACCCGGATGCGGGCCGCCCGCGGCCACGGGTGGGGATCCCAGCGGCACGTGCGCGCGGCGCGGGTCGTCGGGGTGGCCGGGCTCCTGCTCGCCGGGGCCGGCCTGGTGCTGCCGGTGACGGCGGTCCCGGCGTCGGTGGTCGTGCTGGCCGGGTGGGCGCTCCCGGCGGCCGCGATGGTGCTGGTGGCCGGGTGGGCCCGGTTCGCGTGGCGGGTGCGTTCGGACGAGCTGACGTGGGCCCGGCAGGTGCGGGCGTGGGAGTCGACGCGGGCCCGCCTGGCCGGTTCGGCGCCTGCCTTCCAGGTGCTCACGGCGTTGGTCGAGGCATGGCTCTTCCAGGCGAACCACCCTCGGCGCCTGAGCGGAGATGAATGGAAGGGCAAGCGCCACTTCACCGTGGACGAGCTGCTCCAGGTGCTCGCGTGGATGCAGGACAAGGACGTGGAGCCGGGCCGTTGGTGGGTGGGGGACGCGGGCACCTGGATCGCGCCGCACCACCGTGGTCAGCTCGAAGCCCTGCTCGCCGAGTTGGCCACGGGCCCGCAGCCGCTGCTGAGGGAGCCGTCCGCGGGGAAGGGCAGCTGGGGTCCGAGCCGACGGCTGCGTTCGCTGCTCGCGAGGGCACCGCCCGCCGCGGTCGAGGCGCTGCTGCGCAACCCCGGGGCGACGCTTGCCGGCATCCCGGGCGAGCCCGCCGAGCGGGTGTTCACGTTCCTCCGCGGCGCGGTGTGGGAGAGCAACCGGGTCGCGGGCACGGCTGCGGGTCGGGGCCGCGAGTACTCGAAGCTCTTCGCGGACTTCCGCAACGACACCGGTGTGCGGAAGCGGCTGGAAGCGGACAAGAAGGCGCTGGTACGGCTGCGGACCGTCACGCTGACCGGTTCGGTGTGGGGGTTGCGGCTGGCCCGGTTGCGGCTGCTGTTCCACCCGCGCCTGCGGACGGTGCAGGACCCGGGTGCCCACCTCGCCGATCACAAGGTCGTCTCCCGGTTGGCCGAGCTCGGTGAGCGCCGGCAGATCGTCGGCCATGAGCTGCTGAACCGGGGGACGCTGGCCGGGTACGACCCCGGACTGCTGGCCCGCGCGATGATGCGGACCGAGGTCGGCTTCGTGCGCGGCAACATCGCCGCTCTCATCGGGAGCGCGCACGCGGCGGCCGCGGAGACCTCGCAACTGACCACGGCGACGGCGGACGCCAGCAAGCACTTCGGCGTTGCCGCTGTGCCGGGGCTGAACCTGATCGTGAGCCTGCTGTTGCTCGTCGCGCCGGTGACCGGCCTCGTGCTCTCCCTGCTGGGCGACCGGACGATCCGGTCGATGCGCTGGGTCGCGCCCGTGTCCATCGCCGGGGTGGCCGCGCTCCTCTCCGTGCCGGTCCTCGGCGGTGCCGGGGTGTGGGGCTTCGTAGGGGTCTTCGCCGCGCTCGCGATGTGGGACGCGATGCTGGGCGGCCCGGCGCGCGCCATGTTCGACCGGTACTTCCCGGAGCCCGATCCGCTCGCCCGCTCGATGCGCAGTGCGCAGCTGCAGAGCTCGTTCAAGCAGGGGCAGCTGCTGATGCGTGGCCTCCCCATGGTGCTCTTCCTCCTGGTCGGCGTGGGGAACGGCTTCCTGGCGATGGGCGTGTCCTTCGGGATCGTGATGGCCGCGGTGCTGGTGTTCCTGTCGAGTGGGGTGCGGGGCACGCACCGGACGCGCGCCGGTCCGGCCACGCCGGTGTCGAAGAAGCGGATACGTGATGTGCGGGACGGCACCCACGGCGGGCTCGGGCGTTGGTTCTTCTCGATCCAGCCCCTCACGTTCCTGACCGGTCTTCCGGGCTATGCGCTGGGCGGCGGGTCCCTCGCGGTGCTGATCGAGATGATCGACCTGGGTCCGGTCGCGGCGATGCTGGCGTTCTTCGCCCCAGGTGTGTCGCCGGAGGTGGTGGTCGCGATCTCCACGCTCGTCCTGTCGCTCGGGTCCCGGTTCGTCGCCTGGCGCGGTGGAACTCCGAAGATCTGGAAGCGGATGTATCCGCGGCTGGGCAAGGTGTCCGGCGAGGACCGGATCGACGAGGGCAACGTTCTGATCCGGCTGGCGTGGCTTGCGCTACCCGTGGTGCCGCTGGCGGCGTTGATGGCGGTTGCGCCCAACGTGTGGACCGCGATGGCCCTCCTCACCTACGGCATGCTGCACACCGGGTGGGCGCGCACCACGCACAACGCCTGGACGACGGGAGCGCGAGGCGCGACGCTGGTCAATGTCTCCAAGGGCCTCGCGCCCGCGTTCGGGTACTGGGTGTTCTCGCAGGTGGCCACGGGGTCGTTGTTCGGCCTCGACCCGTTGTGGGCCATGACCGGCCTCGCGGTCGTCTTCGTCGGCCTCCAGTTGCTGTGGGCATGGGGGATCGCTCACTTCCGGGTCATGCCGCTGGCCGACCTGCGGACGAAGCTGCTGGAGTACTCCCCGGACCGCGGCGCGGCGATCTTCACGGCGTTGACGGCGGCCGGCTACTCCGACGTCGGCTCGGTCATCGCGACGGTTCTGGACCACCCGGTCGCAGGCCCGCGCGCGATCAGCGCCCACCAGACCCTGTTCGACCGGATCACGATCGAGGCCGTCGACGCCGACGGCAACGTCGTGCGCCGTCCGCTGAACCGCGAGGAGCGGGCGGCGCTGCTCACCGCAGTGACCGACCTGACCACGACCGGCCAGGCGTTGCACGAACACCTGGGTCCGAGCGGGTTGCCGATCTGGCGGGGCCCTCGCGGCCACCGCCCCGACGGTCTCGCCGCCGACCCGGCGATCCTCGCCGCCCTGCGCGCCGCCGGGATCACGACGATCGCCGAGGCGATCGCGGCCTTCCTGCCCCGGCCCGGTGCGGAGAAGGCCGCGGCGAAGCGGCTGGCCGCCGTCACGCTCCTCAAGTTCCGGCCGCTCACCGACGAGGAGGTCGAGGCCATCAGGGTGGCGCTCGGCGCGCACCTGGGTGCGAACCAGCGCATGGACGGTCGGGTGACCTCCCTCGACATCGGGCGGCAACTGATCCACGCTTTGCGCGCGGCCGGGATCGAGACGATCGACGCCGCCGCCGACGCGTTCCTCCCCCGGCCGGGCCACGAGACGGAGGCTGCGGAGCGGCGGACCGCGATCAAGGTCCTGCACCTCCGGAAGCTCACCCGCGAGGAGATCGACTACGTCACCGACGCGCTGCGCAAGCTGCAGCCGGTCAAGGACGTCACCCCGGCGCCCGCGCCGGTCCGGTGGGAGAAGCTGGCCGCGCTGCGCGACCGGGCGCCGGGCCATCGGGCCCTCGGCGAGCTCATGCGGCGGATCGCCGGTGCGATCCCCGAGCTCGCGGCGACGGAGGCCGGCGCGGCACATCTCATGGGCCTCGTCGGGCCCGGTGCGTCGCCCGCGTTGCTCCGGGAACTCGGGATTCCGCGGCAGCACTGGCGCGCTCTCGATCAGGAGGCACGACTCGCGGCCGTCCGCGAGGCGCTGCGGCCGGCGCGGGTGCACCCCGCGGACCCGCCGGACGGTGCTACGTCGAGCACGCCGGACGGTGGCACGTCGAGCACGCCGGACGGTGGCACGTCGAGCGCGACGGACGGTGCCGGCCCGGGCGTGAGCAAGGCCTACGCCTGGCTGCCGCTCGGCGCGCTGGCGGCATGGCTGACCGACGCGGAGGGCCTGCTCACCTCGATCCCGGCCCGGCTGTCCGACTGGGGCCAGTTCCTGGATCCGGCTATGCACCTGCTCTCCGGTGGCCCCTGGCTGGGTATGGCCGCCGCGATTCCCGCGGTGGGTTCGTGGCTGCCGGTGGTGGCCATCGGGGCGGTGGTGATCGCGGCGGTGATCTGGGCCGTGCGCCACTTCTGGTCGATCACGAGGCGCGGTCCGCCCCCCGGGTCGGGCACGCCCGTGTCTTTGCGGAATGCCGACGATGTGCGGAACGCGCATGCGACGCGGCGGTCGACGGTTCTCGGGATCCGCGGCGACCGGTTCACCGACGAGCAGCTTCCGCTGGCCGCCGATGGTCGGGCGTTCGACCTGACCGGCGGTGAGGTCGGTCGACTGCTGTCCGCGCTCGACGCGCTGCCCGTTCTGCTGCCGGACGTATCGGGTCCGGTCGCGCAGCTGCTCCTCGCTCACGGCGAGCGGATGCTGGCCGAGCTGGACCGGCACATCGAGTCCGCGCGGACGGCGGGGCGGAATGCCCGAGGGCGGAGCGGGACGTCGCCGCTGCGCAACTGGACGCACCTGCTGGTGTCGTCGGTCGGCATCGGAGTCTCGCTGTACTTCATGTACTCGATGGGCGTGTTCGCCGGGATCGCGCTGTTCGAGGGGGTGCCCGGGCTGCTGTTCGCCACGGCCGCCGGAGGCCAGTTCCTGGGGGCCGTGCTGGCAGGTCCGTTGTGGAACCGGTTCCCGCTGCGCGTGATGACGGCGGCGGCTCTGCTGGCCGGTGCCGCGGCGGTGGGCTGGTTCGCGCTGATCGGCGGGTTCGCGCTCACGGGCTGGGTGGCGCTGCCGGTGTCGTTCGGTGCGGCGTTGCTGGCCGGGGTCGCGACGAGCGCCAACTTCCAGTGGCTGGACAAGCTCGGTGACTGGGTCGGCCTCGCCGAGGGCGGGGCGGGCCGGGCCCCGATGCGGGCGTTCGACGGTCACGAGGGTGGCGCCATGGGCGTCGCGATCGTGACCACGGTCGCGACGCTCGGGGTGTTGCTGAACCTCAGTGAGACGCTGATCGAGTCCTCGCTGCTGCTGTCGGCCGGGGTGCCGGCGCTGGTCGCGGTCGTGGCGGCCGCGGCGATCTGGCAGACGGCCCCGGTGGAGCGGTGGTGGGCCGAGGAGCCTGCGGCGTTGTCCGCGTCCGCGGCCTTGCGCATGTCGAGGCGGAGCGGGTTCGCCGTGCTGGTGGTGCTCGCGTACGCGGTGTACGCGTTCGGGCTGGCGAGCCCCGACGCGGTGTGGCGGGACTACTTCCGGGATGTCGGCGCGTCCACGGGGCTGACGACGTGGGGCGGTTTCGCGTTCGTCGGTGGTGGGCTGCTCGCGTTCGCGATCATGGCCATCGGCGACCGCGCGAAGGAGGGGAGCCTGCTCACGACGCGGCCGCACGTCCTGGCGCTGGTGTTCGCGTCGCTGATGCTGGGCGGGTCGGGCCTCCTGCTGTGGGGGCAGTCGCCGCTCTGGACGGTGCTCGGCCTGTGGCTGATGGAGTCCTCGACCACCGGGATGCTGCTGACCCTCACCCGGGTCATCGGCAACGCGCACCAGCTGACCAAGCGGCAGCAGACCGCGGCCAAGCTCGCGGCCGGTCAGGCCAAGGCGCTCTTCTACGCGATCGGCGCGGTGAGCAGCGCGAACGTGTACGGCGTCGGCGGTTGGCTGCTGACCACGGTGATCGCCTTCGCCGCGTCGGTGGCGACGTTCGCGGCGGTGACCGGTCTCGCGAAGTCCGCGACTCGCGCGACCGGGTCCGGCGGGACTCCGGCCGACCGGCCGCGGAGCGCGAACGACACGTTGGGCAACACGCTGTCGACGAAGAAGCTCGATACCCGGCAGCGGCGCAAGCTGCAGGCGGGATTGGTTGCTCGGTTCGAGGACCTTCCGGAGCTGGACGCCGATTCGCGGCTCAGCATGTTCGCGTTCGTCCACGACGCGGAGAGCGAAGGCGGTCCGGTGCGGGTTCTGCTGCGCCTGGACGAGCTGGACATGGTGCGGCTGCTGCCGGACGCGGTGTACGACGAGCTGGCCGCCGGCGGGTTGGCCGACGAGATGCAGGGCCTGGTCGCCTTCAGCTGGCGTGACCCGACCGCACCCGGAGGCGGTCATGTGGTGATCAGGCAGAGTGCCTGGCAGGAGGCGATCGAACGATCCGACCTGGGTCTGTCCTGGTTGGCCGAGGTGATCGTGTTCGAGATCGTGTACCGGGTCTCGGGTAGGACCGACATTCGGCGCGGCATGCTCCTCGGGGAGGAGGACGAGTCGAAGTCCCTCCTGGAGATCCGGGACGAGGCCCGCTGGCTCGACGAGTTGCGTGCCGAGATCGGCACCCTCGAGCTGAACATGGGCCACCTCGTGGGCGCGGCGAGTGCTTCCGCGACGAATGTGGACCTGGAGCTGGTGAGCAGGTTGGGCGGCCACGCGGGTGTCGACCTGCTCCACCGGTGGTTGGACCGGACCGGCCCGGTGGAGGCGGAGATCCGCCGCCCCGGAGGCGATCTGGAGGCCGGGCTGCACGATCCCGACCGGCAGCAGCTGAGGCAGCGTGCCGACGTCATCCGCTGGGCCGAGAAGCTGATCGTCATCCTCGATGCCGGCCGGGACGACCTGATCTCCTCGATGCTGCTCGCCGAGCTCGTCGCGGAACGCGACAACGCCCGCGGGATCCTGCACAGGGCGCGGGAGATCACCGCGGAGATCGACGGGAAGCGGCTCCGACAACTGGGCCACATGCTCTTCCCCGAGGCGTATCGGGCCACGACCGCAGCGACGCAGGCGTCCCTTCGGGCCCGCCGCCTCGCGCAGCTGCTCGACACCATCGGAACTCACCGGGCTTCGGACGTCGCGGACGGCGTCGACGACGGCCCTGCCGGTGGGGGCAGCCGCGCGATGGTGGTCCTGCCGCTGCTGCTGGCGGCCCAGACTGCGGGGCTGTTCGACGCGCTGCACGCGGCCGGGCCGGTCGTTGCGGCGCTGGCCGTGCTCACCGGGGCGGTGGCGGTTGCGTGGCAGTGGATCGTCCCGCGGGCCGTGGGCCGGGCCGGTGACACCGTCGCCCCGAGCCACGGACATGCGCACCGTACACACGTGGACCTGGAGGAACCACGGACCTCGCGCGGGCCGCTGGCGGCCGGGGAGCAAGACTTGGATGACACGCTGCGCCCGGGGGAGGGGCCGCACGGTCACGCGATCGCGTTCCTGGACGGTCGCCCTGTGGAGATGACCGGCGTGGTGGGCAAGGCGGTGCACGCCGCGATGAAGATCGTGGATCTTTACGGTGGGTTGTGGGGCGCCACCGACGAGGAGATCCGGACGTCGAGCCTGGAATCGCGTTTCCCGGCCGGGAAGGTGTTGCTCTGGGTCGGCGAGGGCTTCGCGGAACAGGTGCAGACGCAGGCCCGGCTGTGGGGGGTGGACGGTCAGCTCACGGTTGTGTACTACCTGTTCGAGCACGCGGACCGCTGGCACGTGGTGGTGGACCGGGAGCTGTTCGAGCACCGGATCCGGGCGATGAGCCCGGCTGCGCGTGTGGCGATGGCCGCCCACGAGGCCGTGCATGCGGGCAACCCACATGCAACCGAGGCCGAGGTGTGGGGCCTGCTCCCGTCGGGGGAGGTCAGGGCGGAGCTCGAGGGGCTGGCCGACAACGTGCCGGCGCGGTACTCGCCGATGCGCCCGCGTGGCCCGCCGCCGGCAGGCACTCCGGCAGAGTTCGCGCGAGCAGTGCGTGCGGCGCTGCGCGACGGCGACCTGGACACCGCCCATGCGATCCTCCATGGCGCCCCGCGGTTCCTGGACGGGCCAGAGCGCGACCTCATCCATGAGGTGCAGATCGAGACGGTGCTGCACCAGGTGATCGACGATCTGGGTGCCGCCGGTATGGCGGACGAGAACGTCGCGGTGATCGGTGGCCTTGCGGTCCACACCTGGACGGGCACTCCGCGGAGTCCGAAGGACGTGGACTTCGCGCTGCGGATCCCGGTGCACGACCGTCGCCAACTGATCGAGAACCTCCACACGCTCGGTTACGTCGTCAGCGAGGTGTTCGACGGGGTTGCCACCGGGCGCGCCGAGATACTGGTCGTGCAGAGCGTGGACCGGCCGACCGGGGTCCGGCTCTCCGGCCCGCGTACCCCGTACTTCCGCCACGGACGAGTGGCGATCGAGCTGTTCTTCGAGACGCTCGGCGGGATCGAGGAGCATCTGGTCCAGCACGCCGTGCCGACCGACGTCGCCGGTGCCGCGGTACGGGTGACGTCACCGGCCGCGCTCATCATGAGCAAGATGCTCGGTGGACGTCCGAAGGATGCCGCCGACCGCAACGACCTGCTCTCCGCAGCGACCGCCGCTGATCTCGCCGAGCTGCGGACCGTGATCGACGATGTCATGCGGGACGGGGCGAACCGTGGCGTCGATCTCCCGGCGGAGCTGGCGGCCATTCTGAAGGTGCGCGGGACCTTCCGGCCCGTCGTCGACGACGCAGCGCGCGGAGCAGAAGGCGGCTTCTCGGCGGCTGCACTCGGCCCGATCGGCCTGCTGCTGTCGCTCCTCGGTGCCGGCGGGTCCGGGACGCTCGGAACGGGTGGCTCGTTGCAGCTGACGGCTGCGGCACTCCCGTCGGTGAGCCCGGGTCTCGTGATTGCGGCGGCAGTCGGACTGGTCGTGGTGGTGGCCGCGGTTTGGGCGCTGCGGCACTTCTGGTCGATCACCAGGCGCGGTCCTCCTACCGACGCTGATGACCGGCAGCCGGCCGATCGGCCCGCGCTCGGGCAGGAGCCGACCGAGGTCGAGAGGGCGGACGCCGGGAGCGGGAACTCCGCGGAGCCGTCGACGCAGGCTCCCTCCACCGTCCGGGATGTGGTCGCCGCTGTTCGCGGTGCGCTGGAACGCGGCGATCTGGACGCTGCCCGCCGGCACATGATGAATCCGTTCCAGGGGAACGCGTATCTGCGGATCGGGGACTTCGACCTGCTCCGTGCGGCGTGGATCGAGGTAGTGCTCCACCAGCTCGTGGCCGACCTGCGTCGGGCCGGACTGCGCGACGAGGACTTCGCGGTCGTCGGTGGCCTCGCCGTGCAGCGACGGACCGGGACATCGCGACGCCCGAAGGACCTCGACATCGCGGTGTGGATCACCGAAGCGGCTCGGTGGCGGCTGATCGGCAATCTCGAGAGGCTCGGCTACCGGACCTCCCAGTCCAAGACCGGTGTTCTGGATGCACATCGGCGTGATCAAGGCGTCAGAGACGTCGCGGAGTTCGATCCGGCCGCGCCGCTGAGCATCGCCGTGGTGCACCCGCCGGGCGATGGAGCGGGGATCGACGTTGGCATCGACCTGTTCTTCGGTGCGCTGGGCGGCGTCGAGGAGCACCTCGTCCGGCAGGCGGAGCCGGCGGTCGTCTCCGGCATCGAGGCCCCGGTCGCCACGGCACCGGCCCTGGTGGTCAGCAAGCTGGGCCAGCGGGACAAGGACACCGCCGGCGTCGCCGCCCTGCTCCGCACGGCAACGGCCGAGGACCGCGCGACGCTGCAGGCGTTGATCGGTGAGGTGATGGAGCGTGGCCTGAACCGTGGCATCGACCTGGTGACGGCGATCCGACAGCACATGCCCGAGGCTCCCGTCGCGGACAGCACCTCTGATCGCGACGGGGCGGGCGGCCCGCTTGCGGTGCGCCGCAACGACGACGGCGTCGAGATCGTGTACGGCGACGCGTCGCTGCTGGCCGGTGCCACCGACAGGATCGCGACGCTCCCCCCCGACCGCACGGTGGCGACGTGGCAGACCGACGGTGTCGGCACCGTCGATGTGGTGACAGTGCCCGGGCTGCTGACGGCAGTGCCGGGTGTGCTGATCCTGTTCTGGGTGGTCGAGCGCGACGGTCGACCGGTGGTGTTGGTCGACCCGCGGGTCTGGAACGCGTTCGCCACCCTCCCCGAAGACATCCAGCAGAAGATCAAGGATCGGGAGCTGCTGCGGGTGCGCTCCCCCGGGCGCGAGCAGCGGATCAGCGACTACGACAGCGCCAACACCGCGATCACGTCGATCGCCGGGGACCTGCTGTCGCTGGCGCTGGAACTGCGTGGTTCCGGTGCGGTGTCCGGGCACCGTGATCCGGTTGCTCGCCTGGCCCACATCGAGACCGAGATCGTGCGGATCGACGCGTCCGTCGACGAGATCGAAGAGCTGCTGTTCGCCGAGGACGAGCAGGGGATGCGCGGACTGGTCGATGCGGGCGTCGAGAGCCTGCGGGTGATCGAGGCCGAGCTGGCGGAGCTGCGGGAGGCCGTGGTCCTGGCAGGCGACCGCCGGGCGGGATCCTGGATGGCACAGTACGACCGGGTTGCCTGGAAGTTCCGGACGTTGGGCTCGGACGCCACGTGGAGGATGACCGAGTGGGGCGAGGCCGCTGCCAGGCGTCGTGATCACGATCTTGCCGATCTGGTTCTGGACTTCCTGGCCGGTCACGGGCCAGGTCGGGCCGACGCAGGCGTCCTTGCCGGGCGGTTCGCCACTCGCGTCGATCTCGTGCTGGACGCCGCAGGCAATGACCACCGCCTCCTGATCGACGCCTTCGGTGGAGGCACGCCGGTGCACGTGGCTCTGGGCGGCGCCGCTCCGGTGGATCGCCGGCAGTCCAGGGTGTGGGTGAGCTCGACCGAGGCATCCGATCCGTACCGGGTGCAGCTGGACGGGCGGGTGTCCGGTGGGGTGGGGGCGGGCCCGGTCGGCGCGGTCAGCGACAAGGGGCCGCGCAAGCGCGACAACCAGGACGCGGCCGGATTCGGCTCCGCGGACGGCCAGGTGGTGGCCGTGGTGGCGGACGGGGTCTCGCTCCAGGCCGACGGGACCTACTCGCCCTACTCCCGTTCCGGCGCGCACAGGGCGACCGACGTCGCAGGCTCGGCATTGCTGGACGGCGGCCGGATCACCGCGGCTGATGCCGAGGGACGGGTCCGGGCGGCGATCTACCTCGCCAACGAGGCACTGCGCGATGCGGGCGGCGATCCGGCCACGACGATCGTCGTCGCAGTGATCACCCGGAACGGGGACGACATCTGGGTGACCGTGGGCTGGGTCGGCGACAGTCGCGCGTACTGGGCGGTTCCGGGCAGCGTGATCCAGGTGACCGAGGATCAGCTCCGTGGTGACGGCCACCCGATGCACCTGGGTTCGGGGCGCGAGCCGCAGCCTGCGGTGCGGAGCTTCCGCGTCGATCAGGACGGCGTCCTGTTCGTTGCTACCGACGGGCTGACCCGCGTGCTCGACGACACCGGTGCCGTCGAGCTGGCGGAACCGGCCCTGCTCGGCACCGCGGCCGTCCAGCCCGTGCGGGCCGCCGTCGAGCTCACACAGCTCGCACTTGACGCGGGCGGCCTGGACAACTCCACCACCGTGGTCGTGCCGATCATGGCACGGGGACCCCTCGTCGGGGACAGCGTCACCGAGGTCAGCATTGCGTCCACCAGGCCGAGCGACGGCACCGGACGCCCTTCGTCCCCCGGTGCCGCTGATGGCTCCGCAGGACCGGCGGCGGAGGTGGTGGAGCAGATGCTGCGCTCGGCGTTGTTCGAACTCGCCGTGCACGGCCACCGTGGAGCCGCAGGCGGCGCAGTGATGAGTGGGAAGGCGAACAGCGTAGCCGGGGTCATGGCAGAGCCGGTCCGGCTGGTCAGGGCGCTGATCACCGTGGTGCAGGGTGCGAAGGAGCTCCCGCTGCGACCGGAAGACGCCACCGCGGTGGATCGGTTGCTCGACCGGCTTCCGCCCGGTTTCACCGATCTCGCGGACCTGCTGCGGGTGTCGCTCAATCTCATCCACTACGACAGCTACCGGCCGACGAGGTGGGAGTTCCACGGGAACGGTCCTACCTATCTCGGCTTCGAGCTGGAGATCGAGATCAGGAGAACGCGGTACGCCTCAGCGGTCGAGCATGCACACGGACGTCTGCGGGATCTGGGTCACCTGACGCACGATTCGGATCTGGCGCACGGTATCGAGATCGTCACCCACCCGATGTCGTACGAGTGGGCGATGGAAAACTTCCCGTGGAAGATGCTCGCCGAACTCGCAGAACTGGGTGCTGAGTCCCTGCCGAACACCGGACTGCACGTGCATGTGGGCCGCGACGCCTTCGACTCCCCGGAACACACCCACCGATGGCTGAACCTTCTGTACCAGAACAGGGAACAGCTGATCATGCTGGCCCGCCGGGACTCCGAGGTCGCGAAGTTCACCGATTCGGATCGACGAAACGCCACGTTGTACGCCGCCGGTTGGAAGGGTGATGGCGAGGACCGGGACGTGGCGGTCAACGTTCAGAATGACGACTCGTTCGAAGTGCGGATCTTCGCGAGCTCTTTGGATGTGCAGGAAGTTCAGGCCGCGCTGGCGTTGGTCGCCGCGTCGGTGGAGTACACCCGCGAGCCGACGGTGGCCGACATCGTCGCCCGCGACGGGGACTGGCCGGCCTTCGCGGCCTGGGTGAGCCGGCGCCCTGGGTACGCCCCGCTGTCCCGGGAGCTGGTTCGCACCGGTGCGGCCGGGTCGGACCGGGAGCGTCCGGACGGCACACCGGGTCCCGTGGACGGTGTCGATGAAGCCCGCGAGACACCGCAGACGCCAGAGCGCGGAATCGACGACCCCGAAGCCGGTCGCCTTTCGGCGTCCACGATGGCCACGACCGGCTTGCTCGGGCTCGCCGGGCTCGGTGCGGCAGCGGCTCACCCGGCGGTAAGCCCGTGGCTCCTGGCTGCGGTGGCCGTCGGATTGGTCGTCGTGGTCACGGCTGCGTGGACCTGGGCCGATCGTGCGGTGGGCGGAGTGCGCGGCGCGCGTGACGTGCGGTCGCTTCGCGCGCTGCCCGACATCTACGGGGCAGCACCCGAGGAAGCGACGCGGCTGTTCACCCGGGTTGGTACGGCGCTCCCCCCGACGTGGCTGGCGTCTGGGGCGGGGGATCGGCTGCCGGCCCTCGCCGCCCGAGTCGTGCGCGTGGTGCTGGACGCGACCGGCGAGGAGACCGGGCCGGTGGAAGGCATCGCGACCGGCACGCTCGTGGCGGTCGACGGTGACACCGGCTATGTGCTGACCAACCGGCATGTGACCGAGTTCGGCCCGGAGCACGGTCTCACGGTCACCCAGCGAACCGTCCATGTGCAGACGCCAACCGGGGTCGTGGCCGTTCCGGCCGCCGTGCTTGCGCGTCCTGACTCGGCCACGCTCGCCGACGCTCTCATCGCCACCGGCGCGGTACGGAGCGGCGAGCGCAACGGGCACGGCCTGCGCCGTGAGGATGTGATGCGGGTCGCGCTCGAGCTCGATCTGGGGTTGTTCCGCATCACCCATCCGGCGCTGGCCGAGATCCGCTTTTCCCCGCTGGTGTTCGCGGACGCACCCGAGACCGGCACCCCGGTGATCGTTCTCGGCTTCCCCCGAATCACGATTCCGATCGCGCGTGCTCGTGACCGGGTGATCCGTCGCGCCACGGAGACACAGCATCTGATCGGAGTCGGTAGCACCCTGGTCGACCGGCTGGTCGATGCCTCGGCGGAACCGCTGCGCAGCACCGACCTGGACCTCGCACGGTCGGAATGGATGCAGGGCGGCCTTTCCGGTGGCCCGGTCATCGTCCGTGATCCGGTTGACCACCGGGCGCCGGAGCGGCTCGCCGGTGTCAACCGAGCCTCTCGGCAGGCCGCCGACGGGGCCGAATGGCAGATCGCTGTCGGTGCGCGGGCGGTTCGGGCCTACCTCAGGGCGTCGGGTGTGGTGACGGCGATCCGACGCGGCTCGGCGTCGAGCGCGATGAGCGGCGCGCCGCCGTCCGGCAACGGCGGCACAGACCCGGCGGCCGACGTTCCTGCCCGGATGCCCGCCTCCGAGACAACGAGCGAGGTCGTGCCTACCGGGACCGCCCCGAAGGGGACGGCCGCGGATGTCGCACCGAGTGGTCGCGACCCGCCGAGGGCGGGCGTCGAGTCCCGGTCCGACCGGCTGTCGCCCGTCGATGACGAGACACTCTTCGGCGCGGGCGGCGCCATCGAGGGTCGCGGTCGCTCGTCGTACGGCTTTGCGGTGGTGGCGATAGCGGCGCTCCTCGCGGAAGCCGGGCAGGTCGCAACGACGTCGGCGCCGACCGAATGGGCCCAGTTCGCGGATCCGGTCCTGCTCCTCGCACTCGGCCTCGAGGCAGCCCTTGCCGTTGTGGTCGCGGTCATGGTCGGAGTCCGGGCGGTCTCGGCGTTCTGGGCCGCGACGTCCCTCGCCGTGCATCTGGGCGTGGCATGGGTGCGTGGACTGGCCGGTCGGGTGGTCGAGCTGCTGCGGTCGGTGGCGACGCACATCGGGTCGCGGCCGCGCTGGACGTGGGGCACCGAGAAGCGGGTCTACCCGACCGGGGTGCAGGAGTTGATGGGCCCGCCGGGTGACTTCGTGCTGTGGCTGCTGCACGTGAAGCTGGTGCGCAAGGACAAGGAGGGCGACCTCGCCGAGGGGCAGCGGTTGACGCTGCGGGAGCGGTTGGTGCGGTCGTGGCGGATCGCGAAGGCCGCGGTCTTCAACCGGGCGGCCACGATCGGTCCGCGCAACGAGCTCTTCTCCCTGGCGACCGAGGTGGCGTTGCCGGGATGGCTGGAGTGGCTCGGCGTGGTCGAGGTGTATGTCAGGGCCAACGGCGAGATTGCCGGCGAGGGGACGGTGCTCGACACGGCCGCGGTGGGAACGCCGCACGTCACGAAGAACGACAACCGGTCGCTGGGTCTGTTCGTGCTGTTCCGGTTCGAGGGCCAGCTGGTGGTGCTGCGGTTCGCCCGGCTCTCCGGTGGGCTGGTGACGTTCACGGTGCCGGGCAAGCAGATCGACCTGGTGTCGAAGATGCCCCGGCTGGTCGGGATGCACCCGCTGCAGCGGTCGTCCGACTGGCTGCTGGTACGGGACTGGTCGTTGTGGTCCTGGCGGGTGTTCGAGTTCATCTCGCAGATCCACCTGTTCATCGGGGGCGGACCGGGTGACCCGGAGCTGTCCAACTTCCTCGAGTTCCGGGTGTCGCTGCAGTCGGTGACGGTGACCTGGCGAGGCCGGCAGACCAAGCTGGACCTGGTCAAGGGCTTCGGCTTCCAGCTGCGGTACCTCGGGACACGGCTGCTGGGGATCCATCCGGCGCATCCGCCGACCCGGGTGCAACGGGGGCTGCGCCGGTTGGTTCCGGCGACGGCGCGGACCTGGGTGCGCGGGCTGCCGGCGCGGAAGGCGGCGCGTGCGGCGGCGTATGACGTGCGCACGAAGCGGCGGTTGCTGGCGCGGTTGGAGCGGCTGCGTGCGGCGCAATGGCGCGAGCTGGAGGTGGTCCAACAGCGACTGGCGTTCCTGAACGGGGTGCTCGCCGACCTGAACGGGCAGGCGGCACCGACGTGGTACACGTCGCTGTACTCGGTGGCGGGTGTCGCGGTCGATTCGCATGAGTTGCTCGAGGGCGGGATCGGGCGGCTGGAGCGGCGTCGCGCCGCGTTGGTCGTGGCGATCCGCACGAACGGGGAACTGATCAACGAAGCGATCGAGTCGTTGACCGCGCACGGCACGGCGATCCCCGCCACCGTGGCCGAGCTGGGCCCGGCGACGACGGCGGAGGTTCCGAGTGCCGCCGGGGTGGTGGAGCCGGGCCCGGTCGGCAACGGCGGGGACGCGATGCGGTTGCTGCACACGGGTCGGCGGATGGTGGTCATGGTCGCCGACCAGCAGGGCGTGAGCCCGCGGACGGCCCCGTCCTCCCAGGTCGCGGTCCGGGCCGGCGCGCAGGCGACGGCCGCGCAGCCCGAGGCCGCGAGCGGCGTGCAGGTCGGGCGTGCGGTCTATGACGCCGCGGCGGCCGCGACCACCCCGCAGGCCGACGCCACGGAGCCGGACCTGACCGGGTTCCGCGTGGTCGTCGTCAGCCGGTCGGTCGTCAGCGCAGGTGACTCGGTGGTGCGGCGCAGCGAGGTGGTGTTGGTCGGGGTCGGTGACAGCCGGGTCTACCTGATCGACGCGCAGGGGCGGGCGACCTTGGTGACCGTTGACGACAACCTGGCCACCGAGCAGACGGTGGAGGGTGCGCCGTCGTCGCGTCCGGCGTCGGCGAGCACCCGGTCGTTGGGGGAGAGCCCGGCGCCGTCCGCGGACACGCACACGATCACGGTGGACGGGCCTGCGCTGCTGGTGGTCGTGACCGATGGTGTCTCGGACAACTTCGCCGAGCCGTCCGACCTGGCGGCCGCGGTCGATGTCGACACCGCGGTGCGCGACCCGGGACGGGCCGCGCGGCAGCTGGTCGACGCCGCGAACAGCCGGGGTGGGCGCGACGACAAGACCGTGGTCGTCGTCGGGGTGAACACCGAGCCGTCCGGGCCGTTCCGGGCAGATCAAGGAGCGAACCCCGGCCCGACCTCCCCGACCGCCGAGACCCGCACAGCGCCAGACCATGCCCGGGCCGGCCGGGACCAGCAGGGCGGAGTGCCGGCCACGGCGCAGGCCCCCGGCCGGCGCTGGTTGCTGCGCGGCGTGGTCACGGTTGTCGTGGCGGCTGCCGTGGTGCTGCTGACCGCAGTTCCCGCGGTGGCCCTCCCGGTGGCCGATCAGACGCAGGTGGTGGCCGGTGCGGCGGTGGTCGTGACGGTGGTCGTGACGGCGGTCGTCGGGGCGGTCGTGGCGGGCTTCGTCGGTTTGCGGGCATTGGTGCACGCGCCGGTCGAGAGGCCGCGTCACGCGCGGCCGGCGTTCCGGTCGGTCGGCGGGCCTCCGGTCGTGGGGCCACGTCACGCGCGGTCGGTCCGGCCGGCTGCCGAGTCTCGGGCCGGGGGACGGGACGGCGCTGCGCGCGGGCCGCTGGCACGTGTTGCCGAGTGGCGGAGCGGGTTCTCGGCCGGGCATCGGCGGTGGTTCGTGCCGATCGCGGCGGCGGCCTCCGGACTGCTGGTGTCGGGCCTCTACGCCACGCGTGCCTTCACCGCGGCGGCCGGGATGGCCGAGGGGGTGATGTTCACGTGGGTGTTGGTGGGCAACGTGGCTGGGATCTTCGTGCTGGGCCCGCTGTGGGACCACGTGCCGGCGCGGGTGCGGGCGGTGGGCGGGCTGCTGTTCGCCGCGGCGGCGTACGCGGCGTTCGCGTTCGTGTCCGGCCCGGTCGGGTTCACGGTCGCGGCGTTCCTGCTGGGCCTGGCCTCATCGACGTGGATCAAGTTGTTCACCCAGGCCGACGAGTGGATCGACGAGTCCAACGGCGTGCGCCGGGCCCGCGGTGAGCGGGTGGCGTGGCCGACGGTCGGGGTGGCGCTGCTCTCGTTCGGGCTGGCGGCATCCGCGGCGACCGTGCTGGCGGCCCACGGTGTGCTGATCGGGTTCGGCCTGGACGCCACGGTGTTGGCCACCGCCGGGCTGGCCGTGGTGCTCGCGGTGGGGCTGTGGGTGACGCACCCCCCTGGCCGGGCGCCGCCGGTGTTCTCGTGGGGAGAGCTGGCCCGTTCGGTGTTCGTCGAGCCGGCGCGGGCACTGCGCAGCCCGTTCCTCGTGGCGGTCGCCGCGGTGTACGGGTTCTCGGCGATGATGCTCGGCGCGTTCGACGAGCTGTGGCCGCACGCGCTCGAGCACGCCCACGCTCCCGGGTGGTTGGCGGTGGTGCTGAACTACGGGCTGATCGCCGGCGAGCTGCTGGTCGTCGGGGTGGCGTGGCTGGGTGATCGTGCCGGCAGCCGGAGCGGTACGCAGCGGGACTTCCTGGTCGAGCACGCGCGGGCGTTCACGCTCGGCATGGCCGTGCTGATGTTCTTCGGCGCGGCGAGCGTGACGTTCACCCAGCACGTGCTCGGCGACCCCGCGGTCGGGATCAGCATCAACGCCTTCGCGGGGGAGGCGGGTTCGGTCGGCATGATCCTCGCGGTCAACGCCCTGTTGAAGAACCACATCGCCGATCAGCGCGTGCGTGAGCACGCCAACAACATGGCCCAGCAGCTCAAGGCGCTGTCGATGCTGGTGCTGGGCGCGGTGCTGGGTGGCCGGACGTGGGCGGGTCACACCCCTGGCTTGCCGCCGGGGTGGGCCGGGGTGTCGGTGCAGATCGGCGCTGCGGGGACGGCCATGCTCCTGGCGGCACTGGTGGTGTACCTCTGGCGGCACGGTCGCGGCGGCCATGACGGCCAGGCGGCCGAGGAGAACCTCACCGGTGGGCGCTCCGTTCGTGGCCCGACGGTGGGCCCGAGCGGCCCGGCCACCCGCGCCAACAGCCCTCGTGGGTGGCGCCGAACGGCCCTCGTCGTCGGGGCGGCCATTGTGGGCGCGATCGTTCTCGTACTCGCCGGGGCCCCCTCTGCGGCAGCGATCACGGCGACCGGGGTGGTGGCGGCGTCGGGCGCGGTGGTCGCACCGGCAGCGGTGTTGGTGGCTGCCGTTCCCGTGGTCATCGGTGCCGTAGTGGTGGTGGGTACATCGCGCCTCGTTCTGCGGGACGCGATGCGCGAGCTGGGCAGGCGGGTCGTGCGGTGGGCGGCCGCCGGGGCTGATGTCGGGTGGCGGACCGCCGTGGTGTTGCTCGTTGCTGCGGGTGGTGTGCTCACCGCCGCCGTCCCGGCTGCCGCGCAGGGAACCGCACCTGGCATGCCCGGACACACCCTGGTGGAGCCGGGGGAGACGCTCACCGAGATTGCCGCGGGGCACGGCATCGCCGTCGAGGAGGTCGTGGAGGCGAACGGTGATCGGTTCTCGGATCGTGCGAGTTGGGATCGCATCGTGGCGGGTGAGTGGTTGCGGATCCCGGCGATCAAGGTGGGGCCGGGCGACACGCTGTCCGGGATCGCGGCCGAGCTGGGGCTGTCGGTGCAGGTCCTGGCGGAACGCAACCCGGGTGTCGTCGACGGGAATCCGAACCTGATCCACCCGGGTGATGTGTTGGTGGTGCCGGACGGGTCGAAGCCGTCGCAACCGCGCGACCTCGGCGGCAACGGTGAGCAGCCGTCCCAGCAGGGCGGGGTGCAGCGGGGAGAACCCGCTGAGCCGGGCAAGGCGGACGAACGACCGTGGCCTGGGCCGTCGAACTCCGGGGCATCGCCGTCGGCCACTGCGACCGCGACGCCGCCTGTGGAGACGGCATCGTCGTCGCCTCCCGCGCATGGTCCGCCCACGGGCTGGGCCGGGCTGTGGCTGGTCATGGCGGGCGGCGGACTGGTTGTGGCCGCGGTGGGTGCGGTGCTGGTGCGGCGCTTCGTGACCGGGTTGGCGGCGGCCGGGTGGCGGTGGTCGGTGCGCGGCCTGCGGTGGGTCGCCGGTGGCCTCGTCGGGACCTCGGCCGCGGCCGTGCCCGGTGCCCCGGCGCGGCTTTGGCCGGTGGCCGGGTTCGCGGTCGTGGTGCTGGGGGTGTCCCTGGTTGCGATCGTCGTGGGGCAGGGGACGGCGAGTGACGCCGCGTTCGCCCTGCGGGGGCTGATCAACCTGCTCATTCTGCTCAAGCTGTTGCCGCGCGGGCCCGTACCACGGTCGGTGGCGACCACGACGTTGCTGGTCACGTTCGTGGTGAACGCCGGGTGGCTGGCCGTGGCGGCGGCGATGGCCGGTATGGGTCTGTCGGCGGTGATCTCGGCGCTGTTCGCGGTGACCGCTGCGATCTTCGGGTTGTCGACGTCGAGCACGGCCCTCAACAAGTTGCTGGGTTGGGGTGCGCAGCTGCGTCGGGTGGCCGGCTGGCTGCTGACCTGGGTGGGGTACCCGGTCGTGTCGAATGTCGGGATCGGGTTGTACGTCTACCAGTTGGGCTGGGTGGCGTTCGATCCGTTGCTGCTGGCGGTGACCACCGCTCTGGCGGTGGCGTTCGCGTACGCCAGCGTGCTGGGCATGGTGGCGGAGCGCAGGCCGGGTCTGGACGGCAGCCTCTATCTGGACGTGATGGAAGGTGCGGCCGCCGCGAGCCTCCTGTACTGGGGGCTGTTCGCGATCTGGCCCGAGCACTGGGCGCCGTTGCTGATCGCGGGTGTGCTCACCGGCCTCGGACTGGGCGGATGGCGGCTGCGGGAGTGGCTGGCGCGGTTGACCCACAGCCCGCCTGCGGCGCGGGCGGATCTCGGCCGGGTGGTGCGGGCGGTGGCGCCGCCGGTGGTCGCCGCGGGGCTCGTGGTCGGGGTGCTGGTGGTGGCGGGCCCCGCGCAGCCGGTTCTGATCACGGCGGTTGCCGGGTTCGGGGCCGTGACGACGTTGTGGGCGCTGCACCGGCTGCTCACCGGCCCGGCGCGGGCGGGCCCGCCGTCCGGGCCGATCGGGAACTCCACCGTAGCCACGCTCGCGACGGCGGTGTTCGGCTTCGCGGCAGCGGGTTCGGTGCTGGGGGCGATCGGGCTGGTCACGGGTGGTCCGTGGGCCACCGCCGGTTCTCTGACGCTGGCCGTCGTGGCTGGTGCCGGGGTGGTGCGGCTGATCCGGGGGATGCTGCGGGAGCGGGGGCCGTCTGCGGTCGTGGGTGACACGCTCGACGGCGGCGACCATGGCGCCGGCCCGCTCGGTCTGCTCACAGACGAGGAGATCCGCCTCGCCCGCCAGGCGTTCGCGACCGTCCGGGACGCATCGGTGAACGGTGCGTGGAACGCGACCGACCGGGTGCGCGTCCGCGATTCGCCACCTGGCCTGCGCCCGGACGAGGAACTGCCGCCGGTGCGTCCGGAGGCGGTGGCCGCCGCGCTGCGCGAGCTCGGTGCCACATCGCAGCAGGTGGAGCACATCCTGCGGGCGTGGGCGTTCAGCTGGCGCGCCCCCGACGGCGTCCTGGTTGTCGCGATGTTCGCCGAGCGCCGGGCCGAGCTGCAGCGGCTCGGGTTGCTGGAGCGGGTGCTACAGCACGAGCGTGACGACGTGGCGGGGCTGTTCCCCGACGCGCTGGCGCACCGCCGCGATGTCGAGACCATCCACGAGGCGATCCGGGCGGCACAGGCCGCCACACCCGGCCAGGCGCTCGCCGTGCTGGACGAGCTGCCCCGCGGGGACGTCACCCCGGGCGCTGCGCCCGTCGAGGGCCGGACCGAGCGCCCCGAACCGTCGATCCGGGTCGTGGCGTTCGACGGGGCCGGTCGACCGGTCCGACTCGATCCGTCCGTGCTGGTGGAGTTCGGCGAGTTGGTCGGTCGGCTGGAGCAGCGGGGCGCGCTCCGGTCGAACGCCGCGCATCTGTCGAAGGCGAGCCCGTCCGGGCTGTGGGCAGAAGCGGGGCTCTCCTACACGCAGGTCGATGGTGACGCCGAGATCGGCGAGGCCCTGACCGACGCCGGTCTGGGTTCGGTCACGGTCGTCTATCTGCTGGACGTGCCGCGCCGGCGGGTGATCGTCGGCCTGCGTACCAGCGGGGATGTGCTGGATCGGCCGGAGAGCGCTGCGGCGCGGGAACTGTTGGAGCAAGTGGTGGTCCGGCTGGCCGAGGATCCGGACGCCGGTGTGGAGCGGTTGTGGCGGGGGTTGGACGCCGCGTCGGTCGTGCCCGGATTGTTGCTGGCCCGGCTGGCGGCCGCCGACACGCTGCTCGGGCTTTCGGAGTACGTCGCGGACCACCTGGAGGATCTGGGCGCCGGGGACGTCGAGAAGTGGCGCGGCAACCTCGAGCGCGTCGCGCAGGTCCTGCGCGTGGTCGATGCATTCCTCGAGCGGCACGAGGGCGGGTCGCGGCCCGAGCTGGACCCGCTGCGCACCGGCCATGACCAGCTGCTGCGGCGGCTCCGGAGCATCTCCGGTGACGACCCCGGCCACTCGTCCGGTCCGGGAGGGCTGAGCCGCGCGGTCGTCCCGGTCGCGGTGCTCGGCTGGTTGGCGGCTGTGCACCCCGTTGACGTGCCGGTCCTGGCTTCACCTGGTCCGGGGAGCGCCCTCGCCGTTGCGGCCGGGGTCGTCGCTGTCGCGGCATTGATGGGAGCCAGGACCACCCGCGCCCCGCCGTTCGTCGCGCGCAGTCGCGCCACCGCCGCGGACGCCGGACCTGGTACCGCGAGGTCGAACAGCGGCGCCGTGGTCAGCGGCCGGTGGTGGTCGTGGCAGCGGGCACTGTGGAAGCTGGTGCTGCCACGGCTGGTCCAGCGCGGGAGCGAGCACGCGGATACCGGTGCCCAGCCGGATGCACCCGCGGTGGTGTCGATTCCGCTGGACCGGCGAACGCGTACCTGGCTGCTCGCCATCGGGCAGCACGGGTTGGCGCGGAGGCTTGTCGGCTATTACTGGGCTGAGCGGGACGTGGTCGTGGTCTTCGGCCCGACGCTGGCGCGGCTGCGGGAGGCCGGGCTGTTGGAGCGGCTGCTGGCGCACGAGAACGACTTCCACCGCCAGGGCAAGGAGCGTAACGGAGACGGCCGGCTCCACGACGAGGACGCCGCCGAGATCGTCGGGCTGCTCGGGCGGCACGCCCTGGACGGTCGGGACTTCCGGTTGCTCTGGTGGGGGCGCATCGTCGGCGATGGTGGCACGGCCGTCTCGACGGTGGTCATGGCGCTGCTGGCCACGAACGAGCTGGGTGCGACGGCCTTCCAAGCGAGCCTGCTGAACACCCTCACGTACGGGGCGGGCGTGCTGCTCGCGTTGCCCGCGGGATGGCTAGCCGGCCGGGTGGCCAAGCGTCCGCTGATGATCGTGGTCGACCTGCTCCGGCTGGGGCTGGTCGCGTCGATCCCGATCGCCTGGTTCGCCGGTGTGCTCACGCTGTGGCAGCTCTGGGTGGTGGCCGGGGCCACCGGCGGGTTGTTCAGCGTGTACACGGTGGCCGCCGGGGCCTACCTGCCGGAGCTGGTCGGGCCGGGTCGGACGGCAGCCGCCAACGCCAGGCTGACGACCGGATCCAGCACGGCACAGGCGGCGGGCCCCACGGTGGGCGCCGCGCTGGCAGGCGTGATCGGTGCGGCGGCCACGCTGGTCGTGGATGCGGTGTCGTACCTGGTCGACCTGGTCGTGCTGACGCGGATCCGGTCGCCCGACGATGCGCCGTCCGCCCGGAAGGTGTCCATCGGAGCCGGGTTGAGGTTCCTGTTCCGGCACCCGATCCTTCGCGGTCTGGCGTTGTACGAGGCGTTCTCGAAGTTCTTCCTGGGCGCGGTGTTCGCGACGCAGGTGGTGTTCCTGGTGCGGGAGTTGGGCGCTTCGCAGGCTGCGGTCGGGGTGGTCGCCACGGCGATGTTCCTCGGCGGGGTGCTGGGCGCGGCACTCGCCGGGCGGCTGGACAAGCGATTCGGCGGTGCCCGGGTCCTGTGGCTGCCGCCGATATTGGCAGGGCCGTTGCTGCTGCTGTACCCGTTCGCGCCGTCGGGCTGGCCAGGGCTGCTGGCAGCCGGCACCACGCTGACCGCGGTGCTGTTCGTAACCCGGGTGCGGCTGTCCACCGCGATCACCTATCTGCAGGCGGTCACCCCGCCGGAACTGCGGCCTTCGGTGGTCGCGGCGAACCGTTTCATCGGCGATCTCGGTACCCCGTTCGGGGCGGCGTTCGGTGGGGTGCTCGCGACATGGATCGGGATGCGCCCGGCGGCCGGGCTGGCGATGGCCGGCGTGTGGGCCGCCGCCTGGGTGTTCCTGGTGTTCTCCCCACTGCGCGGCGCTCGGGACCTGGCGGACGCGGAGACCACGATGCGGCACCGTGCGGCGGCTCGGGTCGCCGGGGGCGCGCGGACAGCGTCGCGGTCCTGCTCACGGGCGTCGAGGTTGATCTGGCGGGTTGCGTTCGCGGGTGTTCTCGTACTCGCGTTGCTCTTGTTGCCGGCGGTTTCCGCAGCCGCTGTGACGCCGGCTCTTGCTGGGGCCGTTGGTCTCGACGCCTCGTGGTGGGCGCCGGTTCTGGGGGCGATCGCCGATGTGGCGGAACAGGTCTGGTCAGGACTCGACGCGTCGAGGGTGGACTGGCCGCGGGTGCTCGTCGGTGGGACCGCCGCACTGCTGGCTGCCGTGGTGATCAACGTCCGCTATCGCGGCTGGGGCTTCTCCGCGCTGGACGCGGCGATGGGGTATCCGCGTTTCTGGAAGCGATGGAGGATCGCGGGCGTCGCATTGTTCGTCGGGCTGACAGCGGCCGGTTCGCTCGGAGCGGTGGTTTCGACGTTCGCAGCGGCGACGACCCTTTCGGCGGTGTTGGCGGTCGTCGGCGCGATCGCCAGCGGAACCGTGGCCGTCGTCGTGGCACTGACCGCGCACGCCGTGCGCCGGGCCGACAGGACGGACACCACCGCAGGGATTCCGGTGCGGGTCGCGCTGGCCGCGGTGATGGTGGCTGCCTCGGTGGGCACAGCGGTGGTCGCGGCTTTCGGATCGATGCTGGTGCCGGTCGTCGCGGTGTTGGTGGCCTTTGTGACGACCGATGCAGCCCTGGCACGCGTCGAGAGCGACATCGTGCGCGCTCCCGACGACGATGGCCGACGGCGCACACTCGACGGGCCCGGGACGGGCGGCTCGGCGACCAGCAGTACTGCGGAGGGAACTGCTGCCGAGCTGCCCTCGGTGGTGCGAGGAACACCGTTGGAAGGGCAGTGGTCGCGGATCGTGGCGGCCCGCTCGGCGCGCAAGGCGCTTGCCGTGCTGGTCGGCCTTGTGCTGGTTGCAGAAGCGAACCTCAGCTACGCGGCCACCCAGCTTCTCCTCACGTCTGCCTGGACCGATCGGCCCGTTGAAGCAGTCGTGTCGGCACTGGTCAGTCCGGAGCTGCTGGCCAGCTGGTCCGTGTTCCTCCGTACGGCCTACGGCTCGGTGTGGCCGACCCTGGCGGTCCTGGCGGCGGAGCGGGTAGCGACGCCGCAGCTTCTGGCCAGGTGGAGCGCGGGTATCGGTCTGGCGACGGCGGCTGTGGGGGGCGCGTTCGTCGCGCTGGTGCTGGTCTTCGGGCAGGCGTTCCTGGCGTTCCCCCGAGAAATGGTCGTGGTCGGGGTGATCTACCTGGCTGCGAACGCGGTCGTCGCGCGGCTGTACCGGAGACAGGGCACTCCGACGGGGCGGGCGCTGCAGCGGCACGCCGTGGGCGAAGCGCTCGTGGGCGCCGGCTCCGTCGCCGTCGCGTTGGCAGTGCTGGCCGGGTTGCCGGCGCTCGGGCTCGTCGTCGGGACGGGTGCCGGGGTGGCGGTTGTCGCGCTCGGGCTGGCTACGGTCACCGGCGTCGGTTTCGCGTGGCGGCATCCGATCCGCAGCATCGTCGGGTTCGTCCGGGCGCTACCTGATCTGCTGGTCGTACTGGCCCGCCGGCTCCTCGACCTCCCGCAAGCGGTGACCGAGGTGGCCGTCCTGACCTGGCTGGAGGTGCGGTTCAGCCGGACGCGGGATGTGTGGTTGCCGCTGACCCGCATCGAGCAGGCCATGAGGCCGTCGGTCGAGGGTGTGGCGAAGGCGAGTGGGCGGTTCGTCCTCCACAAGGACCAGGTCGTGGACACCTACCGGGTGTGGGGTGACTGGCGCGGGCTGCGCCACCTGGAGCCGTTGCCCCGGGACCTGTCCAACTTCCAGCGCTACTGGGCGCTCGTCGCGCTGGGCGCCGGGCTGAGCCGGGGTGAGGTCGCCCGGCTGAGCGGCGTCAGCCGCCGGACCGTCCGTGGCTGGATCGCCGAGGACCGGCGCCGCGATCAGCCGGTCGCGGATCTGCCGGCCGGCCGGAGAGAGGCAGCGGCTCGCAGCGCGGGCCCGGCCGCTCCTGTGGTCGGTGGGCTCGCGGTGCCGGCCGAGGTCGCGACGCTGATCGTCGGTGGCGTTGTGGCGGTGACGGCGGCGGCGGTGGTCGCCCGGCTGGTGCGGCACCGCCGCGCCGACGAGCCGCACCACCCGGCCGAGCCGGGTGATGGTGGTTCGCCACGGGCGGCGCCTGGTGACGGTCCGCTGACCGGCGGCAGGCTCGCCGGGTTCCGCAGCGGGTTCTCGCCCGCGCACGGGCGCTGGTTCCTCCCGATCATGTCGGTGGCGAGCGGCGTGGTGCTGTCGGGCCTGTACTCCACACGGGGGTTCACCGAGGCCGCCGGAATGGCAGCGGGGGAGATGTTCACCTGGGCGCTGGTGGGCAACGTGGCGGGGATCTTCGTGCTCGGTCCGCTGTGGGACTACCTGCCGGCGCGGACGCGGGCGGTGGCGTCGTTGCTGTTCGTGGCGGCGGCGCATGGGTTGTTCGCGGTCGTGTCCGGGTCGGCGGGTTTCACGGCGGCGGCATTCGTGCTGGGGCTCGCATCGTCGATGTGGATCAAGCTGCTCAACCAGACCGACGAGTGGCTCGACGAGTCGAACGCGGTGCGACGGGTGCGCGGTGAACGGGTGGCGTGGCCGACGGTGGCGCTGTTCGCGGTGTCGTTCGGGTTGGCCGCGTCCACGGCGACGGTGCTGGCGGCGCACGGCGTGCTAGTCGGTTTCGGATTGGACGCCACGGTGCTGGCGACTGCGGCCACGGCCGTGCTGCTGGCGATCGGGCTGTGGGTGACGCATCCACCGGGACGGGCGCCGCCGGCGTTCTCCTGGCGTGACCGAAGCTCGTGGGCCGAGCTGCTCCGAGCGGTGTTCGTGGAGCCGGCGCGGGCGCTGCGGAACCCGTTCCTCGTCGCGGTCGCCGCGGTGTACGGGTTCTCGGCGATGATGCTCGGCTCGTTCGACGAGCTGTGGCCGCACGCACTGGAGCACGCCCACGCACCTACGTGGTTGGCGCTGGTGCTCAACTACGGGCTGACCGCCGGCGACCTACTGCTCCTCCCGGTGGCGGTTCTGGGGGATCTGGTCACCCGGCGCAGCGGCGAGAAGCGGGACTTCCTGGTCGAGCGTGCGCGGACTTTCACGCTGGGCATGGCCGCGCTGATGTTCTTCGGTCGCGGCGGGAACGGCGATGGACGGGCGATCAGCCCGCGGGGCCCACCCGCCGGCCCGTCCGAGTCCGGAGGAGGGGCGGCACCCACCGATACGGGCGGTGACGGCGGTCTGCTCGCCGCCGGCCTGAGCCCGGAGGCCGAGCGGCAGGTGCACGGGACGCTGATCCGGCAGGAACGCCGGCTTCGGGTGGCCCGGTGGGTGGCGGGGCTGTTGCGGATCCGGGGCCCCCCGCTCGCGGTGGACGCGGACGAGCGGTTGTGGGTGGTGTCGCGGGCGCGGTTGGCGCGGTGGTTGCGGCGTGGCGGGATGGACCGGCAGTTCGCCGATCTGGTGGCGGGTCGGGTGTGGGCGGCCGGTGTGCGGGACGGGCGCGGGCGTCGGGTGTTCGTGGTCGTCGCGGAGCGGGTGCCCGCGGTGCGCGCGTCCGGGATGTGGGCGGCGGTACGCGACCACGAGAACCGTCACCTCGACGAGAAGGGGTGGGAGGCCGAGGAGCACGGTCCGGCCTCCGTGGCTCTGATCGCCGAGATCGAGGCAGGGGTGCGGACCGCGGGCCTGGCCGCGGCGGGCGAGGTGCCGGGGTGGCGGGCCCGATGGCTGCCGCTGTCGTGGCGCGGCGGCGTGCGGCTGCGCAGGGTGTTCGATCCGGTCCGCGAGGCGAGCAGAGAGGTGGAACGGGCCCGTGGCCGGGTGCTCGACGTGCGGCGAGCGATACGTGCGACCGATCGGGCCGGGACGGCGCGGAACCGTCTCCAGCGGTGGTGGGTGTCGAGACGAATCCCCGCGGAGGTTCGTGGGCAGGATCTGTCGGAGCTGGTGGAGGAGCGGGGCCGGGCGCTCGTACTGGCACAGCAGGGGGAGCATCAGGCCACCTCGGAGGCGATGGCCGAGGCGGTGCTGGCCGGCTTCGGGCGACCGGACGTGCTGCAGGCCCGGGAGGCCGCCGTTCTCGGGTGGAAGCGGCACATGGCGAGCCTGGCCGCGCTCCCAGGCGCTCTGCCGGGCCAGGCCGCCGGTGCGCAGATGGCATCGTCGCTGGACTTCGCCGACCACTACGACCAGCCGGCGAGCTGGGTGACGACCCAGGGCTCGATCGGGACGTCGACCACCGCGGGCATCGGGCTGGCGATGGCGGGGCTGGGCGATCGGCTGATCAAGAACATGGTGGCCACCGTCGTGCTGGGAGCGATCGGGTCGGCCGGGCTGGCACTCATCGGGCTGGGCGACAGCGCCGCGCTGTTCCTGCCCTCGCTCATCGCCATCGGCGTGATGGGGCTGGCCGCCGGCCTGGTCCGCGGCCGCATGGCCGTGTACCACCCGCTACCGCCGGAGCAGAAGGACGTCCGGGACTCGCAGTACGAGTCGGGCTTCACGATCTCACAGCTCCTGCTGCCGCTCCTGATCGTCAACGGCATCGACGCCGTCGGGATACCGGTGACCATGCTGGTGCTGTCGGGGCTGGCGATCGGACTGACGGTGGTCGTGTGGGCCGCCGTGCGTGGTGAGCGCCCGGGGCCGCAGCCCCGGGCGCCGCCCCAGGAACGGGCCCCGTCGGTCCTGACGTCGATGTATGGAGCGGTGTGGCAGGTCGTCGGCACGCCGCACGGGCTGGCACGGCTGGTGGTCTCGATCCCGGTGCTGGCGGTCCTGTCCGGGATGCCCCCGTTCGTCCTGGGCGGGGCGATCGCGGACCAGATGGTGCTGCTCAACGACCCGACGTCGGCGGCGGGGACGACCGCTCAGGTGGTGAGCGCGGTGTTGCTGTTGAGCCGGCTCGCGGCACTCGCCGTGCGCAAGGCGTGGCCGAGGATCAAACAGCTGCTGGGCGGGCGCAGCAGCGAGGCGCGCGTGATTCGGGTCGGCACGGCGCTCGCGCTCGTCCAGTTGCTGCCGGCGCTCTGGCTGTTCCTGTCCCCCGGCCTGCTGCCGTTCCTCGTCACGCAGGTCGTGTCGGCGGCGGCGACGGCCTGGATGCAGGCGGGGCTGCACCGGTGGATGGAGGGCGGCACCGGCGCCTCGCTGATCAACGTCGGCAAGGCCGGAAGCGTTGCGGCGGGGGCGGGGGCGGGCATCCCGGTGCTGGGCGGGTTCGCCACCGCCGTCGTCGGCCTTGCGGTGGCCGGGGCGTCTTACGCGCATCTGGTGGACGCGGCGCACGGGCGGATGCTGCTGCTCGCCGTCCCCACCCTGGTGGCGTCGGCCCTGGTGGGGTCGGCGATCAGCAGGCTGCGGATCGGTACGGCTGACGAACTCGAAGCGGCACTGATCCGGGTGGGTGCCACCCCCGCAGAGGCAGACCTGGTCAAGAGGACGCTGGCCCGCCACGGAGTGCGGGATGTGGGATCGGCCGCCGCGCTCTACCTGTCCGGCACGTGGCAGCCCCGCTTCGCTCGTGCGCTGCGGCTGCGGGCTCGCGCGGCCCGCCTGGCGAGCATCGGGTTCGAGAGCATCGGGCCCGACGGCCGCGACCTGGTGGGGCTGCTGCGTGCCGCTCTGGCCGAGCTGATCGGGATAGATCGAGCGGGTGCGGGCCCACTCGCCCACGACCGGGATGCGGCCGGTGTCGCCGCGGGGTCGGTGACGGCCCGGACCACGCAGGACCGACGGTCGACCACGCCGACCGTGTCCGGTCGCCCGGGCCACACCGACGATGATCACGGGCCGCTGCTCGACAGCGTCGTGGACGAGCGGCGTTCCGGGCCGGTCCGGTGGGCGCTGGACGTGACCCGGGCAGCCCGTTCCGCGATTCGGTGGAATGTTGTCGAATTGCGCAATCGCGGGCCCCCGCGGCCTGGTTCGACAACGGGCGGGGTCGCGCCATGACGCCCCGCTGCCGCCCCATGATTCCTGCTTCCGCAGGCCACGAAACATCCCTCGGCGCCGGTAGCCGTGCCGAGGAAAGAGCGCGGGCGCCTCCACCTTCTGCCTTCGACATTCATCGGCAGGCAGAAATTTCGAATCGTGGAGGTGTCTGGAGTGGGTAACTCCCATGCAAGGTTGATTTCGAGCCGCATTCGTCAGCAGTGGTTCTGGCTGGGCCTGGCCATTGCGCTGCACGTGGCGGCGATGTTCGTCGTACTGACGTCGGTCGTCGCGGGCCGTGTCGCACCCGTCGAGGCGGTGGCGGCCGCCGCTCTCGTGATCGGGGCGCCGATCACGTGCGTCTGGCTGGAGCGGCGGGACGCGGTGCGCCGTCGCCCGGCGCGCTGGCTGCGGCGGGCGATGGGTGTGGTCGTGCCGAGCGCCGTGGCCGTCGGGCTGGCGAGCGGTGCCGTCACCGACGGACGCGGGCAGGCCCTGCCGGCTGTGGGGCTCGTCGTGGCGCAGCTGGCCTGCGTGGTGCTGGCGGCCCGCGCGCTGCGGCATCCAGTGCGGGCGGAGCTCGGTGAGATGGCGGTCGAGGTGATCGCGAAGGTCCGATCGGATTACCAGTCGGCCACTCCGACCTGGGCTCTGCAGGACGAGGTGCGCCTGACAGACCGGGAGTTCGTCGCCGTTCTGCGCCCGGGCCCGGCGTCCGCGTTCGGATCGGCGTCCGGCTCGCCGACGTGACGGGAGTGTCGGTACGGCCGGCGCGGCCGGATGACGGCCCGTGGGCCCGGCTCGACGGCGGCCGGCAGTACTTCGTCAGTGAGCGCGACGTCGTCGAGATCCGGCACCGGGACGGCGCGCTGGTCGTGCCCGTGTGCAACGCCGCGGCCTTCGCGGAGGTGATCCGCTCCCGGATCGCTGCGCGCCAGGGCATGCCGACGAAGGGCTGACCACCCCGAGCGACCCGCGCCGTCCGGCGCGGATTCATCGAGCGCACGGGGGTGGTCGTTCCGCGGCCCAACTGAACATTCGCGGTATTTCGCATTGACGCAGGTCGGCACGCCGGTGGATTTCGGTCGCCACTCGGCAAGTTCGGCATGCGCAAATGTAGTTCCGAGTGTCGCTGCGTAACGGCATGAATGCGTCGCAGGTCACAGTGTGCGGATTTGTGGCGTCCCGGATCGTCATTGCTAGGGTGCCGACATCTCATTGGTGTGCTGGCGGAATCGCCCCGCAGAACAGTCCTTTCAGGAGCGTGTCCGAATGGAGCCGTACCGCATCAAGGCGGTCGAGCCGATCCCCTTCCCCACCAGGACGGAGCGGGAGCAGGCGCTGACCCGGGCCGGGCACAACCTGTTCCGGGTCCCGGCGTCCCAGGTCACCATCGATCTGCTGACCGACTCCGGCACCGGGGCGATGTCGGCGGCCCAATGGGCCGCGCTGATGACGGGTGACGAGGCGTACGCCTGCTCCACGTCCTACGAACGGTTCGAGACCGTGGTGCGGGGCATCTCCGGTTTCGCCGAGGTGATACCCGTCCACCAGGGCCGCGCGGCGGAGCGGGTGGTGTTCTCGACGTTGCTGGGGCCGGGCGACATCGTGGTGTCCAACACCCATTTCGACACGACCAGGGCTCACGTGGAGGTGACCGGGAGCGAGGCCCGTGACCTCCCGTGCCCGGAGGCGGCCGACCTCGATTCCGACCACCCCTTCAAGGGGAACATCGATCTCGAGGCGTTGGAGGAACTGCTCACCGGGCCCGACGGCCACCGGGTGAAGGCGGTCGTCATGACCGTCACCAACAACGGTGGTGGTGGCCAGCCGGTCTCGCTCGAGAACCTGCGCGGGGTACGAGCGGTGTGCGACGAGCACGACCTCCCGTTCCTGCTGGACGCGTCCCGGTTCGCGGAGAACTCCTGGCTGATCCGGCAGCGGGAGCAGGAGCACCGCCACCGGGAACCGATCGACATCGCGCGGGCCACGTTCGACCTGGCCGACATCTTCTGGGCCAGCCTCAAGAAGGACGGGCTGGCCAACATCGGCGGCGTCATCGGGGTGCGGGAGAACGCCGACCTCGCCGGGCGGTTCCGTCAGGAGGTGATCCTGAACGAGGGATTCTCCACCTACGGCGGCCTCGCCGGGCGCGACCTGGACGCGCTGGCCCAGGGCCTCACCGAGGTCACCGACCCCCGGTACCTGGCCGATCGCGCAGATACCGCGCGCTGGTTCGCCGAGACCCTGCACAAGGCCGGGGTGCCGGTTGTCCGGCCCGCAGGCTGCCACGCGGTGTACGTCCGCGCCGGGGAGATCCTCCCGCACATTCCTGCGCACCGGTTCCCCGGCCATGCCTGGTCCTGCGCGCTGTATCTGGAGGGTGGCATCCGGGCCGTGGAGTTCGGCACCCTGCTGCTCGGTTCGGGTGGGGGCAAGGCCCCGCACGAGCTGGTGCGGCTGGCGCTTCCGCGCCGGGTCTACACGCGATCCCACCTGGAGTTCGTGGTGGAGACCGCGGTCAAGGTGGGCCGGATGGCCGACGATCTGACGGGCTATCGGATCGTGGGGGACTCGCCTGCGCTGCGGCATTTCACCGCCGTGCTGGAGCCGGTCCCGCGGGTCGACGACGCGCCCTCGGTCGCGGCAAGGGTGCGCCCATCCATCCGTCCCTGACCGATTTCCAGCTGGCGTCCGTGGGCTGGTTCAGCAGCTGCTGGTGGGCAATGCGGAACTTCGGCATCGGGCTGACGACACATGGTCAGCGTGCGTTCCAGCGGCGCGTGACCTCCTGGCGGGCTGCCGATATGGTCAGCGAGTGATCGGTCGCGGATGCTCGTGCACCGGCGGCGGTCAGGTGTGGTGAGCCGTTCCGGTTCGGGGCTCGCCGGTGCCCCCGGCCGGGTGGGGCAGAAGGTGCGGTTGCGGGAGGTCGGCCCGTGGGACCGGCGTGCGCTGATGGGTTTCGACCGGGACTCCGCGCGCGACGGGGCCCCGCGGGTCGGCGGCTACCGGCACTGGGCGGCGCACCGGTCGGGGCCGGCCGGCTCCGGCGACGACGTCCACTTCGGGATCGAGACGGTGCACGGCCGGTTGCTGGTCGGGTCGATGTGCACCATGGGGGCCGACCCGGTGTCCGGCCGGTTCAGCTACGGCATCGGGATCGCCCCGCGGCACCAGCGTTGTGGCTACGCCAGCGATGCCATCACCGTCCTGCTCGGGCACATGTTCGAGCGGGGCTTCCGCAAGTGCGAGGTCAGCGTCTACGGCGGCAACCTCGCGTCGCGGTCGCTGCACGGCGGCCTGGGCTTCCGCGAGGAGGACCGCTTGCGGGACACCGAGCTGCAACGCGGGGCGGTCAGGTACCTGGTGGTGATGGGCATCACCGCGGACGAGTTCGCCGCGCGCCACCCGGACGACGTTGCCGGCGGGTGCCGAGGGCGGCACTCGCGTCCCCGCCGCGGCAAGCACTGGCAGATGCACGTCGCACACCTGACGACGCGCTCGTCGACCGAGCGCGGGTAGCGCTACGTAAGGCCCGTGCTCACTCGGCCGGCCCTCTGGAACGACGGGAGTAAGGCGATCGGCGCCGTCTCGGCGAGCTTCAGCAGGGCCGCTGCCGACCGGACTACCGAACTCCGTGGTCACGTTGCCGGCCGTCCCCGACGCGGGCACAGGCCCGTCGTTGACGAGACCGCCCCGTGGAGTGCGTGAGGACTGGCGGTGGTCCCGATCCATCCCCGCGAGCCGACCATCGACGTTGCGTTGAGAGCAACTCGGCAGTCCGGGACGGAGGGCGACCCGAGTTGCTCGTCGAGGGACACCAGATCGCGTCTGACCGGGTCGCGTAGTGGCCGCCGAAGATCACTGGCGCAGCTCGATCCGTGGTCACCCTGCGGTCGCTGTTCGGGACCACAGGATAGTGGCGTGGGCACCCGGCAGAGACGGTCTCGTCCAGAACCGCCGTGCCCCCGCGTCGGGGACGGCCGCCCACGCAACCACGGGGTTCGGTAGTGCCGCCAACCCGGCCACGTCCACAGGTGGCGGGGTCGACGCGAACCGGGGGAACCCACCAAGGGCGCGCTGGTGTGGGTCCGCCGTCCGGTCCGGGTCGGGGACGGCGCGCCAAAGTCTGTTTGATCGTTGCGAGACCCGGTGTTCCGCCCTGAGCAGGGCCATCCACCGTCACCTCGGACCGATCATCAGCCGCTAGTCCTTCCGCCCCGTCAGCGCCACCGAGACCCCGAGCCCGATCATCGAGAGCCCGCCGACCCGACCGACCGTGGCGATCCGGCGGGGTGAGCGGGCGAACCAGTTCCGGGCGGCGGACGCGCTCAGGCCCCAGACGCTGTCCGAGGCGAGGGCGATGCCGGTGAAGATCAGACCGAGCAGCAGCATCTGCCCGACGACGTGCCCCTGCGCCGGATCGACGAACTGCGGCAGCACCGCCGCGAAGAACACGATCGTCTTGGGGTTGGCCACGCCGACCCCGAACCCTTCCCACACCGTGCGCAGGCTGCCCCGGGCGGCGCCGCCGTCCACGGCTACCGGTGCCTGCGCGCCGCGCTGTCGCCACGCCTTGACGCCGAGGTACACGAGGTAGGCGGCACCGGCGAGCTTCAGTGCGGTGAAGGCGGTGGCCGAGCGTTCCACGAGGGCCCCGACCCCGAACGCGACGGCCGCGACGAGCAGGTTGGCGCCGAGCATGTTGCCCACGACCGAGGCCAGAGCGGCGCGACGGCCCTGGGACAGCGCGCGGCCGATCACGAACAGCACGCTGGGGCCGGGTATGACGATGAGCAGGAACGACATCGCCGCGAAGGCGAGCAGACGGTCGGCGGACACCATGCCCTCATGCCAGCACGTTCGGGGCCGCCGCGACAGCCCCTCGGGTCAAGTCGCCGCCGCCACGGCATCGCCGAGCAGCTCCCGCCAGCGCTCCACCCCGGCCGGGTCGTCGGCCAGCGGCACGGCCACCCAGTTGTGCATCGCGCGCTCGCCCATGAGGGGGGTTGCGGCCTCGCCGGACGCGATCAGCGCCACGGCCATGTCCGGAGGTAGCCGGAGTGCCAGGCGGTCGTCGTGGAAGAAGGCGACGTTGCGCCCGTGCATCATCAGGCAGTCGCGACCGAACATCGATCGCCGCCCCGCCCCCGGTCGGGTCAGGTGCTCCTCGACCAGCTCCTCGTAGCACTCGCGTGGCGTTCGCCGGGTCATCCGGCCTCCTCGTCCGTGCGCTGGTCGGCCAGATACGTGGTGCGGCCCGCCACCAGTGTGGCGCCCGGCCCGGTACCGGGCCGCCACGTCGCGGTCGAGGCGACAGTTCGAGGCTTCACACACCGATTCTGGTGGTGACACATCGACTGCAGTCGGTGTGCCGGCGCCACATTCGGTGTGCCACCGCCCCCGCTCGGGGAGACCGGGCGTGATTGTCGGATCGGTGCCGGGCAGCGGTCGGGCAGAAGGCAGATCGTTCCGAGTCGCACATCAGCGCCGCGAGAACAGCGCTGGTGTCCGTCTCGGATCGATCTTGGCTGATCACCAGCGCGCCGCTGCTGTCCCGGCGGCCGTGGCGTACTTCTCGGACCGATCATCACCGCCCGGGGCAGCCGAAGCCGGGCGACGCACCCCAGCAGCGGGCCCGCAGCGTAGCGACCCCGTCCCGGTGAGCTCGTCGCAGAACGCCCGCCGCCCGGTCATCGCCATCATCAGGGCCAGCGTGCGGCCGGTCACGAGCGGCCCGGACCCGATGGTGAACGGCCCGTCGACCGCCTGGAGTCGGAGGCCGCGCACCCGGCCTCGGGCGAGGACGACCTGGTCGGACCCGCCGTAGTGCCGAGCGACGCGCGTGAGGACGTCGATCGGGTGGGCGTGCGTGATGCCCAGGGGGCGGCGGATGTCCTCGCCGTGCACGACGACCTCGCCGAGCAGGGCGAGCACCGGCAGCGGTGGGGACGTCGTGCTGCGGACGACCCGCTCGAACCGGGCGAGGGTCTCGGCCGGGGAGGGGCCGAGCTGCTCGGCCAGGCGCATGGCTACCTGCCGGTCGAAGTCGAACCGGCAGCGGACCACGCCCGCGAGCCAGCGGAATCCGTCCATGCTGCCGGCGGCGGTCAGGTGCGCGAGGACCTCCCGCGCGCTGAGGCCCCCGCACACAGGGACGGGGTCGACCACCGCGCGTCGGTGAGGTGCGCGAGGTCCGCGGTCAGAGCGGCCCGTTCGGCGTGGACGAGCGGCCAGGTCTCGCTCTTCGTCTTCGGCACGTGAGTAGGTCGCGGAGGGCGACCGTGATTCATCGGGTGTCGCGATGCTCGGCGAGAACCGCCTCGGCCACGCGCGTCGCCTGGGCCGCGTCGTCCGGGTTGTCCATCGTGATCAGGGCCTTCCACAGCGCCCAGCCGCGGGCGCGGGCCCACATCGCGTCGTCGGCCGGCATCAGGCGCCGGAACTCGGCACGGCTCTCGCCCTCGAAGAGGGTCCAGGCGATCACGAGGTCGCAGGCCGGGTCACCGACGCCGGAGGTGCCGAAGTCGATGACGGCGGCGAGGTCGGCCCGGTCGTCGACGAGGAGGTTGCCGGAGGCGATGTCGCCGTGGAACCACACCGCACGGCCGGTCCACGTGGCTTCGAGCGCGGCTTTCCAGACCTCTGTGGCCGCGGCGCCGTCGATGCGCGGCCCGAGCGCGGTGATCGCCTCGTGCGTCTGCGCGTCGTAGACGCGCAGGTCCCCGCCGCGGTGGAAGCAGTGCTCGCCCGCCGCCGGGCCGCCGGCCGGGTCGACGCGTTGCAGGGCGGCGAGGAAGCCGGCGACGTCACGCGCGAACGCGGCGAGGTGGCGGATCCGCTCCCGCGAGCTGATCCGCGCGTCGATCCACCGCCGGACCGACCACGGCCACGGGTACTCGTCGTCCGGCGAACCCATGGCGAGCGGAACCGGGATCGGGAACGGCAGCCGCGGGGCCAGGCGCGGCAACCAGGTGTGCTCCTTCTCCACGCTCGCGACGTATGCGGCGGCGCTCGGGAGCCGCACGGTCATCGTGTTGCCGAGGCGGAACGTGCGGTTGTCCCACCCCGGCTGCTCCACCGGGACGACGGGCAGGTCGGCCCATTGCGGGAACTGGGTGGCCACCAGGCGCGTGGCGAGGGCGGTGTCGATCTCGTCGCGGTGCATCGCGCGTCATCCTGACCGGCCGCAGAGCCGGTACGCGACCGGATTGCGAACGCGGAGCGCCGCCCACAGGCCCCGCACATCGCGGAGAGAGCCCGTCGACAGGAAGACCGGGCAGGTTCATGTGTGCCGGGGACATGCCGCGTCCGGGCTGGGGGGCGGGACGCGGCCCGAGAAGGGACCCGCCGGCAGCGTCGGGGGCACCGGCGGGTCCCTGCGGCCGGGCGGACGGGTGTCGGGGTGGAAGGCGAGCATGCCGGGCGCCGGTGGTAGCGGAGTTCTGCTCCCAGCTCGGGAACATGCCGCTGGTGACGTTGACGAACGTGCCGGTGATCGCCCCGGCCCCGTCGGACGCGAGGAACGCGGCCGTTGCGGCGACCTGGGCGAGTGTGGGGGAGCGGCGGGTCATCCGCATCCCGTCGAGGTGCTGGAGGAGGCCCTGGAACGCCGTGTCGTCCATGGCGGGCCCGCCGGTGACGGTGGCGAGCATCTCCGGGGAGAGCGTCTCGGGGAGCCCGGCCGATCGACCCTCCGGCGCCGTAGACGACGGCGTTGCGGTTCTCCAGAAGCATGGTGTTCGCCTCGGGCCTCGCGGTGCCGGGTCGATCCCGGCGAGAAGGACGGTAGGGATCTGCGCGCGGCGAGGAATCCGCATCGGTATCAGTACTCTGCCGGACATGCTGCGGGGGCGGCGCGCCGAGCAGGAGCGCATCGACGCCCTCCTGGCCGCGGCGCGGGACGGGATCAGCGGCGCTCTGGTGGTCCGGGGTGAGCCCGGGATCGGCAAGACGGCGCTGCTGGAGCTCGCGGCGCAGCGGGCCGACGGAATGCGCGTGTTGCGCGGCGCCGGGATCGAGTCCGAGGCCGAGCTGCCCTTCGCCGGCCTGCACCTGCTCCTGCGGCCCGCCGCCGACGGGTTGGTGGCGCTCCCCGGCCCTCAGCGGCAGGCCCTCGCGGGCGCGTTCGGGCTCGGTGCGGCAGGAGGTGGCGACCGGTTCCTGATCGGTGCCGCCGTCCTCTCCCTGCTGGCGCACCTGGCCGAGACGCAGCCGCTGCTCTGCCTCGTCGACGATGCCCAGTGGCTGGACCGCGAGGGTGTGGTGGTGCTCTTCGCGGGCGCTGACCCTGCACACCACTGGGAGCCGGCCGTTCGAGCAAGCGCGTACCGCACTGCTGTACGGCGAGTGGCTGCGACGGGCGAAGCGCAAGACCGACGCGCGGGTACAGCTCTCGGTCGCGCTCGCGGCGTTCGAGGAGATCGGGTCGGCGCCGTGGGCGGCGCGGGCCCGAGCCGAGCTGGGCGCGTCCGGGGCTCGGACCCCACAAGCCGCTCCGTCGCCTGCCTTCGACGGGCTGACCCCGCAGGAGCTGCAGATCACCCAGCTCGCCGCGCAGGGGCTGTCCAACCGGGACATCGCCGCGCAGCTCATCCTCAGCCCGCGCACCGTGGCCTACCACCTCTACAAGGCCTATCCGAAGCTCGGGATCAGCTCCCGCGGAGAGCTGACGACACTGAGTCGATGACATTGCCGGGAGGCACGCCATGACCCGCACCAGCGCGAAAGCGGCCCGGTTCACCGAGTCGGTGATCCGCGAGACGTTCCGGCTGGCCGCCCAGCACGGCGCGATCAACCTCGGCCAGGGCTACCCCGACTTCCCCTGCCCGCAGGAGCTCAAGGACGCGGCCTGCGCCGCCATCGCCGCCGACGACAACCAGTACCCGATGACGTTCGGCGCGCCGGCGCTGCGCGCGGCGATCGCGGAGAAGACCGCGCGCACCTACCCGGGCTGGACGATCGACCCGGAGACGGAGCTGTGCGTCACCTGCGGTGCCACCGAGGCGTTGGTGGCGATCACGTTCGCGCTGCTCGACCCCGGGGACGAGGTCGTCGTGTTCGAGCCGTGGTACGAGAACTACCAGCCGGACGCGATCCTCGCCGGTGCCGTGCCACACACCGTGCGGATGCGCGCACCCGACTGGACGTTCGACGAGGCCGAGCTGCGCGCGGCGTTCGGCCCGCGCACGAAGGCGGTGTTCCTTTGCCATCCCAACAACCCCACCGGCAAGGTCTACACCGCGGGGGAGCTCGCGCTGCTCGCGGAGCTGTGTGAACGCTGGGACGCCGTCCTGGTGGTCGACTCGATCTACGAGCACATCCACTACCTCGGTCCCGGCGGGTACCTGCCGCCCGCGCGCGTACCGGGGCTGGAGGGTCGCACGGTGACGGTCAATGCGCTGTCCAAGACGTACGCGGTCACGGGCTGGCGCGTCGGCTGGACGGTGGCGCCGCCGGATCTCACCGCGGCGATCCGCAAGGTCCACGACTTCCTCACGATCGCCGCTCCGGCCCCGCTGCAGGCCGCCGGCGTCGCGGCGATGGGGCTGCCCGACGGCTACTACGCCGACCTCGCCGCCCGCTACCGGGAGCGGCGTGACCTGCTCTGCGATGCGCTCGAGCGCATCGGGTTCGGTCTGCGCCGCCCGGACGGCTCGTACTACGTGCTGTGCGACATGTCGCCGCTGGACGTCGGAGGTGACGGCGTCGAGTTCGCCCGCCGGCTCATCACGGAGGTCGGGGTGTCGTGCGTGCCCGCGGTGTCGTTCTGGCAGCCGGAGAACGTGGCAGCCGGGCGGAGCATGATCCGCTTCGCCTTCCCGAAGCGTCCGGAGACGTTGCACGCAGCGATCGAGCGCTTGGAAAGTCTCAAATAGCAGTTCAATGACACGATTGAAGGTGTGGATTCCGGTTCTGTGATCAGGTACATCTCCGAGGAGTTCGACCACGTCGTCGCCGTCGAGAGCGAGGGCGACACCTTCTTCGCCTACGACCCCAGCGGCCGCCCGCCCGACGGGGCATGGCAGCCGTTCGCCACGGTCGTGACCAGCGACCGCCATGACCGGGTCTCGAAGCTGGACCGCGACTGTGCCTACCGGCTGAACATCGGGCTCACGAAGGCGACCTACACGGGTCTCTTCGGCGCCCCGCCCCGGCAACGTGACGAGGACTGGGTGCTGGACACCGGTCTCGACCACGCCACCGAAGACCGGCTGATGCCGCACCCGCACTACGGATCCCAGTACTGGGTGTGCGTCGTCAACCCGAGCGAGGCCGGCTTCGAAGAGGTCAAGCCGTTGCTGGCCGAGGCGCACGGCGTCGCCGCCCGCAAGGCGGAACGGCGGGCGAGCCGGCGATAGCGCCTACCCGCGGCCGCGCGGCATCGCCTTGCGCAGCAGTTCCACCGTGGCGGAGAAGGTGTTCCGCACGGCCGCCGCGGTGGTCGCCGGATCGCCGCCCGCGTCGATCGTGACCGGCCCGTACGGGATCGCGGTGCGGGTGGTCGGGAGGTCCGGCACACCGCCGACGAAATGGCCGGCACCCGGGAAGTTGAGCAATGCGGAGCCGTAGGGGTTGCCCGCTTCGGTGATCGAGGCGAGGGCCCGCTGCGCCTGCGCCGTGGACGGCCACATCCCATCGGCGTCACCCGAGGTGAACAGCACCGGGGCGGTGATCTGCTCGACGGGGATGCGGGCGGCCGCCAACCGCCAGCGCGAGGCCGCGGCGGTGGCCCGTTCGTACGCGTCCGTCGCCCGGACGGCCTGGCCCGGCGCCGCGGACGACGCGCCGCGGGCGGCCGCCCAGCGCAGGAACGGCAGGTCGGCGCCGGCCCGGGTCCACGACGACATCGGCGCGGCGGCCGGGTCACCGAGCCCGGGCCACACCAGGTCCGACGGCACGTGCGCCACCACGGCGGCGAACCGCGACGGTTCCGACGAGGCGAGCACCAGCGCGTACTCGGCACCCTTCGACGTGCCGACGAGACCGACCCGGTCCCCGGCCACGTCGGGCCGTTCGGCGAGCCACCGCGCGGCGGCGAGCCCGTACTCGACGGGGATGCGGGTGAGCGTCTTCGGTAGACCCGGCACGCCGAAGTAGGCGAGCCCCAACACCACGTAGCCCTGCGCCGCGAGCAGTGCCGCGTAGGCCGGGTCGGGGCGCCCCCCTTCGGCCCCGCCGAGCAGCAACACCCCCGGCCACACGCCCGCGCCCGGGGGTAGGTAGAGGTCGCCCACGAGGCCGGCCTCGGCGATCGACAGCACCCGGCCTGCGGGTTCGCGGACGACGCGGCGCAGCGTCGTGCGGGCGACGGTGGCGCCCGCCCGGTCGACGCCGAGCAGGACCACCAGATCGTCGGCGTCCATCAGCGGGTACGGCGCCCGCTGCCCGTCGGGCAGCCGCATCGACCAGAACAGGCCGTGCGGGTCCACACCCGTGTAGGTGCCGCCCGTGGAGGCCGCGGTCGTGAGGTCCACCTGGCCCACGCCGTTGGTGACGAACTCGCCGGACGACTCCCACGCCTGGCCCCGCCGGTCGTATGTACGTGCCCACACACGCACCGAATCGCCGGCGGGAAGCCCCTCCACCACTACCTGAGCGGGGATCGCTATGCTCACCCCGTCGGGCGTGGTGGTGATTTGCGGCCCGGCTTCCGTGACGTGCGCGGAGCAGCCGGCAGTCAGCAGCGCCATAGCGCAGGCCATGCCGATCGACGTCCGCATACTCCGGAGAGTAGGAGCGGAAAGTCGATCTCACCGCGCAGCTCGCACGGTCGGGTTAACTCACGTGGGTGTGCGCAACCGTTCTACCTGCGCACGATCATCGATCGGGTAATCAGCGCCGGAGCAGCGATCCCACCCCTCAGGGCGACGGCTGTGGCACCGTGCACTCGATCTGCGGGTTGAGCCCGACGTAGTTCAGCGGGCCCACGAGGATCGTGACGAGTACGGTGCCGAGCTCGGCGCAGCTGACCTGGTCGTCCGAGGAGAAGTAGCCGCGCTGGAATGCGGCGAACGCGCCGATGACCAGCCATATGACGACGACGGCAGCGCTGATCCGCATGTTCGTCCCTTCGGGCGCGGGAATCCGGACTCTATCCGCCCGCTCGGTGACCGGGATCTCGCTGGAATCACGATCGGGCTTCCCTCCAGGTACTGCCAGTGCTTCCCGCCGGAGGTTCGCCAAGGGTCTCGGCGGCCCAGCTCCCCGCTGGACGCACCGGCGGACAGCCCGAGTACGCCCGCTGACGATGACGCCTACCCCTGTTCGGAGTACCCATGAAGATCGGTATCGGCCTGCCCGTCGACGACCCGGACGTGCTGCAGGAGTGGGCGGTCCGCGCTGACGCCGGCCCGTTCAGCACGCTCGGCCTGCTCGACCGCCTCGTCTGGCACAACCCCGAACCGCTCGTCACGCTGGCGGTTCTCGCCGGCGTGACCCGTCGCATCCGGTTGCAGACCGAGGTGCTGCTCGCCCCGATGCGGGGCACGGCGCTGCTGGCGAAGCAGGTGGCCACGCTCGACCGCCTGTGCCGCGGCCGCTTCACGCTGGGCCTCGGTGTCGGCGGACGCGCCGACGATCACGCGGCTGCCGGCGTCGACCTGCACGGCCGGGGCCGCCGGTTCGGGGCGGCGGGACGGCCATCGGGCCGACCTTCGCCTCGCCCGGCGGGCCGGAGTTGCTGTTCGGCGCGTTCCGTCCCGCGGCCCTCGCCCGGTACGGCGACGGGTTGCTCTGCGCCGCGCCGCCGTCCTGGGCGGGTGAGCTGTTCCGCCAGGTCGAGCGGGACTGGGCGGCGGAACACGCCCGGCCGGGCCGGCCGCGGTTCGTCGGCCAGGTGAACGTCGCGCTGGGCGGGGACGACGTGGTCGACGCGGCCCGCACCGCCATGGGTTCCTACTACGGCTTCACCGGCGACGCCGACCACATGCTGGGCGGGCTGCTGACCACCCGGGGCCGGGTCCGCGGCGCGGTGCGGGCCTACGCCGACCTCGGGGCCGACGGGGTCGTCCTCTACTGCTGGGCCACCGATGTCGCGCAGGTCGACCGGATGGTGGATCTGGTGTCCTGACCGTGGCGGCGGCGTGCGATCCTGGGCGCGGTCGCTTCCCCCGACCGCGCTCTGGTCGCTGGAAGGGGAAGCCGTGTACAAGCCGTGGTCGTCGAGTGTGAGCACGCCGCCACCGCCGCTGGATCGCCCGGTGTGGGTCCACCTCGACCTGCTGTACGGCCCTCCCGACTCACCCGGCGCGATCGATGATCCCGTGCCGGGCGGGTACCTCGTCGCCACCGGGCGGGTGCCCGGGCTGCTCAAGCGGTGGGCACGAGCGGTCGACGGCCGCTGGTTCGGCCGGGTCAACTTCACCGTCTGCGACGCGTACGGTGCGGTCGTCGCGGAGCACCTGGCCGTACTCGTGCCCGCGTCCGCTCTCACCCCGCGCGACGGGGAGCCACGCCGGTAGGTGACCAGCACCAGGTGCTCCGGCCGCCGTGGCCGGCGTCAGGAGTGCAGCCAGCCGCCGTCCACGACCCAGTGCTGGCCGGTGCAGGAGCGGCTGTCGTCGGCGGCGAGCCAGAGCACCAGGCGCGCGACGTCGGAGGGTTCGAGCCGGTGCGGGAGGGCCTGGGCGGCGGCGCGGTGGGCGTCGGCCTCCGGGGTCATCCAGTGCTCGAGCTGCCGGGGCGTCATGATCCAGCCGGGGAGCACGCAGTTGACGCGCACGCCGTCCCGGCCGAACTCGCGCGACAGCGACCGGGTGAGACCTTCGATGCCGGACTTCGCCGTCATGTAGGCGGGCAGGTCGAGCAGGTCGACGTGGGCGCTGATCGAGCCCATGTTGATGATCGAGCCGCGGCCGGCGGCCCGCATCGCGGGGGCCACCGCCTGCGCGGCGAAGAACTGGTGGTCGAGGTTCACCCGCATGAGCTCGTCCCAGTACGCGGGCTCGATCGTCGTGACGCCGTGCCGCACGTCGTGCCCGGCGTTGTTCACGAGCACCTGCACGTCGCCCAGCTCGGCGGCGATCTCGGTGATCACGCGGCGGTACGCGTCGAGGTCGCGGATGTCGCACCGGCGGAACAGCGGGCGCGGGTGACCGCGGTCGGCCACGGCGGCGACGAGTGTCTCGCTCGCCTCCACCGCCACGTCGACGAACCCGACGCGCGCCCCCTGCGCGGCGAACTGGCGCACGAACTCCGCGCCGAGACCGCTCGCGCCGCCGCTGACGAGAACGACGGCGCCGTGGAGGCTCGGATAGGTGGCGTAGCGGGTCTCGCTGGTCATGCAGGCAGTACTACCGCGCGGCCGGTGGCACCCGCGCGCAGGTCCCGATAGGCGTCGTCCACGCCGTCGAGCGGGTAGCGCTCGCCGAGCAGCACGTCCAGCGGCAGCCGCCCGGCCAGGTAGAGGCCGAGGATCCGGGGCAGGTCCACCGGCGGGTTCGCGGAGCCGTACAGGCTGCCGATCAGGCGCTTCTGCTGCTGCACCAGCTCGTTGATCGGCACCGCAACGGTGGCGTCCACCGAGCCCAGACCGACCGCGATGGCGGTGCCGCCGGGACGCAGCACCGCGAACGCCTGGCGCAGCGTCTGCGGCAGCCCCACCGCGTCGACGGCCACCTCGGCGCCGCCCCCGGTGAGCTCCTGGACTGCCTCGACGACGTCCTCCGGTGCCATGCCGGTGGCGTCGAGGGTGTCGGCGGCGCCGAGCCTCCGCGCGAGCTCCAGCTTGTCGGCGGCGACGTCGACCACCACCGGGGTGGCCCCGACGAGGACGGCGCCCATCAGCGCCGACAGGCCCACCCCGCCGGCACCGACCACGACGAGCGGCTTCCCCGCCACCTGCCCGGCCACGTTGACGACCGCGCCGACCCCGGTGATGACGGCGCACCCGGTGACGGCAGCCACCGCGGGGGCGACGCCGTCGGGCACCTTCACGATCGCGCGCTGCGACACCACCGCCCGCTCGGCGAAGCACGAGACACCGAGGAAGTGGTGCAGCGGCCCGCCGCGCAGGCGCAGCCGGGAGGTGCCGTCGAGCAGCCCGCCGCTGCGCGCCTGCACCCGCCCGTACACGCACATGACCGGGCGGCCGGTGACGCAGAACTCGCAGTGCCCGCACCGTGGCCGCCAGGTGAACGCCACCCGGTCGCCCACCGCCGCGGCGTCGACGCCGGCTCCGATCTCCTCGACGATGCCGCTGCCTTCGTGGCCGAGCACGATCGGCAGTGGGCAGGGGATGGCGCCGTCCATGTAGTGCAGCTCGGTGTGGCAGACCCCGGCCGCCTCGACGCGCACCAGCACCTCGCCGGCGTGCGGCGCCTCCAGCTCGACGTCCTCCACCCGCAGCGGCTCGCCCGCCGCCCGCAGCACCGCCGCCCGGACCTGCGCCATCAGGCCCAGGCCGCCTTCGCCACGCGCACGTCCTGCCCCGTGCGGGCGCTCTCGCCGATCGCGAGCGAGATCGCGTGGTCCTGGCAGCCCTGTGCGAGCGGGTACGGGGGTGGGGCCTCGTCGCGGGCCCACGCGCCGGTGGCCTCCAGGATCGCGGCCACGCCGATGTCGTCCTCGGACAGGCGCGTTCCGCGGAACGGGTTGCGGTAGATCACGCGGCCGTCGAGCGAGACGTGGTCGAGCTCGTTGCCCTCCAGGTTGAGGTCGATCCCGGTGCGCCGGTGGACGAGGTGCGACTCGACGGGCGTGCTGGGCTCGGCCAGCCGGACGAGGTGGTCGTCCACCAGCTCGCCGGTGGTGCCGCGCACGGCGATGCGGCGCTCCAGCAGCGGGTTCCACCACTGGTTCTCGGTGAAGTCGTAGAGCCCGTGCCGCCCGGCGCCGAAGTCGAGGGTGGCGATCGTCCTGGTGCGCGCCTCGGGTGCGGCATCCGGGCGCCACCCGTCGAAACCGAGCGGGTCGACCAGCGGCGCGGCGAACGCGCGGGCGGACACCGTGGTCTCCTCCATGCCCACGCCCAGCAGGCCCCGTACGAGCGAGACCGCGTGATAGAGGTGCGTGGAGCAGACGTGCACCGCGGTCGGTTCCCCGACGGCCCCGGCCCGCACGGCCGCCAACCGGGCGGCGTGGCCCGGCATCAGCAGGTACTGCTCGGCCACCTGCACGAGCCCGCTTCCACCCACGTCGGCCCACAGGGCGCGCAGACCGTCGAGGTCAGGGGCGGGTGGGGTCTCGACGAGCACCGGCACCCCGAGCGCGACGGCCGCGCGTGCCGCGTCGGGCATCTGGGGCCACGGCACGGCCGCGGCCACGAAGTCGGGACGCTCGCTGCCGACGAGCTCGTCCAGCGTGCGGAACGCGGGCACCCCCGACTCCGCCCGCTCCGGATTGCGGCTCACGACGCCGATCGCGCGCAGGCGATCGGGTGCGGCCGCGGCGATGCGCAGAAAGAAGCGACATCGCCGGCCGGTTCCCACCACTGCAAACGTCGTCGGCGCCATGGAACCACCGTCGTTCATGATCAGGCCGACGCGCAAGGTCCGATCGGGAATGGGGCATCACGCCACCGGGTGCCGGTAGTGCTCACCTTGAGTTGTGATCTGCGCAACAGAAGGTAGTCGGACAAGTTGGAGTAACCCGGACGGGTCTCCCTCGTTTGATCAATTACGCGGACCGTGACCGGATGACCCTGCCGTCATCTGTTCATGTCCGTCCCTGTCCGATCAGCTCTGTTTGGGTGACATGTCACAGCACACCGCGCCGCCCGAGGCGGCGCCGTCCCGGGGCACGGGCCCCGGACCGTCCCGCCGGGGGATCGTCTTCGGGGCGATCGCTGGTGTGGTCGTTGCGGCGGCCGTCGCGCTGGGCTTCACCTTCTTCGGCGGGGAGTCGGGCACCGACCCGTCCTCGCTTGCCGAGGGTGGCGTTCCTCCCGGCGAGATTCCCGTGAGCAGTACTTACACCGAACTGACCGGTGCACCGGCCGACCCCGACCCGACGGGGATCACCAATGGCCTGGTCGTGCACCCGATCCGCGAGACCCCGGTGCGTGAAGCTCCTGACGGGCGTCCGATCGCACGCATGGAGACCACGCAGTTCGGCGACACATGGCTCCCCGTGATCGCCGAACAGCCGGGCTGGGTGCAGGTGCTCCTTCCGTCCAAGCCGTCCAGCACATCCGGCTGGATCCGTGCTGACGACCTGGAGCGGGCCATCACGCCCTACGTCATCAAGGTGCACCTGGGCGCGAAGAAGCTCGAGCTCGTGCAAGACGGCAAGGTCGCGGACGAATGGTCGGTGGGCATCGGCACTCCCGAGACCCCCACACCGACCGGCCGCACGTTCCTGCTGGGGGCGTTCACCAACCCGAACGAGACCTACTCGTCGGTGTTCCTCCCGCTCGGGGTGCACAGCCCGACCCTGGACAGCTTCGGTGGCGGTCCGGGAACCGTCGCGATCCACGCCTGGCCCGATGCGAGCTCCTTCGGCACTGCCGTCAGCAACGGCTGCATCCGGGTCCCCGAGGACGCACTTCAGAAACTCCGCCAGGTCCCGCTTGGCACGCTCGTGATCATCGATGAGGAATGAGGGGTTAGCACCACAGTGAAGACGAAGAAGCTCGCCGGTGCGGCAGCGGTCGGGGCCGTCACCGCGGTGACGGCCCTGCTGCTCGGCGCGACACCCGCATTCGCGCAGGACGACGACTCGACCGCCGACAGCGCGTTCGCCCTCTCGGCTTCCGGCGTTCTCGACATCAACCCGATCTCCGAGGTGAAGTCCGCCGACGGCGCGCTCGTCCACGACGAGCTCCTGTCGATCGGTGACGTCGCCGGCGAGTACGAGGACGACATCTCCCTCGGGCTGCTGACCGCGGAGGCGCAGGCCAACCGGGCCGAGACCGCCGTCAAGGAGATCAACCTCCTCAACATCCTGCGCGCCGACCTGATCCGCACCTGGTGCGACAACGGCGAGGGTGGCCTGCAGATCATCAACGGCACGGTCCTCGGGCAGAAGCTCCCGGAGACCGCGGTCCCCGGCAAGGACCTCGACATCTCGCCGCTGGTGAAGCTGTCGCTCAACAACCAGAAGCGCAACACCGACGGCTCGCTCTCCGTCACGGGCATCGAGCTGACCCTGCTCCCCGCCCCGGAGGTCGTCGACAAGGAGGAGAAGCTCTCCACCCAGGAGAAGGCTGCTCTGCCGATCGTCGGTGACCTGCTGGGTAAGGACCTGCCCGTCAACACCGACACCGTCGGCGGCGTCGTCGACCAGCTCGGCGGAAACCTGGCGCTCGGCGGTGACCTCCAGAAGATCACCATCGGCAACGCCAACTGCCAGGAGGGCGGCGCGGCGTCCGGCAGCAACGAGGAGGCCGGCGACGACGGCGACAGCAACTCCTCGAAGGACGACGACGGCGACAACGACGGCAAGAGCAACAACAACGACGACGGTGACGACGACGGCGGCAACGGCGGCGACGACTCCGCGGTCAAGAGCGCGGGCGCGGCTCCGGCCCCGTCCGTCGTGAAGGCCGCTCTGCCGGTCACCGGCTGACACGCACCACCTGATTCATCCCCTCGACGGGCGGGAGCCGATGCGGCTCCCGCCCGTTGAGGCGTTTCTGGGGTAGGTCCGATCGGTGGTGGACCCGGGCGGCTGGTGATCGGTCCGAGGTGACGGTGGATGGCCCTGCTCAGGGCGGAACACCGGGTCTCGCAACGATCAAACAGACTTTGGCGCGCCGTCCCCGACCCGGACCGGACGGCGGACCCACACCAGCGCGCCCTTGGTGGGTTCCCCCGGTTCGCGTCGACCCCGCCACCTGTGGACGTGGCCGGGTTGGCGGCACTACCGAACCCCGTGGTTGCGTGGGCGGCCGTCCCCGACGCGGGGGCACGGCGGTTCTGGACGAGACCGTCTCTGCCGGGTGCCCACGCCACTATCCGGTGGTCCCGAACAGCGACCGCAGGGTGACCACGGATCGAGCTGCGCCAGTGATCTTCGGCGGCCACTACGCGACCCGGTCAGACGCGATCTGGTGTCCTCGACGAGCAACTCGGGTCGCCCTCCGTCCCGGACTGCCGAGTTGCTCTCAACGCAACGTCGATGGTCGGCTCGCGGGGATGGATCGGGACCACCGCCAGTCCTCACGCACTCCACGGGGCGGTCTCGTCAACGACGGGCCTGTGCCCGCGTCGGGGACGGCCGGCAACGTGACCACGGAGTTCGGTGGTTCTGCCGACCCGGCCACCTCCGCAGGCGCGGGGTCAGGACGGACGGGTGGATCGCGAGGAGATCCTGCTGGCGGGGGTGGCAGGCTGACTGCGCAGCCTCGACACGGTCCGCGAGGCCCCTCCGGCGATGTCCGGTCTCAGCGACTTGATCGAGTTCGGACTGCTCGTCTAGGTGTCGGGGAGGTGCCAGTGCATCGCGACGGACGTGCCCACGTCGGCGCGTTGCACGTCGACGCGCTCCGCCAACCCCGCGATGAGCACCAGGCCGTGCCCACGGGAACCGGGATCGTGCGACGGTGCCTGCCAGCTGCCGTGGTCGCGTACCACCACCCGGACCTCGCCCTGCACGCACGCGGCGTGCAGTTCGGCGTCGCCGCCGCCCTCGGGGTAGGCGTGGTCGGCGACATTCGCCAGCGCCTCGTGCGTGGCCAATACGATGTCGTCGACGGCGTCGTCGGGCATGCCGAGGCCGCCGGCCCACGTCGCCACCTCCGTGCGGATGTCCTGGAGACGCTCCGGCAGCGACGGTGCCGCGAGCGTCAGGCTCAACGGTGCCGGTCGCCCTGCGAGCGCAGCCATCGATCACTCCTGGTCCTCGTTTGCGAGGCTATGACCGGGACTTACCCGCCGTCAGGCTCGATGAACCCGGATGACTCGAATCGGGTATGGATCGGGCGGTCATGGCGTTGCTGGGTGGTGTGGATCGACGTGGGAGCGCCCCCGACCGGACCTGGTTGATCGCCGTCGCGGCGGCCATGTGGGGCACCGACGGGTTGCTGCGTCAACCACTCGCGGGTCAGCTTCCGGCCGCGACCGTGGTGTTCTGGGAACACCTCCTGATCGTCGTGGTGCTCGTGCCGTTCCTGCCCTCGGCCGCGCGGGCCTTCCGAGCGGCCAGCCGGCGGGAGCGCGTAGCGCTGGTCCTGATCGGTGCCGGCGCATCCGCGGTGGCCACGGCCCTCTTCACCCAGGCGTTCCGCTACGGCGACCCGGTCACCCCGCTCGTCCTGCAGAAGCTTCAGCCCGTGATCGCCGTGGTCGCAGCTGCGCTGCTGCTTGGCGAGCGCATGCGCCGTGGCTACTGGCTGTTCGCCGTGCCCGCGCTGGCCGGGGCCTGGCTGATGGCGTTTCCCAACCCGCTCTCGGCCGCACCGCAGGCGGTCACCGCCGCGCTGCTCGCGGTGGGCGCCGCCGCGTTGTGGGCCGTCGGCACCGTGCTCGGGCGCATGGTCAGCGTGCGCATCTCCAGCCGCGACGTCACCGTGCTGCGGTTCGCCATCGGCCTTCCGGCCAGCGCCGTCGTGCTGCTCGCCCAGAGCGCACCCGTAGCGGTGACCGGGGCGCAGCTGGGCCCGCTTGTGCTGCTCGCCCTGGTCCCCGGCCTCCTGGGGCTCGCCCTGTACTACGTCGGGCTCCGGTCCACCGCCGCTGCACGCGCCACGCTCGCGGAGCTGGCCTTCCCGGTGACGGCCGCGCTGATCGGCGTGGGACTGCTCGGCACGCGGCTGGAGCCGAGCCAGTGGCTCGGACTGCTCATCGTGGTGGTGTCGGTCACGGCGCTGGGCCTGCGCGAACGCTCCCGGGAACCCGTCGTGCGAGTCGAGGCCACTGCCTGACCCGGGGAACGCCACAGAACGGCAAGCCCGCCGGGACGAAGCGGAGGCAGTTGGACAGAGCTGGCGTCACAGGGGCCGCAAGCCCGCCGGGGCGAAGCGGAGGCAGTTAAACAGAGTCCTGCGTGCGGAAGGCGTCGAGGACGCGGCGCTCGCGCTTCGTGGGGCGTCCGGCGCCCCGTTCCCGGCGAGCCACCGGCACGAGCGACTCCGGCGGCGGGGCCGGTGTGCGGTCGATGTAGCAGGTGGCCGCGTCGGCGGCGCCCACCCGCTTCTGGATCACGCGCACGACCTCGACGATCCGTGTCCGGTCGTGCACCCGGGCCCGCACCTCGTCGCCTGGTTGCACGGGGGTGGCCGGCTTCGCGGGCCGGTCGTTCACGCGTACGTGCCCGCCCCGGCAGGCGGCCGCGGCGTCCGGGCGGGTCTTGCTCAGCCGGACGGCCCACAGCCAACGGTCCAGTCGCGTCGACTCCACGTCTTCGATGATGGCTGCTGAGCCGCGCGCGCGGCCAGCGGGATCCGGCCGTGGTGGAGGTCCGAGGTATCGGTTGCCCATCGCTGTGGTCACGACGGTGAGCAACCGATACCCGAGATCTTGCGCGGGTCAGCCGGCGAAGCGGAAGGCCACCTCGCCGAGCTCGCCGAAGTCGGCGCGCACCTCGTCGCCCGGGCCGACCGGCACCGGAGACGTCGTCGTGCCGGTGGTGACCAGCTCGCCCGCGCGCAGGCCCCGGCCGTAGCGGCGCAGGTCCTCGGCGATCCACGCGAGAGCGTTGCGGGGGTCGCCCAGGACGTTGCCGCCGGTGCCGGTCGCGGCCTGCGTCCCGTTGATCCACACCGCTGTTCCCCATGTGGACAGGTCCAGATCCGACCAGTCGGACACCGCCGGGCCGAGGACGAATCGGTCGGCGCAGGCGCAGTCCGCGAGCAGCTGTGGTGCGCCGACCGTCTCGTAGCGGGTGAACCGCGAGTCGGGCACCTCGACGGCAAGGTGCAGGCCGTCGACCGCGGCGAGCACCGCGTCCGGCCCGACGTCCGGGGCGACGTCGGCACCCATCCGGTAGACGAACTCGGCCTCCACGACCGCCATGTGCATGCCGTCGCTCGGCAGCACGTCGCCCGGTTCGTGCCGGAACCGCTCGAACAGCGGGCCCGGCAGCGGCCCGGCCACGCCGATGTGGGCCTGCCCCGCCGACGTGGTGGCCGCGATCTTCCAGCCGTACGTCGCTCCGGCGTGCGCGCCGACCGCGAGCTGCGTGGCGAAGCCCTCCGTGGTGTCGCGCGGCCGGACGTCCTCGGGCAGCACGGCGATGCGCTCGCCGGAGGTCCAGGCCGTCCACAGGACGTCGGCGGCCGCGCCGGCGCGGTTCTCATCAGACATGTGCGTCATCCTGCCTGCCGCGCCGCACGCGTCGCGAGGTGCCGACTGTCGGTGTCTTCGCGGATACTCGGCAAGAGCGAACCGGGGGGAAGCAATGGCGCGGGGGGAGTGGCCGCGGCGGCGGCGAGCGGCGGGATGGTGGCTGGTTCGGCTGGCCGAGGTCGCGATCGGCACGTGGGTCGCGTCGGTTCTGGTCGCCGGGCTCACGCTGGCGCCGTGGCCCGAGGTCGTGCTGGCCGCGACGGCCTACCAGGCCCTGATCTCCCTCACGGGCCGAGCGCTGGCGGTGCTCGGACGGGTCGACCGGGCTCTCGCCGAGCGCGCCCTCGATGCGTGGTCCGACTCGTCGGAGTGGCTGTACATCACGCTCGGCGGGGCGTGGTGGGTGTTCCGCCTGGTGGTTCTCGGCGCGGTGCGCGTCGGGCTGCTGTGGGCGGTGGTCGAGGCGTTGGGCGCGATCGGTCTGTCGAGCCGGCTGGAGGGCTTCTGGCCGGCCATTTCCGCAGCCGTCGTGCTGTTCGCCGGTGCCGGGGTGGTCCGGTTCCTCCGCCTGGTCGCCATGGCGTTGCTCATGCGGAGCCGGCGCTCCCAGCTGTCGTGGTCGGTCGCCGAACTCCCCCTCACCGCGCTCGCGCTGGGCGGCGGGGTGCTGCTCCTGCCGGGCGTCGAGCTCGCCGCGGGCCTCGGGGTGCAGCTGCTGGTCGTGGCCGTGCTGGCCACGGCGATCACGTCCGTCCGGCTCGAGCTCGGCGTCCCGTTCCTGGTGCTGGTGAGCACGTTCGCGATCAACGCGCTGAAGCTGTGGCTCGTCGGGCTGCTCGGCGGCTGGATGACGGTCCCGCTGCGGATCGACGGGCTGCTGTCCCTGGCGGTGCTGGCCCTCCTGGTCACGGCACTCGCGTGGCCCGCGGTGCGGGCTCGGCGAGCCAGGGCGGCCCGGCAACAGGCACTGGACGCGATGGCACAGCACCAGCAGATGGTGGAGATGCACCAGAGCGCTCTCGACTCGATGATGTGGGGGCCGTACCGCTGAGTCGGGCCCACCCGGTCCGGCAGCGAGCGTCGGCGCGGTCCTTGTCAGGCCTGTCCTTCTTCCTTCCGGCCGCGGTACAGGCGCAGCTCGTCGACCACCACGCGCACCCGCGGGTCGTCGCGCAGCTCTTCGAGCGTGACGGGCAGAGGCAGCCGCCAGTTCGGGTACTCGTCGACCGTGCCCGGCAGATTGGGCTGGCGCACCTCGCCCACCACGTCGTAGGGCGACACGAGCACCAGCCGCGAACGGCTTTGCGCGAGCAGCGCATGCATCGCGACGACGAGCTGGTCCTCGCCGGGATCCGGCCCGTCGACCAGCCTCTGTGCCCGCAGCAATTCCACCAGTTCCAGCCGGTCGATCGCCGCCTTCGCCTCCTCGGCCGGCACGTCGGCGAGCAGCCCGAGCTCGGCGCGGACCCGGACGTGCTCGCCGCGCAGGAACCCGCCGGCCGTGGGGAGGTCGTGGGTGGAGATGGTGGCCACCGACTCCTCCGGCCACTCCTGCGGAGGCAGCAGCGGCTGCCCGGGCGCGTCCCGGTCGCGGGTGAACCAGAGCACCGACGAGCCCAGCATGTGCCGCTCCGCGAGGCCCTCGGTGACCTCCGGCTCGACGGTGCCGAGGTCCTCGCCGATCACGAGCGCCCCGGCGCGGTGCGCCTCCAGCATGAGCACCGCGAGCATGACGTCGGCGTCGTAGTGCACGTACGTGCCGCGGTTCGGCCCTTCGCCGGGCGGCACCCACCACAGCCGCCACAGCCCGGCGACGTGGTCGATGCGCAGCCCGTCGGCCTGCCGGAGCAGGGCACGCAGCAGGTCGCGATATGCGGCGTAGCCGGTGGCGTCGAGCCGGTCCGGCCGCCAGGGCGGTAGGCCCCAGTCCTGGCCCTGCTGGCTGAACGCGTCCGGCGGCGCGCCCACCCGGACCCCCTGCGCCAGCACGTCCTGCAGCGCCCAGCCGTCGGCGCCCTCCGGGTCGCAGCCGACGGCGAGGTCGTGCACCACCCGCACTCCCACCGCCCGGGCCGCATCCCGGACCGCCGCGAGCTGGTCCTGCACCTGCAGCTGCACCCATACGTGGAACGCGACGCGCGGGGCGAGTTCTGCCGTTGCCGTCGCGACACCCGGGCCGTCCGGCCGGCGCAGGCCCTGCGGCCATCGGCTCCAGCGGGCGCCGTACCGCTCGGCCAGCGCGCAGTAGGTGGCGAACTCCTCCAGGTCGGCACCGACGTCACGGGGCTCCGGCCGGCCTTCGGAGCGCCACAGCAGCTCCAGCGCCGCGCGCTTCGCGGCCCACACCCGGTCGTGTTCGATCTGCCCGCCCGCGAGCTCGGGGCGCAACGCGTCGACCTCCGCCCTGGTCACCCCGTCGGCGCGGGCGTAGGCGGCGAGGTCGGTGATCCGCAGCGCCAGGGGCGTGCCGAAGCGCCGGCTCGACGGGGTGTAGGGCGACGGCTGCACCGGGGGCACGGGCGTGATCGCGTGCAGGGGGTTGAGCAGCACCGCGTGGGCGCCGTGCTCGGCGCCGGTCCACGCCGTGAACGCGCTCAGGTCACCGAGATCCCCGATGCCCCACGAGCCCGCCGACCGCAGTGCGTAGAGCTGCAGCATCCACCCCCAGCCCCGCGGTGGCTGCGGGAGCGCAGGCGGGGCCACGACGACGGTGACCTCCCGTTCGCCGAGCTCCAACCGGTACCACCCCGGTTCCAGTCCCGCCGGGACCTCGGCCACCTCCCGCCGCACGCCCGCGGCGTCGACCAGTACGCCGGGTTCGGGCAGGGCCCGTGCCCGGTCGGTGCGGGTGGCGATGGTGCCGGGCAGCCGGCCGGTGGCCGCCCGCTCACGCGCGGCAGCCAACGCACCCCGGCGCGCTTCCACGCTGCCGGCGTCGACGTCGAGCAGGGCCAGCACGCGGATCACCACCTCGGGGTCCACCTGCACCGGCCGACGCTCACCGTCGCGGTAGCTCGTGGCCACGCCGTGCGCGGCCGCCAGTTCGATCAGCTCGGTGTCCACACCGCTCCTCTCTGGGCGGGATCCAGCATGCCGGGCCCCGACGAGTGATCACTCTTCGGCCCGTGACCTGCGCCAACACGCTCCTCATTGCTCCCTGCCCTGATCCGCTGCAAGTGCTAGGTTCCCTGCGGCGGGCTCCCGCAGTGCAGGGCGGTCCACCACCGTCCCCCAGCTGCTGGGCGTCCGCCGCGGGGCCGAAAGCGGAAGCGGAGCGGGGAGCGCCGGGACATGTGCGAGCTGGCGAGCAAATCGTCCAGGCAGCGCCCGGCGGGCGGGGGAATCCGATGAACACGCTCGTTCTGATCGGGCTGGCGCTGGTCGTCGCCGGACTCGTCCTACTCGCCGTGCGGTTCGCCCCGCGGGCGCGCCGGCAGCTCGCCACCACCGCCACCCAACCGCGCACGGTCGCCGACCTCGTCCGGCTCCGGGAGGAGACCGACGGCTCGGCCGGCTCGATGCAGCCCGCTTCGCCGGCGCCGAGCCTGGTGGGCGCTGCCGGGTCCGCTGCCCCGCCCGCCCGCCCGACGCCGGCCACCCGACCTACGCCGGCCGCCCGACCGGCCCCGCCGGCTCCCCGCATGGCCCCGGCCACCGCTGCAGCGCAGGTCGCATCCCCGCCCTCGCCGAAGCCGCCCTCCCCGGCGTTCGTGCCACCGGCTCCCCGCGCAACCCCCGTCGGAGGACGGCTCCGCAAGGAACCCGCAGACCCACCCCCGCCTCCCCTCGACGGCGACGACTCGCCGTGGCAGCGCGGTGCTCGCATGGCCGCAGGACTGGGGGGCGGTCAGCCCTGGCGGGAACCGCCGGCCCCGGCGGCGCCGCTGCGGATCGTCCCGGCGGCGGAGCCGGCCGCCGCGCCGCCCGTTCCGGTCGAGATCGCCGCGCCGATCCAGCCCGCCGAGCCGCTCCTCGAGGAGCCGGCCGAATCGGAGACGCCGGACGCGCACGCACCGGTGCGCCTCGTCCCGACCGAGCCCGCATCGCCGCCGGAAGAAGCGATCGACCCGGTTGCCACGCCGGCATCGGACACCCCGGCCGAACAGGCGCCGTTCCGCCTGGTCCCCCCGGCGGCCCCCGAGGCGGAACAGCCGGCGTCGATCGAGCCGGCCGAGCCCGCAGTGCCGGATCCGGACGCGTCGCACGAGCCCGCCCCGACCGCTGCCCGGCCGCAGGCCGTCTGGATCGAGCCCGGCGCGGTCGGGTCCGCCGGAACGGACGAGGACCAGGGCGCACCGGAACCCGTCGCGGCGGCGGAGCCGGCCCCACCCGCAGCGGAGGAATCTGAGGTCCAGGCGTCGGCTGAGGTGGCCGAGCCGGTCCTCCCCGACCCGCCGGCAGTGCCGGAGGACGAGGTCCAGGAGCTGGAGCCGGTGGGTTCCGAGCCTGCCGCGCTCGACTCGCCGGGAGCGCCGGAGCGCGAGGCCCAGGAGCCGGTCGGGGAGTCGATGGGGCCCGAGTCTTCCCCGCTCGACCCGCCTGCAGCGCCGGCGAGTGAGGTCCAGGTGCCGGCTGCGGCGGCGATGGGGGGTGCCGCGCTGGCCGCGGCGGGCCTGGCTGCCGTGCGAGAGCCGGCGGAGTCCCGGTCCGAAGAACCTGTGGAGAACGAGCGGCTCGGGCAGATCCCGACGCCGGGTGGATGGGATGACATGGAGGCCGAGGACGTCCGGGCGGGCGCGGTGCCCGACCGGTTCGCCGACGATCGCGCGGCGGCATCGGACGAGCAGGCGACCCCGCGCCGCGACCGCCAGACGCCGGACGAGCGCGCCGCCGAGCAGGCCGCGGCCGACCTCGCCCTGCTGCGGACCTTCGGCTTCGCCGACCCCGGGCTGCGCCCGGACAGCGCGCCCGTGGTGGCGATGGAACGTCCCGAGGAGCAGGAGCCTCCCGTCGAGGCCGGCGACGACGCGCAGCCCGTGCGGTACCGCGTGATCCGGCGTGACGGCTCGGTGGTGGGCGGCGCCACCGTCACGCTGCTCGACGACCGCGGCGGCGATGTCGCCGCCAGCACCGCCGACGCCGAGGGGCGGGGCGAGATGCTCGCCCCCGCGTCGGGCGGGTACGTGCTCGTGTCGACCGCGGCCGGCCACCAGCCGGGTGCCGTGGCGATCACGGTGGCCGGTTCCGCGTCCGAGGCCGACGTGCTCATCGCGCGTTCGGCGTCCGTGTCCGGGTCGGTCCACGGTGAGGACGGCCCGATCGGCGGCGCTCGGGTCACGCTCGTGCAGGACGGGGAGGCCGTCGACGCGGTCGACACCAGCGCCGACGGCACGTACCGCATCGACGACATCGGTGCGGGCGAGTACGGGCTGTCGGTGGCGGCCGCGGGGTGCGCGCCGGTCGCGTCGCTGCTCGATGTGGCCGAGGAGGCCGCCGTGCGTCACGACGTCGAGCTCCGGTCGGCAAGCCCTGTCGCGGACGGTGGCCTGGTCGACGACGACGCCATGAGCGGATTGCGCTGACGGCGGCCGGAATGGCCCACCAGCGCGTCGAGGGCCGGCTGCCCGGCGTCGGCGGGGTGGAGCTGTTCTGGCAGGGCTGGCCGCCGGCCGGTGATCCGCGCGGGGTGGTGTTGCTCTGCCACGGTCTCGGCGAGCACTCGGGTCGCTACACCAATGTGGTCGACGCGCTCGTGCCCGATGGCTGGGCCGTGTACGGCGTCGACCACCGTGGCCACGGGCGTTCCGGCGGCCGGCGGGCCCACCTGCACCGCTATGCCGACTGGCTGGCCGACTTCGACGTGTTCCGCCGCGCGGTCGTCGCCCGCCATCCCGGCCTGCCGTTGTTCCTGCTCGGCCACAGCATGGGCGGGCAGATCGGGCTGGCCTACGCGCTCGACCACCAGGCCGACCTGACCGGGCTCGTCCTGTCCGCCCCGGCGCTCGCGAACAGCACCGTGCCCAGGGCCGCGGTCGGCGTGCTGAAGGTGGTCGGGAAGGTCGCGCCCACGTTGCGCCCCGCGGGCATCGACGCCTCGAAGATCAGCAAGGACCCGGCGGTGTACGCGGAGTACCGGGTCGATCCGCTGGTGCACCACGGCCGCCCGACGCTCGGCCTCTCCACGGCGCTCGTCGGGCAGTTCGACGTGCTCCCGCAGCGGGCGCGCGACCTGCGGCTGCCGGTGCTCATGCAGCACGGCGCGCTGGACGCGATCGTGGACCCGTCGGGGTTCCGGCGCCTGGAGGCCGCCTGCGGTTCCCCCGATCTCACGGTCCGCTGGTACGAGGGCCTCTGGCACGAGATCTACAACGAACCCGAGCGCGATCGTCCGCTCGGCGATCTGCGGGCCTGGCTCGCCGCCCACACATGATCCTTCCGAGCCCACCCTGACCGCCCTCGGCAGGGCGATCGGGCGGACGTCGGATCGATCGATCGTTCCGAGTCCGTGGTTTCCGCCCTGGGAAGGGCGCTGACGCGAATTTCGGAACGATCATGGCGGTCGGGGGAACCGGATCGACCCGGTCGCCGTCAGTGCCGGGCATGCCGATCGATCTGCACCAGCCGTTCCGCGGGACCGAGGCCGTGGCCGCCGGGCTCGTCACGCCCAAGGTCCTGCGTGGCCCGCGCTTCCGTCGCCTGTTCACCGGGATATACATCCGGGCCGACGCCGAGATCACGTTCGAGGTGCGCTCGCGCGCCGCCCACCTGCTCGTCGCCGGCCGTGGCGCGCTCGGCGGCTTCTCCGCGGCCGAGCTGCTCGGGGCGTCGTGCGGGCCGCTCGCCGGTCCTGCCGAGATCGTCGTGCCCCGCGGGCGGGTGACACCCCGCCCCGGCCTGCTCGTGCGGCACCACGAGCTCGCCTCCGACGAGGTCACCGAGGTGGACGGGTGCGCCGTCACCAGCCCGCTGCGCACGGCGTACGACCTCGCGCGGCGGCTCCCCCTCGTCGAGGCGGTGGTGGCGGTGGACGCCTTGGCGTACGTGTGGGGCATCGTGCCCGCCGAGGTGCTCCGGATGGCCCGGCGGCACCTGGGCAGCCGGGGCAGCGCGCAGCTCCCGGACGTCATCGCGCTGTCGTGCGTGCTCGCCGAATCGCCCATGGAGACGCGCATCCGGCTGGCGCTGCACTTCGGCGGCCTCTCGCCGCCGGTGCCGCAGCACCCGGAAGGCCCCTACCGGCTCGACATGGCCTACCCGGACCTGATGGTGGCCGTGGAGTACGACGGTCGCCACCACCTCGACGCCGACCAGGCCCTGCGTGACCTCGACCGGGCCACCTACCTGGGCCGCCGTGGCTGGATCGTGCTGCGGTTCCGGGCGGCGGTGGTGCTCGGTCGCCCCTGGTGGATCGCTTCCACCGTGCGCGACACGCTCCTCCGGGCCGCGCAGGAGCGCGGGCGCCGAACAGTGTGATCGTTCCGATGTCGGGCCGAGCGCCCTCCGAGGGGCGCCGCGCCGCATCTCGGACGGATCAGCGTGTCGTGATCGTTGCGAGGTGCGGGTCCCCGCCCTGACGAGGGCTCCGAGCGCAACCTCGGAACGATCACGCGTCGATCGATCCGAGACCGGTGGATCCGCCCTTGACAGGGCGCTGCGCCGCATCTCACATCGATCATGAAGCGATGATCGATCTCAGATCCCTGCATCCGCCCTCGCGAGGACTGCGCTCGGGATCTCGCATTGATCATGGCGGTCGTGATCGGTGCGAGAGCGCGGGGGACGCCCTCGGGAGGACGTCGGGCCGCATCTCGGAACGATCATGGAGGGCGGTGGGTTGCCCGGACATTACGGCGCCGATCCCGCGCCCTGGGAGCGACTGGAAATCCAGGGACGGGATGTGTTCATATACGCGCATGTCGCCCGCCGCGGTCCTCGGAGAGATCTGGGGTTCCCGCCGCGCCGACGCCTTCGACCAGTGCTGTCGCCCGAGCTGACCTTTCCGTGTCCGCTCGGCCCCGCCATCACTGGAGAACCCCGTGCTGCTGCACGCCCCCACCCCGATCGTCCTCGGGGATCTCACCGCCCTGACCAGGGACGTCGCCGCCGAGGTGCGCTCCGGCCGGCACGAGGTCCAGGTCGACCCGGAACGTCGCTGGTACCGCCTGCTGCGCAGCGACGAGTACGTCGATGTCTGGCTGATCAGCTGGGCCACCGAGCAGACCGCCGAGCTGCACGACCACGCCGGCTCGCTCGGGGCGCTCACGGTCGTGTCCGGCAGCCTCGTGGAGAAGCGCTGGGTGGGGCCCGGCCTGCGCGAGCGGCGCGTGACCGCCGGGCGCAGCCTCGGCTTTCCGCTGGGACACGTGCACGACGTCGGGAACACCGAGGCGACGCCCGCGGTGTCGGTGCACGCCTACTCGCCGCCGCTGACCGCCATGTCGTACTACGCGGTGGAGCCGGGCGCGCGGCTGCGGCGCACCCGTAGCGTTCTCGTGGAGCCCGGTTCGGCGGAGGGAGTGGGATGACCACCGTGCACGACCTGCTCGCGGCGGCCCGCGCCCGGCTCGACCGGCCGGACCCGCACCGCGCCGCGGAGCTGGTGCGCGAGGGCGCGATCCTCGTCGACACCCGCCCGGCCTGGCAGCGTGCCGACGAGGGCGAGCTGGACGGGGCGCTGGTGATCGAGCGCAACCACATCGAGTGGCGGCTCGACCCGGCCTCCGACGCCCGCATCCCCGAGGCCGTCGACCACGACGTGACGTGGATCGTCGTGTGCTCGGAGGGCTACAGCTCCAGCCTCGCCGCCGCCTCCCTGCAGGACCTCGGGCTGCGCAACGCGACGGACCTCAACGGTGGTTATCGCGCCTGGAAGCAGGCCTTCGGCGGCTGATCAGGCCTGGAAGAGCTCGACCAGGTTGCCGGCCGGGTCCTGCAGCAGAGCCTGCTTCCCGCCCCGCCCGGTGATCACGTCGCCGCGGAAGGCGGCACCGGCCTCCCGGAGCCGGGCGACGGTGGTGTCGAGGTCGTCGACCTCGATCTGGAACCTGTTCCACCCGCCGGGTGCGGGCACGGCTCCGTCGGGCATCGCCTGCCCTGCCCCGCCGGCGCCCGGTGCGTTCAGCAGGAGCGTGAGCGAGTCGCGGGCGAGCATCGCGAAGCCGGGGGCCGGCCGCATCTTCAGCTCGAAGCCGATGTGGGTGGTGTAGAAGTCGACGGCCGCGTCCACGTCGTCGACGATGTAGCGAACATTGACCATGCGGCCACGCTACGAGCCCGCGGTCTGCCCTGGCTTCTCCTGGCTTGCGGCGCTGTGCAATGCGTCGACGAGCCGGGCGAGCTCGGGGAGGGCCGCGGCGGCGTCGAGCGACTCCTTGAGCGTGACGTCGTGCACCGGCCGGGCCTGGCGGAGCAGGTCCCGTCCCTGGTCGGTGATCTGGCTGTAGATGCCGCGGCGGTCGTCGGGGCACAGGTAGCGGGCGAGGAGCCCCCGGTTCTCCAGCCGCGTGACGAGCCGTGTGGTGGCGCTCTGGGACAGTGCAGCGGCGCGCGCCACCTGCTGCATCCGCATGTGCCAGCCGTCCTGCCTGGCGAGGGTGTCGAGCACCGTGTACTCCACGACCGACAGGTCGAACTCGGCCTGCAGGGTCTTCTCGAGCGATTCCTCGAGCCGCCCGTGCAACGCGGCGAGGGTGCGCCAGCCCTGCGCACGCACCTCGACGGCGTCGTCGGCGATCGCCATCCCCCACCTCCTCTGTGCGCGCCATCATAGCTGCTTGCCGCGATAGGCAGCGTGTGCAACTGTTGCGGACGCGCTATACGGGCGCTCGCTCACGACGGAGGTCCTCCTCTCATGCCACTCGCTCTGCTGGCGCTCGCCATCAGTGCCTTCGCCATCGGCACCACCGAGTTCGTGCCCACCGGCCTGCTCCCCGAGATCGCCGCCGAGTTCCAGGTGGACATCCCCGCCGCCGGCCTGCTCGTCTCGGGCTACGCGCTGGGCGTGTTCGTCGGGGCACCGCTGCTCTCGGCGGCGGCCACGCCCCTGCGTCGCAAGCCCGTGCTGATCGGGCTCCTGGGGCTGTTCGTCATCGGCAACATCGGTTCGGCACTCGCGCCCGACTACGCGCTGATGATGGTCAGCCGCATCGTCGCCTCGCTGTGCCACGGCGCCTTCTTCGGCGTCGGGTCGGTCGTGGCCGCCGGACTCGTCGCCCCGCAGCGCCGCGCCGCGGCGATCGCGATGATGTTCACCGGGATCACCCTGGCCAACGTCGTCGGCGTGCCGCTCGGCACGCTCCTCGGGCAGGCGTTCGGCTGGCGCAGCACATTCTGGGTGGTGGCGGCACTGGGCGTGATCGGCGCCGTCGGCGTGCTGGCACTCGTGCCCGACCGCCCCGCCGACCCGTCCGCGAACCTGCGCGCCGAGCTCGCGGCCTTCCGCCGTCCCCAGGTGTGGTTGGCCCTGGGGATGACCGCGCTCGGCTTCGGCGGCGTGTTCGCTTCGTTCACCTACGTCGCGCCGCTCATGGTCGACGTCGCGGGCTTCCCGCCGAGCGCGCTCACCTGGCTGGTGCTGCTGTTCGGTGTGGGGCTGGTAGTCGGGAACTTCGCCGGGGCCAAGGCCGCCGACCGGGCGCTCATGCCGGCGATCATCGGGACGACCGCTGCGTTGGCCGTGGCCCTCGCGCTCTTCACCGTGACCGTGCACTCGCCGATCCCCGCGGCGATCACGCTGTTCCTGGTGGGGGCCGCCGCGTTCGCAACCGCACCGGGCCTGCAGACGAGGGTGATCGACGCGGCCGGCAGCGCCGGCACGATGGCCGCCGCCGCGAACATCGGCGCCTTCAACCTCGGCAACGCCATCGGCGCGGGGCTCGGCGGTCTCGTGATCGATGCCGGGTTCGGGTTCCCCGCCGCGAACGGCGTCGGTGCGGCGATGGCCGCCGCCGGCGTCGCGGTCGCCGTCGTCTCCATCGCGCTCGACCGTCGTCGCACCACCGTCACCGTCTGAGGAGAGATCATGACCAGGACCGCGCTCGTCGTCGGAGCCCGTGGCGTCATCGGAGGCACGCTCGCCGAGCACCTCGCCGGGCTCCCGGACTGGGATGTCGTCGGCCTGTCCCGTCGCGGCGGGCCCGCGGACGGCCCGGTGCGCCACGTGGCGGCCGACCTGTTCGACCCCGTCTCGGTCCGGGACGCCCTGCGTGCCCACCCCGGCATCACGCACGTGTTCTACGCGGCCTACCAGGACCGGCCGACGTGGGCGGAGCTGGTGGAGCCGAACGTCACGATGCTGCGCACCGTGCTCGACGTGGCCGGCGAGGTGGCCCCGGACCTGGAGCACGTCAGCCTCATGCAGGGCTACAAGGTCTACGGCGCGCACCTCGGCCCGTTCTCGACGCCGGCCAAGGAGAGCGACCCGCCGCACATGCCGCCGGAGTTCAACGTCGACCAGCAGCACCTCGTCGAGGTGCGTGCGGCCGCCGCGGGCTGGAGCTGGTCGGCGATCCGCCCGTCGGTGGTGGCGGGCTTCGGGCTCGGCAACCCGATGAACCTCGGCGTGGTGCTCGCGGTGTACGCGTCGATCAGCAAGGAGCTGGGCGTGCCGCTGCGGTTCCCGGGCCGGCTCGGCGCCTACGACGCGCTGCTGGAGCTCACCGACGCCGGGCTGCTCGCCGAGGCCACGGTCTGGGCGGCCACCGACCCGCGCTGTACGAACGAGGCCTTCAACATCGCCAACGGCGACCTGTTCCGCTGGAACCGGATGTGGCCCGTGGTCGCCGACGCGTTCGGGCTGGAGCTCGCGCCGCCGCTGCCGATGTCGTTGCAGGACGTGATGGCGGACAAAGAGCCGGTCTGGGACGCGATGGTGGCACGGCACGGGCTCGCCCCGACGCCGTACGCGGACGTCTCGTCGTGGGCGTTCGGCGACTTCGTCCTGTCCTGGGACTACGACATGTTCGCCGACACCTCGAAGTCGCGCCGGTTCGGCTTCCACCGCTACGTCGACACCGAGGCCATGCTGCTCGGCCTGTTCGACGACCTGCGCAAGCGGCGGATCATTCCCGGGTAGCGTGCGCGGGATGGGCGACCAGCAGGAACTCTCCGCCAGCGGGAGCATCGCGACCGACAGCAGCGTGGCCGTTGCGGGGAGCGTGGCCACCGCCGGCAGCGCCGCGGTGGCGGGGAGCGTCGCCACGGCAGGCAGCGTCGCGGTGGCCGGGAGCGTGGCGACGTCCGGGAGCGTCGCGGTGGCCGGCAGCGTGGCCACCGCGGGCAGCGTCGCGATCGCCGGCTCCGTGTTGACGCTGCTCAGCGTGGCTCTTGCGGCGTGCATCGCGTGCCTGGGCTGCGTCGGGTGCCGCCGCTGCGTGGCGTGTGTCGGGTGTGTCGACTGCGTGGGCTGCGTCGGGTGCGTGGGCTGTGTCGGCCTGCGCGGGGCGGTCGGGCAGGTCGGCGTGCGAGCTTAGGAGCGCGCCCGAAGACCCCAGCCCGGGTCGCGACCATGAGCATCCGCAGTGCCGCGTGCACATGACGCGCTATAACAAGGCAGCCAGACGCGCTGGTGGCGGCCCCGGGGGTTCCTTGGATTCGGTCGGGATTCGGAAGGTCAAGCGGCGGGTCACGCGCCGGCGGAGGCCGTGGTGCGGCCGCTGGCAGGCGTACGTACTGGGCGAAGACTGGCATGGCCGCTGGCTGTACACGCCGGCCGGCAGCTTGTTTCGGGGCAGCGATGGCGAGACGACCGGCGAGTGCGAGGTCGGTCAGGGGAACCGCGAGGGCGGGCTGCCGGTCGTGTCGCTCGTCCCGCCCGTCGGTTGGTGGTTCGCGACCTGGCACGGCGCGAGCGTGGATCCGTGGATGGCGGTCGATATCTGCACGCCGGCCACCCTCGTCGACGGTGAGTACCGGTACGTCGACCTCGAACTGGACCCGCATCGAACAGCGGACGGGCAGGTGTGGATCGACGACGAGTGCGAGTTCGCCGCCGCCTGCCGGGCCGGGATCATCCCCCCGGACGAGGAGGCAGCGGCTCGCAACGCCGCTGACGAGATTGAACGACGTCTTCGTCTGCATGACGAGCCGTTCGGGGACGTGGGCTGGCGATGGCTGGCTCGGGGGATGGCAACGCAGCTACCGCCACTCACCGAGCTGATCTGATCACATGAGCTCCCGGGCGGGGGGAGGGTGTTGCGCGGGCCGGAGCCGCTGAAACCCACCGTCAATCGGAGCGGCCCGGGCTCCAGACGGCCAGATCGACCCGTGATGCCCACCCGACCCCACCGCCGGGTGCCGAGCCAACAGGTTGCCGACCTCATTCGATCAGGCTTGACCTTGCCGTTGCGGCAGCTTCTACCGTTGGAATCGATCACGCAGCGAGAGGGTCAGCGCCCATGAGTTGGTCGATTCAGCAGGTGGCCCGTGTGTCGGGGGTAACGGCACGAACCTTGCGGTACTACGACGAGATCGGTCTACTGCGTCCTGCCCGAGTGGGCGCCAACGGCTACCGCTACTACGACCGCCGGGAGTTGTTGCGGCTCCAGCAGATTCTGCTGCTCCGCGAACTGGGTTTGGATCTGACCACGATCGGCGGCGTGGTCGATGCCGAACACGATCCGATCGAAGCGCTTCGCCACCATTATCGCCGACTACTGGATGAGCGGGAACGACTGCACCGCCTAGCGGGGACCGTCGCCGTCACGATCAAACATCTGGAGGACGGAACCGATATGCCCGCTGAGAACCTGTTCGAGGCGATGACGCCCGAGCGCGCCGAATATCTCGCCGGACTGCCGAAAAAGCGCACTGCCGCTGGCACGCTGTTCTCCGACGAGCTCGGCCGCACCTTGCTGGTCGAGCCGACCTACAGGCCGTACTGGCTACTGCCCGGCGCAGTCGTCGGGGCCGACGAGTCGCCCTGGGCGTGGTTCACCGACGACGAGTTGCACGACCGCCTACCCGCGCACATGCTCAGACGCACGCGGGCAGCGCTCCAAGCACGTGCCGAAGGTGCGACGCTCTATCTGGAAAATGGATCAATTTCCTAGCCTGACTACCGCAGTCGAGTCCATTGCGCTCGCTAAGGCCGGGATTCTTCGGCATGCTCCTGTGTCAGCGACCCCAGCCGGCCGAGCACGTCCTCCAGCACGGCCGCGCTGGTGGCGTAGTTCAGCCGCAGGTAGCGGCGGCCGTCCTCGCCGAACAGCGGTCCCCCGGTCAGTTGCACGCGGGCGCGGGCGAGCACCTCTCCGGCGGGGTCGTCGCCCAGCCCCAGCGCATCGGCGGCGAACCAGTACAGGTAGGTGGCCTCGGGCATCGGGTCCGGGTCGGGCGTCCAGGTCGCGACAGCCGCTGCCACGCGCCGCCGGTTGCGGTCCAGCACGCGCAGCAGGCGGGACTGCCAGTCGTCGCCGTCCCGCCAGGCGGCGACGCCGGCCACCACCCCGAGCGTGGAGACGGCGCCGTACAGCTCGGTGGGCTCCGCGTCGCGCAGTGCGAGCAGCCGCCGCGGCCCGAAGTGGGCCGCCGAGCAGCGCATCCCGGCGAGGTTGAACGCCTTGCTCGCCGAGGTCAGGGTCACCGTGCGGGCCGCGGTGTCGGCGTCGAGCGACGCGAACGGCACGTGCCGGTGTGGCGCGAACGCCAGCTCGGCGTGGATCTCGTCGCTGAGCACGAGCAGGTCGTGCCGGCGGGCGATCGCGGCGATCTCGTGGAGCTCGTCGCGGGTGAGCACGCGCCCGGTGGGGTTGTGCGGGTTGACCAGCAACAGCGCGCGGCAGTCGTGGGCGGCGACGGCGTCGGCGAGGCCCGCGATGTTCGCCGACCGGCCGGCGGGCGTGCGGCGGAACGGCACGTCGACGCGCTTGCGGCCCATCGCGCCCACCGTGTTGTGGAACGGCGGGTAGGTCGGGGAGTGCACGGCGACGGCGTCGCCCGGGGACGTGCCGAGGTGCAGCAGCACCTGCACGGCCTGCACGACGTCGGTGTGCTCGCGGACGTCGGCGGCGTCGACCGTCCAGCCGTAGCGCCCGCGCATCCGGTCGACGAACGCGGCGCGCAGCGGGTGCAGGTCGTCCCAGTGCGGGTAGCCGAGGTCACCGCGGCGCACCGTGTGCTCGATGGCGTCGGCGATCACCGGCGCAACCGGGTAGTCCATGTCGGCCACCCACGCGGGGAGGACGTCGGGGTCCACGCGCCACTTGGCGCCGGGTCGGCTGCGCAGGTCCTCGATGCTCATGTCGTCGAACAGCGGATCGAGCGCCGGCGCCATGACCGCCAGCGTAGGACGCGGATCGCGGCGGTCGCACGATCGCCCGGCGGCCTCGGGCCACCGGTGGATCGTCAGCCCGCCTGCCGCACGGTGGCGGCGATCGCGTCGGCGTTGCGGTCGAACCAGGCCACCGCCCGTTCCTGACGCGCCGCGGCCTCCGGCGTCCAGTACTCCGCGAATCCGGGTACGCCGCGGACGGCGCCGTCCCGCACGATCTCGCTCATCCAGGCGTGGGAGTCGCGCAACGCCGGGAGGAACGCGGTCCGGCCCGCGCGGTCCAGGCCGTAGGCGTCCAGGAAGATCCGGGTGCGCTCCAGCTCACGGCCGCGTCGGGGATCGGTGGTGTCGACCGGGTCGCGCAGCGGCGCCCACAACCGGGCGGCGGCGGCCACGTCCCAGACGGCCGAGCCGGGGCCCGCCAGGTCGAAGTCGATCAGTGCGACGGCCTGGCCCGCGCGGAAGACCACGTTGTCGAGGTTCGGGTCGTTGTGGGCGATGCCGCGGCCGTCGAACGGGGCGGGCGCCGGGTGGGACCAGCGGTACGGCGCCGGGTCGAAGGCCGCCGCGGCGTCGTGGAAGCGGCGCAGCAGCCGCCCGACGCTGCGCAGGGCGTCATCGGTGAGACCCCAGGCCGGCGCCGGGGCGGTGACGGCCCGGCCGGGCACGTAGCTCAGCATCTCCCGGCCGGCGTCGTCGACGCCGAGCACGCGCGGCGCCCCGTCGAACCCGACGTCCTCGAGGTGGCGCAGCAGCGCGTGGGTGGCGCCGCTGGTGGAGCGCAGCGGGCGGCGGACCGTGTCGCCGACCCGGTGCACGCGCCCGCGGTTGGCCGTGCCACCCAGGAGCGGCACCTCCACTCTCAGGCCCTCGCCGCGGTGATCAACGCCTCGGCCAGCGTCGAGTGCGTCACCAGGCTGTTCACCATCCCGCCCCGCACCGCCGCGAGTACCGCTCGCACCTTGGCCCCCCCGTACACGATTGCGACCACCTCGGGCACGGCGCGCATCTGCTCGGCCGTGATGCCGATCATCCGCTCTGTGAGGTCGGAGCGCACCGGGTTGCCGTCGGCGTCGACGAGAACACCGGAGATTTCGGCGCACACGCCCTTGCGGCCCAGCTCGCGGCGCTCGGTCTGGCTGGTGGCGTCGTAGAGTGTGGACTGCTCGGCTTCCCACGCCCCGACACCGGCCACGGCCCGGGTGACCGACCCGATCCGGGAGAACGCCTGCGCGACCTCCGGCTGGCGACGCAGGGCCTGGGCGGTGGCGGCGTCGGGTACGGCCATCGGGGCGTAGAAGAAGTAGGCGGGCCCGCCCGCGACCCTGGCGACGTCGCGGACCACCTCGATCGAGCTGTCGTCGACGCCCGGCCGGGCGAGCGCCCCGGTGAGCTGCACGACCGGCACGGGCGCGAGCTGCCGCAGCGCCGTGGCCATCGCGCTGACCGACCGGGCCCAGGACAACCCGAGCACGTCGTCGGGTGTGACGATCTCGGTGAGCAGCTCGGCGGCCGCCGCTCCCAGGTGTGCGCGCATGGTGGCCGGCACGTCGTCGGGGGTGTCGGTGACCACGCAGTGCTGGAGACCGAGCGCCGACATGAGCCGATCCGACAGCTCGACGTCGACCGAGCCGGGGTGGCCGATCTCGATCCGGACGAGCCCGCTGCTGCGCGCGTCGTCCAGCAGCCGGGCGACCTTGAAGCGGCTGAGCGCGAACTCCTGCGCGATCTCGACCTTGGACCGGCCGTCGAGGTAGTACCGGCGTGCGACGGACGCCGTCAGCACGAGCTGTGCCGGCCCGCGCGCACTGCCATCGACCGCCACTGCCGCCTCCATCGCTCATATGAGCGGAACAGCGCCCATTCTTCCACAGCCCATTGAGTTGAGGTTGCCTCGTTGCCACACTCTGATCGTGTGATCGGGGGTGTGCTCATCTGAGCACCGATGCCGGAGGGGCGCCAATGAGGGAGCTCGCGACCGAATCAGTGTTGCCGCGGCATGCGCGGAGCGCCGACCGAGCGCCGCGCGGGAGAGCACGCCGAACGAGGGTGCGAACAGCGCTGCTCTCCCTCGTCGTGCTGCTCACGAGCACCGCCTGCGCGGGATGGGGCGGCAGCGTCGGAGGCGGCGGGGCGGACAGCATCAACGTGCTGATGGTCAACAACCCGCAGATGGTGGACCTGCAGCGGCTGACGGCCGAGCACTTCACCCAGGAGACCGGCATCAGCGTGAACTTCACGGTGCTGCCCGAGAACGACGTGCGCGACAAGATCAGCCAGGAGTTCTCGAGCCAGGCCGGCCAGTACGACGTCGCGTCGCTCTCCAACTTCGAGATCCCGATCTACGCCCGCAGCGGCTGGATCGCGCCGATGGACTCCTACATCGCGGCGGACCCGGGCTTCGACCAGGCGGACATCCTCCCGCCGATGACCGAGTCCCTGAAGGGCCCGGACGGCCAGATCTACGGCCAGCCCTTCTACGGCGAGTCCTCGTTCCTCATGTACCGCGCCGACGTGCTGCAGGGTGCGGGGATCACGATGCCCGACAAGCCCACCTGGCAGCAGGTGGCCGACATCGCCGCCCGCCTCGACGGCGTGCAGCCCGGCATGGCCGGGATCTGCCTGCGCGGCCAGCCCGGCTGGGGACAGGTGTTCGCGCCGCTGACGACGGTGGTCAACACGTTCGGCGGCACGTGGTTCACCGACGACTGGCAGGCCGGGGTGAACGCCCCGGAGTTCCGCGAAGCCGTGCAGTTCTACGTCGACCTCGTGCGCGAGCACGGTGAGTCGGGTGCACCGCAGGCCGGCTTCACCGAGTGCCTGAACAACGTGGTCCAGGGCAACGCGGCCATGTGGTACGACGCCACGTCCGCGGCGGGCTCGCTGGAGGCCGCCGACTCGCCGGTCCGCGGGAAGATGGGCTACGCGCCCGCACCCGTGGTCGAGACCGACAGCGCGGGGTGGCTGTACGCCTGGTCGTGGGGGATCCAGGCGGCCAGCGAGAAGAAGGACGCCGCGTGGAAGTTCGTCTCCTGGGCGTCGAGCAAGGAGTACGAGCAGCTGGTCGGCCAGGAGGTCGGCTGGTCGGACGTGCCGGCTGGCAAGCGGGCTTCCACCTACGAGAACCCGCAGTACGTCGCCGAGGCGGGCGCCTTCGCCGAGGAGACGAAGAACGCGATCGAGACCGCCGACCCGCGCAACCCCGGCGTGCAGCCGCGGCCGGCGATCGGCATCCAGTTCGTCGGGATCCCGGAGTTCCCCGATCTCGGCACCCAGGTGTCGCAGGAGGTGAGCTCGGCGATCGCCGGGCTGGTGACGGTGGACCAGGCCCTCGACCGGGGCCAGCAGCTGGCCGACGACGTGGCGGAGCGGTACCGCTCCCGGGCGGAGGGCGACTCATGAGTACGGCACTGGAACCGCGCACATCCCCTGACGCAGGGCAGACACCGGGCAAGGACGCCGCGCTGCGGCGGGCGGGCGGCTGGGCGCGTCGCGCCCCGCTGCTGCCCGCGCTGATCTTCCTGATCATCGTCACCCAGCTGCCGTTCGTGGGCACGCTGGTCATCTCGTTCATGAACTGGAACGCCTATTACCCCGACGAGCGCGGGTTCACCGGCTTCGACAACTACCGGCGCGTGCTCACCGACGTGAACACGCGCGACTCGATCATCACGACGATCCAGCTCACGGTGTCGGTGGTGCTGGTCAGCCTCGTGCTCGGCCTGCTCATCGCCCTGCTGCTGGACCGCGCGTTCCGCGGCCGCGGGGTGGTCCGCACGATGATGATCACCCCGTTCCTCGTGGTGCCGGTTGCCGCGGCGCTGGTGTGGAAGCACGCGCTCTACAACCCGGAGTACGGCCTGCTCAACGGCGCGCTCACGTGGATCTTCGGGGAGAACGCCCCGCAGCCCGACTGGATCTCGACGATGCCGCTCACCGCGATCGTCGTCTCGCTGGTCTGGCAGTGGACGCCGTTCATGATGCTGATCCTGCTCGCCGGACTGCAGAGCAAGCCGCTGGACGTGATCGAGGCGGCCAGGATCGACGGCTGCTCCAGCATGCAGATCTTCCGGCACATGACCCTGCCGCACCTGCGCCAGTACCTGGAGCTCGGAGCGCTCCTCGGGTCGATCTACATCGTGCAGAACTTCGACGCGGTCTTCACGATCACCTCGGGCGGTCTGGGCACGGCGAACCTCCCGTACACGATCTACCAGACGTTCTACAACGCGCAGGACTACGGCCGGGCCTCCGCGGCGGGCGTGGTCGTCGTGATCGGCACGATCGTCATCGCCACGTTCGCGCTGCGCACCGTGTCGTCGCTGTTCCGCGAGGAGGGAGCCCGATGACCACCACCGTGAACGCGCCGCGCGCCGTGGCGCATGCCGCGCCCGCGCAGCAGCGCAACACCACCGGAACGCTGCTCACCATCGTCGCGTGGGTCGTCGGCTTCCTCTTCATCGTCCCGGTGCTGTGGATGGCGCTCACGTCGTTCCACAGCGAGACGGACGCGGCCACCAACCCGCCGTCGCTGTTCGCCCCCCTCACGCTCGAGGGCTACGCGAACTTCTTCGGCGCGCAGACCGGCGCGAGCCCGTGGCCGCCGCTGCTCAACTCGATGACGGCCAGCGTGCTGTCCACGGCCCTGGTGCTGCTGCTCGCGATCCCGGCGGCGTACGCGCTGTCGATCCGGCCGGTGCGCAAGTGGACGGACGTGCTGTTCTTCTTCCTGTCCACGAAGATGCTGCCGGTGGTGGCGGGCCTGCTGCCCGTCTACCTGATCGCGCAGGGCATCGGGATGCTCGACAACATCTGGTTGCTGATCATCCTGTACACCTCGATGAACCTGCCGATCGCGGTGTGGATGATGCGGTCGTTCCTCGCCGAGGTGCCGGTGGAGGTGCTCGAGGCGGCCTCGATCGACGGCTGCAGCCTGATCCGCACCCTGCGCACGGTGGTGGCGCCGATGGTGCTGCCCGGCATCGCGGCCACGTCGCTGATCTGCTTCATCTTCAGTTGGAACGAGCTGCTCTTCGCCCGCGTGCTCACCGCGACCGTCGCGCAGACGGCCCCCGTGTTCCTCACCGGTTTCGTCACCAGCCAGGGCCTGTTCCTGGCCACGGTGTGCGCGGCGTCCGTGGTGGTGTCGCTGCCGGTGCTCATCGCCGGGTTCGCGGCGCAGGACAAGCTCGTGCAGGGGCTCTCGCTGGGGGCGATCAAGTAGTGAGCGAGCTTGCGAGCGAATCATCGACACAGTGCGGCTGGCCGCTTGAAGAGCCGACCGAGCGTAGCGAGGGAGAGCGATGAAAGCGGCCGTGATCAGTGCCGACGCCGTGACCGTCGAGACGGTCCCGGACCCGACGCCGGGGCCGCGTGAGGTCGTGGTGGCCGTGGCCGGCTGCGGCATCTGCGGCACCGACCTGCACATCGCCGAGGGCGAGTTCGCCCCCACGTTGCCGGTGGTCCCCGGACACGAGTTCGCCGGCGAGGTGGTGGCGCTCGGCGCGGACGTCACCGAGGTGCGGGTGGGCGACCAGGTGGCCGTCGACCCGTCGCTGTACTGCCACGAGTGCCACTACTGCCGGCGCGGGCGGGGCAACCTCTGCGAGCGCTGGGGCGCGATCGGCGTCAGCACGGCCGGCGGGGCGGCCGAGTTCGCGGTGGCGCCGGTGGCCAACTGCGTGCGCCTGCCGGACAGCGTCACCCCGGCGGACGCGGCGCTGATCGAACCGCTGTCGTGCGCGGTGCGCGGGTTCGACGTGCTCGCGCCTCGGCTGGGCGACCACTTCCTCATCTACGGCGCCGGCACGATGGGCCTGATGATGATGGAGCTGGCCAAGCGGGCCGGGGCGGCGAGCGTCGACATGGTCGACCTCAACCCCACCCGCCTGGAGACGGCCCGCGAGCTGGGCTGCACGGCAACCGTCACCAGCGCCGACGAGCTGGACCGCCTACGCGGGTGGGACGTCGTCGTCGACTGCACGGGTGTAGTGGCCGCCATCGAGGACGGCCTCGGCCGGGTGGCGCCGGGCGGCACGTTCCAGCAGTTCGGCGTGGCCAACGAGGACGCGACGGCGAGCTTCTCGCCGTACCGGATCTACAACAAGGAGATCCGGATCGTCGGGTCGATGGCCGTGCTGCACAGCTTCGAGCGCGCCGCGGAGCTGTTCGCCGAGGGTGTTCTCCGGCCCGATGTGATGATCAGCCACCGGATGGGGCTCGAGGAGTACCCGGCCGCCCTCGAACAGTTCCGCCAGGGCGTCGGCCGCAAGATCCAGGTGATGCCGCACAAGTAGCTCAGATCAGCTGGATGAGCAGGGATCCGGCGATGAGGAGCCCGAGCCCCGTGCCGCGCCGGGCCGTGAAGGGCCGGCGCGGCAGCCGGAGCCAGCCCCGCGAGTCGATGGCAGCGGACGCGAGCTGCTGCCCCGTGACGGTCAGCGCGACGGTGACGGCGGCGCCGATCGCGGGGATGAGCAGGAACGTGCCGGTCACGTAACCGGCGGCGCACGCACCGCCCAGCCACCCCCACCACGGCATCCCGGTGCCGGGTGGCCGTGGCGGCGCGGTTCGGCCCGTGACCAGCAGCGCGGCGAGCACCAGCGAGATGGTCAGGGCCGCCACGACGAAGCTGACCAGCGCGACGGCAACCGGCTGTTCGAGCACCGAGCGCAGCCGGGCGTTGACGGCGCCCTGCACGGGGAGCACCGCGCCCGCGACCAGTCCGAGCAGGAGCCATCCGCCGGCCGCCGCGCGAGGCGGAGGCGCGGGTAGGGGCGCCGCGCCGGCCGGAACCGGTGCCACCGCAGGTGCGCGAGCCGGCTGCCGGTCGCGGACGATGAGCGTGATGCCGGCGAGCACGGCCACCGAGCCCACGAGGATGCCGGGGGTGACGGGCTGCCGCGGCAGCCCGAACAGCCCGAACAGGTCGAGAGCGACCGAGGCCAGCATCTGGCCGGTCACGAACAGCCCACCCGCGGCGAGGGCGCCCATGCGTGGGAAGAGCAGGATGCCGCTGGTGATGTAGAGCGGGCTGGCGAGCCCGCCGAGCAGGTACCAGGCCGGGACGTCGACGACGCCCGCGAGCGCCCCGAACGCGCCGGTGGCCGCGGCCAGCACGGCCAGTAGCAGCACGGCGAACCACAGCTGCAGCGTCGATGCGCCGTACGGGGTGCCGACGGCCGTGTTCAGCTGCAGGTTCGCCGACGCCTGCACGGCGAGCAGGCAGCCGATCAGCACCGCCGCGACCAGTAGGACCGGGGTCATGGACGCTCCTCCGCCTCAGATCTGGACGCTGTGTCCGTTTGATACGGTAGAACTATATGGACACACTGTCCAGATAAGGTGCGAGGCAGGAGGCGCGACGTGAACGGCTGGATGTGGCTGCTCGCCGCCGGTGCGGTGGAGATCGCCTGGGCGCAGAGCATCGCGTCCACGGATGGGCTCACCCGGTTCTGGCCGAGCGTGCTGTGCATCGCGCTGTGCGTCGCGATCATCTGGTTGCTCGCGCGCGCCACGCTCGCCGGCGTGCCGGTCAGCACCGCGTACGTCGTCTTCACGGGGATGGGTGCGGCGGGAGCGGTGCTGCTCGGGCTGGTGGTCCACCACGAACCGGTCACGCCGGCGCGCCTCGGCGCGCTCGTGCTGGTCACGACCGGCGTGCTGCTGGCACACGGGCACACGGCCTAGTGCCCCGCGCCGGACACTAGACGAGTAGGTCTGACCTCGATCAGTGGTCTGTGGTCCGTCTGGGCCGGCTGATGATCGTTCCGAGGTGACGGTCGAATGCCCTGCTCAGGGCGCTGCGGCGGGTCTCGGAACGATCAAGCGAGTCATGAAAAGTCTGTTTGGCGCGCCGTCCCCGACCCGGACCGGACAGCAGACCCACACCAAGCGGCCCCTCGTGGGCTCACCCCGGTTCGCGTCGACCCCGCCACCCGCGCAGATGGCCGAGTGGGCAGAACTACCGAACCCCGTGGTTGCGTGCACGGCCGTCCCCGACGCGGAGGCACGGCGGTTGTGGACGAGCCCGCCCCTGCCGGGTGCGTACGCCACTATCCTGTGGTCCCGAAAAGTGAGTGCAGGGTGAGCACGGACCGAAGCGCGAGTGGTCTTCGGCAGCCCCTACGCGACCCGGCCAGACACGCCCTGGTGGCCCCCGACGAGCAACTCGGGTTGCCCTCCCTCCGGACTGCCGAGTTGATCTCAACGCAACGTTCGATGGTCAGCCCGCGGGGATGGATCGGGACCACAGCCAGTCTCCACGCACCCCACGGGGCGGTCTCGTCAACGACGGGCCTGTGCCCGCGTCGGGGACGGCTGGCAGCGCAGCCACGGGGTTCGGTAGTTCTGCCAACCGGGCCACCTCCACAGGTGCGGGTCGGGATGAACGCTTGGGCTCGCGAGGAGGTCCTGCTGACGGTGGCGGCTGCGTGCGCTACGAGTCGGGGACGGCGCGCCCGCGCGACGGTTACTTGATCAGGTAGAAGCCACGGCGCAGCAGAAGCCCGCGTCTTGATCATGTGCCGGCGGACCGGCGGACCGGCGGACCGGCGGAAACCGAGCCTGCCCGCTGGGTCCGCTCCGCCGAGGGGACCGTCCTGCGTCGACACGGTCCGCGAGGCCCAGCTCGCGACGTCCGGTCGCCGCGACTTATTGAGTTCGGACTTACTCGTTTAGGGTCGCCACGTGCGGACACCGTTCGACGAGCCGGTGCAGCCCTCGGCCGACGAGGCCGCGATCGCGGAGGTCCTGGTCCGGGTGCGGGAACGGTTCGGGGCGACGCTGCCCGACGCGTACGCCGACCTGCTGCGTCGCGAGGACGGCCTGGACGTCGACGGGCTGGTCCTCTACGGCAGCAGGCAGAGCCCCGAGGAGCGCGGGCCGGGCGGCTTCTGGCAGGGCCTGGTCGCGACCAACGAGCTGTGGCGGGAGGTGCCGGGGCGGGAGGACCACCTGGTGCTCGGGGACAGCGACCTGTACCTGTTCACCGTCGACCTGGACGGCGGCGGGCCCGTGCTGCGCGACCGGGTGACCGCCGAACCGGTCGAGCGTTTCCCGGACGTCGCCGCGGCGCTCGAACGGCTGCTCGCCGGCCGCCGCTGACCACCTAGCCTGTGAAGATGCCCGCCGTCGACCCGCCGCGCCTGGGCGCTCCGCCGGCCGAGCGTGCCGACGCCGCCCGCAACCGCGCGCGGGTGCTCGCGGCCGCCGCGGAGCTCTTCCGCAGCCGCGAGGACCCGCGCGCCGTCACGATGGACGACGTGGCCCGCGCGGCCGGGGTGGGGCGGGCCACGCTCTACCGGCGCTACCCCGACATCGGCTCGATCGCCGACGCGCTGCTCGGCGAGCACGAGCGCGAACTGCAGGAGCAGCTGCTGCGCGGCGCGTCCCCGCTGGGCCCCGGAGCTCCGCCGGCCGAGCGGCTGGCGGCGTTCTACGCGGCGATGGTCGAGCACCTCGACCGGCACCTGCCGCTGCTGCTGGCGATCGACGCGGGTGCGGCGCGGTTCGCGGTGGGCTCCTACGGCTTCTGGCGGGCGCACGTGCGATCACTGCTGGTGGAGGCGGCGGTCCCGGGTCCGGACGCGATGGTGGACGTGCTGCTTGCGCCGCTCGCGGCCGAGGTGTTCCGCCACCAGCGCGCGAGCGGGGTGGCGCCGGCACAGATCACGGACGCGCTCGCCCACCTCGCCCGCCGGGTGCTGCAGACCCCCCGCCCGTGACGGCTTCGACCTACTCGCCGATCCGGACGCCGACGCCCGGCCCGAGCGGGATGTCGAACGCGTAGAAGACGGTGAGCACCAGCACCCACGCCACCCAGAAGGGCACCACGAACGGCACCATCTTCGCGATGACCGTGCCCAGCCCGGCGCTGGGCTGGTAGCGCCGCACGAACGTCAGCAGCACGATCATGTACGGGTTGAGCGGGGTCATCACCTGCGTGGCGGCGTCGCCCACGCGGAAGGCACCCTGCACGAAGCTGGGCTCGTACCCCAGCAGCAGGAACATCGGCACGAACACGCTCGCCATCAGCGTCCACAGGCTGGAGCCGGACACGATGAACAGGTTCAGCAGCGACGCGAGCACGATGAACCCGAGGATGGCGGGGAAGCCGGTGAGCCCGATCGCCCGCAGCAGCTCCGCCCCGGAGACCGCGAGCCAGGCGCCGATGTTCGTCCAGGCGAAGAGCGCGATGAACTGGCCGAGGATGAACGCGAGCACGATGAAACCGGAGAGGTCCTTCAGTGCCCGGCCCATCAGCAGCGGCACGTCCGCTCCCCGCCGGATCGTGCCGGCCGCGATGCCGTAGAAGAGCGCGGGCACGAAGAACGCCAGGAACACCAGCGTGACCACCGAGTCCAGCAGCGGCGAGTCCGGCAGGTAGCCGCCGGTCTCGTTCCGCAGCGGGGAGTTCGGTACGAGCACCAGCACGAGCACCGCGACCACGAGCACGACCAGCGCGACGCCGGCGGCCCGGAGCCCGCGGCGCTCGGAGGTGGTGACGGTGGCGCTCGTCGGTTCGGCGGTCGGGTCGTCCTTGTCCCCCCGGGCCAGGGCGTCGTCGTCCTGCTCGACCTCGGTGTCCGGGAAACCGGAGCGCACGAGCCCCGGCTCCACCACCCGGTCGATGATCAGGCCGGCGATCAGGCTCAGCACGATCGCGGAGACGGCGTTGTAGAAGTAGTTCGAGATCGGCGTGACGGGGGTGCCGGTGATCGGCAGGGCCGCGGCCACCCCGTTGGTGATCCCGGCGAGCAGCGCGTCGAGGCTCGTCACGAGCAGCGAGGTCGAGTAGCCCGCGCCGACGGCGGCGAACCCGCCGATCAGCCCGGCCACCGGGTGCCGGCCCGCCGCCTTGAACACGATGGCGGCGAGCGGCGGGATGATGATGAACGCCGAGTCGGCCATGACGCTGCCGCTGACGCCGATGAACCCGAGCGCGTAGGGGAGCAGCCAGCGCGGTGCGCGCGAGAACGCGAGCCGGATGAGCGCCGCGAGCATTCCGCACCGCTCGGCGAGCCCCACCGCCAGCATGATCGTCACGACCGTGCGCAGTGGTGGGAAGCCGATGAAGTTCTGCGCCAGCCCGGTGAAGAAGAACTCCAGCCCTGCCCCGCTGAACGCCCCGCGCACCGCGGTGATCTCGTTCTCCCCGGGGATCGTGACCGCCACCCCGAACGCCGCCATCACCGAGGACAGCACCGCCACCACGAGCGTGAGCAGCACGAACAGCATGAACGGCTCGGGCAGCCGGTTGCCGGCGCGTTCGATCCGGTCCAGGACGCGGTCGAGGCGGCCGGGCGGGGTCGACTGGCTCGCGGTGGTCACGGCGCCTCCTCGAAGGGCTCGGTCAGTCGAAGAACGTCGGTACGTCGAGCGGTCCGCCGGCCGCGGCGAACTCGGCGTGGACGGCGTCGCGCAGCGCCGCGTCGGCGAGGTAGTCGGCCGCGGTGAGCGCGAGGCCGACGGCGCCGTCCCGCACGGCCAGGTCACCCGCCGGGCCACCGGCGGCCTCAGCGAACGCCGTGGTGTGCAGTGCGACGGTCGGCTCCGACACGGCGATCATCGGGTGGATCGCGGGCATCCGGTAGCTGAGGTTGCCCAGGTCGGTGGAGCCGGTGAGGAAGTCGGGCACGACGCCGGGCGGCAGCGATCGGCGTCCCACCGGTTCCTGGTTCACCGCCCACCGGGCCGCGAGGGCGTTGTTGAAGCGGATCGGCAGGTACGGCGGCAGCGGATCCCAGTGCATCTCGACGCCGCAGCCGGTCATCGCCGCCGCGCCGCGGGCGATCTCGGTCATCCGGGTGGCCAGGTCCCGCAGGGTCTCGGGCGCCGCGGAGCGGACGTAGAACAGCAGCGCCGCGCGTTCGGGCACCACGTTCGGCCGGGCGCCGCCGTCGGTGAAGATCCCGTGCAGGCGGTCGCTGCTCGGCAGGTGCTGGCGCAGCGCCGCGATGCCCTGGTAGGCCGCCACCGCCGCGTCGAGGGCGTTGCGGCCCATGAAGGGCTGCGCGGCCGCGTGCGAGGCGACCCCGTGGAACACCATCTCCACCTGGCGGCGGCCGAGGAACGGGTGCAGCGCGAGGTCGTGTGTGAACGGGTGCAGCATGATCACGGCGTCGACGTCGTCGAAGACGCCCGCCCGGGCCATCTTCTCCTTGCCGCCACCGCCCTCCTCCGCGGGTGTGCCGATCAGCGACACCCGCCCGCCGACCTGCTCCTGCACCCGGGCGGCGGCGAGGAACCCGCCGACCGCCGTGGAACAGATGATGTTGTGCCCGCACGCGTGGCCGATCCCGGGCAGGGCGTCGTACTCGGCGAGCACGCCGATGTGCGGGCCCTCGGTGCCGCGGGTCGCGATCAGCGCGGTGTCGAGGCCGCCGATCCCGATCCGGGTGGGGTGGCCGTGCCGCTCCAGCAGCCGCGCCACCGCCTGCACCGACCGGTGCTCGGCGTACGCCTCCTCCGGGTGGGCGTGCAGGTCCTGGCTGAGCGCGACCAGGTCGTCGCCGTACTCCCGGGCCGCCGCGAGCACAGCCGCCCGGACCTCCTCCGGCGCACCCGCGTACTCGGAGCCGATCGGCTCGGCGTCGCGGACGGCGCGCTCGGTGGCCGCGGTGAGCGAGCGCAGGTAGCTGTCATCAGGCGGCGACGGCCTGGCCGGATCGGGCTCGCGCATGATCGGCACCCTAACGTGGAGCGCCCGCACCCGCCGATGATCGCCGGGTCACTGTGAGCTGCGTCGAAACCGCGACGGTTCAACAGCGGTTGAACGCTTTCTGGCCGACGATGCGGGCATGACCTGCTCGCTCGGCACCACCGATTTCGCCGCGCCGATCCACGACCGCTGGTTCTCCGACTACGTCACCGGCGCACAGTACGAGTACGGGCACCTCGACGTGGGCGAGGAGGAGATCCTCCGGTTCGCCGAGCAGTTCGATCCCCAGCCGATCCACACCGACGCCGGCTTCGCGTTGCACGGCCCGTTCGGCGGACTCATCGGCAGCGGGTGGCACTCGGCCGGGCTCGCGATGCGGCTGCTCGCCGACCACTACCTCTCGAAGGTCGCGAGCCTCGCCTCACCCGGCGTCGACGAGCTGCGCTGGCAGGTACCGCTGCGCCCGGGCGACAGGGTCCGGCTGCGGGCCACGGTGCTCGACGCGCGGCAGTCCCGCTCGAAGCCGGACCGCGGCATCGTCGTCACGCAGGTCGAGCTGCTCAACCAGGACGACGGGGTGCCGATCGCCTTCCGCGCGATGAACTTCCTCGCCGTCAGGCCAGATCGTCGAGTGCCCGCTGGATCCGCTTGATCGAGACGGGGTACCGGGTGCGCATCGGGTGGGCGTAGAGGCTCACCCGCAGCTCCTCGATCATCCAGCGGATCTCGCGCAGCTCGGGGCCCGGCTCGACGCCCGGCGGGAGCGCGGCCAGCTCAGCGGCGTACTCGTCGGCGACGCCGCGGACCTGCGCGGTCCAGTCGGCGTCGCGGGTCGGGTCGGCGCGCAGCTTCTCGATCCGCCGCTCCACGGCCTCCAGGTAGCGGGCGACGTCGGCGAGCCGGGTGGCGCCGGCCGCCGTCGCGAAGCCGGGGCTGACGAGCGCGTTCACCTGCGCGGTGATGTCGGCGACGCCGGTGGCGAGTACGGGCGCCCGCAGGTCGGCGAGCTGCGCCTGCACCCGGTGCCAGACCACCAGCACCCCGCGCACGGCCTGCAGCACCTGCAGGGTGGTGGCCCCGAGCCGGTCGGCGAAGAGCTTGCGCAGGCGGGCGTAGGAGCGTTCGTCCCACGCCGGGCCGCCCGCGGCGGCGATCAGGTGGTCGGCGGCCGCGGTGACGCAGTCGTCGAGCAGCGCGGCCACCGACCCGTGCGGGTTGCGGGACAGCGCGAGCTTCGCGGCGTTGTCCAGGTCGCGCTGCACCTGGCGGACCGGTGACGGTGTCTCCAGCAGCAGGAGTCGCCGGACGCCGCGGTGGTGGGCCGGGTCGCGCTCGGCCGCGGTGGGGAAGACCCGCACGTCCACGCTCGGGCCGCGGTCGATCACGCCGGGGTAGCCGGTGACGGTATGGCTGCCGCGCCGGATCGGGTGCTCGCGCGGCAGCGAACCGAACGCCCAGGTGGTGGCGCCGGTCTGCTCGATGTCGACGCCCGCGGCGGCGAGCTCCGCGCGCACCTTCGGGGCGAGTGCGTGCCGCAGCGCCTCCAGGTCGGCGCCGCGTGCCACCTCGTGACCGGCCTCGTCCACCACCCGGAACGTCACGGTGAGGTGCTCGGGGAGGCGATCGAGCTCCCACGCCTCGCGCGGGATGTCGACGTCACGCATCCGGCCCAGCTCGCGTTCCAGGCCGTCGAGCAGCGGCTCCTGCCCGGCCTGCAGCCGGGACAGCACGGCGCGGGCGTGGTCGGGTGCGGGGGAGTACAGCCGGCGCAGCTGCTTGGGCAGGGTGCGGATCAGCGCCGTGACCAGCTCCTCGCGCAGCCCCGGCACCTGCCAGGTGAAGGGGGTGGGGTCGACCTGGTGCAGCGCGGCCACCGGCACGTCCACGGTGACGCCGTCGCTGCCCGCGCCGGGCTCGAACGCGTACGACAGCGGCAGCGTGAGCCCGCCCGCCTCGACGTGATCGGGGTACGCGGCGCGGTCGACGCCCGCCGCCTGCGCCGTGCGCAGCATCTCCTCGGTGAACAGGAGCAGGTCCGGCTGCCGCCGCGACTCCTTCTTCCACCACGAGTCGAAGTGCCGGCCGGACACGACGTGCGCCGGGATGCGCTCGTCGTAGAACGCGACGAGCGTCTCCTCGTCGACGACGAGGTCGCGCCGCCGGGCGCGGTGTTCCAGCTCCTCGACGTCCTCCAGGAGCTCGCGGTTGGCGTGGAAGAAGCGGTGGCGGGTGTCCCAGTCGCCCTCGACGAGGGCGTGCTGGATGAACAGGTCGCGGGAGACCTCGGGGTCGATCCGCCCGAAGTCGACGCTGCGGCCGGTGACGATCGGGATGCCGTACAGCGTGACGCGCTCGGTGGCGGCGGCGGCAGCGCGCTTGCGCGACCAGTGCGGCTCGGAGTAGGTGCGTTTGACCAGGTGCCCGGCCAGCGGCTCGATCCACTCGGGCTGGATCCGCGCGGCGGTGCGGGCGAACAGCCTGGAGGTCTCCACCAGCTCGGCCGCCATCACCCAGCGGGGCGGCTTCTTCGCCAGCGGTGAGCCCGGGAAGATCATGAACCGGGCGCCGCGGGCGCCGAGGAACTCGCGCCCCGTGCTCGGGCGCCCCCGCTCGGTGCGCCGGTCACGCTCCGGGCCGTCGTCGCGCAGGCCGACCTGCGAGAGCAGCCCGGACAGCACCGCTGTGTGGATGCGGTCGGGGTCGGCGTCGACGTCGTTCGGGGTGAGACCGGCGTTGCGGGCTGCCTGCCGCAGCTGGGAGTGCAGGTCCTGCCACTCGCGGATGCGCAGGTAGTGCAGGAACTCGTCACGCAGGAGCCGCCGGAACTTGTTGCCCGACAGCTCGTCCCGCTGCTCGCCGACGTAGCGCCAGAGGTTGACGAACGCCAGGAAGTCGGAGCCGTCCGCGTCGAGGGTCGAGCCGCCCGCGGTCCATTCCCCGGCGAAGCGGGCGTGCTTCGCGTCGGCGGCCTGGCGGTGCTCGGCCGGCCGCTCGCGCGGGTCCTGCACCGACAGCGCCGCGGCGATGACGAGCACCTCGCGCAGGCAGCCGTTCCGGTCGGCCTCGACGAGCATGCGGCCCAGCCGGGGGTCCACCGGCAGGGAGGCGAGGGCCCGGCCCACGGCAGTGAGCTTGCGGTCGTCGAGGGCGCCCAGCTCCTGCAGCAGCGCGATGCCGTCGGCCACGGCGCGGGGGTCGGGCCGCTCGACGAACGGGAACTCGGTGAGCTCGCCGAGGTCGAGCGAGATCATCTGCAGCACGACCGACGCCAGGTTCGTGCGCAGGATCTCCGGGTCGGTGAACTCCGGACGCGCGTCGAAGTCGTCCTCGCTGTAGAGGCGGATGCAGATCCCGTCGGCCACGCGGCCGCAGCGTCCGGCCCGCTGGTTGGCGCTGGCCTGCGAGACCTTCTCGATCGGCAGCCGCTGCACCTTGAGCCGCCGTGAGTAGCGGGAGATGCGGGCGGTGCCGGTGTCGATGACGTAGCGGATGCCGGGGACGGTCAGCGAGGTCTCGGCGACGTTGGTGGCGAGCACGACCCGCCGGCCGGGGTGCGGGGCGAACACCCGGTGCTGCTCGGCCGTGGACAGGCGCGCGTACAGCGGGAGGAGCTCGGTGTTCCGGAAGTCGCGTTTCGCGAGCGCCTCGGTGGTGTCGCGGATCTCGCGCTCGCCCGGGAGGAACACGAGGATGTCGCCGCCGCCCTCGCGCTGCAGCTCGGCCACGGCGTCGCCGATGGCGTCGAGCTGGTCGCGATCCGGGTCGTGGTCGGGGTCGTCGAGGTCGACGATCGGCCGGTAGCGGACCTCGACGGGATAGCTGCGGCCCGAGACCTCGACGACCGGTGCGTCGAAGTGCTTCGCGAACCGCTCCACGTCGATGGTGGCCGAGGTGATGATCACCTTGAGGTCGGGTCGGCGGGGGAGCAGCTGGGTGAGGTAGCCGAGGATGAAGTCGATGTTGAGGCTGCGCTCGTGGGCCTCGTCGATGATCAGCGTGTCGTACTGCCGGAGCATCTTGTCGCCGGTGAGCTCGGCCAGCAGGATGCCGTCGGTCATCAGCTTGACCAGCGTGTTGTCGCCGACGTGGTCGGTGAACCGCACCTTCCACCCCACGGCGTCACCCAGCTCGGTGCCGAGCTCCTCCGCGATCCGTGCGGCCACGGTGCGCGCGGCGAGCCTCCGCGGCTGGGTATGGCCGATGAGACCACGGACGCCGCGGCCGAGCTCCAGGCAGATCTTCGGGATCTGCGTGGTCTTCCCGGAGCCGGTCTCGCCGGCGACGATCACGACCTGGTGGTCGCGGATCGCGGCCGCGATGTCGTCGCGCCGGGCGCTGACCGGCAACGCCTCGGGGTAGCGGATCGTGGGCACCGCGGCCTGCCGTGCGGCCATCCGCTGCTCGGCGGTGTCGACGGCGGCGAGAATCCCTGCCGCGGCCCGGGCGCGCGCGGTGGCGTCCCGGGTGCGGCGGACGGTGTCGAGACGCCGGCTCAGCCGGTGCCCGTCCTGCAGCGACAGGGCAGGGAGGCGCTCCACGAGCGCGTCGAGCGCGGCGTCGTCGACCGGCGGCAGATCCTCCGCGGGTACCGGAGGCGACTCGCCTGCGGCCCGGGAGCGTGGCCTGCGCCGCCGTGGACGGCGGGTGCGCCTGGGCTCGCCCTCGCGAGGCACGGACGGTTCGACCGGCTCGGGGCGCGCGTCAGCGGCTCGGGCCGCGGGAGAGGACATCGTGCGAAAGTCTGCCTGGAGGTAGAGGGATCAGACCGAGCGTAGGGCGGGGACGAGCTCGTCCGCGACCGGGTTGTCGGCCGCGGGGTGCTCGACGAGCGCCAGCACCCGGTTCGCGAGGAAGCGGGCCGTGCGCACGGTGCTCCCGCCACGCGTGGTCTCGCTCACCTCGACCACCCCGCGGGAGTGGGCGATGCCGACCTTCCGGCCGGCCCGCGTGGCCACGATCTCGTAGGTGCGCGTAGTGCCGCTTCCGGCGTCGATGACGATCTCTACTCGGTCGCCCTTCATGGCGCTCGCCGCCCTTGCAGTAGGAAGTGTCGCTGGTTACAACGACGTGCTGCCGCCACGAATTCCCAGTTCAGCGACCCGGAACACGCGGTGAGAGAGCTGGAGGGCGGCGCTGTCGGGGGCAGCGCCGCCCGGGCAGCCGCGTCCACGGCGGCGGGAACGCCGGACGCGGCAGGTCGGGTGGGCGGGAGCTGTCCGAGCCGGGCGCCGGTCGCCTCACGGCGCGTGGCACACCTCGAAGGGCGGCAAATGGTTGGGACCCGGGGACACGGGTCGCCCGGCGTCGGACAGTCCTGCAACCCTCCGGGGCCGGGATGTGTTCCCGCCTCGGGAGGGGTGTCCGGACCGAGCGCTGGTCGCCTCGCGGCGCGTTGCACAACACGGCTCCAGCCGAACGGTATTCCGTGAAGGCTCTTGTTAATGAGACCCGGGGACACAGGTCGCCCGGTCCGGACAGCCTGTACAACGGGCGACCCCCGCGGATGATTCCCGAGCGGACGCCCGGATCCGGGCATGACGACGATCACGTCCAGGCCGCGGAACTCGGGTTGCCGGGCGGCGCGCCGAGCCGGTTGCCGCGACCCGGGCATGATCGTCTGTTGGGTGCACAGCCGGCCACATCCGGCCGGGACAGCACCGGGCCGGTGATCATGCGGTCGAGCCGCTGCCGTCCGACGGGTAGAGCTGCCGGTTCCAGATCTGTCGCTGCTCCACGCCGTCCACGTACCAGCCGACCGGGTTCCGGGTGCCCAGCTCGCCCAGTGTGAACCGCGTGACGCTGGCCGAGGTGATCCGCCAGTCCCTCGACCGGTCCCGCGCGTAGGTGCGGGCCTCCTGCTCGCCGGTGAACATGATCTCGACGGCCCCGATCTCGCCGGGCCGGGCGGTGTGGACGGAGTAGACGACGTTCGCGGGCGCAGTGCCCCTGGTCACCACGGGGGCGATGCTTTCAGAATCGGAAAGATTTTGCAACTAGCTTCGGCCTCGTGCCTCAGGACGCCGAGCGGCTCGCGGAACTCGCGCGCCTGCTCGCGCGGGCTGTCCAGGACCTCTCGGACGAGGAGCTGATCGAGGCGGCACGTACCTCCGGAGAGCTCACGAAGGTCGGTCCCGAGCGCACCGGCCGCCTGCTCGCCGAGCTGTACGGGCGGGATCGGCTCTCCTGGCCGCGCATCGCCGAGCTCGTCGGCCTGCCGATGACCACGGTCTACAGCTGGGCCCGCCCCTACCTGCCCCCCGACCCGGGCGACGAGCGGTCGCCGCGCCAGGGACGCGCCAAGAACTGATCCGACGAGCGGCCCATTGGTCGGATAGGTTGCGACGAACGCGCCGCTCGTCGGATCACAAGGTCGCGAGGATGCCGTCCGTGTACCCCGGCCAGGCTTCGACCGCCCACCGGCTGAAGTCCCGGTCCGTGAGCACCACGCAGGCCGCTCGGGCGTCCGGGTCGACCCACAGGAACGTGCCTGACTGGCCGAAGTGGCCGAAGGTGCGGGGCGAGCTGTTCGCGCCGGTCCAGTGGGGCGACTTGCCGTCGCGGATCTCGAACCCCAGCCCCCAGTCGTTGGGCTTCTGCCGGCCGTAGCCGGGCAGGATGCCGTCGACGCCCGGGAAGGCGACGGTGGTGGCCTCGTCGAGCGTCTCGTGGTGCACGAGGGTGGGGGAGAGCAGCTCGGTGGCGAACCGGGCGAGGTCGGCGGCCGTCGAGACGGCGTCCGCGGCGGGGGAGCCGTCGAGGCGGGTGTCCGTCATGCCGAGCGGGGCGAGCACGGCCTCGTGCAGGTAGCGGTCGAACGGCATCCCGGCGGCCTCGGCGACGGTCTCGCCCAGCACCTCGAACCCCACGTTGGAGTAGATCCGTTTCGTGCCCGGCTTCGCCTGCTGCACGCCGTCGGAGAACGAGAGGCCGGAGGTGTGTGCGGCGAGGTGGCGGACGGTCGAGCCTTCGGGCCCGGCCGGCGTGTCCCACTCCACCGCCCCTTCCTCGACGGCGACGAGAACGGCATAGGCGGCGAGTGGCTTGGTGACCGAGGCCAGCGCGAACACGCGCTCGGTCTCGCCGGCGGTGGCGCGCGTGCCTTCCGGTCCGACGACGGCGGCGGCAACGTGGTCCACCGGCCAGTCGAGCACCGCGCCGACGGCCGTCCGCAGCTCAGGCATCGCCGTACACCGGGATCGCGGCGCCGCTGATGGGGGCGGCGTCGGGCCCGCAGAGGAACGCGATGATCTTCGCGATCGCCTCGGGCGCGACCGCCTGCTCGATCTGCCTCGGCGTCATCCAGGTGCGGTTGGCGGGCGTGTCGATCGTGGACGGCAGCACGGCGTTGACCCGGATGCGGTCGGCCCGCAGCTCCTCGGCCAGCAGCGCGGTGAGCCGGACGACCGCCGCCTTGCTCGTGGCGTGGGCCACCGGCGCGGCACCGGACACCGCAGTGCGCGAGCCGACCGTGACGATCGCGCCGCCGCCGTGGGCCGCGAGCCGCGGGGCCGCGGCCTGTGCCGTCCACAGGGTGGAGCCGAAGTTGGACCGCCACAGCCCCTCGAGCTGCTCCTCGTCGACGTCGGCGAGCGTGCCCGGCACGAACCCGCCGGCCAGCGTGACCAGCGCATCCGGCGTGACCGGCAACGCGTCCACCTCCTCGAACGCGGCGTGCACGGCCGCGCGGCCCGCGAGGTCGACCGCGACGGCGTGCACGCCGTCCTGCGCGCCGAGCGCGTCGAGCCGCTCCCCGGGCCGGTCGAGCGCCACCACCGGCCGGCCGGCGGCGCGGAACTCCGCCACCACGGCGTGCCCGAGGGCGCCGGCCGCGCCTGTCACGATCACTGCGTCCACCCGGCCATCCTCCCCCACTCGTGGCATGTGTCGAGGCTCCGCTCCGGCGGGCTTGCGACCGGCGCGGCCTCTGCTGGCGGTGCATGCTCTCGCCGTGGCACGTGTGTGGGTCGGGACGTCGGGGTGGCGCTACCCGCCGTGGCGCGGCACGTTCTACCCGCAGGGCCTGGCCCAGCGCCGCGAGCTGGAGTACCTGTCGCGGCAGGTCAGCAGCATCGAGATCAACGGCTCCTTCTACTCGCTGCAGCACCCCGACAGGTACCGGTCGTGGGCGGCCGAGTCGCCGGAGGGGTTCCTGTTCTCGGTGAAGGGTGGCCGGTTCATCACCCACCTCAAGCAGCTGCGTGACGTCGAGACGCCGCTGGCCAACTTCTTCGCATCGGGCGTGCTGGCGCTGGGCCCGAAGCTCGGACCGGTGCTGTGGCAGCTCCCGCCGCGCATGCGCTTCGATCCCGCGCGCGTCGAGGCATTCCTCGCGATGCTGCCCCGCACCACCGGCGCCGCGGCCGAGCTCGCGACCCGGCACGACGAGCGACTCGACGGTCGCGCGCACACCGGTACCGACACCGACCGCCCGTTGCGGCACGCCCTCGAGGTGCGGCATCCGTCGTTCTGCCACGCCGAGTTCGTGGAGCTGTTGCGGGCCCAGGGCGTGGCGCTCGTGGTGGCCGACACCGCGGGCACCTGGCCGCACCTGGAGGACGTGACCGCCGACTTCGTCTACGTCCGGCTGCACGGCGACACCGAGCTGTACACCAGCGGCTACACCCCGGAGGCCCTCGATGCCTGGGCGGCGAAGGTGCGGGCGTGGCGGGCGGGGGAGGCGCCCGCAGGCGAGTTCACGGTGGGTGCGGCGGGAGTCGCCGAGCCTGCCGGCCGGGACGTCCACGTGTACTTCGACAACGACGCCAAGGTGCACGCCCCGTTCGACGCCGTCGCGCTGGAGCGCCGGCTCGCCGCATGACGGCATGTACCTGGGGGTACTGGGAGCGAGTGCAGCCGGAGCGAACCGCCGAGACGCGTGACCGGATCGCGGCTGAGATCTCCGAGGTGGTCCGCGCTCGTGGCCTCACCGTCGCCGTGGCCGAGTCGCTGACCGGCGGCATGGTGGCCACCGCGCTCGCCGCGGCGGAGGCGGCCGGCGAATGGTTCCGCGGATCGCTCGTGGCCTACTCCAGCGAGGTCAAGCACGCGGTGCTGCGCGTCCCCGACGGGCCGGTCGTGAGCGCCGAGGCCGCCGAGGCGATGGCCTCCGGGCGCCTGATCCATCCCCTTCAGACTTCCGGCCTCACGCGGCGCGCGGTGTGAGCCGCGCGGTCGCGACGGCGTCGCGGTGGGTCATCAGCATCCGTCTGCCGAGCACCATCAGAACCCCGGCGAGCAGCATCGAGGCCGCCCCTGCCAGCCATGCCACCGGGAACGAGTAGTGCGTGGCGACGAAACCGAACGCGATCGGACCGGCGAACCCGCCGCCGTACACCCCGACCTGCACGATCGACGTCGCGGCCGCGGGCGCCTCCGGGTGCAGCCGCACCACCGCGAACTGCAGCAGGCCCGGCCACGACCAGCCGAGCCCGAAGGCCAGCACGGTGCCGGCCACGAGTGCGAGGGAGCCGGGCACGGCCAGCAGCACGAGCCCCGCCGCACCGGCCATGAGGCTCCCGGCGACGACCGCGATGTGGCCTCCCGACCTCCGGTCGGCGAGCCACCCGTTGACGAGCCGCAGCGTCAGCCCGACGACGCTGCCCATCGTGAGCGTGAGCCCCGCGAGCCCGGCGTCGACCCCGCGATCGACCGCGGCGGCCACGAGGAAGATCCCGAGTGCGGTGGCGGCACCCGCGCCCAGGCCGGCGGCGAGCCCGATGACGCTCAGCGCCCCGGTCGCCCGCTCGCCCGGTGCCGTGGAACCCCGCTCGTGACCGTCCGACCCGCGCGGCGTCAGCAGCAGCGCGCCGAGAGCGAGCCCGGTCCCGATGACGTAGGCCCACCGCCAGCCGATCGTCAACGCGATCGCCGGCACCGCGACGCCCGACAGCAGCGTGGCGATCGGGATCGCCGCCTGCTTGATCCCGAAGGACAGGCCGAGCCGCGTGGCCGGCACGTGGCGCGCGAGCGTCATGTTCGACGAGAGCTGGCCCAGCACGTTGCACCACGCGCAGCACAACAGCATGATCACCAGCGCCTGGTACGACCGGGCGAACAGCGCGATCGCGGACATCGCGCAGGCGGTGCCGATCACCGCGAACCGGCTCGTCAGCGCGGCTCCGAACCGCTCGACCAGCCAGCCGCACGGCAGCGACGCCACCGCGCTGATCCCGAAGTAGAGGGCGACGACGAGACCGAGGCCGGCCGGGTCGAACGCCAGCTCGGCGGAGATCTGCACGGCCAGCGCGCCGGTCAGGAACACCGGCAGAACGGACGCCGTGGTCGTCGTGACGGCGCCGACGGCCGCTCGTACGGGACGAGCCATGTGAGCAATGCTAAGCGGTACGGAGGGTGTCGGCCGCTGTGAGCATCGCGACGTCGCCTCAGCCGCGGATGCGGGACACGTGCCCGGACCACTCCTTCTCGCGCAGCTCGAACTTCTGCACCTTGCCCGTGGACGTCTTCGGCAGCCGCTCCACCAGCTCGACGACCTTCGGGGCCTTGAACCGGGCGATGCGGCCCTTGACGTGCTCGATCAGCTCCTCCGGGGTGACGGTCTGCCCCTGGACGAGCACCACGAACGCCTTCGGACGCTCGCCCCACTGCTCGTCCGGCACCCCGATGACGGCCGCCTCCAGCACCGCCGGATGGGACACGACGGCCTGCTCGACCTCGATCGTCGAGATGTTCTCGCCACCGGAGATGATCACGTCCTTGGCGCGGTCGCGCAGCTCGACGTAGCCGTCGGGGTGCAGGACGCCGAGGTCGCCCGAGTGGAACCAGCCGCCGGCGAACGCCTTCTCGGTGGCGGGCGGGTCGTCGTAGTAGCCGAGCATCACGTTGTTGCCGCGCATCACGACCTCGCCCATCGTGGTGCCGTCGGCCGGGACGTCGTTCATCCGCTCGTCGACCACGCGCAGCTTGTCGGCACACACCATCCCGACGCCCTGGCGGGCCTGCTTGGCCGCGCGCTCGTCGGGCTGGAGGGCGTCCCAGTCGCGCTGGTACTGGTTCACCGAGTACGGGCCGTAGGTCTCGGTGAGCCCGTAGACGTGCACGATCCGGAAGCCCATCCGTTCGGCGTGCCCGATGGTGGTCGGGCTGGGCGGCGCTCCCGCCGTGGTGATCGTGATCGGGTGTTCCAGCTCGCCGGCCTCCGGCGCGCGCAGGATCGTGGTGACGACGGTGGGCGCGCCGTTCAGATGCGTGACGCCGTGCTCGCGGATCAGCTGCCAGACGGTGTCGCCGCGCACCTCCCGCAGGCACACGTGGGTGCCGCCGACCGCGGTGAGCGCCCACGGCGTGCACCAGCCGTTGCAGTGGAACATCGGCAGCGTCCAGAGGTAGACGCTGTCGAACGTGTGCCCGGAGTGCACGATCTCGCCGAACGAGTTCAGGTACGCGCCGCGGTGCGAGTACTGCACGCCCTTCGGGCGGCCGGTCGTGCCGGACGTGTAGTTGATCGAGATGCAGCCCGTCTCCTCGGTGACCTCCCACGCCAGCGGCTCGTCGTTGCCCCGGGCCAGTAGGTCGTCGTAGGTGACACCGCTGCCGATGCCGTCACCGGGCTGGGCGGGGTCGACGACCGTGACGATCTCGTCCACGGTCTTCAGCCGCCGCGTGATCGGTGCCACCGTCGGGTGCAGCGCCGCGTCGACGAGGAGCAGTTTCGCCCCGGAGTGGTCGAGGATGTAGCGCACCTCCTCGGTGGCGAGCCGGGTGTTGATCGCGACGAGCACGGCACCCGCGAGCGGCACGGCGAAGTGGGCCACCAGCATCTCGGGGACGTTGGGCAGCAGGCAGGCCACCCGGTCGCCCGGCCTGATCCCGGAACCGCGCAGCGCGTGCGCCACTCGCGTGGCCTCGGCGGCGAACTCGCCGTAGGTGCGCCGGCGATCGCCGTAGACGATGGCCGTCCTGTCGGGGAAGACCTCGGCCGACCGCTGCAGGAACGTCAGCGGCGTGAGTGGGGTGTTCCAGACGGCGGTCATCTGCTCGCCTCCAAGTGCGGGGTGCCTCCGCATCCTGGGCCCCGCCCGGCGTCGCGACAACCACCCGACCTACGGGAAACGGGTCGCGAACCGTTCGGAGCCGGGCAAAACTGGATCACCGTGACGTCGAACCCCGAGATGATCGCGGCGAACCGGGCCAACTGGGACGCCAGAGTTCCGGTGCATCTGCGCGGCTACGACCTCGATCACCTGCGCCGCGGCGGGCAGCGGCTCGCCGACTTCGAGTACGCCGCCCTCGACGTGGACGGGCGCGACGTTCTGCATCTCCAGTGCCACATCGGCACCGACACGATCTGCCTCGCCCGGCACGGGGCGCGCGCCGTCGGGCTGGACCTCTCCGGCGCTTCGGTCGACGCCGCGCGTGAGCTGGCCGCCGAGTGCGAGGTGGACGTCGAGTACGTGCGGAGCGACGTGTACGCGGCGGCGGAGGTGCTCGGCGGGCGCCGGTTCGACGTCGTCTACACCGGCAAGGGCGCGCTGTGCTGGCTACCCGACCTGCACCGGTGGGCGCGCGTCGCCGCCGAGATGCTGCGCCCCGGCGGCGTGCTCTACGCGATCGACTTCCACCCGCTGCTGCTGGCGGCCGCCGACGAGCAGCCGATGACCGGGTTCCTGCTGTCGGGCAACTATCTGGGCGCCGGGCCGGAGCGCTTCGACTCGGCCGTGACGTACACCGGGGAGGGCCTGCTCGCCGGGAGCACCGTGAGCTACGAGTGGGCGCACGGGCTCGACGAGGTGCTCGACGCCGTCCTGTCGGCAGGCCTGCGGCTCACCGGTTTCGTCGAGCACGACGTCAGCTGCTGGGGCCGGTTCCCGGGTATGACCGACCTCGGCGACGGCTGGTTCGGCTGGCCGGACGGCGCCCCGCGCCTGCCCCTGATGTTCTCCGTGCGGGCGGAGAAGGACTAGGGGCCTACCGGTGTGGGCCCGCCGTCCGGTCCGGGTCGGGGACGGCGCGCCACAAAGACCCCGCTTGATCGTTCCGAGACCCGGCGTAGCGCCCTGAGCAGGGCATTCCACTGGCACCTCGGACCGATCATCGGCATCTGATCGAGTTCGGACCTACTCGTCTAGTCCTCGAGGCGGATCGCCGCCCGCGGGCAGGCGGCCACCGCCTGCTCCATCTTCGGCCGCAGCTCCTCGGACGGGTGCTCGTCGAGGACGTAGAGGAAGTCGTCCTCCCGCACCTCGAAGACGTCCGGGGCGATGCCCATGCAGACGGCGTTGGACTCGCAGAGATCGAAGTCGACGACGACCTTCATGTGTTCCATCGTCCCTCCCCGCCGCTGCGGCGGATACTCAGGCGACCCTCACCAGGCGGGCGTACGCGACGACGTTGTCCCGGTAGTGGCCGATTCGGGGGTCGAACTCGCCACCGCAGGTGATGAGGCGCAGCTCCGGGCCGGCGGTGTCGCCGTAGACGCGATCGGTGGGGAAGCCGGCCTTGGGGTAGCGCTCCACCTGGTAGGTGTCGAACACCGCCCGCGAGCCGTCGGCGCGGGCCACGGTCACCTCGTCGCCCGGGGCGAGCTCGGCCAGCCGTCGGAAGACACCGGGCACGCCGGCGTAGTCGACGTGGCCCGCGATCACCGCCGGCCCTGGTGATCCCGGTGTGGGAGCGAGGGTGAACCAGCCGGCCGTCGCGGCGTCCGGTGGCACCTCGAGCTCGCCGCTCTGGTCGATCCCGAGGTCGAGCAGCGGTCCGGTGTGCATGCCGATGGCCGGCACGTCGAGCCCGACGGGTTCGGTCGAGGGCGTGACCACCGGTGGCGGAACGCTCGCCACCGGCGCGGCCGGGGGTGCCGCCGACGGCGCCCCCGCCGGCGCGCCGCAGGCGGCGAGCACAGCGATGGCGACGGCGACGCCCGCGAGCCCGGCCCGCGGGTGCGCGAGCGTCATGGCCGGGCAGCTCCGCCGGTGGCCACTCCGCCGCGAGGTGACACCGCGACCTGTCGACCCTCGGTGCCGAACTGCTGCTCGCACGCGATGCCGTCGTCGTCGCTGTCGAGCCGCTCCGGGTCGCCCGAGCTCTCCTCCAGCGCGGCCTGCGCCTCGGCCTGGGTGTCGAAATCGGCGCAGTCCCGGTCGCCGCCGGCGCCGTCCTCGTCGGCCGCGTCCTCGTCGTCGCCGTCCTTCTTTTCGGCCTTGTCGTCGTCGCCGTTCTCGTCATCGGGAGCGGCTGCAGGGGTGGTGGAGGGCGCGCCGTCGGAGTCGGGTTCGTCGGCGACCTCGTCGGCGTCCCGGCTCGAGAGCAACCCGCAGGCCGCGTCGTCGAGCTTCTGCAGGTCGGACGGGACCGCGTCCAGGACGGCCTGGGCCTCCTCCGGGAGCTCGACGCCGGAGCAGTCGAGTTCGGCACGGTCCAGGGCGTCGGTGGCCAGCGCGGTGCCGGTCATCGCCAGGACGAGCGCGCCGCTGGCCGCGGCTGCGAGCACGGACAGGCGGGTACGACGGGATGTGAGCATGAGAGCGGGGTCCTCTCGCGGTGATACGGGGAGCGGCCGCCGTGGGGGAGCGCCGGCCTGCACGGGTTGTCTCCGTCCCACCACGATCCGTTACCTGTCGACCGCGAATTGCTCCATCTCGCCCCGTCGAAATCGGCGAACGGCCCTCCCGGCGCTACCCGCGGCGTAGTAGAGGGCGGAGCGCGTCGAGGACCGCCGCGTCGTCGATCGTGCTCGGGACCGGCTCGTCGAGACCGTCGGCGATGCCGCGCATCGTCTTGCGCAGGATCTTGCCGGAGCGCGTCTTCGGCAGGGCGGGCACGACCGCCACGTCCTTCAGGCTCGCCACCGCCCCGACCTGGTCGCGCACCAGCTGCACGAGCTCGGCCCGCAGCTCGTGCTCGTCCCGCTCCACCCCGGCCTTGAGCACGACGAGCCCCCGCGGAACCTGACCCTTCAGCTGGTCGGCCACGCCGATCACGGCGCACTCGGCGACGTCCGGGTGGGAGGCGAGCACCTCCTCCATCCCGCCGGTGGACAGCCGGTGCCCGGCCACGTTGATCACGTCGTCGGTGCGGCCCATGACGTAGACGTAGCCGTCCTCGTCGAGGCGCCCGCCGTCGCCGGTGAGGTAGTAGCCGTCGAACGCGGCCATGTACGACGCCACGAACCGCTCGTCGTCGTTCCACAGCGTGGGCAGCGACCCGGGCGGCATCGGCAGCTTCACGACGATCGCGCCGTCGGTGCCGGGTGGTGCCGGGGAGCCGGACGGGTCGAGCACCTGCACGTCCCAGCCGGGCAGCGGCTTCGTCGGCGAGCCGGGCTTGATCGGCAGCAGCTCGATGCCCGCAGGGTTGGCGACGATCGGCCAGCCGGTCTCCGTCTGCCACCAGTGGTCGATCACCGGGATGCCGAGCAGCTCGGACGCCCAGCGCTGGGTCTCCGGATCCAGCCGCTCGCCCGCCAGGAAGAGGTACTTCAGGCACGAGATGTCGTACTTGCGCGTGTACTCGCCGTCCGGGTCCTCCTTCTTGATCGCCCGGAACGCGGTGGGTGCGGTGAAGAGGCTCTTCACGCCGTGCTCGGCGACCACTCGCCAGAACTGCCCGGCGTCCGGCGTGCCGACCGGTTTGCCCTCGTAGAGCACGGTGGTGGCCCCGGTGAGCAGCGGCGCGTAGACGATGTAGGAGTGTCCGACGACCCATCCGACGTCGGACGCCGTGAAGATCGTCTCGCCGGCGTCGACGTCGTAGACGTTGGGCATCGACCAGCGCAGCGCCACCGCGTGGCCGCCGCTGTCGCGCACCACGCCCTTCGGCTTCCCGGTGGTGCCCGAGGTGTAGAGGATGTAGAGCGGGTCGGTGGCCTTGACCGGCACGCAGTCGGCGGGGGTCGCGGATGCCGTCGCCTCCGCCCAGTCCACGTCGTCGGGACCCATTGTCGCGACGGCCTGTGGGCGCTGCAGGATCACCCGCTTCGCCGGCTTGCGCTCCGCGAGGTCGATCGCCGCGTCCAGCAGCGGCTTGTACTCGATCACCCGCTTGCCCTCGATGCCGCAGGACGCCGAGACGATCACCGAGGGCGCCGCGTCGTCGATGCGCACCGCCAGCTCCTTCGGGGCGAACCCGCCGAAGACCACCGAGTGCACGGCGCCGATCCGCGCGCAGGCGAGCATCGCCACCGCGGCCTCCGGCACCATCGGCAGGTAGATCACCACCCGGTCACCGCGGCCGACGCCGAGGCCGGTGAGCACGCCCGCGAACCGCGCCACCTCGTCGCGGAGCTGCGAGTAGGTGTACGTGCGCTGCGTGCCGGTGGCCGGGGAGTCGTAGATCAGGGCCGCCTGGTCGCCGCGGCCGGCGTCGACGTGCCGATCGAGCGCGTTGTGGCAGACGTTCAGCTCCCCGTCGGGGAACCAGCGGTAGAACGGCGGGCGGGAGGCGTCGAGCGCGCGGGTGGGGTCCACGTGCCAGTCGATCGCCTGTGCCGCGCCCAGCCAGAAGCCCTCCGGGTCGTCCGTGCTGGCGCGGAAGACGTCCTCGTACTCACCCATCCGATGGCCTCCTCGCCCTCGACACGCTCGTCACAGTAAGCCGCGCGCGGAGGGGATCGCAGGCCTGCGCGACGGACACCTGGCCGGGTGGCGGGAGCGTCCCTACATCGGGGACGAGGCGCCTCTGAGGTGAACGCAACGTAGCGTGACCACCCGTTCGGCCGACTACCTGTGGAGTGTCGGCCTCGTTCCACGTTGCGTAGCTAAGTAATCACGGCAGGCAACGAACGGAGGGGCGTGGTGATCGGGTACGGACGCAGGCGGGGCGGAGGCTGGGTGTCCTCCGCGCTCGCCGTGCTGGTGGCACTCACCTGCTCGGTCGGCATCGCGGTGGCCACCAGCGGGTCGTACCGGCCCGCCACCGCCGCCGCGCAGGCCGACGCCTGCCGGTCCGCCTGGCTCACCGGCTGGCAGGCCGCCGCGCAGCCCGGTCCGGCGCTACCCGGACTGGGCGGTGCCACCGTGCGGATGGTCGTGCACCCGCAGCTGACCGGCTCCGAGGTGCGGCTGCGGCTGTCGAACGTCTACGGCACCACCCCGCTCGCGGTCGGCGCCGCCACCGCCGCCCGCTCCGACGGGGCGGCGGGCCTGGTCCTCGGAACGGCGCGGCCGGTCCCGTTCGGCGGGCAGCAGGGTGTGGTGATCCCGCCGGGCGGCGAGGTCGTGAGCGACGCCGTCCCGCTGGTGGCCGAGGCGGGCAGCCCGGTCGCTGTCAGCTTGTTCCTGCCGGTCGTGCCGCAGGTGCTCACCCAGCACGTCGCGATGCAGGCCGCTTACCTGTCCGGTCGCGGCGACGCCACGTTCGGCGACGCCGGTGCGTTCGGGGAGCGGCAGCTGCCGTCGTCGGTCGTGCTCACCGCCGTGGACGTGCACGCGCCGCGCCCGGTCAACTCCGTCGTGGCGGTCGGTGACTCGATCACCGACGGCATGGGCGCCGCGGCCGGGGAGAGCTGGCCGGACGTGCTCGGCGGGCGTCTCGTCGACGCCGGCGGTGCCGGCACGATGGCGGTGCTGGGAGCCGGCGTCTCCGGGAACCGGCTACTCACGGACAGCGGGCCGCAGCAGGGCGACGTCCCGCTCGCCAGGTTCGACCGGGAGGTGGCCGCGGCCGCCGGCGCCACCGACGTCGTGCTGCACATCGGCACGAACGACATCGCCGCAGGCCGCAGCGCCGCTGACATCGCCGCCGGGCTGCAGCAGTTCGCCGAGCGCGCCAAGGCCACCGGGAAGAGGGTGTTCCTCACGACGGTGACGCCGTCGGCGGCCGGAGCGCACGGCACGCCGGCCGCCGTCGCGGTACGCCAGGAGCTGAACGCGTGGGTGCGTGAGCACGGGGCCGGGTACGCGGACGGCGTCTTCGACTTCGCCGCCGCCGTCGCCGACCCGGCGCACCCCAGCCGGCTCGCAGCCGCGTACGACGCCGGGGACGGGCTGCACCTGTCCGCCGCGGGCTACCGCGCGCTCGCCGGCGCCGTCGATCCCGCGGTGTTCACCGGTAGCCCGTGCCTGGCGGGTGACCCGTCGGCCCGCGTGCTGGTGGCGAACCGCTGACCCACCTCCTCGTCGGCGCGTGGTCCCCGCTCGGGTGCGCGGTGCCGGAAATAGGGTGAGGTGGTGTGGGGGCGCGGCGTGAGCCGCCGGACGGTGCTGCTCACGGCTCTCGGCGGGGGCACGGTCGCGGCTGGGATCGGGGTGGCCGCGCTCGTCGCGTCACGACCGCCGCCCGCGCCACAAACGCGTTGGAGTGCGCCGTTCGCCGACGCCCACGAGTCGATGGGAGCGTGGGCAGCCGACGACACGACGCTCTACGCGTGTCGCGATCAGGACGTGGTGCACGCACTGGACGGCGCAACGGGTGCGCGACTCTGGACGAGCGAGCAGTTCGAGTTCGTGGGGACCCTGCGCGTCATGACGGGAGCCGGTGCGGCGTACTACTGCCAGGACCAGCAGCTCGTCTCACGTGAGCTGCGATCCGGAGAGGTGCGGTGGACCGCCCCCGTCGTCGGGATCAACGCCGAGGTGCTCGGGGCCACCGAGGACGTCGTCGTCGTGCGGGACAGCGGTCTGGTCGTGATCGACGCCGCCACCGGCCGTCGATGCTGGGAGGCGGGCTGGCAGGTTTCGTCGGTCGCCTTCGCCGGCGGGTTGCTCGTGGCCCAGACCATCGTCGATACCAGCAGGGCCAGGCTCTCCGTCGTCCACGGCGTCGATCCGGCGTCCGGGACCCTGGTCTGGACGGTGCCCCCGTCCGGTGAGCCCGCCTCGCCTGCAGTGAGCACCGACGAGTACGTGTACCTGCCCGTCCGCGACGGGCCGACGTGCGCGTACGCCACGGCTACCGGTGAACTGCTCTGGACCCGCAACGACGGAACCCCGGTCGCAGCACGTGGACCCGACGTCTACCTCCTCGCCGGCGGCGAGCTGCAAGCCCTCACCGGCCGCTGATCACGGCGCTGCTTCCCGCGTGCCGGGCCTCAGCGGCGGCCGAGCCTCGGCAGGAGCCGGCGCCTGGGTTGATCGTCCTCGACCACGGGGAGCGGGCCGGTGGGCGTGTCCTCGCGGTCGAGGCGCTCGATCACCCAGTCCACGGCGAGAGCGCCGGGCGAGACGCCCCGATCGGAGGCGATCCGGCGCAGCTGCTCGATCCGCAGCGCGGGCAACCGGAGCTGGAACACCTGCGCCGACCCGAACCGACCCGTGAGCTCGGTCGGATGCTCGTCGCCCGCGCCGCTCAGCGCGGCGAGGTAGGAGTCGAGCTCGCGATCCGGCTCCGGCGACTCGGGTTCCGGGCCGCGGCGCGGTGGTGCGGGCGCGCGGTGACGGGTACGAGCCCGGTCGGGTGGCGGAGACGACATACCGGGAGCCTACCTACGCGCAGCACGGAGCCCGGCCCACTCGTCCGTCCACATGCGCTCTGTGATCGTTGTCGGGACGCTCACCCCGGAAGAGGGGGTGCACTGAACGCCCTCCGTTAGGTAACGTGCCGGTCACGGCCACGGGGGTGGCTGCGGGGCGTTCCGGTCCGGGGTGGGGTACCCGGGACGGGTGATGGCAACCGGTTTCCGGTGGACGGCGCGGTCCGCAGGATGTGCGCCCCCGCACGGTCCAGGAGAGCTGGCGACCGCACGGGGAGGCGTCGATGACCATCGGTAGCGCACGTCACGATCTCGGGGGGGACCGGCTCACATCGAGCGGGTCGATCCCCAATCAGCGCACGGCGGCAGACGCCTATCGCGTGTCCGAGGATCAGCTGCACCGGGCGCGGATGGTCGTGGCCCGGAACTCGGACGACTGCGAGGACCTGCGTCAGCTCCTCGACATGCTGGGGCTGATCTCGGCCAACCCCGATCTGCCGCCACCCGTCACACGCTGACCGCCGGTCGCCCGGAGCGCCCCGACCTGCATCGCGGTCGCTCCGGGCGGGTGGTGCACCCCCCGGGTTCGGAGACGCCATGGGCTTGTCCTATGCTGGTCACGCTCCCAACGGACAGCCGTTGCGGGCGGGGACCCCGGTCCAAGCCCCCATCGTCTAGCGGCCTAGGACTCCGCCCTTTCAAGGCGGCAGCGCGGGTTCGAATCCCGTTGGGGGTACTGTTCGGCAGCGGTACAACTGAATCAGCACCACATCAAGGCCCAGTGGCGCAGTTGGTTAGCGCGTCGCCCTGTCACGGCGAAGGTCGCGGGTTCGAGTCCCGTCTGGGTCGCTTCATCCCGGTGTACTGCACCGGTCTCGGCCAGGTAGCTCAGTTGGTACGAGCGACCGCCTGAAAAGCGGTAGGTCGGCGGTTCGACCCCGCCCCTGGCCACCATCTCGTGGCTTCGGCTGCTCGCCTCACTTCGGTTCGGCTTCGCCTTTCGCGATGGTGGTGTGTCTTCTGGGGGCCGAGCCCCCAGACCCCCACGCCGGGAGGGCTTCGCCCCCCGGACCCCCCTCCGCTGGGCGCGTTCTCCGGGCTCGCTGCGCATCGCGTCCTACGTCTGATCGTCGGCTCCTGCTGCTCGGCTCCTGCTGCTCGCCTTCGGCTGGTCGCGCTCGCCCGGCTCGTCATGCTCGACGGAACCGGTGATGGTGGTCGGGTCAGAGGTCTTCGGGCCGGCGGCGTTCCAGGAAGACGGTGTCGCGCCAGATGCCGTGGTGGCGGCCGATGCGTTCGCGCACCCCTAGGGTGCGGAACCCGGCGGACTGGTGCAGGGCGATGCCGGCCCGGTTCTCCGGGAAGATCGAGGTCTGCAGCGTCCACAGGCCGGCGTCATCGGCGGCCATCACCTGGCGGTGGACGAGCGCCTTGCCGACGCCCCGCCCGCGGTAGCCGTCCCCGACGTAGATCGAGGTCTCCGCGACACCGTCGTAGACGGCGTGGGCCGACACCGGCGCGGCGGCGGCCCAGCCGACGATCTGCCCGTCCAGCTCGGCGATCCAGCGGTGCTCGGGCAGCCAGGCCCGGTCCAGGGCGCGCCGGTCGGGGACCTCGGTCTCGAACGTCGCGTTCCCGGTGGCGATGCCCTCGGCGTAGATGCGCCGCACGTCGGCCCAGTCGGCCGGGTCCATGGCGCGGACGGTGACGTCGGCGGGCAGGTCGGTGGGGCAGCACGGGCGCGGTCCGAGCATCCCCATCACCGCGTCCGCGGCGTGCGGCAGGCCCGTGCAGCAGGTCGGGTTGACCGACACCAGGGTCGCCGTGCCCTCCTTGCGCAGCCGCACGAACCCGACGTCGGCGAGCTTGCGCAGGTGGTGCGAGCAGGTGGACTGGCTGATCCCGAGCTGCTCGGTGAGTGCCCCGACGGTGGTCTCCCGCCCGGCCACCGCGACGGCGTGCAGCAGTCGCACCCGCATCGGCTCGGCCAGGCAGGCGAACCACTCCGCGTACGTCGCCGCATCCTGCGACGCCAGCTGCGCCGGCTGGAAGGCCGACTCGTCCGGGGGCACCACGGACAGCGGCAGGGAGGTGCTCATGCCGCACAGTATCGACCCACATCGATGGTTGCGTCAATCGACGCCGGTCGATACAGTCCGGCACCATCAATCGACCCAAATCGATGGAGCGTGTCATGGGCGAGGCGAACGAGGCGCTGCCGATCCTGGTGGTGGGCGCTGGACCGGCCGGGTTGGCCGCAGCAGCGCACCTGGTCGAACGCGGGCTTCCCCCGCTGGTGCTGGAGGCCGGGGCTGTGGCGGGGGCGGCGGTGCGGGAGTGGCACCACGTGCGGCTGTTCTCCCGGTGGGGCGAGCTGATCGACACGGCAGGGGAGAAGCTGCTGGCCCCGACCGGGTGGCAGGCGCCGGATCCGGACCGCTACCCGACCGGGGCGGAGTGGGCCGAGCAGTACCTGCAGCCGCTGGCCGACGCGTTGGGTGATCGGGTCCGCTACGGCGCCCGGGTCGTCGGGGTGGCCCGACGAGGGTGGGACCGGGTGGTCGACGCCGCCCGCGCCGCCGAGCCGCTGACCGTCCGCGTCGAGACGGCTGTTGGGGAGGAGCGGATCACCGCTCGGGCGGTCGTCGACGCGTCCGGAACGTGGGGGTTGCCGAACCCGCTGGGCGGCGACGGGCTGCCGGCCCTCGGCGAGCAGGCCGCGGCGGACCGGATCCGCTACCGCGTTCCCGACCTGACCGACCCGGGTGTGCGGGCCCGCTACGCGGGCCGCCGGATCGCGGTGGCGGGCAGCGGGCACTCGGCCCTGACCGCGCTGGTCGCCCTCTCCGAGCTCGCCGCCGAAGCGCCCGGGACCCGGGTGGAGTGGCTGCTGCGTCGCGGGGAGATCGGCAACACGTTCGGCGGTGGGGAGGCCGACCAGCTGCCGGCCCGCGGGGCCCTGGGCCGGCGGGCCGCGCAGGCCGTGGCCGCCGGGCACATCCGCACGGTGACCGGGTTCCGCACCGCCGCGGTGGAGCGGGACGAGGCCGGCCGGCTGGTGTTGGAGTCGTTCGACGGGGTGCGCTCGGGTCCGGTGGACGAGGTCGTGGTGCTCACCGGGTTCCGGCCGGACCTGAGCTTCCTGTCCGAGGTCAGGCTGGACCTGGACCCGGTGCTGCAAGCCCCGCGGGCGCTGGCGCCGCTGATCGACCCGAACGTGCACTCGTGTGGCACGGTGTACCCGCACGGCGCGCGCGAGCTGGCCCAGCCGGAGCCGGATGTCTACCTGGTCGGCATGAAATCCTACGGGCGGGCGCCCACGTTCCTGTCGCTGACCGGCTACGAGCAGGTCCGCTCCGTGGTCGCGGCGATCGCCGGGGACCGCGACGCCGCCGAGCGGGTCGAGCTGGTGCTGCCCGAGACCGGCGTCTGCTCCGGTGTTGGCCTCGTCGACAGCGACGCCGACGCCGCGGCGGACGACGACGCTCCGGCGGCCGGCGGATGCTGCGGCCCGGCTGCCCCCGAGACGCTGACGCTCGTCGCCCCGTCGAGTGCCGTTCGCTGATCCCTTCGTGCACCCTGAACCGATGACCGAGCAACCCGGCACGCTGCCGCGGGCCGGGTTGCGGCGGGTGCTCGCCGTCCTCTGCGTCACCGAGATCGTCAGCTGGGGCGTGCTCTACTACGCCTTCCCGGTGCTCGCCCCGGGAATCGCGGCCGACACCGGCTGGTCGATCGGCACGATCACCGCCGCGTTCTCGCTCGGCCTGGTGGTGGCCGCGCTCGTCGGGATCCCGGCGGGCCGCTGGCTGGATCGGCTCGGACCGCGGTTGGTGATGACCACGGGCTCCGTGCTGGCCGTCCCCGCGGTGATCGGCATCGCCACAGCCGGGTCGCTGCCGTGGTTCTTCGCCGCCTGGGTGCTGGCCGGGGTGGCCCAGGCAGGGGTGCTGTACCAACCCGCATTCGCCGCGCTGACCCGCTGGTGGGGGCCGCGGCGGGTCACCGCGCTCACGGCCGTCACCCTGCTGGCCGGTCTGGCCAGCACGATCTTCGCGCCGCTCACCGCGGCGCTGTTCGGGCAGCTGGGGTGGCGCGGTACGTACCTGGTGCTCGCCGTCGTCCTCGCCGTGGTGACGATCCCGGCCCACCTGCTCGGGCTGCGCGGCCCGTGGCCGGACCCCGACCCGGAAGAGCACGCCGAGCACGGCGGCCACGACCCGGAGGCGGTCGCACGCAGCCGGCCGTTCGTGCTGCTGGTCGCCGCGATCGCGCTGGGCACGTTCGCCGCGTTCGCGGTGGTGATCAACCAGGTGCCGTTGCTCATCGAACGCGGCCTGACCACGACCCTCGCGGCCTGGGCACTGGGGCTCGGTGGGCTCGGACAGGTGCTCGGCAGGCTCTGTTACGGCCGGCTCACCACGCACACGGGCGTCCGGGCGCGGAGCGTGCTCATCCTCGCCGTCACCGCCGTCGCGACCGCCCTGCTCGGGCTGCTCCCCGGTCCCACGGTGCTGCTCATCGCGGCGGCGATGCTCGCGGGCGCCGCTCGCGGCGTGTTCACGCTGCTGCAGGCCACCGCGGTCAGCGACCGCTGGGGTGCCGCGCACTACGGCCGGTTGAGCGGGCTGTTGTCAGCGCCGGCCATGGTGGCCACGGCGCTCTCCCCGTGGGCCGGGGCGGCGCTGGCCGGGCTGCTCGGCGGCTATCCGCCGGTGTTCGTCGTGCTCGCGGTTCTGGCCGCGCTCGCCGCTGTCCTCGCTCTCGGCAGCGTCCCGCGAGACTAGCTCGGCGCGGGCTTGCGGGCGCGGACGATCGCGGCCGCCGCGTGCTCGTGCACCCGATGGGTCTCCACGATCTCGACGTCCACCAGGCCCGCCCCGGTCAGCGCTCTGGTGAACTCCGTCCGGGTCATGGCGCCCGCAACGCAGCCGGTCCACCGGCCCATGGCGGCGCGCGTCCCGTCGTCGACGTCGGGATCGGCGACCACGTCCGACACCGCGAACCGGCCACCGGGCCGCAACACCCGCGCGGCCTCGCGCAGCACCGTCGGCTTGTCGGCGGCGAGGTTGATCACGCAGTTGGAGATCACCACGTCCACGCTGGCGTCGGGCAGGGGAATGTCCTCCAGGTAGCCGTGCAGGAACTCTACGTTCTCGACGCCGGCGGCGGCGGCGCTTCGGCGAGCCAGAGCGAGCATCTCCGGCGTCATGTCCAGCCCGAACACCCGCCCGCCGGGCGCGACCCGCCGCGCGGAGATCAGCACGTCCGCGCCCGCACCCGAGCCCAGGTCCAGGACGACCTCGCCGGAGCGCAGCTCGGCCACCGCGGTCGGCACCCCGCAGCCCAGCGACGCCGCCACCGCCGCGGCGGGCGCACCGGCCGCCTCATCCGACTCGTAGAGCTGCGCGCCGAACACGACATCTGCAGGCCCCGACCCGCAACCGCCGGGCCCGAAGCACCCTGCCTCGATCTCCGCGGCACGCGCTCGCTCGGGCTCACCCCGGGCCGCTCTGGTCGCGGCCTCGGCGTAGCGGGCACGCACCTCCGACCGCACGCGCTCCGCGATTCCACCAGCCTGCTGGTCCGGTTGCTCGCTCACCGCTCACCCCGCCTGCATCGACGATTGTCGAAACAGAGGTTGCGCCGCTGAATCGACGCCTGTCAAGGTAGACGAGTGTCGAAACAAGAGCTGATCGAGCTCTCCCAGCTGTCGTCCGTCGTCGGGTGCGGCTCCCCGCTGGTGCGGGAACCGATCCCGGCGGAGCAGGCGATCGAGCTGTCGCGGGTGTTCAAGGCGCTCGGCGATCCGGTGCGGCTGCGGCTGGTGTCGCTGATCGCATCCCATGACGGTGGCGAGGCGTGCGTGTGCGACCTGACCGCGGGCTTCGACCTGTCCGGGCCGACGATCTCCCACCACCTCAAGGTGCTGCGCGAGGCGGGACTGATCTCCGGTGAGCGGCGCGGCACCTGGGTGTACTACCGCGCCGAGCCGGCCGCACTGGCCCGGCTGTCGGACGTGCTCGCGATCGAGCAGGGCGTCCGAGCATGACCACGACGAATCAGGCGGATGTAGAGCCGGTTGCGGCGCGGCTGTCGACCCTGGACCGGTTCCTGCCGGTGTGGATCCTCGCCGCGATGGCCCTCGGCCTGGCCGCGGGCCGGCTGGTGCCCGGGCTCGGGCCCGCACTCGACACCGTCGCCGTGCAGGGCGTCTCGCTGCCGATCGCGCTCGGCCTGCTCGTGATGATGTACCCGGTGCTGGCGAAGGTGCGCTACGACCGCCTCGACACCGTCACCGCCGACCGCCGGCTCCTGGTCACCTCGCTGGTGCTGAACTGGGTCCTCGGGCCGGTGCTGATGTTCGCCCTGGCCTGGCTGATGCTGCCCGACCTGCCCGAGTACCGCACAGGCCTGATCATCGTCGGGTTGGCGCGCTGCATCGCCATGGTCATCATCTGGAACGATCTCGCCTGCGGCGACCGCGAGGCTGCCGCAGTCCTGGTTGCGCTGAACTCGGTGTTCCAGGTGATCGCGTTCGCCGCGCTCGGCTGGTTCTACCTCGACCTGCTCCCGGGCTGGCTCGGCCTGCCCCAGGCCGCGCTCGACGTCTCCCCGTGGGAGATCGCCGCCTCCGTGCTGGTGTTCCTCGGCGTCCCACTGATCGCGGGCTACCTGTCGCGCCGGCTCGGGGAACGCGCCAGGGGACGCGCGTGGTACGAGGACCGGTTCCTGCCGCGGGTCGGCCCGCTGGCCCTCTACGGGCTGCTGTTCACCATCGTCATCCTGTTCGCCCTGCAAGGCGAGGCCATCACCTCGCAGCCGCTGGACGTGGTCCGCATCGCGCTACCGCTACTGGCCTACTTCGCGATCATGTGGCTGGGCTCGCTCGCTCTCGCAAGGGTGATCGGGCTCGGCTACGAGCGCGCGGCGACGCTGGCGTTCACCGCTGCCGGCAACAACTTCGAACTCGCCATCGCAGTGGCCATCGCGACATTCGGCGTCACCTCCGGGCAGGCGCTGGCCGGCGTCGTCGGTCCACTGATCGAGGTGCCGGTCCTCGTCGCCCTCGTGTACGTGTCACTGGCCCTGCGCAGGCGCTGGTGGCCGGCATCGACTGCGGGCAACCAATGACCGCCCACCCGTCTGACCGCGCTCGCCCACGCCGAAGGAGCCATCGTGCCCGCCGTCCCTGAGATCCTGTTCGTCTGCGTGCACAACGCCGGCCGCTCCCAGATGGCCGCCGCCCTGCTGGACCATCACGCGCAAGGGCGGGTGCACGTCCGCTCCGCCGGCTCCACCCCGGCGGACGAGATCAACCCGGCAGTTCGGGAGGTCATGGCGGAGATCGGGCTGGACCTGTCGAAGGAGTTCCCCAAGCCGCTCACCGACGACGTGGTGCGCGCCGCCGACGTCGTGATCAGCATGGGCTGCGGTGACGCCTGCCCCGTCTACCCGGGCAAGCGCTACCTGGACTGGGAGCTGACCGACCCCGCCGGAAAGGCGGCCGAGGACATCCGTCCCATCCGCGACGCGATCGACGCCCGTGTCCGCGCTCTGCTCGCCGAGCTGACCGCGCAGGCCCGGGCCGAGAACTCGGCGTCATGACGGCAGGGCGTGGTTTCCGCTGATCCGCTGGTGATCCGGCCGATCATGGCCGTCAGTTGCGGTGAGCCTCCCCTGGCCTCTAGCTGATCAAGAAACCGTCACGCGGGCGCGCCGCCCCGACTCGTAGCGCACGCAACCACCCCCCCGCCAGCGGATTTCCTCGTGATCCAGCCGTCCGTCCTGACCCGTGCCTGTGGAGGTGGTCGGGTGGGCAGAACTACCGAACCCCGTGGTTGCGTTGCCGGCCGTCCCGACGCGGGGACAGGCCCGTCGTGGACGAGACCGTCCCGTGGGGTGCGTGGGGACTGGCTGTGGTCCCGTTCCATCCTTGCGGGCTGAGCATCGGACGTTGCGTTGAGATCCACTCGGCAGTTCGGGAGGGAGGGCGACTCGAGTTGCTCGTCGGGGGCCATCAGGTCGTGTCTGACCGGGTCGCGTAGTGGCTGCCGAAGATCACTGGCGCAGCTCGGTCCGTGGTCATCCTGCGGTCGCTGTTCGGGACCACAGGATAGTGGCGTGGGCACCTGGCAGTGACGGTCTCGTCCGGTACCGCCGTGCCCCCGCGTCGGGGACGGCTGCCCGCGCAACCCACTGGTGTGGGTCCGCCGCCCGGCCCGGGTCGGGGACGGCGCGCCAAACAGACCTCTGCATGGTCATATCGACACCACGGTTCTCAGATCAAGATCGAACAGCAGTGGTGTCGACATGACCATGAAAGGACACGCTTGATCGTTCCGAGACCCGGCGCAGCGCCCTGAGCAGGGCGTTCCACTGTCACCTCGGACCGATCATCAGTCGCCACGCCCACAGCTTCCTGGAGGCCCGTACCCCAGGCCGGGCCGCTCAGCACCCGGGCGCCGGCACAACCGCGCGACTCGCCGGCCCGTCAGTCGATCCACTGATCGAACTAGGACCTACTCGGCCGTTGCCGACGGCCCGGAGCGGGTGGCCGCCAGCTCACGGAGCAGCGTCGCGCTGTCCTCGTCGGCGGGGAGGAAGGTCTCCAGAGCGAGGTCGGACGCGCCGACGTCCAGCGGGGCGCCGAGCGTGGCGATCACGGTCTGCAGGCCGATCACGCCGAGCCGGGTCTTGAGCTCGAAGCCGGCCATCACGCCGTCACCGGTCCACTGTGGCGGCTCACCGGAGGCGGCGGCGAGGTGCCGCTCGGCCTCGAGCACGAGGTCGAGGAGGGCGTCGTCGGCGTCCTCGTCGGCCTGCTGGCGCAGCCGGGTGATCAACGGTCGGCTGCAGACCGGGGTGGCGGTGGAGATCCGTGGCAGGCCCTCGGGATGCGTGGACAGCCGCAGCATGTTGACCGGCGGCGTCAGCAGCCGGGGATCGACGCCGTCCCACAGCAGGTCGGCGGCGGCGTTGGCGGCCACGAGGTCCCAGCGGGCGTCGACCACGATCGCCGGGTGCGGGTCGTGGGCGGCGAGCAGCGTGTCGAGCGCCTCCCGCAGCGGGCGCATCGCCCGGTCGCGGGCGCCGGGCCCGGCCTGCGGAGGCGCGTAGCCGCCCGCGAGCAGCAGGCGGTCGCGCTCACGCAGGGGCATTCCGAGTGCGTCGGCGAGGTGCACGAGCAGCTGCCGGCTGGGACGGGCCCGTCCGTTCTCCACGAAGCTGAGGTGCTTGGTGGAGACGCCGGTGGCGGTGGCGAGCTCGAGCTGGCTCATGCCGCGGCGCTGCCGCCAGAACCGCAGCACCTCTCCCGCGCCGGCTGCCATCACACCAGCGTAAGGCTCGGGCGGCACTGCACCCAGGAGGTAATGGGCAGGGGCACCTGCGGAGGGCGATGGTCACGGCATGCGCAGCTACCGGCTCGATGCGGGTGCCGGCCTCGACGGCCTCCGGCTCGACGTCTCCGAAGCCCCCGTTCCCGGGCCCGGCGAGGTCCTCGTCGAGGTGCGGGCGGCGTCGCTCGGCTACCGCGAGGCGATGATCCTGGAAGGCCGGTACGTGCTCCCGGTCCGGGACGGCGGGATCCCGCTCGCCGAGGGCGTCGGCGTCGTCTCCGCGACCGGACCGGACGTCGCCGGCCCCCGGGTGGGGGCGCGGGTCGTCGTCGCGGCGTTCCCGCGCTGGCAGGACGGGCCGTTATCCCTCGACGTCATCGACCAGATCGGTGGCTCGCTCGACGGGATGCTCGCCGAGCAGGTCGTGCTGCCCGCCACCGCGCTCGTCGAGATCCCGGACGACCTCGCCGACGCCGAGGCGGCCACCCTGCCGGTCGCCGGCCTCACCGCGTGGAACGCGCTCACCGGCGGACGCGGGATACACCGCGGGGACACTGTGCTGACCCTCGGGACGGGCGGGGTGTCGCTGTTCGCGGTCCAGCTGGCCACGGCGCTGGGCGCGCGGGTGATCGCCACGACCGGGAACGACGCGCGAGCGGGTCTGCTGCGGGAACTGGGGGCGGACGTGGTGCTGAACTACCGCGACACGCCGGACTGGCCGGCCGCGGTCCGCGCGGCGACGGGCGGGCACGGGGCCGATCTCGTCGTCGAGGTGGCGGGCACGCTCGAGTCCTCGCTGGCCGCCGCCGCGCTCGGCGGCGAGATCGCCGTGGTCGGCTTCGTCGGCGGACGCCCCGCCGCTTCCCTCGACCCGGTGACGATCTTCACCACGGGCGCGACGCTCCGACCGGTTGCGGTCGGCAGCCGAGCCCAGCTCGTCGAGCTCGTCCACGCGGTGGGCACCCACCGGATCCGGCCGGTCCTCGGCCGGGTCTTCCCCTTCGACGAGGCACCCGAGGCGTTCCGCCACTACCTCGGCGGGGCCGCCCTCGGGAAGGTAGTCATCACAGTCGCACCGAACCACGAGAGGACCTGAGCGATGGCCGCACGCACTGGAAGCGCGATCTGGACCGGCGATCTGCAGGACGGGAGCGGTCGCCTGACCGTCGGTCCCCAGCGCTGGGAAGCCGACTACAGCTTCCGTTCCCGCTTCACCGACGACGCCACCGGCAGCACCAACCCCGAGGAGCTCCTCGCCGCCGCACACGCCGGCTGCTTCTCGATGGCGCTGACGCACGTGCTCACGGAGGCCGGCAGCGTTCCCCGCAGCGTCGCCACGAGCGCCCGGGTGCGCCTGCGCCCCGTCGACGGGGCTCCGACCATCGACCTCGTCGAGCTCGACACCACGGTCGGCGTGGACGGCATGGACGAAGCCGCCCTCCAGAAGCACGCCGAGGCGGCCGAGGCGAGCTGCGCGGTCTCGCGGGCCCTGGCCGGCGTAGGGGAGATCCGGGTGACGGCGCACCTCTCGCGCTGATACCTCGACTCGACGGGCTCGCGTCGACGCGCTGGTCCCCCGGCTGGCCGCAGCGTACGGCGAGCCGAGGTGGCTCAAGTTCCATTTCGACGACGTCGGGTCCGCGGCCGGGCGCGCCGCCGAACTCGCGGATCCGGATGCCCGCGTCAGCACCCAGGACATGGTGCTGACGGTCGGCGACTACCTGTCCGCGTATGTCATGGAGTGGACGTTGCACCACCTCGACCTGATCGCGTACCTGCCCTCGGCCGCCGCACGCCCGCCGAGACCCTCGCGGCCGCCCGCGCGTTGCTGGAGAAGATCGCCGGGGCTCCGATTCCGGCGTCGTTCTCCGACAGGAACGCGCTCCTGGTCGGGACCGGACGTCGCGCGCCGACGGGCGCCGAGGAGGCCGTGCTCGGTGAGCTGGCCGCGAAGATGCCCCTCGTGCTCGGCTGAACGAGCCACGGCCCGTCGCCGGGAAATCTCGAGTAGCTATGACCGGCATCACACGCTCGGTGGTCGAACCGATCCTCTCGGTTACTCTCGTCACAGTGCACCGGTGCGCACCCGTAGCCCAGCCCCTGCTGAGGGAGCACACCGCCTGCCCGGTCCGAGAGGCCGTTCGCCGCTCGGCTGGGTGGTGCACGCCAGCTGACCGATGACGTAGGGTCGCCGTCCGCCTACCATCCGCCCGGATGGGGGACAATAGACTGCGATGACGGCCTGGCTGAAAGGTTTCAGGGGGATGCGGGTGCCGCGACGCGGGGTAACTCGATGGGCCGTGTGGGCCCTCCCGTTCCCGGTCCTGGCCGTGATCCTTGCCGTCGAGCTGCTGGCTGCCGGCACCATGGCCACGTCCGTTCCGCACGATCTCGCGCTGCTCCCCGAGAACTGGGTGCTCGTGGTGCTCGTGCTCGTCGCGGCCGGGATCGTCAGCACGGAGGCCTCGCTCGGCGTCGAACGCATGCGGCACCGGTCGGACGAGACCCCGCACATCGATCTCAGCTCCGTCTGGACGTTCGCGGCCGCTGCGTTGCTGCCCGGGGCGGCCGCGAGTGCCGTGGTGATCGGCATCTACGGGCACCTCTACGCCCGGGTGTGGCGGGGCGGGATACCGGCGCACCGCGCCCTCTTCAGCACCGCCACCGTCGTGCTCGCCGTGCAGGCGGCCGCAGCTGTCACCGGGCTGGTGGACCGAGCTGCGCTGTTCCAGAGCGTGCCGGGCCTGATCGTGGTCGTGCTCGCGCTGCTCGCCTACGCGGCCGTGAACATGGTGCTGGTCGTCGCCGTCATCGTGTTGAGCGGCCCGAACCGCGACCTCGCCACCTTCCTGCACGTCCTCGCCCGCGGTGACGAGGCCGTGCTGGAGTTCGCCACGCTGTCCATGGGCGCGCTCGCCGCCGGAGCGATGGGCGCACTCGGGCCGGCCTACGCCGTGCTGGTGCTCCCACCTCTGATCGTGCTGCACCGCACCGTCCTCGTCCGGCAGCTCGAGGAGGCCGCAAGCGTCGACGGCAAGACCGGCCTGCTGAACGCCGCGGCGTGGCACGTCCGGGCGGCCCGTGCGCTGCGCCGGGCCGAGCGCACCGAGGGCCGCGCCGGCCTGCTCGTCCTGGACCTCGACCACTTCAAGCTGGTCAACGACCAGTACGGCCACCTCGTGGGCGACCACGTGCTGGCCGCGGTCGCCGCCGCGGTACGGGACGAGGTCAGGGACGACGACCTGGTCGGGCGGTTCGGCGGCGAGGAGTTCGTCGTCCTCCTGCCGAGCACCGACTCGGAGGATGGCCGGGTCGCGGCGGCTGCGGTGGCCGAGCGGATCCGCAGTCGGGTGGCCGACATCCAGGTGGAGGTGCCCGACGTGCGCGGGCCGGTCGTGGTCGACAACCTCACCGTCTCGATCGGCGGCTCGTCCTTCCCGGCCGACGGCGCTGACCTCGGCCAGCTGCTCGAGGTGGCCGACACGGCGATGTACGCCGCGAAGCGGGCCGGCCGCAACACCGTGCGCATGGGCATGCACGCGGTTCCGAGCGGCACGGTCCGTCCCGCCCCGCGCCCCCACTCCTGAGGCAGCCGCTCGGGCCGTGAGCGGGTACGGCGCTCCGGCGCACGCAGCCGCTCACGACCCGCGGGAGCTCAGTCGTCGGTCGGCAGGGTTGCCGGGGCCGGCTCGGTGCTGCCGGCCGGTTCCGGGTCTGCGGTGCCGTCGTCGGCGGGCTCGTCCGTGGGTTCATCCGTGGGTTCCTCTGTCGGTTCCACGGTGGGTTCCTCGGACGGCTCCGCTGCGGGGTTCGTAGCGGCCGGCTCGTCCATGGGGACGACGGCGTTCGCCGCACCGGCTGCTGCCGGCTCACCGAGCGGCACCGGCAGCGGGGGCGCGCCCGGAACGGACGGTGCCGGAAGAGGTAGGGGCGGAACCGCCAGCGGAACGGGCAGCGGCGGGACGGGCAGCGGCGGAACGGGCAGCGGCGGAACACCGGGCAGGGCCGGGAGGGCGGGAGCCGCACCGGGCGTGGGGGGAACGGCGGGGAGCGGTGGGACGCCCGGCACGGGCGGCAGGGTGGGCGCGCTGGGGACCGGCACCGGGAGAGGCGGCAGCGGGAGCTGTGCCGGGCCGTCGAGGGCATCGGGCGCAGCCGGCTCGGCCAGTGCGGCGACGGGCAACGCCGGTACGGCGAGCGTCGCGGACAACCCCTGCCCTGCCGGCGGTGCGGGAGCTGTGGATGCCGCCGGCTGCGGCGGCTGAAGGAGACCCGAGAGCAGACCGCCCAGTGCGGTCACGACGTTGTCGAGCGGAGCCTGCGGCACCCCTGCAGCAGGGGGCGCGGGTAGGGCGGGCGTGGCGCCCACCGCGGCCGCTTCGGGTGTCGACGGCTCCGCGGCCTGGGCCGTTGTGGTCCCGAGGCCTGCGACGAGCACCCCGGCGGTCATCGCGGAGATCGACAGGGTTCTTGTGTACCGACTCCGCATCGGAGCCTCCCCAGATAGGACGGACAGAACGCCCGGAATGATGCTGCTGGGGCTGGTGTGACACCAGGGGAACGACACCGACGAGGTCGGTGTCCGGCCCCGAGCTCCGACTCTGGGTGAGCGCGGATCCCGTATCGGGTGTCCCCGGTGCGAGGTCGATCGTGGGCGGGCGACGGCGACGTGGCACGGAGCGCGCACGTGAAGATCGACACGCTGAGCGGTTTGATCACTCGTTGGCATGGGATACGCGGCGAGGACGTACCGGCCGGTCAGGTGTCACCCGGTGTGCACAATTCGGCAGCTTTCGTCACACGGCGTCAACGGGCCATGCGTTCGAGCCGCCGCGTGGTCGGCCACCGCACCGAGTGGGCCCAGCCGAGCCGCTCGAACACCCAGATGATCCGGGCCGAGATGTCCACCTGGCCACGGCGGACGCCGTGGCGGGCGCACGTGGGATCGGCGTGGTGGAGGTTGTGCCACGACTCGCCGAACGACAGCACCGCGAGCCACCAGACGTTCGCGGAGCGGTCGCGGGCGGCGAACGGCCGGTCGCCGACCATGTGGCAGATCGAGTTGATCGACCACGTGACGTGGTGGAGCACGGCCACCCGCACCAGCCCGGCCCAGAACAGGGCGGTGAGCGCGCCCCACCAGGTGCCGGAGACGAGGCCGCCGATCAGGGCCGGCAGCAGGAGGCTGGCCAGCGTCAGCGGGAGGAAGAGCCGATCGACGGCCACGATGTCGCGGTCGGCGAGCAGGTCGGGGGTGAAGCGGCGGGCGTTGGTGCGGTCGCGGCCGATGATCCAGCCCATGTGCGAGTGCCAGAAGCCGCGGACCATCGCCGCCGGCCCGGTGCCGAACAGCCACGGCGAGTGCGGATCGCCCTCCTTGTCGGAGAAGGCGTGGTGGCGTCGGTGGTCGGCGACCCAGCTGATCACGCCGCCCTGGAAGGCGGTGCTGCCGATCACCGCGAGCGCGATGCGCAGCGGCCGCTTCGCCTTGAACGAGCCGTGGGTGAAGTACCTGTGGAACCCGACCGTGACGCCGAGGCCGGTGAGGTAGTAGAAGGTGACGGCGAGCCCCACGTCCAGCCAGCTCAGGCCCCATCCCCATGCCAGCGGCACCGCTGCGGCCAGTGCGAGCAGCGGTACGACCATGAACGCGACCACGAGGGCCTGCTCGGTGGCGGTCTTGCGCCCCTCGACAAGGGGGGCGGTTGTGGGGTGGTGCTGCGCGGCAGCGGTCACTGGTCTCCCTTGTCGAGGGGCGCTCGACCGCTGGTCGTCCGCGCCCGCGAGCCTCCGATAACGGTACGGCAACGGCAGGCGGCAGCGAAGCATCCGATCATGCCCACTGACGCCGTTTCCCGCGTTCGGATCAGGCTCTCGTGGTAGGTTCTGCCGCGGTTGCAGTCGTGTCTTCCTCGATCGTTGTGAAGCGTCCGTGGAGAGTGACGGTGGGCTTCGCAGGCGTTCGAGGGCATCCTCTTCGTCCGGCGTCGGTCCCGTGCATCCCCCGGCCGGCACACAGTCGGCAGGGTCCGCTACACGTATGGAGAACAGGTATGCCCCAGGGCACCGTCAAGTGGTTCAACGCCGAGAAGGGCTTCGGCTTCATCGCCACAGACGACAACGGTCCGGACGTCTTCGTGCACTACTCGGCGATCCAGTCCGACGGGTTCCGCACCCTCGAGGAGAACCAGCGCGTCGAGTTCGAGTCGAGCCAGGGCCAGAAGGGTCCGCAGGCCGACACGGTCCGCCCGATCTGAGCGAGCCCAGACCTGCACGACCGGTGCCGGCGTCCCTGCGGGGGCGCCGGCACCGTTGTATTCCGGGCCTGTTTCCGGCCGTGCCGCTGGGCGACGACGACCGGTTCTCGTCCTTGTGACGGGGTTGCGGCCCGCCGTCGATCCCCAGTTGCCAACCGGTCGCCCGCCGTTCACCGGCTGTGAGTGAGTGCATCCTCAGGCGTGATCCCCGCTCGTCTCGGCGCTCGGTTCGATCGTCGCTGGAGCACCCACTACCCGTTCCCGGCCCGTCATGCTCGGTGTTGTGCCTCACAGGAATAAGGCACGAAGCACGCGAATCGAGTTGCACGGAGGTCATCAGATGTCGGGCTGGGACAGCTACCGCGCGGTCTACGGCGCGGAGCTGCGCGCGGCGGCGCATGAGTTCGATGACCACGGTTGGCCGGTTGTGGCGGCATCGCCCACGGCCCTGCTTCTCGTCACCGGTACGGCGCTGGACGTCGTCGAGGTGTCGGCCGCGGTCGGTCGCCAGGTCTGCGCGCACCTGAGAGACACCGGATCCGTGGTGCCGGTCGCCGCCACGCCGACGGGCGAGTGGTGGTTCCCCGTCACGCCCGGCGCCACGCTCCCGGCGGAGCTGCGCGACGTCGAGGGCGTGGTTCTGCACACCGCGGGTGCCGCCGTGCTCGCCCCGCCATCCGAGGTGTCCGACGGTTGGGTGCACTGGCGGGTGGCCCCCGCGCTCACCGGCTACCGGGTGCCGGCGGCCGACGCGATCCTCGACGCCGCCGCTGACGCGCTGCGGTGGCGTGCCGACCGGAACCTGCACTCGGGCACCCAGCGGCCCGCCGGTGCTGTCGCGGTCGGGATGCGGTCCTCGCTGATGTAGGACCGCAAAGCCGGCGCCCGGTTCGCCCCTGTTGACGCGGCTCGTCGTGCCGCGCCGGGAGCACCGGAACCGCCGGTGGTGCGGCGCCCGAGGGGGCACTCCTCCCTCGTCGCGCGGCCGCACCACGAACGTGGCCGGGGTCGGTGGAGCACCGCCGACCCCGGCCAGAGCCATCCCCGGGCACTATGGGTTGGTGCAAACCTCGCAGTCCCCCCGCACGGACGCGGCGCTCAAGCGTCCGATCGTCGAGGTCGGGCTCGGATTCGGCCGGATGGATTCCGCTGCGCGAGCTCGGGACCTGCGGAAGATGAAGGCGCTTGCCACCGGCTTCCTCCTCGTCGCCACGGTGATCTTCCTGCTGTCGCGCTGGTGGGAGGTCAACGAGGGTCCGTCGTGGGTGGCCTACGTCCGGGCGATGGCGGAGGCCGGCATGGTCGGCGCGCTCGCCGACTGGTTCGCGGTCACCGCGCTGTTCCGCCGGCCGCTCGGGTTGCCCATCCCGCACACGGCGATCATCCCGACGAAGAAGGACGCGCTCGGCGAGAACCTCGGCGACTTCGTGGGCGAGAACTTCCTGGCCGAGGACGTGGTGCGCGACAAGCTCGCCCGCGTCGAGGTCTCCTCCCGGGTCGGCGAGTGGATCGGCCAGGAGGCCAACGCCGACCGCATCACCGCCGAGCTCGCCACCGCCGCCCGCGGTGTCGTCACGGTGCTGCGCGACGACGCCGTGCAGGAGATCATCGAGCAGGTCCTGGTCCGCAAGCTGATGGAGCGCCCGATCGGGCCGCCGCTGGGCACCGTGCTGCAGGGGGTGCTCGCCGACGGCGCCCACCACCGGCTCGTCGACCTGGTCTGCGACCGGGCCTACGACTGGGTCACCGCCAACCACGACACGGTGCTGCGGATCGTGCACGACCGGGCCCCGTCCTGGTCGCCCCGGTTCGTCGACGACCTCATCGCCGACCGCGTCTTCCTCGAGGTCCAGAACTTCGCGTTCGCCGTGAAGACCGACCCGGAACACCCGTTGCGCAAGGCCGTCGACACGTTCCTCGTCGAGTTCGCGGGCGACCTGCAGAAGGACGCGGAGACCATCGAGCGCGCCGAGCGGATCAAGCACCAGATCGTCGGCCACCCGGACGTCCAGCGGTTCATCGGCCAGGCATGGGGCACGGTGAAGGGTCTGATCCTCGACGCGGCCGCCGACCCGTCCAGTGCGTTGCGTACCCGCGTGCGCGACGGCCTCGTGGCACTCGGCACCCGGCTCGCCACCGACCCGGAGCTGCGGGCCAAGGTCGACGGCTGGCTCGCCGACGCCGCGGCCTACGTCGTGCGGCACTACCGCGGCGAGATCACCACCCTGATCACCGACACCGTCGAGCGATGGGACGCGGAGGAGACCTCCCGCAAGGTCGAGCTGCAGGTGGGCCGCGACCTGCAGTTCATCCGGATCAACGGCACGGTGGTCGGCTCGCTGGCCGGGCTCGTCATCTACACGGTGGGTCAGTTCGCGTTCGGCGGCTGAGCAGCTGCCTGCACGAGGCAGGCCAGGTACACGGTGATCGCATGCCGGTGGTCGCGCAGCGGGCGGCCGAGGATGCCCTCGATCTTCTGCAAGCGATAGACGAGGGTGTTGCGGTGCACGTGCAGCGCCTGCGCGGCCCGGACGAGGTGGAAGCCGTTTTCCGCCCAGGTCAACAGCGTCTCGCGGAGCACATCCCAGTCGGGCCGGCGGGGGAGCCCGCCGAGGACCGCCTCGGCGAAGCGCACCCGGGCTCCGACCCCGACCGACGCCACGAGCTGGTGCAGCCGGTAGTCGGCGATGTGCGCGACGCGCACGGTCTGCTCACCGTCGCGGGCCGCGAGGCGGGCGGCCGCGAGCGCGTCGGCGTAGGAGTCGCGGAGCCCGACGACCCCTGCAGCGGTTCCGCCCATGCCGACGCGCTGGTGCGGACCGTGCGCCTCGGTGAGTGCCTCCGCGGCGCGTCGAGCCGTGGCGAGCAGGTCATCCGTGCGCGCAGGCGGACGGAACCGGTGGAGCACCGCGATGTGTGACCGGCCGACGGCTCCCACCACGTCCTGAGCGTCGTGGAAGACCTCGTGCACGGTGCGCAGCACCGCGGGCATCCGCTCGGCCGGCACCCGTTCGAGGTCGACGACCAGCGCGACCCGGGTGAGCTGTAGGTCGAAGCCCAGCTCGCGGGCGGCGGCTGCCACCTCCTCCGGGGTGACGATCGACGGGTCGTGACGCGTGATGTCCTGCAGGAGATCGGTCACGGCCTTGTCGCGCACCAGCCGGGAGGTGATCAGCGACGCCTCACGGAGCAGCAGCTCGGTCTGGTGGCGCACCACCATCCCGAACCGGCGTACCTGGGCGGGCGCCCCGGTCAGGCCTACGGTGCCGACCACCTCGCCGTCGAGGAACACCGGCAGCGTGACGCCGGGCCGCACGCCCGCCAGCAGGCGGGCCTGTTCGGCGGTGTGTGCCGCGGGTCGTTCGGTGCGGACCACCTCGAGCGAGGCTTCGTGGAAGCTACCGACCCGGCTCGGGTCACCACTGCCGAGCACGATCCCGTCCCGATCGGTGATCACGACGTTGTAGCCGATGATCCCGCTCGTCTCCGCTGCGATCTCCTGGGCGAGCCGGGCGGTGATCATGAGTGGACCTCCCCTTGTGCAGATCGTACGAATGATCAGCGCTGGACCGCTGATTCGCTGGACGACTCGCACGATGACCGCGGCCGCCGCAATTCATACCGTGATGCGCCTCACCCCCGACCCCGGAGGTCGCCATGACCGTCCTCGACTGGGCGTTGCTGGCCGGGTACTTCGTGCTCCTGATCGTGATCGGCGTGCAGACGATCCGCCGCGTCCGCACCGCCGACGACTTCGCCGTCGCGGGGAACCGGATCATCTGGCCGGTCTTCTTCGGCAGCCTCGCCGCGTCGTTCCTCGGCGGCGGGGCGTCGCTGGGAGTGGCGGGGAAGACGTTCTCCGACGGCTACGTCTACATGTTCGCGTTCTTCGGCTACGCCGTGAGCTTCCTGCTCGTCGGGCTCTTCGTCGCGCCGCGGCTGAAGCGCTACCTCGGCGCGCACACCGTCGGCGACGTCATGGAGCACCACTACGGGCGGTCGGCCAGGCTGATCACCGGGCTGCTCTCGATCCTGCTGTGCGCCGGCATCCTCGGCGCCCAGGCGCTCGCCATCGGCACCGTCGTCAACGCCACGATCGAACTTCCCACCGTGCCGTCGGTGATCGTCGGGATGGGCGTCGTCGTGCTCTACTCGACGTTCGGCGGGGCGTGGGCGGTGATCCAGACCGACATGCTGCAGTTCGTCTTCCTCGGCGTGTTCATCCCGGTCACACTGGTGCTCGCGCTCGGTGAGGTCGGCGGTCCGGCGGCACTGGTCGCCGCGCTGCCCGGAGGCGCACCTGTCGTTCCTGGGCGGCTACGGCGCGCTGGCGTTCGTGGGGCTGTTCGTGTCGTTCCTGCTCGGTGAGACGCTCGTGCCGCCGTATGCCCAGCGCACCTTCTCGACGCCGGACAGCCGGCACGCCCGCATCGGGTTCGCCCTGTCCGGCGGGTTCGCGTTCCTCTTCTACTTCATCGCGGCGACGATCGGACTCGTCGCGCTGGTGCTCTTCCCGGGCATCGCGCCCGACCAGGCCATGCCGACCGTGGTGATGAACCTGGTCCCGGCGGGCCTGGTCGGTCTCGTCGTGGCGGCGCTGCTCGCCGTGGTGATGTCGACGGCGAGCTCCTACCTCAACTCGATCGCCGTGGTCTTCGTCAAGGACGTGTACCAGCCGTTCGTCCGGCCGGACGTGTCCGCACGCCAGAAGTTGTGGCTCGAGCGCGGGCTCTCCCTCGGCGTCGGGGTGGTCGCCACGGTGTTCGCCCTGTCCGTGCCCTCCATCGTGGACGCGCTCCTCTACTCGTACACGTTCTGGGCGCCGACGATCGTCATCCCGCTGCTCGCCGCCGTGCTGCTCGGATCGCGCGCGAAGGTCGCCGCCCTCAGCGCCATCGCGGCCGGTGCGGTGGTGACGGCGGGCTGGATCGTGTTCCTCCAGGAGCGCACCGGGCTGGACGGCCTCGTGGTCGGTGCGGCGGCCAACCTCGTGGTGTTCGTGGTCGTCGCGCTCGCGACCCGCGCCACGCCCACCATGCCGGCGCGCCGGCCCGTCGCCGAGGAGGCGTGATCTTCATGTTCGCAGTGCTGCTCTACGGGGCTCCGGTGGTCGTGATCCTGGTGACGCTCTGGACCGGCTGGCTCGGACTGCGCTTCTACCTGGACGAGGTCGTCCGCGGCGGGTCCGACTCGTGAGGGTGGTGGTCGTCGGCGCAGGAGTCGTCGGGCTGTGCACCGCGCTCGCACTGCGTCGGGAGGGCGCGGACGTCACGGTGCTCGACCGGGCGAGCGCGGACCACGGCGCGTCGGTTGCCAACGCAGGCTGGGTGGTGCCGGTGCTGTCGGCGCCCCTGTCCGGACCGGGGGCCCTCACGGAGGCTGCCCGCGCAACCCTTCGATGTGAGGGCTCGGTGGGAGTTCGGCCCGCGGCGGGCCTGCTCGGCTGGGCGGCCGGGTTCCTGCGCAGCACGCGCGCCGACCGGCATCGCGACGGCTTGCGCGCGGTGCTCGCCCTCGGGGCCCGCAGCGTCGAGTTGTTCGACCAGCTGCGGGCGTCCGGAGTCGAGTTCGAGATGCATCGCCGTGGCCTGCTGATCGCGGCCCGCAGCCAGCACGGCCTGCACTCGGCCGAGGCGCTGGTCGCGGCGGCTCGCGCAGCCGGCTATACCGGCGAGACGGAGGTCCACGTCGGCCGGGCGGTGCAGGTGCTCGAACCGGGGCTGGCCGACGCCGTGGTGGGTGTCGTGCACGCCGTCGCCGATGCGCACGTACGGCCCGAGTCATTGCTCGCCGGGTTGCGCGCTGCCCTGATCGAGGAGGGGGCGACGCTTCGGCGTGGCGTCGCCGCGCGAGGGGTCGAGCGCGACGATGCCGGCTGGACGGTGGCCACCACGAGCGGCGCCGTCCGCGGTGATCGCGTCGTGCTCGCGGCCGGTGTCGACACCGCGGGGCTGCTGCGTGGGCTCGGAGTGCGCGTGCCGTTGCTGGCCGGCACGGGCTACAGCGTCACAGCGAGCGGGACCGGTACGGTGCCGGCGCACCCGGTGAAGCTGATCGAGGCGAACCTCGCGTGCTCGCCGTTCGACGGTGGTCTGCGTCTGTCGGGGATGTTCGATCTCGGCGCCCGGCGCCATACGGTGCGAGCGCGGGCCCTGCGGCGGATCCGCGCGGGCGCCCGGCGCTACCTGCGGGACTGGGAGCCGGTCGAGGCCGGGACGGCGATCGCAGGCATGCGCCCGGCCACCCCGGACAGCCTGCCGGTGATCGGCGGTGTGCCCGGCCACGAAGGCGTGTTCACGGCGACGGGCCACGGTACGCTCGGCCTCACGCTCGCGCCTGCCACCGCCGCTGCGCTCGTTCCGCCGGTGCTGCACGGCGGGTCAGCGCCGGAGCTCGCGCCGTTCGCCGTCGAGAGGTTCGCTACCCGGCCCACCGCTGCCGCACGGGTGCTGCGCGAAGGGGTCTGAGATGCGCTTCCGCACAACCGTGGGCGGTCACACGTACCGGTTCGACTCGGTCGCCGCCGTCCTCGCCAGGGCGAGCCCGGCCCGATCGGGAGATCAGCTCGCCGGACTGGCGGCTGCGAGCGCCGGGGAGCGGGTGGCCGCCCGCACCGTGCTGGCCGACCTGCCGCTCTCGGTGTTCCTGGAGGAACCGGTCGTCCCGTACGAGTTCGACGAGGTCACGCGCCTGATCGTGGACACGCACGACGCGGCGGCGTTCGCGCCGGTGTCGCACCTGACGGTGGGCGGGTTCCGCGACTGGCTGCTGTCCTACGAGGCGACCACGCCGGTGCTCGCCGCGCTCGCCCCCGGGCTCACCCCGGAGATGGTCGCGGCGGTCTCGAAGCTGATGCGCAACCAGGACCTCATCCAGGTCGCGCGCAAGTGCCGGGTCGTCACGCGCTTCCGGAACACCATCGGGTTGCCGGGAAGGCTCTCGGTCCGGCTGCAGCCCAACCACCCCACCGACGACCCCCGCGGCGTCGCGGCCTCGATCCTCGACGGCCTGCTGTACGGCTGCGGCGATGCGGTCATCGGGATCAACCCGGCGACGGACAGCATCCCCGCCGCGATCACGCTGCTGAACCTGATCGACGACGTGCGGCAGCGCTACGACATCCCGACGCAGTCGTGCGTGTTGACCCACGTCACGAACACGATCGCGGCCATCGAACGAGGGGCGCCGGTCGACCTGGTGTTCCAGTCGATCGCGGGCACCGAGGCGGCGAACCGAGCGTTCGGCATCGATCTCGCGGTCCTCGCCGAAGCGCACGAGGCGGCGCTGTCGCTGGGGCGGGGCACCCTCGGTACGAACGTCATGTACTTCGAGACCGGGCAGGGCAGCGCGTTGTCGGCGGACGCCCACCACGGCGTCGACCAGCAGACGATCGAGGCGCGCGCGTACGCCGTCGCGCGCCGCTTCGACCCGTTGCTCGTCAACACGGTGGTCGGGTTCATCGGACCGGAGTACCTCTACGACGGCAAGCAGATCACCCGGGCCGGCCTGGAGGACCACTTCAGCGGCAAGCTCCTCGGCGTGCCCATGGGGTGCGACGTCTGCTACACCAACCACGCCGAGGCCGACCAGGACGACATGGACACCCTGCTCACGCTGCTGGGCGCGGCCGGGTGCACGTTCGTGATGGGCGTCCCCGGGGCGGACGACATCATGCTCAACTACCAGAGCACCTCCTTCCACGACGCGCTCTACGTGCGGTCGGTGCTCGGCCTGCGGCCGGCGCCGGAGTTCGAGGCATGGCTGGATCGGATGGACCTGGTCGACGACGAGGGGCGGGTCCGCGAGCTCGCACCTCGAAGCCCCCAGCTCACCCGGCTCGTCGCGCTGCTGGAGGCGTCGTGACCGAGGAGCGACCGGTGCCGGATCCGTGGGCGGCGCTGCGCCGGCACACATCCGCACGCATCGGTCTCGGCCGGGCCGGCGACAGTGTCCCGACGGCGCGGCTGCTCGAGTTCGAGGCCGCCCACGCCGCTGCCCGCGACGCCGTGCACACGCCTCTCGACGTGCCGGCGGTCCGGGCGCAGCTCGACGGCCTGCCGACGACCACGGTGCGCAGCGCCGCCCCTGACCGGAGCGAGTACCTGCAGCGCCCGGATCTCGGCCGGCGTCTGGACCCGGAGTGCGCTGCGGCGCTCGTGCCGGGTGCGTACGACGTCGCGTTCGTGGTCACCGACGGGCTGTCGGCACGCGCGGTGCACGACCACGCCGTCGCCGTACTGACGGCCACGCTCGAGCAACTGCAAGGCTGGACGGTGGCGCCGATCGTGCTCGCCACCCAGGGCCGGGTGGCGCTCGGCGACGAGATCGCGGAGCGGCTCGGCGCCGCTCTCGTCGTCGTTCTGCTCGGCGAGCGGCCCGGCCTCAGCGCAGCCGACAGCCTCGGCATCTACCTGACGGCCGACCCCCGCGTCGGCCGCCGGGACTCCGAGCGCAACTGCATCTCCAACGTGCGCCCGCCCGAAGGTCTCGGGCACGCGGCGGCCGCTGGCAAGCTGGTTCACCTCCTGCAAGAGGCCCGGCGGCTCGGGATCACCGGGGTGGGTCTCAAGGACGACACCGCGGCGCTGCCGAACGGCTGAATGGCCCGAACGGGTGTGGGGAGCGTCATTCACCTGCGCAAGCAGGGTGCTTGCAAGAGCTAGCACTGCGGCGTAACTTCGGTGGGGACGCACGGAGGTGAGCGCGAGTGGCCGCGACGGAGCAGCCCTCCCGGTCGGGCGATGGAGGCCCAGGGGAGCGTGTCGGGCACGCGGTCGAGCAGGTGGGCCACGTGGTCGAGCAGGCAGGGCAGGCCGTCGGCCAGGCCGTCGACGACATCGGCACCTACATCCGCAGCCAGCGGGAGGGTGCGCAGGTGTCGCTGAGGCAGCTCGCCCGCGCCGCCGGCGTCAGCAACCCCTATCTCAGCCAGGTCGAGCGAGGGCTGCGCAAGCCGTCCGCCGAGATCCTCCAGCAGATCGCCAAAGGTCTGCGGATCTCCGCGGAGGCCCTGTACGTGAAGGCCGGGATCCTCGAGGAGAAGCCCGCGAGCGCCGTCACCGACGCGGTGCTCGCCGACCCGGGCCTGACGGAGCGCCAGAAGCAGGTGCTCCTCGACATCTATCAGTCATTCAGGCGGGAGCACGACTCGTCGCCACCAGAGGAGTGATCATCATGGCCGTGGAGCTTCCGACCACCGCCGACGTCCGCAAGGCACGCCACAACGCGGCCAAGACCGCCGCGGAGCGGGCCGAGGCCGCGCGTACGCCGCTGCTCGCCGTCCTGGGCGCGGGAGACCTCGCCGTCAGTGCGGTGTCCAAGGCTGTTGCCGTTGCCCGTACCCAGGCCGAGGGTGTGCAGCACCGGGTTGCCGAGCTGCCCCAGCACCTGAACGGTGAGGAGCTGCGCAAGGCCGTTGCCGAGCTGCGCGAGCAGGCAGGCCACGCCTACGCGGGCTTCGCCCAGCAGGGCGAGCGGACCTGGGGTCGCATCCGCAAGCAGCCGCAGGTCAAGGATGCGCTTGCGCGCATCGAGACCTACACCGGCAAGCTCGACTCCCGGGTCGACGACCTCGTGGACGACGCGCGCGACGCCACCGAGAAGGCTCTCGCCGCCGTCACCACGCAGACCCGGTCCACGGGCGAGCGGTTCGCCCGGGCCACGCAGCGCTTCAGCGGCCGCGCCGCGGAGACCGTCACCGACGTGAGCCAGGACGCCTCGAAGGCGGTGGCTCAGGCGGGCTCCGACGCCGCCGAGGCCATCAACGAGGCCGGCGCCGAGGCTGCGAGCGAGACGCGCAGCACCACGCGCCGGGCCGCGAACCGGACCGCTCCGAAGTCCGCGCCGGCGTCGGGTGCGAGCAAGCCCGCCGCGCGCCGGAACAACTCGGCGAACGGCACCAAGTCCGGCAGCTGACCCGCTGCCGCAGCGCCGGCGCCCCCGAGGACTCCCGTGCCTCGGGGGCGCCGGCGTGTTCATCGCTCCTTGTCGGTGGCCGGGCGGCAGCGACCGCTGAACGCCCCCGGGGATGTGCCTTGACGGTGATCACACGTACTCTGGTCGTGTGAGCCTGCTGTACGACCTCGACAACTGGGTGCTGTGGGCCATCTGGCTGCTCGCCATCCCCGTCGGTGGATACGCGTTCTTCCACGCGCTGATGCAGCGCGCCGACGCGTTCACGGCGGCCGACAAGCTCACCAAGCCCGCATGGCTCGGCATCACCGGGGCCAGCGCGTTGGTGCTCATCTTCTTCCAGGGCGGCCCGCTCGGCAGTGGTGCCCTGTTCTGGCTGGCCGCGCTCGTCGCCGTGCTGGTCTACATCGTCGACGTCAAGCCGGCTGTGGTCGGCGTGCAGGGTGGTGGACAGCGCTGGTGACCGACTGGTCCGTTCTCGGCACACTGCAGGCTGTCCCCGCACTCGACCGGCCCGACCTCCTCGGCGACCCGGTCGCTCTCGCGCTCAAGGCGCTCGACCCGGCCGACGCCGCGCGCATCGGCGTCGCGGAGATCGACCCCGACCTCGCCGACACCGCGCAGTTCTGCGCCGCCTACTCGTCTCCGATCGACGGCTCGGCCAACTGCGTCGTGGTCGCCGGCCGCCGCGGCGAGGACACCCGCTACGCGGCCTGCCTGGTGCTCGCGAGCACGCGCGCCGACGTCAACGGGCTGGTCCGCAAGCGGCTGAACGCCCGCAAGGCGTCGTTCGCACCGATGGACGACGCCGTCGAGCTCACCGGCATGGAGTACGGCGGCATCACGGCGATCGGCCTGCCGGAGGGCTGGCCGCTCCTCGTCGACTCCGCGGTCGCGGCCGCGCCCGCCGTGGTGATCGGCAGCGGCATCCGCGGCTCGAAGCTGGCGCTGCCCGGCGAGCTGGCGGCAAGGCTCCCGTCGGCGGAGGTCGTGGAGGGCCTCGGCCGGTAGGAATGCGCGCTGGTTGCCGTCCTCACAAGGCCCGCGGGGTCTGTGAGGCCTCCAGTCAGCGCGCGGCGCCGTTGCGTCAGGGGATCGGGAAGCGTGCGGGGCGTGGCCGCGTTGCCCCGATGACGGCTGTACCTGCTTGAGCCGATGTCGCTCAGGGTTCCTGCGTTCACCGACAGCGGAACTACTTGAACGCTGGAATTACAACAACGGTGTAAGCGTTGGGCAGGGCATGACAGAGACGCTGAAGCTGCCGGTGCTTCCGCTCGCCGACTCGGTGCTGCTGCCCGGCATGGTGGTTCCCGTCCGGCTCGACGAGCCGGAGATCCAGGCAGCGGTCGATGCAGCCAACAGCGTTGATCGCAAGGTTGTCGTCGTCCCCCGCCTCGACGGCAGGTACCCGGCCGTGGGCACCGTCGCCGTCCTGGAGCAGGTGGGCCGCCTGCCCAGCGGTGAGCGGGCGGCCGTGGTGCGCGGCGAGGGCCGCGCGCAGATCGGGTCCGGGGTCACCGGGCCGGGCGCGGCGCTGTGGGTGGAGGCCACCCCGGTGCCCGAGCAGCCCGTGACGGGCCGGATGACCGAGCTCGCCAAGGAGTACAAGGCCCTCGTCATCGCGATCCTGCAGGAGCGGGGCGCCTGGCAGGTCATCGACTCGGTGCAGCAGATCGCCGACCCCGGCCAGCTGGCCGACACCGCGGGCTGGGCCTCCTACCTCGACCTCGACCACAAGGCGCAGCTGCTCGCCGAGACCGACGTCACGGCACGGCTCGAGCTGCTCATCGAGTGGACGAAGGCGCACGTCGCGGAGCAGGAGGTCTCCGAGAAGATCGCGCAGGACGTGCGGGACGGCGTGGAGAAGACCCAGCGCGAGTTCCTGCTGCGCCAGCAGCTCGCGGCGATCCGCAAGGAGCTGGGTGAGCTCGACCCCGACTCGAAGGACGACTCGGCCGACTACCGCACCCGCGTCGAGGGCGCCGACCTGCCCGAGCACGTCCGCAAGGCGGCGCTGACCGAGGTCGGCAAGCTGGAGCGGGCGTCGGACCAGAGCCCCGAGTCGGGCTGGATCCGCACCTGGTTGGACACGGTGCTCGACATTCCGTGGAACGACCGCACGCAGGACACCGACGACCTGGTGGCGGCCCGGGCGATCCTGGACGCCGACCACGCCGGCCTCGACGACGTCAAGGAGCGGCTGGTCGAGTTCCTCGCCGTGCGGTCGCGGCGGAACCGCAAGGGGATGGAGAAGGTCGGCGGCCGCGGCTCGGGTGCCGTGCTGTCGCTGGTCGGCCCGCCCGGCGTCGGGAAGACGTCGCTCGGTGAGTCGGTCGCGCGGGCGCTGGGCCGCAAGTTCGTGCGCGTCGCCCTGGGCGGGGTGCGCGACGAGGCCGAGATCCGCGGCCACCGGCGCACGTACGTGGGTGCGCTGCCCGGCCGGATCGTCCGGGCAATCCGCGAAGCCGGCTCGATGAACCCGGTCGTGCTGCTCGACGAGATCGACAAGGTCGGCAGCGACTTCCGGGGCGACCCCACCGCCGCGCTGCTCGAGGTGCTCGACCCGGCGCAGAACCACACGTTCCGCGACCACTACCTCGAGGTCGACCTCGACCTGTCCGACGTGCTGTTCCTCGCCACCGCCAACGTCCACGAGGCCATCCCCGGCCCGCTGGCCGACCGCATGGAGATCGTGACGCTCGACGGCTACACCGAGGCGGAGAAGGTCGCCATCGCGCGCGACCACCTGCTGCCGCGGCAGGTCGAGAAGGCCGGGCTGGAGCCCTCCGACGTCGAGTTCACCGACGTGGCGCTCTCGATGATCGCCGCCGAGTACACCCGCGAGGCCGGCGTGCGGCAGCTGGAGCGGGGCCTGGCCAAGGTCCTGCGGAAGGTCGCCGTGAACCTGGACTCGGGGGCCGAGGCGCCGATCCACGTCGACGCCGACGCGCTGGTCGGCTACCTGGGTCGGCCGAGGTTCACGCCGGAGTCGGCCGAGCGCACGTCCGTGCCGGGTGTCGCCACCGGGCTCGCGGTCACCGGAGCCGGCGGGGACGTGCTGTTCATCGAGGCCACGGCGATGGAGGGCGACCCCGGCCTGACCCTCACCGGACAGCTGGGCGACGTGATGAAGGAGTCCGTCTCGATCGCGCTCTCCTACCTGAGGTCGAAGGGCCTGGCCGGTGACCTCGCGCAGCGCAAGCTGCACGTCCACGTGCCGGCGGGCGCCGTGCCGAAGGACGGGCCGAGCGCGGGCATCACGATGACGACGGCGCTGGCGTCGCTCGCGAGCGGGCGCCCGGTGAAGTCGTCGGTCGGGATGACCGGCGAGGTCACGCTGCAGGGCAAGGTGCTGCCGATCGGCGGCGTCAAGCAGAAGCTGCTGGCGGCCCACCGCGCCGGGCTCACCGACGTGATCATCCCGAAGCGCAACGAGCCCGACCTCGACGACCTGCCGGAGTCGGTGCGCGGCGAGCTGAGGGTGCACCCGGTGGCCGACGTGGCCGAGGTGCTGGAGCTGGCCCTCGAGCCGGCGCCGCTGACCGCCGCGGCGTGAGCCTCGACGCCTGAACGGGTGGTCCTGCTGACGGCAGGACCACCCGTTCGTCGTCCGTGGGGCGATAACCCTTCGCCCGCCGCGAGCGAGTCCCCCTCATCGCCCCGCGGAGGGAGCCCGGTCATGGCAGCAACGAGGAACCTGGACGGCCTGCGATCGACGCTGGCGGGAGCCGTGATCACTCCGGGCGAGCCGGGGTACGACACGGCGCGCGCGCTGTGGAACGGCGACTTCGACCGGCACCCGGCGGTGGTGGCGTGTTGCCGCACGTCCGCCGATGTGGTCGCGGCCCTCGCCTTCGGCCGGGAGAACGGTCTGGAGATTTCGGTCCGCGGCGGGGCCCACTCGTTCAGCGGCGCCTCGGCGGGCGACGACGGGCTGATGATCCACTTGGGCGGGATGGACGGAGTCTCGATCGACTCGAACACGCGGCGCGCCCAGGTCGGCGGCGGCGCGACCTGGGCGGACCTCGACGCGGCGGCACAGGCGCACGGCCTGGCCGTGACCGGAGGCGTGATCAGCCACACCGGCGTCGGCGGCCTCACCCTCGGTGGTGGGATGGGCTGGCTGGCCAACCGGCACGGGTTGAGCATCGACAGCCTCGAGTCGGCCGAGGTCGTGCTCGCCGACGGACGGGTGGTCCGGGCCTCCGGAACGGAGCATCCCGACCTGTTCTGGGCGCTGCGCGGCGGGGGCGGCAACTTCGGCATCGTCACCGAGTTCACCTACCGGCTGCACCCGGTGGGCCCGGAGGTGCACCTGGCACTGTTCTTCTGGGAGGTGGAGCGCGGGGCCGAGGGGCTGCGCGCCTGCCGCGACCTCATCCCGACCATGCCCGCGGACCTCGGGATCCTCATCGCCGGCGCGCTGACCGCGCCACCGGCGCCGTTCGTGCCGGCGGAGCACCACGGACGGATCGGCCACGCGTTCCTCGTCGTCGGGTTCGGTACCGCGGGCGAGCACGCGCGCGCGATCGCACCCGTCCGGGAGGCGTGCCCGCCGCTCTTCGAGCTCGTGACACCGATGCCCTACACAGCGGTGCAGCAGCTGTTCGACGAGGACTACCCGTTCGGCATCCGCGGCTACGACAAGGCGCTCGCCCTTCCGGAGCTGACCGACGACGCGATCACCGTGATCACCGAGCGGGCGCCGGGGAAGCGGTCCGCCGGATCCTTCCTGCCGATCTTCGCGCTGCACGGTGCCGTCGCCGAGGTCGGCGCGGACGACACCGCGTACGGCGGGCTGCGCCGGCCGCACTACGTCGTCGACATCTCCGGGAGCAGCATGGATCCGGACGAGTTCGCCGCCGACCGGGCATGGGTCCGCGGCACGTGGGACCTCTTGCGCCCGCTCGCGCCCGATGCGGGCGGCTACCTGAACTTCCTCTCCGAGGCGGGCGACCAGGAGCGGGTCCGCGCGACGTACGGCGCGGCGAAGTACGAGCGCCTGGCCCGGATCAAGGCCGAGTACGACCCGGGCAACCTCTTCCACCGCAACGCGAACATCAAACCCGCCTGACCACTTCCTGTATCAGGCAAGGCCGGGTTGGCTCCTCCATTCGGCACAGATCATCAGGGGGAGCGGATGACGAACACGATGAGCAGCGGGGTCGATGCACTGCGTGCGGTGATGGACGGGCAGGTGCTGGTTCCGGACGACCCGGACTACGACCGGGCCGCCTTGATCTGGAACGGCGCCATCGGTCGATCGCCGGCTGTCGTGGCGCGCTGCGCATCGGCGGCCGATGTGGCCACGGCGCTGCGCTGGGGGCAGGAGAGCGGGCTCGAGATCGCCGTGCGCGGCGGCGGGCACAACGTCTCGGGTGCTGCCGTGATCGACGGTGGGCTGACGATCGACCTCAGCGAGCTGACGGCCGTGACCGTCGACCCGGTCGCGCGGCGGGCGCGCTGCGGTGGCGGGACGACCCTCGCCGCGCTGGACGCCGCCTGCCAGGAGCACGGGCTCGCCGTTCCGGCCGGGACCGTCAGCCACACCGGCGTCGCCGGTCTGACCCTTGGTGGGGGGTTCGGCTGGCTGAGCCCGATGGCCGGTCTGAGCATCGACAACCTGATCTCGGCCGAGGTCGTCCTCGTCGACGGGCGGGTGGTGCGGGCGAGCGGGCACGAGCATCCCGACCTGTTCTGGGCGCTCCGCGGTGGCGGCGGCAACTTCGGCGTGGTCACCGAGTTCGAGTTCCAGCTGCACCCGGTGGGCCCGCTGGTCCACCTCGGGATGTTCTTCTTCGAGCTGGACCGGGCCGAGGAGGCGTTGCGGCTCGGCCGGGAGTTCTTCGCGCAGGCGCCCCGCAAGGCCGGCGGCGCGATGGTCGGGGTGAACGCGCCGCCCGCGCCGTTCGTGCCCGTGGAGGCGCGCCTCGCGCCCGGAGTCGCGCTCGTGGTGGCCGGGTTCGGCACGGCGGAGGAGCACGCGGCGTTGCTCGCGCCGCTGCGGGCCGCCGGGCCGCTGTTCGAGTTCGTGACGCCCATGCCCTACGTCGCGCTGCAGCAGATGCTCGACGCGGGCTCGCCGTGGGGCGTGCACGCCTACACCAAGGGCCTCTACCTGGACGAGCTGACCGACGAGGCGGTCGACGTCCTCGCGGCGGCAGTACGGGCGAAGCCGTCGCCGATGTCGCAGCTGCTGCTGTTCCCGCTCGGTGGCGCGTACGGCGACGTGCCCGACGAGGCCACGGCCTTCGGGGGGAGCCGCGCGGCGAAGTACGCGGCGGTGATCGACGCGATCGTGCCCGACCCGCTGATGTTCGACGACGAGCGGCAGTGGGCGCGGTCCACGTGGGAGGCGGTGCTCCCGTTCGCGGCGGGCATCGGCACCTACGTGAACATGATGACCGAGTTCGACGAGGATCGGGTCCGAGCGTCGTACGGCGCGAAGTACGAGCGGTTGGCGCTCATCAAGGCGGTGTACGACCCGGGCAACGTCCTGCACGCGAACGCGAACATCAAACCTGCCTGACGGGAATCTCCGCGTGCCGCACGGCATTCTGCGTGCCATGACCTTCGCACTCCCGGACACCGATTTCGGCGCTCGCGTCCATCTACTCGGTGCCCGTGCGCATCCGTCCCCGGCGGCTGCGCGGCCACTGAGCTCAGGGGAAGACCACGGTCTTGTTGCCGTGCACGAGCACCCGGTCCTCCAGGTGCCAGCGCAGCCCGCGGGCGAGCACGAGACGCTCGATGTCCCGGCCACGGCGGACCATGTCGGCGGCGGTGTCGCCGTGGTCCACGCGGATGACGTCCTGCTCGATGATCGGGCCGGCGTCGAGCTCGGGCGTGACGTAGTGGCAGGTGGCGCCGATCAACTTGACGCCGCGGGCGTAGGCCTGGTGGTAGGGGCGCGCGCCGACGAACGACGGCAGGAAGCTGTGGTGGATGTTGATCGCCCGCCCGGCCCACGACCGGCACAGCTCGGGCGGCAGGATCTGCATGAACCGGGCGAGCACGACGGCGTGCGGGTCGTGCTCGGTCACGAGCCCGCGCACCTCGGCGAACGCCTCCGCCCTGGTGGCGGCCCGGGCATCCGGGTCGCCACCGGGTGGCGGGAACGCCACGTGGTGGAAGGGCACGCCGTGCGCGCGCACGATCGGGCCGAGCCGGTCGTGGTTGCCGATCACGGCGGCCAGCCGCACCGGGAGCTCCCCGGCGGCGACGCGGCCGAGGATGTCGTGCATGCAGTGTGCTTCCTCGCTCACCAGTAGGACGATGCGCTTCGGCTCGCGGGTGTCGGTGACCGTCCATGTCGTCTCGCCGCCGAGCTCGGCGGCCACCGAGGCGAACCGCTCCCGCAGCTCCTCCGCACCGAACGGCAGCGACTCCGCCCGCACCACCTGGCGGGTGAAGAACCAGCTGGTGCCGGGGTCGGAGTGGTAGCCCGCCTCCACGATCCAGCCGCCCGCATCGGCCAGGAAGCCCGCGATGCGGGCGACGATCCCCGTGGTGTCGGGGCAGCTCAACGTGATGACGTACTGGTGCTCCGCGGTCGGCTCCACGCGATGATGGTGCCTGGAAGCGGGGGTCTCAGCGACCTTCTTCGGACAGCCGCGTCTGGGCGAATGCGGTTTCCGCGGCGAGGAGCTTCTGCACCTGCTCCCCGACCACGCCCTCGATCTTCCCGCCGATCAGCGGCACCGACACGGTGACGTCCGCCCGCACGCTCAGCTCGCTGCCGCCGTCGGGCAGGTCCCGCAGCCGCATGCCGCCGGCCGCGGACGCCGGGGTGCCGGGGATCGCGACCGTGACATCGCCCAGGTAGGTGTGGTCCTGGCGCGTCCAGCGCTCGGCGCGTTCGATCGTGAGATCGCCGGGCAGCACGCCCCGCACCACCGACGGCAGGTCCTTGGCGTCGAGGCCGTGCCGGAGCCGGTAGCGCGCACCCTCGGCGTCGACCGCGTGCTCCAGGAGGCTCGCGCCCGGCCCGCCGAGCCGCTCCAGGCGGGCGCGCAGGAAGTCGGGGTCGACCATCGTGGCGTAGACCTCGTCCGCGGAGTGCGTGAACGTGGACCGGTAGTCGATCTGCCGGGACATGATCGGAGGCTACCCGCTCGTGAGCCGGGGCTCTGCCCTACCGTTGATGCCCGTGCCCGTACCCGACGTGCTCCCGTCGCCGACGCAGCAGCTCGCGCCGCTGACCACGCTGCGTCTCGGTGGGCCTGCCCGGCGGCTGGTTGAGGCGACGTCCGCCGACGCGGTCGTGCAGGCCGTGCGGGATGCCGACGTCGCGGGCGAGCCGCTGCTGCTGCTCGGTGGGGGCTCCAACGTCGTGATCTCCGACGACGGCTGGCCGGGCACGGTGGTGCACGTCGCACACACCGGGCGCGTGGTCGAGCGGCAGCCGGACGGCTCGGTGCTGCTCACCGTGGAGGCCGGGGCCGACTGGGACGAGGTGGTCGCGGCCACCGTCGCCGACGGCCTGGGCGGGCTGGAGTGCCTGTCCGGGATCCCGGGGCGGACCGGGGCCACACCCGTGCAGAACGTCGGCGCGTACGGGGTGGAGGTCGCCGACCTGCTCGTCGACGTGGACCTCTACGACCGCCGGACCGGCGCGATGCGGCTCCATGTGCCCGCTGCGGAGCTGGGCCTCGCCTACCGCACCAGCGTGCTGAAGGGCCGGGACGACGCCGTGGTGCTGCGGGTGCGGTTCGCGCTGCCCGGCACCGGCGCGAGCGCGCCCGTCCGGTACCCGGAGCTCGCGCGGACGCTCGGCGTCGAGACGGGTGGGCAGGTGCCGGCGGCGGTGGCCCGGGAGGCGGTGCTCGACCTACGCCGCCGCAAGGGCATGGTGCTCGACGCGGCCGACCACGACACGTGGAGCGCCGGCTCGTTCTTCACCAACCCCGTGCTTCCCGAGGCGGACGCGCCGCCGGACGCGCCCCGCTTCCCGGCCGGGCCGGGCCGGGTCAAGGTGCCCGCGGCATGGCTCATCGAGCAGGCAGGCTTCCGGCGCGGCCACCCCGGCCCCGGCGGGCGGGTGGCACTCTCGGCCAAGCACGTGCTCGCGCTCACCAACCGCGGTGGGGGTACCACCGCCGAGTTGCTCGCGCTGGCCGGGGAGGTGCGTGACGGCGTGTCGTCACGGTGGGGAGTGGCGCTGTCCCCCGAACCGGTTCTCGTGGGATGCGCGGTCTGAGCCGCGCGTAATCTGGGTTCGGGGCTGACTGCAGGACAACCCGCCACGTCTGCGGCGCGTCTGTGTAGTGGGGCGCTCTGGCAAGGGGGACTCGGATTTGCGCAGGATCCTGCTCGCACTGGCTGTCGTGCTGGTCGGGTCGCTCGGCGTGGTGACGATCGCCACAGCCGACGAGTCGGGCCGGGTCACGGAGGCCGCGGTGCCGCCGGTGCTGGAATCACCGGCCACGCTCGCGTACTCGCCCGGCGTCGACGCGTCGGGCGTCGACCCGCGGGCGTCGGCCACGGTGTCCGTCACCGACGGCAAGCTCGACAGCGTCACGCTGAGCGGCCCGGACGGCACGGCCATCGCGGGCGAGCCGAACGCCGACGGCACCGAGTGGAGCAGCACCAAGGAGCTCGCCTACGGCACCACCTACGCGTGGAGCGGCAGCGCCACCGGCCGCGACGGGGCGGCGGTGCCGGTGCAGGGCTCGTTCACCACGGTGAAGCCGAAGAACACCGTGCGCGGCACCCTCAACATCGGCGACGGGCGCACCGTCGGGGTCGCCGCGCCCGTCCGGATCCAGTTCAACGAGCACGTCGAGGACCGCGCCGCCGTGGAGCGTGCGCTGTCGGTGGAGACGTCGGTGCCCGTCGAGGGCTCGTGGGGCTGGCTGCCCGACGAGGGCGGCGGCTCACGGGTCGACTGGCGGCCGCGCGAGTACTGGCCGGCCAACACCAAGGTCACCGTCAACGCAGACCTCTTCGGTGTGCCCTACGGCGGAGGCGACTACGGATCTGCCGACATCTCCAGCACGTTCGAGATCGGGCGTTCGCAGATCGTCAAGGCCGACGCCGCCAGCCACGACGTGGTCGTCATCCGCGACGGCCAGCAGGTGTTCGATTTCCCGGCGAGCTACGGGCTCGACTCCGACCCGCGGCGCAACACCCGCACCGGCGTCCACGTCGTCACCGAGAAGTTCCCGGACCGGCGGATGGTGAGCGAGACCTTCGACTACGACGTGATGATGAAGTGGGCCGTCCGGATCAGCAACAACGGCGAGTTCCTGCACGCCCAGCCCGCCACGGTGGGAGCGCAGGGCTCGTCGAACGTCAGCCACGGCTGCATCAACCTCTCCACCGAGAACGCCAAGTCCTACTACGACTCCGCGATCTACGGCGATCCGGTAGAGGTCACCGGCACCCAGGTGCCGCTGTCCGCCCGCGACGGCGACATCTGGGACTGGACCCTGTCCTGGGAGCAGTGGAAGGGCCTGTCGGCGCTGGGGAGTTGAGCTCAGCCCCGCAGGTCCACCTGCCCGTCCGCGACGAGCCGGTCCAGTGCTTCCCGCAGCGCTTCCGGGGCCGTGTACCTGGGCGTGTAGCCGAGCACCGCGCGAGCGCGCTCGATGCTGGCGCTGATCGAGCGGGAGACGTGCTCGCGGGTCTGCGCGGCGTGGTCGGCGGCCACCCGCGACTCGAACTCCGACCATTCCACCAGGTCGAGCACGGGCTCGCGCCCGAACCATCCGGCCACCGCGTGGGCGAGGCCACGCGAGGTCATCGCCTGCTCCGCGACGACGTGGAAGCTCGACCCGATCGCGGCAGGGCGTGACATCGCTCGCTCGAACGCCTGCGCCACGTCGTCGGCGTGCACGTGGTGCAGCACGCCGAGGCCCAGGTCGGGCAGCGGCAACGGCGTGCCCAGTGCGAGAGCCCGCCACACGGCGGGGTCGAGGTTGCCGGCCGGGGTGATGACCGGCCAGCCGGGCCCGGTGATGTGTCCGGGATGCAGCACGACGCCCGGGACGCCGCCGCGGCGGGTCTCGGCGTGCAACAGCCGCTCAATGGCGGCCTTCTGGATGCCGTACGAGCCCACCGGCGTGCGCGGCTCGTCCTCTGTGACCGGAACGCGGTGAACCGGCCCGTGGACCCAGATCGTGCCGCAGTGCAGGAGCAACGGCCGGGTCGGCCGCAGCGCCTCGACGAGCGCGGCTGCCGACTCCGGCGTGAAGCACACCAGGTCCACCACGACGTCGGGTTCCAGGCCCGCGACCCTGGCCCCGAACGTCCCGGCGGTGTCCTCGGCCTCCCGGTCCACGGTCACGCGGTCGACCCGGGACCACTCGGGCGCCGCGTGGTAGGGCTCCCGCGTCCCGCGGCTGAGGGCGACGACGTCGTGCCCGGCCCGCACGAGCCGCGGAACGAGGTAGGAGCCGATGTGCCCGGTGGCCCCGACCACCACCACGCGGCTCATGCGGACGGGGTGTCGTGTCGAGTTGTCATCGTTCGATCATGCGCCCTTCCGGGTATGCGCGGACATGCGTCCCGACGATCTGAGCGACCAGGTGGAGAGCCGCGCCACGCCGCTGCCCGAGGAGGAGCGGGCCGAGGAGGGCGGGGAGGACCGCCGTGCCGAGGCGAGGGAGATCCTGCGCGAATCCGAGGAGCGGATCGATCAGGCGGCGTCAGGCTCCCGCCCGGCAGACGCGGCAGCGGAGAACCGTCAGACAGAGGAGACAGCAGACTCCTGACCCTTTCCGACGAGCGGCGCGCTCGTCGGAACCTATCCGACGAACGCGCCGCTCGTCGGAATCAGTTGGCGCGCAGCAGCGCGGCCGAGTCCCGGACCGTGGTGCGGATGCGGTAGAGGCTCGTGCTGGCCGTGACGTAGACCGTGCGGCCGTCGTCCCCGCCGAAACACAGGTTCGCGATCTTCTCCGGCACCGGGATCCGCAGCAGCGGCGCGCCGGCCGGGTCGAACACCTGCACGGAGTCGTGGCTCGAGGTCCACACGTTGCCGTCCTCGTCCACCCGGAACCCGTCGGGCACCCCCGGCTCCACCACGACGTACTCACGGCCGTTCTTGCAGAGCCGGCCGTCGAAGACGTCGTAGACGTGGATGGAGTGCCCGCCGGGACGGTCCGGGTCGCGCTCGCCCGTGGGCGGGGAGACGGCGGAGTCGGCGACGTAGAGCAGCGACTCGTCGGGGGAGAAGGCCAGGCCGTTGGGTGTCTCGACGTCGATCACGGCGGGGACGACGGAGCCGTCACGCGGGTCGAAGCGGAAGACGTAGTGGTCGCCGTACTCGAGCTCGCCGGAGTGGCCCTCGGTGGGCTTCATGATCCCGTAGGACGGGTCGGTGAACCAGATCGTGCCGTCGCTCTTCACGACGACGTCGTTGGGCGAGTTGAACCGCGCGCCGGCCCAGCGGTCCACGACGCCCTCCACGACGCCGTCGCGGTCGCGCTCCACCCGCCGCCTGCCGTGCGAGCACTGGATGACCGAGCCGTCCAGGTCGAGCGTGCGGCCGTTGGTGAACTCGACGTTCTCCTGGTAGACCGTGAGCTCCCCGCTGTCCTCGGCGAACCGGAGGATGCGGTTGTTGGGGATGTCGCTGTACCGCACGGTGCGGTCGGCGGCGATCCAGACCGGTCCCTCCGCCCAGATCGAGCCGGTGGCCACCTTCTCCAGCTCGGCGCCTGCTTCGATCAGGTCGGTCATTTCTGCACCTCCGTCGGGCCGGCATCCCCTGTCGTCCCGGTCCTGGTCGCCACGGTCTCGGTCATCCTGGCCAGCGGCAGCAGCCCGAGCAGGCAGATCGCGGCGAGCACGATGTAGTGCACGGCGTAGCCGCCGGTGTCGATGATCAAGCCGGCCACGGGGGCGGCGAGCACCCCGGACACCCCGAGCGCGATACCGATCATGATCCCCATCGCGGTGCCCGCCGCGCGCGGCACCGAGTCGATGAGCAGCGCATACACCACCGGGAAGGGGGCGTTGCGGAACAGACCCCACACGAGCAGCACGATCCACGCACTCGTCGGGCTGGTGATGAGGATCATCGCGAGCAGGCTGGCGGCCCACCCGATCACGAGGAACCGGATGGCGAACTTGCGGCCGGCGTGGTCGGACCAGGCACCCCACGCCACCTGCCCGATCCAGCCGGTGAGGCCGGAGGCCCCGGAGAGCAGGGCGGCGAGGCCGAGGTCGATGCCCTGGGCCACGAGCTGCCCCGTCAGGAACGTGACCGCGCCGGACTCCGCCCACAGGAACAGGAAGATCAGCAGGACCGACCAGCGGACGTTCGCGTTGGCCAGGGCCTCCTTCACGGGGGCGAGTCCGAGGCCCTTCGGGCGGGTGGAGAGCTCGGGCAGGGGCCTCGTGTACCCGTGGGCGTCGATCCAGTCGTAGACCTTCTGCTGGTTGCGCCGAGTGCCGATGAACGCCTGCAGAGCGATGATCGGGAGCCCGAGCAGCGGGATGAGCAGGAACGCCTCCTGCCAGCCCGCCACGCCGAGCACCGCCGCGATGAGCGCGCCGGTGAGGAACTGCCCGAGCGGGAAGCCGGTGTGGTGCACGCCCACGGCGAAGCCGCGGAACTGCTTCGGCCACCACTCGCTGACCAGAGCGACGTTCACCGGCTCCGAGCCGCCCCGGCTGATGCCCATCGGGATGCGCAGCAGCAGGAACGCCGCGAAGCTGCCGGCCAGGCCGAACGTCAGGGCGCCGCCGAGGATCCCGATGAGCATCGCGACGTTCCAGGTCCACGTGCGCCGGTATCCCGTGCCGATGCGGTCGGAGAGCCAGCCGAACAGCAGAGCTCCGACGATCAGGCCGCCGAAGAAGACCGAGTTCACCAACCCGGCCTGGGTGGCGGTGAGCTGGAACTCCTCCTGGATCGCCGGCAGGACGGCCGGCAGGATGCCGCCGTCCACGGACGTCATCAGGATCGCGCCGGTGGTGACGGCCAAGGTGGCCCAGGACAGCGGGTGTGCGCGGGGAACCCAGGACCGGCTGTGCGCGGCCGGCTGCTCGTCGGGCATGGCGACCTCGATGGCGCGTCGGGGAGCGGGGGAGCGCTGTGATCAGCGCGGTCATCCTCCGCCCGGGATCATCCCGCCGTCAACACTCATCAGATGTTTCGGTGGGCCCGGGTGGCGCTCGCCTGTGCCCGCGGCTTCAGCACGATCTGGTCCAGGTTCACGTGGGACGGCCGGGTGGCGGCGAACGCGATCACCTCGGCCACGTCGTCGGCGGTGAGCGGGGTGATCCCGCGGTATACGCCCGCCGCCCGCTCCTCGTCGCCTTCGAAGCGGACCAGCGAGAAGTCGGTCTCCACCATCCCCGGCAGGATCTCCGTGATCCGCACCGGCTGGCCGAGCAGCTCGCCGCGCAGCGTCCGGTGCAGCACCGACTGCGCGTGCTTCGCGCCCGTGTACCCCGCGCCGTTGTCGTAGGTCTCGATCGCCGCGATCGAGGTGACGGTGACGATGTGCCCGTCGCCGGAGGCCAGCAGCGCCGGCAGCAGCGCCTTCGTGACGCGCAGCGTGCCCATCACGTTGGTCTCGAACATCCAGCGCCACGCGTCCTCGTCGGCCTCGACCACCGGCTCGAGGCCCTTCGCGCCCCCGGCGTTGTTGACCAGCAGCCGGCAGTCCGGGACGGCCGCGGCGAACGCCGCCACCGACTCCCCGTCCGTGACGTCCAACCGGACCGCGGTGCCGTCGATCTCGGCGGCGATCTCGGCGCACCGATCGACCCGGCGCGCGCCCAGCACGACGTGGAAGCCGGCCTTGGCCAGGGCGCGAGCGGTGGCGGCGCCGATGCCCGAGCTGGCGCCGGTGACGACTGCGGTAGGTCGATCGGTCATGGCCGCAACCCTATGTCGGGCTATTCGAGGCCCTGCTGGGCCGTGCGGGAGCCGCGGCGGGCCGCCGCCCGTTGCCAGGCGAAGATGCCGTAGCCCCCGGCGCCGAGGAACGCGCCCGCGAGGCAGGCGGTGAACCAGATGTCGAGGGGCCGCACGCCCAGCAGGGCGGCGACGAGGAGCACGGCCGCAGCAGCCAGCCACAGCGCGCCGCCCACGACCGCGACGAGCGCCGGCCGGGACAGCCCGGGCGGGAGCGGCGGGGGCGAGGGCACCGGGTCAGCCTATGCGGAGTGCGGCCGTAACACGGGCGCCTTACCCTGCGCGCGTGATCGAACGCCTCTTCCGCGTCCACGAGCGCGGCTCCACGGTCGGCCGCGAGCTGCGCGGCGGTCTCGTGACGTTCGTGACGATGGCCTACATCGTCGTTTTGAACCCGCTGATCATCGGCAGCTTCACGCCGGACGGGCCGGGCGCCAAGCCCGACGCGCTGGGCAACGTCCTCTCGGTGCCCCAGGTCGCGGCCGTCACGGCGCTCGTGGCCGGGGTGATGACGCTGCTCTTCGGGCTGATCGTGAACTACCCGTTCGCGATCGCCACCGGCCTCGGGCTCAACGCGTTCGTCGCGTTCACGCTCGCGCCGCTGATGAGCTGGCCGGAGGCCATGGGCCTGATCGTCGTCGAGGGGCTCGTGGTCGTGGTGCTCGCGGCCACGGGCTTCCGCACGGCCGTCTTCAACATCGTGCCGCCGTCGCTCAAGGCCGCGATCGCCGTGGGGATCGGGCTGTTCATCGCCTTCATCGGGCTGGTGGACGCCGGGTTCGTCCGGCGGGTCCCCGACGCGGCGGGCACCACCGTGCCGGTCGGCCTGGGCATCGACAACTCGATCGCGTCGTGGCCCACCTTCGTGTTCGTCGTCGGGTTGCTCGTGACGGGCACCCTCGTGGCGCGCGGCGTGCGCGGCGGGATCCTGATCGGCGTCGCGGTCACCACGGTGGTCGCCGTCATCGTGGAGGCGGTCGCGCAGGTCGGGCCGTCGGCCGGGACGAACCCCCAGGGGTGGGGGCTGTCGGTGCCGGCGCTGCCGGACAGCATCGTCGGGATCCCGGACCTCTCGCTCGTCGGCGCGTTCTCGTTCGGTGCGTTCAGCCACGTCGACCTGCTCACCGTGGTGCTCCTGGTGTTCACGCTCGTGCTCGCCGACTTCTTCGACACGATGGGCACCATCACCGGCCTCGGCCGCCAGGCCGGGTTCATCGGCGCGGACGGACAGCTGCCCAGGATCGGGCCGGCTCTGATCGTCGACGCCGCCGGCGCGGTGGCCGGTGGGGCGGCGTCATCCTCGTCCAACACCGTGTTCGTCGAGTCGGCGTCCGGGATCGCCGAGGGGGCGCGCACCGGCATCGCGAGCGTGCTCACCGGGTTGCTGTTCCTGCTGGCGATGTTCTTCACCCCGCTCTACTCCGTGGTGCCGATCGAGGCGGCGGCGCCCGCGCTGGTGGTCGTCGGCGCGCTGATGGTCCGGCAGATCACCGACATCGACCTCACCGACTTCCGGGTGGCGCTCCCCGCATTCCTGACGATCGTGGTGATGCCCTTCACGTACTCGATCGCCAACGGCATCGGGGCGGGGTTCATCTCCTACGTCGTGCTGACGGCGGCCGCCGGGCGCGCGCGGGAGGTGCACTGGCTGATGTGGGTGGTGTCGGCGGCGTTCGTCGGGTACTTCGCGGTGGGCCCGCTGCAGGCGTTCTTCGGCGGCCGGTGATCCGGGGGTTGCACGATCAGGAGAGGGTAGGCTAACCTCAGCTCGTCGCTTCGTGGTGGGAGCGGCGCGTCAGTTCGGGAAACCTGTGAGGGCCCCGGCCGGCCGGCCGGGGCCCTCACAGGCGTTCAGGGCTGGGCCCGGTTCCGCGGCGTCGCCGGTTCGGACCGGCTGTGCATTACGGCGCCGAGCGTCACGCCATCGCGCGTCACACCATTGCGACGGCACCGGCGAGCGCGCCGCTCACCGTCGAGCCCGGCATCGGAACCCGGTGGCCCCGCGCCTTCTGCTGCTGCAGCCACGCCGATTTGGGATCCAGTCGTCGAGAGGTGAACCGTTCGAGGCTGACCACGCAGAAACCCAACACCCCGGAGGCGACCAGTTCCACGTCGTCGCGGGCGTCCACCTGCCATTCGCTGTATCTGCCCTCGGCGAGCGTGCAGCGGGCTTCGACGGTCAGTGTCGCGCCGGCCGGTACGGGTGCTACGTGCGTGAGCTCGAAACGCGTTCCGAGGGAACACTCGTCGTCGCGCGTATATGCGCTGATGGCAAGCATCGCAGGCCATTCGCAAACCCCGAGGAGCCAGCCGCTCGCCATCACCTCCGGCTTGTGGATGAACTCCCGGACGCCTGGGAGCAGTCGTTGAACCATGTTCTCCCGGCCGACCCGGTATGTGACGGTCTGTGTCGTGCCGACAGTGAGAAGTGCGCTCACCAGCGGGTTCCATCGAGCGCAAGGTGGTCGTCCTCGTGCGCGGGCCGGCCCACGCAGGTCCATTCCTGGTCGGAGATGGGGCGCAGGGTGTCGCCGCAAATCGTTGCGCCCTCGAAGTCGTTCAATTCCAGATGCACTTTGTCCTCCAGGTGCTCGGTCATCGGCGCTGGGACGCCGAGAAGGCAGGCGTCGTCGCGGATCAGGATTCGTCGGCGACGTCCTGAGCCGCGGTCACAAACGCTCGAGTAGCTCTCCCGGATCGGCGGGAGAACGCCTTCTCGGTTCGCGGCGCCCAGTGTGCATGACCGATTCAGAGGGGTTGCGTCGCGTCCGCACCTCCATTCGGGAGACGGAGTTCCACCGACCGAGAACGCATGATGATCAAGTGTGCGCCGGTGCCGGGCCCGGCTAACCCGGATGATCAGACGTCTCCCAAGCGATCGATCAGGTAGAGGTGCGGCGGCAGCGCACGACACACCCTCGGCCGAACCGTGCGGCCATTTCACCCGTGCGGGGTAGCGCGACGCCGCTGAGGCCCGCCTACGGCCGGCCGGCCGCCACGGGTTCGCCCTCGAGCACCTCGTCGTCCGGCTCGGCGGGATGGTGGCCCCTGACCGTCGGATGCGGCCGTGCCGGTGTGGTCGGTCGCAGACCCCGCCACAGCGAGGCGGCGAGGGGCCGGAAGACCAGCGGCGCGACCGCGCGCTGCAGCTGCCCCGAGCCGACGAGGGCCGAGACGATCCGGTGCAGCGCGGCGGCGTAGCCGCGCACGTCGGGTGGGAGGCGCTCGGGCGGATAGGCGAGCACGGCAGCCGCCTCCCCGAGCGCGTCGCCGGCCGACCAGCGGCGCACGTGCGGCAGCGCCACCACCGCCCCGAACCGCCCGGCCGGCATCGCGGGCGTGGGGATCCCCGGCGTGATCCCGGTGAGCACCAGCACCGGCCGGGGCCCCGACGGGGCGCAGGCGAGCGCCGCGACCTGCCGCAGCGACTGCTCGTCGCACCGGCAGACCAGCACGTCCGCCTCACCGGCCGTGCCGGGCGCGAGCATCCCACCGTCGATCGTGTGCAGGGCCGCGGCGATCGTGCTGGTGCCGCTGCCGTGGGTGACGCCGGCGATCAGCGGCCTGCGGACGGCGGTCACCGGGCACCGCCGGGGAGCTCGGCCATCGGGTCGTCGTCGGCGAGGGTGTGCTCGCCGCTGTCGGACAGTGGCACGGGCGGCGGTGGCGCGTCCTCACCGAGGGTCTCCTCCCACGCGTCGACGGCCAGCCGGTCGGCCTCCCACACCACCGGCACCGACAGCCGCACCCAGCGGGCCGGCAGGCTGCGCCACCCGCGGCCGGTGGGCGCGGGCGCCACCGCGGGGACGCCCATCTGCGCCTGGTCCGTGTCCCGGCCGGCGGGCCGGACCTCGTGCTCGCCGACCGCCCGGTACGGCGTGACCCGGACCCGGACGTCGACGAGCACGCGCCCGTCGCCGTCGGAACGGACGCGGCCCGGAAGCGCGAAATCGGCGCGCTGCCGGCCCTCGCCGTCCCACCCGATGCGTGCCAGGTCGCCGCCCGGCACGGCCAGGTAGTCGTGCAGCACCCGGCCGCGGCGGGAAGGGTCCTCCTCGTCCCAGGACAGGTAGTCGACGGCGAACGCACCCGCCAGCGCCGCGGCCTCGGCCGGATCGGGGCTCGGGGTGGCTGTGGGACGCCAGGCCGGCCGCGGTGCCGGCACGGTGGCGAAACCGCGGGGGTCGGTGGGCGGTTCGGGCGGTGCCCAGAACGCCGGGTCGCTCCCGGGCCATGCCTCGACACCCCATGCGGTGCGGGGGTAGACCGGGAGCACCTGCGCGGCCGGCTCGCCCGCCGGTTCGGCGACAGCGGGCTCCGGGGTGCGGCCGAAGAGCCGGAACCGGGCCACGGCGGTCACCATCCGGGTGGGACGGCGGGGCGGACGGGATCGGACATGGTTCCCCCATCGGTCGGGCGCGGCACGTCGACGACGGTAGGAGCGCACCCGGCCGCCGTGGGGCGGAACGGGTGGAGCGGTTTGCGATAGTGAACGGTGTGCCTCAGGGGACCGGCCACGTGTGGACCGGCTCGTTGGAGGCCGACCCCTCCAGGTAGCGCGTCAGCATCCCGTGCAGGGCAGTGGGCCGATCGGCACCGGCGTCCTCGAGAGCGGCCACCGTGTCGAGCTGCCAGTTCGCACCTGTGCGGCGGGTGACGCAGCGCTGCTCGATGATCGACAGGAAGCGCTCGATGACCTCGCTCGCGACGCCCCACCGCGCGAGCCCGTCGGCGGCCTGCGGCAGGAGCTTGCGCAGCACCAGCTCGTCGGGGCGGATCCAGCCGCTGCCCGGCCAGTACAGCGGGCCGTCCATCCCGTGCCGGGCCGCGGTGGTGAAGTTCTCCTCGGCGGCCTCGAACGACATCATGCTCCACAGCGGCCGCTCGGCCTCGACGAGCGTGCGCAGGAGGCCGTAGAAGAAGAGCGCGTTGGCCACCATGTCCACTACGGTGGGGCCTGCCGGCAACACCCGGTTCTCCACGCGGACGTGCGGCACACCGTCGGCGATGTCGTAGACCGGGCGGTTCCAGCGCCAGATCGTGCCGTTGTGCAGCCGCAGCTCGTCGAGGCCGGGCGCGTGGCCGGCCCCGAGCTCCTCCATCGGGTCGCCCTCCGCGGCGACGGGCATGAGCGCCGGGAAGTAGCGGCCGTTCTCGGAGAACAGGTCGAGGATCGAGGTGATCCAGCGCTCGCCGAACCAGACCCGCGGCCGCACCCCCTGGTTGCGCAGCTCCGGCGTGCGTACGTCGCAGGACTGTTCGAACAGCGGGATCCGGGTCTCGGCCCACAGCCGCGAGCCGAGCAGGAACGGCGAGTTCGCGCCGACGGCGAGCTGTACCCCGGCGAGGCACTGCGCCGCGTTCCAGTAGCCGGCGAACGAGTCGGGATGCACCTGGAGGTGCAGCTGCATCGACGTGCAGGCGGCCTCCGGCGCGATGGAGTCGAAGTCGGCCTGGAGATGCTCCGGTTCGACACCGTGGCGGCCCGACGGGTCGTCGCCGGCGATGTCGAGGCGGATCGGCTCGCCGCGGGCGCTCAGCATCTGCTCGTTGAGCGTGACGTACCGCTGGTCGGGCGAGAGCGCCTCGGGCACGAGGTGCTGGCGCTGCAACGTGGGCAGGATCCCGATGACGGCGAGCTGTGCGCCGCAGTCCACCGCCTTGGCGCGGGCGACGCCGAGCTCGTCGAGCAGTTGGCGCTCCAGGTGGCGCCACTGGTCGCCAGGCAGGGGGCGCGGCGGCAGGTTCAGCTCGAGGTTCCAGCGGCCGAGCTCGGACTGGAACTGCGTGGAGCCGATCGCGCTGAGCACGTCCGCTCCGGCCAGTGACGGGGCGAGATCGTGTCCGACGAGGTTGAGCTCCACCTCGATCCCGGTCATCGGCTCGTCACGCGCGAACGGGTGCTCCCGCAGCATGACCGCGAGAGTGTCGAGGCAGCGCTGCACCTTTGCCCGGTATAGCTGCCGATCCCGTCGACTGAACGTCCGTCGGTCGACGTCCTGGCCCATGCGTGCGCTGCCTCCCGACCCCGGCGTGCCCGGAGCTTCGTTCCATGCTCGCGGGCGAGCCGGCCGCGGCGGCGGCCGCGTCGCACGCGGGCTGTCCACCGTGGCACGCGTGGTGATCCCTCCGCTACGGCCGACCGGATGACCGGTGCAGGCCAACCGGCGCAGCCTGCGACGATGACCCACCGTGGCGACAATCACTCGGGTCGAGGATCCGACCGACCCGCGAGTGGACGACTTCCGTGACCTCACCACCGCCGATCGCCGCCCGGACCGGCCCGGCGGGCGCGGGCTGGTGATCGCCGAGGGGGTCGTCGTGGTGCGCCGCCTGATCGACTCGCCGTACCCGGTGCGCTCGCTACTCGGCGTGCCCCGCCGGTTCGACGAGCTGGCGGACGACCTCGCCGAGCTCCCCGTCCCCGCCTACGCCGCCGACGCCGAGACGATGGCCGCCGTCGTGGGGTTCCACCTCAACCGCGGCGTGCTCGCGGTGGCCGACCGGGCGGCCCCGCCCGACGTCGCCACGCTCCTGCGGCAGGTCCGGCTCGTGGCGGTCCTGGAAGGCGTGAACGACCACGAGAACCTGGGCGCGCTCTTCCGCAACGCCGCGGCGCTGGGCGTCGACGCGGTGCTCCTGGGCCCGCGCTGCTCCGACCCGCTCTACCGGCGCAGCGTCCGGGTCTCAATGGGGCACGTGCTCCGCGTCCCGTTCGCCGAGCTGCCCGGCCCGTGGCCCGCCACCCTCGACGTCCTGCGGGACGCGGGCCTGCGGGTGGCCGCGCTCACACCGGCTGCCGGCGCGCAGCCGCTCGCCACCGCGGCGCTCGCCGGGCAGCGGGTCGCGGTCCTGCTGGGGGCCGAGGGACCGGGTCTCACCCCCGAGGCCCTCGCCGCCGCGGACCTGCACGTCCGGATCCCGATGGCGCCCGGCGTCGACTCGCTGAACGTGGCGACGGCAGCGGCCGTGGCGTTCCACGCATTCGGTCCGCTCTGACCGTTTCGTCCGGGCCTGCCGCGGACCCGCCCGCGTCCTACGCTGGCGACGTGCAGCTCGGCTCGGAGGGACGGGTCCTGCTCGGCGAGCGCCGGGCCGGCGATCCGCCGCTGCCGGCCGAGCTCGAGGACGCCCTGCGGGAGTGGGCGGCGTTCGCCGCCACGGTCTCCGGCTCGGGCGGGCCCGCGGAGCGCGACCTGCTGCAGCGCAGGGGCCGTCTGCTCGCGGTGCGGGTGGCCGACGTGCTGGGCCGCACCGTCAACTACACCGATCCCGTGTCCGGCCGGGTCGAGGCCGTGCCCGCCCCGCCCACCGGGCCGATCCCGCGCCCTCCCGACGACTCGGAACCGACGCCGTGGGCCACCGGGCTCACGATCTCCGCGTTCGCGGCCGTGGTCGTGGCAGTCGGCGACGTGGCGCTCAGCCGCGCGTTCGCCGAGGCGTTCGGGCTCCTCTGGGTGCCGGCGAACATCCTCGTCGCGGTGGGGCTCGCGCCCTCTCTGCACCTGCTGCGGCGCACACCGTTCTGGCGCTGGCCCGCGATCGGCGCGGCGGCCGGGCTCGTGGTGGCGTGGGTGGTGCTGTTGCTCGGGCTGCTCGGCTGATGCGGTCTCACCGCTCAGGCGTCGGGCGGGATGAGCCCGGCGTCGTGGGCGACGATCGCGGCCTGCACCCGGTTGCGGACGCCGAGGCGGCCCAGGATCGTGCTGACGTAGATCTTCACCGTGCCCTCGACCACGTGCAGCCTGCGGCCGATCTCGGCGTTCGACAGGCCTGCCCCGATCAGGCCCAGTACCTCGCGTTCCCGGTCGGTGAGTGCGGCGACCTGCACCTGGGCGCCGCCCGCGCGAAGAGTGGTCGGCAGGCCGTCCAGGACCCGGCGGGTGACCAGCGGAGACAGGTAGGCGCCTCCTGTCGCGACCGCGCGGACGCCGGTGATGATCTCCTGCGGGTCGCCGGTCTTCAGCACGAAGCCCGCGGCCCCGCCACCCAGGGCACGCGTGATCGAGGCGTCGTCGGCGAACGTGGTGAGCACGAGCACGGGAGTGGCGAGCCCCATGCGCGTGAGCTCCGCGGCCGCCTCGACGCCGTCGAGTCGCGGCATCCGGATGTCGAGCACGGCCACGTCCGGGCGGTGGGCCCGCACCAGTTCCACGGCCTCCCGCCCGTCGGCGGCCTCGCCGACGACCTCGATGTCCCCGGCCGTGCTCAGCACGGCGGCGACCCCCACCCGGACGACCGGCTCGTCGTCGGCGATCACCACCCGGAGCCGGGTCGGACTGCCGCCGCTCGGCCCACTCACCGTGCTCCCGAAGGCTCGCCGCGAACGATCAGATCGATGACCACCACCCGATCGTCGCGGATGCAGAGCCGGTACAGGTCGCTGCCGCGGGCGTCGAACGGGTTGGCGTGAGTGCTGTAGTAGCGGCAGGTCGCGCCGGGCGGCTCCGGGGGCACCCCGCCGGGACCGTCCGTGCGGGTGCGCGAGGGCAGCAGGGGCGTGACCGTCGCGATCGGATCACCTGGACGGATGCGGGCAGGGTCGAGCACGGACGTGGCGGCGTCGAACCACATGTATGCGAGCACCGCGGCGACCCCCGTGACCGACACGAGCGCGGCGGCCAGCACCACCCGCCGCCCGGCGCGGCGCATCCGTGCGCGGGCGCGACGGTGTTCGAGATCGGTGGCCGTGAGGTGCGGCGCGGTGGGGGCGGCGGGTGATCGGGGGAGCGCTGCCGTGACGCGGAACCCGCCGTCCGGGAGAGGGCCTGCCGTGAAGGTGCCGCCGAGCAGCCGCACGCGCTCCCCGAGGCCGGCGAGGCCGAACCCGGCGCCGGGCGCGGTGGCGCTCGGCGCCGGGCCGCTGTCGACGGTCACCGCGGGCCCCTGCTCGATGTCCTGCACCGTCACCAGGACGGTGGCGCCGGGCGCGTGCTTCATCGCGTTGGTCAGCGCCTCCGCCACGACCCGCGTCAGGGTGGCGGCCACCACAGGATCGTGCGGGCGCAGCTCGGCGGCCCGGAGGGTGACGTCGAGGCCGGCAGCGGCGCTGCGTTCGACGAGCTCGGGCACGCTCGGGCCGGGAACGTCGGGCTCGGCCCGGAGCAGGCGCACGGTGTCGGCGAGCCGCTCGGCCGCGGCCGTGACACCCGTGCGCGCGATCCCGGCGGCGGAGCGGTACCTCGCGTCGAGGGCCGGGTCGAGCTCGAGCGCGCCGATCTGCAGGGCCGCCTTGGCCAGCTCGTGCCCGACGAGGTCGTGCATCTCCCCGGCGAGCCGGGCCCGCTCCCGGGCGCGGGCGTACTCGGCCTCGCGCTCCCAGCGGGCGGCCCGGTCCCAGCCGGCGTGCACCAGCTCCTCGTGCAGGCGGCGGTAGCGGCCCGCCGTCCACGGCACCGTGGACAGGACGGCGGCCCCGACGGCGGCCCCGATCGCCGTGTCGGCCTGCCCGGTGGTGAGCAGAGCCGTCGCCGCGCCCACCGCAGGGCCGAGGACGAGCACCACGGCGTCGCGGTGGCCGGACGCGGCGCTGCGGCCGGCGAGCAGCGCGATGCCGGCAAGCCCGACCGCGAGGGTGGACGCGCCCAGCACGGTGTCGACCTCCGCCCGGCCGAGGAACACGACCTGCCATGCGGCGACGGCGGTCGCCAGCGCAAGAGCCGGGTACCGCTCGGAGAGCAGCACCGCCACGCCGAGCGCCGCGATGTGGACCACGACCTCGGCCGGTGCGAGCCGGCCCGGCTGGGAGGTGAGCCCCGCCCACAGCACCGGGACGGCGCCGAGGGCCCACAGGACGAGGCGCAGCGTCACCGCAGGGCGATCGGCAGCGTCGGTGCCTCGGCCGGCCCTGCGCCGAAGGCCAGCCGGCCCGCGGGCCGGGAGCGCAGGCGCACCACGGTCGTCTCGCCCATGCGGGCGATCGTAGGCAAGGCCGCGGCCACGACGGCGCCCAGCAGGAAGCCGGCCACGACATCGTGGGGGAAGTGCACGCCGACCACCACCCGGGACGCGGCCGCCGCGGCAGCGACCACCAGCACGGCCATGCCGAGACGAAGTGTCGACCACAGCACGGCAACCGCGACCGCGCCGGCGATGGTGGCGTGGTTGCTCGGGAACGACCAGTCACCCACCTCCGGGCACGGGGCGATCGGCGGTGCCGCCGGCACCAGCCGGCACGGCCGGCCGACCGCCTTCCAGCCCTTGGCGGTCTCGCTGATCGCGTATGCCAGGACCGTGACGACGGGCGCGGCGAGCGCCCTGGCCGCCACCGGCGCGGGCCGGGTGCGGGCGCGCCACCACAGCAGCGCGAATGCGGCGACGTACACCGCGAGCACGGCCTCTGTGGCGAACGCGGTTGCGGCCTGCAACGGGACGGGCAGCCCGGCGGCGGCGTCGACGATGCGGCGGTACCACTCTGCGCTGACGTCGGGGACGTCCGGGATGTCGGCAACGATCACCCGTGCCAGCGTCGGCACATCGGGCCGGGAGCACCGCTACCGGAAGGCAGCGGTCCGCCCTGCCGATCGGCAAGGTCACCGCGCGCTCGGTGGTGTCCTCACAGGGTCCACGGGGCCTGCGAGGACCGCAGTACGGGCGCGGTGCGCCTCAGCGCTGGCCGCGGACGCCGAGCAGGACCTCGTCCCACGACGGCATGACCGGCTTGCCCTTCTTGGTGCGCTTGTTCGCTGCCGGCTGCTGTGCCGCCGCGGACGCCGGCTCGGACGCGGGGGTGTCGGCCGGCTCCTCCGGAGCCGGAGCCTCGGCGGTGGCGGGTTCGGTGCTCGCCGCGGGGGTGCTCGGCGCCTTCTCGGCGCGGGTGGGCTCCGGCCGGCTGCGCTCGGGGCGGGTGGTCGACTGGCGGGTGGCCGGCTCGCGGGTGGCCGGCTCGCGGGCGGCACTGTTGTTGGCCGCTCGGGGTTCGGCGACCTCAGGCTTGGTGGCGTCCGGCTTGGTGCTGTCGGTGCGCTCCGCGGGGGTGGCGGTGTCGTCGTCCTGGGCGGGCCGCTGCCGTCGGTCACCTGCCTCTGCGGTGGCGGGTTCGGGGCGCCCCCGCTCGGGGCGGGTGGACTCGGAGCGGGCCGGTTCGGCTCGCGGCGGCTCGACCGGGGCCTGGCGCTGCGCGGGCGGCGCCGGCCGGCGCTGCTCGGATGCGGTGCGGGTGGGTGTGCGCTCGACCGTGCGGGCCTCCGCCGCGGGCGAGTCGATCCGCGAGCCGCGGACCGTGTCGGACGCGACGGCCCGCAGCTCCTCCTCGGGGCCGCTAGCAGGTGCGGGGTCCTCTTGGCGGGCGATGTCGATGACCGGCCCCACCGTGCGCAGCGGCCGCGCGGGCAGGCCTTCGACCAGGTCGCTGGCGTGCTCGTCGACCGCGGTGACCGTGCCGCCGTGGGCGCCCGGCTGGAACGTCCAGTGCGCGCGGTTGTCCGAGCGCCCGGCGTGCCAGGACAGGGCGACGATCCACTTGCCGTCCTCGCCCTTCCACGAGTCCCAGTCGGCGTCGGCGTATTCCTGGCCGCGCAGGCCGAAGGTGTGGGCGACGACGTCGCCGAGGGTGCGGGTGTCCGGCCCGTCGGCGCGCATGGGGTGGGCGCGCTGGGCGACCTCGGCGGTGCGAGAGCGTTCCAGTAGTACGGGGTAGGCGAACCGCTCGATCTTCTGGATCGGCACGCCGGCTGCCGCGGCGACCTGATCCACGGACGCCCCGGCACGGATGCGGGCCTGGATCTCACGTGGACGCAACTGGCTCTCCAACTCGATCGAGATCTGTCCGAGCCGGGTGAGGTCGCCTCGTGCGGCGGCGCGCAGCTGCTCGTCCGCAGGCACGGTGAAGCGCTCGCGCCGCACCGGGTCCTCGAGGACGACGGAGAGCTCACCGCCGCCCTCGGTGATCCCGACGACCCGCAGCGCCCGCATCAGCGGCCCTCCCGCTCTCGTTCTCCCCGTCCGGGTGACGTTAGTTGCCGGATCGCGCCCGACGTCGGAGGCGCGCCGACGACACCAGGGTCGAGCTGGGACGCATGTTACTGGTGTGACTACGCAGCGCACACGCGGGTGATCACGACCCCGTCAGGACATGCTCTCGACGACCCAGTCGATGCAGGCAGAGAGAGCCGTGACGTCAGCCGGGTCGACCGCCGGGAACATGCCGATGCGCAGCTGGTTGCGGCCGAGCTTGCGGTAGGGCTCGGTGTCGACGATGCCGTTGGCGCGCAGCGTCCTGGCCACGGCCGCCGCGTCGACCGAGTCGACGAAGTCGATCGTGCCGACCACCTGGGACCGGTGGGCCGGGTCGCTGACGAACGGCGTGGCGAACTCCGACTTCTCCGCCCATGCGTAGAGCCGGCCCGACGAGTCGGCCGTGCGCGCGACACAGGCGTCGAGCCCGCCGAGGCCGAGCATCCAGTCGATCTGCTCGGCCATGAGGTAGAGCGTGGCGAGGCCGGGCGTGTTGTAGGTCTGGTCCTTGACCGAGTTGTCGACGGCCGTGGCCAGCGACAGGAACGGCGGGATCCACCGATCGGAGCCCGCGAGCTCCGAGACGCGCTCCAGCGCGGCCGGGCTCATCAGCGCGGCCCACAGCCCGCCGTCGGACGCGAAGCCCTTCTGCGGCGCGAAGTAGTAGGCGTCGGCCTGGCTCACGTCCACCGGGAGACCGGCCGCGCCCGAGGTGGCGTCGATGACGACGAGCTGGTCGGCGCCCGCGCCCTCCGGCCGCACGACCGGAACTGACACGCCGGTGGACGTCTCGTTGTGCGCCCAGGCCAGCACGTCGCAGGACGGGTCGGAGGCCGGCTCCGGCGCGCTGCCGGGGTCGGCCTTGATCACCACCGGCTCGGCGAGGAACGGGGCGCCCCGGGTGGAGTCGGCGAACTTGGAGGAGAACTCGCCGTAGGCGAGGTGCAGCGCCCGCTCGCGCACCAGCCCGAACGCGGCGGCGTCCCAGAACGCCGTGGACCCGCCGTTGCCGAGTACGACCTCGTAGCCGTCGGGCAGCGAGAACAGCTCGCGCAGCCCGCCACGCACCCGCCCGACCAGCGACTTCACCGGCTTCTGGCGGTGCGACGTCCCCATGATCGCCGCACCTGCCCCGGCCAGCGCCGTGAGCTGCTCCGGACGGACCTTCGAGGGGCCGCAGCCGAAACGTCCGTCGGCGGGCTTCAGGTCGGCGGGGATCTGCAGGTCGGTGGAGGTCGAAGCGGTCACGGTCCCAGTGTCGCAGCCACGGCGGTGCGCGAACGGGTGTGGGTCCTCACGGCAGGAGGTCCCAAACCGCACTTCACACACCGTATGCGGACATCGCGCACCGCCCGCCTTGTGTGAAGCTGGCACGGGGTGTGTGAGGTCACGGCCCGCCGCGCGCCGACTCTCATGGACACCCCTCCGTTCGGGGCCACACGTGCGGCCGTTCGCTGAGACCATGTTGGGGTAGGCCTTGGGCCGAAGGGGGCAGTGGAGAGATGTCGAACGCGTCGGATCGACCGGAGCCGGGCGAACGGTCCGAGAGCACGGAGAAGCCGGGCCGCGAGCCCGACCCGCAGGTCGGCGACGGAGCCAGCGCTCCGGTTCCCGAGCGGGGCGAGACCCGCCCGGAAGCGGCTACCTCCGACGGCGGAGCCGAACCTGCTGCGGTCGAACCTGCGGCCGCCGATCCCGCGGGGGCTGCACCGGCGACGGCCGGAACCGCTGCGGCCGAGTCGGCTACGGCCGAAGCCGCTGCGCACGAGCCGGCTACGGCCGAAACCACCGTGGCCGAGCCTGTTGCGAGGGAGCCTGTCGGGGCTGAGTCCTGCTGCGCCGGAGCCCGCTGCGCCGGAGCCCGCTGCGCCGGAGCCCGCTGCGCCGGAGCCCGCTGCGCCGGAGCCCGCTGGGTCCGAGCCCGCTGGGTCCGAGGCCGCTGCGACGGAGCCCGCTGGCGCCGAGCCCGCTGGCGCCGAGCCCGCTGGCGCCGAGCCCGCTGGGTCCGATCCCGCTGCGGCCGGCGCGGCCGAGACCACTGGGTCCGATGCGAGCGCGTCCGAATCCGGCGCGGCCGGAGCCGACGATGGTGCGGACCAGGGCTCGACCGGCCGCACGGACCAGCTGTCGGTGCCCGGGGCGGCGTCCGGCGTGGACCAGGGCGCAGGCAACACCGTGCCGGTGTCGGGGATCGACTTCGGGAAACGGTCGGCCGAGGGTGTCGACGGGAGCGCGGGCGCGGCCGAGCCCGCTCCTGCCGAATCCGGGGCCGGAGGCCCGGCGGTGCATCCGCAGCCGGGGTACGGGCGTTCCTCCGAGCCGCCGGGATACGGACCGCCGGGCTACCAGCAGCCGGGTTACGGCCAGTCCGGGTACGGGTCTTCGGGTTACGGCCAGGCGGCATACGGTCCGCCGGGTTACGGCCAGTCTTCGGGATATGGCCAGGCCGCGTTCGGTCCGCCGGGTTACGGCCAGCCTTCGGGATATGGCCAGGCCGCCTTCGGTCCGGCGGGTTACGGCCAGGCGGCATACGGCCCGCCGGGTTACGGCCAGCCCGGGTACGGGTCTTCGGGATACGGCGGGTCTGCGCCGGGCTACGGCCGGCCGGGGCACGCCCCGTACAGCGGTGGGCCGGCGCCTCGCCCGGGCATCGTGCCCCTGCGCCCGCTCGCGGTCCGCGAGTTGCTGGTGGGGGCCGTCCGCTACATCAGGGAGAATCCGCTGTCGACACTCGGGGCGAGCGCGGCCGTGGTGGCGGTCAGCCAGGTGCTCCAGCTGATCGTCGAGCTCATCGTGCCCGGGGTCGATCAGGCCGGGCTCGCCTCGGGCCGGATCGGTGGGCTGGTCGCTTCGGTGCTCGGCGGGTTGCTGCTCGCGATCGTCGGCATCGTGCTCAGCGCGGCGCTCACCGGCCTGCTGCTCGTGGTGCTCAGCCGCGCGGTGCTCGGGCAACGCATCGGACTCCGCGAGGCCTGGCACGCGGTGGCGTCCAGGTTGCCGGGCCTGGTCGGGTTGACGGTCCTGATCACGGTGGCCATCGGGGCGCTCTTCCTGGTCGTCATGCTGCCCGCGCTCGTCGTCGCCGCGACAGGCTCCGCCAGGGCGATCGGGCTGGCATTTCTCCTCGCCTTCGTCGCGGTTGCGGGCGCCGCATACCTGAGCGTGTTGTGGGCGCTGGCGCCCGCCGCGTACGTCCTGGAACCCATCGGGGTGCCGGCGGCTCTCGGTCGCTCCGGCCGCCTGGTGCGCGGCTCGTGGTGGCGAACGTTCGGCGTCCTGCTGCTCAGCGCGTTCCTCGTGGCTCTGCCCGCGATCGTCGTCATGGGCCTGTTCGGCACGTTCACCTTCAGGCCGGCGGTAGCGGGCCTGGCCGTCCGGGCGGCGATCGCCTACCTCATCGTCGGCACGTTCGCCACGCCGTTCGTCGTGGGAGTCACCGGTTTGCTCTACATCGACCGGCGGATCCGCCGGGAGCGCTTCGACCTCGACCTCGCGCGGTCGGTGAGCTAGCCGGGTCGGGCGGCTGCTCACGCGCCCCGTTCCCGGTCACGCGTCCCGTCGACGGGGGGTGTGGGCGACGAGGGGCTGCGTGGGCCGACACGGGATGCGCCGGCGCGGCTCGCGCATCCCCATCGGCTACGCCCCGCGGTAGGTGCGGCGGTATGCCAGCGGTGCCACACCGATCGCAGCGTGCAGGTGCTGGCGCAGCGACGCGGTCGTGCCGAACCCGGAGTCGGCGGCGATGCGCTCCACGGGCAGGTCGGTGCTCTCCAGCAGCCGCCGCGCGGCCGTCACCCGCTGGATGGTGAGCCAGCGGGCCGGGCTCATGCCCGTCTCCTCGCGGAAGCGGCGGGTGAAGGTCCGCACGCTCATGGTGGAGCGTGCGGCGAGGTCGGCGAGGGTGAGTGGCTCGTGGAGCCGGTCGAGGGCCCAGGCCCTGGTGGGGGCGGTGCCGGGGCCGTCGGGGTCCGGCACCGGTTCCATGAACTGCGACTGTCCGCCCTCGCGCCACGGAGCGACGACGCTGCGCCGGGCCACGCGGTTGGCCACGGCGGGGCCGTGGTCGCGCCGCACGATGTGCAGGCACAGGTCGATCCCCGCGGCGTTGCCCGCGGAGGTGAGCACGTCGCCGTCGTCGACGTACAGCACGTCCGGGTCCAGCTTGACCTGCGGGAACAGGATCCGGAACGCGCCGGCGTGCATCCAGTGCGTCGTGGCCGGGCGGTGGTCGAGCCGGCCGGCAGCGGCGAGCACGAAGGCACCGGTGCAGATCGAGACCATCCGCGCGGAGACGCCGTCCAGCGCGGCAGCGAGGTCGGGCTCGAGCACGCCGCGTTCCTTCGCCGACCCGCTGTAGATGCCGGGGATGATCACGGTGTCGGCGGTGCGCAGGATCGAGGCGTCGTGCTCGGGCAGCACGCTGTACCCCGCCGAGGTGCGCACCGGGCCGCCGTCCACGGTGGCGACGCGCACCCGGTAGAGCAGCCGGTCCGCGTCGTCGACGGCCGTGCCGATCAGCTTGTGCGGCAGCCCCAGCTCGAACGCCACCACGTCCGGCAGCGCGAGCACGGCGACCTCGTGACGTCCGGTCATGGCCGGATCTTTTCATGTATTGGCTTCCGGGCCACTGTTGAGATGTCCGCGGGGCAGCGATGCTGCCTGTCGTGACCGAGCTCCGCACCGCGCGACCCACGCGCATCCACCCCGCGTGGTGGGTGGCCGCCGTGACGTTCCTCGCCCTCGTGGGGGCAGCCGGATTCCGGGCCGTGCCCGGCGTGTTGATGAACCCGCTGCACGACGAGTTCGGCTGGTCGATCAGCACGATCTCCCTCGCCGCGGCCGTGAACATGGCGCTCTACGGCCTCACCGCGCCGTTCGCGGCGGCGCTGATGGAGCGATTCGGCATCCGGAAGGTGGTCACGGCGGCGCTGCTCGTCGTGGCGGCCGGGAGCGGGCTCACCGTGTTCATGACGGCGAGCTGGCAGCTGGTCCTGTGCTGGGGCGTGCTCGTCGGACTGGGTACGGGCTCGATGGCGCTCGCGCTGGTGGCCACCGTGACGGGGCGTTGGTTCGTCGCCCGGCGCGGCCTGGTCTCCGGCGTGCTGACGGCTGCCGGCGCCGCGGGTGGCCTGGTGTTCCTCCCGCTCGTGGCTCAGCTAGTCGAGGGCTACGGCTGGCGGACCGCGTCGCTCACGGTCGCGGGCGCGGCGCTGGCCGTCGCGCCGTTCGTGATGTGGCTGCTGCGCGACCGCCCCCGCGACCTCGGCGTGGCGCCCTACGGCGGCACGCCCGCCGACGACGTCGAGCCGGTGCGCAGCGGGGCCGCTCGGCTGGCCGTGCGGGCCCTCACGACGGCCGCGCGGACGAAGGGGTTCTGGTACCTGGCCGCCGGGATGATGATCTGCGGCGCCACCACCATGGGCCTCATCCAGCCGCACTTCGTGCCGGCCGCGCACGACCACGGCATGCCGCAGACGGTGGCGGCGGGGCTGCTCGCGCTCGTCGGGCTCTTCGACGTGGTCGGCACCATCGCCTCCGGCTGGCTCACCGACCGTGTGGACCCGCGCTACCTGCTGCTCGTCTACTACGTGCTGCGGGGGCTGTCGCTGCTGGCGCTGCCGGCCCTGTTCGGGCCGGACATCCAGGCCAACATGGTGGCGTTCATCGTGTTCTACGGTCTGGACTGGGTGGCCACGATCCCGCCGACGATGGCGCTGTGCCGCGAGCTCTTCGGCGCGGCGGCGCCCGTGGTCTTCGGGTGGGTGTTCGCCTCGCACCAGGTGGGTGCGGCGGCCATGGCCCTGGGCGCCGGCATCGTGCGCGACGAGCTGGGCGCCTACGACGCGGCCTGGTTCGCGGGCGGCGCCCTGTGCGTGGTGGCGGGCGGCCTCTCGCTGCTGGTCCGCCCCGGCAAGGCCCCCGCACGCCAGCAAAGTGGCTTTACTGACACGACACGCCGGTAAAGCCACTTTGCCGGCTCAGGTGGGCGATGTCGGACCAGCCCTCCACCTCTTCCGGGTGCCTCGGGCCGGGGCCGATGTACTGCGCGCTGGGGCGCACCAGCTTGGCCTCGTGCTTCTGCTCCATGATGTGCGCCGACCAGCCTGCGGTGCGGGCGCTGGTGAACATCGCCGGCATCATGTGCGGCGGCACCTGGGCGAAGTCGAGGATCGCGGCGGCCCAGAACTCGACGTTCGTCTCGATGCGGTGGTCGGGGCGGCGGGAGCGCAGCTCGGTGAGTGCCGCCTTCTCGAGGGCCTCGGCCGCTTCGTAGCGCGGGGCCTTGAGCTCCTGGCAGGTGCGGCGCAGCACGCGGGCGCGCGGGTCCTCGGCCCGGTAGACGCGGTGGCCGAAGCCCATCAGCCGCTCCTTGCGGTCGAGGATGCCTTTGACCAGGCTCTCGGGGTCGCCGGTTCGCTCGACCTCCTCGATCATGGGCAGGACCCGTGCCGGGGCGCCGCCGTGCAGCGGACCGGACATGGCGCCGATCGCGCCGGAGAGCGACGCCGCCACGTCGGCGCCGGTCGAGGCGATGACCCGGGCCGTGAAGGTCGAGGCGTTCATGCCGTGCTCGGCGGCCGACACCCAGTAGGCGTCGACGGCCGCGATGTGTGCCGGGTCCGGTTCGCCGCGCCAGCGCGTCATGAACCGCTCGGTGATCGTGGAGCACTGGTCGATGCGCGACTGCGGCACCGCGGGCACGCCGATCCCGCGCGCCGACTGCGCCACGTAGGACAGCGCCATCACCGACGCGCGGGCGAGCTGGTCGCGGGCCTCCTCGTCGCCGATATCGAGCAGTGGCCGGTAGCCCCAGTACGGGGCGAGCATCGCGAGGGCCGCCTGCACGTCCACCCGGACGTCGCCGGTGTGCACCGGGATCGGGAACGGCTCCGCGGGCGGCAGGCCGGGGCCGAACCGGCCGTCGACGAGCAGCGCCCAGACGTTGCCGAACGTGGTGGTGCCGACGAGGTCCTCGATGTCGACGCCGCGGTAGCGCAGCGATCCGCCGTCCTTGTCGGGCTCGGCGATGCGGGTGCGGAAGGCGACGTGGCCCTCCAGGCCGGGGGTGAAGCCCGGTGGCGGCGCGGGTACCGCGCTTCCGCCCTGGTCGGATCCGGGTGCGGTCGGCGCAGTGGTCACCGCGTCCTCCTCGTCGTGGTCCGCGAGCGCGGGGGAACCACGCCGTCGATCGGCCGGACGTGGTCGGCGTCACCCTGCACGCGCTCTGATGGCGGTGCAACGGGCGACCGGGTGGCATCGGTCACCGGGGGTGCCGATCGGGTGGAGTTGCACATAGCGTGGTGGGTCGGCTACCACGGGGGAGGCGGCGATGGCAGAGCAGCTGGCGACGATGCGTGTCGACTACGCACGGACCGACGGGCTCGACGTGGGCGATCTCGCCCGCACCTGGCACGAGCAACTGGCGCAGTGGCTCGACGAGGCCATCACCGACGGAGTGGCGGAGCCCAACGCGATGGTGCTGGCCACCACGGGTGAGGACGGCAGGCCGACCTCGCGCACGGTGCTGTGCAAGGGCCTCGACGCCCGCGGCGTCGTGTTCTACACGAACTACACGTCGGCCAAGAGCCACCAGCTGCGCGCCACCCGGTATGCCTCGGCCACTTTCCCCTGGTACGCCCAGCACCGGCAGGTGCACGTGCGTGGCCACGTCGAGCTGGTCACCCCCGCGGAGAACGCGGCGTACTGGGCCACCCGTCCCCGCGGTTCCCAGCTCGGCGCGTGGGCGTCCGCCCAGTCCGTGGAGGTGCGGGACCGGCGTGTCCTCGACGACGCGCTCGCCACCGCCACCCGGCGTTTCGCCGCTGAGGAGGAGGTGCCCGCGCCACCGCACTGGGGCGGCTGGCGGATCCTCCCGGAGCAGGTGGAGTTCTGGCAGGGCCGCAACAACCGGATGCACGACCGGCTGCGCTTCGAGCACGACACCCACAGCCGCACCTGGCGCGTCCGCCGCCTCGCCCCCTGAGTCGCGATCGGCCGGGGTGGTTCGTCCGGTTCGGTCGTGAAGCCGGGCACTCCGCGTGGTAACCGGTGCACGTTTCCGTGGTGCCGGGTGGTAGTCGTTGTCGTATGACAACGTCCGGTCCGGAGGGGCCCACCCGCCCGAACCGGGAAATCCCCGACGGACTGACGCGGCCGATCTCCGCCGGCCCGGACGCTCCGACGAGCCCCACCGGCCGGCCCGAGCCCGCCACCCGCCGTATCGGCCGGGCCGTGCGCGGTGTGCTGACCGACACCCGGCCCCTGCGCGTCCCGGCCTACCGTCGACTGTGGATCGCCGGCATCGTCACGGTGATCGGCGCGCAGCTCTCGGTCGTCGCGGTGCCCGCGCAGATCTACGAGCTCACAGGCTCGTCGGCGTACGTCGGGCTGACCGGGTTGTTCGGCCTCGTTCCGCTGGTCGTCTTCGGGCTGTGGGGCGGCGCGATCGCCGATGCGATCGATCGGCGCACCCTGCTGCTGATCAGCGGATCGGGCATCGCGCTGTCGTCGCTGGCGCTGTGGGTCACGGCGGCGAGCGGCGCCGGCGGGGTCTGGGCGGTGCTCGCGCTGTTCGCCGTGCAGACGGCGTTCCTCGCGGTCAACCAGCCGGCCCGCAACTCCGTGATCCCGCGGCTGCTGCCCGTAGCGCAGCTCCCCGCCGCCAACGCGCTCAACATGACCGTGTTCCAGATCGGTGCGATCGCCGGGCCGCTGCTGGCCGGCGTCCTGATCCCGGTGATCGGACTCCCCACGCTCTACCTGCTGGACGCGGTGGCGCTGCTCGCCACCCTGTGGGCCACCTGGAAGCTGCCGTCGGTGCCACCGGAGACGGGTGGCGCGCGCAGGCGGGCCGGCCTGCGCGAGATCGCCGAGGGCTTCCGGTACGCCGCGCTGCACGCGGTGCTCCTGGTGTCGTTCCTGATGGACATCGTGGCGATGGCGTTCGGCATGCCGCGCGTCGTGTTCCCGGAGCTCGCGCAGAACCAGTTCGGTGACCCACCCGGCGGCGGCTTCGCCTACGGGATGCTGTTCGCGGCGATCCCGATCGGGATGGTCGTCGCCGGGCTGTTCACCGGAGTGCTGCACCGCGTGCGGCAGCAGGGGATCGCCGTCACCCTGGCCATCTGCACCTGGGGGCTGGGCGTCGCGCTCTTCGGGCTCACCGGATCGCTGTGGCTCGCCGTGATCTTCCTCGCTGTCGCCGGTGCCGGCGACCTGGTGAGCAGCGTGTACCGGATGTCGATCCTGCAGACCGTGGCCACCGACGAGATGCGCGGCCGGATGCAAGGTGTCTTCGGGGTCGTCGTCGCTGGTGGGCCCCGGGTCGCCGACCTGTGGCACGGTCCTGCGGCGTCCTGGTGGGGGCCCGGAGCGGCGGCGTCGGTGGGCGGCGTTCTCGTGGTCGTCGGTGCCGTGGTCGTGGTGCTGGTGTTCCCCGCGTTCTGGCGCTACCGCCCCGTGCACGACGCGTGACATCGGTCGTGATGAACGCGTCAACGCCAGGATGGGCACAACCCGGATCCGGAGCACTAGCGTTGCGGCCAACCACGGAAAACAAGAGTGTGAGGGAACCTCCACATGGCCGACGAGACCACCAGCGCTGCTGTTCTGCACCACCCGGGCGGCGAGTACGAGATGGCGATCCGGCCCGCGACCGAGGGTGCGTCCGCGTTCGACATCTCCAAGCTGTTGCCCTCGACGGGGCTGACCACTCTCGACTCGGGGTACGGCAACACCGCTGCCTGCACCTCGGCGATCACCTACATCGACGGTGACGCCGGCATCCTGCGGTACCGCGGCTACCCGATCGACCAGCTTGCCGAGAACTCGACGTTCCTGGAGGTCAGCCACCTGCTGATCTACGGGGAGCTGCCGACCCAGGCCGAGCTCGACTCGTTCACGAACCGGATCAGCCGGCACACGCTCCTGCACGAGGACCTCAAACGGTTCTTCGACGGCTTCCCGCGCGACGCGCACCCGATGCCGGTGCTCTCCAGCGCCGTGAGCGCGCTCTCGACCTTCTACCAGGACAGCCTCGACCCGTTCGACGAGGACGCGGTGGAGCTGTCCACGGTGCGGCTGCTCGCGAAGGTGCCGACGATCGCGGCCTACGCGTACAAGAAGTCGATCGGCCAGCCGTTCCTCTACCCGGACAACTCGCTGGGTCTGGTCGAGAACTTCCTCCGGATGACCTTCGGTTTCCCGGCCGAGCCGTACGAGGTCGACCCGGACTTCGTCCGCGCCCTCGAGGTGCTGCTCATCCTGCACGCCGACCACGAGCAGAACTGCTCCACGTCCACCGTCCGCATGGTGGGTTCGTCGCACGCCAACCTGTTCGCGAGCATCTCCGCCGGCATCAACGCCCTGTTCGGGCCGCTGCACGGCGGCGCCAACCAGGCGGTGCTGGAGATGCTGCAGCGCATCCGTGACGTCGAGGACGGGAACGTCGACGCGTTCGTCGAGCGGGTGAAGAAGCGGGAGCACGGCGCCCGGCTCATGGGCTTCGGGCACCGGGTCTACAAGAACTACGACCCGCGCGCGCGGCTCGTGAAGCAGAGCGCGGACGAGATCCTGAAGAAGCTCGGCGTCAGCGACCAGCTGCTCGACATCGCGAAGGCGCTGGAGGAGCGGGCGCTGGCCGACGACTACTTCGTCGAGCGCAAGCTGTACCCGAACGTCGACTTCTACACCGGCGTGATCTACCGGGCCATGGGCTTCCCGACGAAGATGTTCACGGTCCTGTTCGCGCTCGGCCGGCTGCCCGGGTGGATCGCCCACTGGCGCGAGATGATCAACGACCCGAGCACGAAGATCGGCCGGCCGCGCCAGCTGTACGTCGGGGCCACCGAACGCCCGTACGTGCCGATGTCGAACCGCTGATCACACGCGGGCGGCGGGGCGTGGCGCGGATCGCGGGCAAACGGCTTACCCTTCGTGCGCATCCGGCGGAAGGGTGAGTTCGATGGCGGAGAACGTCGAGGGGCACCGGGGCCGCATCGGCCGCTGGCTGGTGCTCGCGGTGCTGCTGGCGATCGGGGTGTGGGTCGTGCGGTCTCGCCGCGCGGCCCACGCGGATGTCGACGCCGCCTGGCCGGTGGACATCGGCACCGGCTGGCAGGTCGAGGGGGAGGATGCGGCGGCCACACCGCCGCCCACCGCCACGACGCCCGCCGCGGCCCCCACGCCCCGGCGTCCGTCGCCCCGGCCGCGGCCCGCGCCGGCTCCGTGATCAGGAGGATCTGGCGGCCAGTGCCTCGCGGAGGCTGACGCGGGCGCCGGTGCGCAGCACCGAGTTCCGGTAGACGCGCCCGGCGACCCGCACCACCACGACGATGGCGGCCACGGCGAGCCCCGCCGCCACCAGCACCTCCCACAGCGGGGCGACGCCGAGGGCGTAGCGCGCGGGCATCACCGTCTGGGAGAAGAACGGCACGAACGACAGCACGGCGGCGAGCCCGTTGCGCGGGTCGCTCGGCAGCAGGTTGAGCGTCAGGACGAACGGGATCAGCAGCAGGAAGATCATCGGTGCCACCACCGACTGGAGCTCCTCCTGCCGGGAGACCGTGGAGCCGACGGCGGCGTAGAGCGAGGCGTACAGGAAGAAGCCGAGCAGGTACCAGAGCACGACCATCAGGAACATGCCGACCGCTGCGCCCGGCAACACCAGCAGCCCGGCCGCGCCGGCGCCCACGCCCGCCACGGCGCTGAGGATCACCAGCTGCAGCAACCCCACCGCGCCGAGCCCGACGATCTTGCCGGCCAGTAGCTGCCACGGGGTGATCGTGGCGAGCAGCAGCTCCACCACCCGGCTCTGCTTCTCCTCGACCACCCCGGTCGCCACCAGGCTGCCGTACCCGCTGAGCGAGAAGAACAGCAGCAACGTCCCGACGAAGGCGGCCGCGAGCCGTTGGCCCCCGGCGTCGTCGGCCGGTTCGATCGTCGAGACGGCGAGCGCGGAGGCGTCCGTGACCTGCGCGGAGTCGACCCCAGCCCCGGCGAGCGCCGTGGTGACCGCCTGCTGCTCGACCGCGTCCTGCGCGATCGCCTGCAGGTCGCCGTCCACGGAGTCGTGGCCGACCAGCTCGTACGCGCCGGGTGTGCCGGTGAGCAGGGCGTCGAGACCGTCCGCCGCCACCTGCTCGCGGCCCGCGGCGTCATCCACCTCGCGAACGGTGAGCTCGGTGCCCTGCAGGTGCGCGGTCTGCTCGAGAACCGGTCGGATGCCCGCGGCCTGCGACGTGATCCCGAGGGTGTGGCTGGAGGTCTGGCCGCTGATGTAGGCGCCGAGCAGGAAGATCCCGGCGAAGAAGACCAGCGTGATGACGATCCCGATCACGAAGCTGCGCGAGCGGACCTGCGTGACGAACTCGCGGCGGGCGACCAGCAGGACCGCGCTGCGTGCGGGGAGCGGCGCGCTCAACGCGCGGCCTCGCTGCGCTCGGCCGGCCCATCGGGAATCAACGCAGCGCGCAGGCGCTGTGACATTGATTCGCTCGCAAGCTCGCTCATGCCGCGGCCTCCGCCGCGGCCGGTCCGGCCTGCACGACGTCGCGGTAGAGCTCGGTGAGCGGCGGCCGCCACCGGCGGAACTCGCGCACCGGCCCGGCGGCGAGTGCCGCCCGCAACACGTCCTGGTCGTCGATGCCGGCCGCGAGGCGAACGCGCGTGTGCCCGGCGCCGTCGTCCTCGAGGACCTCGACGCCGGGGAGGCCGGCCGCCCATCCCGCCGGCGGCCCGTCGACGTCCAGCACGGCTGCCGCGCCGTCGCGTTCCCGCAGGTCCGCGACGCTGCCGACGGCCACCATGCGGCCGCCGGCGATGATCCCGATCCGGTCGCACAGCCGCTCCACCAGCTCCAGCTGGTGGCTGGAGAAGATCACCGGGACACCGGCGTCGGCCTTGTCGCGCAGCACGCTGCTCATCACCTCGACCGCCGTGGGGTCGAGCCCGGAGAACGGCTCGTCGAGCACGAGCACCTCGGGATCGTGCACGAGCGCGGCGCATAGCTGCACGCGTTGCTGGTTGCCGAGCGAGAGCTTCTGCACCTCGTCGCCGATCCGGGCGCCGACGCCGAGCCGCTCGGTCCACCGCGTGACCGCCGAGGCGGCGTCCGCCCCGGCGAGTCCGTGCAGCCGGGCCAGGTAGCGCAGCTGGTCACCGACCCGCATCTTCGGGTAGAGGCCCCGCTCCTCGGGCATGTACCCGATGCGGCGCCGCAGGTCGGCGTCCACCGGGCGGCCCTGCCAGCGCACCTCACCGGCGTCGGCGGAGAGGACGCCGAGAACGATGCGCATGGTGGTGGTCTTGCCGGCGCCGTTGCTGCCGACGAACCCGAACACCTCGCCCGGTTCGACGGCGAACGAGACGTCGTCGAGCGCCTGCCGTGCTCCGAACCGTTTGGTCACTCGTGCGATCTCCAGCACGACCCGACCCTAGTGGCGCCCTTGCCAGCTGTTGCGAGCCCTGCCGACCCCTTTTAGGTTCGTCCGGGATCAGCGCTAGGGGGAACCATGTCCGCGCAGGAACAGCAGGCGTCACACGAGGTCGATGAGCGAACCGTCCGCAAGGCGGTCGGCGCCGCGGCCATGGGGAACCTGGTCGAGTGGTTCGACTACGGCATCTACAGCTACGTCGCGATCTACATCGCGTCGAGCTTCTTCCCGGGCGGGGACTCGGGCTCGAACGTCGCGCTCACCTTCGCCCTCTTCGCGGTCGCCTACCTGGTGCGGCCGCTCGGCGGGATGATCCTCGGACCGCTGGGGGACCGGGTCGGGCGCAAGCGGGTGCTCGCGCTCACCATCGTGATCATGTCGGCGGCGAGTTTCGCGATCGGGTTGCTGCCGACGTTCGGCGCTGTGGGGTGGCTCGCGCCGATCCTGCTGGTGCTCGCGCGGCTCGTGCAGGGCTTCGCCACGGGGGGCGAGTACGGCGGGGCCGCGGCGTTCATCGCGGAGTACGCGCCGGACAAGCGGCGCGGCTTCTACTGCAGCTTCCTCGAGTTCGGCACGACGGGCGGGTTCGTGCTCGCGGCCGGCCTGGTGATGCTCCTGGAGCTCGGGCTGCCACCGGAGGCCATGGCGGCGTGGGGCTGGCGGATCCCGTTCCTGATCGCCGGTCCGCTCGGCCTGGTCGGGCTCTACCTGCGGAGCAAGCTCGAGGACACTCCCGCGTTCCGGGAGCTGGAGGAGCAGCAGAAGATCTCGGACTCCCCGCTCAAGGACACGCTCATCCACCACTGGCGGCCGGTGCTGGTCTGCATGGGGCTGGTGCTGTTCTACAACGTCGCCGTCTACACGATCCTGTTCTACATGCCGACCTACCTCCAGACCACGCTCGGCCTGGAGGCGACGCCCGCGCTGCTCTACATCCTCGGCATGATGCTGATGATCATGTTCGTGATCATCCCGGTGGGGGCGCTGTCGGACCGGATCGGCCGGAAGCCGCTGATCGTGACGGCGTGCGTCGGGTTCATCGTGCTCGGCTACCCGGCCTTCATGCTGCTCGCGCTGGGCACGGTGCTCGGCACCGTGGCCGGGCTGGCGATCCTCGGCCTGCTGCTCGTGATGCTGCTCGGCACGATGTCGGCCACGCTGCCGGCGCTGTTCGACACGGACGTGCGGTACGGGGGCTTCTCGATCGGGTACAACCTGTCGACGTCGATCTTCGGCGGCACCGCGCCGTTCATCCTGGAGACGCTGGTGCTCAGCACCGGCAACAACGCGATGCCGGGGATCTACATCGTCGTCGCCTCCATCATCTCGCTGGCGGCGGTGATCGCGGTGGCGGAGAGCGCCCGGAAGCCGCTGCCCGGGACGTCGGCCGCGTTGCTGGCTTCGCCGGCGCCGCGGTTGGCGTAGTCAGCGCCGGCCTCAGCGCCAGCCGGCCGGCAGCCGGCGGAACCCGTCGAACGGGGCCGCCCACACGTAGCTCCAGCAGACGGTGCCGTCGGCGGTCACGAGCCGCTCACGCCGGTACTGGGAGCCCTCGTACGCGTCGAGCGTCGGCAGGAGAGCGGTCGGGTCGCGCATCGGCACCAACCAGCCGGGCGCGCGCCCGCCGGTGCCGCGCCGCAGCGCGGGATAGCCGAGACCGGTGTCGTAGACCGCCCCGTCGACGGCCGCGCGGCGCGGTTCGCCTGCGGTGTACGGCGCCACCAGTGACCAGGAGGGGCCGCCGGGCTGCAGGAGCCCGTAGACGAACAGGACGGTGGGCCACTCGTCGGGCAGCGGCGCGCCGACCACCGTCGGGGCGTCCAGACCGTCGGCCGCGGGCTCGCCGGTGAGCTCGCGTGCGGCTTCCTGCGGCAGGTCCACACAGCGGACGAGCGCGCCGTCCGCCCGCAGCGGCTGGCGGATCGCGCCGTGTGCGACGTAGCACCACGGTGCCGAGATCCCGCCGCCGTCGGTCGTGCGCACCTCGCCGGTGTGCAGCCGGGCCAGCCGGAACCGCTCGTCGCGGCCCTCACAGCGGTCGAGCACCGCGATCTGCTCGGGCGTCGCGAGCCACACCACGTGCTCCTCGACGACGCCCGGCGCGGCGGCGAGCACGGCGGGGCGCTGGCCGTCGCGCCGGCGCAGCCCGCTGGCCCAGACGGCAGCGACGTCGTGGGTGCGGACCCGGAGCGCCACCACCGGGTCCTCTCCCATCCCGAGGGCCCGGCGCAGCCAGGTGATCTTGCTCGGGCAGCGGTTGGAGCCGTAGGCCAGCAGGGGCAGTCGCTGGGCGCACGGCACCGCGCCATGCCCGGCCAGCCAGCTGTCGAGCGGGAGGTCGCCGACCGTCCAGCCGTGCCGTGGATCCGGGTGCAGCAGGTGCGACTCCTCGTCGACGTGCGCGAACGACACGTCCGGCACGGCGCCGGGGTAGGGATCGGCGGGGAAATCGGTGTCAGGGAGCGGCACCTGATCAGGGTGCCGTGAGTACCGGTGCTCCCGCACGGGGTGCGTCAGCCAGGAAGGGGTGCATCGGCCGGCGCTCTGCGGCGTCGCCACCGGCGGGTGAGGAGGCCGTGGCGGGGCGAGAGCAGCAGCGCCAGCACGAAGCAGGCCGTGCACACCAGGCCCATCGCACCCGCGATCGAGCTGTCCAGGGGGAGCGCGACGGCGTACCCGACGGCCGCGCCGACCCAGCCGATGCCGATCGCGAGCGCGACCATGACCACCAGCCGGTCGGTGAGCAGGTGTGCCGCCGCGGCCGGCACGATCAGCAGCGTGACCACGAGGATCGCGCCGACCGCGTCGAACGCGGCCACCGCGGTGACGGCCGCGGCCACCAGTAGCAAGCGCGACAGCAGCCGCGGGTGCAGCCGGACCGTGGCGCCGAACTCCGGGTCGAACGTGGTGGCCTTGAGCTCCTTCCACAGCAGCCCGACGAGCAGCAGGTTCAGCGCCACCACGCCGCCGAGCACCAGCCCCGAGCGCGCCACCTCGTACCCGCCGAGCCACACCGTGTCGAACGGCACGAACGCGATCTCGCCGTAGATCGTGGAGTCCAGGTCGAGGTGGATGCCGTCGGCGTAGCGGGTGATGCCGAGGACCCCGAGCGAGAACAGCGCGGGGAAGACCAGCGCGATCGCCGCGTCGGACGCGACGAGCCCGGTGGCCCGCAACGCGTCGATGCCGAGCACGCAGAGCACCGCGAACGCGGCCGCGCCCACGATCACGGGCAGCGGGGCGCGGGTCTGCGCCACCAGCCAGACGGCGACGATCCCGGGCAGGACCGCGTGGCTCACCGCGTCGGACAGCAGCGCCATCCGCCGCAGCACGAGGAAGGGACCGAGCAGCCCGCAGGCCGTGGCGACCAGCCCGGCGACGAGCACGATCAGAGGGCCGTCAGACATCGGTCACCCCGCTCCGCTCGCAGGTCGTGGTCCTCGCAGGGCCCACGGCGTCTGCGCGGACCACACCCGGCGCGCGGTTCGATGTGGCGAGGGCCCGTAGCTGGGTGACCGCGTCCTCGCCGAGGCTGCCGGGCAGGTCTGCCGGGTCCGGTTCGCGGGCGTCGGGCAGGCGGATCGACGGGCCGTGCTGCAGCCATGCCGTCCAGAGCGCCCGGCGCTCGGCCATCTCGGCGGCCGCTGCCTCGCCGGCCGCGGTGAGGGTGCCGTCGGCGGTGAGCAACCCGCGGCGGCGCAGGCGCGCGCGGACCAGGCGGTCGCGCAGGCCGGCCACGGGCGCGTCGGGGTGGGTGAGCACGGCGTCGCGCCGCACGGCCCGCCGCCGGGCCGCGAGCCGCCGGGCTCGCCACAGCACACCCCGCCCGGGTGCCAGCAGCAGCGCCGCGACCGCCACCACGAACCCGGTGAGTACGACGACCGGACCGGTGGGCAGCTGCCCACGGGTGGCCGCGAGCGCACCCGTGACCCCGACGGCCGCACCGACCAGCCCGGCCAGCTGGAGGACGCGCGGGAAGCGGTCGGCGAGCTGGCGGGCGGTGACGGTGGGCACCACGAGCATCGCGACCATGAGGATCGCGCCGACCACCCGCACCCCGATCACGACGGCCACCACGAGCAGCGCCGTCATCACGGTTTCGAGGACCCGCACCGGAAGCCCGATCGCGCCCGCGTAGGCGGGATCGAACAGCGTGGTGGTCAGCGCGCGGCGCAGGACGCCGACCACGAGCAGCGCCACCGCGGCGAGCCCCGCCATCACCGCGACATCGCGTTCCAGCAGCCCGGCGGCCTGCCCGAACAGGTAGTTCTCCAGGCCTGCCTGGTCGGCGTCCGAGCTGTTGGACAGGTGCGTGAGCAGCACTACCCCGAGCGCGAAGAACCCCGACAGCACCACGCCGATCGCGGCGTCCGGTCGGGTCCGCCCGGTCCGCTCGATGCCCACCATCAGCAGCGCGGCCACCAGCCCGGCCACCGCGGCCCCGAGCAGCAGCCCCGGCACGTCCTTCACGCCCGCGACGAGGAACGCCACGCAGACGCCCGGCAGGGTGGCGTGCGCGACGGCGTCGCCGACCAGGCTGCGGCGGCGCAGCACGGCGAACGCGCCCAGCACCCCGCTCGTGATCCCGAGGACGAGCGCCCCCGCCACCACGACCGCGTCGGTGTACGGCAGGCCCAGCGCGGCGCTCAGCATCGATGGCTCACGCGGTCCACGCCACATCCGCTCCGTACGCCGCGCGCACCGCGTCGGGCGTGAGCACGTCGGCGGTGGGTCCGCAGCCCAGCACACGCACGTTGAGCAGGAGGGTCCAGTCGAAGGCCGCACGCACCTGCGCCATGTCGTGGTGGACCACCACGACCGAGCCGCCCGCGTCGCGCAGCTCGCCGAGCAGGCCGAGCAGGTCCTCCTGGGTGCGCGCGTCGATGCCGGCGAACGGTTCGTCCATCACGAGCACCGGCGCGCGCTGGGCGAGCGCCCGTGCCAGGAAGACCCGCTGGCGCTGGCCTCCGGACAGCTGCCCGATCTGCCGTTTCCCGAAGCCCGCCATCCCGACGCGTTCCAGGCTGTCCGCGGCGATCGCCCGGTCGGCCCGGCCGACGCGGCGGAACCAGCCGGTGGACCGGTAGCGGCCCATCTCGACGACCTCGCGCACGGTGATCGGGAAGTCCCAGTCGACCGACTCCGCCTGCGGCACGTAGGCCACGCGGTCGAGCGCCCCCCGCCCCTCCACGCCGTCGATCAGGATCCGGCCCGCGTCTGCGGGGACGAGGCCCAACGCGGCCTTGAGCAGCGTGGACTTGCCCGCGCCGTTCGGGCCGACGATCGCCGAGAGGTGCCCCGCGGGGAACGCGCAGTCGACCTCCCAGAGCACGGGCGCCGAGCGGTAGGACACCGTCAGCCCGCGCACCTCCAGCGCGGCGGCCGTGCGCGTCTCGATCGACGAGCTCATGAGCATCGCGTTACCCCTCCCGAGTGCCTGTCAGCCCGTCCGCGATCCGGTCGGCGTTGGCCCGCAACATCCCGATGTAGGTGCCCTCCGGGGTGCCCGGGTTTCCCGCGGCGTCCGTGTAGAGCTCCCCGCCGACGTGGACGCGGGCGCCGCGCCGCGCGGCCGCCGCGAGCAGCGCGTCGATCGTCTGGCGGGGCACGCTCGACTCGACGAACACGGCGGGCACACCGCGCTCGGCCGCCAGCTGCGCCACCCGCTCGACGTCGGCGGTGGTGGCCTCGGCCGCGGTGGAGATGCCCTGGATGCCGGCGACCTCGAGGCCGTAGCGGCGGCCGAAGTAGGCGAACGCGTCGTGGGACGTGACGAGCAGCCGGCGCCCCGGCGGGATCGCCGCGAGCCGCCGGCCGACGTCGGTGTCGAGTGCGGCCAGCTCGGTGAGGTAGGCGCCGAGGCGGGCCCGGTAGCCGTCGGCGTGCGCCGGGTCGCGCTCGACGAGCGCGGCGGCGATCGACTCGCTGACCCGCGACCACAGGGAGACGTCGAACCAGATGTGCGGGTCGTGCTCCGTGCCGGAATCGGGAGCGGGGGCGAGCAGCTGCTCCCGCGGGATGCCGTCCGTGACGGCGGTGGTGGGCTGGCGCTCCGCGAGGTCGTGGAGCAGCTCGCCCATGCGGCCTTCCAGGTGCAGCCCGCAGTAGAGGATCACGTCGGCGCCGCGCAGCGCCTGCACGTCACCCGCGCTGGCCCGGTAGAGGTGCGGGTCGACGCCGGGACCCATCAGGCCGGTGACCTCCACCCGGTCGCCGCCGATCCGGCCGACGCTGTCGGTGAGGAAGTTGGTGGTGGTCGTGACGCGGAGGCGCCGATCCCCGATCGACTCCGTGCTGGACGCCGGCGCCGCCACGCAGCCGGAGAGGGTGAGCAGGCCGGCCGCGACCAGCACGGACCTCCGCCCCACCAGGCCCGACGCGTTCGGCATTAGCCATCCCTAAATCATCTATGAGCCTCACCTAACGAATCACGATAGCTCACGCTGTCGAGATCGCACGAGTACCCCGAGGCAGGCCGCCTACGCTCGGGGGGTGGTGTCGACCAGAGATCCCGCCGGGATCACCGGCGCACCGTTCCGGTTCATGCTCGGCGCCACCGTGCTCTGCTTCAGCGGGTACGCGGTGCTGTTGCCGGTGGTGCCGCTGTGGGCGGAGCGCGGCGGGTCGGGCGCGCTCGGGTCGGGCGCCACGACCGCGGCGCTGATGGCCACCACCGTGGGCACGCAGCTCGCGGTGCCGTGGCTCCTCGTGCGCGTCGGCCACCGCTGGGTGCTCGCCGTCGGGTCGGCGCTGTTGGGCGTCCCCACGCCGTTCCTCGCGATCTCGCCCGACCTCGGGCTCGTACTCGCGCTGTCCGCTCTGCGCGGCGTCGGCTTCGGGCTGGCGACGGTGGCCGGAAGCGCGCTCGTGGCGGAGCTCGTGCCGCGCGAGCAGCACGGCCGGGCCGCCGGCCGCTACGGCCTCGCGGTGGGACTGCCCCAGCTCGTGCTGCTGGCGGCCGGGGTGGCCGTGGTCGAGCGGTTCGGCTTCACCGCGGTGTTCGTCGCCGCGGGTATCGCCCCGATGCTGGGTGCGCTGCTCGTGCCGGCGATCCGGATGTCGAGGGCGCCGGTCACGCCGGCGGCCGGCCCGCTTCCGCGCCCGGCGGCCCGCTCGGCGCTCGCCCCGGTGCTCGCCATGGTCACCTGCTCGATCGCGCAGGGCGGCGTGATCACGTTCCTCCCGCTCGCCGTGCCGGGCGCCGGGCTCCTCGTGGCGGGCGCCCTGCTGGCCACGGCGGCGGGCGCGCTGATCGGCCGGCTGGTGGCCGGCGAGCTGGTGGACCGGCGCGGCTGGGGCGGCCGGCTGCTCGTGCCGGGGATGCTGCTCACCGCCGCCGGTCTGGCAGCCGAGGTCACGGCGCTCGTCACCGGCGTCGGTGCGCTCGTCGTGCTCGGCGCCGCTGTGGTCGGCTTCGGGTTCGGGATGGTCCAGAACGACGCCCTCACCGTGCTGTTCGCCGCATTCGGCAGCACCGGCTACGGCGCGGCGAGCGCGATCTGGAACATCGCCTACGACGCCGGGACGGGCGTGGGTGCCCTCGGCCTGGGCGCGGTGGCGGAGCCGTTCGGTTACTCCGCCGCGTTCGGGGTGGCCGCGGTGCTGCTCCTCGCCGGGGTGGTGGTGGCCTGGTCCAGGCCTGGTGCCGCACCCGCGAGCACCAGGTAGTCGATGATCATCGGCTGGGTGCACGAGCGGCCGGATGTGGCCGCCGGCGCGCCCAACCGATGATCACCCGTACCCGGGCGTCCCTCAGTGGCCGCGCGCGACCCACTCCTCCAGGTGCGGCAGCTCCGCCCCGATCGTGGTGGAGTCGCCGTGCCCGGTGCGGACGACGGTGTCGCCGGGCAGCGTGAGGAGCCGGGCGCGGATCGAGTCGATGATCGTGTCGAACGAGGAGAAGGAGCGGCCGGTGGCGCCGGGCCCGCCCTGGAACAGCGTGTCGCCGGTGAACACCGTGCCCAGATCGGGCGCGACCAGGCTGCACGACCCGGGGGAGTGGCCCGGGGTGTGCAGCACCCGCAGCTCCACCCCGCCTGCGGTGAGCAGGTCGCCGTCGGTGAGCTCACCGTCGGGCTTGCGGTCGGGATGGGTCATCTCCCACAGCGGCGCCTCGGCCGGGTGCAGCAGGACCGGAGCGCCGAACCGGTCGGCGAGGGCGGGCGCGGCGCCCACGTGGTCGTCGTGGCCGTGGGTGCACACGACCGCGACCACCCGCCGGTCGCCCACGGCCGCGGCGATGGCCTCGGCATCGTGCGCGGCGTCGACGACGAGCACCTCGCGTTCGTCGCCGACGATCCACACGTTGTTGTCGACATCCCAGGTGCCGCCGTCGAGCGAGAAGGTGCCGGAGGTGACGACCCGATCGACGGTCACAGGATCACCACCGAGCGCAGCACCTCGCCCTTGTGCATCTTCTCGAACGCGGCCTCGACGTCGTCCAGCCCGATCGTCTCGCTGACGAACTTCTCCAGCGGCAGCCGGCCCTGCAGGTGCAGGTCCACGAGCATCGGGAAGTCGCGGGACGGCAGGCAGTCGCCGTACCAGGACGACTTGAGCGAACCGCCGCGGCCGAACACGTCGATCAGCGGCAGGTCGATGGTCATGTCCGGCGTGGGCACGCCGACGAGCACGACGGTGCCGGCGAGGTCACGCGCGTAGAAGGCCTGCTTGTAGGTCTCCGGGCGGCCGACCGCCTCCACGACGACGTTCGCGCCGTTGCCGTCGGTGAGCTCCTGCACGGCCGTGATGACGTCCTGGCTGCGGGAGTTGATCGTGTGCGTGGCGCCGAACTCCTTCGCCCACGTGAGCTTCCGGTCGTCCACGTCGATCGCGATGATCGTGGACGCCCCGGCGAGCCGCGCGCCCGCGATGGCGGCGTTGCCTACGCCGCCGCAGCCGATCACGGCGATCGAGTCGCCCCGGCCCACCTTCCCGGTGTTGATGGCCGCCCCGATCCCGGCCATGACCCCGCAGCCGAGCAGGCCGGCGATCTCCGGCTTGACCTCGGGGTTGACCTTCGTGCACTGCCCGGCGTGGACGAGGGTCTTCTCGACGAACGCGCCGATGCCCAGCGCGGGGGAGAGCTCCTGGCCGGACTCCAGCGTCATCTTCTGGGCCGCGTTGTGGGTGGAGAAGCAGTACCAGGGCTCGCCGCGGCGACACGCGCGGCAGGTGCCGTCGACAGCGCGCCAGTTGAGGATCACGAAATCCCCGGGCTCCACGTCGGTGACGCCCTCGCCGACGGACTCGACGACACCCGCGGCCTCGTGCCCGAGCAGGAACGGGAACTCGTCGTTGATCCCGCCCTCGCGGTAGTGCAGGTCGGTGTGGCAGACCCCGCAGGCCTGCACCTTGACCACCGCCTCACCGGGCCCCGGGTCCGGCACGATCACCGTCTCCAGGGAGACCGGCTCACCCTTCTTGTGCGCGACGACCCCGCGGACCTGCTGCGGCATGGCTATCCCTCACCTCGTTGTCCGGATGCGTTCATGCGCAGCCTGCCATGTTTGATGGCCTCCGCTCCGCTCCGGCGGGCTCGGGGGCCGGCGGGCGTCCCTCACATCGGTAGGTTCCACGGCGTGCTCGAACGCGATGACGTCGATGTCGAGGGTGTTCCGGTCGCGGTGCTGCGGATGGCGCACGGCCCGGTCAACGCGATGGATCTCGAGCTGTGCCAGGCGCTGGCCGAACGGTTCCGCGATCTCGCGGCCGACCCCGCCCGTGCGGTGGTCGTCACCGGAACGGACCGAGCCTTCTCGGCAGGTGTCGACCTCAAACGCTGTACCGCGGGCGGCGACTCGTACGTCGAGAAGTTCCTCCCGGCGCTGGCGGGCGCGTTCCGGGCCGCGTTCGCGCTGCCGAAGCCGCTCGTCGCCGCGGTGAACGGGCACGCGATCGCCGGCGGGTGCGTGCTCGCGGCCTGTGCCGACGTCGTCCTGATGGCCGAGGGCGCCGCGCGGATCGGGGTGCCCGAGATCCACGTCGGGGTGCCGTTCCCGCGCATCGCGCTGGAGGTGCTCGGCGTCGCCGCGGGCGAGCGGGGTGCGCGCGAGCTCGTGATGGGCGCGCAGACCCATCCGCCGGAGCGGGCCGCGCAGCTCGGGCTGGTTCACGAGGTCGTCCCCGCGGCCGAGCTGGGGTCACGGGCGGCCGCCGCGGCGGCGGCGATGGCGCGCGACGTCCCACCCGACACGTTCGCCACCACCAAGGGGCAGCTGCGGCGCCACGCGCTGGAGCGGACCGATCGCTACGCCGACGAGGACGAGCCGGTGGCGACGCTGTGGAAGCGGCACATCGCCGACGGACGGGTGGCGCAGTACCTGGCGTCGGTCACCGGGCGCTGATCCGCGAGCCCACGCAGAGCGGGACCGGCACCGGGGAACCGGCTACCGGATGGTGAGAGTGGCGATCACGGTGTCGACGTAGGAGGAGAGCTCCTCCCCGGTGGGCGCCGCCGCCGGCGTGGCGTGCGCGAGCTGCGCGTGGCCGAGATAGGCCGTGTAGGCGAGCAGGCTCCGCTGCCGGGCCTCGTCGGGCGGGAAGCCGAGAGCGGAGAACAGGTCGGCGAGGTAGCCGAGGCGCCGGGCGGTGACCCGCGCCAGCACGGGTGCGACCAGCGGGTGGCCTGCGGTGGGTTGCAGGGCGAGCTCGACCCGATCGCCCGGACGGGCGGCGCCGGCGCCCAGCGCCACCGCGAGCAGCATGCGCAGCCTGCGGTGCAGGTCCGGTTCGGTCTCGACGAGCGCGATCACGTCGTCCGTGTCGGTGCGCTCCCACTCCAGGAGGGCCGCTTCCAGCAGCGCGTCCCGGTTGCCGAAATGCCAGTAGAAGCTGCCCTTGGTGGTGCCGAGGGATGCGGCGATCGGCTCGACCGCAACCGCCGCGATGCCGCCGCGTGCCAGCGCCGTGACGGCGGCCGCGGTCCAGTCGTGCGCCGTCAGCCGCTTCCGATCCGCCACTTCCGTACGGTACCGTACGGGGAGTTCCATACGGTGGCGTACGGAGGTGGATCCATGGTCCGCAACGTTCACGAGCGGATCGTTCCCGCCCCGATCGAGCAGGTCGGCCCGCTTCTCGACCGGATCGGCGGGCCCGACGACGTGCTGTGGCCGACGCCGGGATGGCGGCCGATGGTGCTGGACGGGCCCGTGGCGGTCGGGGCGGCGGGTGGGCACGGCTCGATCCGCTATCGCGTCACCGGTTACGAGCCCGGTCGCAAGGTCGAGTTCGAGTTCACCCCCGGACGGGGGCTCGACGGCGGGCACACCCTCACCGCGGAACCGGCGGGGCCTGATCGGACCTTGCTGCGCCACGTCGCCGAGGGCCGGCTCTCCGGTGGGATGCGGCTGGCCTGGCCGCTGGCCGTGCGCTGGGCCCACGACGCGGTGCTGGAGGAGCTGCTCGACAACGCCGAGCGCGCGGTCGGGGTCGAGCCGGCGCGCCCGGCCCGTCGGTCGCCGTGGGTGCGGTTGCTCCGCGCGTCGGACGTGCCGCGGGCTCGGGCCGTCGCACCGCCACGCACCTCGCTGATCGCGGGTGCGCTGCCGCGCGTCGACTGGACGGACGCGCACGCCGTCGCCGCCCTCCCCGGCGCTCCGCTCGACCCGCAGGCCTGGGCGGACGCCGCGTTCCGCGACCCGCCCCGGTGGGTGCTCGCCGCGCTGGGGATGCGCGAGCTGCTGGTCGGGCTCGTCGGCATCGACCGCGCCGGCCGCCGAGCGTTCGACACCCTCGCGCGCGCCGACGACGAGGTGCTGCTCGGCGCCGACGCGAACCACCTCGACTTCCGGGTGTCCGTGCTCCGCGAGCCGGACCGGGTCGTGCTCACCTCCGTGGTGCGGCTGCACAACCGGCGCGGGCGGGCCTACTCGGCGCTGGTGCGCCCGGTGCACCCGATCGTCGTGCGCGCGATGCTGAACCGCGCCGCGCGCCGGCTCTCGGCCAGGGCCCGCGTGCCGCAGTGAGATCAGAACTGCAGTGAGATCAGAAACCGCTGGACGCGGACGCCTTGCGTGCGGTGGTCTCGGCCCATGCCGAACGGAGGCGGAGCCCGGCTGGGCATGGACGAGGTACCGGAGCGCGTGCGCCGGGCGATCGAGGAGATCCTCGGTGGGCGCGTCGTGTCGGCGCGTTCCCAGCCCGGCGGCTTCTCGCCCGGTCTCGGCGCACGCCTGGTGCTCGAGGACGGGAGGCGGGCGTTCGCCAAGGCGGTGGGTGGCGAGCGCAACCCCGATGCCCCGAGGTTCCACCGGCGGGAGGTGGAGGTGCTCGCCGCTCTGCCGGCGGACCTGCCCGTGCCAGGGCTGCTCGGCAGCTACGACGACGGCGACTGGGTGGCGCTCGTCGTGGAGGACGTGGACGGGGTGATGCCCGCCGAGCCGTGGCACCCGGCCGAGCTCGCCCGGGTGGTCGAGGCCATGGCCCGGCTCGCCGACCGCCTCACCCCCAGTCCGGTCGACGGGCGGCCGGTCGCGGAGCTCGACGAGCGGGCGTTCCGTGGCTGGCGGACGCTCGCCGCAGACCCGGGCGCCGCCGCCCCGCTGGGCCCCGCGGTGTGCGCCCGGCTCGACGAGCTCGCCGCGATCGAGGAGACGTGGACGGCCGCGGCGGAGGGCAGCGCCCTGGTGCACGGTGACCTGCGCGCCGACAACATCCTGCTCACGCCGGACCGGGTGGTCTTCGTCGACTGGCCGCACGCGCGGATCGGCGCAGCATGGCTCGACCTGCTGTTCCTGCTGCCCAGCGCGGCCGTCACCGGCACCGATCCGGCAGAGGTCTGGGCGACCTACCCGCCGGCGCGAGCGGCCGACCCGGATGCGGTCACGGCCGTTCTCGTCGCGCTGACGGGATTCTTCCTGCACCAGTCGGTGCTGCCGCCGCCCCGGAACGTGGAACGGGTGCGGGCGTTCCAGCGCGTGCAGGGCGAGGCGGCCCTGCGGTGGGTGGACGCACGGCTGAGCTGATGCGGGCTCAGCAGGCCGGCGAGATCGGCCATCGCCTGCATCTGGTGGTCGAAGTGCCCGGCCGGGTCCTCGAACATGTCGGCGAGCCTGCCGAACACCTCGAACCCCACCAGCCCGAACAGCTGGCTCCATGCGGCGAGCCCGGCGAGTGCGCCGGGCCCACCGGACGGTCGACGGCCGCGCCGAGCGTGCCCGCCGCCTCCGCCTCGGCGAGCAGCCGGACCAGCGCGACGACCACCCGCGCCGCGGGCGGCGTCGTGTCCGCCGGCGCGGTGTATCCGGGCACCGGCGTGCCGTGGAGCAGCGCGAACTCGGCCGGGTGGTCGAGCGCCCAGCGCCGCACCGCCCGGCAGAGGTCCGCGAGGTGATCACGCAGGCGTGCGCCCTCGCCGCCGCCCCGCCGCCGCGGCTGTCGACGATGCCGGGCGCCGTCCTCTGGCTCGGCGGGCTGGGGAACTCGCTGGTCCGGGAGCTGCGGGAGACCCAGTACCAGTTCCGGGGGCCGTTCGTCATGGACTCGACGGCCGCCACCGCGGCGCTGGGCATCGCCGCGACGCCGATCGAGGAGAGCCTGGCGGAGACCGTGCGCGGCGCGGCGCCCGTGCGCCGCTAGCCGGCCCGCAGCGGCGCAGGTTCGCCGAGCGCGTCCGCGATCAGCGGCGGGATCTCCCGCTTGCCGGAGCCGTCGGTGGCGACCACCACGTAGACGGTGCGGCCCGCGCAGGTGACCTCGTCGCCGTCGCGCCGCACCTCGAAGTCCAGCGCGAAGCTGGTGCGCCCGATCCGCGCGGTGGACACAGCCACCTCCACCGCGTCCTGCCAGCGCAGCCCGGACGTCCAGTCGATCTCCGAGCGCACCAGCTGCACGTCATAGCCGGCCTCGACCATCTTCTGGTACGGCATCCCGCGCGCGGTGAGGAAGGCCGACATGGCCTCGTCGAAGTACGCCAGGTACCAGGCGTTGAACACGACGCCCTGCGCGTCGACCTCGAGGTACCGGACGGTGACGGGGAAGATGAAGACGTCGCTCATGCGCTTCCGCCGAGCGCCCTGCCGACGAAGGCCGTGACGTCGGCCAGGACCTCGTCCTTGTTGGTCTCGTTGAAGATCTCGTGCCGGGCTCCCGGGTAGATCTTCTCCTCGAACACCACGCCGCGCAGGTCGTCGATGCCCTCGCGGGTGGCGTCGATCGGGACGAGCTGGTCGTCCGCACCGTGCGCCCACAGCGTGGGGAGCGCGCCGAGCGGGCCGTCGGCCCGGATGCGGTCGAGGCAGGTGACGATCGCTTCGAGGGTGGCGCGCTGGAAGCGGCCGTGCCACACGAGCGGGTCGTCGGCGTAGGCCTTGCCCACTGCCGGGTCGCGGGAGAGCGTGTCGGGGTCGATCGGGGTGTCCGGGATCTCGTCGAGGGCGAGCAGGCCGGTGGCGGCGTCCCAGCGGCCCAGCACCGGCCCGGACAGCACGAGGGCGGCGAGCTCGTGGCCGTACCGCTCCGCGTAGCGGGCCGCGATCATCCCGCCCATCGAGTGCCCGATGAGCACGGTGGGCAGGGCCGGGTTGCGGACCTGCGCGGCGAGTCCGTGGAAGTCGTCCACCACCTTCTCGTAGTCGGGGATCAGCACCCGCTCGCCCGCGCTCCTGCCGTGACCGATGTGGTCGACGCCGTGCACCACCGCGCCGTGGCGGACGAGCGCGTCGGCGACGTGCTCGTAGCGGCCGATGTGCTCGCCGTAGCCGTGGCAGAGCAGGGCCACGTAGCGTGCGTCGGGATTCGGCCAGGTGCGGGCTGTGAGCTCGCCCGCATGCCCGCCGCAGGTCCATTCCTGAGAGTCGGACACGTCGTCCCTTCCTGTCTCAGTCGCCCATCCGTTCCCGGATCGTCCGGTTGACCGCACGCCCGAACGCGGTGACCAGCCCGAGTACCGTCACCGGCTTGAGCTGGGACAACGCGGCCGCGAGCCGGTGCCGTTCGTCGGCGCGGTGGCCACGGTCGCGGTAGGGCTGCAGCACCTCGTCCTGGAACATTGCCATGAGCTCCTCGGCGAGCGCCGTGGTGTGCTTCTCGATGAGCCCGTGGGCGCGGCGCCACACGTCGGTGGGGAGGTCCGAGTCGATCACGGCGAGCGCGCTGGCGAGCGCGCCCACGCCGTGGAGCTGGACGTGACCGTCGGGCAGCGGCGTGACGGCGCCGAGGTCGCCCAGCGCCGCGATGTCCTCGGCCGAGAGGGCGCGCCCGGCACGCCGCTCCAGCTCGGCCCGGTCGACCTCCTCGATCTCCTCCGGCACCCACGGCGTGAGCAGCGCGCGTTGCAGGGCCAGCTCGGCGTGCCCGGCGTGTGCGGGGATCCGCTCCAGGTGGCTCTCGATCGCCGCCAGCGTGAAGCCCAGCGCGGAGAGCTCGCTCACCAGTTCCAGCCGGGCGAGGTGGTCGGGCCCGTAGAGACCGGTGCGGCCCCGCAGCTGCGGCGGCTGGAGCAGGCCCCTGGCGGCGTAGTAGCGGATGTTGCGGACCGTGATGCCCGAGCGGTCGGCGAGCTGGTCGATCGTCAGGAGCTGACCTCGGTCGGGTAGCGATGGCGCCGCCATGAGGCGCAGGCTACGGCACCGCTTGACCTATGTGACAGTGCTGCTGTAACAAAGCGGTAGGTCTCGCCCGGTCGTCGAGGAAGAGGGTTCCCATGGCAGAGATGCCCGAGGCGTACGTCTACGACGCCATCCGCACACCTCGCGGCCGGGGGAAGGCCGCCGGCTCGTTGTACGAGGTCAAGCCGGTCTCCCTGGTGGTCGGCCTCATCCACGAGCTGCGTGCTCGCTACCCGGAGCTCGACCCGGCCACGATCGACGACGTCGTCCTGGGTGTCGTATCCCCGATCGGCGACCAGGGCGGCGACATCGCCAAGACCGCCGCGATCCTCGCCGGCCTGCCCGAGACGACGGCCGGTGTGCAGCACAACCGGTTCTGCGCGTCCGGGCTCGACGCGGTGAACAGCGCAGCCCACCAGGTGCGGGCCGGCATGGCCGACTTCGTGCTCGCCGGGGGCGTCGAGAGCATGTCCCGGGTGCCGATGGGCTCCGACGGGGGCGCCTGGGCGATGGACGCCGAGACCTCCTACGAGACCGGCTTCGTGCCGCAGGGCATCGGCGCCGACCTGATCGCCACCCTGGAGGGCTGGAACCGCGACGACGTCGACGCCTACGCGTTGGAGTCGCAGACCCGCGCCGCGAAGGCGTGGGCCAACGGGTACTTCGCGCGCTCGGTGGTGCCGGTCGTGGACCGCAACGGCATGGTGGTGCTCGACCGCGACGAGCACGTGCGTGCCGGCACCACGATGGATGCGCTCGGCGGGCTGCAGCCCTCGTTCGCGATGGTCGGCGACCAGGGCGGGTTCGACGCCGTGGCCCTGCAGCGCTACCACTGGGTGGAGAAGATCGACCACGTCCACACCGCGGGCAACTCGTCCGGCATCGTCGACGGCGCCGCGCTCGTGCTGGTCGGCACGGAGGCTGCGGGCAAGGCCGCCGGACTCACCCCGCGGGCCCGGATCGTCGCCACCGCCCTGTCGGGGGCCGACCCGACGATCATGCTCACCGGCCCGGCGCCGGCCACCCGCAAGGCGCTGGCCCGGGCGGGGATGACGGCCGACCAGATCGACCTGTTCGAGATGAACGAGGCCTTCGCCGCGGTCGTCATGCGCTTCATGAAGGACATGGGCGTGCCGCACGAGAAGGTCAACGTCAACGGCGGTGCCATCGCCATGGGCCACCCGCTCGGTGCCACCGGCGCCATGATCCTCGGCACGCTGATCGACGAGCTCGAGCGCCGCGACCAGCGGTTCGGCGTCGCCACCCTGTGCGTGGGCGGCGGCATGGGCATCGCCACCGTCGTCGAGCGACTTTCCTGAAAGGGCTACTCAGTGTCTGACCAGAAGGCCGTCCGCTGGGACAAGGGCGCCGACGGGATCGTCGTCGTCACCCTCGACGACCCGGGCCGCAGCGCCAACACCATGAACGACCGCTACGTCGAGGCGATGGGCGAGTGCGTCGACGCGCTGGCCGCCGACAAGGACACCCTCACCGGCGTGATCATCACCTCGGCGAAGAAGACGTTCTTCGCCGGCGGCGACCTCGACACCCTGAGCAAGGCGACCCCGGCCGACGCGCCGACGGTGATGGAGAAGTCCATGACCGTGAAGAGGCAGCTGCGCAAGCTGGAGACGCTGGGCAAGCCGGTCGTCGCGGCCATGAGCGGCACCGCGCTCGGCGGCGGCCTCGAGATCGGGCTGGCCTGCCACCACCGGATCGGGCTCGACGCCAAGGGCGTGGTCTACGGGTGTCCGGAGGTGACGCTGGGTCTGCTGCCCGGCGGCGGTGGGGTCGTGCGCACGGTGCGGATGCTCGGCATCGCGAACGCCGTGCTGAACGTGCTGGTGCAGGGCCAGCGGCACAAGCCGGCCAAGGCCCTGGAGATCGGCATCATCGACGAGCTGGCGTCGACGCCGGAGGAGATGCTGGACAAGGCGCGGGCGTGGATCGCCGCTCACCCCGAGTCGAAGCAGCCGTGGGACGAGCCCGGCTACCGGATCCCCGGCGGCACTCCGTCGAGCCCCAAGCTCGCCTCGATCCTGCCGGCGTTCCCGGCCAACCTGCGCAAGCAGCTCAAGGGCGCACCGATGCCGGCGCCACGCAACATCCTCGCCGTGGCCGTCGAGAGCACGCAGGTCGACGTCGACACCGCGTTCCGCATCGAGGCCCGCTACTTCACCGAGTTGGCCACCGGACAGACCTCGAAGAACATGACGAAGGCGTTCTTCTACGACCTGCAGGCCATCAACGGCGGGAAGTCCCGGCCGGACGGCCACGAGAAGTGGCAGCCCACCAAGGTCGCGGTGCTCGGCGCCGGGATGATGGGCGCCGGCATCGCCTACGTCTGCGCGCTCGCCGGCTGGGAGGTCGTGCTCAAGGACGTCTCGCTCGAGGCGGCCGAGAAGGGCAAGGCCTACTCCGAGGGCCTCGTCGCGAAGGGCGTCAAGCGCGGGAAGACCACCCTCGAAAAGGGCGAGGCGCTCCTGGAGCGGATCACCCCCACCGCCGACTACAACGACCTCGCCGGCTGCGACATCATCATCGAGGCTGTGTTCGAGTCGGTGCAGCTCAAGCAGGAGGTCTTCCGCGAGGCGATGAAGGTCGTCGAACCGGACGCCCTGCTCTGCTCCAACACCTCGACGCTGCCGATCACCGAGCTCGCCGCCGGTCTGGACCGCCACGGCGACTTCATCGGGCTGCACTTCTTCTCACCCGTCGACAAGATGCCGCTCGTCGAGATCATCCGCGGCGAGCGGACGTCGGACGCGGCGGTCGCCAAGGCGTTCGACGTCACGCTGGGGATCAAGAAGACCCCTATCGTCGTCAACGACAGCCGCGGGTTCTTCACCAGCCGGGTCATCGGCACCTTCATCAACGAGGGGGTCGCGATGCTCGCCGAGGGCATCGACCCGCAGACGATCGAGCAGGCATCCTCGCAGGCCGGCTACCCGGCGCCGGTCCTGCAGCTGATGGACGAGCTCACGCTCACCCTGCCGCAGAAGATCCGCAACGAGTCGAAGGCGGCCGTCGAGGCGGCCGGCGGCACGTGGCACCCGCACCCGGCGGAGACGGTGATCGACCGGCTCGTCCGGGAGTTCGACCGCAAGGGGAAGAGCTCCGGCGCCGGGTTCTACGAGTACGCCGACGGCAGGCGCACGGGCCTCTGGCCGGGGCTGCGCGCCGAGCTGGGCGCCACGAACCACGACGTGGACGTCCACGAGCTGTCCGAGCGCATGCTGTTCATCGAGGCCATCGAGACGCAGCGGTGCTTCGACGAAGGCGTGCTCACCACCGACGCCGACGCCAACATCGGCTCTATCTTCGGTATCGGCTTCCCGCCGTGGACCGGCGGCGTCGTGCAGTACATCGAGGGCTACGCGGGCGGCATCGCGGGCTTCGTGGCGCGGGCCGACGAGCTGGCGAAGCGCTACGGCACGCGCTTCGACGTGCCGGCGAGCCTCCGCGCCCGGGCGGCGGCGGCGTAGCCGACGGCGAGTTGCAGCAAAGCCACTTTCATGCAACGAGGTTGCAGGAAAGTGGCTTTGCTGCAATCAGGGAGACGTGTGCGTGGCGTCGCAGACGACCTTCGCGAGATCGCCCGTGCGGCCCATGACGTCTCGCTGGCGCCGTGAGCCGGTGCCTCTGCGCAGCACGTTGTGGAGCAGCTCGCGCACCAGACGGAGGTCGCCTGCCTCCTCGAGCGCCGGTGTGACGTGCGCGACGAGCACGTCCAGCACGTCGGTTGCCGCGGCGGGACGCCAGGTACGCGGGTCCAGCAGGTCGCGCTCGATCCCCCAGCGGCTGGCCTGCCACATCGCGAGCCGCAGCACCTCGGCGCGCACCGGGTCGGGTGCCTCGTCGCGGACGGCGGCATCCGCGGCGGTCTGTACGAGCGCGCGGACCAGTCCGGCCACGAGCACGGCGTCATCGGGCTCCCGGCACACGTCCGCCACTCGGACCTCGACGGTCGGGTGTTGCCGGGACAGCCGCGCGTCGAGGTAGATCATGCCCTCGTCGAGCAGCGTGTCGGTGCCCAGCGCCGTGTCGACGAACGCCCGGTACGCCGCGGCGGACCCGAACGGCTCGTACTGGCCCGCTGACGGCCAGCGTTGCCAGGCCTGCGCGCGGTAGCTGCGGTACCCGGAGTCCTCCCCGTTCCAGTACGGGGAGTTGGCCGACAGGGCGAGCAGCGGTGCGAGCCACGGCCGGATCCGGTCGAGGACGGCGACACCCTCGTCCGGGGAGTCGACCGCGACGTGCACGTGGCAGCCGCAGGTCAGCCCCTCCGCCACGGTGAGCCCGAACCTGCGGCCCATCTCCGCGTACCGCATCGACGGCATGATCGTCGGCTCCACCGCGAGCGGTGACGTCGCCAGCGGGACGAGCGCGGCGCCGGCCTCGTCGGCGGCCGAGGCGGCGGTGGACCGCGCTGATCTGATCTGTCCTGACAGCTCGTCGAGCGAGCTGCACGGTTTGGTGCCGGTCTCCACCTGCTCCTGCTGCAGCTCCCCGGTGAGCTCTCCTTCCCCGTCGGCGGCGAGCACCGCCTGCCCGACCGCCAGTGGCCGCCCCGTCTTCGGGTCGACCAGCAGGAACTCTTCCTCGACACCGAGTGTCCTCATACCCACGGCGAGGTGTACCCGCCACCGGGCCCGTTTTCTCCCTATTCGGCACCGGACATCTTGGGCACCCTGGAACTGTGACCGATTGGGTGTTCTCCACCGTGGACCGACTGGGGGCCGCGGGTGTCGGCCTGCTCATCCTGCTGGAGAACATCATTCCGCCGATCCCGTCCGAGGTGATCCTTCCGCTCGCCGGCTTCCGCGCGCGCACCGGAGGCGTGAACGTCGTCGCCGTCTGGCCCGCCGCCACCGCGGGGTCCGTGCTGGGTGCGTTGCTGCTCTACGGCCTCGGCGCGTGGCTGGGCTACGAACGGTTGTACCGGCTGGCCGGGCACCGGTGGTTCGTGTTCGTGAGCCGGAGCGACCTGGAACGGGGCGAGGCCGTTTTCGAACGGCACGGGGGGAAGGTCGTGCTGCTCGCCCGGTGCGTCCCGTTCCTGCGCAGCGTCGTCTCGATCCCGGCGGGCATCTCCGGGATGCCGCTGCTGCGGTTCGTCCTGCTCACCGCGATCGGGAGCGGGGTCTGGAACGCGGCCTTCATCGCGCTCGGCTGGGTGCTCGGGCGGAACTGGGAACAGGTGGAGGGTTTCCTCGGCCCCATCAGCTACGTGGTGCTCGCGCTCCTCGCGGTCGGGTTGGTCGTCCTGGTCGTGCGGCGCCTCCGGTCGCGATCGGCCTCGGTTCCTCGCGACTGACCCGTGACCGCCCGGGAGGGCGTCAGTACTCGTACGGGTCCGACGGGGCCGCGACGACCGTCGCCTCCGTCACCGTCAACGTGGGGACGTGACCGGTCGCCGCCGTCGCGCTGCCTGCCTGGAGGACGCCTTGCACGCGCAGCCAGGTGTCGGGGGCCGGCGCGCCGACGTTCCCCACCAGCCGGACGCGGTTCGGGCGGGCGTCGGCGGCGCAGCACGCGATCGTCAGGCGCGCCAGCTCGGTGGCCGCGCCGCGGCGCACCGCGAAGCCGGTGAGCAGGACCTCGCGCCCGTCCAGGGAACCGGTCGTGTCCCACACCGCGCGCTGCACGAACTCGGTGACGGAGAGCTCGGCCGGGTCGCCCGGCGGCAGCGGCGCGAACACGTCGGCGTCCGCCACCACGGCGTTGCGGGCGCCCGCGCGGCCCACCGCGTCGGCGCCCAGCGCTGGCGGGGCCACCAGAGCGATCACCAGCACGGGCGCGAGCAGCAGCCATGGCACGTGGCGCTCGGCGGCCCCGTGCTCGTGCGACGGTGCTCCGGCGCGGTCGCGCACCAGGCCCACGATCGCGAGCACCACGATCACGGTGCCCGCGGTGAGCAGCAGCCAGCGGTGGGACGGGCGGACGTAGCGCAGGTAGGTGTCGTCGGCCGCGATCCGCAGCAGCGCGCCACCGAGCAGCACGAGCAGGACGTGCTGGGTGTCCCGCCTCACAGCAGCGCCAGCCCGGACGTGACCGCGCAGACCACGGCCACGAGGAACGTCAGCGGCGCGAACCGGGCGGCGAACGCCCGGCCGAAGGTGCCCGCCTGCAGCGCGATGAGCTTGACGTCCACCGCGGGGCCCACGACGAGGAACACCAGCCGCGGCAGCAGCGGGAGCATCGACAGCGAGGCGGCCACGAACGCGTCGGCCTCGCTGCACAGGGCGAGGACGACGGCCAGCACGGCCATGACGAGCACCGCGAGCACCAGCCGGCCGGCCAGCGCCTCGGTGAAGGACGGCGGCACGAGCACCGACAGCGCGGCCGCGGCGGCCGCGCCGAGCACGAGGAAGCCACCGGCGGAGACGAGGTCGTGCCGCGCGGTCTCGGCGAGCACCGCCCAGGGCCCGCCACCGGACGCGGTGGCCACCGGGCGCCGCGCCCGCGCCGCGATCCACTCCGCCCTGCCCAGCCGCTGCCACAACCAGCCCGTGACGCAGGCGGTGGCGAGGGAACCGACGGCCCGGGCGAGCACCATCCGCGGCTCGCCGGGGAACGCGACGGCGGTGGCCACCAGCACGACCGGGTTGACCGCCGGCGCGGCGAGCAGGAACGTCAGCGCAGCGGCGTCGGGCACTCCCTGGCCGATCAACCGCCGCGCCACCGGCACCGAGGCGCACTCGCAGCCGGGCAGCACGAGCCCGGCGGCCCCCGCCACGGGCACGGCCGCGGCCGGGTGGGTGGGCAGCACCCGCCGCAGCACCACGGGAGAGACGAACGCCGCGATCGCGCCGGAGAGCAGCACCCCGAGCACCAGGAACGGCAGCGCCTGCACGCAGACCGCGACGAACACGGTGGCCGTGGTCTGCAGCACCGGCACCGACAGCGCGTCGACGAGCAGCGGCCGCGCCAGGATCGCCGCGGCCAGCACCGCGCAGAACACGTGCAGCGAGGTGACGCGGGTGGCGACGGCAGCGGTCACGGGACGGGATGTTGCCAGCGCGGAGGGCTCCGCCGGGGCGGAACGCGACAAGATCGCGACTATCGGGTGCTCAGCGCACTGCTCGGAGCAATGGGCAACCGATACCTCGGATCATTCGTCGGGAACGCGGTCCAGGAGGCGCTGCAGTGCGGCGTTGAACGCGGCCGGGCGTTCCAGGTTGGGCATGTGCGCGGCGCCGTCCACGACCACCAGCTCCGCGCCCGGCACGCCGTCGGCGATCACCCGCGCATCCTCGACCGGGGTGAAGGCGTCCTCGCTGCCGACCACCACGACCGTCGGCACCGCGACGGCGGCCAGGTCGGGCCGCCGGTCCGGGCGGTCGGCGCGGGCGCGTTGGGCGGCGGCGGCACCGGCCGGGTCGGTCGAGCGCATCATCTCGAGCACGTGGCCGGCCACGGCGGGCGCGGCGTCCGGCAGGACCATCAGGTAGAGCGCCTCGACGGCGTACGGGTCCATGCCCTCGTGCAACAGGCGCCGTGCCTGCGTGAGCCGGGCCGCCCGGGACCCGGGGGTCTCGCCGGCCGCCGTCGTGTCGGCGAGCAGCAGCCCGGCCACGCGTCCCGGGTGCCGGGCCCAGAACTCGAGCGCGATCTGCCCGCCCATCGACAGCCCGGCGACGACGACGCGGGGCACCCGCAGGCCGTCCAGGAGCGCGGCGAGGTCGTCGACGAACGCGGCCCACTCGGGCACCGCACCGCCACTGGCCCCGTAACCGCGCAGGTCGGGCGCGATCACGCGCCGGTCCGCGCCGAAGTGCCGCAGCTGCGGCTCCCACATCGAACGGTCGAACGGGTGGCCGTGGACCAGGAGCAGCGGGGTGCCGCGGTCCGGGCCGACGTCCTCGTACGCCAGTACGGTCCGCTGCAGTGCGATCGTGCGCATTCCGGCCCCTCTCTGGTTGCTCGCTCCGAGTTTGCGCGGTACAAAGCATGGAATCAATGCGTCCCGTGCTCGACAATGAACTCGGAGCAATCGTGCAGGACTACCGGGTACTGGCCGACGCCGTGGCCGCCGACATCACGGCGGGACGGCTGCGGGCGGGGGAACGGCTGCCCACGCAGCGGCGGTTCGCGCGCGACCGCAGAGTCGCCGTGTCCACCGCGTCGCGCGTCTACGCGGAGCTCTCCCGGCGCGGGCTGGTCACCGGTGAGGTGGGCCGGGGCACGTTCGTCCGGGCCGCGCCGCCGATGCCCGGCCCCGCGCTCGCCGAGCAGCGCCCCGGCACCGTCGACCTCGAGATGAACTTCCCGATCCTCGACGGGCAGGCCGAGCTGCTCGCGCCGGCGCTGTCCGGGTTGCTGCGGGTCGACGGGCTGCGGGCCGGCCTGTCACCGGGCAGCGCGGCGGGCACGGAGGCGGCGAGGCGCGCGGCCGCGGCAACGCTGGCCTGCGAGGGCTGGACACCGTTGCCGGAGCAGGTGCTGTTCGCCGGCAACGGACGGCAGGCCATCGCGGCGGCGATCGGCGCGCTCGTGCCCGTCGGCGGGCGGCTCGGTGTCGAGGCGCTCACGTACCCGGTGGCGCGCACGATCGCGGCTCGGCTCGGCGTGGAGGTGGTGCCGCTCCCGGTCGACGCCGACGGCCTGCAACCGGATGCGGTGCGGGCGGCAGGCCGGCTCGACGCCGTGTTCCTGCAGCCGACGATGCACAACCCGCTCGGCGTCACCATGCCGGTGTCGCGCCGGCGGGAGCTGGCCGAGGTGCTCGCCGACCACGACGTCCCGGCGATCGAGGACCGCATCTACTCCTTCCTGCGCGACGACCCACCGCCGCTCGCGGCGTTCGCGCCGGAGCACACGGTCGTCGTGGACAGCCTCTCCAAGCGGGTCGCGCCCGGCTGCTCGCTCGGGTTCGTGGTGCCGCCCATGGACCGCCACCAGCGGGTGCGCGCGGCGATCCGCGCCGGGGGCTGGCTGGCGCAGATGTTCGCCGTGGAGGCGGCCACCCGGTGGATGGCCGACGGCGTCGTGGCGGAGATCCAGAGGGCGAAACGGGTGGACGCGGCGCAGCGGCAGGCGCTGGTGGCCGAGCGGCTGTCCGGGTTCAGCGTGCGCGCCGACCCGGCCGCGTACCACTGCTGGTGGGAGCTGCCTGCGCCGTGGCGGGCGGAGACGTTCGTCGCGGCGGCCGCGCGTCGCGGGATCGCCGTCACGCCCGCGGCCTCGTACGCCGCCGGCGCCGGGCACGCGCCGAGCGCCGTGCGGCTGGCGCTGGCCACGCCGCCGCTCGACACGCTCGCCGCGGCCCTCGACGTCCTCGCCGGGCTGGGCCGGGGTGCACCGGGCGACGACGGCACGGAGTAAGAACACGGCCGTGCTGATCGTGCGGGGTGCCGAGCTGGTGTGGACGGGGAGCGCCGAGCTGCCGGGGGGAGAGGTCGTCTGTGGGCCGGACGGGCGGGTCGCCGCCGGTCCGGTCGACGGTGAGGTGCTCGACGCGTCCGGCTGCGTGGTCACGCCCGGCCTGGTCAACGCCCACCACCACCTCCTCCAGACCGCGTTCCGCACGCTGCCCGGCACCCGCGGGGTGCCGATGCGCGACTGGCTCCCGCGGATGGCCGCCGCGTACGCCGCGGTGGGCGTCGACGACGAGCTGGCGCATGCCGCCGCCTCGGCCGGGCTGGCGGAGGCGCTGCTGTCCGGCGTGACAACGGTGGCCGACCACCACCTCACCTGGCCCGCCGACGACGGGGTGGCGATCGCCCGCGCGGTCGCCACGGCCGCTCACGAGCTCGGCGCCCGGTTGGTGTTCGTCCGCGGCAGCGCCCGCGACGACCCGCAGGCCGCGGCGGCGTCCGCGGACGCGATCGCGGCCGCCCTGGGCGGTGATCCGACCGGGATGCTGCAGGTCGCGGTCGGCCCGGCCGGCGTGCACAGCGACGGGCCGGAGACGTTCGCGCTGCTCGGTGAGGTCGCCTCCCGGCACCGGCTGCGGCGGCGGACGCAGGCGAACGAGCAGGTCGACGTCGAGATCGCGGAGCAGCGCTACGGCCGCCGCCCGCTGGAGCTCCTGGACGAGTGGGGTTGGCTCGCCCCGGACGTCACGATCGCGCACCTGTGCGGCGTGACCGGCCCGGAGATCGCCCGCGTCGCGGCCGCGGGCGTGAGCGCCACCCACGCGCCCGGCTGTGACGTGCCGATGGGTTGGGGTGTCGCGCCGGCCGCCGCGCTGGCCGACGCCGGCGTACCGGTCGGGCTCGGCACCAGTGGCGGCGGCAGCAACGACGCCGGCCACCTCCTCGCCGACGCCCGGCTGGCGATGCAGGTGGCCCCGCTCGCCGGCCGCCCCGTGACCGCGCGCGAGGTGCTGACGTGGGCGACCGCGGGCTCGGCCACCGGACTCGGCCGCCCCGAGCTGGGCCGCCTGGACCCGGGCTGCGCCGCCGACCTGGCCTGCTGGGACGTCACCGGCGTCGCCGACGCGGGCGTCGCCGACCCGCTCGCCGGCCTCCTGTGGGCCGCACCCGGCCGCCGGCCCCGGCACGTGGTGGTGGGCGGCCGGGTCGTCGTTCGGGACGGGGAGCTGGTGGGCCGTCCGGAGCGCGAGGTGGCGAACGCCCTCCGGACCCTCCTCACGCACCGCCCGGACCGCTAGAGAGGTCGGCCTGAGGCCTTGATCGTCGCTACCGGGACCTCGCGTCCGCATATGGACGCCAGGTCCCGACTCTGACGATCATGCTGCTCGCGCAAGCGTCTCGGTGATCTCGCGGATCGAGTCCCCCGGCTGGGTGTGGAGCCCGTGCCAGGTGAAGCGCAGCAGGTCCCATCCGTTGCGGGTGATGAAGTTGCCCTTCCTGCGGTCGCTCGCGAACCGCTCCGGGTCGACGTGATAGGCCCAGCCGTCCACCTCGACCGCCACCCGCTGCGCGGGGAAGGCCAGGTCGATCCGGTACCGGCCGAGCGGGTGCCCGAGCACCCAGCCACCGATGCCGGCCTCCCGCACCAGCCGCACGAGCAACCGTTCGGCGGCCGAGTCGGCCCGATCCGCCGCTGCCACGAGCAGACGACCGGCGGCCGAGGATCCCGGCCGTCCCAAGTTCCGGCAGTACGCCCGGTAGACCTCGACGAACGGGACATGCTTCTGAAGCGCCCGGTCGAGGAACATCGAGCCGTCGGGCAGGGCCACTGCCGCTTCCAGAGCGGCGAACGGCCGGGCCGCCACCCGAACATCCGAACGGCGCCGCACGTCTTCGGGGTCGAGGTCGCGGCGATGGATCCGGATCCCCGGCTGCGGCTTGGGCTTGCACCCGGCCGGCACGGTGAGGTCGATGATCGCCGGGGCCCGATCCAGCATCCGATGCCAGTACGCGGCCGCAGGCCCGGTGATCACACCCTGTGGTCCGGACCAGAGCGCGACCGCGCGGACCCGCGCCTCGTCGGTGTAGCGGTGCCCGCCCACCAGGAACACGGCGGGACGAACCCGCCGCCAGCGGCCCTCTCGCACCCACCGGCGCACCGTCGACGCCGAGATCCCGCACGCCACGGCCTGCGCGAGCGACACGATCCCGGCCTGCTGCTCTACCAGCGCCTCGATCGACACCGCGCCAGGATCGGCCAGGCGCGTTCGCGGCCGTGGCGATTCGGGAGAACTCGAGGCCCTTGATCGTCAGAATCGGGACCAGGCGTCCGTATCCGAGCGCCAGGTCCCGTTCGCGACGATCATGCGCCTGGCCTGGGCGTCAGGGAAGCACCGGGAACTGTCGCCAGGCCTCTCCGTCGCGGACGAAGCGGGTCTTCGTGGAGGGCGAGGTCTCGGTGCCGGCCTGCCAGAAGTCGATGCGGTCCGGTTCGAGCCGGATGGTGGTCCAGGTGGGCGGGGCCTCGCGGGACGCCGGGTCGGCGGCCGCCGCGTCGAACGCTGCCTCCACGGCGCCGGGCGGCACGGCGTAGTCCGGTGGCTGCAGGTGCGGGAGGAGGGCCTGGTTGGCCCAGGCGAGCACCTGCAGCTGCCGCGCCTGCGTGCGGTAGCCCTCCCGGGACGTCTCGGCGTCCAGCTCGACGGCGCGGCCCTGCAGCACCACCTGCCGCTCCAGCGCGGGCCAGTGGAAGACGCCGGAGGCGCGGGGGTTGGCGGCGATGTCGCGGGTCTTGGTGGTGGGGGTGGAGGAGTGGAAGCACACGCCCGTGTCGATCCGCGTGACGAGCACGGTGCGCGCGTGCGGCGTGCCGTCGGCGTCGGCCGTGGCGAAGGTCATCGTGCGGGGATCGCCCGCGGCCTGGGCTGCGGCGGCCCAGCGGGCCAGGACGGCGAGCGGGTCGCCGGAGAGCTGCTCAGGCACCGGGTGCCCCCGAGTGCACCAGCACGACGACGCAGGTCTGCGGCCCGACCTGACGGAACCGGTGCTCCACGCGGCCAGGGTAGGTGATCGAGTCCCTGGCCTGCAGCGTGCTGAACCGGCTGGCGCCGTCCTCCCGCAGCTCGACCTCCACGGTGCCGCGGGCGACGTAGAGCAGCTCCGTGCGCTCGTGGCGGAAGAACTCGCCGAACTCCTGGGGCGAGCCGACGAACTCGGTGACGTCGGCGCCGTCCGGGTCGTGCAGCAACAGGCGGGCGCCGCCCGCCTCGACGTCGACGAGCGCGGCGTCGTCCCCACGAACGGCCTCGGCGGGCGGCGGGCCCGCGGCGCGGCCGAGAAGAGCCTGCTGGGTGGTGTCGAGCGCGGTGGCGATCCGGAAGAGTGAGCGCATGGACGGACGGGTGCGTCCGAGCTCCAACTGCGACAGGAACGGCTGGGAGAGTCCGGACCGCGCCGCCACCTGGGCCAGGGTCATCCCGCGGTCGTGGCGCGCGGCGCGGATGGCGCGGCCCAGCCGGGTGGCGGCGGCCTTCTCGGGGCCGCTGGCGGTCCGCACGGGTTTCACACGGCCGCGCGGCCGCGGCAACGTCGCAGAAACATGGGCTCCCTAACGTCCACGAATGTTGACTCCATCAATATTGTGCAGGTAGATAGCGGTCAAGGAGGAAGTTATCGACGAGGAACGGGTCCGCTCGATCGGGGCGCCGGATGATCCGGCGCGGCTCTCGGGCGTGCAGCTGCGCTCCGTGCGCGGTGTCCGGCTGCTGGACGGCACGGTCGCCGACCTGCAGATCGTGGACGGGCGGATCAGCGCGAACCCCGCGCCGGAAGGCGACCCGGGAGTGGACGTCGATGCCACCGGCTGGCGGGTCCTGCCGTCCGCCGTCGAGCCGCACGCACACCTGGACAAGGCGCTCACCGCGCCCCGGGTGGACCCGGCCGCCGGCAACGATCTCCTCGCCGCGATCGCGCAGTGGAATGCGCTCGTGGCCGGGATCGACGCCGCCGACATCGCGGAACGGGCTCTGGCCGCCGTGCGCCGCTACGTGGCCAACGGGATCACCGCGATCCGCACGCACGTGGACGTCCCGGGCACCGGCGACCCGATGCGCGGCATCGACGCCCTGGTCGCCGTGCGGGAGCAGCTGCGGGGCCGGGTCACGCTGCAGGTCTGCATGCTCGCCGGGCACGGCACCCCGGACGACGTGCTGGCCGAGGCCGCCGCCCGCGGGGTCGACGTCATCGGCGGCTGCCCGCACATCGCGCCCGACCCGCACCGCGAGACCGCGCGCATGCTCGACCTCGCCGAGCGCCTCGACCTGCCCGTCGACCTGCACGCCGACGAGCAGACGGGTCTCCCGCCGTCGGACGCCGGGCTCGACATCGTCGACCTCGCCGAGCAGGTGCTCGCCCGCGGGATGCAGCAGCGGGTCACGGCGAGCCACTGCGTGCGTCTGGGCATGTTGCCGCCGGATCGCCTCGCGCGGGTGCTCGAGCTCGCCGCCCGGGCGGGCCTCGGCATCGTCACGCTGCCGATCACGAACCTGTACCTGCAGGGCCGCGACGCCACGCATGCCGCACCGCGCGGGATCGCCGCCCTGCGGCAGATCCTCGATGCCTCCGTCCCGCTGGGCGCGGGCGCGGACAACCTGCGCGACCCGTTCAACCCGGCCGGGCGCGCCGACCCGTTCGAGACCACGTCGTTGCTGATGACGGCCGCGCACCTGCGCCCGCTGGAGGCGCTCGCGGCGGTCACCACCGGGGCGCGCACCGTGCTGGGGCTGCCCCCGGCCGGCACCACGCCCGGCGCGGCGGCCGATCTCGTCCTGGTTCCCGACGTCGACCTGGGCGACGTCCTCGCCGGCGCGGTGGACGCGCGGGTGGTGGTGTCGGGCGGGCGGGTGATCGCCGACACCCGGACCGCACGCGCCCTCGACCTGCCGACCCGGGCCGAGCCGGATCTTGCCCCACAACCGCTCACCGAGGTGAGGTAGCGACCGTGACCACCGATACCGCCGAACGCACGCGCACGCTGGCGCTCCAGGCCGTGAGCAAGCGGTTCCCGACGGGCACCGTCGCGCTCACCGACGTGAGCCTCTCCCTGGACTCGGGCGAGTTCGTCACGGTCGTCGGGCCGTCCGGCTGCGGTAAGTCCACCCTGCTGCGGCTCGCGTCCGGGCTGGAGAGCGCCACGAGCGGCACGATCGAGGTGTCCGCGCGCGCCACCAGCTACGTGTTCCAGGACCCCACGCTGCTGGAGTGGCGCAGCGCCTTGCGCAACGTCGAGCTGGTGGGGGAGCTGCGGGGCGTCCCCCGTGAGGAGCGGCGGTCCCGGGCCCGCGCCGCGCTCGACCTCGTGGGCCTCACCGGCTTCGAGGGACAGCACCCGCGGCAGCTCTCGGGCGGCATGCGGATGCGCGTGTCGCTGGCCCGCGCGCTGGTCGCCGAGCCCGACCTCGCCCTCTTCGACGAGCCGTTCGGCGCCCTCGACGAGATCACCCGCCTGCAGATGCAGACCGAGCTGCAGCGGATCTTCCGGCAGGAGCGCTTCGCCGGGCTCTTCATCACGCACTCGGTGTCGGAGGCGGTGTACCTGTCCACGCGCGTGCTCGTGATGAGCGGGCGGCCGGGCCGGATCGTGGCGGAGATCCCGATCCCGTGGGACTACCCGCGTCCGCCCGAGCTGCGGTACTCGGCCGAGTTCGGGGAGATCACCGGGCGCGTCTCGGCCGCGTTGGGAGAGCACGCGTGAGCGAGCTTGCGAGCGAACCAATCGACACAGCACCGCAGGTCATGCCGCCGACGAGCGTCAGCGAGGAGGCGGCATGACCACCGTCGAGACCCGCGTCGAGAAGCCCACCCCGCAGGCGGAGCCGCCGCGATCCGGCCTGCGCTCGGCGCTGCGGAGCTCCGTCCCGATCGTCGGCGCGCTGCTGGGGTTCGTGGCTGTCTGGTACGCGGTCACCTACCTGCTGCTGCCGGCGAAGCAACGGTTCCTGCTGCCGCCTCCGCACGAGGTGTACGGCGGCGCCTTCTCCAACCCGCAGCTGATGGGCCCGATGATGGAGGCCCTGGCTCGCAGCTTCGCGGTGGCGCTCATCGGGCTCGCGGTCGCGGTCGCGCTCGGCATCTCCTACGCCGTGGTGATGTCGCAGTGGGCGTGGGCGGAGAAGGTCCTCTACCCGTACGCGGTGATCCTCCAGACGATCCCGATCCTCGCGCTGGTGCCCCTGATCGGGATCTGGCTCGGCTACTCGTTCCTCGCCCGCGTGGCGGTGTGCGTGATCATCGCGCTGTTCCCGATGGTCGCCAACACGCTGTTCGGGCTGCAGTCGGCGAGCGCCGCCGCGCACGACCTGTTCACCCTGAACAAGTCCACCCGGTGGCAGCGGCTGACGAAGCTGCAGTTCCCGGCGGCCGTGCCGTCGATCTTCACCGGGTTGCGCAACGCCGCCGGTCTGTCGGTGATCGGGGCGATCGTCGGTGACTACTTCTTCCAGCAGGGTGCTCCCGGCATCGGTGGCCTGCTGCGCGTCTACACCCAGCGCCTGCAGATGGAGGCGCTGCTCACCTCCGTCACCCTCACCGCGCTCTTCGGCGTCGTGATCTTCACGATCTTCGCCGTGCTCGACCGGGCCGTCGTCGGTCGCTGGTACGGCCGCGTCGCCCGCTGACCCCCGTCCCACCACAGGAGCTCCCCATGACCCGCAGATCCGGCCCACTCGTCGCGACGGCCGTCGTGGCCGCGCTCGCCCTCTCCGCGTGTGGTGGTGGCGGCACCGACGAGCCCGGTGCCGCGGCCCCCGCCGCACCCGCCGCGGAAGCCGGCGGGCCGCTGGACCTCACCGGGGCCTGCCCCGCCACGGTGGTGCTGCAGCAGGACTGGCAGCCCGAGGCCGAGCACGGCTCCATGTACTCGCTCGTGGGTCCCGACTACACGGTCGACACCGACGCCAAGTCGGTCACCGGCTCGCTCGTCACGCAGGGCGTGGACACCGGGGTGGACGTCGAGGTGCGGCCCGGCGGGCCCAACGTCGGGTTCCAGCCGGTCCCGGCACTCATGTACCTCGACGAGTCGATCACGCTCGGCGCCGTCAACAGCGACGCGGCGATCGCCGCGGCGGCCGCGCAGCCGACCGTTGCCGTCGCCTCGCAGCTGACCGTGAGCCCGCAGATCCTCATGTGGGACCCGGAGAGCCACCTGGGGATGACCACGATCCGCGAGGTCGCCGCCACCGGCTCGCCGGTCCTCACCTCCGGTGACATCGTCCCGGCCCTGCTGGCGAGCAAGGGCATCATCCAGCCCGCGCAGATCGACACCAGCTACGAGGGCACGCCCGCGCGGTTCGTGTCCGACCCGACGATCCTGCAGCAGGGGTTCGCGACGGCGGAACCGTTCGTCTACCAGAACGAGATCGCGGAATGGGGCCGCCCGGTCGGCTACGAGCCGCTCGCGAACTACGGCTACTCGATCTACCCGGAGCCGCTCGCGGTACGCGCCGACAAGCTCGATGCGCTGCGTCCGTGCCTGCAGAAGCTGGTGCCGATCATGCAGCAGTCCCAGATCGACTACCTCGCGGACCCTGCCCCGACCAACCGCCTGATCGTCGAGCTCGTGGACGCCTACCAGACCGGGTGGAGCTACTCGGCAGGCGTCGCGGAGTTCTCCGCGAAGGCCCAGGTCGAGCAGGGCTTCGTCAAGAACGATCCGGCATCGGGGGTGTTCGGGAAGTTCGACCCGGCCCGCATGCAGGAGATCGTCGGGACGTTCGGGCCGATCCTGCAGTCCCAGGGCACGATCACCGCCGTGCCGGACGCGGCGAGCCTCTACACCAACGACTTCATCGACCCGAGCATCAAGATGGAGGGCTCGTGAGCGTCGCGGAACGTACTGCGGCGGCCGTCGCCGCGATCGCACGGATCGGCGCCGGCACCGTCTCCACCGACCAGGCGTTGATCCTGAAGGTCTCCTCGGACTGGTCGCGCATGTCGCCCGTGCTGCAGGAGAAGGTGCCGGCCGGGCGCTACCTCGCCGACGCGGTGGTGCGTCCGACGCGGCCGGAGCAGGTGCCGCAGCTGCTGCAGGTGGCCTTCGAGCACGACGTGCCGGTCACGCCACGCGGGGCCGGCACCGGCAACTACGGGCAGGCCACGCCGTTCGACGGCGGCATCCTGCTCGACCTGCGCGGGCTGGACGCGATCACGGTGAACCCGGTTGGCACGATCACGGCCGGCGCCGGCGCCCGGCTCACCGCGATCGACAAGGCGGCCCGCGCGGCCGGGCGTGACATCTGGATGTACCCGTCCACGAAGTCCTCCACGGTCGGCGGTTTCGTCGGTGGCGGAAGCGCCGGCACCGGCACGATCGAGCACCGCACCACGAGCGACGGCTTCGTCGTCTCCGCGCTGGTGGCGCCCATGGACGGCAGCGGCACGATGCGCCGCGTCACCGGCGACGAGCTCACGCCCTACATCCACACCTACGGTGTCACCGGCATCCTCGTCGACGTCGAGATCCGCACCGACCCCGCGCGCGACTGGGCGGCCGTCTACGGGAGTTTCGGCTCGTACGCGGATCTCGTGGCCGTGCACCGTTCGCTGCTGGACCTGCCTCAGCTGCCGCGGCTCGCCTCGGCTGACGAGCCCGCGCTGGTGCCGACGCTCACGACGCCGCTCGATCTCGACCCCGCCCGGTGGAGCCTGCGCGTGATCGCCGAGGCGTCCACCGCCGATGAGGTCGCTCGGCGGATGGCCGTGGGCGGCGAGCACGTCGCCACGCTCACCGACTACGTCGAGACCGACCGCCTGTCGGGCAACTCCTACAACCATCCGATCTTGTTCTTCCAGCGCGGCAACCCGGACCGCTCGTACTTCCACATGGAGTCGGGTGGCAGCCCGATCTGGGACGATCCCGACGCCGTCCGGGAGGTGTACGACGGACCCGTGTACCTGCACCTGGAGCTGTTCGCCCACGGTCCGGGCGCCATGATCGTCGCCGAGTACCAGGGGGAGGAGGCCGTGCTCGCCGGCATCCCGAAGCTGGACGCGATCGGGGTGGGGGTCCACTCGCCGCACCAGTGGTACGTCGACCGCAACGTCGAGCTGGCCATCGAGACCGCTCGCGCGACCGACCCGAAGGGGCTGCTGAACCCGGGCAAGCTCACGGCCGCCCCGCCGGTCGACAGCCGCGTGAACATCGGGGTGCGCTGATGGTGCCGCGGTTCATCGACCTCACCGCCCCGCAGGTCGCGGCGCTGCCACCGGACACCGTGGCCGTGCTCCCGCTCGGCGCGATCGAGCAGCACGGGCCACACCTGCCGGTCTCCACCGACTACGTCGCGGCGAGCGAGGCGGCCGAGGCCGCGGTGCGCGCCGTCGCGGAGGCCGGCAGCGCGCCCGTCGTGCTGCTGCCCGCGCTCGCGTACACGAAGTCCGACGAGCACCACTGGGCGGCCGGCACGATCTGGCTGTCCTGGGACACGCTGATGCGCACGCTCGTGGACATCGGCCGCTCGCTGTCGACGTCGGGCATCACGCGGCTGCTGTTCGTCAACGGCCACGGCGGCAACTCCGCGCTGGGCCAGGTGGCGTGCCGGGAGATCCGGATCAAGTTCGGGCTGCGCACGTTCTTCGCGCACCTCTCGGTACCCGCCGACCAGGGTGGGCGGACGTCGGCGGAGAACGAATACGGGATGGGCGTGCACGGTGGGCACGGCGAGACGTCGTTGATGCTGCACCTGCGCCCCGAGCTGGTGCACATGGAGCATGCGCGTAGCCGCGTGCCCGAAGGGCTGCTCGACTACGAGCACATCGGGTTCGGCAAGCCGGTGTCCTTCGGCTGGACGAGCGACGATTTCGGCCCGGACGGCCACATCGGCGACCCCACCGGCGCCACCGCCGAGCACGGCAAGATGATTTTCGAGGCGGCGGTCGGCCGGCTCGCCGAGGTGATCGTGGAAGCCCACCGGTTCACCACGCAGTAGTTTGCCGTCGTGCCAGTGATCCGTTCCTACCGGCCGCAGGACCGTGCCGCGGTCGCCGACGTCTGCGTGCGCACCGGCGACGGGGGAGGCGACTCCCGCGAGCGGTTCCCCGACCCGGACCTGTTGCCGAGCGTCTTCGCGCTGCCCTACGTCGACCACGAGCCGGAGCTCGCGTTCGTGCTGGACGACGGCGGCACCGCCGTCGGGTACGTGCTCGGCACGGCCGACACCCCGGCGTTCGTGAAGTGGTTCCGGGAGGAGTGGCTGCCCCCGCTGACCGGGCGCTACCCGTTGCCGTCCGACCCGCCGGTCACCCCGCTCGACTGGCTGACCGGTCTGCTGCACACCCCGGAGCGGATGCTCGTGGACGAGGTGGCGGACCACCCCGCCCACCTGCACATCGACCTGCTGCCCGAGTTCCAGGGCGCCGGGCACGGCCGGGCGTTGATGACCGCGTTCCTGCGCGCGCTCGGTGAGAAGGGCGTGCCGCGGGTGCACCTGCAGATGGACCCGGGCAACACCCGCGCGCGAGCCTTCTACGACCGGACCGGCTTTCACGAGATCGCAGTCGCGGGATTCCCGGCAGGCGCCTTCCTGGGCAGGGAGACCATCGCGCGGTAGACCGCGCGAGCCGCTGCCCCGCCCGGGTGGGCGGGGCAGCGGGACTTCTCACCTGCGGCGCTTGCCGTCCTCGTCGAGCTCGATCTCCTCGCGGCGGACGTCGCGGCCCACCTGCTCGGTCTCGCGCACCGTCTCGGTGCCCAGCCGGACACGTTCGACCGGCACCGCCTCGGTGTCCACCACCGGGCGCTCCTCGTGCAACGTGATCTCGTGCTCGGACTCGGAGATCTCCGGGCCGGAACGCGCCTTGTCCCGGTTGGCCTCGGTGATCGGCTCGCGCTCCACGCGCAGCTCCTCGTGCGAGACGGGCACCTCGACCTGTTGGTGCTCGGTCACCACCCGCTTGCGAAGCCGGGCGCGGCCCGTCTCGTGCGTCTCGGTGCCGACGCGCATCCGCTCCTCGGAGCGGGTCATCGCGTCGCCCCCGTCGCGCATCCGACCGTCCCCGTCGCGTCCGGAGCCGCCGTAGGCCATGCCGTAGTGGCGGAACAGGTCCTCCTCGTCCCGCGGGCTCAGCTCGCGCCCCGGGTCGTGGTGCGGCGCCGTCTTCAACGCCTCCCTGTCGTAGGGGACGTGCAGCTCCTGCCCGTCGTAGTCGGCGCGCTGCAACGGGACCATCGACACGTGCGTGCCGAACAGCCCGCTGCGTACCGACACCCACTCCGGGCGGTCGGTCTCGCCGTAGTAGATCGCCTCGACGCTGCCCAGCTTGCTGCCGTCATCGCCCCGGACCTGGCTGCCTTCGAGCCGGGTCGGGTCTTCGATGCTGATAGCCATGGTCGGCACTCCTCGTTCTCGTAGGTCGAACTCGGTCGTCCTCAGCGCTGATCAGCGGACGCCTCTCGGTTTGGCGGGTCCGGAGCGACGGAAACGGCTGATCGGCGACGCGACCCGGTTGTGTGGTGGCAGGCGGCACGCCGGTCGCAGGTCGTGATCGCCCGTCACCGGGTCGAGGGGCGCGGGTCCGCTGCCGGTCCCGGAGCGGATGCGCTCCGCGAGCGGGCGTCCGCAGCGCTGGTCCGTCCGGCCGCGTGGGAACTGGACCTTATCCGCGGGCCTCGGCAGCCGTAGCGTGCTCGGTGACCAGTTGTGGGGGGATCGATCGGAGGTGCGGCCGGTGAGCGGTCGCGGGTGGGCGCTGTTCGCCTCGATGGGAGTGCTCTGGGGCATCCCGTATCTGATGATCAAGGTGGCCGTGGAGGGGGTCTCCGTCCCGGTTCTGGTGTTCGTACGCACCGCGATCGGCGCCGCGGTCCTGCTTCCGCTGGCATTGCGTTCCGGCCGGCCGACGTGGTTGCGCGAGCGCTGGCGTCCGCTGCTCGCGTTCGCGGTGATCGAGATCATGATCCCGTGGGGTCTGCTGTCGGACGCCGAGCGGTACATCACCAGCTCGATGACCGGGCTGCTCATCGCGGCCTCGCCGATCCTCGCGGTGCTGATCGGCCGGCTCACCGGCGACGCGGAGCGGCTCGGCCTCGCGCGGTGGGCCGGGCTCGCCGTGGGGATCGCGGGTGTGACCGTGCTCGCGGCGCCCGCGCTGGGCGACGGGAGCCCGTGGGCCATCGTCGAGGTGCTGCTCGTGGCGCTCTGCTACGCGACGGCACCGATCATCGCCGCGCGCAGGCTGTCCGACGTGCCGGCCCTTCCCATGACGGCCGTGTGCCTGGGCGGTGCGGCGCTCGTGTACGCGCCGCCCGCGGCCCTCACCTGGCCGCAGACCCTTCCTGACGGTCAGGTGCTCGCCGCGCTCGCCGGCCTCGCCGTCCTCTGCACCGCGCTGGCGTTCCTCGTGTTCTTCGCGCTCATCCGCGAGGTCGGGCCCTCGCGGGCGCTCGTGTTCACCTACGTGAACCCGGCGGTCGCGGTGACGGCAGGGGTGCTGGTGCTCGGCGAGCCGCTCACCGTGTCGATCCTCGTGTCGTTCGCGCTGATCCTCGCGGGCTCCGTGCTGGCGACGGCGCCGCGGGCGGCCCGCCCCTCTCCTACCGGCGCACCTGTCGGGTCTCCCGAATGCCGATGACCGCGCCCAGGCTGATCAACGCCACCACCACCATGTAGCCCGACACCGCGAGAGATGTGCCGGTGGACGTCTGCAGCCAGATGGCGATCAGCGGCGCGAACCCGCCACCGAGCACGGCGCCGACGGCGTAGGAGAACGAGGCGCCGCTGTAGCGGAAGCGCGCTTCGAACATCTCGGCGAACAGTGCCGACTGCGGTCCGTACGAGGCGCCGAGCCCGATCGTCAGGACGATCACGGAGATGATCATCAAGGCCGTCGAGCGCGTGTCGATCAGCAGGAAGAACGGCACCGGCCAGACGACCAGCAGTACCGAGCCGACGAGGTACACCGGCTTGCGGCCGACCCGGTCCGACCACTGCGCCGACACCATGATGCTGACCAGCCACGAGATGCTGCCGATGATCACGACGATCAACATCGTGGTGCGGTCCACCTTCAGCACCGAGGTGCCGTACGAGAGCAGGTAGGCGAGGAAGACGTAGCCGATCGCCGTGTTCGCGATGAAGCTCACCGACGCCACCAGCAGCTCGCGGGGCCGCTCGCGCAGCACGTCGACCATCGGCACCCGGGCCCGCACGTTCTCCGCGCGCAGGGCCGCGAACACCGGGCTCTCCTCGATCCGCAGGCGGATGAACAGGCCGATGCCGACCAGCACGATGCTGAACAGGAACGGCAGCCGCCAGCCCCAGCTCGCGAACTGCTCGTCGTCGAGCACCCCGACGGCGACGAACACCAACTGCGCGAGGATCAGCCCGGCCGGCACGCCGATCTGCGAGTAGGAGCCGTAGCGGCCCCGCTGCCCCTCGGGTGCGTGCTCGACGGCCATGAGCGCCGCGCCGCCCCACTCGCCGCCCGCACTGAGCCCCTGCAGCAGCCGGAGCACGAGCAGCAGGACCGGCGCGAGCAGGCCGATCTGGTCGTAGGTGGGCAGCAGCCCGACGCCGACCGTGGCGAAGCCCATCAGCAGCAGCGACGCGATGAGCATCGCCTTGCGGCCCACCCGGTCGCCGAAGTGGCCCCAGAGGACGCCGCCGATGGGCCGCGCGAGGAACCCGACGCCGAGCGTGGCGAAAGCGGCCAGCGTGGCCGACGCAGGCTCCAGGGTGGAGAAGAACTGCGAACCGAACACCAGCGCGGCCGCGGTGGAGTAGATGAAGTAGTCGTACCACTCGATGGTCGTGCCGACCGCGCTCGCGAGCGCGACCCGTCGCAGCTGGTCAGGACGGGAACCTGCCTCTGCTGCAGCGACCTTCGACATCGGATCCACCGCGCCACCTCCTCGTGTGCTCCCACACGATGAAGTGATCGGGATCGGCCGTCAACCGGTCCAGCCGGGGCGCACGAGACCGCTCTCGTACGCCAGCACCACCACCTGGGCGCGGTCGCGCGCGGCCAGCTTGATCATCGCCCGGCTGACGTGCGTCTTCGCCGTGGCCGGGCTCACCACGAGGCGCTCGGCGATCTCGTCGTTCGACAGGCCGGCGGCCACCAGCGCCACCACCTCGCGCTCCCGTTCGGTGAGCTGGTCGAGCAGAGCCGCGATCTGCTTGGCCGGCTGCGGCGGCTTGGCCCGCGCCGCGAACTCCTCGATCAACCGCCGGGTGACCACGGGGGAGAGCAGCGCGTCACCGCCGTGCACCACGCGGATCGCGTGCACGAGCTCGATGGGCTCGATGTCCTTCACCAGGAAGCCGCTCGCGCCGTTGCGGATGGCGTCGAAGACGTACGCGTCCTCCGCGAACGTGGTCAGCACGATGACCTTCACGCCCGCCAGCCGCGGGTCGGCCACGATGTCCTTGGTGGCGTCGAGGCCGTTGCGGCCCGGCATCCGGATGTCCATCAGCACGACGTCGGGCTTGGTGTCGCGGGCCGCCGTGACGGCCGTGGCCCCGTCCTCGGCCTCGCCCACCACCTCGATGTCCGGCTGCGCACGCAGCAGCGCGTGGAACCCGGCCCGCACCAGCGCCTGGTCGTCCACCAGCAGCACGCCGATCACCGTTCACCCCGCGCCGTGAGCAGGTGCGCGTCCACCCGGAACCCACCGCCCGGGCGTGGACCCGCCGTGAGCGTGCCGCCGAGGGCCGCGGCACGCTCACGCATGCCGGGCAGCCCGTTGCCACCGTCGGAGCCGCCCACCGGGCCGGTGCCGTCGTCGTCGATCCGCATCGTGATCCCGTCCTCGGTGTAGGTCAGCAGCACCGACGCCTCCGCGGGCCCCGCGTGCTTGCGGGCGTTGGTCAGCGCCTCCTGCATGATCCGGTACGCCGCGGTGTCGACGCTCGGCGGCAGCTCCCGCGGCTCCCCGCTGACCTCGACGGTGACGGGCAGCCCGGCCGCGCGCGTCGCCTCCACGAGCTCGTCCAGCCGGGCGAGCCCGGCCACCGGCTGGTGCGGCGGCTCCTCGTCCACCCCGCGCAGCACACCCAGCGTGGAACGCATCTCGCGCAGGAGGTCGCGGCTGGACTGCTTGATCGCGGTCAGCGCGGAGCGGGCCTGCTCCGGGTCGTCGTCCATCAGGTAGAGCGCCACCCCGGCCTGCACATTGATCAGCGAGACGTGGTGGCCGAGCACGTCGTGCAGGTCACGGGCGATCCGCAGCCGCTCCTCGCTCCCGCGGCGGCGCTCGGCCTCGGCCAGGACGGCCTTGGCCTGCTCCCGCCGCTCGCGCCGGGTCCGGAACAGCTCCACGGCTGCGACGTACGCCGCCACCCACGCGAGCCACCCCGACGCGCCGGTGAGCGGGAACCCGAGGTGCGGGTAGCGCAGGACGTGCACCACCAGGACCGCGGCGAACGTCACGGCAGCGAGGGTGTACCCGGCTCGCCGGTACCCGCGCCCGACCGTGGTGCCGAGCGCGACGAACGCCGCGAGCGGCACCGGCCCGAACGGGTACCCGGCCGCCAGGTAGATCAGCAGCACCCCCGCGATCCCGGCGAACACGACCGGCGGGTTCCACCGGCGCACGACCAGCGCCAACGGCCCGGCCAGCAGCAGCACCCTGCCGAGCACGTCGAGCATGCGCAGCCCCGTGCCGTACTGCTGGGCGAACCCGGTGCCGACGAGGGTGAACACGGCGACGGCGAGCGGCAGCACGACGGTGGGCACCACCCCTGCCCACCAGCTCGGACGCCCGTCGCTTCGCATACCAGGACGGTAGCCACCGAGCGCCCCCGCCGCCTCCGTCCGGGGGAGTGCGTCGCCGTACCGCCGGCGGCGTACGGGAGGCTCGCCACCCTGCATCGGCAGCGGGACCCGGCCCGTCCGCGCGACCGGCCTCGGCTCGCGCTACGTGTCCCGGCCCGCGCCACCGGTCGACGGGGCGCGTCGGCTGATTGGGGGTGCGTGGGCGGAATCCGGGGGCGTCGGTTCGGGCCGCCGCCGGCGCTACCCTTGTCGGCCCGCGCTACCTCCGTCGGCTCGCGCTACCCGTCGACGGGGCGCGTGAGCCGGTTCGGGGTGCGTGGGCCTGGGCGGGTTGCGTGAGTGGCGGGGGTCAGGCGAGGGCGGCTCGGATCAGCTCGACCGGGTGGTGGGCGCGGCGGGTGGTGCCGTGGGCGATCTGCTGGCGGCAGGAGACGCCCGTGGCGGCGACGACCGTGCCGCCGGGTTCGGCGCGGACGGCCGGGAACAGCCGGTCCTCGCCCACCTGCATCGACACCTCGTAGTGCTCGGCCTCGAAGCCGAACGACCCGGCCATGCCACAGCACCCGGCGTCGACCTCGACGACCTCCGCGCCCGGGATCCGGGAGAGCAACGCCACCGTGGCAGCCGTGCCGACCTCGGCCTTCTGGTGGCAGTGGCCGTGGTAGAGGATCCGGTGCCCGGCGGGCCAGGCGTCCTCGCGCAGCCGCAGCGCACCGTCGTCGATGGCCTCCACCAGCAGTTCGTCGACGAGCCGGGCGCGGCCGCCGACATCGGTGACGCGGGGGTCGTCGGCTCCGAGCAGGGCGCGGTGCTCGTCGCCCAGCGTCAGCACGCAGGACGGCTCGACGCCCACGATGGGGCCCTCGGTGCCGGCGAGCGCGTCCACGAGGCCGGACGCCTGCCGCTTGGCCTGGTCGAGCATCCCCTTGGAGAACGCCGCCCGCCCGCAGCAGCCGCTGGACTCCAGCCGCACGTCCCACCCGGCGAGCTCCAACAGCTCGATGGCGGCGATCCCGATGGCCGGCTCGGTGAAGGAGGTGAAGGAGTCGCCGAGGAAGGTGAGCGGGCCCCGGCTCCCCGCGTCAGCAAAGTGGCTTTGCTGACGTGAGGCGCCGTGAAAGTGGCTTTGCTGACGTCCCCGGCCGTGGAACCACGTCAGCAGCGTCTCCTGCGCGAACGTCGGCAATGGGCGTTCCGGCGCGATGCCGATCGCTCGGGCGAACAGCTTGCGGAGGACCGGGACGCGGTTCGGCAGGTTCGACATCGGGGCGCTTGCCGCGCCCAGCCGATTCAGGCCGCGGATCCCGGCGAACACCCGCGAGCGCAGCGGGATGCCCTTCGTCTCGTGCTTGTGGTGCAGGGCCTCGGCCTTGAGGGTGGCCATGTCCACCGAGAGCGGGCACTCGCTCTTGCAGGCCTTGCACATGAGGCACAGGTCGAGCACCTCGTGGAGGCGGTCGTCGCCGAGCGCGGCCCGCGGGTCGGGCTCGGACAGGGCCTTGACCAGCGCGTTCGCCCGGCCGCGGGTGGAGTCCTCCTCGCGGTGGGTGGCCATGTACGACGGGCACATGACGCCGGTGTCGTCCTTGCGGCAGAGCCCGATGTTCATGCACCGGTCGGCGGCGCCGCGCATGCCGTACTGCCCGCCGGCCACGACGGTGAGGTCCAGCGTCGTGGTGAGCGGCCCGGCCGGCGGCAGCGCCGGTTCCCGCAGGTTCTCGGTCATCGCGGGCGCGTCGACGATCTTGCCCGGGTTCATCCGGCCGTCCGGGTCGAAGATCCTCTTGACATGTCGCATCGCCTCGTAGAGCTCGTCGCCGAACAGGCTCCGGTTGAACTCGCTGCGGGCGAGGCCGTCGCCGTGCTCCGAGGAGTTGGCGCCGCCGAACTCGGCCACCAGGTCGCGGACCTCTTCGGCCACGGCGCGCATCTTCGCGACCTCCTCCGGGCGGGAGAGGTCGACGAACGGGCGCACGTGCAGGCAGCCCACCGAGGCGTGGCCGTAGAACCCGGCGCGCATGCCGTGGCGGTCGAGCACCTTCGCGAACCGCTCGCTGTACTCGGCGAGCCGGTGCGGGCCGACGGCCGTGTCCTCGACGAACGCCACGGGGCGGTTGGTGCCGCTGCTCGCGGCCATCAGCAGCCCGAGGCCCGCCTTGCGGACCTTGAGCAGTGCCGACTGCTGCGCGGGGGTCTCGGCGAGGAGCGTGTGGTAGCTGTGGCCGTGGCGCTTCCACACCGCGTCGAGCTGCTTCAGCTGCCCGGAGAGCTCGTCGGCGTCGTCGCCGCTGAACGAGACGAAGAGCAGGGCGTCGGGGTCGTCGTGCAGGATCGAGCCCAGCGCGGCGTACTCGAGCTTCGACCGCGACAGGTCCAGGATCGTGCGGTCCAGGAGCTCGACGGCCGCGGGCTCGCACGACAGCGCGTCCTCGGTTGCGTTGATCGCGGCCTGGGTGGAGCGGAAGTGCCCCACGGCGATCATCGTGCGGGTCGGCTTGGGCACGAGCCCCACCACGGCCTCGGTGGCCACGACCAGCGTGCCCTCCGAGCCGACGACGAACCGGGCCAGGTCGAACGAGTCGGTGAGCCGGTCCAGCCGGTAGCCCCCGGCGCGCCGCCAGAACTTCGGGAAGCCGGAGGCGATGGCGTCCCGGTGCGCGTCGACGAGGGCGGGCAGCTCGCGGTACAGCCGGGCTTCGAGGGTGTCGCCCACCGCGCGCCGGGCGCGTTCCGCGGCGTCGACCGGCCCGAACCGGGCGGTGGAGGCGTCGGAGAGCACCACGTCCAGCTCCCGGACGTGGTCGATCGTCATCCCGTACCGGACGGAGCCGCTGCCGGCGGAGTTGTTGCCGATCATCCCGCCGAGCGTGGCGCGGTTGGACGTCGACGTGTCCGGCCCGAACAGCAGCCCGTGCGCGGCGGCGGCCCGGTTGAGCTGGTCCTGCACCACACCGGGCTGCACCCGGGCGGTACGCGCCTCGCGGTCGAGCTCGACGATCGTGCTCATGTGCCGGGAGAAGTCCAGCACCAGCGCCTCGCCGACGGTCTGCCCGGCGAGGCTGGTGCCGCCGCCACGGGGCAGCACGGGCACCCCGTGCTCGCCGGCGAGCCGCACCGCGGTCACGACGTCGCCCGCGTGGCGGGGAGCCACCACACCGATGGGCGTGATCGCGTACATGCTGGCGTCGCGGGAGAACAGGTGGCGGGTGTAGTCGTCGAACAGGACCTCGCCGTCGAGCTCGCGGTCGAGCGCCCGCTGGAGATCGGTGGTGCCCGCGATCGTGCCGAGGGTCATGCCTCAGTCTCCCGCAGCCGCTCCAGCGCCGCTTCCACTCCGCCCGGCTTGATCGGCACCCCGGCGTGCTGGAGGCCCATCTGCACCCCGCCGAGGGTGCCGGCGAGGGTCAGGTCGTTGAAGTGGCCGAGGTGGCCGATGCGGAAGATCTTGCCCGCGAGCTTGCCGAGGCCCGCACCGAGCGACATGTCGAACCGGTCGAGGATGATCCGCCGCACCTCGTCGGCGTCGTGCCCGTCGGGGAGCAGTACGGCGGTGAGCGAGCCGGAGTGCTCGCGCTCGTCGGCGCACAGCACTTCGAGACCCCACGCCCGCACGGCCGCGCGGGTGGCGGCGGCATGTCGCTCGTGGCGGGTGAAGACAGCAGGTAGGCCCTCCTCGGCGAGCATCGCGCACGCCTCCCGCAGGCCGTAGAGCAGGTTGGTGGCGGGCGTGTAGGGGAAGAAGCCGCGCGCGTTGGCGGCGATGATCGGGCCCCAGTCCCAGTACGAGCGCGGCAGGCCCGCCGATCGCGACGCGGCCAGGGCCTTCTCGCTGATCGCGTTGAAGCCGAGGCCGGGCGGCAGCATCAGCCCCTTCTGCGACCCGGCGACCGTGACGTCCACGCCCCACTCGTCGTGCCGGTAGTCGATGGAGGCGAGGGAGGAGATGGTGTCGACGAGCAGCAGGGCCGGGTGGCCGGCGCCGTTCAGGGCAGCGCGCACCTCGGGCACCCGGCTGGTGACGCCGGTGGACGTCTCGTTGTGGACGACGCAGACCGCCTTGATCTCGTGGCCGGAGTCGGCCGCGAGACGCGCAGCGATGGCCTCGGGGTCGGCGCCGTGGCGCCAGTCGCCGGGGATCGCCTCGACCTGCAGCCCGAGCCGCCCGGCGAGCTCGGACCAGAGCGTGGAGAAGTGCCCGGTCTCGCTCATCAGCACCCGATCGCCGGGGCTCAGCGTGTTGACCAGCGCCGCCTCCCACGCGCCCGTGCCGGACGACGGGTAGATCACGACGGGTCCGGCCGTGCCGAACACCGGGCCGACCGCGGCCAGCACGGCCTTCGTCAGCTCCGCGAACTCGGGGCCGCGGTGGTCGATCGTCGGTGCGGCGATCGCCCGCAACACCCGGTCCGGCACGTTCGTCGGCCCGGGGATCTGCAGGAAATGACGCCCTCCGGTGATGTGCACGCGGACCTCCATGTCGTCTTGCGGGTCGGGAGGGTTGACGCTCCGAGTGCCCCGAACCATACTCCAGCCGGAATCAGACTTCCGCGATACGGAACACCCTCCGACAACGCCGCCGTGAGGAAGTGCGCATGTCCATCCACGTTGTCTCGATCCTCGCCCTGGTGATCGCGTTCGTGATCGCCACGGTGCTGCCCATCAACCTCGGGGCGCTATCGCTGGTCGCGGCGTTCATCATCGGGTCGATCGTGCTGGAGGGCAGTCCCGACGACATCGCGGACGGCATCTTCGCCGAGTTCCCGGGCAGCCTCTTCGTGATCCTCGTCGGCGTGACGTTCCTGTTCGCCATCGCTCGGGCGAACGGCACTGTCGACTGGCTGGTGCACGTCGCCGTCAAGGGCGTGGGCGGCCGGATCGCCCTCATCCCGTGGATCATGTTCGCGGTCACCGGGGCGCTCACAGCCTTCGGCTCGGTGGTGCCTGCGGCAGTCGCGATCATCGCCCCGATCGGGCTGAGCTTCGCCGTCCGGCACCGGATCAACCCGGTCCTGATGGGCCTGTCGATCATCAACGGCGCGAGTGCGGGCGGTTTCTCGCCGATCAGCATCTTCGGCGTCATCACCAACACCGTCGTGGCCGAGAGCCAGCTGCCGGGCAACCCGCTGGCGCTCTTCCTCGGCAGCCTGATCTTCAACGTCCTTCTCAATGTCGTCATGTTCTTCCTGTTCGGCGGGCGCAAGCTGCTGGGCCGCCGGGCGGAGGAATCGGAGGACGAGACCGTCGAGGCCGGTGGACCCCGCGTGGCCCCCGGCGGTGGACCGGGTGCCGCCAAGGCCAGCACGACGGGCGCCACCGGTGCCGGCTTCACGGAGGAGGGGCGGGAGCCCGTCACCACGCTCGACCGCAACCGCGCTCTCACCCTGGTCGCCCTCCTGGGCGTGGCCATCGGCGCGCTGGTCTTCCAGCTCGACGTGGGTCTACTCGCCATCACCGCGGGCGTGGTGCTCTCGATGTTCGCGCCCATGGCCTACAAGGGGGCCGTCGCTCAGGTCGCGTGGCCGACCGTGCTACTGATCTGCGGCATCGTCACCTACGTCAACCTGATGCAGGAGAACGGCACGATCGACTTCCTCGGTGAGCAGGTCGCGTTGATCGGCGTGCCGCTGCTGGCCGCGTTGATCATCTGTTACATCGGTGCCGCCGTCTCGGCGTTCGCCTCGACCACGGGCATTCTCGGTGCGCTGATCCCGCTCGCGGTGCCGTTCCTGCTTGCCGGGCACGTCGGTCCGGTCGGGCTGATCACGGCGCTCGCGATCTCGTCGTCGGTGGTCGACTCCAGCCCGTTCTCCACCTCCGGTGCCCTGACGGTCGCCAATACACCCGAGGCCCAGCGCGACTACGTCTACCGTCGCCTGATGCGGTGGGGCTTCTCGATGGTGCTGATCGCGCCACCCGTCACGTGGCTGCTCCTGGTGGTACCCGGTTGGCTGTAGACATGACCGATCTCCTCGTCGAGCAGGACGGCCCCGTCCTGCAGGTGACGTTCAACCGCCCCGAGGCCCACAACGCGTTGACCTTCGCGATGTACGCAGGCGTGTACGACGCCTGCGAGAAGGCCGACGCCGATCCGGACGTCCGGGTGCTCGTGCTGCGCGGGGCCGGAGGCAAGGCGTTCGTCTCCGGCACCGACATCGCCCAGTTCGCGAGCTTCGACGGTCCGGCCGGCATCGAGTACGAGGAGCGGATGACCAAGGTGCTGCGCCGGCTGGAGGACACCGCGGTGCCCACGGTCGCCGCGGTGTCCGGCTACTGCGTCGGCGGCGGGCTCGCCCTCGCCGCGGCGTGCGACCTGCGGATCGCCACCACATCGTCCCGGTTCGGGGTGCCGATCGCCCGCACGCTGGGCAACTGCCTGTCGATGGACACCTGTGCGCTGCTCGTGGCGCACCTGGGCCGATCGCGCGCGCTGGACATGCTGCTGCGCGCCCGGCTGCTCGACGCCACGGAGGCGCACGCCGCCGGGTTCGTCACCGAGCTCGTCGACGACGCGGCGGCGCTCGACGCAACGCTCACCGAGACCGTAGCGACGCTCGCAGCGCACGCGCCGCTGTCCATGTGGGCCACCAAGCAGACGCTCGCGCGGCTGCGGCGGGCCGGCCTCCCGGACGGCGACGACATCGTCGCGCGCGTGTACGGCAGCGCGGACTTCCGCTCCGCGGTCGCCGCGTTCGCCCGGAAGGAACGGGCCACCTGGACAGGCGAGTGAGCGTGAACGCTTAACCTGGAGGTCCGGATTCGGCAGGAGGAGCGGTGGGCCCAGTGACCCAGCCGGACCGCGGCGGCGGCGTGCAGTCCCTCGACCGCGCGTTCGCCCTGCTCGAGCACATGGCCGACGCGGGCGGAGCTGTTGCGCTCTCGGAACTGGCCACCCGGTCCGGCCTTCCGCTGCCCACCATCCACCGCATCGTCCGCACGCTGGTGGCCTCCGGGTACGTCCGCCAGCTCCCGTCCCGCCGGTACGCGCTCGGCCCGCGCCTGATCGGGCTGGGCGATGCCGCGTCGCGGATGCTCGGTGAGTGGGCGCGCCCGCAGCTCGCCGAGCTCGTCGACCAGGCGGGGGAGACGGCCAACCTGGCGATGCGCGACGGCGACGCCGTGGTCTACGTGGCGCAGGTTCCGTCACGGCACTCGATGCGCATGTTCACCGAGGTCGGCAGGCGGGTGCCGGTGCACTGCACCGGGGTGGGAAAGGCGCTGCTGGCACAGCTGCCGCCCGCGGAGGTCCGCGCGATCGTCGCCCGCACCGGGATGGCGGCCCAGACGCCGCACACGATCACCCAGCCGGACCGGCTGGAGCGCGAGCTCGAGCGCATCAGGCACCAGGGCTACGCCGTCGACGACGCCGAGCAGGAGCTGGGCGTGCGCTGCGTGGCCGTGGCGGTGCCGGGCGGGCCGGCGTCCACGGCGCTGTCGGTCTCGGGCCCCGAGACGCGGGTGACGTGGGCCGCCGTCGAGCGGATCGTGCCGATGCTGCAGGCGGCCGCCGGCGCGCTCGCCGGGCACCTCGACGCCCGCGGCGCGATGGCCTAGCACTCGTGCTCGGGGCACTAGCGGATCGGCGCCGACCCGTTCACACTTACGGGTTACTCGCCCGGTTGCCCGATGCGAAGCGGCCGCATGGCTGGTAGGCCGTTGCGGGTACCCCCGACGAGGGAGGTGAGCGGCATGGAGTGGACCGCTGACGACGACCAGCAGCTGGTCGAGGCCGTGCGCCGGCATGATGCCGGAGAGGACCCGTGTGCCCGCCCCGGCGAGACCACGGTGCCGGAGTGGGCGATGATCGCGATCATTCTGGGCCTAGTGGCACTCACCGGGTCCGTGTTCGCCGTGGTTGTGGTGGCGGCGTTCGGCTCGGTCTGGTGGTTGCTGCGCACGGCTGACGCCGTGGAACCCAGCGACCGGGAAGCGGGCCGGGAGGCGCGCGGACCGTTCGGTGGGCCGGGTATCTGGCTCTGACGGTCACTGCGTGGTTGGTCACTGACCGATCCTGCGTCCGATAGGGTGAGATACCCTTCTTTGCCGTGGCAGGAATCTTCGACCACGTGGCCGATCATCACGCACAGCGTTGGTTGTCGGGCCTGATGGATCAGATGGGTGACGCCGGGCTCGCCGCCGCGGCCACGGTGCCCGCGCTGCTCGCCGCCGTGGACCAGCACGCCGCGGGCGTCCGCGACATCCTGCTGCTCGGCGTCGAGGGATCGGCTGCGGCCGCCGGTGCTGTGCTGCTGGCCGGCTACGCGAAGGGCCTGCTCGACCAGGCCGGCACCGACGGCGACCGGCTGCGTGCGGCCGTGGGCGAGTGCTGGCACCGGGCCGACTGGCTCACCGTCCGCGTGCTCGCCATCTGCGCGCTGAGCCGCGATGACCGCTGGCGCCGCTCGCCGGCGCCGTTGTTCGACGCCAAGTGACCCTCACTCCGTGAGCAGGCCGGCGAGGTAGATCCGGACGAACCGGATCAGCGCGGCCCTGAAGTCGGGGTAGGTGGCCGCCCCGGGGTTCTCGGCGTGCAGGGCCACCACCTGCGGTGACGGGTGCGCGGCCTGCCACAGCCCGGCGGCCGCGACGCCCGACATCATGAACAGGTCGAAGCACGCTTCGGCATCGAGTGCCGGGAGCGCCCGCTGCAGCGCGGGAACCACCTCGTCCAGCGAGCCCTTGACCGCCAGCTTGAACGCGCGGACGACGTCCAGGGAGACGTTGCGTTCCAGCGTGAGCGGTGTGTAGAGCAGGAGCTGGCAGAACAGCGGCCGGTCGGCCACCGAGCCCGCCAGTGCGTCGGCCACGTCGCGGGGTTCGGGCCCCGTGGTCGACAGTGCGGCGAGCGCCCCGGCGGCCCACTCCCCGAACTCCGTCTCGGCGAGCCGCAGGAAGATCTCCTCGCGCGTCTCGAAGTACTTGAGCAGTGCCGACTTGTGCATGCCCACTTCCGCCGCGATGTCGGCGAGGCTGACCGCGCCGACCCCGTCGCGAAGGGCGAGCTCGCGCGCGGCGTCGAGGATCGCGGCGTATCGCTGCTGCTTCTGCTCGGGCCGCCGTGCCCGCAGGAAGCCGGCCTTCGTACTCATCGCGACGACCCTAACCCGCAGGTAGGGCAACGGCGTTGACTTGTTAAGGCAACGCCGTTGCCTTATGGTGGCCGCGTGACTCCCGTGAAGCTGCGCGTCAACGGAACCACTGAGCTCCTGGAGCTCGATCCCCGGGTCAGCCTGCTCGACGCATTGCGCGAGCACCTGGGTCTGACCGGCACCAAGAAGGGCTGCAACCAGGGCGCCTGCGGGGCCTGCACGGTCCTCGTCGACGGCGAGCGGATCGCCGCCTGCCTCGCGCTGGCCGTGCAGTACGCCGAGCGGGACATCACCACGATCGAAGGCGTCGGGCAGCCCGACCACCTGCATCCGCTGCAGGAGGCGTTCGTCCGCGAGGACGGCTTCCAGTGCGGCTTCTGCACGTCGGGCCAGATCTGCTCCGCGCTGGGGATGCTCGCCGAGCACCGCGCCGGTATGCCGAGCGTGGTCACCCCGCACCTCGAGGCCGACGAGATCGCGCTGACGGACGCCGAGATCAAGGAGCGGATGAGCGGCAACCTGTGCCGCTGCGGGGCGTACGAGGGCATCGTCGGTGCCATCCGGGAGGTGGCCTCATGAGGCCGTTCGGCTACGTCAGCGCCCCCGACCTCCCCACCGCGCTGGGCGCTGTCGCGGCCGGGGCACGGCCGCTCGGAGGCGGCACCAACCTCGTGGACCTCATGCGCGACGACGTCGAGCGGCCCGAGACGCTCGTCGACGTCACCTCGCTGCCCCTGGCCGGCGTGGACGAGGTGCAAGGAAATGGAAGCCTGCGGATCGGCGCGCTGGTGCGCAACAGCCACCTCGCCGCCGACCGGCGGGTGCGCTCGCAGTACCCGGTGCTCTCCCAGGCGCTCCTGTCGGGCGCGTCGGGGCAGCTGCGCAACATGGCGACGGTCGGTGGCAACCTCCTGCAGCGCACCCGCTGCCCCTACTTCCGCGACCTCGCGGCGGCCTGCAACAAGCGCGAGCCCGGCACCGGCTGCGCCGCTCTCGGTGGCCTCCACCGGGGCACCGCCGTGCTCGGCACCAGCGAGCACTGCATCTCGGCGCACCCGTCCGACATGGCGGTGGCGCTGGTCGCGCTCGACGCGGTGGTAGAGGTGCAGAGCGTGCGCGGCACGCGGCGCATCTCCCTCGCGGAGCTGCACCGCGCACCGGGCGACACACCGCACGTCGAGACGGACCTCGCGGCCGACGAGCTGATCACCGCCGTCGAGCTGCCCGCGGTGCCCGTCGCCCGGACGTCGCTGTACCGCAAGGTGCGCGACCGCGCCTCGTTCGCGTTCGCGCTGGTGTCGGTGGCGGCAGCGCTCGAGGTTCGCGACGGCGATGTCGTCGACGTGCGGCTCGCGCTGGGCGGCGTCGCCACCACGCCGTGGCGGGCGAACGAGGCCGAGCGCCTGCTGCTGGGCGCCCCGGCCACCGAGGAGTCCTTCCGCCGGGCGCTCGCTGCCGAGCTGGCACCCGCGGTCGCGCGACCGCAGAACGCGTTCAAGATCGAGATGGTGCAGCGCACGGCTGTCGCGACGCTGAGCCGGCTCGCCACCGAGGGAGGTGCGGCGTGACCCAGGCGCCGGAGCGAACCCGCCCCACCACGGCCACCGGTCCCGCCGTCGGGCGGCCGATCGACCGCGTCGACGGTGCGGTCAAGACCACCGGAGCTTCCGAGTACACCGCGGACCGGCCCTTCCCGGACCTCGCGCACGCCACGCTCGTGCACGCCACGATCGCGCGGGGGCGTATCACGGGGATCGACACCGCGGCCGCCGAGGCGGTGACCGGCGTGCTCACCGTGATCACGCATCGGAACGCGCCGCCGTTGAAGTCCCCGCCGGCCCGCGTGAACCCGCTCGACCTCAGCACCATGGCGTCCGGGACCACCGTGAACTACCTGGGCAGCGACGAGGTGCACTGGAACGGCGAGCCGGTCGCGGTCGTCGTCGCGGAGACCCTGGAGACGGCCGTGGAGGCCGCCCGGCTCGTGCGGGTCAGCTACGCCGCCGCGCCCGCCGTCACCGACTTCCAGGCCGCGGAGGGCTCGGCCGAGCCGGTGCGCGCGATGCCGATGATGCCCAGCGGGGGCAGCAAAGGCGATGCCGAGCAGGCGCTCACGGCCGCCCCGGTCTCGGTCGACCTCCGGTTCACCACGCCTCCGCAGAACCACAATGCTCTGGAGCCGCACGCCACCACCGCTGTGTGGGACGGCAACCGGCTCACCGTCCACGACACCACGCAGGCGATGGACTTCACGCGCCGGCACCTCGCCCGGCGGTTCGGCGTGCCGGTCGAGGGGGTTCGCGTGATCACCCCGAACCTGGGCGGCGGGTTCGGCGGGAAGGGGTTCGTCTGGCCCGGCACCGTCCTGTGCGCGATGGCCGCGCGCGTGGCCGGGCGACCGGTCCGGCTGGCGCTGTCGCGCGAAGCCGTCTACCGCACCGTGGGTGGGCGTGCGCCCACCATCCAGCGGGTCGCGCTCGGCGCGGAGCGCGACGGCACGCTGACCGCTCTCGTGCACACCGGGATCTCGCAGCTCGGCCGGGTCGGCGGCATGCCGGAGGCCGTGGGCTCGCAGTCCCGCCACCTCTACGCGGCCCGCACGATCCTCGTCGGGCTCAGCACCGCCACGCTCGACCTGCTGCCGAACACCGCCATGCGGGCGCCGGGTGAGGCAGTCGGCACGTTCGCGCTGGAGTCCGGGATGGACGCGCTCGCGCACGAGCTCGGCATGGACCCGGTCGACCTGCGCATGCACAACGAGCCGGAACGCGATCCGCTGGGCGGCAAGCCCTTCACCCACCGCAACCTTCGGGCCGCCTACGCACGTGGCGCGCAGCGGTTCGGCTGGGCCGACCGCCCGCCGCAGCCGCGCTCGATGCGCGACGGGCGGCGGCTGCTCGGCTGGGGCGTCGCCACCGCGTTCCACATGCCGATCCAGCTCACCGCCGACGTCACCGTCCGGCTGGGGATGGACGGCACCGTCCTGGTGCGCTGCGGCCTGCACGAGATCGGGGTGGGCGCCGCGACCGTGCAGTCACAGATCGCGGCGGACGCGCTCGGCGTTCCGGTCGAGGCGGTCACGGTCGAGGTCGGCGACTCGGCGCTGCCGGTCGGACCGATGGCGGGTGGGTCGGGGCAGACCGCCACGGCGGCGGCGAGCGTGCTGCGGGCCTGCGAGGAACTGAGGCGCTCGGCGTTCGCGCTGGCCCGCAGCTCACCCGACTCACCGCTGCGCGGGCGCCGGGCCGACGAGCTCACGGCGCGCGACGGCGGACTCTTCGCGGCGGACGGATCGGGGGAGACTTACGGAGCGATCCTCGCGCGCGCCGGGCGTCCCTCGCTGGAGGGCCGGGTCGGCGCCCGGACGTCGGTCGGCCGGCTCGCGGGCCAGGTGCGCTTCCTCGCCGGGATGGTGAACGATCAGCGGCGCCAGGTGCGCGCAGCCACCGGGGCCCACTTCTGCGAGGTCGCGGTCGACGAGGACACCGGTGAGGTCCGGGTGACGCGCTGGGTCTCGGTGTTCGACGTCGGGCGGGTGATCAACCCGAAGACCGCCACCAGCCAGCTGCGCGGCGGGATCGTGATGGGGATCGGGGCGGCGCTGTCGGAGGAGACGCTGGTCGATCCGCGCACCGGTCGCATCGTGAACCCGAGCCTCGCCGACTACCACGTGCCGGTGCAGGCCGACGTCCCGGCGATCGACGTCTCCTACCTCGACGAGCCCGATCCCACCACCCCGCTCGGCCTGCTCGGCGTGGGAGAGGTGGGCATCACCGGCGTCGCCGGCGCCATCGCGAACGCCGTGCACCACGCGACGGGCGTGCGCGTGCAGTCCCTGCCGATCACTCCGGACCGCCTGCTCTGAATTGCAGCAAAGCCACTTTCCCGCAACGACGTGGCGGGAAAGTGGCTTTGCTGCAACGGGAATGGGCCTCGGCGGGGCCGGCCGTTGACGTCCGACCCCGCCGGGTGCTCCTGAGGGGAGCGGCTACGGCTGGCGCATGTCCGAAGGCGGGTCGGCCATCGGGTCCATGCGGGCGCCCACGGGATCGGTCATGTCGGCGTGGGCCCCGGTGGTGGTGGGGCGTGCGGCGTCCTCGCGGCCGCGCTCGTAGGCCTGGGCGTGGGCTCGTGCATGGGGCGCTTCCCGCTCGGCGCGGTCCAGCCAACGCTCCCAGCGCTGCTGCATCGGCCGGATCAGGCCGCCGCCGACACCGACGACCATGATGCCGCCGACCGTGGCCAGTACGGCGATCAGCACCGGCATCGTGACGGCGATGGCGACGCCGATCTGGCTCAGCGCGGCGATCACGCCCAGCGCGATGATGAAGATCGACGCGATGTTCGCGAGCACGTTGCCGTAGGAGAGCCCGCCGGTCACCCCCATCACGAGGTCCTTGACGGCGGCCGCGATGGCCGAGGCCACCACGACGATGATGATCGCCACCGCGATCCGCGGGAGGAACGCGACGATGCCCGTCAGCAGGTCGGTGATCGGGTTCGGTCCCCACACGCCGAATGCGAGCTGCAGCGTGAGCAGCAGAACGGCGTAGTAGACGACCATCGCGATCAGGTCGCTGGCGTCGTACTTCGACCGCCCGAGCGCCTGTCCGATTCCGCCGCGCTCAACTGCACGGTCGAAATGCAGGCGCTCCAGAACCGTGTCGGTCAGTTTCCGCAGTCCTTTTGCGATCAGCCATCCGATGAGCAGGATGACGAGGAACAGCACCAGCTGCGGCACGAAGACCGCGACAGTGCGCATCGCGTCGCCCAACGCAGCGACGAGGTTGTCGAACATCGGTACTCCCAGGTCGGTGGATGTCGCATCTGTCAGATGCCCATCCCAACCCGCTCCACACCTGGTTCACACGTAATCCGCACAACCGGTGGACACACTGATGGGGGGAATGTTCCGGTCAGAGGCGGAATCGGTGGCCGCGCCTACTGCGGTGGCTGGAGTCGCGCTCGGCGCACGCCGGGCAGAGATCGCCGTCGGGCGCGACCATCGGCGCCGGCGTGATGACATGGCCGCACACTGCGGCGTACTGACCGCCGCGGTGGGCGATGCCGATCGCGAGCTCCTCATCGGGAACCGAATGGCAGCGGCCGTCCATGACACAGGTGACGGAGATGGTGGATCCCCCACCGAGTTCGAACGGGCTCAGCGGCCCACGCGGTCTGCTCACGGTCCCCACTCCGCCACAGGTCCCACCCTCCGGGCGGCTGCCCACGGGCATGCCACCCACCGCATCCAGTCTGTCGCTCTCTGATTGCATCCGCAAGAGGTATCTGCAAAGGCTTCTGCACGTGCATCTGCTCGAACGCTCGGCCGGCTGTGGTGCGAGGGCGATGCATCCGACGCGCTCCGGGACAGGGCTGCGCAGCCTCCGCGCGGACCGGCCTCGATGAGGTGCTGCCTCCCGGGCCCGTAGGCTCCGATTCGTGATTCGTCGTGCCGTTCTGTCCGTGATGCCCGTCCTGGCTGCGCTGGCCCTCGTCGCCGGCTGCGGGGGGCAGGGCTCGCAGGTCGACTGCGGGCTGGACGGCTGCACCGTCACCTTCCCGCGCAGCGGCGACGTCGCCGTCTCGGTGCTCGGCGTCGATGCCCGCCTCGTCGGAGTCCAGGACGGCACCGCGCAGCTGGAGGTGGCGGGCCAGCAGATCACCGTGCCGGTGGGCGGCGAGACCCAGGCCGGCGGGTTCACGGTCGGCGTCGAGCAGGTCACCGACACCGAAGTCATCGTGCGCGTCCGCGCCTGATGGTCGACATCCCCGAGGCGTTCCACGAGCTGCTGCGCTCACGCGCGGTCGCGTTCGTCTCGACGATCGGCAAGGCCGGCGGGCCTCAGATCACCCCGCTCTGGTTCCTGTGGGACGGCGAGCGGGTCCGGATCAGCCTCGTCGAGGGCCGGCAGAAGCTGCGAAACCTGCGCCGTGACCCGCGGATCGCCGTCGCCATCGCCGACCCGGCCCGCCCCACCTTCTACCTCGAGCTGCGCGGCACCGTGAGCGACCTCGTGCCGGATCCGGGGCTCGAACTGGAGCGCGCGATCGCCGAGAAGTACACAGGCAGCTGGGAAGACGTCGAACCGCCGGGCACCGTGCGGTACGCCACCAGCGTGATCGTCGAGCGGACCACCTCCCAGCTGGGGCACTAGGACGAGGTCGCCCGGGTGGTCCGCGGTGAACGACCCGGCCCGCGCCTGCCCACGGACAAGATCGGGTTGTGTTTCCGCGGAACGTACGCGGTGCATGGTCAAGTCGACACCACGGTTGCCCGAGCCGTTCAGCCGTGGTGTCGACCTGACCATGAAGTCCGCTCCGGTGGGCGCGCCGTACCCCACCCGGACCGATAGCTCCCGCGGTGATCGGCCAGGTCTCGCGCGCGTTTCGTCTGTTGCGGCTCGACCTCGCACCTGAGCGGGGGTGGCCGGGTTGGCGCCACAACCGGACCCCGTGGTCGCCTTGGCGGCCGTCCCCGACGCGCTGGCAAGCCCGATCTTGACGCGGACCCTCCTGCCGGGTGCCACGCCACCTGCTGTGATCCCGTTGCGCCCCGCGCGGCATGGGCTTCGGATGGCCGCTCTGTGTGGGGATCCCGGGTGCGCGCCCACGTGCGGTGCGCGCGCCCCGTCCGCGCAGTTGATCGTTTCGAGGAGCGCACGGTGGTGGCGGCGGCCGCGCTGGTGTCCTTCTCGGAGGGATCGATCGCGTCGAGTCGTACAGCAGCGCTGTCGGTGCAGCGGTGGTGTGCGAATCGGATCGATCATGGGGCGACCGGGGCGTGCAGGCTCACCGTCGCGGCGACGACCATGGACAACCGAAACTCGAGATCATCGTCCGCAGGTCACGCCGGACCGTGACGGCGCACTCTTAGCGGCCCCCGCCCGGTTCGGCCGGTGGGTCCGACCCTTCAGTGATGGTCCGCTGCATCCACGCGACGTCGTGCCACCGCCCGTGCTTCCAGCCGATGCGCCGGTAGGTGCCGACCGGCTCGAACCCCAACGACCTGTGCAGGCCGGCGCTCGCCTCGTTGGGCAGCGTCATGCCGGCGACGGCCGTGCGGTACCCCCGCTCGGCGAGCCGCGGGAACAGTGCCTCGTAGAGGGTGCGCCCTCCGCCGGTACGCCGGCGGCCGGTCTCCAGGTAGACGCTGACCTCGCATGACCACCGGTATGCGGGTCGCGCCTTGAACGGGCCGGCGTACGCGTAGCCGACGACCTGGCTGTCGTCCAGGCTCTCGAGCACGAGCCAGGCGTGCGTGTGTTCGGCCGCCGCGATCCGCTCGGCCATCTGTGCGATGGTCGGCGGTTCGGTCTCGAACGTGATCGCGGTGTCGATGACGTAGGGCGCGTAGATCGCCGCGCAGGCGGCGGCGTCCTCCTCGGTGGCGGCGCGAACCTTCATGGAAACGATGATAGGCGAGATAGTCACTATAGTGACAGTCGTGTCCGACACCCTGACCTCGTCCCTCGCCACTGCGCTGCAAGCCGCCCGGCAGTCGCGCGGCCTCTCGGTCAGTGCGCTCGCCGAGCAGTCCGGGGTGTCCCGGGCGATGATCGCGAAGGTCGAGCGAGGCGACGCGCAGCCCACGGCGGTCCTGCTCGCCCGGCTCGCGCGTGCCCTCGGGATGACGCTCTCGGAGCTGGTGGCCAGTGCGGAGGACGGTGGCGACCGACTCGTCCGCGCCGCCGACCAGCCCACCTGGACCGACCCGGACAGCGGCTACCGGCGCCGCACGGTGTCGCCGGCCAGCGGGCGGCCGCTCGAGCTCGTCGAGATCGAGCTGCCTGCCGGGGCGCGGGTCGCGTTCCCCACCGAGGCCTCCGCGCTCGTGCACCAGCAGATCTGGATGCTCGCCGGCCACCTGCGCCTGCAGGAGGGCGACACCGTTCACGAGCTGGACCCCGGTGACTGCCTCCAGCTCGGCCCGCCCGCGCCGCGCGTGTACTCCAATCCCGCCGACCGGACCAGCCGCTACCTGATCGTGCTCACCCGCCGTTGACGTTTCCCAGAGGTGAACAAGCGTGCCGGTGTCGTCGTGGCTGAGAACGATGGACGGACGGAGATCGTCGACCTCGACGACGGCGACGTCCTCGACGACGGGCTGCAGGTGATCTGGACGCCGGGACACACCCCCGGCAGCACCGCCCTCCGGCATGCCGAGCGCGGGCTGCTGTTCACCGGCGACACCGCTGCGGAGCGGGACGGAGCGGTGTTCCTCGGGCCGTTCAACATCGACCGCGATCGGGCGAAGGACTCGTTCCGGCGGCTGGCCGAGCCGGGGTTCACGACGGTGTGCTTCGGGCATGGCGATCCGCTGGTCGGCGAGCGGGCCGGGCTGCTGCGCGCCGCGGCGGGCGCTGCCGAGGTGCTGGACCCGCTCGGATGACCCGGCCGCCCGTCGCCCGCTGAGCTGCAGGGGGAGTTCCCGCAGGTCCGCGGTCGTCAGGTGGGAACTGCAGATCGCTACCATCCGGTCGTGCTGAGCGTCCGGGGGTTGACCAAGATCTACTCTGGTCGGTCTGCCGTCGAGAACGTCTCCTTCGACCTGCAGCCGGGCACGGTGACCGCGTTCCTGGGGCCGAACGGCGCGGGCAAGTCCACCACGCTGCGGATGATCACGGGGTTGACGCCGCCCACCCACGGGGGCAGCTGGATCGCGGGCAAGCCGTTCCGCGAGTGGCCCAACCCCGCTCACGTCGCCGGCGTCCTGCTCGACGCCTCGGCCGTGCACCCCGGCCGTACCGGCGGCGCGCACATGCGCAACGCGGCCGCGCTCATGGGCGTGCCCGCTCGCCGGGCCGACGAGCTGATGGTCCAGCTCGGGCTCGGCGACGCCACGCGCAAGAAGATCGGCAAGTACAGCCTCGGCATGCGTCAACGGCTGGGGCTCGCCCACGCACTGCTGGCCGACCCGCCGCTCCTCATGCTCGACGAACCGATCAACGGCCTCGACCCGGTCGGCATCCGCGCCATCCGCGAGCTGCTACGGGGGCACGCCGCCCGCGGCGGCACCGTGCTGCTGTCGAGTCACGTGCTGTCCGAGGTGGACCAGACCGCGGACCGGATCGTCATGATCGGCAACGGGCGGCTGGTGGCCGACGGGCCGATCCGCGAGCTGCTCGCGTCCAACCGGTCCCTCGTCCGCGGCCCGGACATGCAGGCCATCGCGAACGCGCTCATGCAGGCCGGGGTGCGCATCCAGCCGAACCCCGACGGCCAGATCCTCGCCGACGCGACGAGCGACCGGGTCTCCGACATCGTCTTCGCCGCCGGCGTGCGGGTGCACGGGATCAGCGACCACCAGCAGAACCTCGAGGAGCTGTTCTTCCGGCTGTCCGGAGGGGGACGATGAGCATGCCGACGGGGCAGAGCGCGAACGGGGCGGGCCCGCCGGGGCCGGTGGCGCCTGGACAGACCGCGAACTGGGCGGGACCGCCGGGGCCGGTGGCGCCTGGGCAGCGCGCGAACTGGACGGTGCCGCCTCAGCCGCTCGGGCCGCAGTCGCCTGGACTGCAGTCGCCCGGAGCTCAGTCGCCTGAACCGCCTTCGCCTGGACCGGTGCCGCCGGGTCCGATGCAGCAGGGACCGGCCCAGCAGGGACCGGTTCACCAGGGGCAGGTGCACCAGCAGGGACAGGGCCGCGCCGGTTCGTGGCCCGCGGGCCACGGTCCCGTCGGGCAGGGAGCGGGTCCCGTCGCTGTGCCGGCACAGCTTCCCGGGGCGAGTGCCGGGACCGTGGCCCCGGGCTGGACCGGGCCGGCGGCCGCTCCGATTCCACCGGCGCCCGGACCGCTCGGAGCGGCGTCGTCGGTCCAGCAGCCCGCCGGGCCCCCGCCGGTTCCGGCTCCGCCGGGCGGCGGCTCGTTCGCCGCGGCGTCGCGGCGGACCGGGTTCCTGACCCTGGTGCTGGTGGAGCTGCGCAAGCTCACCGGCACGCTGTCCGACCGCATCCTGCTCGCGCTCGCCCCGATCGTCCTGATCGGCGTCACCGTGCTGATCCACACCGGCTCGGACTACGCATCGGCGTACGCGTCGGCGGCGGGCCAGATCTCGCCCACCTTCTACACGGTCCGGGTGGGGCACCTGCTGCTGCACGCCGTGCTGATCAAGCTCATCGCCGGTGAGTGGCAGCACCGCAGCGCGCAGCCGACCTTGCTCGCCCAGCCGTCGCGGGCCCGGTACTTCCTCGCGCAGGCCACGGTTGTGCTGCTGCTGTGGCTGCTCGCCGCGGTCCTGCAGCTGGTCACCACCCTGCTCGTGGCGCCTGGCGCGATCTCCGGCGTCGGCGCCACCTACCTCCTGGGCTACCGGCCGGGCTGGGTCATCGGGGTGTGCGTGCTCGGCTCGCTGCTCACGATCCTCGTCGCGCTCACCGTCGCGATGCTGGTGCCGAACGCGGCGGGTGCCCTCGCGATCTACTTCGCGACGGTGCCGGTGATGCTCACGATCAGCGGGCTGGCCCCGCAGGTCTTCGCCTGGGTGGATCCGTCGAGCGCCACGGCGGCCCTGGCCACGCTCGCCGCGGTGGACGGCCCGGCACCCGTGATCGTCTCGCTGCTGCTGTGGGCCGGCCTGCTCGGACTCGCCGGCTACCGCGTCGCCTGCCGCGATCTCGCCTAGTGATCCAGCGGCAGATCATGATCATCGGTTGGGTGCGGCGCCGGCCGGATGTGGCCGTCGGTGCACCGAGTCGATGATCACCCCCGCCCTGTCTTGCTCAGCTCGCCAGTGACCCGCCGTCGGGGTCGATGTCGCCGAGCAGCGCGACGGCCGTCTGCTCGACCACCGGGCAGTTGTCCTTCATGAACCGGTCGGTGCCGGCGTGGTCGACCTCGTAGTTCGTGAAGGAGGAGTTGAGTTCGCCGTAGCCCGCCGCGAGCTCCTCGGGGACGATCCCGCGGAACTGCAGCGCGTAGGGCGATCCGGTGTCGACGGTGAGGTAGCAGCCGGCCTGGCCGCCGTAGAAGTCGATGGTCTCCACCGCGTAGTAGCGCCCGTCCAGGAGAAGCCTGCGGTGGTAGGTCGTGCTGGTGCCACTGTCGCCGTTCCACAGGAGCGGGAAGTACCGCGGCTCCGACGGGTTGGGCGGGGACCGGGTCTCGATCCACAGCTCGTCCAGATCGGAGGTCTTGAACTCGACCGCGCAGCCCACCGGCCCGGCGATGCCCTGCAGCACCCGGGTGTCCTCGGCGCCCACCTCGCTGATCGAGCCGGCGCCCAGCTGGTCGCAGGTGTTGTCGAACGGGAACTTCCGGTCGATCGCCGAGAGCAGGTCGTCGTAGGCGATCGCGTCCTCGGGGAGCGTGGGCGCGGGCGTGGCCGGGGCCGGTCCCGGTGGGGTGGAGCAGCCGGCCAACGCCGCCAGCGCGACCACGAGCGCGGCGAGACGGATCTTCACGAAGTCAGTGCACCACATCGCGGCGGGCGTCCTCAGGGCACCTTCTGCGCCACCTGGTCGAGCACCGCGCGGTTCACCGCGCAGGGATCGAAGCCCGGCACGCTCGTCACCATCGCGGCGATGCCCTGGGAGAGCTGGACGGCGCTGTAGCAGGTGGGCGCGCCGCTGTTCTCGTCCGTGCTGGACTCCTCCACGCCGGGTTTGCCGCCGAACTGCGCGGTGACCGCGCCGGCGCGGCGCGTCGCCGGGTCGGCCGACAGGCCGTCCGGGGTGGACAGTCCCCAGACCAGGGAGGAGAACATCTCACCCGCGTTGAACTTGCACCCGACCTTGAAGGGGTCGTCGGGCCGCACGGTCATCGGCACCGCCGGGCGCGGTGTCGGCGGCTGCACCTCGGCCGGGTAGGGCTGCCAGCCACCCACCACCGTGCACGGGTCGAACGGGGCGCCGACGCTCTCGGCCGTCGGCGGCGGGTCCAGGTCGCCGAGCGCCAGCGCGTTCTCGCGGGGCGCGCCCCCGGCCGCGGGTGGGATCGCGGCGGCCGCCGCCGCGGAGATCGCGTCGATCTGGTCGCACTCCCCGATGACCTCGACCACCGGCACGGAGGGCGAGATCTCGGGGTTGCCGGCCAGCTGCACGTCGGACGGCGCGAACGACGTCTGGCAGTTGATGCCGAGCTGCTCGCTCGTGCCCGGGAAGCCTCCGATGGTGGCGCTCCCGATGTCCTTGGCGGACGCGAGCGTGAAGTCGACGGACGCGCGCACTCTCCGCGCGCTCGGGCCGTCGCCGACGTTCGCGGCGATGCTGCATTCGTACGGCGCGATGTCACCCACCTCGACGACGTCGGGGCCGAGGCCCTGCTCACCGGTCATCGACGGCACCATCGCGGCGGCCAGCGCGCACGGATCGGCCGCGGTGATGTCCAAGGCCGGGGTGGTGCCGCCCGCGCTGCGCAACGGCGGGTCCGCCAGTCGCGGAGCGATCGCCGTGGCGTACTCGCGCACGACGTCACACGGCGGCTTGTTCCCGTCGATGTTGTAGACCGACACCTCGATGCCCCACGGTTCCTCGGTGGGGGCGGGGGAGCCGATCGGGTAGCTGTAGGCGCAGCGCACGTCGTCGCTGTCGCGGACCTGCTGCATCTGCACCCCACCGACGTCCAGTGGCTGCCCGCCGCCTTCGGTGGGGATCACCTGGAACACGTCGAGCTGCACCTCCCACTGCTGCACCCCGGCCGGCTCCTTCATCAGGAGGCGGCAGATGCCGGGCTCGCGGTAGGGGAGCAGCTCGTCGGGCGCATACCCGGTGGCGCGTGCCGCGGCCTCGACGTCGTGCATGGCGCACATGTCCCACGAGCGCACCTCGGCGAACAGCTCGGCCAGCTGCTGCTGCTCGGGTTCCAGCGGGAGCCCGCCGCCGGCAGCGACGCCCGGCGACCCCACCGGGTGCGGCGTGCCTGCGATCGGTGTCGCGCACGCCGTGACCAGCGCAATCAGCGCCACCAGAACGGCCGCCGCACCCCGGGACATCACCCGCGGCACGCTAGCCCGGCCGTCGCAGCCTGAGGAACCGGGTCGGACGGCCCTCAGGTCGTCGGGCGCGACGAGCACGTCGTGCTCCGATCCTGGTCAGGAGACCCGGGCGAGCATCGACTGGCGCCACGCCTCGGTCCGGGCCACCGCGTTGAAGGTGAAGAAGTGGAAGCCGTCCAGGTGGGCGTCGGCGTGATGGAGGTGTGGTGCGAGCCGTCTCGCCAGGTGGCCGGGGTGGTAGCCGCCGGGCAGGAAGAACCGCCAGAACATGCTCTGCTGCTTCAGCAGGAACCGCGCCGACTGGCCGAGGCCGAGACCGGCCGAGATGCGGACGAGCTTCTGCCGGCTGACGACCCCGGGCAGGCCCACCCTGATCGGGAGCTCGACACCCCGCTGCTTCACCTGCCGTGCCCATCCGACGGTGGCGCCGGCGTCGAAGCAGATCTGCGTGATGGCGTGCGTGGCGTAGGGCACCTTCTTGGCGAACGCCTTCTCGAGGACCAGCGGGTCGATCCGGGCATGACCTTCGGGGTATCCCGCGATCCCGACGCGCTGGAACGGGTTGCCGATCTCGTCGATCGCGACCAGCAGGGCGAGGGCGTCGCGGAACGGCCCGGCCGGTTCGGGTGCGTCGCCACCGATGACGAAGGCGCTGTCCATCCGGCTCTCCCGCAGCCGCGTCACGAGGTCGGACAGGTGAGCGCGGTCGCGGATCTGTCGAGCCGCCAGGTGCGGCGTGACGGAGTAGCCGTGGCCGGCGAGCCGGACGGCGAGGTCGACGGTCGGTTCCGGTCCCTTGGCGTGGCTCGTGCTGATGGTCAGCGGCACGTCCCGCGGAACGTGCGCCAGCACGGTTTCCTCTGTGGCCTTCAACGGGAGGACCTCGTAGGACACGCGACGCAACGCTCCCGCGAGATCGGCCACGTCCGGCAGCTTACGGCGGGGTCACAGCCTGCCGGCCGTTCTCTCCGGGACCAGCCTCACGGCGACCACCTCGCCGGCCTCGGCTTCGGGGGTTCGCTCGACGTGCTCGGCGTAGGTCACGCCGACGTATTTGATCGTCAGCTCGTCCCGGAGCCGCTCGCTCAGCGCGGGCTCGAACACCGCCCTGCCCCGGACCACGCCGTAGCCGTAGGGCGCCTCGGGCGGGCAGACGAGCACGCTCACCCGCCCCCTTCTCCGCGTTGCGCCCGACGATGGCCACCTCGTCCCCCGCGCCGGAGTCGGTCGAGGGCGATCGCCTTGCACATGCCGTCGGTGCCGCCCATGACCACATGCTCGTGTGTCACTGCGATGCGCGGTCGGTCGCGTTGCGGCGGCTCCTCAGCGCCGAGCTCACCCGGTTCCCGGACCTGATCGACATCGACCGTGGGCGAGCCGCGGATCGCGTCACCGAGGCGCTCGCGGACAGGATCGCGCGGCTCTCCCTGGCCGGGCGGCTGAGGAGGCTCGACCCGACCCAGGCGGCGGAGCAGTTCATCGCGCTGCTCGCCGGCCCGATCGAGGCCCGCTCCCGGCTGGGCACCCGGCAGGTCCCGGACGAGGAGCTGTGGGCCGTGACGCGGGCTGCTGTGGAGACGTTCCTGCGCGCCTTCGGCTGATCGTGGACCGCGGCCCGCGCACTGATCGCGGTCCTCGCACGGCCCACGGGCTCTGCGAGGGCCCGGACCAGCGCGCGGCTCCTCCGTGCGACATTCGACTCGCTACAAGATAGGCGCCACGATTGTTGACGATACCTGCCGCAGCATCGATGCTGGGGACGGCCGAGTCAGCACGGACGGGAGTGGCGATGTCGGGGTCGGGGGAGCGCGGCAGCCTGCTGGTGGTCAGCGCACACGCGGGTGACTTCGTGTGGCGCGCGGGCGGGGCGATCGCCGTGGCGGCCGAACGCGGGGACCGGGCGACGGTGGTGTGCCTGAGCTTCGGCGAACGCGGCGAGTCCGCCCGGGCCTGGCGGGAAGGCCGCACGCTCGACGAGATCAAGGCGATCCGCCGGGAGGAGGCCGAGAACGCCGCGGCTGCGCTGGGTGCCCAGATCCGGTTCCTCGACGTGGGGGACTACCCGCTCGTGGAGTCGCAGGAGACCGTCGACCTGCTCGTGCGGATCTACCGCGAGCTCGCGCCCACCGTCGTGCTCACCCACACGCTCGCCGACCCGTACAACGGCGATCACCCGGCAGCGGCGCGGATGGCGTTGCAGGCCCGGGTGCTGGCCCAGGCGATCGGCTATGACGCCCCCGGCGAGCCGCTCGGTGCCCCGCCGGTGTTCTTCTTCGAGCCGCACCAGCCCGAGCAGTGCGACTTCCGGCCGGACGTGCTGCTGGACATCACCACGGTGTTCGAGCGCAAGCGCAAGGCGATGGAGTGCCTGCCGGCGCAGCAGCACATGTGGGACTACTACACCGATCTCGCAAAGCGGCGCGGCGTGCAGCTCAAGCGCAACGCCGGCCCCAACCTCGGGCTCGCGCACAGCACGATGGGCGAGGCGTTCGTGCGGCTGTACCCGCAGGTCACGGGGGTGCTGGCATGAAGCCGGTGATCGTCACCGACCCGCCGCGCGCCGAGCTCGGCGACGTCGACGCGCTGGCGGAGTTCGGGGTGGCCACCGTCCACGAGGCGTTGGGCCGCACCTGCTACCTCGGCCCCGGCCTCCGGCCGATCCAGGCCGGCGCGCGGGTCGGGGGCACGGCCGTCACGGTGCTGTGCTGGCCCGGCGACAACTTGATGATCCACGCCGCCGTGGAGCATTGTCGCCCGGGCGACCTGCTGGTCGTCACCACCACTTCTCCCTGCTCCGACGGCTTGTTCGGCGAGCTGTTCGCCACGGCGCTCGCGCAGCGCGGGGTGCGTGGGCTGGTCACCACCACCGGCGTCCGCGACGTGGCCGACCTCCGCTCGATGGGGTTCCCGGCCTGGTCGGCGGCGGTGAGCGCGCAGGGCACCGTCAAGGCCACGGCCGGGGCCGTCAACGTCCCGATCGTCCTCGGCGGCCAGGTGGTGCGGCCCGGCGACGCGGTGCTCGCCGACGACGACGGTGTGGTGTGCGTGCCCCGGGAGCGGGTCGGCGAGGCGCTCACCGCCGGCCGGGCCCGGCTGGCCAAGGAGGAGGCCACCCGACGCGCGTTCGTCGCGGGGGAGCTCGGCCTCGACCGCTACGGCCTGCGTGCCACGCTCGCGGAGCTGGGGGTGGAGTACGTGAAGGCCACCGATCTCGCGGAGCGGGAGACATGACCGGCGTGCGGTGCCTGCTCATGCGCGGCGGCACCTCGAAGGGGGCGTACTTCGTCTCCGCCGACCTGCCCGCCGATCCCGCCGCGCGGGACGACCTGCTGCTGCGGATCATGGGCAGCCCGGACCCGGCCCAGATCGACGGGTTGGGCGGTGCCCAGCCGGTCACCAGCAAGGTGGCTGTCGTGGCGCGGTCGGCCGAGCCGGACTGCGACATCGACTACCTGTTCCTGCAGGTGGGCGTCGATACCGCCACCGTGTCCGACCGCCAGACCTGCGGCAACCTGCTGGCCGGGGTCGGACAGTTCGCTGTGGAGCGGGGCCTCGCCGTCGCCGGACCGGAGCGCACGAGCGTGCGGATCCACATGATCAACACTGGTGGGCGCGCGGTCTCGACGTTCGCCACGCCCGGCGGGCACGTCGACTACGCGGGCGACACGGCGATCGCCGGCGTCCCCGGCACCGCGGCCCCGGTGGCGCTGGACTTCGCCGACACCGAGGGCTCCGTCTGCGGCAGCCTCCTGCCCACCGGCCGGCTGGTCGACGAGATCGACGGGCTGCCCGTGACCTGCATCGACAACGGCATGCCCGTGGTCGTCGCCCGCGCGGCCGACCTGGGTCGCACCGGCTACGAGCGACCCGCCGAGCTGGCCGCCGACGCGGCATTGGCCGAGCGTGTGCGGTTGCTGCGGCTGCAGGCGGGCAAGCTCATGGGTCTGGGCGACGTCACCGCGACCGCCGTCCCCAAGATCACCCTGGTCGCCGCCCCGCGCGCCGGCGGCGCGATCTGCACCCGCACGTTCAACGCGTTCGACCCGGTGCGCCCACACCCGTCGATCGGGGTGTTCGGCGCGGTCAGCGTCGTCACCGCCGCCTTGCTCGACGGCGCGGTCGGCCACGAGCTGCTGGTCCGCCCGGCCGACGGGCGCCCGTTCGCGGTGGAGCACCCGAGCGGCTCCCTGAAGGTCGACGTCGACGTCGACCAGCGTTCCGACCCACCGCGGGTACACCGGTCCGCTGTCATCCGCACCGCACGACCGCTGCTCGACGGCACCACCTTCCCTCGCCCCTGACCGACGTCTGGAGCCGACGATGTCCCCCGAGAAATCCCCCCGGCACGAGATCGCCCACCTCGGCCACGTGGAGCTCTACACCCCCGAGCCGGAGCGCAGCCTCGACTTCTTCACCCGGGTGCTGGGCCTCACCGAGAACGGCAGCCAGGGCGACTCGGTCTTCCTGCGCACGTGGGACGACTACGAGCACCACAGCCTCAAGCTCACCGCCTCGACGACGTCGGGCGTCGGCCGCACGGCCCTGCGGGCGTCCAGTGAGGAGGCGCTGAAGCGGCGGGTCGCGGCCGTCGAGGAACGCGGCCTCGGCATCGGCTGGGCCGACGGCGACCCCGGGATCGGCCCGACGTACGTCTTCCGCGACCCCGACGGCCACGAGATCGAGATCTACTGGGAGAGCGAGCGCTACCAGCCGCCCGAGCACCTGCGCCCCGCCCTGAAGAACCAGGCGCAGGCCTACCCGGGCCGCGGCGTCAGCGTCCGCCGGCTCGACCACGTCAACTACCTGGCCAAAGAGGCCGCCGCCAACGGCGGGTTCATCTGCGATGCCCTCGGCGGCCGCGTCACCGAGCAGATCCAGCTCGACACCGGCGTGATCTCCGGCCAGTGGACCAACTTCGCGCAGAAGTCCTACGACCTCGTCTACACCAACGACTGGACCGGCTCGACCGGGCGCCTGCACCACATCGCGTTCGCCACCGACACGCGCGAGGACATCCTGCGGGCCGCGGACATCGCCCTCGACAGCGGCGTGTTCATCGAGACCGGCCCGCACAAGCACGCGATCCAGCAGACGTTCTTCCTCTACGTCTACGAGCCCGGCGGCAACCGCATCGAGCTGTGCAACCCCACGGCGCGGCTGATCTTCGCCCCCGACTGGGAGCCGGTCACGTGGACCGAGGCCGAGCGCGCCAAGGGCCAGGCCTGGGGCCTGAAGACGATCTCGTCCTTCCACACCCACGGCACCCCGCCGGTCCCCGCGCCGGACCAGGCACAATAAGGGCGCCGATCTGCACGCGGAGGTTGTTGACGATGACGGGGACCGAGAGTCCGCGCTCGGCCGAGGCGGTTTCTGTCGTCGACGCCATCCGCGCGGCCATCTCGGGTGGCGAGTTCGTGGCCAACCAACGCCTCGTCGAGGCCGACCTGTCCGAGCGGTTCGGCGCCAGCCGCGCCACCGTGCGCACCGCGCTGGTGCAGCTCACGAGCGAGGGTCTCGTCGAGCGGGTGCAGAACCGGGGCGCCCGCGTCCGGGCGGTCTCGCTCGCCGAGGCGATCGAGATCACCGAGGTCCGGATGGCCCTCGAGGGGTTGTGCGCGGCGAAGGCGGCCGAGCGGATCGCCGACGCCGACCGCGCCAGGCTGCGGGACATCGGGGAGGCGATGCGCGCGGCCGTCGCCTCGGGGGACCTGCTGGGCTACTCGGACCTGAACCGGCAGCTCCACGGCCTCGTCCTCACGCTGGCCGGCCAGTCCACCGCGGGCGCGATCCTCGAGCGGTTGCGCGGCCAGAACGTCCGCCGCCAGTTCCAGCTGGCGATGCACCCCGGCCGCACCTCGATCTCCCTCCCGCAGCACCTGCAGATCATCGAGGCCATCTGCGCCGGCGACGCCGAGGCCGCCGAGGCCGCCATGCGCCGGCACATCCGCAGCGTCATCGCCACCCTGCCCGAGGTGGACGCCGGCCGCCGCCGCTTCGACACCCTCTGACCTCGCTCCCGCACGGTCGCCTCGCCCACGCACCCCCATTCGGTGCGTGGGCGAGAGCCCGCCGGGGGCACGCCGCCGCTGCGTTCCTCGTCGCCATCGGGCATGCTGCCGCGGATGTCATTGCCGCTGGTTGAGCCTGAATTCCGTGTGACGGGGGACACGCATCCCGGGGACATGGGTCGGTATGTCGGTGATGGCACGGGGCTCGTGATGGACGTGCGCGCGTGACAGCTCTTGCTCGCGCTCTCGGCCGCCCGACGTGGGGCGGAGTCAGCACGGCGGACGTCCTCGTGGTCGAGGGCTACGTGCTCGCCGCGGTCCTGATGTACATCGGGCTGTGGCGCGACCTCGACGGCGGCTACCTCGTCGCGAGCATGCAGGACCAGAACCTGTTCGAGTGGCTGTTCGCCGCGCAGGCGCACGCGGTGGCGCAGGGCTGGAACCCGCTGTTCTCCGAGCTCCAGAACGCCCCGCTCGGGGTGAACATGATGGCCAACACGGCCCTACCCGCCCTCGCGGTGCCGCTGACGCCGGTGACGCTGCTCTTCGGGCCCACCGTGACGTGGGCCCTGGTCCTCACCGGCGGCCTCGCCGGCACCGCGACGGCCTGGTACTGGCTGTTCTCCCGCCACGCCGTCCGCTCGCCGGTGGCCGCGGCGATCGGTGCGGCCGTCTGCGGGTTCGCGCCGCCGATCATCTCGCACGCCAAGGCCCACCCCAACTTCGTCGCGACCTTCCTGATCCCGGTGATCGCGGTCTGCCTGATCCGGCTCGCGGGAGCCCGCCGGCCCGTCCTTCACGGGGTGGGGCTCGGAGTGCTCGGGACGCTCCAGGTGCTGATCGGGGAGGAGATCCTGCTGATCGCGGTGCTGGTCGCCGCGCCGTACGCGATCGGGCTCGCCGTGGTGAGGAGGCGGGTGCCCCGGCAGGTGGTCGTCGGCCTCGGGACCGCCGCCGTCGTCGCTTGCGTGCTGCTCGCCTACCCGCTGTGGATGCAGTTCGCCGGGCCGCAGAGCTATCGCAGCATCGAGCACGGTCCGACCGGCAACTCGCTCGCCGCGTTCGTCGCCTATCCCAGCCAGTCGGTCGGCGGGCTGCTGACCGGCGGGCCGTCCGGCCTCGCGCTGAACGGCACGGAGGAGAACGCGTTCCTCGGGTGGGGGCTCGTCACCCTCGTCGTCGTGCTGGCGATCTGGCTGCGCGCCGAACCACCAGCCAGGATCGCCGCGATGGTGGGCGGCGTGGCCGCCGTGCTGTCGCTCGGGCCGGAGATCACCGTCGACGGGCGACCGACCGGGTGGCCGGGACCGTGGGCGCTGCTGGCCGACCTGCCGCTCCTCGAGTCGGTGCTCGAGTCCCGGATCGCGCTGGCCTGCCTGCCCGCGGCCGGCTGCCTGATCGCCGTGGCCACCCAGCGGGTCCTCGACGCCCCGACGGACCACCGGTTCGGTCCGGCGTCGATGCGGGTGGTGTGGGCCGGGACGCTCGTCGCGGCGCTGCTCCCGATCGTGCCGCTGCCGTTCGAGGCCGTGACGCGGGCTCCCACCCCGGCCTTCTACGCCGGCGGCGAGTGGGCGCGGTGGGTCGATCCGGGCGGCACGATCGTCCCCGTCCCGCTGCCCGAACCCCTCCACGCCGAGCCTCTGCGCTGGCAGGTCGACGCCGGGATGGGCTTCGCGCTGCCCCAGGGCTACTTCGTCGGCCCGTTCGGGGAGGAGCGCACGGGCGGCTACGGCGCGCCGAAGCGGCCGAGCGCGGTGCTGCTCGACGCCGTCGCCCGCACCGGGCAGATCCCCCCGATCTCGGACGCCGACCGGGCGCGGCTCGTGGATGACCTGCGCTTCTGGCGCGCCGATTCGATCGTCCTCGCCGGCGTGCCCCGCGAGCAGGAACTGCAGACCGCGCTCTCCGCGCTCCTCGGTCCGGCCCGCCGGGCTTCGGACGCGTGGGTGTGGGACGTCCGGGCCATCACCCGCTGACCTCGCGGGGCGGGACCTACGGGTCGGTGACCGGTGCCCGCCACATACCGACGACCGCGTCGATGAGCCCGATGCCGGCGGCGTGCCAGCTGGCGCGGGGCGTGTCGGTGCCCTCGGCGACCGCGCGTTCGCGTTCGGCGGTCATGTGCACCAGCAGCTGGCGGGCCATGTCGCCGCGTTCCAGGCGCACGTCCTCGGGAAGATCGGTGAGACAGCTGTGGAGCCCGTCGCGGATCCGGCGCAGGCTCTCGGAGGTGAGCGACTCGCCGACGACGATCTCGCGGAGCCCCGGGTCGGTCATGCACTGCGCCACGAACCGGGCGTACCAGGTGGGGGTGCCCAGCGTGCCCAGATGCTCGGTGGCCGGCGTCACCAGGCAGGCCACCCATTCCCGGATGTCGGACGGGTCCGAGATCGCGGCCACCATCTGCTCGCGCCGCCGCTCGATCTGCTCGGTGTGCTTCACGATGATCGCGCGCACCAGGTCGGTCTTGGTGCCGAAGTGGTAGCCGACCGCGGCGTTGTTGCCCTGCCCCGCCGCCTCGCTGACCTGGCGGTTGGAGATGGCGAACACGCCGTGCTCGGCGAACAGGCGCTCGGCCGTGGCGAGGATGACGTCGCGGGTGGCGCCGGCTCGTTCGGCCCGGACGGTTCTTCGTGCCACGGTCACCACCTCACCGGAACCTCGCGCAGCCCGCCGACGGCAAGTCCTTCCACCCGCCGCAGCTCCTCCGCCGACACGGCGAGCTCCAGGGTGGGCAGCTTGCGCAGCAGCACCTCCAGGGTGACCTGCAGCTCGGTGCGCGCCAGTGCCTGCCCGAGGCAGGAGTGCGGGCCGGTGCCGAAGGCCAGGTGCGGGTTCGGGGTGCGGGCGAGGTTCATCTCGTCGGCGTCGTCGAAGATGCGCTCGTCCCGGTTGGCGGAGGCCATGCTGCACACGACGGTGGTGCCGCCCGCGATGCTGGTATCGGCGACGTCCATGCCCTCGTCGAGGTAGCGGATCATGCCGAAGCCGGCGTTGGTGTCCATCCGGAGGACTTCCTCCACGGCGGTGCGGATCAGGGAGGGGTCGGCGAGCAGCTGCTCCCACCGGTGCCGATCGGCCAGCAGCATCGCGACCATCTTGCCGATCATATTCGCGGTGGTCTCGTGCCCGGCGATCAGCAGGCCGAGCCCGGTGGCCACGAGCTTCGCGTCGGACCACGGTTCGGCCTGGGCGTCGCCGGCGGTGATGAGCTCGCTGAGCACGTCGTCGCCCGGCTCCGCGCGCTTCGCGTTGATGTGGCCGGCCATGTAGGCGAAGAACTCCACTTCACCGGCGGCGACCTCCTCGCGGGTGTAGCGGGTGAGGTTGAGCAGCAGGTCCGACCAGTGCGAGAAGCGGTCGCGGTCGGCCTCGGGGACGCCGAGCATGTCGCAGATCACCCACACCGGCAGCGGGAACCCCAGCGCGGCTTTCAGGTCGACGGGCTGTGCCTGCGTCGCCATCTCGTCGACGAGCCGTTCGGTCATCACCGCGATCTGCGGTCGCAGCGACGCCATGCGCTTGGCGGTGAACCACCTGTTGAGCATCCGCCGCCACTGCTGGTGAGCCTCACCGGTCTGGGGGAGCTCCATCGCCATGCTGCTGTTGAACACGCTGCCCGAGTCGGACAGCTGAGCGGCGTCCTCGGCCTCCGATCCGCGCCCGAACCGCGGGTCGGACAGCACCTTCCGGACGTCGTCGTAGCGGGTCAGCAGCGTGGCCTGGTCGCCGCTGGGGAACCGCACGTGGGCCAGCGGGCACTTGTCGCGCAGCTCCGCCCACTCCCCGGGCGGTGTCAGCGCCGCGTCGTTCGGGATCGGGTAGCGGAGCAGCTCGTCCGCCTCGCTGGCGACCATCACGTTCCTCCTCGGGTCGGCTCGTTCTGTGCCAGTGAACGGCGGTGAGCTCGATAAGTCAAGCGACTGCTTTAAATCGACGATGTGTCGAGACGGCCGGAGCGTGGTTCCTGGAAGATCGAACAGCGTTCAGTGCCATCTCGGCGCCTGGACGAGAAGGTCCGGGCCGGGGACGGCGCGCCAAGTCGACTCTTTCACTCAGCGGTTGGAGCAAGATCGAACACCTGTGGCGTCGACATGATCACGAATGGGCGTCCGACATCGGGCCGCACTGGTGCCCCACGGAGTTCGTGGAGTGGCCGGGGTACGCCACGCTGTTCGCGAACGCCGTGCGCTGGTTGGCTCGCGAGTCGTGACGCCGATCATCCTCGACTGCGACCCAGGGCACGACGACGCGATCGCGATCATGCTGGCCGCCGGCGACCCGGCCGTCGACCTGCTCGCGATCACCACGGTGGCCGGCAACCAGACGCTCGACAAGACCACGCTCAACGCGCTGCGCGTCTGCACTCTCGCCGGCATCCACGACGTGCCCGTGGCTGCCGGCTGCGCTCGCCCGCTGACTCGGCCGCTGCAGATCGCCGAGGACGTGCACGGCGAGTCCGGGCTGGACGGGCCGCGCTTCGGCGTGCCGACGGTGCGAGTGCTCGACGAGCACGCCGTGGACCTGATGCACCGCGTCCTGCAGGAGCACCCGGAGCCGGTGACGCTCGTGCCCACCGGGCCGCTGACCAACATCGCCCTGCTGCTGACCCGCTACCCGGACGACGTGGCTCGGATCCGCGAGATCGTGCTGATGGGCGGCTCGACCGAGCGCGGCAACGTCGGCCCGTACGCCGAGTTCAACATCTTCGTCGACCCCGAGGCGGCGGCGATCGTGTTCGGCAGTGGCGTGCCGGTGACACCGGGGGACGGTAAGCCGGCGGAGCTTGCGGAGCCGGCTGGGGTGGGTCTGACAATGTGCGGGCTGAACGTCACGCACCAGGCGCTGGTCACGCCGGAGGTGGTGGCGCGGCTCCACGCGCTCGGCGGCGAGCTCGGACCGGTGTGCGCGGAGCTGATGACGTTCTTCGCCTCGACGTACAAGAAGCTGTGGGGCTTCGAGTCGCCGCCGCTGCACGACCCGGTGGCGGTGGCGCGGGTGATCGACCCGACGCTGGTGGAGTGCGTGGACGTGCACGTGGCGGTCGAGGTCTCGGGCGAGCACACCCGCGGCGCCACGGTAGTCGACCTGCACGGATATCTGGGCAAGGCCCCGAACGCGAAGGTGGCCGTAGGGCTCGACCTGCCCCGGTTCTGGGACCGGCTGATCGCCGCCCTGGGCAACCTGAATCCGACGAACGGCGCGTTCGTCGGATAGGTTCCGACGAACGCGCCGTTCGTCGGAATGGGCGAGCGCGCTCACCTCTGACGCGGGTCCGGCGGATGCGTCTGCTGGGCGCGCAGGGCCAAGCGGGCCACCGGGCACGGCCATGTCGTGACGGTCGTGAGGCAGCCGCGGCAGCGCCCGTCGCGCAGCCGCCGGTGGATCTTCAGCACCCGTTCCACGCCGCCGTTCTGCTGCGCCATGAAATGGATGGCGGCGTCGACGCCCGTGACGGGGAAGTCAGCCATCGCGGCGCGCCCGGCAACGGAGGCGCCGCAGCCGGCGCACCGACGGTGCCGGCCGCCGACTGCAGAGCGGGCACGGCCGTCCCGGCTCCTGGGTCAGCCCGGCGCTGACGACGATCGCGCCGCAGCGGGCGGTGTAGCGACCGGACCGCGAGGCGGCGAACACCCGCTCCTCGATGAGGTGATCGCACCGGTCGAGGGCGGTGACCGTCACCGAGCAGCTCGTACTGGATGGCACGTGCGCTGGCTCTGTCGGCATCGTCACACCATAGAAGATGCATATGCGAGTTCGTAAGTAGCACCCCGGGGATGTCTGCCAACGGCTGATAGGCCACACTCCTCACCCATGGCTCAGAGCCCGACCGTCCGCCGCCTCCAGCTCGGTCGCGAGCTGCGCCGACTCCGCGAGAGCGCAGGTGTTGCCCGCGAGGCCGCCGCGGAGGAGCTCGAATGCGACGTCTCGAAGATCAGCAAGATCGAGACCGGCAAGCAGACGCTCCAGGCCGCGGAGGTCCGGGCGCTGCTGCGGCTCTACGGCGTCGAGCCGGAGGAGTCGGAGCAGGTCCTCGTGGTCGCGCGGGAGGCTCGTAAGCGGGAGTCGCACCGGGTGCCGGAGTGGGTGCGGGCCTACGTCGGTCTGGAGGCCGAGGCCGTCGAGATCAAGACGTGGGACATCGAGCTGGTGCCGGGGCTGTTCCAGACCGAGCCCTACATCCGAGCCGTGACGCGGGCGGCGGATCCCACCCGCGACCCGGCGGAGGTCGACCGCCTCGTGGCGATCCGGCAGGAACGCCAAGCTCGTCTGTTCGGCGACGGTCCGCCGCAGCTCTGGGTCGTGATCAACGAAGCGGTCATCCGCCGGATCGTGGGTGGACCCGAGGTCATGCGCGAGCAGCTGGAGCGGCTGCGCGAGCTGGCCGATCTCCCGACCGTGTCGTTGCAGGTGCTGCCATTCAGTGCCGGGGCCCACGCGGCGATGGGTTCGTCATTCCACATCCTCCGGCTCCCCGAGCCAGGCGCTCAGGTCGCTTATCTGGAAGACCTGTGGAGCGCCGAGTACGTCGACCGCGAAGCCCAGGTCGCCGCCTACAATCAGGTGTTCGATCGCCTCTGCATGTCCGCGCTCGACGCGGCGGAGACGATGAGCCTGATCGAGAGGGCGATGGGTGAGTCCGATGACCGACCTGGCGGGCGCCGTCTGGCGTAAGTCCAGCCGGAGCAACGGCAACGGCGGTGCCTGCGTCGAGGTGGCCGACCTGCCGGACGGGTCGCGGGCCGTGCGGGACAGCAAGGACCGCGGTGGTCCGACCCTGCTGTTCACCCCCGCGGAGTGGCAGGCGTTCGTCGCGGGCGTGAAGCTGGGCGAGTTCGACTAGTTGATGGCCCGCTTCCGACGAACGGCGCGTTCGTCGGAACCTAGGCGACGAACGCGCCGCTCGTCGGAATGCGGATCCGAGCGTGCTCGTCAGGTCTCCAGCTCGGTCGGCGTTCCGATCTGCAGCCAGCGGATATGGCGTCCCACTTCCGCCGGGGCGTTCGCGAACTCGCGCTCGATCACCGCGCGCGGCTGCTGGAAGTGCTTCCAGCCCTCGTAGTGGACGGGGATCGCCGTGTGCGGGCGGACGAGCCGGCACAGCTCGACGGCGTGGCGGGCGGTCATCGTGTACCGCACCGGCCCGGTCACCGGGAACCGGACGCCGCCGAGGTGCAGCAGCGCGATGCCGACCCGTAGCCGGTCGGCGACCTCGCGGACCCCGCCGTACAGGACGGTGTCGCCCGAGATCCACAGCGCCCCGTGCCGCTGGCCGGGCCAGCGCAGCGCGAAGCCGATCACGTCGCCGACGATCGGCCCGGTCAGCGGCGGGCCGTGCCGGCACGGGGTGGCGGTCACCTCGATGGTCGGCCGGCCGGGGTGCTCGAGCCGTGGTCGACGACCACGGCGCGAGCCCTCGCGCGTTGCCGCCCAGCCGCGCGGCTCCCGACGCCGTGGTCAGGACCGTGTCCGCCGACGGGAGCAGGGTCGCGGCCGGCGTCATCGAGGTTGTCGCCGTGGTGGTCGTGCGTCAGCAGCACCGCGTCGATCGGCCCGAGCGCGTCGGCGCCGACCGCCGGGCCGACCAGCTTGCGGGACGACGTGCCCCAGCCGAACGCGTACCGGCGGCCGGGTGGGTCGAACGTCGGGTCGGTGAGGATCCGCCACCCGGCGACCTCGATGAGCGCGGTCGGCCCGCCGACGTGCGTGACGCGTGAGCCCGGTCACTGCCGGGCGTGCGCGCAGTGCCCAGTCGAGGACGTGTCGGCGATCTTCTCCCAGCCCTCCTGCGCGGGCAGCAGGTGGGCGAAGCCCGTCGTACTCCATGGTCTCGGTGACGGTGTTCGACTTGTAGTGCTTGGCGTTGGACTGCTGCACGGCCGGCGGCATGATGTGGTCCTCGCCGCCGGAGACGAAGAGCAGCGGCGCGCGGTCGTCGTTGTGGTAGTCGACCCAGGTGTCCTGGTGGCCGGGCTGGAAGTTCGCCAGCACGCCACCCCAGAGGATCGCGCCGCTGGCCGGGATGTGGTAGCGCTCGTAGAGGGCGCGGGCCTCCTCCTCGCTGAAGGTGTTGGTGAAGGCGTAGCGCCATTCCTCGAACGAGAGGCCGACCGCCCGGTGCCGGTTGGCCGGGTTCTTCAGCACCGGCAGCGTGGACTTTCACCTGCGACAGCGGCAGGACCCGCACGCCCTCGGTCGGTGCGGAGTTGAGCGCCACGCCCGCGGCGCCGAGGCCGTGGTCGAGCAGGATCTGGGTGAACGCGCCGCCTGCGGAGTGCCCCATGATGATCGGCGGCGCCGGCAGCTCCTCGATCACCGAGGTGAGGTGCTGGATGATCTGCGGCACGGTGACGTCCGTGATCGGGGTCGGGTCGGCGTTCAAGCGCCTCGACCTCCACCTCGAAGCCGGGGTAGGCGGGGGCGAGCACGCGGAAGCCGCGCTTGCTCGTAGTGCGTGATCCAGTTCTCCCAGCTGCGCGGCGTGACCCAGAAGCCGTGGACCAGGACGATCGTGTCCGGTGTGCTCATGCCACGCTCCGCAGGAAGGCGAGCAGGTCTCCGGAGAGCTGCTCCTTGTGGGTGTCGGTGATGCCGTGCGGTGCCCCGGCGTAGACGGTGAGCGTGGCGTTCTTGATCCGCTGCGCCGAGGCCTTGCCGCCGACCTCGAACGGCACCACCTGGTCGTCGTCGCCGTGGATCACCAGCGTCGGCACGTTGAACGAGTCGAGGTCGGAGCGGAAGTCGGTGGCCGAGAACGCCGCGATGCTCTCGTAGGCGTTGCGGTGCCCGGCCTGCATGCCTTGGCGCCAGAACGCGTCGCGCACCCCCTGGGACACGCTCGCGCCCTGGCGGTTGTTGCCGAAGAACGGGCCGTCGGCCAGCTCGCGGTACAGCTGGGACCGGTCGGCGAGCGAGCCCGCGCGGATCCCGTCGAACACCGCGATCGGCACGCCGCCGGGGTTGTCCTCGGTCTGCAGCATGAACGGCGGCACGGAGGAGACGAGCACGATCTGGGCCACCCGGGCGGTGCCGTGCCGGCCGACGTAGCGGGCCACCTCGCCGCCGCCGGTGGAGAACCCGACCAGCGTGGCGTCGCGCAGATCGAGCTCCCGGATCAGGGTGGCCAGGTCGTCGGCGTAGGTGTCCATCTCGTTCCCACCCCAGGTCTGGGTGGAACGGCCGTGGCCGCGGCGGTCGTGGGCGATGGCCCGGAAGCCGCTCTCGGCGAGGAAGAGCTGCTGGGCCTCCCAGCTGTCGGAGTTCAGCGGCCAGCCGTGGCTGAGCACCACCGGCCGGCCCTCGCCCCAGTCCTTGTAGTAGATCTGCGCGCCATCGGCAGCCGTGACGTACGGCATGGGAGACCCCCTCGGATCGAGCACCTCGGCCACGTCGAACGTAGGCAGCGGGTTCGTTCCGATGGTCGGCTGTGAGCGCAGCCTTGTCGGCCTACGCTGCACAGTGGTCGGGGCCGGAACGAGCGAAGGCGGCCGCATGCCCTACGTCCTCGACACGGCCGCGCTCCCCGCTCGCGACCGGGCCGAGGCGGTCTTCGCCGCGATGGCGCAGGCGTCGGCCCCCTGCCACGTGATCCACGAAGATCCGGATGGTCACGTGCACGCCCGGATGGGGCTGTGGAGCCTGGGCGCGGCGAACATCTTCACCACGCGCGCCTCCGGAATCCGGCTGGTACGCACGCCCAGGCAGGCGAAGCAGGACGCGATGCCGGTCGTCGCCCTCTCTGTCCAGCAGCTGGCAGCCGGGCGCCACGAGCAGCTGGCCCGGCAGGAGATCGTCGTGCCCGGCGAGCTGATGGCGGTGGACCTCTCCGTGCCGTACGACTTCTCCTGGTCCGGCAACGGTGCCGCCGGCTGCATCCAGATCCCGATCGACGAGCTCGCCCTTCCCGTCGACGTGATCCACCGAGCGGTGGGCCGGGTCCGCACCAGCCCGCTCTACCGCCTGGTCGGCCACCACGTCGCCCACCTCGTGGCCGACGCCGACCGGCTCAGCGCCGACCCGGCGGCACCCGCTCTCGGCGCCGCCAGCATCGAGCTGGCCAGGGCGCTGCTGGTCTCGGCCGCCCGCGTGGACCGGCGCTCGCGCGAGGTGCTCGCCGACACGCTCCTCACTCGCGTGCGGGCCTACGTGCGCCAGCACCTCACCGACCCCGACCTGCGTCCCGCCACCATCGCCGCTGCGCACAACGTCTCCCTGCGGCACCTGTACAAGGTCTGCGCCCACGCCGGCCTCAGCCTGGAACAGTGGATCATCACCGAACGGCTCCGGGGTGCGCGGGAGGAGCTGCGCCGGCCGGAGAGCCGGCAGCGTCCCATCGCGGTGATCGCCCGGGACTGGGGGTTCCGCGACCCGACCCACTTCGCCCGCCGGTTCCGCTCGGTGTACGGCATGACACCGCGTGAGTGGCGAGCCGGCCACTCGTGACCGCGGTCGCGCATCGACCGAGCGCAGGTGTCGGGTACGTCAGCTGGTGAGGCGGGACCGGGTGCGGGCGGGTGCGGTCGGAGGCAGCTCGGAGAGGATGCCGGCGAGTGTGGTCGCGGCCAGGTGTTGCCGCCACACGTCGTGAGCCTCGGCCATCTTGCGGGCGAGGATGCAGGTGTCGCGGCAGTCCTCGGGCGGCAACGCGCCCCGGCCCTGCTGGCGGATCTCGCGGCACTCGTACGGCGAGGCCGCGCCGTCGACGGCCTCCACGAGCTGCAGCAGCGTGACCTCGGCGGCCGGGCGGGCGAGGCGGAACCCGCCGCGCGGGCCGGTGGTGGCGGCCAGCAGGCCCGCCTTCACGAGCGCCTGCAGCTGCTTGGCGAGGTAGGGCCCCGGCAGGTCGTAGTACTCGGCGAGCTGCTTCGCCGACGCGGTGGCGCCGGGTTCGAGCTGCGCCAACGTGGTGGCGCAGTGCAGCACCCACTCCGTGCTCCCAGGCAGCTTCACGCGTACAGCCTATCGTAGATATTGCGGATCTGTTTAGTCCGAGATACGGTGCCGGTATGCGGATCGCAGTCGCCGGCGCCACCGGCAACATCGGAGCACTCACGGTCGCCGTCCTCGAACGGGGCGGCCACGACGTCGTACGCATCAGTCGCTCGCTCGGCGTGGACCTCACCACCGGCGAGGGGCTCGACGAGGCGCTCGCCGGCGTCGAGGTGGTCGTCGACGCCAGCAACGGGCCCGCCACCGACCGGGCCGAGACGGTGGCGTACTTCGCCGCTGCCACCGGCCATCTGCTCGCCGCCGAGGAGCGGGCCGGGGTGCGCCACCACGTGCTGCTCTCGATCGTCGGGATCGACCGGGTCGAGGGCAACGCGCACTACGCCGGCAAGCGGGAGCAGGAGCGCCTGGTGGCCGCGGGCCCCGTGCCGTGGACGATCGTGCCGGCCACGCAGTTCCACGACTTCGCCGGGATGGTGGCGAGCTGGACCGAGCAGGACGGCGTCGCCACTATCGCGCCGCTGCTCGTGCAGCCGATCGCGCCCGCGGACCTCGCCGACGTCCTCGCCGAGATCGCCGCGGGGGAGCCGCGGGGCCGCTACGTCGACGTCGCCGGCCCGGGCCCGGAGGACCTCGTCGACATGGCCCGACGCACCAACGAGGCCCGCGGCCACGTGGCGAAGCTGGTGCCGACGTGGTCCGGCTTCTTCGGGCCCGAGATGGCGGGCAACGTGTTGCTGCCCGGCGACGGCGCCCGCATCGCGCCGACGACGTTCGACGAGTGGCTCGCAAAGGTCTGAGCCGGCTGGATCACCGCCTCGGTGTACGTGCGGCCCGATGTGGCCCCCGGCGCGCCCACGATGCGCAAGGGTAGGCATCGGGCGGGAGGCTCCCGCCTCGACTGGAGGTGCCGGTGGGGACGATCGCCGGTCCGGTCCGGGCGCGCATCCGGGAGTGACTGTTCGCCGGCGCCACCGAGCGGCCCAGGCGCCACCTCGGGCCGCACGCGCATCCGTCCGCCGAGCACCGCCGGCACCCGTGGTGGCGGGTCACGTGCCTGTCGGGTGTCGACTACTTCTCGACGCTGGGGTACCAGCCCGGGCATCGCGGCGCTGGCGGCAGGACTGCTGTCGCCGATTGCCACCGCTGGTGCTCGTGCTGGTCACCCTGCTCGGGGCGCTGCCGGTCTATCGCCGCGTGGCGGCGGAGAGCCCGCACGGCGCCGGGTCGATCGCCATGCTGGAACGGCTGCTGTCGTTCTGGCGGGGCAAGCTGTTCGTGCTGGTGCTGCTCGGGTTCGCCGCCACCGACTTCCTGATCACGATCACGCTCTCGGCGGCCGACGCCACGGCGCACATCGTGGAGAACCCGATCGTGCCCGGCGCGCTGCACGGGCAGGAGGTAGGCGATCACCCTGCTGCTGATCGCGCTGCTCGGCGGCGTGTTCCTGCATGGGGTTCACCGAGGCGATCGGGTTCGCGGTCGTGCTGGTCGCGGATCTACCTCGACGCTGAACGCGGTCGTGGTCGGTGGTCGGGCTGTGGCACGTGGTGACCGCGCCGACGGTCGTGGCCGACTGGGCACAGGCGTTGACCACCCAGCACGGCAGCCCCGTGATGATGGTCGGCGCTGGCGTTGCTGGTCTTCCCGCGGCTCGCGCTGGGCCTGTCGGGCTTCGAGACGGGCGTGGCCGTGATGCCGCACATCCAGGGCGGGCCCGACGACACCGAGGAGCGGCCGCTGGGTCGCATCCACGGAGCCAGGAAGCTGCTCACCACGGCGGCGATCACCATGAGCGTATTCCTGATCAGCACCAGCGTCGATCACCACTCTGCTCATCCCGCACGCGGAGTTCGAGGACGGCGGCGCGGCCAACGGACGCGCGCTCGCCTACCTGGCCCACCAGTACCTGGGCAGCGCGTTCGGCACCGTCTACGACGTGTCCACGGTCGCCATCCTGTGGTTCGCCGGCGCCTCCGCGATGGCAGGCCTGCTCAACCTCTTCCCGCGGTACCTGCCCCGGTACGGGATGGCCCCGGACTGGGCCCGCGCGGTGCGCCCGATGGTCCTGGTGTTCACCGCGGCGGCGTTCCTCGTGACCTGGATCTTCGCCGCCGACGTGAACGCGCAGGGCGGCGCCTACGCCACCGGTGTCCTGGTGCTGATCACCTCCGCGGCCGTCGCGGTGACGATCGCGGCGCGCCGCGCCGACCAGCGCGGCTGGACGATCGCCTTCGGTACCATCGCCACGGTCTTCGGCTACACGACGATCGCCAACATCATCGAGCGCCCCGACGGCGTCCGCATCGGCGGTGCCTTCATCGCCGCGATCCTGCTGATCTCCCTCCTGTCCCGGGTGCGGCGCGCATTCGAGCTGCGCGTCACCGACGTGACCCTCGACGAGCGCGCCAGCGCGTTCCTCGGCGAGTGCCGCGGCGGCACCGTGCGGCTGATCGCCAACGAACCCGACGGCCGCGACGAGACCGAGTACCGGGAGAAGCTGCAGCAGACCTGCGACGACCACGACATCCCCGCCGACGACGACACGATCTTCGTCGAGGTCGTGCTGCGCGACCCGTCGGAGTTCGAGACGGAGGTGCACGTCCGCGGCGAGCTCATGCACGGCCACTACCGCGTGCTCACCTTCGAGAGCGCCACGGTGCCCAACGCCCTCGCCGCACTGCTCCTGCACATCCGCGACGAGACCGGGCGCAGGCCGCACGTCTACTTCGAGTGGACCGAGGGCAACCCGGTGGCGAACTTCATCCGGTTCCTGCTGTTCGGCCAGGGCGAGGTCGCCCCGATCACCCGGGAGGTGCTGCGGGAGGCGGAGCCCGACCGAGCGCACCGCCCCCACGTGCACGTCGGCTAGCACTGCAGCCGGGCTTCGGCGGCGCCGGCTCGTGATCAGCGGACGCGGCTGCAGGGCGTCAGGACCGTCGCTGTCCCACCACTCCTGGCGGGGTGGGGGGTGATCGCCGACTCGGAGCGTGGGCGGCCACATCCGGCCGGCCTTGCACCCAACCGGTGATCACCGGACGGGCGGCGCGCCCGGACCGGCTCGGCTCGGCAGGACCTGGGCGACCCCGCCGATCAGGGCTGCCCGGCGGTGAGGTCGTCGGAATGACCCGCTTCCAGACGTGCCCACTGCGCGATGGGACGTCCGCCCGACTCATCCGACACCGACGGCCAGGTGGGCGAGCCGCCGCCGGTCCTCATGGAGCAGTGTTGTGGCCGGCCGGTGGGTGAGTCCTCCCAGGGTTCCTGGCGTCCGTAGACGGTGAGGTCCATGAGCGAGTAGCTGTAGTCCATGGCCTCCACGCCGCGGCGGTTCGTCCAGTAGGTCTCGAAGACGCGGTCGCCGTCCCGCAGGTAGCACACGAGGTGCATCAAGCCGAGCTCACGACCGACGAGGAGCGCGTCGAGGGAGGGCTGCGCCGAGTACCAGGGCATGTCCCAGCCCATGAAGTCGCGGTAGCGGAGGCTCTCGTCGTACGACACCTGTACGTCGGCGGGGCCGAACGCGGTGTTGCGGCCCTGGCTGAAGACCGCGTAGGTGATGTCACGGGAGTGCAGGTAGGACAGCTCGGCGACCTGGCCGAGGAACAACGTGCAACCTTCGCACTGCTCGGGCGCGGGCCGGCCGGGCCACCACATGAAGTAGTAGGCGATGAGCTGCCGGCGCCCTTCGAACGCACCGAGCAGGGTGAGCGGCCCGTCGGGCCCGATCAGCTCGAGGTCGGGATCGACCTCGACCATGGGGATGCGCCGACGGGCCGCGGCGATCGCGTCGCCCTGCCGGGTGTGTGCCTTCTCCCGGGCCCGCAGGTTGTCGAGTTCGGTCTGGAAGGTGGCCCGGTCGACGACCGCCTGCTCGGGCATCGCGCCCGCCGTCTCGCCGCCGGTGCCGGACGAGCTGACGTGTTCCGAACCACCGCAGCAGGACTCCCCGCTCATGACATCTCTCCTTTCCGCACGGCGGACCGTGCGAATCCAGTGACTGCGACGACCACGCCGAGGAAGGCGAGGACGCCGACGACGGTGAAGGCGGTGTGGAAGCTGTCGAGGCCGGAGCCCGCGACGAGCACGGTGGACACCGCCGCCACCCCGGCGGCCCCGCCGATCTCGCGCATCGTCTCCACGAGGCCGGACGCCAGCCCCGCATCCGATCGCGACACCCCGGACAGGGCGCCGAGCTGCAGAGCGGGCCCGCAGAACCCGAAGCCGACCCCGGCGAGCAGGAAGGCAGGCAGCAGGTCCGTGGCGTAGCCGGCGTCGGCGGGGACCCTCGCCAGCCACAACGCCCCGACGGCGACCAGCGACAAGCCGGTGATCAGCAGTCGCCGCACCCCGACCCGTGCGACGAACCGGGCGCCCACCATGGCAGCCACGAACACGGTGACCGTCGTGGACAGCCACGCCAGACCCGTGATCGCCGGCGAGTAGGCAAGGGCCTGCTGCATCAGCAGCGAACCGATGAAGATGAACGACAGCAGCGCGGAGAACGCGAGGAAGGCGGTCAGGTTCGCGGTCACCACCGTGCGGTTCCGCAGTAGTGCGGCGGGCACGAGCGGGGCGGCCGAACGTGCCTCGATCCGGACGAACACGGCCAGCAGCGCGGCGGCCGCGGTGAACAGGGCCAGGGTGGACAAGGTGAACCAGCCGTGGCCCGCAGCGTGGTGCAACGCGTAGACGAACAGCAGCAGGCCGCCGGTCACCGTGATGGCCCCGCCGACGTCGAGGCGCGGCCCACGCGTCACCGGACCGATCCGCGGTCAGGAACACCAGGGCGGCCACGAGCAGCGCGATCCCGACCGGCACGTTGATGAAGAACGCCCAGCGCCAGCCGGGACCGGCGGCCAGCAGCCCGCCCAGGACCACCCCGACGGTGCCGGCGAGGCCGCCGACAGCTCCGAAGAGCCCACCGCGCGGTCGCGTTCGGGTCCTTCCGCGAACGTGACGGCCAGCAACGAGAGCGCTGCCGGCACGGTGAGCGCCGCACCGAACCCCTGGACCCCACGCGCCACGATCAACAGACCGGCATCCTGCGTGATCCCCGCCAGGAGCGACGCACCCGTGAAGGTGGCGACGCCGGCCACGAAGACCCGCCGCCGTCCCAGCTGGTCGGCCAGCCGCCCGCCGAGCAGGAGGAACCCGCCCAGTAGCAGGCCGTAGGCCACGACCACCCACTGCAGCGTGCCGTGATCGATGCCGAGGTCGTGCTGGATCGAGGCCAGCGCCACGTTCACGATGGCGGTGTCGATCCCCACGATCGCCATGGCGGCACAGGCCAGTGCGAGCACGAACCCCGATCTGGTCCGCGTCGCCGGAGCACGCTCGTCGTTCGTCTCGACCGCCTCGATGGACATGCCTGGTACCTGCCGATCTCGTTGCTGTGAAGGGATTTCGGGCATGCGGGGTCGCGCGGCGAAGCGCATGCGGCTTCGACGCGGAGACGCCGGTTGTCGTAGGTGGGTGTGACGGTCAGGGTCGAGGAGGCGGATGGTCGGGCTGCTCGGCCAGTTGCTTGATCCCCAGCAGGCGGCTCTCCCAGGACCGGCCGATCCGGTCCAGCTCCCGGGCGAGCGAGCTCAGCCGGGCGCCGACGACGAGGTAGACGACCTCGCGCCCGCGCTGCTCCGACTCGACGAGCCCGACCTCACGCAGCACTTCGAGGTGCTTGCCGATGGCCTGCCTGCTCACCGGGAGGACCTGGCCAGGGCGGAGGCCGACATCGCTCCCTGCCCGAGCCGCGTGAGGATCTCCCAGCGGGTCGGGTCGCTCAGCGCGGCGCACATGGTCGGGAGGTCTTGCGCGCTCATGATCCCGGGTCTGCGTGCGCCGTCCCGGACTCGACGAACGCCTTCCCGGCGGCCAGCTCCTCCGTCCAGCCGCGGTCGTTGCCCTCGCGCTCCTTCAGCCAGGTCGCCGGGTCTTCGGAGAGGGTGGAGAACCCGCTCTCGAGGACGCGCAACGTCACCCCGCCGCCGGCGCGGTCGTCGATCCAGAACTCGACGAGCGTCCCCTCGGAGACGGCGCGGAACGGTGTGCCCAGCCAGCGGAACGCGGCATAGCGTGGCTTGTCCAGCTGTACCGTCCGGAACCGGAACTCCCCGAGTCCCGGTTGCGTCACGACCGCGACGTCGCCCTCGTACCGCAGGTCGGACTCGTCCTCGACGGTGCCGTCGTTGACGTACCAGCCGGGCCGCACGATGAGTTCCCACACTCGATCGGCCGGCGCGTCGATGTCGATCCGCCGAGCGATGCTGTCGAGCTCGGCCAGCTCCGCCTCGGTGTACGTGGTGTCGTTCATGTCGTTCCTCCAGGTGATGTGCAACTAGACGATTGCACATCACGCGCCTGAGTGCAACTGCTGGATTGCAGTTCGGTGATCCGGTTGGACTGCTCCTCATCCGCCACGGATGAGCCGGCGGCGCCACAGCGCCACCACTGGGCCGTGGCGGGATCGATCCCGGGTGCAGGCAGCAGCGACGGCAGGGGCGGTGGTGGCGCGCGTACTGGCCACGGCCTTGCCGTTCCCTCGGGGGCCGGCGTGAGCAGCGTCCGCCTCACCCGTTCCGGAGGAGGCGGACCCGGCCCGGCCCGGGGAAGAGTGCCGGGCGGCGGCTGCGAGGAGGAGCCATGGCCGGGCGTCGGAGTACGGCGCGCCCACTCGGCGGCGGCCCCGGTGGCCGCTTCGTGATTCCGAAGATCTGACGAAGGGGACACGGCATGGCGACGCTGACCGTATGGCGGTTCGACACCGCGGACGGAGCCGAGAACGCCCTCACGACGCTGGAGCGGCTGCAGAAGGAGGAGCTGATCACGCTGGTCGACGCGGCCGTCGTGAGCTGGCCGACCGGCAGCAAGAGGCCACGGACGAGGCAGCTGCACAACCTGGCCGGAGCCGGGGCGTTCGGTGGGATGTTCTGGGGGATGTTGTTCGGCCTGATCTTCTTCGTTCCGCTGCTCGGCGCCGCGATCGGTGCGGCGATGGGGGCGATGACCGGGGCGCTCACCGACGTCGGCATCGACGACGGCTTCATCAAACGGGTCCGCGAGAAGGTGACCCCGGGTACGTCGGCGCTGTTCGCGATGACGGCCAACGCCGTGATCGATCGCGTGGCGGCGGAGTTCCGCGGCACCCAGGCCGAGCTATCAGCACCAACCTGTCCGCGGCGCAGGAAACGGCAATTCGGGACGCTTCGGCGAGGCCGAAGAGGATCAGGGCACCGCCTCTGCCTGGTGATGCCTCCTGCGCTCACGCCGGCGACGGCGAGCGCTGATCGGGACGGCGGCTGCCGTCGAGCTGTGCCTGGAGCCCGTCGAGCAGGATCTCCAGGCCGGTGCGGTAGCTGCCGTCCCAGTCGTCGTCGTACAGGTAGCCGCGGGCGGCGAGGGTGGGGTACCGGTCCCGGTTGTTCCGTAGCTGTTCCTGGCCCAGCCGGCGTTCGTCGTCGGAGATCCGCAGGGCGCACTGCGAGGCCGCCGAGCCCATCACGTGGTTGTAGAGCGCCCAGGTGGCCGCGGACAGGGCGTTCTCCGCGAACCCGGCACGGACCAGCGTGGCCTGGAGGAGCTCCATTCCGGCGAGGAAGTTCGGGCCGATGGTGGGGCGTCGCCGCGCCGGCACGGCGGTGGCCCAGGGATGGTGCAGCATCGCGGCGCGCCACGTCGCCAGCACGGCGGTGACCTGCTCACGCCACGGGGACGGGTCTCCCGCTCCGGGCGCGACCGCTCCGAAGATCGCGTCGACCGCGAGATCGATCACGTCGTCCTTCGTGTCGACGTGCCAGTAGAGCGACGGGGCGACCACGCCCAACCGTTCGGCCAGCCGGCGCATGGTGAGCCGGTCGATCCCCTCCTCGTCGAGGAGCGCGACGGCCGCCTCGACGATGCGCGCGAGCGTCAGGGGCGGCTCGCCTCGACGTGCCCGGCGCTCCCGCAGCCACACGCTGTGCGGCCCGCCGCCGGCGACCTCGTCGTTCGGGGTCACGTCGTTCGGGGTCTTCGTCACACCTCGCCCTTTCGATCGGCCGGACCGCGCGGGCGAGTGTAGTACGGTGATCGACGTTCCCGACCAACGTTAGGGAACATCGAACATCGTTAGGGAGTGGTGGGCGTTGACCGACAGATGGAGGCGGTGGTGGACGCTGCCGGTGGTGAGCGCGGCCCAGCTCCTCGTCGTGCTGGACGGAACGATCGTGAACATCGCGCTGCCCTCCGCGCAGCACGCGCTGGGCATGTCCGATGCGAGCCGGCACTGGGTGATCACCGCCTACGCGCTCGCGTTCGGGGGCCTCCTGTTGATCGGCGGCCGGGTGAGCGGCGCCCTCGGCCACCGGCGCACGTTCATGATCGGATCGGCCGGGTTCGCCGCCGCGTCCGCGCTGGCAGGGGCCGCGGCCGGCCCCGAGATGCTGATCGCCACGCGTGCCCTGCAAGGCGTGTTCGCCGCGGCGCTCGCGCCGGCCGGGCTGTCGTTGCTGACGACCACGTTCGCGGAGGGACGGGACCGCGGCCGGGCGTTCGGGGTGTTCGCCGCGGTCGGTGCCGCGGGTTCGGCCGTCGGCCTGGTGCTGGGCGGGCTGCTGACCGAGTACACGAGCTGGAGGTGGTGCCTCTTCATCAACGTTCCCATCGCATTGATCGCGCTGCTCGGCTCCGCCGTCGTGCCGCGCGATCGCCCGACGCGCGTCGCCGGGCGGCTCGACGTGCCCGGGGCGCTGCTCAGCGCGGCCGCCTTCGTCGCGGTGGTCTACGCCTTCAGCCAGGCCGAACACCTCGGATGGGCGTCACCGACCGTGCTGGCACTGCTGCTGGGTGGACTCCTGCTGCTGGCAGCGTTCGTGGTTGTCGAACGGCGTGCGGCCGAGCCGCTGCTGCCGATGCGCGTGCTCGCACACCGCGCCCGCGCCGGGGCTTTCGTCGCGATCACCCTGATGTTCGTCGCGATGTTCGGCTTCTACCTGTTCATGAGCTACTACACCCAGGCGATCCTCGGCTACTCGCCGGTCCAGGCCGGCCTGACGCTGATCATCAACGCGCTGGCCGCCCTGCTCGGCGCGACGCTCGTCGCCGGGAAGCTGCACGGTCGCGTGCCGCCCGCGGCGCTGATCGTGGCCGGTCTGCTCGCCGCGGCCGCCGGGATGTTGATCCTGACCGACCTCGCGGCGCAGAGCGCCCACGTCCTGCCGCTGTACCTCGCGCCTGCGCTGGTGCTGACCGGCCTCGGCCTCGGTTGCGTCATGCCGCCGACCGCCGGCCTGGCGACGGAGAACGTGCGACCGCACGACATCGGTGCCGCCTCGGCGACCTACAACGCCGCCCAGCAGCTCGGGGCAGCGCTGGGCACCGCACTGCTCAACACCATCGCGATCAGCGCGGCGTCGTCGTACGCGGTGGCCACCGTCGACCCGGCTCCCGCAGCGGCGTCCGTGCACGGCTACACCGTCGCGCTGGCCGTCGGCTGCGGGATTCTCGTCGCCGCCGCATGCGTCACCGCATCGCTCATCGGGATCCGTCGGAAATCAGTGGAAGGAAAAGAGAACGTGGGTTTCGTACCGGTCATCGATCTGTCGGACAGGCACAGCGCGGACGGACGTCGTGCACTGGCCGCGGCGATCGGCAAGGCATGTGCGGATTCCGGCTTCTTCACCATCGTCGGCCACGGGGTGCCGCAACTGCTCGTCGATCGCATGTACGCCACCACGAAGGCATTCTTCGAGCTGCCGGATGCCGAGAAGGACCGGGTCGCGAGCCGACCTGGGTACTCCGGCTTCCGCCGGTCCGGCGGCACCACCGCGCAGAGCCTCGACCAGAAGACCCCTCCCGACCTCTGCGAGGCCTTCGGGGTGCACGTCACGGGCGAGCTGAGCGATCCGGAGCGTGCGCAGCTCGGCGACTACTGGGCGTCCTGGAAGCTCGCGAACAACTGGCCGAACGAGCCGACCGATTTCCGGGCGACATGGCACGAGTACATGGCCGTCATGGCTCAGTTGTCCGGCGACCTCCTGCACCTGTTCGCCCGCGCGCTCGACCTCGACGAGGACTTCTTCGACGACAAGTTCGACAACCACGTGTCGTCACTCACCGCCAACTACTACTACCCGCAGCTGGAGCCGCCACTGCCCGGGCAGCTGCGGCGGGGCCCGCACACGGATTTCGGCGTCCTCACCGTGCTGTACCAGGAGGACAACCTCGGCGGGCTCCAGGTCCGCTCACGGGATGGCGAATGGTGCGACGTTCCGGCCGTTCCCGGCAGCTTCGTGGTCAACATCGGTGATCTGATGGCCCTGTGGACCGGCGGACGGTGGGTGTCGACCCTGCACCGCGTGGTCAACCCCGAGCGGGGAAGCATGTCCTCCCGGCTGTCCGTCCCGTTCTTCTTCCAACCCAACCACGACGCACCTGTCGAAGCGTTGGACGTGACCGCGGGCGAGTGGATCTCGACGAAGATGCAGAAGCTCTTCGCGCCGGCTTCGTAGGCCGCGGCACGCGACTGGCACTCCCGTCAGAGCGGCGCCCGGGCGTCGGTGCGGATCTCGGCGAAGGGGATGGGGCAGGCCGGGCTGCAGGAGCACTCGACGAGGTCGGTGCACTCGGCGGTGAGCACGTCGGCGAGCGTCGCGCGCACCTGCTGCAGGTGTTCGATCTTCGCCTCGACCTCCGCGAGCTTCGCCTTCGCGGCGTCGCGCAGCCCGGGGCGCGGGCCGCGGTGGGCGCCGACGTCGATCAGCTCGCCGATCTCGTCGAGGGTGAACCCCAGCCGTGCCAGCGCGCGGATGACCCGCAGCACGGCCACCGTGTCCGGGCCGTACTCCCGGTGGCCGCCGAGGGAGCGCTTCGGGTCGGGAAGGAGGCCGCGCCGCTCGTAGTAGCGCAGCGTCTGCACGTTCACCCCCGCCGCCTTGGCCAGCTGCCCCGACCGCAGTGCCGCACTCACCCCGTCGCCCCGGAGTCCGCGTGCCGGCGGGCGGCGTCGACCTGACGGGCGATCGCGTCCAGCACCGCTGCCTGCGTCTCCGGCACCCGCACATCGAGGATCGGTCCCTCGGCCACCGGCGTGATCCGGAAGTCGAAGAACGAGCAGCACGACGTCTCCGACGCCGCGAGCCGCCGTGCGTCCGTCTCCACCCGTGCGCCGCCGCCCAGGTGCACCCGCAACCACCCGGGCTCGCGCCGGTCCGGGGCACGCACGGCGTGGGCGAACAGCTCGTCGAACTCCGCCACCCGCAGCGGTTGTTCGGCCGTGGGCAACGTGCACGCCGCCGGAACCCAGGCCGTGCCCGCCCGTGCCCGGTGGACGTCGCTCCCGCTCATCGCTACCACCTCCCGTCCTGCTCGGACACCGAACCGTAAACCTGTACCTGGGTACCGGATGCAAGTGCGAAATCTGCCGGACCCGGCGTTCGTTTCGGTGCGAGGATGGCCGCGATGGAGTCCTACGTCGAGCGGCCGCCGGTGCCGGAACTGGCGGGGGTGGTGCGCACGGTCTGGATCCAGCGCACCGGCGAGGCGGCGTACGTCCAACGACACCTGCCCACGGGCGGGGTCGAGATCCACTTTCCGATCGGTGGTCGTCCCCAGCTGGTCGGTCCGCTGATCGGTCCGGAGATCGAGGTCATCCCGGCGCACACCATCATCGTGGGTGTCCGGTTCCGACCGGGGACCGCGCCGCCCCTGCCGACGGTGCTCGACGACCTGGTGGACCAGCGCCTGGGCCTGGCGGAGCTGTGGGGAAGCTCGGTGGACCGTCTCGTGGAGACGATGGCCCTCGCCGGGTCGCCGGAGCGGGCGCTCATGTTCTTGCAGGCCCACCTGCTGCAGGAGTTCCGACGTGCGGCCCACCTGGATCCGCTGGTCCGGGAAGCCGTGACGGTGCTGATGCCCTGGCACCCGGTCAACATCGACACCCTGGCCACCCACCTGGCACTCTCCGCGAGCCAGCTGCGCCGCCGCTGCCTGCACGCGGTCGGGATGAGCCCCAAGGTCCTCCAGCGCACCTTGCGATTTCAGGGATTTCTCGCGCTGGCTCAGGCCGGTGCCACGGCCACGGGCCGGCGTGGTGCCGACGGCATGGCGGGACTGGCGATCGACACGGGGTACGCCGACCAGGCGCACCTCAGCCGAGAATGCCTCCGGCTGACCGGCCTCACCCCGCGGCAGCTCCTCGGCGGCGACATCGACCGGTGTGCCTGCGGCCACGAGCACTCCGCGTCCTACAAACCCTTCCTCGCCGGCCGTGGCAGGCCGCCGCTGCGAGTCTGACCCTGCTCGATTCGTTCAAGACCCGTTCTCGCGACGCTCGTAGTTTCGGACCCGTGCCCGACCTGGCCGAGTTCGGCAGTTCACTCGACGGCGAGTTGTTCAGCCCCGGCTTGCCGGGCTACGAGGCGATCCGCCGTCCGGTCAACGCCGCCTACCGGGAGGTGCGTCCCCGGCTCGTGGTCCGGTGCCGGTCGGTTTCGGACGTCGTCGACGCCATGACGTACGCGACGGCCACCGGCGACCGCATCGTCCCCCGTGGCGGGGGGCACTGCTTCGCGGGCCGATCGTCCACGGACGGGATCGTGCTCGACATGTCCGGCCTCGATGGCATCTCCGTGGCGGACGACGGGGTCGCCACGATCCGGGCCGGCGCCCGCCTCGGAGAGGTGTACGCGGCGCTCCACACCTACGGCCGAACCCTGCCGGCCGGGTGCGGTCCCACCGTCGGCATCACCGGCCTCACCCTCGGCGGCGGGCTCGGTCTGCTCGGGCGCAAGCACGGCTTGACCTGCGATCGCCTCATCGGCGCACAGGTCGTGCTCCCGGACGCGAGCGTCGTGGACTGCGACCACCACCACGAACCGGACTTGTTCTGGGGCCTGCGCGGCGCGGGTGGTGGCCAGTTCGGGGTGGTCACGTCACTGCGGTTCGACACCGTCCCGGAGCCGATGACCACTCGTATCGACGCGCACTGGTCGGGCATCGCTCTCGAGGAATTGGTCTCGGCCTGGCAGGCCTGGGCTCCGGACGCCCCGGACGAGCTCACCGTCAACCTCACTCTCGAGTCCGAGCCCGGCCTACCTGTCGAGGCCACCTTCTTCGGCGCCTCCACCCTCGAGGAGGGGCCGACCCGAGCGCTGCTGGAGGAGTTCGTCCAACAGGTGGGCGTGGTCCCCAGGATCGAGTCGCGCGGCGGCCTGCCGTACCACCACCTGAAGCGCACCTTCGCCGACCCGCGGGACGCGCCTGAACGCGCCGCGCGGTTCAGGTCGGAGTTCTTCTCCCGGCCGATGGCCCACCGCACCCTCGCGTCGCTCCTGACCCAACTCGGCGAGCCGAGGACCACGGGCCGACGGGAGCTCACGTTCACTCCGATGGGCGGGGCCTACAACCGGGTCGCCGAGGGCGCCACCGCGTTCGCCCACCGCGGCGAACGCTTCCTGCTCGAGCACATCGCCGAGGCGGACGACCCCTGGGTCGACGATTCGTGGGCGACCGCCCACGCCGACGGGTCGGGACGTGTCTACCCCAACTTCCCCGACCCCGCGCTCGACGACTGGGCCGCGGCCTACCACGCGGGCAACTACCCGCGGCTGGCAGCGGTCAAGAACGCCTACGACCCGCACCGGTTCTTCGACTTCCCCCAAGCCGTCTGATCAACAGCGGAGGAAAGACATGAGCAAGGTCTTCAGCACCCACACCTTCGAGGCGGTCCGATGATCCTCGTCACCGGAGGGCTGGGCATGATCGGCGCCCACACCGCCCGCGCGCTCGTCGACCTCGGACACGAGGTCGTCGTCACCACCCACCGCCGGACCGAGGTCCCCTCGTTCCTCGCCGGCCGCGTGACCGTGGAATCCCTCGACGTCACCGACCGGGACGCGTTCCTCGCCCTCGGCGATCGCCACGACGTCAGCGACATCGTCCACCTCGCCGGGAGCATCCCCGACGAGGACCCGGTCCGCTTCTTCCGCACGGACCTGACCGGCCTGCTCAACGCGCTGGACGCCGCCCGCACGTGGGGCGTTCGCAGGTTCGCCGTCGCCAGCAGCCTCGGCATGTACATCGGCCGCCCCGAGACCCGCTGGCACGAGGAGCTCGCGCTCCCCACCGCGGACCTCCCGCACCTGATCGTCGCCTTCAAGAAGGCCGTCGAGCCGCTCACCACACACGGCCTCCAGGGCAGTGGTGTCGAGCCGGTCGTGCTCCGGATCGGGACCATCTGGGGCCCGCTCGTCGACCCGGAATCACCGTTCTTCTACATCCCGCCGTACATCAGCGCCGTGCTCCGCGGGGAGAAGCCGCAGTCGCTGTACGCCGACGACGGCGGCGACTCCTGCTACGCGCCCGACGCCGGCCGCGCGATCGCCCTCCTGACGACCACGGAGACGCTGCCGCACAACACCTACAACGTGTCCAGCGGCCGGCCGTTCACCAACCGCGAGTTCGCCGACGCCCTGCAGGCGATCACCCCGGGCCTGGAGCTCGACCTCCTGCCCGGACGGAAGAACGGCCCCGGCGACGACCCCCACCTCGACATCAGCCGGCTCACCCACGACACCGGCTTCACGCCGGCCTTCGACGTCGCCGCGGCGGTGGCCGACTACGTCGCGTGGCGCGCCGAGAACCCCCGCTGACGGTGTGCCGCCCGGTCGTGTGCGTGCTGCACTCGACCTCCTGACCGGCCGAACTGTCGGCCCGCTGATCTAGTGTCATGGCAGTTCAGCGGGCCTTGGCCTCGAACCGCGTGACCTGAGGAGTCGATGCTGGGATGACTGCAGGGCGACCGATGCCCACACAGGACGACGTGCTCGGGTACTTCGAGACGCTGTCGAACTGGGGACGGTGGGGTGACGACGACGAGCTCGGCGCTCTGAACCACATCACCGCCGACGTCCGGCTGGCTGCGGCGGGGGCCGTGCGCCACGGCAGGAGCGTGTCGTGCGCGTGGGAGGTCGCCGTGCCGGGCGAGATGGAGCGGTCGACGACGGCGTGCCCGTGCGCCGCCGACATGCCGGGCGCGGAGAACATGCCGGCGCGGTTCCACAACGACCGGCGCTGGGGCTTCTCCTCCGAACAGCTCAGCATCGCGTTCCACGGCAACACCGTCACCCACGTCGACTCGCCGTGCCACATCTTCTGGGACGGCACGATGTACAACGGGCGCTCGCACTCGTTGGTCGACCCCGCAACGGGGTCGGCGTGGGCGGCCGTCACGGCGGCGGCGAGCGGGATCATCACGCGTGGTGTCCTGCTGGACGTCGCGAAGGTCCGCGATGTGCCGTGGCTGGAACCGGGGCAGGGGGTGTTCCCCGACGATCTCGAGGCGGCCGAGCGTCGCCAGGGTGTGCGGGTGCGGCCCGGCGATGCGGTACTGCTGCGCACCGGCTACGGCCGCGCCCGGCACGAGGCCGGTGTGACGCACAGCGTCACGCAGGCCGGTTGGCACGCGTCCTGCCTGCCGTGGCTGCACGAACGCGGGGTCGCGCTGATCGGCGCTGACACCCCCCAGGACGTCCAGCCGTCGGGGTACGACGACGTGTTGATGCCGGTTCACGCCGTGAGCCTCGTCGCGATGGGTCTGTGGATGCTCGACAACTGCGACCTGGAGGAGTGTGCGACGACGGCCGCGGAGCTCGGCCAGTGGGACTTCCAGCTCGCAGTCGCGCCGGTCCGCTTCGCCGGTACGTCCGGCAGCCCGGTCAACCCGATCGCCACATTCTGACCGCAGTTCACACGCCGTGCTAACTCCGTAAGGGAGCGCCTGCGTGAGTGGTAGACGGTCAGGCCCGGGGCCGGTAGGTGAGGCGGCGCAGCAGCACCTCCGCCGGTCCGCGGATGCCGGCGAGGTCGAGCCGGTGGGCGACGACGACGGTGAGCAGCCACACCCCGATCCCGACGAGCATCGCGGTGACGCTCGTCAGGTGCGCTCCGAGCCCGAGGCCCCACGCCGCCAGCACGGGCACGAAGATCAGCGACTGCGCCAGGTAGCCCGACAGCGACCGGCGGCCCAGCGCGACGAGCACGCGGGCGGGGAGCGGCGGGGTCGCGCCGCTGATCCGGTGCGTGATCAGCCCGAACACCGCGGCGACGCCGACGCCGGCGAAGATGCCGGTGAACAGGTGCAGGGACACGAACGCCGACGGGTTGGGCACGACGAGCACGCCGAGGTGGAGGAGCGCCTGGACCGTGCCGGCGCCCCAGCCGACCGCGAGGCCGAGCACGGCGGTGCGGCGCAGCAGCGGCAGGTGCCGGCCGGGTTCGTCGAGGACGCGGTGGCGGGCGGCGAGGATCCCGATGAGGAACGTGGCGGGCATGACGAGCCCGGCCAGCGAGGAGATCGGGGAGGGCACCCACAGCACCAGTCGGAGCAGTACCGAGACGGGGTAGCTCGGCTCGGCGGCCGCCTGCTGCTGCAGGGCCATCGCCCCGGCCTCCGCAGGGGCGAGCTGGCCGAGGGCGGCGAGGGCGATGTTGCCGAGCGCCGCGACGCCGAGCAGCACCCCGATCCAGATGGTCAGGGTGCGGTCACTGCGGTGCAGGAACAGCGGCACGAGCAGTAGCCCGAGCAGGCCGTAGGTGCCGAGGATGTCGCCCTGCCACAGCAGCGCGGCGTGGACCAGGCCGAACGCGAGCAGCCACCAGTGCCGGGAGCGCAGGAGGCGGTGGACGTCGCGCTCGGAGCTGCCGGCGGCGATGCGGCGGGCGTGGAGCTGGCCGATGCCGTACGCGAACAGCAGCCCGAACATCGTCCAGGCCCGCCCGTCGACGAACACGATCGTCACGGCCTGGGTGATGCGGTCCGCGACGCCGCCCTCGGCCGGGTGCAGCAGGGTGGAGCCGAGTTCGGAGGTGAAGAGGAACCACGGGACGTGCGCGAGCGCGATGAGCAGCAGCATCATGCCGCGGGCGAGGTCGGGGGCCAGGGCCCGCTCGGCCACCGGCGTCGGCGCCGCGGTCCGGGCCGGGCCGTGGCCTGTCGGCGGGGTAGGGCGGATGGGAGCGGACACGGCATGCCTCCTGGCACAGGTGGGGAACCGGCGGTTCGTCGCCGTCGGACCGGGCGGGGGATCGCGCTTCCTCCACAGGGGTGCAGCGGGCGTCGGCGCGTGCGCCGCACCTGCGGCGTTGATCGGGAGGGCAGCGACCGTCGAGCGGGCAGGGGACACGGGCACTCCTCCGGTGGTTCCGTCGTCCGGAAGGGGACACCTTGCCGTCGCGGCAGGGTCAACCCACGTGGTGCGGACCACAGCGGCTTGAGTGCCGCGACGGCACGGAACACCGGGTCGGAGACCCGATCGGGTGGTGCGGGTCTCGCCGGCTTGACCCTGCCGCAGCGGCACGGTGTGAGCTGCGTCCATGTCCGAGGGAGTCGTGTTCGAGCACAAGGTTCTGAAGTTCACGTGGGGCTGGAAGGGGTTCGACTACGCCGCGATGGAGAACGAGCTCAACGAGCTCGGAGTCCACGGGTGGGAGGCCGTCGGCACGATCGTGCCCAGCGTGGGAGCAGGGCAGTCGGTCGAGATCGGGATCATCGTCAAGCGGGCGCGGGGGTGACGCGGGCCGACGTCGACCGCCTCCACCCGTCGTCACCAACGACCCGACCGGTTTCCATCTGCTTGGTGCCCCCGGCAGGATTCGAACCTGCGACACCCGCTTTAGGAGAGCGGTGCTCTATCCCCTGAGCTACGAGGGCTTGCGGACCGATCGTAGCCGTACCGGGTGCCCGGCCCGGCCCGGGCGCCGGAGTCACGCGGATGCGAGGATCGGGGGAGCACCGGGCGGGTGTGGAGGGAGGCCGGAGTCGTAGTGGACGTCCGCAGCCTCGCCGAGATCGCCCCGCGGGAGCAGTTCACGCGGGTTTGTGCGCTCACGGGGGCCGGGATCAGCGTGGCCGCCGGGCTCGGGACGTTCCGCGGGCCCGACGGGCTCTGGACGCTGTCGCCCGAGATCGAGCGCGCCATGCACGCGCACCTGCTGCCCGGCAACGTCGATGCGTTGTGGGATGTCTGGGGCGGCATGTGGCACACGGCAGCCGCCGCCGGGCCGACGTCGGCGCACCGCGCGCTCGCGGCCGCCGGGGCGTCGGTGATCACGCAGAACGTCGACGGGCTGCACCAGGAGGCGGGCTCGGTCGACGTCGTCGAGCTGCATGGTTCGGCGGGGCGGGCCCGCTGTCTCGACGACGACTTCTGCGGGTGGGTCGGGTCGGCGCAGGACGCGCAGCGGGCCGATCCGCCTCGGTGCGGGCGGTGCACCGAGCCGGCGCGGCCGGCCGTCGTCCTGTTCGGGGAGATGCTCGACCCGGAGGCGCTGGGCGCGGCGCGGCGGCTCGTGTCGGCGTGCGACCTGTTCCTCGCCGTCGGCACGTCCGGCCGGGTGGCCCCGGCATCCTGGCTGGCGCCCACCGCCCGCGCGGCCGGGGCGTTCTGCGTGAACGTCGACCTGCACCCGGACGGGCCGGTCGACCCCGCGTTCCACGCCCGTGTCGTCGGGGATGCGCAGGACGTTCTGACCGAGTGGGTGCGGTGACGGCCCGAGCCGTACAGCAGCGTGGCGCGGACAGCGCCGGCGTACGCCTCGGAACGATCAGGGCGCCCCAGCAGCACACCAGTGCTGTCTCGACGACCCTGGCGTACGGCTCAGATCGATCACCCTTCGGCGGGTGACCGCGGCAAGGCGGTGCCGTCGAGCCCGTGGCGGGCGTCGCCGAGCACCTGCTCACACAGCCGCGCCTCGCTCTCCGGTGAGAAGACGTCCTGCTCGCGCTCGTCCGGGCTCACATCGCTCATCCCGCCACGGTGCGCGCGCCCGTGCCGTCGTGTCGCCGATCGTTGCCGTTCCAGCAATCCCTACCCCGAGAGGACGGCCCACTCGTGGTGCGGTCCCTCGTGCAGCGCGGCGTAGACGCGGTCGCGTACGGCGTTGGCATCGAGGTCGGTGAGGGTGCGGTCCAGCGGGCGCAGTACCAGTCGCAGCAACAGGTTGTCCTGACCGGGTGTCGTACCCAGGCGCGCGCGGGCGGGCGCCGGGAGTCGCTCGTGGGGTGTGCGGGCCTGCACGGTCAGGCTCTCCAGCAGATCGGCGTCGGGGCCGAGGACGGCGCGGGCGCGGTCGCCGAGCAGCTCCTCGTCGGTGCCGGCCGCGGCGACGATCGAGAGATCGCGCCGGGCGGACGGCAGCGTCGAGACCGGTCGCCACGGGGTGAGGTCGAGCATCTGCTCCGCGATCCGCGGGTCGGCGGCTCGCAGCAGCCGGATGTCCGGCACCCCCTTGCGCAGCATCACGGCACGGTCGAGCCCCATGCCGAGGGCGAGCCCGCGCCAGCGTTCCGGGTCCAGCCCGGCCGTCGCCAGTACGTGCGGTGCGGCGAGCCCGCACTCGGCGAGCTCGACCCAGCTGTCGCCGATGCGGACGTCCACCTGGCGGCCCTTCTCGGTGTACGGGTGCTGAGCCGGGACGGTGCGCCGGCGAGCTCCGGGGAGGACGGCCTCGACGAGCGCGTCGAGCAGCTCCTGCAGATCGACGTCGCCGCGGACGACGCGCCAGAGGTCCACCTGGTGCGGTTCGCCGACGTGCATCCGATCGATGACGTCGCGCCGGTACACGAGTCCGGGCAGCACGAGCAGCAGGTCGGCGGGTGGGTCGGGCTCGGCGGCGAGAGCACGCAGCGCCGGCGGTACCCCAGCCGTGGTGTGGCTGCGCAGCATGACCGTGTCGCCGAGGTACCGCGAGTAGCGGCTCTCGCGGGTGATCGCGGACGGCGGGTAGCCGAGGCGGTCGTAGTTGTCCTCGACGGAGACAGCGGGTGACGACCGCAGAATGCGCACGGAGCAACCCCAGCGGGCGGCGAGCGCGTCGACGGCGGCGTCGAGCAGGAGCCCGACCGCGTGCGGCCCCTGCGCGGGATCGGTCAGGTCGCGCAGTGCCAGCGCGGCGGCGACGTGGTCGGGGGAGAGGGTGGCGGGCATGGCGGGCACCTCACGGGGTGGTGGCGGGTGGGCTCACCCCCCGGCCGCCGCGGCGCGCGGATCAGGCGGATACGTCGATGCCCGCGCGGCCGCACCACGGCCGGGGGCTCGGAAATCGCTGCGCGCACGCCATGCACGGAAAGATAGCGCGCACGGCACCGAGGTGCCTCCCATATCTGCTGGTCACTCGGGCGGGGAACGTTGGACGCGCCACAGCCGGCTCTCAGGCGCGTCTCAGATCACGCGTTCACACTGACCTCATGCGCATCCTCGTCGTCGACGACGACCGGTCTGTCCGGGAGTCGCTGCGCCGCTCCTTGGCGTTCAACGGCTATCAGGTCGAACTCGCGAGCGACGGCCAGGCTGCCCTCGACTCGCTGCTCGTGCAGCGCCCCGACGCGATGGTCCTCGACGTGATGATGCCGCGCCTCGACGGGCTGGAGGTGTGCCGACGGATGCGCGCCGCCGGCGACGCGCTGCCCATCCTCGTGCTCACGGCCCGCGACGCGGTCTCCGACCGGGTGGCGGGCCTCGACGCCGGCGCCGACGACTACCTGCCCAAGCCGTTCGCGCTCGAGGAGCTGCTCGCCCGGCTGCGCGCGCTGCTGCGCCGGCGCTCGCCCGACGACATCGCCGCGGCGGCAGGGCAGAGCAAGCCGCTGGACTACGCCGACCTCTCGCTGGACCCCGACACCCGCGAAGTCCGCCGGGGCGACCGCCCGATCAGCCTCACCCGCACCGAGTTCACGCTGCTGGAGCTGCTGCTCACGAACCCGCGGCGGGTGCTCACCCGCTCCCAGATCCTGGAGCAGGTCTGGGGCTACGACTTCCCGACCACCGGCAACGCGCTCGAGGTCTACGTCGGCTACCTGCGGCGCAAGACCGAGGCCGACGGCGAGCCGCGGCTGATCCACACCGTGCGCGGCGTCGGGTACGTCCTGCGCGACACGCCGCCGTGACCCGGCCGTCCGCGCCGCCTCGGCACGGCAGGCCGGACGGTTCTGTGCCCCGGCTGGAGGCGCTGGACCAGGTGTCGCTGCGCACCCGGGTCGGGGTGCTCGCGGCGTTGGTCGCGGCGTTGGCGGTGGTGCTGGTCTCGGCGGCGGCGTTCGTCACCGTGCGCGTCAACATCATGCAGACCCTCGACGCCAACCTGCTGCAGCGGGCGTCCGCCGCGGCGCAGAGCGAGCTCGCCGACCCCCAGTCGCTCGCCACGATCCCCACCGAGGTGCTGGGCGCCGGCGACATCCGGCTGGCGCTGCTGCTCGCGAACGGCCCCGCGATCTCCGCCGAGGGTGCGGCTTCCGCGCCGCCACTGGGCGAGGACGAGCTGGAGGTGGCGAAGGGCGAGTCCGACTCGTCCACGCGCACCGCCACCGAGGAGGGCGTGCCGTACCGGGTGGTGGCCGTGCAGGCCGGTCCGGGGCAGGCGCTCGTGATCGCCCAGCGGCTCGACGCCACCCAGCAGGTGCTCACCAAGCTCGGGTTCGCGCTGCCGATCGTCGGCGGGGTCGGGGTGGTGGTCGCGGCGATCGCGGGCGTGGCGATCGCGCGCGCCGGGCTGCGCCCCGTCGACCGGCTCACCGCCGCCACCGAGCGCGTCGCCGCCACCGGGGACCTGCGCCCGATCCCCGTGGAGGGATCCGACGAGCTCGCCCGCCTGACCGCGAGCTTCAACGAGATGCTCGGCGCGCTCGCGGCGTCGCAGGAACAGCAGCGGCGGCTCGTCGCCGACGCCGGGCACGAGCTGCGCACCCCGCTCACCTCGATGCGCACCAACCTGGAGCTGCTCGCCTCCGCGAGCCGTCCCGGGGCGCCGACCCTGCCGGAGGCCGAACGCGCCGAGCTCCTCGACGATGTGCAGGCGCAGGTCGCGGAGCTGTCCACCCTGGTCGGCGACCTCGTCGAGCTCGCCCGCGACGACGCGCCGATGGTGGTGCACGAACCGCTCGAGCTCACCGAGGTGGTGCTGCGGGCGCTCGAGCGGGCCCGGCGCCGGGCCGGCGACGTCATCTTCGACCCGGTGCTCGTGCCGTGGGCGCTCATCGGGGACGCCACCGCCCTCGAGCGCGCCGTGCTCAACCTCCTCGACAACGCGGCGAAGTGGAGCCCGCCCGACGGGCGGGTGCGGGTGCAGATGCGGCCGCTGGACGAGTGGTCGATCGTGCTGGAGGTGGCCGACGCCGGGTCGGGTATCGCCGACGAGGACCTGCCCCGCGTGTTCGACCGCTTCTACCGCGCCGCCACGTCGCGCACGATGCCCGGGTCGGGACTCGGACTCGCGATCGTCCGTCAGGTCGCCGTCCGCCACGGCGGTGCGGTGTGGGCGGGCCGGGCCCCGGAGGGCGGTGCGCTGTTCGCCATGCGGCTGCCCGGACGAAGGTTGTTCTCCTGACCCCGAATGATCGGCGTGTTCATTCGCTCGTCGCTGGTGTCCCGGACCGGAAGTCCGGTGCATGAATCGGCGGATCCAGGTTTCCGCTGGGTGTGCCGGCGAGCCGGCCTCGTACCGGGCGTACTCGGTCGGTTCGCCGGTGCGGCCAGCGGGAAGCTGGGCCGTCGAGTTATGCGGTGGACTTCCGATCCGGGACACTAGGCTGGTCGCGCAGGTCCCCTGACGCGAACGCGGTGATGGCATGGCGAACCACTCCTCCGACCTCGATGGGGCCGCGGGAGGGCCGGACGAGGGGGTGCCACGCGGCCCCGGTGAGCACGCCGACAAAGCGCAGCTGCCCGGGCACGGTCAGCACCACAGCCACGGCAATGCCCTCACGGGGCAGGCGCCGGATCACCGCGGCATCCCGGCCACCGCCACAGTGGAGATCCCCGCGCCGGGCGGGTGGCCGGGCCGCGCGAGCGGTATGCCCGAGCACGGCGCCTACGTCGCCACGGCCAACTGGTCGGGAAGCTGGCCCGCGCCCGGCCCGGAGCACGGGTGGTCGGGTGCCTCCGCCGGGTTCGCCGGTCCTCCGCCGGGGCAGCAGCCCGCTCCGGCTCCGTGGTTCGGAGCACACGCCGAACCCCATCAGGTCCCAGGCCCCGGCGGTTCGTTCCACCCCCAGCCGAACCCGGTGTTCGCCCCGCCGCCGCCCCCCGGTGCGTACTACCCCGAACCACCCCGCCGCTCCGGATCGCCGCGCCGGGGCACCCTGATCGCGCTCGCGCTGGTCGCGATGCTGCTCTCCGGCGTCATCGGCGGCGTCGTCGGCCACTCGCTCGCAGGCAGCGGCCGTGGCGGGTCGATCGGCGTGCTCGGCGTGCCGCTGCCGACCATCGACGAGGCCGCCGCACCCACCACCCCGGTCGAGGTGGTCGCTGCGCGGGTCCTGCCGAGCGTCGTGCAGCTGCGCGTCGACGGGCCGACGGCGTCCGGGGAGGGCTCGGCTATGGTCCTGAGCCCCGACGGCCTGCTCCTCACCAACAACCACGTCGTGGAGGAGGCCGCCGAGGCCGGCACCGTCACCGCCGTGTTCCAGGACGGCACCACGGCCGCCGCGCTCATCGTGGGTCGCGACCCCAGCTCCGACCTCGCCGTGATCCGCGCGCAGAACCTGTCCGGGCTCGTCCCGGTCGAGCTCGGCAACTCCGACTCGGTGCGGGTCGGGCAGCAGGTCGTGGCCTTCGGGGCGCCGCTCGGGCTGGGCGGCACCGTCACCACGGGCATCATCAGCGCCGTGGACCGAGCGGTGAACGTCGGCGAGGAGACCGGCGCCAACACCCCCACCGTGCTCAACGCCCTGCAGACCGACGCCGCGATCAACCCCGGCAACTCCGGCGGGCCCCTCGTGGACATGGAGGGCCGCGTGGTCGGCATCAACTCGGCGATCGCCACCACCGGGGCGCAGGGCGGATCGATCGGCGTCGGCTTCTCGATCCCGATCAACCAGGCCCGGCGGGTCGCGGAGGAACTCGAACGCACCGGCCGCGCGTCCCGTGCGGTCCTCGGCGTCACCGTGGCCGACGACCCGCGGCAGGCCGGAGCGGTCATCCGCGGCGTCACACCGGGCGGGGCGGCCGAGCTGGCCGGCATCCGCGAGGGCGACATCGTGCTGCGCTTCGGCGACCAGCGCATCTCCACCGGCACCGACCTGCAGGCCGCGGTCGGGTCGCGGGCTCCCGGCGAGCTCGTCGAGGTGCAGCTCGGCGACCGGACGGTGCAGGCCACCCTCGTCGCCGCTCCGAACTAGCTGCCCGAACGCGCCGTTCGCCGTGTCAGAACGGCGGACTCACCCTGCTCGGATGCGGGACTCACCCTGCTCAAACGCGAGACTCGCGCTTCCTCCGGCGAGTCCCGCGTTCTGACAGGGTGAGTCCCGCGTTCTGACAGGGTGAGTCTCGCGTTCCGACGCGGTGAGTCTCGCGTCCGAGCTCGTGGAAACGGGGCGGATTTCGCACCACCAGGCGAAGGTCACCGCCAGCGGTTGACGCGAATGGTGACGTTCTGGTCTCGTTCAGTGGTCCCGGTTGTGGTGCCCCACGCCGGGCGCCCGTCGCGTCGGCGCCGGTTCCCCCTCCCAGCGCCGGCGCGACCTGGCCTCCGCCGGACCGGGTGATCGGAGCCCCCCACCCGCCCCGCTACGGTGAGCGGCATGGAGATGGCGCCGCCTCAGATCGGTCGAGCCCTCGTCGTGGTCGTGGACGATCGGGTGAGCCATGGCGAACACGAGGATTCCATCGGGCCGCTGGTCACCGAGCTGCTCGAGGAGGCGCGCCTCGTCGTCGACGGCGTAGTCGTGGTGCCCGGTGACCCGGTCGCGATCCGCAATGCCCTCAACACCGCAGTGATCGGCGGGGTCGACCTCGTCGTGACGGTCGGGGGCACCGGAGTGTCGCCGCGTGACGTCACGGCCGATGCCACCGCGGGTGTGCTCGACCGCCCGATCCCCGGCATCGCCGAGGCCATCCGCGCGTCCGGCCTCGCCGCCGGCGCCGTGGACGCCGGGCTGTCGCGAGGGCTCGTCGGCGTCTCGGGCAGCACGCTCGTGGTGAACCTCGCCCCGTCCCGCGCCGCGGTGCGCGACGGCATGGCCACGCTCACCCCGCTCGTCTCGCACGTGATCTCGGAGCTGTCCGGCCTGGATTGAGCGTCAGGGTGCGTCCTTCTTCGGCTCGTCCGGCTCGACGACCACGACGGTGGGCGGTTCGGTGGGGCGTGGGCGGTCCAGCGACTGCCCCACCTTGGCGGTGACCCCCTCGATCTTCTCGTGGAAGCGTCCACCGGTGGCGCGGTCCATTCCGCTCGCTGCGGCGTCGGTGGCCTTCACCGCCAGGTCGGCGGCCCGGTCGAGGTAGCCGGGCGCCTTCTCCCGTGCCACCTCCGACAGCTCACCCGCCTTGAGCAGCGCGGTGTCGGTGAGCTCTTTGGCCTTGTCCGTGATTCCCATGCCGTCCATGGTGGCACCGGTGCAGGATGGTGGGGTGGACGAACTGCCGGAACCGCTGCGCCGCCGCCTGGACGAGGTGTTCGGCGACGTGCTGCCCGACACCACCTCCGACGAGCGCGACGACCAGCCGGACCAGCGTGGCGGCGACGCCGACCTGCTGGCGAACCGGCCACCGCACCACGATCAGGACTGACGATCAGGACTGACGGTCGCTGCGGGCGTGCTGCGCGCGCAGCAGGTCGCGGATCTCGGTGAGCAGCTCGACGTCGGTGGGCTCCGCCGGCCCGCTCTCCTCGCCGCGCTTGCGCCGCTCCTTGAGGTGGTTCAGCGGAAGCACGATCAGGAAGTAGACCACTCCGGCCACGATGAGGAAGTTGAGCGCCGACGTGATCACCGAGGCGACGTCGATGTAGGTGCTCTCCTTGCCCGGGACGACCTCGACGCCGAATCCGGGGCTCTCCGGCGGGGTGATCGCGTTGAGGAGCGGTTGCACGATGCGCTGGGTGAACGCGGTGACGATGCTGCCGAACGCTGCACCGATGACGACGGCGACGGCGAGGTCGACCACGTTGCCGCGCAGGATGAAGTCCTTGAAACCTTTGATCACGCTAGCGCAGGGTAATGGCCACCTGTTCGGTGAGGGACGCCGCCGCCACTCGGGCGGCGATCCCGGCCGGCATCGCGACCAGCACCAACCGCCCGGACGACGGTGAGTCGGGCGGGAGGACGGCCAGCACGGCGGCCGCCGTGGCGAGCACGACGGGCTCGTCGCTCTCCGCTCCGACCGTGACGACGTCGACCGTGCTGCCCGGGATCAGCAGCGCGGCGGCGCCGGCGTCGGCCAGCCGGACGGGCACCGCGGCCGCGCCGGCCGGGGCGCCGAGCGCCGCGGCGGGACCGGCGAGGCGGGTGTCGGTGATCGGCTCGCCCGCCCGGGCCGCGCCCACGAGCACGCGCCCGTCGGCTCCGGCCGGGTCCGGGAGAGCGCCGGCGGGCACGAGCTCGGCGGGCCAGCGCCGCACCGTGAGATCGGTGGCGCGCAGGGTGGACCCGGCCGCGACGTCGGCTGCCGTGACGACCACGGGCACGCCGCCCGTGTCGGAACCAGGGGCGAGGGCCAGCACGAGCGCGAGCACCGCGAGCGCCCCGGCGGCCGCTCGGCGGAGCAGCGCGACCCGGCGCCAGCCCGGGCCCACGACGAGCGCCCCGAGCCGGGAGAGCGGCCGGGGCGCGAGCCGGGAATCGGTCATGCGGCCGACGCTAAGGCGGCGGCGGGGTCAGCGGGCGGGGGTCGCCGAACCTGTGGACAACCCCTGGGGGATGTGGATAACTGCGCGGGCGTTCAGGCCGCCCCGACCGCGGGTGTGCTCGACGGCGAGGAGCTGGACGAGCCGGACGACGAGCTGTCCTTCGAGCCGTTGCTCGACGAGCCCGAGTCGCTCTTGCCGGACTCGCTCTTGCCCGAGTCGCTCTTGCCCGAGTCGCTCTTGCCGGACTCGTTGCTGGCGGTGACGCCACCGCCGCCGGAGCGGCTGTCGGTGCGGTAGAAGCCGCTGCCCTTGAAGACGATCCCGACCGAGGAGAAGACCTTGCGCAGGTTGCCCGAGCACGCCGGGCACTCCGTCAGCGATGCGTCGGTGAAGGACTGCACGGCCTCGAAGCGGTGGTCGCAGGCGGTGCAGGCGTACTGGTAGGTCGGCACGTGTCCCTCCGGAGGCACACACGAACGAGCTGGCACTCGTACGATCTGAGTGCCAGCATAACCCGTCAGTGCCGGGGGTTGTTCCCCAGCGTGACGAGACCGGCATCGGCGAGCAGTGCGCCTGTCACCGGTCGGTCGTGCGGTTCGGCCGGCAGCCTCACCACCAGCTCCTCGTCGTTCAGCACGATGATGATCGGCACGTCCGGCGACGCGAGCGGCAGGGTGCGGTCGTAGTGACCGGCGCCGCGGCCGAGCCGAACCCCGCCGAGGTCGGCGGCGAGCCCGGGCACCAGGAGGAGCCGTGCGCGGGCGACGGCCTCGGGTCCGATGCGCGGTCCGGTCGGTTCGAGCAACCCGAGCGGGCCTGTGCCGAGCGAGTCGGGCCCGGTGTAGGCGGCCCAGTCGAGCGGCCCCGTGCCCGGCGGCACGACGGGGAGCAGGACTTCGTGCCCCGCGGAGTGCAGAGCGGCCACCAGTTCGGGGGAGCCGGGCTCCGAGCCGACCGGGACGTAAGCGCACACCGGGCCACCGGTGGTAGCGGCCAGCCGCACCGCCGCAGCCGCCAGTGCGGCCGCCCGCGTGGCCCGCAGGGAGGCCGGGAGAGCCCGCCGAGCTGCCACGACAGCAGTACGCCACCGGGTCTTCTGGGCGAGAACGGCGCGTCCCGTCACGCATCGACCCTACCCGCGCCATTAGGCTCGCCGACCATGAGCGAAGCTGTGCCTGGCACGTTGCCGTTCCGCTCCGCCGTGGTTCCGGCCGCCGGTCTGGGCACCCGCTTTCTGCCGACGACGAAATCAGTGCCCAAAGAGCTGCTGCCGGTGATCGACACGCCGGGGATCGAGCTCGTGGCCGCCGAGGCCGCGGAGGCCGGGGCCGAGCAGCTGCTGATCGTCAGCTCGCCCGGCAAGGACGCCGTGGCCGCGCACTTCGCCGACTCGTCCGAGCTGGAGAAGGAGCTCACGTCCCGCGGCAAGGAGGCACTCGTCGCGAAGGTGCGGCGGGCGCACGACCTGATCGCCGTGCACACGGTCATCCAGGACGAGGCGCGGGGCCTCGGCCACGCCGTGGGCTGCGCGCGCGACGCGATCGGGCCCGACGAGCAGGCCTTCGCCGTGCTGCTGCCCGACGACCTGGTGCTGCCCAGCGGCGTCCTCGGCAAGATGGCGCAGGTCCGCGAGCGCTACGGAGGCAGCGTGCTCTGCGCGTTCGACGTGCCGCGCGAGGAGATCGCGGCCTACGGCGTGTTCGAGGTCGGCGACACCGACGACCCGGACGTCAAGCAGGTGCACGGCATGGTCGAGAAGCCCGAGCCGGCACAGGCGCCGTCCACGTTCGCCGCGGCCGGGCGCTACCTGCTCGACCGCGCCATCTTCCACGCGATCGACCGGATCGAGCCGGGTGCCGGCGGCGAGCTGCAGCTCACCGACGCCATCGCGCTGCTGATCGACGAGGGCCACCCGGTGCACGTGGTCGTGCACCGCGGCGGCCGCCACGATCTCGGCAACCCCGCCGGGTACGTGCGCGCGTTCGTCGACTTCGCGCTCGACGACCCGGAGATCGGCCCCGACCTGCGTGCCTGGCTGGCCGCACGCCTGGAGGGGTGATCCCAGTGCCCCCGCCAGTGCGGACGGTCGACGAGCAGCTCGAGCGGATCCTCGCTGCTGCTGTGCGGCCCGCGCCGGTGCGGGTCGCGATCTCGGATGCGCACGGTCTGCGCTGCGCCGAGGAGGTGGTCGCCTCGCGCCCGCTGCCCGGTTTCGACCAGGCGGCCATCGACGGCTACGCGGTGCGCAGCGTCGACCTCGCGGGTGCCTCGGTCGGCGAGCCGGTGTCCGTGCCCGTCGTCGGGGAGATCCCGGCGGGCTCGCGCCAGCCGCTGCGGTTGCAGCCGGGCCAGGCGGTGCGCGTGGCGGCCGGGGCGCCGCTGCCGACGCTCGCCGACGCCGTGGTCCCGGTCGCGAACACCGACGCCGGTACCGCGCGCCTCGACGTGTACCAGGGTGTGCCCTCGGCGGCCTTCGTGCGGCGGATCGGTGAGGACGTGCAGCCGGGCGACGCGGTGGTGCGGCGGGACACCGTGATCGGTGCGGCGCAGGTGGCGATGCTGGCCGCGGCCGGCCGGGACAAAGTTCTCGTGCACCCGAAGCCCCGCGTCTCGGTGATCTCGGTGGGCGATGAGCTCGTGGAGCTGGCCCGCGCGCCCGGGGCCGGGCAGATCACCGACGTCTGCTCGCACGCCCTCACCGCGGCCGCGCGGGACGCCGGGGCCGAGACCGCTCGGGCCGGGCTCGTCCGTGGCGACGCGCGTGAGGTGTCCGCCGCACTGCAGGACCGGCTCCCGTTCAGCGACGTGATCGTGGTCTGCGGTGCGGTCGGGGGCGGCGCCGGCGCCGAGGTGCAGTCCGCCCTCGCCGGGCTCGGCGACCTCGACACCACCCGCATCGCCATGCACCCCGGTTCCACCCAGGCGTTCGGGCGGCTCGGGCCGGACGCCGTGCCCACGTTCCTGTTCCCGCCGTACCCGGCCACCGCGTTGCTGCTGTTCGAGGTGATGGTGCGTCCACTCGTGCGCCTCGCCCTGGGACGCACCGACCCGTACCGGCGCATGATCTCGGCCCGGCTCACCTCGCCCGTCATCTCGCAGAAGGGCCGGCGGGGCTACGTGCGTGGCCGGCTGCTGCGCGAGCAGGCCACCGGCGACTACCTCGTGCAGCCGCTCGGTACGTCCGGCACGCACCTGCTCTCGTCGATCGGCGAGGCCAACGGGCTGATCGTGCTCCCCGAGGAGCTCACTGAGGCCACAGTGGACGAGAAGGTGACCGTGGCGTTCCTCCCCGCTCCCGTCTAGAACGAGGATGGCGCACGCGTACCCCGGGCGGATCTCCGCCCGCCACCCGGGCTGGCCCGCCCGGCTCGGCCCGCTGCGCGTCCCCGCGGGCGTGGTCGCGCTGCGGCCGGTCCGGCTGCGCGACGGCGGTACGTGGTCGGCGATCCGGATCCGCGACGAGCGGCATCTCGGGCCGTGGGAGCCGACCATGCCCGGCAGCTGGGAGGAGCGGCACTCACCGGGGGAGTGGCCACCTCGCTGGCTGCAGCTGCGGGCCGCCGGACGGCGGGGCACGGCCCTCCCGTTCGTCGTGACGCTGGACGGCCGGTTCGTCGGCCACGTCATGGTCGGCAACGTCGTGCGCGAGCCCCTGCTCTCCGCCTACATCGGCTACTGGGTCGACTCCGAGGTCACCGGGGGCGGCGTGATCACCGCGGCCGTGGCGCTCGTCGTCGATCATTGCTTCGGCCGGGTCGGCCTGCACCGCATCGAAGCCACGGTCCGCCCCGAGAACGCCGCCAGCCTGCGTGTTCTCGAAAAGCTCGGCTTCCGCGAGGAAGGGCTCTTCCGTCGCTACCTCGACGTCGACGGCGCCTGGCGCGACCACGCCTGCTTCGCGCTCACCGCGGACGAGCTGCGTCCTGGAGGGCTCGTCGGGCGACTCGTCGCGGCCGGCCGTGCCGAACGAGTGCCGACGACAACCCATTGAGGGACACGGCACGCGGGTGAACCTCGGCGCGTCGGCGCGTCGCTGCCGCGGTCACCCGGTGGCGCTCACTACCGTGGACCCGCGGGAGCGATCTTGGCCGGGGAACCGGGAACGCCCCGGACTGCGCCGCGGGGGAGGGGTAGGAGGCAGCCGTGCCGAGCTCGATGATCTTCGCGAGCCTGGTCGTGCTCTGGCTGCTGATCCTCGTCCCAGCGGTCGCGCGACGCCGGCAGGAAGTGGCGCGACCCAGCGTCGCAGCCCTGTCCGGGCGGGTGCTCGACCGGCCGCGGCCGCGCCAGGTTCCGGGGCAGGGTCCAGCCATGGGCCGCGAACGGGAGGTGGACGGAATGGACGAGACGGGCCGCGACGACAACCATGCGGACGACGCCCACGACCACGACCATGTCGACGGCCACGCCGACGAACACGACGAGCCGCGCGCCCGGACGGTGGACGAGCGCGACGACCGTCGGTGGGAGCGGCCGCCGCCGCGCTTCCGCCCCGGCCGCGGCGGGTTCGACCCCGAAGCGGCCGCGGTCGCCGCCCGCACCCGCTACGCATTCCGCCAGCGGGTCGTGCTCGCCATGCTGATCATGGCGCTCGTCACCGGCGTGATCGCTGCCGTCGCCGTGTCCGGGTTGTGGTGGGCGCACGCCGCCATCGACCTCGCGCTCGTGGGCTACCTCGTCTACCTGCGCCGCCAGGTACGCCTCGAGGAGGCGATCCGCGAACGCCGCGCCGCCCGGATGGCCGGCACCCGCCGCCAGGCCGCCGCCGACGACCCGGAGCTCGACACCTGGGCCCGCCGCGGCCGCGAGCTCACCAACCGGGACGAGCAGTACCCGGGCGCCGAGGACGACCTCGCCGACGACCGCTACGACGACTACGAGGACGACTGGGACAGCGGGGCCGACGACAACCTGGACGACGAGCCCGAGCGCATCACCGGCACCGGCGAGTCGCTCCGCGACCGCAACCGCCGCGACGAGCAGCCCGAACCGGCCGACACGGAGCCCGCGCTCCCGCGCCTGCGCCCGGCCCCGCCGCCCGCGCTGCCCGCCGGCACCTCGCTCGTCGAGGCCGACGAGGACGACCCCGAGCTCTACGACCTCGAAGGCCCCGCTCGCCCCGGCTACCGCCGTGCGGCCGGGGAGTGACCGCCTGCTAGGGTCGTTCTCGTCCGGCTCGCCGGACCCGGGGCTGTGGCGCAGTTGGTAGCGCGACTCGTTCGCATCGAGTAGGTCAGGGGTTCGATTCCCCTCAGCTCCACCCGATAGGTGAGGTCTGCTCGCGGATTTCGCTCACATCATCGTGTGTCGCCTTCCCTCTGGGGGCCGAGCCCCCAGACCCCCAGCCGGGGGCGAGCCCCCGGACCCCCATCCTCGTTGGGTTGGGTTGGGTTGGGTTGGGTTGGGTTCGGTTCGGTTCGGGCCGGCTGGTCGATCGTGGTTCTCATGCTGTCGCGTCGGGTCCACAATTTGACGAGCGGTGCTCGCGGAGTTTGTTCGCCCGCCTCTTGTGTCGCGATTCATCTGATCCGTGGCTCGGCTGCAACTGACCAGAGCACGGCTTGTGCCGTAGGTCACAGTCGGTCATGTCGAAGTGCCGCGCCCGGCTCCGTCCCCGTGGTGTCCGCCGCCCAGGCGACCACGCGTACGCACCGCCGAACCTGAGAGGACAGCATCCATGCGCAAGCTCGTAGTCCAGCAGTGGGTCACCGCCGACAGCATCGCCGCGGAAGAGGACGGCGGGCTCAGCTTCGTGTCCGGGGAACCGTTCGACGACGCGGTCACCGACAACCCCTTCCAGAACAACCTGATGGGCTTCATCGACTCGGTCGACACGTTGGTGCTCGGCGCGAACACCTACCACCAGTCCACCGGCTGGGCCTACGCCGAGGGCCAGGGCAAGTACGGCGAGATGCTCAACAACCTCACCAAGTTCGTCGCCTCCTCGACGCTGGAGGACGCCCCCTGGGGCGGGTTCCCCGCCGCGACCGTGACCCGCGACCCGGCCGCCACCATCCGGGAGCTCAAGCAGCAGAGCGGCAAGGACATCTGGCTGTTCGGGAGCCTGACACTCATGCACTCCCTGCTGGACGCCGGCCTCATCGACGAGGTCCGGATGCTGGTCTGCCCGGTGTCACGCGGCAAGGGGAGGCGCATCTTCGACGATTCGCACGACCTGAAGCTGGTGGAGGCCACCGGGTTCGACAACGGCGTGGCACTCCTGCGCTACGAGATCAAGAAGTAGGCGGAGAGTCCGCACCTCCGAAGAATCGGACGCCGGCGATGCTGCTCGTTCCGGGCATCGGCCGGCGTCCGCCTTTCCACCCCTCAGCAACCGGCCTTCGAGCGGAAGGAGCGGATGTCCGGTTCCCCGTCCGGGAGGTCCGGGACGATGGCCCGGATGACGCGGTGGAGGATCTCGCGGAGCTGCCGCGCCTGCGCCTTGGTGAGCGGGTCGAAGACCAGCCGGCGCACCGCCTCCGCGTGCCCGGGAGCGGTGTCGTGGAGCTTGCTCAAGCCGGCCTCGGTGAGGATCGCCAGGGTGCAGCGACCGTCGGTGGGGTCGGTGGCGCGGCGTACATAGCCGCGCTTCTCGAGCCGGGAGATCACCTGGGACAGGCGCGACAGGGAACCGTTGGTGAGCACCGCCAGCTCGCTCATCCGCATGGAGTGGCCTTCGTGCATGGACAGCCCCATGAGCGCCCAGTGCTCGAAGTGGTTCATCCCGGCGTCGCGCTGCAGCTGCTCGTCGAGCGCGGCCGGCAGCTTGATCAGTACCCCGACCAGCGCGAGCCAGGTGGGCAGTTCCTCCTCGGACAGCCACGGCGCCTGCTGGGTCTCCACGCCGCGGAGTGTAGCCCGGTGGTCGGGAGAATTTACTTCACGGTTGAAGTGATCGACCGCACAGTCGACTTGCTGCCATGATCGCGTAACCGCTAGCTTTACTTCAGCGTTGAAGCTACATGGTTGAAGTGATCGCGCGGGGGTCCGGTCTCATGCACGTCGTCGGGTAGATCATCACTGCCCTGATCCAGCCATGCCTGCAGCCGGAGAGTCCCGGCCCAGTCAAGTTGTAGCTGACTGAAGCTTCATGTCCGTTTCATCCCTCGTCCGGCTCATCGATGAGCCGGCGTCCAAGCATGTGAGGTGTCCTGTGGAGTCTTCGCGCATTTTCATCGTCGGTTCGGGTGTGGTCGGTGCTGCGACGGGGGAGGGTTTCGCCGCGGCCGGGCACAAGGTGACCTTCATCGACGTGTCGGCGCCGCGAGTGGCCGAGCTGGCCGCGCGCGGTCTGGACGTGCGTACCGAGCTGGACCTGGCCGGAGAGCCGGAGTCGTTCATCTTCCTGACCCTGCCCACGCCGAACGACGGGCACCGCTACGACCTGTCGGCGTTCACCGCCGGCACCGCGTCGGTGGGCAAGGCGCTGGCCGGTTCGGCCGCGCGGCACACCGTGGTCGTGCGCTCCACCGTCTCGCCGGGCACCACCGAGGGCCTGGTGAAGACCACCCTGGAGGAGAACTCCGGGATGGTGGCCAACGAGGGCTTCGGGCTCGCCTCGAACCCCGAGTTCCTGCGCGCGGTCTCCGCCGCGGAGGACTTCGCCAACCCGTGGATGACCATCATTGCCAGCCGCGACCCGCAGAACGTCGAGCGCCTGCGCGATCTGCTGTCTCCGTTCGGTGGCGAGCTGCGCACCTTCACCAACCCGGCCGAGGCCGAGTTCATCAAGGCCGCGCACAACATCTTCAACGCCACCAAGATCAGCTTCTGGAACGAGATGTGGCTGGTCGCCCAGAAGCTCGGCGTCGACCTCGACCCGATCGCGGCCACCGTGGCCCGCTCGGCCGAGGGGTCGATCAACCCCGAGTACGGGATCCGCGGCGGCGCCCCCTACGGCGGCGTGTGCCTGCCGAAGGACACCCAGGGCTTCCTCGGCTTCGCCGACACCGTCGGCGTCGACATGCCCCTGCTGACGGCTGTCGTGGAGGTCAACGACCGGCTCGCCGCGATCGTCGACCACGAGGTGGACGCCGTGGGCCACGCCACCCACGCCCAGCTGCGCGAGGCCGCCACCACCACCGCCGCCGTCACCACCGCCGGCGCGGGCCGGCAAGAAGGGCGGAACGAACCGGCATGAACCTGCCGCTGTTCTACTACGTGCTCGGCACCCCGCTGGGGTTGCTCGGGCTGATCCGGTGGGGGGCCTGGCTGATCCGCCGGATCCCCGCCGTCATGTACGAACCGATCGCCGGCGACCACCGCGCATCGCTGGCGATCGTGGTGCCGGTGTACCAGGAAGACCCCGAGATCCTGGCCACCGCGATCGAGTCCTGGCTGGCCAACCAGGTCGAACAGGTCATCCTGGTGATCGACACGTCCGACGTCACCTGTCAGGACGTGGCCAGCCGCTACCCGGTCGAGGTGATCATCACCGACGTTCCGGGCAAGCGCGACGCCCTACGCCGCGGCTGGCGAGCGGCCCGCACCGAGCTCGTCGCCCTCGTGGACTCGGACACCATCTGGGCTCCGGGCGTCGCGGCCGAGGTGTGCAAGCCGTTCGTGGATCCGCGGATCGGTGGCGTCGGCACCCGGCAGTCCGTCTACGGGAGCAGCGGGTTCCTGACGCGGATCACCGACATGTTCCTCGACCACCGTTACTTCGACGAGAACGCGAGCCAGTCCCGGCTCGGCCGGGCCGTGTCCTGCCTGTCGGGGCGGACCGCCGTCTACCGCCGCCACATCCTCCTCGAGATCGAGGAAGAGTTCATGGCCGAGACGTTCTGGGGTGTGCCGTGCCTGTCCGGCGACGACAAGCGGCTCACCACCCTCACCCTCGAACGCGGCTACCTCACCTACATGCAACGAACGGCCGAGGTGTGGTCGACCTTCCCCACCCGCTGGAGGGTGTTCTTCCGGCAGCGGCTGCGCTGGGCCCGTAACACCTGGCGTTCCGACCTGCGCGCCCTCTCCAAGCCGTGGGTGTGGCGGCACCCGTTCCTCGCCTACACCATGATCGACAAGGGCCTGTCCGGCTTCACGCTGCTGCTCGGCCCCGCCTTCTTCGTCTACTCCCTCGTCCAGCAGAACTGGATCTTCTGCCTGGTGCTGGTCGCCTGGTGGCAGCTGAGCCGTGCCGCCAAGCTCCTTCCCCACATCCGGCGGCGCCCCTCCTCGCTCTTCTTCGTCCTCGGATACGTCGCCGTCTCCTGGGTCATGGCCTTCATCAAGATCTATGCCCTGGTCACCATCCGCACCCAGCGGTGGGGCACCCGCCAGGTGGCCGTGGAGAACGGACAGGTCGTCCGCACCGGGACCGACGACCAGCCCGGCACCCCGCTACCGATCCCGGCACCGGCCGGCGCCATTCAGATACCCGAGCAGAACACCGAGAAATTGAGGATTCCGGCATGAGCACCGCCCGAACGGGCCGACGCATCTCGGTCAAGGGCATCATCGCTCTCACGCTGGTCGTCGGGACCAGCCTCGTCGGCGGGATCGCGACGACATGGCACCTGGCTCAGCCGATCGCCGGATCGGCCTCGCCGGCCGTCCTCGCGGGTGAGTTCCCGGCCGAGCCGGATCCCGGCGAGGAGGACGCCGTCGGCGAGAACGCTCCGCAGGTGCCGTCCGCACCCGCCGCGACGGCGCAGGCGGGCGGTCCGGCGTCATGGGTGTCGCGAGGCCGCCCGAGCCGGATGGTGACGGTGCGGCCCACCTCTCTCGATGTTGTCGTCGACGGGCAGGTGAGCCAGCGCGTCGCGTTCGGTGGCACCTCGGTCACCCTGGCCGAGCTCGATCGTTCCCTGCCGGCGAGCTGGCTGACCATCGGTGACGGCGTGGCGACCCTGTCGGCGACCGTCGTCCTGACCCGCGGCACGACCTTCGACGTCGCCGGCGGTGATCTGCGCACCCTGCAGCTGGCCGGTGGGGCCGCCGCCGCCGACGCCGCGTCCATCCACACCGGTGGGGGTGTGCTCACGCTCTCCGGCGTCACCGTCACCTCCGTGGATCCGGCCACCGGGTCGCCCGTGCCGGCCACCGCCGCCGGCCGGCCCTTCATCGTGGCCTCGTCGGGTGGCCGTCTGGAGGGAACCGACCTCGTCGTCAGCGACCTCGGCACCGCACCTGTCGGTGACGACGACGGCCGCCCCGCCGTGGTGTTCAACGCCGGGAGCGCCGGCTCCCTGACCCGCACCACGCTGCTGCGCGGCAGCACCGGGCTGGAGCTGCAGCGCTCGGGCGGCGTGCGGCTCACCGACGTCGCCGTCAGCGAGTCCGGCGGGGACGGTCTCGTCCTGTCCGGCGACCGCGCCACGACGTTGAGCGGGGTCCGCGCCGAACGCAACGGTGGCGACGGCGTCCTGGTCACCGGCGAGAGCTCGGATCGCCCGATCACCGGCATCGCCACGTCCGGCAACGGCGGGTACGGCCTGGCGGTCAAGGGGCAGGCCGGGACCCACGTCACCGCCGTCACCACCGCTGCCGACCAGGACGGCGGCATCGAGCTGAGCGGCAGCCGCGACGTCGTCATCACCGACTTCACCGCGACCGGCCAGCGCGTCGGCGTGTTCACCCACGTCGGCAGCAGCGCGATCACGCTCGACCGCGTCCGCACCGCCGACGGCCGCTGGGGCGTGTCGATGGAGAAGAGCACCCACGGGCTCCGCATCACCGACTCGACCTTCGAGGGAGCGCTGGTGGCAGGCGTCTCCATCGGGGGCCAGCAGACGACCCTCGACGGGGTCCAGATCCGTGACACGAACACCGGCGTGCGGATCGAACGCGGTGCGGCCGGCGCCGAGATCACCAACCTGACCGTGGCGAACGGGCGTGACGGGATCGTCGCCAAGCCCGACACCACCGGCATCGTCATCACCGGGCTGGTCGCCGACAACGTCGGGTCCGACGCCATCCGCACCGCCAGCCCCGGCACCAGGATCGTCGGCGGTCAGATCACCGGTGGCGCCACCGGTATCGACGTCGAGGCGGCGACCACGATCAGCGACACGACGATCAGTGCCGCCGAGGCGGGGATCCGCTCCAGCTCGCCCGACCTCGTCCGGGCCACCGGTGTCGCCATCGACACGCACGAGATCGGGGTCAACACCGCCACCGGGAGCCCGTTCCTCCTCACCGACTCCGAGGTGCACGCGCTCGAGTCGGTGCGCGGCGAGGTCGACTTCGCGGGCATCAACGATCTGAGCCTGCCGCCGCTGGGTCTCATCAGCGCGATCGGTATGCCGCTGATCCTGCTGGCCGTGATCCTGGAAGAGGTCCACAGCTTCCGGCAGCGGCGCTTCAACCGCGGTCAGGCCTCACGTCGAGCACCTGCGCTGCGGATCGCGAACTGAGTCCGCGCGCCGAATGATGTCCTCGCAGATTCCACGGGCTCTGCGATGACCTCATCCGGCGCGCGGGTGGCTGACGAGCTCCGGCGCCGGCTCAGTCGTCGACCGGACGCCAGGCCGGCCGGTCGGCGCCGGGCTGGACGCGGCCGAACTGCACGTCGGCGAAGTGGATGCCGAACCCGATCGTGCCGGGAATGGTCAGTTCCTCCACGAGGGTGCGCCGGAAGCGGCTGGACTGCCCGCGGTCGTGGTCGGGTGCGGCCCACCACTCCGGGTGCTCCATCTGGATCGGCGAGTGGAAGGCGTCGCCGAACGCGATCACCCGCCGGCCACCGCCGCTGATCACGTAGGCGGCGTGGCCCGGGGTGTGGCCGGGGGTGAACAGGACCCGGACGCCGGGGAAGATCTCCTCGCCGTCGGTCACGGTGCGCACGCGCGGCTGCAGGGCCTCGAGGACCTCCGCGCTGGTTCCCTGCTTCTCCGCGAGGTGGCGATGGGTCCACTCGGGTTCGGAGATCAGGTGGTCGGCACCGGTGAACGCCGGCCGGTCGCTCCCGGGGGCGGGATGCCATGCCCAGCCGAGGTGGTCGAGGTGCAGGTGGGTGATCGCGACCGCCTCGATCTCGGCGGGGCTGCGGCCGAGCGCGGCGAGGTTGTCCAGCAGCGCCCCGCCGTGGATCGCGCCGCGCACGCCGCCCGGATCCGGCGGCAGCGACTGCGGGCCGAACCCCGCGTCGATCAGCAGTGCGCGGTCGCCCCGTTCCACGAGCAGGCCCCCGATGCTGGCCGCCAGGTTGCCGGACTCGTCGAGGTACTCCGGGTGCTCGGCCCAGACGTCGTCGGTGGTGTCCGGCAACCAGCCTCGCCCGGCGAGCTGCACCATGCCGTCCGGCACGTAGCTCACCGTCGCGTCGCCGATCGTGAGCGACCGGATCCCGGCCGGTCGTCGAAGCCGCTCGTCCATGTCCCACCCCATCTAGTTATGACCTGAAAGGTTCAAGTCATAAATATCATGACTTGATGGACTGCTGTTAGCCTGTGGGCATGACCACGTCCGAGCGGCAGCTCTGCGGGCTGGTGAACGGGCTGGCCGGCCGGATCAGCGCCCACGTCCGCGAGCGCGCGGTCACGCTGGGCCTCACAGCCGCGCAAGCCACCGCGCTGCGCGAGCTGACCGGGCCGATGACCATGAGCGAGCTGGCCGAGCGGATGAGCTGCGAGCCGTCGAACGCCACCGTCGTGATCGACAAGCTGGAGAACCGGGGGTTGATCGAACGGCGGCCGCACCCCACCGACCGCCGGGCCAAACAGCTGATCCTCACCCCCGACGGCGCCGAGCTGCGGGGGCGGCTCCTGGCGCTGCTCGGCGAGGAGTCACCCCTGGCCGGCCTGACGGAGCAGGAGCAGGGCGTGCTGCACGACCTCCTGCACCGGGCCGTCTCCCACCGCGCTTGACTTCAACCCAGGTTCAGGTACGACGATATCGTTCGTGATCTTCATGGACTACGAGCTGGCCTACCTGAAGAGCCAGGGCCTGGGTCGGCTGGCCACGATCGGACCGGACGGTCCGCAGCTGACGGCGCTCGGCTTCGCGCTGAACGACGACGGCACGATCGACATCGGCGGCCCCGCCCTGGGCAAGAGCCAGAAGTGGCGCAACATCACGGCGAACCCGGCGGTGTCCTTCGTCGTCGACGACATGACGCCCGACGATCCCGGCGAGGTCAAGCCCGGCTGGGGGCGCGGCATCGAGATCCGCGGCGATGCCGAGCTGCTCACCGACCACGCGCCGCCCGCGTACGGGGGCAGCTGGTTCAGCAACGAGGTGATCCGCATCCGTCCACGACGCATTCGCAGCTGGCACCTGGACGCGGGGCAGGTTCAGTACAACCGCGACGTCGCGTAGGAGGCAACCGCCACCTGTGAAAGTCCGGCCCTGCCGCAGGAGGGGGGCGCGGCAGGACCGGACGCGCGGGGAAACCCGCGCACGTGGTCACTCGCGAAATGCCCAGGTAAGCGTTAACCGGGTACCGCGTCGTCCGGCGATCCGGGCCGAAACATCTCTGGCGTCCCGTCCCTCTCGTGCTCGGTCAGAAGCCGGTGCGGGTAGGTCAGCCGGGCACCCGGGCCGATTCGGATCCGAGCTAACGAGAGCCGGCGTCGTCGAGCACGGCCTGGAGCAGACGCCACGAGTCCATCACGTGGTCCGCGACCAGAACCCGGGCGGCGTGGCCGTTGCCGGCGGCCAGTGCATGCCGGATGGCGTCGTGTTGCCGCAGGTTCGTGACGTAGAGGGTGTCTGCGGCGGAACCGGGCTCCCAGAGGGACTCGCCGGAGAAGACTCGGCGGAGACTGGTGATCAGTCGAGCGATCAACGGTGCGCCCGCCGCGTCGATGATCGCGTTGTGGAAGCGCTCGTTGGCAGCGATCCAGGCCAGTGACGCGGCTTCGCGCTCCTTCTGCGAAAGCTCGGGATCGCGCAGGCGGTCGGTCTGGCGGGCGAAGTCGGCGCCTGCGTCGTCGATCCGGGCCAGACCCGCCGCGGTGACCCGCTGCGCCGCGAGCTCGGCGGCCGCGCCCTCCAAAGCGGCGCGCGCCACGAAGGTCTGCGTCCATTCGTCGCGATCGAGCCCGCGTACGCGGACCCCCCGATTGGGGGTGAACGAGACCAGGCCGAGCGCGGCCAGCTGACGGAGGGCCTCTCGGATGGGAGTGCGGCTGACGGCGAACTGTCGCGAGAGATCATCCTGCCGGAGCACGGTACCGGGAGCCAGCTCACCTGCGACGATCATCTCCTCGATGACCTGGGCGATCTGGTCGGCCTTCGTGGTGGAGGACGGTTCGGCCTGCGGATGCGAGGACGTCAGCTCGTCCTCAGCCGCCTGCCCGCCGTCGGGCGCGTGGGTCATCGTCCGCGGCCTCCTGCCTCCGAGACCCGCCGGGCCCCTCACCTGCGAGCTCTGGCCGTTCGGCACCGGCTGGCGTCGGGCGCAAGGCTAACGGAGATCCGGGGCCGAGGCCCGCAGCCCAGCGTGTCCATCTCGGATCCGATGTGGGAGATCGGGATGCCTTGACAGGCACGACGACGGTCTCCATGCTCGCCTACCTGAGATCTTTGGATCCGAAATGGTGGTGCGGTGGAGGCAGCGGAGGTCGTGGTCGTCGGCGGCGGATGCGTCGGCACCAGCGTGGCGTTCCACCTGGCCGCACTGGGCTGCACCGACGTCCTGCTGCTCGAGGCCGCCTCGCTGGGCTCGGGCTCATCGAGCAGGGCGGCGGGCGGGATACGCCTGCAGCATGCCGATGCCCTCAACGCTCGGATCGTGCAGCGGTCGCTGGAGGAGTTCGTCCGCTTCGACGAGCTGACCGGCGTGCCGATCGACTTCACGCAGGTCGGATACCTGTTCCTCCTCGACACCGACGAGCAGATGGCGGTCTTCCGGCAGGCCATCGAGGTCCAGCAGGACATGGGCGTGCCCAGCGAGGTCGTCGACCTCGATCGCGTCCGTGAGCTGGTGCCGCCGCTCGTCACGGCTGACCTCGTCGGCGCGACCTTCTGCCCGGCCGACGGCTACGCGACACCCGAGGCAGTCGTGCACGGGTACGCGAGTGCGGCCCGGCGACTCGGGGCGACGGTCCGAGTCGGGTGCGCCGTGACCGGAATCCGCCTGAAGGGCGATCGAGTCGTCGGCGTCGACACCGACGGAGGGCCGATCGCGACGACGGCCGTCGTGTGCGCAGCCGGTGTGCAGTCCGCGGAGATCGCCGGATGGCTCGGGGTCGACCTGCCGGTCCACGGCGAGGCGCGCACGATCTACTACTCCGGCGAGGCCGCCGGCGTTCCGGATGCCGCGCCTCTCACCGTGGACTTCTCCTCCGGGTTCTACTTCCGCCGGGAATCCCGGGGGCTGCTGTTCGGCGGGCGCCAGCGCCGACTCGAGGACCTGTTCGCCCCCGCCGTCCGTCGGCTGCCCGGGGTGATCGACCTGCCGATCGAGACGTCGTGGTGGGGCTACTACGACATGAGCCCGGACAGCAACGCGATGATCGGCTCAGGACCGGTCGCCGGGTTCCACTACGCCACCGGGTTCTCCGGGCACGGATTCCAACAGTCCCCGGCCGTGGGCGAACACGTCGCGGAACTGGTGCTGGGCCGCGAACCGACGCTCGATCTCGAACCCCTCTCTGCGGACCGGTTCTCCCGAGGGACGGTTCGCACCGAGAAGTTCGTGATCTAGGTCGATCTCCGGTAGGAGCGACCTGAGGGCTCGAACGATCTCCACGACGACTGAGAGGACGGCGATGATCGCACGTATCTGGCGTGCTTCGGCCACAGCCGAAGGCGCAGAGCACTATCGCGAGCACTTCAGCGAACAGGTGCTGCCGCAGCTGCGCAAGCTCGACGGGTTCCGCGGCGCGACCCTGCTGCAACGCGCCATCCCGGAACACACGGAGATCGAGGTGATCACCCGGTGGGAGTCGGTCGAGAAGGTGCGCGACTTCGCGGGTGACGACATCCGGGTCTCGATCGTCGAGCCGGCAGCCCTCGCGGTGTTGACGCACTCCGATGATTTCGCGACCCATCACACGATCAGCGTCGAATGGTTGCCCTCCGGGCCAGAAGCGTAGGCGCCTGACCGACGCGGGAATGCGATGCGCTTCCGGTGGAGCCGCCCATCTGCTCCGAGGGGCGATCTGTGACCGTCCCGGGCGGCGGCCCTTTCGCTGCGTTGTCACCCCCAGCGAAAAGGGTCCCAGACGCGGATGGTGCCCTCGTCATCGCCGGAGATGATGACCGGACGACCGTTCAGCTGGGCGATCTCCACCGCACCGACATCCTCGGTGTAGGCGGTGAAGGTGTGCTGCGGGACGAACCGCGGGAAGGCCGTGACACCGGCAACCACCGCGCCCACGACAACGACCCCGAGCAATGCAACGGTGGTCGGGCCGCGCCGGCGCGGACGCTCAGGAGCACGGGGTGCTCGCCGGATCAGCCGATCCACGTACAGCACACCTGTCACGCCGACCAAGAACGGTGTGGTGAGAGTGTCCGCGATGATCGACGGGATCTGCTCACCGAGCGGGGCCGGCTCCGGTGACACCGTCGGGTCGAGAAGGCTTGCGCCCCGAACGGAACACCGACGATCACGGCCACCGCCGGCCTCACGGCGCTTGCCAGGAGCAAGAGCCCGAACACCCGCCACCATGCGCCCCGTACCAGCCGCGCGGACCGGGCAAGCGCCCGCCACACCCCGACCTGTTCGAATACATGCGCCGGCGCCGCGAGGCTCCAGCCGACCCCGAGCCAGATCACAGCCAGCCCCGCCCCGATCGCCCCCAACAGCGGGAGCAGGCGGACGTCCGCACGGCTGAAGGCGACGATCGCCAACGCGCCTGCGACGACCACCAGCGCACCCACGACCAGGCCCAGCAGCACGGTGAGCCCGACCAGCCCGGGCAACCGGGGTGCGAGGGCCGGCCACACCTCACCGAGCCTGACGCGCCTTCCGGCCATCGCCTGGCCGAGCACCCCCAGCAGCAGCCCGTAGAGCACCCCGAACAGGACCGTCGCCACCGCCGCGGCGCCGAGGGTGGCTACCAGCCCGCGTACGGACCCGTCGCCGAAAGGCGGAACCAGCACCGTCAGCGCGTACTGCAACGTCACCCGACCGCCGTAGCGCTCAGGACCAACCCGGGGTTGGCACGGATGTAGCCGACTGCGACTCGCAGGATCGTCTCGGGGCCCAGCGGCCGGACCGAGCCACCCCACGGGATCCGCGCCCCCGGCTGCTCGTCGGTCGACCGAGCGGACTCCTGATCAGGCTGGTCAGGCATGCTCGTCATCGCTGCATTCCCCCGCGTGGTCTGCTGATCCGTGCCGTCGCGGCAGAAGCCGGCGACGGCATCACAGACGACCGGCCGCAGCGCCGTGGGGTTGGGGCGCCGGGCTACCTGGACCGCTCACTACGGCCGGAGTTGCTTAGAAGACGTAGCGGAGCACCGTCGTGCCGCTCATCCGCGACATCCGGGCGCTGCCGGCGATCATGCGGGCGGCAAGCCGGGCGGCCAGCGGCATCGCGGCGAGCTCGGGTGCCCTGGTCAGGAAGATCTCCTCGACCAGCTTCAGGCCCGGAGCCCAGCGTTCCGGCGCGTGCGGATCGTTGGAACCGGGATTGGCCACTCCGCCCCTGATGGTCGCGAAGCTGCTGAGATGCGTGGTCGCCCAGACCGCGTACGTCGTTTAGCCGTTGAACGCCAACTCCCCGGTGGGGAAATGACCGACGATCGGTTCAGCATCGAGACGAAACCGTCCTGCGGGAGGAACGCGATCAGGCCGTCGTTCACGATCATGCCCGGCCGGTCGGCGGGGACGCCGTCCACCACCGGGCGTCGGTGACGTCGGCGCCGATGCTGCGCGCGTTCGCATGCCGGGGCACCACCTGCTCCCGAAGGGCGAGGACCTCGGGGAAGTCGACGTCGTACCAGGCCACCGTCGACGGCGGGTCGACCCGGAAGATCCGGCCGTCCAGCCCGGCGCCGAGGTCCAGCACGACGGCGTCGGGGTGGCGGGTGACGAACCGGCGCACCGCCTCGTCGAGCCGCTCGGCGCGCACGGCGATGTCGAAGACCTTCGTGCGCGGGTCGCCGCGCCCGCTGCGCAGCATCGGGAACCTCGCCGGCGGGTCGTAGCCCGTCTTCCGGAGGATCTCCTCGGCCATGGTGTCGCCGAGGAAGGGGTGCGGCAGCCGGCTGTCGAGAGCTCGGCCGGCCAGCGTGAGGAACAGGCTTTCCTGCGCCGGCGTGAAGGCCGGCAACGTCATGCTCACGGTACTGTCCTTTCCGTTTCCGCCCAGGCGGCTTCGGCCGTCTTCAGCAGGGTGTCGTCGGTGTAGAGCCCGCGGGTGAAGAGCTCGAGGGTCGGGACCGTCATGCGGCGCAGCACCTCGGGGCCGAACTGCTCGTGCCCCAGCGCCCGCGCGAGCGGCGGCGGCATGGTCAGCACGGCCAGGCGATCAGGACGCTCAGCACGCCGAGCGCGCGAGGGTCCGAGGAGCCGCGCATCGTGCCGTCCGCGGCTCCGGCGCGGAAGATCGCTTCGGACTCCGCCACCATCCGCTCCACGAAGGTGCCGGCGGCCGGCGCGTCGTCCTGGACCGCGCGGGCCATGTAGTGCACGAGCAGGCGGTACTCGTCGGGATCCGACAGGTACTCGCCCAGCAGGTCCGGGGTTCCGGCGGAGCGCGCCCGGGCCGTGAGTACCCGCAGGACGTGCTCGTCGCAGGTGGCGCGCAGGCCGTCCTTGTTGCCGAAGTGGTGGAAGACCAGCCCGACGCTCACCCCGGCGGCCGCCGCGATGGCACGCACGTTCGCCTTCTGGAAGCCCTCGCGGACGAAAGCAGTGATCGCGGCGCTCCGGATCCTGGCCTTCGCGGTCAGATCGGCGCCCGAGACTGAACTCATGTTCAGTATGCTAATCGAACGTTCAGTCGCGGCGCACGGCAGGATGCCCGGCGTGCGAAGACTCGCGGTGCCCTCGTCCTCGCGGCCTTAGCCGTGATCGTCGTCGTGCTGGCCGGGGTGGCGCTCGCCGACCCGTTCCACCTGCGATACATCCGCTGGTTCACCGCATCCGCCGTGCTGCTCGCCGTCCTTCTCGTCACGGCGGTGTTCGCGGTGCTCGCGCCTCGCGGCGCGGTGCGGATGATCGTGCTGACCCTCGGTGGGGTCGCGGCGCTCGGCTGGGTCGGAATGGTCGTGCTGGCCACACTGGTGACGGTCGAGAACCGCACGGTGTCGGAGGTGGCCGACGGTGGGAGGCGACTCGTGGTCGTCGAGGGCGCCGTCCCGGCCACCCGCCCCGTCTACGCGGTGGTGGTCCGGTCGGCAGCGGGGCGTTCGAGCAGGAGGCGGTCGTCTACCAGGGTGTCGAGGCCGGCCCGGCCCCGTCCGACGTCCGGTTCGTCGACCCCGACACGGTCGAGGTGCGCACCGGCCCCTGCGTCTACCGGTCGGAGAGGTGGAGGCCGTCACCCTCGCCGTCGACCCGGTCTGCCGCGCCCTGCGCGCCGACACCTGCTAGGTCGTGTTTAAGAAGCCCGGGTCGATGGGCTTCGATTGATCCAGGCGGCCGCTGGCAAGGCGGAGGCACGCCGCGTGTACCGGGTGTACTCGGGCGTGCCGACAACGCAGCCAGGGGCCGCCTGGGCGCGAAGACCGCGATCCGGGTTTCTTAAACGCGGCCTAGGGGAGG
>CAWFMI010000009.1:0-14169 GCA_963816995.1 uncultured Actinomycetota bacterium
GTCGCGGGATGGATCGGCTTCGACGAAGATCTCCGGCGTGCGTGTCGTCGTCGCCGGTTCGTCCGGCCTGATCGGTACTGCCCTCGTCGCCGACCTCCGGCACGCGGGCCATGAGGTCCTGCGGCTCGTCCGGCGGGCCCCTGCCGCTCCGGACGAGCGCGGCTGGGACCCGCCGGCCGGCCGCGTCGACGACGGGACGTTCGACGGCGTCGACGCCGTGGTCAACCTGGGTGGTGCCGGGATCGCGGACCGGCCGTGGAGCGGCGCGCCAAGCAGCTGCTGCGCGACAGCCGCAACGTCCCGACCGAGGTGCTCGCGGCCGCGGTCGCGCGGCACGGGGTGCCGACGATGCTCAGCGCGTCGGGCGTGAACTACTACGGCGACACCGGGTCGCGCCAGGTGGACGAGTCGGCGCCGTCCGGAACCGGGTTCCTCGCCGAGGTGTGCCGCCACTGGGAGGCCGCTGCCTCGCCGGCCGCCGAGGCAGGCGCCCGCGTGGTGCTGATGCGCTCGGCCGCGGTCCTGGCTCCGCACGGAGGGCTGCTGGGGCGGCTGCGGCCGCTGTTCGCGCTGGTGCTCGGCGCCCGGATCGGTGCGGGCCGCCAGGCGTTCCCGTGGATCTCCCTCGACGACGAGGTCGGGGCGATGCGGTTCCTGCTCGAGCACGACGAGGTGGCCGGTCCGGTGAATCTCGCGGGCCCCGAGCCCGCGACGAACGCCGAGTTCACGGCGGCGTTCGCCGAGGTGCTGAACCGCCCGGCGCCGTTCGTCGTGCCCGGAGCCGTGCTGCGCACCGTGCTGGGTCAGCTCGCCGAGGAGATGGTGCTCACGGGCCCGTTCGTCGTGCCGGCCGTGCTGCAGAAGCACGGCTACCCCTTCCGGCACCTGACGATCCGCGAGGCGCTCCAGGCGGCGGTCGAGCACCCATAGCTGCGCAGTCAGCAAACTTGCGCGGTCCGCATGTTTCTCGCTAGCCTGTGTCTCATGGCCGGGCTGCGCGAACGCAAGAAGGAACAGACCCGCGCGGCACTCAGCTGGGCCGCGCTGCACCTCGCCGTCGAGCGCGGCCTCGCCGGCGTCACCGTGGACGAGATCGCCGCCGAGGCCGGCGTCTCCCCGCGCACGTTCAACAACTACTTCGCCAACAAGTACGAGGCCATCGTGTGGCGGCACCTCGACCGCTTCGCCCGGATCGCCGACCAGCTGCGCACCCGGCCCGACACCGAGCCGCTGTGGACGGCGCTCACCGGTGCCGCCGCGGGGGTGTTCGGCACCACCGACTCCGCCGGCCCCGGACCCACCGCCGAATGGACCGCCGGCGTGCGACTGCTCCTGGAGCAGCCCGAACTGCGCGGCGAGTTCGTGAAGGCCACCGCCGCGGCCGACCGCGAGCTCGCGGCGGCCGTGGCCGAGCGCACCGGCACCCATCCCGATCAGGACATGTACCCACGCCTGGTCGCCGCGGCGGTGGGCGCGGCCGTCCAGGCCGCCAGCGAGCAATGGTTGCGGGCCGACCCACCGGTCACGCTCGCGTCCCTGATCGCCGACGCGCTGGGGCAGTTCGCGGCCGGGCTGCCGGACCCGCGCGCCACCTAGCGGGGCACCAGACCCACATCCGAGTTTCGCAGCGTCCCGCAGGTGGCGGGACGCCGTTCCGTCCTGCCCTGGGAGGGCTCATGTCGCACGATGTCGTGATCGTCGGTGCCGGTCCGAACGGCCTGCTGATGGCGGGCGAGCTCGCGCTCGCCGGAGTGGACGCGGTGGTGGTGGACCGCCTCGCGGAACCGTCGAGCCGGCCCCGGGCCAACGGCCTGGTCGGCCGGGTTGTGGAAGCACTCGACCGGCGGGGCGTCTACGAGCTCTTCAGCGGGCAGGCCGGACCGCCCCGACCGGCGCCGCGGTTCATGTTCGGGGCGCTCCCGCTGGACCTCACCCCGCTCCCCGATCACACCCTGTACCTCCTCCCGATCCCGCAACGACGCATGGAGGAGCTGCTCGCGGCGCGGGCGGTCGAGCTCGGCGTCCGGATCCGGCGCGGGCACGAGGTGACCGCGGTCCACCAGAGCCCGGACGCCGTGCGCGTCGACGTGCTCGGCCCGGCGGCCCCCTACCAGCTGGACGCGCGCTACGTGGTGGCGGCCGACGGCGGCACCAGCATGGTCCGCAAAGGGCTGGGCATCGACTTCCCGGGGATCACCGACACCGGGTTCGTGTCCCGGATGGGCCACGTCGGCATCGGCGCCCCCGTCGCCGGGTCGGGCACCGGGGAGCTGGACGTGCCCGGTGTGGGACGGCTCTCCCCCGCGTCGTTCCTGCGGACCGGGACCGGGCTCTTCGCCTACGGGATGTTCGAGCCCGGCCGCTACCGCGTGAGCGCGTTCGAATGGGGCGAGGAGGGCGTGCAGGACAGCGACGAGATACCGCTCGAGGAGCTCTCCGCCGCCGTGCGCCGGGTGCTCGGGACGGAGATCCCGCTCACCCCGCCCCCGGGCGGGCGGCCGGGGGACCTCCGCCGGCGCGTGGGCGTGAACTCGCGGCAGGCCGATCGCTACCGGGCGGGCCGGGTGTTCCTCGTCGGCGACGCCGCCCACGTGCACAGCGCAGTGGGCGGGCCGGGACTCAACCTGGGCATGCAGGACGTGCTGAACCTCGGCTGGAAGCTCGCCGCCGCCGTGCACGGCACCGCACCCGCCGGCCTGCTCGACACCTACGAGATCGAACGGTGGCCCGCGGGCGAACGGGTGATCATGCACAGCCGCGCCCAGAGCGCGCTGCTGTCCCCCGGCGCGAACACCACCGCCCTGCGCGAGCTGCTCGGCGAGCTGCTGCGAGACACCGGCACGGTGCGACACATCGCAGACCTCATGTCGGGGGCCGACGTGCACTACCCCGCACGTCAGGAAGGGCCGGTCCACCCGCTGACCGGCCGGTGGGCACCGGACCTCCCGCTGCGCGTCGACGGGCGGGCGACGCGGGTGGCCGAGCTGCTGCGGACCGCCCGCCCGGTGCTCCTCGACCTCGCCGGGCGGGCGGACCTCCGGGGTGCGGCGCGGGGATGGACGGATCGGGTCGACGTCGTGAGCGGTACCACCCCGGACGCACCCGCGGCCGCCCTGCTCGTGCGCCCCGACGGGTACGTCGCGTGGGCAGGCGACAGCGGCGACCCCGACGGCTTGCGGCACTCCCTGCGGACGTGGTTCGGCGATCCGGCCCTCCCGGCCGCGGAGGTAGCGTGAGCACCATGGTGACCCGCTCCTGCCGCCGCAGCGCCGAACCCCTGCGGATCGACCGTCTCGGCACCGTCGAGTACCGGGCCGCGTGGGACGTCCAGCGCGCCAACGCCGACGCCCGCCGCACCGGCAGCGGCCCCGACGTGCTGATGTTGCTGGAACACCCGTCGGTCTACACGGCCGGCAAGCGCACGCAACCCGCGGACCGGCCCACCGACGGCACCCCGGTGGTGGACGTCGACCGCGGCGGGCGCATCACCTGGCACGGCCCCGGACAGCTCGTCGGCTACCCGATCGTCGGGCTGGCCGAGCCCCTCGACGTCGTCGACTTCGTGCGGCGCCTGGAAGAGGCGCTCATCCGCGTGGTGCACGATGCCGGCGTCCCGCAGGCCGGCCGGGTGGACGGGCGCAGCGGCGTCTGGCTGCCGGCCGACGACCGCCGCCCGGAGCGCAAGATCGCCGCGATCGGCGTGCGCGTGCAGGGTGGGGTCACCCTGCACGGCTTCGCTCTCAACTGCGAGCCCGACCTCGCCGCGTACGACCGGATCGTGCCGTGCGGCATCACCGACGCGGGCGTCACGTCCTTGGCAGCCGAGCTGGGCAGGCCGGTGCCGGTGGCCGAGATCGTCGACGCCGCCGGCGCGGCCGTCGAGTCGGTCCTCGACGGTGCGCTGCCGGTGGCCGAGCACGCCGTGCAGCGCGCGGCCACACCGGCCGGGCTCGACCTGCGCCTGCACCCGGCGCTGCAGTGACCAGGGTCTGACCGGCTCCCGTCTCAGGGCCGCCGCGGTCGTCCGGCGGGCCGCTTTCCTCGCCTGTGGACTCCGAGGACATCCCGCTGGAGAACGCCATCCCGAAGATGAGCCCGATCGGGATGCCGAAGAGCACCTGGTCCATCGCGATGCCGATGGCGATGCCGATCGGCAGGCCGATCGCGATGCCCTTCCAGTTGAACCACCTACTGCGCCGCATGTCGTCCTCCTCAGCTCGTCGGTCCGCACCCATCGTACTGGAAATCCGTAATTACGGAGAACAGGTGGTCGGTGGCATCCTGGTCACATGACCGACGACCACCGCATGCCGGAGCGGCTCGCCGACCTCGAACGCCGGGTCGCCGCGCTGGAGGGGGCGAGCACAGCGCACGCGGCGACCCGCACCGAGCGGGCGGACGGCGCCGCCGGCACCGTCCGGTACGCGGGCGAGGTGCACCTGCACGGTGACGTCAACTGGGAGATCGCCCTGGACGCGGGCACGGCGCTCGACCTGCCCGACGAGCCGCGGGTGGCGGTGCTGGCCGCGCTCGGCCACCCCGCCCGCGCGCGGATCGTCCGCAGCCTGCTGACCGACGGCCCGCGCGGCACGGCCGCGCTGCAGGAGGCGGCCGGGCTCGCGTCCACCGGCCAGCTCTACCACCACCTGCGCTCGCTCACCCACAGCGGCCTCGTCGAGCAGGACGGCCGCGGCTCGTACCGGGTGAACGCGCGCGCGGTGGTACCGGTGCTGGTACTGCTCACCGCGGCCGCCGACGTGGCCGGCCAGCTCCGCTAGCCGAGTTGCGGGGCAACCTGCGACGCGATCAGCTCCACCTGGTCGAGGTCGGCCAGGTCGAGCAGCTGCAGGTAGATGCGGGTGATGCCCGTCTTCTCCCGCCACTCCCCCAGCCGGTCGACGACCTCGGCCGGCGTACCGGCGATCCCGTTGGCGCGCAGGTCGTCCACGTCGCGCCCGATCGTCAGCGCCCTGCGTGCCACCTCGGCGTCTTCACGGCCCACGGCGATCACGAGGGCGACCGAGCGCACGATCTCGGAGGGGTCGCGCCCGATCGCCTGGCAGGCCGCGTCGACCCGCTCGAACTGCGTGGCCACGACGTCCATCGGCGAGAAGCCCACGTTGAACTCGCTCGCGAACCGGGCCGCCAGCTCGGGGGTGCGCTTCTTGCCGTGGCCGCCGACGATCACCGGCGGGTGGGGCTGCTGCACCGGCTGGGGCAGCGCGGGCGAGTCGGTGAGGGTGTAGTGCTCGCCGGAGAACGAGTACCGGTCGCCCGGCAGCGTGCCCCAGAGCCCGGTGACGATCTCCAGCTGCTCGGCGAGCCGGTCGAACCGCTCTCGCAGGCCGGGGAACGGGATGCCGTACGCGGCGTGCTCGGCCTCGAACCAGCCGGCTCCCAGCCCCAGCTCGACGCGGCCGCCGGACATCTGGTCGGCCTGCGCCACGGCCACCGCGAGCGTTCCGGGCAGCCGGAACGTGGCCGAGTTCACGAGCGTGCCCAGCCTGATCCGGGACGTCTCGCGCGCCAGCCCCGCGATCGTGAGCCAGGAGTCCGTGGGCCCCGGCTCACCGGACGCGTCGCCCATCGCAAGGAAGTGGTCGGAGCGGAAGAACGCGTCGTATCCCGCCGCCTCCGCGGTGGTGGCGACGCGCAGCTGGTCGTCGTAGCTGGCCCCTTGCTGGGGCTCGGTGAAGATCCGCAGGTCCACGAACCGAACCTAGCCCCGTCGCCCGCGCTGCGTCGGTGCAACCCCCTGGGGGCCCACGCGCGCGGCGTAGCCTTGGGCCGTGACGATCGCACCCGAGGGTCGCAAGCTCCTGCGCCTGGAGGTCCGCAACAGCGAGACCCCCATCGAGCGCAAGCCGCCGTGGATCCGGACGAAGGCACGCACCGGCCCGCAGTACACCGAGCTCAAATCGCTCGTGCGCTCCGGCGGGCTGCACACGGTGTGCGAGGAGGCCGGCTGTCCCAACATCTACGAGTGCTGGGAGGACCGGGAGGCCACGTTCCTCATCGGCGGCGAGCAGTGCACCCGCCGTTGTGACTTCTGCCAGATCGACACCGGCAAGCCGGCCGCGCTCGACCGCGACGAGCCGCGCCGCGTCGCGGAGTCGGTGCGCACCATGGGTCTGCGTTACTCCACGGTCACCGGCGTCGCCCGCGACGACCTGCCCGACGGCGGCGCCTGGCTCTACGCCGAGACCGTCAGCCAGATCCACGAGCTCAACCCCGGCACCGGCGTCGAGCTGCTGATCCCCGACTTCAACTCCCGCGACGACCAGCTGGCCGAGGTGTTCGGCTCCCGGCCCGAGGTGCTCGCGCACAACCTGGAGACGGTGCCGCGGATCTTCAAGCGGATCCGTCCCGCGTTCCGCTACGACCGCTCGCTCGAGGTGATCACCAAGGCCCGGTCCGCCGGGCTGGTCACCAAGTCGAACCTGATCCTGGGCATGGGCGAGACCCCCGACGAGGTCACCGCCGCGCTGCGCGACCTGCACGCGGCCGGCTGCGAGATCATCACGATCACGCAGTACCTGCGCCCGTCGGCGCGCCACCACCCGGTGGAGCGGTGGGTCAAGCCCGAGGAGTTCGTCGAGCACTCGAAGGCGGCCGAGGAGATCGGCTTCGCCGGGGTGATGGCCGGGCCGCTGGTGCGCTCGTCCTACCGCGCAGGGCGGCTCTACGCGCAGACCGTGGCCCACCGGGGCGAGGAGCTCTCCTCCGACCTGGCCCACCTGGCGGCAGAGGGCCCGGCGGCGCAGGAAGCGAGCTCCCTGCTGGCGAGGTAGCCCCCAGGCGGCAGCAGCAAAGCCACCTTGCTGGCATCTGGAACGTCGCGCGACGCTTACCCGTATCCTCGTCACATGGCCGGTGGGAAGCCCGACAAGGCGGCGAAGCAGGAAGCCAGGCGCGCGCGGCGCGCGGCGTCCAGGGCGCGCTACAAGCAGATCTGGCAGGCGTTCCAGATGCAGCGCCGGGAGGACAAGGCGCTGCTCCCGATCATGGTGGGCGTGCTGCTGCTGTCGGTGGCCGTCGTCTTCGCGATCGGGCTGATCTTCGACCTGCACTGGATCCTGCTGCCGCTCGGCATCGCCGTCGGTGTGCTGGCGGCGGTCAGCATCTTCGGGCGCCGCGTCCAGCGCAACGTCTACAGCAAGGCCGACGGCCAGCCGGGCGCGGCGGGCTGGGCGCTGGACAACCTGCGCGGCCAGTGGCGGGTCACCCCCGGCGTCGCCGGCACCACCCACCTCGACGCCGTGCACCGGGTCATCGGCCGGCCCGGGATCATCCTCGTCGCCGAGGGCGCCCCGCACCGCGTCAAGGGCCTGCTCGCGCAGGAGAAGAAGCGCACCGCCCGCGTCGCCGGCACCATGCCGATCTACGACGTCATCGTGGGCAACGACGAGGGCCAGGTGCCGCTCGCCAAGCTGCAGCGCCACCTCATGAAGCTTCCGCGCAACATCGACCGCAAGGAGATGGAGTCGATGGAGGCGCGCCTCGCCGCCCTCGGCTCCCGCGCCGCGGCCATGCCGAAGGGCCCGATGCCCGCCGGCGCGAAGATGCGCAGCGTGCAGCGCACCGTCCGCCGCCGCTAGCCGGGGAGTCAGGCCCGGCTGCGGACCACCACCGTGCGGGTGGCGCGGTCGTGCCAGCCGCGGCCGTCCTCGTCGCGGGCCAGCGGTGGCAGCACGAGCGCGATCATGGCCGTGCGCAGCAGGGCCCGGGGCACGCCGATCACGGAGGCCGAGTCCAGCGAGGCCACCCGGATCCCGAGCGCGACCATCCCGGCACTCGCACCGAACACGGCCACCGGCACGGCGGTGAGCAGGTACCAGATCCCGAGCACCGACCAGCCGAGGTTGGGGTCGTCGAGGGCGCCGGGCCCGGTGAGCAGCGCCGCGATCCCGTACCCCAGCAGCCAGTCGATCACCAGCGCCGCGACCCGGCGACCCAGCCCCGCCACCGAGTTGACGCCTGCGGCCGGCAGGCCGAGCCGCTCCCCCGGGTACGGCCCTCCGGCCTCCGGAGCCGCGCCGGGCAGCCAGGTCTCGATCCAGCGGGCCATACGCCTTAGCCTATGGGGTGTGACGAGGACCAGCCTCGCGGCCGAGTCCGTTAACGTCTGCGAAACGACTGGGTGACCGCTGGGCAACAACACGGCCATAGGTTCGCCGCCGACGTAGACAGTCCTACCCGACCAGCGGTCGCACGAAGGAGTCAGTGGGTGTTCAGCAACTCCGAAGAGGTCCTGAAGTACATCTCGGACGAGGGTGTCGAGTACGTCGACATCAGGTTCTGCGACCTCCCCGGAGTGATGCAGCACCTCACCGTCCCCGCCACCACGGCAGGTGATCTGCTGGAGAGCGGCGCGGCGTTCGACGGCTCGTCCGTGCGTGGCTTCCAGGCGATCAACGAGTCCGACATGGCGCTCTTCGCCGACGCCGCCACGGCCCGGCTCGACCCGTTCCGCAAGCACAAGACGCTGAACATCAACTTCTTCGTGCACGACCCGATCACCGGCGAGCCCTACAGCCGCGACCCGCGCAACGTCGCCCGCAAGGCCGAGCAGTACCTCGCCGCCTCCGGCGTGGCGGACACCGCGTACATGGCGCCCGAGGCCGAGTTCTACATCTTCGACTCGATCCGCTTCGGCTCCAACCCGCAGGAGTCCTACCACCACATCGACTCGGTCGAGGGCTGGTGGAACACCGGGCGCGAGGAGCAGGGCGGCAACCTCGGCTACAAGATCAACTACAAGAGCGGCTACTTCCCGGTGCCGCCGGTCGACCACTACGCCGACCTGCGCGCCGACATCGTCAGCAACATGATCGCCAGCGGTTTCACGGTCGAGCGGGAACACCACGAGGTGGGCACCGCGGGGCAGGCCGAGATCAACTACAAGTTCGACAGCCTGCTCCACGCCGCCGACGACATCATGCTGTTCAAGTACCTCGTCAAGAACACGGCGTGGCAGAACGGCAAGACGGCGACGTTCATGCCGAAGCCGCTGTTCGGCGACAACGGCTCGGGCATGCACGTCCACCAGTCGCTCTGGAAGGACGGCCAGCCGCTCTTCCACGACGAGTCCGGCTACGGCGGCCTGTCCGACCTGGCGCGCTACTACGTCGGTGGCCTGCTGCACCACGCCCCGAGTCTGCTGGCGTTCACCAACCCGACGGTGAACTCCTACCACCGCCTGGTGCCGGGGTTCGAGGCCCCCGTCAACCTGGTCTACTCGGCCCGCAACCGCTCGGCGTGCATCCGCATCCCGCTGTCGGGCAGCAGCCCGAAGGCCAAGCGCATCGAGTTCCGCTGCCCCGACTCGTCCGGCAACCCGTATCTCGCGTTCTCCGCGATGATGATGGCCGGCCTCGACGGCATCAAGAACAAGATCGAGCCGGCCGCCCCGATCGACAAGGACCTCTACGAGCTGCCGCCCGAGGAGGCCAAGGACATCGCGCAGGTGCCGAGCAGCCTCGGCGCCGTGATCGACCGGCTCGAGGCCGACCACGACTACCTGCTCGAAGGTGGCGTGTTCACCCCCGACCTGATCGAGACCTGGATCGACTACAAGCGGGAGAACGAGATCGACCCGCTGCGGCTGCGCCCGCACCCGTACGAGTTCGCGCTGTACTACGACGTCTGATCCGCTCGTCGCGGTGACCTGCTAGTCAGCGCCAGAAACGGCGGTTGACCTGCGAGAACGTCTTCTGACGTCTCGCGGCGTCAACCGCCGTTTCTCATGCTCATGTGCCCCGATGTGCCCCGATGTGCCCCGAGAGGTCCGAAGTGGACACCTGCTTCGACGCGAGGGGGCGGATTCAATCGGTGGACGCAACACCGAGCGTCTCGCCGAGGCGGGCGCCGCACTGTCGGTGGGCGGTGTCGGAGACGCCTACGACAACGCGCTGGCCGAGTCGTTGATCGGGCTGTTCAAGACCGAGCTGATCAAGCCCGGCGGGCCCTGGCGGACAGTCGAGCAGGTCGAGATCGCCACTCTCGAATACGTGGACTGGTTCAACCACCGCCGGCTGTTCGGAGCCTGCGGCGACATCCCACCAGCCGAGCTCGAGGCCGCCCACTACCGTCAACACACCGCCCTCGCCGAGGTCGGTCACTCAACTGCGTAAGCCTCCCGACACGCCGGGGCGATTCAGCGCGGGGGTCGAGCTGGCAGGCGGGAGCTCGATTTGTCCATCTCGAGATGCCCTCTTGAGTTGGCGATCCGGACCTCGGGTAGGTCGTACCGTCCCGGTTCAGGAGGGACTGCTCGCGTTCCCACGCCTACCTCCGCGGGCCGACTCAACGGCGGATCGAGATTAATCGTACGCCCTTGACGAACCTGCTCGCTCGCTGCGATTCTCGGCGTGTCAGCCATCGCAGAAGGAGCCGAGAGTGGCCGGATCAAGGACAGGGACGTCCTCCCGTCGGCAGTCGCTCGCGCTGAGCGGATCGATCGCCACCGCAGGCGGGCGTGCAGCCGCGGCGGCGGCGAGTCGTCAGCAGGAACCGCCGAGATCGCGCTCGCGTGACGGTGACGACGTCGAGGCGCCGGACGCCGAGGGTCTCGCGGCGCACGCCGTTGCAGCGGGTCCCCGTTCTCGGGTTGCCCCCTCGTGAGCACGACCATCGGACGCCCGGAAACGCAGCGCCCGACGTCGCCCCCCGGAAGCTCGCCGCAGCGCCGTCGCACGCCGTTGTGGCGTCGACTCGTGCGGGACCGCATCGTGCTGCTGCTGGCGCTGCCCGGGATCGCGGTCATCGTCGTCTTCCAGTACATCGCCCTCGGCGGCAATGTCATCGCGTTCCAGGACTTCCAGCCCTACCTCGGCATCGACCGTTCGCTGTGGGTGGGCTTCGAGAACTTCTCGATCCTGTTCAACGGGGACCCCGAGTTCCTGCAGGCACTGCGGAACACGCTACTGATCACCGCGCTGCAGGCGGTCTTCGTGTTCCCCGCACCGATCGTGCTCGCGCTGTTGCTCAACAGCCTGGTCTCCAATCGGGTGAAGCAGGTCGTGCAGTCCGTGCTGTACCTGCCGCACTTCCTCTCCTGGGTCATCGTGGTGGCGGTCTTCCAGCAGATGCTCGGTGGCGCCGGCATGCTCAACAACTGGCTTCGGTCGCACGGCTGGGACACCATCGACATCGTCGGGAACCCCGACGCCTTCTACGCGCTCATCACCTCCCAGGTCATCTGGAAGGACACGGGCTGGGCGACGATCCTGTTCCTCGCGGTGCTCTCGCAGATCGACCGTTCGCTCTACGAGGCTTCGGCCATGGATGGCGCCGGTCGCATGCGGCAGATCTGGCACATGACGCTGCCCGGGATGCGGCCGATCATCATCCTGCTCTTCATCCTCAAGCTCGGCGACTCGCTGTCGGTCGGCTTCGAACAACTCATCCTGCAGCAACAAGCGGTCGGATTGGGTGTCGCGCAGGTGCTCGACACCTACGTCTACAACAACGGCATCGTCGGCGGCGCCTGGGGCGTCTCCGCCGCCGTCGGGCTCGTCAAGGGCGTGGTGGGTCTCGTGCTCGTGCTGGTGGCGAACAAGGTCGCCCACATCTTCGGCGAGGAAGGGGTGTACCGGGCATGAGTGCGACCGCGACCGACCCGGCCGATGCCGGAATCGGCCGGCCGCGTCACCGGCGCCACAGAAGTCCTCTCATCGACGGCGTCCCGCGTCCCGGTCCCGTCGAGAGCACGATCAAGGGGGTCGTGCTCGGTGTCGCCTGCGCGCTGGTGATGCTGCCGTTCGTCGGCATCATCTCCACAGCCTGGCCACCCCCGAGCAGGTGACCGGGCCGGCGGGTTCGTGCTGTCCCCGACGGGATCGACCTGAGCGCCTACCGGATGATCTTCGCCGGCGGCGTCGTCACGCAGGCCCTCTGGATCAGCGTGGTCGTCACGGCGGTCGGCACCGCGCTCAGCCTGGCCCTGACCACCACGCTCGGCTGGGCCCTGAGCCGGCGGGGCGCGTCGGCGTCCGCGCGATGCTCCTCCTGGTGCTGATCAGCCTGCTCTTCAGCCCCGGGATCATCCCCAGCTACCTCGTGGTGCAGCGGCTCGGGCTGCTGGACAGCCTCTGGGCGCTGATCATCCCCACGTCGGTCTCGGCGTTCAACGTCGTGGTCGTGCGGGCGTTCTTCGTGCAGCTCCCGCGGAGGTGCTCGACGCCGCGCGTATCGACGGCGCCAGCGAGTGGCAGCTCTTCTGCGGATCGGGCTGCCGCTGTCCAAGCCCGTGCTCGCCGTCGTCGGCCTGTTCTACGGCGTCGGCTACTGGAACGCGTTCTTCAACGCCCTGCTCTACATGTCGGACGCGAGCAAGTGGCCCCTGCAGCTCGTGCTGCGCACCTACGTCGTCGACGGGGCGCAGCTCGGCTCGCAGGACCTGGGGATCGGCGCGGTTCCCTGCCCCCGCAGACGTCGCTGCAGATGGCGATCCTCGTGGTCTCCGTCGTGCCGGTGCTGCTGGTCTACCCGTTCCTGCAGCGCCACTTCGCGAAGGGCATGCTCACCGGCGCCGTCAAGGGCTGACCGCGCCTCCGTACCGCTCGATCAGACACCCGCTCGACGAGGAGTAGTCATGACAGCTTTCGCACCGCCCGCATCACCCGGCGCGGCCTCCTGCGGGGTGGCTGGGCCTCGGCGCGTTCGCGCTGCTCGGCCTCGCCGGCTGCAGCAACGAGGGCCGCGGCGGCGGCGCGCTGGCCGGCAACGCAGTGTCGCGCTCCCGACGTACATCCCGTACGACGGCGTCGCCATGGACATCAAGGGCGCCGACGGCGTCCCCGACACCATGCTGAAGTACCCGGCCACGCCGAAGAAGGTGACCTCGGGCCCACCCGGGGACGGCAAGGACGTCGGCATCTTCGGGCTGACCAACACGCCGGTGCCGCCGTCGGTGGACGGAACGAGTACTGGCAGGCGCTGCACGAGCGGCTCGGGTTCGCCCTGACCATCGCGCTCACGCCGGCCGGCGACTTCACCGACCGGTTCCAGACCACCGTCGCGGGCGACCAGCTGCCGGACATCTTCGAGATGTTCCCCACCGAGGTGCCCGGCCTGCCGGGCCTGCTGCCGAACGGGCCACCGACCTGACCGAGCTGCTCTCGGGCGACGCCGTGAAGAAGTACCCGTTCCTGGCGAACATCCCGACCGCGAGCTGGCAGTCCTGCGTCTACGGCGGCAAGATCTTCGCCGTGCCGGTGCCGCGCGGGCCCGCGCAGAGCGTGGTGACGTACGCGCGGCAGGACTACTTCGAGTCCGAGGGCATCGACGCCAGGTCACCTCGGGAGGAGTTCCACGCCCTCTGCAAGGACCTGTCCGGCGGCAACACCTGGGCGCTCGGCCGCGTCCCCCTGGGCTTCCTGCGCCAGATTTACGAGATCCCCAACGGCAGGTCGGGCAGGGCGGCAAGCTCACGAGCGCCAACCTGGACGAGCGCCAGCAGGAGGCGCTCGACCGGGCCGGCGTCTGGTCGCGGACGGCCTGGTCCACCCGGACGGCGTCCCCGCCACCAGCCGCAGCGCAAGACGTGGCTCGTGAACGGCACCATCCGGCTGCTCGACGACACGTTCAGCGCCTGGCCGACTTCTCGAACTACCCGCGCGACCAGTTCCGCCTCCGTGGTCCCCGCCCCTCGCGGCCGGGGGCGGCGTCGAGGGCGGGCACCTCGGCGCGCCCATCCAGAACATCACCGCGATCAGCTCGAGGTCGGCCGGCCGCGCCGAGGCCCTGCTCGACGTGCTCAACTACCTCGCCGCGCCGTTCGGCAGCGAGGAGCACCTCTTCCGCACCTACGGGATCGAGGGCGTGCACCACGAGCTCGACGGCACCGACCCGGTGCTCACCGAGAAGGGCCCTCCGAGATCCAGCTCGGGCTCAAGTACGTCGTCGAGGGCCCCTGGGTGAACTTCCAGGCCGGTGACCCCGACGTCGCGCAGGCCGAGCACGACGCGCAGGCCGCCGTGGTGCCGACGGCGATTCCGAATCCTGCGTCGACCCTGTTCAGCGAGACCGAGTCCCGCAAGGGATCCCAGGTAGGCAGCGCGCTCGACAGTGTGCAGACCGACATCCTGCAGGGCCGTCAGCCGGTCTCGGCGTGGACGGGAGCCGTGCAGCGGTGGAAGCGCGACGGCGGCGACCAGATGCGCGACG
>CAWFMI010000010.1:0-74057 GCA_963816995.1 uncultured Actinomycetota bacterium
CGAGTTTACGGATCTTGTTCGATGCAACACCGGTCACCGCGCACTCGGACAAGGAGTCCGCCGTCGCGACGTTCAAAGGCGGCTTCGGATTCCACCCGTTGACCGCGTGGCTCGACAACACAGGCGAAGCCCTCGCGGCGGTCCTTGAGAGCCGGGCCGACTGCGTGGCCGAAGTCCACACCTCCCGGTGCCGCCCGGGTCCGGAATCGGCATCAGCATGGCATCACAGTGGAATTTCACTCGATTATCGTCTTGCCATGTTTCCGCTTGGTGTGTACTGGGTGCACTGGCTGATGAATTCCTCGCTTGGGTTCGGACTAGTGGTGGCCGGTTATGGGATCCTGGCGATCTGCGTCGGCATCGGCTTGTTCAGTGACACTGGCCTGGCCGCCCGGCTCCGCACCGCTCGAACCCGGCACCGACCGGACGCTTGACGCCGCCGAAGTGCCATTAGTCGATAAAAGTGGCGAGTTCCGAGCATTGCTCGGCAAGTCCCCAAGATCGGCGATCCCCTTGGCCCTTTCAGGAAGAATGGTGCAGATCTGCGCCTTTTCCTCAGTCCTCGCAGTTTTGATGCTTCAGACGTGCTCGACACCGGCGATCGTAGACCCTTGTGGTTTTCATGAGCAAGGGTCTGACGCCTTGTATAGGCGTTGTGCGAACAGTGCCGTAGAGGTCAAGGTCGAAGGACTGGGCGAGTCATTCTTCCTATGTGTAAAACCATATGCTACCATCTTCCTGGGATCTGCAAAGTGGGTGCGCAATGCCTACAATGTAGGAGCCTGTCCATACTGACGTGGATCTCGATCGACCCCGCCGCGCACGCTGAGCCTGTGTGAGCCGAGAGGTCGGGTCTCAGTCTGGGGCTCAGTTCGCGCCTGTCCGTGGCCTATTCGCGTCGTCACCTGATGCCCGGGACCTGCGTAAACTGCATCGATAGACACATCTGAACGACGAGCCACAGACCGGCGGTCGCGACTGCGCCGCGCCGCCCCACCTCCCTGTCGCCAACACCCAGACCTACCGCACCCCGGCCGCCCCCGTTACCAGGTTGGAAGACGCTCGTTGGGAGCGGACGGGGCGCAGACAGAACGCGTGGGGAGGGGCCTCACGCGGTTATCTGCGACCCCGTCCGCTCGATATCTGGGGAGCGCACTTATCGGCGGGCGGCTGCACTCCCCAGATGCTTCCCACTCAATGCTGCGACACTGGACGACGATGCAGATCGGGCCAGTACGACCACCCGGCAGCCGCCAGACCAGGTCGCGCTGACCACAGCATGAGTCTTGCGTACTGTGCTTCCAGGCCGGTTCCACTTCCGTTCCACCCGCAGATTGGCGCGGCCGGCGCTCTGCGCGATCGCGCCGTGGTCTTGCGGCTCCGCTGACGACTACAGTCGGGGACTTGGACCCTAGCCCTGGCTCTTCATGAGTCGTGCGGCGTGTCTGGGTCGGGATGGACGAAAGTGCCCTCCTACCAGGAGAGACTTGACTTGCTGAGGGTCAAGATCTGCTGACAGAGGGGCACTTCCGAGGTATAGGCTACAACCACGCGACCGAAGATCACGGCGACCGCGGACGGGACGGGGGTCGTGTCGCATGCGCGGTCGAGGCTGTTGGCGGATCTCACCGAGCGGCTCGGCGTGACCTGGATAGAGGTGATCAAACGGGCCGGCCGCCGCGCCGTACGGGAGATCGACGGCGCGCCGATTGAGCTAATTACCGGGTTCTCCCGTCGCAGCACGCAGATCGAAGCCGGCTACGACCACCTCGTTGCCGACTACGTCAAGACCTACGGCTACACCCCGCCGCGCAGCGTGCAGATGAAGCTCGCGCAGCAGGCGACGCTGGCCGAACAGATCGCCGAATGGCGTAACGCGGCCGCGGCGATGCTGCCCGGCAAGGACGTCGACGCGGTGCTCGCCGCCGCCCTGCACCAGGCCGCCGGGGCGGCGGTGACCACGCTGGGACCGGACGAACTCGCTGAGCTGGCCGCCCGCGTCGTCGACGTAGTGTCCAAGGACCGGGCGACTTGGACGGTGTATCACGCCCGGGCCGAGGCGATCCGCCAGCTCGAGCCACGCACGTTCGCCACGATGGCCGACCGCGAGCACGCTGTCGAGCAGGTGGTGGCCGCCGCGCTCGGCAGCGAGTCGATCGAACTCGCGGTGGCGCTGACCCTGCCACCGGCGCTGCTGCAGCGCGTCAGCGGCGAGTCGATCTACTACCGGCACGGGTCCACCCGCTACACCAGCCACATCATCCTCGATGCCTAAACCCGACTCATGGGCGCCGCCACAACCACGACGGGACCGGTGGTGCCGCGGCGAGTCCAGCCCCGAGCGCATCAACGTGCGCAACGGCTACCGGCACCGCGAGTTCGACACCCGCGCCGGCACCCTCGACGAGTCGTTGGGGATCACCCGGCTCTCGAAGTCGCAGGTCTCCACCATGGCCGCCGAGCTCGATGCCCACGTCGCAGACTTCCGCACCCGCCCGCTGAACCAGGGCCCCTACACCTTCGTCGCCGCCGACGCCGTGGTGTTGAAGGTGCGTGAGGGCGGGCGGGTGGTCAACGTGCACGCCCTACTGGCGACCGGGGTGAACGCCGATGGGCATCGGGAGATCCTCGGCCTGCAGGGTCACGAGCGCTGAGGACGGCGCCGGCTGGCTCGGGTTCTTCCGCGATCTGACCGCCCGCGGGCTGAGCGGGGTCGGGCTCGTGACCTCCGATGCGCACCGCGGACTGGTCGAGGCCATCGGCGCGACCCTGCCCGGCGCGAGTTGGCAACGGTGCCAGAGCACGACCGACACCATCCCGGCGCTCAGCGCCTAACCAACCAGGAAGATCACGCGACAGCCGTCAAACACCACGCCAGCGGACTTGACCGGGCTACAGCCCCGCTCGCGCCGAGGCCTTCCTCGCGGAGATGCGTCGTAGTGGCTACAACGTCGTGCGGGTCTTCGTCGATCCCGGCAGCACCACTGACGCGGCTGCGGGCAGCCGCGTGGGCCGGGGAATATCGGACCGGCAGCTGCTCCACGCGCCCTACATGGCCAGCGTGGCCGACTTCGTCCGGCGAGCCACCACTCACCGCGTCTACGTGTTGCCGGTGCTCGATCTCATCCCGCAGAACGGCCGGTACTACCAGGAGATCATCGGTTCGATCGACACCGCAGCCGCCAACGTCGCGGGCAGCAACCTCGCGTTCATGCACCTCATGCACTACGCGGCGAAGAAGGCGTACCTGCGGGCGTTCCTCACCGACCTCCGGGGGCGGGTGGGGCCGCAGCTGATGTCGACGCTGCTCGCGGTGCAGCTCACGAACGAGGCGACGATCTTCACCACGCTGGCGCCCTTCAACCGGAAGGAGGTTCCGCGGGCCCGACGGCAAAACCTACGACATGTCCGTGCCGGACCAACGGCAGAAGGCCGCTGACTCGCACGTGGTCATCTACGCCGGGCAGATGGTGGACGCGGTGCGATCGGTGGAGCCACAGATGATGGTCACGATGGGTGTGTCGAACAACCTCGCGATGGGTCGCACGGGGCCCGACGGGCTGGGTACCCACTGCACGGCGAACTGCAACTCCGCCGACTCGCGGTACTGGTACCCCGGCCCGCTCGGTGTCGCTCGCGAAGTTCTCCCGGCTGTCGTTCATCGACGTGCATATCTATCCGAGGGACGTGGTGCCGCGCACCGGGCAGCGGTGGAGCCTGGATGCAGCGCTGGCATCGGTCGAGTGGTCGCAGATGCGCGGTGTGGTGCTGCTCGGTGAGTTCGGGATGTACCGCCGCGTGTACGGGGCGATGTAATCGCCGCCGCCGCCGCGCGTGATTACCAGGTCGCCACCTGCCAGAAGGGCTTCGCCGGCTCATTGTTCTGGACCTGGGACACCACCGAGACGACCAAGCAGCTGGAGCTGTTCACGGCCGACCACCAGGGCGGTGCGATCAACGGCATACTGGCTCCGATCGGGCGGCCAGATCCGTGCACGCCCTGATCGGGAGGAGCTCCGGGACCGACGTCGGGCAATGGCGGTCGGCAAGAGAGCCCATCACGGCCGCGGGGGCGGAACTGGCATTTACCTAAGTGGAATCTCCCCTAATACTTGGATGTCCAGGGAAGGTGCGACTGACCTGTTCGGGTTCGGAGATGAACGCGATCAGCCACGTCTAATCGGGGCACCCTTGTCATCGTTTCCAGTTCGCGCCTGCTCCATACTTTGAGTTCGCTCGCCACCTGTGCCATCGCCCAGCTCACGCGGTTCGGCGTTTGACTAAAGACAGGTTGACCGATGGAGTTCGCCGGGTGAGGATGGTCGGATGGATATCGGCATCGCTGTTTACTCCAATTGCCGCGGTTTGACACCGCCCGAGCTCGGTCGTGCGGTTGAGGAGCGTGGCTTCGAGTCGCTGTTCTGGACCGAGCACACACATATTCCGGTGAACAGCCGTCGCTCGTCGGGTGGCTCGACCCGCGGCTACGCCGAGACCATCGACCCGTTCGTTGCGCTCGCCGCAGTCGCCGCCGTGACCACCACCTTGACCCTGGGTACCGCTGTGTGCCTTGTCGCCCAACGGGATCCGATCATTACTGCGAAGGAGGTGGCCAGCCTGGACCAACTGTGCGGCGGGCGCTTCCAGTTCGGCGTCGGTGCCGGGTGGAACCGGATGGAGATGGCCAATCACGGTACCGATCCGCGCACCCGGATGGCTCTGCTCGCCGACCGCGTCCGCGCCATGCGCGAGATCTGGACCGCCGACCATGCCGAGTATCATGGCAGGTTCGTCGACTTCGACCCCATATGGTCCTTCCCGAAACCCGCGCGGAAGCCGCACCCGCCCGTACTGGTTGGCGGGAACGGGCCGGGCACGGAGGATCGGGTGCTGGACTTCGGCGACGCGTGGCTACCCCAGGTGGGCATGATGGACGTCGACGAGCTCTCCCGGCGCGCCAGCGCGCTGCGAGCCCGCGCTGCTGACGCCGGCCGGGGACCGGTACCCATCACGCTGTTCGGTGCAATCACGGAAGGTGGCCCGATGCCCGAGCCTGGCCGGCTCGATGCCTATGCCGAGGCGGGTGCCGACCGCAGCCTGTTCACCCTGCAGTACAGATCCGCGGACGAGGCACTGTCCATATTAGACCGATGGGCCCAGCTAATCCACCGCTGACAATCGAGTCTGGCGGCCGCAGCTGCGACGGGCCAGAAGCGCTCGCATCGGCGGGGGCCACCATTGGCGCGCGGGATGGACGGCTGTTGCATGTACCTGTGTACCCCTCCGCACCCCGGACGAGCGTGGAGTATCGAGCTACGCGACGCGTTCGGCTTCGGCTACGACGACGTCGCCCCGTCGGTGGAGAAGTCCGTGGCGACGGTGCGTCAAATCAGATGAGGCAGGCCCGCGAGCGCGTCCTGGCTCGATGAAAAAGCTTCGCGGTCGACACGAACGTCCTCCCGGTGAGCCAAGCGGCGTGCAGATGTGGTCCGCGCACCGCTTGTCGCACTCGTGCTCGCGTGGCGTGCGGTGCTCGACGAAGGTGCGGCCCTTGCACCGCCGGCGGCACGGCCGCAGCTCGGCGTAGAGCTGCTCATATGGGCGCGGGCCGAGCTGGGCGAGCTTGCCGAGCGTCTGGTCACCGAGGGCCGGAGCGATGAACTTCTCGATCAGCAGGGCGTAGCTCGCGCGCGTGGTCGGCTCGACCTGATGCCCGGCCAGCCACTCGTCCAACAGGTAGCGAAGCGACACGTTGGAGCGCACTGCGGTGCGTTCGCGCACCTGCTGGCGGAAGCGGTCGCGCAGCTCCACGGCGGCTTCCTGGGAGTCTGCCGAGCCGGTGAGCATCACCTGCTTGTCTGTGACCGGGTCGATGCCGCCGAAGATCCGGACCTGGAACTTCCCGCCGCGCTGGCGGATGCCCGTGAGGTCAGCTGCGGCGCGCTTCCGAGGTGCCATGACAGGCACAGTAACCCGCGGAATTGGACGGTCCGTGGGACAAAGATCCGCCGAGTGGATCTCCACTCAGCGGGTTCTCGCTGGTCAAACGTGGTGCGCCCGAAGGGATTCGAACCCCTAACCTTCTGATCCGTAGTCAGATGCTCTATCCGTTGAGCTACGGGCGCGTACTGTTCAGTTGTACATCATGGCGCAACCGACCCGGAAGTCGGCCATGCCAGCGCGGAGGCTCCGGGATTTGAACCCGGGATGGGGGGTGACCCCAAACCGCATTAGCAGTGCGGCGCCATAGACCAGACTAGGCGAAGCCTCCCGGGGCCTCTCGGCCTCCAGCGGACACCAGAGTACATGGGCCCGTCCACCGGGTTCACGACCCCCCGGCGGCGAGGGCGAGGAACGGGCCGAGGGCGTCGGGGTTCTGGAGGGCGCCACGGCTCACGGCCCGCTCCGGCGGGGTGCCGGCGAGGATCTTCTTGACCGGGACCTCGCACTTCTTGCCGTTGAGGGTGCGGGGCACGGCTTCGACCTCCACGAAGCGGTCCGGCACGTGGCGGGGCGACAGCTCCGTGCGCAGGGCCCGGCGCAGGGCAGGTTCCACCTCGTCGAGTGTGGTGCCCTCGCCGAGGACGAGGAAGCAGAGCAGGGCGCCCTCGTCGGCTGCACCCAGCTCGGTGGTGTCGATCACGAGGGAGTCCAGGACCTGCTCGAAGCCCTCGACGACGGCGTAGAAGTCGGCCGTGCCCATCCGGACGCCGCCGCGGTTGAGCGTCGAGTCGCTGCGGCCGTAGATGACGAAGGAGCCGCGGGGGGTGCGGCGAACCCAGTCGCCATGTCGCCAGACACCGGGGAACTCGTCGAAGTACGCCTCCCGGAGGCGGCTGCCGTCCGGGTCGTTCCAGAACGCCACCGGCATCGACGGCATCGGCCGCGTGATCACCAGCTCGCCGACCTCGTCGACGAGCTCCTCACCCTTCTCGTCGTAGGCGACGACGGCGGCCCCGAGCGAGGCGCAGCTGATCTCGCCGAGCCACACGGGCACGTTCGGGGCGGAGCCGACGAACGCGGCGCACACGTCCGTGCCGCCGGACACCGAGCAGATCTGCACGTGCTCGCCCACCGCGTCGCCGACCCACCGGAACCCCTCGACCGACAGCGGGGCGCCGGTGGAGCCGAGCCCGCGCAGGGCGCCGAGGTCGAACTGCTCGCGGGGACGCAGCCCGGCCTTGAGGCTCGCCTGGATGAACGGGGCGGAGGTGCCGAAGTAGGTGACCCGGTGGCGCTCGGCGAGCCGCCACAGCGCACCGAGATCGGGGTGGCCCGGATTGCCGTCGAAAAGGATCACCGTCGATCTGACGAGAAGACCGCCGATGAGGAAGTTCCACATCATCCAGCCGGTGGTGGTGAACCAGAAGAACCGCTCGCCGGGCCCTAGCTCCATCTGCAGCCCGAGCGCCTTGAGGTGCTCCAGCACGATGCCGCCGTGGCCGTGGACGATGCCCTTCGGCAGGCCGGTCGTGCCGGACGAGTAGAGCACCCACAGCGGGTGGTCGAACGGCACCGGTTCGAAGGCGAGCTCGCCCGGCGTGCGCGTGAACGCGGCCCACTCCATCGCCCCGTCGAGGGTGGTGGCCTCGTCCAGGTACGGCACGAGCACGGTGGCGGCGAGGGTCGGCAGCTTCTCCCGGAGCTGCTCCACCGTGTTCCGGACGTCGAACCGCTTGCCGCTGTAGACGTAACCGTCCACGGCGAGCAGGACCGTCGGCTCGATCTGCGCGAACCGGTCGTGGACCGCGCGGGCGCCGAAGTCCGGTGAGCAGGACGACCAGACGGCGCCGAGGCTCGCCGCCGCGAGGAACGTGACCAAGGTTTCGACGCAGTTGGGCGCGAGCGCGACGACACGGTCGCCCCGACCCACCCCGCAGCGCACGAGCCCGGCCCGCGCCCGGGCGACGAGGTCACGCAGCTCGCCGCGCGTCACCTCGCGTTCGACGCCGTCCTCGCGGGCGAAGACGACGGCGATCTCGTCATCCGCGCCGCCGGCCAAGGCCTGCTCCGTGTAGTTCAGCGTGGCGCCGGGGAACCACTCGGCACCAGGCATCCCGGTGCTGCCCAGCACCGCCGTGGGCGGTTCGTGGAAGCGGACGCCGAGGAACTCGGCCACCGCGGACCAGAAGCCCGCCTGATCATCCACCGACCAGGCGTGCAGCGCGGCGTACTCAGGTACGTCGACGCCGCGGTGCTCACGCACCCAGTCGGTGAACTCGGCCAGACGACCACGGTGCTCGGGGTCGGGTGCCCACAGGACGTCGGGGGCTTCGGCTCCGCTCATGGGCGACAGCATGCAGGCCGCCGGGCGCGCCACGCCAGGTCAGCGGCGGCGAGGACGCGCGAAATCACCGTGCCCGAACGCGGGACTTACGCTGCCGAAACGCGAGACTCGCCCTGCCCGAACGCGGCACTCACCCTGCCCAGACGCGGGACTCACCCCGCCGGAACGCGAGACTCACCCTGCCCGAACGCGGCACTCACCCTGCCTAAATGCGGGACTCACCCTGCCGAAATGCGGGACTCGCCGGGGTGGGGACGCGGCTCGGTCAGCGCAGGTGGGAGTCGAACCAGTTGAGGGTGCGCTGCCAGGCGTCGGCGGCTACCTCGGGGTCGTCGTCGAAGCGGTGGCCCCGGCGGGGGTAGACGACGACGTCCGTGGCGACCTGTGACGACGAGGCCGCGTCCCGCAGGCGGGTGACCTGCGGATCGGGCCCGCCGCCGTTGGTCTCGCCGTAGATGCCGAGCCAGGGGCAGGTCAGTCCGGGGGCGGCGTCGACGAGCGCGGGCAGCCCCGTGGCCGGTGTCGGCGCCGGCCGTTCGCCGGCGACCGTGACAGCCGCGCCGAGCGTGCGTTTGGCGGCCACGAGCAGGGCCACCGAGCCGCCGAGGTCGAAGCCGATCACCCCCATCAGGTCGGGGGTGATCCCGTGCTCGGCGAGCCATCCGAACGCCGTGTCGGTGTCGGCCATCACCTGCTCGCCCTCGAGCCGGTCGACCTGTTGCTGGACTTCCTCGTCGGCGCCGTCGAGCTCGTCGGCGCCGTCACGGTGATAGAGATGTGGGGCGACGGCCAGCCAGCCGTCCGCGGCGAGACCGTGAACGATGCCGCGTACCGAGTCGGTGACACCCCGTGCCTCGTGCAGCACCACGATCCCCCCGCGGATCGCGCTGACCGGTTCCGCGACGGTGAGTCGCAGCGCGCTGCCGTCGACCAGAGGGACGGTCTCGGTGCGGATCTCGGTCATGGAACAAGGGTGTCACGGCTGGGTGAAGTCGGCGGCCTGGGGCACGGTTACGGTGACGTTCATGACGCAGATCCGCCCGGACCTCGACTCGCTGCCGGCCTACGTGCCCGGGAGGACGATTCCGGGCGCGATCAAGCTCGCGAGCAACGAGGTTTCCCTGCCGCCGACCCCTCCGGTGCTGGCGGCGATCGCGGAGGCGGCCGCGAGCGGCAACCGCTACCCCGACCTGGCCGTCACCGGCCTGACCGCGCGGTTGGCGGAAGCCAGGGGCGTGGCGGCCGAGCGGATCGCCGTCGGCTGCGGATCGGTGAGCCTCTGCCAGCAGCTGGTCCAGGCGACCTGCCGGGAGCCGGCGGACGAGGTCGTGTTCGCCTGGCGCTCGTTCGAGGCGTACCCGATCGTCACGCAGATCGGCGGGGCCACGATCCGGACCGTCCCGATCGATGCCGAGTTCCGCCACGACGTCGACGCGATGGCCGCCGCGGTCGGGCCGCGGACCCGGCTCGTGTTCGTCTGCAGCCCGAACAACCCGACCGGCACCGCGGTCACCCGCGCGGAGCTGGAGCGCCTGCTCGCCGCCGTCCCGGACGACGTGCTGGTGGCCCTGGACGAGGCGTACCACGAGTACGTCACCGACCCGGACGTCGTGGACGGCATGGAGCTGATCGACTCCCACCCCAACCTCGTGGTGCTGCGCACCTTCTCGAAGGCCTACCGGCTGGCGGCGCTGCGCGTCGGTTACGCGATCGGGTCGCCGGAGGTCGCGACGGCGCTGCGCAAGGTCTGTTCGCCGTTCAGCGTGAGCACGGTGGCCCAGGCCGCCGCCATCGCCGCGCTGGACGACGAGGAGGCGCTCCTCGCGGGCTGCGCCGAGGTGATCGAGGAGCGGGTCCGCGTGCGCGACGCCCTGCGCGCCGCCGGCTTCACGGTGCCACCGACGCAGTCCAACTTCGTGTGGCTCGCCCTCGGTGAGCGGACTGCCCCGTTCGCGGCGCACTGCCTCGACCACAAGGTCGTGGTGCGCCCGTTCCATCCGGACGGCGTGCGCGTCACGGTCTCCACGCCGCAGGAGAACGACGCGTTCCTGTCCGCCGCCCTCGCGTTCGAGAGCTAACCGAGTAGGTCCGAACTCGATCAGTGGCCGTAGGTGATCAGCGGATCGAGTGGCGGGGCGCGCGGCGCAGCACGGCCGTCGAACTTCGGGTCTGCCGGGGCCCAGGTGATGGGCAGCCCGGCCGGAACGCAGGCGCAGCTCCCAGAAGCCGCGGGTGCGACGCCCAGCGGTCCGAGGTAACGGTGGATCGCCCTGCTCAGGACGCTACCCCGGGTCTCGGAACGATCAAGCGGGTCTTTTCATGGTCATGTCGACACCACAGCTGTTCGATCTTGATCTGAGAACCGTGGTGTCGATCTGAATCATGAAGAGGTCTGTTTGGCGCGCCGTCCCCGACCCGGACCGGGCGGCAGGCCCACACCAGCGCGCCCTTGGCGGGGTTCACCCCGGTTCGTCGACCGCGCACCTCTGGACGTGGCCGGGCGGGCAGAACTACCGAATCCCGTGGTTGCGCTGCCTGCCGTCCCCGACGCGGGGGCACGGCTGTTCAGGACGAGACCGTCTCAGCCGGGTGCCCACGCCACTATCCTGTGGTCCCGAACAGTGAGTGCAGGTGACCATGGACCGAGCTGCGCGAGTGATCTTCGGCAGGCCCCTACGCGACCCGGTCGGACGCGACTTGGCGGCCCTCGACGACATAGTCGGGTTGCCCTCCCTCCCGGACTGCCGAGTTGATCTCAACGCGACGCTCGATGGTCAGTCCGCACGGATGGAACGGGACTACAGCCAGTCCCCACGCACGCCACGGGGCGGTCTCGTCCACGACGGGCCTGTGCCCGCGTCGGGGACGGCTGGCAGCGCAACCACGGGGTTCGGTAGTTCTGCCCACCCGGCCACCTCCACAGGTGCGGGGGTCAGGGCGAACGGGTGGGCTCGCGAGGAGATCCTGCCGGCGAGGGTGGCTGCGTGGGCTACCAGTCGGGGACGGCGCGCCCGCGTGACGGTTTCTTGATCGGGAAGACGCCGGCGGGGAGGCTCACCGCAACAGACGGACACGGACTCCGACGATCACCGGCGGATCAACGGAAACCGGGCTTGCAATCGGCGAATCTTGATCGCACGGTCCAGGTGACCGTGCGGAAGCGACGCCGGGCCGCCATGTCCGGTCCGTGATGCCCGCCCATTGATCGACTTGGGACAGACGGCGGCCCGGACCCGAACTCGTCGGGACCGGGCCGGTGGACGAACAGGGTCAGCGTGTGACGCCACGCTTGCTGTATATGCCCGCGACGACGGTGACGCCGATCGCGGCCACGATGATCTGCATGATCAGTTCGATCCAGTCGATGCCTCCGGTGTCGGCGACGCCGAACAGGCCTGCGATCCAGGTGCCGATGAAGGCCGCCACGATGCCGACCAGGATGGTCAGCCAGATCGGGATGTTCTGCTTCCCCGGCGCCACGAGGCGGCCGACGAAGCCGATTATGGCCCCGATGATGATGGCGGTAATGATCCCCGTAACAGTCATCCGTGCTCCCGACTCTCGTCCGGGCCGCACCCCGCGCGGCTCGTGTACGCATTGGGTAGCACGGTGTGACCGGCGTCGCACTATGCAACCGCAGATGCCACCCGGTCGAGCCGGGTTCGTTGCAAGTTCGTGCCGATCAGGCCTCCAATACGTAACCCTCTCCGCGGACGGTGCGGATGCGCTCCGCACCGATCTTGCGCCGCAGGTAGGAGATGTAGACCTGCACGAGGTTCGGCGACGCCGGGTCCGACCACACCTCGCGCGCCAGCCGGTGCGGGGGCACCACGTCGCCCGGCGCGGCGAACAGGGCCATGAGGAGCGCGTATTCGGTGGGTGACAGCGCCACCGGCTGGCCGTCGACGCTCACGTCGCCGAACTCGGTGTCGACGACGAGCTCGCCGTGGCGCAGCACGGTGTTCTCGACGGCGGGTCCCAGCCGCAGGCGCAGCCGGATCCGGGCGGCCAGCTCGTCGACGGCGAACGGGCGCACGAGGAAGTCGTCGCGGTCGCCGCGCAGGAGCCCGAGCAGGCCGAGCCGCCGTTCTCGTGGCGTGACGGCGATGACCGGGACGTTCGGCGCCTCGTTGTGGACGGCCGCCAGCACGGCCGCCTGGTCGGGGCCCGGGAGCTCGACGTCGAGCACGATGAGGGCCGGGTCGTGGTTGCGGACGGCGTCGAGCACGCCGATGCCGTCGCTCACCGGGCTGACGGACACGCCTTCGGAGCGGAGGCTCCGCAGGACGGAGGCCGACGCCGCGGTGGGGGGTAGCGCAAGCAGGACGTGGTGGTTGGTCAGGGGCATCGTGTTCGGGGGCACGGACACACGCGCCGACACTGCGGTCGACGTGTACGAGGACGCACCCCCCGGGGGAGCAGCGGGGAGCATCGCCTGACACCTTTGCGCAGCGAGCGGCGGGTAACAATCGGCTAACGGAGCGACATCACCCACCCGAGCGCGGCGCACGGGTAGCAGCTGAGAGCGTTCTTAGTCCAAACGGAGTACCTCCTCGACGGGACGTCACCCATCAGGTGCGATCCGGCGCGCACAACCGACACCTGGGCGCGTGTGCGCAACCCGGACTCTCAGGTTTCCGATCACAGGGCGTCGTCGTACCTATCGTTCCGGCTCATGCGAAGGAAAACCTCCGCAGTGGGCGGTCGCTCGGGCTCTGCCACCGAGTTGATCGAGCGAGTCACTGCCGAACGAGGCAGGGACGCCGTCGCGGACTCGGGCCGGCACCGGCTCCCGCGCGGCCACGGAGAGGCCGTCGTCACGACCGACGCGCCTCGGGCGAACTCCCTCACCCGGCGGCTCGCACCGCTGGCGGTCGGCGCCGTCGTGATGCTCGTGGCCACCCTGGTGGCCACGCTCGCTCAGCCCTCCGAGGACCCCTCGCTCGCGGCCCAGGAGCTGAGCAACACGGTTGCCCGCACCGACCCTGCCGAGGCGCCGCCGGCCACGCCGCCCCCGCCGACCACCGAGCCGCCCGCGGAACCGACCACGGAAGCGCAGGCCGCCGCCGATCCACCGGCCACGCGCAAGCCCGAGGCCGCGCAGCGCGAGGCCACCGGCGGCGATCAGGCCGCGGCGGCGCCGCGCAAGGGCAGCGGCGACGGGCGGTCGGCTGCTGCTGCGAACGGTTGGACGCGTGTGGGCGGCGACGAGTTCAACGGCGGGATGAGCCCGCTGTGGAGCCCCTACGACAGCGAGGGCCACGACGGCCAGGGGCGGCGCACCCCCGAGGCGGTCAGCGTCAAGAACGGCGCGCTGGTGATCCGCGGTGACTCCGAGGGCAACACCGGCGGCATGTCCTGGAAGGAAGACCAGCGCTTCGGCCGCTGGGAGATGCGCGCCCGCTTCCCCAAGGGCGACGACCAGTACCACCCCGTGCTGATCCTCTGGCGGGAGAGCGGCGGCAAGGAGAACGGCGAGGTCGACTTCGCCGAGACCACCAGCGCGTCGAACGACGTCTCGTTCTTCCTGCACTACGGCAGCGAGCAGGAGTACGCGAAGAAGACCATCGACATCACGCAGTGGCACAACTACGCGGTGGAGTGGGTGGACGGCCGGATCACCGGCTACATCGACGGCGCGAAGTGGTTCGAGAGCACCGCCGAGGAGACCCTGCCGCCGGGCAAGATGCACCCGACGATCCAGCTCGACTACTTCCCCGAGGGCGGGTCGCCCAAGCCCACCGAGATGCACGTCGACTACATGCGGGTCTACCGCTAGAACTTCCCTCCCGCGGCCCCCGTGGACTGCCGCACCCCGTCCCGCCCGGCGCTCCCCACCGGGCGGGACGGGACGTTTCACGGGGTCGTCATGAGCCGCGCGAGCCGGGTATCGGACTCGCGCAGGGCGTCCAGGTCGAACGTCGACGTGGATGCGAGCAGCTCGTCGGCACCGGTGCGCGTGAACAACTCGCCGAGCTCCGCCGCAACCGTGGCCTCGTCACCGTGCACGGTGCGGCCCACGGCGTCCTCCACGACGGCGCGCTGGCGGGGCGACAGCACGCGGTCGGGGTCGACCGGCTCGAGCGCCGGGAACCGACCGGTGGTGCGTGCCGCGGCCAACGCCCATGCCTCCGGGAGGGCGAGCTCGCGGGCGGCCGTCACCGAGTCGGCGATGAGCACGTCGAGCGAGATCACGATGTACGGCCGCCCGCCCGCGGCCCGCGCACGCGCCCGGTAGTCGTCGAGGGCGGCGCCGACCTCGTCGCTGTCCAGCACGGGCCCGCCGAGCACGACCGGCAGCCCGGCGTCCCCCGCGACGGCGAGGCCCCGGCCGGTGGCCAGCACGAACACCGGCACCGGACGCTCGAGCCGCGGTCTGGCCGTGACCGGTGCGCGGCCCTCGAGGTACGAGCGCAGCTCGTCCAGGTCGGTGGCGAAGGTGTCGGGCGCGTCGACGTCCCGGCGCAGGGCGGTGCGCACAGGCGCGGTGAAACCGAGGGACCGGCCCACCCCCAGGTCGATCCGGCCGGGGAAGAGCGCCTCGAGCATCGCGAACTGCTCGGCGACGATCAACGGCTGGTGGTTGGGCAGCATCACGCCGCCGGAGCCGACGCGGATCCGGTCGGTGCGGGCCGCCACCGCCGCCATCAGCACCGGCGGGCTCCCGCTCGCGATACCGGGGACGGCGTGGTGCTCGGCCACCCAGAACCGGTGGTACCCGAGCCGGTCGGCGCGCGCCGCCCGCTCGACCGTGTGCCGTAGCGCCGCCGCGTCCGGCTCACCGGCCCGGGTACGCGAGCGGTCCAGCAACGAGAGCCTGACCTGCGGATCCATCACCCGGTCCAACGCTGCCGTCAGGTCGGCCATTCCAGGGCTGCGCGCCCGGTGGGTCAGTGGCGGCGCTTGGTGTGCGGGCGTGCGCCGCGGGACCGGCGGGCGACGTCGTCGCGGGGGCCGACGTGCGTGGGCTCGCCCTTCTTGGCCTTGGCGCGACGTTCGGCCCGGTTGACCGGGGCGGGCTCCTCCGCCGGATCAGCGGTGGTTTCCGGCTCAGCGGCCGCGGCGGGTTCGGGCTGCTCAGGGCCGGACGAAATCGGGGTTGGACACGGAGAACCTCCGAGGTGGTCGGGCGGGGACGGGCGGCACTCAGAGGATCATCGACACAGCCTAGTGCCCGGCAGGGGGACGCGGCCCGTGCTATTCGCGGGCGGAGCCCTCAGTGGCCGGCTCTCGGGTAACGGATCAGCAGCGACGCCTCGACGTCCGCGTCGCCCAGTGCGGCGTAGGTGTGCGGTACGTCGGCCGTCCACTCGATGTGGTCGCCCGGGCCGGCCCGCAGCGGTGCGTCGATGGGGCCCGCTTCGAGGGTGCCGGCGAACACGGTGGCGTGCTCGGTGACCCTCGTGTGGTGTGCGGGAGAGCGCTGCGCGAGGCCGGCCGGAATGTGCATCCGGCACAGCTCGTAGGTCACCGGACCGTCGTCGAACACGCGGAGCACCTGGATCTGCACGGCCGTGCCGCGCAGGGTGGTGGGCAGCGGGCTGAGCAATGCGGTCAGTGGCAGGTCGAGGGCGGCGGCCACCGCGTGCAGGGTGTCGAGGGTGGGATTGCGGGTGCCGGCCTCCAGCCCGGACAGCGTCGCCTTGCCGACGGCCGCCCGGCGGGCGAGCTCGGACAACGAGATGTCCCGGCGTTCGCGCAGCTCCCGCACCCTGCGGCCGACGTCGGTGGCGCCCTCGGTGAAGGCGGGTCGCGCAAGGCCCTCGCTCGCGGCTGTCACATCGGCTATCGTCCCACCGTTCCGTAAACGGAACACGCGATGGGAGGGGGCGAGGTGCGACTGCAACCGGTGCTCGCCGGCGTCGTCACGGCGCTGGTCGGCTTCTCCAGCGCGTTCGCGGTCGTGCTCACGGGGCTCCGTGCGGCGGGCGCCGACGAGCGGCAGGCGGCGTCCGGCCTGCTGGTGCTGTGTCTTGCCGCCGGGCTGCTGTCGATCGTACTGGGGTTGCGTCACCGGATCCCGATCAGCATCGCCTGGTCCACGCCAGGGCGCCGCGCTGCTGATCTCGGCGGCCCCGCCGCCGGGCGGTTTCCCCGCGGCCGTCGGGGCGTTCCTGGTCTGCGGTGCGCTGATCGTGGTGGCCGGGCTGGTGCCGGCGGTCGGGCGGCTGATCGCGCTGATCCCGGTGCCGCTCGCGAGCGCGATGCTCGCCGGGGTGCTCGTGGAGCTGTGCCTCGCCCCGGTGCGGGCGCTGGCGGAGGTTCCGCTGCTCGCCGCCCCGGTGATCGCGGTCTGGGCGCTCGTCGGCAGGTTCGCCCGGACCTGGGCGGTGCCGGCCGCGCTCGTGGTCGCATGCGTCGCGATCGCACTGACCGGGCCGGGTCTCGGCGACGTCGCGCTCGCTCCCGCGCTCGTGTGGACGGCGCCCGTGTTCGACCTCGCGACCATCGTGGGCGTCGGGATCCCGCTCTTCCTCGTCACGATGGCCTCGCAGAACGTTCCCGGCGCCGCGGTGCTCGCCCAGTACGGCTACCGCGCGCCGATGCGCCCGATCCTGACCTCGACCGGCCTGGCGACGGTCGTCTGCGCCCCGTTCGGCGGACACGCGGTGAACCTCGCGGCGATCAGCGCGGCGCTCGCCGCCGGACCGGACGCCGACCCGGACACGCGGCGGCGCTGGCTCGCGTCGGTGACGGCAGGGCTCGGCCTGGCGGTCCTCGGCCTGGGCGCGGGCCTCGCGACGGCCCTGCTCGTGCTCTCACCGCCGGTACTGATCGAGGCGGTCGCCGGCCTCGCGCTGCTGGGCGCGCTGGCCGCCGCGCTGTCCTCGGCCGTCTCCGACCCGGCCCGCCGTGAGGCCGCCGCCGTCACGTTCGTGGTGACGGCGGCCGGCGTCGGTTTCCTCGGCATCGGCGCGGCATTCTGGGGTCTGCTCGCCGGCGTCGGGATGACGCTGCTGCACCGGCGGGAGCGTCCGGCGGAGGTACCCGCGGCGCGATAGCTCAGCTCGCCACCGGCTCCAGGTGCTGCGCGAACTGCGCGTCGAGCGGCGCCCCGGTGAGCCGGTTCGCGAACGTCGACATCGTGTACGCGCCGATCCCGAGCACGACCTCGAGGGCGTTGCGGGGCGTGTAGCCGTGGGCGAGGAAGGCGCGCACCACGTCGTCGGACACGCCGCCGGCGGCGGCGATCACCTCCAGGACGAACGCGCGCAGCCCCTCCAGGCGTGGGTCGGCGAGCGGCTCGCCCGCCTGCAGCGCGGCGATCAGCTCCTCGTCGGCGCCGAGGCCGCGCAGCGTGCCGGTGTGCATGGCGACGCACAGATGGCAGCCGTTGCGGGTGGCCACCGTCATGACCAGTACCTCCCGGGCCACCGCGTCGAGGGTGGTGGCCTCGAAAATGCCGCTGACCCGGAGGAACCCGTCGAGCAGCTCGGGCGACTCCGCCAGGCGCGCCACCGCACCGGGCAGGAAGCCGAAGTGGCGCTCGACACCCTCGATGGTACGCCGCGCCGCCGGGGGCGCGGTGACGGCGGTGTGGGCGGGGAACAGCTCGGACAACGGAACCTCCTAGAATCGTCAACGTGGTTGACGAAACCGTAAATCAGGTTGTCGAGTTTGTCCATGCCTGAGCACGACGAGCCGGGCTGGGTGCTCCCGCTGCTGCTCTTCGGCGGCTTCCGGACGCTGATCGACCGGCTGCACGCCGAGCTCGCGCGGCAGGGTCACCCCGACGTGCGCCCGGCCCACGGCTTCGCCATGCAGGCGATCGGCCGGGACGGCGCCACGGCCACCGAGCTGGGCCGGCGGCTGGGCGTGTCGAAGCAGGCCGCGGGCAAGACCGTCGACCGGCTCGTCGAGCTCGGCTACGCGCAGCGCACCGCGGACATCGCGGACGCGCGGCGCAAGCTCGTCCGGCTCACCCCACGCGGCGTCGACGCGCTGGCCCGCTCCGCGGCGGTGTTCGAGCAGCTGCGGGCCGAGTGGGTCGAACGGCTGGGGTCCGACGGCGTGCGCGCTCTGGAGGCGGGCCTGCGGGCGGTGGTGCCGCCCACCGCCATCCGGCTGGACGTGGCGGGCTGGTTCGGCCCCTGAGTTGCAGCAAAGCCACTTTCATGCCACGTGGTTGCGTGAAAGTGGCTTTGCTGCAATGACGGTCAGGTCGTCAGGCCTCGGCGGGCCAGGAGCGGGGCCAGCTCCGGGTCGCGGCCGCGGAAGGCCCGGTAGGCCTCCATCGGGTCCACCGCGCCGCCGCGGGAGAGCAGCTCGCGGCGGAACGCGTCGCCGTTCTCCCGGCGCAGCCCGCCGTTCTCGGCGAACCATTCGACGGTGTCGGCGTCGAGCACCTCGCTCCAGATGTAGGAGTAGTAGGCCGCGCTGTATCCGCCGCCGAAGATGTGGTTGAAGTACGTGGTGCGGTAACGCGGGGGCGCGGTCGGTTCGGCGATGCCCGCGGCGGCCAGCGCATCGGTCTCGAACCGCTCGACATCGGTGACGCGGTCGTCGGGTCCGAGCCGGTGCCACGCCTGGTCCAGCAGCGTTGCCGCGAGGTACTCGGTGGTGGCGAAACCCTCCCCGAAACGCCGCGCCGCCGCCAGCCGCTCGACCAGCTCGGCCGGCAACGGCTCACCGGTCTCGTGGTGGCGCGCGTAGCTCGCGAGGATCTCCGGGTCCTCCAACCACATCTCGTTGACCTGTGACGGGAACTCCACGAAATCGCGGGGCACGGACGTGCCGGAGAACGTCGGGTACCGCACGTCGGAGAAGAGGCCGTGCAACGCGTGGCCGAACTCGTGGAACAGGGTGCGCACGTTGTCGACCGTCAGCAGGGTGGGCTCGCCGTCGGCGGGCTTGGTGATGTTGAGCGTGTTCAGCACCACCGGTTTCGTGTCCAGCAGCCGCGACTGCGTGACGAAGGAGTTCATCCAGGCGCCACCCCGCTTGGAGTCGCGGGCGTAGAAGTCGGTGACGAAGAGCCCGAGCGGGCCGGCCTCGTCGAACACGTCGAACACGCGGACGTCGGGGTGGTAGCGCGGCAGGTCGTGGCGCTCGGCGAACCGCAGCCCGTACAGCCGGCTCGCGGCGTGGAAGACACCGTCGCGCAGCACCCGCTCCAGCTCGAAGTACGGGCGCAACGCGTCGGCGTCGAGAGCCAACCGCTCCCGGCGTACGCGCTCTGCGTGGAAGGCACGGTCCCAGGCCTCGATCGGACTGTGTTGATGGCCGACCCCCGCCTCGGACAGCTCGGCCGCCTCCGCCCGCGCGTTGGCGGCGGCCACCGGGGCGAGCTTGCCCAGCATCGCGTCGATCGCCTCGACGGTGCCGGCGGTGCCGATCTCGACGACCCAGGACGCGTGGTGCGGGTGGCCCAGCAGCTTCGCCCGCTCCGCCCGCAGCGCGACCATGCGCAGCACGATGTCGCGCGTGTCGTGCTCCCCGCCCAGTCCACGGCCGGTGGACGCCCGGTGCAGCCGCTCGCGCAGCGTGCGATCGGTGAGCGACGCGAGCGCCGGCTGGCCGGTCGGCAGCACGAGCGTCAGCAGGTGGGCGCCGTCGTGCCCGCGTTCGGCCGCCGCCCGGGCCGCCGCCGAGACCGCGTCGGCAGGCAGGCCGTCGAGCTGCGCCGCATCGTCCACGACGACGGCCGCTGCGTTCGCTCCGGCGAGCAACCGCGTGCCGAACTCCGTGGACAGCGCGGACACCTCGGCGTTCAGCTCCTTGAGCCGCTCCTGCTCGGGCGGGGCGAGGCGGGCGCCCGCGCGAACGGCGTCCCGGTACCGGCGTTCCAGCAGCCGGAGCGACTCCGCGTCGAGGTCCAGGTCGTGCCGCGCCGCGAACAGCGCCTCGATGCGGGTGAACAGCACCGGGTCGAGCACGATCGCGTCGGCGTGCGCGGCGAGCTGCGGCGCCACCTCCGCCTCGATCTCCCTTATCCCTTGCGTGCTGCACGAGCCGACCAGCGTGAAGAACACGCTCGACACGCGCCGCAGGGTGGCGCCGGACCGCTCCAGCGCCACGATCGTGTTCTCGAACGTCGCCGGGCCCGGGTCGGCGGTGATCGCGTCGACCTCGGCGCGCTGCTCGGCCGTTCCCGCGGCGAACGCCGGCAGGAAGTGCTCCTCGCGGATGGCGTCGAAGTCCGGGAACCCGAACGGCAGCGGGCTGGGGGCGAGGAACGGGTTGCCGGTCACCCGCGCGAGCATAGGTCCGTGACGCGGGTGCAGGTCGGGGTCGGAGCGGTGGTGCACGAGGGCGGTCGGATCCTCGTGCTGCGGCGGGCGGGCGCCCACGGGGCGGGCACGTGGGGACTTCCCGGCGGGCACCAGGAGTTCGGCGAGTCGCCGGAGGGCACCGCCGTGCGCGAGACGCTGGAGGAGACCGGTCTCGTCGTGCGGCCGACGGTGCGGCTGGGCTTCACGGACGACCCCATGCCCGCGATCGGGCGGCGCTACGTGACGCTCTTCATCGGCTGCGCCAGGCTCGGGGGCGAACCGGAGCTGCGGGAGCCGGAGAAGGCCACCGCCCTCGCCTGGCTCACACCCGACGAGCTGCGCACCCGCCGCACCGAGCTGTTCGACCCGCTCGGCCGGTGCCTCGACGCGGGTCTCCTGGAAGCGAAACCAGCTTGACCTGAACCCTGGTCGAGGTCGCAGGCTCCATGCCATGGACGTCGCCGCCTACCTCACGCGGATCGGGACCACTCGCCCGGCCGCTCCGACGAGCGCCGCGCTCATCGCGCTGCACCGGGCACACGTGCGGTCCGCGCCCTTCGAGGACTACGACATCCACTCCGGCGTCACGATCTCCCTGGAGCCGGAGGCTCTCGAACGCAAGATCGTGCGCCGGCGCCGCGGCGGGTACTGCTACGAGCTGAACGGGCTGTTCGGGATGCTGCTGCGGGAGCTGGGCTTCGCGGTCACCCCGGTCGCGGCGTTCTCCCTGGACGAGGACGGCTCCCGCGGTCCGGATGCCGACCACCTGCGGCTGCTCGTGGACGCCGTCGACGGTAGCTGGATCGTCGACGTCGGCAACGGCGCGCGGTGGCCCGACCCGGTACCGCAGCGTCCGGGCGTGCACGGCAGGGTGCAGGTGCGCCGCGACGGCGACGTCTGGTGGACCACCGAACGGCGCGGCGACGGGCGGTGGGAACGCGGCTGGGCGTGGACCCCGCAGCCGCGGGATCTGGCCGACTTCGCCGATCGCAACCGCTACCAGCAGCACGATCCGGCTTCGGACTTCGTCGGGCGGCGGCTCGCCGTGCTGGCCACCCCGACAGGGCGCATCTCCCTGGTGAACGGCGTCTTCGCGGAGCTCGACCACGGCGTGCGGACCGAGCGGGAGGTCTCCGCCGCCGAGGAGTGGGCGTTGCTCGCCGACCGCTTCGGCATCGTGCTGGACCGCCCGTGGGCCGAGCGGGTGCCGCAGTCTCGCGGGCTGCTGACGAAGGTCACGACAGGAGCTCGGCGGCCTTCTCCCCTATCGCGACCGCGGTGGCAGCCGTGCCGCGCCGCGGGACGATCGGCAGCACCGACGTGTCGGCCACCCGCAGGCCGCTGATCCCGTGGACGCGCAGCACCGGGTCCACCACCGGGCCGATCGCGGCGCTCCCGGACATGTGCACGGCCGTGGTCAGGTGGGCGCCGATCCAGCCGTCGAGCTCGCGGTCGCTGCCCAGGACGTCGCCGCCGGGCGCCACGCGCGTGCCGACGCCGTCGCGCAGCAGGTCGGCGGCGGTGCGGATGGCGTGGCGCAGCAGGCGGCGGTCGTGCTCGGTGCGGAGGTACCGGTAGTCGATCCGCGGCCGGACACGCGGGTCGGGTGAGGTGAGGGTGATCGTGCCGCGGCTGTCGGGGCTCGCCACCATGCACATCAGGTGCAGCTCGCCCGCGGGCGCGAAGGGCCGGACGAACGCGAGCACCTCGACGTCGCCCGCGGGATCGGCGCCCGCGTCCCAGTCGAGCGCGGCCTGGCTGCCCGGCGCGTGCGGGTGCGCGGGCGGGTCGGCGGTCGTGAAGGGGAGGAACACCGCGGGGTGGTCGGACCATCCCTGCCCCACCGGCAGGTCGCTCACGACCGGCACGCCCGCGGCGCGCAGCATGTCGGCGGGGCCGATCCCCGACAGCATCAACAGGTGCGGGGTGGCGACGCCACCCGCGGCGAGCACCACCTCCGCCGACTCGACGGCCGTTCCGTCGAGGAGCGCGACGCCGCGGGCCCGGTGGCCGTCGAGAAGTACGTGAGCGGCCGGGGCATCGGTCCGCACGGTCAGGTTCGGGCGGTCGCCACCGAGGCAGGCGGTGGCGCTGGTGCGCACCCCGTCACCCGCGTTGCCCGGCACCAGCCCCGCACCGGGCGGACCACCGGCGTTCTTGTCGGCTTCCAGCGGGTGGCCGAGCCGCTGTGCGGCCGCCATGAACCGCTCGGCCACCGGGTGCAGGAGCGGCCCGGCCGGGCGGCTGACCGGCACGGGGCCCCGGTCGCCGTGGCCGGGCGCGGCCGGGAGGTCGAGGTCGTGTTCGGAGCGGACGTAGTGCGGCAGGAGCTCGGCCCACGACCACCCGGGCACGCCCCAGCCGGCGGCGTCGGCGGGGGTGGCGCGCAGCCAGTTGGCGCCGTTGATCACGCTCGACCCGCCGAGGACCCGCCCGCGCGGCACGGCGACGGTGTGGCCCGGCCGCAGCTGGGCGGCGTAGGACCAGTTCAGCGGGTGCCCTGGCTGCGCCCCGTCGAGCCAGTCCGGCGACGCCGCCACCGGCCCGGCTTCGAGCAGCAACACCCGCCGCCCCGCGTCCTCGGCGAGCCGCCCCGCGAGGGCACAGCCCGCCGAACCGGCGCCCACCACCACCACGTCGTACACGTCAGGGAGGATGCCTGGTGATGAGCGATCTCGCGCAGGACCTCGCCGCGTTCCTCACCGCGGCGCCCACCCCGTTCCACACCGTCGCCGAGGGCGTCCGCCGGCTGGCGGCCGCGGGCTTCACCGAGCAGCCGGAGGCCGGCCCGTGGGAGGAGGGCCCCGGCGGCCGCTACCTGGTGCGCGACGGCACGCTGCTGGCCTGGTTCGTCCCCGAGGTCGCGCCGCCCGGCACGCCGATGCGGATCTTCGCCGCGCACACCGACTCCCCCACGCTCAAGGTCAAGCCACGTCCCGACACCGGTGCGGCGGGATGGCGGCAGGTGGCGGTGGAGGTCTACGGCGGGGCGCTGTGGAACTCCTGGCTCGACCGCGACCTCGGCCTCGCCGGCCGCCTCGCCCTCTACGACGGCTCCACCGTGCTCGTCGACGTTCGCCGGCCGCTGCTGCGGGTGCCGCAGCTGGCCATCCACCTCGATCGCCAGGTCAACCAGGGCCTCAAGCTCGACGCCCAGGAGCACCTGCTGCCCGTCTGGGGGCTGGGCAGGCCCGCCGAGGGAGACCTGATCGGGTTCCTGGCCGCCGAGGCCCGGGTCGACCCGGCCGAGGTGGCCGCGCACGACCTCGTGGTGCACGAGCTCACCCCGCCCGCCCGGCTGGGTGAGCACGAGGAGCTCCTGGCCGGTCCGCGGTTGGACAACCTCGCATCGGTGCACGCCGGCATCTGCGCCCTGCTCGCCGCGGCCGACGACGCCTCGGGCGTGATCCCGGTGTTCGTCGGGTTCGACCACGAGGAGATCGGCAGCGCCTCCGCCACCGGGGCGGCCGGGCCCCTGCTGGAGACCCTGCTCACCCGGCTCGCCGGCGGGTTCGACGCCCGCGGCGCGGCGTTCGCCGGATCCCGCTGCCTCTCGGTGGACGTCACCCACGCCGCGCACCCGAACTACCTGGGCCATCACGATCCGAACCACCGCTCGGTGCCCAACGGCGGGCCGGCGCTGAAGGTCAACGCCAACCAGCGTTACGCCACCGACGCTCCCGGTGCGGCCGCCTGGCACCGCGCGTGCCGGGACGCGGGCGCGCCCACCCAGGTGTTCGTCAGCAAGAACACCGTGCCGTGCGGCAGCACGGTCGGCCCGATCCTCTCCACCCGGTTGGGCATCCGCACCGTCGATGTGGGGATCCCGGTGTTGTCGATGCACTCCGCGCGCGAGCTGTGCGGGGTGCACGACCCGGGCCACCTCGCCGCGGCGGCCACGGCGTTCCTCACCGATCCGCGCTGAGCACGGGCCGCCGCATCCCTTCGCAGATTCGGGTGGGCTCGGGGCCCTGACGGATGCGCCGGATGGCCGTACCGTGATGTGCGTGCACCCGGAGCCAAATCGCCCGCCGGATGTTCGACCTCCTCCGGCCCGGCGTCAGCGCGGCGGTCGCGCGAGCAAGGACCACCCCCTCGCCGACGGGCCCGACGTCTACTGGTTCGTCGGCGGCCCGCTCGACGGTCGCGTCGACACCCGTGAGCCGTCCGAACCGGCGCCCTGCACCGTGCGCTACGTCCACCTGAACGAGGGGCCGAAGATCGTGCACCTCTACGACCTGCACGAGGTGGCGGGGCACGGCGGCGAGTACCGGCTGCGAGATCCCGGCGTGGACGAGGCGGGTTGACCCGCCCGATCCCGGGGTAGAAGACGGGACCCGACGTTCACGGAGGGTCCCGTGCCACTCACCACCACCGCCGCGCAATCGCTCTGGCTCGCGGCCCTGTCGGGTACGACCTATCCGCCCCCGTCCGACGAGCGCGCCTTCGACGTCCTCGTGCTCGGCGGCGGGATCACCGGCCTCACCACCGCGCTGCTGCTCAAACGCCGTGGTGCGCGCGTCGCCGTGGTCGAGGCGGGCCGGGTGGGGGCCGGCGTCAGCGGCAACAACACGGCCAAGGTCACCGCCCTGCAGTCCACGGTGCTGACCTCCATCGAGAGCACGCGCGGCGAGGACGTCGCCGACGAGTACGCCGCCCGCAGCCTCGCGGCCGTCGAGATGGTGGCGCGGCTCGCCGCGGACGAGGCCATCGACTGCGACCTGGTACGGCGCGACGCGTTCACCGTCGCGGTGGGTGACGCGGAGCTGGGCGAGGTCGAGCGGGAGTTCGAAGCGGCCCGGCGGGCCGGCCTGCACTGCGAGATGACCGCCACCGTCGACCTGCCCTATCCGGTGGCAGGGGCCGCCCGGCTGCGCGACCAGGTGGAGTTCCACCCCGTGAAGTACGTCCGTGGGCTCGCCACGGCCGTGGACGGCGACGGCTGCCGGGTCTTCGAGGAGACGCGGGCGCTCCGTGTCACGGAGGGCGACCCGGTGCAGGTCGAGACCACCCACGGGGCGCTGACCGGCGCGCGGGTGGTGGTCGCGACGCATTACCCGGTGTGGGACCGCGGCCTGTACTTCGCGCGCATGGAGGCGAGCCGCTCGTACTGCGTGGCGGCGCGGGTGCGCGGCGAACCCGCCCGGGGAATGTCGATCACGACCGGCGGCGAGACCTGGTCCTACCGCTCGGCGGGCGATCTGATGATCGTGCTCGGGCAGGGGCACCCGGCGGGCGCCCGCGGCATCGACGACTCCCGCTACTCCCGGGTCGAGGAGCACCTGCGCGAGCACTGGGACGTCGAGCAGGTGACGCACCGTTGGTCGGCCCAGGACCCGATCCCCTACGACCACACGCCGATGATCGGCCGGTACCTCCCCGGACGCTCGCGCATGTACGTGGCCACCGGCTTCGCGAAATGGGGGTTGACCGGCGGCACGATGGCCGCGGAGATCCTCGCCGAGCAGCTGGCCGGCGGGTCCGGCACCGACGCGTTCAGCCCGCACCACGTCTCGCCGCGCGGGCTCCCGCGGCTCGCCCGGATGAACGCGAAGGTGGGAGTGGACCTGGTCGGCGATCGGTTGGTTCCGGGACAGATCTCCTCGGCTGCCGAGCTCGCACCCGACTCGGCGGGGGTGGTGCGGGCGGGCACCGAGCGAACCGGGGTGTACCGCGACCGCGACGGAGGCCTGCACGCCGTCTCGATGCGGTGTACGCACCTGGGCTGCCTCGTGCGCTTCAACGCGGCCGAGACCAGCTGGGACTGCCCGTGCCACGGCTCCCGCTTCGACGTCGACGGGGCGGTGCTCGAAGGCCCCGCCGTGCGGCCGCTGGCGCCCCGCTCTCCGCCCGGGGCGTGACACGGGTCACGAATCAGGAAGAGCCGCGAGGCGCTCTTCAGAACCGGTGGGTAGCGGCCACACCGGGGGCGCCGCTACCCGCCACCCCGGCTGCGCAGCATCACCGGTAGCGCCACCGAGATCAGCAGACCGGCCACCACCAGCAGGAACGCGCCGCCGGCAGCCCATGCCGCGTACACGGCGAACGTCGCGAGCTCGGTGCCGAGCCCGGCCACCGACGTCACGGTGGCCCGCGACCGGCTCGCGATCCGATCCTGCAGCCGCGCGTCGACCACCACGAGCACGGCCCGGTAGCCGCCGTAGAACGCGGCGACGGCCACCACCCCGGCCGGCTGGGCGACCTCTGCCGCACCGGCGAGGAGCACCATCGCCGCCGCGAGCACGGCCCCGAGCGCCCAGCTCGGCAGCCGCGCCACCGTTCCACCGAGCGCCGCGCCCGCCGTGCCGCCGAGGACGATCGGCAGGATTGCGAGCGGGACCACCTCGGCCGGGATCCCCCAGTCGGCCACCATCAGGGGGAAGTACTCCTCCACCGCATCGAAGGCGGCGAGCCCGGCGCCGGCCACCAGCACGGCCCGGACTCCCGGGACGCGCGCGACCTCCGTGATGCCCGCGCGCAGCGTGGCGAGGAAGCCGGCCTCGTCGCCGGTGTCGGTGCGGGGTGCCTCCGGGAGTGTCGCGGCCACCGCCGCGGCGGCCAGGCAGGTGGCGACGCTCGCCCAGCCGACCAGCGGGAACCCGCCGCCGGCGAGCAGCACCGTGGCGGCGACCGCCGCCGGGATCTGCGCCACGAGCTCCATGGCCGCGACCCAGCCCGCAACCCGCGCGTAGCACTCCCGCGCACCGGCCGCGGCCAGCCCGTCGTAGAGCAGCGCCTCCTTCGCGCCGGAGGCCAAGGAGCCGCCGAACCCCCACAGCACGAATCCGAGCGCGAACCCGGGGAAGCCCGGCAGCAGCACCCACGCGACATAGCCCGCGCCCTGCAGCACCCCGGCCGCCGCCAAGCAGGAACGGCGCGAGAACCGGTCGGCCAGCACCCCGGAAGGCACCTCCGTGAGCACCGCGGTCGCCGACCAGATCGCGAACAGCGCCGACACCTGCGCCACCGTCGACCCGGTGGCCGTGAACAGCAGCGCGTACAGCGGGTACAGCGGTACGACATCGGCGAGCAGCGCCCACCCGACCATGCGGCGGGCGAGCGGGCGCGCAGGAGGCGGCAACGTGCGTCAACCGGGCACGGCGGGAGGTTAGCCACCCCGAGCGGCCTGCGCGCAGCAATTTCCCTCGATGTGTGCCAAGAGCTGGCCTACTTCGCTCCTACCGTTCGTGGCAACGACGAACGAGGAGGACGGGATGATCCACGAAGCAGAGGTGTTCCAGCTCGCGGACGAGGCTGCGGTGCGCACGTTCACGCTGGTCCGAGCCGAGCACATGGACAGCGTCCTGCCGCCGCTGTTCGACATGCCGGGCGCGGACCGGGCGAGGCCGCTGCGCGATGTGCTCGCCCACGTGGCGTACGACGAGGCCTGGATCCCGGACATGCTCGCGGGACGCACGATGGACGAGGTCGGCCGTGCCGCCTACGACGGCGACCTGCTCGGCGACGATCCGCACGGCAACATCGCCCGCATCGCCGAGGACGCGCGCGCCGCTGCCGCGAAGGTCACGGAACGCGATGCCGTCGTCCACTGCGGGTACGGCGACGTCCCCGCGTGGGACTACTTCTGGCAGCTCAACGTCGCGCGCTCGCTCGCCGCCCACGACATCGCGCGGCACCTGGGCGCGGAATCGCCCCTCTCCGAGGAGCTCGCCAGGGCGATGTGGGAGGGCACGGCGCCGGCGGCGGACATGTGGCGCTCGTTCGGGATCTACCGCCAGGAGGTGCCGGTCGCCGACGGCGCGTCGTGGCGGGCGCGCTACCTCGGTCTCACCGGCCGGCAGGCGGACTAGCGGCTCCCTGGCAAGATCCAGATGTGCTCACAGCTTCGGTGTACCTCCTCACCGGGATCCAGGCGGCGGGCAAGTCCACGGTGGCGCAGGCCCTCGCCGAACGGCTTCCCGGTCGCACCGTGCACGTCCACGGCGACCAGTTCCGCCGCTGGATCGTGAACGGCCGCGCCGAGATGACCCCGGACGCCGGCCCGGAGGCGGTCCGCCAGCTGCGGCTGCGGCACCTGCTCACGGCCCGTGCCTGCGACACCTACGCCGACGCGGGCTTCACGGCGGTCGCCCAGGACGTCGTGCTCGGCGACGAGCTCCCGCGCATGGTCGCGACGGTCCGCACCCGCCCGCTCCACGTGGTCGTGCTCGCCCCGCGACCGCACGCCGTGGCCGACCGCGAGGCGCAGCGGGGGAAGGTGGCCTACGGCCCGTGGACGGTGGAGGCGCTCGACCGGTCGTTGCGCACCGAGACCCCGCGGCTCGGGCTGTGGCTCGACACCTCCGAGCTGACGATCGCCGAGACCGTCGAGGAGATCCTCCGCCGGAGTGACGAGTCCGAGATCGGGTGAAGGCGAGGGCGCTGTCGCGAACATCCAATGCCGGCGGGCCGCCCGGTGCGATGCTCCCCGCGTGTACGGATACATCGGCGGCATGCGGACCCGACCCGGCAGGAGACGCGCGTGGTGGGCGGCGTCGGGCTGCTGTAGAGGCGGTCAGGCGCCGTGCTGGCGTCGCCTGCGGTGGTCGGCCACGTGCGTGTGGTTGGCACAGCGCGTGGTGCAGAAGCGGCGCCGGCCGTTGCGGGAGGTGTCGATGAAGACGGTTCCGCAGTCGGGGCGGTCGCAGAGCCCGATGCGGTGGGGGTCGTCGCAGAGGGCGTGGGCCAGGCCGCCCGCCGTGTAGGCCTTGATGCGGTGCACGAGCGGTGCGTCGGGCTCGGCGTAGTGGAAATGCGGGGCGCGGCCGCCGTGCTGGGAGATGTACGGCGGGGCAGCCACGGTGGCGAGGAGCTCGTTGACCAGCCGGACGCGCCGGTTCAGCTCGGACTCCTCGAACACGGCGCGCAGCAGGCCGGCCCACCGTGTCAGCTCGCGCGCCTCGGTGGGGTCGATGTCGTAGGCGGGCCGGTAGTCGTATGTGGTCAGGACGGCGTTGACCGCCTCCGGGCCGGCGGCCCGCCCGGCGTTCGCGAGGGCGGCGGCGAGCTGGGCCGCAGCTCCACCGTAAGGGTTGAACTGCACTAGGGCATTACATCAGGGTGAACGCATGACCACCAGCGCGCAGGGCTCGACCAGCCGATTCATGGGTCTGATGCTGGCCCTCGGTGCCGCGGTGGCGATGGGCAGCGCGGCGGCAGCACTGAAGGCGATGGACCCCACGGGGTTGCCGGCGGTGAACGTGGCCCAGGCCCGCCTGCTGATCGGTGCGACGGCGCTGATGACCGTCGCGCTGGTGCTGCGTAGGGGCCGGGTGCGGGTCGCCCGGCGGGACTGGTGGCTGGTCGGCGCTTACGGCGTCGTCAGCCTGGCCGCCAACCAGGTGGTGTTCACGATGTCGCTGTCCCGGCTGCCGGTCGGGGTGGCGCTGCTGCTGGAGTACCTGGCCCCGGTCCTGGTGGCCCTGTGGGTGCGGTTCGTGCAGCGCACCCCGCTGCCCGGCCTCGTGTGGGTCGGCATCGTGGGCACGTTGCTCGGACTGGGGTTGCTCGGCCGGGTGTGGACGGGGTTCGCGCTGGACGGGGTCGGGTTCGTGTTGGGTCTGCTCGCGGCGGTGACCATGGCCGCCCGGTTCCTGCTGGCCGACCGAGGGCTGCGCCGCCTCGACCTGCCGGTACTGGTGGCGTGGGGAACGACGGTCGCCGCCGGCGCCCTGCTGCTGACCGGGTTGGTCGCACCGTTCCCGATGGGTGCACTCGCACAGGAGGTGGACCTGAACGGCGCCTGCGTGCCGATCGCGGTGCTGCTGGCGTGGGTCGGCCTGGTCGGGACGGCCGGAGGCGTGCTGCTCGCCGTGGCCGCGCAGCGCCTGCTCGCACCGACCGCGGCGAGCCTGGTGCTGTCCCTGGAGGTGGTGGTGGGCGCCGGGCTCGCCCATGCGTTCCTCGGGGAGGAACCGACGGACGTCCAGCTCGTGGGCGGGGTGGTGATGCTCGCCGGGGTGGCGGTGGCGCAGGTCGCGATGGCCCGCCGGGCCGGTCGGGTTTTCGCCCGTTCAGTTGTCGCGGGCGCGCGGAGCGGGTAGTCCACCCGATGGAGGAGTACGACACTGCGATCTTCGACGTCGACGGCACGCTCGTCGACACGAGCTACCACCACGCTCTGGCCTGGTTCCGGGCGTTCCGCCGCCACGACCTGACCATTCCGGTCTGGCGGCTGCACCGGGCGATCGGCATGGGTGGTGACCAGCTGGTGCCCGCTGTCGCCGGCGACGACGTCGAGCAGCGGCTCGGCGAGGAGCTGCGCGCCCACTGGGCCGAGGAGTTCGATGTGCTGATCGGCGAGATCCAACCCCTCGACGGAGCGCGGACGCTGCTCGAGGACGTCCGGCGGCGAGGCTTCACGCTCGTGCTGGCCAGCTCGGGCAAGGCCGAGCACGTCGACCACTACCTGAGCCTGTTCGGCGGCGCGGAGCTCGCCGACGCCTGGACCACATCAGCCGACGTCGAGCGGACCAAGCCGGAGCCTGATCTGCTGCAGGTCGCGCTGGACAAGGTCGCCGGCTGTTCAGCGGTACTGGTCGGCGACGCGGTGTGGGACTTCCACGCAGGCGCCCGGCTCGGGGTACCGGGCTACGGGCTGCGCAGCGGCGGCTACTCCGTCGAGGAGTTGCGTGAGGCGGGGGCCGAGGAGGTCTTCGAATCCCCCGCGCAGCTGCACGAACACCTGGACCGGACCCTGCTCGCGAAGGCCGCCGGCTGAGCCGGCCCGACGCGCGCCCGTCACGGCGACTCCACCTCGTCCTCCTCCGGCTCGTCCTGGGTGCGCAGCACCGCCGTCCACAGCGGCAGCAGCCAGTGGGTCAGCAGCAGCCCGAGCCCCACGGCCACGAGCGCGCGAGCGGAGACGCCGCCGTCGGTGAACCGCTCGGCCAGCCCGAGCCCGGCGATCGCGGCCAGCATCAGCCCCAGCTGAACCCGGTGCGCGAGCGTGTGCACCCGCCCGCGCTCGGCCAACTGGCGCTCGTCCAGCACGCGTGCGCGAAGCTCCAGCAGCCCGCGCGTGGAGGAGTTCAGGACACCTGTGCACAGACACCACGCGCCCACCAGCGGGATGATCAGCGCCAGCAACAACGCCCCGTTCTCCCCGGCCAGGGGAAAGGCCGCGGGAGTCAGCACGGTCAGCGCGATGTGCGCCGCCGTCCAGACCCGCCGCTGCACCGAGCGGGCATGCCAGTGCCTCGTCTCGTCCCGATTCATCAACCGGAGCATCGTGCGGTCGTTCCCCGTTGACTGTGCGGTCACGTCACTTCCCCCTGATCGACTTCCCGTACACCTCGTCCGTGAGCGGCCGGAACGGTTCCAGCGAGAACAGCGCCTCCACCGGCAGCCGGAAGTACTCGGCGATCCGCAACGCCAGATCCAGGCTCGGGTTGTACTGCCCCCGCTCGATGTGCCCGATCGTCTGGTAGTGCGCACCCACCGCCTCCGCCAGCGCCCGCCGCGTCACCCTCCGCTCTGCGCGCACCATCGACAGCCTGTTGTGCACCTGCTCGCTCACGTATAAGAAGTACTACATGCGGCAGTGGGTCGTCAACCTCTGGGTCATCCCGGCACCTGGTCGATCAGGTCGATGAGCTTCCTCGCCGCCACCGACGCACCGTCGGTGCGGATGGTGGCGCTCACTTCTCCGGCCCGCGCACCGGTGTCCTCGCGGAGAGCGAGCTCGAGCGCGGTGGACAGGGATTCGACGGTCGGCGTCGGACCGTCATGGCCCGCGCCGATGCCCAGCTCGACCACCCGCTGCGCCCAGTACGGCTGATCCACGATCTGCGGCACGATCACCTGCGGTGCGCCCGCCAGCGCGGCCGTCGTCGTCGTACCGGCGCCGCCGTGGTGCACGACCGCTGCCACGCGCCGGAACAGCTCGCGGTGGTTCGCCTCGCCGACGGCGAAGCAGTCGTCCTTCTCGTCGATCAACGCCAGGTCCGCCCACCCTCCGGAGATCAGCGCGCGCCGACCTTCCGCGCGGATCGCCGCGACCGCCATGGCGGCCGCGTCGGGTGCGCCGGCCATACGCATGCTGCCGAAACCCACGTACACCGGGGGTTCGCCCGCCTCGAGGAACTCCACGAGGTCCGCGGGCAGCGGCCGATCGTCCGGCATGATCCACGCGCCGGTCTGCACGGGGTCGAGCCCCAGCGCGTCCTGGAACGGCCAGAGCACGGGGTCCGCGGCAAGCCATGGCCGCGAGGTGAAGACGTGGTCCCGGACGTTGTCCACCGGCGGCATGCCGAGCGCGGCCCGGCGCGTGTTGAGCGGCTCGCGGTACAGCGCGTCGACCCGCTCGGCATCGATCTTCCACAGCACCCGGGGATCGGTCTCGCCCGGCGGGAACGGCTTCCCCGGCCGCGGCCCCGGCCGGCGGTGCAGCGACGGCATCCCGACCGAGTGGAAGCCGGCGAGCACGTACCGGATGCCGAGGTGCTCGGCCACCGACCGCACGCCCGCGGGCATCAGGCCGGTCGCCACCACCGCGTCGCAGTCCTGCGCCACCTTCCCGATCACGTCGAAGTGCTGGTCGACCAACATGGCAGCCACCTGCGCGGGTGCCGGCTTCGAGGCCACCAGCTCACGCACCGCGGAACCCAACGACACGAAGGGCACGCCGACCTCGGCCACCCGCCCCGCGAAATCCGGCGGCGCGCACATCCGCACGTCGACGCCTTGGGCGCGCAGCTCGAACGCCAGACCCAGCAGCGGCTCGACGTCCCCTCGAGACCCCCACGTCGACAACAGAACTCGCACCGCGGCACACCCCGTTTTCCTGGAACCAGCAGGTCAGGCGAGCATTGTGCGGGAGGAACAGGGTCTTGCCGCAAGGCCAGGGGTGCGCTATACGTTGAAGTGGGAAGAGGCGTCAGCCGAGCCCGGATCTGGCGATGACGTTGGTGATGCTGATGCGAACCGCGGTGAAGCCTCCCTGTACGAATGATTCGGCGATGTCCGCTGCGGGTTGAGCGGGGTAATAGCGGTCGGCGATGCCCACGGCGACGCCTCTGACCTGGTCCGGCTCGACCGAGGTTCGTGCATGTCCCTCGATGGTCACGAAGCCGTAGGGTTGCCGCTCATCGCTGACGCAGACTGCGACGCGCCCGTCACGGGCCAGGCTCTTGCCCTTGACGCCCCCGGGCGAGAGGGCGAAGGCGAGTTCATCGCCGTCGAGGATGAAGCAGACCGGGGTGACATGGGGTCGCCCGTCGGCGCGGGAGAGGGCCAGGTGGGCAAGCCTCGTTCCGGCCATGACGAAGGAGCGCCATTCTTTGTCGGTCATTGTTGCCATTTGCGTGTTCCTTTCATTCGATCTTGCGATTCCCGCACCTAGAAGCGCCAGCGAGTGGCACTGAACCCTTCCTCCTTGCCGAATGCGAACACCTGCGCCGGCTCCACCGCATAGACGTGCCGTGGTGCGGCGGCCGTGCCGTCGGTCGTCATGGCTACGACGCTATGGTCGTCGACGCATCGAGAAAAACGATTGTTTCCGATCGAGTCGATCGCCATCGGCTATGTTATTGCTCATGGTCGACGTCGAGCTGCGCCACCTGAGGGCCATGGCTGCCATCGCCGAGGAAGGAACGTTCGGGCGAGCAGCTGCCCGGCTCGGCTACACCCAATCGTCGGTGAGCCAGCAGATCACCGCACTGGAGCGGGCGGTCGGTGGCGCCGTCTTCGATCGGCCCGGAGGTCCCAGGCCGGTACGGATCACTCCCCTCGGCGAGGTGGTCCTGACCCACGGCCGCGATCTGCTGGCGAGATCGGAGGCGCTGGCCGACGCCGTCGATCGCTTCAAGGCGGGTAACGGCCGGATCGACATCGGCACCTTCCAGAGCGTGTCCAACCTGATCCTGCCGACCGTCGTGCGCCAGCTGCTGGACGAGCACCCGGGCTGCGACATCAGGCTGTCCGAGGTGGCACCGGAGGATCCGAAGATCGGAGATCTCGACCTGCTGTTCCACGACGGCCGGATCGAAGGCGACGTCGAGCACGTCAAGCTGCTCGACGAGCCGTACCTCCTGGTGGCCGGCGCCGGCGCATTCCCCGACGGTCCGGTACCGGTGAAGCTGCTCGACGATGCTCCGATGGTCGCCTGGCCACCCACCTACCACCAGAGATGGTTGGAGCGGACGCTCGCCGGCCACGGCGCACGGCCACGGATCGTGTTCCGAACCTCCGGCCACGAAACCATCGTGTCGATGGTGCGGGCGGGCATCGGCTCGGCGGTGCTGCCATGGCTCGCCCTCCACGGATCAGATGCCTCGTCCGACCACCGGCTCAGCGTCCACCGACTGCACCCGGCACCCACCCGCGAGATGCACCTGCACTGGCCGGCCACACGCAGCCGATCGCCACTCGCGAGCCGAGCCATCGACATCGCCGTCCGAGCCGCCGACGAGCTGGCCGACCAGGCGTCCGCCCGCGCGGTCGACGACGCGTAGAACCCCGACCGGAACCTCGACAGCTCCCGAGCGCCGAGGCGTGATCCTGCTGCTGCAGGCGGGTAGCGTCGGCCGCCATGGCCGATCAGAGTCTCAGCGAGCAGGCCCACGAGGCCGTCCTCAAGGCGATCATCAAGGCAGCACCGAACGTGGGCAACAGCCCGGCCGGAGTCCGCGACCTCGCCGAGGCGTACGCCCTTCTGGAGCGGGATCTCGTCCCCGTTGCCGGCGTTGTGCAGAACAGGACATAGGCAGAGCCTCCGCGGGACGCTCGGCACGCCCTGCGACCTCGTCGCCACCCGCTCGACGCTCACCGGCGAGCACCTCGCGGCGTACGTCGGCGGGTGACCGGTCAGACGACGGAGCCGGCCGGCCCCGCCAGCAGCGTGACGCCTGCCATCGCGAAGTTGGCCAGGTCGGCCCGGGTTGCCTGGCCCTCCGGTCCCGCCATGCCCGCGCCGTAGGCCGCCTCGGACTCGTACTCCATCACCGCCACCAGGTAGTACGGGGGCAACGTGCCGTCCGGGCCCGGTCCGGGCCTCGTCACCGTGTAGCGCTGCAGGCCGGGGATCGTGGCGGCGAGCGGCGCGTGGACCCCGTCGTAGTGTTCGTCGAACCGGGCGGGATCCTCGGGGTGGCTGTAGAGCACGGTGACCTGGAACACGAGACCTCCTCGCCGCGGGGACAGGAACCATTTTTTAGCGGATCGATGACGCCCCGGGACAGGCGCTCCCATGGTGTGGGACCGAAGGCAGCAGTGTGGGATACCCCTTCTCGGGCGGGAACCCGAGCTGTGGCGACCGGGAACGGACGCTGAGGCACTCGGAGACGGGCCACGACCGGCCGCGTGAGCGGCGAACTGCAACCACGTGGGCGGCGCCGGGCGGGACACAATCCTCCTGCTCGGCGCCGTCCCTGGTCAGAGGCGCGGAAGCGGAGGGATTCGAACCCCCGAACCCTTTCAGGTCTCTCGCTTTCAAGGCGAGTGCATTCGGCCGCTCTGCCACGCTTCCGCCGACCAGCGTAGCCCGGACGATCTCGGCGCAGAACCTCACGGCACCCGGAGATCCACCCACGTCGAGTGGTGGTCCGAGGCGTCGTTCAGGCGGGCCGGCGGGTCGGCGGCCACCGGCCAGAACACGCCGCTGCCCGGGGAACGCATCCGAAGCCGAGAGCGTCGTCACCCTTACAGGCGAGCGTGAACGGGTGATGACGACGGACCTGCCGCCGGATGTGGTGGGATCTGCGCGGAGCCCGGGAGGCGGCATGCGGTTCGACGAGAACGCCCAGCTGGACACGTCTCAGGTCGACGACCTGCGTGGCAGCGGGGGCGGAGGTGGGGGCGGCCTCGGCGGGCGGGTGGCGGTCGGCGGCGGCGGGCTCGGCGTCGTCGGGCTGATCGTGTACTTCCTGCTCAGCCAGCTGGGCGGGGGAGCCGGGATCGACCTGTCCGGGCTCGACGGGCTGTCCCAGGGACAGTCGGCCGACACGTCCCAGGCCGCATCCAACTGCCGCACGGGCGGGCAGGCCAACAGCGAGCTGGACTGCGAGGTCGTCGCGGTCGTCAACTCCCTCGACGGGTACTGGAGCGACACGTTCGCCCGCTCCGGGATCACCTACCAGGCGCCGCGCACCAACTTCTTCAGCGGCGGCGTGCGCACCGGCTGCGGCAGCGCGACGTCGGCGGTCGGGCCGTTCTACTGCCCCGCCGACAACGAGGTCTACATCGACCTCACCTTCTTCCAGGAGCTCGAGAGCCGCTTCGGCGCGCAAGGGGGGCCGTTCGCACGGGCGTACGTCATCGCCCACGAGTACGGGCACCACATCCAGGCGTTGCTCGGCACGAGTGAGCGCGTGCGGGTTGGCGAGACCGGCCCGACGTCGGGCTCGGTGCGGCTGGAGCTGCAGGCCGACTGCTACGCCGGTGTGTGGGCGAACCACGCGGAGTCGGTGCCGACCGCGTCCGGGCAGCCCCTGATCGTCGACGTGACGCGCGACGACGTGGCGGCCGCGCTCGACACCGCCGCCCGGATCGGCGACGACTACATCCAGAGCCAGCTCGGCGGCGGCCAGGTGGACGAGAGCCAGTTCAGCCACGGCAGCTCGGCGCAGCGCGAGCAGTGGTACACGACCGGCTACGACACGGGCGACCCGACACGGTGCGACACGTTCGCACGCGGGGTCGACCTCGGCAAGTAGTACTTTGTTAGGTCGAGTCTGCCGGCGTGGGTTGTCGGCTGGGGAAGGGCTGCAGGCAGATGCGGCAGGCGCCGGTCCAGACGTTGAGCAGGATCTGGAGTTCGCGGAGTACGGCGTAGAGGGTCAGGCCGGCGCAGGGGCTTTTGGGTCTTTTCGCAGTTGGGTGCAGAACGCTTGGGCCAGGGCGACGAGGGTGACGTGGCGGTGCCATCCGGTGTAGCTGCGGCCTTCGAAGTGGTCGAGCCCGAGGCTGTCTTTGAGTTCCCGGTAGTCGTGCTCGATCCGCCACCGGATCTTGGCTAGTCGGACCAGTTCCCGAAGCGGGGTATCGGTGGGGAGGTTGGACAGCCAGTAGTCGGTGGGCTCGGGCTCGCCGGGAGGCCATTCGACGATCAACCAGCATTCCGGGAGGCTGCCATCGGTATTGCGGGGGATGTCCTGATTGGCTGGTCGCACCCGCAATGCCAGGAATCGGGATTTCATCGCCGCGACCGGGTTGCGGGCGGTTTTGCGGGAGCCGCGACGCCAGGTGACCGGCCGCAGCGCGCGTCGGCCTGCGGCGACGGCCAGGCCGACCAGGTTGGCGGGGGCGTCGCGGTAGCGGGGCACCGGCGGCCGGCCGCGACCGCTGTAGGCCAGCGTGGTCGGGACGGCGTCGGCCGGGTAGGCACTGGTGGTGCCCTTCACGGCGACCGCGTAGCGCAGGCCCCGATCTTCCAGGCCGAGGCGGAACTCGGTGACATCGCCGTAGCCGCCATCGCTGACCACGGGCAGCTTGCCCAGACCCCAGCCGGCCGCGGGTTCAGCGGCACCGACCGGGCCGCCGACCGGGCCGAGGATCTGGTCGAGCATGTCCAGGGCCAGTCGCCATTTCTCCCGGTGCCGCACGGTGTCGGGAATCTTGCAACGCGCACGCCGTCGCACGATCTCCGCCGCCGAATCAGTGTCGGTGGCCGCGGTGTCGTCCCACGACTTCGGCAGGAACAGCTGCCAATCAAGCGCCGCGGACGCCCAATCGGTCACCGCGTGCACGCTCACCCCGATCTGGCAGTTACCGATCTTCCCCAACGTGCCGGAGTACATGCGCGCAACACCGGGCGAATCCGACCCGTCCTTGGGGAAGCCGCTGTCGTCGACGACATAGGCCTCCGGCCGGATAAAACCTTCTGCCCATCGCGCAATCCGCGACCGGACCTCGACGTAATCCCACGTGGACGAGGTAACGAACTGCTGCAACCGCTGATGATCGACACCCAGCCGCTCCGCCATCGGCTGCATCGACTTACGCTTGCCATCCAACAGCAACCCGCGCAGATACAGCTCACCCTTGGCCCGCTGGTCCGACCGCGCCAGCCCACCGAGCATCTGCCCGGCGAACGCCTCCAGCCGTGGCCTGACCTGGTCCATCTCCTCCGGCGTCACGAGTCAGAACAAGATCACATGACACGCCGGAACAGTGAGAGCGACACACCTAACAAAGTACTCCTAGTGCCCCGCCGGAAGATCGTTCCCAGTCGCACGACGAGGCGGGTGGGCCGCGGTGTCGTACGGCTCGGGCCGATCACAGCGTCGTGATCGCGTTCAGCAGCACACCAGCGCTGGTCTGACGGCTGCGGTGTGCTGCTCGGGCTGATCACCTACTCGTGCGCGTCGAGGAGCGGCAAGCAGGCGTCGACGCCCTCGGCCTCCAGCTTCCACTCGGGGCGCACGAATCCCTCGGGTTCGAGCACGAGGCGCGCGTCCTCGCTGGGCTGGCCGCGGCGGACGACCCAGCTGGAGCCGTCGGGCCGGTAGCCCAGGCGCGCCGACACCCGGTGCGACGCCGCGTTGTCGACGAAGGCGTCCGACCGGGCGCGCACGGCGCCGAGGTGGTCGAAGGCGAACGCGAGCACAGCGGCACGCATCTCCGTGCCGAAGCCGCGGCCCTGGTGGCGCATCCCGATCCACGAACCGGTCCTGACCTCACGGAGGGTCCGGAAATCGGCACCGGTGAGCCCTTGCATGCCGATCACCCGCCCGTCGTGGCGAGCCAGGAAGTTGATCGTCCAGGCATCCGGTGCGAGCCGGGCCCGTACGTCCCAGTTGTGCTGCAACACGCGGCGGCCCAGGTCGCGCGGGTCGGCGTCGGTCCACGGGACGATGAACGGCATCCGGTCCGGCGGGTGCACACCGTGGTAGGCCTCGCCGACGAGCTCGAGCAGCCCGGCGTCGTCGTCGGGCCGCAGCTCCAGCCGTGGCGTGCGCAGCACGAGGTGGCGGAGGGGCCATGGCTCCGGGTGGTCCATGGAGCCACCTTGCCGGAACGGCGCGCTCGCGCTCGACCGAATAGCGTCAGCTGTATGCATGCGATCACGGTGCGGGAGCCGGGCGGACCGGAAATGCTCGAGTGGACCGAGGTCGCGGATCCGGTGGCGGGTCCGGGCGAGGTCGTCGTCGACGTCGTGGCCAGCGCGGTCAACCGCGCCGACCTGCTGCAACGCCAGGGTCTCTACCCGCCGCCGCCCGGCGCGTCGGACATCATCGGGCTCGAGTGCTCGGGCCGGATCTCCGCGCTCGGCGACGGCGTCGAGGGCTGGCAGGTGGGCGACGAGGTGTGCGCGCTGCTCGCCGGCGGCGGGTACGCGGAGAAGGTCGCCGTACCCGCGGCCCAGCTGCTGCCGATCCCGCACGGCGTCGACCTCGTGACGGCGGGCGGCCTGCCCGAGGTGGCGTGCACGGTGTGGTCGAACGTCGTGCACACCGGGCACCTGGCCGCCGGCGAGACGTTCCTCGTGCACGGCGGGAGCAGTGGGATCGGCACGCACGCGATCCAGGTGGCCAAAGCGCTCGGCGCGCGGGTGGCGGCCACGGCCGGCGCCCCGGACCGCCTGGAGCGCTGCCGCGAGCTCGGCGCCGACATCGTGATCGACTACCACGATGACGTCCCGGCCCGGCTGAAGGAGGCCACCGACGGGCACGGCGCCGATGTGATCCTCGACAACATGGGCGCAAAGGGCCTCGCGGCGAACATCAGCGCCCTCGCGTACGACGGCCGCCTGCTGATCCTCGGTTTCCAGGGGGGCGTGAAGGCCGAGATCAACCTCGGCAAGCTGCTGGCCAAGCGCGGCAGCGTCACCGCGATGGGGCTGCGGGGCCGCCCGGTCGACGGTCCCAACGGGAAGGGCGTCGTGGTCGCGGGCGTCCGTGAGCAGGTGTGGCCGCTGTTCGCCGACGGGCGCGTGAAGCCGGTCGTGCACGACAGCGTCCCGCTGCCGGACGTCGGCAAGGCGCACGCCCAACTGGAGTCAGGTGGCGTCGTCGGGAAGATCCTGCTGCCTCTGACCTGACGCACCTCGATACCGTGGTGCGGTGAGCCAGCCGACGGAGCAGAGCAACGGGGACAACGGGGACCAGCAGGTCATGGTCATCGGCCCGGACGGGCGACCGGTGGGAATGGCGCGGGTTCCGTCATCCGACGAGGACGCCGAGGAGCAGGGAGTGGGCTCCATGGTCGAGCAACCGGCCAAGGTCATGCGGATCGGCACCATGATCAAGCAGCTGCTCGAGGAGGTGCGCGCCGCGCCGCTCGACGAGGCCTCCCGCAACCGGCTCCGCGAGATCCACGAGAACTCGATAAAGGAGCTGGAGGACGGCCTCGCGCAGGAGCTGCGCGACGAGCTGCACCGGCTCAGCCTCCCGTTCACCGACGACTCGACCCCGTCGGATGCGGAGCTGCGGATCGCCCAGGCGCAACTGGTCGGCTGGCTGGAAGGGCTGTTCCACGGCATCCAGACGGCGCTCTTCGCCCAGCAGATGGCCGCCCGCCAGCAGCTGGAGCAGATGCGCCGCGGCCTCCCGCCGGGCGCGATCCCGCAGCCCGGCCAGGAGGGTGGGCTGGGCCGGGGCACGGGCCAGTACCTGTAGACCCCTCGTTGCAGCAAAGCCACTTTCATGCAAGCACGTTGCGTGAAAGTGGCTTTGCTGCAATCGGGCCCGGTCAGTTCACCCGCGTGATGCGGCCGCTGCCCGCCTCCGGGTACGCCTCCGCCGTGAGTGTGCCGCCGAGGTCGTCCGCCAGGTAGTCGGCCAGCGCCTGCTGGTAGCTCACCCCGACCGTCGTGAACGGCAGGTTGCGGAAGGGCCAGCTGTCGCCGCCGCGGGCGGAGAAGTCGTTGGTCGCCACCGAGACACCCGGGCCGTCGACGACGGCGCCGTCGGCCACCAGGACGGTGCCGTCGTCGAGCACCACCTCGCGTATGCGGGAGCCGGGTGCGGTGATCGTGCCGTCCTCGGCGGTGACCTGCGCGGTGCCGGCCGCGTCGTAGGTGAACCGGAAGCCTGCCACCTGCGCGAACCGGCCGTCGGCGGCCGGGATCTGGGAGACGGCGTTCTCCAGCAGCTCCTTGAGCTGCGCGCGCGGCACGTCGGGCACCACCGCGACGAAGTTGGCGAACGGCGCCACCGCGAACGTGTCCAGCTCGGTGACCTGCCCGGCCGGGATCAGCGCGTTGTTGCGGATCCCGCCGCCGTTCTGGAGAGCGACCTGCGGCGGGGCCACCGCGAACTCCGCCGCCCGGTCCTGGCCCGCGTCGAGCAGGGCGTCGGCGAGCAGGCTCCCCAGGTTCGTCTCCTGGGTGCGCACGCCCGGCTCCCGGCGGCCCTCGAGCGCCACCGCGCTCTGCGCGAGTGCGGTGGCGGCGAGCCGGTCGCTGTAGGCGCGCACCGGGTCGACGACGTCACGTGCGACGCCCGCGTCCGGCTGTACGGCGTCGGGCGCTGCGCCGGACACCCGCACCGGGCCCGACGAGGGATCCACTCCGGTGACGACGCCCTGCTCGTCGAACGTGACAACCAGCCTGCCCACGTACTTGTAGTCGCCGGCAGTCGTCACCACGGGGACCTCCCGGCCCTCGGCGTCCGGCACCCGGATCGGGTACGTGTACGGCTGCCCGCTGGTCGGGTCGACCGAGCGCTCGTCCTCCGGCACCAGCGCGCTCTCCGGGTTGGCGAGCAGCTCGTCGCCGCCGCCCGCGATGGCGACGTCGACCCCACGCAGCTTCGCGATGAGCTCGCGGTCCTCCAGCACGCTCTGCAGGTGCGAGATGAGGACGATCTTGTCGATGCCGTCGCCGGCGAGCCGGTCCACCTCCGCCTGCACGGATCCGAGGACGTCCGGCCCGACGACGACGTCACGGGGGCTGGAGATCGACCGGAGCGCGGGCGTCGTCGCGCCGACGATCCCGATGCGCTGGCCGCCCTCGTCGACGACGGTGCTCGGCGCGATCCGGCCGGCGGCGGCGAGCTCGGCCAGCCGCGGCTCGGGTGCCACGTCGAGGTTGCTCGACAGGAATGGCGTCCCGGGGTCGAACCCGGAGATGAAGTCGGCGAGCACGTCCGGGCCGAAGTCGAACTCGTGGTTGCCGATCGCGAGCGCGTCGTACCCGACGCGGTCGAGGCCGGTGGAGTCGTGGAACGGCGCACCCTTCTCCAGGCTGGCCGCGAACTCGGGCCCGGCGAGGTAGTTGTCCCCCGACGACACCGTGACGACGCCGTGGCCGGGCTCCCGGACGGCCTGCTCCTGCAGGCCGTGGACGAGTGCGGCGAACCGGGCGATGCCGCCGTACTCCGGATCGGCGGGCGCCCCCGTCAGCTGGGACTCGCCGTCGTTGTTGTGCAGGATCGTCAGGGTGAACGGGGCGGTGGGCCGGCCGGAGCCGGCCGGGACGAGCATCACCGTGACCACGACGGCCACGGCGACGAGCGCCAGGCCGCCGATGACGAGGCCGCGGGTGGAGGGTGGACGCAAGGCGGGCTCCTCAACGCTGTCGGGAGATTCCGGAGGTGCAGTATCGCGGGTGATGATCGAGTGCCGCTGGTTTCGCACCGTCACAACCGCACCGCCCGGGACGGTCACGCACCCCGCCGGTACCCTCGCCTGGTGGCTCAGACCATGACCACCGGCGACGACCGGGCCGAGGGCGCCACCCCCGCCCGGCCCGTCGTGGTCGACGTCGCCGGTTCGCGCAGCTGGCAACGCGCGTTCGGCGACCTCGGGCAGGGCTGGAAGCAGCGGCCGCTGTGGGGCTACCTGGGTTGGCAGGACATCAAGCAGCGCTATCGGCGCTCGGTGCTCGGGCCGCTGTGGGTCAGCATCAGCATGGCGGTCATCGCCACCGCGATGGGCATCCTCTACGGCGCGCTGTTCCAGATGGACCTGCCGACGTTCCTGCCGTACGTGGCCACCGGGCTGCTGATCTGGAACTTCGTGAACGGGTGCATCCTCGAAGGCAGCGAGGTGTTCATCGCCAACGAGGGCCTGATCAAGTTCCTGCCCGCACCGCTGTCGCTGCACGTGTACCGGCTGGTGTGGCGGCAGACCCTGTTCTTCCTGCACAACCTGGTCGTGTGGGCCGTCCTGATGGTGATCTTCCCGCACCCACTCGGCTGGTCGCTCCTGCTCGCGTTCCCGGCGTTCGCGGTGCTGGTGCTGAACGGGGCATGGATCGCCGTGCTCGCCGGCATCATCGCCACCCGGTTCCGGGACATCCCGCCGATCATCGCGAGCCTCACGCAGCTGCTGTTCTTCATGACGCCGATCGTCTGGCAGTACGACACGCTGCTGCGGAACCCGGCCGTGGCCGAGCGCGCGCGGATCGCCGAGCTCAACCCGGTGATGCACTTCGTCGAGGTCCTGCGCCAGCCGCTCCTGGGCCAGCCGATCGTCTGGCGGCACTGGTACGTCGTCGGCGCGATCACCGTCGTGGGCTGCATCGCCGCACTCGTCTTCCTCCGCAACTACCGATCCCGCGTCGCGTACTGGGTCTGAGGGGCGCATGGTCAGCATCGACATCGAGGGCGCCGCCGTCGATTTCCCGATCTTCGACGCGAAGACGCGCTCGCTGAAGAAGGCCGTGCTCGGCCGCGCGGGCGGGCGGATCGGCACCGGCTCGAAGGTCCCGATCATCGAGGCGCTCCGCGACGTCACGGTGTCGCTGCGCCGCGGCGACCGGGTGGCGCTCGTGGGGCACAACGGCGCGGGCAAGTCCACCCTGCTACGGCTGATGTCGGGCATCTACGAGCCCACCCGCGGGCGCGCGAGCGTCGTCGGCAAGGTGGCGCCGGTGTTCGACCTGGCTGTCGGCATGGACCCGGAGATCTCGGGCTTCGAGAACATCCTCATCCGAGGGCTGTTCCTGGGTATGACCCGCAAGCAGATGGAGGCGCGCGTCGACGACATCGCCGAGTTCACCGAGCTCGGCGACTACCTGTCGATGCCGCTGCGCACCTACTCCACCGGCATGCGGGTGCGCCTCGCGCTCGGCGTGGTCACGAGCATCGACCCGGAGATCCTGCTGCTCGACGAGGGCATCGGCGCGGTCGACGCCGAGTTCCTCGCCAAGGCCCGCATCCGGCTCAACGAGCTGGTCGAGCGGTCCGGCATCCTGGTGTTCGCCTCCCACTCCGACGAGTTCCTCGCCGACCTGTGCGACACCGCGATCTGGATGGACCAGGGCACCATCCGCGAGCACGGCCCGCTGCGCGAGGTGCTCCACCACTACAAGGGACGTGACGTGCTGGCCGAGATAGACGCCCGTTGACACCGGAGCCGCTTCCCGCTGGATCGGTCGTCGCGGTGGTGGTCACCCGCCACCGCACCGAGTTGCTGGCCGAGTCGCTCGCGGCGCTCGCGAAGCAGACCCACCCGATCGCCCACCTGATCGTCGTCGACAACGGCCCCGACCGACCGTCCCGCGCGGTCGTCGAGAGCTGCGACCTGCCGACCACCTGGATCCCGTCCTGGACGAACCTCGGCGGCGCGGGCGGGTTCGCCCTCGGGATGCTGCACGCCCTGGCCATGGGCGCCGACTGGATCTGGCTCGGTGACGACGACGGGATGCCCGCCGACGAGTCCACGCTCTCCACGCTCGTCGACCTCGCCGAGCGCCGTCGCCTCGCCGCCGTCTCCCCGACCGTGGCCGACAAGGCCCGGCCCGATCGGCTCGCCTTCCCCGTCCGGCGCGGGCTCACCTGGCATCGTTCCCGCGCCGAGCTCGCGGCCGACGTCAAGCACGGCGCCGACGACGAGCTGCTTCCCGGGATCGCCGCCCTGATGAACGGCGCGCTGTTCCGGGCGTCCACCCTCGACGTCGTCGGCGTGCCGGACCTGCGGCTGTTCGTGCGCGGCGACGAGGTGGAGGTGCACCGGCGGCTCGTGCGCTCCGGGCTTCCGTTCGGCACGTCGCTGCGGGCGGCGTACCTGCACCCCGCCGGCTCCGACGACGACAAGCCGATGCTCGGCGGCCGGCTGCACGCCCGCGACCCCGACGACCCGGTCAAGCGCTACTACACCTACCGCAACCGTGGCTTCCTCGTCTCCCAGCCGGGGATGCGCCGGGTCGGGGTGCTGGAGGTGCCGAGGTTCGCCTGGTACTTCCTGGTCACGAAGCGCAGCCCGCGCGAGTTCGTGCAGTGGGTGCAGCTGGCCCGCCAGGGCCGGTCGGAGCGCTTCCGCCGCCCCTGATCGACTCCTGATCGGCGCACTCGAGGTGACCGATCAGCGGCGGAAGACCACCGTGCGCAGCATCACGAAGTTGATCGCGGTGGCGCAGCCCTGCGCGATCACCCAGGCCAGGCTCGTGCGGAACGGGAGCTGCGGCAGCACGGCGAGCATCAACGCGTTCATGCCGATGTTGATCGCGAACGTGGTGCCGTAGAGCAGCACGAAGCCGGCGAACCTGGCGCTGCCGCCCGTGGTGGCGGTGAACGTGAACCGGCGGTTGAGCAGGTACGCCGTGGTGGTGCCGAGGATGAAGCTGATCGCCTTGGCCAGGTGCACCCAGGTGCCCAGCCCGAGCAGGGCGTGGTACACGCCGAAGTCGACGAGTGCGGAGAGCGCGCCCACCGCGACGAACCGGCCCAGCTGCGCGGCGAGGCCGGGCTGGGCCGGTGCGGGCTGTGTCGCGGTCATCGCCCAAGGGTATCGACCGCCGCCCGCGGGTGTCGTCGGGTGCCCGCCCTCCGACGTCGACCCGTTCTGCACCCGCCCGACGGCATGGCCCCTGCGGAGGCAAGATCCGGGGGTGACCCCGACTGACTCCACCGTGCGTGCCCTCGCCGACGACTACGTCCGCCGCCTCGCCGACCTGGACACCCGGACCGCGACGTCGCTGGGCACCCACCCCGGCGACGACCGGGTGCCCGACCTGTCGCCCGACGGCCAGCACGCGCTCGACGAGCTCGCCCGCACGACGCTCGCCGCCCTGCCCGGTGCGGAGGCGGCCGATGACGACGACCGGCGCTGCGCCCGGTTGCTGCGCGAGCGGCTCGAGGCCCAGCTGGCGGTGAGCGAGGCGGGCGAGCACCTGCGGACCATCCGCAACATCTTCGGGCCGCACGCCCAGGTCCGGCAGCTGTTCGAGCTGATGCCCACGACCGGCCCGGACGACTGGGCGGTGGTCGCCCGGCGGATGGCCAGGGTGCCGGAGGCGTACCGCGGCTACGCCGGCGCGCTGGCCGAGGGATCGCGGCGTGGGCTGCACGCCGCGCCTCGGCAGGTGGAGACGGTGGTGGGCCAGCTCGACGAGTGGCTCGCCGGCGAGGGCGGCTCGTGGTTCCACGCCTTCACCGCGAAGGCTCCGGACGGCACGTCGCCCGCCGTCCGGTCCGAGCTGGCGGTCGCTGCGGACGCGGCTGCGGCAGCGGCCGGGACGCTGCGCGAGTACCTCGCCGGCACCTACCTGCCGGCAGCGCAGGGCACCCCGGACGCGGTCGGCGCCGACCGGTACCGGCTCGGCGCCCGCCTTTCCACCGGCGCGGACCTCGACCTGGCCGAGGCATACGCCTGGGGTTGGGAGGAGTACCGGCGGATCGACGCGGAGATGCGGCACGAGGCCGGGTCGGTGCTCGCAGGGGCCGACCCGCGCGCCGCGATCCGTCACCTCGACGAGAACGGTATCGCGGTGGAGGGTGTCGAGGAGGTGCGCGCCTGGTTGCAGCAGATGATGGACACGGCGATGACCGAGCTGGACGGCACGCACTTCGACATCGCGCCCCCGGTGCGCGCGGTCGAGGCGATGATCGCGCCTCCCGGCAGCGCCGCCGCGCCGTACTACACGCGCCCGTCGATGGATTTCTCCCGCCCCGGCCGCACCTGGCTGCCGACGATGGGCGAGACCCGCTTCCCGCTGTGGCAGCTGATCAGCACCTGGTACCACGAGGGCGTGCCGGGGCACCACCTGCAGCTGGCCCAGTGGGCGTTCCTCGCCGACCAGCTCTCGACGTACCAGACCTCGGTCGGCTCGGTGTCGGGCAACGTCGAGGGATGGGCGCTGTACGCCGAGCGCCTCATGGACGAGCTGGGGTACCTGACGCTCCCCGGCGCACGCCTCGGCTACCTCGACGCCCAGCAGATGCGCGCGGTCCGGGTGGTGATCGACATCGGCATGCACCTGCAGCTCCAGGTGCCGGCCGACTCCCCGCTCCACGCCGGGAAGACCTGGACGCCGCAGATCGCTCGGGAGTTCTTCGGTGCGCACTCGGGCCGGCCGGGGCCCTTCCTGGACAGCGAGATCGTCCGCTACCTCGGCTGGCCGGGGCAGGCCATCAGCTACAAGCTCGGGGAACGCGCCTGGCTCGCCGGCCGGGACGCGGCGCGGGCGGCGCGCGGCGCCGACTTCGACCTGAAGACGTGGCACGCCGCGGCCCTGTCGCTGGGCAGCCTCGGCCTCGACGACCTCACCGAGGAGCTCGGGCGCCTGTAGCCGCCTGAGCCACCTGCACCTCGAGCCCGTCCAGGATGAGCTCGAGCCCGAACCGCCACCCGTTGTCCGCCGACCGGCCGGACCGGGTGGCGGCGAGCACGGCCGTGTAGTTGTCGTCGCGCAACGCGAGCTGCTCGTGCAGCGAGCCGGAGCCGTTGCCCGGAGTCCACGGCTGGGTGCCGGACATCGTCGCGGTCAGCGTGTTGCGCACGTGGGCGCACAGCAGCAGGACGGCATCCATCTGCTGGGAGCCGCCGAGTCCGGCCTCGGCGAGCACCGCGACCGGGCACTCGATCCAGGCGACCTCGCGCGGCCCCATCACCCGGTCCCCCACCGTCGCCTGCGGCAGCCAGGGGTGGCGCAACCACGTCTCGCGCAGCTGCCCCGCCCATTCCTCGATGCGTGGACGCCAGCCGGTGCCGCTGAGCACCGGCGGGTCGCCTGCCGCAGCCTCGATCGTGACGGCGAGCAGCTGGGCCTTCCCCGTCACGTACCGGTACAGCGCCATCTTCGTGACGCCGAACGTCTCGGCCACCCGCTGCATGGACACGGCATCCAGCCCGTCGGCGTCGGCGATCCGCACGGTGGCATCGGCGATCACAGCGATGGACAGGGACGGCCGGGGGCCTCGGCTGGGCCGGCTCGGCGAGCCCCACAGCAGCTCGATGACCTGCCCGGTGTCCTCGTCCATCCGCTCTCCGATCCACTCTTGCCTCGACGACCCGCTTGCCGTAAACAGTATCCGCCAGATACTGTTTCTGCCGGATACAGTACCTCATCCCGAGGGGGACCGATGGGTCGAGTGGCCTACGACATGTCCATCGCGTCGTCGGGCCGGCCCGGAAGCAACCTCGACCACCGATCAGTTCCGCGCATCGCCGCGGTCTGCACCTCCGAACCCGCACGAAGGAGAACACCATGGGATCCATCAAGTCCGGCCTGTTCATCTCGCTCGACGGCGTCATCGAGTCGCCCGAGACCTGGCACTTCGACTACTTCAACGACGAGATGGGCGCGGCTGTCGGCGCGCTGATGTCCGGCAACGACGCCATGCTGCTGGGCCGAAAGACCTACGACGGGTTCGCCGGGTTCTGGCCGACCGCCGACCCGGACGACCCGATCACCGGTCAGATGAACAGCTCGCAGAAGTACGTCGTGTCGAACACGCTCACCGAGGCGACCTGGGAGAACTCCACGATCGTCTCCGGCGACGTGAAGACCGAGCTGGCGAAGCTCAAGCAGGACAAGCACCTCGGCACGACGGGCAGCGCGGTGCTGGTCAGCTGGCTGCTCGAGCAGGGGCTGGTCGACGAGCTGCACCTGCTCGTGCACCCGGTCGTGATCGGGCAGGGTCAGAAGCTGTTCACCGACGGGGCGAAGGTGCCGCTCTCGCTCATCTCCTCCACCACGTTCACGACCGGCGTGGTGCACCTGGTCTACGGACCGGCCGCCGACTGATCGGGCGGCGCTCAGATCGGAGGCCCACATGGGCAGGATCGTGGTCACCCAGTTCATCTCGCTCGACGGCGTCGTGCAGGCCCCCGGCGGCGAGGACTTCAAGCATCCGAACTGGGCCTTCGCGTTCGACCGCGGCGACGACGGCGAGCAGTTCAAGGTCGACGAGGCGCTCGGGGCCGAGGCACTGCTGCTCGGCCGCAAGACGTACGACGGCTTCGCCGCCGCATGGCCGGGCTACGAGGGCGAGCTCGCCGACAAGTACAACGGCATGCCCAAGTTCGTGGTCTCGCGCACCCTCGTCGACCCCACGTGGAACAACACCCGCGTACTCCGCGGCGACCCCGTACAGGAGGTGACCGCATTGAAGAAGGAGGTGGCCGGAGAGATCCAGGTCGCCGGGAGCATCCAGCTCGCGCAGGCGCTGATCGAGAACGACCTCGTCGACGAGATCCACCTCATGACGTTCCCGATCGTCCTCGGCACGGGACGTCGGCTGTTCGGGGAGACCACGGACGCGACGACGTGGAAGCTGGCCTCATCGAGAACGGTCGGCGAGGGGATCCCGATCACGATCTTCCAGCGGACGGATCGCTGAGGTCAGAAGTAGTGGCCGGCGATGCGGTAGCGCCGCCGCACCGTCACCGAACCCATCCCGGCCCGGCCGTGCACCACGAAGTGGGGCACGCCGGGCCGCGGGAGGGACGGGACCCTGCTCTTGACCGTGCCCATGCTCGCCACGATGCCGTCGACGTTGGCGGTGGCCTCGTCGGGCACGAGGAGCTTGGCCGACCCCGCGCCCAGGTCGACCTCGATGTCCACCACCGGGTGCGGGATCACCGTGTCGCAGAAGTCGAGCACGACCGAGCCCATCGCGCTCTGCAGGCGCAGGCGCGGCGGCACGTCCCACGCGCCGCCGCGCTTGATCGTCGACATGCCGGCCCGCAGTACGACCGGCGGCGCGTCCGACGGAACGGCCGGCGCGGAGCGGCGGGCGACGGGCGCGTCGGGGTCGGGCAGGTCGGCGAACGGCGGCCGCAGATCGGCCTCGTAGCGCGCCGCGTAGACCACGGCGAGCCGTTCCTCCAGCTCGCTCAGCGTGATCCGGCCTTCGGCCAGCGCCTGGTGCAGCCGCTGCGCCGCCCGCTCGCGGTCCGCATCGGAGATGCGGAAACCGCGGGGCTCGGACGGCGACTCGCTCACGGCCCGAGCCTAACTGCGCCACCTCGCCCGGCGCGGGCCCGGCCGGAGCCCCCGGGCCGCAGCGCTACCCTGGCCCGCGATGCCGGAATCCACGAGCCTGCGCGGTTGGGGACGTACCGCGCCCACCACCGCGAAGGTGCTGGTCCCACGGTCCCCCGACGACGTGTCGGCCGCGATCACGTCAGCCGGGCCGCGTGGCGTCATCGCCCGCGGCCTCGGCCGGTCCTACGGCGACCCCGCGCAGAACGCCGGCGGCACCGTCCTGGACATGACGGGCCTCGCCACGATCCACTCCATCGACGCCGGAACCGGCGTTGTGGACCTGGACGCCGGCGTCAGCCTGGACACCCTCATGCGGGCAGCGCTGCCGTACGGCCTGTGGGTGCCGGTGCTGCCCGGTACCCGGCAGGTCACGATCGGCGGCGCGATCGGCGCGGACATCCACGGCAAGAACCACCACACCAAGGGCAGCTTCGGCAACCACGTCCGCTCGCTCGACCTGGTCACGGCCGACGGCTCCGTCCGCCGGCTGACGCCCGACGGCCCGGACTCCGACCTGTTCTGGGCCACCGTCGGCGGGATGGGCCTCACCGGTGTGGTCGTGCGTGCCACGGTGGCGTTGCACCGCACGGAGTCGGCGTACTTCGTGGTGGACACCGACCGGACGGCCGACCTCGACGAGCTGATGAGCCTGCTCACGGACGGCTCGGACGACACCTACGGCTACTCGGCCGCCTGGTTCGACACCACCACCACGGGCGCGCAGCTCGGACGGGCGGTGCTCACCCGCGGCTCGCTCGCCACGGTGGACCAGCTGCCCGCGAAGCTGCGCGCCGACCCGCTGAAGTTCGACGCGCCCCAGCTGCTGTCGTTCCCCGACGCGTTCCCCAGCGGGCTCGCCAACCGCTACACGCTGCGGGCGTTCAGCGAGCTCTGGTACCGCAAGGCACCGAAGCGCCAGCGCGGCTCGATCCAGAACATCACGGCCTTCTACCAGGTGCTGGACCTGTTCGGGGACTGGAACCGGGTCTACGGCTCGCGCGGCTTCCTGCAGTACCAGTTCCTCGTGCCGTTCGGCGAGGAGGCGACGTTCCGCCGGATCGTCGAGAAGATCGCCGCGTCGCCGCACGCGTCCGGGCTCAACGTGCTCAAGCGGTTCGGGGCGGGCAACCAGGCGCCGCTGTCGTTCCCCCAGCCGGGCTGGACGATCACGGTCGACTTCCCGATCGCGCGCGGCCTGCACCAGCTGTGCCAGGAGCTGGACGGGCTGGTTCTCGGCGCGGGCGGGCGGTTCTACCTGGCGAAGGAGTCGCGGGTGAGCGCCGCGACGTTCCGCCGCGGCTACCCGCGCTTCGACGAGTGGCGCAAGGTGCGCGACGCCGCCGACCCCGAGGGCGTCTTCGCCTCCGACATGTCCCGCAGACTGGAGCTGACCAAGTGATCGATGCCGTGGGCAACCCGCAGAGCATCCTGCTGCTCGGCGGCACCTCCGAGATCGGCCTCGCGGTCGTCGAGGCCTTCGCGAGCGACCGGCCGCTGCGCGTGGTGCTCGCCGCACGCCCGTCGGAACGCCTCGACGCCGCCCGCACCCGGCTGGAGGGGCGCGGCTGCGCGGTGGAGACGCTCCCGTTCGACGCCGAAGCCCACGACACCCACGCCGACGTGGTGCGCAAGGCCTTCACCGGCGGCGACATCGACGTGGCGGTCGTGGCGTTCGGGCTGCTCGGCGACAACGAGCAGGCCTGGACCGACGTCTCGTACGCCGTGCGAATGGCCCAGGTGAACTACACCGCCGCCGTGTCGGTGGGTGTCGCGCTCGCCGAGCGGATGCGCGAGCAGGGCCACGGGTCGATCGTGGCGTACTCGTCGGTGGCGGCCGAGCGCGCCCGCCGCTCCAACTTCGTCTACGGCTCCACCAAGGCCGGGCTGGACGCCTTCTACTCCGGTCTCACCGAGGCGCTGCGTCCCCACGGCGTCACCGTCACGGTGGTACGGCCCGGCTTCGTGCACACCCGCATGACCGAGGGGATGCGGCCGGCACCGCTGTCCACCACCCCGGAGGCCGTCGCCGCGATCACGGTCGACGCCGTCCGCAAGCGGTCCGAGCTGGTGTGGGCGCCCGCGCCGGTGCGCTTCCTGATGAGCGTGCTGCGGCACCTGCCGCGCGCGGTGTTCCGGCGGCTCCCCGGGTAGGGATGTCGAGAACCGTGCGGCGGCTCCGACCTGTCTGCGACAGAGACCCGCAAGTGAGAGCGAGCCGACCGTGAAGTACATGCTGATCATGCAGCTGAACCCCGCCGCCTTCGACGCGCTCACCGAGGCGCAGCGCAAGGAGATCATGGAGGGCCACGGGGCGTTCATGGACACCATCAAGGCCTCCGGTGAGATGGTCGAGACCCACGGCCTCGGTGAGCCCGCCCAGAGTGCCGTGGTGCGGGTGCGCGACGGGGTGCCGGTGGTGACCGACGGTCCGTACCTCGAGTCCAAGGAGTTCATGGGGGGCTACTACATCGTGGACTGCGCCACCCGTGAGCGAGCACTGGAACTGGCCGCTCTGATCCCCGACGCCGGGGTGGAGGGCCTGGGGATCGAGGTCCGCCCCATCATCTTCTCGGCGGGCCCGACGGACTGAGGGCGTCAGTTCCCCACGTTCAGGTAGCCGTTGCGGATGTACTCCGCGCGGTCGTAGTCGGCCCAGAGGTCCAGCTCGCTGCGGTGCGCTGCCCTGCGGTGCTGGGCCTTGGCCAGCGCGGTGGCGAGCGTCGCGGGCCGCAGCTGCGAGGCGGCGTGCCGCGGCTCGGGCAGGATCTCCTCGGCCCAGCCCCCGAGGCGGGCGCGCGCCTTGCGCTTGGCGGCGAACCGCGCGGCCGCGGTGGCCAGCGCGCCGTCCATCGTCGCGGCGACATCCGGCAACGCGACGGGGCGGGCGTGCAGGATCCCCAGCGCGAGGGCGATGCGCACCGGCATCCGCTCGAGCGCCGGGGTGAACGCGCGCAGCCCGCGCCTGCTGGGCTCCTCGACCAGGTGGTAGGCCAGCGCCGCGACGACCAGCGTGGCGAGCAGGACCTGCCCGCCGACCCCATGGGCGAGCACGGTCTCGGGGGCCAGCAGGGGGTACCGCTGCAGGGCCAGCCAGTAGATCTCGAAGAGCGGGATGTGCACGAGGTAGAGGGCGTAGGACAGCCGCCCCCCGTAGACGAACGCGGGAGTGGACAGCAGCATCGCCGGGCCGCGGTCGGCCATCGCGAGCGCCGCCACGAGCACCGGGAACAGCAGGATCACCGCGCCGCCCCGGCCGGGCCCGGCGAGCTCCCCGAGCAGCAGGCCGGCGGCCATCACGACGGGGAGCGCCGCCGCGAGGGCCGCCGCGCCACGACGGACCGTGGACGTCCAGCGCAGCCGGCGGACGGCCAGGTAGGCGAGGGCGCCGGCGCCGAACCCGCACAGGATGCGCACGAGCCAGCTCCACGGGAAGTACGGGCTGCCGGTGGCGAGGTACGCCCAGGTCATCGGCAGCATCAGCAGCAACGAGCCGCAGGCGAGCACGATCACCGGTAGCCCGCGCATCCGGTGCAGCACGAGCGCGGCCACCGGGAACAGCAGGTAGGCGAGCCACTCGGCGCTGATCGACCAGGTGGAACCCACCCAGGAGGCGCCGTCGAAGTACGGGTCGTCCCAGAGCTGCACCAGTACGAGCTGCTGCAGGTACTGCCCGACGTCGAGCACCGGTTGCACGGACTGGAACGCGATCACGCCGTCGGCGCCGACCGCGGCGCGCGCGATCAGCCACAACCCGAACAGGTGCAGCACCAGCAGGTACACCGGCCACAGCCGGCAGGCACGCGCCCACACGAACCTCACGGTGGCTCTGGCACGCAGTGCTGGCCCGAGCTTGTCGAGGTACGTGTAGGCGATCACGAACCCGCTCAGCACGAAGAACAGGTCCACGCCGAGGGCGCCCGAGGTGATCAGCGGCCCCAGCGCGTCGGCCACCTCGGCCACCCCCGGCAACGGGGTGAACTGGAAATGGAACAGCACCACCCACACGGCTGCGACGGCCCGCAGTCCCGTCAGCCCTCGGAGTTCACCGGAGGATGACGCTCGAGTACCGGATGGAGTGGCGTCGGGGCGCGGGCTCGTCACGTTCAGAAAACGAAGGTCCGCAGACCAGCGGTGCGAGTGACACCCGGAACGTACCGGCTTGGCCGCTGCGCTCACGGAGCGTTCTTGCTCTTCTCATCCGATCGAGTGGAAATCACCCGGATTCACCGGCGCGCCTCCCACTACTGGCGGGCACACTCTGCTACAGAGTGATCACCAGGTGTCGAGGTGCAGCACGGTGTCCAGGGGCTCTCGGGGCGCCGGCCGGAACGTCTCGCCCGTGAAATACGCCGTGGGCAGCAGCACGCCCTGGCGCACCCCCTCCGGGATCCCGAGCAGCTCCCCCACCTCACGCTCGTAGGCCAGGTGCAGCGTGGTCCACGCGGTGCCCAGCCCGCGGGCCCGGGCGGCCAGCTGGTAGCTCCAGGCCGCGGGGAGCAGCGAGCCCCACAGGCCCGCCTGGTTGCCCGCCGGCAGGTCGCCCCCGACCGTGATGCACCCGAGGACGAGGACCGGCACGTCGCCCATCCGCTCCGCGAGGTGATCGGCGGAGGTCGCGACGCGCTCACCGACGACCTGCCGCTCGGCGGAGAGCTCGGCGTTCCGAGCGGCCCGGAGGTCGCGGTAGCGGTCGTAGGACCGCTTGTAGTGGTCGCCGATGCCGCGGCGCAGCTCCGGGTCGGTCACCACGACCCAGTGCCAGCCCTGCTGGTTGCTCCCGGTCGGTGCCTGCAGCGCCACCTCGAGGCACTCGCGGATCAGCTCGATCGGCACCGGGCGGTCGAGGTCGAGGCGTTTGCGCACCGAGCGCGTGGTGGTGAGCAGTTCATCGGGGGTGAGTGGGAGCGTCATGCCCTCGATCTTCCCCCGCACGGGGTGCCGCGGCAGACGCTGCGTGCTCGAACGAGCCGGCGACCCCCGACCGGTCGATCACGGTGGGGCGACAGCGGGTCGGGTCGGTTCGCATAGGCTTCGCGGGTGCTCTCGCCTGCACGGTCGGATCCCCCGTCCGGGCCGGACAGCCCGCAGGACCCGCACCGCGGCTGTCGCGACAGCCGCGACGGCGCCACCCCACCTCCCCGTCCGGCGCGCGGCCCGCGCCGGGCCGCCGGCCTGTTCGGCCTGCTCGCCGTGCTCGCGGCCGTGGCATTCCCGCTGGCCCCGGTGCAGCAGCCCGAGGTCACGTACTCCTGGACGGCCGCCGACGGCCCCGCCGCCATCCCGCTGCTGCCCTACCAACCCACCGAGCTCACCGCGCGGGCCACGTGCGCGATCGCGCGCGAGACGCCTCCCGGCCAGGTGTTGCTGTCCACGGTGCCGCCGCGGCCCGACCCGGGGGCCCAGCCGCTGTTCGGGCTGCGGCTCACCGCCGGTCCGCACGGCGCGGTGCAGGTCGGGAGCGCCGGCGTCGAGCTCGGCACGGTGGAGCTGCCGGGCGACGCCTGCACGCTGTCGGTCGTCTCCGATCCGAGCCGCACCTCGGTGCTCGTCGACGGCGAGCCGGTGCTCGTCCGGGACGGCGACGTGCGGCCCGACGTCGCGGGCGCCTTCTCCGACGCCCGCTCGGGCGTGGAGCTGCAGCTCATCGCCGATACCCGCTTCGAGACCACGATCTCCCCGCTGAAGATCGCGATCGGCGCGGTCGGCGGGCTCGCGCTGCTCGGCATGCTCGCCGCGCTGCACCGGATCGACCGGGACGACCCGACGGCGGGCCGGCGCGTCCGGCTGCTCCCCCGGCGCTGGTGGCGCCCCCGTCCGGTGGACGGCGCGGTCGCGGCGCTGCTCGGCCTGTGGTGGGCCGTCGGGCCGATCACGGTGGACGACGGCTACATCGCGGGCATCGTGCGCAGCACCGGCAGCAACGGCTTCGTGGGCAACGCCTACCGCTGGCTGAACGCCCCGGAGGCGCCGTTCAGCTGGTTCTACGACCTGTACCGCGCCTGGTCCCTGGTCTCGCCCGCCACACCGTGGATGCGGCTGCCGTCCACCGCGCTGGGCCTGCTGTGCTGGTGGCTGCTGTCGCGGCTGGTGCTGCCCCGGCTCGGCCGGTCCGTGGCACGCCCCCGGGTGGCGTGGTTCGCCGCGCTGGCGTTCGCCACCTGGTGGGTCCCGTTCAACCTCGGGCTGCGGCCGGAGCCGTGGGTCGCCGTGGGCGCGCTCCTCGTGTTCCTCGCCGTGGAGCGCACGGTGGCGACGGCGCGCCTGCTGCCGCTCGCCGTCGGCCTCGTGCTCGCCGGCGCGACGACCGCGTTGACGCCGGCCGGCCTGCTCGCGTTCACCCCGTTCCTCGCGGCCGGGCGTCCGCTGCTGGCCATGCTGCGCGCCCGCCGCGACCTGCACGCACTGCCGCTCCTGGCCGTGCTGGTGGCAGCGCCGGCAGCGGCGGTGTTCCTCATGGTCCCCGACCAGAGCTTCGCCGGGATGCTGGAGGCCGTTCGGGTTCGCACCGCCGTCGGCGGCGGCCAACCGTGGTTCGAGGAGACCGACCGGTACCGGCGTCTGCTCGAGTGGACGTTCCAGGGTGCGATCGGCCGCCGGGCCGCGGTGCTCGGCACGCTGCTCGCCGCGGCCGGCGTGCTGTGGTCGCTGCGGCGCACGAGCACCGGGATCGCGTCCGGGCCGGCGCGACGCCTGGTCGTCGGGCTCCTGCTGAGCATGGCGACGATGGCGCTGACCCCGACGAAGTGGACCCAGCACTTCGGCGACCTCGCCGGCTACGGCGCCGCCGTGCTCGTGCTGGGCGCGGTGGCGTGGTCGGCCACGCCGCTGCGGCCCCACCCACGCCCGTTCGTCGCGGGGCTGGCGGCCACCACCGCCGTCGCCGCGTTCGTACTGGCCGGCTACAACGTCTGGCCATACCAGGGCGCGTGGTTCACGCCCACGTTCAGCACCCTGTCGCCGCGGGTCGCGGACATCCCCGTGGCGACGATCGCGCTGGTGGCGGGCGGGGTGGTCGTCATCGTCCTGCTCGCGCGGTGGGCGTGGCAGCGGGCGGGAGGCACCCCCGAGAGCCCGCCGCCCCGACGGCTACCGGCTCCCGCGCCCGTCCTCGCCGTGGTGCTGGTGGCGGTGCTCGCGCTGCAGGTGCTCACCGTGGTGCGGGTGGCGGTGTCCCACCGCGACAGCTACACCCTCGCCGCGGACACGGTCGCCACCCTGCGCGGCCGGCCGTGCGGGCTGCAGGAACGGCTGTCGGTGGAGACGGATCCCGCGGCCGGGCTGCTGCCCGTCGCCGAGGGCCCGCCGGTCCGCACGATCCCGGTCGACGTCGGCGGGCGCGCCATGCCCGGAGTGGCGGTGGCCGGTCGCACCACCACACCGTGGTTCACGCTCGACCCGCAGCAGCGGACCCAGGTCCTCCCTGTGGTCGTCACGACGTCCGGTTGGCTGCGGCCCGGGGACGGCCTGTTCCTCGAGTTCGGCGACGGCACGCGCGTGCTCGAACGCCGGGCGCTCCAGCCGAAGCTCCCGATCCAGGACGACATCCGCTCGCTCGCCCCGGCAGGCGCCGACACGGTGCGGCTGGTGGTCGACGCCCCGGACACGGTCCAACCGCCCGCCGTCGCCGCGCTGCCCCGCGCGCCGCGGTTGACCCCGATGACGGACCTGCTGCCGCCCGGGAGCAGCGCGCTCCTCGACTGGCCCGTCGCGTTCCTGTTCCCCTGCCTCACCCCGGAGCCGCTGCCGCTCGGCACGGCGGCCCTCCCGCGGTGGCGCGTGGGCCCGCCCGCGGACGACACGGAAACACACATCACCTATCAGCCTGAATACGGTGGACCCTTCGTCGCACCACGGCTGCTGATCACCGAACGGCGGATGCCGACCTATCTCGCCGGTGATCCACTCCGCGACGCGGGGCAGCTCTACCGTTGGGCACCGATCCGGCCACTCGCGCGCCCCGAGCCGGTCGTCACGCCGCGGACAGTGACCGGATGGCACCAGCAGGGTCACGCCCGGGTACCCGGTATTGATCCGGTCGGGTGACCCCCCGGGCCATCGGCCGCGTCGCCCGGCCCTCACAATGACGCGGGTAAGGCACACGACGACCGGAGGACGGCCGCGCGCATGCTTCGCACATCGGACAGCACGGATCGGGTGGTCATGCCCGCGACGGATGAGCACCCGGACCCGCCGGCCGGACGGGCCCCGGCCCGCCTGGTGGCGCAACGCGGGCTGTTCTTCGGGCCGTCCGCGCTCGTGCCCGAGGATCTCTACTCCGTGGTCGAGCGGGGCGTCGCGCGGCGCGAGCGGGACCGGCTGACGCTCGCCCCCGGTTCGCGGGTGAACACCAACACCTACTTCGGGCGCTTCCACGCCACCTACTGGCAGCGCTGGACGGACGTCGGCGAGATCGAGGTGTCGGCGGTGGCCACCGGCACCGGCCGGCTGCGGCTGATCGCGTCGGACACCAACAAGGTGTGGCGGATCGTGGCCGCCCGCGACGTGCAGGACGGCGACGCCACCCCGGTGCGCCTCGTCGGGCCCATCGACCGTTTCGTCGACGGCGGCGGCATGTGGCTCGAGATCACCACCGAGACCGGCGAGCTCACCGTCTCCGACGTGCGCTGGACGGTGGCCACCACCCGCCCGGTGCCGCCCACCGACATCGCCATCACCACCCACAACCGCGTCGACGACTGCCTCAACACGCTGCAGGCGCTCGCCCGCGACCCCGAGGCGTTGGAGTGCATCCGCACGGTGCACGTCGCCGACCAGGGCAGCGACCCGATCGACTCGCGCGAGCGGTTCGGTGAGATCGCGGCGGCACTGGGGAAGCGCCTCCGACACGTCCGTCAGCCCAACCTGGGCGGCTCGGGCGGCTTCGCCCGAGGCATGCTCCACGCCACGGCGGGCGCACCGGACGAGGACGCCGACGTCCTGCTCATGGACGACGACGTGCTCCTGGAGCCGGAGATCATCGTCCGGCTCACGGCGTTCTCCGCGAGCACCCGGCACCCGACGATCGTCGGGGGGCAGATGCTCAACCTGCTGCACCCGGGCCACCTGCACATCTCGGCCGAGTACGCCGACCCCGAGATCCTGCTGATGGGGTTGAAGATGCCCGGGGCGCTGCGGGACGCCGACCTGCTGGGTGTGGACGACGAGCTGCGGCCGATCAACCAGGAGCGCCGCGTCGACACCGAGTACAACGGCTGGTGGTCCTGCCTGATCCCGGCGTCGGTCGTCCGCGAGATCGGCTACCCGCTGCCGCTTTTCCTGCAGTGGGACGACATCGAGTACGGCTACCGGGCCCGCGCCCACGGCTTCCCCACCGTCTCCCTCCCCGGCGCCGGCGTGTGGCACGCCGACTTCGGCTGGAAGGACGGCGACGAGTGGCAGCGGTACTTCACCGTGCGCAACGGCCTGATCATGGCCGCGCTGCACACCGGCTTCTCGGTCCGCCGGATCAGCGGACGGCTCGCGCAGCTCGTGTCCCACCAGCTGGTGGCCATGCAGTACGGCATGACGGCCACGCTGCTGCTGGCCCTCGAGGACTTCCTGGACGGCCCGGAGACCCTCTGGGACGGTTCGGCGGGCGCCCTCGCCCGCGTCCGGGAGGTCCGAGCGGGCTACCCGGAGACCGTGATGCACCCGATGTCCGAAGCGGGGGGCGAGTTCCACGACCGGCAGGTGGTGCGGGCGGCCAACCCGCCGGGCTCCGAGACCCTCACCTGGCTGAAGCGGGCCGCCTACCACCTGGCCGGCCGCTCGGTGCACCGCACCGGCGCCGTCCCCGCCGGTGACGCGCACTGGTGGCACGTCTCCACGTTCGAGCGCGCCATCGTCACCGACATGTCCGAGCAGGGCTTCCGCGTGCGCATCCGCGACCGGGAGCAGGCCATTCAGCTCGCCCGGCGCGCGGCCCACCTCCTCCGCCGCCTGGTGCGCGAAGGTCCCGCCATGGTGGGGCGCTACCGCGCTGAGCTCGGGCGCCTCTCCAGCCGGGAGAACTGGACGCGCCTCTACGGCCTGGACGACTGACCGGCCGATCGGCTGTCCGGACTGCGCCGGACAGCCGATCTTCGGCAGGTGGAGAGCTGAACGAGCTCGTCAGCTCTTGCGGTCGAACACCTCGCGGGCCCATGCCTCGCGGCTGGTGAGCTCCGGCATCGCGGCACGGTAGCGGCGCTGCAGGTCGGGCCAGACCTTCGCCACGTGCCGGTACTGCCCCACCGCGTGCTTGAGCATGGCCCGGAACATGGCCGGGTCGCGGCGCCGGAACGTCACCCCGCGCCCGTCCGGGGTGGCGACGGTGGCGGAGTCGAGCCGGGACAGCACGAACCACTGGGCGTTGCGCGCGGGCACGTTGCGCTGCGGCACCGCCTGGTGAGCCGGATCGGGGCTGCGCAGGTTGTGCAGCACGCCCCGCGCGAGCCCCTTCACGGCCGCGACCTTGCCGGACGGCGGCTCCGGGAACACCTGGGCCGACAGCGCGTCGAGCTCCGACAGCGGCACCTGGGTGGCCGAGTCGAGCGGCCTGCCGTCGTCGTACTCGGCGCGCTTCGCGCGGATCTCGCCGAGCACCGTGGGCAGCTTCGGGAACAGCTGCTCGGGGCCGGCGAGGAAGTCGCGCATCGCCATCTCCTGCAGCGCCACCGCCGAGTACTCCAGGAGCAGCAGGTGGCGCAGCGTGCGCTTGAGCGAGTCGCGCAGCAGCGCGGTGGGGTTGTCGGGCCCGTGCAACGCGGCGGCGACGAACCGGTTGCGGTAGTGGAAGTAGGCCTGCCAGTCGCTCGTGTCGTCCTTCTCGAGGAACGACATGTGCCAGATCCCGATCCCGGGCACCGTGGCCGTGCGGTAGCCCTTGGCGCGGGCGCGCAGCCCGTACTCGGCGTCGTCCCACTTGATGAACAGCGGCAGCGGCATGCCGACGTCCTCGGCGACCACCCGCGGGATCAGGCAGGTCCACCAGGCGTTGTAGTCGACGTCGGTGCGCCGGTGCAGCCACGGGGTCTGGCGCAGGGGCTGGTCGGCCAGGTCGTGGTGCGGCTCGGTGCCGGGCGCGTTGCGCCACAGGAACGTGCCACGGTCGACGACCTCGCCCATCGTCGAGAGCTGCGACCGGGCCTGCAGCGACAGCATCTGGCCGCCGACGAGCATCGGCGAGCGGGCGTAGCGGGAGAACGCGACGGCCCGCAGCACCGAGTCCGGCTCGAGCAGGATGTCGTCGTCCATGTAGAGGATCTGCTCGCAGTCGGTGTGCTCGAGCGCCTCGTACATGATCCGCGCGTAGCCCCCGGACCCGCCGAGGTTGGGCTGGTCGATGATCTTCAGCTTGTCGCCGAGCGCCGCGGCGGCCTGCTCGAAGCCCGGCTCGTCGCGCACCTTCTTCGTGCCCTGGTCCGGGATGATCACCGCGGTGATCGCCTCGCGGACGAGCGGGTCCTCGCCGAGGGCGGTGAGGGTGGCCACGCAGTCGGCCGGGCGGTTGAACGTGGGCGTGCCCACCGCCACCGCGGCCCGGCCCGTCGGCTCGTCGGTGGCATACCAGCCGCCGGCGTGCAGGGTGAGCTCGCCCTCGTCGGTGGTGAGGTCGAACCAGTACCAGCCGCCGTCCTCGAAGGGCCGCAGGTCGAGCGCCAGGTCCAGCTGCTGACGGCCGGACACCACGACGCCGCGCTCGAAGATGGTGGAGCCGTCGGACTTGGTGCGGTAGACGTCGACGCGGCCGGCGCCCTCCACGGAGAGCTGCAGGTGCACCTCGGTCAGCCGGCTCCAGTGCCGCCAGTACCCGGCCGCGAACGCGTTGAAGTAGGCGGCGAAGGAGACCTCGCTCTGCTCCGGCACCACGGCCGACGTGCGGGACGTGGCCCGCAGCCTGCGGGCGGTGACCGCCGAACCCGCGAGGTTGACCTTCTTCAGGACCTCACCGCCGGCCACGTCCGGCACGGTGGTGAGCCGGACCCCCGTCCGCTCGTCGAGGTAGAGCGCGCGGACGCTCATCGGGTCGCCGGTGCGCGGCAGGATCACCCGCTGCAGCAGGTGTCCCTCGGGCGGCGGCGGCGTCGCGCCGCGGCGGCGTGCCGGCTTCGGGCGAGGCGGCGTCTCGGAGATCGTCATCGAGGATGGGTCCTCTGTCGTCGATGGCCGGGTCGGCCGAGCGCGTACGCGCCCGGCTCCCGAGCGTAGCGACGTCCTCACGGACCACCCTCCGGCGGGGCATCCATCGGCCCGAAAAACCCGCAGACCACCTGCACCGATTCAATTTCCAGCGCCCGAGAGATTGACTTTTCGCACGCCGCAACACACGATTGACGACGTGAGCGCGCAGCAGTTGACCAGGGGATGTCTCCCCTGTTGTCACACCTGTAGGTGACTGCGCAAGTCTCCCCAGAACTGTCCGGACAATTTGCTCGCCCAATTGTTCAGGCATTTCTCCTGCCGGTATCCCGAACGAGGAAAGGAACATTCATGACGATCGCAGCCGAGCGCACCGGGCTCACCGTCCGGCCCGTCGCGGGACACATCGGCGCCGACATCTCCGGGGTCGACCTCGCCGGCCCGCTGAGCGCGGAGACCGGCGCCGCCCTGACCGAGGCGCTGCACCGCCACAAGGTGCTCTTCTTCCGGGGCCAGCAGCTCGACCACGCCGCTCAGATCCGGTTCGGCCGGGTGTTCGGCGAGCTGACCTACGCCCACCCGCACGACGACACGCCGCCGGAGGACCACCCGGAGATCTTCACGATCGACCCGGAGCGGTACAAGCAGCGCTACGGCGGCGACGACTACAACGAGCGCCGCCGGAAGTACAGCTACGTCGCGGGCTGGCACACCGACGTCACGGCCGCGGTGAACCCGCCGGCCGCGTCGATCCTGCGTGCCGAGGTGGTGCCCGAGATCGGTGGCGACACCACGTGGACGAACCTGGTGGCCGCGTACGCCGGCCTTTCGCGCCCGGTCAGAGCGTTCGTCGACGGGCTGCGTGCCGAACACCGGTACGGGGCGAGCGAGGCCCCGAAGGGCGACTCGAGCTACTCGCGCCGGGTGAACGACAACCTGCTCGTCTCCATCCACCCGGTCGTGCGCGTGCACCCGGTCACCGGCGAGCGGGCGCTCTTCGTCAACCCCGGCTTCACGAGCCACCTCGTCGACGTCGAGCCACGGGAGAGCCGGGCGATCCTCGACCTGCTCTACGCCGAGATCACGCGGCACGAGTACACGGTGCGGTTCCGGTGGGAGCCGGGCAGCGTCGCGGTCTGGGACAACCGCGCCACGGCCCACCTCGCCCCCGGCGACCTGGACCACCTCGACGTCCGCCGCACCCTGCACCGGGTCACGGTGATCGGGGACCGGCCGGTCGGGCCGGACGGCTTCACCTCCGAGATCGTCGCCGGCCGCCCGTTCACGGCCGATCACGCCGTCCGCGTCGACTGAAGCGGCCCACCGTGCGCTTCCCCCGACCCGCCCTGCTCGTGGGCGCGCTCCTGCTCGCCGCCTGCTCCTCGGGAGCGGGCGGCGGGCTCGACGCCGCCGCACCGCTTCCCGGCGAGGTACCGCAGGGCACCACCCTCGTGATCGCCGACCAGCAGGAGGCGCAGCAGGTGGCCCTGCGCGCGTCCGGCGAGCTGGAGAAGCTCCCGTTCACCGCCGAGTTCGCCAACTTCACCGGCGGGCCGGCCATCCTGGAGGCGTTCCGCGCCGGAGCGGCCGACGTCGCCAGCGTCGGTGACACGCCGCCGATCCAGGCGCTCGTCGCGGGCGAGGACGTCCCGATCATCCTGGGCCGGCACACCGACCCGTCCAGCACGCAGCTCGCCGTCGCCCCGGGCGTCGGCGCCCGCACGCTGGCCGACCTGCGCGGCAAGAAGATCGCCTACGCCGAAGGCACCGCCCAGCAGGTCATCGTGCTGCGCGCCCTGGAGAAGGCCGGGCTCACCACGGCCGACGTCGAGCTGGTGCGGCTGCAGCTCGCCGAGTTCAACGACGCCGTGCGCACCGGCCAGGTCGACATCGCCCCGCTGAACGAGCCCCGGCTCACCCGCTTCCTCGGCGAGGCCGCGCCCCGCGGCGGTGGCGTCATCGACCCCGCGGAGACGGCCGACATCTCCACCGGCCTCAACTTCGTCTACGCCAGGCGCGAGGCGCTGGAGGACCCGGCGAAGGCCGCAGCACTGCGCGCGTACGTCGAGCACTACATCCGCTCCCAGCAGTGGATCAACGAGCACCAGGACGAGTGGATCCGGACGTACTACGTCGAGAACCAGGGCATCAGCGCCGAGGACGGGCGGCGGATCCTCGACTCGCTCGGGCAGATCACCTTCCCGCGGCTGGACGACGCGCTCGTGCAACGCCAGCAGCAGACGATCGACGTGATCGACCGGGCGGGCGAGCTTCCCCGGAAGGCGCGTGCGGCCGACGGGTTCGACCTGCGCTTCTCCGGCGTCGTCACGTCGGCGGTGCCGGCGGCCGGCGCGTCGTTCGAGGCGCAGCGATGACCGAGACCACGCAACGATCGGTCGTCCCGGCCACCGAGCGGGCGCAGCCGCCGCCGCTCGCGCCGCGTCCCCGGCGGCGACACCGGCTCGGGCCCGGGCCCACGTCGGCCCGCGCGCTCGTCGTCGGGCCGTTGCTGCTGCTCGTCGCCTGGACGCTCGGATCCGCCACCGGCCTGATCGAGCCGGAGACGCTGTCCACGCCGTGGACGGTCGTCACCACGTCCGGCGAGCTCGTGGCCGACGGGCGGTTGCAGTCCAACCTGCTCACCTCGGTCCAGCGCGCGATGATCGCGCTCGTCCTCGGCGTCGTGGTCGGCGTGGTGCTCGCGCTGATCGCCGGGCTCACCCGCGCCGGCGAGGCGGTCATCGACGGCCCGGTGCAGATCAAGCGCGCGGTCCCCACGCTGGCCCTGATCCCGCTGGCCATCATCTGGTTCGGGATCGACGAGGAGATGAAGATCATCGTGATCGCGCTGAGCGTCCTCGTCCCGATCTACATCAACACGCACGCGGCGTTGCGCGGCGTGGACGCCCGCTACGTCGAGCTCGCCGAGAGCGTCCGCCTCTCGCGGGCGGCATTCGTGCGGCGGGTGGCCCTGCCCGGTGCACTGCCCGGGTTCTTCGTCGGACTCCGGCTCGCGGTGACCGTCTCCTGGACGGCTCTGGTCGTCGTCGAGCAGGTCAACGCGACCAGCGGGATCGGTTACCTCATGACCCAGGCCCGCACCTACGGCCAGACCGAGATCGTCGTCGTGGGGCTGGTCATCTACGCCGTCTTCGGGTTCGTGAGCGACCTCGCCGTACGGGCGGTCGAGAGGAGGACACTGTCGTGGCGACGGACACTCGGGAGCTGACGGCCGTCCGCACCCGCGGGCTGACCAGGGGATTCGGCAGCAGCGTCGTGCTGGCCGCGGTGGATCTGGAGATCGCCGCCGGCGAGTTCGTCGCGCTCCTCGGACGGTCGGGCTCCGGCAAGTCCACGCTGCTGCGCGCCCTCGCCGAGCTCGACGACGGCGTGGCCGGATCCGGCGAGCTGCGGGTCCCGGCCGAGCGCGCCGTGGTGTTCCAGGACGCGCGGCTGCTGCCGTGGGCGCGGGTGCTCGACAACGTCGTGCTCGGTCTCGTCGGGCGGGGTCTCGACGATGCCGGGGCCCGCGAGCGCGGTCGGGCCGCGCTCGCCGAGGTGGGCCTCGCGGGCCGGGAGCGGGCATGGCCGAACGAGCTGTCCGGCGGCGAACAGCAGCGCGTCGCCCTGGCCCGCTCGCTCGTGCGCGAGCCCGCCCTGCTCCTCGCCGACGAGCCGTTCGGCGCGCTCGACGCGCTCACCCGCGTTCGCATGCACGGGCTGCTGCGCGAGCTGTGCGACCGGCACCGGCCGGCCGTGCTGCTGGTCACGCACGACGTCGAGGAGGCGGTGACCCTGGCCGACCGCGTGCTCGTGCTCGACAGCGGCCGGATCGCCGTGAACCGCCCCATCACGCTGGACCGCCCGCGGCGCGCCGCCGACCCCGATTTCGTGGGGCACCGGGAGTTCCTGCTCGGCGCGATCGGGGTGGAGCACTGACCACGAGCACGTGGTTCACTCCTGGACGAACGATATGACCAGGAGGCTCGAGTGATCGTCGTCGTCAACGCCGTCCGAGTGCCTGTCGCGGGTGTCTGAGCCGCCGGCGGAGGGCCTGCCCCTGCGCCGGCTCGCCGTCCCGGTACTCCTGCCCGCCGCGGTGTTCGGCGTCGGACAGGGCGCCGCGGTCCCGGTGGTGGCGCTGCAGGCACGAGAGCTCGGGGCGTCCGTCGGAGGCGCCGGCCTCATCGTCGCCCTGCTCGGGCTCGGCATGGTGCTCGGCGACGTCCCCGCGGGCCGGATCGTCGCCCGCATCGGCGAGCGCTCGGCGGTCCTGCTCGGGAGCGGGATCGGGGCCGTCGGGGCGGCGCTCTGCCTGCTGTCCTGGACGCCGGTGGTGCTCGGGATCGGCGTCGGGATGTACGGCGTGGCGAGCGCGGTGTGGGCGCTCGCCCGCCAGGCCTACATCATCGAGACGGTGCCGGTCGCGCAGCGGGCGCGAGCGCTGTCGGCGATGGCCGGGCTCAGCCGGCTGGGCACCCTGATCGGACCGTTCCTCGGCGCCGGGGTCGTGCACCTGCTCGGCCCGCGCGGCGGTTTCCTCGTCGAACTGGTCGCCGTGGTCCTGGCCGGGGCGCTGATGGCAGCCATGCCCGCCGTCGAGTCCGACCGCCGGAGCACCCGGCCCGTGCAGACCCTGCGCGGCGTGCTGGTCACCCATCGGCGGGTGCTGTCCACCATCGGTACGAGCGCCCTCCTCATGGGCGCATCCCGCGCGTCGCGCACCGCGGTGCTGCCGCTGTGGGCCGACCACATCGGCCTCGACGCGGCCACCACCAGCCTGCTGTTCGGCGTCGGCGCCGCCGTCGACGTCGCGCTGTCCTACCCGGCGGGACGGTGGATGGACCTGCGCGGCCGCCGACCCGTGGCCGTCGCGTCGCTGGTGGCGTTCGCCGCGGCACACGTGGCCCTGCCCCTCACCGGCGGCGTGCTCACGCTCGGCGCCGTGGCCATGCTGATGGGCGTCGCGAACGGGCTGAGCAACGGCCTCATCATGACCCTGGGCGCCGACTCCGCACCGAAGGACGGGCGAGCGGAGTTCCTGGGCGCGTTCCGGCTCTGCCACGACCTCGGCATGCTGACCGGGCCGCTGGTGCTCGCCGCGGTCGCCGCCGTGGCCACACTGGGAATCGGCTCCGTCGCCCTCGGCGCGCTCTCGGCGCTCGGCGCCGCCGGCATGGCCCGGTGGGTACCGCGTCGACCCGCGATTCGCGCACTTCCTCCGGGTAACACCCGATATCAACGCGACGAGCCCCTCCCCGGCAAACCGAGGAGGAGATGACATGACCGAAGTGCTCTGGGTGATGCTCGGGCTCGGGGGTCTGCTCGGATTCTTCGTCGGACGCTGGAGCGCCGAGAGCCGCCGCGCCCGATCCGACATGACCAAGGTCTGGGACGGTCGGAGGGGCTACCGCGGCCGCTGAGCCCGGCTCCCTGGCTCAGTCCTCCGACTCGGTGCCCGACAGCGCCCGGCCATCGGCGAAGTAGGGCCGCAGGCGGTTGTCGAACATCGTCAGGGCCGAGCCGATCGCCATGTGCATGTCGAGGTACTTGTAGGTGCCCAGGCGGCCGCCGAACAGCACGTTGGAATTCACCGTCTCCTTGCGGGCGAGCTCGCGGTAGCGCTGCACCTTCGACCGGTTGTCGGGCGTGTTGATCGGGTAGTAGGGCTCGTCGCCCGACTCGGCGAACCGCGAGTACTCGCGCACGATCACCGTCTTGTCCGACCGGTAGTCCCGCTCGGGGTGGAAGTGGCGGAACTCCAGGATGCGGGTGTAGGGCACGTCGGCGTCGTTGTAGTTGACGACCGGTGCGCCCTGGAAGTCACCGGTCTCGACCACTTCCTGCTCGAAGTCGAGCGTGCGCCACCCCAGCTCGCCCTCGGCGAAGTCGAAGTAGCGGTCCAGCGGGCCGGTGTAGACGGTGGGCGTGCCGGCCGGGATCTGGTCGCGCACCTCGAAGTAGTCGACGTCGAGGCGCACCTCGATGTTCGGGTGGTCGGCCATCTTCTCGAGCCACGCGGTGTAGCCGTCCACCGGAAGGCCTTCGTACGTGTCGTTGAAGTACCGGTTGTCGAACGTGTACCGCACCGGCAGCCGCGTGATGATCGACGGGTCGAGCTCCGTGGGCTCGGTCTGCCACTGCTTGGTCGTGTACCCCTTGATGAACGCCTCGTAGAGCGGGCGGCCGATCAGCGAGACCGCCTTCTCCTCGAGGTTCGTCACGTCCTTGGTGTCGATCTCGCCGGACTGCTCGGCGATGAGCGCGCGCGCCTCGTCGGGGGTGTGCGAGTGGCCGAAGAACTGGTTGATCAGCGCCAGGTTCATCGGGAACGCGTAGACCTGGTCACCGACGCGGGCGAAGACGCGGTGCTGGTAGCCGGTGAACTTCGTGAACCGGTTGACGTACTCCCACACCCGCTCGTTCGACGTGTGGAACAGGTGGGCGCCGTAGCGGTGGATCTCGATGCCGGTCTCCGGTTCGACCTCGGAGTAGGCGTTGCCGCCGATGTGCGAACGGCGTTCGAGCACCAGCACCCGCTTGCCCAGCTCGGTGGCGGCCCGTTCGGCCACCGTGAGGCCGAAGAAGCCGGAACCGACGACGACGAGGTCGTATCCCGCATAGGTCACGCCGAACGAGGGTAGTGGGCGCTCGACACGGCCCGACCCGGGCATCACGGACCCGCCACGCACGACGTGTAGGTTCGCGCCGGTTGCCGGGTACCGGCGACGGCGGCGATCCGGGGGTTCGGCAGGTGGGAGCAGGCGCGCAAGTCGTGGCGCTGTACGTGCTCACACTCTGGGTACCGGGTCTCGCCCTCGGCGCGCTCGCCGGCCTGCGCAGCTGGACGCTCGCCGCCACCGCGCCGCTGCTCACCTACGCCATGGCCGGCCTGTTCGGGCCGCTCTTCGCCGCGCTGGGGATCACGTGGTCGCCGACCAGCGCCGGGCTGCTCCTCGTCGTGCTCTGCGCGGCGGCGGTGCTCGTGCGGTTCGCCATCAGACACCGGTTCGGCCCCGCCGACCGCACCGAGCCGCCGGTCTGGAGGCTCTGGGCGCACGGCGCCGTGGCCGCGGCGCTCGGTGGGATCGTCATCCTCGGCGGCAGCGTGATCTGGGCGGGTGTGGGGCATCTCTCCGCGATCCCCCAGGACTGGGACGCCGCGTTCCACGCCAACGGCATCCGGTGGATCGCCGACACCGGCGACAGCAGCCTCGTCGGGATGGCCAAGGTCAACTGGTACGACGACGGCGTCGAGGTCTTCTACCCCAACGCCTACCACCTGGTGGCCGCGGTGGTCTTCAGGATCACCGGCGCGGACATCCCCACCATCCTCAACGCGCACACGGTGCTGCTGCCCGGCATGGGCGCGCTGACCATCGTGGCGCTGGTGCACCGGTTCGGCGGCCGGGCGGTGCTGGCCGTGGCCGCGGCCGGCTGCAGCATCGCGGTCACCTCGTTCTACGACATGCTGTGGCGCGGCCCGCTGCTGCCGTTCGTCACCGGCGCCGTGCTGATGCCCCTGGCCGCCGTGCTCCTCGTGGATGTCCTCGACGCCCAGGGCAGGCGCCGGATCGGCCGCGGGCTGCTGTTCGGGCTGGCGCTGCTCGGCATGATCGCGCTCAACCCGGCCACCCTCTTCACGGCGGCCGTGTTCGTGATGCCCGCGATGGTCCAGCGCTGGGCCGGCCGACCACGGCTGCTGCTGCGGGAGCCGCTCATCGTGCTCGCGGCGGGTGCCGGCGCGGCCGTTCTCGCGCTGCCCCAGGTACTCGGCTCGCTGGGCAGCGCGTCGGGCGAGCCGGTGTACGACTGGCCGGCGGAGATGACGCAGTCCGAGGCCATGGGTGAGCTCCTGGTCCTCGCACACGACGGCCTGCACCCGCAGTGGTGGCTCGCGCTCGTCGTCGCCATCGGGCTCGCGGCGTTCCCACGGCTGGGCAGCCTGCGCTGGACGTTCGCGGCGGGGGCCGCGTTCGGCACGATGTTCGTGCTCTCCGCGTCGTCGGACGAGCTGTGGGTCAACACGGTCACCCGGCCGTGGTGGAACGACCAGTGGCGGCTGATCGGGCTGTGCGTGGTGCCCTTCGCCCTGCTGGCCGGCCACGGCCTCGCCGAGCTGCAGAGCCGGGTCGCCACCGGCATCAGGGCCTTCGCCACGAAGGCCGGCGCCGGCCCGCCCGACCTGACGAGGAACGCGACGTCGATCGTCGCCACCGGTCTGGTCCTGACGCTGTTCCTGGTGGCGAGCGGCGACCTGTACCTGAGCCGCAACGTGGCCCGGATGCGCCTCGCCGCCCCGGACGGACCCGTCGTGACGTCGCTGGAGGTCGACGCGATGCGCGTGCTCGCGACGATGGTGCCGCCCGGCCAGCGCGTCATGAACGACCGCGGCGACGGCTCGGCGTGGATGTACGCGATCGGCGGCGTGCTCCCCGTGGCCGGGCACTTCAACTTCTCCCGGGTCGGGACCGACGCCGACCTGCTGACCGCGCACTTCAACCGCTATCCGCAGGACCGCACGGTGCGGGCCGCGGTGGCCCGCCTCGACATCTCCTACGTGATGGTCGGGCGGGGCTTCGTCCGCACCGACTGGCGCCGGGCGCCCGGGCTGCTCGGACTGGAGGACGCGCCCTGGCTCCAGGCCGTGTACCGGAACCGGGACGCGGTCATCTACCGGATCAGGGCACGACCGGGCTGAGGCATACCCTTGCGCCGTGTCTGGGCGCACGGCGGCAGGGACGGGTGGGCTGGACCTGACGGCCGCCGCCGCGGTCCTCCGTCCGCCGCGCCGTGTCGCGCGACTCGCCGTCGGCGTGGGCGAGGTCGTCGCTTCCGTGGGCGCTGCCGTCTGCTCGGTGCAGCTGAGCCACTCGGTGGCGGTCGACCCGCTGGACCGGGTCGGCCAGGTGAGCGGCCTCGCCGCGATCGACCTGCGGTTCGTCCTGGTCGGCCTGGCGGTGCTCGCGGCCTGTGTCGCGACGGCCCGCCTTCCCCGGGTGTTCGCGGTGGTCAGCAGGCTTGCCTGCGCCGCCGTCGCCGGGCTCGCCACCGGGCTGGTCGCGGGGGGCGTCGTGCTCGCGCTGCACGGCACGACGTGGCCGCTGTTCGCGAACTGGGGCGACTCCGGCCAGCTCATCCGCTGGGCCGACGACATCCTCGCCGGCCGTCCGGTGCCCGCCGACTACCCGCCGGTGGCGCTGCACCTGATCGCCCGCTGGGCCGAGCTCACCGGCGACTCGACGGCAGGCGCCCTGCGCACGTCGCAGGTGCTGGGCACCGCCCTGTTCGGGCCGCTGGCGTACCTGTCGTGGCGGCTGGTGCTGACGCCGGTGTGGGCGCTCGCGGTGACGCTGGTGGCGGCGATGCCGCTGCTGGAGCCGTACAAGCCGTACACGACGGTCGTGCTGGTCGCCCTGGTGCCGCTGCTGATCGCGTTCCTGCGGGTGCTCCGCCGTGCCGGCACCGTGGCCTGGACTCAGCTCGCGCTCGCCGGCGCGGCGACGGGCGTGGCACTCGGGGTGCTGTTCAGCCTCTACTCCGGCTGGTTCCTCTGGTCGGCGCCGGGCGCGCTCGTCGCCGTCCTCGTCGTGTTCCCGTGGCGCGCCCCACTACGCGGGCTCGCGCTGCTCGGTCTGGCGGCGGCCGGCCTGGTAGTGGTCGCGTGGCCGCACCTGTTCGGGGTGCTGGCCGCCGCGGGCACCGTGCAGGACCGCTACTTCTACTTCGACACCGCCGTCGAGCCCGCCTACATCGCGATGTGGCGCAACGACCTGCCCGGCGACGTCGGCCCCTGGCCGCCACCCGGCGAGCTGGCCGGCGTCGGCGTCTTCACCGTCCTGCTCGTGGCCGGGCTCGGCGTCGCCGTCGCGGTCGCCGGCCGGCGGACCGCGGTGTTCACCACGGGCGCCCTGCTGGCGGGTGCGTGGATCCTGCGGCTCGCGATCGCCTCGCAGATGTACGACACCCAAACCGTGCAGCTCTACCCCCGCACCACCGCGGAGATCCTCTTCTGCCTCCTGCTCCTGGCCGTGCTCGCGGCACGGTACGGCGGCCGCCGGCTACAGGCCGCCTGGCAGGCGCAGAACGCCACGAGCAACGGCCGCGTTCCGCGGAACGCGATGCCGATCATCGGCGCGCTGTGCGCGGCACTGCTGCTCGCGCTCTCGATGGGGTCGGCCACCGCCGACCGGTACCTGCCCCGCAACGACGGCTCGGTCGGACTGCTGGCCTACGTGGCGCAGAACGTGCGGCAGCCGGACGGGCGGTGCCCGGAGTACAGCCGCGCGACGGGGTGTGCGCCGGACCCGGGGACGCTGTTGCGGGGCGAGTGGCGGCGGGGTGGCGATTCGCCGGGCTGATCGGACTTCGTCCGACCACGCACCCTGCGAACCGCTGTGCGTCACCGCGAACGCGGGCGACGGCCGAGGCGTGGATCGTCCAGCTCCCGGAGGGCTCGGGTGATCCCCCGGCTCGTTGCCGGACGGCGCCCCAGGTCCTGACGCAGCAAGTCACCCAGCTCATCCAGCACGCCCCGGCGACCAGGACGGGTGATCTCACCACGCCCCAGCTCCGCCAACCGGTGGGCCGTCTCCGGCCCCACGGTGATCCGGCCGAGGCCGACCAGGTCCGCCAGCAGCTCCGTCGCCGCCGGGCTCAGCACGTACCGGTTCTTTCCCGGCCCTTCCGGGCGGACCGGCGTGACCAGGCCCCACGGCGAAACCATACGGGCCATCCGGTCCCGCACCGTGTGGTACGGCCGCCCGAGGGTCCCCGCCAGCTCGTCCAGCGTGATCCCGTCCGGCCGAGCGCCGAGGGCGTCCAGCATCGCCGCCGCCGAATGCGGATGGATCTCCGTCAGCGCGCCCCGAGCGGCAGGCCGCTCGCCCAGCAGGCCTTGGGGAACCCGCCGGGCCGTAGCGAGCGCCTCCCCGAGCTCGCGCGTGGCCCTCGAGGGCGACAGGCTGGGGTCGGTGCCCAACCAGGTCTCCAGCACCTCCGATGCCGCCCGTGCCCGAGCGGTGCGCCCGGCCAGCAGCTCTTCGACCCCTTCCGGCACGGTGTAGACGTTGGTCCGCCCGTCCCGGCGCGCTACCACCAGGCCCTCGTCGGCCAGCCACGCCAGCTTCCGGTGCATCACCAGCGAACTGTGCGGAGAACGCCGCGCCAGGTCGACGGAGCTGATCCCCGGCTCCTCCGCGATCTCGCCGAGCAGCATCGACAACGAGTAGGGCCGGCCCGCCGCGTCGACGGCCGCCCGCAGTTCCGCGGGCCAGCGTTGCGGCAGCGGAGCCGACGCCTGCACCTGCTCCTCGGACCAGTTCGGGTGACGCAGGTGGGTCAGCTC
>CAWFMI010000011.1:0-1721014 GCA_963816995.1 uncultured Actinomycetota bacterium
TCCTCCGGGACGGTCAGGTCGCGGTCCCGGGTCTCCGGCGTGAACCGGGCCGCAACCAGGCTCGCGAGCGCCATCACCGACATGTAGACCGCGACCGGGATCCACGAACCGGCGAATGCACCGACCAGGGCGGCGCAGATGAGCGGGGCGACGCCGCCGCCGAGCACCGACGCGAATTCCCGGCCCATCGTCACGCCCGCATAGCGGTAACGGTTGCCGAACATCTCGGGGAACCAGCTCATCGTCACTGCCACGGCGCCCTGGCAGGCCAGGATGAACCCGATGATCATCGCCACCACGATCGCCACGTGGGAACCGGTGCCCAGCGCGACGAACGTCGGGGCGGGCAGCAGCACCATCGCCGAGAGGATCGCGCTGTAGACGGGCTTGCGGCCGAACCGGTCGGACAGGGCGCCGAACCCGATCGCCGCGATGCCTCCGCAGATCGCCCCGATCAGCAGGACCTGGGGCACGAACGCCTTGTCGACGCCGACGGTCGAGACCAGGTAGGAGGCCATGAACACCTGGTAGGTGTAGGACTGCGCGCTGACGCCGACGGTCATCGCCGTCACCAGCAGCAGCGGGCGGCGGCCGTGCCGGAAGGTCTCGCCCACGGGCTTGCGCGGCGCGGCGTGCTGCTCCTTGAGGTCCTGGAAGACGGGGCTCTCGTTGAGCCGCCGCCGAATGATCATCGCGGCGATCGTCACCAGGATGCTGGAAAGGAACACCAGCCTCCAACCCCAGGTCATCAGGTCCTCGTCGGGCAACAGCTGGACGAGGATCCAGGCCACCGCACCCAGCGCGGTGCCCAGGGCCGCCCCGGTCATCACGAGCGAGGCGTACCGGCCGCGCCGGCCGCGGCCGACGGTCTCGGTGAGCAGCGTTGCCCCGCCGGACTGCTCGGCGCCGGCACCGAATCCCTGCAGGAACCGGCAGGCCACGAGCAGGACCGGGGCGAGGATGCCGACCTGTCCGTACGTGGGCAGCAAGCCGATGGCCAGCGTCGAGCCGCCCATGAGCAGCAGGGTCGCGACGAGCACCCACTTGCGGCCGAGCCGGTCGCCGTAGCGGGAGAAGAACAGCCCACCGAGCGGGCGGGCGGCGAAGCCGACGGCGTACGCGCCGAAGCTCGCGAGGATGCCCGCGGCCGGGGAGATGTTGGGGAAGAACAGCGTCGAGAAGATCAGCGCCGACGCGGTGCCGTAGATGACGAAGTCGTACTGCTCCAGCGTGGTGCCGATCAGGCCGGCCCAGGCGGCGCGGCGCACCGCGCGAGGGTCGGCCTGCTGACCGTCCACTGTGGATCGTGCTGCTGTGGTCATGTCCATGCGTCCTCGGATGGCGGGGGTGGGCTGGGGGACGGTAGGCCGGCGGAGCTTGCGGAGCCGGCGGGGTGGGTAAGCGGAGTCAGGCCGTCGGGCGAACGACGACCTTGAGATGGCGCGGGTCACGGCCGGGGGCGCGCAAGGCGTCCGCGGCCTGGTCGAGCGGGAAGCGGCCGGTCAGGATGCCGGCCAGATCCACCCGGCCGGACGCGGCGAGCGCGATGGCGGCCGGGAAGGCGTGGGCGTAGCGGAAGGCGGTGCCGAGGTCGATCTCCCACCGCTGCAGGAACGCCAGCGGCAGGCCGTCGACGGCCGGCGCGGCCTGGCCGACCACGGTGGCGCGGGTGGCCGGGCCGAGCGCCTGGATGCCCTGCCACAGGGCGGCGGGGTGGGCGGAGCACTCGAGCAGCCGGTCCATTCCGGAGCAGGTCAATTCCGCCGACGCGGTGTTGACGGTCGCGGTTGCGCCGAGCTCGGACGCCCGCGCGAGGCGGTCGTCGTTCACGTCGGTGACGACCACCTCGGACGCCCCGGCGGCACGCGCGACCTGCGCGACGAGGATCCCGATCGGCCCCGCGCCGGTGACGAGCACGCGGTGCCCGACCCGGACATCGGCGCGCCGCACCGCCCAGACCGCGACGGCGAGGGGCTCGATCATCGAGCCGAGCTCGGTGCCGATCCCGTCCGGCAGCGGGTGCACCGCCCGCGACGGCGCCACCACGTGCTCGGCGATCGTGCCGTGGGTGGGCGGAGAGCCGAAGCAGGTGCCGGTGGGGCACAGGTTGTAGCGCCCGGACCGGCAGGTCGGGCAGCGCCCGCAGCCCACGGCCGGTTCGATCGCCACGCGGGTCCCGACGCGCAGCGGCACGTCGACACCGACCGCAGTGACGACGCCCGAGGCCTCGTGACCGAGCACCGTCGGCTGCCGGAGCACGTTCTGCCCGTTGCGGCCACTGGCGAAGTAGTGCATGTCGGAACCGCAGACGCCCACGGCGTCGACGGCGACGAGCACGTCGTCCGGCCCGAGCGGGCGCAACGGGATCTCCTCGATGCGCAGGTCCTCGGGGCCGTGCAGCACGGCCGCGCGGGTGGAGTCAGGGATCATGCTCGTCCTCCTCGACGAGTCAGGAAGCTGCGGCCGGCAGAGCGGCGGCATCGGAGACAGCGCTGTCCACACCGTGCGTGCGTAGGACGTCGACGAGCTCGGCGACGCGCTCGACGAATCCGGTGTGCTCGGCGAGCTCGGTGCCGAGCAGCCCCGTGCCGAGCGCGCGGGCGACGAACTCCGCGGTGGGCAGGACGGCGAGGGGGGCGAGCCGATCCCGCGCCGGGTCGGACATCGCGGCGGCGTGCGGGCCGGCGTCGAGCCCGGCGGGCGGGGCGATGCAGCACAGGTAGGCCGCAACGGTCAGGGCGAGCCCGTGCGGCATCCGGCCCGCGGCGAGGTGCGCGAGTGCGGGCTCGGGCACCCGCTGAGCCAGCTTGACCGAGCCGTCGGAGCCGACCTGGCGGGTGCGGTGCCCGAGCGCGGAGTTCGCCCAGCGGGTGTGCAGCTGCGCGATGTAGGTCTCCAGCTCGACGTCCGGCGGGACCGGAACTGTGGGCAGGTAGTCCTCACGCAGCACCTGCTCCGCGGCGGCCCGGATCGCGGGTCGGGCGAACGACTGCGGGATCGTGTCGCAGCGCGCCAGCGCGCCGAGGTACGCGATGAGCGAGTGGGTGCCGTTCAGCAGCCGCAGCTTGAGCAGCTCGTACGGCGCGACGTCCGAGGTGAACAGGGCTCCCCCGTGCTCCCATGCCGGACGACCGGCGGCGAAGCGGTCCTCGATCGCCCACATGCTGAACGGCTCCGCCGGGACCGGGATCTCGTCCCGCACCCCGAGCTGCTCGGCGACGGCCGTGCGGTAGGCATCGGTGGTGGCCGGCACGATCCGGTCGACCATGCTGTTCGGGAACCCGACGCCCGCGAGGTAGGGCTCCAGCTCGGCCCGCTCGGCGGCGGGGAGCGCGGCGACGAACTCGGCGACGAGACGCGCGGTGGTACCGCCGTTCTCGAGGAGGTTGTCGCAGCTCATCACGGTGATCGGAGCGGCGTGGGTCCGGGCCCGCCGCTGCAGGCCGCGCACGACCAGGCCGAGCGTGGTGCGCGGCGACCCGCCGGCGAGGTCGGCACGGACGAGCGCGTGGTCGAGGTCGAGCCGCCCGGTGCGCGGGTCGATGGTGTAGCCGTGCTCGGTGACGGTCAGCGTCACGATCCGGGTGGCCGGCGCCGCGAGGGCGTCGAGCACGGCGTCGGGCTCGCGGGAAGCGACGAGCGCGCCCGTGTGCACGGCGGGGACGACGGCGCGGGTGCGGTCCGGGGCGATCTCGAGCACCGCGTAGCGCAGGTCCTGCTCGCGCAGCGCATCGGCCACCGCCGCGGAGCGGCTCGCGACGCCGAGGATGCCCCACGGGCCGTCCTGCGCGTCCAGCGCCAGCGCGGTGTGCACGGCCTGGTGGGCGCGGTGGAAGTTGCCGAGCCCGAGGTGGACGATCCCGGTCTCGGACACCGCGCGCCGGTGCAGGAGTGCGTCGGCCGGCGTGCTGCGGCTGGTCAGCAGATCCACGCCGGTCACCAGTCCGTCAGGGTGCCGTCGCGGCGGCGGGCGACCGGCAGGTAGGCGGGTTCGTAGGGGAACCGGGCGGCCAGTGCCTCGTCGACCTCGACGCCGAGCCCGGGCGCGTCGCCGGGGTGCAGGTGCCCGTCGGCGTAGGTCCAGGCGTGCCGGAACACCTCGTGCACCCGCTCCGGGTAGCCCATGTACTCCTGGATCGCGAAGTTCGGCGTGGCGAGGCCGACGTGGGTGGCGCCGGCCAGCGCGATCGGCGACACGTCGGACGGCCCGTGCGGGGCGAGCCGCACCTGCCAGACCTCGGCGAGGGCGGCGATCCGGCGCAGCGGGGTGATCCCGCCGGCGTGCGAGACCGCGGCCCGCACGAAGTCGATCAGCTGCTCGGTGAGGAGCTGCTGGAAATCCCAGACCGTCGTGAAGACCTCGCCGATCGCGAGCGGGGTGGTGGTGTGCTGCCGGACCAGCCGCAGCACCTCCTGGTTCTCGGCGGGCGTGACGTCCTCCAGCCAGAACAGGTCGACCGGTTCGAGCGCCTTCCCGAGGCGGGCCGCCTGGATCGGGGTGAGCCGGTGGTGCACGTCGTGCAGCAGGGCGAGCTCGGGACCGACCGCGGACCGCACCTCGGCGAGCGCGCCGGGGACGTAACGCAGGTAGGCGTCGCTGTCCCAGACCTCCTCGACCGGCGCGCGCCCGCGGCCGGCCGGCTCGTAGGCCGACCCGTCGTTCGTGACCCCGTACACCGAGTCGAGGCCCGGGACGCCGGTCTGCACCCGCACCGCCCGGAACCCGCGCTCGCGCACGGCCTCGACGGCGTCGCACAACGCGGGCACGTCCCAGCCCGTGGCGTGGGTGTAGGACGGGATCCGATCCCGCACGGCACCGCCGAGCAGCTGGTAGACGGGCTGCCCGCAAGCTTTGCCCTTGATGTCCCACAGCGCGAGGTCGACGGCGCCGATCGCCGCCATGGTCACCGGGCCGCGCCGCCAGTAGACGCCGCGGTAGAGGTACTGCCAGGTGTCCTCGATCCGGGCCGGGTCGCGGCCGACGAGGATCGGGCAGACGTGGTCGCGCAGGTAGCTGACGACCGCCAGCTCTCGCCCGTTGAGCGTGGCGTCGCCCCAGCCGACGAGCCCGTCCGCCGTGGTGATCTTGAGCGTGACGAAGTTGCGGCCGGGGCTGGTGACCAGGACGTCTGCGGCGACGATGCGATCGGGCAGCGCCGATGATTCGCTCGCGAGCTCGCTCACTGCGCCACCGCCACCACGTTCTCCAGGTGCTCCCCCGCCGCGAGCCGCCGCACGTTGGCGGCGATGTCCGCGGCGCGGCCCATGAAGGTCTGCCGCGTCATGCCCGACGAGTGGGGTGTCATCAGCACGTTCGACAGTTCCTTGAAGGGCAGCTCCGACGGTGCGGCGGTGGCACCGCTCGTCGGGTAGCCGTACCAGACGTCGATCGCGGCTCCGGCGATGTCGCCGTCCCGCAACGCCTCGTAGAGCGCCTTCTCCTCGACGAGCGGCCCGCGGCCGACGTTGACCAGGACGGCGCCGCGCTTCATCCGGCCGAGCTCGGCGACCCCGATCATGCCCGTCGTCTCCGGCGTGAGCGGGGCGCTGACGACCACCACGTCGGCGCGGTCCAGCAGCGTGCCGAGGTCGTCGGTGGTGCCCGACCACTCCAGCCCGTGCGCGGCGGCATCGACGTCGCCGCGCCGGGTCACGGCCACGCCGCGGGCCCCGAAGGCGCGGAAGCGCTCCCACGCGCGGGCGCCGATGTGGCCGAAGCCGACGAACCCGACGGTCGCCGCGCCGAGCGAGTGCATCCACGGCTGCGCCGGGTCGTACGCGGGCGAGGCCCACCGGTCGCTGCGCAGCGCGGCGTCCTGGGCCAGGAACCCGCGGCGCAGCAGCACCGCGGCGGCCACGACGTACTCGGCGATCGAGTCCTCGTGGTGGAAGGTGTTGGCGACGATCGTGCCCGCCGGCAGCGCGGCGACGTCGATCCCGTCGACGCCGGCACCGGCCACGTGCACCAGCCGCAGCGACGCGCCCGCGGCGGCGACCGGGGCCGGGCAGCGGCTACCGACCAGCACGTCGGCGCCGACGACGGCTGTCTCGAGGTCACGCGGGTCGGCCCAGCTCACCTCGGACCCGGAGGGGAAGCCCCCCTCCAGGTGGGCGCGCAGCGGCACCAGGTTCGCGTCGCAGATCACGATCTTCATGCACGGGCCCCCGTCAGCGGGTGGGCGGCGAGCGGGCCGGTCGAGCCGCGCACCACCAGGTGGGTGTCGAGCCGTTGGGTGCGCGGGGTCGACCGCTCCCCCGCCACGGCCCGGCCGAGCAGCTCCATGGCGAGCGTGCCGGCGCGGGCCAACGGGACCGCGATGCTCGTCAGCCCGGGCTGTGCCACGGCGGCGAACGGGATGTCGTCCATGCCCACGACCGACAGGTCCTCGGGCACCCGGACGCCGAGCGCGGCGGCCCCGCTCATCACACCGAGCGCCACGAGGTCGTTGTGGGCGATCACCGCCGACGCGCCGGACGCCACCACCCGGGCGGCCGCGGCGGTGCCGCCGGCCACGGTCTCGGTCTGCCAGTCGAGCAGTTCCAGGTCGAGGTCGTGCTCCGCCGCGAGTCGCCGGATGATCTCGACGCGGTGGGCGTTCGACCACGACCGCGCCGAGCCCTGCACGTAGGCGATCCGCCGGTGCCCCAACGCCGTCAGGTAGTCGACGGTCTCCCGCAGCCCCTGGGTGGCATCCGCGACGATGCAGTCCGCTCCCGCGGCCTCCCGGTTCACCAGGACGGCAGGGACCCGGCCGCACAGCTCCAGCACCTCGTCGGCGTCCAGGCGCGACGAGCAGACGGCCATCCCGTCGACGCGTGACCGGAGGTGCCTGATCACCTCGCGCTCGCGGTCGGGGTCGAAGTCGCTGTCGGCCAGCATGACCGTGTGCCGGTTGTGCCAGCCCTGTCCCTGGGCGGCCTTCACGAAGCCGGAGAACACCGGGTTGGCGATGTCGGGCACCACCACCGCGATCGTGACCGACTCCTGCTCGACCGGCTCCGCCGCCTTCGCCGGCGGCACGTAGCCGAGCTCCTGCGCAACGGCGAGGATCTTGCGCAAGGTGTCCGGCCCGAGCCGGTCCGGGTCGCTGAACGCCCGCGACGCGGTGGACAGCGCGACGTTCGCCCGCTTCGCGACGTCGGTCAGGGTGGGCCCCACGAACTCCTCCTCGAGTGACTGCCGAGGAGGATGCAAGCCTTGCGCAAGCTTGTCAAGCCTTGCCGGTGTTGCCGAAACGGCTCACCGCGGTGCGCGACCCACCTCGTCCCGCGCGGTCCGAGCCGGGACACATCCCGCGGAACGGGCCGGACCGGCCGACGACGCACGGACGAGCAACCTCCACTCCCGCAGGATCTCGCCGGGTTTGCGGATCAGGCCCAGCGGCAGGTAGTGGAAGAGGAAGTCGACGGGGTCCTGCCTCGCGTGGCCCAGCATCTTCCCCGGCTTGCCCGCGAGCCGCAGTTCGAGATCCCGCAGGTAGCGCTCCATGAGAACGTCCGGCCGCGGGGCCACCACCGTGCCGCACTCCGAGCAGGTGATGCAGGCGATGATCGTTCCGAGGTACACCACCGCGTGGGCCCGTTCGCTCCCGCAGCGGTGGCACTGCAGGGAGACGACGTAGCGCTGCATGTTCACTCCCATGGTGGGCACTAAAGCAGGGCCAGGAGTTCGGGGGAAGCGAGCCGGCGCACGCTGTCCCGGGCGGACGCTGCGTCGTCGGCCTCCCGAGCCGCCTTCGCCATGTCCCGGCACCGGTCGAGGGTGTGGGTGCTCAAGGCGTGGCGGACGGGCGGCAGGCAGGCCGGGGCCATCGACAGGCTCGTGAGCCCCAGCCCGACGAGCACGAGCGCCAGCAGCGGGTCACCGGCCGCCTCGCCGCAGACCCCCACCGGCCGGTCGGTGCGGCGGCCTCCCTCGGCCACCGCGGCGACGAGGTCCAGCAGCGCCGGCTGCCAGATGTCGAGGAGGTCGGCGAGTGCGGACTCGGTGCGGTCGGCCGCGAACGCGTACTGGGCGAGGTCGTTCGTGCCGATGCTGACGAAGTCGCAGCGTTCCAGAAGCTGGGCGGCCCGCAGTGCGGCGGCCGGCACCTCGACCATCGCGCCGACCGTCGGCAGTCCGAGTCCGCGGGCCTGCGCGGCGAACTCCGCGGCCTCGGCCGGCGTGGAGACCATCGGCGCCATCACCCACACGTCGGCCGGACAGCCCGCCGCGGCCTCGGCGATCGCCGTGAGCTGATCGGTCAGCAGCTCGGGCTGGCGTCGGGCGATCCGCAGCCCGCGCACACCGAGCGCCGGGTTCGCCTCCTGAGAGTGCCGGACGAAGGGCAGCGGCTTGTCGGCGCCCGCGTCCAGGGTGCGGATCACGACCTTCCGCCCGGCGAACGCCTCGAACACGGTGCGGTAGACCTCCACCTGCTCCTTCACCGGCGGCGCCGTGGTCCGGTCGAGGTAGAGGACCTCGGTGCGGAACAGGCCGACCCCCTCGGACGGGACTGCGGCCGCCGCGCACGCGTCGGCGACCGTGCCGACGTTGACCAGCAGCGCGACGGGGGTCCCGTCCGCGGTCCGCCCCGGTCCGGTGGACTCCGGCATCGCCGCGCGGGAGGCGGCACGCGCGGCGATGCCGGCAAGCACGTTCTCCGGCGGGTCGACCGTGACCTCCCCGGCGGACCCGTCGACCACGACCTGCACGCCCTCGTCCAGGGTCGCTGCGGCCGAGCATCCGACCACGGCCGGGATGCCGAGCTGCTTGGCGAGGATCGCGGTGTGGCTGGTGGGGCCGCCGAGCTCGGTGACGAAACCGAGCACCTGGTCCCTGGCGAGCGTGGCCGTGTCGGCCGGCGCGAGGTCGCGGGCCACGAGGATCGAGGGTCGGCCCAGCTGCGGGACCCCGGGCATCCTGGCCCCGGTGAGCAGCGCGATCGCCCGGCACCTGATGTCCTCGAGATCGGCGACCCGCTCGCCGAGGTACCCGCCCAACGCGCGGAGCACGTCGGCGTAGGCGACCAACCCCTCGTGGACGGCGCGGGCGGCCGTGCGGCCCTCCGCAACGAGGTCGGCGACCCGATCGTGGAGCTCGGGGTCCTCGGCCATCATCGCCTGCGCCTCGAGCACGTCCATGGCAGCACCCCCGGCGGCAGCCCCTCGCGCTCTCAGGAACTCGGCGACCCCGGCCAGCGCGGCGCCGGCCCGCGCGGCCTCCGAACCGGGGTCCTCGACGCCTCCCCCGGCAGGCGGGTCCGGTGGCGGGGGCGCGAGCCGGACGACGGGTCCGGCCACCGCTCCCGGGCTCACTCCGATCCCTCGCAGGACCTCGTGCATGCGTTGCTCCTCGTCGATGAGGGCGGCTGGTTCAGGAGAGCAGGTCGTCCAGGTCGCCGAGGCCGTCGTCGTCGGTGCTGTCGACGTAACCGAGTGGATCGCCGACCGGGACGACGTCGCCCTCCTGGGCGGTGAGGCGGGTCACCGTTCCCGCGACCTCCGACTCGATCTCCATCTCGACCTTGTCCGTCATGACCACGGCCACCGGCATGCCCTTGGTGATCGAGTCTCCGGCATCGACGAGCCAGCTGCCGAACTCACCCTCTTCCATCGTCATGGACAGCTTCGGCATGCGGATGGGCATCTCGGGCACCGTCACGCTCCCTTCTGCAACTGGCGGGCCGCCGCGACGATGTCCGGCACCTGCGGCACGGCCGCCTTCTCCAGCTCGGGCGCGTACGGCATCGGCACGTCGAGGCCGCAGAGCCGCACGACCGGCGCCTTCAGGGCATGGAAGGTGTCGGTCTCGGCGATCCGGGCCGCGATCTCGGCGACGAACCCGCCGGTGCGGACGCCCTCCTGCACCAGCAGCGCCTTTCCGGTGGCCGCCACCTCGGCGAGGATCGTCGCCTCGTCGAGCGGCGTGATCGTGCGCGGGTCGACGACCGTGACCTCGATGCCTTCCGCGGCCAGCTCGTCGGCGGCGGCGAGCGACCGGCCGACCATCACCGACGTCGCGACGATGGTGAGGTCGCCGCCGCGGCGGCGGACGGCCGCCTTGCCGAGCGGCACGTGGTGGCCGGAGGGCACCGCGCCCCGCTCCTTGTAGAGGAGCTTGTGCTCCAGGACGAGCACGGGGTTGGGGTCGGCGACCGCCGCGCGCAGGAGACCCATCGCATCGGCCGGGGTCGCCGGCATGACGACCTTGATGCCGGGGACGTGCGCGAACCACGCCTCGAGGCTCTGCGAGTGCTGGGCGGCCGCGCCGGTACCGGATCCGGCGGGGGCCCGGATGACCAGCGGCACCTGCGCCGCTCCGCCCAGCATGAAGTGGATCTTCGCGGCCTGGTTGACGATCTGGTCCATCGCGCACGTGACGAAGTCGGAGAACTGCAGCTCCACGACGGGCCGCTGCCCGCAGAGCGCGGCGCCGACCCCCGCACCGACGATCGCGGTCTCCGAGATGGGGGTGTCCCGGACGCGCTCGCGCCCGAACCTCTCCAGCAACCCGGTGGTGACGCCGAACGCGCCGCCGTAGACACCGATGTCCTCCCCCATGAGGAAGACCCGCTCGTCCGTGTCCATGAGGTCCGCGAGGGTCTCCCGGACCGCCTCCGCGTAGGTCATCTCGCGGACGTCTGCGTTGATCATTTCAGGCGCGGCGGTCATAAGGATGCCTCCGCGTACACGGCGTCCGCATAGACGGCACCGAGGAGCACGTCCCGGCCGGCCAGGGCGGGCGGCGCGGCGTTCGCGGTGCGGATGGCCTCGCGGATGTCGTGGGTCGCGTCCTTGCGGGCGGCCTCGATCTCGACGTCGTCGAGGCTCCCGGCGCCGCGCACGGCGTGCTCGAACCGCGCGATCGGGTCGCGCCCCTGCCACTCGGCGATCTCCTCGCGCGTGCGGTAGAGGTTCTTGTCGCTCTTGGAGTGGCCCTTCCACCGGTAGGTCACGTTCTCCACCAGCGTGGGGCCGTCGCCGGCGCGCGCCCGGTCGACCGCGGCGGACACGGCCTCGTAGACCTCCTGCAGGTCGTTCCCGTCGACGGTGATGCCGGGGAAGCCGTAGGCGGCAGCACGGCTCGAGATGTTCTCGATCGCGAACGCCTCGTCGGCCGACATCGACATCCCGTAGTGGTTGTTCTCGCAGACGAACACCACCGGCAGCTCCCACACCGCCGCCAGGTTGGCCGCCTCGTGGAACGCGCCCTCGTTGGCGGCGCCGTCGCCGAAGAACGCGATCACGACGCGCCCGCTGCCGCTGAGCTGCTGGGCGAGCGCGGCGCCGACGGCGATCGGGATGCCGCCGCCCACGATCCCGTTGGCACCGAGGTTGCCGGTGGCCACGTCCGCGATGTGCATCGAGCCGCCGCGCCCGCGGCAGTACCCGGTGTCCTTGGCGAGCAGCTCGGCCATCATCCGCGTCAGATCCGCGCCCTTCGCCACGCAGTGACTGTGGCCGCGGTGCGTCGAGGTGATCAGGTCGTCCGGCCGCAGCGCGAGGCAGGTGCCCACCGCGCTGGCCTCCTGGCCGATGGACAGGTGCATGGTGCCGTGCATGAGACCGCGGGCGAAGAGCTGGTCGACGGCCTCCTCGAACCGGCGGGCGGTCCACATCGTCCGGAGTGCCTGGCGGGCCGCCTCGGGTTCCTTCGCGAGATCACGCAACAGTGCTCCTCTCGCTAGCGCAACTATGTGCGAACTCGTCACGATGGTGCGCACTGTCGCACAGGCGTGCAGGAGCTGTAAAGGTGTCGGACGCCCGCAGAGGCGGGGTTCCTACCTGGCGGCGGCCGCGCTGAGCAGGGCGTGCGCGAGCCCGGAGTCGGTGATCAGCCCGTCGACGAACCCGCCGCGCAGCGCGCCCAGCACACCCGCGGACTTCTCCGCGCCGGTGGCGACGCCGACGACCATGGGGATGCGGCGCAGCTCCTCGAGCTCGACCGCGAGAACGCGGTCGTGCACGGTCCCTCCGATCGCCCGGCCCGCGGCGTCGAAGAACCGGCAGCACGTGTCGCCCACCGGGTTCTCGGCCAGGAACGTGGCGCGTTCCTCCTCCGTGAGCGCCAGGCCGTCGAGGATCACGGTGCTCGACCCGATGCCGACCGAGCCGATCCCGACCATCGCGATGTCGGTGGACAGCGCCGACTGCAGCGCCTCCCGGATGGCCGGCTCGGCGAGCAGCGCGTCCCGCGCGGTCTCCGAACGCAGGAGGGCCGGACCGTGCAGATACCGGTAGGTCGCGCCGAGCCGGCCTGCCAGCTCGCGCACCAGCTCCTGCCCCGCGACGAGCGAAGCATCCACCGCGAGCCCCCCGACCAGCGGGACGACCTCCACGTCCCGCGGCTTGTCGACGGCGACCGCCGCGACCATCGCCTGGAGCGAGGTGCCCCAGGACAGCCCCACGACCTGGCCGTCCTGGAGGGTCTCGTCGAGCCACTGCGCGGCGAGGTCACCCGCCGCCGCCACCACGTCGGCGCCCGGCTGGAACGCGGCCACCCGGACCTGCGCCAGCCCGAACGTGTCGCGCAGCGCCTGCTCCAGCTCCATCGCGCGGGCGGTCTGGTCGTGGACGCGGATCTCGACGACGCCCTGCGCCCGGGCCGCCGTCAGCATCCGCGAGACGTTCGACCTGCTCGTTCCCAGCACACGGGCGATGTCGTCCTGGGAGCGGCCGTCCAGGAAGTACATCCGTGCCGCCTTGACCAGGGAACCGCGATCGCGTGGAGCAGGCATCGTCACCAAGTTCCTTGTCAATCACCGATGTGAGCATGGATAGTAGCTCACCACGTGCCCGGTCTGCACAGATGTGCACACCAACCAACGGAGGTTGCCCATGGGCGAACGCCAGGTTCGCATCGGCTCGAAGGTCGGCCTGCACGCACGACCCGCATCGATGTTCGCGAAGGCAGTGGCGCAGGCCGGCCGGCCGGTGCAGATCGCGAAGGACGGCAGTCCTCCGGTGAACGCACGGAGCCTGCTCAACCTCCTCACCCTGGGCGCGGCGCACGGCGACGTCGTCACGCTCCACGCCGACGGCGAGGGCGCCGACGCCACCCTGGACGAGCTCGCCGCGATGCTGGAGCGCGAGCTCGACGGGTAGGGCCGCCCCTCTCAAGACCTTGTGCTCCAGGTCTCACAGTGCTATCAACTCACAGCGCGCAGATGTGACGCACCTGCACACACGTGACAATGGCAATGGAAGGCTCCCATGGACGTGACCTTTTCCCTGAGCCAAGATCCGCAGCCCCCGACCGGGGGCAGCGACAACCCGATCCTGAACGCGATCATCTGGGCCGGTGAGCACTTCATCGGCATCTTCAACGAGGCCGGGAAGCAGTTCGCCGGGCTGGTGACCGGCATCCTCCCCACGCTGATCGTGCTGCTCACCGGCATGTACGCGCTCATCGCGTTCATCGGCGAGGACCGGGTGACGCGGGCCGTGCAGTGGTCGTCGCGCTGGTGGATCACCCGCTACACCGTCATGCCGGTGATCGCGGTGCTGATGTTGACCAACCCGATGTGCTACACGTTCGGCCGGTTCCTGCGCGAGCGGCACAAGCCCGCCTTCTACGACTCGGCGGTCTCCTTCGTCCACCCCGTCACCACGTTCTTCCCGTACGCCAACGCCGGCGAGTTGTTCGTCTGGCTGGGAGTGGCGAACGGCGTCGCGCAGCTCGGCCAGTCGACCGTGCCGCTCGCCGTGCGCTACTTCGCGGTGGGCGTCGTCGTCATCCTCATCCGCGGTGTGGTGACCGAGCTGATCACGTCCTACCTCATCCGGCGCGCCGGCAAGACGGAGCTGTTCCGCCAGTTCGACGCCGAGTACAGCCCGGCGGCCGCGGGAGGTGCGGCGAGATGACCACCCATGAGGTCGCCTACCGCACGGTCGCGGTACGCCCGGGAGCCAACGGCTGGGGCCGCGGGCTCGTGCTGACACCCACAGCCGAGCGCAACAAGGTCATCTCCGTGACCGGTGGCGGCATCCACGCGGTCGCGCAGCGGATCGCCGACCTGTCCGGCGCCGAGGTGGTGGACGGCTTCCGCACCCGCGTGCCCGACGAGGAGGTGCTCGCGGCCGTCATCAACTGCGGCGGCACGGCCCGGATCGGGGTGTACCCGCGCAAGCGCATCCCGACGATCGACGTCTACCCCGGCGAGCCGGGCGGCCCGCTCGCCCAGTTCATCACCGAGGACATCTTCGTCTCGGCCGTGGGAACCGACGACGTGTCGCTGCGGGACGAGCAGGCCGGCGAGCCGGTGGCTCCGACGGTGGGAGAACCCGCCGAGAGCCCGCCGCACCAGCCCGAGGCGGCAGCGCCGCGCGGCTTCCTGGTGGCGTTCGGCGGCGCCATCGGGCACATCATCAACACGTTCCTCGCCGCCGGGCGCCAGTCGATCAACCTGACGCTGAACACGATCCTGCCGTTCATGGCGTACGTCAGCCTGCTGCTCGGCCTCGTCATCTACACCGGCGTCGCCACGGCGATCGGCAACCTGCTCGCCCCGCTGTCCAGCAACCCGATCGGCCTCATCGCGATCAGCGCCGTGGTGGCGCTGCCGGTCCTGTCGCCGATCCTCGGGCCCGGCGCGGCGGTGGCCCAGATCGTCGGCGTCCTGATGGGCACGCAGATCGCGACCGGGGCCCTGCCGGTCCAGTACGCCCTCCCCACCTTGTTCGCCATCGACGGCCAGGTCGGCTGCGACTTCGTGCCGGTGGGTCTCGGGCTCGGCGAGGCCCGGGCGGAGACGGTGGAGATCGGTGTGCCGGCCGTCCTGTTCAGCCGGCTCATCACATCACCGCTCGCCGTCGTCATCGCGTGGTTCGCGAGCTTCGGGCTCTGATCGGGAGAACAGGAGAAAGATGACCTACTACCGCACGACCGTCGTCAGCGTCGGGCCGGAAGCCGGCGACATGCTCGCCGGTGGCGTCCTCATCCTCTACGCCGAGCCCCTCCCGGAGGCGCTGGCCGAGGTGAGCGTCGTCCACCGGCCCGACCACCGGGCCGGGGACATCACGATCGGCGTCGGCGACGTCGTGTCCGTCGGCGGGCACGAGCTCACGATCACCGCCGTCGGCGAGCTCGCCGCGAAGAACCTCGACGAGCTCGGCCACGTCGTGCTCTACGTCGACCAGCCCGGCCAGAAGCTGCTGCCCGGCGCCGTGCACACCGCGGGAGATCTGCCGGAGCCGCGGCCCGGCCACGTCATCGAGTTCCGTCCGGCACGCTAGGAGATCCGAATTGGCATACCGTGAACGCCTCCTCGAACGCGAGCGGACGACCGGCCGACCCGTCCGGGTCGGGCTCGTCGGCGCCGGGCAGATGGGCCGCGGCTTCGTCGCGCAGGTGCGCCGCATCAGCGGCATGGAGGTGGTCGCCGTCGCCGACGTGGACCTCCAGCGGGCCACCGGCGCCCTGCACGCGGCCGGCGTCGAGCACGTCACGACCGGCGACGACCTCGACAAGCTGAGCAGCGTCGTCGCCGACGGCGGAACCGTCGCCGTCACCGACCACACCCTCGCCACCGAGCTGCCGGTCGACATGGTGATCGACGCGACCGGCGTACCGGAGATCGGCGCGCAGGTGGCGCTGCGGAGCCTGCTCGCCGGACGCCACGTCGGGCTGCTCAACGTCGAGACCGACATCACGGTCGGTTGGATGCTGTCGCGGATCGCCGCACGGTCGGGCGCGGTGTACACGCTGTGCCGCGGCGACGAGCCCGCCGAGGCGCTCAAGCTGGTCGAGTTCGCCCGCGATCTCGCGTTCGACATCGTGTGCGCGGGCAAGGGCAAGAACAACCCCCTCAACCCGCACGCCACCCCGGCGGACCTCGCCGACGAGGCGAAGCGCAAGCGGATGAACCCGAAGATGCTCGCGAGCTTCGTCGACGGCTCCAAGGCGATGATCGAGATGGCGGCGCTGGCCAACGCCGCCGACCTCGGCGTCAGCAAGCGCGGCATGAGCGGCTACCGCACCACCGTGCCCGAGCTGCACAACGTGTTCCGCCCGGCCGTCGACGGCGGGATCCTCGACCGCAGCGGTGTGGTCGACATGGCGACGGGCCCCGTGGCGCCCGGCGTGTTCGTCGTCGCCCGCAGCGACGAACCGACCGTGCTCGAGGAGATGGAGTACCTCGGCATGGGCGCCGGGCCCTACTACTCCTTCTACCGGCCCTACCACCTCGCCAGCATCGAGGCACCCCTGTCGATCCCGGCCGCCGTGCTCGACGGCCGCAGCGACATCTACCCGCGGGCCTGGCGGGCCGAGGTCGCGGCGGGCGCGAAGCGGGCGTTGCGCGCAGGCGAGATCATCGACGGCATCGGCGGCGACTGCGTGTACGGCGTCATCGACAGCGCCGAGGCCGTGAAGGCGGAAGGGTTCGTGCCGCTGGGCCTGCTCGCGGGCGCGCGGCTCACCCGCGACATCCCGAGGGACCAGATCCTCACCTACGACGACGTGGAGATCGACACCAGCACGACCATCGCGCAGCTGCGGGCCCTGCAGGACCAGCTCCTCGACGGCCACCACGCCGTGGTGGCCGGGCTCGGCCGGGTCCCGGCGGCATGACCGAGGAGCCGGGCGGGCTGATGCGGGCCCAGCGGGCCGCGGCGCAGGGCCGGGCGAAGCCGTGGCCCCTCCGTTCCTCGAAGCCTCAGGAGAGCTGACATGGACAACGCCACCGCCTTCGTGGCCGTCGTCGCGATCATGTCGCTCACCGGCGTGAGCGCGATCGCCCAGCACAAGTACTACGCCCGCACCGTGAAGCGGCTCGCCCGCGAGCACGACGAGCCCGGCCACATGCTCGTCACCGGCCGCGGCAAGAGCCGCTTCCGCGGGGCGATCGTCCTGCTCGTCCTGCGCACCCAGGACGAGATGATCAAAGCCGCCGTGGTCATGGAAGGCGCGTCGGTGTTCGCCCGGTTCAAGAGCCGGCCCGCCTGGGCCGGCCTATGCGCCCGCGACGACCTGCCCGGCAGCTCACCCCGCGTCGCCGCCGCGATCGCGCAGGCGCGGACCCAGCTGCCCGGCCGGCGGGCTCCGGTGACGCCGCGCACCCGGGCCTGACCGCCTCACCCGGCGAATCGCGATTGCTGACGACGGCTCGCGCGGGTCAGAATCTCCGCAAGTGAGTGCTCTCGACGGCAGGATCGATCCCCGGCCCCTCCACGCAGCTCGCGGTCGCAGGCGGGTCATGGCGGTAGGAGCGGCGGTGGCCGCCGGCGTCGGCCTGGCTGCCCAGGCGCGGTTGAACGGCGAGCTCGGCGCGCGGCTCGGCGACGGGGTCGCGGCGTCGCTGGCCTCCACCACGGCCGGCCTGGTCGTGCTGCTGCTGCTCGTGCCCACCGTGGCGGCCGGACGACGGGGGCTGCGCTCCGTCGGGACCGCGTTGCGGACCGGCGGACTGCGGTGGTGGCACTGCTGCGGTGGGGTCGGCGGGGCGCTGTTCGTGGCCAGTCAGGGGATCAGCGTCGGCGCCTTGGGGGTCGCGGTGTTCACCGTGGCCGTCGTCGGAGGCGCCGCGGTCGGCAGCCTCTTCGCGGACCGGTGGGGGCTGGGGCCGGGTGGACGGCACCGGATCACCGCTGCCCGGGTCGGCGGGGCGCTGGCCTGCGTCGTGGCGGTTGCGGTCGCCGTCTCCGACCGGTTGGGCCGCCAGGGCACCCTGATGCTGGTGGTGCTCCCGCTGCTCGCCGGCATCGCGGTGGCCGTCCAGTCCGCTCTCAACGGCCGGGTCGGCGCAGCTGCCCGGTCGCCGTGGCCCGCCACGTTGGTGAGCTTCGTCCTGGCCGAGATCGCGCTCGCCGTCGTGGTGCTCGTCCAGCTCGCCGTTCGAGGCGCCCCCACCGAACGGCTCCCGGCCGAGGCGTGGCTCTACGGCGCCGGACTGATCGGCATCGCCGTGATCGCGACGGCCGCGCGCGTGGTCGGGCAGCTCGGCGTGCTGGTCTTCAGCCTCGCCAGTGTCGCAGGCCAGCTGCTGGGCGCGCTCGCCCTGGACGCGATGACCGCCGGTCCCGGGCCTTCTGTCGCCACCTGGATCGGTACGGCTGTCACGTTCGGCGCAGTGGTGCTGGCGGCTCGCCCGAGCAGGTCGTCATGACCGTTCGGCGTGCTCGTACTCGACCTCCGGGCCGGACAGGGTGGTCCACCGCCACGGCACGCCCCGGTCGACCGGCCCCCACGCCGCCTTCGCGTCCGCCTGGCCGAGAGCGATCGCGCGATCGATGAACCCCCGGTCGAACTGCACGTAGCTCAGGACGTCGCCACGGCGGTCCCCGTCGCCGGCGAGGAAGGTCGCGAGAAGCGGCAGGTCGGGACTGGTCACCCGGCGAAGCACGCCCCGCACCCGGCAGAACCGCTCGTCGTAGGCCCGCTCCGCCTCGGCAGCGAGGGTGCCCCGCTCCCGCGGGCCGAGGAAGAGGAAGGGCACCTCGGCGCGCTCCCGGCCGGCCGGACTTCGCACCGGAGGGCCCGGCACCAGCTGGTTGATCTTCATCAACGTGCGGACGTCCTCCACGAGCGGATCGGCCAACGCCGCGTCGAGCAGCTGCACCAGTGTGTCGTCGACGTCCGGTGGTGCCTGCGAACAGGACGGGCGCGGCTCCTTCGGGTACTCGGCCGGATGCGTCGCGACGATGACGAGCGCGTCGGCTTCCAGCGCGAGGGCGGGCTTGAGCGGGGCGTTGAGCCGGAGGCCTCCGTCGGAGTACCACCCCCGGTAGCTCTCGGGTTCGGTCACCTCGACCGGCGGGAACAGCACGGGGATCGCCGCGGACGCCAGCATGTGGTCGACCCCGATGCGGGTGGACACGTAGTCGATGGCGCGGGTGTCCTCCACCGGCAGGTCGCCGGCGTCGGCGGGCCGGTCCACGAACACCACGGACCGGCCGGTCCCGCCCGAGGTCGCGGTGAGGACGAGCCCGCGCGGACACCCCGCGGCGAGATTCGCCGCGAGCTGCGTCCAGTCGACCCGCCGGGCGGCGGTGCGGTGCAGCGGCGCGGTGTCGAGAAACCCGGTGAGCCGCATACCGGGCAGGCGCGCGAGCTGGCCGGCCCACGAGAGCGCGGCCACCATCGCCGTCAGAGCGACGGGTCGGAGCACGTCGCCGATCTCGATACCGCGCCAGACCGCGAGCACGTTCTTCGCCTGTTCTTCGGCCGACAGGTGGGCGTTCGCGGCGAACAGGCAGGCATTGATCGCCCCCGAGCTCGTGCCGATGAACATGTTCGGCCGAATACCGGCTTGCTCCAGTCGCGGCAGAACAATCGACAGCGCGCCGGCCTCATAGGCGCCGCGGGCACCCGCTCCGGCGAGTACCACCGCCACCCGCTGCGGACTCGGCCTCGTCATCTCGTTCCTCGCTCTCCGGGCCCGACTCTGCTGACCCCGAGACGAGCGTAGCGAGCTCCGGCGAGATACCGGACCGCCTTTCAATTGCTGCGTACGTAGTTGTACGTATGGCTCGGAGATGCAATATATGAGAACCTGTCGAAGCAGCTTGAGTGCCGGCCGCGAAGTACCGTCCGCTTTCTGACATATTCTGTCGCGGCATACCGGGAAAACACCGAAGCCGAAATTCACTTTCGCTCATGGCGAAAAGTATCCGAACACCGGGCCGGTGGGCGAACGGTAGGCAGATCAGAGACTGACAAGTCATAGGAGGGGGATCTTCGATGACGTCGGGATCAGACCATCGGACCATCACGCCCTACGAGCGATACACCGGCGGCAACGCCGAGGCCGAGCGGCTGCTCTTCGATCGGCTCGCCCGCGAACTGATGGAAGTGCAGGCCCGGCTCAAGCGGGTGAGCCGCTCCGCGGAGTTCGCCCGCACGTTCCACGCCAAGCCGGTACTCGCCGTGCGCAATGCCGTGCTGCAGGTGGACGAGGACCTGCCGCACGACCTTCGCGTCGGCTGGTTCACGCCCGGGGCCGAATACCCGACGACGGTACGGCTGTCCAACGCCACCGGCCTGCGCCAGGCGGACTTCGTGCCGGACCTGCGGGGCGTCGCCGTGCGCGTTCGCGTCTCCGGCAAGGAGAGCCACGACCTGCTGATGACCAACTACCCGGTCTCGCACGCGAAGGACGCCCGCGAGTTCGTGGCGTTCGCCAAGGCGATGGCCGGTGCGCAGAGCAGGCTGAGCCAGGCCTTCGCCGCGTTCGTCAAGCTCCCGCTCGCGGTCGGGTCGGCCACCGCCCTCCGGATGATCCGCAACGTCAGGGAGGGGAGCAGGCGCACGGTGCGCAGCCTTGCTCTCGAGTCGTACTGGAGCAGGGGCGCCATCCTCTGGGGCACGGCCGGACCGGTGCGCTACCTGCTGCGTCCCGCCGCAGGCACTCCCCCGGCGCCGGACCCGTCCCACTCGCCCGATCTCCTCAGCCGTGAGCTCGCCGTGCGGCTCCGCGACGGCGACGTCGTGTTCGAGCTGTGCGTGCAGCGGTTCGTCGACGAGCACCGGACCCCGATCGAGGACGGCTCCGTCGAGTGGATGGCGACCGTCACACCCCCGGTCCTGGTGGCGACGCTGCGCATCCCGGCGCAGGACGTCGGCAGCGTCGACGCCGCGGCGGCGGCGCGGCAGGTCGACCAGCTGGTCTTCAGCCCGTGGCACACCACCGAGGAGTTCCGGCCGCTCGGCAACCTGAACCGGGCCCGCAAGGCCGCCTACGCGGCGAGCGGCGCGCAGCGCCTCGGCTTCAGCTTCACCCCGCACGAGCCGCTGCGGAACACGCTGCTCGGCATCCCGGTGCGGGCGGTGTTCACGACGGTCAACCGCTACATCCCCTGGCACAAGATGCCGCTGGACCTGAGCCTGCTCAACCTGGCCATGCTGCGGAAGGTCCTGCGCAGCCGGAACCTCATCGACACCGAGGTGCACGAGGCGCCACCGCTGGCGGTTCCCGTTCCGCCGCAGGTCGACGAGCAGGTGCGGGTCCGGCGCACCTACGACGGTGGGTACAACGACCTCTCCGCCCCGACGATGGGGGCGGTCGGCTCGGCGTTCGGGCGGAACCTCGAGCCGGTCTACCGGCCGGAGCTGTTCGACACGCCGAACCCGGTGACGGTCAGCAACCAGCTGCTCGCGCGCGAACGGTTCCTGCCCGCCACCTCGCTGAACGTCCTCGCCGCGGCGTGGATCCAGTTCCAGGTGCACGACTGGGTCGACCACCGGCGCTACCCGGCCGGCACCGAGTCGGTGGAGGTGCCGCTGCCGTCCGGGCAGACCTGGCAGAACACCCCTGGTGGGCCTGCCGAGCGGGTGATGCGCTTCGCCGAGAACGAGGGGCTCGCCACCGAACCCGGCAAGCCGCCGATCCTGTTCAGCAACACCGCGTCGCACTGGTGGGACGGGTCCGAGGTCTACGGCGGGAACGAAACGCTGGCCAGGAGCCTGCGCGAGCCGGGGAGCGGTGGGCTTCGGCTGGACCGCGGGCACCTCCCGACCGGCCAGAGCGGGATCCCGCTCACCGGCTTCACCGAGAGCTGGTGGCTGGGGATCAGCACGATGCACACGCTGTTCGCCCGCGAGCACAACGCCGTGTGCGACGCGCTGCGCGCCGAGTACCCCGGGATGAGCGAGGACCAGCTCTACCACACCGCGCGTCTCGTGGTGGCCGCGCTGATCGCCAAGATCCACACGGTCGAGTGGACGCCCGCCATCCTCGGCACGAAGACGATCGACGTCGCCCTGCGCACGAACTGGGAGGGGCCGCCGAAGAACTGGCTGAGGCAACTCGGCCTGTGGCTGCTCGAGGCGCACTCGCTGACCGGCATCCCGAAGACCATGCCCGACCACCAGGGAGCGCCGTACTCGCTCACCGAGGACTTCGTGGCGGTCTACCGGATGCACCCGCTGCTGCCCGACGACTACGAGCTCCGCGACCACCGCACCGGCGAGAAGCTGACCACGCTCGGGTTCAACGACATCCAGGGGTCGGCCACCGAGACGCTGTTCCGCAAGACCGGGATGGCGCAGGCGCTCTACTCGTTCGGCATCGCGCACCCGGGCGCGATCACCTTGAACAACTTCCCGAACGCCCTACGGCGCTTCGAGCGCGACGGTGAGCTGATCGACCTGGCGGTCGTCGACCTGGTGCGTACCCGCCGCCGCGGCGTGCCGAGGTACAACGATTTCCGGAAGGGCTTGCACAAGTCGCCGATCCGCAGCTTCGAGGAGCTCACCGGCGATGCGGAGTCGGCGGCGCGGCTGCGCGAGGTCTACTCGTCGGTCGACGAGATCGACACGATGGTCGGTCTGTTCGCGGAGAACCCGCCGGAGGGATTCGGGTTCAGCGACACCGCGTTCCGCATCTTCATCCTGATGGCGTCCCGGCGGCTGCAGAGCGACCGGTTCCTGACGGTCGACTTCCGCCCGGAGATCTACACGCCGCTCGGCATGGACTGGATCGCGCGCAACGGGATGACCAGCGTGGTGCTCCGGCACTGCCCGGACCTGGCCGGGGTCCTGCCGCGCACGGCGAGCGCGTTCGCTCCGTGGCGTCCGATCGTGCCGAACGGAGAGGGCTCCCATGTCGAGCGCAGGTGAACAGGTTCGCGTCACGGGCGAGGTCCCGGCCACGCCGGGTGCCGGGAACGCCGGCCTCGGCGCGGTGCTCGAGCAGCCGTTGCTGGACACGATGTGGCACCGGCGCACCCACCGGGTGAGCCGGGGCGCATCGGTGCTGGCCGGCTCGATGACCCACGAGTCGACGAACGAGCCCGCACCGCTGTCCGAGCTCGAGGAAGCGCTGCTGATCGCGATCACCGGTAGCAGCGGGCTGACCATGCCGGACCGCCCGTTCCAGGACCCGCGCACCGGGCAGCCGATCATGGCGAAGCCGAATCTCGCCGTGATGTCCGGGCGCACGGCAGGCAGCCCGGACAACGCGCAGGGCACGCACTTCTTCATGATCAACGACAGCGGCACGTACTTCCTGCGGAAACTGCCGCCCGTGGAAGGCGCCTCGTTCGACGCCGCGACGCTGGTGGAGCGGGCGCGCGAGTCCAAGGTCGAAGTGCTGGACCGCAGGCTCGACGTGCCGGAGGGGAAGCGCGACTTCCCGGCCTACCTGGACTCGAACCGCTTCCTGTCCAACCTGGCCGGGACGACGCTGTTCCTCCCGGTGGTCGACATCTCGCACCAGTACATCAACGCGATCATGTACCTGCTGACCCAGCCGGACGGGGCGCGGCCGACGTTCGTCGACGACCGCAACTTCTACCTGTCCGCCGGCGTGCGCAAGTGGACCCGCAACGGGTTCCTCAACAAGGACATCAAGGTGCCGATCGGGATGCTCGGCCCGATGCGCACCCAGATCGAGGCGGACCTGCTGCTGCAGAACCTGATGCTGACGGCGGACGGGATGGGGCTCGGCGCGTGGATCCACGCCTCGATCAACCCGGCGATCATGCTCGGTGACCCCAAGATCTCCCCCAGGTACGGCAGGATGCTCGGCTTCGACTTCGCCACGCCGAGGTTCCGCCTGGCCGACATCCTGCGCTGGCAGGTGCCGCTGCCCCGGTTCACCGACCTGCGCACGCAGCCGATCGGGCTGAAGGTCGGCGGCGAGCAACTGATCGCCGCGGCCTGCCCGCCGAACTACGAGTCGATGTCCCACGCGGTCGACGAGATCATCAGACGCAAGTTCGAACCCGGCGGGATATACGAGGACCGCAAGCTCTTCTCCACGATCTACAAGGGCGACTTCGGGGACCGCTACCTCGCCGAGGCCGGCGAGTACGACCCGCGGGTGATCGACTGCGCGCGCGACATCTGCGAGTACATCCACTCCACGCACGGCAGGTTCCCCGCGCACACCGACGCCGTGCACGTGCCCGGAGTCTGGCTGCAGGTGCACCACCCGGAGATCGAGTACTACGAGAAGTTCTTCCAGCACGGTCTGACATCGACGCATCGCGAACACGACACGCGCTGGCACCCGGAAACGTCGGAGAACGGGCGCCACAACCCATCGGGCCGCAACAGGGGGCGGAAGAGTTGAGGAAGAGGACCACGTTCGTACTGCTGGCCATCGGCGCGATCGCCGCGGTGCTCCAACGACGGAGGACCCTGCAGCAGAACACCAGCCCACCGTTGCTGCTGCGCCTCTTCAACGAGTGCGCGATGGCCGTCGACCGCAAGTACGGCTGGCACCGCCTGCCGAGGCCGCTCGGCCTGCTGGTGCTGTTCGGGGTGCGCAACGTGTTGCGCGAGAAGAACCTGTTCGACACCAATGCCCAGCCCGCGGTGAACCTGCCTCCGCTGGGCCCACCGGAGCCGGCACACCGGGTCCGGCGCACGATCGACGGGACGTACAACGACCTGGACGAGCCGCGGATGGGCATGGTCGGCTCCCGGTTCGGGCGCAACGTGCCGATCGCGCACACGTTCCAGGAACCCCAACCCGAGATCATGACCCCGAACCCGCGGGAGGTCAGCCGCAGGCTGCTGACCCGGCACGAGTTCCAACCCGCCCCGATGGCCAACGCGCTGGTCGCCACCTGGCTGCAGTTCATGATCCGCGACGGGTTCAGCCACGGCCCGTCGCCCAAGGAGCGCCCGTGGGAGGTGACGCTCGCCGACGACGACCCGTGGTCCGAGCGGCCGATGCGGATCCTGCGCACGCCGCCCGACCCGACCCAGCCGCCGGACAGCAAGCTGCCGGGCACCTACGTCAACACCCAGACCCACTGGTGGGACGTGTCGCAGATCTACGGGTCGTCCGAGATGGAGCAGAAGCTGGTCCGCTCCGGCGAGGACGGCAAGCTGCGCATCGACGCGGACGGCAGGATTCCCTATCCCACGGACCCGACCTTCAACCCGGCCAACGTGCCCGGGTTCTGGCTCGGTCTCGGCATGATGCAGACGCTGTTCGTGCAGGAGCACAACGCCATCTGCGAGCGACTGCGCGCGGACTACCGGACCTGGACGGACGACAAGCTGTTCAGCACGGCCAGGCTGATCAACGGCGCGCTCGTGGGGAAGATCCACACGGTGAACTGGTCGCCGACCGTGGTCGGTCACCCGACCAGCCGGCTGGGACTGCAGTCCGACTGGTGGGGGCTCGCGGGCGAGAAGGTGCACAACATGTTCGGCCGGATCTCCGACAACCGGATGATCAGCGGTGCGCTCGGGTCGGAGACCAAGCACTTCGGCGTACCGTTCACGATCACCGAGGAGTTCGTGGCGATCTACCGGATGCACCAGATGGTGCCGGACGACTTCAGCATCCGGTCGGCGGCCGACGACGCACCGATCCAGGAATCGCGCCTGCGTGACCTGACCGGGCGCTGGGCGCTCGATGCGCTGCGCAAGCTCGAGATGCGCGATCTGCTGTACTCGTTCGGCACGATGAACGCCGGACTCGTCACGCTGCACAACTACCCGAGGGACCTGCAGGAGTTCGAGCGGCCGGACGGACGGCTGATGGATCTCGCATCCACCGAGGTGCTGCGCAGCCGCGAGCTCGGTTTGCCCCGGTACAACGAATTCCGGCGGCTGCTGCACCTCGCCCCGGCGACCGACTTCGAGTCGCTCACGGACAACCCCCTCTGGGCGCAGGAGATGCGCGATGTCTACAAGGGCGACATCGAGCAGCTCGACCTCCTGATCGGAATGTATGCGGAGAAACGCCCGCCCGGGTTCGCGTTCAGCGATACCGCGTTCCACCTGTTCATCCTCACCGCCCCGCGCAGGCTGAGCAGCGACCGCTTCTACACCAGGGACTGCCGGCCCGAGGTGTACACGCCGGCCGGCATGGACTGGATCGAGCACAACTCGATGGGCACCATCCTGCTCCGCCACTACCCGGAACTGCACAAAGCGATGGGATCGCCGAAGAACGCGTTCGCACCGTGGGCCCGATCCACCGTCTGAGGGGATGACGATGACGCAGACCGACCTGAAGGGCACCGCGGGATACGGCTGGCAGGAGACCTACGTCGGCGGCAGCTTCACCACCGAGAACGAGCTGAACCGCAGGCTGGCGCGGCGGATCCAGAAAGTGCAGGAGCGGATCGCGCGCCGCTCGTCCACCGCGGATGTCCACCGCGCCCAGCACGCGAAACTGCTGGTCGGCATCGTCAATGCCGAGTTCCGGGTGCGCGCCGACATTCCGGAGGACCTGCGTGGCGAGTTCCTCGCGCCGGGTGCGATCCACCCGGCTGTCGTGCGGTTCTCCAACTGCAGCGGCGAGATCCATCCGGACACCGCGCCCGACCTGCGGGGTCTCGCGTTCCGGGTGCAGTCGCCCGCCGGCACGCAGGACTTCCTCGCCACCAACGCCCCGGCGTCCCACGCTCGCGACCCCCAGCAGTTCATGATCGTCGCCGAGGCGCTGTCCGGCGCGCGGTTCCTGGTGCCGCCCAGGTTGCTGATCGGTCTCGGCATCCGCGAGACCATCCGGATCATGAAGGTGTTGCGGCGGGGCACATCGCGGCCGGTGGGCAGCCTGGCCGCCGAGACGTTCTGGAGCAGGTGCCCCATCGCATTCGGCGCGTGCGGGCTGAAGTACCAACTGCAGCCCGGGCACGTCACCGCACCGACCCCCGGGCAGGGCGACGACCACCTGCGCGACGAACTCGTCGAGCGACTGCGGAAGGGCCCGGTCAGCTTCGACTTCATGATCCAACGCTTCGTCGACGAACGGTCCACACCGATCGAGGACGTGGTCGCGCCCTGGGAGGGAACGGCGCAGCCCCTGGCCCAGCTGGTGATCCCGCAACAGGACCTCACCGGTGCCGCCGGCCGCGAGGCCGGGCGGGCCGTGGAGGCGCTGGACTACTCCCCGTGGAACTGCGTCCCCGGGTTCCGCCCCATCGGCAGGATGAGCCGGGCACGGCGCAGGGTGTACGAGGCGAGCGTGGAGCACCGCAAGGCCACGGGTCACTGAGGGCCGTCAGCCGTGCAGGTCCTGCGTGGGAGGGCACCCGAACTCGCGCCGATAGCTCGCCGCGAACCGACCGTGGTGGGCGAACCCCCACCGCGTGGCGACGTCGGCGACGGTCGCCCCGGCCCCCGGGTCGGCCGCCCGCAGCTCCCGCTGGGCGCGCCGTAACCGCACCTGGCGCAGGTAGGTCGTCGGCGTCGAGTCGAGGTGGCGGCGGAACGCATCCTGCATCGCACGCGGGGACAGCCGCGCCGCGTGGGCGATCTCCGTCAGCCCGATCGGCTCGGCCGCGTGGTCGTCGATGAACGCCGTCGCGCGGCGCACCGCACTCGCCGCGCTGCCACCGCCGGACAGGTTCCGGTCGGCGGCCATCGTCACGTTCGGGAACGTCTCCAGCGCGGTGGCCGCCAGCAGCCGCATCGTCTGCGCATGGATCAGCGGACTGCCGTAGGCGATCTCGTTGCGACAGAAGTCGTGGGTGATGTAGCGGACCAGCGCCTGCCAGTTCGCGGCCCGCGCCGGCGACACCGCGCGCGCCAACGAGAACCGCACCGGCCCACCGAGGCCGCCGGTGGTCTCCTCCGCCACCCGGCCGACGACACCCAGGTCGAGCTTGACCAACCCCGCACGGAAGTCCTCCCAGCGGATGCACATCGGCACGGCCGGATCCAGGACGAAGGGCTCGCCATGGCCGGGGCAGAGCTCCTCACGCCCCGTCGACATCCGCAGTCTTCCCTCGAACACCTGTCCCATCAGCAGGAAGCCGAACGGCTCGGTGTCCACCTGGCAGTTCATCGAGTGCTCGTAACGGGCCACGAAGAACCGGCCGCCGTCGGTGAGCTGATGACGGAACCGGAACCGCTCCAGGCTGCCGTCCAGGTGAACGGCATGGTCGACATAGGTGGCCCGCAGGTACTCGTGCGCCTCGTCGGGGTCGGTGGTGTCCACGCTGACGTGGCGAGGCCCGTCCGAATACACGGCATCCACGCCGCCGACCGTATGGCCCCTCCCCCCGCCGACATAGCGCCGTTCGTAGGTCCCGTCATCACCCTCCGTGACCGACAGGTCGGCCTGTCCACCCAGCGCGGCCGGGGTGTCCACTTCGCGCGGCCGTGGGTGCCCGCGTTTGCGACACCGCGGAATCGCAGGCTACGAATGCGTAGCCGATCGCCGCTCCCGAGGAGGCGCCCCATGTGCACCGGTGTCGGACGACCGGCTGCACCCCCGCAGCCGGCGAAACCCCCGGAGCAGCCGACCCAGATCCGGATCGGATGCTGGCGGACGGCGCGGAGAGCGGGCGCCCGGACGGCCCGCTGCCTCCCGGCCGCGCCGCCACCACCGCACGTGGGCTGACGACCCGGATCCCGCACCCCGCCCCGGCGGGCCGGCCCGGGACAGCGGCGTGGACACTGTGACGGTGCTCACCGAGCTCGGCATCCCGGTGCCGTGAACCCCCCGCTGCTGATCCGCGGCGCAGAGATCGATGGACGGACCGCCCACGTCCGCGTCGCGGGCGGCCGGGTCGACGCCATCGGCACCGCGCTCACGCACACCGGCGAGGACGACGTGATCGACGCTCGCGGAGGCGCGCTCCTGCCCGGGCTGGTCGACCACCACCTCCACCTGCACGCGCTCGCGGCCGCCGCCCGCTCCGTCCCCTGCGGCCCGCCGCAGGTCGCCGGCGCGGGCCCGCTGGCCTCGGCCCTCCGCACCGCCACGGCGGACCGACGTGGCTGGGTGCGGGGCACCGGCTACCACGAGTCGGTGGCCGGCGTGCTCGACAGCCAGGCTCTCGACCGCTTGCACACCGGCCGGCCCGTCCGGATCCAGCACCGCAGCGGCGCGATGTGGATGCTCAACTCCGCCGCTGCCGCCCGGGTGAACCTCGCGACCGGGACCCACCCGGGGATCGAACGTCGCGACGACGGCACCCCGACCGGGCGGATCTGGCGGGCCGATGCCTGGCTGCGCACCCGGCTCCCCGCCGAGCCCCCGGCCGAGCTGAACGGCGTCGGCGCCACGCTCGCCGGGTACGGGATCACCGCCGTCACCGACGCCACCCCGGACCTCGACGCCGCCGCGATCGCCGCCGTCGTCGCCGCCCACCGCGCCGGCGCGCTCCCCCAGCGGATACACCTGCTCGGCGCTCCGCTGGGCGCCCAGCTGCCCGCAGGGCTGACCGCGGGCCCGTACAAGATCATCCTGGCCGACTCGGCTCTGCCCGGCTTCGACGAGCTGGTCGACCGGATCCGCGCCGCCCGGGCCGCCGATCGGGGCGTCGCCGTCCACTGCGTCAGCCGCGAGGCCCTCGTCCTGCTCCTCGCCGCAATCGAGGTGGCCGGGCACCGGCCGGGCGACCGCGTCGAGCACGCCGCGCTCGTGCCGCCCGCGCTCCTGTCCGAGCTGAGGCACCGCGGCCTCCGGGTCGTGACCCAGCCGGGTTTCCTCGCCGACCGCGGCGACGGCTACCTGCGCGACGTCCCGCCCGCCGACCAGGAGGGCCTCTACCGCTGCCGGTCCCTGCGCGATGCCGGCGTGCCGGTGGCGCTGTCCAGCGACGCCCCCTACGGCCCGCTCGACCCCTGGGCCGTCATCGCGGCCGCGGTGCGGCGCCACACCCGGACCGGCGCCACCCTCGGCGCCGGCGAGCGACTCACCCCCGCCGCCGCGCTCGACGCCTACCTCGCCGCGCCCGACGACCCTGGTGGGACCCCACGCCGGATCCACCGCACGGCGCCGGCCGACCTCGTGCTGCTCGACCGGCCCCTGGCTGCGGCACTCGCCGACCCCTCCGCCGACGCGGTGTGCGGCGCGATCATCGCGGGGCGCTGGATCCCGCGCTCGCCTCGTGCGGGTCCGCGCGCCGAGTGAGCTGCGCGCGTTCGCCGTCGGCGGCAGACTGGGCGAGGTGCAGGCCGTCGGGTTCCACGACTCCACCAAGTACTACGCGCTCAGCGACACCGAGGCGGGCGACGAGCGCATCGGCATCGGCGACCCGGCCGCGCAGACCGAGGCGATCTGGCAGAAGGACTGGGGCATCAAGCCCTACCTGTACAAGGTCTACGAGACGCTGCCGCCGGTCGAGCTGTCCCGCGACCTGCCGGACACCGGCCGTCCGGCGCTCGAGGCGATCGCCGCGACCGGTGCGGAGGCGCCGGCGGCATCCGCCGTTCCCGACAGGGCACTGCTCGGCCGGTTCGGGCTGCTGACGAACGGCTCGCTCGACCGCACCTGGACCACGCCCGACGGCCGCGTGCACCAGTACCGCACGGCCGGTGGCACCGGCGCGCAGTACCACCTCGAGCTCTACTTCGTCTGCGCCGATCTCCCCGACCTGGACGCGGGCGTCTACCACTACTCCGCGGTCGACCACAGCCTGCGGCTGCTGCGCGCGGGCGACTTCCGCGGCGCGCTCGTGGAGGCCACCGGCGGCGAGCCGTCGGTCGCCGCGGCACCGGTCGTGCTCGCCATGACGAGCACGTTCTGGCGCAACGCGTGGCGCTACCGGGAGCGGGCCTACCGGCACACCTACTGGGACGCCGGCACGTCGCTCTCGCACATCCTCGCGGTCGCGGCGTCGGCGGACGTCCCGGGCACGCTCGTGTTCGGGTATGCCGACGCGCAGGTCAACACACTCCTCGGCGTCGACGGGGTGCGCGAGTCCGCGGTGGCCCTCGTCGCGCTCGGGAACGCCGACGCCGCCCCGTCGTGCGCGCCGGCCGTCGGCGGGCTCGATCTCCCCACGACGCGGCTGTCGTCGGCGGAGGTGACGTTCCACGCGATCACCGACATGCACCGCGCGTCGTCCCTGGGCACCGGTGTGGAGGCGGCGGAGTGGCGATCGCGCCGGTGGCGCCGGCCGGCCCCGCAGCCGGCGGGCGAGCTGATCGAGCTCACCCCGCTGCCCGCCGACGGGCTCGATCCGCGCCCCGCGGAGCAACTCATCTTCCGCCGCCGCTCGACCCGGAACTACGACACCGACGCGGAGATCCCGTTCCACGCGTTCTCCACGCTGCTGCAGCGGTCGACCCGTGGTGTGGCGTCCGACGTACTCGTGCCGGGCGCCCCCCTCACCGACCTCTACCTGATCGTGAACGCCGTCGAGGGCCTGGCACCCGGCGTGTACCGGCACCATCCGGAGCGCGGTGCGGTCGAGCTCGTCCGCGCAGGCACGTTCCGCAAGGAGGCCACCCGCATCGCGGCGAACCAGCAGTACGCGGGCAATGCGCACGTGAACCTGTACTACCTCGCGCACCTGCCGTCGATCCTGGAACGGTACGGCGACCGCGGCTATCGCCTCGCACAGCTCGAGGGCGCCCTGCACGCCGGCAAGCTGCACCTCGGCACGCACGCGCTGGGGCTGGGCGCGGTGGGCTCGACGTCGTTCGACGACGAGGTGGTCGAGTTCTTCTCCCCGCACGCGGCCGGCCACGACTACATGTTCGTCACCGTGTTCGGCAAGCGCCGCCGCACCGGACGGGCGTAGTCATGACGGAGCGGCTCGCCACCAAGGTCGCCGACCTCACCGGCCCCGGCATCACCGACCGCTTCGGCGTCGGCGGCACCGACCTGGGCGTCACCACCACTGCCCCGCAGGGGCATCTGGTCTCGGTGTTCGGGGACACGTTCCGGCGGGCCGGCACCGGCGGGTCCGGCTGGCGGTCTCCGGTCGTGCTGTTCGCCGACCCGGCGAGCGTCCCCACCGGGCTGCGGTGGACCGGCTCGGCCGGACGCGGCATCCACGCCCGCCAGGTGGTGCGGTACCTGCACCACGGCTGGCGGCGCTGGGGCCTGCGCCTGCGGCGGGTGACCACCGTCCTCCCCACCGACGTCCTCACCGTCGGCGACGACATGTACCTGCACGTCATGGTGTGCCGGGAGCTGGGCAACGTGCGCTGGACCGAGCTGCACCGCTCCCGGGACGGCGGCCGCACCTGGCGGCCCACCGGCACCCGCTGGCCGGCGGACCTGCACGACGGCCTGTTCCAGATGCTCACCTGGGAACGCGGTGCGGACGGCTGGGTCTACGCGCTGACCACCGGCTTCCAGCGGGCGCACGGCCTGCTGCTGCACCGGGTGCCGGAGACCGCGCTGACCGACCCGGCGGCCTGGCAGACCTGGGGTCTCGACGCCGCCGGCCGATGGGGGTGGGGAAACCCACCCACCCTGGTGCTCGACGGCCGGTTCGGGGAGCTGTCGCTGCGCCGCGTCCCCGGCGACGGGCGCGACCGCTGGTTGCTGTCCGCGTTCGACGCCGGCCGCTACTGCATCGATGTCCGGGTGTTGGACGGCCCGACCGCCGACCTGCACGTGGCGCCACTGGCCACGGCCCTCCGCGGTTGTGGCTGGGACGGCGAGGACCACGACCGCGGGCACGTCGCCCAGCTCTACGGCGGCTACGTGCTTCCCGGCTCGACGATGCGCGAGCTGCACCTCGTGGTGAGCCAGTGGAACACCGCGACGAACTGGCCCTACCGGGCGATGCAGTTCCGCACGGATGTGTCTGGCCTGCCTTGATCAGGTGCTGGGAAGCGGAGCTCGGATGCGCGGTCCGGTTCGGTCAGACTGGTGCCGTGGACATCGTCGAGGCCTTCCCCGTCGGCGCCTCGGTGACGCGGGCCGAACTCACCGCGGACCCGCATCCCGCCCTCGCCCGGCTGCGCGCCACCGAACCGGTCTCCTGGGTTCCCGAGCTCGGCTACTGGCTGGTGACCGGCCGCGACGCCGCGCTGCGCGTGCTGCGCGACGCGCGCACCTTCACCGTCGACGACCCTCGGTTCTCCACCGCGCAGGTGGTGGGGCCGAGCATGCTGTCGCTCGACGGCCTCGCGCACAGCGCGGCGCGCAGGCCGTTCGCGGGTCCGTTCCGTCCCGCGGAGGTGGCGCAGCGCTTCACGCCGCGGATCACGGAGTTGACCGCCGAGCTGGTGGCCGGGATCCGCCCGGCGGGCCGAGCCGACCTGCGCGCGGCCTTCGCCGGGCCGCTCGCGGCACGCGTGGTCGCCGAGACGCTGGGCATCCCGGACATCGACACCGGCACCGTCCTGCGGTGGTACTCCACGTTCGTCTCGGCCGTGTCGGAGGTGACCGCGGGCGGCTCGGTGCCGCCCGCCGCTCCCGCCGCGTTCGAGTCGCTCGCCCGCCATGTGCTCGCCGGCATCGACGGCAGCGAAAGCAGCGGCTCGCTGCTCGCCGACGCCGTGGCCGGCGGTCTCGGGAAGCGCGAGGCGGTGTCCAACGCCGCCGTCCTGCTGTTCGGCGGCATCGAGACCACCGAAGGCATGATCCTCAATCTGCTGTGGCACCTGATGCGTCATCCCGATCAGCTCACCGCCGTGCGGGCCGACCTCGCCCTGCTGCCGAACGCCGTCGAGGAGTCGCTGCGGCTCGAACCCGCCGCCTCCGTCGTCGACCGCTACGCGACCCGGAACGTCGACGTGGCGGGCGCGCCGATCCGGCGGGGCGACCCGGTGACCGTGTCGCTCGCCGGGGCCAACCGGGATCCCGAGGCGTTCCCCGACCCGGACGCGTTCAACGTGCGCCGCGGCAATGCCCGGCAGCACCTCGCCTTCGCGCACGGGCCGCATTTCTGCCCCGCGATGGATCTGGCCAGGCTGGAGACCGTGATCGGCGTGCGCACCGCGCTCGTCGAGCTGCCCGGCCTCACGCTCGACGGGCAACACCCCGTCGCACCGTCGGGATTGGTGTTCCGCAAGCCCCGGACCCTGCACGCCCGCTGGCGCGCATGATCCCGCGAGCCGGCTCAGTCGACGGCGTCGTCCCGCAGCATCAGCACGGTCCGCAGCACGTACTCGACCGCCGACTCGAACGTGCCGCCCCGGAGCTCGTCCCGCACAGCGAGGTTGCGCGACGCGAACTCGAGGGTCTGCTCCGGACCGACCCGGCGGACGACCAACGCGGCGATCTCCTCGAGGTCGAGGCCCGGGTTGTCGAGGCGGACCAGCGCGAACTGGACGACCAGCTCATCCACCGTCACGCGCTCCGCACCTGACCGAGCCCTCTGACCATCTTCCCGTCCGTTCGATCACGCCGACCGGTGTCGCCTGCGTCCCGGTGTGTCGGGCGGTGTGCCGGAACGCCACCGCCAGCTTGCCACCACGGAACGCGCACGTCACCGTTGCGCCGGGACGGCCCCTCTCGCCCGGCTCACGCGTGGGTGCCGCGCACCCGGAACCGGCGCCACCGCGCGCTCAGGCCCTGCCCGTCGAGCGAGCGACTGCGACCGTGCCGGACCGGCAGCATCGTCCAGATCCCGAACCCGATGCGCACGCGCTCGGGGATCAAGGTGCCGTGGGCCTCGTACACCAGGTGGCCGTCCACGCGCCAGGCCGCGGTCGAGGTGCCCCGGTCGAGCGTGATCTCGCACGCGCGGAGCCGGGTGAAGTCGTCGTCGAAGTCCTCGTACGGCGATTCGACCACGTGGTAGAAGGGGTTGCTCGCACCCCACGAGCCCAGTTGCTCGTGCAGCGCGAGCACGCGGGTGGAGGTACCGCAGACCGCGAACACGCGCTTGCTCGCCTCGAAGTCGAAGGCGTGGAAGGCGGCCATTCCCCTACGGAAGTCGCCCGGGTCCCCGCCGATGTTCTCGACCGCGAGGTCCACGGCGAAGGTCGCGGGCCGATCCGGCGGCAGCTCGAACAGGCCCGTCGAGAAGGCGAGGTACTTGGGGCTGTCGGCAGGCTGGAACGTGTCGTGCGTCAGCGAGAAGCGCGGGATCGTCACCCGCACCTCGCCGTCACCGACGGCCACTTCCGCGGCGGGGTCCAGTGGGATGTGGTCGCCACCCGTCGGGAGCGGCAGGCGCGCCGGGCTCCAGCGCGCAGCATCGAGGTCCGGCCCTCCGAGCTCGTCGTAGGTGACGAAGCCGTCGCGGGCGGCCTGCGTCCCGGTGCCATCCGTCGCCATGATCCGTCTCCTCTCGTTCCCGCTTCTCCTGGATATGACCCCGGGCGGCGCGGAGACGTGACGTGCGGCGTTCAGATGGCGCTGGCCAGGCGGGTGGCCTGGTCGATCGCCCGGACGGCGTCGAGCTCGGCGACGATGTCGGCCCCGCCCACCAGCCGGGCCGTGATGCCGCGCTCGCGGGGAGGTGAACTCGTTGATGAGGTAACCCTCCGCGGTGTGCAGGGCCCGAGGGGCGTACCGGTTGATGCGAGCCCGGCCCGTGGACGGACCGACGCACTCGGGAACCTTCGCGTACCGCCCGGCGTGCAGGATCGGCAGCGCGATCAGGCCACCGGCCTAGTGCACCGCGGCGCACACCGCCCGGTGCGGGTCGATCTCGTGGTCGTCGTCGATGACGCCCGACTCGGGATCCATGCGGCCGTCCGGGTGGGGCGCGTAGCCGCCGGTGAGGATGAGCCCGATGCCGCCGCGCGCCCGCGTCGCGTAGAACTCGACCAGCCGCTCCACCGGGCGGTCGAGGGTCTCCAGGCGGGTGTGCATCGCGCCCACGACCATGCGGTTGGGCAGCGTGAGCGGCCCGAGCTCGAGCGGTGCCAGCAGGTGCGGGTGGGCTGGGGCGACTGTGGTCACGAGGACTCCGGTCTCGGGGCGGCTGGTGGCCGTCGCGCCGACGATACGAACTCGACGACGACTAATCAACCAGGTAGTCGAACTCCGTACCAGCCGGTCATATCGGCTGCGGCGGGTCGAAGAACTGTCCGATCGGTCGATTGGCCTACACTTCGGTCGTTCGGCTGGCCAGCCCAGCCATATCTGCGACGGGAGCGACCACCAGTGGGCAAGCCGGCGACCACCGGGACGATCACGTCCGGCCGGGTCGCGCGTCGGCGCGACCGGCGCAAGGCCGAGATCGTCCGGACCGCCACGGAGCTGCTGTCCGAGCACGGCTACCAGGGGATGAACCTCGAGGACGTCGCCGAGCAGACCGACATCGCGAAGGCCACGCTGTACCACTACTTCTCCGGCAAGGACGAGCTGGTCGCCGCCGTCATCGAAGGGCTCACGGTCAAGGTCAACCGGCGCCTCGAGGAGGAGCTGGACAAGGTTTCCGACCGCAGCCACCTCGAACAGGTCCGCACGCTGATCAGGGAGCAGCTCCGCATCCTCACCCACAGCGCACCCGAGGTGGCCACGGTGTTCTCCTGGCCCAAGACGTGGCCCGAGTCGTTCCAGGAGATCATCAAGGACAGCCGGCGCCGCCACGACGCGATCTTCCGGCGGGTGGTCGAGGCCGGGATCGCCACCGGCGAGTTCGACTGCCCGAACCCGGACGTCGCGCTGCAGTGCCTGCACGGTGTGCTCAACCAGTCCTCGCTGTGGATCCGACCCTCCCTGCCCCTGGAGAAGAAAGCCGAGCTCTGGGAGGCCGTGGTCGACACCGCCTCCCGGATGCTCACCCTCGAGGGCGCTCCGGGATCGGTCAGCCGGCCATCGTCAGCCCGCCGCTGACGCTGAGCACCTGACCGGTGATGAAGTCCGAGTAGTCCGACGTAGACCGTCTCCCCCAGGCTGCCCACGCGCCCGGCGTCACTGGCGATATTGACGATCTTGACCGTGCGCTCCGCCGCCAAGATCGGCTCCAAGAACGCGTGGGTCAGCCGGATCGGCCCGAGGAAGTTCACCGCGGCCAGCGACTCCCACAGCGCGTCGTCGTTCTGCATGAACGGCTCGACCCGGTCGAAACCCGCGGCGTTGACGATCACGTCCGGCAGGCCTTGCGCCGCGACCACCTCGTCGCGCAGGGCCAGGATCGCCTGGTTGTCGGCCAGGTCGACCCGGTGTGCGGTGGCCCGGCCACCGATCGTCGCGACGGTGCCCGCGAGGCCATCGGCGTCGCGGTCGACCGCCGCGACCGTGGCTCCCGCGCCTGCCAGGCCGACGGCCACGGCCCGACCGATACCGGACGCGGCGCCGGTCACCAGCGCCATCTTGTCTCCCAGCTGCACGGCCGAACGGTACCGACCGTCGACTCGCCTGTTCAACCATGGAGTCGAACTTCAGTCGAGTAAGTCGGCCAGCCGTAGGTGTGGTTGACTCGGCAGCGCCGACGAACGGAGGAACCGATGGTGAGCTTCGACGACTACACGCAGCTGACGTTCGCCCGTCGCGAGAACGGCGTCCTGCTCATCACGCTCGACCGGCCGGAGAAGTACAACGCCGCCGACGAGCAGATGCACTCCGAGCTCTCCCGCGTCTGGGTCGACGTCGCCGCCGACCCCGAGACCCGCGTCGCGGTGATCACCGGTGCGGGCAAGGCGTTCTCCGCCGGCGGCGACCTGGCCATGGTCGAGCGGATGGCCGGCGACTACGACCGGGTCTCCCACATGCTCAAGGAGATGAGCGACCTCGTCTACAACATCATCAACTGCGAGAAGCCGATCGTGTCGGCCATCAACGGGGTCGCCGTCGGCGCCGGCACCGTCGCGGCACTGCTGGCCGACGTCGCCATCGCCGCGGAGGACGCCAAGATCGGTGACGGGCACGTCAAGCTCGGCGTCGCCGCCGGCGACCACGCCGCCATCATCTGGCCCCTGCTGGCCGGCATGGCCAAGGCCCGCTACTACCTGCTCACCGGCGAGATGATCACCGGCGCCGAGGCCGAGCGGCTGGGCATGGTGGCCAAGGCCGTGCCCCGCGACCAGGTCCTCGATGAGGCCCTGCGCGTCGCCGATGTACTGGCCACCGGCTCACAGCCCGCGATCCGGCTGACCAAGAAGGCCCTCAACAACTGGCTGCGCGCCGCCGGCCCCACCTTCGACCAGTCCGCCGCCTACGAGATGTTGACCTTCCTCGGCCCGGACGTCGTCGAGGGGTACACCGCGCTGCGCGAGAAGCGCGCGCCCCGCTTCCCCTCGACCCGGTCCTGACCGGCAGGAGGAAGTCACCACAGCAACCGCCAGCCGACTACTTGCGATCCTCGGCCGCCGCAGCGGCCGGGCGGCCCGAAGGAGCGAGCCCTGGTCGCCGCCGATCCGGTGTCTGATCACCAGGATCGGGACCTGCCGCTCACATGTGGACGCCAGGTCCCGCCCTCGCCGATCACCGCCTCCTCCAACTACCGTCTCCGCTGTGCCCGCGGCGGACAACCGGCCCAGGCCGCTGCGTTCCGCGGAACGCGCCCGGTGCATGGTCAAGTCGACACCACGGCTGTTCGACCCGTGATCGAACAACCGTGGTTGCAACCTGACCATGAAACCCGCTCCGGTGGGCGCGCCGTACCCCACCCGCATCGAAGACTCCCGCGGCCACCGGCCCGGTCTCGCGCGCATTCCGCCCGGTCGCCCCGACCTCGCACCTGATCAGGGTGGCCGGTTTGGCACCACGACCGAACCCCGTGGTCACCCGGGCGACCGTCCCCGACCCTCTGGCACGCCCGTTCCCGACGCAACCACCCGTCGAGTGCCACGCAACTGGCTGTGGTCTCGTTGCACCCCGCGCGGCGTGGGCATCGGATGGCCGCCTTCGTGAGCAACTCCGGTCCGCGGTCACGGTCGACCGGGCCGTTCTCGCTGATCATGAAGGGAGTGCGGGGGCAGCAGGGGTGGGATTCGGGGCCACAGCCGGTTGCGTCCCACCGAACGGGAACGTCTGATCGGGAACGGTCGTGCCAGCGCGTCGGGGACGGCCGGGGACGGCCGCCCACGCAACCACGGGATCCGGTCGTGGTGCCAACTCCGCCGCCCCGATAGGGCGAGGTCGGTGTGCACGGGCGAACCGCGCGGGACGACCCCAGGCCCGTACGCGACACCGTTGGGCCCCGGCCGGGAACGGCGCGCCCACGAGAGCCCGCTGACAGATGTAGATCTACGGCGGGTAGGCCCGCGTGTCGGTGACAGGAGACGAGCAAGATCGCCGGTTTCGGTTGGCCATTGCTGCGGTGTCAACAGTGACGAACCGATATTGGGGATCACCACCCACCGGTGGGGCAGTTTCGGGTGCTCATCGTCGCGGCGACAACCATGGACACCCGAAACTCGAGATCACCAGCCGACCCTGCGCCGAGCGCCTACTGGAGCTCCGAGGCCGATCAGCGGGCCACCTCGAGCGCGGCCAGCGCCCGGAGCACCCGTGAGGTCTTCGGGACCTGCTCGGCGTCGGGCAGGAGTCCCTGGTCGCGGACGAACTTCTCGAACTCGACCTGCTGCGCGCCGGCGGCATCGACGGGTGGCGCGATCGACAGTTCGAGGAAGTCCAGCCGACCGGCCGGCCCGTCCAGGGTCCAGCGCTCGGCCCGGATGCCGAGTGCTTCGGGTCCTGCCGGCAGCGAGTCCCACCGCCTCGCGCTGATGACCCCGAGCAGGGTGAGCTGGTCGAGTTCGATGTGGATGTCCGCGCACTCCGCCAGGAACTCCCGCTGGTCCTCGGTGAGGAGCTCCGAGACCGACCGCGTCTTGCCGTGGACCTCCTAGATCAGGTCGTGCGGACGGTCGGCCGTGTAGGACACGGCGAGGACCTTGTTCTGGCCGGCCCAGTCCGCCTCGATCTTGAACTTGGTGTCGTCCGTGTCGTGGGCGTCCAGCCACTTCCTGGTCAGCTGCGACCTCCGGCCCGGCCGCAGCTTGACCGTGACGTCACCCTTCCTCGGCGATCTGATCCGGGCCCGCAGGATGACCCCCGCGTCGAGCAGGGGCGTGTGCGGCGCCGTCAGCCGCGCGACGTCCTCGCAGAAGTAGACGCCCCACTCCGGACGATCGGCCGGAAGCCCGAGCGCGTCCACCGCGGCCCCGACACCCTCTCCCGCGATCGTCACCTTCACCTCGACGGAATCGAGCCGCATCGGTCACCTCCACGCCATCGCTACCACTGGAGGAGGCGCCAGGACGTCGACAGATACGAGCCCTGGCGACGATCACCCCAGCACTCTCGCCGAATTCGGGCTCGCGCCCTGATAGAACGGGGTCGGTGCAGCAACAGCCCCGGCGCCTGCCACGATCTGGACCGCACCACGCCTGATCAACTTCGACACACTGCAGAGGACCCTGTGCCCTGGCCTTTCCAGCGTCGACCCGCGCTCGATGCCGACCACCCCGACGCCCTCATCAACGCTCACAACCGTGCCATCGAGCTGGGCGAGCGAGGGCAGCACCAGCAAGCCCGCGAGCTCGACGAGGACACCCTCGAACGCCGCCGTCGCGTGCTCGGCCCCGACCACCCCAGCACCCTCGCCACCGCGAACAACCTCGCCGCGGATCTCCGAGAACTGGGGGAACGCCAGCAAGCGCGCGAGCTCGACGAGGACACCCTCGGACGCCGCCGCCGTGTTCTCGGCGACGACCACCCCGGCACCCTCGCCAACGCCAGTGCTCTCGCCGGGGACCTTCGAGCACTGGGCGATCACCGGCAGGCCCGCGACCTGGACGCGTTCGCCCTCGCCGGGCGACGCCGCATCCACGGCGACGACGACATCCAGACCCTGCAGGCCGCCCACTTCCTCGGGCTCGACCTCCGGGCGCTGGGCGAGTTCCAGCAGGCCCGCGAGCTCGATGCGGACTCGCTCGAACGGCGACACCGCACCCTCGGCGACGACCACCCCGACACCCTCATCAACGCCCACAACCTCGCCGTCGACCTCCGTGAGCTCGGCGAACACCAGCACTCCCGCGCGCTCGACGAGAACACCCTCGAACGGCGACGACGCACCCTCGGCGACGATCACCCCAACACACTGAACTCCGCCAACAACCTCGCCGCCGATCTCCGTGCACTGGGCGAGCATCAGCAAGCGCGCGAACTCGACGAGGACACCCTCCGGCGCCGCCGCCGCGTTCTCGGCGACGACCACCCCGGCACCCTCGCCAACGCCCGCGCTCTCGCCGCCTCGCTTCAGGCGCTGGGGGAGACCGAGCGGTCCGCGGCCCTGCTCGCCGAGTTCGGCCTCGCGCCCGACGTGACCACCGAGGGCGCTGAGCGTCGGTGAGCCCGGCCGACGCCGGCGTGGGTTGGCCCGAAGCTACCGAACGTGCTAGAGGGCAGCGGCTCCTCTCGCAGCCGGTTCAACGTCCGCGGTCGACGGACCCGACCCGGCGCACCAGGGCATCGAGAGCCGTCACGCCGATCCGACCGACCGCGACGGGGTTCACCTCGGCTTCGAGCACGTCCGGCTCGTGGCGGGCCAGCTCGGAGACCGCCACGACGACGCCGACCAGCGCCTCGACGTCCCCGGGCGGGGCGCCGCGGTGGCCCTTCAGCGGCGCGAGCCCCTTCACCTCGTCGATCATCTCCCGGGCGGTGTCGCGGGTGACCGGCTCAACAAGCGCTTCCACTTCGCGATCTACGAGTGCTCCTCGCCGCTGGTCCTGCAGTACGTCGAGGCCCTGTGGGTGCGTTTCACCCCGCCGGCCACGATCTGGACCGCCGAGCACGCCGACGCCCTGCAACACGACCACGCCGGGATCCGGCGGGCCGTCCAGGACGGCGACGCCGAGGCTGCCGGACGCCTCACCGCCGAGCACGTCCGGCACGCCGCCACCATCCGCGAGCAGCACCCCGAGCTGCGCGCCGCGGGCGCCCAGGACCAGGAGGACCTGACGGGGGGCTGACGTCGCCACCCCTCGCCCTCCGCTATCCGCCGATCTCGAGCACGATCTCGCCGACATGCGCGTCGCGACCGAGTTCGGTCTGCGCCTCGAGGGCCCGGCTCCAGTCCAGTGTCCGATCGATGATCGGCCGGAGTGCGTCGGCGGCGCCGTCGAGGTCGATCCCGTCCCGCAGCGCCGAGACGATGGCGACCTTCTCGGCCGGGGTGCGGGTCCGGAAGGTGACGCCGATCAGCTCGACGCGCTTGCGCGCGAGCTCCTCCATGTCGAGGACGCCCTCGGACCCGCCGAGCCGGCCCACCCCGACGAGCCGGCCGCCGATCGCCGCGGCCCGGAGGTTCGCGGCGATGACGTCGACCCCGACGCCGTCGGTGGCGTCCACGACGCGCCCGGCGAAGTCACCAGGACGGTCTCCCCACGCGCCAACCGTCCGGCGGCGGCAAGGGCGTTGTGCTCGGTCAACAGCCCGACGACCGCGGCCGCGCCCTCGGCGTAGGACCAGGTCGGCGGGATCGGGATCGCCATCGCCGCGGGGAGCACGACCTCCTCCGCGAGCCCGCCCGACACCATGGCCATCACCCGGTCGCCCGGTGCGATGCCGCGCACGTCCGCGCCGACCTCGAGCACCTCCCCGGCAGCGTCCATCCCCGCGATCGCCGGCCCGCCGCTCGAACCGGCGACGACGTACCTGCCGGCCCGGGCGAGCAGGTCGGCCCGGTTGACCGACGCCGCACGCACCGCCAGCCGCACGTCCGCGGCTCCGAGGCTCGGCGACGCGACGTCACCCATCTCCAACGTGGCGTGCGTCGAATCCATGGGGCCGTCCGCCGGCCTGATCAACATTGCTCGCACGGGCCCCCGCCCAGCGGAATCATTCACGTCACCGTGATACCGCACTTCGCTCGTTCGCCGGTGTGGGCGCGCTTTCGCTCAGACAGCCTCACCGGCATCGACCGGGAGGTGGAAGACGACGATCGAGGGTGCGAAATCGGACGCGTGCGTGATCAGTAGGCGCAGGGTCTGCTCGCCGTGCTGCGGGTGCCGGAAGCGGCGCAGGCGGCTGCGGTGCGCCAGCACGTGATGTTCCTGCCACCAACCCTCGAACTCGGGGCTGGACCGCGTGAACTCCGCGACCAGTGCCCGCAACCGAGGATCGCCCTCGTGCTCGGCGGTCATCGCCCGAAGCCGCGCCACGACATCGCGAGTCTCGGCCTTCCAGTCCGGCAGCCGCTCCTTGGCCTCGGGAGCCTCCAGCAGCCACCGCAACATGTTGCGACGACCCGCAGGTAGCTGCCCGAAGTCCGTGTAGTAGCCGGCCACGGCCGGATTCCAGGCGATCAGGTCGCTGTAGAGGTCGATCCCGTACACGGGAAAGGGACTGTGCGCCGCGGCGTGCACGAGCCGGCGGACGAGCACCTCCGCGCCGACGTCACCCACCGGCGGCTGCGACGCGGGCGCCGCGGTGTTGGCCAGGGCGTACAGGTAGTCGCGCTCGTCCTCGGTCAACCGGAGCACCCGCGCCAGGCTGTTCAGGACCTGGGCGGACGGGTGGACGTCGCGGCCCTGCTCCAGGTACGTGTACCAGGTGGGGCTGAGGCCGGCCAGCACCGCGACCTCCTCGCGGCGCAGCCCGGGCGCCCGACGACGCATCCCGGGCGGCAGGCCCACGTCGGCCGGCGTGATGCGCGCACGCCGGCTCTGCAGGAAGTCGGCCAACTCCCGCCTGTTCTCCGCGGACACGGCGACCGGCGATCCTCCTCGACCAGCCAACCGGCGGCAGGCGCCGCCGACCCTCAGGATGCTGGTACTCGCGGTGCCACCACAACCGCTACCCCGCACCCGGTGCGCCACAACCGCTGTCTCCCGCACCGACCGGTACGCACCGATGCTTGGGCTCAGGACACGAGAGGAGCTCAGGAATGAACGCACACAGGAAGATCGCGGTGGCAGGGGCGACCGGGCGGGTCGGCCGGCACGTCGTCGACGTGCTCACCACCCGGGGGCACGACGTGGTCGCGATGTCGCGGGCCGGCGGCGTGGACCTGATCACCGGGGCGGGGTTGGCCGATGCCCTGACCGATGTGGAGATCGTCATCGACACCGCCACCGGCTCATCCCCCGACCAGCAGCGGGCCACCGAGTTCTTCACCACCGCCGCGGCCCACCTCCACGCCGCAGGAGAGAAGGCCGGCGTACAGCGCATCGTCGAGGTGTCCATCATCAACGCGGACCGGTACTCGGCCGGCTACAGCGCGGCCAAGGTGGCCCACGAGCAGGCGATGCTGGCCGGTCCCGTTCCGGTGAGCATCCTGCGCGCGGCCCAGTTCCACGAGCTCGTGGACCTGCTCATGATGTGGGGCCGGCAGGGCGAGGTGGTCTACGTCCCCACGATGCGCTTCCAACCCATCGCCGCTCGCACCGTCGCCGAGGCGCTGGCCGACCTGGCGCTCGCACCCGGAGCGGACGGGACGATCCCGGAGATCGCCGGACCGCGCGAGGAGAGCGCCGCCGGCCTGGCACGCCTGCTGGCGAGCCGGCGCGGTGACCCGGTCCGCATCGAGGAGGTGAACGACCCGGCCGACCCGGATCGCCGGCTCGAAGCCACCGGCGGCCTGCTGCCCGGCCCGCACGTCACCCTCGCCGGCCCCACTTTCGCGGAGTGGCTGGACACCACCTCCTGACCACGAGCCGGGCCGGGCACCCCCGGGCCCTGTGGGTGATGACCGCCGGCGGGAAACTCGCCGGCGCCACACTCCAGCCTCTTCAGGCGCAACGTTCCGCTGGGTGTTGTGCTGTCTGTGCGGGCGATCCAGCCGGGGTCGTTACCGTGCTGTTCCGCGGCGTGCCATGGCTCTGCGTTCCGCTGGCCCCCCTCTGGGTGCCTGTGTTCCGAGTTGCCGGGCGCGTTGTGGGGGTGGCGAGGTCGGCGTTGGCTTGAAAGGAGCCTGCCCGGGCTGAACCCAGCAATGCCGTGCCGACCCCGCCGTCCGGCGTCTGATGGAGCAGAGCACCGGAGGTTCTAGGGTGACACAGCTGGTGGCGGGTGTGGATCCGCACAAGCGGTCGTTGACATTGGCGGTGGTGACACCGGCTGGTCAGCAGGTCGCGGCGGCGAGTTTCGACAACAGCGACGCCGGGATCACCGCCGCGCGAAGACCGACGTCGAGGACGCGGTGGCCATCGCCCGGGCCACTGCCGGTGAGGCGGGCCTGGGCCCGGTCAAGCCCGGCGCCGGGCTGGGCGCCGCGGTCGAGGAGTTGGCCGTGGTCGCGCCCGCCGCTCGGAGGTCAGTGACGCGAGGTGCTGCCCGGCGGGCCCGACGCCGTACGTGAAGGGCTCCCAGAAGTCGTCGAAGCCGGTGTAGTCGGCCTTGGCGAGCAGCGAACCGCCGGTGACGTCGTCGAGCCCGGCGCGGCGGAACCGCTGTTCGATGTCACCCTCGGCGGTGCCGGCCAGCGGCTGCTCGCCCTGGGCTCCGGGCTGCACCCGCCCCACCGCCGTCCAGAACGTGCGGAGCATCGTCATCCCGCCGGTGGCGATGTCCCACATGCACACGGCAACGGCGCCGCCGGGCCGCGTCACCCTCGCCATCTCGCGCACACCCCGGTCCGCGTCGCGCATGAAGCCGATCACCAGCGAGGACAGCGCGGCGTCGAACGTCGGTGTGTAGCGCCCCATGAAGCGGTCGTACTGTTCTGCCAGCGCGGCGAACTGCACCTCGCTACTCAAGCCGAGCCGTATGTCGAGGTCAAGCCCCTCAGCACGTCGAACTCGCAGCCGGGCGCGAACGGGTCGAAGCCGTGCCCGACCAGCCAGCGGATCGCCACCAGGCTTCGCAACGACCACCACGCGCGGATCACGTCGAGGTCGACGTCGGTGCCGTAGCCGGCGACGACGTCGCCGAGGTGCTCCTCGTGTCCGAGCGTCAAGATCGCGAGGTCGAACAGGGCGTCGCCGTGGCTCGCCTCGGACCAGTCGATCACGCCGGTGATCTCGTCACCGTCGACGAACACGTGGGTGATCTGCAGGTCGCCGTGCGTGAACACGGGTTTCCACGGCCGGAGCGCAGCCTCGGCGACCCGGCGGCTGCGCGTGACCACGTCGGTGGGAAGGACGCCGTTCCTGACGAGCCACTCGCATTCGCGGTCGAGCCGCGACGCGAGCTCGTCGAGTTCCGGACCGGGCCATGGCGGCAGCGGCGCGTCGTGCAGCTTCCGTGCGGCCGCACCCGCCGCGGCCCACGCCGCCGACGACGCGGGCGACGGCTCGCCGAGGCGGCCGAGTGCCGTGCCGCCGACGGCGGCGAGCGCGAGCACGGGCGGCTTCCGCCACAGGACCTCCGGAGTCGGGATCGGCGCCATGGCCATCGCCTCGACCTCGACATCGGTGCGCGCCTGATCAGCGTCGATCTTCAGGAACACGTCACCGACACGCAGCGTCGCGCGCTCGCTGTGGGCGACGACGACCTCGACCTCCTCCACATCGGCCATGATCGCGGGGATGGCCGCCCACGTCACCGGGTTTGTTGCGTACAGCTAGGCAGTCGCCGGAACGACGGCGGTGACGCGGGCGCGGAGCTGGGCGGTGCGCAGGTAGCCGCACGCGGCGTGGTTGTTGGGTGAGGGGTTGTCCACCGGCGTGTCCGTGATGCGGGGATCGCGGCCGAAGTCGTCGGACAGCGTGGTGTCGAGCGTGAACACGTCGAACTGGTCGGCGAAGTTCGCCCAGAGGTTCACCGGCCGTGGGATCCGCAGCGGCTTCGCGATCACGTCCTGGATCTCCGTGTACCCCAGTGGCGAACCCGCGGTCACCAGCAACGGCACCGCGCGCCCCGCGAACCGCGGCTCGCTCAGCACGTCGTAGGCGATGACGCCGCCCAGGCTGTGCGCGACGACCACCGCGGGCCCGGTCACCGCGTCGAGGGCCTGCCGGAACCGGTCCTGGATGGCATTGCGCTGGTTGCCGAAGAAGTAGGCGGCCGCGTCCGGGATGAGGCGTTGCAGCAGCTGTCGCAGGATCAGCCGCCGCACTTCGGGCGGTAGCGGCAGCACCGCGGTGACGAGGTCCTTGGGCGGCGGCTGGTTGGCCGAGCGCGTGGCGATTTCGATCCCCAGGCCGGCAGCGAACCGCTGGCCACGCGCGGGCAGGTTCAGCAGGACCTGTTCCTGCTCGGCGACCAACGCCACGTCCACCGCGCGGGCCGCTCGGGCCACGTCCGCCTCCGAGGCGTCGCTCATGCCGGGCAGGTCGCTCATCGCCGCGTTCACCGAGCAGGCGTCGGCCCCGATGCTGGCGGGTTGGGGGAACAGGATGTCGGCGTAGTACGCCATCCGGGTCCGACCGGCCATGTCCCGCTCGAAGAGGTCCTGGTCCCAGGCGAGCTTGAGGGCGTCCCGCGGCGGCTTGTTGCCGGCGCCGTGGAGGTAGATCACCGTGGGCGCGGTGGCGGTTGCGCCGATCGCGGTCTCGCGAACCGACGTTCGCGCCACGCGGTCGGCCGCCTCCACGTCCTGCTCGTCGGTGGCCACGAGGACGCCGAGCGCGAAGCCTTCGGCGCGCACGCGCCGGGCACCGGGCACGTGGTCCACGGTGAACGAGGCGGCACCGTCGATGATGTCGGCCGACGCCCGCGGCCGACCGTCCAGGTAGATGTCCGCACGGTCGACGCCGGTCCCCTGAAGATCGATCTTCAGCCCGCTCCCGACATCGGCTGCGCGGACGGTGACCTGCAGCGTGCGGGGCGGCTGCGCGGCGAGCATGCCGCCGGCGTGCTCCAGCAGGTCGAGGTTGCCGTCGAGTACGTCCTGCCGGGTCATCCGGTGCCTCTCGTCCGGGACGATGCCCAGGTCCTCCACCGGGGTGCCGGCGATCTTCCCGACGCGCAGCGTGCGCCGGATCGCGACGCGCATGTCCGCGCCCCTGGGCAGCGGCACGTACGGCGATTCCGGGTCGCCGGCCAGCAGCGAGCGCAGCAGGCCGTGCTTCCACACGTTGGCGCCACCAGCACCGGTGTTGGCGTCCACGCCGAGGATCCGGCCGATGCCGTGGTCGGCGAACCCGGCCGCGAAGATGTCGGTGGCCGAGTAGCAGCGTGCGTTGGTGATCAGCACGACCGGCCCCTGGTAGCGCTGCCCGATCGCGTTGGCGCCGTCCTCCGGTGTGATGGGGAATGCCCCGGAGTACGGCGCACCGGTCTCGGTCGACTGCTCCAGCGACCGGAACCACGGCCCGAGATCGATCTGGCCGGTGGGGTTGTCCTGGTGCTTGCGACAGAGCCGCGTGGTCAACGGGGTGGCGATGAACTGCACCGGCTCGGGCACGATCCGCCGCGGCGTGAGGGTCTGCAGGGTGAACTCGCTCGCGTGGATGTGCCCGCCGCCATTGTCGCGCACATCGAGGATCAGCCCGTTCTGCGGGAGCAGGCCGGCGAGCCGGATGAACTCGGCGACGAAACCTCCCGGATCCTGCACGTTGAAACTGAAGATCCGCAGGTGGCCGAAGGTTCCCGCCTGCGTGATCACGCTGCGCGCCTTGAACACCTGCGGCATGGTGCTCGGCACCTCGTCGCCCGCGGCCGCCGGTGCCGAGGTCACCTCCGCCACCTCGTTGGCCAGCACTGCACCGGCGACCGCCGGCGCGAACAGCAGCAGCCGCGCCCGGCTCGCCTCGTCGGCGTCGAGGTCGAGGCCCTGAGCGGTCGCCGCGGTGCTGACCTCGGTCAGATCGCCCACGAACGGAGGCAGGTTCTCGACCACCAGCCACTTCTGGCGCAGCTCGCGGCCCACCCCGTCGGCGCCGACGTAGCCGACCGTCACCCACTCCTCGTCCGGCGGCAGGTGCATCGCCAGCGGGCGGATGGTGAGCGTGCCCAGCCCGCGGGCGAACCGGGCGGCGGCATTGCTGCCGGCGAACCGGGCGCCGTTGCGCTCGATGGCCCGGGCGATCGGGATCCCGCTCCAGTGGGTGACCTCGGCACCCCGCCCGAACCCCTCCGCCGAGAAGCCCTGCACCACCCGCGACACGACGTAGTGGGCGCCGCCGCCGTCGTCGTCGAAGTACTCCTCCACCTGGAACGGCAGGTAGGCGATCTTGCCGGCGAACGGATCGGGCAGCAGGTAGTTGGTGTGCAGGTCGCGCACCGAGTGGAAGATCTCCGACATCTCGGTGTGGAACGTCCGCTCCGAGTCGAGCGGCCCGGAGTCCTGGCGCTCCAGGCGCAGCCGCAGCAGGCGCAGCCGCTGCACCGGGTTGCACGCGTGCATGGCCATCTTGAGCGGGAGGTGGACGTAGTTCTGCTCGAGCAGCACCAGCGCCTGCTCCACCAGCAGCTTGCGTTCGGCCGGCGTCAGCGCCCCGGCGGTGGTGAGGAACTCCGCCAGCTGCCGGGACTCCGACAGATGATCACGAACGGGCTCGGCCACGTCCGCGAGGAACTCCGCCGCTACGTCCGTGTTGCGTTCATTGATCATCATGGCGTCCCGCCTGTGGCCTCATGGGGCTTTACGTCCGAAGACGCCTCGGCCCGGACGCCTGATACAGGCGGAATCGCCTACCCGCGGTCAGACGTGCACGACGACGAACTCCCGTTGCACCTCGACGGCGTAGCGCTCGGCCCGGTACGGGCCGGGCAGGTAGCCCGCCTCGGAGAGCTCGTCCCCTGCCGGCTCGACGGTCGCCTCGTACGCCCGCACCCGGGTGCGCGCCGGGTCGAACCACGAGCGCCCGGTGGCGATGTCGAACTCCCAGCCGTGCCACGGGCAGCGCAGGATCTCGCCGCTGCGCAGGTAGGTGTACTCCCCCGGCGAGCTCGACGTGACCAGCCCGGTGAGGACCCCGTCGCACAGCCGCGCTCCGGCGTGCGGGCACTGGTTGCGCAGCGCGTAGTAGCGCCCGTCGACGTTGAAGACACCGATCGACCGCCCGTCGATCTCGACGATCTTGCGCTGGCCGGGGCCGATCTCGTCGGTCGTGCCCACCACGTGCTTCGCCATCGCTCAGTCCAGGCCGTAGAGCGCCATGGCGTTGCCGCCGAAGATCCGCTCGCGGGTTTCTGGGGCGGTCTTCGCCCTGATCGCGCGGGTGGGGTCGTCGAAGTCCCAGTGCGGGTAGTCGGTGGAGAAGAGGATCTTGTCGGTCCCGCCCATGTTGTCGAAGACCGTGAGCAGCTGGCGGGGGTCGGGCGGCTCCTCGATCGGCTGCGTCGTGAACCACACGTGGTCACGCACGTACTCCGACGGCCTGCGGGTGAGGTGCGGGACCTCGTCGGAGAGGCGCGCCCAGTGCTTGTCCATCCGCCACATCAACGAGGGCACCCAGCCGAAACCGCCCTCGATCAGCACCACTTTCAGCGTCGGGAACCGCTCGAAGACCCCCTCGACGACCAGGCTCACCAGCTGGGCCTGGAACGCCTGGGCCATCGCCGTGTGGTCCTCGATGTAGAACGACGGCCACCCCGATCCGGTGAGCGGGTTGGCGCGACCACCGCCGAAGTGGACCCCGACGGGCAGGCCGTTGCGCTCCGCCGCCTCGTACAGCGGCCAGTACTTGCGCCGCCCGAGCGGCTCGTCGGTGCGGACGAGCAGCAGCACCTGCACGAAGCCGGGATGGGCGGCCGCGCGGTCGATCTCCTCGACCGCGAGCGCCGGGTCCTCGTAGGGCACGGTGATCCCGGCCCGCAGCCGCGGCTCCTTCTCCAGCCACTCCTCGACCTGCCACTCGTTGACCGCGCGGCACAGCGCGGCCGCGTACTCCGCGTTCTGCTGCCGGTTGGCCTTGCTCAGGCAGTTGAGGATCCCGTAGCGGATGTCGTAGGCGTCCAGGAGCTGCTCGCGCATGAACTGGAGGTCGGCCCCCGCCGGCAGCCCCGACGGCGGCCACGCGTCGGTGCGCGCCGCCCGCGGAGCGCCCTTCGGGTAGGACGACCCGCCGTCTCCCCGGTTGCCGTAGGTCTCGTCGTACTCACGCCACCGCCGCGGCAGGTACGGGCGCAGTGAACCGGGTGCGAGCTCGTTGTGGATGTCGCAGTCGACGAGGGGTGGACGGGGCCGGGGCATGAGGATCACTCCTCGGTGAGACGGTAGGCATCGAGCGCGTTGCGGCCGAGGAACCCGGTCATGGCCTCGGCGGAGAGGCCGATCGGCGCCGCCCGGGCCGGGTGGTCGAACTGGTGGTGCGGGTAGTCGGTGGAGAACATCAGTATCCGGTCGCTCCCGAGCCGGTCGATGACCTCCAGCAGCCGCTCCGGCTCGTCCGGCTCGTCGAGGGGCTGCGCCGTGAGCCGCACCGACTCGCGGATGATCTCGGACGGCAGCCGGTCCACCCACGGGACCTCCCGGCGCAGGCCCTTCCAGTTCTTGTCGAACCGCCACATGAGCGGCGGCAACCAGGTGAACCCGGCCTCGATGAGCACGATCCGCAGATCCGGGAACTGCACCGGCACGCCCTCGCTGACCAGGCTGACCAGCTGCGCCTGGAACGCCTGGGCGAGGACGACGTACTCCTCCAGGTAGTAGCTCGGTGCGCCCACGGGGGTGATCGGGTTGCCGCTCGTGCCGCCCGCGTAGACGCCGATCGCCAGCCCGTGCCGCTGCGCGGCCTCGTAGATCGGCCAGTAGGTGCGGCTGCCCAGCGGGACGCGGGCCCGTACCGGCATCAGGACCTGCACGAACTCCGGCAGCTCGCCGACCCGATCGATCTCGGCCGCCGCGCGCGCCGGGTCCTGGGCCGCCACGACCAGGGAACCGCGCAGCCGCGGTTCGTCCGCGAGCCACTCGGCGTGCTGCCAGTCGTTGACGGCGCGCGCCATCGCGACGGCCCAGTCGGCGTTGTGGATGCCGTCGACCCCGTAGATGCAGTGCGTGATCGCGATCTTGGTGCCCCAGGGATCGAGGAGCTGGGCCCGCAGGAGGGCCGGGTCGGAACCGGGCGGCCCGTCCGCGGGTCGCGAGCCGGGGATCGCGCTCAGCGGTGACCCCGACGGGTAGAGGTCGGACTCGAGGCTCTGGATCCCGCTCTCGCGGATGTAGTCCCGCCACCGGGCGGGCAGGTACGGGAACAGCGACGCGATCGAGCGGGGGGTGATGTGCACGTCGGTGTCGACGAGATCGACATCCGGCCACTGCTCCGGGCGGGCGTACGGCACCTCGGGTGCGCGCGTCACGGGACCCCGCTCCCTTGCGATCAACCGCGGCCGGCGCGGTGAACGCGGATTCCAGCTGTCGATCGAACGTAGATCGTGCGGGTGGAGGGCGTCAACGACCGTTCTTTGTAGGATCGAACCCGTGTCCAGGGACGAGGTGCAGGGCATCGTCGACCACCTGGCAGCCCGGCTGAAGCGATCCGTCGTGATCGACGACCCCCACGTCCGGATGCTCTTCAGCAGCGAGCACTTCGGCGACGAGGACCCGGTGCGGGTCGAAGCGATCCTCAAACGCCAGGCGGACAGCAAGGCGATCGGGCACGTGCTGGCACAGGGTGTGGCGTCGTGGACCCGGGCGGGGATCATCCCGCCGAACCAGGAGTTCGGCATGCAGGCCCGCGTCTGCGTGCCCGTGCGGTGGCGGGGTGAGCTGCTCGCTCTGATCATCGTCATGGACGCCGACGAGTCCGTCACCACCTTCGAGCTGTCGGCGATCACCGACGCGGCGCAGCGGCTGGCCCCACTCCTCGCCGACGACCTCGCCTCCGCCGCCGGCGCGCTGGCACGGGAGCAGCCGGTGCTCCACCTGGTGGGCCCCGAGCCCTCCCTGCGACGTCGGGCGCTGGCCGATCTCGCGGCTCGCGGCGACTCCGCGGGGTTCGAGCAGGTGACCGCGATCCGGCTGGCGCTGCCGAGGAACTCCCCGGACGCGTCGTTGTCGCACGTCAACGTCGCCATGCGCAGCGCGTTGGCCCTCCCGGCACCGCCGGAGGCGGGGGAACGGCTGTCCGCGGTGGACCACGGGACGGCGGTCCTCCTCCTCGGCAGCCGCCGGCCGCTCGGCTCGGAGTCCCTGCGCGCCCACGCCGAGCGGATGCTGAGCAGGGTGCACGACCTCTCGTCCGGCACGTTCCACGCCGTCGCCGGTGTCGGGCCATCCCTTCCCGGCCTGGATCGCGCGTTCGAGACGGCGGAACTGGCCGGGCTGGCCAGCCGCGCGGCCACCGTGGAGTTCGGTGGGGAGTTCGGTGGGGTGGCCGCCACGTGGGAAGAGCTGGGGCCCTACGGTCCGCTGCTCCGCATCCCGGAGAACGAGCTCGGCCTGCGGGTCCTGCCCGCCGAGGTGCAACGGCTGCTGGCCGTCGACCGGGACGGCCAGATGGCCACCACGCTGCGGACGTTCCTGGACGCGGGCTGCTCCGCGCCGGCCGCGGCCGTGACCCTCAACATCCACAAGACCACGCTGTACTACCGGCTCGGCCGGATCGAGGAGCTGACGGGTCTGGACCTGTCCGACGGTCGCACCAGGTTGACCATGCACCTCGGACTCACGCTCATGGATCTCCTGGGCGACGAGCGCTTTCGACATCCGTAGCAAGTCCCGCGCCGTGGTTTCGTCGCAGTCACGTAGCCCGCCGGCGCCGGGCGCCTGCATCCTCGCGTCGCACCTATTGCGACCAAAGGGGGTCCGGCATGTCGGAACGCGTCCACCCGCCACGGGCCGACAGGTCGGCACTCCAGGAACGCGTGATGCGCAAGGTCGCGCGCAGGCTCATCCCGTTCCTGGGGCTCGCCTACCTCCTGAACTACCTCGACCGCAGCAACATCGCGTTCGCCAAGCTGACGATGAGTGCCGACCTCGGGCTCACCGAGACCATGTACGGCCTGGCCAGCGGCCTCTTCTTCATCGGTTACATCCTGTTCGAGGTGCCGAGCAACCTGGCCCTGCACCGGTTCGGCGCCCGACGCTGGATCGCGCGGATCATGGTCAGCTGGGGGCTGGTCGCCACCCTCATGGCCTTCGTGCCCGACGCGGGCTGGCTGTACGGCGCCCGGGTGCTCCTCGGGATCGCGGAGGCGGGGTTCTTCCCGGGCATCATCCTCTACCTGACCTGGTGGTTCCCCCGCTCGGACCGAAGCCGCCTGGTGGGGCTGTTCATGGTCTTCCTGCCGCTGTCGTCCGTCCTGGGCGCTCCCCTGTCCGGCGTGATCCTGCAGTACTCCGACGGCTGGTTCGGCCTCGCCGACTGGCAGGTGATGTTCCTGCTCCAGGGCCTCCCGACGGTGCTGCTCGGCGTCGCGGCCTGGTTCTACCTGACCGACCGGCCCCGCCAGGCGAAGTGGCTCACGACCGAGGAGCGGGAGTGGCTCGACACCACGATGGCGGCCGACCAGCCGCAGACGAGCGCAGGACACCACTCGGCCCGAGACGGACTCCGTGACCCCCGCGTCTGGGCGCTGGGCGGGATCTACTTCGGCCTCGGGTACGGCCTCTTCGCGCTCAGCTTCTTCCTGCCGACGATCGTCGCCGGGTTCTCGAAGACCTTCGACACCTCGTTCAGCATCGTCGAGACCGGATTCCTCGTCGCGATTCCCTACACAGCCGCGGCGGTTGCGATGGTGCTGTGGTCCCGGCACTCCGACCGCACCGACGAGCGCTTCTGGCACGTCGTCCTGCCGATGCTCCTCGCGGGGTTGACCGTGCCCGTCGCGCTCTACATGACCTCACCGCTCGCCACGATGGTGGTGATCACCGTGACGGCGATCGGCGTCTTCTCGGCGTTCCCGGTGTTCTGGTACCTCCCGCCGACCTTCCTGTCCGGTTCGGGAGCGGCGACGGGCATCGCGCTGGTGAACACGCTGGGCTCGTCCTCCGGTTTCGCCGCGCCCTACGTGACGGGGTGGCTCGTGGACCTCACCGGGAGCGCACGTGCCGGCCTGTGGATCGTCGGCATCCTGATCGTTGCCGCTGCACTGGGGCTCCTCCTGCTGAGCCGGCGCATCCCGGCTCAGTCCCTCTCGACGAGCACCAGCTCGTAGGTCATCGCCACCGGGTTGAGCCCGCGCACCAGGCCGCCCCGGTGGATGCGACCGAAGCGGTCCACCATGCCCAGCACCAGGTCGGCCGACATCCGGCCGTCCACCGTGCGCACGGTGCCGTCGAGGTACATGACCTCCGTGGCAGGTCCCTCGACCTCGAGGATCGATCCGTCCTCCTGGAGCAGCCGGCCGCCCACCAGGGAGCCGATCTGGCCGCGGACCGACGCGGCGCCCCAGCCCTGCCGTTCGGCGAGCTCCTCGATGGCGGTGGCGAGGTCGACGTTGGGGCGGATCCGGCAGACGACACCGCGCCGCGAGCCCGGCCCGCCCGGTGCCGGCGCACCCACCCGCGTGGGCATGAACAGCGACATGGTCGTCTCGGGGTCCGGCGCGACGTCGTAGACGACGTCCGCGCTCGCGGCCACGCGCGCGGTGACGCCGGGGCCGAGGACGACCGACTCGGGGATGAGATGGCCCGCCCTGAGCACGCCGTCCCGTCCCTCGAAGACGGCGTGGCTGTGGACGAACACCTCCCCGGCCCGCCGGCCGATGGTCACGCCCCCGCGGACCAGCCGCACCGGACCGGCGCCGGGGTGCGGGTCGCTGAACGTCGCCACGGCTCCGCCGGGCGCGCCCAGTGCCGGGATGTAGTAGTCGAAGGCGGACAGGGTGCCGCCGACGAGATCGCCGACCGCCCCCGCCGATCCGGTCCGCGCAAGAAGATCTGCCACGGCGTCCAGCAGGCGCTCCCCCGCGGGGAGGGCGTGCTCGTGCTCGACCAGGTGGGTCGCTTCACCGACCACCCGTTCCGGGGCCACCGGACCCGGGTGTCGGAGGAGCGCCGGGCGTGCGGTCGTCATCGCGCCTCCGGCCAGAGGCCCGCATCGCGCAGGAGCTCCCGCAACAGCGGCGTGGTGACCTTCCCGTAGGCCGACGTGGGGAGCTGGTCCACGACGTGCACCCGCTTCGGGACCTTGTAGCGCGCCATGACGCCGCGGGACCACTCGAGGAGATCGTCCGGGTGGAGTCCCGGTTCGACGACGCACACGGCGTACCCCACCTCGCCCCAGTCCGGGTCCGGCACGCCGACGACGCCGACCTGCCGCACGCCGGGATGCTCGCGGAGCTTCACCTCGACCTCGCGCGGGTCGATGTTGGAGCCGCCCGAGATGTACATGTCGGAGGCGCGACCGGTGATGTAGAGCAGCCCCGCCTCGTCGCACAGACCCAGGTCGCCGGTGCGGAACCACCCGTCGCGGAAGGCCTTGGCGTTCGCCTCGTCGTTGTCCAGATAGCCCGCGAAGACCGCAGGGCCGGCGACGCAGATCTCGCCCCGCTGCCCGGGCGGCAGCATCGTGCCCTCCGGGTCCTGGATGGAGATCGTCATCCCGGTCCGTGGGTAACCGGCGGTGCCGATGCCGTCGGCCGACGGCACGTCGGCGTGCTGGTCCGGCGGGAACACGGTGATCGCGCCCGTGACCTCGGCCAGCCCGTAGTACTGCTCGATGACCGGGCCGAGCACCTCGAATGCGCGGCGTTGGTCCGGTGCCGCGATGGGCGCTCCCGCGTAGATCACGAACCGGAGGCTCGAGTGGTCGGTCCGTTCCGGGTCGGCCGCCGCGACGAGGCGGTTCAGGATGGTGGGCACGGTGAAGAGCGTCGAGACCCGGTGCCGCGCGATCAGCTCCCAGGCCACGGCGGGGTCGAGCCCGTCGCCGGGCAGCAGGACCACGGCGGCACCCCGCGCCACGTGGGTGAGCACGTGCACGCCGGCTCCGTGGGACAGCGGCGCGAGCACGAGCGTCGCGTCCGTGGCGCCGAGGCCGGGCATCAGGTCGGCGATGTGGTTGGTGACGACGAAGGCCATCTGGTCGTGGGTCAGCACCGAGGCCTTGGGCCGTCCCGAGCTGCCGGAGGTGAAGAAGTACCAGGCCGGGTCGCCCACGTCGACGAGGGCGTCCGGGACGCGCGCACCGCGATGCTTTTCGATGAGCCTGGGGACGTCCCCGTCGGCGAGCGTCCAGACGGGCACATCAGGGACGGCGTGCTCGGTGAGGCGGGCGTCGAGGACCAGCAGGTCGGGGCGGACCACCTCGGCGAGTGGCACCAGCTCGGCCGGGGTGAGCCGGGAGTTCGTCGGTGTGATGACCGCGCCCACGCGCCAGGCCGCGAACATCACCGTCAGGTAGTCCAGGCAGTTCGCGCTGTGCAGCAGCACGACAGCACCCCGGCCGATCCCCCGGTCCGCCATCGCGGCGGCGAGCGCGTCCACCCGCTGATCGACCTCGCGCCACGTCCACGCCACGTCGTCCCTGACGAGTGCGGCGCGGTCGGGCAGCCGCGCGGCGGTCTGCCGGAGCAGGGTGGACAGGTTGGTCGTGCGCTTGCCGACGGTCACCAGCGCTCCAGGATGCTCGCGTAGTTGGCCACCGCGGCGCCGCCCATGTTGAACACGCCTCCCAGGTCGGCGCGGGGCAGCTGCATCTCGCCGGCCGCCCCGGACAGCTGCATCGCCGCGAGCGCGTGCATGGAGACCCCGGTGGCGCCGATCGGATGTCCCTTGGCCTTCAACCCGCCGGACCGGTTGACGGGGAGCTTGCCGTCCGCCGCGGTGGTGCCCTCTTCCAGCACGCGGTGCCCCTGACCGCGCTCCGCCAGTCCGAACGCCTCGTACTGGATCAGTTCGGCGATCGTGAAGCAGTCGTGGGTCTCGATGAAGTCGAGGTCGAGCGGGTCGATGCCGGCGTCGGCCACGGCCGCGGCCCAGGCCCGCCGCGCACCGGCGAACTCGATCGGGTCCCGTCGGGACAGGGGGAACACGTCGTTGGCGTGGGCCCGCGCCCGGAACCGCACTCGCCGGGCCGCGGCCTTCGCGACGTCGGGGGCGGCGAGCACCAGCGCGGCCGCGCCGTCGGAGATGAGAGAGCAGTCGGTGCGGCGCAGCGGAGCCGCGACGATCGGGTTCTTCTCCGACACCGTCGCACAGAACACGTAGCCGAGGTCCTTGCGGAGCTGGGCGTAGGGGTTCGTCACGCCGTTGGCGTGGTTCTTGGCCGCAATCCGGGCCATGGCATCCGACGGGTCGCCGTAGCGGGCGGCGTACTCCCGCGCGATGCCGGCGAAGACGCCGGCGAAGCCCGCTTCCACCCCGGCCTCCTCGGGGCGGAAACACCCGGACAGCAGGATCTCCCCCGCCCTGGGCGTCGGGACGGCGGTCATCTTCTCGGCCCCCACGACCAGCGCGAGCCGGCCGCGCCCCGACTCGATGAAGTCACATGCCGCGTGGATCGCGGCAGTGCCGGTGGCGCAGGCGTTCTCGAGCCGGGTGGCGGGTGTCGTCGCGAGCTGCGGCTGGGCGACCGACACCAGGGCGGCCTGGAAGTCCTGGCTGCTGAACCCGTTGTTGTAGACCCCGACGAAGATCCCGTCGACGTCGCCGGGCTCGACGCCCGCGCCGGTCAACGCCTCGGGTATCACCTCGCCCATCAAGGCGGTCGTATCCGGGGCATCGAGCCGCCCGAACCGCGTGTGCGCCCAGCCGATGATCGACGTACTGGTGCTCATCGCTCCACGATGGTCCCGCCGCCCCGTCCGGGCAACGTCCGGGTGTCGAGCACCCGCTCCACGGGCTTGCGACATCTGACGAAGGCGCGGGGGTGCAGCCTCGTCTCCAGGCGGTGTCGGGAGGGCTCCTGCCCGCCCCACCATGGGTGCATGCGTGCGATCGTCAAGACCGGCAGGGAGCCCGGTTGCCGGTTCGTGGACGACCGCCCGGATCGCGAGTTGCTGCCCGGGCAGGTTCGGGTCGAGGTCGCGTCGGCATCGGTGTGCGGCACGGACGCGGCGATCGTCGAGTCCAGCCCGGTGGCGGACGAGCTCGGGGTGCGCCACCCCGTCACGCTGGGACACGAGGTGGCGGGCACCGTGGTCGAGACCGGGCCGTGGGCGGACGAGCTCCGGGTCGGGACCCGGGTGGCCGTCGAGACCCACCTGCACTGCGGACGCTGCTTCCACTGCCGGAACGGCGAGGGCCACAACTGCAGCCGCATGTCGCTGTTCGGCGTGCACGTCGACGGTGCGTTCGCGGAACGGTTCGTGGTACCGGCCGCCAGCTGCTTCGTCCTTCCGGAATCCCTTTCCCTCGACGAAGGGGCGCTGCTGGAGCCGGCCGGGGCCGCCATGCACGCGGTGCTGCGCAGTGGTGTGTCGCTGGGCGGCAGCAGCGTGCTGCTCTCCGGGGCCGGCCCGATCGGGCTGGTGCTCGTGCAGATCGCGGTGGCCCTCGGGGCCCGCGGCGTGACCGTCGTGGAGCCCAATCCCCGTCGACGCGAACTCGCCGAGCAGCGCGGCGCCGTGCCGGTCGATGTCGGGCGGGACCCCCTCGATGTCGCCGACCCGACGACCCGGCGGCGAGGCGGGTACGACGTGTCGTTCGAGTGCTCGGGCGTGGGGGCCGCCCTGGGTTCGCTCATCGCCGGCACCCGGCACGAGGGCACCGTGGTGGCGGTGGGCCTGGTCAAGGACGACTTCCCGCTGCCGGTGACCCGAACCCTGATCACCAGGGGGCTGACCTTGCGCGGCAGCTTCGGCCGGTCCCTGTGGGCCACCTGGGACCAGCTGTCCGAGCTGATCACATCCGGCAGGGTCGACCTGTCGAGCCTCGTGACCCACCGGCTGCCGCTGAGCGGGCTCCCCGAGGCGCTCCAGCTGATGCACGGCGACGCGGGCAAGGTGGTGCTGGTGCCCTCGCTCCCGGACCCGGGATGGGAGACCCGTCTCGGAGATGTCCCGGTATAGCGCCGGCCGTCAAGGGATGAGCTCCTGCGTGGCGGCCCAGCTGGCGAGCATCTTGAGCGCGTCGGCGGTCGGGCTGTCCGCGGCGGCGGTGTACACGTTGAGGGTCAGGCCCGGTTCCGACGGCAGCTCCATCGATTCGAAGCTCAGGTCGAGCTGGCCGACCACCGGGTGCCGTAGCCGCTTGCGGCCGCTGCGGTGGTACTGCACGTCGTGGATGGAGACACCGGCCAGCATGGCGACCTCTTCCCGACGCAGTCCCTTGACCCGGCGGTTGCCGCCGTACGCGGGCAGCCCGGCCTGCTCGGGGGTGATGCGCGCGCGCCGCGAGCTGAGGAACTCGCGGACCTCGGCGCGGTGGTCGATCTGGCCCATAGCCCCAGGGTAAGTGGGCTGTTGCGACCGAGGGAGGTACTGCCCCTACCCGGAACGGCGGTATCGCCCGCCGAGTGGAACAGTGGTCCGCCCGTTCCGGTTGATGCAGGGGCGGGGTGCAGTTCCGCGAAGACCCGCGACGAGGAGGCGAACACGATGGCGACCGAGCGCGCGATCCTGGCCGGTGGCTGTTTCTGGGGAGCGCAGGAACTCCTGCGCGCACGACCGGGTGTCGTCTCGACCCGCGTCGGCTACTCCGGTGGCGACACGCCGAACGCGACCTACCGCAACCACGGTGACCACGCCGAGGCCGTCGAGGTCGTCTTCGACCCCGACGTCATCAGCTACCGCGAGGTGCTGGAGTTCTTCTTCCAGATCCACGACCCGACCACGAAGAACCGCCAGGGCAACGACATCGGGCGCAGCTACCGCTCGGGCATCTTCCACACGAGCGAGGAGCAGGAGCGCGTCGCCCGCGACACGATCGCCGACGTCGACGCCTCCGGCATCTGGCCCGGGACGGTCGTCACGGAGGTGACGCCGGCCGGCGACTTCTGGGAGGCGGAGGAGGAACACCAGGACTACCTCCAGAAGCTGCCGCACGGGTACACCTGCCACTTCGTGCGCCCCGGCTGGGTCCTCCCGCGGCGGACGGCGTCCTCCGGGCAGAGCTGACGCCGGCCGCGGCCACGCCATCGGTGCAGGTCAGCGGGCTTTCCGCCGGATAAGGGTTTGCTCGTCCGGCTAGCGTTCCTGCTGTCCGTTCGCCCAGCAGAAGGCAGCACCGTGGCCAAGGCCGTACTCACCCCGCAGGCGGAGAACTTCCCCGCCTGGTACCAGGACATCGTCGCTCGGGCCGAACTGGCCGAGAACGGTCCGGCGCGGGGGAGCATGGTCATCCGACCGTGGGGCTACGCGATCTGGGAGCTCATGCAGGCCGACATGGATCGGCGGATCAAGGCCACCGGCGCCCAGAACGTCGCGTTCCCGCTGCTCATCCCGATGAGCTTCCTGGAGAGGGAGAAGCGGCACGTCGAGGGCTTCTCCCCCGAGCTGGCCGTGGTCACCCACGGTGGTGGGGAGGAGCTCGCCGAGCCGCTGGTGGTGCGCCCCACCTCCGAGACGGTGGTCAACCACTACTTCGCCAGGTGGGTCCAGTCCCATCGGGACCTCCCGCTGATGCTCAACCTCTGGAACAACGTGGTGCGCTGGGAACTCCGGCCGCGTCTGTTCCTGCGCACCACCGAGTTCCTCTGGCAGGAGGGCCACACCGCGCACGCCACCTACGAGGACGCGGTCGAGGAGACCCGGCGCATGCTGGAGGTCTACCGGCGGTTCATGGAGGAGTCGCTGGCGATCTCGGTGGTGCCGGGAGAGAAGTCGCCCGGCGAGCGCTTCGCCGGCGCCGACCACACCTTCACGTGCGAGGCGCTGATGCGCGACGGCAAGGCGCTGCAGATGGGCACCAGCCACAACCTGGGCCACAACTTCGCGCGCGCCTTCGACATCCGGTACCTCGACGCGGGTGGCGAGCGCCGCCACGCCGCCACCACCTCCTGGGGCACGACCACCCGGATGATCGGCGGAACGGTCATGGTCCACGGCGACGACCACGGGCTGCGCCTGCCCCCGGCGATCGCGCCGCACCAGGTGGTGGTCATGCAGCTGGACGAGCAGGGTGAGGTCGCCGAGGCGGCGCGGCGGATCGAGGCGGAGCTGCGCGCCGCCGGCGTCCGCGCGCACCTCGACGCCCGCACCCACACCTCGTTCGGACGCCGATCCGTCGACTGGGAGCTGAAAGGGGTCCCCGTCCGGATCGAGCTGGGCGCGCGGGAGCTCGCCTCCGGCCGGGCCACCCTGGTCCGCCGGGACGACCGGAGCAAGAGCGCCGTCCCGCTCGACGGCGCCGCCCGCGCCGCCGCGGACCTCCTCGACGTGATCCAGCAGGTGCTGCTCGCGGAGTCACGCGCCTTCCGCGAGGAGCACACCTACCCGGTCACCGACTTCGACGAGTTCACGCAGCGCGTCGGCGACGGCGGGCTGTTCCTCGCCGGCTGGTCCGGCACCGAGGAGTCGGAGCAGGCACTCGGCCACGGCACCGGCGCCACGATCCGCTGCATCGTCGACGCCGACCCGCCAGCACCCACCTGCCTGATCTCGGGCATGCCCGCGAAGCACACCGTGCTGATCGGCCGGGCCTACTGACGCCGGTAACAATCGTGTCATTCGGCGCGAGCATGGTCGAGGTGAACGACAGGAGCTCCCCGATGCGCCGAGCCGCTCTGGCTCTTGCCGCCACCGCCCTCACGGCCTGTGGCAGTCCACCCGCGCCCGCTGCACCCCCTGCGCCCGCCGGGCCGGCGACCGTCATCTACCCGATGCCGGCCCCGGCGCCGGCCACGACGGCGCCGGCGGCGACCTGGACCATGCCGAACCTCGTGGGGTCCGGTCTCCAGGACGCCCAGGACGCCATCCAGCAGCTCACCGGCTACGGGATCGCGGTCACCACGTCGCACGACGCCACCGGAGCCGGGCGCATGCAGGTGTCCGACCGCAACTGGACGGTCTGCGGCCAGAACGTGCCAGCCGGCGACACGATCACGCCGTCCACCCGGATCGACTTCGGAGTCGTGAAGGTCGACGAGTCCTGCTGATCGTGGCGCCGAGCTGATCCCGCCGACGCTCGCGCTCCGCTACCGCACGGTGGGATCGCTGGAAGGGCCCTGCACGGTGAGCCCTCCGTCGACCACGAGCACCTGGCCGGTGGTGTACGACGCAGCCGGGGAGACCAGGAAGGCCACCGTCTCGGCGATCTCGGCGGGTTCGGCGAACCGTCCCAGCGGGGTGCGCGCCACGATCGGCTCGGGGTCGAGCCGGCCGTCGGCGATCAGGCGGGCGATCGCCGGCGTGTGCACCCAGCCGGGCGCCACGGCGTTGACACGGATGCGCTGCGGGGCCCACTCGACCGCGAGGGTCCGCACGACGGAGTCCACCGCGCCCTTCGCCGCGTTGTAGGCGAGGCGGCCCGGCAGGCCGAGCCGGGCGCCCATGGACGAGATGCCGACGATCGCGCCGCCACCGGCCGCGGTCAGGTGCGGGTACGCCGCGCGACACGCCCGGACGAGCCCGAGGGTGTGCACGTCGAGCAGCTGCCGCAGGTGGTCGTCGTCGGCCGTGGCGGCCGCGCGTGGCCGGGCGATCCCGGCGCACGCGACGACCGCGCCGAGCTGCGTGCCCGCGGCCACCTGCTCCACCGCAGCGTCCACGGACGACGCCGAGGTCACGTCGCACTCCACGCCGACGTGACCGGTGCCGGGGAGGGCGTCGGCGACCTCTTTCGCGGCGGCCGCGGAGAGGTCGAGCACCCCTACCCGCCATCCCGCCCGCGCGAGCACCGCCGCGCAGGCGGCTCCGATCCCGCTCGCCCCACCTGTGACGATCGCGCTCCGATCAGCGCTCATGCCGCGACCGCCCTCACCCGGGCGGCGACGGCGTCGATCGACAGCCCGTACCGGTCGAGCAGGTAGTCGTTGGAGCCCGACTCGACCCAGGTGTCCTCCAGCCCGATCCGGTGCACGGGGAGGGGCCGCCCGGATGCCGAGAGCACCTCGGCAACGAGTCCGCCGAGCCCGCCGTAGGTCGTGTGCTCCTCGACCGTCACCACGAACGGGGCGTCGTCGCAGAGCCCGACGAGCGCGTCCTCGTCGAACGGCTTGAGCGTCGCGGCGTGCACGACGGTCAGGTCGATCCCCTCTTCGGCGAGCGCCTCGGCGGCCGCGAGGGTCCGCCCCGATTGCGCTCCCGTCGAGACCAGGACTCCGCCGTTCCCGTGGCGCAGCATCCGCAGCCGGCCGAACGCGAAGCCCTCCCCGGGCAACGCGGGCAGCGGGTCGCGGGCGAGGCGCAGGTAGACCGGGCCGTCGTGGGCGTGCGCCCAGCGCGTGGCCGCGCCCGCCTCCGCGGCATCGCCGGGGGCGATCAGCGTCATCCGGGGCATGGCGCGGATGGTCGCGATGTCGGCGTGGTCGTGGTGGGTCTTGCCCGCCATGCCGAAGCAGACCCCCGTGTAGCCGGCCGCGATCTTGACGTTCGCATCGGTCTGGGCGACGAGCATGCGGATCGGGTCGAGGGCGCGGTTGGAGAAGAACACCCCGAACGACGACACCCAGGGCACGAACCCGGTCGTCGCGAGGCCTGCCGCGACCCCGACCATGTTCTGCTCGGCGATGCCCATCTGCAGGAAGCGCTCGGGGTGCGCCTCGGCGAACAGCTGCGCCTTCGTGCTGGAGGCGAGGTCGGCGTCGAGGACGACGCTGCGCGGGTCTTCGGCGCCGAGCTCGACGAGCGTGCTCGCCCATGCGTCGCGCATGGAACCGGTCACTTGGACTCCTCCTCGGCGTGCAGCTCGGCCAGCGCGGCCGCGAGCTGCTCGTCGTCCGGCGCGCCGGTGTGCCAGGCGATGGTCAGCTCGGTGAAGGACACGCCGTGACCCTTCGCCGTGTGGGCGTGGATGAACGTGGGCCGATCGACGGGCTCGGCCGTGCGGGCCTCGGCGAGGGCTTCGCGGATCGCGCCGATGTCGTGCCCGTCGACGTCCAGGACGCGCCAGCCCAGGCCGGTGAAGACCGCATCGAGGTCGACGCCGGCCCACGGGTCACGGCGGTCTCCCCGGTCGGCGTCGGTGGGCGGCCAGCCGTACTGCTGCAGGCCGTTGTGGTCGAGGATCGCGGTGAGGTGACCGAGCCGGTACCGCGGCGCCACGTGGGCGGCCTCCCACGTCATGCCCTCCTGCAGTTCGCCGTCACCGAGCATGACGAACGTGCGGGGGTGGGTGCCGTCGGGACGCGGGCCGCGCATCCGCGCGCCAAGCGCCATCCCGATGCCGGCCGACAACCCCATGCCGAGCGAGCCGGTGGAGATGTCGATCCCGGGCAGCTTGGTCATGTCCGGGTGCATCTGCAGCCGCGAGCCGCCCTGGTCGAACGTGGCCAGCTCGGACTCGTCGAGGTAACCGCGCATGGCCAGCAGCACGTAGAGCCCCAGCCCGCAGTGCCCCTTGGACAGGACGAAACGGTCCCGGTCTGGGTCGTCGGGACGGGCCGGGTCGACGCGCAACGTGTCGAAGTACAGCGTGGTGAGCAGGTCTGCCGCCGACAGCGAGCCGCCGACGTGGCCGGCCCCGGCGGTGTTCGCCGTGCGCAGGATCAGCTCGCGCGCCCGCGTCGCGAGGGCGCGCAGCTCTGTGGTGCGGTCGGACGCCGCCAGTTGGACGGACACAGGAACTCCCGTCAGAGCTTGACGATGTAGGTCTTGGACTGGGTGTAGGCATTCATGGCCTCCACCCCCTTCTCCCGGCCGTAGCCGGACTTGCGGAAGCCGCCGAAGGGCAGCTCGACGCCACCGCCGGCGCCGAAGGCGTTGATGTAGACCTGGCCGGCCGCGACGGCGCGGGAGACCGTGAGCGCCCGGGCGATGTCGGCTGTCCACACCGCGCCCATCAGCGCGTACTCCGTGGAGTTGGCCAGCTGCACGGCCTCGGGCGTCCGTGCGGAACGGGATGACGGCCAGCACCGGGCCGAACACCTCTTCCTGGGCGATCCGGCCGGCCGGGTCGACGCGATCGACGATCGTCGGGGTGAAGTAGGCGCCGTCGCGCAGCGACTCGTCGGTGGGCACGGTGCCGCCGAGCACGACCTGGCCGGGGTCGACCTCCGCCAGGAAGCCACGCACCCGCTCCTGTTGCTTGCGCGACACCAGCGGGCCGAGGTCGGGGTCGTCCGAGCCCGGGCCGAGCCGGACTTCGGAGAACGTCGCCACGAGCCGCTCCAGCAGCGCGTCGTGGACGTCGTCGTGCACGATCAGCCGCGATCCGGCCGAGCAGGTCTGCCCGGCGTTCTGCAGGATGCCCTTCGTGATCGCGGCCGCCGCGGCGTCGAGGTCGGCGTCCGGGAACACCAGGTGGGCGGACTTGCCACCCAGCTCCAAGGTCACCGGGACGACGCGCTCCGCGGCAGCGTGCGCCACCTGGGCGCCGACCACGGTGGACCCGACGAACCCGATCTGCGCCACGCCGGGGTGAGCGGTGAGTGCTGCGCCGGCCTCGGTGCCGATCCCGGGGACGACGTTGACCACGCCCGCCGGGATGCCGATCTCGGCGGCCAGCTCGGCCAACCGCACCGACGTCCGCGGCGTCTCGTCGGCCGGCTTGACCACCGAGGCGTTGCCGGTGGCGATCGCCGGGGCGACACCGCGGGCGAACAGCTGCATCGGATAGTTCCAGGCCACGATGTGGCCGGTGACGCCGAACGGCTCGCGGGTCGTCCACGCCTGCACGCCGGGCTGCACCGGGATCGTGTCGCCGTAGTAGGTGTCGATCGCGTGGCCGTAGAACTGGAAGTACCGAGCGCACACCGCGGCGTCGGCGCGAGCCTGGTGGAGCGGCTTGCCGGTGTCCTCGCTCTCCAGGCGCGCCAGCTCCTCGGCGTTCCGGGTGATCGCGGCGGCGAGGTCGGTGAGCAGCACGGCCCGGTCGGCCGCCGGCGTGGCGTACCAGCCGGGCTGGGCCGCGGCGGCGGCCTGCACCGCGAGCTCGATCTCGGCCGGCCCGCCGCGCGCGACGGCGCCGAGTGACATCCCGGTGGCCGGGTCGATGTTGTCGTAGGTCTGCGCGGTCTCGACGTGCTTGCCGCCGATGACGGCAGGGGTCTGCGTCATGAGTCCTCTCCGGTCAGGCCGCATCGGCCGTCGTGTACAGGTCGCGATCACGGGTCTCGGGGGCGCGCAGGGTAGTGACCAGGCTGATCACCATCACCAGCATCATCACCACGGCTACCGGCACCCAGCTACCGGCGGCCCAGGTGAGCAGCGCCGAGAAGACCAGTGGCCCGGCGCCGCCGACGACCGATGCGAGCTCGCGGCCCAGCGTCACCCCGGCGTAGCGGTAGCGGGAGCCGAACAGTTCCGAGAGGAAGGCCGTCTGGGCGCCCACCGACCCCTCGGCGGCGAACACGAAGCCCAGCACGATCACGAGAGTGATCAGCCAGGGGTCGCCGGTGTCGAGCATGAGGAACGCCGGGACGGGCAGCAGGATCATCACGACCGCGCAGGAGCCGCACGCCGGGCGCCGGCCCAGCCGGTCGGCGAGCCAGCCGAAGAAGTACGCCCCGCCCATCCCGCAGATCGCGCCGATCAGCAGCGCCTGCGTGAACACCCACTTGTCCACACCGACCTGCGAGACCAGGTAGCTGCCCATGAACACCTGGTACGTGTAGGAGTTGACGCTCACCCCGGCCACCAGCAGGAACACCCGCGCGACGTTGCGGCGCCCGTTGCGCCAGACGTCGGCCACCGGCGACAGCCGCTCGTCGACCGCCACCTCCTCGCGCTGCTCCCGGGTCTCGGTGAACACGGCGGATTCGTGCAGCTTGCGGCGCATCACGTACGCCGCGATCGTCACCAGGATCGAGCTGAAGAACACGACCCGCCAGCCCCACGTCAGCAGGGCCTCGGCCGGGAACAGCGCCTGCACCACCAGCCACACGACCGCGCCGAGGGCCGTCCCGGCCGACGCGCCGACCCACACCAGCGAGCCGGTGCGCCCTCTCCTGCCGATCGGGGCGGTCTCGGTGAGCAGTACCGAACCGCCCGCCATCTCCGCCCCCGCGCCGAACCCCTGCAGGCAGCGCAGCAGCACGAGCAGCACCGGTGCCAGGATCCCGACCTGACCGAAGGTGGGCAGCGCACCGATGAGGAACGTCGCGATCCCCATCAGGTACAGCGTGGACACCAGCACCCACTTGCGGCCCAGCCGGTCACCGAACCGGGCGAAGAACAGCCCACCGAGCGGGCGGGCGAAGAAACCGACGGCGTAGGCGCCGAACGAACCGAGGTACCCGACGGCCGGGCTGACCTGCGGGAAGAAGACCGCGTTGAACACGAGCGCCGACGCGGTGCCGTAGATGACGAAGTCGTACTGCTCGAGCGCGGTGCCGACCAGCCCGCCCCACTTGGCCCGGCGGAGGTTGATGCGCTCGGCGTCGGTCAGGGGTGCGTGCACAGGGGTTGCCGTCATGCTTCTCCTTCGAAGACATTCGCGGGGGCGCAGGACTCCGCCGGTTCGAACCGGGTGGGCAGCTCGGCCGACCGCGCCGGCTCGCCGGCCAGCGCCTCGAGCAGCAGGTCGGCCGCGGTGCGCCCCATGAGGGAGACGTCCCGGCGGATGGTGGCCAGCCGCGGCCGGACGAACGCCGCCATCGGCACGTCGTCGCAGGTGACGAGGCTGACGTCGCGCGGCACCTCGACCGGAAGGCCGGCCAGCGCCGACAGCACGCCGACGAGGATCTGGTTGCTCCCCGAGATCAGCGCGGTCGGCCGGTCGTCACCGGTCATCAACGCGTGCGTGGCCTTGGCGCCGTGCTCGGAGGTGAAGTCGCCGACGACCGAGCTCGCCCGCACCCCCGGGTAGGACGCGACGACCCGGTGCAGCGCCTGCTCGCGCTCCCGCGAGGGCCGCACGCCCGCCGAGCCACTGACCAGGCCGATGTTCCTGTGCCCGAGCTCGACCAGGTGGTCCACCGCCTCGGTCAGGCCGACCGCGTGGTCGAAGCGGGCCGTCCGGGCCTCGGTCAGCTCCGGGACGTCGCGGTCGACGAGCACGACCGGGACCTGCACCTGCCCCAACAGCGCGACGGTCGCCGGATTGTGTTCGTCCGTCACCGAGATCAGCAGGCCGTCGACCCGACGCTGGGCGCAGCCTGCGCAGGTGCTCGACCTCGAGCTCGGGATCGTGCAGCGCGCTCATCAACAGCAGCGCGTAGCCGCGCTCGCGCTAGCCGGGTCTCCGCGGTGTGGGCGATCTCGGCGATGAGCGGGTTGCGGATGTCGCTGACGACGAACCCGACCGTCTTGGTCGACCCGGTGCGCAGGCTCTGCGCCGTGACGTCCGGGACGAACCCGAGCTCCTCGATCGCGGCCAGCACGCGCGTGCGCATCCGCTCGCTGACATCGGGATGCCCGGACACCACCCGCGACACCGACGACACGGCGACCCCGGCGTGCTCGGCCACTTCCGCGATGCCGACGCGATGGGGGCGACCGGCGTTCATCGCAGGTCGACCAGGTGCGCGGCGATGTAGTCCTCGTCGAGGGTCCAGCCCAGGCCAGGACCGTCGGGCAGCCGGAGCTTGCCGTCGACGATTCGGCGTTCGGTTGGCGACGAGGTTCCACCAGAACGGGTCGCGGTCGGGGTGGAAGCACTCGGCGTAGGTGCCGTGCGGCTGGCTGGCGATCAGGTGCGCGGCGACCTGGGGCTCCTCGTGGTGTCCCATCTCGACGTCGAAGGAGGTGGCGATCGCCGCCGCTCGCCGCCACGCCGTCGGGCCGCCGGACCACGAGGCGTCGAAGTTGCAGACGTCGATGGCGCCCGCCTCCATCAGGTCCCGGCACCCGCTCGGCGCTGTGCTCGCTCTGCCCGGCCGCAGATCGGGATGCCGGCCGCGCATGCGCACGTCACGCAGCGCCCGGCGGTCGTTGTGCCAGCGCACCGGTTCCTCGAACCACCGGATGTCCGAGCGTCCTCGACCCGGCCACGCGAACTCCAGCGCGTCCGCCGACGGTGTAGCCCTGGTTCGCGTCGATGGTGAGCACGAAATCGTCGCCCGCCGCCTCCCGGTCGCTGCCGCGCACCCGCTTCGCGTCGATCTCGCGGGCGTGCGCGCCGCCGACCTTGAACTTCATCCCGGCCAGGCCGCGCTCGCTTGTAGAACGGCGATCTCCTCGTCGATCGATACCGAGCGGCTCCCCGTAATAGCCGCCGATCGCGACCAGCGGGACGCTCGCTCGCGGTAGCCACCCCACAGCCGCCACAGCGGCACGCTCAGCGCCTTGCCGACGGCGTCCCAGATCGCGCGTGTCGACGGCCGCGAGGGCGACCAGGCCGAGCCGCCGGTCCCGCAGGATGTCGTAGGTGACCGGGTAGGCCAGCTCCCAGCACCGCTCCGTCGCCATCGCATCGGCGCCCGATCAGCCGCGGCTCGATCTCGGTGCGGACGATGCGCGCGATGTCCGACGAGCGCCCCGTCCTCGTCGCCGACGTACGCCTCGCCGACGATGCCGTCCGCTGTGCGCACCCTCGTGATCAGCGTCGCCCGATGGGTCATCCGGTAGAAGCTGCCCTTGAACTCCCGCGCAAGCGGCGCCCGCACGCCGAGCACCTCGATGCCCGTGATCGTCAGCCCGCTGCTCGCCGCCGATCGTGCCGGCGCGTCCACGGGGTTCGAGATCGTCATCCTCGACACTCACTCCTGGCATCGTTTCCGGTAACGTTTCCAGGATCCTGCGACAGCCGCACCGCAGGTGTCAACCCGCCCGGTCTGGACTTCTCGGCCGTACCCGAGTAGCTATCGAGCACGGGTGGTGAGCCCCATCAGGTGCGGCAGCTCACAGGACACTGACATCGCGGAGCGCAACATGTCGACGACCGTGCGTGTTCTCCGTGGAAGACGATGAGGTCGACACCGGGAGATTCGATGGCCCAGCGACTGCTCGAGCCCGACACCACACCATGGACCGGCCGACCGCGGCGCCGCCGCCCGTCCCTGAAGGCCCTCGCCGCCGTCGCTGCCTTGGCGATCGCGGTGCCGGTCGGCGCGCAGGTCATGGGCGCGCTCCCCGCCCTGTCCGGAACCTTCGAGCAACAGACGGTGGACCGGGGCCCGGCTCCGCTGATGACCGCCCTGACCGACATCGCCGAGTACCACGCCGTGACCGGCACGTTCCAGGTGCTCGTGGACATCGAACACGACACCCCGCACGTCCCCGCGTTGATCAGCGGCGAACGCAGCACGCTGTTCGCGACCGGTCACGTCGACGCGGTGGTCGACCTGTCCAACCTCGGGCCGGAGCGGGTCGCGGTGTCCGCCGACCGCCGCGCCGTGACCTTCACGCTGCCCACCCCACGGCTGGACCGAGCCACGATCGACCCGACGGTGAGCCGCGTGGTCGGCCGGGACCGGGGCATCGTCGAGCGGCTCGCGGGCGTCATCGCGGACAACCCGGCCAGCGACGAGGAGCTCTACCAGCTCGCCTCGCGGAAACTCGACGAGACGGCACAGCAGAGCGACCTCCGCGCCCGCGCCGAGACCAACACCCGGGACATGCTGACATCGCTGGCGCGCTCGCTCGGGTACGAGCAGGTCACGGTGACGTTCGGGGACCCACGCTGACCGAGTCCTGGCACATCAGGGCACCACGACCACCTTCCCGGTGGCTTCGTCGTTCTCCATGTACCGGTGGGCCGCGACGATGTCGTCCAGGCCGAGGACGCGGTCCACGTTGGGCCGGTAGATGCCGGCCTCGACCTCGTGGACGACCCGCCGCAACGCGGCCTTGCCCGCGCTGCCCTTGATGTCGTTGCTGTGGAAGGGGTGAGCCTGGTTCCGGACTGGATGATCGCTATCGGCTCGAAGTCGGGGATCACTACCGCTGAGCGAGCCCGTCATGCAGACGTTCCGCCCCGACGGACAGGTGCAGCGAGTCCACGCCGTAGTGGCTCCGACGAGATCGGGACGTGGTCCGGACCGTCGGGCCATATCGCGTGCACATCCGCCGCCAGCGACCACCGTCGTCGACGAGTACGTGGTCGACGCCGGCCGCGGTCAGCGCGTCGATCTTGTCCGCCGCCGAGTGGTGGCCGCGATCTCGACACCGTGGCCGGACGCGATCGACGCGGCGGCCATGCCCACCGACGAGGTCCCGCCGGGATCAGCAACCGCCCCTGCCCGACCCGACCCCCGACGCGTCCAGCGAGCCGTACGCGGTCAGGTACGTCTCGGGTAGCGCGGCCAGGACGTCCCACGGCAACGTGGTGGTGACCGGCATCAGCAGCGAGTTCGGCAGCAACGCGTACTCCGCATAGCCGCCGTCGAACTCCCGCCCATCTCACCCATCATCACTCCCAGCATCCCGCCTTCGGTCGAATCGAACAGGTGTTCTACGATCAGACTGGTCCACCACACCGTCACGAGGGAGCACGCCGAGCGATGAGCACGCCCGAGGAAGCCGGCACCACCACGATCGCGGACGCACCGGCCGACGCCGAGCCCGCCAAGCCACGCCGCGGCCGGCCGAAGGGCTCCACCGCCCGCACCACCCGCACGATCGAGCTCACCCTCACCGTCACCGGCACGGCCGACGGCGACTGGCAGGCCGAGCTCAAGCAGGGCAGCACGTGGCTCAGCCGCGGCCTGCCCGTGTCGGCCACGGCCGTGTCGAGGGCGGTGCAGGAGCTGCACGCGGAGCTCGCCGGGCCCATCGACGCCGTGATCGGCGCCGCCCGGGAACAGCGCGCCGCCCGGGTCGCGGCGCTGGAGGCCGAGCTCGAGCAGGCGCGCAAGGCCTTGGCGGAGATCGACGAGTAGCCCGCAGTCCGGGACCGTTCAGTTGGTGCGCAGCACCACGAACTGGAACCGGCCCTCGACGAAGTAGGTGCGGCTGTAGGCCACGGCGCTGCCCCGGCGACTGAAGTGCACCTGGTCCAGGAGGACGTAGAGCCCCGGCACGGGCTTCTGGGGGCCCCAGCCGATCGTCTCGTCGCTGATGGCGTGCACTTCGGCGAGTGCGCGGGCCGGCCTGATGCCGGCGGCGTCGAGCGTGGCGAACAGGCTGCCCGCGCCGAGCTGGTCCACCAGCTCGGCCGGGAACCCCACTAGGGGCACCACGTCGTAGGAGTAGGCCACGGCCTGCTCGTCGGCGAGGATCATCCGCTCGACCGCGAGCACGTCGGCACCCGTGGGGATGCCGAGCTTGCCGGCCTCCACCGCGGTGGCCGGGCGCTGCTCCCGCGCGTGGCGTTCCATCCCCGGCTCGTGGCCCATCTCGCGGATCGTGTCGCTGATCGAGCGCAGCTCCTGGAGGCCTGCGCGGATCCCGGCACCGAAGTCGCTGACGAACGAGCCGGAGCCGTGCCGGACGTCCACCAGCCCCTGCGCCTCCAGCGTGCGCAGAGCCGTGCGGACCGTGACCCGCGAGACCTCGTAGTGGCGCACGAGCTCGGCCTCGCTGGGCAACCGCTCCCCCGGTGCGTACTCCCCCGACATGATCCGGGTCCGCACGTCCTCGGCGAGCCGGCGCGCCAGCGAGGTGCGGGCACCCAGCGACGTCGACACGGGCACAGAGTAGCGGTTGACAGTCGTCCTACATCTCCATAGCGTGCGAGACCGTGGAGTCGTAGGACGACTGACAGCTCTCGGGAGGCGGCGTGCCCGTCAGGACGGTGGAGTGGCTCGACCGCCCGGTCCCCGCTGTGCGGTTGATCGACCAGACCCGCCTGCCGGCCGAGGAGGTCTACCTCGAGGCCGCCGACGTCGACACGCTCGTCGATGCGATCGTGCGCCTCGCCGTGCGCGGCGCGCCCGCACTGGGTGCGGTCGGCGCGCTCGGCGTGGCGGTCGCCCTCGCCCAGGGCGAGCGTGAGGGCTGGGACGCCGCCCGCCTGCGCCGCGAGATCGCCCGCCTGCGCGCGGCCCGCCCGACCGCGGTGAACCTCGCCTGGGCGGTCGACCGCGTCCTGCTGTTCCTCCCGAACGGTCCCGACGCGGTGCTCGCCGAGGCGCGTCGGGTGCTCGACGAGGACGAGGTCGCCAACCGGGCGCTCTCCGAGCGGGGTGCCGACTGGCTGCTCCGGCGCTGCGCCGACCGTCCGCTGCGCGTACTCACCCACTGCAACACCGGAACGCTCGCCACCACCGCGTGGGGCACCGCGCTCGGCATCGTCCGGGAGCTGCACGCCCGCGGCCGGCTCGACGTGGTGCACGTCGACGAGACCCGACCGCTGCTGCAGGGCTCGCGGCTCACCGCGTGGGAGCTGGCCGCCGACGGCATCGACCACGTGGTGCAGGTCGACAGCGCCGCGGCGGGAGCGATCCTGCGCGGGCTCGTGGACGCCGTCGTGATCGGTGCCGATCGCATCGCGGCCAACGGCGACACCGCCAACAAGGTCGGGTCCGTCGGGCTCGCGCTGGCCTGCGCCGACGCGGGCGTCCCGTTCGTCGTGGCCGCGCCCTGGTCCACGGTCGATCTGGCGACGCCGGACGGCGCGGGAATCGCGATCGAGGAACGCGCTGCCGAGGAGGTCGTCGCGCTCGGCGGCGTGCCCACCGCACCCGCGGGCAGCCGCGTGTTCAACCCGGCGTTCGACGTCACCCCCGCCCGCCTCATCGACGCCGTCGTCACCGAGCGCGGTGTCGCCGAACCGAAGCTCCGCCCCGACATGACGGCGGTCCGCCAGACCCTTTGACGAATGCGCCCCACCCGAAGGAGATGTCAGTGACGACACTCGTGACGCGCGGCCGAGCCACCGCCCGGGCCGGTGCCGCATTGCTGGGCTCGGCCATGCTGCTGGCCGGCTGCTCGCAGGACCTCGGCCCGGGTGGGCCGCAGGCCTCGGCACCGGAGACGGCTGCGGTGCAGGAGGCCACCGGGCAGGCGCCGGCCCCGTTCGCGGGCGACGAGCCCGTGCGCGTCGCGCTCGTGCAGAACAGCGGGGCGGGTGACTACTTCCAGCAGTGGACCAACGGCGCCCGCCAGCAGGCCGCGGCGCTGGGCATCGAGCTGCAGGTCTACGACGCCCAGGCCGACAACGCGCGCCAGGCCACCGACATGCAGACCGCGATCGGGTCCGGTGTCCAGGCGATCATCGTCGACCACGGGCAGTCCGACACCATGTGCCCGCTCATCAACGACGGGCTGACCGCCGGGCTCCCCGTCGTCATCTACGACGTCGAGATCACCGAATGCGCCCCGCAGGCCGTGGAGACGGCCCAGGACGACGCGAACCTCGCGAGCCTGATCCTCGGGAAGATGACCGAGGACCTCGGGTCGGGGAAGCCGGTGGGCTACGTCAACGTGCTCGGCATCGCGCCGCTCGACCGCAGGCACGCCGTGTGGGAGCAGGTGCGCACGCAGAACGGCTGGGAGCAGCAGTTCTTCGTCGGCGAGTACACCAACTCGGTGGCCACCGACAACGCGCAGCTGGTGGACGCCGCCCTGAAGGCGAACCCGGGCGTCACGGGCATCTTCGCGCCCTACGACGAGCTGACCAAGGGCACGGTCTCCGCGGTGCAGCAGAACGGGCGCGAGGCCGACGTCCGCGTCTACGGCGTGGACATCTCCACCGCCGACATCGAGGTCATGACGGCCGAGGGCAGCCCGTGGGTCGCCACCGCGACCACCGACCCCAACGCCATCGGCGCCGCGGTGGTGCGGGCGACCGCACTGGAGCTCGCAGGCCAGCTCGGTTCCAAGGAGGTCGTGTTCCCCGGAACGCTCGTGACCCAGGACCTCCTGCGCGAGAGCGGCATCCGGAACCTGGCGCAGCTGCGCGAGAAGCTGCCGGAGCTGAACATGACGAGCGTCGCGACGGCGGACTGGATCCCCGTCGTCAACTTCTAGTGGCGACCGTCGAGCTGCACGACGTGCGGCACGCGTTCGGCGGCAACCCGGTGCTCCGTGGGGTGAGCATCGAGTGGGACGCGGGCGAGGTGCTCGCGGTGATGGGCGCCAACGGTGCCGGCAAGTCCACGCTGATCAAGGTGCTGGCCGGGGTGCACCCGCTGCAGCACGGCCGGATCAGCGTGGACGGCGCGCCCCTCTCCGCCGCCGACGGCCCGCTGGCAGCCCGCCGGCTCGGCATCGAGACCGTGCACCAGCGGATCGACGAAGGCGTGGTGCCGGGCCTGTCGGTGGCGGAGAACCTGCTGTTCGAACGTATCGCGCAGAACGAGCTACCGCCGATCGGCTCGCTGCGCCGGCTGCTCCCCGCGGCCCGCGAGGTCGCGGCGGGCCTCGGGCTCGGCTGGAGCGACGCGGTCCTGCGCCGCGACGTTCACGAACTGGGGATCGCCGACCAGCAGCTCGTGCTGCTCGCGAGGGCGCTCTCGCGCCGGCCGCGACTGCTCGTGCTCGACGAACCGACCTCCGCGCTGTCCGGCGCCGAGACCGACCGGCTCTTCGGGGTGATCGACGACCTGCGGCGCAGTGACGTCGACGGCAGGGGCGTCGCCGTCCTCTACGTCTCCCACCGCATCGGGGAGATCGACCGGCTGGCCGACCGGATCGCCGTGCTGCGCGACGGGAGCATCCGCTCCGAGCAGGCCAAGCCGTTCGACTGGCCGGCCGCGGTGCGCGACATGCTCGGCGAGCGCGGCGCACGGGAGCTCGCCGAGACCCACGACCGCCGCGGCGACGAGATCGCGCTGGAGCTGCACGGGGTGCGGCTGTTCACCGGGAGCGCACCGTTCGACCTCACGCTGCGGCGCGGCGAGGTCACCGGGGTGGTCGGGCTGCTCGGGGCCGGCAAGAGCGAGCTCGCACTCGGCGTCTTCGGCGCCGAGCCGTTCCCGGCCGGCACGATGCGCCTCGCCGGTGAGCCCTACGCCCCGGCGTCGCCCGCGGACGCGGTGGCGCGCGAGGTCTACCTGGTGCCCGAGGACCGCGCGGCGCAGGCCATGCTCCCCGGCTGGTCGATCGCGCGCACCGCGTCGCTGCCGTTCCTGCGGGCGCTCTCCCCCCGCGGCGTCGTGGCGCGGGGGAAGGAACGGGTCGACGGGCGCGCTGTCATCGAGCGCTTCGACGTGGTGGCGTCCTCGGAGACCCAGCGGGTGGACGCGCTGTCGGGCGGCAACCAGCAGAAGGTCGTGGTGGGGCGGTGGCTGCGCGGGCAGCCGCGGGTGATGGTGCTCGACGAGCCGTTCCGCGGCATCGACATCGGCGCCCGCCACGACCTGTCCCGCCGGATGCGCGAGCTCGCCGCCGGTGGGTCGGCCGTGCTCGTGCTCGCCGCGGACGTGGACGAGGTGCTCGAGGTGGCCGATCGGGTGGTCGTGCTGGTCGAGGGCGTACCCCGGCTCGACGCGCGCACCGTCGACGTGACCCGGGACCGGATCGTCGCGCAGATGGCGACGCTCCACGGAGAAGGGGTGGCCTGAGTGGCGATGCCGAAGACCGAGGCAGAACAGGCAGCCGCCGCGGCGGCACCGGCCGAGCCCGGCCCCGGCGTGCGCGAGCTCGCCGTCCGGTACGGGTTCATCGCGATCACGGTGGCGCTGTTCGTCTTCTTCGCCGTCACCGAGGAGAGCTTCCGGCAGCCGAGCACGCTGTTCTCGATGCTGAAGTTCGCCTCCGTGGTGGCCGTCGTCGGGCTCGGGGTGACCCTGACGATGGTGGTGGGCGGGCTCGACCTGTCCGTCGGGGCGGTCGCCGGCATGTCGGTGACGATCTCCGCGATGACCATGGTGATCTACGCGCAGGTGGGCGGCGTGGCGATCGCACTGGTACTGCTGGCCGGCGCGCTCATCGGGGCGGTCAACGCGCTGCTCATCGTCGTGCTGCGGATCCCCGACCTGCTCGCCACGCTGGCCTCGATGTTCGTCGTCATGGGGCTCAAGCTCGTGCCGGTCGACGGCCAGTCGGTGTCCTCGGGCATGGTGCTGCGCGACGGGAGCGTGGCGCCCGGGCGCTTCACCCCGGACTTCCTCGCCATCGACCGCGCGTTCGTCGGCCCGGTCCCGCTGCCGGTCCTCATCGTCGCCCTGCTCGCCGTCGCCACCTGGTTCTTCCTCACCCGCACCCGCTGGGGCCGGCTGATGTACGCCGTGGGCGCCAACCCCGAGGCGTCGCGGCTCGCGGGCGTCCGGGTGGGCCGCTACCGCGCGCTCGCCTACATCCTGTCCGGGGTGTTCGCCGCGATCGGCGGGCTCATCCTGTCCTCGCGCATCGGTCAGGGCGACATCAGCGCCGGCAACTCCCTGCTGCTCGACGCGGTGGCCGTGGCGCTGGTCGGCACGTCGGTGCTCGGGCTCGGCCGGCCCAACGCGTGGGGCACGATCCTCGGCGCCGTCCTCGTCGGCATCCTCATCACCGGCCTGACGATCACCGGCTTCCCCTACTACGGCCAGGACATCGTCAAGGGGATCGTCCTGCTGCTCGCCCTGCTGTTCTCGTTCACGCTGTCGCGGCGCCGCACCCGGTACGCGCCCGCCGCGGTCATCTGAGGAGCGAACCGATGTCGCCGACGGACACGACGCTCGACGCGCCTTACGAGATCCTCACGCCGGAGACCGCGGCCGCGTACGTGCACTCCCGGCCCGCCCTCGCCGCGCGCATCGACGGCGACGACATCGCTTCCGTGCGCGAGATCGGGGACGGCAACCTCAACCTCGTGTTCGTGCTCACCGACGGCGCCGGCCGTGGGCTCGTGCTGAAGCAGGCCCTGCCCTACGTGCGGCTGGTGGGTCCGAGCTGGCGGCTCACACCGGACCGGGCGCGCCACGAGGCGGAGGCGCTCGAGCTGCACGGACGGCTCGCTCCGGAACTCGTGCCGAAGCTCTACGACTACGACCCCGACCGCTACCTCCTCGCCCTCGAGGATCTCTCCGACCACCACGTCTGGCGCACCGCCCTGAACGCCGGCCTGCGCCACGACGGCGCCGCCGAGGCGATGGGCCGCTACGTCGCCGCCGTCGCGTTCGGCACGTCGGTGCTCGGCCTGGACGCCGCCGTTCGCGCGCGCACCCTCGCCGCCGCCGTCAACCCCGAGCTGTGCCTCATCACCGAGGACCTCGTGTTCACGGAGCCCTACGTCGACGCGGGGCGCAACAGCGTGCTGCCGGCCAACGAGGCCGACGCCGCCGACCTCGCCACCGACCGCACCATGGTCGATGCGATGGGGCAGGCGAAGTGGACGTTCATGACCCGTGCCGAGGCGCTCGTGCACGGCGACCTGCACACCGGCTCGGTGATGGTCCGCGCCGCCGACGGCGAGGAGGGCCCGGCCGACTCGGTGAAGGCCTTCGACTCCGAGTTCGCCTTCTACGGCCCCGTGGCGTTCGATCTCGGTGCCCTGTGGGCCAACTACGTCATCGCGGCGGCCCGGGCCACCGCGCTCGGCGACGACGACCGCGCCGCGTGGGCGCTGGGCCTCTGCACCCGCACCTGGGCCGCCTTCGAGGCGGGGTTCCGCGGGGCCTGGGCGGACGGGCGCGTCGATCCCCGCATGTTCGGCGACGACCTGCGCGAACACCTGCTCGCGACGTGGCGCGCCGAGGCCTGGCTGTTCGGTGCGGCGAAGATGACCCGGCGGATCGTCGGGCTGGCCAAGACCACCGACATCGAGTCGCTCCCGCCCCCGCTGCGCGAGGGCGCCGCCCGCGGGGTGCTGCGGACCGCACGCCGATGGGTCCGCGAACGCGGCGTCGACAGCACGCCCCGCCGGGCCGAGGACATCGCCGGAGAACAGCTGCTGGCCACGACGACGCGCGGCTGAGTCGGTACGGAGCCCCGAGATCGTCGACGTCTCGAAAGCCCGGGACCCCTCCCCGGCCATCCGCGGGACCATCGACCCAGCCGCTGAGATGATCTCCGCGTTCCGAGCGAAAGGGATGTTGTGTCGACAGAGCACCCCTACGGACGCCCGGGCAGCCCATCGCAACCTCCTCCCGGCCATCGGCCACCGCCCGGCTACGGCCCACCCCCTCACCCCGGTTTCGGGACACCGAACTGGTACGGCCCGGTCCCGCCGGCACCACCGGTCGGCGCGCTCCGGCCGGGCCGGGTCTGGATCGTGCTCACCTGGGTGCTCTGCATCGTCGTGATCGTGCCGGCGATGACGTGGGGCCTCTCGACGGTCCAGTCGGCGTTCTCGGCCACGGTGCCGACGCGGACGGTCGCCGATGGCGAGACCATCGTGGTCGATCTCGATCCTGCCGACGCACCGGCGATCTACCTCGGCATCGAGGAGGCCGGCGTCGGGATCGAGTTCTCCTCCACCCACTCCATCCCGGTGGACACCGAATGCGTGATCCGGGGGGACGCCGAGGGCTTGGACCTCCTGCAACCCGAGGGGGCCTTCTCCATCACCACGGGCGACGTCCAGTGGCACCAGCTCTTCCTGATCCAGGTACCCACACCCGGCACGTACGAGGTGCGGTGCACGGGCGAGGGCGCGCGCTTCGGCGTCGCGAAGGATCTGCCGGAGGGACTCTTCTCGCGCTCCATGGCGCTGCTGGCCGGCATCATCGCCGTAGCGGCGGCGGCGGTCGTGGCGACGATCGTCCTGGTGCGGAAGCGACGCGCCGCACGCCACGGGTTCGCCGCCTACGGCCCACGCCGATGGTGACGCGCTAGCCGCTCCGGCCGAGCGCACCCTGATCCTGTACCGGCATCGCCGGCTGCGCTCCGGCGGCCAGCCGCTGCGCGCGCCGCTCCACCTCGGCGCGCCATTCGCTGGGCACCACGGCGAACACCCCGGCCTCCACCGCGGCCAGCGCGGCTGCGGCCACATCGGCGGGGTCCTCCCCGTCGGCGGACATCCCCGTGCGCACGAGCGCCGGGCAGATCATCGTCACTCCGATCGGCGTATCGGCGAGCGAGAGCGCCACCTGCTCGGCCACGGCGACCACGGCGTGCTTCGACGCGGCGTACGCGCCGCCGGCCGGGAATGTCGCCAGGCCCGCCAGTGACGCCGTGACCAGGATGTGCGCGGGCCGGTCCGCCGCGAGCAGCCGCGGGACGAACGCCCGCAACCCGTTGACGACGCCGCCGACGTTGACGGCGAAGACCCGGTCCCAGTCGGCACTGCCGACCTCCCACGGCGCGCCGAGGTCGGCGCCGACGATCCCCGCGTTGAGGCACACCAGATCGACGTCCGGCGCTGCGGCAGCGAGCGCGTCCATCGCGGCCGGGTCGGTGACGTCGGTCGGCACGGCGTCGGCGGCCGAGCTCGGCGGCGATCTCGTCGAGCGCGGCCGCGTCGATGTCGGCGAGCACGACGTGCGCGCCCGCGGAGCACAGCTGGGCGGCGAGCGCCTTTCCGATGCCGCCGGCGGCGCCGGTGACGACCACAGAGGTGACCTTCATGGCTCCAGTGTCGCGCGTCCCGCCCGGTGGCTCTGCCGGCACCGGCCGGCAGAGCCACCGGGCACGGATCAGGAGTTGTCGTCGCTGGCGTTGATGTCGCCGTTGACACCGTCCGGGAAGAAGCCGCCGGAGGTCACGCTCGCCGCGTTCAGGTAGACGATGTTGAGGACCTGTCCGGTGCTGCGACTGAAGGCGATGGCGTTCTCGTCGGCCGGGACGATGTTGGGTGCCCCGTCGAGCTCGAGTCCCTGGTCGATGTCGGCCTCGCCGTCCAGGCTGTCGCGGGCGTCGGAGATGGCGACCGTGGCGTCCTCCGCGCCGCGGGCCTGGAGCGACGCGCGGATCAGCCCCGCGTGGTACGCCTCGACCGCCAGAATTCCGGCCGCGGCGTCCAGGAACGTCTTGTTCGAGATCAGCGGAGCGGCGCCCTTGTAGGCGGTCACCCCCACGTCCTCGAACACGAATGCGGCGAGCAGGAAATTGTCCTCGCTGCCGAATGCGTCGAAGCTCTCACCTTCCTCGATGAGTCCGGCGGCCAATGCGGCCGCGGTGAACGCCTCGTCCAGGTCGATGGCCGGACGGGCGACCTTGGCGTCCCCGAGTGCCGTGCGCAGGAAATCGACGTGGGCGCGCTCGTCGTCGGCGATCTCGGTCGCGTTGGCCTTGAGGACCTGGTCGTCGAACGACACCTGGCGGCCACCGGTGACCCCGCCGATGGTGCCGAGGCCGTCGATCTGGTTGTCGTCGAGCCCCTCGCCGGTGACGGCGCGCAGGTAGAACTCGGCTTCGAGATACTCCAGGTTGAGGGCGAAGTTGAGCACTGCGGCGTCGCTGATCTCGACGTCGTCGCTCACCTCCGCCACGGCGCGGATCGCGGCCGTGGAGGGTGCGGCGGAGAGCCCGCCACCGACCAGCACCCCACCGCCGACGACACCGGCGGTGGAGAGGCCCGCGGCCCGCAGGAACCGTCTACGGTCGACCGCGTTCTCGGCACTGCGATTGATCGCCTCGCGGACGAACGCCTTGCTGAAACCTTCGAACACCCGCTGCTCATTTCTGCTCGGTCATCTGGTCGAGGTATCGGACGCGTCACCGTGGATCACTCCGATTCCCGGAGCACGGTTCACCGGCGCCGGACAGGATCAGATGAATGGTCGGCAGAGGGCGATCAATGGTCGGCCGGCGGCGATCGCCGGAAGCAACGGCGGTTCGGGTCCCCGGACAGGTCGGGTGACCGGCTAGCGCGGGGTGCCGTCCGCTCTCCGACTGCCGAGGACGTGTCGCAGGGCGGGCTCGAGGTCGGCGTGGCGGAACCGGTGCCCGGCCCGCTCCAAGCGCGCGGGGGTCACCCGCTGATCGGCGAACGCGAGCTCGCTCGCCCCCTGCCGGCCGAGGAGCACGCGCGGGCCGGCCTCGGGCACGGTCAGGAGAGCGGGCCGGCGCAGCACCTGGGCCAGCGTCCGGGTGTAGTCGCTGTTGCGGACGGGACCGGGCGCCACCGCGTTGAGGGGGCCGGACAGCCCGGTGTCGCCGACGGCGCGCAGGTAGACGTCGGCGAGATCGTCGATGCCGATCCAGGACAACCACTGGTCCCCCGTCCCCAGCCGCCCACCCAGCCCGGCGGCGAACAGCGGGTACTGCAGCCGCAGCGCGCCCCCGCGGGGCGTCTGGACGATGCCGGTGCGAACCTGCACGCAGCGCAGCCCGGCCTCGGCGGCCGGCACCGTCGCCTCCTCCCAGTCGGCGACGACGTCGGCGAGGAACCCCTCCCCGCGCGGGCTCTCCTCGGTGAGCACCTCGTCCCCGCGCTGTGCGCCGTAGAGGCCGATCGCCGATGCCGAGACGAACACGGCCGGCCCATCGGGCGTCGCCGCGGCACGTTCGGCGAGCCGCCGGGTGGGTCCGACGCGGCTGTCCCGGATCGCGGCCTTGTGAGCCTCGGTGAACCGGCCGGCGATGCCCGCGCCCGCCAGGTGGACCACCGCGTCGACACCGGTGAGCAGGTCGGGGGCCGGGGCATCCGGATCCCAGCGGCGCTCGTCGTCGGCGCGGGGGGCCCGCCGCACCAGGCGGATCACCCGATGCCCGCCGGTGGACAGCAGCGCGGCGACCTCCGTGCCGACCAGGCCACTCGCCCCGGTGATCGCCACCGTGAGCGGCTCGGCCCGCCAGCCCCGCGCACGGGCGTGGCTCGCGAGGTCCCCGGCGAGCTGGGCGTGCCGGTAGGCGAACATCGAGCGCAGCAGCGGGGCAGGGATCGACGTGTCGACGGTGTCGGTGACCCGGGTCGTCGCGGTGCTCTCGGCGCCGAACTCATGGGTGTGCCGCCAGGACAGCGCCCATGACAGCGGCGGCGCGCCGGCGATCCGGTCGACGAACCGGTGAGGCGGGTCGTAGCCGTCGGGGTCGTGGGCGGCCACCCAACGCAGCCCCGCCGGCATGCCCAGCACCGCCCGGCCGTCGCGCAGGGACGCCGCCTCCGCCACCACCCGGACGGGCTGCCAGGGCGGCATCAGCCGGGTGATCGCTCCGGGCCGGGCGTGCCAGGCGAAGACCTCGTCGATCGGTGCCTCGACCACGGTCGCGTGCGTGAATGCCACGTCGGTCACTCCTTCGTCGCGGGGGCCTGTGTCAATGCCGCCGCGAGTCGCGCCGCCGCACCGCTCAGGTCGTGCCCCAGCGGCAGGCAGTCCGCCGGCGACCGGTCCTGCATGCTGCCGCCGACGGCGATCATCAGATCGGGCTGGTTCTCGCGGAGGTTCTCGACGACGACGCGGAGAGCCTCGAGGTCGTCGGGGGTGGGGACGGCCAGCACGGCGCAGACGGCACCGTCCGCGGCCACCGCGGCCGCCCAGTCCTGCGCCGGGAGGTCCGCCCCGACGTAGACGGTGGCCAGCCCGGCGCGGCGGGCCGTCACCGCGAAGGCCAGCAGCCCGAGCTCGTGGTGGGTGCCCGGCGGGAGCCCGACGATGACCCGGGGTCCCTCGGCCCGGTGCGCCGCCGCCGCCTCGTACGCCGCCGCGAGCCTGCGCTGCACGGCGTAGGACACCATGTGCTCGCCCGCCACGCTGATGCGACCGTCGGCCCAGGCCTCCCCCACGACACGCAGGGCCGGCATCAGCCATCCGTCGACCACCGACTCGAACGACCCGCGCGCGAAGGCCTCGTCGAGCAGGCGTGCCAGCGCAGCGGCGTCGAGCCTGGCCGCGGCCTCGACGAACGCGTCCGTGCCCGACGTGGCGGCTGCCGTGTCCGACTGCCCGTCGATGCTGCCGCCGCTCGGCGACGCGGCGAGGCGTCGGAGAGTCTCCTCGGCAGCCTGTTTCGGCGACCAGCCGGCCGCGACGAGCGACTTCATCGTCGCCAGTGCCCGGATCGCCGGTTCATCGTAGAGACGGTAGCCCGACTCCGTGCGCTGCGGCGCCACGACGGCGTAGCGGCGCTCCCAGGCACGCACCGTCGCCACGGGGAGACCGGAGAGTTCGGCCGCCCGCTTGATCGTGTGCATGCGCCGGCGACCGCTAGAGCCGCTCCAGTGCGGTGCGCAACCCGGTCTCCGCCTCGTCCCCGAGCTTGCGGAACGCGGGCAGGAGCAGTGGCGCCGCCAGCTTGGCCGGCCCCTTCAGCTCGAACTCGGCCCGGTAGGAGACGGTCGTGCCGTCCGACGGCGTGCTCATGAGCGTCATCACATCATGGGCGACGATCGCCTTGTTCTCGCCTCGGAGGCGGACCCTCCGGTTCGGGACGAGCTCTTCGACGATGTAGGTCAGCTCGGTCCGGCGGCCGAGGAACCTCGAGACGTTGCGGTAGCGCGTGCCCACGCCGCCATCTCCGTCCTCGCGCGTCGTGCGGACGGTGCCGGGATCCCACTCGCTCGTCGTCGTGAAGTCGCTGAGGTACCGGAACACCTGGTCGACGGGGCGGTCGACCGTGACCGTGCGCGCGATGACAAGTGACACAACGCCTCCAAACCTTTGACAAACCCTAGACAAACAGACTAGATGTCTAACCAGAGCTTGGACAAGCCTGGAGGCCCGGTTGACTCGATCCCACCGTCGGAAGGTCGGCGTCATCGGCGCAGGCGTCTCCGGCCTGACCGCAGCCCACGTCCTGACCGCCACCCACGACGTCACGGTCTTCGAGGCCGACCGACGTCTCGGCGGGCACGCGCACACCCACGACGTCGCCGCGGCGGACGGCCGCGGGCTGCGCATCGACAGCGGGTTCATCGTCCACAACGCGCACACGTACCCGAACCTGCTGCGGCTGTTCCGCGAGCTCGACGTCGCCACGCGGGAGACCGAGATGAGCATGAGCGTCACGTGTGCGGGATGCGGGCTCTCCTACGCGGGAGGTCGCGGCCTCAAGGGCCTGCTGGCACAGCCGCGGCGGGCGTTCGACGCCCGTTTCGTCCGGCTGCTCACGGAGGTGCCGCGCTTCCACCGGGCCGCACGCGCGCTGCTCGACGAGCCCCCCGGGATCGACCCGACGTGGGGCGAGTTCCTCGCCGCGCAGGGCTTCTCGCGCTACTTCGTGCACCACTTCGCGGTCCCGCTCGTGTCCTGCGTGTGGTCGTCGGGCGACGCCGACGCGGCGGCCTACCCGGCCCGGCACCTCTTCCGGTTCCTCCACCACCACGGGATGCTCGCCGTCGCCGGGGCCCCCACGTGGCGGACCGTCGTCGGCGGGTCGGCCACCTACGTCGAACGCCTCGTGGCGCGGCTGCCCGACGTCCGGCGCGGCACACCGGTCACGGCCGTGAGCCGGCACGGCGCCGGCGTGGAGGTGCGCACCGCGGCCGGGCACACCGAGACGTTCGACCGCGTCGTCGTGGCGACCCACGCCGACCAGGCCCTCGACCTGCTCGTCGACGCGACACCCGAGGAGAAGGCCGACCTGGGCGCGATCACCTACTCGGTGAACCACACCGTGCTGCACCGCGACGCAGGCCTGCTGCCCGCCGCCCGCGGCGCCCGGGCCAGCTGGAACCACCGCTTGCGTTCCTGCCACGAGACGGCCGGGCAGGTCACGGTCAGCTACTGGATGAACCTGCTGCAGGGTCTGCAGGACGACCAGGACCACGTGGTCACGCTCAACGCCGCGGACCTGGTCGACCCCGGCTCCGTCACCGCGACGACGACCTACGAGCACCCGGTCTTCACCCACGCCGCCGTCGAGGCGGCCGCGCGCCTGCGCACGGCGGGCGGCCCCCGGCTCGCGTTCGCCGGCGCCCACCTCGGCTGGGGGTTCCACGAGGACGGGTGCCGCTCCGGTGTCGAGGCTGCCGAGTCGTTCGGGGTGACCTGGTGAGCACGACGACGGTCCCGCCCGTGCCGGCGCTCGTCGTCGGCACCGTCCGCCACGCGCGTCGCATCCCGCTGCACAACGTCTTCACCCACCGGCACGTCCAGTGGCTGGTCGACGTGGACGACCTGCCCCGGTTCCGGTGGCCGCTCGGCATGCTCGCCCGCTTCGAGGCCCGTGATCACCTCGACGGCGGCCGGCTCGGCGGGCGCATCCGCGGCGACGTCGAACGGTTCCTCACCCGTCGCGGCATCTCGCTCGCCCCGACCGACCGGGTCCTGATGCTCGCGGGCGCGCGGGTCCTCGGCTACGCGTTCGACCCGCTCACGGTCTTCTGGTGCCTGTCGCGCGACGGCCACCTCGACGCCGTCGTCCTCGAGGTCCACAACACCTACGGCGAGCGACACGCCTACCTCCTCGACGTGGACGAGCGAGGCGCGGCACAGGTCGGCAAGGCGTTCTACGTGTCCCCGTTCAACGACGTCTCGGGCTCCTACTCCGTGCGCCTGCGGCTCGAACGCGACGTCGTCGGCGTCTCGATCGGTCTCGACCGGCACGATGGCCGCGTCATGACCGCGACATCGACGGGCACGCCGGTCGCGGCCACTCCACGCGCCCTGCTGCGTGCCACCGCACGGCAACTCCTCACGCCCCAGCGGGTCATCACCCTCATCCGGCTGCACGGTGTCGCGCTCTGGTTGCGGCGCCTGCCGGTGCTCCCCCGTCCCCGGCACGGCTCGGCGGGTGTCCGATGAGCGCGCTCCGTCCTCCGGCGCCGCTGTGCCTGCGGCGGCCGGTGCTGCGCCCGTCCTGCATCAGGGCCGTCGTCGCCCGCCGGGTGCTCGAGTCCGTGGCCGCCCGCGTTCCGGTCGACGTCGTCCTGCCCGACGGGCGCCTCCTCGGCGGGGGCGACGCCCTGCCGATCGGCACGCGGCCCGTCCTCGAGATCGTCCGGCCGTCCGCGCTCTTCGAGCGGCTGGCCCACCACCCGAAGATCGGGATCGGCGAGGCGTACATGGCGGGCGACTGGCGGGCCGGGCCGCGGACCGACCTGGCCGACCTGCTCGTGCCGTTCGCCGAGCGCATGACGACGGCCGTCCCGCCCGCGCTGGCGCGGCTGCGGCGGCTCGTCGACCGGCCGATCCCGGCGACCCAGCGCAACTCCTCGATAGGCGCCCGCCGCAACATCCGGGCGCACTACGACCTCAGCAACGACCTGTTCGCCGCGTTCCTCGACGACACGCTGAGCTACAGCTCGGCGATCTTCGCCGACGGCGTCCCGTGGGCCGACCAGTCCCTGGAGGACGCCCAGCTCCGCAAGGTGCGCGCGATCCTCGACCTGGCCGAGGTCGGGCCGGGCACGCAGCTGCTGGAGATCGGCACCGGCTGGGGGACGCTCGCCGTCGAGGCCGCCCGCCGCGGGGCGCGGGTCACCACCGTGACGCTGTCGGCCGAACAGGCCGCGCTCGCCGCCGAGCGCGTCGACGCCGCAGGCGTCGGCCACCGCGTCGAGATCAGGCAGCAGGACTACCGCGAGGTCGGTGGGCGCTATGACGCGATCGTCAGCGTCGAGATGATCGAGGCCGTCGGCGAGGAGTTCTGGCCGACCTACTTCCGGACCCTGGACGAGCGGCTCGCCCCGGGCGGGGTCGCGGCGATCCAGTCCATCCTGATGTCGCACGACCGCTACCTCGCCACGCGCCGGTCCTACGGGTGGATCCAGAAGCACGTCTTCCCCGGTGGCCTCATCCCGTCGCGGCAGGCGATCGAGGCGACGGCCCGCGCCCACACCGGCCTGCGCGTCGACGAGGTGAACGCCTTCGGCCCCCACTACGCCGAGACGCTGCGGCGGTGGCGGCACACGTTCGGCGCCCGGTGGTCCCGGATCCACCGCCTCGGGTTCGACGAGACCTTCCGGCGCAAGTGGGATTTCTACCTCGCCTACTGCGAGGCGGGGTTCAGATCGGGGTACCTCGACGTCGCGCAGATCCGGCTGCGCAGACCAGCGGAAGGAGCACGCCCATGACGCGTGGACGATTACATCCGATACGGGGCCGCCGCTACTGGGTGGTGGGGGCCTCCAGCGGCATCGGCGCCGCCCTCGCCGGTGAGCTCGCGCGCCGAGGCGCCGACGTCGCGATCAGCGCCCGCCGTGCGGCCGACCTCGAACGCGTGAGCGCGGGCCTGATGACGACGATCCCCCTCGACGTGACCGATCCCGACGCCGTCGAGCGCGCGACCGGCGAGGTCCGGGAGGCGCTCGGCGGCCTCGACGCCGTCGTGTGGAGCGCGGGCATCTGGGCGAGGTTCGACGTGCGGGACTGGGACCGCGAGGCGTTCGCCCGGCACGTCGAGGTCAACGTCCTCGGTCTGAACAACGTGCTCTCCGCGGTGCTCCCGGGCATGGTGCGGGCGCGGCACGGGCATGTGATCGGCATCGCCTCGGTGGCGGGCTACCGCGGGCTCGCGGGCGCCGAGGCCTACGGCTCCACCAAGGCCGCGCAGATCAACCTCCTGGAGGCGATGCGCGCCTCGCTGTCCCGCGACGGGATCCGGGTCACCACCGTCTCCCCCGGCTTCGTCCGTACGGAGATGACGCAGGCCAACACGTTCCGGATGCCGTTCCTGATCGAGCCCGGGCAGGCGGCGACCGCGATCGCCGACGGCCTCGAGTCGACCCGGCCGGAGATCGTCTTCCCGCTGCCGATGGCCGTCCTCATGAAGATAGTCAACCTCCTGCCGGTCCGGCTCTGGGCAGGATTGGCGGCGCGGATCGGCACGACGTCGTGACGACCGCGATCCTCTGGTTCCGCCGGGACCTCCGCCTCGCCGACCACCCCGCCCTGCTCGCGGCCATCGATGCGGGGGACGACGTGCTCCCCGTCTTCGTCCGGGACCCCCGCCTCCTGTCATCCGGCGGCGTCCGGGTGAAGCGCCTGGAGCCCTCGCTCGCCGCGCTGGCCGAGGACATGGGCGGCGCGCTGGTCGTGCGCACGGGCGACCCGGCCGAGACCGTCTCGGCGCTGGCCCGCGAGACCGGCGCCGGCGAGGTCCACGTCAGCAGGGAGACCACACCGTACGGCCGCTCGCGCGACGAGAAGGTCGCCAACAAGCTCGCCGCCGACGGACGTCGCCTGGTCGAGACGGGGTGTCCCTACGCGGTGGGGCCGGGCCGCGTGCTCACCGCGGCCGACGACACGCACTACAAGGTCTTCACGCCGTTCGCGAAGGCCTGGCGCCGCCACGGCTGGGCCGCCCCCGCGGAACGCCCCGACGACATCCCCTGGCGCCGCGGCGTCGAGGGCGAACCGGTAGGAGGAGCCGACGCCGCCGCCGGTGAGGCAGCGGCCCGCGCCCGCTGGGCCGCGTTCGTCGAGCACGATCTCGATCGCTACGGCGCGGAATGCAACCGTCCGGACCTCGACACCACCAGCCGCATGTCGGTCCACCTCAAGTACGGCGAGATCCACCCGCGCACCATGCTCGCCGACCTCGCGACCCGTGGGCACGCCGAACGCTACGTCACGGAGCTGTGCTGGCGCGAGTTCTACGCGGACGTGCTCTGGCACGAGCCGCACTCCGCCTGGCGCGACCTGAACCCCGGGCTCCGCAGGATGCACTACGACGAGGGGCGCCAGACCGACGAGCTCGTCGAGGCGTGGCGGCAGGGCCGCACCGGCTTCCCCTTCGTCGACGCCGGCATGCGCCAGCTGCTCGCGCAGGGCTGGATGCACAACCGGGTCCGGATGGTGACCGCCAGCTTCCTGGTCAAGGACCTCCACGTCTGGTGGCCGGTCGGGGCCCGGCACTTCCTCGACCACCTCCTCGACGGCGACCTCGCCTCCAACAACCACGGCTGGCAGTGGGTGGCCGGCACCGGCACCGACGCATCGCCCTACTTCCGCGTGTTCAACCCCGTCGGCCAGGGCCTGCGTTTCGACCCCGACGGCGAGTACGTCCGCCGCTGGGTGCCCGAGCTCGCCCACCTCGCCGGGGCCGCCGCCCACGAGCCGTGGCGGCAGCCCGACGGGCACGCACACGGCTACCCCGAACCCGTCGTCCACCACGCCGACGAGCGCCGCCGCGCGCTCGATCGCTACGAGCGGGCACGATCGACGAGCAGTTGACCAGCCGGCGCAGTGCCAGCCCCGGGTTCGCCGGGATGCCCTCAGGCCGGCGCGCACGTTGCCGGGTCGGTCTCGAGGACCGGATCCGTCCGGGCGGCGTCGACGATCGGTGTGTGGTGGACCGGGGTGACGAACCCGTCGGCGACGGCGTAGGTGGTGCGGTAGCCCTCGTAGCGCGGCTCGCCGCCCGGGCTCCCGCCGTCCTTCAGCGTGGCGCCGACGACCCCGAGGACCCGATCGTCGTGGTCGGTGGGGCACGCGTAGCCGTTCACCGCGGCCACGCCCCCGCCCTCGTACAGCGCGAACGGATGGCCGTCCGGCCTGCTCAGCGGGACGAGCCCGACAGCACGGTCGTACAGGAACACCTGGTAGGCGACGGTGTTCGCGCCGACCGAGACCGGCGCCAGCACCTCGTCGGTGCCGTCTGCGTCGACGTCGGTCACCCGGAGGCCGACCTCCGGGATGCGATCGTCGTCCGCCAACGTCGCGGACACGCTGCCCGTGGCCAGCTCGACCCGAAGCTCCCAGCCCCCGGCCGGGGCGGGCACCAGGCTCGCCCGGTCGGCGACGCCGTCACCGTCCAGATCGCCCTGGACGACCTCCGCCGGTGGTGTCGCGGCGGCGGGCGCCGCGGTCGCGACGCCCGCGGCGAGTGCGACGGCCGTCGTCGTGAAGAGCCGGATGAGCGTGCTGCGGGCCATGTCGCCACGTCCTCCCCGTATCCCGTCACAGAGAGGACGTTGCAACGGCCCGACGGGTTGCATCGGGCCGGCTGCGATGAATCCCGACCGTTCGACCGGTCACTCCTTTCCGGGCAGGTGACGTGGCCTGCCCGGACCAGGAAGAGGCGAGCCATGACGAGCAGCACGACACACCCGGTGCCCGAGATCGTCGACCGGCACACGTGGCAGGCCGAGCTCGACCGGTTGCGAGGGCGGGAGAAGGCGCACACGCGCGAGGGCGACGCGATCGCCGCCGCCCGGCGCCGGCTTCCCATGGTCGAGGTGGACGCACGGATGACGCTGGTCGGGCCGCAGGGTCCGGTGCCCCTGATCGAGGTCTTCGAAGGGCGCCAGCAGCTGATCGCGTACCTCCACATGTGGCACGACGGCAACCCCGCGGCGACCCAGTGCGAGGGCTGCACGTTCTTCACCGGGCACGCTCGGGAGCTGTCCTACCTGCACAGCCGCGGCGTCACCTACGCGACGCTCTGCCAGGGGCCCTACGCCGAGAGCGCCCGGTACCGCGACTTCATGGGCTGGGAGATGCCGTGGTACTCCGCGCGCGACTGCTCGGACGCGCTGCTGGCCGGGCGCAGTTTCGGAGCCTACGTCTGCTACCTGCGCACCGGCGACCAGGTGTTCGAGACCTACTGGACGACCGGCCGCGGCACCGAAACCGGCGCCACCAGCTACCACCTGCTCGACCTCACCGCCTACGGCCGGCAGGAGACCTGGGAGGACTCACCGGCCGGCTGGCCGCAGCCGTACGCCACCGCCGGTGAGCAGTTCCGGCTCGACGGCCGGCCCACGGCGCAGTGGTCCCGGCTCGCCGCGGGGCGCTCCGACCACCTCTCCGGCTAGATCTTGACGTCCCTCTCACCGGCGCGGGACTAGCCGGCCCGTCTCCGCGCCGGTCGCGTCGCGCAGGACGAGCGTGTCGCCGTCGACCTCCGCGTGCGTGGCGTCCGCCAGCCAGCCGGCGATCGGGACGTTCTCACAGCCGATCCTGGTGGTCGGGCCGGAGGTGGCTGCGAACTCCGCGTCGGATCCGCTGCGCCAGGTGCCCTTCGTGTTGTTGCAGCCGTCGGAGCCGGTCCAGCGCCCGCCGGCGTCCAGCGCGACGAAGGCCCGGCCGCCCGCCTGCCCGTCGGCGGGCATCCAGCTGCCGACGAGGTCGGCACCGGTGGCGGGGCGCGGCCCACCCGGCTCGGCGTGAGCGATGCCCATCCCGGCGAGCAGGAGCGCGAGGAGGCCGGCGAGACCGAGCATTGACAGTCGTAGGAGGTTCATGGCCGGAAGACGGATCGACCGGCCGATCGGGTTGCACGTTCCCGGGCACGGGCTATCGCCGCCATAGGCGGAATCCGGGTTCCTCGGAGGCAGCCGGCGGCGGACGGTTGTGGCGCATCCGGACCCGGGAGGAACGCCACAGTGGACCCGACATCGTTCGTCGTCAACGGCCGGAACTACGTGATGCCGGCCGCGCCGGTCGTCGTGATCTGCATCGACGGCAGCGAACCCGACTACCACGTGGAGGCGTTGAAGGCAGGCCGCATGCCGTGGCTGCGCGGTGTGCTGGACGGGGAGGCCAGCTCCTGGCCCGCGCACTGCGCCCTGCCCGCGCTGACCAACCCGAACAACCTGTCGATCGCGACCGGCCACCCGCCGGCCGTGCACGGGATCAGCGGCAACTACATCTTCGACGCCGCCGGCGGCGAGGAAGTGCTGATGAACGACAAGCGCTTCCTGCGCGCGCCGACCCTCTTCGCCGGCGCCACCGAAGCGGGCCTCGACATGGTGGTGGTGACCGCCAAGGACAAGCTGCGCAGGTTGCTCGGCGCCGGCCTGGTCGAGGACGGCCCGAGCCCGGACGGCAGCGGCGCCTTCGTGGCGCCGACCAGGCGGGGCATCTGCTTCTCCGCGGAACGGGCCGACGAGGCCACCGTCGAGGTCAACGGCATCGGCGACGTCCTCGATCTGGTCGGCATGCCACTGCCGTCGGTCTACTCCGCCGACCTGAGCGAGTTCGTGCTCGCCGCAGGCGCGGCGATCCTCGAGAGCAGGGGCGCCCACCTGACCTACCTGTCGCTGACCGACTACATCCAGCACAAGCACGCCCCCGGCACCGAGGTCGCGAACGCGTTCTACGCGATGATCGACCGCTACGCGGCGCGCCTGGCGCAGCTCGGAGCGGTCGTCGTACTCACCGCCGATCACGGCATGAGCGCCAAGACCGACCACGAGGGTCGAGCGCGGGTGCTCTACCTCGAGGACGAGGTGCGGCGGATGCTCGGAGGGCACGCCGAGGGCCTGCGGGTGATCCTGCCGATCACCGATCCCTACACCGTCCATCACGGCGCACTGGGCTCCTTCGCCAGCGTCCACCTGCCCGAGGGCGCCGACAACACCGCTGTACTCACCCGGATCCGGGAGCTCGACGGCGTGGAGGTCGCCCTCGCCCGCGACGAGGCGAGCGAACGCTACGGCCTACCGGCGGACCGCATCGGGGACATCGTCGTGCTCGCCGAGGCCGGCACCGCCGTCGGCCGGTACCCGGAATGGCACGACCTGTCCGGGCTCGACGCACCGCTGCGCTCGCACGGCGGCCTCGGCGAGCTGCAGGTCCCGTTCATCGTCAACCGTCGCCTGCCGCGCCCCGACGACCTGGACGAGCCGTACGGCGAGCCGGCCTGCGTGCACAACTACGACGCGTTCTGGGTGGCGACCACGCTCGTCGCCCAGGAGGAAGCCAGGGCCGCCGCGGCCGCGTGATCGAACCGACGGACGGGAGGTACGACGATGTCCCTCAAGAACCCGCCGACCGCGGCAGCCACCGCCGTCTCCGAGCGCACCTTCTCGCGGCTGAAGTGGCGGATGCTGCTGGCCGCGATGTTCTGCTACCTGTTCTTCTACACGGGACGCCAGACCTTCGGCTTCGCGATTCCCGGGATCCAGGAGGACCTCGGGCTCTCCAAGACCACGCTCGGCGCGATCAGCGGCCTGCTCCTGTGGTCCTACGCCGTCGGCCAGATGGTCAACGGCAACCTCGCCGACAAGTTCGGCGGCCGCCGCCTGATGGCGATCGGCGCGGTGCTGTCCACGATCCTCAACTGGTGCACGAGCTTCTCGGTCGGCACGCGGTCACTGGCGACGTTCTGGGGAGCCAACGGCTTCGTGCAGGCGATGGGCTGGCCCTCCGGCGGACGCGTGATCTCCAACTGGTGGAGCCCGCACGAGCGCGGCAAGAGCTTCGGCTTCTACACCTTCGCGGCCGGCCTGTCGTCGGTGCTGGCGTTCGTGACGTCGACGCTCATCGTCGGTGTCCTCCACCTCGACTGGCACTGGATCTTCCGGATCCCGGTACTGCTCATGCTGGTCGGCGGCGTCACGTTCTACCTCGTCGCCCGGGAGACCCCCGCCCAGGCGAAGATCACGCCGCCCCCGTCGTTCACCGCTGACGCGGAGCAGCCCGACCCCGCGTCCGACGGCGTCGACACGAGCCGTTCGGTCGTGCGCTACCGGTCCGTCCTGCGCAACCCGAAGATCTGGTCGACCGGCATCGCGATCGGCTTCCAGAACGCCGCGCGGTACGGCCTGCTGATCTGGGTGCCCGTCCACTTCCTCGGCGAGAACTGGGAGGACGGCGGCGGCGGGATCAACCCGATCTGGATCTCGGTCGCCCTGCCCGTCGGGATGGCGGTCGGCGCGCTCACCAACGGGCAGCTCTCCGACCGGCTCTTCGGCTCGCGTCGCGACCGGCCGATCGTCCTGTTCATGGCCGCCGGCGCCGTCGCCGCCATGACCATGTACCTCGCCGAGCTCGGCACCGTCGCCGGAATCATCGTCCTGTTCCTCACCGGGTTCTTCGTCTACGGCCCGCAGTCCTCCTTCTGGGCGCTGTGCCCCGACCTCGCGGGCAAGGTGATGGCCGGCACCGCGGTCGGCGTCGTCAACTTCTTCGCCTACCTGTTCGCCGGCGCCGCGGAGCCGCTGGTGGGACGGATCATGGACCAGACGGGCAACACGTCCTTGATCTTCCCCATCGTCGCCGCCTGCTGCGTCTGCAGCGCGCTGACCGCCCTCACGATTCGCCGCTGATGCCGGGAGCCACGATGACCTCCAGCCTGCAGGCCCGCCCCGCGACCGCGACCGCCGCGATCTGGGCGGGTGTCGCCGCCGGGTTCTCGGTCGGCCCGCAGCCCCTGCCGGACCTACGACCCGGCGAGGTGCTCGTCGCCGTCGAGCTCGCGACGATCTGCGGCAGCGACCTGCACACCATCGCGGGCGACCGGCCCACACCACTGCCCACGGTGCTCGGCCACGAGGCCGTCGGCACGATCGTCACGACCGGCGGGCCGGTGCACGGGCAGTCCGGGGAGCCGCTCGCGGCCGGCGACCGCATCACCTGGACCGTGGGCACGTCCTGCGGGACGTGCCGGCGGTGCCGCCGCGGCATCCCCCAGAAGTGCCTGAGCGTGCGCAAATACGGGCACGAGGCCGTCGAGGACCACTGGCTCCTCAGCGGCGGCCTGGCCACGCACTGCCACCTCGTGGCGGGCACCGGCCTGGTGCCCGTGCCCGACACCCTGCCCGCGGCCGTGGCCGCCCCGGCGAACTGCGCCACCGCGACCGTGACCGGCGCGGCCCGGCGGGTCGGGCTCACCGCCGACGACGCCGTGATCGTGCAGGGCTGCGGGATGCTCGGGCTCACCGCCGTCGCGTACGCCCGGGACCGGGGCGCGGAGCACATCGTCGCCTGCGACGTCGACCCGAACCGGCGGGACCTCGCCCTGCGGTTCGGCGCCACCGTCGCCTGCGCTCCGGAGGACCTCGCGCACGCGGCGCAGGAGCACGGCGCCGACGTCGTCCTCGAGCTGTCCGGCAGCAGCCGGGCCGTGCAGACGGCCCTCGATGTGGTCGACGTGGGCGGGCGGGTCGCGCTCGTCGGATCGGTCTTCCCCGCGCCCGAGGTGGGCTTCGAGCCGAGCGGCTACGTGCGCAACATGACCACGGTGGTCGGCTGCCACAACTACCGCCTCGACGACCTCGTGGAGGCGGTCGCGTTCCTCGGGCGCACACCCGTCCGGGACCTGTTCGCCGGCCTCGTGCCGGACCCGTACCCGCTGGCCGACATCGACGCCGCCGTCGCCGCCGCCCGACTCGGTACCGCCGCGCGCGTCGCCGTCCACATGGAGCAACCGTGACCCCGCCGCACCCCGACCACCTGCTCAACCACATCGCAGGCAGGTGGACGCCGAGCCGCAGCGGGCAGGTGCGCCCGAACGTCAACCCGGCCGACACCGACGACGTCATCGGCGAGTTCACCGAGTCGGTCGCCGCGGACGTCACCGACGCGGTGGACGCGGCCGCCGCGACTCAGCGCGCCTGGGACACCATCGGCCCGATCGAACGGGCGAAGGTCCTCACCCGCGCCGGGCGCCTGATCGAGGAGCGCACCGAGCAGTTCGCCTCCGCGATCACGCGCGAGCAGGGCAAGCGGCTGTCCGAGGCCCGCGGCGAGGTCACCCGCTCGCTGGCGATCCTGGACTTCACGGTCGGCGAGGCCCGCCGGATCAACGGTGTCACCACACCCGCCGAGGAGCCACGCACCGTCGCGATGACGTTCCGCAGGCCGCTCGGCGTCGTCGGACTCATCACGCCGTGGAACTTCCCCCTCGCAATCCCGATGTGGAAGGTGGCGCCCGCGCTGCTGGCCGGATGCGCGGCGGTGCTCAAGCCGTCGCCGCTCACACCGCTGACGTCCGCGTTGCTCATACAGGCGTTCGCCGATGCCGGGGCGCCCGCCGGAGTGCTCGGCCTCGTGCAGGGCGACCGGGAGGCGGGCGAGGCGCTCGTCGCCGATCCCCGGGTGGCCGGCATCTCCTTCACCGGCTCGCTGCCCGTCGGGCAGGCCATCAACCGCGCGGGCGCCCACCGGCTGATGCGCACCCAGCTCGAGCTCGGCGGCAAGAACGCGCTCATCGTGCTCGCCGACGCCGACCTGGACGCAGCCGTCGCGGCGATCCTGCACGGCGCGTTCGGGCAGAGCGGGCAGCGCTGCAGCGCCACCAGCCGCGTCGTCGTGGACCGGGGGGTGCACGACGACCTGCTGGCCCGGCTGCTGCCGCGCGTCCGCGCGATGCGGGTCGGGCGCGGCGACCAGGAATGGGCCGACATCGGCCCGGTCGTCAGCGACGAGCGCCGGCAGGCCTGCCTGGACGCGATCGGGAAAGCGGTCGCGCAGGGCGCCGAGATCGCGTGCGGCGGCGAGGCCGCAGTGCTGGACACGCCGGGCTGGTTCGTGCAGCCGACGGTCCTGACGAACGTCGCGTGGGACAGCGAGATCGCGCAGGAGGAGGTCTTCGGGCCGGTCCTCTCGGTCATCGTCTGCGACGGCTACGAGGACGCGATGCGGATCTCCAACTCGGTGCGCTACGGCATGTCGGGAACGATCTTCACGCGCGACCCGACGCTGATGTTCCAGGCCCTGCAGGACTTCGAGGCCGGGATGCTGCACGTCAACCGGCCCGGCGTGGGCGCGTACGCGCACCTGCCGCACATGGGCGCGAAGGCCTCCCAGCTGGGCGCCCCCGAATGCTCGCCGGACGTGTGGGACTTCTACACGGACCTGCGTTCGGCCTGCATCGCCTACTAGACGAGCAGTCCGAACTCGATCAAGTCGCTGAGACCGGGGCCGCGCGGACCGTGTCGACGCGGCGCGGTAGGCCTGCCGACGGCGGGCCCGGTTTCATGGCCTCTGTTGCGGTGAGCCTCCCCGCTGGCCGACACGTCTACCTGATCAAGAAACCGTCGCCTGGGCGCGCCGTCCCCGACTCGTCGCGCATGCAGCCACCCCCGCCAACGGGAGTTCCTCGTGAGTCCATCCGTTCACCCCGACCCGCACCTGTGGAGGTGGCCGGGTGGGCAGAACTACCGAACCCCGTGGTTGCGCTGCCAGCCGTCCCCGACGCGGGCACAGGCCCGTCGTGGACGAGACCGCCCCGTGGCGTGCGTGGGGACTGACTGTGGTCCCGATCCATCCCCGCGGGCTGACCATCGAACGTTGCGTTGAGATCAACTCGGCAGTCCGGGAGGGAGGGCGACCCGAGTGGCTCGTCGAGCGCCACCAGATCGCGTCTGACCGGGTCGCGTAGTGGCTGCCGAAGATCACTCGCGCAGCTCGGTCCGTGGTCACCCTGCGGTCGCTGTTCGGGACCACAGGATAGTGGCGTAGGCACCAGGCAGAGGCGGTCTCGTCCCGTACCGCCGTGCCCCCGCGTCGGGGACGGCTGTCCACGCAACCACGGGGTTCGGTAGTGCTGCCCACCCGGCCACGTCGATAGGTGCGGGGTCGACGCGAACCGGGGTGACCCCACCAGGGGCCGCCGGGTGTGGGTCCGCCGTCCGGCCCGCGTCGGGGACGGCGCGCCAACCCGACTTTTCATGGTCATATCGACACCACGGTTCTCAGATCAAGATCGAACAGCTGTGGTGTCGACATGACCATGAAAGACCCGCTTGATCGTTCCGAGACCCGGGATAGCGCCCTGAGCAGGGCATTCGACCTTCACCTCGGACCGATCATCAGCCGCCCGGGTACACCACCGACCGCTGATCGCCGGTGAGAGCCTGTTTGGTGGGGCAGGGCTGCGGTGGGCGCGCCGTTCACGACCCGGTGGTCCCGTTGTACTTCACCATGATCAGCGAATGCGGTTCATGAAGGGGCAAATCTGCACGCTACCCACCGCATACGCTGATCATGAACGATCGGGCGGCGAGGTCAGCGGCGCTGTCGGGCCGTCAGACCGGCCACGAGCCGATCGCGCGCAGCTGGGCCGCGAACGCCTCCTCGGGTGGGGTCAGCGTGCGGTCGGCCCGGCGGACGAGCGCCACCGTCCGGCTCGGCGGGGGCGGGTCCACCGCCAGCTCGGCGAGCATGCCCGACGCGCGCTCGCGGGCCGTCATGTGCTCGGACAGCAGGGCGAGTCCCAGGCCGGCGTGCACGGCCTCCTTCAGCGTGTCGGGACCCCAGAGGTCCCACGTGTCCGCCCCGTCCAGCCCCCATGCCCGTAGCGCGGCCTCCTGCTGGCGGCGGGTCGCCGAGCCCATCTCGCGCATGAGGAACCGCTGCCCGGCGAGATCCTCGGGCCGCAGTGTCCGTCCGCGCAGCGGCGAGCCGGCCGATGCGACGAGCACCATTCCCTCCTCGAACAGCGGCTCGGCCGTCAGCTGCTCCTCGCGCGGACTGTCGACGCCGAGGCCGAGGGCGACCTCCCCGCGCATCACCCACGCCTCGACCGCGTCCTCGTTGCCCACCCGGATCTCGCAGCGGACCTGCGGCGCGCGCTGCGAGAACTCGGCCACGAGCCGGGGCAGCAGGTACGTGCCCAGCGTGGTCGTGCCCGCGACGACCAGGCGACCGGCGGTGGGGCCCTGGAAGCCCGCGGCCGCGCGCTCGAGCGACCCGAGCATCGCGAAGATCCTCCGCGCGTACTCGACCACGACGTCGCCGGCGGGGGTGCTGCGGGCGCCCTGCGTCGTGCGCTGGACGAGCTGGACCCCGAGCGAGTTCTCGAGGTTGCGGATGTGGTGGGAGACCGACGGCTGGCTCATGTAGAGCTTCTTGGCCGCGCCCGAGAAGCCGCCGGACTCGACGACGGCGATCAGCACCTCGAGCTGGTTCAGGCTCACCATGGCGGCTCGAACCTATCCGGGTCCGGTCCGATTCCCTCCACTCGGGAACCACCGAGGCGTCGGCGACGACCAGCACATCGATGACCACGACTTCGCGCAGACACCATCTGTGGCCGGTGCTCCCGCTCGCCTGCCGGCTCGCACTCGGTGTGGTGTGGATCGTCGCGGGCGCGGCCAAGGTGACCGCGCTCGACGAGTCGGTGCGGGCTGTGCGCGCCTACCGGTTGCTTCCCGAACTCGCCGCCCAGATCGTCGGCGCCGGCCTACCGGTCGTGGAGATCCTGCTCGGTGTGCTGCTCCTGCTCGGCGCGGGCGTGCGGGTCAGCGGCGTCCTGTCGGCCCTGCTGATGCTCGCGTTCGTGATCGGCATCGGCTCGGCGTGGGTGCGCGGCCTGCGGATCGACTGCGGCTGCTTCGGGTCGGGCGGCGAGCTCGCCGCGGGCGAGCAGCCCACGTACGGCCGGGAGCTCGTCCGCGACCTCGCGCTGCTGGCGGCCGCTGTGGTCGTCGCGCTGTCCCCACCCGGACCGCTCACCCTCGACCGTTTCCTCATCACCCGCAAGGAGAGCCCGTGACGCCCACATCGACCCGACGAGGCAGGAGCGGCCGGCGGAAGAAGGTCGCGGTCCGGTCCGGCGCGCGACCACTGTCCCCGTGGACGGTCACCGGAGTCATCGTGTTGTTGCTGTTCGCGGGCGGTGTCGGGTTCGGCGTGTACCGCGCGCAGCAGCCGTCGGCGGGCGGCGCGCCCGCGGGCGGCACCGAAACCGGGATCGTCGTCGGCCAGGCGGACGCCCCCGTCACGGTCGACATCTACCTGGACTTCCAGTGCCCGGCGTGCCAGGCGTACGAGCAGCGGGCCGGGTCGACGATCGAGCAGCTCGTCGCCTCGGGCCGGGCGAAGGTCGTGTACCACCCGGTCGCCTACCTGAACCGGTTCTCCTCCACCCGGTACTCGACCCGCTCCTCGCAGGCCGCCGCGTGCGCCGCCGACGCGGGCGTCTTCCCGCAGTACCTCACGGCGCTCTACGCGAACCAACCCCCGGAGAACTCCGCGGGCCTTCCCGACGACCAGCTCGTCGCCCTCGGCCGCCAGGTCGGGGCGGGAGGGGACTTCCCGACCTGTGTGGCCGACGCCCGGTACGCGGGCTGGACCGCGGCCGTGACGGACGCCGCGTCGAAGGCCGGCATCAACGCGACCCCCACCGTCATGGTCGACGGCACCGCGATCGACACGACGTCCGAGGCGTTGCTCGCTGCCGTCCAGGCCGGAGGGAGCTGACCGCCTGCAACCGCGTTAGACTGGTGGTCGAACCGCTGGTCTAGGTTGTCAAGGAGGGTCGCCTCATGAAGGTGCTCATCGTCGGAGCGGGAATCGCCGGCCCCACACTGGCCTACTGGCTGAGGCGCACCGGGCACGAGCCCACGCTCGTCGAGCGCGCTCCCGAGCCGCGACGTGGCGGCTACCTCGTGGACTTCTGGGGCGCCGGCTTCGACATCGCCGAGCGGATGGGCATCGTCCCCCGGCTCGAACGCAGCGGGTACCGGCTCACCGAAGCGCGGGTGGTGGGGTCCGACGGACGGTGCATCGGCTCGTTCGATCCCTCCACGTTCGTCGGGTCGGCCGACCGCTACGTCAGCATCGCCCGCTCCGAGCTGGCGTCGGCCCTCCACGACGCGCTCGGCGGAGGAGTCGAGACCGTCTACGGCGACACCGTGGAGGCGCTCGACGACGACGGGGATCGCGTTCGCGTGACCTTCCGCAGCGGCGGCGAGCGCGACTTCGACCTCGTCGTGGGGGCCGACGGCCTGCACTCACAGGTCCGCGGGCTGGCCTTCGGCGCGCAGGAGCGGTTCGAGAAGCACCTCGGCATCGTGGTCGCCGCGTTCGACGTCGCCGGCTACCGCCCGCGCGACGAGCTCACGGCCGTGATGCACGCCGGAGTCGGCTTCCAGCTGATCCGGCTGGCCCTGCGCGACGACGTCACGATGTTCCTGGCCACACTGCGCCACGACGGCAGTGCGCCGGAGGACGACCCGGCCGCGCAGCAGGCGCTGCTCCGCGCCCGGCTCGCGGGCGCCGGCTGGGAGACCCGGGCGATCCTCGACGCGATGCCGGCCGCCAGCACGTTCTACTTCGACCGCGTGAGCCAGATCCGCATGCCGTCCTGGACGCGTGGCCGGGTGGCCCTCGTGGGCGACGCCGCGGCGTGCCCGTCACTGCTGGCCGGTCAGGGCTCCGCCCTCGCCATGGTGGGGGCCTACGTGCTGGCGGCCGAGCTCGCCCGCTCGAACGACCACGTCACGGCGTTCGCCCGCTACGACGAGCGGCTCGCGCCGTTCCTCCGCTCCAAACAGGACGCGGCCGCCGGGCTCGACCTGGCGTTCGCGCCGCGGGGTAGGCTCCAGCTCCTCGTACGGAACACGGTGATGAGGCTCATGGGGCTGCCGCACGTCGCGAATCTCGTCATGGGCAGGAGCCTGCGCGACGCCGTCGATCTCCCGGCGTTGCCGGCCACCTGAGTCGCCCGTCCGATCGCATGGTCCGGCCCCGATTCGCCCGGCTCCCCCTGGAGCAGCAGCAGGTGATCCTGCGCGCCGCCCTCGACGAGTTCGCCGCCCACGGCTTCCGCGACGCCTCCCTCAACCGCGTGATCGACGCGGCCGGCATATCCAAGGGCTCGATGTACTACTACTTCGACGGCAAGGAGGACCTGTACGCGCACGTCACGCGCATCGAGTTCGAGCGCCTCTTCGCCGACCTCGGGTCGTTCGCCGTCCCGCCCGAGCCCGATCCGGACGCCTTCTGGGCCACGCTGGAGCGCCATTACCTCGACGTGATGACCCGGCTGGCCGCCTCCCCCCAGCTGACGGCCCTCATCCGAGGCTGGCTCTCGGCCTCGGGAGATCCCGCCCTGCACCAGGCGCAGCACGAGCTCGAACGGGCCACCCTGCCCTGGTTCGAACGAACCCTCGCCACCGGGCAGGCCGGGGGCGCGATCCGCACCGACCTCCCGCCCGACCTCCTGATCGCCGTCGTGCTCGGCATGGGCCAGGCGATGGACATCTGGCTCATGGCGCAACGGCCCGGCGAGGACGACCTGCCGCGGCTCGTCGGCGTCCTCGTCGGGATGATCCGCCGGGCGCTGGAGCCGTGAGCCCGAGCAACTGCGCGCGCTGCCGTCGTTCGTGAGTCGTAAGGGTCGCTTCCCGGTTCCGCCGTTAGCGTCCTCGCGTGCGGATCACCGTCGAGGAGAAGCCGGAGGTCTCCGGGACCGCGCCCGATCTGGCATGCGTGGTCGGGGCGACGCTGCTCGTGGTCGGCGCGGCGGTGGTCGGCCAGGGGCTGCTGGCGGCGGGCGTCGACATCTTCCTGCCGTTCCCACCCCTGCTGGCCGAGTGGATGCCGCACGTCGGGCCGGGCACGCCGCTCGCGGTCGCCGTCGCGGTGCTCGCGGTGGCACACGGTCCGAGGCTGGCGGACCGGCTGCCGTGGCGTCGGCTGCTCGTCGCCGGCTACGCCACGGCGCTCGCGTGGACCGTGGCCCTCGCGCTGGTGGACGGCTGGGATCGCGGAGTGGTCGAGCGGCTCGCCAGCGGTGAGGAGTACCTGCACGACGTGCCGCGCGTGCCGGACGTCGGCGCGATGCTGCGGACGTTCGCCGACCACATCCTCACCGACAACCCAGGCTTCTGGACCACGCACGTGGGCGCGCACCCGCCAGGAGCCCTTCTGACATTCGTGTGGCTGGACCGGCTCGGTCTCGGCGGTGGTGGGCCGGCCGGCCTGTTCGTGATGCTGGTCGGGGCGTCGGCCCCGGTGGCGGTGGCCGTGGCGCTGCGAGCGCTCGGTGCAGAGGACGTGGCGCGCCGCGCCCTGCCGTTCGGGGCCCTGCTGCCGGGCGCGGTGTGGGTCGGGGTCTCGGCGGACGGGATGTTCGCGGGCGTACTCGCCTGGGCGGTCGCGCTGCTCGCGGTCGGCGCCGCCGGTGCCGGGCGCCGGGCCGACGCCGCCGCGCTGGGCGCCGGTCTCCTGTTCGGCTGGTGTCTGTACCTCTCGTACGGGCTGGTGCTCGGCGCGCTGCCCGCGGTGGCGGTGCTCGCGCTCACGCGCAGCGTGCGAGCCGGCATCCTGGCCGCGGCCGGGGCGGTCGCGGTGGTCGGCGCCTTCACCGCCAGCGGGTTCTGGTGGTTCACCGGGTTCGAGCGCGTCCAGGTGATCTACGCCGCCAGCATCGCGGCGTCGCGGCCGTACACGTACTTCGTCTGGGCGAACCTCGCCGCGGTGTTGCTCGCACTCGGCCCTGCGGTCGTGGGCGGCGCGCGGCGAGCGCTCGTGCGCACCCCCGCGCTCCCGGCCTGCGCCCTGGTGCTGGCCGGTGCCGCTCTCGCCGCCATCCTGCTCGCCGACGTGTCGGGGATGAGCAAGGCGGAGGTCGAGCGGATCTGGCTGCCGTTCGCGGTATGGCTCGCGATCCCGTGCGCGACGCTGCCCCGCCCCGGGTACTGGCTGGCCGCGCAGGCCGCGCTCGCCCTGGCGGTGAACCACCTGCTGTTGACGGTCTGGTAGCCGACTGCTCAGGTCGTCGAGCGGGGCCGCCGGACCAGCCGCACCGCGTAGACCAGCGCCGACACCACGACCATGGCGGCCACCAGCCCCAGCCACCGGCCGAGGTAGGGCTGCTGGTCGAGGCCGGTGGCGGCCTGGTGGGTGGCCCCACCCTGGCGGACGATCCCGGGCAGGAACACCAGGAACGTCAGCCCGGCGCCCATGAGCGGCACCCGCACGTGGTTGACGAGCGGCAGCCGGGGCCGGGGCAGCCGCCCGAGCACCCGGTCGGCCAGCGCGTACAGCGGGAACAGCAGGAGGTCGTGCACCACGGCGGCGCCGACGAACCATCCGAGCACCCGCAGCAGCGCCGGGTCGCCGAGCAGGAACGACGCGGTGTAGCCGGCGAGCGCGAGACAGCCCAGCAGCACCAGAGCATGCGACGGCGACGCCCCGTAGCGGTCGGTGAAACGGCGCATCACGCCTCCCTGAACTCGATCGAACGCACCCACTTCGTGCAGCGGACGCCGGGCAGGGCGGGCACGATGATCCGCGCGGGGAAGCCGTGGTCGAGGCTGAGGTCGACGCCGTTCACCCGCAGCGCGAGCAGGGCGTCGGGGTCGAGCACCTGGCCCGCGGTCAACGTCCCCTGGGCGAACGGGCCGTCCTCGAGCGACGCGACGAACGCCGACACCGGCTGCGGCACGCCGGCGAGTGCGGCGAGATCCCGCAACCGCACGCCGGTCCAGGTCTGCAGCGTCGACCAGCCCTCGACGCAGGCGATCGGCAGCCGGGCGGTGTGCAGCGGCAGCGCGGCGAGCTCGGCGCGGGAGAACGTCCGCGGGGTCGCACCTGCGAGCGCGAGCCGCCAGTCGGCGGTGAGAACGATCCCGGCGGCCGCCGCGGTGCGGTTGACCGGGAATCCGTTCGGCCCGTCCTCGGTGGTGCGCCCGCGGGGCAGCAGCAACGCGGTCGCGCGCGCCGGGCCGTCGAGGACCTGCCCGATCGACAGCGCGGCGAGCAACGCTGACCCACCACCGACCAGCGCGAGCGCACCCCGTCGGCTCATCGTGGGCGGCGCCGGGTCGGGCGTGACGAGACCGGCCTCGTCCGGTGGTTCGGGCACGGTGCGGGCGAGTGGTGTGGCCATCTCGCGGCGCAACGAGCGGGAGCGCAGCCCACGCACCATCGCGCCCAGCTTCAGCGCCACATGAGCGACGAACGCCGCGACGAACACCCACGCCCCGAGGTAGTGGCCGGTGTAGAAGCTGAAGCCGAACACGTAGTCGTACTGGATGTTGAGCAGCCCGGTGACGATCTGGAAGAGCGTGCTCCCGACCAGCAGGAGGAGCGACGCGCGCTCGAGCGCCTGCGCGGGCGAACGCGCCGGCGGCCACACGAACAGCTTCGGGATCACCGACCAGAGCTTGGCCAGCACGACCGGGACCAGCACGATCCCGAGCCCGACGTGCACGCCCTGCGTCAGGCGGAAGAGCCAGGACGGGCGGGTGGGCCAGTCGAACGGCGGCAGCGCCAGCACGCCGACGTCGCCCGGAATGCCCTGGCCCTGCCCGTAGGCGACGTGGTCGAGCAGCCCGGTGATCATCAGGATCGGCATCCCGGCGAGCAGCACGGCGGCGAACACCGAGGTCAACCAGGGGCCGCGCAGCGGGCTGCGGAAACGGACGGTGGGTGGCACGGTGTGGAAGTTAGGTCCGCGGAACGGCTCCTGTGCACCGAAACGGGGATCGGTGAGCGACTCGTAAGGGTCGCGCACCAGCCGGGTCCCTAGGCTCGGCTCATGACGGCGCGCGTGCTCGTGGTGGACGACGACGTGACGGTCCGCGACGTGGTCGGGCGCTACCTCGACGAGGCCGGCTACCAGGTCGACCTCGCCGCGGACGGCCCCACCGGGCTGCGCGCGGCCCGGGAGCGCGCGCCGGACGCCGTGGTGCTCGACCTGATGCTGCCCGGCATGACCGGCCTGGACGTCTGCCGCGCGCTGCGGGCCGAGGACGACCGCCTGCCGATCGTGATGCTCACGGCGCTGGGCGAGGAGGACGACCGGGTGCTGGGGCTGGAGCTCGGTGCGGACGACTACGTGACGAAGCCGTTCAGCGCCCGCGAGCTCGTGCTGCGCATCGGATCCGTGCTGCGGCGCTCCCGCCCACCCGAGTCGGCGGCCGAGGTGTTGGTGGACGGTGCGCTGCGGGTCGACCCGGCTGGGAGGCGCGCCCACCGGAACGGTCGCGAGCTTGCGTTGACCACCCGCGAGTTCGACCTGCTCGCGTACCTGCTCGCCCATCCGGGGCGGGCGTACACCCGGGCGGAGCTGCTGGCCGAGGTGTGGGGTTGGGAGTTCGGCGACCAGTCCACGGTCACGGTGCACGTGCGACGGTTGCGGGAGAAGATCGAGGACGATCCGACCCGGCCGCGGCGGATCGCCACGATCTGGGGCACCGGGTACCGCTACGACCCGAGTGCATGAACGTCCTCGTCGAGCTGGCCAAGGCAGCCCCGATCGCGCTGCTGTCCGCGTTGCCGGTCGCGCTGGTCGGCGGGCTGGTCGTGCACCGGATGCGGCGCCGGTCGATGACGGCCACGATGACCGCGCTCGTGCTGGTGCCGCTCTTCGCCGCTCTCGTGGGCGTGGTCGCCACCAGCGGGTTCATGTACACGCCGCAGCTGGTGGGCACGGTGGCCGTGGTGGGCGTGGTGGCGGCGGTGACGGTGCCGGCCGGCATGCTGCTCGGTCGCAGCGTGGCCCGCGAGACGCTGTGGCAGCGGGAGGCCCGCGAGGCCGAGCGGCAGGCCGAATCGGCGCGCCGGGAGCTCGTGGCGGGCATCGGCCACGACCTGCGCTCACCGCTCGCCGGCATCCGCGGCATGACCGACGCACTGCTCGACGGCGTGGTGCACCGGCCGGGCGACGTCGACGAATACCTGCGGCGGATCCGGCGGGAGACGGTGCGGATGGCCGGGATGGTCGAGGACCTGTTCCAGCTGTCGCGAGCCACCTCCGCCGCGCTGCGGCTGCCGGCCGAGCGGCTCGCGCTCGGCGAGGTCGCCTCCGACGCGGTGGCCGCCGAGGCAGCGGCAGCGGCGGCGGCCGGCGTCACCGTGCGGGCCGACGACCCGGCGTGCTGGCCGACCGTGCTCGGCAGCGACGCCGACCTCGTGCGCGTGCTGCGCAACCTGCTGTCCAACGCGTTCCGCCACACGCCCGCCGGCGAGACGGTGTGGATCTCGGCCGGCACCCGCCGCGACGAGGCCTGGCTCGCGGTGGCGGACGCCTGCGGCGGCATCCCGGAGCCCGATCTCGATCGCGTCTTCGATCCGGGATACCGGGGCACGGACGCGCGCACCCCGGACGATACCTCCGGCGCCGGGCTCGGCCTGGCCATCGCGAAGGCGCTGGTGGAGGCGCAGCAGGGCCGGATCAGCGTGACGAACGAGCCGCCCGGCTGCCGGTTCGAGATCACGCTGCCCGCGGCGGACGTGCCGGCCCGACGCCCGTAGCGCGCGCCCCGCATCAGGGCGTCCACCGCCGACGCACCCCTTCTCGGCCGACGCTCCCCCCGTCCGCCCGCGCAACCCGTCGACGGGGCGCGCCGGCCGACACGGGGTGCGTCAGCCGCAGCTCGCTGAAGCAGCGGAGGCCGGCGTGGGTGGCGGTGACCTCGAACCCGACGGCCGCCGCCACCTCCCGCAACGCATCCGCGCCCACCACCGCCCAGGTCAGCGCCGCGCCGGCGCCCTCCGGCGTGTGCAACCGCGCCGTCCCCGCCCAGCAGGCGGCCGGGTCCGGGTCGGTCTCGACGAGCACGGTGCCGCCGGGTCGCAGCAGGGCCGCGGCCCGGCGCAGGAGCCGGGCGGGATCCCCACCGATGCCGATGTTGCCGTCGGCCAGCAGCACGTGGTCCCAGCGGCCGGGGAGCGCGGCGAACACGTCGCGGCGCAGCACGGCGGCGCCGCGAGCACGGCACCGCGCCACCGCGGCCGCGGACACGTCCACGCCCAGCGCGGGGATGCCTCGACGGGCGAGCGCGACCACCAGCCGGCCCGGTCCGCAGCCCAGGTCGACGACCGGGCCCGTGCACCGGGCGAGCAGCCAGGCGTCGTCGCCCGCGGCGTCGGCGTGCCACCGCTGCACCGCGAGCGCGACCTCGGCCCCGTCGCTGCGCACCATCCGGGCCGGTGCGCCGCGCAGGGCGGCATCGAATGCCGCCTCCGGCGGGCGCCGGCCCGCCCGCACGACCGCGGCGGTCACGAGGCGCCCGCGAACGCCGGGCAACGGGCCAGCGCGGCGGCGAACCGCCCGCCGGGCGCCGCCTCGGCCACGGTGAGGGCGTCGGCGGCGGTGTCGACGTCGGTCAGCTCGGGGAGCAGTGCCACCCGCAGCCCACCGGCGCGCAGCGCCTGCAGCGTGCGCTCCCCCGTGTCGTCGCGCGAGGTCGGCACGCCCGCCACCAGCCTCGCCGCCCGCGGGTCCCGCAGTCCCATGGCCCACCAGCCGCCGTCGGCGGCGAGACCGAGCACGCCGTCCGTACCGGGCGCGCGCAGCCGATCGAGACACGCCGCGAGCAGCGCGGCGTCGACCTGCGGGGTGTCCATGCCCACCTGCAGCGACGGTCGTCCGGGGTGCAGCGCCGCGGTGTCGGCGTGGGCGGCGGCGATCCGCTCGCCGAGGCCGTCGCCGCGCTGGGGCAGGACCCGGCAGCCGAGCAGGGCCGCGTCGAGCTCCGCGCGCCGCACCGCTCCCGCGAGCCGGCCGGTGAGCGCGACCACAGGCTCGGCGCCGGGTACGCCGGTGACCGCGTCGATGGTGTCGAGGAGGGAGGCGGCGGCCAGGTCGGCGGCCTCCACCGGGGTCGCGGGCGGGCACAGCCGCGTCTTGACGCGACCCGGCTCGGGCGCCTTGGCCAGGACGATCACCACCGCGGTCGGGGAGATCACGAGAGTCCCGGGGCGGCGAGCAACCGGCTCATGTCCCGGGCCGCGCGCAGCGTGCCTCGCACGGACCCGGACACCTTGGACCGCCCGCCGGCCCGCGGCCGGTACGCGACCTCCACCTCGTGCAGCCGCCAGCCCGCGGCCCCGGCGCGCAGCAGGAGCTCCAACGGGTAGCCGAAGCCGCGGTCGGCGACCCCGAGATCGAGGAGGGCCTGCCGGTGACCGACCCGGATCGGCGCGATGTCGTGCACCGGCACCCCGCGCCTGCGCAGCAACGCCGCGATCATCGCGTTTCCCACCCGGGCGTGCCACGGCCAGGCACCGGCCCGCGGCACGCGCCGCCCCACGGCGAGGTCGGCACGGCCGGAGCGCACCCGGTCGGCCATCGGGCCCAGAACCGCCGGATCGAGCGAGCCGTCCCCGTCGAGCACGGCGACGACGTCCGCTCGCGCCGCCAGCAGCCCGGTGTGGACGGCGGCCCCGTAGCCGCGGCGGGGTTCGACGACGACGCGGGCACCGTGCGCGGCGGCGACAGCGGCCGTGCCGTCCGTGGATCCGTTGTCGACGACGAGCACCGGCCAGCCGGCCGGCAGCTCGGCCAGCACAGCGGGCAGGGCATCCGCCTCATCGAGGCAGGGAAGGACGATCTCCACGACCGCGATCATGGGGGGTAATCCACGGATCCGACCCCGAACCGGCGCTTACCGAACGGTGACGGCCGGTTCCCGCAGCGGGTCGGAGGCGAAGGCCGCCACGCCTTCGGCGAACCCGACGGCGGCGGTGAACCCCAGCCGCGCGCTGGCCCGGGCGGGGTCGGCCACCACGTGCCGGACGTCGCCGGGCCGGGCCCCACCGACCACCAGCGGCGCCGGCCCGCCCATCCGTTCGGCGAGCCGCCGTGCGAGCTCACCGACCGTGTGCGGCTCGCCGGAGCAGACGTTCACCGCCTCGAAGCCGTCCGCGTCGGCGGTCAGCGCCAGCGCGTTGGCCTCCGCCACGTCGGTGACGTGCACGAAGTCGCGGCGCTGGCGGCCGTCCTCCAGCACCCGCGGCGGCTCACCGCGTTCCAGCGCGGACCGGAAGATCGACGCGACGCCGGCGTACGGGGTGTCGCGGGGCATCCGCGGGCCGTAGACGTTGTGGTAGCGCAGCGACCAGACCCGGCCGCCGCACTGCCGCGCCCACGCGCTCGCCAGATGCTCCTGCGCGAGCTTCGTGGCCGCGTAGGTGCTGCGCGGGTCCGGCGGTGCGTCCTCGCCGACGATCCCCGCCGAGAGCTCCCGCCCGCAGCGCGGGCAGCGCGGCTCGAACCGCCCGGCGGCGAGATCGGCCGCCGCCCGCGGCAGCGGCCGCACGACCCCGTGCTCCGCGCAGTCGTAGCGACCCTCGCCGTACACGACCATCGACCCGGCCAGCACCAGCCGCCGCACACCCGCCGCGTGCATCGCGGCCAGCAGCACCGCGGTGCCGAGATCGTTGTGCATGGCGTACGCGGGAGCGTCCGACGGGTCCACCCCGTGCCCCACCATCGCGGCCTGGTGGCACACCGCATCCACCCCGGGCAGCAGCCGGGCCAGCACGTCCTCGTCCCGAACGTCGCCGACGACGTGCTCGTGCGCGGGCGCCCAGCCCCCGGCCCCGTGGGCCTGCGGCAGCAGCGCGTCGAGCAGGAGCACGTCATGGCCCTCGGCGGCGAGCCGGTCGGCCACGTGCGATCCGACGAACCCCGCTCCCCCGGTGATCAACACTCTCATCGACCGAGACTAGGTACAGCGGCGCCGACGGACCGCCGGCCGTTCGCAACTCGTCACATCTGCGGCGGTTCACGGGCGTGTTCGGCGGATCGGATCACCGTGCGGTGTAGCCGCCGTCGATGCTCAGCACGGCACCCGTGGCGTAGGCAGCGCCGGCGAGCCACAGCACGGCGTCGGCGATCTCCTCCGGCTCCGCGACCCGGCCCAGGGGCACGCCGGTCCACAGGTCGTCCGGCGCCGCAGACCGGGGCTCGCTTCCGTCGTCGATCATCTCGGTCCGGGTGACTCCCGGCGACACAGCGTTCACGCGCACGCCGTAGGGCGCCAGCTCCAGGGCCGCGGCGCGGGTCAACCCGTGCACACCGTGCCTCGCTGCGGAGTAGGCGGCGCTGGCGGGCATCCCGGCCGTCGCGAGCATCGAGGACGTGTTGATGATGCAGCCACCGCGGCGGTCCTGACCGATCATCTGCCGGGCCTCGAACTTGAGGCACCGCCACATGCCGAGCAGGTCGACGGCCAGCACGGCCGCGAACTCCTCCTCCTCGTACTCCCAGAGCGGTCGGAAGGGGCCGGCCACGCCGGCGTTGTTGTGCGCGATGTCGAGCCGCCCGAACGCGGCCACCGTGCTGGCGACCGCGTTCTCGACCTGGTCCGGCTCCCGGACGTCGGCGACCATGGGCTGGATCCGCCCGTCGGACGCCTCCGGCAGGGTTGCCAGGCCGCTCGCGTCGATGTCGACCGCCGCCACCCGCGCGCCGGCTGCGGCGAAAGCGAGCGAGCTGGCCCGCCCGATGCCTGATGCGGCCCCGGTGACGAGCACCGCGGCGCCGGAGAGGTCTCGTGCCATACGAGCGCACTCCCCGCACCCGACGCCGGCGTTACCGATCGCGCAGGCCGAGAAGGGTCAGCGGCGGGCTGACGGCTGCCAGGTCTCGCGCACGTCGAGGTTGTAGAACTTCGGTGGTGCGTCGCAGAGCTTCGCGAGACGCGCCGAGTACTCACCGACCTCCGGCCGGTTCGAGTTCTCCATCGCGGCCTCGTACGAGTCGAACTCGACGATGCTCACGTAGTAGCCGGGCCGATCTCGATCGGTGGTGGCGGTGCCCCGCAACGGGCCGGCCGATCGTCCGTCGTCGAGGCGGGTGCGAAGTTCCTCGAGCAGCGCCTCGACCTCGTCGTACCGGGACGTCTGCATCTCGATGATCTGGACGAAACCGCCCATGACGTCACTCCCCTTCGTGGCTACTCCCTGTGTGCGGCCCACACCGAAGCGCCTTGCCAGTCGATGGCCACGACCGGCTCGTCGCCCACGACCCATGCGTCGTGGCCCGGCGGCAACGAGGTGACCTCGCCGGGACCCGAGTCGAGCTCGGTGCCGTCCGCCATCACGACGTGGATGTGCCCGCTCTGCTGGTACTGCTGGTGCGGCGCCATGCACAGGTCGGTGCCCGCCACCGGCTTCACGTCCGCCGACCATCTCCAGCCGGGCTGGAGGGTGATCCGGCCGACCTGTGCACCACCGGCGAGGTTCAGCAGTTCCATCCGCCAGTTCGCGCCCTCGCGGACCTCATCCGGCTTCTCGAACGTCCCGTGTTCCAAGGGTTGGGTACCCGTCATGGCGGGCCTCCAGATCTGGCTGGTCGTCGGAGGGCGGCTGAACGTACGCCGACACCGGATCACCAGCTAGCAACCGAACGGGTGGACTACCCGAGGTCAGGAGGCGATCACCGGCGGCGACGTCGCCGGCCGCCGTGGCTGCTCAGACGTCCCGGGCGGCGCCGGTGAGGGCTTCGTCGAGGATGGCGACACCGCGGGCGAGCTCGTCGTCGGTGGCGGTCAGCGGGGGCGCGATCCGGAAGATGCCCCCCATCCCGGGCAACTGGACGATGTTCATGTGCAGGCCGAGGTCGAAGCAGCGCCGGGTGACGGCGGCGCCGAGCCGGTCGGCACCACCGGCGCCCAGATCCCCGTCCCCGACCAGTTCCACACCCAGCAGCAACCCGCGGCCGCGGACGTCCCCGACGATGTCGTGGCGGGTGGCGAGTGCGTCGAGATCGCCGCGGAGCGTCGTGCCGAGCTTGCGCGCACGCTCGTCGAGGCGGTCGCGGACCAGGACGTCGAGGACGGTGTTGCCGACGGCGGCCGGCAGCGGGTCGTTGACGTGGGTGGTGAAGAACAGGAACCCCCGGTCGTGCGCCTGCCGCTCGATCTCCGGGCTGGTCAGCACCGCGGCCAGCGGCAGGCCTGCGCCGAGCGTCTTGGACAGCGTGAGGATGTCCGGGACGACCCCGTCGTGCTCGAAGGCGTACCAGTCGCCGGTGCGGCACAGCCCGGTCTGGGCCTCGTCGAGGATCAGCAGCATGTCCCGTTCCCGGCACTTCTGCGCCAGGGCGGCGAGATAGCCCGGTGGGAGCTCGATGATGCCGCCGGAGCTGAGGATCGGTTCGACCAGGCATGCGGCGAGGCTGCCGACCGACTGGGCGTCGATCAGGTCGAAGCCCAGGTCGAGCTGGCGGCGCCAGTCGAGTGAGCCCTCGGCGTCCACGATGTCGGGGCGGAACCGGTCCGGAACCGGCAGCGCGAAGTTGCCCGGCGCGGCGGGCCCGTAGCCCCGGCGGCCGGCGCTGTACGTGGCGTTCGCCGCGGCCTGGGTCATCCCGTGCCAGGACCGGGCGAACGAGACGACCTCGTGGCGGCCGGTGACGAGTTTCGCCATCCGCACCGCGGCCTCGTTCGCCTCCGCCCCGGTGGTCAGGAGCAACGCCTTCTCCAGAGGATCGGGCAGGGTGCCGGCGAGCCGGCGGGTGAGCTCGATGACCGGACGGCTGAGCATGCCGCTGTGGAGGTGGTCGAGGAGGGCGACCTGCTCGCGGACCGTCGCGACGATCGCCGGGTGCGAGTGTCCGAGGATCGCGCTCATCTGGCCGGAGGTGAAATCGAGCAGCTCGCGACCGCTCTCGGTGAACACCGATGTGCCCGCGGCGCGAGCGATGACCTCCGGCGTGAACGCGGCGCGCCCGGAGTAGCGGATGAGGTGGCGCTCGGGGTCGGCACAGGCTGTCTCGGGAGCCATGTGACCGACGCTAGGTGGGTACCGCTGCACGCGTCCATCGCACAGATCTGAATGTTCTGTTCGGCAGAACCGTACAGTCGTGCGCGTGCTCAACTCGTGGCGGTTGCGGCTGCTCAGCCTGCTCGAAACCCTGGGCACCGTCCGCGCGGTCGCCGAGACGCTGCACGTGAGCGCGTCGACGGTGTCGCAGCAGCTGGCCGTGCTCGAGACCGAGACCCGGTGCCGGCTGCTCGAGCGCACCGGGCGGCGGGTGCGACTCACCCCCGCCGGCCTCCTGCTGGCCCGCCGCGGCCGCGAGATCCTGGACCGGATGGCCGAGACCGAGGCCGAGCTGCACGCCCTGAACGACGAGCCCATCGGCACCGTCCGGCTCGGGGTGTTCCAGAGCGCGATCTACACCCTCGCGGTGCCGGCGGCGACGCGCCTGGCCACCACCCACCCGCACCTGCACCTCGAACTGATCGAGTTGGAGCCGCACGAGAGCGGACCGGCCCTCCGCTCGGGGGAGGCGGACGTCATCGTCACCACCACCGACTACGTGGGCCTCACGTGGGGGGCCGACCTCGAGATCATTCCGCTGGGAGCCGACCCGATCGTGCTGGTGCTGCCGCCCGCACACCCGCTCACCAGCCGCACCACGGTGAACCTCGCGACGTGCCGGGAGGAGATCTGGGCATGTGATCGGCCGCAGTCCTACATGGGAGATCTGACGGTGCGGTTGTGCCGCGAGTCCGGATTCGAACCCCGGGTGGCCTGCCGGTTCAGCAACTACCTGATGCTGCTGCAACACGTCGAGTCGGGCCGGTCGATCGCCCTGCTGCCCGCTCTGGCCGTCACACCGGAGCACGCCGTCGCCACCCGGGAGCTCAGCACACCGGTCCACCGGAACGTCACCGTGGTGGTGCGGCGCGGCACGACGCAGCGTGCCGCGGTGAACGCGGTCGTCGCGGCGCTGCTCGACCATCCCGAGATCCCGGCCCTGGCCGCACCGGACCAGCGAGCACGTTCACAGGTCTGACGTGAACGTCTCGAACTCGGCGTTCAGGATGTGGTAGCACTCGCAGGCGCGCTCCGTCAGACCGGAGCGGTCGACGATGCCGACCTTCCCGCGGCTGTAGCGGATGAGGCCGTCGGCTTGCAGCTTGCTCGCCGTCGCCGACGTGGTGGGGCGCCGGACGCCCAGCATCTGTCCGAGGAACTCATGGGTGAGCATGAACTGGTCACTGCCGACCCGATCGCCGGTGGCGAGCAGCCAGCGCGCTGCGCGCTGCTCGATGGCGTGGGTCATGTTGCAGGCGACGTTCTGCGCGAGCTGCACCATCGTGGTCTGGGTGAAGCGCTGCAGCACGCGATGGAGCGCCCCGTCGTGGCCGAGGAACTCGTGCAGATCTGCCGCACCCAGGCGGACCGCCCGCCCGGGGATCTGGCAGAACGCGGCGTTCGGGCTCGTCGACGCGCCGAGGAACAGCGGCAGCCCGACCATGCCCTCGTAGCCGACGGTGCCGACCTCGACCGTCAGCCGGTCGTCGGCGGCGGCGACCATCGAGAACACCGCCGTCAGCGGGAAGTACACCTCGCTGATCGGTTGACGTGGCCGGTAGACCCCATCGCGCAGCTGGACGTCGACCACCTCGAGGCACCGGCTGAGGCGGTCGAACTCCACCTCGGGCAGCGCGGCCAAGAGGGTGTTGCCGCAGAGTTCGTCCAGCTCGCGGGGCGCTTGCTCCACTGCTCGGCCTCCTGATCGCGACGCGGCTTCGTCGCCCTAGCCGTACCCGGTGTTCCGGCTGTTATGTCCGGCACCTGACACAGGTTCGTACACTGCCGGTGTGTCGCAGGTCGACGGGACCCACCCCGGGCGCAACGACGCGGTGCGGCGCTTCGAGGCCGTGGCCCTCGTCGCCTCGCTCGGCGGATTGGGGCCGCTGACGATGGTGCTGGGCGCGTTGCCTCCGGGTTTCACGGCGCGGGTCCTCATCGCCCAGCACGGCCGGCGCGGCAACCGGGAGCGCCTGGCACGGGTGCTGGCCCACCACTCGACGCTCCCGGTTCGGGTCGCCGATCCCGGTGCCGTCCTGCCCGACCGCGGAGTGGTCGTCGTGCCCACCGGCTATGCGGCCACCGTGGACGACCGGTGGAGGGTGTCCCTCGCCGAGGACGACGCGCTGCGAGGCGGCGACGCGCTGCTCACCAGCCTGGCCGCGGTCGCCGGGCGGCGCATGATCGGTGTCGTGCTCACGGGGATGCTGCACGACGGCACGGACGGCGTGCGAATGGTCAAGAAGCACGGCGGGCGGGTGATCGCGCAGGACCCGGCCACCGCACGCGGCCCGAGCATGCCGTCGAGTGCCATCGCCACCGGATGTGTCGACCACGTCCTGCCCCCGGAGCGCATCGGTCCGGCGCTGGTTGCGCTGACGATGGCGCCGGGCGGGGCCGAGCTCCTCGCCGTGCCCACCCCACCCTGGGCCAGGTTCACCTAGCGAGTGGGTGCGACCAGGCCGCAGGCGAAGCTGCTCATGGCGTGAACGAGGTCGGCGAGCTGGTGGTCCTCGTCGCGGCGCCAGTGCCCGACCTGTTCGGCGGTGAGCGCGGCGAGCAGCACGTCGGCGCGCCGGCACCGACGCGTTCGCCGCCAGCCCCACGCTCCGTCTCGCCGACGGCACCACGATCACCAACCCGGGCATCGACGTGCACTGGGAGGGACCGTGGGCGCAGGGATTCCCGGTCGTGGACGCCCATGACCCCGCCGTCTACGACGAGCTTCTCCGGCGCGCGGCGTGACCCTTCGCCGGGTGGTCGTCGGCGTGCTGGAGACCAACTGCTGGATCGTGTCCGCCGGCGGCGAGGCGCTGGTCGTCGACCCCGGCGACCAGCCCGAGCGGGTGCTCGACGCGACCGCGGACCTCCGCGTGACCGCCATCCTGCTCACCCACGCCCACTTCGACCACGTACTCGCGGTGCCCGCGCTGGTCGACGCATGGGCGGTGCCCGTGCTGGCGCATCCCGCCGAGTCGCGGGTGTGGCCACACGAGCTCGCCACCGTCCGACGCGACGGGCACCGGGACGCCGGCACGGCCACGGCCGAGCTGCTCGCCGGGGACCCCTCGCAGCTCACGCCGCCGGCCCGGCTGTGGGACGGCGCGTTCACCCCGGTGAACGACCTGCAGGGCGTCCACATCGGACCACTCACCGCGCGGGTGCTGCACACCCCCGGCCACACACCGGGCGGGATCAGCCTGCTCGTCGGCGACCACCTGCTGAGCGGCGACACCCTCTTCCCCGGCGGCCCCGGCCTCACCGGCCCCCCGCTCTACGACTTCCCCACGATCATCGGCTCGGTGCGCAGGCTCCTCGCACTACCGGACGGGACCCGCATCCATCCCGGCCACGGCCGCGACACCACCGTGGCAACCGAGCGCCCCCATCTGGACGGGTGGATCAGCCGCGGCTGGTGACGTCGTCAGAGGTTCGGCCGTTCGTCGGCAACCGCGACAGCAGCAGCACGGCGACGTCGTCATCGGGCTGGTCGGCGCCGAGCAGCTCGAACATCACCTTTCCGCAGATCGCGTCCGCCGGGCCCGGGCAGAGCGCCAGGCAGAGCCGCCGTATCCCGACGTCCAGGGAGAGACCTCGCCGTTCGATGAGGCCGTCGGTGTAGAGGAACAGGCCATGGCCGGGTGCCAGCGGGATCGACGTGACGCGCCGCGGGCGTGAGGTGTCGACGCCGAGCGGCAGGTCGGGCGGCAGGTCCACCACCTCGGCGGGCGCGTCGGGTGAGGTGGAGACAGGCGGAGGGTGGCCGGCGCAGGAGGCGAGCAGGCTGTCGTGGGACGGGGGGATGACCGCACACAACACGGTGGCCATGATCCCGGTCTCGAACTGCCGGACGTGCGCGTCGAGACGCGTGAGCAGGTCGGCCGGATCCGTGGTCTGCAGGGCGTACGCGCGCAGGGCCGTGCGGAGCCTGCCCATCGCGACGGCGGCGGCCATGCCTCGACCGACCACGTCGCCGACCACGACGTAGATGTGCCCTGACGGAAGGTCGAACACGTCGTACCAGTCGCCCCCCACCTCTCCGCCGCCACCAGGTGCGTACCGGGTGGCGAACTCCAGGCCAGGCACGTCCGGCAGCTTGGCGGGGAGGAGGCTGCGCTGGAGCGTCGTCGCGGCCGCCCGCGACACCTGGATCTGCCTCGCCTGCGTGGCGAGGGCCACGCGATCGCCCGCGAGCTGGAGGAGCTCGGTCTCCTCCTGCCTGAAGCGACGGACGGACAGGCTGCCGACGTGCAGCACACCGATCACCTCGCCACCGGACAGCAGCGGTACACCGAGCAGGGAGCAGATCCCCTTGTCCCGCAGGATCGGGTTGAGGACGTTCGAGTGGTCGACGTGCTCGAGGATCACCGGCTCCTTCGATGCCGCGATCCGCCCGGCGAATCCCTTGCCGAGCGGGATCCGGACGCCCTGGCGCACCTCTTCCTCGATGCCACAGGCGGCCGTCGCAACCAGATACTGCCCCGATGGATCCAGCAGGAGCACAGCCGCGGTGTCGACGTCGAGGAGCTCGCGCACGCGGTCGAGCAGCTCGACGAGCATCTCCTCGACCCCGAGCTGACCGAGTGCGGTGTCCGTCACCGCTTCGATGCGACGAAGCCGCTCGCGCGGAACTTGGGCGTCCGTCGCCATGAGCAGAGCCTATCCCGATCCAGTCCTCCGGCGGCGAGGCGCGCAGATGCCGCGGCGGACCGGCGCATCACCACCGCGGCGGCGGTCCGATGATCTCCAGCCCGTAGCGCCGGTGGATCGCGACCAGCGCGTCCGGTCCGGCTCACCGTCACTGGCGAGCAGCAGCTCGTGCTCGGCCTCGACCCACTCCGACCGGTCGGCGGGGGAGATCAGCGTGAGCCACCTGACCGGCTCGGCGCCGGGGTTGGCAAGCGCATGCACCATCCCACGGGGGTCCATGTGCAGGGGGACGGACGCGTAGCCGGGCGGGGCGCCGTTCTCCCGCACGGCATACGCCCCGCGGGTCGCCTCCCGACCGACCTTGATGATCGTGCGCTCCCCGTTGAGCCGCACCACTTCGCGGCCCTCGTCCGGCGCGACCACGACCAGACCCCGTTCCGTGACCATTCTTCCCTCCCGTCCACCGCCGTCGGCACGCGCAGCGCCGAGCATGGCCGCAGGTCGGCGGATCTTCCAGCCGCAGCCTCGTCAGGTGCCGCAGTACGTGACGTGCGGGCTGGAGCCCGAGGGTGCCGGTTCGGCGTAGCGGTCCAACCCCGGGTGCTCGACGAACGGATCGGTGACGGCCTCGACGAGGCGGCGGAACGGGGCCATGTCGCCGGCGGTGGCCGCGGTCAACGCCTCTTCCACCACGTGGTTGCGCGGGATGTAGACGGGGTTCACCCGGTCCATGGCCGCCGCCACGGCGCCGCGATCCGGCGGCAGCAGCGCTTCCCACCGAGCGACCCACGCGTCGAACGCGTCCGGCTCGGTGAACAGGTACCGCGCCTGACCTCCCCGCAGGTGCGACGACAGCGCCCGGAAGAAGGTCGTGAAGTCCACGCGCTGGGCGTGCAGCAGCGCCAGCAGGTCCTGGACGAGAGCTGCGTCCGGCGCCTCCAGGCCGAGCTTCCCGGCCATCCCGCTCGCCCAGTACCTCTCGTACCGCTCGACGAACGAGGTCACCACCTCGGTGGCGGCGTCGACCGCAGTGGTCGCGTCCTCGTCGATCAGCGGCAGCAGCGTCTCGCCCAGCCGAGCGAGGTTCCACTGGGCGATGCCGGGCTGGTTGCCGTACGCGTAGCGACCGCGGTGGTCGATCGAGCTGAAGACGGTGGCGGGGTCGAACGCGTCCATGAACGCGCACGGGCCGTAGTCGATGGTCTCCCCGGAGATCGCCATGTTGTCCGTGTTCATGACGCCGTGCACGAACCCGACGAGCATCCACCGCGCGAGGAGCGACGCCTGCGCGTCGACGACGCGCTCGTAGAACTCCAGGTAGGGGTTCGCCGCCTCGGCAGCGTCGGGGTGGTGACGCGCGATCGCGTAGTCCGCCAGCTCCCGGACGAGCGCCGGCTCCCCTGCCGCGTACTGGAACGTGCCCACCCGCACGTGGCTGGCCGCGACCCGCGCGAGCACCGCACCGGGCAGCAGCGTCTCCCGCACGACCTGCTCGCCCGTGGCCACCACTGCGAGCGCACGGCTGGTGGGGATGCCCAGCGCGTGCATCGCCTCCCCCATCACGTACTCCCGCAACATCGGCCCGACGGCCGCCTTCCCGTCGCCACCACGGGCGAACGGGGTGCGACCGGAACCCTTCAGGTGCAGGTCACGCCGCTGCCCGTGCCGGTCGACGAGCTCGCCGAGCAGCAGCGCCCGCCCGTCGCCCAGTCGTGGCACGTAGCCACCGAACTGGTGTCCGGCGTAGGCCTGCGCGACGGGGCGCGCACCCTCCGGAAGCGCGCTGCCGACGAGCAGCGCGACGCCCGCCGGCTCCCGCAACCCCTCGGCGGCGAGCCCGAACTCGGCGGCCAGTTCCTCGTTGACGGCCAGCAGGGCGGGCTCCGGCACGGGCGCCGCCGTCCACGGCACCGACAGGCCGGGCAGCTCACGGGCGTAGGAGTGGTCGAACTCCAGCAGCGGTCCGGCGCTGACACTCATGCCCCCGAGGCTACGTGCCCGGCAGCGTCGGATCGGCCGGCGAGACGACCCGGCGACGAGACTGCCGATCGCGAGGCCGATCACCGCTGCTCGCACACCGACTTCCGCGCTGGCACACCGACTGCAGTCGGTGTGCCGGCGCCACATTCGGTGTGCCACCGCCCCCGCTCGGGAGCCCGGGCGTGATTGTCAGCTCGGTGCCGGGCAGCGGTCGGGCGGGAGGCAGATCGTTCCGAGTCGCACGTCAGCGCCGCGAGGACAGTGCTGGTGTCCGTCTCGGATCGATCTTGGCTGATCAGCAGCGCACCACTGCTGTCCCGGCGACCGTGGCGTACTTCTCGGACCGATCATCACCGCCCGGCTACCTCGTCGGGATCGCGCCGCTGCTCGGGCTCCGCCTCGAACGGCGCCGGGAGATCCGGGAGTGGGCCGTGCTCGCCGCCGACCACGTGCTGTACGGCGTGATCGTGTCCCGGCTGGGACCGCCGGTCGACTGAACATCAACCGAGCCTGCCCGACCGACGGCGGCGGTCTACGGTGCCAGGCGAACCAGCCGCGCTTGACCGAAGGAGTCACCCACCGATGCCCCACGACCCGTACGCCGACCTGCCGTCGGTGCCCTCTTTCACCGTCAGCAGCACGGACGTGGCCGACGGCGAGACGCTGGCCGTCCCCCACCGGTCGGGGATCTTCGGCGCGGGCGGCGAGGACCGGTCCCCGCAGCTGTCGTGGAGCGGGTTCCCGGAGGAGACCCGGTCGTTCGTCGTGACCTGCTACGACCCGGACGCCCCCACGGCTTCGGGCTTCTGGCACTGGGCGGTCGTCGACATCCCGGCATCGGTCACCGAGCTGCCCGCCGACGCGGGCGACGACAGCGGCGCGGGACTGCCGGCGGGCGCCTTCCAGCTGGGCAACGACGCCGGGCTCGCCCGCTACCTCGGGTCGGCGCCGCCGCCCGGGCACGGGCCGCACCGCTACTTCTTCGTCGTGCACGCCGTGGACGTCCCGAGCCTCGAGATCCCCGCCGATGCGCGGCCGGCGTTCCTCGGCTTCAACCTGTTCAGCCACACCCTCGCCCGCGCCGCGATCGTGCCGGTCTACGAGAACAAGGGCTGAGGACCCCGCGGAGGCACGGCCCGGGTCATTCGGCCAGGGCCGGGTTCCGCTTCACGGCGACCAGGCTGGCGACCGTGGTGATCGCCAGCACGCCGACGATCACGGACAGCGACAACGCGATGCCGATCTCCGGCACCGGGAGCGGCTCACCGCCGTTGAGGAACGGCAGTTCGTTCTCGTGCAGGGCGTGCAGCACGAGCTTCACGCCGATGAAGGCCAGGATCACGGCGAGCCCGTAGGACAGGTAGATCAGCTTCTTGAGCAGACCGCCGAGCAGGAAGTAGAGCTGGCGCAGGCCCATCAGCGCGAAGGCGTTCGCGCTGAAGACGAGGAACGCCTCCTGGGTGAGGCCGAAGATCGCCGGGATGGAGTCGAGCGCGAACAGCAGGTCGGTGAGCCCGATCGCGATCATCACGATGAGCATCGGGGTGACCCAGCGCTTGCCCTCGCGCCGGACCGTGATCTTGGACCCGTGGTAGTTCTCGGTGACGGGGAGCACGCGCCGGATCAACCCGACGACCCTGGGCTCCTTCCACTCGTCCTCGTCGCCGCCCACGCCCTGCCGGGCCATGTTCACGGCTGTGTAGATCAGGAACGCGGCGAAGAGGTAGAAGACCCAGCTCAGGGCGTTGATCGCGGCAGCACCGGCAGCGATGAACAGGCCGCGCATCAGCAGCGCGATCACGATGCCGACGAGCAGCACCCGGTGCTGGTGGATCACCGGCACCGCGAACGACGACATGATGATCACGAAGACGAACAGGTTGTCGACCGAGAGCGAGTACTCGGTGATGTACCCGGCGAAGAACTCCCCGGCGTAGGTACCGCCCGCGAAGTACCAGATACCCAGGCCGAACAGCACCGCGAGCCCGACGTAGAAGAGCACCCAGCGGGTGGCCTCCTTGATCGTCACCTCGTGCGGCTTGTGATCGACCAGGAACAGGTCGGCGAGGATGACGGCCGCAAGGCCACCGATGGTGGCGAACCAGAGCCAGACGGGCACGTTCACGCGGGGGCCTCCAAGAGTCTCGGGCAGCAGCGGGCCGCCCCGAGGTCTCTCCCCTTCGCGTCCGCCTGTCGGACATACGAATCGATGACGCCGGGTTCGGGGAGCCGCGTGATTGACGTTCCTGGACCGCGGAGCCCCTCGCCGTGCTGACGACGCCACCGTTTCCGGGATACTCCCCTACGGTGCAGATTCAGTTTGCCGACAAACCACGCGAATAGCCATCCAGGGTGACCGAGAACACCTGCCACGAATGGCTGCGACCCCTAGTGGAAATTTAGTCGGATTCTGCATTTTTGCCCGATTCGGGCGGATTGCGATCGTTGCCCGGAAACCGGCCGTGCTGGGTATCCTGGAGAAACTCGTCCAAGGGAGAACTGGTGCCCCCACGCATCGAGCTCGACTCGCCCGAGGCCGTCGACGGTCGACACATCCGCGCAGTGACGTTCCAGCCCGTCCGGTTGCAGTACGTCCAGCGCACGCTGACGCGGACAGGCCTGCAGCCCGAAGGCGCCCCGGCGGTCGTAGTGGGCAGCATCCGAGGCGACCTCGCCCGCGGGCTCGCCGCACTCGGCATGGCCGTCACCGCACTCGACCCCTCCCCCGCCGCCACGGAGCTGGCCCGACGTGCGGACCCGGAGTCGTCGACGAGCTACCGGACCGCCGCCGCGGAAGACCTCGCCGCCATCCCGGACGCGGCGTTCAGCTTCGCCTACTACGCCGACACGTTCGAGATCACCTCGGACCTCGCCGGGGTGCTCGCCCACGCCGCACGGGTGCTGCGACCCGGTGGTGTGCTCGTCTACGACACGGTCGCCCGCACACCGCTCTCCCGGCTGGTCTACCTCGGCGCATTCCAGGCGATCCCGGCCACCCGGATCATGCCGCGGCACCGTTACCGGGCCGAGCGGCTACGCCCGCCGGCCGAGGTCGCGGATGCACTCACCGCCGCGGGCCTGAGCAGCGAGGAGGTGTGTGGCTTCCACCCACGCAGCATCACCGCGCTGGTGCGGTCCGTACTCGCCCGCAAGAGCGGGCGGCTCCGGGACGAGGACCTCCCCGCGGCCGTCGACTTCGTGCTCGACCCGGGCCACGAGCCACCCGTCACCTATCTCGGGACGGCCCGCAAGCCGCGGTAGCCGCCCGCCGGAGTCGCAGGCGTCCATCGAACATCCTGATGGGCGGATCGATCGCAGCCCGTTGTCGGAACCGGCCGCGGTTCCTAGCGTCGGTGGTCGGTCCGGGGCTGCCAACGGGGGCGCCCCGGAACCGCCAGGCGGGAGTGAGCGCGATGGTGTTCCGGATTCAGCCCCATGTGCGGTTGCACGAGTGGGTGGCGGAGGAACGAGGCTTCTTCGCAGAGGAGGGCCTGGACCACGAGTTCGACGGCGGGTTCGCGGCCGGCTCGGCCCCGGGGGTGAGCGCGGCCAGCACCGCACCGCTACAGGTCCGCAGCGGCGCGTTCGAGGACATGGAGGCCGGGCGGTCCTCGGACGTGTCCTGTGCCTGCCACTGGGCGGTCAACGCGGCCGCCACCGCGCAGCACGGGAAGATGTACGGCCGCGCGTACTCGGTGTGCCCCTCCGGGATCTACGTTGCCGCCGACTCCACGCTGCGGAGCCCCGCCGATCTGGCCGGCGTCGAGGTGGGCGTCGGGTACCACTCGGGCAGCCACTACTCCGCGCTGCAGGCGCTCGAGGCGTTCCTGCCCCGCGAGCAGGTGAAGCTGGGCTTCTACGGGTTCCCGTTCGATCGGACCAGGCTGCTGCTGGAGGGCAGGGTGCCGGCGGTCAACGCGTGGGGCGCGTCGGCGTACGTGCTGGAGCAGCGCGGGTTCCGCAAGCTCGTGGACACCACGTTCGTGATGGGGTTCCTGCTCTCTCCCCAGGTCGACGCCGACGACGTCGAGCGCTACTTCCGGGCGCTCCTGCGCGCCCAGCAGGAGATCGACCTGGAGCCGCACCGCTACACCCCGCACTGGGCGCGGGAGATGCCCGCGGACCTGCTCGAGCTGGTGGACGTGCGCCGGTTCGGTCCCGGGGAACGGATCGTGCCGCAGCCCTACACGCGCGAGATGTTCGACCGCACCCAGGGCTGGATGCGGGAACGGGAGCTGCTCGACGCCGCCGGCCCGGTCCGGCACGAGGCCGCCGTGCTGCACTGACCGCCTGCGCACCGCGAGGATGTCGGGGTGGGCCTGGACCTGTTCAAGCTGCGGGTTTTCGTGACCGTCGTCGACCAGAACGGTTACTCGGCCGCGGCCGGGCATCTCGGGCTGAGCCAGAGCACCGTCTCGTTCCACGTGCACGGCCTCGAACGCCACCTGGGAGTGCCGCTCGTGCGATACGAGCGGCGGGCGGTCCGGCTGACCGCGGCCGGCGAGCAGGTCTACCGGTGGGCGCAGCGGTTGCTGCGCGATGAGCAGCACCTGATGCGCAGCGTCCGAGGTGGTCACCGCGGGCGGGCGACGCTCGGCGCGAGCATCGCATTCGAGCAGGCGTACTTCTTCGACAAGATCGTCGCGCCGTACCGGCGGGCGCATCCCGACGTACTCCTGTCGGTGCGCTTCGGGCACAGCGTCATGCTGGCCGAGGCCGTGGCCGACCACCGGGTCGATCTGGCCTACGTGATCGGCTGGCAGGTGCCGGCGGGACTGCACTTCGAGCCCCTGCATCCCGCCCGGTTCACCCTCTTCGTCGCCCGGGACCACCCGCTCGCCCGCGAGGAGACGGTGACCGTGGCCCAGGTCGCCGGCGCCGGGCTGATCGCCGCGCCCCTCGACGACGTCGAGCGGGTGCACTACGAGAAGGTGCTGGACGGCCTCGACCTCGGTCCCACGGACGTGACGCTGGAGATCGACGGGATCCAGGCACGCGTGCTCGCGGCCGCGGCCGGCTTGGGCGTCCTGGGCACCTTCCACCCCGCCTACGCCGGGACCAGCGCGCCGAGCGGCCTGTCGCCGTTACGCCTGGACCGCCCTCTGCCGTCGGTCGACGTCGGCCTGGTCAGCAGGCGCGCCGACACACCGGCCGGGGGCGCGAAGGCTCTCGCGGACTGGATCAGGACGACCACGGCCGAGACGAGCTGAACCCGGACCAACTCGTCGATGCCGCCGGCGTCCGCCATGGCAGCCGGCTGCGTCCAAGGCCGCATACAGTGACTGGCGCCACGACTTCCGCGCGACTTGAAGGTCGGAGCCATTGACGACTTCACCAGTGACAGCCCCCGAGCGGGACACAGCGGACAATGAGTACGCCGGGCACGTCGATGTCCTCATCGTCGGCGCCGGGGTCTCCGGGATCGGTGCCGCGCACCACCTGCGCGATCGATTCCCCGATCGGACCTTCGCCATCCTGGACGCCCAGGACAACCGCGGCGGCACCTGGTGGACCCACCGATATCCCGGGGTGCGCTCCGACAGTGACCTGTTCACCTACGGCTACCGGTTCAAGCCGTGGCGCGGCCCGTCGATCGCGGCGGCGTCGGAGATCCTCGCCTACCTCGACGAGGTCATCGACGAGGACGACCTGAACCAGCACATCCGCTACCAGCACCGGGTCACTGCGGCCAGGTGGTCCACCGACGACCGCCGGTGGACCGTGGAGGCGACCCGGGAGGACACCGGGCAGCACCTGCGGTTCACCACCGACTTCCTGTGGATGTGCCAGGGCTACTACAACCACACCAGGCCCTACCAGCCCCGGTGGGAGGGCATGGACCGGTTCCGGGGCCTGGTCGTGCACCCGCAGCGGTGGGCGGAGGACCTCGACCACACGGGCAAGCGCGTCGTCGTCATCGGCTCGGGTTCCACCGCCTCGACGCTGATCCCCGCGATCGGGGAGAAGGCGGCGCACGTGACGATGCTGCAGCGCTCCCCCTCCTACTACTTCGCCCCGCCCGTCACCCACGAGCTCGCCGTGACGCTGCGCGAGCTGGACATCCCGGAGGAGTGGACGCACGAGATCCTGCGCCGGCAGTACATCGCGCAGCAGCACTGGCTGACGCGCACAGCGCTGGAAGCACCCGATGAGCTGCACACGTTCCTCATCGAGTCGATGCGCCCCCAGCTGCCCGAGGGTTTCGACATCGAGAAGCACTTCACGCCCCGGTACCGGCCGTGGCAGCAGCGGATCGCCATCGTCCCGGACGGCGACCTGTTCGCGGCGCTGCGCGAGGGCAAGGCCTCGATCGTCACCGACACCATCGAGGAGTTCACCGAGAACGGCGTCCGCGTCAGCTCGGGCGAGGAGATCGAGGCCGACATCGTGGTCACGGCCACCGGCTTCGACCTGTCGGCCTTCGGCGACGTGGCGTTCACCATCGACGGCGAGCCGGTCGACTTCACCCAGCGGGTCACGTGGCGCGGCATCATGATCGCCGGCGTGCCGAACATGGCTTACGTGTTCGGCTACTTCCGGCACAGCTGGACGCTGCGCGTGGATCTGGTCACCGACCTGGTGGGCCGCCTGTTCACGCACATGCAGGACAACGGCGCCACGGTGGTGGTCCCGGCCCTCCGGCCGGAGGACGCCGACATGCCGCTGCTGCCGTGGTCGGATCCGGAGAACTTCAACGCCGGCTACGTCGTGCGCTCGCAGCACATCCTGTTCAAGCAGGGCGACCGCGAGCCGTGGACCCACATGCTCGAGCACGAGCAGGAGCGGGAGATCCTGCCGAAGGCCGACCTCGACGACGGGACGCTCGTCTACCACTGAGCTGGAGATCCCCATGCCCCTGCAGGCCGTCCGCACCGGCGTCACGCTGAACTACGAGGTGAGCGGCGAGGGTGACCCCCTGCTGCTCGTCACGGGAACCTCCTGCTCCATTCCGCTGTGGGGCGAGTTGCTGCCGCGCCTCGCCGAGCGCTACCGGGTCATCGCCTTCGACAACCGGGGGCTCGGAGGCAGCGAGCGCGGCGACGGTCCGATCACCGTGGCGTCCCTCGCGGAGGACGCCTCCGCGCTGCTCGAGGCCCTCGACGTGCCGAAGGCCCATGCCCTGGGTTGGTCGCTCGGCTCGGCCGTCGTGCAGGAGCTCGCCCTGGCGCACCCCCAGCAGGTTGCCTCGGCCGTCCTCTACGCGACGTGGGGCCGGTGCGACGGCTTCCAGCGCTCGATGCTCTCCGCACTCCGGCTTCCCTACGCAGTCCGGGACGTGGAGGCCACGCTGGCCGTCTCGGGGCTGGCGTTCTCCCCCGAGCTGCTGGACCGGCCGGACTTCGGGCAGCTGCTGGAACCGATGCTCCCCGCCTTCCCCCAGGGCGAGGCCCAGATGGCGGTCACCGTGGAGCAGTGGGACGCCGATCTCGTGCACGACACGCTCGATCGCCTCGGCGGGATCGAGGCACCCACCCTGGTGGTGGGGGGCGAGCAGGACCTGCTGACCCCGCCACGGCAGGCGAAGGCGGTGGCCGACGCCATCCCCAAGGCCCGGTACGAGCTGGTGACCGGCCCCGGGGCGAGCCACTGCCTGCACATCGAGCGGCCCGACGACCTGCTGCGGATCGTCACCGGCTTTCTCGACGAGCATCGAATGCCACTCTGATCGGGTCCACGCGCTCGAGCTTCGTCCAGCCGGTCCAGCCTCGCTCCTCCAGCAGCTCGATCAGTCGACGGGCCGGCGGCGCGGTGTCGAACGCCAGTGCGTCCATCAGCGCGACGAACGGTGGCTCGATGTCGGCGTCGTCGATGTAGTCCTCACCCCGCTCGTCGGCCGTCCGGGTGATGTAGGTGGCCAGGTCGTCGGCCAGCTCGACCAGCCGTGGGTCGTCGTCCGTCCGGTCGAGAGCCTGGCCAAGGGTGAGGTAGAAGTCGACGAGCTGCGGGTCGGCGATCTGCTCCCGCTTGCGTGCCATCCACTCCGGGACCCGCTCGGGTGAGTGCGCGACCAGCGGGATCCAGCCGTCGCGTTCGACCTCGACGATCCGCTCGTCGACCCCGAGCGCCCGCAGCCGGTCGAGGAACTCGACCACCTCCGGGGGCAGCGCCAGGTTGTCCCCGGCCGCGAGCCGGGCGATCCGCTCCCGGTGCCGCTGTCGCTCCCGGATCTCCGCCCGCAGCCGTTCGTCGATGTCGGCGACCGCCGCGGCGAACTCCTCCTCGTCGGCCTGCAGCAGCTCCCGCACCCGGGCCAGCGGGACCCCGGCCTCGGCCAGGGTGCGGATCTTGATCAGCTCGACCACGGCGCCGGCGTCGTACCGGCGATAGCCGGAGTGGTCCCGCTCCGGCTCCGGCAGCAGCCCCTTGGCGTGGTAGTGCCGCACCGCGCGCACCGTCACCCCGGCGTACGCCGCGAGCTCGCCGATGGTCAGCATCGGACCAGTTTCCTATGGGGTGCGGCCCCGGATGATTTCGGCGATCTCCGGGGCGTGGGTGAAGACCAGCCGGTGATCGGCGTCGAGCCAGGTCGTGGAGACGTCCGGCCGCTCACGGACGAGCCGCTCGACGCCGGCGCGCCAGAGCTGGTTGTACCGCGGCGCACGCCCTTCGCCGCTGTCGCCGGCGATGGCGGTCGACATGATCATGCTGATCGGGCGGTCGATCCTCCGGTACCGGTCCAGGATTCCGGACCGGAGCGCGTCGAGCTCGAGGTTCAGGTCGAGGATGTCCTGCGCGGTGAGCAACACCTGGCGTGCGGTGCCCGCGGCCCGCTCGGTCTCCTGCCGCGCCGCCTGCTCCTCCCACATCGCACGGAACGCCGGCAGGTCGGCGTCGGTGATGATCGGTTCGGGCAACGGGTTCGCCCCGTCGACGAGGACGAGCCCGGCGACGGCGTCAGGTCGCTCGGAGGCGTGGTGCACGACCAGGTCGGCGCCCAGCGAGTAGCCCACGAGCACGGGCGGCGACGGTAGGTCGAGACGTCCGAGCTCCGCCAGCACGGCGCCGAGATCGCTGAGGAACGCCTCGAAGGAGTACCGGTCGGCGGGCGAGGCGAGGCCATGGCCCCTGAGGTCGAAGGTCACCACGTCGTGGTCGCGCCGCAGCAGCTCGGTCAGCTCGCGCAGATCGGCCTGCGTCGAGCTCAGGCCGGGACACAGGACCAGCAACGGTCCCCGGCCGCCGCGCGACACCGGGATCGTGACGCCGTCGTGGTGCACCGTGCAGGTTTTCGTGATCATGCCGACCATGCTGAGAGGTTGACGCTGCGTCAGGGTCAACCGTCGTGGTGCAGGTGGCTCACCCGTGTCCGGCGTAGTCGGGCACCTTCACCGTGGCCCCTTCGGCCAGCGCCGAGGCGTGCGCGCAGATCCCGGGTGCCGTCCACGCCGCGGCCCGGCGGGCGTCGACGAGCGGTGGTCGCCCGTCCACGATGCTGCGCACGAACTCGTCCACCAGGAAGGGGTGCGAGCCACCGTGGTCCGCCCCCACCCGGACCTCGGCCGGCATGCCCGGCAGCCGCAGCGTGGTGGGCCGGACGAAGGGCCGCAGCGGCTCCGGCAGCCGTTCGGGACGGTCGGGCGGGGCGAGCGAGCTCGTCGCGACGCGGTTGCCGCGCCGCCCGTCCGCCGGGCCGGACATGTCGAACACGGTCAGCTCGCCCTCGTTGTCGATCGGCCACTCGACGCCGCGGTGGTCGCCGTAGATCGAGAAGCCTTCGATATAGCTGCGGGCGGTCTGGGAGAACGACATCTGGACATCGGCGAGCACGTCGCTCTCGCGCAGCCGGAACAGACCCATCTCGGTGGGGAACGGGTTGTCGAAGCCGCCCGTGCGCCGGTGCTCGGCCAACCGCCCGGCACCCTGGCACTGGACGCTCTCGACCGTGGTGCCGAGCAGGGCGAGGATCGGCGACAACGCGTGCGTCACGTAGTGCATCGGCGGGAAGCCCTGCCAGTACGTGGGGAAGCCGTCGAGGTTCTGGATGTGGTAGCCGCGGTAGAGGGTGAGCGCGCCCAGCTCCCCCGCCCGGTGCATCGCCTCGACCGCGAGGTACTCCCGGGCGAAGACCGTGGTCTCCATCATCATGTAGGTCCGGCCCGACGCCTCCTGCGCCGCGATGATGCGATCGAGGTCCTCCAGCGTGGTGGCCATCGGCACGGCGCAGGCCACGTGCTTGCCCGCTTCGAGGGCGGCGACGGTGAGGTCCGCGTGGGTGTGCACCGGCGCGAAGACGTGCACGGCGTCGATGCCCGGGTCGGCGAGCGCGTCGGTGATGTCGCCGTACCCGGCGGACAGGCGGTACCGGTCGGCCACGGCGCCGCGGCGCTCGCGGTCGGGCTCCACGAGCACCACCTTCGCCACGTCGGGGTGGCTGAGGTAGATCGGCACGAACTCGGCACCGAACCCCAGCCCGGCGACGGCGACGACGAGGCCGGCTCCGCTCACGCCGCCGCCGGTCATGACAGCGCCACCTGTTCCTCCTCGCCGGTCAGGAACACCACGCCGCCGGTGACGAAGTTGTCGAGGTCCTTGCTCGCGGCGACCCCCTCCGGCGAGGCTAGAACGGCATCCATGGCCGCCTTGTCCTCGGCGTACAGCTCCGCGACGAGGATCCAGTCGGGGTGCCCGTCGGTCCACTGCAGGTTCCAGCCCGTGAGCCCCTTCATCTCCTGGGCCAGCGGGACGTGGGTCTCCATGTAGTAGCTGCGAAACGCCTCGGGGTCGGTGGGCGTGCCGTACAGGATGGTCATGCGGTACACGCGCGTCAGCTCGCTTCCGTCGTGGTCGTTGCGGGCAGTGCGATGCGCAGGTAGCTGCTCATGTGGTCGACCATCGCGACCTCGGTGGGCAGCCGCTCCATGCTGGAGGCGCCGAGGAAGCCGTGGACGCCGGGCACGTCGCGGATCACCTCGGCCGCCTCCGCGGGCGAGTGGATGGGCCCGCCGTGGCAGACGACGAGCACGTCCGGGTTCATCGTCCGCGCCGCGTCCGCCAGCTCGGCGACCTTCTCCTTCGCCTCGGCGAGCGACAGGGCGGTCTGCGCCCCGATCATCCCGGCGGTGGTGAGCCCCATGTGCGGCACGACGACGTCCGCGCCGGCCTCGGCCATGGCGGCCGCCTCGTCCGGGTTGGCCACGTAGGTGCAGGTGAACAGGTCCAGCGCGTGCGCGGCGGCGATCATGTCCACCTCCTTGTCGAAGCCGAGCCCGGTCTCCTCGAGATTGGCGCGGATGATCCCGTCGAACAGGCACACGGTCGGGTAGTTCTGCACGCCGGAGAAGCCGGCCTCGACCACCGTGCGCAGGAACTGCGGCATCAGCCGGAAGGGGTCGGTGCCGCACACGCCGGCGAGCACCGGCAGGTCGCGCACCACCGGCAGCACCTCGGCGCCCATCTCCATCACGATCGCGTTCGCGTCGCCGTAGGGCATGAGCCCGGCCATCGAGCTGCGCCCGGCCATCCGGAAGCGGCCGGAGTTGTAGATGACGACGAAGTCGAGGCCGGCCGCCTCCGCGCACTTCGCCGACAGGCCGGTGCCGGCGCCGCCGCCGATGATCGGCCGCCCCTGCGCCACCTTCGCGCGCAGGCGGGCGACGAGCTCGGATCGGGTGGACATGGGATCACGTGCCTTTCGTCGTGCTGGAGAGGGCGCGGTCCATCGCCGCGCCGAGGTGATGGGCGAAGGCCGGGTCGTTCACGGCGAGGTCGTGGACGTGCAGCGGGATGCGCGGGTCCAGCGCCGCGGCGAGGGAGTCGATCAGCGCCGCGTCGGCGTCCGGGTCGTGGAACGGTCCGCCGGGGGCGGAGATCTGCGAGAAGCCCTGCCGCGGCACGTGCACCTCGACGAACGCGCTCGCGCCGGCGAGCTTGCCGGCGATGATCCGGCCCAGCTCGGCGTTCTCCCCCGGCGACGTGCGCATCAGCGTCACCGAGGGGTTGTGCGCGAGCTGCAGCCGGCCGGTGTGCTCGGCGGGCACGGTGTCGCGCGGGCCGAAGTTGACCATGTCGAGGGCGCCCACGCTGACCACTTGCGGCACGCCGTGCGCGGCGGCCGCCTCCAGCCGGTGCGGCCCCGCCGAGCAGACGCCGCCGACCAGCTCGTCGGCCAGCTCGGTGGTGGTGACGTCGGCGACGGCGGCGAACAGGCCCGACGCGATCAGGGCCTCGAAGGTGCGTCCGCCGGTGCCGGTGCAGTGGAAGACCTGCACCTCGGCGCCGTCCGCTTCGAGGTGCGCGCCGACGGCCTGCACGCACGCCGTGGTGACGCCGAACATCGTGGAGCCCACCGCGGGCCGGTCGGGCGACGCGGGGACCGGCGGTCCGGTGACCATCCCGACGACGGCGTCGGCGGCCCGGGCCAGCACCGGCGTGCTCACCGAGTTCAGCCCGGCGATGTCGACGACGGGGTAGATCATCGTGAGGTCGCTGGTGCCGACGTACGGACGGGTGTCGCCGGCCACCACCGTCGACACCAGCAGCTTCGGCACGCCGAGCGGGAGCACCGGGGCGATCTCGCTCATCACGAAACCCGCGTTCGACCCGCCGAGCACGACGACACCGGCCACCCGGCCGGCCCGGTGCAGGTCGCGGACCACGGCGGCCGCGCCGCGGGCCATCGCCGAGACGGCCGCGTTCCGGTCGGCCGCGGCGACGAGCGCGTCGTGGTCGGCGCCGCCCGCCGCCGCGACGGCGCGCCGGTCCACGTCTGCGGCGATCCCGGGCGTGCCGAGCACGGACGTGTCGATCAGCAGGCAGGGCACGCCGGCGGCCGTGATCCGGTCCCGGACGAAGCCGTACTCGGCGTGCTTGGTGTCGAGCGCGCCGACGAGTACGACGGTCACTTGACCGCGCCCAGCGAGAGGCCGCTGATCAGCCGCTTCTGCGAGACCGCGAACACCACCACCAGCGGCAGCGAGGTGAGCACCGCGAGCGCCATCAACCCGTTCCAGTTCGCGGCGTAGGTGGTGTTCTGCGAGGCCAGCAGGCCGCTGACCGGCAGCACCACGCCCGGCGGCAGGAAGTTGATCGCGTAGACGAACTCGCCCCACGCGTTGATGAAGATGACGCTGGCGACGGTGAACACCCCGTTGCGCATCATCGGCACGGTGATCGAGCGGAACGACCGCCACGGCCCGGCGCCGTCGATCACCGCCGCCTCGTACAGCGCGTGCGGCACGGCCTGCGCGAAGGGCCGCAGGAGCATGATCGCGAACGGCAGCATCACGGCGACGTCGGCGATGATCAGGCCGGGGAGGGTGTTGAGGATCCCCCACTGCGCCAGCACGCTGAAGAGCGGGATCACCGTCATCGGCTGCGGGATCATCTGCAGCACGAGCAGCCCGGCGAGCGCCACCGCGATCACGCGCGCCGCCCCCGTGCTCAACCGCGCCGCGGCGGCGAACGCCGCGGGCACCGCCAACGCCGCGACGACGGCCGTGACGATCACGCTGATCTGCAGCGAGGTGACGATCGCCGCCGCACCCTCCCCGACCACCTCGCGGTAGGTGTCGAGGGTCGGGGCGAACAGGATCCCGTTCGGGTCCTGCAGGACCTGCGTGGTGCTCTTGAACGACGTCACCACGATCCAGGCGAGCGGCAGCAGATAGGCAAGCCCGAGCACGACCTTGACGACGGCGAACAGGGCGCGGGTGGGAGCACCGATCGTTCCGGGGGTCACTGCGCCGGATTTCACTGCGGCACCTCCGCGTTGATGCGGCGCACATAGGGCACGGCGCAGGCGGCGACGATGATCATCGACAGGACCGCGACGGTGGCGCCCGTGCTCATGTCGAACTGGGAGAACGCGGTGTAGTACGAGAGCACCGGCAGGGTGTTGGTCGAGGTGCCGGGGCCGCCCTCGGTGAGGACGTAGAAGAAGTCGAAGCTCTTGAAGGCGTAGATCACCGTGAGGATCGCGAGGATCCACATGGTGGGCCGCAGGAGCGGGAGCACGATGCGGGCCCGCGTGGTCCAGTAGCCGGCCCCGTCGATGGCGGCGGCCTCCAGGATCTCCGGCGGCACGGCGAGCATCGCGCCGCGCAGGATCAGCGTCGAGAACGGCAGCGCCGACCAGGCGACCACGCCCGCGACCGTCCACAGCGCCGCGGCGGGCGAGCTGAGCCAGGGCACCGGGCCGATGCCGACCACCCCGAGCACTTCGTTGAGCACCCCGGAGTCGTCGAGCAGGAACTTCCACACGCTGCCGCTGACCAGCGGCGGCAACGCCCAGATGAACACCATCAGCCCGAGCACGACGTTGTTGCCCCGGCCCGGTTCGGCCAGCACCGAGCCGCACACGAAGCCCAGCACCAGGTTGGAGCACAGCAGCACGGCGCAGAGCCCGAGCGTGCGCCACAGGGCGTACCAGGTCTCGGAGTCCTGCACGGCGTCGGCGAAGTTGTCGAGACCGACGAAGGACCACCCGCCGACGATGTTGCTCGGCCCGACGTCGCTCACGGACATCTGGAAGAGCACGAGGAGCGGGTAGATCGCCATGGCGACCAGCACGACGGCGGCCGGCACCCCGAAGCCGAGCGGGGTGATCGTGGTCCGGTGCCTGCGGGGTGCGGGCCGCGGGGCCGGCGTGATCTCGGGAGCCTTCGTCGCCAGCTCGCTCATGCGCAACCACCGCCACCCTGCTCGCGCGCCTCGTCGATGCTCTCGATCGCGTCCCGGGCGCCGGCCTCCGGCGGCTGCTCCCCGGAGATCACGGAGCTCACCGCGGTACCGAGCGCCTTCTGCATCGCCGCTGTGTTCGGGTTGTTCGGCCACGGCGCCGAGTCCCGCGTGGCGGCGGCGAACGGGGCGACCATGGCGTCGTCCTCGATCTCGGGCGCCGCGGAGGCCTGCTCGTGCAGCGGGATGGAACCCGCCGCCTCGTACACGGCGAGGCCGCTCTCCGGAGACATGAGCTGCTCCAGGAACTTCCACGCGAGGTCCGGATGCTCGGACCGCGACCCGATCGCGAAGCCCTCCCCGCCGGGGAAGACCCGGCTCTTCCCCCCGGTCGGCGCCGGGAACTGCGCGGTCCCGTACCGGAACCCGGCCTCCTGGACGTTGCCGAGCTGCCAGTTGCCGTTGAGGGCGAAGGCATACCTGCCGGTCATGAACTGCTGCCAGGACGCGTTCTGGTCCCACGTGGCCGCGGCGCGCGGGAGCGAGTCCGCCGACCGCCACCCGGCGATGCGCTGGAAGGCGGCCGTGACCTGCTGCGCCGACTCGGCGAGGTTGCAGTACCCCACGCCGAGCCCCAGCAGCTGCGGCGCGAACAGCCACGCACCCTCGACGTCGGCGGACCCGGAGAGCGCGACGCCCTCGTACTTCCCGCCCGCCTTCACCGTCTCCATCGCGGCCTGCAGCTCGTCGAGCGTGGTCGGGGGCGCGAGTCCGTACTCGTCGAGGATGTCCTGGTTGTAGTAGAGGCCGACGAGGTTCGTGTACGACATCAGGTTGTAGACGCGGCCCCCGTCCTCCCAGGTCGCGGTGTCGGGGAAGCGGTCCTTGTCGGCGAAGGACTCCCAGTAGGGCGTGAGGTCGAGCATCACGCCGCCCGCGACGAGGGTCGGGAAGTCCACCACGATGTTGTTGATGAACAGGTCCGGTGTGCTGCCGGTGGCCACCGACGCGAGCAGCTTCTGGTCCTGCTGGCTGCCGACCACCTGCACCAGCTCGATCTTCACGCCGGGGTTGTCCTGCTCGAACCGCCGCGCCTCGGCCTCCAGCCACTCCTTCTGGGTGCCGTCGTAGTACTGCCAGAACGTCAGGACCGTGGTGTCCGGGCCGCTCGCCGCGACGCTCGAGATCGCACAGCCGGACGTCGCGAGGAGCAGGGCCAGTGCGAGTACCAGCAGGCGCGGGCGCGATCTCATCGGCGGGTTCCTCCACGGCGGCGTGGTTCGTTGGCGGGAGCCTAGGCAGAGTTACGGTGACACACAAGATAATTACGTTGATTGCCGACGTAAATGTCTGGACGTTATGTTGACGCCATGCCGGTCTCCGAGCGCAGCCACGCGCCGACAGCGGCGTCGGTGGAGGGCGCCGGCGAGCTGCTGCGGCTGATCCGGAGCGGCCGGGCGCGGACGGTCACGCAGCTCGCAGAGGCGATGGGCGTGGCGCGCTCCACGATCCTGCAGCGGCTGGACCACCTGCAGCGGCTCGGGCTCGTGCACAGCGAGATGCGCACCGAGGGCGCGCGCGGCCGCCCGGCCGCCGTCTTCGGGTTCGACCCGCGCGCCGGTGTGGTGCTGGCCGCGCATCTCGGACTGACCGGTGCGCGAGCCGCCGTGACGGATCTGGGCGGCGAGGTGCTCGCCGACCGGTTCGTCACCGTCGACGTCGCGCAGGGGCCGCACGCGCTGCTCGACCTGTTGCACCGCACCTTTGAGGAGCTGACCGCCGAGGCGGCGGCCGGGCCGGTCGTGGGGGTCGGCGTCGGGACGCCCAGCACGTTCGAGCTGAAGGCATACGCCCGCGGCCACGGGTTGTCGGCCGCCGGCTGGGACCGGGACCTCTTCCGGGACGCGCTCGCGCAGCGCTACCAGGTCCCCGTGCTGCTCGACCTCGACGTCGCCATGCTGGCGCTGGCCGAGCACCGCGCGTCGTGGCCCGACGCCGAGGTACTGGTGTGCGTCAAGCTCGGCACCCTCATCGACGCCTCGGTGGTCGTGCGCGGGGTGGCGGTGCGCGGGGCCGACCGGCTCGCCGGGGAGCTCGGGCACATCAAGGTGGTGGACGCGGACGACCCGTGCGCCTGCGGCAGCATCGGCTGCCTCGACGCGGTCGCGAGCGGGAGCGCGCTGGTGCGCCAGATGGTTGCGGCGGGACATCCGGTCGACCACGTCTCGCAGGTGGTGCAGCTGGCCAACGACGGCGACCCGGACGCCGTGCACCTCATCCGCCGGTCGGGCCGGCGGATCGGGGAGGTGCTGTCGTCCGTGGTGAACCTGCTGAACCCCGCCGGCATCTCGATGTGGGGCTACCTGACCGAGGCCGAGTCCCTGCTCGCCGGAATCCGCGAGTCGCTCTATCAGACCGCCCTGCCGGGTTCGAGCGAGCACCTGCGGCTCACCACCACGTCGCTGGGCCAGCTGGCCGGCGTGCGCGGGGCCGCGCTGTCGGTGATCGACGCGGTGCTGGAGCCCCGGGCCGTCGAACGGACGGTGCGCACCGGCTCATGGTCGGCCTGAGCGGCGGGGCCATCCGAGCGACTTCACACACCCGGCACGGGCTTCACACAAGGCCGGCCATGGGTGAAGCCGGTACTGGGTGTGTGAAGTCGGGCTGCGGCCTCACGATCGGCGCAGGAGCAGCGCCCCGCCCTGGCCGCCCCCGCCACAGATCGCCGCCACCCCCAGCGCGGCGTCGCGCCTGCGCATCTCGTGGGCGAGGGTCAGCACCAGGCGGAACCCGGACCCGCCGAGCGGGTGGCCGATCGCGATCGCGCCCCCGTTGACGTTGACGCGATCGTGGTCGATCTCCAGGTCGTGCATGCTCGCCAGCACGACGGCGCCGAACGCCTCGTTGATCTCCCACAGGTCGACGTCACCCGGCGTGAGCCCGTGGCGCTTCAGCAGGGCGCGGGCGGCAGCGGCGGGCTTGAGGTGCAGCGTCGGGTCCGGGCCGGCCACGGTGGCGTAGCCCGCGATCTCGGCGAGCGGGTCGACCCCGAGCGCCGCGGCCCGCGCCGCGCTGGTGACGACGCCCGCCGACCCGGCGTCGGACATCTGCGACGAGTTGCCGGCGGTCAGCGTCCCGTCCGCGGTGAAGGCCGGGCGCAGCGCCGCGAGCTTCTCGATCGTCGTGTCCGGGCGCACCCCCTCGTCGCGGTCCAGCTCCGGCAGCGGGGCGATCTCCTCGGCGAGCCGGCCGGCGGCCGCGGCAGCGCGCTGGTGGCTGGCCAGCGCGAACGCGTCCTGGTCGGCGCGGCCTATGCCGAGTTCGGCGGAGGCGGCATCGGACATCTCCCCCATGCCCCGCTCGCTGAGCGCGCACCACAGCCCGTCCCGGACGAGCAGATCGATCATGGCGCCGTCGCCCACCCGGCCGGCGGCCCGCACCTGGATGCCGTGCAGCGCGCGGCTCATCGACTCGAAGCCGCCGACCAGGCCGACGTCGAGCTCGCCCGCGCGGACGAGCGTGGCGGCCAGGCCGGCCGCGCTCAGGCCGGCGAGGCAGACGTTGTTCAGCGTCATGCCGGGCACCGTGGTGGGCACCCCGGCGCGGGTCGCGGCGACCCGGGCCGGGTTCTGCCCGTTGCCGGCCTGCACGACGTTGCCGAGCAGCACCTGGTCGGGCACCGGGTTGCCGGCCCGTTCGAGCGCGGCGCGGATCGCGTGCGCGCCCAGGTCGACGGCGTCGACCCCGCGCAGCGCGCCGCCGAACCGGCCGACCGCGGTGCGGGCGGCGCTGAGCAGGACGGGTGTGCGGTGATCGGGTTCCGGCATCGGCGAACCACCGTACCCGCCGCCATCGCAGGTCCGGCGTACCCGACCGGACCGCCCGATCGGATGATCCTCTTCCGCCACGATCTCCGGTGTTTGCGGACGGGGCCCGCACGCCGAAATCTGGGCCCATGTCCATCACCCGACTCTCGCTGGCAGCCGTCGCCGTCGCCGGGGCGGCCGTGCTCACGGGCTGCCAGACGACGGTCACCGCCGCACCACCGGCGGAGCCACCCGCAGCTGCGAGCACGACCCAGAAGCCCCCGGCGACGGCGGCACCGACGTCCGTGCCGGCACGGACCGAGCGCTGCACGCTCGACCGGCTGACGACCTCGCTCGGCCGCACGACCGGCGAGGCGGGCCAGCGCCACACCGCCGTCGTGTGGACCAACACCTCCACCTCCGACTGCGTGATGGACGGCTTCGGCGGCGTCGACCTCCAGGGCCCCGAGGACCCGATGGGCAGCACCTACTCGCTGCCCCGCACGTCCACCACCCCCGAGTCGTTCCCGCTCGCACCCGGGCACGCCGCGCACACCACGATCACCTGGCTGCCGCCGCAGGACGGCCCGGGCTGGACGCCGACCGCGATGCTCGTGACCCCGCCGAACGAGACCCGCTCAGCCCGCCTCGACTGGCCCGGCGGTGCGGTGCTGCGCCAGGACGGCGCGACGCACCCGGGCACCTACATCGGGCCGGTCAGCCCCGGAGCCGAGGGCTGATCCTCGAGCCCGGCCCCGGGTGTCGGTGAGGAGCCCGGTGGCTCCGCGCCGGCACCGGTGACCGACCGCTCAGGCGGCCTCGGCCGACACGACGACGGGCATGCGACGCAGGCGCTCCAGCAGCAGGCTCGTGCCGGCAGCCGTGAGGACGACGGTGCACCGGACCCGAGTTTCGACGACGCCTTCTCCGACGTCCGCGCTCAGATCACGAACGCGGTAGGCACGGCCACGCAGCATCGTCACCACCCGGAGCACCCCGTCCAGCCCGCCGGTGAGGTGGGCGGTGATCGAACGCTGCACGGGGCACTCCGCTCGTTGCCCGGCGCTCTCCGACACGTCGGACGGGTTCTCGGGCTGAGGACGGGTCATGGCGCGAGTCATCGCGGGTCTCCTCGATCGGGGTGGCGAAAGACCCGGACCAGGTCCCGGAATGCGCGGCGAACCGGCGCGCCGACTACCTGGCTCAGCCGGCGCGCTGGCTAATGATCTGGGGCGGAGAAGAAGCACCCAGGGCGCGCATGAGTGGCACCGTAGCAGGTGTGCCGGTCCTCTTCGGGCCGGTCGTCAGAGTCGTTCGAGGAACCGGAGCAGCAGGTCGAGGACCACCCGCGGCTGCTCCTGCTGCACCCAGTGCCCGGCCCCAGGCACGACATCGCACGTCAGCATCCGCGTGCACGCGGATTGCTGCATCGCGGTGAAGGCCCCGGGAACCTGGTGCACGCCCCAGTCGCTCTCACCCGCGATGAAGCCGGAAGGCACGTCGATGCTCCGGCCGCCGAAGAGGCGGAGGGTGTCGATCTCGCGCTCTCGGGTCAGGCACCGGTACCACTGCAGTCCGCCCTGCGGGCATGCCGACGCCCAGGGGCAGGACGTAGTAGTGGGGCAGCAGCGCGAGCGTCGCCGCGTCGGTTCTCCCCGGGCGCGGACATCATCATGACGGCGCGGAAGACGTCGGGCCGCAGCAACCCGCACCACGCCGCCACGGATGACCCGAAGTCGTGACCGACCACGGCATGCACGTCCCTGCGGCCGAGCGCGGCGACCAGGGCGCTGACGTCGTTGACGAGCCACGGCAGGCTGCAGTCGATCGGATCTGCGTACGCATCGGCGCGGAAGCCGGTCGTTCGCCCGTATCCACGAAGGTCCGGAGCGACGACGTAATAGCCGGCATCGGCCAGGGCGGGCAGCTGGTGGCGCCAGCTGAACGCCAGTTCCGGAAAGCCGTGCAGCAGGAGCACGAGCCGGTCGGAGCCGGGCGAACCGGCCTCCAGCACGTGCATCCTCAACCCGTTGACCGGCTCGACCCGACGGGACCGCACTCCGGCGGGCAGCGGAAGGGCGGGGAGACCGGGGGCCGACGTAGGGCCCTCACCCGGCACGACCGTCATCGGCGATGCCTTCCGCTGATCGGCTCGGCGCCGGCGGCGATCGTCCCGGCGCTCACCACGGCGCCACCGCCCCGTCCGCGGTCTGCCACACCGGCAGCGTCCAGCCCCCGTCGTAGACCTCCTCGGCGAGCTCGTCGGACGGCAGCAGCTCGACACCGAGGCCGGGCGCCGTCGGCACGGCGACGTGCCCGTCGACCACCTCGAACGGCGTGCGCACGAGGCCCGCGCCCAGGTGCAGCTGTTCCTGCGCCAGGAACCCGGGGACGGTGAGGGCCAGGTGCACGCTCGCCGCGAGGTTCACCGGGCCCAGCGGGTTGTGCGGCGCCAGCGCCGTGAAGTAGGTCTCCCCCATCGCGGCGATCTTGCGTGCTTCGGAGATCCCGCCGCAGTGGGCGAGGTCCGGCTGCAGCACCGCCGCCGCCGACTTCTCCAGCACCTCCCGGAAGCCCCAGAGGGTGAACAGCCGCTCCCCGGTGGCGATCGGCACCGTCGTCGAGCGGGCGATGTCGGCCATCGCCGGCACGTTCTCCGGCAGGCACGGCTCCTCGACGAACAACGGCGACAGCGGCGCGAGCTCGGCGATCAGCACCTTCGCCACCGCAGGCGAGACGCGACCGTGGAAGTCGGTCGCGATGTCCACGTCGTCGCCCACGGCGTCCCGGAGCGCGGCGAACCGCTCCACCTGCAGCTTCACGAACCCGCGCGACTCGACCGGGCGCGCCGGACCGGGGAGCGCCGTCTTGATCATCGTAAACCCGTCGGCGACGGCCCGGCGCGCCTTCGCGGTCAGCTCCGCGATGGCGGAGATGGCGCTGCACAGGATCGAGCCGCTCGGGTAGAACGTGGAGCGGTACATCAGGTTCCACAGGTGCTCGATGCGGCGCGGGTCCTGGCCCATGAGGAGCTCCTCGAACTCGCGGAGCGCCGCCTGCACCACCCTCGCCTTCCCCTCGAGGCAGGCCTCACCGATTCCGACGATCCCGTCGTCGGTGTGCAGTTGCAGGAACGAGTAGCGGGGCCGGACGTGCACGACCTCGAACTTGACGATCTTCATGACTGCTGATTCTGCTCGGCGGGACGATACGTTCACCACTGTCCGCACGACTCCCAGGTCGAGCCCGGCGAGCTCGCGCTCGCCCACACCCGGCAACGAAGGACGGCTGATGACCGAGCTTTTGCCCGCGCTACCCGAGGAGACCTTCCAGCGCGTGCTCTGCGTCGTCGCGCACCCCGACGACATGGAGTACGGCACCTCCACCGCCGTCGCGCGCTGGATCGCGCGCGGGATCGACGTCGGCTACCTGTTGCTCACCCGCGGGGAAGCAGGCATGCCGAACCCGCCGGAGGAGACCGCCCGCCTGCGCCTCGCCGAGCAGCAGGCCGCGTGCGCAGCCGTCGGTGTCGAGCGCCTCACCGTGCTCGAACACCCCGACGGCATGCTCGTCTACGGCCTTGATCTGCGCCGCGACATCTGCCGGGAGATCCGCAGGTTCCAGCCGGATGTCGTGGTGACCTTCGGGTACGCGGTCGAGACGCCGATGGGTTTCGACCAGGCCGATCATCGGGTCGCGGGTCTGGTCACCCTCGACGCGGTGCGCGATGCCGGCAACCGTTGGGTCTTCGCCGAGCAGGTCGACGACGAAGGCCTCGAACCGTGCAGCGTGCGCTGGATCCTGGTCCCCGCGATCGCCGGCGATCACGGCGCGACCCACGGTGTGGACGTCACCGGCGAGCCGCTGCGGCGCGGGGTCGCGTCGCTGGAGGCGCACGCCGGCTATCTGGCCGCGCTCCCGGACCATCCCGCGCCCGCGGACTTCATCCCCATGTTCCTCGCGATGAACGGCAAGGAGATGGGCGTCGAGCACGCGATGCTGTTCCGGGCCCACGACCTGCAGGCGCCACCGACGTTCGACACCGAGACGCCGTAGCGAACTCAACCCTGAAGCGGGTTCGGGGACCGGACGACCACATCGCGGGCGGCCTGGGTGAAGGCCCGGATCCGGTGGGTCTCCGCCGTGGTCCGCCAGACGAACCGGCGCTCCCTGGGCAGACCGTCCCGGATGGGGACGTAGGCGATGTCCGGCCTGGTGTCGAAGCGGGCGGCGTGCGCGGGAACCGGGAACATCCCCTGGCCCGCGCCGATGAGGGACAGCATCTCCTGGACCGTGCCGAACTCCGGGCCGCGCTCGATCGGCCTGCCGCCCGGGGTGTGGCGGGGCACCAGGCTCTCGTCCATGTAGTCGGGGAACGAGCGGGGCCGCAGCACCTTGTCGCGAGCCAGATCCTCCAATGACACGGACTCGCGCCGGGCGAAGGGATGGCGGGCCGAGACGGCGAGCACCGTCGGCTCCGCGAACAGGACCGGGCTCATCGCGATGTCGGGTTCGGTGACCTTGACCGGGACGAGGATGAGGTCGGCCTCGCCGGCGCGCAGCAGTTCGAGGAAGTCGCTGTAGCGGGCTTCCGAGACCTGGACGTCGCAGGCCGCGTGCAGGCTGTGGAAGGCGGCGGCCACCTGGTGCAGGAACTGGCCGACGGCGGTACCGATGAATCCGACGCGCAGCTCGCCGTCGATGCCGCGCCCGGCAGCGATCGCCCGGTCGATGCCCTCCGCGATCTGCTCGTGGGCGGGCCGCAGATCCGCCTCCAGGCGGCGTCCGATCGGGGTCAGGGCGACCCGCCGGCTGGTCCGCTCGAACAGCGCGGCACCGATCCGCCGCTCCTGCTTCCTGATCGTCTGGCTGACCCGGGCGGTGGAGACGTGCAGGCGCTCGGCGGTCCGGCCGAAGTGCAGCTCCTCGGCCAACGTCAGGAAGATCTCGATGTCGCGCCGTTCCACCGTGAACCCCAAACCGTGAACCTGTGGGTTAACGACCGTTGCACACCTGCTCGTTGTTGCCAATCCTTTTCCGGCCGATCGTCATGTCATCCACTTCGGATCGCGACTCGCAAGGAGCGACGACATGACCGACCAGCTCACCCTCGTCATCGGCGGCAACGGCAAGACCGGCTCGCGCCTCGTCCAGCGGCTGACCGCCGAGGACCGGCCCGTGCGGATCGGCTCCCGGTCCGGCGGCGTGCCGTTCGACTGGAACGACCCGGCGACCTGGGCGCCTGCCCTCGAGGACGTGGACGCCGCCTACGTGTCGTACTACCCCGACCTGGCCGCGCCCGGAGCGCCCGCGGCGATCGGCGCGTTCGCCGAGACCGCGCTCAAGTCCGGTACCCGGCGGCTGGTGCTCCTGTCGGGCCGCGGTGAGGAGGAGGCCCAAGCCAGCGAACAGGTACTCGCCGAGTCGGGCGCGGACTGGACGGTCATCCGGTGCAGCTGGTTCAACCAGAACTTCAGCGAGAGCTACCTGCTCGACCCCATCAGGGCCGGCCACCTGTACCTGCCGGCGGGGGACGTGGGCGAGCCGTTCGTGGACGCCGACGACATCGCCGACGTCGCCGCCGCGGTGCTCACGCAGGACGGCCACATCGGCCAGGTCCACGAGCTGACCGGCCCCCGGTTGCTCAGCTTCGCCGACGCCGTCGCCGCCATCTCCGCCGCCACCGGCCGCACCGTCGGCTACACCCGGATCCCGGTGGAGGACTTCGCTGCGGCCATGGCCGCGGAAGGCGTCCCGGATGACGAGGTCGAACTGCTGAAATACCTGTTCACCTCCGTGCTGGACGGCCGCAACGCCCAGGTGTGCGACGGCGTCCAGCGGGTTCTGGGACGGCCCGCCCGGGACTTCGCCGACTACGCCCGCGACACCGCCGCGACCGGCATCTGGAACGGCGATCGCCCGTGAGAGCCCTGCAGACCATCACGCTCCTGACGGCCACGATCATCACGGGGCTCGTCGCCGGGCTGATGTTCGCCTACGCCTGCTCGGTGATGCCCGGCCTGACCCTCTCGTCCGACCACACGTTCGTGGAGACGATGCAGAACATCGACCGGGCGATCCTCAACCCCTGGTTCCTGCTGCCGTTCGTCGTGTCGATCCCCCTCATCGCCCTGGCGGCGGTGCTGGCCTGGCGCGGCCACGGGCGGCCGGCACTGCCCTTGATCATCGCCGCGCTCGTGATCTACGTGGTGGCGTACGCCATCACCACGGCCGTCAACGTGCCGCTGAACAACGAGCTGGTGGCGGCCGGAGACCCCGACCGCATCGCCGACCTGGCCGCGGTCCGCGAACGCTTCGAAGCCCCGTGGGTCATGTGGAACCTCCTCCGCACCGTCGCCCACACGATCGCCTTCGGCCTCCTCGCCTGGGCACTCGTCGGGTACCGGGCCCACGGCGACCGGTCCGGAGCCGCGTCCCCTCCCGTTGCCCACCACTCCTCCGCTGCCTGATCGCTCGGGTCTGCCGGCCGCCGCTACGGCGGCCGGCAGATCGCGTGGCTCGGACATGCAACCGATCCGGGCGCTGCCGCCGTCCTTGACGCAGAAGTCTCCACACACCGAGGGGGAAGAATGTCGAAGAAGCGAGTGGCCGTCCGTGCGGCTGCCGTGGCACTGATGCTCACCGGTCTCGGGTCTGCCGTCGCCACGCCGGCCTTCGCCAAGGAGCGCCCACCGGAGCAGCGCGGCTACACCGCGACCGCCGACCTCGACGGGCGCGAGAGGCCTGCGTTGGACGCGACCTACATCCACAACTTCGTGAACGTGGGTGACTCGGTGCGGGTCGTCTGCCAGACGACCGGCCAGTCCGCCTACGGGAGCAAGATCTGGGACCTGGTCGCCGCCCCGGCGGGGGACCCCACCATCACGGGCCACAAGTTCGTTCCCGACGCCTTCATCAGGACCGGCACCGACGGCTTCTCGGGCGAGATCCCGCGCTGCAGCGACACGGAGATCGCCCTCGCCGAGGACTGACCGCCGTGTTCCTCCGCCGGAACGGTGTCAGAGGTAGTCCCCACGATCAGGAACGATGACGACCTTCCCCGTCGAATGGCCGTCCTCCACCAGGGCGAGGGCGGCCTTCGCCGCGGAGAGCGGCCGGGTCTCGGTGACGTACGGATCCAGATCACCTGTCAGCACCAGCCGCGCCAGCTCGGTGAGCACGGCCGTGCTCCGGTCCCGCTCGAGCGAGAAGCCGCCCAGCTCCGCCGCCACTCCTCTGTCCGCGATCGACGTCAACCGCGAGGTGTCGGTGAGGAGACCGGCGACGGTCCGGAGCGCGTCCCCACCCACCATGTCGAAGATCGCGTCCACGCCGTCCGGCGCCGCAGTCCGCGCTCGTTCCACGACACCGTCGCCGTAGGCGACCGGCACCCCGCCGAACCCGGCCACCAGATCGTGCTTGGCCGGGCTCGCCACCGCGATCACCCGCAGCCCGCGCGCGGTCGCCAGCTGCACCGTCGGGATCCCGACGCCGCCGCCGGCACCGTTGACCAGCAGCGTCGATCCCTCGGGCAGGCCCAACCGGTTCAGCGCGTCGAACGCCGTGCCCGCCGCCACCGGCAACGCCGCCGCTGCCTCCGGGCTCACCCCGTCCGGCCGGTGCGCCGCGAACGACGCCGTGACCACCGCCTGCTCGGCCCAGCCACCGACCATCCCCGGGCACCCGCCGAAGACCTCGTCACCGACCGCGAAGCCGGGCACCCCGGGGCCCACCGCGACGACCGTCCCGGCCACCTCCCTGCCCAGGACCGCCGGCCCGGAGATGCCGTAGGAGCCGTCCCGCACCCGCCAGTCCCCCGGGTTCACCCCCGCCGCCCGCACCCGCACCAGCAGTCCGTCAGGACCCGGCTCCGGGACCGGAACCTCGAGGAACGCCTGCTTCTCCGGACCGCCCACCTCAGTGAACCCGTACGCGCGCATCCCTCTGCCTAGCACGCCGGCGGAGCCGGGTATCGCACGGGCTACCTGCGGGCGAGGAGGTGGAACACACCGCTGAGCCCCGGTACGGATCGCCGCGACATCGCGTCGTGCTCCACATCGACGATCCGGGCCAGCTCGCCGTCGCCCTCCTCCAGTGACATCCAGTCGCTGAACAGCCAGACGCCGTACCACGCCAGCGGCGCAGCTCCGTGGTCGGTGTGCCGGCGGGAGACGTGACGGTGTGCGAGCCTAGCCCGAGACTCCGGTTGGCCGTGGCGCCGAAGGCAGCCCGCGCGTCCTGCCACCGGCGTTCCAGAGCGGGGCGGACGGCCAGCGTCGCGGCATTGAGCGCGAGCACCGACACCACGCCGCCCGGGGCGGCGCACCTGCACAGCTCCTCGATCATCGGTGCCGGATCGGGCAGGTACATCAGGACCCCGTGACACAACACCGCGTCGAACAACCGACCGCCGGTGATCGACGACGCGTCCTCACCGCGTCCGCGTACCAACCGCACGCGGCCCCGGACGTCCGCCGGCTCCGCGGCCAGGCGCTGCTCGGCGGCGGAGAGCATCGCCTCGGAGGAGTCGAGGATGACCACGTCGTAGCCCAGGCGAGCCAACGGGAGCGACTGGTGTCCGGCGCCACCGCCCACGTCGAGCACGGCCGCTGGTGGCGGTGGCAGGTGGTCCATCAGCTGGTGGTGCAGGACGTACGTGCGGACCCTGCCCTTCACCGTGGCGTACGCGCCGTTGACGAAGGGATCCGCGAGGCTCGCCCACACATCTTCGGCCACGGCGACATTCTCCCGGCGCACCGGCACCGCTGCCCGTCGAGCGGGGAATCGCGTCACCGATCGAGCGCGGCGCCGGTACGGTCCGGAAAATGCGCTCCAGCGGGATCCGTCTCGGGATCGAGGCCGCACGCCGCCTGGCTCGGCTCGGTTGCTGCGAGATCGGACCGGGTCTCACCGACGCGGAGTTCGCGCGCATCGAGCACGAGTTCGACTTCGAGTTCGCCGACGACCACCGGGCCTTCCTCGCCGCCGGCCTGCCGCTGAGCAGCGCCAGCGCAGAAGCCCGGCTGGCCGGAGTGGCGCTCCGGCGACCAGGACGCGCTGCGCCGGCAGCTGACGAGGCCGGTCGAGGGGGTGCTGTTCGACGTGGTGCACAACCAGGTGTGGCACGACTCGTGGAGCGAGCGCCCGGCGGAGCGCGACGCGGCGCTGGAGGTGGCCCGGCTGCACCTGGCGCGGGTGCCGCGCATGGTGCCGGTGTACAGCCATCGGTACCTGCCCGCCGGGCGAGGCACCTTCGGCCACCCGGTGCTGTCGATCTGGCAGACCGACATCATCTACTACGGCACGGACCTGATCGACTACGTGCACCAGGAGTTCGGCGGCCCGGGGATGGACGGACGGACGCGCGATGGGATCCGCAGGGCACCGTGCCCTTCTGGCTCGACTTCTGCTGACGAGCGCGTCAGCGCAGCAGCCGTACGAAACCGTCGGGCGGTGTAAGGCAGGCCGCGGCCGCACCGCCACGGGAGTACGTCGGGTGTCTCCCCCGGACCGACGACGCGGGGGCGCTGCGGGCGGAACATCCGAATCTCCCCGTGCAGCTCTGACAGGAGACGACCGATGTTGCGAGGCCCACGACCCCGTCACCGACGACGCGGACCGATCATGCAGACCCTCGCCGCGGTCGTGGCGGTCGGCAGCCTGGTGAGCGCGTGCGGGGGAAGCCCCGAACCGCCCGTGTCGACGTGGATCGCTGCCACCGCGGCCCCGTTGACGACCACTGATCCCGCCGCCTCGCTGGATGACCTTACGCCGCTGCGGGATGCGGTCGGCGGCGCCGAGATCGTCGGCCTCGGTGAGTCGGTACACGGTGCGGCGCAGGAGCTCACTCTCAAACACCGCGCGCTGCGGGTGCTCGTCGAGCAGCTGGGCTTCCGGTCCGTCGCGTGGGAGGAGGACTGGACGACCGGACGCCGGATCGACGAGTACATCGGCGGCGGCGCCGGGGACCCGGCCGGGCTGCTGGCCCGGATGAGCCCGCAGTGGCAGTCGCGCGAGGTGGCCGACGTGCTGCGCTGGCTGCGCGAGTTCAACAGCGGCCGGCCCGACAAGGTGCGGTTCGTGGGCGTCGAGTACTACCTCACCGGGCCCGATGCCTACGACGCCGTGGACGCCTACATGGGCGCGGTCGCCCCGGACCGGCTCACCGAGCTCCGCGAGCACCTGGCGGTCGTGCGGCCGGCGACGGCCGACGTGTTCGCCCACATCCAGACCTACATGAGCGCGCCGGACAAGCAGCCGTACCTGCGCCACGTCCGGGCGGTGCACGATCTGGTCGAGGCGGCCCCGCACCAGCCGGGCGACACCGACCACGCCATGGCCGTGCACACCGCCGACCAGATCGTGTCGTTCTACGAGCACTTCGCCCTGCCGGAGGCCGACAGCCACGCGTACCGCGACGCGCATGCCGCCGAGAACCTGCGGTGGTGGCACGAGCTGACCGGCGACCGGACCGCCTACTGGGCGGCGGCCCCGCACACCGCGAGCGCCCCGCAGATGCGCATCGCCGGCCCGGACGGCGGCGAGATGCGCTTCCCCAGCGCCGGCTCACACCTGCGCGAGCGGTACGGCGAGCGCTACCTCTCGGTCGGCTTCACGTTCGACCACGGCAGCGTGAGCGGCGGCCCACAGCCGATCGCCCTGCCCGCGCCCGCGGAAGGTTGGTTCGAGCAGCCGTTCGCCCAGGTCGGGATGGAGTCGTTCATCCTGGACCTGCGGGCGGCCGCGCCGCCGCCGGTCCACGACTGGCTCGACGCCCCGGTGACGACACGCGGCCCCATGGGCCCCGGCTCGTACACCGACGGCGGGCCTGCTTCCCAGTGGTTCGACGTAATTGTGCACGGCCGGCTGGTGACACCGGCGGCACAGCCGTGAGCCGGCCCACGGCCGGCGGGGTCAGGTCTCACCGCGGGGACGGCGCGCCAAACCGAAGTTCATGATCAGCAATGCTTGATCGTTCCGAGACCCGGGGGAGTGCCCTGAGCAGGGCGTTCCACCGTCACCTCGGACCAATCTTCAGCCGCCCGGGTGGACCACCGACCACAGATCGAGTTCGGACGTACTCGTCTACGGCCGACCGTCCTCGCCGGTGTGCTCGATCGAGAGCGAGTACACGACGACCACGCCGGCGGCCTCGGTGTCGTCGCCACGTTCGAGATTGGACTGCGTGTAGGCGCCGATCTTCCAGTACCAGCTGCTGCCGCTGCGCTCGATCTCCGCGCGTTGCTCGCCGTCGTAGAAGACGGTGATCCGCCCGTCGGCCGCCACGACACGCAGGTCGAACGGGGTGCCGAGCTGGTAGTCCGGATCGATGACGATCTGCTCCTTCCCGTCGGCGTACTGCGCGACGAGGGTGGAGCGCTCCAGCCGGATCTGCAGGACGTCGTCGCCACCGTCGTGGATCTGGGCGGACACCACCTCGGGTTTGGTCCGGGGCAGCTCGGTGATCGCCTGCCGGGTCTCGAGCGTGTGCGTGCCCTCCGTGTTGGACCAGGCCGCCTTCTCCTCCCCGTTCATCTCGCGCAGTTCCGAACGGGGGTACTTGCTGTTCTTCGTGGTGACGCCACCGGCCGGGGCCCGGAACACCACGCCGGCGGCGTCCGGGGTGAGGTCGAACCACTCGCTGCGGTAGTCCAGCAGCTCGGGCTGGTCGATGGAGTCGGGGTCGCCCTCGGGGCCGATGGGCAGGGTGAGGAACCAGTTGTCGAGATCGATGAGGTCCCCCGGTTTCTGCGCCACCCCCTGCGTGTTCGGCGGCTCGATCTCGGGGAGCGCAGGCGGCACGCACCACGCCGGTCCGGTGCCTGCCGCGGCCATCTGGACGAGCGCGCACGGATCGGCCGGCGCGGGAGCGGGGACGGGGTGGAAGGTCAGCACGGCGATCGCAGCCACCGCCATGGGCACGGTGAGATCTGACATGATCGCTACCCCTCGCAGTGCTCTCGGCATGCGGCAGCGGGGTTACGGGGTGGCACGGCCTCGGGCATGGTTCTCCCGTCATCGGACACACACGGCACCCCCGGAACGCGGGGGTGTGGGGACGAACGGATGGCCAGTCCGCTCGCGGTGACGACGACTCGCGTCGTGGGGTGATCTTATGAGCGGCGCTGCCGCCGCGCGCAGGATCGCGCGCAGCGCGACCCGAACGTGCTCGTTCCCAGCCACCCGGGTGAACCCCGACGGGTGGGCGACGGGGCAGCCGATCGTCACGTCTGCGACGTCACCGGAGCGGAAGCGTCGTGCCGCGGCCGGCCGGGCAGGGCCGTGCTCGCCGCCAGCCGACGGCGACGGCCGCGGCCAGTAGCCAGAATGCCGGCCCGAATGTGCCGGCCGTGCCGACGAGCAGGGCGGCCACCGCGATCCCGAGAGCGGCACCAGCTGGTTGACCATGTAGAGCAGGGCGCTGGCCTGTGAAGCGGACGCGGGCGGGACGGTGCGGAACACCGATCCGATGGCCGGGGCGCCGACGGTGCCGAGGCCGAACCCGATCACGAGGGCTCCCAGGACGGTCGTCGCGAGCCCTTCCGTGCCGGCTGCACAGCGAGCAGCACGGCCCCGGCCAGTGCGACGACGCCGCCGGCGACGGCGACCGGCGGGCGCCGATGCGGTCGGAGAGCCGGCCCGACACCGGCATCGCGATCATCGAGGCGGCTCCGAGCGGGGCGAGGAGGAGCCTGCCGCGGCCGGGCCCACGCCGTGCACCTGCTGGTAGTAGAGCGGGAGCAGGAACAGCGCCCCGAACGTTGCCAGCCCGTTCGTCCGGCGGTGAGCAGGCTCGCCGCGAGGCCCGGCCGTGCGAGCAGCCGGAGGTCCACCAGCGGGGAGTTGCGTCGCAGGGCGTGCCACACGTACGCGCCGAGCAGCACCGCGGCCAGCCCGAGCGGGACGAGGACGGGCCCGGCCAGGACGGTGTGCTCCCGCTCGATCCAGGACAGGCCCAGCACCGCGGCGCTCACCCCGGGCCCGATCAGCGCCACGCCGACCACGTCCAGCCGGGGCCCCCGGGACTCGGGGGCGGGCGTGTCGGGCGCGAGGACTCGCACGGCAAGGCCGAACGCCGCGACCACGATCGGGATGTTGACGAGGAACAGCCAGCGCCAGTCGAGCACCTGAAGCAGCACGCCGCCGGCGACCGGGCCGGCGACGGGGCCCGCCGACCCGACGATTCCCATGATCCCCATGACCCGGCCTGACCGCCCGGGCCCGGCGGCGCGCGCGAGCAGCGTGAGCATCAGCGGATCGAGGATCCCCGCGCCGATGCCCTGCAGCACGCGCAGCGCGATCAGCGTGCCGAGGTCCGGGGCGAGCGCCGAGCCGAGCGATCCGGCGAAGAAGAGGCCCAGGCCGACCAGCCAGAGGCGCTTCCCTCCGTGCCGGTCGACGGCCCACGCCCCGACCGGCACGGTCACCGTCACCGCGAGCAGGTAGGCGGTGGAGACCCAGCCGACGGCACCGAGCGAGACGTCCAGGTCCTCGGCGATGGCCCGCACCGCGACCAGGACCATCGAGCCGTCGAGGATGCCCATGATCCCGCCGAGCAGGACGACGGCGATCGTCCGGCGGAGGCCGGAATCCCACCCGGGCGACTCAGTAGTTCGAATTTCCAGACTCATGAGTCTGGAATAGTAGGGTCACTCGTCAGACTGTCAAGTCTGGTTTTCCGGTGGCACCGGTAGGATCGGGGCATGGCGGCGAGCACCCCGACGCGCGGTCGGATGGAGAAGCGGGCGGCGATCCTCGAGGCCGCGGGCACCGTCTTCGCCCGTGAGGGCTACCCACAGGCCGGCGTCGACGCGATCGCCGCGGAGGCGGGCGTGGCCAAGGCCACTGTCTACAGCCATTTCGGAGACAAGCAGAACCTCCTCCGGGAGTCGCTGATCGCCGAGTCCGACCGCGCGGCGGAGGCCAACCTGGAGGCCGTCGAACGGCTGTTGGAGCCGGGCGCGGACGTGCGCGCCGCGCTGGAGGACGTGGCGCTCAAGTTGCTCATCTGCTTCACCGACGAGCGGTCATGGGCGCTGCGCCGGCTCGTGATGGCCGAGGTCACGCAGAAGCCCGACCTGGTCGACGTCTTCCTCACCCGGGCGGCCGCCCGGGTGAACCAGGCGCTCGCCGACCGTCTCCTCGCGCTGTCCGTGGCCGGGCATCTGCGGGTCGACGACCCCGCCCTCGCGGCGGAGCAGTTCGGAAGCCTGCTCACCGGCGGGATGGACGGCCGCACCCGGTTCGGGACGCGCCGGGTGCCCGAGTCCGAGCTGCGCGAGGTCGCCGGCGCCACGGTCGACACGTTCCTGCGAGCGTTCGCGCGGCCGCCGGGTCCGTTCCGCGGTGATCGCCGGAAACGACCTCAGGGCGGCCGGTGCGCGGCACATCGTCACCGGGTGTCGTCGGCACGCAGGTGGGCGGCGACGGCGTCCGGGCGGTCGAGGGGCACGAGGTGGCCGCTGTCGGCCACCACCTCCCCCTCCAGCTCGTCGGCGATCGGCTGCAGCTGCCGGTGCAACCGGTCGCCGACCACGGATCCGCCGAGGGCGAGAGTCGGCACGTGGAGCCGGCCGGCCGCCCGCACGGCTTCGGCGTTCAGCGCCGCGGCCCGGTAGTAACCGAATCCGCACCGCAGGGCGTCCCGGCCGGTGTAGGCCCGCACGAAGGCGTCTCGGACGTGCTCGGGCGCTCCCCTTCCCCGGTGTGTCCCGGACTCGAGGAACCAGTCGACGTACTCCGCTTCATGCCCCTCGAGAACCGTCTCTGCCAGCCCCGGGACGGAGTGGAAGCCGAACCACCACGGCGGGGTCGGGAATCCGCCGGGCAGGCCGGGGAGCAGCGCTTCCATGAGGACGAGGCGCCGCACCCGCGCCGGGTGTCGCGCGCCGAGCAGGAACGCCGCCGGGACACCGGCGTCGATGGCGACGACGTCGGCGCTGTCGATCCCCAGCGCGTCGAGCACGCCGATCATGTCGGCGGCGCCGGTCACCGCGTCGAAGCCGTCCGGTGAGCGCCGGCGCGTGCGCCCCGAGACACGCTGTTCACAGGGGCCGGACGACCCGGCGGCCCGGTACCAGGAGCGGCACGACGAGGCTCCAGACCTGCCAGGTGTGCGGCCACCCGTGCAGCAGGAGCACCGGTGGCCCGTCGCCGCCCACCGCCACGTTCAGTGCGGTGCCGACGATCGACGCGAACCGCACGAACCAGGACCGGCGCGACCGACCGTGACGTCCGCCGGGTGAGGTGCGGCACCGTCCGCACGTATCAGGACAGCGGCGTCACCGCTTCGGCGAGTGGGCGAAGGATCTCCGGCGTGGTATCGAGCGGGAGGTTGAGCACGATCAGGTCGACGCCCGCATCGGTGAAGTCGGTGATCTGGTGGAGCGCGGCCGCGATGGCCTGCTCCGCCGGCACGTCGCCGTCGATCCGGACGTTGACCGAGCAGGTGATCTCGGCGGGGTCGCGGCCGACCTCGGCGCAGCGGGTGATGAGCGTGTCCTTCAGCGGGCGCCATTCGGCCCCGTCGGCCACGATCACGTTCCATTCCTGGGCCCAGCGGGCCACGGCGCCGAGCGTGCGGCGCGGGCCCCGCCCGCCGATGGTGATCGGTGGGTGCGGCCGCTGCACCGGCTTGGGTTCGCAGCGGGCGTCGGTGAGCGTGACGTAGTTGCCCTTGAGGTTCGTGACGGGGTCGCGCAGCAGCCCGATCATCGCCTCGACGCCTTCGTCGAACCGGTCGAACCGCTCCCGCAACGGTGGCAGCGGGATCCCGTACGCGTCACATTCCTGCTGGTTCCAGCCGGCGCCCACGCCCAGCTCCAGCCGGCCGTTCGAGATGATGTCGACGGTGGCGGCCATGTTCGCGAGCACCGCAGGGTGGCGGTAGATCATGCCCGTGACCTGGCAGCCGATCCGGATCCGGCGGGTGGCCTGGGCCAGCGCGGCGAGCGTCGTCCAGCCTTCCAGGTTCGGCCCGGCGAGATCGCCGCTGAGCGGGTAGAAGTGGTCCCAGTTCCACGCCGACTCGAAGACGTCGAACTCGTCGGCGGCCACCCAGACGTCGCGCATTCGTTCCCACGTCGTGTGCTCGGGCCGGGTCTTGATCGCGAAGCGCATACCAGGACCGTAGGCCGGGAGCACGTGGCTGCCTAGGATCGGCGGTCGGTCTTTGTTCGGAGGGGCGAGGAGGCCGAGAGGTGGGGCTGACCGGCACGTTGGCGGAGACCGACTGGGAGTCGCATCGTCCCGCGGTCTTCGGGGCGGCGTACCGGATCCTCGGCACCGTGGCCGAGGCCGAGGACGTCACGCAGGAGGTCTGGTTGCGTGCCGCCGCCACCGACCTGTCCGAGGTGCGGGACCTGCGGGCCTGGCTGGTGACCGTGGCCGCCCGGACGTCCTACAACGTGCTGAAGTCGGCGCGCGTCCGGCGCGAGTCCTATGTCGGGCCCTGGCTGCCCGAACCGCTGCTGACCGGGCCCGACGCCGCCGCCCAGGTGCTCATGGACGAGTCGGTGAGCACCGCGATGCTGGTGGTCATGGAGACGCTGGCCCCCGCCGAACGCGTCGCACTGGTGCTGCACGACGTCTTCGACTTCCCGTTCGGCCGGATCGCCGAGGTGCTCGGCGCCACGCCCGCCGCCAGCCGCAAGCTCGCCTCCCGCGCGCGGGCGCGGGTGGCCGCGGTCGAGGAGCGGCCCCGGGCGTCCAGGGCCGAGACCGAACGTGTGCTCGAGGCGTTCAAGGCGGCTGCCGACGCGGGGAACATGGCCGGTCTCATCGAGCTGCTGCACCCCGAGGCCGTCTACCTCGCCGACGGCGGCGGCAAGGTGACCGCCGCGCGCAGGCCGGTCCACGGCGCCGAGCGGATCGCCCTGCTGACGATCAGGCAGATCGAGCTCAGGCGTCCCGACGCGTTCCGGATCATCGAGGTGAACGGGCAAGCGGCCCTGGCGACCTACCACCGTGGAGAGCTGGTCTGGCTCGACACCCTGGAGATCGCCGACGGGCGGATCACGGCGTTCCGGAGACTGGTCAATCCCGAGAAGCTCGCCCGCCTCGGTCACATCTGAACCCGCCGTCTTGTCTCCCTCCGAGCCCCCCGATCCCGGGGGGAGCGAGAGAGGACGACACGGTGGCCCACGTTGTGATCATCGGAGGCGGTTTCGCCGGCGTGTGGAGCGCGGCGGGAGCGGCGCTGGCCCGCGGGGACGCAGACCTGCGCATCACGCTCGTCGCGCCGAACGAACACCTGGTGCTGCGACCGCGCCTGTACGAGCCGGAGCCGGACCTGGCCAAGGTGGAGCTCCGCAGGATCCTCGAGCCGATCGGGGTCGAGCACGTGCGGGCCTCGGTGAGCACGATCGACACCGAGCGCCGCGTGGTGGTGCTCGACGGCCCGGAGAACGGTGGGGAGATCGGCGGAGAGATCGGCTATGACCGCCTGGTGCTGGCGGCGGGCAGCAGGCTCGTGCAGCCCCACGGGCTGCCCGGCGCCGAACGGCTCTTCGACATCGACACCCTGGACGGGGCCCGCCGCCTCACCGACCATCTGCGCGAGCGGGAGAGCTACTCCGTCGTGGTCGTCGGCGCGGGGTTCGTCGGCCTGGAGGCCGCCACCGAACTGGCCGCCCGGGGCCGGGTGCTGCTGGTGGACCGGTCGGAGGTGGTCGGACACCAGCTCGGCCCGGGCCCGCGCCGGGAGATCGAGGCGGCGCTGGACGAGCTGGGCGTCGAACGCCGCCTCGGCACCACGGTGACGGAGGTCGGCGACGGGTACGCCGTCCTCTCCGACGGCACCAGGGTCGAGGCGGACGCGGTGGTCTGGTCCGTGGGGATGAGGGCCAGCGAGCTCACCCGGCAGGTGTCCGACGACCTCGACCACCTCGGCCGGGTGCCGGTGGACCAGCGGCTGCGCGCCCTTCCCGAGGTGTTCGTCGCCGGGGACACCGCCGCGGCGGCGTTCGACGCCGAGCACACGGTCATGCAGGCCTGCCAGCACGCCACCCCGCTCGGCAAGGTCGCCGGGTACAACGCGGCCGCCGACCTGCTCGACGTTCCGCTGCGCGACTTCACCCCCGGCCCGTACGTCACCTGCCTGGACCTGGGCGGCGCCGGCGGCGTCTTCACCCGGGGCTGGGACCGCAGGGTGATGGCCTCGGGCGCCGAGGGCGCCGTCATCAAGAAGCGGATCAACCAGGCCATCCACCCACCGGTCGACGACGCCGCGAAGATCCTCGCCGCCGCCGACCGCGTGTACCTCGAGCTCCCGTTCTTCCCCCGCTCCGACGAGCCGGCCGCCCCGGCAGCATGAGCTCCGCGCCCCCCTCAGCCCGAGCCCTTCAGCGGTGCTGGGCGGACCGGGTCCGCAGCTCGGCGACCTCGGCCCGGCTGAGCGGCGTGTTGGGGAAGGACGCGAGCCGCAGGAGCGGGAAGTTGCCGAGCATCCGGCGCATGCCCGGGTCGGTCAGCTTGCTCGGCCCGGTCGCCGCGATCCGTTCCTCCAGCAGCGGACCGGCGACGGGATGGGCCAGCCACTCGTCCAGCGTGGAGTCCTCGGTCAGCGGCGACACGTGCGGCACGGCGTCGACGATGATGTCCGTGCTCAGCCGCAGGTCGCGTGAGGAGGCGCCTACGGTCACGGTGAACTGCCCGCCCTCGAGCACCCACCGCCCCTCCCCCGGATGGAAGTAGGACAGGTCCCGGCGGGTCAGGACGAGGTCCACCCGCCGGGACTCCCCGGGCGCCAGGGCGATCTTGCGGAACGCCTTCAGCTCGCGCACGGGGCGGGCGACGGCCGCCACCGGGTCGGAGACGTAGACCTGCACGACCTCCGTACCGGCTCGCTCCCCGACGTTGGCCACGGTCACGCCCACGGCCACGACCTCCTCGCCGTCCCGCACCGTGACGTCGAGGTCCGAGTAGGCGAACGTCGTGTAGGACAGGCCGTGCCCGAAGGGGTAGGACACCTCCTGCCGGCGCCCGTCGTAGCCGCGGTAGCCGACGAAGATCCCCTCGCCGTAGCGCACCACCCCGAGATCGCCGGGGAAGTTGAGGTGGGCGGGGGTGTCCTCCAGCCGCAGCGGCACGGTCTCGGCCAGGCGACCCGACGGGGCGGCCCGCCCGAAGAGCAGGTCGGCGAGCGCCGATCCCCCGGCCTGCCCCAGGAGCCAGCCCTCCAGGATCGCGGCGGCGTGCCGGTCCCAGTCCGCCACCTGCACGACGGAGCCGTTGGACAGCACCACGACGACCCGGGGGTTCACCTGGGCCACCGCGGCCAGCAGCTCGGTCTGCGCGGCGGGCAGCAGGATGTGCTCGCGGTCGTAGCCCTCCGACTCGGCGACCGCGGGCAGGCCCAGGAACAGCACGACCACGTCGGCGTCCCGGGCCACCTCGACCGCCTCGGCGCGCAGCGCCGTGTCGTCTGTGGACTCGTCCGGGGACTCGTCCGGGGACTCGTCGCCGACGCCGAACCCGGCCGCGAACACGGCCCGGTCCCCGAGGGTGTCCCGGATCGCGCTCCACGCGTCGTCCAGCCGGGTGGGCGTGACCTGGGAGCTGCCCGCGCCCTGGTAGCGCGGGGTGCGCGCGAACTCGCCGATGACGGCGACCCTCCCCGCGTCGCCCGGATCCAGCGGCAGCAGCGCGGCGGTCCGCGTCGGGTCCCCGGGGACGGCGACCGGTGCGTTCTTCAGCAGCACCGCGGATCCCGCCGCGGCTTCCCGGGCGAGGGCGTGGTGGGCGTCCGCGTCGACGGACCCGCCGGCACGCACCGCGGGCACGGCGCGGTTCAGCAGGGTGAGCATGCGTTCGGCGGCGCGGTCGACCACGGCCTCGTCGAGCTCGCCGGCGCGCACCGCGGCGACGATCTCCGCGTCGGTGACGCCGCCGCCGGCCGGCATCTCCAGCTCGAGCCCGGCCCGCAGGGCGGCGACGCGGTCGTTCACCGCGCCCCAGTCGGAGACGACGACGCCGTCGAAGCCCCACTCGGTGCGCAGGACGTCGGTGAGCAGCCACGGGTGCTCCGAGGCGTACGTGCCGTTCACCTTGTTGTACGAGCACATCACCATCCACGGCCGCGCCTCGGTGACGACCCGTTCGAACCCGGCGAGGTAGATCTCGCGCAACGTGCGCTCGTCGACCTCGGCACTGACCCGCACGCGGTCGGTCTCCTGGTTGTTCGCGGCGAAGTGCTTGACGCAGGCACCGACGCCCGCGCTCTGGATCCCCCGCACCAGCGCCGCACCGAGGACGCCGTTGACCAGCGGGTCCTCCGACAGGTACTCGAAGTTGCGCCCGCACAGCGGCGAGCGCTTGATGTTGATGCCCGGCCCGAGCAGGACCGCGACATTCTCGGCGCGGGCCTCCGCCCCCAACGCCCGGCCCACCCGCTCGACCAGCTCGGGGTCGAACGAGGAGCCCAGCGCCACGGCCGGTGGGAAGCAGGTGGCCGCCACGGAGCTGTTGAGGCCCACGTGGTCGGCGGCCCCGGCCTGCTTGCGCAATCCGTGCGGCCCGTCCGTCAGCATGACCGCGGGGACGCCCAGCCGCTCGACCGCCTGTGTGTGCCAGAAGTCCGAGCCCGAGCACAGCGACGCCTTCTCCTCCAGCGTCAGCTGGGCCAGCAGTGCCGGTACGTCCAGGTCCGCATCCCGGGTCGCGGCTCCCACGGCCGCCGCCTCGCTCGTCGTCATCCGATCGCTCCTCCTGCTCGTGTCTCTCGTGGGGGTAGGTGCACCTCGGCGCTGTCCCGGTAGCCCAGCCGGCACGCCTTCAGCCAGACGGCCGCGTCGGTGGGCGGTGGTGTGGCGGGGCACAGCAGGCGCCAGTGCCGGCCGTCGGGCACCGGCGACCCGACGGCGCCCCCGAGACCGTCGCTCGTGGACGGCGGCGGAGGCTCGGGCGGTGGGTCGGTGGTCCAGACCACCTGTGCGCCCTCGGTGGAGCAGCGGGCCGGCAGCGGCTCGGAGTCCGCTCCGAGCTGCGGGGTTGCGGTCACCGGCCACTCGCCGCCCGGTCGCCAGGCCGCCAGCAGCTCGTCCTCGGCCATCTCCCCGAGGTCCCCGTAGGTCGTCAGCCACTCGTCCACGGCGGTGCGGAACCGGGCGAGGGTCTCGGCGTGCCCCGGGTCCTCGGCGAGGTTGTGCTGTTCGTAGGGGTCATCGGCGAGGTCGTAGAGCTCCTCTGCCGGCTTCGCCGGTGCGACGAGGCGCCGCTGCAGCGGGGTGAGCAGGCTCCGCGGCAGACCGCGCGCGAGCTGCTGCGCCTCGGCGGCCGCGAGCCTGCGCATCTCCCGCCAGGTGTGCAGCTGGTCGGGGTAGTCGCAGTGCTGCATGGGCGAGCGGTCCGGGTGGTGGTGACGGATGTAGCGGTAGCGGGCATCGCGCGCGCTGCGGCTCCTGTCCTCCAGCTCCCCCATCCGGTCGAGGCCGGCGAACGCATAGGTGTTCGGTGCCTCGACCGGCCGGCCGTCCCGGTGCAGGAGCGGCGTGCCATGCATGTGCTGCGGCACGTCCACCCCGGCCAGCCGCAGCATCGTGGGTGCCAGATCCATCAGGTGCGCGACCTCGGCGTTCACCGACCCGGGCGCGATACGGCCGGGCCAGCGCACGATGAGTGGCTCGTGCAGGCCCGAGTCGTTGGCCCAGCGCTTCCCCCGCGGCATGCCCAGCCCGTGGTCGCTCCAGAACACGACGACGGTGTCCTGCGCGAGGCCGTCCTCCTCGAGCTGGGCGAGCAGCTCCCCGACCTCGTGGTCCATCTCGGTGATGAGGTCGTGGTAGCGGGCCCAGGACCGCCGGAAAGTCTCCGTGTCGGGGTGGTAGGGCGGTGGCGGTGTCGACGCCGGATCATGCCGGTCGGCGGGGTGGACGTGCCGGGTGTGCCGCGCGAACGCCTCGTCGTCGAGGTAGATCCGCGACTCGTGCGTCGTCAGCCCGTGGAAGGCGGCGAAGAACGGGGTGTCCGGGGTGGGGCGGTTGCGCCAGTGCGCGGTGTCGCTGCAGTCGTCGAACGCGCTCGCCGGAGTGGGCACCTGGAAGTCGGTGAACCAGTTGTTGGTGGTGTAGTAGCCGGCCTCGCGCAGGTACTCCGGGAGCAGCCGGACCTGGGGCGGGGGCACCGCCTTGGTGCGCATGTGCATCGTCCCGATGGCCGTCGGGAAGCATCCCGTCATGATCGCCGACCGGGACGGGGCGCAGATGGGAGCCGCCGCGAACGCCTTGTCGAACCGCATGCCCTCGGCGGCCAGCCGGTCCAGGTTCGGGGTGCGCGCACCCGCGGCGCCGGGATAGACATCCGCGTAGGCGCCGAGGTGCGGGTTGATGTCGTGGGTGGAGATCCACAGGATGTTGGGCCGCCCGGCCGTCGCCGTCATCCGGCTCGCCCGGCCGAGGCGGCCTCGTCCTGGGCGGCCACCTCGGTGGGCAGGACCTCGTCGTCACCCGGGCCGCCGCGGGCCGCGCCGTCGCCGGGCAGAGCCGCCAGATCCGCCCCGATCGCGCGGAGCGTGGCGGCCGGGACGACGGCGGTGCGGGCCATCCCGTGCAGGCTCGCCGCCGGCGACACGGAGATCAGTTCCGTCTGCACCAGCGAGGGGGCGTGCCGCCCGATGACGTCACGGGCCCGGGGGTCGGCCAGCAGCTGCACCAGCGGGGCGGTGAGCAGGTCGGCCGCCGGCAGGGTGTCCAGCGGCGGAAGCGGCTCGGCGGTGGCGGCGGCCCGGTCGGCCTGGGCGCGGACGAGCAGGTGCTCACGGCCGGGCTCGGCGTCGACCGGCAGACCCAGGCGCCGGTACTGGCTGACCGGCGCCTCGGACTCGCGCAGCAGCCGGGCCAGCAGCCGCAGCATCCGCAGCTCGACCTCGTCGTCGGCGAGGGGGTGCTCCTGCGCCGGGTCGGCTTCCAGGTCGAACAGCAGCGTGCCGTGCCGCCAGGGGTTCATCCAGTGCCCCCGGCCCTGCAGCCGCATCGTGCGCAGCCCCTTGGTGAACGCGAACGGCTCCGCCGGCTCCCACTCGGCCAGCTCGGCGGTGCTGAACCTGCTGCGCATGTGGGTCGGCATCAGCGTGAACTGCTCGATGGGGGCGTTGGACTCGTCGGCGGCCGCGCGCATGTAGACGTACCGGCCGTCGGTGACGTTGACGTGGCCGCCGTGGATGCCGAACAGCGCACCGTCGTGCAGCACGTGCCGGGCGTCGGGGCCGTCGGCACCGAGCGCCGCGGCGAGGTCCCGGCCCTGCATGTCGGCGGTCGGCTCCAGCCCGAAGAACCGCAGGAGGGTCGGCGCGATGTCGATCGTCTGGGCCAGCGCGCCGCGGTGCGTGCCGCGCTCACCGGTGCGGGGGTCCCAGAGGAACGCCGGCAGGTGCACGAGCTCGCCCCACCACGGCTGGACGCTCTTCGCCCACCAGCCGTGCTCGCCGAGCAGGAACCCGTGGTCGGTGTTGACGATCAGCATGGTGTCGTCCCACATGTCGTGGGCGTCCATGAAGTCCAGCACTCGTCCCAGCGAGTGGTCGCACATCGTCACCAGTGCCGAGTACCGGTTGCGGGCATGCTCGACCTGGTCGGCCGGCTCGGTGACCTTCTGGTACCCGGGCCAGTCGAACTCCGGCCCGTCGTAGCGGTCCGGGTACCGGTCCTCGAACCGGCGGGCGCTGAAGAACGGTTCGTGCGGATCGAACAGCTCGATCTGCAGCATCCAGTCGTCGGCGGCGACGTTGGTCTGCATGAAGTGCAGGCCGGCGTCCACCGTCCGCGTCTGGCAGTGCTCGGCCTCGGTGGGCATGTACGTGCGGTTGATCTCGTCCTGGCGCTTCATCCGCGCGTGGACGTGCCGGGCGGCGTGCCCGGACTGCACCACCCCCTTCCACGGATCGCCTTCCTGGCCGCGGAAGAACTCCCAGGTCGTGTAGCGGGTGTGGTAGGTGGCGCCGCCGTCCTCCCAGTAGTGCGGGTGGTCCGACACGAGGTGCGTGTGCACGCCGGCCTCGCCGAGCAGCTGCGGTGCGGAGTCGTCGAACGGTTCGAGCGGTCCCCACGAGCGGTGCAGGAAGTTGTAGCGCCCGGTGTGCATCTCCCGCCGGGCGGGCATGCACGGCATGGACCCGGCGTAGAAGTTGTCCAGGCTGACGGACTTCTCGGCGAGCCGCGTGAAGTTCGGTGCCGACACGTGGGTATCGCCGTACGGCGGCAGCATGTGCCGGTTCAGGCTGTCGAACATCAGGACGATCGCGCGCACAGTTCTCCTCAGGCGTGCCGGGCGCCCGGCAGCGCCGGGCAGCGGGTCAATCCGGGGACGCGGCCGGCGCGGGGCGGGCCGGCTGCTCCCCGTCGACGAGCGGCTCCCCGTCCAGCAGCCGCCGGCGCAGGTTCTCGCAGGCCGCGACGTGGGCGTCGACCGTCGCCGCGCCCCGGCGGTGCAGCCACTCCTCCATGCCGGCGGCCAGGCCGGTGTCGAAGGGCAGGTCCGGGTTGAGCGGGAGGCGGCGGTCCCGGAACCGGTAGCGGGCGATCTGCTCGCGGCGGGCCGCCAGCTCGACGTCGAGCAGCGCGATGATCTCCTCGACGGTCAGGAACCCGGCGAAGGCCAACCGCGCCCGGAGCTCTGTGCCCAGCACCCGGTCCGGCGGCTGGTAGGGCCCCTTCAGCCAGTCGAGGAAGACCGTGGCGCCTTCCTCGGTCACCCGGTAGATCTTGGCATCCTGGGCGCCGGGCCGCGGCCGGATCTCGTGGACGACCCAGCCGTCCCCCTCCATCTTCGCGAGGGAGCGGTAGACCTGGCTCATCTGGGTGTTCGGCCGCAGGAACCGCCCCGCCGTGTCGAGGTACTTCTTCAGGTCGTAGCCCGTGCTCGGGTTCTGCAGGAGCACACCGAGGAGGAGGTTCTCGAGCTTCATCGCGACACCTCCCGCCCCCGCGCGCGCTCGTCCGTCTGCGGCGCCTGGTCGGGGACCTTCAGCTTCGGCAGCGGTGCCTGCGCGTGCCAGGACACCGGCACGGCCCCGTTGCCGGCACCCAACCGCTCCCGCAGATCGTCGGCGGCGTCGACGCGTCCGGTGCGGCGCAGGTGGGCCTCGAACTCGACCGGGTCGCTGTAGAGCGTCGGGCCCTGCTGCAGGCTGATCTGCATCGGGTCGGGCAGCGCCCCCGGGGTGCCGGCGTACCGGTGCCACCACTCCAGGAGGTACGAGCGCATCCGGGCCAGCAGCTCCGGTTCCTTGTCGGCCAGGTTCTCGGTCATGTGCGGGTCGGCCTCGAGATCCCACAGCGACTCCCACTCCGCCTTGAACGAGCCGGGGTGGTAGGTGCGGGTGTACATGTGCGTGGCCGTGCGCACCGAGCGCTGGTACGTGTGCGCGCCGTGCCCCAGCACCAGGTACTCGCGCCCGTCCTGCTCCTGTCCGCCCACTTCCTGTCCGCCCTCTTCCTGTCGGCGCAGGAGCGGCGCGAACGACGTGCCCTGCCACTTCGCCGGCAGCTCGGACACGCCGAGCATGTCGAGCACCGTCGGGGCGTAGTCGATGTTGTAGAGCAGGTGCGGGTAGCTGCGGCCCCGCCCGTCGTCGGTGACGCCGGGCCAGCGCACGATCAACGGGATGCGGTTCACCGGCTCGCTGGCCAGGCCGTGCTCGGCGTAGGACCCGAGCTCCCCGAACGACTCGCCGTGGTCGGCGCTGACGACGATCGCCACCTCGTCGGACAGGCCCATCGCCTCGAGCGCGTCGAGGAGCCGGCCGAAGTGGTGGTCCCAATAGTGGATCGCCCCGTCGTAGCCGTTGATCAGGTGCTCGAAGTCGCCGCGGGTGCGGATCGCGTCGGGCATGTTGTGCGGGACGCGGGAGCGGCGCGGGCGGCCGGCGTAGTGCAGGTCCAACGCCGAGCGGGGGCCGTACACGTGGGCGTGCTCGTCGATCGTCGCCTGGTCCGGCCACTCGGGGGCGGGGCCGCTCGCGGCCGCCCGCTCGGTCCACTCCGCCGGCTGCAGGTAGTCGGTGTGCGGGTCCCAGTAGGTGACGTGCAGGTACCAGTCGTCGACGTCCCGGTGCCGCCGGATCCAGTCCACGGCGACGTCGGTGACGGCCTCGGCGGGCTCGTCCCCGATGTCGGGGGTGGTCTGCAGGGTGTCCAGGAACCCGGCGTTGAAGTGGTAGGCGCGGTGCCGCTCCGCGAACGACGACAGGGAGGCGGTGCGGTAGCCCAGGCCCACCAGCGCCTGCGCCAGGCTCGGTCGGCCCGCCTCGGGCCGGTGGCCCGAGTCCAACCGGAACCTCGCGTCGGTGCCGGCGTGCCCGATCACGCCGTTCGTGATGCCGAACTGGCCGCTGACCAGGGCCGTGCGCGAGGGCAGGCACGGCGAGTCGGAACAGTAGTACCGGTCGAACCGCACCGAGTCCGCCGCCAACCGGTCGAGGTTGGGCGTGATGTCGCGGGCGTACCCGTACGGGCCGGTGTGGTCGGGACGCAGGCTGTCGACGTCCACATAGAGGATCTTCACGAGCTCACTTCCGTCAGCGGCGGGCAGGGGCGGTCACGGTGCCGCGAGCAGAGCGCGGCGCTGCTCCCGGCGGGCCCGCTGGGCCACCGGGTCCGGCACGGGCGCCGACATGAGCAGCTTCCGGGTGTAGGGGTGCTGCGGCCGGGCGGTCACCTCGTCGGCCCGGCCGATCTCCACGACGTCGCCGCGGTAGAGCACCATCACGTTGTGGCTGATGTGCCGCACCACCCCGAGGTCGTGCGACACGAACAGGTAGGCCACGCCGCTGCTCTCCTGGATCTCGACGAACAGGTCCAGGACCCGCGCCTGGGTGGTCAGGTCCAGGGCGGACACCGGCTCGTCGCAGACGATCAGCCGGGGGCCGGGCGCGATGGCCCGGGCGATCGCGATGCGCTGGCGCTGGCCGCCGGAGAACTCCCGGGGCAGGCGGTGCGCCGCGTCCGCGGGCAGGTGCACCCGGTCCAGGAGCGTCCGCACCCGGCGGGCGGCGTCCGTCCGGGACATGCCCGCGGTCGTGAGCGGTTCGGTGAGGATCGACTCGATCGTCAACGACGGGTTCAGCGAGGTGTACGGGTCCTGGAAGACCACCTGGATGTCGCGCGCCAGCTCGCGGCGCTCCCGCCGGGAGGCGTGCGTGATGTCGCGGCCGTCGAAGCGGATGGTGCCGGAGCTCGCGTCGACCAGGCCCAGCACCGCCCGGCCGATGGTGGTCTTGCCGGACCCGGACTCGCCGACCAGCCCGAGCGTCTCCCCCGGACGGATGCCGAAGGACACGTCCTTCAGCACGCGGTTCGGCGCGGCGCGCCAGCCCTTGCCGGGGAAGTCCACACACAGCCGGTCCACCTCCAGCAGCCGCGGAGCCCCGGTCCGGCTCGTCGGGCCGTCCATCAGCGGGTCACCTCCCGGCCGGCCGGCGGCACCTGCGGCAGCCCCGGCTACGGATTCGTCGTCGAAGGGGTAGGGACGGGTCGGCCCGTCCTCGACCATGGCGTCGAGCAGCGCGCGCGTGTAGGGGTGCCGCGGGGCGGTGAAGATCTCCTCGACGCCACCGGTCTCCACGATCCGGCCGTGCTGCATCACCGCCACCCGGTCGCAGATGTCGGCGACCACGCCGAAGTTGTGGGTCACGAGGACCACTCCCATCCCGTACTCGCGCTGCAGGTCGCGCAGCAGGTCCAGGACCTCGGCCTGGACGGTGACGTCCAGCGCGGTGGTCGGCTCGTCGGCGATGAGCAGCTTCGGGTTGCACGAGATCGCACCGGCGATGAGCACCCGCTGCGCCATGCCGCCGGAGATCTCGTGCGGGTACGAGTCGAAGGTCCGCTGCGGGTCGGGGATGCCGACCCGGGCGAGCAGCGCGAGTGCTCGCTCGCGGGCCTCCGCACGGCGGAGCCGCAGGTGCACCCGCATCGGGGTCACCAGCTGGTAGCCGATGCGGAAGGCGGGGTCGAGGTTGCTCAGCGGCTCCTGCGGCACGTACGCCATCTCGGTGCCGCGCAGCGCGCCATGGCGCTGTGCGGACAGGCGCGTCAGCTCCTGTCCGGCGAACACGACGCTGCCGCCGCAGACCCGCCCGCCCTCGGGGAGCAGGCCGAGCACCGCGAACGCGGTCTGCGTCTTGCCGGAACCGGACTCACCCACGAGCCCGAGCACCTCGCCGGCGCCGACGTTCAGGTCCACGCCGTGCACGACGGTCTTCTCCCCGCCGCCGCCCTGGGCGTAGGAGATCCGCAGCCCGCGGACGGTCAGCAGGTCCCCACCCACCTCGGCGTGGTCCGGCGCCTCGGCACCGGGGTCGGTGGGGGCATCCTGCTGCCGGTGGCGACGCGCGGGCCGGAGCGCCGCGGCCCGGTCCTCGAGCGCGTCGCGCAGCGCGTTGGACAGCAGCAGCAGGCACGCGCACACCAGCCCGACGAGCAGCGCCGGCCACAGCACCAGCAGCGGCGCGAGGGACAGCTTGCGGAAGCCTTCGTTGATCATGGCCCCCCAGGAGGGCGCCGAGTTGTCCCCGACCCCGAGGAACTGCAGCCCGGCCTGGACGGCGATCGCGATGCCCGCCACCCGGGCGCTCTGGATGATGATGGGAGCGCGCACGACGGTGAGGACGTGCCGGCCGATGATGCGGGCGTCGCTGAGGCCGGACACCCGGGCGGCGTCGACGTAGAGCTCGCCGCGCACCGCCTGCACCGCCGCCCGGACGATGCGGAAGTACCCCACCATCAACAGCACGCCGAAGACGGTCATCGCGATCCAGGTCGAGGGGCCGGCCACCGCGCGGACGGCGAGCAGGACGACGATGGCCGGGAGCGCCTGCAGCATGCTCGTCACCCAGGTGCCGGCCGTGTCGAGCCAGCGCCCGTAGTACCCGGCGACCAGCCCGGTGCTGATGCCCAGGATCGCCGAGACGCCCACCGCGAGCGCCGCGCCGAGCAGGTTGATCTGGCCACCCCACACCAGCCGGGACAGGACGTCGCGCCCGCTCGAGTCGGTGCCCAGCCGGTGCTCGGCGCTCGGGCCGGCGAGCGTTCCGAACAGGTCGATGCGGTCGGGGTCGGCCAGCGGCAACAGCGGCGCCGACGCGACGACGGCCACGATCGCCAGCAGCACCGCGGCACACCCGACGCCGAGGGGGTTGGCGAGGAACCGGCCGAGGGCACCGGATCCGCCGGGGCGCACCGCCGGGGCCGGTGCGGCGTCGGCGTGCGACACGGAGTTCTTCGGGTCGGTCACCGGAGCCTCGCCTTCGGGTTGAGCCACGCAACGACCAGGTCGACCACCAGGTTGACGACGATCACGATCGCCACCGTGGCGACGATGACGCCCATGACCAGCGGGAGGTCGCCCTTCGTGGTGTTGGTGACGGCCAGCGTGCCCAGGCCGGGGAGCGCGAACACCTGCTCGATGACGACGGACCCGCCGAGCAGGCCGACGAACTGCAGGCCGAGCATCGTCAGGCCCGTCGTGGAGGAGTTGCGCAGCACGCTGGTGAGCAGGATGCGCCGCTGCGACAGCCCGCGGCTGCGCAACGTGCGGACGTAGTCCTGGCGCAGCACGCCGATGGCTGCGCTGCGGACCTGCTGGGCGATCCCGGCGACGGCACCGAGGGACAGCGCGGTGACCGGCAGCACCAGCGTGGCCATCCAGGCCAGGACCGACTGCTGCGGGGAGACGTAGCCGACGGCGGGGAACAGCGCCAGCTGGACGCCGAGGACGGTGGCGAGGAAGAGGGCGACGAGGAAGTTCGGCACCGCGTCGACGACGGTGGACACCACCTGGACGGCGCGGTCGAGCCATCCCCGTCGCACGGCGCAGAGCAGGCCGACCGCGAACGCGGCGACCCCGCTGACGACCACGACGGGCACCAGCACGCTGAGCGACACCGGCAGGGCGTCGGTCACCGCCTGGGTCACGCTCTGCGGTGTGTAGTACGAGCGCCCCAGGTCGCCCCGCACCGCGTCGAGGAGCCAGTGCCCGTACTGCACGAGCACCGACCGGTCGAGGCCCAGATCCCGCTCGAGCTGGGCGATCTGCTCCGGCGTGGCGGCGTCACCGAGGATGTTGCGGGCGGTGTTCCCACCGGCTGCCAGGTGCAGCAGCACGAACGCCAGCAGCGAGATGCCGAACAGCAGCACCACCCCGGCGGCGACGCGCCGCGCGATGTAGCTGGTCATGAAGCTCCCGTCGTCGTCGAGGGGGATGCCGTGTGGTCAGGCGGCCGGCGCGTAGTTGTAGAGGGCCGGCGTGGCCTGGCGGGCCTGCGCCTGCACCGCCAACGCCCGGTTGTGCAGGTACAGGGCGCTGGGCCGGTAGAACGGCGCGAACCAGACCTGGTCGACGAGGAAGCGGTTCAGCTCGGTGGCCGCGGCGGTGTCGCCGCGCTGGTAGCGGGCGATGCACCCGGCCACGGTGGGATCGGCGACCTTGAACGTGTTCCAGGCCGCCTTCTCCCCGATGAAGTTCGTCATCTGCCGCCAGGTGCCCTGCATGGCCAGCGGGAAGTAGGCCAGGGAGACCTGCGCCTTCTGCAGGTTCGGGATGGTCTCGTCGCCTGCCCACTCCAGCCTGCGGACCCGGACGCCGATGTCCGCCCAGTTCGCGATCACCGCGTCGGCGATCGAGGGGTCCATCGAGGGGTACACCGGGAAGTCGATCTCCAGGGCGTCGGCGAGGCCCGCCTCCGCGAGCAGCCGCCTCGCCTCGTCGGGGTCGTACGGGAACGCGTTGTCGAACTCGGGCAGGTAGCCGTCGTCACCGGGGCGGAAGATCTGGCCCGTCGGCTCCCCGAGCCCGAGGAGGATGCCGCGCAGGATGCCCTCGCGGTTGATCGCCACCGACAGCGCGCGGCGGACGCGGACGTCGCCGAGCTCGGGGGTCAGCCGGCCCTCGCGGTCGAACATGATCAAGCCCTCGAAGTTCACCGGGCCGGTCGTGTTCTGGAGGCCCACGCTGGTGGCCTCCGCCGCGTCGGACGCGCTCGCGGTGAACGCACCGTCCAGCTGCCCCGCCTTGAGGGCGTTGAGCCGGGCGCGACCGTCGACGATGACGTTCAGCACCACCCGTTCGAACGGCAGTGCCTCGCCCCGGTGGGCGGGGTTGCGCACGAAGGTGTACTTCACGCCGATCGTCGTGCCCGCCTGGTCGAGCACGAACGGCCCGGAGCCGACCGGCTGCTGGGCGAGGCTCTCCTGCCCCAGCGCGCCTGGCGAAGCGATGAACCCGCCGGCGCTGCCGAGGGTGTCGAGCAGACCGGGGTCGGGTGCCGAGAGGACGATGACCGCGACGTCCGGGGACGGGGTCTCCACCGCCTGCACCAGGCGCAGCATCGACGCCAAGGGGCCGTTCTCGTTCTGGAAAGCGGCGATGTTGGCCTGCACGGCCGCCGAGTCGAACCTGGCGCCGTCGGTGAAGACCACGTCGTCGCGCAACGACAGGGTCAGCCGCGTGCGGGTCTCGTCGTACTCCCAGGCGGTGGCCAGGCACGGGGCGACCGTGCCGTCGGGCCGGAGGCGGACGACCGTGTCGTACACCGCCTGGAAGTAGGGCAGGTAGTGCCCGAGCTGCGCCTGCGAGGGAGCGAAGCTGCGCGTCGCGGTGATGACCCCCAGCTGCAACTCGTCCCGGCCGCTCCCGGCCGAACCGACCACGTCGGCGCAACCGACCGTCGTGAACAGCCCGCCGAGCGCCGCTCCAATGGCGAGGAACTGTCGTCGCGTTGGCATGGTTCTCCCTCACGCCGTCGTGCGGAGCGCTCCAGGGGAGCCGGGTCGATCAGTGGAGGTGATGGTCATCGACCATTCCACTTGTGTCAACCCTCTGCCGGCAGCACTCCGGACGGGACGACGTCAGCGACGGCCGGTCCGCGGAAACCTCACGCGAAAAGCTGCTCCATCTGCTCCTGACCGCGCTTCGCCGCCTGCTCGGGGCTCATCCCCTGCAACGTGACGTCGACCGCCATCTGCAGCGGGACGAACGTGTCGCCCACCGAGGTGAGCTTGGTGAGCAGCTCGGCGGATGCCGTTGCCGGGTACCAGTTGGTGCGGGCGTTGTCGATGATCTCCGGGAACGTGCGGAACGCTTCCCGCTCCTGCCAGTAGGGACTGGTCGTGAGGTCGCGGTAGACCGGGTACCACCGCCCGGCGACCTTCTCGTACACCTGCTCGACCCGGTCGGGAGCCATGAGGTACCGGATCAGGTCCTTCGCCGGGTTCAGGTTCGCGCTGGTCGCCGACACCCCCCAGGACCAGCAGTTCGCCGACTGCACCGAGCCGGCCTTCCCGGCGGGCAGTGGTGCCTGCGCGGTGTTCGCCAGCAGGTCCGGGTCGTTCTCCTGGAGCCAGCCGTAGATCGAGGGCGCGTTGAAGACGAACGCCGCCCGCTTGGACTGGAACACCTGGTTGTTCCAGGCGTCGTCGGAGGACGGTGCGTCCGGCGGGATGAGCTTGTCCTGCCACCACCGTTGGATGCGCGTCAGTGCCGACACCGTGCCGTCGTTGTCGACGGCGGGGTTGCCCTGCTCGTCGACGAGGGTGCCGCCGTCGGCGTAGATGATGCTGAGCACGGTGTTGCCATCCACGCTCTTGCCCAGCGGCAACCCGATGCCGTAGGTGTCGGGTGGGGTCTGGGCGGCCCGCGCGATCGCCTCGAGCTCATCGAGCGTGGCCGGCGGCGTGCGCTGACCGGTGACCTTCTCGATGAGGTCCAGGCGCGCGTACATCACGGTGAGGTTCGACTCCATCGGCACGGCGTACGTGCCCGCGGGAACCGCGACGTAGGGACTGAGCGTGTCGAACATCCCGCCGCCCTGGCTCTTCAGCTCAGTGAAGAGATCGGCGATGTCCGCGAGGTGCCCCTGCCCGCCGTAGTAGATCGGCTGCGTGTCCTCCAACATCACCACGTCGGGCAGCGAACCGGCTTCCACCGCGGTGCCGAGCTTCGCCGGGTAGTTCGAGCCCGGAACCGGCGAGTACTCCACCGTGAAGCCGTTGGCGTCGCCCCACTCCTGCATCTGCTCCCCCAGCAGGCGATCGCCCTCCTTGGTGAAGGAGACCACGCCCCAGGCCGTCAGATGTCCACCGGACGACCCGGCATCACCGCATGCGCCGAGCGCCGGAGCGGCGAGCGCGGTCAGCGGTATCAGCCCGGACGCCCTGAGCAGCCGCCGTCGATTGAACGCGATCTTGTTGTCTGCACGCACAGAAGGTGCCCTTTCGTCCGGGTGGGAGCAGGCTCGTCGGCGGACTCATCCCTTCGTCGCTCCAGCGGCGAGGCCGGACACGACCCATCGCTGTGCGGCGATGTAGATGAGAACGGGCACCAGCGAGGCGATGACCGAGCCCGCCATCAGCGGGCCCCAGTTGTAGACGTCGCCGACCACGAAGTCCGCGAGGCCGACGGGAAGGGTCTTGCGCGATCCGGTGCTGATCAGGATCAGGGCGTAGAGGAACTCGTTCCAGGCCTGGGTGAACGCGTACAGGGCGATCACGGCCAGCGCCGGCAGAAGGAGCGGGACGACGATACGCACGAGCGACTGGAGGCGGGTACATCCGTCGACGAGCGACGCCTCTTCCAGCTCGATGGGGATGGCCTGCAGGTACGCGATGGACAGCCAGGTGCAGAAGGGCACGGAGAAGATGAGGTAGATCGGGATCAGTCCGAGGGTGCTGTTCGTGAGCCTGAACTGTGCGGCCACCTGGAACAGCGGGATGAACAGCAGTGCCGGGGGGATGAGGTAGGTGACGATCGTGACGTTCCCCATCAACCGCCGCCCGCGGAAGCGCAGCCGCGTCACGGCGTAGGCGGCGAGCACCCCGATGATCATGGAAAGCGCGGTGGTGCCGACCGAGACCAGCAGGCTGTTTCCGAAGTAGGTGAGGAAATCCGTGTCGGTGAACAGTTCGACGTAATGCTCGAACGTCACGGTCTTCGGCACGATACCGGGCTCGCCGTACAGGTCCTTGTTGGGCTTCAACGACGTCTCGACGATCCAGACGATCGGGATGATCGTCCAGATCGCGAACACCGCGAGGCCGCCCACCAGGACGATGCGCCGGCCACTCCGGCGGGATGAGCGCGCCATCGGCTACACCCCCGCCTTGGTGCCGGAGGGCAACATGCGTTTCGTCAGTACGTAGATGATGACGACGAACAACGGGAAGAAGATGACGCTCACGGCCGACGACGCACCGAGATCCCGGCCCTGGATGCCGATCTGGTAGGCGAGCATCGGGAACGTCAACGTCGTGTTGACCGGGCCACCGTTCGTCAGCACGTAGATGAAGTTGATGCTGTTCGCCGTCCAGATGGTCGAGAGCAGGGTGGTGATGACGATCGCGGGGCGCAGCCAGGGCAACGTGATGTGGAAGAAGCGCTGGAAGACGTTCGCGCCGTCGATCGACGCAGCCTCGTACTGGTCTGTCGGAATGGCCTGCATGCCCGCGAGGAACATCATGGTGTAGAACGGCGTGCCCTGCCAGACCACCACGACGAGGACCGACCAGAGCGCCCATCGGGGATCGGCGAGGAACTGCGTGGGGCCGAGCCCGAACACGTCGCCCAGGATCAGGTTGAACAGGCCGTGGCTGCTTCCTTCGTACATCCAGCGCCACGTCAGAGCCACGATCACGGTGGGCAACGCCCACGGGACGAACAGCAGCCCCCGCATCACGGTCCGGCCCCGGAAGCGTTCGTTGAGCAGGAGCGCCATACACATTCCGAGGACCAGCTTCGCAACCACGGCGACGCCGGTGTAGAGAACCGAGGCGACCACCGATGCCCGGAAGACACCGCCGTACTGCTCCCCGAACAGGAGATCCGTGTAGTTCGAGAGACCGACCCAGGTAGCGGGAGCGCCGATGAGCTTGTGCTGGAAGCTGAGCACGATCCCGTAGACGAACGGGTATGCGATCAGCGCCACGATGATGAGCACGAGCGGAGCGAGAAAGGTCCAGGCGAGGCGCCAGTCGCGGCCGAGCAGCCGATTCATCCGCGGGGGAACGTGAATCGGACTTCCGGAGCTCCCTGCCGCCGACGGGTGCGTGTCCAGCCGCGTATCACTGCTCACGCTCGCGCCTCGCCCTGCCGTACCGACCACGTCATCGTGAATCGAGCCCACTGATTCCAGGTAGTGAAACGCAGTTCCGGTTTCGTGTCGCAGCAACGTTAGGAGTCGCCCCGCACAATGTCAACCGGTTCAGTTGTCGGAACCGCGGCTACCGGGCGAGCTCCGACGGCTCATCCAGCCGCGCCAGCTTCCGCGGGTTCGCCATCCCGTAGATCCGGGTGATCCGCCCGTTCTCCACGACGAAGCTCAGCGCGGCCCGCTGGCCGTCGATCTCGATGCGGCCAGCAGGCGCACCGTTGAGCCAGATGGTTGCCGTCTCGAGCCCTGCCACCACCCGGTTCACGCGCGCGAGCAACGTCGCCACCAGTTCGACCCCGTGGATCGGAGACCGAGCGGCGGTCACGAGCCCGCCACCGTCGCTGATCAGGACCACGTCCGGCGCCATGATCTCCATCAGCTCCTGCACCTGTCCGGTACGGAACGCGACCATGAACCGCTCCACCACCGCCTGCTGCTCCGACCGGCTCACCTGCACCCGCGGCCGCCGAGCCGCCACGTGGTCGCGTGCCCGCCGCGCGATCTGCCGCACCGTGGCCGCGGACTTCCCGATGGCCTCGGCGATCTCACCGAACGGCAACTCGAAGACCTCGCGGAGCACGAACACCGCCCGCTCCGTCGGCCCGAGCGTCTCCAGCACGGTCAGCATCGCGATCGAGACGCTCTCCGCGAGTTCGACGTCCTCAGCGACATCAGGACTGGTCAGCAACGGTTCCGGCAGCCACTCGCCGACGTAGTCCTCGCGGCTGCGCGACAACGTCCGTAGGCGGTTGAGCGCTTGCCTCGTGACGACCCGGACGAGGTACGCCCGCGGGTCACGCACCTGCGACTGATCGACGTCGGCCCACCGCAGCCAGGAATCCTGCAGCACGTCCTCCGCGTCGGCCGCCGACCCGAGCATCTCGTAGGCGACCGTGAACAGCAGGCTGCGATGGGCGACGAACGGATCGTCGGTCATGCCGGCGCCGATGCTCCGGAATTTTCAGAACGCGCAGCCAGCGGAATCTCGCACGCAGCGGAGAAGCCCTGCGACTCGATCCCGAGCGCCACGTTGCTCCTGGTCGCGAAGTTGGAGAATGCGATGAACGCGGTGAGCTCGATCATCGCCGCCGGGCCCACTCGGTCGAGCAGGCGCGCCGACAGCTCGTCGGTGACGGTCGGCGGCGTGTTCGTCATGGCCTCGGCGTACTCCAGCACGTCCCGTTCCAGCGGCGTGAACACCTCCGACTCCCGCCAGCGCAGAACCTGGCTCGCCTTCGCCATGTCCAGGTTCTGGTTCTGCGCCTGGAAGTAGCCGAGGTCGAGGCACCAGCCGCAGCCCACCTGTGCCGCGACGGCCAGGTGCGCGAACGACTTGAGGCTCTCGTCGGCCGCATCCCACTCGCTCGCCCTTCCGCCGAACTCCAGGGCGGTCTCGGCGACCTTGCGGTTGTGCCAGGTCACCTCGAGGGGTTCGGGCACGGCACCGAATCTCTTGATCATGCTCTCGCTGAGCCCGGTGAGCTCTGTCTTCGGAACGCGTGGCGTCATGGTGTCCTCCCGGTACGTTTTGCCCTGGTTGGGCATGAAGACACCGCCGGGCACGCGAACGTGACACGCAGCCGGCGAGAGGCTGTCCCTGAGTGATGGGATGCCAGGCCTCCGGGGCGGACCAGGGGCGTCCCTGATGGTTTCGGGCGAAGCAGATCGCAGTATTGGTGGTGTCCGCTTCACGACGTTCAGACCCACTGCAGAACGCAGAGAGGAACGATCAGTAATGGAATCCATCCACTCGACCTTTCACCAGGCAGGCCTTGTCCGGCCTCGAGAGGGTCGGGTACTGGCCGGGGTGTGCGCCGGGTTGGGTCGCCGTTTCGGCATCGACCCCTGGCCCGCGAGGCTGCTGTTCGTCCTGATCCTCCTGGTCGTGCCGGGGAGCCAGCTGTTGATCTACCCGATCCTGTGGATCCTGATGCCGAACGAGGCACCGGAGGCCGCCGAGTTCGGCCCGGTGACCCCGGAGAACGAGACCGCTGCCGCGGCGTAGCCGTCCGATCGGTGCCGGTCGACGATCACGGTCGACCGGCACTCGCGGATCGGATGTGAACCGGTCTAGCGGTACTCCTCGAGCAGGGCTTCCAGCCGCGCGACCATGAAGTCGTAGTAGGCCGCCATCTCGCGCAGGCGAGCGCGCTGCACGTCGGGCAACATGCGGCCTCCCTGCTCGGTGCGATGGGCGAGGTCGCGAAGCTGCTCGGTCTGCCGGAGCTGGTGTTCGAGGCAACCCGCCCAGGCGTCCGGGCGCCACTCGTAGACGAAATGCCGGGCACTCGGCTCCTTGAACCGGCGGACGACACCGTTGGCGATCAGCAGGCGGGTCATCTCCGACACCGACCCGGCGCTGGCGGCGAGCTCGTCCTGCAGCTCCTGGACGGCCATGGGCCGGTCGCTGAGCAGCAGGACGCCCGCGGTCCGTCCCGCCATCGGCGGCCACCCCATCGTCTGGCCGATGGCTGTCGCGAAGTCGTCGAGCAGCGCAGCGGCAGCGGTCGCACCGGCACTGTTCGGGTCGACTCCGACCTCGCGCCTGGACGTCATCTTTCACCAGATCCTGAACATTCACTATTGACTGAGAGTTCCGGGGTGGCTGATAGTACCGGCCACCGGCGGCATCGCATCGAAGCTGCCCCGAGCTCGGAGGTCCGCGTGGCCCGTGACGTCTGGGACGTGATCGTGGTCGGCGCGGGATCGGCCGGTGCTCCGCTGGCCACCCGGCTCGCGGCGACGGGGCGGCGGGTTCTCCTGCTGGAGGCGGGACCCGACTACCGATCGGCCCGGATGCCCGAGGTGTGGCGTTCGCCGAACCCGATCCGGGCGTTGATCGATCCGGCTGCCGGGCGCGACCTGGTGTGGGCGGACCTGCTCGCGACCAGGACGGACAAGCAGGAAGCGGCCCTGTACTGGCGGGGTCGCGGCACCGGCGGCAGCTCCGCGATCAACGGGCAGATCGCGATCCGGCCGCCGATGGAGGACTTCGAGGACTGGGTCCGGTGGGGGTGCGCGGGCTGGTCGCCTGCCGACGTGCTGCCCTACTTCAGCCGATCGGAGGACGACGAGCAGTTCGGCGACGCCCCGTACCACGGCCGGGGCGGGCCGACCCCGATCCACCGGATGCCGCGGGAGGCGTGGGGTTCGGTGGACACCGCCCTGCGTGCCGCGGCCCTCTCCGCGGGTCATGCGTGGGCGGAGGACGTGAACGCGCCCGGCGCGGTCGGGGTGTCCCCGTACCCGATCAACTCGCGTCACGGCCGACGGGTGACGGTCAACGACGGCTACCTCGAGCCCGCGCGGGATTCGGCCGCCCTGACGATCCGCGGTGACGCGCTGGTCGACCGGGTCCTGGTCGACGAGGGCCGGGCCGTGGGGGTGCGCTACCTGTCGGGCGGCTCGGTGACCGAGGAGCGGGCGGATCTCGTCGTGCTCAGCGCCGGCGCCGTGCACTCCCCGGCCGTGCTGATGCGCTCGGGCATCGGCCCGGCCGACCAGCTGCGCACCCTCGGGATCGACGTGGTCGCGGATCTACCGGTCGGGCACGGGCTCCAGGACCATCCGCTGGTCGGCGTGGCGATCCCACTCGGCGAGGCCTCGGCCATCCGCACCCCCGACGATCGGCACACCAACGTCTGCGTCCGCTACCCGAGCGGTCACGCCGACGCGGGTTCGCTGGACATGATGTTCGTGTCCCTCAACCAGAACGTGCTGGCCATGGAGAGCGCCGATCTCCGGTTCGGCGCCGGCGCGTTCGGGGTGTGGGTCAACCAGGCCTGGTCGCGCGGTTCGGTCACGCTCACCTCGACGGATCCGGCGGCCCAGCCCGAGGTGCGCGAGTCGATGCTCTCGGACGAGCGCGACCGGGCGCGGCTGCGTGCGGGTATCCGGGCCCTCGTCGAGATGGCCCGGGGCGACGCCGTGGCCGCGATCTCCGACGGGTCGGTCGACCGGGTCAACGCCACGCTGCTGTCCGTGCTCGACGACGACGCCCGGCTCGACGACCACCTGCTCGCCACCGCGGCCGACGCCCAACACGCCACCAGCACCTGCCGCATGGGCGACCCCGGCGACCGGGCCACGGTCGTCGACCCGGGCTGCCGGGTGCTCGGCGTCGAGGGTCTCCACGTCGTCGACGCCTCGATCTTCCCGTCGGTACCTCGCGCCAACACGAACCTGACCGCCATCATGGCCGGCGAGCTGATGGCCGAGCGCCTCGGGAGCGCATGACCCACGGGAGTCTCGATGACCACAACATCGCCGGTCCCTCCGCCCACCGCGGACTGGGTCGACGCCGCGGCCATGCTGCGCGACCCGTACGAGACGTATGACCGGCTGCGCGGGTTGGGGCCCGTGGTGTGGGTCCCGGCGATGAACATGCTGGGCCTGCACGGCTCCGGCCCGTCGGACATGCAGCGGTGGTCGCACGCGTTCATCGCCGGTATCGGCAACCTGCACGACGACGCCGACATCTGGGCCCGCACCGATCGGCATGTACCCGCGCGAGACCACGAGGGCGGCCGTCCTGGAGGGCGTCGAGCTGCCGGCACGGGTCGCCGTCGGCGTGGTCGTGGGCGCCGCCAACCGCGACCTCGCAGCCTTCGAGCACCCCGACGTCTTCCGCATCTCGCGGCCCAAGCAGCCACACCTGGCCTTCGGCAGCGGCACGCACTTCTGCCCGGGCCACTGGGCCTCCCGCATCTCCGTCGGCGACATCGCGGTGCCCCTGCTGTACGACCGCCTCCCCGGCCTGCGAACGGATCCGCGGCGATCCGAGGACTGGTGCGGCTGGGTCTTCCGCGGACTCACCTCCCTGCCCGTCACGTGGGGAGCGGAGTAGCCACTCCCAGTACTGCAGCCCGACTTCGTGATCTTGCCGGTGGCCGGGTTCGACCCGGTCGCGGTCACCGGCCGAGCGAGCTCCATCCGTTGCCCGGCAGGTCCTGCGAGGCCGACCGGCGGGTCGGCTCGTGATCAGCAGACGTCGTTGCGGGGGCAGAACCATCGCTGTCACACCACTCCTGGCGAGCGAAGCCGGGGAGTGATCACCGACTCGGTGCCTGGGCGGCCACATCCGGCCGGCCATGCACCCAACCGACGATCACCAGACGGGGGCGCGCCCCCGGCCGCGCGCGATCTGCCGCTCGCCTCGGTGTCGGCGGCGGCCACGGCCCGGGGATGGGCCGGCTGGATCACCGGCTCGCTCCGGCCTGGTGCCCCGCATCCGCCGCATGGTCAAGTCGACGCCATGGGTCTCCACCTCGCCGGCCACACCCACGGGGTCGACATGACCATGAAAAGGCGGGTTGGCGCGCCGTCCCCGACCCGGGCTGCGAGCCCATCGCGCACGGACCCCTGGCCTCCCGCGCAATCCACCCGCTCTCCTCGACCTCACCCGTGGGGACGGGGCCGGGTGGGCAGGACAACCGAACCCCGTGGTCACCCTGACAGCCGTCCCCGACCCGCTGGCACGCCAGTTCCCGACCGGGACCGTCGCTGCCGGGTGCTACTCGACCGGCGGTGGTCCCGTTGCTGCCCGCGCAGGGTAGACGCCGGATGCTCGCGTTGAGATCAACTCCAGGTCGGGTGTGTGGGTGGCACGTGCGCGGCCCAGGTCGGCCCGAACCGGGGAACGGCCACGACACCACGTGCCCGTGCGGCACCGGGGCGCGTTCTGCTGGAGATGGGTTCCAGGGCTGGACGGGAGTGATCACCGGCTCGGTGCGTGGGCGGCCACATCCGGCCGGTCGTGCTCCCGATCGGTGATCACCGGACCGGTGATCACCGGCTCGGTGCGTAGGCGGCCACATCCGGCCGGTCGTGCACCCAACCGGCGATCACCGGACCGGTGGCGCGCCCAGGCCGTGCTCTGCTCGGCCACGACCTGCATGATCCGCGGTTTCGGTTGGCTGGTGCTGTGAGGGGAGCCGCTACCAACCGATACTCGCGATCATCGCCCGCTCGTTGCCCGGTTTCGGGTGTCCACGGTCGTAATGAGAGCCGTGGACACCCGAAACTCGAGATCACCGGCCTACGCGACTCTGAGCAGGGACATGATCACGATCTACCGCAGCAGTGCTAGGCCGGTGTGTCGTTGCCGACGAGGATCACCGTCGTGCCGCCGGCGCTGCGCTGGATGTGCACGCTCGCGGTGAGGCCGCTCATGACGGCGAGGCCGTGTCCGCGATATCCCCCGGTGTCGACGGCCCGGTGTGCCGGATTCCAGCTCCCCCGATCGGTGATCGCGACCGTGACCCGGCGGGTGCCCGGGGTGGATCCTGCGCCTCTCCAGGCGTGCAGCTGCACCGGGCCGGGCTGATCAGCCGGGTACGCGTGGTCGATGACGTTCGTGAGGGCCTCGTTGACCGCGAGGATGACGTCGTCCATGTCGTCGAACGGCCAGTGCTGCTGGCTCAGCCAGTCGGCGAGCGATGTCCGGGCCGCACGGAGGGAGCTCGGCACTGCGGGTAGCACCTGCATCCACTCGTGATCGGGTGCGGCGTCCTCGTTCATGGTGGGCTGTGGCGTGCGTCAGGTCTCGGCGGCGGCGGTGGCTGCTGGCGGGGTGTGCTTCCGCCAGGGGCTGGTCATCGTCCGCTCCTCCACACGCCGGCCGCCGATTCGGCAATCGGGCCAATCCGAGTATGTCCGACCGGCGCACGGTCCGCTGGACCGGCGCGGGGCGCGCCGACGCGGGCGGGCGGTGTCAGGGCAGGGTTCCCGTATCGAGGACGTGCTGGGCGACGTCAGCCACCTTGCGACGCTGGTTGCGCGCGGCGCGGCGCAGCAGGTTGAAGGCGGTGACGGCGTCGACGCGATGCTCGGCCATCAGGTACCCGACGGTCCGTTCGATCACGGCCCGGAAGTCCAGGGCGTACTGCAGCTGGTCGGCCAGCTCGCTGGCGTGCCGGGCTTTGAGCGCGGCGTTCAGGGTGGTCTCCAGCACCTCGCCGTAGCGGCTCAACGCGGCACGTTCGGACTCGTCCCAGTGGTGCTTCCGGTCGATGTAGACGTTCAGGGAACCGACCGTGACGCCGCCCAGCCGGATCGGCACACCGAGAACCGATCGCACGCCCTGTTCGAGGAGGGTGCCTCGGCTGGCCGGCCAGCGGGTCTCCGTGGCCAGGTCGTCGGTGGTGACGATCTCGCCGTTCACGAAGGTGTCCACGCAGGGGCCCTGCCCGGTCTCGGACTGCACCTCCTCGAGCACCCGCCCGGGCCCGTCGCTGGCCGCGGCATAGCGCAGGGAGTTCTGCTGGTCGGCGACCATCAGCCCCGCCCCGGACACCCCGAACAGCTGCACGCAGGCAGCGACGATCTCGTTCAGCGCCGCGCTGATGTCCTGGTCGTCGGCGTAGCCGATCTTGCGGAGGCTGGCTGCCAGCTTCTCCGGGTCGACGTTCACCATGGCGGATCCGCCGAATCGGTCCCGGTCATGCCGACGATTCTCGCCCTTGACGCCGACTTCTCACCCATGTTCGTCCGCACGGAAGCGGAAAACGGATCGAACGGACCTACGCCCGTTCGAACCATCCGAGCCGGCGGCGTCCGGCATGGCGCCGTCGCCGTCTGTCGACGGCCGCATCCAGATCCCGCCGTCGGTGCCGGGGCCGCTGGTGCTGTTATCCGGAACCGGGCTGCGGACACAGGCCAGCGCATCAGGCAACGTCAACCACAGCATGTCCTGTGGTTGCCCGACGATGTGGGCCACCCGCAGCAAGTGGCGGTTCACCACCAGCTCGGCCCGTCGACCCGTGCGCCGCAGGCTCTGGACGCAGTCCAGCAGCAAGCGGACCCCGGCCACCGCCACGAACACCTCGGACACGTCGATCACGATCGGACCGGTACCAGCGGCGATGCGGGACAGCTCCCGCCGGGTCGCAGCCTCCGTCTCCAGGTCCAGGTCGACCTCGGCGGCGCACACGGTCACCGCGACATCGGCCGGGCCGAGATCGCTGATCACCTCGATGCTGAACACCTGCTCGGACATCATCCACAACCCACCGTCACCAGCGCATACGTCACCAAGGGACGTCAGCCGCGGACACAGGGCGGGAGACCCCGACATGATAGGCCCGGCGTCCGGGAGCCAGCAGGCGACCGTGGCTCGCCGAGCCGGGCCGGAGTGCTCACCCCGGTGTTGCTCGGCGCGGCCGCGCGGGCGGGATGATCGCTCGACTGCCGGTGCTGTCGTCGTCCAGCGAGGCCAGCAGGTCTGCGGCGAGCTTCGCGCCGTCGCCTGCGCCGGACTCCGCGTACCAGCGGTTCGCCACGACCAGTTGCTCGCGGGCGGCGGACCGGTCCCCTGCGGCCAGCAGGATCTCGGCCCGGATCACCCTGGCCGCCGCGAGCAGCCGGAGGTCGCCCGCGTGTTCCGCGCCGGCGATCGCCCGCTGCACCGTGGCCGCGGCAGCGGGGTCGCCCCCGTCGAGCTGAGCCCGGGCGAGTTGGGTCAGGTGCAGTGCGGCCGCACCCCCGAAGCCCAGGTGCTCCGCGGAGTCGGCGGCGCGGGCGTGGTGTGTCGCCGGCGTCGGCGTAGCGCTGCTGGGCCTGGGCGACCCTGCCGAGGGCGGCGTCGGCGTGCAGCAGCGTCCAGGAGTCGCCGAGTGGTGTGACGATGCCGATCGCGGCCTCGCAGACGGCGCGGCCCGCAGCGGTGTCGCCGGCGGTGAGATGTGCGAACGCGGCGATCAGGAGGCTCCCGCCCTCCCACCACGGCGAGCCGCTCGCCGCGAAGGCCGCACGGCATCGCTCCAGGTCGGTGATCGCATCGGCGTAGCGACCCTCCTGGAGCTGGACGAAGCCGCCGTACCAGCGCACGAGGTTTGCCTGTGCCGGATCGTCGGCGGCGAGGTCGATGGCGGTGTCGAGGGCGGCTCGGGCCGGCCGCAGGCCTCCCGACATGGCTTCGAGCCAGGCTTCCAGGAGCAGGGCGGTCAGCCGCAGGTCCTTGGGCGCTGCCGGCGCGGCGGTCCGCGCACGGGCGGAGGCGCCGATCAGCCCCTCCCACGCGGCGGACATCCCGACCTGCGGGCCCACACCGCCAGCGCGACGCCGATCATCCCGAGGATCTAGCCGTCGCAGAACATGCCGCCGGTCGTGTACGCACTCACCCGCAGGTGGAACCGCGAGAGCGGGACGTCGTCGAGAAGCACCTCGGCCTTGGCCACCGGGACCACCTCCGTTGGTCGAGTCCTGGGCGCGTGGTCGTAGTGAAGGCGCCGGGCAGTCATCTGTCCAATACAGATCGGTGCCGTCGGCCAGACGATCGGCATCGGGTTCCTGCGCAGCAGCGCCCCCTGCCCCGGGGTCACCCTGTGGCCACTGCGCTCCGAACCGCTCGTCGCCGCCCTTCCCGAAGGCCACCGGCTCGCGGGCGCCGAGCGGGTGCCGCTCGCGGCACTGGCCGGCGAGCCGTTCGTCCTGTTCCCGCGCGCCGCGGCTCCCGAGGCGTTCGACACGATCGTCGGCGCCTGCGGCAGAGCCGGCTTCACCCCCGACGTCGGGTACGAGGCATCCAACGACCACACGCTGGTCGCCCTGGTGGCGTCGGGTCTCGCGGTGTCGGTGGTGCCCGAGAGCACGAGCAACCTCCACATACCGGGAACCTGCTACCGGCCGATCGATCCGGCGGAGTCCGCCGCCACGATGTCGGCGGCGGTCGGTGAGACCAGCGCCGTCCGGCCGGCGTTGAACCTCCTCGAGCTGGCCCGGTCGCGAGCGCTCGGTCAGCCCGGGGTCTGACCGAAGCGGTCGGCGCGGTACGGCGCCAGCACGTCCACCTCGCCGCCGTCGAGGATCTCGGTGGTCATCAGCTGGGCCAGCACCGGGCCCAGGGTGATGCCCGCGTTGGTGGTGACGCTGTGCACGTTGCCCAGCACCGGGCTGCGGCCGATGATCGGCAGCCCGTCTGCGGGGATGATGCGCCTGCCGACCGTGACCTTCTCGATCTCCGCCTGCCGGAGCGGGGGTAGCACCCCGGCCGCGTCGGCGAGCAGGCCGGGCGCGTCCAGGTGGTCGGGATCGCCGACGGGGCTTCCCGAGTAGTGCCTGGCGATCACGACGCGCCCGTCGCGGCGCTGGATCGCGTGCACCGTGGGGCCGAGGAGCACGGGATCGAGGAAGGCCGGCAACGGCGCGAGGTGCACGATGGAGCCCGACGACTCGACGAGCGGCGCCGTGATCCCGAGCTCCCCGAGCAGCACACCCGAGTCCGCGCCGGCCGCGACGACCACGTGGTCGCAGTCGATCCGGCCGGCCGCGGTGCGGACCGCCGTGGCGTGCCCGCCGGCACCCTCCACCGACTGCACCTCGGCGTTCCGCTCGACGTGGACGCCGCGGGCCGCCGCGGCCTCCAGCACCGCCGCCACCGCGGCGTTCGGATCGACGGAACCCTCGTCCGGCGTGTAGAAGCCGCTCGTCGCATCGTCGACGTCCAGACCGGGCACCAGCGTCCGGGCCTCGGCGGCGGTGACCCGGTAGGACGGGCTGCCCCAGGCGAGCCGGCGCGCCAGGTCGCGTTCGAGCAGGTCGTGGTCCTCGCCGTGCTCCGGTGCGAGCTGGACGGCGCCGTGCCAGCGGACACCGAGATCGTCGCCGATCCGGTGGTGCAGCCGCCGCCATGCCCCGAGCGCCAGCCGGTGGAGCCCGAAGTAGTGCCGCGAGCCGCCGTCGGAGAGCGAGTTCCCGTTGCGGAAGTAGGTCTGGTTGGTCAGCCAGGCGAAGGCCACACCGGTGGCGCCGGCCGCCGGGCGCTCCCGGTCGAGGACGGTGACCCGGGCACCCCGCCCGGCGAGCTCGTAGGCCAGGGTCGCGCCGATGATGCCCGCGCCGATGACGACGACGTGGGGGCGGCCGGTGTCGTGCGGGTCGGGTCGAGAAGGCAACGAGTACTCCCTGTTCGTCGTGCGTCGTTTCAGGATGGTTCGCGGGCGGGAGCGGCGGTCGGGCCGCCGCTGCGGTCGCTCGCCTCGGACAGGCCGAGACGCCGGGTCTCCGGCGCCATCGCCCAGGAGACCACCAGGCCGACGGCCCCGATGCCGGCCGCGATGTAGAGGGCGGCGGAGGCACCCCATGCCTCCGTGGTGAGGGGCAGGGCGAAGGTTCCCGCGGCCGCGCCGATCCGGCTCAACGCCGTGGCCGCACCCATCCCGGTGCCCCGCAGGTCGGTGGGGAACAGCTCGTTGGGGTAGACGAACTGCAGGCCGGAGCCCGCCGCCTCCGCCACGTTGAACGTGATGAACAGCGCCACGACGACCGCGCTGACCGCCCACGGGTTCACCCCGAGCAGGAGCAGCGCGAGGGTGAAGATCGCGGTCGAGCCGAGCAGCAGCGTGCGCCGCCCGAGCGAGTTGATCAGCACGAGGCCGATGGCCGTACCGACGATCGCGAACGACTGGATGAGCACGCTCGCGGCGAGCGGGTTCCCGACGTTCAGCGCGGTGAGCAGCTGGGGTTGGAAGGTCTTCACCGCGAAGGACGGCGCGACCTGGCAGATCCAGAACACCGAGCAGAACAGCAGCATCGGCCCGTACCCGCGGCGGAACAGCTCGCCGATGCTGGACAGCCCGAGCCCACGCCGCGGGACGCTGCGCCGGGTCTCGGCCACCAGCGCGTCGAAGTCCGCGCGCGGCCCGAGGTGCTTGGCCACGATGGCCCTCGCCTCGTCCACCCGCCCCACGCTGAGCAGCCATCGGGGCGACTCCGGCGTTCCGACCCGCAGGACGAGGAAGAGCAGCGCGGGCACGGCCGCGCTGCCGAGCATCCAGCGCCAGGCGTCGGGCCCGATGTCGGCGAGCAGGTAGCCCACGAGATAGCTCACCGTGAATCCCACCCACAGGACGAGCACCAGACCGGCCAGCATGGGGCCGCGCATTCGCCTCGGCAGGAATTCCGTGGACAGTGCCGTGGCGATCGGATAATCGGCGCCGAGCGCGATTCCCATCAGCAGTCGGACGGCCAACAGCTGCCAGGTATCGGCGGCGAAGAACTGCAGCACCGCGCACAGCACGAACACCAGGAGGTTCAACGTGTACATCCGGCTGCGGCCCAGCCGGTCGGTGAGCGGCCCGAACAGCACGCCGCCGACGAACATGCCGACCAGGGCCGAAGCGCCGATCAGCCCCGACCACAGGGAGCCGAACCCCAGGTCCGCGGAGGCCGACGGCAGCGCGACGGCGATGATCCCGAGCAGATAACCGTCGCAGAACGGGCCGCCTGCGGTGACGAAGGCGAGCTTGCGGTGGAAACGGGAAGTCGGCAGTTCATCCAGTGTCAGCTTGGCGTCCACAGCTGATCTCCTCTGCACCGGCCGCGATGTTGAAGGGAGGCTAGGCCGCGGCTAACATATCCGTCACGTCGAAAAAGTCGGGATCATATATCTGAAGGGTCGATATGTTCGTGGTCGAGGAGGTCGAGACGTTCCTGGCGATCGTCCGGACCGGCAGCCTGGCCCGGGCGGCACGAGCCGTGCACGCGTCGCAGTCCACCGTCAGCTACCGGCTCGACTGCCTGGAGAAGCGCCTCGGCCAGCGGCTCGTCCTGCGCGCACGAGGGGTCAAAGGCGTGGAGCTGACCGACGCCGGCCGCCGGTACCTCGAGCTCGCGGAGCGCTGGGAGCGGCTGGTGAGCGAGGCCGCCCGGATCCGTGGCCACCACCACCCGAAGCTGGCGATCGGCACGGCGGACGCCATCAGCATCTACCTGCTCGACCCGCTCATCGCCCGGCTGTGCGAGGAGCTGCCGGATCTCGACCTCACGGTGGAGACCGGTCGCGGCGGGGAGCTGTCCGAGCGGGTCGTGGCCGGCCGGCTCGACGTCGCGATGGTCTTCTACGACTCGGTCCACGTCGATCTCCGCGTGCGCGAGCTCGCCCGCTACCCCATGGTCGTCGTGTTCCCGGACGAGGCGGGCGCCGGCGCCACCGGCGACGAACGGCACATCGGCGAGCTCGTGGACGGCCGGGAGATCTACCTGCCCTGGGGGCCGGACTTCGACGAGTGGCGCAGGAGGTCCGCGCTGCCCGCACCCGCGCACACGGTGACCAAGGCCCACTCGCTGGCCGCGGTGCTGCGCACGCCGGGCACCTGGGCACTCGTGCCCACCTTCATGGTCGGCGATCTCCGGGCGAGAACCGGCTGCGCCGCGGCCCCGGTGGCCGACGGCCCACCACCCCGCAGCGTGTTCTGGGTGGAACGCCGGCAACGCCGGGCGTCGAACACCACCGTCCTCGAGAGGCTGGAAGCCGTGGCCGGCGACGTCTTCGCCCCGACGGCCCCGTGACGCTGCCATCAGGCGCCGGCGGATCGCCTGGCGCGCTGGGCATCGAGAGCCGCCACCGCGACATGCAACTGGGCCCGGAAGTCGCCCGACTCGAGATCACCCTGGAGGACCTGGCCGATCAGGTTCAGCCGCTGGTAGAGCGCCTGGCGGGAGAGGTGGCTCCGCCGAGCGGCGATGGACTTGTTGCCGGCGGCGACCAGGAAGTGACGCAAGGTGGCCAGGAGGTCGGTGCCGTGCCGCTGGTCGTGAGCGAGCAAGGGCGCCAGATGACGCTCGGCGTAGGCCTGCACCCGGGGGTCGTCCCGCAAGGAGTAGAGCAACTCGGGAAGCCCGATGTCACCCACGGTGTAGACCTCCGGCGGACCACCCGCAGGGACGGCGTCCGCCACCTGTTCCGCCTCAGCCGCGGAACGGGCCACCTCCGACAGCTGTCCCACCTCCGCCCCGACGTGGACGGCGGTGCCGGCCAGCGCGCTGATCTCCTCGGCCAGCGGGCGCCAGCCGCCGGACTCGCGGAACGCCAGGAGCACACCGACGCCGCGCTCGCCGAGGTCACCGACCAGAGCACTGCCTTCCAGCCGCGTCCGCAGCTTGTCGAGCAGGTTCGCCCGGTCGCCCGCGCGCACCAGCACGACGGCGAGCCTGCGGCCGTGCGTTGGAACGCCGAGCGCCGTGATCCTGGACCGGGTGTCGCGCCAGGACAGCTGCCGCCCTTCGAGCACGTCGAGCAGCGCGTCGCGGTGGGCCTGCTCCTCCCAGCGGGCCTCGTGGGTCAGCCGGGCCAGCGTGAGGGCGATGGCCGCGCGTTCGAGGACCATGACGTGCTCGCTGTGGAACTGCTGCTCGACGGGACTGTCGGGCAGCATGGCCAGCCGGCCCCACCGCTGCCCGCGGAACTCCACCGAGGTGACCAGCCAGCCCTCCTGCCCGCAGACCCCGGTGCGCTCGGCGGCCGAGGGTGTCGCGCGCGAGCGCTCCTCCCACCGGTTGAGCACGTCCTCCAGGGCGCGTTCCCCAGGAGCGCACATCAGCGCCTGGTGTGCCAGGTTCTCCACGACGACGGCCCGGCCGGTCATCGTGGCCGCGGCCCGGACGATCTCGTCGGCCCCGGCACCGCGGAGGGACAACGCGGTGAAGGTGTCGTGGATGCGCTGCGCCGAGCGCAGCGTGCGCAGCTGACCGGTCAGGATCATCGCGTGCACCTCCTGGGTCACGTCGACGAACTTGACCCCGCGGTGCAGGACGACCAGCGGAACGCCCCGCGCACGGCAGCCGGCGACGAGCTCGTAGGGCACCTCCTTGTAGCAGCGACCGAGCTCGATGACGACGCAGGCCGCGTCGATGTCGGCGAGCTCGGACGCGTAGTCGTCCAGGCGGTCGGGGAAGCCGAGGCCGGTCGTGAGCACGAGCTCACCCCCGCGCAGTGCCGAGGCCGGGCTCGCCCATTCGGTGACGTGGACCCACCGCACCGGCCGGTCCAGCCGGTCGTGGCCCGCCAGGACCTTCGGCAGCCCGCGGGCCAGCACCGGGAGGGCCAGCACCTCGGCCACCGTCACCGTCCCGCCGTCGCTCACCGCCACACCCTGCGCCTCCGGCGAGCCGGGCGCAACGATCGTCACGACCGACGGACCAGCATGTTCGCCGAGGTGACGAGGTCCGTCACGACAGCGTCTTCACCCCGGCAGGGGTGGTGCTGCTACTCGCGGTCGTGAGCGCAAGGCCCTTCGTCTCCGGGGCGAGGGCGAGCGACACACCGAGGCCGACGAGCGTGATGGCGGCACCGATCAGCAACGTTGCGGTGTTGCCGACGCCGGCGATGAGCAGCGGCAGGAAGAACGTGCCGCCGGCCGAGCCGAACCGGCTCATCGCGGAGGCGAAGCCCACCCCGGTGGCCCGCAGATCGGTGGGGAAGAGCTCGCTGGGATACAGGAACTGCAACGCGCTGCCTGCGGCTTCGGCGAAGTGGAACACCACGAACAGCAGGATGACCGGCAGCGCCATGTGCAACGGCAGCACCGCCAGGCAGAACAGCGAGACGAAGATCGCGACGAAGCTGCCGATCAGCAGGGGGCGCCTGCCCATCCGGTTGACGAGGAACAGGCCGGTCGAGACGCCCAATATCGGGATCAGCATCATCACCGCCGCACTCGCGGTCGCGTTGCCGACCCCCATCGACTCGAGGATCTGCGGCTGGAAGGTGCGGATGGCGTAGCCCGTCGCCACCTGGCAGAGGAAGAACGTCGAGCAGAACACGACCGGCTTGGCGTAGCCGCGGCGGAAGAGCTCGCGGATGTTGCCCAGCCCGGAGCCGTTCCGCCGGGGAGCCGCGCCTTCCTGGAGCAGGTCGTCGACCCGCACATCGGGCCCGATGTAGCGCCGAACGATCGCGGTCGCCTCGTCCAGCCGGCCCCGGCTGGCCAACCACCGCGGTGACTCGGGAACACCGGCGCGCAGGAGCAGGAACAGGAACGCCGGCACCGCCCCGGACAGCAGCATCCAGCGCCACCCGTCGTCACCGACGAACGTCAGGCCGAGACCGACCCAGTAGCTGATGCCGTAGCCGACCCACCACGACAGGACCAGGCCGGCCAGCGCCGGACCGCGGAGCTTGCGAGGCACCAGCTCCGCGGTGATGGCCGAGGCGATCGGGTAGTCGGCACCGACGGCGATCCCGATGATCAGGCGCAGCGCGAAGAGCTGCCAGGCCTCGGTCACGAAGAACTGGGGAATGGATGCGGCGACGAACACCACGAGGTTGAGCACGTACATCAACCGCCGACCGATCCGGTCGGTGATCGCACCGAAGATCATCGCGCCGGCGAAGACGCCGATCAGCGCGGAGCTGGCGATCAGGCCGGACCAGACGGAGCCCAGGTGCAACTGCGGCGTGATCTGGCTCAGCGCCACCGCGATGATGCCGAGGAGGTAGCCGTCGCAGAACGGCCCACCCATCGCGATGGCGACCAGACGGCGATGGAAACGGCTGACGGGAGCATCGTCCAAGGTGGTGGTCATCGGCGTCGTCATCGGCAGTGCCTCTCGTCGGAAGACGGATTCCGGCAACTGTGCGCGGCATCACCCCGGGCGGACAGAAGCAGAGTGTCACCTGTCGGTAGGCCCACTTGACACGACGTTCCGAGTCTCCGCGATCCCGTGTCGTCCCCATGACCGTTGCGCTACATCTGGTCGGCATGACGCCGAGAACCGGCTGGCAGGGCACCTGGGAGGTGCACGAGCCGGTCGAAAAGATGTTCGTCCTCGTCCGCGAGTGAGCCAAAGGAATTCCGCCATGAGCGCCCGCCCCGTCGTGACCTTCGACTGCTACCGCACGCTGGTCGACTTCGACCTCAACCGCGAGACCCTGCCGATCGTGCGCGATCGCCTCGACGAGGTCGGGGTCGATCACGAGATCTTCCTCGACAATCTGCGTGTCATGCGATTCCAGGCTGTCGTCCAGCCCTATCGGCGCTACCGCGACATCATCCGGGAGACGCTGGAGAACTGCATGCTGCTGCACGGCATCGAGTACTCCGACGCGGACTACGACCGGTTGATCGCCGCCGCGGAGAAGTTCCCCGCGTTCCCGGAGGTGCCCGACGCGCTGCGCAGGCTCAAGGAGCGCTACGACATCGCGATCCTGACCAACAGCGACGACGACCTGATCCCCCACCACCTCGATGCCATCGGTGTGCCGTTCGACCACGTCGTCACCGCCCAGCAGGCGCGCGCTTACAAGCCTCGGCGCGAAGCCTTCGAGAAGTTGTTCGAGGTGCTGCCGCAGACCCGCGACCAGATCACCCACGTGGCGCAGGGCTGGGACTACGACATCATGCCCACCAAGGCCCTCGGCATCGCGCGCCGGGTCTGGGTCAACCGGTACGGCCTCAAGGGCAGCGACCGCTACCAGCCCTACGACGAGATCCGCGACCTGTCCGAGCTTCCCGCGCTGCTGGGGCTCTAGCGGCGACCATGGGCACCGCGACTGGTACAGACCTGACCAACGGCAACATCTCATTCTGGTTCGACGCCATGGGCGGCCGTCCCACGCCCCGACCGGGCCTCCCGGGTGACCGCACCGCCGACGTCTGCATCGTCGGGGCCGGCCTGACGGGGCTGTGGACCGCCTACTACCTCAAGAAGGCCGACCCCTCGCTCGACATCGCGATGATCGAACGCGAGTTCGCCGGGTTCGGCGCCTCCGGACGCAACGGAGGTTGGGCGTCCGGGTTGCTCGCCGGATCGAGAGGACGGTTCGCGGAGCTGCACGGCGCGGACGCGGTCCGGGCACAGCAGCGGTTGATGAACGAGGCCGTCGACGAGATCGTCACCATCGCGGCGGCCGAGGGCATCGAGGCCGACATCGTCAAGGGCGGCACCATCCGCATCGCGTCGACCCCGGCTCAGGCACGACGGCTGCAGGCCGGTGTCGAGGAGGACCGCCACTGGGGCGTTCACGAGTCGCGCATCCTCGATCGTGCCGAGCTGCAGGACCGCATCCGCGTTCCCGACGTCGTGGCGGCGGCGTACACCCCGCACTGCGCCCGGATCCAACCCGCGCGTTACGTGCGCGCGCTGGCCGATGTCGTCGAGTCGCTCGGCGTGCGCATCCGCGAGTCGACCAGCGTCACCCGCATCGAACGCGGTGCGGTGCACACCGACCGCGGTGTCGTGCGCGCACCGGTGATCCTCCGCGCCACCGAGGGCTACACCGCGTCCCTGACCGGAGAGCGGCGGACCTGGCTGCCGATGAACAGCTCGATGATCGTCACCGAGCCGCTGCCACAGGCGGTCTGGGACGAGATCGGCTGGCGTCGCGGCGAAACCCTGGGCGACAAGGGCTACTCGCACATGTACAGCCAGCGGACGGCGGACGGGCGGATCGCCATCGGCGGGAGAGGCATCCCCTACCGGTTCGGTTCGGCCACCGACCGCGACGGCGCGACCCAGCAGGCGACGATCCGGTCCCTCATCGAGATCCTGCATCGAAGGTTCCCCGCCGCCCGCGACCACCGCGTGGTGCACGCGTGGTGCGGCGTGCTCGGAGTCCCCCGCGACTGGTGCTCCAGCGCCGCCTTCGACCCCCGCACCGGGCTGGGGTACGCGGGCGGGTACGTGGGCCAGGGCGTCACCACCACCAACCTCGCCGGCCGCACCCTGCGGGACCTGGTGCTCGGACACGACACCGAGCTCACCCGGCTCCCCTGGGTGGGCCACACCTCACGCAGGTGGGAGATCGAGCCACTGCGCTGGCTGGGTGTCCGATCGATGTACCTGACGTACGGCTGGGCCGACCGGAAAGAGCTCACGACCGGCCGCGAATCGCGCCTGACGAAGCTGGCCGACCTGATCACCCACCGCCCCTGACCCGTGCCGGAACCGGAGCTCAGCGGCGGGCCCGCACCGCCCGCACCAGCAGCGTTACGCCCGAGACCAGCGCAACCAGGCCGATCAGCAGCCACAGCCGCGACCCGGACATGAAGCTGCCACCGAGCAGGTTGGCCCCCTGCAGGGTCCACACCGCACCGATGAGGACCAGGAGGACGCCGAGCACGGGAACCACGTAGCGGGTCATTCGTCGAGCATGCTCCCCCAGGCGGCAAGGGGACCCGGGACCCCACCAGTCGCCTCGCACACTGCCACCAAGAGCACTTCGTCCCGTACGGTCGACTGTGGCCGCGGTACGCGCGGCGTTGGCTGTGCCCCGGACCTCGGTGCGCCATCCAGCGCGACCCCGGGAGTCCCGTGACCAGCACCGTCCCCGCAACGTCTCCCGCCCAGCGCGGCAGCGAGTTCGCCGAGCTGTCCCGACAGGTCCGCGCGGCCGGTCTGCTGAAGCGGCGTCCGGGCTGGTACGCCCGCGCCGCCGGGCTGGCCATCGGCGCCTTCGCGGCCTGCTGGACGGTGTTCGGGCTGCTGGGTGACTCCTGGTGGCAACTGGTGGTGGCGGCGGCGCTCGCCGTGGTGTCCACCCAGCTCGCCTACCTCGGCCACGACGCCGGGCACAAGCAGATCCTCCAAGGCCGGCGGGCGAACTACGCCGTCGGCCACCTGCACGCCCTCCTGACTGGCGTCAGCTTCGGCTGGTGGGTCGCCAAGCACAACCGCCACCACGCCAACCCCAACCACGAGGACGAGGACCCCGACCTCGAAATCCCCGTCCTCGCGTTCAGCGCCGAACAGGCCCGCGGCCGCACCGGCCTGGTCCGCTGGACCGCGGCGCACCAAGCCGTGCTGTTCTTCCCGCTGCTCACGCTGGAGGGCGTGATGCTGCACTGGGCCGGGATCGACGCCATCGCGCGCGGCACGGTGCGCGCCCGGGCGCTGGAGGGGCTGCTGCTGGCCACCCACATCGGCGCCTACGTCGCGGCGCTGTCGCTGGTGCTCCCGCCCGGCAAGGCCCTCGCCTTCGTCGCCGTGCAGAAGGGCCTGTGGGGAGTGCTGATGGGGTGCGCGTTCGCCCCGAACCACAAGGGCATGGACATGGTCGGCCCGGACGAGAAGCTGGACTTCCTGCGCAAGCAGGTCCTCACCTCACGCGACGTCGGCGGCGGCCGCTGGGTGGACGTCGCCCTGGGCGGGCTCAACCACCAGGTGGCCCACCACCTGTTCCCGAGCATGCCGCGGCCGCACCTGCGCCTGGCGCAGCCGATCGTCGAGGCCTTCTGCGCCGAGCGCGGCATCCCGTACATCCGCTGCAGCCTGCTCGCCTCCTACGGACAGGTGCTGCAGCACCTCCACGCGATCGGCGAGCCGCTGCGCGAGCCGCGGCGCTGAGCTGTGCCTCCGCGGATCGGGGGTCGGCTCAGCCGCCGAGCGAGGGTGCCTGGGGCAACACCGGCGGCGCGGCGAAGAGATCGAGGTACATGCCACCTGCGACGAGCACGCCGAGCACGCCGAGCGCGAGACCGCCGAGCGCTACGGCCTTCACCCACGTCGGCGTGGTGGGCCGGTTCGACTGTGCCGTCAGCAGCACACACCCGATGACGACGGCCACCAGCGCGACTACGCCGTTGACGAGCGCCGCGGTGTGCCATGGGGAGCCGTAGAAGGCGTCGATCTGGTCGAGCCCGGCACCACCGCCGACGCTGGCCTCGATCTGACCGACGATCTCCTCGCGGGAGCGCAACATGTCGCCGATCCCGGTGCCGGTGAGCGAGGCGAGCCCGAGCCCGGCGCTGACGATGGCCGCGGCGCCTGCCACCGAGCCATCGGAGGGACGGGGAACGTGGTCGTGCTCCTCCGGGCCGGAGGGAGAGTCGTCGACGACGGCGTCGGTGCCTGCAGGCGTCGCCGCCGGCTCGCGCGGCTCCTCGGGGCTCGGTGTCCCGTCGGTCTCGTGCTCGAGCTTGCTGTCGGTGGTCGCGGTGTTCGTCCTGTTGTCGAAAGCCATTGCGCGGCACCATACGGCCGTGCCCGTTTCTCGCCCCGGAGGGGTGGCGAGGCCGGATGACCTCGCCACCCCGATCACGCCGATCGACAGGTGACCGTTCCGTTCAAGACGACACGGTGGATCGGGTCCCAGTGTGTCGACGTCGCAGTGTGACAAGGCAGGCGAAGGAGAGCACGATCATGACCAAGCCACCCGTTGTCGATCACGAAACCTGGCGCAAGGAGCTGGACCAGCTGCGCGCCCGCGAGAAGGCGGCCACCAGGGAGCTCGACGCGATCGCCGCACAGCGACGACGGCTTCCCATGGTGGCGATGCCCGACTACACCCTGGTCGGCGCCGAAGGACCGGTCCGGCTCGTCGACCTCTTCGACGACAAGTCGCAGTTGATCACCTACCACCACATGTGGGACTCCGACCCGGACGCCGAGTGGCAGTGCGGCGGGTGCACCAGTTTCACCTCGTCGTTCACGCGGCTGGACTTCCTCGCCAACTACGACGCACGATTCGTGATCGTCACCCATGGCCCGATCGAGGCCGCCCTCGCCTACGCCGAACGCGTCGGCAACACGATGTCGTGGTACTCCACCGCCGACAGCCCGTTCGGGGCCGACGTCGACGCCCGCGGCGGGTTCGCGATCAACGTCTTCCTGCGCGACGGCGAGACCGTCCACCGCACCTGGCACACGAGCGGTCGCGGAGTCGAGCAGCTCACGTACACCTTCGCCCTGGCCGATGTGTTGCCCTACGGGCGCCGGGAGCAGTGGCAGGACTCCCCGGAAGGCTGGCCGAAGGTACCCACCTACAGCCCCTGGCTCGACTCGCCCGACATTGCCCGGCTGTACGGTCCCGCGAGCTGAACGACCCGGAAACCTCAGTCGAGCACGGCGAACGCCTCGACCTCGACGAGCACGTCGGGCTCGAAAAGGTAGTCGACACCGATCGCCGAGAGGGGCGGCAACGGCTGCGGGAGCCCGAGCTCGGCGGTGACGCGCTCGATGCCCGCGATGAAGTCGGGGTACTTGTCGGGGCTCCAGTTCGTCACGAAGAACCGGAGGCGTGCGACGTCGGCGAAGCTCGCACCGGCGCCGGCCAGGCCGCGCGCCGTGTTGCGCAGCGCGTGCGCGACCTGGCCGGCGAGGTCACCCGTCGCCACGGGCTTCCCCTCGGCGTCGCGCGCGATCTGGCCGGCCACGTGCACCTGACGAGTACCACCGCTGATCGAGACATGGTGGTACGGGACGGGAGCGAACATGCCTTCCGGGGTCAGCAGCTGTACTGACATGGGTTGATCCCTTCGCAGTCGGACTAGGTATCCGATGTCTACCTGGTGTCCGAAGGGAACTTCAACGAGACTAGGTGTCATGCCGGAAACCGCACCACCACACTCGGCCGCGCCTCAGCTCACCGAGCACCACCGCGAGCTGCTCGACCAGGTACTGGACAAGTGGTCGCTCCAGGTCCTCGACGCCCTGTGCGAGCAGCCTCTGCGCTTCAACGAGCTCCGTCGGGCCATCCCGGTCGTGACGCAGAAATCACTCACGGCGACAGTCCGACGGCTGGAGCGCAACGGGATGGTCGAGCGCAACGTCACGAGCACCCGTCCCGTCGCCGTCGAGTACCGCGTCGCGCCGCTCGGAAAGTCGCTGCAGGACCTCATCGACGCCCTCCTGCACTGGACCACCACCACGTTGCCCGACGTCGAACGAGCACGTGCCCACTTCGACGAGCACGCGGAGTGATCACCGGCTCGGTGCGTGGGCGGCCACATGTGGCCGGCTCTGCACCCATCCGGTGATCATCAGGCAAGTGGCGCGCCCAGGGCCGGGCTTGCTCGGCCCACCCGCATGATCTGCGGTTTCGGTTGGCTGTTGCTGTGGGGGAGCCGCCGCCAACCGATACTTGCGATCATCACCCGCTCGTTGCCCGGGTGTGCAGGTCGTGGCGGGAGCCGTGGGCGCCAGAAACTAGAGATCACCGACCGGCAACATGATCAGTCACGGTCTACGCTAGATCCGGCCCCGCGTTCCGCGGAACATCTCCGGCTGCATGGTCAAGTCGACGCTATGGGTCTCCACCTCGCCCGCCACACCCATGGGGTCCACATGACCATGAAAGTCGGCTTGGCGCGCCGTCCCAGACCCGGGCCGCAAGCCCCTCGCGCACGGACCCCCGGCCTCCCGCGCGTCCCACCCGCTCACCTCGACCTCACCCGTGGGGACGGGGCCGGGTGGGCGGAACCACCGAATCCCGTGGTCACCCTGACGGCCGTCCCCGACCCGCTGGCACGCCCGTTCCCGACGAGGCCGTCGCTGCCGGGTGCCACGCGACCGGCGGTGGTCCCGTTGCCGCCCGCGCAGGGTGGACACCGAATGCTCGCCTTGAGATCAACTCCAGGACCGGGCTCGGGAGCCTCCGTGTTCGCCCGGCCTGGGGCATCACAGGCAGATGTGTGCAGGTCGCGTCCTGGTTCGCTGACCTTGAAGGATCCGTGGCGTGCTGGGGGTGGTGGCAGGACCACCGCCGGTCGCGTGGCACCCAACCGTGACGGTCTCGTCCAGCACTGGCGTGCCAGCGCGTCGGGGACGGCCGCCCGCGTAACCACGGGATTCGGTAGTTCTGCCCACCCGACCATCTCCACCACGTACCGGGTCGACGGAAGCGGCGTCGACCCCCGCCGGAACCGCCCGCACGTGCGCGACGCGGTTCGGCCCGGGCCGGGAACGGCGCGCCCACGAGACCGGCCCGTCCGCTGCCGAGCGCACTGCGGGCGATCGTCATGCGGGGAGTGATCACCGGCTCGGTGCGCGGGCGGCCGCATCCGGCCGGCTCTGCACCCAACTGGTGATCATGGGATGGGGTGCGCCCGGACCGGGCCGAGCTGTGCGTGCCTGATCGCGGTGGGTAGCCACGCCCATTGCGGACGATCAGGCCGAGTGATCACCAACTCGGTGCGTGGGCGGCCACATGTGGCCGGCTCTGTACCAACCGGTGATCATCAGGCGAGTGGCGCGCCCAGGGCCGGGCTTGCTCGGCCCACCCGCATGATCTGCGGTTTCGGTTGGCTGTTGCTGTGGGGGAGCCGCCGCCAACCGATACCTGCGATCATCACCCGCTCGTTGCCCGGGTGTGCATGGTCGTGGCGGGAGCCCAATCACCCGGCACCGCGCGGCGACATGATCACGATCAAGCGCTGGAGTGCTAGGCAGGCTGGGCCGCCCGCTCCTCCATCTCCCGGTACACCGCGATCTTGCCGTCGAGCACCTCCAGCTCGCGGTGGGTGCGCTCGATGCGTTCCAGCACGGCCGCTCGGTGGGCTTCCAGCAGCTCCCGCCTGCGGAGCGGCTCGCGGTCGCCGTCGATCGCCACGAACCGGCGCAGGTCGGCCATCCGCATGCCCGTGTCGCGCAGGCAGCGCAGGATCCGCAGCCAGCCGAGGTCGCCCTCGCTGAACGCGCGCGCCCCGCCGGCCGTGCGGCTCACCGCGCCGAGCAGGCCGAGACGGTCGTAGTAGCGGATCGTGTCGATGGCGACACCGGTGCGCCGAGCGGCCTCGGAGATGTTCACCCCGCCGATGATGCCGTGCTCACCCGCTCCGCCCCCAGCAGGAGCCGGTCGACCGCGGCCAGCTGCTCGGCGTCGAGCGAGCCGTGGGCCAGCGCGCCCACGAGCTCCCGGGCCTGCGCAGCCGTCCGCACGCCGGGCAGTGCCACCGCCCGCTCCGAGCGAGCCCACACGTAGGCGAGCGCGCCCTGCACGAGCGTGCGGCCGCCTGCGGTCAGCACGTCCCGCACGGCGTCCAGCCGGGCGAGCCACTGCGGCATCCCGGCGTCGTCGAAGAAGGTCCACCACGGCGTGTTCCGCCGGACGTCCCCGGCCGGGAGCTGGTCCGGGGTGCGGTACTTGCCGCTGAGCAAACCCATCGCGAGCGGGGTGCGGGCCAGCACGGCCAGGTCGTGGCGCTCGCACGCCGCGAGGGCGGGCTCGTCGGCGCCGAACACGTTGAGCTCCTGCTGCACCGCCACGGCGTGACCGCCGGCCGCGACGACCGCGATCACCTCGGGGTCGGTCGCGCTGGTGCCGTACGCCCGGATCTTCCCGGCTGCCACCAGCTCCTCGAACGCGCCGACGATCTCCTGCGCCTGCCGGGCGTCCGTGCCACCGGGGTGGATCTGGTAGACGTCGAGGTGTTCCACCCCGAGCCGGCGCAGGCTCGCGTCGCACGCCCTGCGGATGTGCGCGGAGGACAGGTCGCTCCCCGCGCCCGTTCTGGTGTCCTCGTCGAACACGAGCCCCACCTTGGTCGCGAGCACCACGTCGTCGCGGAACGGGGCGATCGCCCGGCCGACCACCCGTTCGGCGTGCCCACAGCCGTAGACGTCGGCAGTGTCGACGAAGCGCACACCGCCGTCGTAGGCGGCACGAACGGCTGCCACCGACTCGTCGTCGTCCACCGGGCCCCAGCCCGCCGGCTCGCTGTTGAACTCCCAGTCGCCGCCCAGCGCCCAGGTCCCGATGCCGAGTGCGGGGACTCGCCACTCCCCCACCGTGCGGGCCATGATCGATCCATTCATGGCCGCGAGGCTGCACCCTGGAGCGCGCTCCAGGTCAACCCGATCGAGGCGAGGCAAGGGCGTGACGTCGAGCTCGTTGCCGACGACGTCGGCGCGCAACCGGTTGACCAGCCGCAGCGCCTCGACCGCCGTATCGCGTGCCGCGGACGCCACGCTCAGCGTGAGCGCGTGCGCGAGCACCAGCCCGCCTATGATCTCGCCGGCCGCGGTAGTGGTCGACTGCGGGGTGGCGAGCACGGCGTGCACCTTCGGCGCGGCCCTCGTCCCGATCGGCCTCGCCCCTGCCCGGACGGTTGCCGGGCCCGGCCGAGCGAGCCAGGATCACAACCATGGCACCAGGCGAGTTCGAGCAACTCCTCGCTGAACAAGTGACCTATTACCGCGCTATCGCCCCCGAGTACGAGGAACACACCCTGCCGTTCGAAGGCGGCGACGAACTGTTCGCGGCCCTCGATGCATTCCGGCCGACCGGCAGTGTCCTCGAACTCACCTGCGGCCGCGGCCTCTGGACCGAGCAGCTCCTCCGCCACGCCACAGACGTCACGGCGGTGGACGCGTCACCGGAGATAATCGACATCGCGTCGACCCGGATCAACAGTGAACGGGTGCGCTTCATCGAAGCGAACATCTTCTCCTGGGAGATCGTCGATACGACGTCGTATTCTTCGGATCCTGGCTCTCGCACGTGCCGCTCAAGCGGTTCGCATCATTCTGGTCGATGGTCGCTGACTGCTTGAAACCAGGCGGTCGCGTGTTCTTCGTCGACGACGGATACCGAGCACCCGAAGAGCTCATCGAAGGTGAGTCGTCCTCCACGGTCCTCCGTCGGCTGAACGACGGCACTGCCCACCGAGCCGTGAAGGTGCCGCACCGAGCCGACGAGCTCGAGGCGAGACTGGCCGACGTCGGGTGACGGGTGAAGGTCGTGCCGACCGCCGGCCCCTCTACTGGGGCGCAGGCAGCCCGGCCTGACGTCGGCGGGCACGCCGCGCTGACAGTCGTCGGCCAGATCACCTGATGCGCGCCCTCCGCTGTGGACGAGAACGCCCGGCAAGTGGGCCCCGGGAGTGATCACCGCCTCAGTGCACGGACGGCCACATCCGGCCGGCCCTGCACCCAACCGATGATCATCGGAGGGGGCGTCGGGTGCTCGATCCGAGACCCTGGTGACGGCCCCCGGCTGGGCGCTCGGCGTGCTCTCGCAACGATCAACACCGCATGATCCATCCGAGGTGACGGTCGATCGCCCTGCCGAGGGCGTTCAGGGTGATCTCGCGGCGATCAAGGTCGCATGATCGGTCCGAATGGCGGTCGATCGCCCTGGTGAGGGCGCTGCGCCGCACTTCGCAATGATCATGCCGGGTCTGCGCGGCGCGGCTCGGCGCGCCGTTCCCGGCACCCTGCACCGGAGGCCGCAGCTCTCAGACCTTGACAGGGGATTACTCGTGAGATCCTGTCTACACGAGTAGATGGCCCTGGCGCGAGGCCCTCGAGCCTGGCTACCCGGCCACCACCACGCCCCTGAACAGCGCTCGACACCGGATCACAGTTGCGTCACTCAACGAGGAGAGGAGCACCCGGTGCGTTCGACCATCCGAGGCCGGACCGGCGCGATCGCCGTGTCCGCCGTCGCGAGTCTCGCGCTCGTCGCATGTGGCGGGGGCGGCCCCGCCGAGTCCACCGGCGAGGTGAACGAGGCGATCACCTATGCCTTCTGGGGGAGCCCGGCCCGGGCCGAGAAGGTCCAGAAGATCACCGACCTGTTCGAGGCCCGGCACCCGGGCGCGACGGTCACCGCGGACGTCGCCGACTACAACTCCTACGTCGAGCGGCTGACGGTGCGGGCTGCAGGCGGAGGGCTCGCCTGCGCGCTCGGCGTCCAGAGCAGCTTCATCGCCCCGTACGCCGAGCAGGACGTCCTGCGCCCGCTCGACGACCTGATCGCGAACGGCGAGATCGACGTCTCCGGCATCCGCCGGAGGTGCTGGAGGCCGGGCGGATCGACGGGTCCCAGTACATGATCCCGACCGGCACGTTCTCGCGGTTGCTCGCCTACAACGCGGACGTCGTCGCATCGACGGGTGCCCCGGCCCCGACCGACGACATGACGTGGGCCCAGTACGCCGACTGGCTCCGCACGATCCAGCGCGGCCTCCCCGACGGTGTGTACGCGAGCGAGATCGAAGGCTCGAACATGTTCTCGCTGACCTCGTGGGTGGTCGGGCACGGCGCCCGGATGTTCGACGGGAAGCGGCTCGGGTTCGACCGAGCCCTGCTCGCCGAGTGGTTCGAGTTCTGGCTGGCCCGCACCGACGAAGGCGTCACGGTGCCGCCGGCGATGATCCCCGAGCAGTCGGGATCGCTCGAGCTCACCCCGCTCGCCCTCGGCAAGGCGGTGGTCGCCACGCGGGACATCCCGCACATCCCCGTCACCGAGCAGGCGCTGTCGGCCAACGGGCTCGGCAGGACGGTCGCGAGCGTGTCGACGCGAGCGAGGACCGGCGCGGCAACGTGCTCGGCACGAACGGGATCGCGATCCCCGCCGACTGCGACGAGGTGGCCACGCGCGGCTTCATCGACTTCTTCGTGGGCGACGTCGACGCCGCGCTGGCGTTCCAGTCGGACAACGGCATCGTCACGAGCACCGCCGCGCAGGAGGCCCTGCTCGCGACCGAGCACCGCGGACGGCACCAAGCGCAGCATCGAGACCTTCCGGGAGCTGACGGCGTGGTGACTCGCGACGACGACTACCGCGGGCCTGAGCACCTCACCACGAGCTGAGGCGGATCTACAGGAGCTCGCCTTCCGCAGACGAGCGTGGACAGCCGTGGACACCTTCTTCACCGCCGCGAGCGGGCCCTCGAATGACCGCTACGATCCAGCGCCCACCCCCGCGCGCCGTGCGCCGCCCGCAGCCACTCCATCAGCCGCCGGGAGAACCTCGCCGGCTACCTGTTCCTCTCGCCGTGGCTGCTCGGGTTCGTGCTCATCACCGGAGGCCCGGTCCTCGCCTCGCTCTACTCTCCTTCACCGACTACTCGGTCTCGGCAGCCCGACTGGACGGGGACGAGAACTACGAGGAGATGCTGACGAGCGACCGCGCTTCTGGACGTCGCTGTCGGTCACCATGCTACTTGGCCTCGGTCCCGCTGGTCAGGTGGCGGCCCTGACGCTCGCGGTGCTGATGAACCGCGGAGTCCGCGGCCTGGCGGTCTACGCGCGGTCTTCTACATCCCGTCACTCATCGGTGGCAGCGTGGCGATCGCGATCCTCTGGACCGCCGTGTTCGCCGGCGACGGCCTGCTGAACGGCCTGCTCGGCGCCGCGGCATCCGGACCGACTACTCCTGGATCGGCACGCCCGACACCGCGCTGTGGACGCTCGTCGTACTCAACGTCTGGCAGTTCGGCGCCGCGATGATCATCTACCTCGCCGGGCTCCGGCAGATCCGGCCGAGCTGTACGAGGCCGCCACCGTCGACGGCGCCGGCCCGGCACGCCGGTTCGCGCACATCACGCTGCCGATGCTCAGCCCGGTGATCTTCTTCAACGTGCTGATGAACGTCGTGGGCGCGTTCCAGGCGTTCAACACCGCCTACATCGTCAGCAACGGCACGGGCGGCCCGGCCGACGCCACCCTCTTCTACACGCTCTACTCTACCAACGGGGATTCGTCGACTTCGACATGGGCTACGCGTCGGCTCTCGGCTGGGTGCTGCTGCTGATCGTCGCCGCCGCGGTGGCCCTGCTGTTCGCGATCAGCAGGCGGCTCGTGTTCTACGGGGACAACACATGAGCACCGTCACCCGCACCCAGTTCTACCGGCACCTGCTGCTCATCTCGATGGGCGTGGTGATGTTCTACCCGCTCGCCTGGATGCTCGGGGCGTCTTCCGGGACGACAGCGCGATCGGCGACCGGGTGTCTGGCCGGGCGCCCAGTTCACCGTGAGCGGTTACGCGGAGGGCTGGCGCGGGGTCTCGGTGTCGGGTTCTGGCGGTTCCTGCTGAACTCGTTCGTGGTGGCGGCGTTGTGCGTCGCGGCGAACCTCCTCGCCTGCTCGCTCACGGCGTATGCCTTCGCCCGGATCAGGTTCCGGTTCCGCGGGTTGCTCTTCGCGCTGATGCTCGCGACGCTCATGCTGCCGCACCACGTGATCCTGGTCCCGCAGTACGTCCTGTTCCGCGAGCTGGGCTGGATCGACACCTACTTCCCGTTCGTCGTGCCGAAGCTGCTGGCCACGGACGCGTTCTTCGTGTTCCTCCTCGTTCAGTTCTTCCGCGCCATCCCGAAGGAGCTCGACGAGGCCGCGCGGATCGACGGGTGCGGCCACCTCGGAATCTTCTTCCGGATCATCCTTCCGCTGTCGAAGCCCGCGCTCGCCACCACAGCGATCTTCACGTTCATCTACAGCTGGAACGACTTCTTCACACCGCTGATCTACCTCACCGAGCCGGAGCTCTACACCGTGCGCTGGCGCTGCGGGCATTCATCGACACGACGTCCAACTCCGCGTTCGGGGCCTTGTTCGCGATGTCGGTGCTCTCGCTGCTCCCGGTGCTCGGGATCTTCATCGCGTTCCAACGACTGCTCGTCGAGGGGATCTCGACGACTGGATTGAGGGGGTGAGGCCGGGCACCGGCGCCCGGGCCGTCCGGGGCCTTCGCAGCGAGGTCGGGGAGGTGCAGGCCTAGCACACGTCTCCCGCCCTCAGAACAATTCGCCGAACGTGCACGACCAGCCTCAGGAGGAACAAGGCATGGCGCTCGCCGCCGAACGCAAGCACGAGATCCTGGAGACCGTTTCCAAGCTGCGCGTCACCGACATCCGCGACGGCATGGACTGGATGGGCCAGCACCACACCGGCACCGTCTCACCCGAGATCAGGCCGCTGTGGCGCACGAAGGCCGCCGGTTTCGCCGTGACCTGCCGGCACGTCCCCACCCAGCAGGCCGTGCCCTCGATGCCGCCGAGGAGTACACGACCTGGGCCTACGAGTACTGGTACGGCCAGGTCTTCAAGCACGACCTCGCCGACCAGATCGACGACACCACCTTCCTCGCCATCGACACCTGCAACACCCCGACCCCGGCGGTCGGCTCGATGGACTCGATGATCTGGGCAGCGCTCGGTGCCGCGGGGTCGTCACCAACGGCGGCACCCGCGACTCCGACGAGACCCTCGAGCAGAAGGCGATCCCGATCTGGTCGCGCTGGATCGTGCAGCCGATGTACCAGGGACGCGTCGAGTGGGGCGGGCACAGCATGCCCGTGGAGATCGGCGACCAGCTCATCCGCCCGACGACCTCGTCGTGGCCGACGGCGACGGCGTGATCGTCGTGCCGAGCACCTGATCGACGACGTCCTGACCTACGCGATCCAGGAGTCCGAGAACGACAAGTACGCCGCGGGCTGCTGTTCGACCGCTCGGGATCCCCCGCAACGCCAGCACCGAGTCCGAGTTCGACGTCAAGCCCCACCCCTACGCGATGACACCGGAGAAGCTCGACGCGAGGTTGCGGCGCGCCTGACCGCAGAGCGGGCTCCCGCAGGTACCGGCGGGAGCCCGCTGCGGCCGGCACACCTCATGGCAGTCACCCGCAACGACGTCGCCGCACCGCGGGCGTGTCTCCCGCCGTGGTGTCCTACGTCCTCAACGGAGGCCCCCGGCCGGTCTCCGCGCGGGCGCGGCAACGAGTGCTCCGGGCGGTGGCCGAGCTCGGCTACCGCCGGACGCCCTCGCCCGCTCACTGCGCAGCGGGCGGTCGGACACGATCGGCCTCATCGTCCCGGACGGCACCAATCCCTTCTTCGCCGAGCTGTCCGCGCCGTGGAGGACGCCGCCTACGCCATCGGACTGCGCGTTCTGGTTGGCAACAGCGCCGACGACATCGCTCGCGAACGCTCGTACATCCAGAACCTGGCCGAACGCCGGGTGGCCGGCCTCGTCCTGATCAACGCGCGAGGCGACGAGGACCTGAGCGACCTCATCACGCTCTCGATCCCGGTTGTGGCTGTGGATCGCAGCCCCGACGACTCGCTCATCTCCACGGTTCGCGTCGACAACGCTCACGCAGCGAGGATGGGGACCAGCCACCTCATCGAACACGGGCATCAGCGGATCGGGCTCGTCGCCGGACCCGCAGAGACGGGCGTGATCACCGATCGGGCTCGTGGATGGCGGGACGCTATCAGCCGTGCGGGCCTCGTTCCCGGTTCGACTGCCAGCGGACTCTTCAGCTACGAGGGCGGCCACCGGGCGGCTCACGAGATGCTGACCGCCACCGAACCGCCGACCGCTGTTCTCGTGGCCTCCGACGTCCAGGCGATCGGGTTCCTCAACGCGGCGGCCGCGCTCGACGTCCACGTACCCCGGGACGTCGCTGTGGTCTCGTTCGACGGTATTTGCGCTGGCGCTTTCACTGTGCTGCGACGTCTTCGATTTTTCAGCTGATCTCGGTCATCGCTGAGCCGCTCTCCGTCTGCTCGTTGATTGGGTTGGCACGGCGCGGTTCTTGCAGCCTTAGCCTCTCGAGGTGCGCGCGAGCTGCGGCTTTTACGCTGGTGCTATCGGTTCGATCATTGTTCGGGACAGCTGCTCGTTCCACGGCGGCGTGGTTTTTTGCTCGTTTGTCATCTATTGCACGCTGGCTCTCGTGTTTTCTAGCCGAGCGCGAGCGCTGATTGTGCGATCTCTTCGGTTGGCTGCTCGACGATGTTAGGCTCGGCACTGAGAACAGCGCTTGTTCTGTGCTCTCCGCGGTGATCACCGCGCAGTTTCGGTGCACGCTCAGGCTCCGCTCGTGTGCTGTTAGTTGGTATCTCTGCTCTTGCGCGTTGGTCTCGATGAACACCGCGCTCGGCGGCGCATCGAGGTTGATGAGCAGCTCGCGCTTGCGTAGCTCTCGCGCTGCGACACTTCGACGCGCGCGACTCACTCGGAACGCGTGGGGATGTTGGTATCTTCCACTGCGGTTCTCTACGCTACGGCTCGCTGACGATTTGCTTCGAGGTCGGCTTTCTGCGAGGAGACTGAGAGCTGAGTGCTCGTGCTCTACGAAGTGCGCGATCTGCGTTAGCTCTGCGCTGCGCTACTTCAGTGCTGTCGACTACTACGATCGGCACGCTCTAGTTGTTTAGGTTTGCGAAGTTCTCGAGGGGTTTGCGCTGAGCAGCCGATCTCCTCTACTCGCTGCTCTGTGAGCTCGCTGATCAGTGCGCGCTCTCTGCTGCGGTTCCTTTGAGCTCGCTAGCAACGTTTGCTGTTCCGCTTCTCGGCTGCTGCTATCTTTGCTTTTGAACTCTGCGTAGTTCGGCAGCGCTGTGTTGGGCAGCCCGACTGAGCGACTGCGTGCGCTCCAACCGCTGGGACCGTGCGACTTTTCGCGCTTTTTCTGTTCTCTCGGTTGGCGGCCAGCTTTGCTGTTGGCTCTCGACTGACACTCCGCGCGGGTTGTTGTTGAGGACGTAGGACACCACGGCGGTGGACACGCTCGCTGCTCGCGCAACGTCATCACGCGTTACGGCTACGATCGCTGAGCTTAGCTGAGCCTCGTCGCTGGCTTGCTGTTTGCTGGCTACGCGAGTTGTGCGCTGCGAGGAGACGTTTGCTCGCTCCTTGTTCGTGTGCTCGGTGAGAGCAGCTCGTCGACGACGACAAGTTAGCGCTGACGTTCTGTGGAGTTGCTGAGCGACGAGATGGCGAACCGCAGGCGCTGTGCGGCGTTGGTTTGCGATCGTTCGAGACTGTGTTTCGATAGAGGTTATGAAGGGGTCGTCTATGCTCACCAGGCTGGCGTCGACGAGAACGAGCGACGGGTTGAGCTCGCTGACGAGCACTGAGCTGACCGCACTGAGCGTTTCGCTGGCGCGGGTGAGGATCTCTGTGCTCACCGGTAGCTCGCTGCGGCGGCGGTGAAGACCTCACGCGCACCGATGGCGCGGCTCTCGCTCATGATCGCGGCGAGGATCGCGCTGCGGCGTCGACGGCTGCTCGGTGCTCTTCCGGCGATCGCTCGGGCGCTCGCGATCTGCGTGAGGCTCTGGTGTGGCGCCCAGCCGCTTCTCGACGTCGGCGGAGACGAAGACGTGCCGAACTCTCCGGCGAAGCTCTGAGCGCGTGCGCGCCTAGGAGATGACGGCTCCACCGAGCGCGGCTGATCTTGATGAAGAACCGTCGTCGTGCCCCGGGCGAGGCGGCGCGGAGCTCGCGAGGGCATCAGGTTGGCGTCGTTGTCGACCGGACGGGCCTCGTAGCGGGTCGAGAGACGGTCGCGGACCGCGTAGTCGGCCATTCCGGAACGGACAGGGCGCCACCGGGCGACCGGTGGCGATGGCACGGGTCCGGGGATACCGATGCGATGCGTGGACCGGTGGGCTCTGCGGGGACCGCGCGACAGGAGCTTGTCGAACAGCTCCTCGACGTGCTCCAGGGTTGCGTCGGGGCGGCCGCGGGATCGGCCTCCTCGTGCATCTCGGTGAGGATGGTCCGCGAGGTCGGCGAGCCACGGTGATGCTGGTCGCGGCCAGCTCGGCACGAGCCGTGTGCCGCGTCGGCGCGGAACCGGTCCTCGCGCGGCGCTCGGCCCCGGTGGACTGTCCGATCTCGCCTTCCTCGGCCAACTCGCTCGCGACGAGCTCGTAGACCTTTTGCGTGCGACCTTCCGGCTCAGGCTGGTGCGCCGGGCGAGCTCGTTGCGGGTGATCGGACCCGCCGCCCGCAGCAGGCCGAGTACGTGGAACAGCTCCTCGGTCGGCACCAACCTCGGTGATCGTGTCATCTCCTGCATCCTAAGTTTTTGATCCGGTTCCTGAGGAACCTCTTGAGGCCGATCGGGTTGTCTTATGTCCCTGAGAGACTTATGGTCGATGGTCCGACTCAGCGAGGAGCTCGCGTGACCGCGACCGACTCCACCGGTGCGGACTTCCCGACCGACTTCCTGTGGGGCGCGCTACGCGGCTCACCAGGTTGAGGGCGACAACGTCAACAACGACTGGTGGGACTTCGAGCACGACCCGTGGATCGGCCGCTCGGGAGTCCTCGGGCGACGGGATCGACCACTTCCACCGCTACGCCGAGGACTTCGCGCTCCTGAAGTCGCTGGGCCACAACGCTCATCGGCTCTCGCTCGAGTGGTCGCGGATCGAGCCGGCGCCCGGCGAGTTCAGCCGATCGCGCTGTCGCACTACCGCTGGGTGCTCAAAGCGCTTCGCCGACGCTGGCCTGAGCGGTGTTCGTGACTCTGCACCACTTCACCCTGCCGCGCTGGTTCGCCGCGCAGCGGCGGCTGGCTCGGCCCCGACGCGCTCACGCTGTTCGAGCGCTACTGCCGCGCGGGTCTCGCTGAGCTGGGCGAGCTGATGACGTTCGTTTGCACGATCAACGAGCCACAGATGGTCGCTCTGCACGGCTACCTGGAGGGCTACCACCCACCGGGCATCACGAACGCCGTCCTGTGGAAGAGGGTTGGGCGCGTGCTGCTCGACGCCCACCGCGCTGCGGTGCGTGCCGTACGCGCTGGCCCGGGCGAGTCCAGGACGGGGCTCGTCGTCAGCTCCCGCTGCTGGCGCCGGTGCGCGACGACGAGAACTGCCAGGCGTTCCACCGCCGCCATGCGGCTGAGATCGTCGACCTCTACCTCGACGGCCTCACCGGCCCGATTGCGGTGACTGGCTCGGCGTGCAGTACTACCGGAAGCAGTGGGTCGACCCGGCTCGCCGTGGCTGTTCGCTGAGCCGCCGGCCGGCGTCCAGCGCACTCAGATGGGCTGGGCCGTCCACCCGACGGACTGCGCCGAGATGCCTGCACCGCGCCGCCGAGACGGGCCTGCCCCTCTACGTCACCGAGAACGGCATCGCCACCGAGGACGACACCGAACGCTTCGACTACCTCGAGACCACCTCGCTGCGGTCGCGCAGGCGCGAGCCGAAGGGCGTCGACGTTCGCGGCTACCTCCACTGGTTGGCTTCGACAACTTCGAATGGTCGGAGGGATACGGCTCGAAGTTCGGCCTGATCGCCGTTGATCGCGACGAGGACTTCGCGCGCATCTCTAAGCCGAGTGCCTACGCTTTCGCTCGGGTTGCGACAACCGGACGCTCGACGCGCTCCGTGCCGATCTGAGTGCTACGATCTGACCTCCCGACCTCGCACTTCGCGCTCAGGAAAGGATCCGCAATGGCGCACCCACCTCCTTCACCCGTGACGCGGCTCGAGGAGGCTGTGTCGAAGAAGGCTGTGATCGCCGGCGCGATCGGCAACTTCGTGGAGTGGTACGACTTCGTCCTCTACGGCGCGTTCGCTCCGATTCTGGCGCGGGTTTTCTTCTCCAACTCCGACCCGCAGGCGGCGCTGCTGGCCACCTTCGCGACCTTCGGCGTCGCTTTCGTCGCTCGTTCTTTCGGTGCGTTCCTGCTGGGCAACCTCGGCGACCGAGTCGGCCGCCGCAACGTGCTCGCCGGCGTGGTTCTGGTGATGTCGGTGGGCACCGCGGCGATCGCTCTGCTCCCCGGCTACGCTCAGATCGGACTGTGGGCACCCCTGCTCCTGCTGATTGTTCGCGCACTGCAAGGGTTCACCGCGGGCGGCGAGTTCGGCGGCTCGGCGACCTTCATCGTCGATACGCTCCGGACGGCAAGCGGGGGCGCTACGGCTCGTGGCAGACCGCTACGGTGGGCCTCGGCTCCGCTACCGCTACCGCTCTCGTTCTGGTGTTCACCGCGATCCTGACCCAGGAGCAGCTCGACTCCTGGGGATGGCCATCTCGTTCGCTATCGCTCTGCCGCTGGGCCTGATCGGCCTCTACATGCGGCTCAAGCTCGAGGACACCCCCGATTACCGGCGGGTTGAGGAGCTCCGGCAGGACATGGACGCCACTCCGTTCATGCCTATCGCTGAGGCCGTTCGGCACCACTGGTGGCTGATCCTGCTCGGCCGCCATCGTCACCGGCGGCACGGTCACCACCTACGTTTTCCACACTACATTCCCGCGTACCTCAACACCGAGCTCGACGTGCCGCTGCTCGTCGCACTCGGCGGGAACGTGATCGGCATCCTCGTCTACGCGGCCGCTGCTCTGCTGTGGGGCCGGCTGTCGGACACCTATGGGCGGAAGCTGTTCGTCCTCGGCGGCGCCGTCGTTCTCGTCTTGATGTACCCGATCTTCCGCATCGACGAGGTTGGCACTCTGGTCGCTATCGCCGCTGGTTAAGCGCTGTTCGGCATCGTCGCCGCAGCCATCATGGGGCTGGTGCTCACCCTGCTGTCAGAGTTCTTCCCCACCAACGTGCGCATGAGCGCTTTGTCGGTCTCCACACCCTGGCCAACGCTCTCTTCGGCGGCACGGCACCGTTCGTCGTTCTGTGGCTGGTCGGGCTCACCGGGAACTCGACGGTCGTCGTGTTCTACTGCGTCGCTGCACTGCTCTTCACCCTCGTCGGCGCTTCCTCATCCGGGAGACCGCCGACAAGCCGCTGCGTGACGTCTGAGGCACCGCTGCTCGTGACGGAGTCGGCGAGGAGAACCGCTCGGGCCAGTCCTCGGGCAGGGTGAACGTTGCCGTGGCGGGGAGCACGACCGGCGGGCCAGTCCTCCGACCCGGACGCGCTCACGGGCTCTCGGTGAGCCGGTAGCGTTGGGAGCCGTCGAACCGCACACCCTGGCGTTGCATGGTGGCGCGGAACGGGCCGCACTCGCCGGTGGCGCCGCGGCGCGCTGGGCAGGTGCCGCAGGGCACGAGGAACGAGCAGACGACCCGATCGCTCGGGCGCAGCCCGGACTCGATCTCCGGCTGCGATGGCTTACTGTTCGCGAGTCGCGCCGACCCGTTCTCGTGATGGTTGTGGAGGTGTGTGATGGCAGACGCCGGTCGTTGCGTTCGGGAGCTCGTGCGCGGTGACGAGGTTCGAGTGCTCGGGTTGTGGGTGGACGCGGCCGCGCCGGCGCTGCAGGGCAGGGTCGCGCAGCCGAGCTCGAGCGCAGTTGCAAGGAGCTGCTGACGGCGTTCATCGAGGTGCTCGACAGCGGCGGCCTCGATGTGCGCTCCGACGCGTACGCGGGGGTGCGCGCTTGCTGAGCGAGCTGTTCGGTGACCGCGCTCGCCGCGGTTTCACCCCCACCGAGACGGCATCGGCGATCTTCGCGCTCAAGGAGGCGCTGTTCGGGCTGGCCGGCGGTTCGCTCGAGGCTCAGGCGACCGTGATCGATGCGTCACGGTGGGTGGACGCGCTCGGCTTGCTGACGTTCGAGAGCTACAGCTGCGCTCGCGAGAGGTTTCACCGAGCAGGCGGAACAGCTGCTCGAGCTGACGACACCCGTGGTGAAGCTGTGGATGGCGTGCTGTCCTGTGCCGCTGATCGGCACGCTCGACTCGGCACGCACCCAGATCGTGATGTGAAGCTGCTCCAGGCGCTCGTCGACACGGGCGCGGAGCCGCGATCATCGACATCACCTGGGTGCTCGCGGTCGACACCGTAGGTGGCGCAGCCCTGCTGAAGACGGTGGTGGCCGCTCGGCTCATGGGCTCGGTGTGCACGATCTCGGGCATCCGTCCCCAGATCGCTCAGACCATCGTGGCGCTGGGCATCGAGTTCGGCGACATCCCGACGAAGGCGACCTTGTCCGACGCGCTGCTGCTGCTCTGCGCAGCAGCGGGGTGGAGGTCGTGCTCGCTCCGCCACTGGAGTGTGTGATGGACCGCGTTCCGTCCTGTCGCTGGGTGACGTGCTGCTGGTTCTATCTAGGTCGACCTGCACGACCACTCGTGCTGGCTCTGCAGGAGGTTCTGGCCGAACGGTTCGTGTGCCACCGGCGCGCGCGGCGTCGCGATCGACATCTCCGCTGTGGAGATCGTCGACTCGTTCATCGGCAGGTTGTTCGCTACGACCGCGGCGCTCTCGCGAGTGCTCGACGCTGAGACGGTTGTTGTCGGCATGCGGCTCGCGGTCGCCATCACCCTGGTCGAGCTTTTCTCTCCCTCTACGGCGTCCGCACGGCTCTGAACCTGGAGAAGGGTCTGACGATCCTGCGCTGGCTCTCCGCTGAGCGCGGCTTGTCCGGCGACGACGATCAGGCTGAGCCGCTCGACCGGCTCGACGCCGGTGGCGACGCGACGAGGGTGCCGGTTCGTGATGACCTCCGGTTCGGCTGGGGTGCTTCCGATCCAGAGCTCCGACGACGTCGTCCGGGTGCGCCAGCTCGTCCGGTCGCTGGCCATCGGGGCTAACTGTCGCTGGTGGAGCAAACCAAGGTGATCACCGCGGCCAGTGAGCTCGCCCGCAACACGCTCGTGCACGGTGGGTCCGGGACCGTCACCGTCGAGGCGGTCGAGCACAACTGCTGGCGGGGCGTTCGCGCCGTCTTCACCGACTCCGGACCGGGATCGCCGACGTGGCGCGGCGATGACCGACGGCTTCAGCTCCGGCAACGGCCTCGGTGGGTCTGGGCGGGCTCGCCGGCTGGTCGACGAATTCGACCTGACCACCGAGGTCAGCGGTACTACCGTCTCGGTCGTCAAGTGGGCCCGGTGACGGCGTGCGGATCCGGTGACCGGTGACGACCGCGAGGACGTCGAGTGGCTCGCGGTGAACGATGCGAGCGCGACGTGCGCCGGCGTTCGGCTGACCTGACCGAGCGGCTGGGTCTGCCCGTGCGGCGGGTTGCCGAGGTGGGTCTGGCGGTCACCGAGATCGCCACCAACCTGCACCGGCACGCGCAGGGCGGCGCGATACTGCTCCGCGCGATCCGTGGCCGGCGCACCAGCGCGGTCGAGGTCGTCGCCTGGACTCCGGCCCGGGCATGCCGGACATCGAAGTCGCATTGCGGGACGGCACCTCGACCGGCGGCACCCTGGGCATCGGGCTCGGCGCGATCAGCCGCCTGTCCAACAGGCTCGACATCAGTTCCCAGCACGGCCGCGGCACCGTGCTCGTCGCCCGGTTCGGGGCCGAGAAGGTCGGGCGGGACGCGCGCCGCGACGCCGCCGACGACGACGCCGGCGACGTCGCCGGGATCACGCGCGACGTTGAGCGGCGAGGATGTCTGCGGGGACGCCTACGGCGTGCGCCGGGACGGCGGCCGCCTGTCGCTGATGCTGTGCGACGGATCCGGCCACGGCTCGCTCGCCGCAGCCGCGGCCCGCGAGGCCGTGCGGGTCTTCGAGGCCCGCGACCAGCCCTTCTCGTCACCGGAATCCGCCGTGCGGCGGATCCATGATGCTCTGCGCGGCACCCGTGGCGGTGCTGTCGCCGTGGCCGAGCTGGACGTGGCTGCCGGGAGTGTCCGCTTCGTGGGGGTCGGCAACATCTCCGGCGCGGTGGTCCACACCAGCGGCAAGCGCAGCATGACCTCCATCGGAGGTGTGGCGGGCTATCGGAATCCGACGTTCCGGTCCTTCAGCTACCCGCTGCCGGCACGGCGCGATGGTGGTGCTGCATTCCGACGGCGTCCGACCCGGCTGGGCGATCGACGACGTGCGGACTCTCCTGGGCCGTATCCCGCTGCTGCTGGCGGGTGTCTTGCTGCGGGACTCCGGGGTGCGCCAGGATGACGCGTCCGTCCTGATCGGGGTGGCACACCCGTGAATCAGCACCCTGGGGAGATCCTGCGCCTCGCCATCCACAGCGAGCAGGACGTCCACCTCGCGAGGCAACGCGGGCGGAACGTCGCCGCGCTCGCCGGTCTGGAGCACCAGGACCAGATCCGGGTCGCCACGGCCATCAGTGAGCTCGGTCGCGAGGTCTGCGTGCTCCCGCGGGCATCGACGATCATCCTGTCCCTCGTCGACCGGCCCGCTCCGACGCTGGTGATCACGGTCGAATGGACGGGGCAGCTCCGAGGCGGCGACCCCCACGGTGCTGCGGCGGGCGATGTCGCGGCCGTCGAGGGATTCGCCGCTGCGGCGCGGCTGACCGACACCTGTGAGCAACGTTCCCGACCCTCTGGTGGCTCAGTGGCGCTGACGAAGAGACTCCCGCCCGATGCCCCCCGCTCCACGCCCGAGCACGTCGAACAGCTGAGGCAGGGGGTCCGGCGGTCCCAGCCGGTCAGCACCCTCGACGCACTGCGCAGCCAGAACCAGGATCTGCTGCACGCACTCGAGCACCTCCAGGCGCGCCAGGAGGACCTCGTCCGGGCCAACGCCGAGTTGGAGGAGACCAACCGCGGGGTGCTCGCGATGCACTCCGAACTCTCCGATGAGCTCGAACAGACCAACCGCGGGGTGGTTGCGCTCTACGCCGAGCTCGACGAGGCGACCACCCGGCTGCGCGAAGCCAGCGAGAGCAAGACCCGTTTCTGGGCCGGTGTGAGCCATGAGCTGCGCACCCCGCTCAACTCGGTGATCGGGCTCTCGCGTCTCCTGCTCGACACCGGATCCGACCCGCTCACCAGCGAGCAGCGCTACCAGGTCGAGCTGATCAGCGATTCCGGTTCGACGCTCCTCACGCTGGTCAACGATCTCCTCGATGTGGCGAAGGCCGAGTCCGGCCAGGTCGAGGCCCATCCCGAACCGACCGACGTGTCCACGGTCCTCGATCATGTCCGCGCCACGGTGGAGCCCCTGCTGGCCTCCGACGACGTCGCCATCGTCGTCGATGAGGGTCACCCGTGATCACCGATCCCGTCCTGCTCGGACGGATCCTGCGCAACCTGTTGAGCAATGCGGTCAAGTTCACCCGCGAGGGCGAGATCCGCTGCGCAGTGCGGCCGGTCCCCGACGCGGGCGTCCTGGAGATCTCGGTGGCCGACACCGGCATCGGCATCCCGCTCGAACACCAGCGCCGCGTCTTCGAGGAGTTCTACCAGGTACGAGGACCTCTCCAACCCGTGCAGGGCGGCACCGGTCTCGGCCTGCCCTACGCACGCAAGCTGGCCGAGCTGCTCGGCGGTTCGCTCGACCTGTCGAGCGAACCGGGTACGGGCACCGTCGTGACGGTCCGGCTCCCCGTCGGCGCGGGAGAGGCGCCACCACAGCAGCTCCACTCGGTGCTCGTCGTCGACGACGACCCGGCGTTCCGCGCGATCCTGCGCCACGCCCTCATCGGGCATGCGACGGACCTGGACGAGGTGGACAACGGCGTGGACGCCTTGCGATCCCTGCGCACGCGACGACCCGACCTCGTGCTGCTCGACCTCGACATCCCTGATCCGGACGGTGCCGCCGTGCTCGTCGAGATGCGCCGCGACCCCGAGCTCCGCCGGCTTCCGGTGCTGATCGTGACGTCCGCCGAGCTCCACCCCGATCGGAGATCAGCGCTCGGCGCCACCGCCGCCATCCTCGACAAGACCCGGTTCACCCAGGAGCTGCTGCTGGCCGGCGCCGCAGCCGCTGTTCAGCTCGCAGGAGATATCGCATGACCATCGACGATGACGAGCCCCAGGACGCCGGCCCTCAGCTGACCGCGGCAACGCTGGCCATGCAGGGCGCCCGCAGTTTCGACGAGCTGGCCGGCGCCATCGCAGGTGGAGCGGCGGAGGTGTGCACCTGCTCGGCCGTCGCGGTCGTGCAGACACCGAGCGGGCAGTTGCGGCGCGCCACGGTCCGCGAGGCGGGCGCCGACCCCGTCCTTGACCTCGCCCCACCAGACCTGTTGCAGGAGGTGGCGGCTGCCCCCGAGGGCGTCGTCCACCCCCCGGGATCGGCGGTGCTCGACGTCCTCCTGCCCGCCGGCTCCCGCAGCGGCGCCGCCGGCTGGCACACCTTGCTGGTACGCCCGCAGACCTCGGGGCCACCGATCTGCCTCGCCGTGCAGATGCCGAGCCTGCGCGACGAGCTCGTCGGCCTGCTCGCGCAGCTCGGCAACGCCGCCGCACTGGCCGCCGACGCCCGCAGGCTCTACGCCGAGGAACACAGCCTCGCCCTCACGCTGCAACGCAGCTTCCTCCCCGATCGACCGCCCGAGCGGCCCGGCTTCGACACAGCCGTCCGCTACGTGCCCGCCGTCGACAACGCCGAGATCGGCGGCGACTTCTACGAGATCGTCGAGCTCGCCGACAACCAGCTGCTGATCGCGATCGGCGACGTCGCCGGTCACTCCATCCATGCCGCGACCGTGATGGTCGAGCTCCGGCACGCGCTGCGCGCCTACGCCATCGAAGGGCACGGCCCTAGCGCGATCCTCGACCGGCTGGACGAGCTGGTCCGGCACTACCACCCGATGGAGTTCGCCACGCTCTGCGTGATGCTGCTCGACATCGACGGGAACGAACTGCGCATCGCGAACGGTGGACATCTCCCGCCGTTGCTCGTCGAGGACGGGACCGGCCGCTATCTCGACGTGAGCGGGCCGATGCTGGGGCTGGGCCGCTCCCACCCGGCCGCGTCCCTGTGCAGGCTCCCCGCATCGTGGACGATCGTGCTGGTCACCGACGGCCTGATCGAGCTACCAGGCGTCGATCTCGACGACGCGCTGGAAGAGCTGCGCGTCGTCGCCGGTACCGACCTGTCGTCGGAAGACCTCTGCGGGAAGCTGCTCGCGCATTTCAGGGGCGCAGGGCGCGACGACGTCGCCCTCCTCGTGATCCGGAAGTCGGCTACCTGAACCGGTGCCCCGGCAGTCGCCATCGCATCCGGACGGATGTTCCCGCGTCCCCGTGCTCGATCTCCACCTCGTGCGCGACGGCGCGGATCAGGACCAGGCCGCGTCCCCGGAAGCCGGGATCCGCCGGTGGTGGCCGCCAGCGACCCCGGTCGCGCACGCTCACCACGGCGAATCCGTCGCTGGTGCAGGTCGCACGGACCGCGACGTGGCGGCAGCCGCTCGGGTAGGCGTGCTCCACCGCGTTGGCCATCGCCTCGTACCCCGCGAGGACGACGTCCTCGACCACATCAGGAGCCAACCCCGCTGCCGATGCCCACGCCGCCAACCTGGCGCGGGCGTCGCCGAGCTCCCGCCTGCGCTCACCGTTCAGCGTGAGGTCCATGTCCGCGACGCCGCGATCGACGACAACCGACGAGGTCGCAGCGGTCGTCGAGTGCTCTGGTTGCGGCGCTGCCGCCTCGTCTCCGGGTTCGGCAGGGCCGCCGGCCGGCAAGATCAGCCGATCCGCAGCGACGGTTCGGAGCCGGACCTCGGGGCGAGCGCATCCGCGCGACTGGCGAACACGGACAGCTCCTCGGTCATGCTCGTGAGCTGGAGCGGACGGAGCGTCACCCGGGAGGTCGCCACGACGCTGAGGGCGACACCGCCCTCGACAGCGGCGCGGTTCGCCAGGGCGAGCGCAGCGAGCCCGGTCGACGACAGGAACTCGACACCGTCGAGGTCGACGAGAAGCATCGTGGGCCGGTGGGCGACCTCGGCGAGGAGCGTCTCCCGCAGTCGATCCGCCGTCATGAGATCAACTTCGCCGGAGACGGCGACGACGGTGGTCCCACCGTCGTGGTGCACGTCGAGGCGCATGCCGGGGTCGGCGACGAATGCCGGCACCGACCCCGTGTTCCTGCTGGCGAGATCGTCGTTCGCGCCCACCCACGTCCTCCCTGATCGCCGGTGAACGGATCGTAGAGCCGGATCGGCCGTCCCGCGACTAGGTCGGGTTTCTTGAACGCGGCCCAGTACTGCTGCGGCAGATCGTGATCATGTCGCTGGTCGGTGTCGCGTGGGCCGGTGATCTCGGGTTTTGGGTGTCCGGGGCTCTCCCCACGACCGTGCACACCCGAAACCGGGCAGCGAGTGGGTGGTGATCGCGAGGTTCGGTTGGCGGTGGCTCCCCTCATCGCATCAGCCAACCGAGACCGCGGATCATGCAGGTGTGGCCGAGCAGAGCACGGCCCCGGCGCGCCACCGTCCGGTGATCGCCGGTTGGGTGCGCGAGCGGCCGGATGTGGCCGCCCACGCACCGAGTCGGTGATCACGCCCGCTTTAGCTCGCCAGGAGTGGGACAGCGATGGTCCTGGCGCCCTGCAGCCACGTCTGCTGATCACGAGCCGACCCGCGGGTCGGCTCGTAGAACCTGCCGGGCAGCGGATGGAGTTCGCTCGGCCGGTGACCGCGACCCGGCCACCGGCAAGATCACGAAGTCCGTCTGCGGTACTAGGGCCGAGGCCGAAGGGCGGCGTCCAGCATGCGGGTCAACTCACCGACCCGTCCCCCGCCACCTGGCGCCGCCGGGAAGCGGGTGAGCACGTCGACGACGGCCGGTGTCGCCCGATGCACCGCTCGTGCGACGTGGTGGGCGCCCACGGTCCGATCGTCGCCGGCCACGAGCTCGGCTGCTCTGGCCGCGAGAGCACCTGCGCCGAGGATGTGTTTGACCTGGGTGGCCTTCGCCAGCGGATGCAGGTAGGCGGCGCCGGCGGCCGACATCGCTGACCACGCCGCCTCGCGCGCGGCCGCGGTGTGCACGCCCTTGGCTGCCTCGAGCGCTGCCCACGCCGCGGTGCGCAGGGACTTCCCCCGCTCACCACCCCGCGCGAACTCCCACGCAGCGCCGATGGCGTCCCGAGGCCGTGGGTCGTCCGGCTGGTCGGCCTCGAATATCTCCAGTGCCATCTCCGCGCACCCCGCGGCGAACGCGGTGACCTCACGAAGATCCTGCGTGCTCAGAACGATCTCGCTCGCTTCCCCCGCCATGGTTCCGTCTCCCACCCCTCAGCCTCGCGGCGCCACGCCACTGCTCGCCCGGATGGTGAGGTGCGTCGAGAGGACAGCACGCATGCGCGGCTGTGCCGACCGCACCGGGTCCGCCTCCCCCAGCAGCATCTCGACGGCCACCCGGCCGGCGTCCTCGATCGGCGCCGTCACCGTGGTGAGCGGCGGGTTGCAGAAGTCGGAGCCGAACACGTCGTCGCAACCCACGATGGACAGGTCCGCGGGCACGGTGACACCGCGATCGCGCAGCCGGCCCAGCATGCCGATCGCGATCAGGTCGTTGAACACGACACACGCCGTGACGTGCTCGCCCAGCACGGCGTCGGCGGCGGCCGCACCCGCGGTGAGCTTCGGGCTCCACGGACCCACGACGCGCAGCTCGACCCCGAGGCGCGCGGCCTCCGCCTCGAGCGCGACGAGACGGCGGGCGCTCGGCCACGAGTTCGCCGGGCCGGCGACGTAGGCCACGCGACGGTGGCCGAGCGAGTGCAGGTGACCGAGCGCCTGCGTCACGCCGGACGGGGTGTCGATGATCACCGAGGGCACGTCCGGCACGTCCCGGTTGATCGTGACGATCGGCTGGTGCCGAGCAGCCTCGGCGAGCCGCTCGTCGTCGAGGCGGGACGCGGCGAGCACGACGCCGTCCGACGACTTGCGCATGATGCCGAGCCTCGCCGCCTCCACGTCGTCGGACTCCTCGGTGTCGACGAGCAGCTGCGTGAACCCGGCCGCGTTGAGCCGGCGCTGGGTGCCCCGGATGAGGTTGAAGTAGAAGGGGTTGGTGATGTCGGGAACGAGCACGGCGACGGTGCGGGTGCGTCCGGAGCTGAGCGAGCGCGCCTGGCTGCTCGGCACGTAGGACAGCTCCGCCGCGGCCGCCTCGATGCGCGCCCGCGTGAGGTGGTGCACCCGGTCGGGGTTGCTCAGCGCGCGCGACACCGTGGAGGGCGCCACGTCGGCGAGCCGCGCGACGTCCATGATCGTCGCCGCTCGGGACGCGCCTCTGCGGGCCGGGCTCCGACCGCCGTCTTCCTCCGGCATCGCCGCACCTCCTGCGTGGGCCTGACCAGCAGTCTAGGGAGATCGGGAAAGTCGTGGCAAATTTTGGCAAGCGCTTGCCAGGATGTGGCGCGCCGCCTAGCGTGCTGGGCGTGCCGTCCCGCGACGGCCTTCGGGTTCCACGCCTCCCGCCTTCCGCACGCTCGCCGACGCCGCCGGAGTGACCCTGAGATGACCGCGCCCGTCCCGCCCCTCTCCCCGCTCGCCACGGCCGTCGTCGGCTGCGGTGTCATCGGCAAGACCCATGCCAGCGCGATCCTCGAGCTCGATCGGCTGCGCCTCGCTGCGCTCGTCGACGTGCAGGCCGAGCGGGCCGGGGCCCTCGCCGACACCGTCGAGGAGCGCACCGGCGTGCGGCCCGCCGTGTACGCCTCGCTCGCCGACGCGCTCGCCGGGGCGGAGCGGCTCGACCTCGTCGTGCTCGGCACGCCCAGCGGCCTGCACGTCGACCAGGCGGTCGAGGCGCTCGAGGGCGGAGCACACGTGCTCATCGAGAAGCCCCTCGATGTCGACGTCCGGCGCGGCAGGCGCCTCGCCGCGGCGGCGCGCGAGGCCGCGGAGCGCGGGCAGGCGTGCTCGATCATCAGCCAGCACCGCTTCGACCCGTCGAGCCAGGCGGTGCGCCGGGCGATCGAGGCCGGTGAGTTCGGCCGCCTCACCTCGGCCGTCGCAAGCGTGTCGTGGTGGCGTTCGCAGGCGTACTACGACTCGGGCGACTGGCGCGGCACCTGGGCCCTCGACGGCGGCGGCGCGCTCATGAACCAGGGCGTCCACACGCTCGACCTCCTGCTGTGGTTCCTCGGCCGGCCGGTCACGGTGAGCGCCGAGTTCGGCCTCCTCGCCCACGAGGACGTCGAGGTCGAGGACACGGTCGTCGCCACCCTGACCTTCGAGTCGGGGGCGCTGGCGGTGCTGCACGCCACCACCGCGGCCCATCCCGGGCTCACCGCGCGCATCCAGGTGCTCGGCGCGCGCGGCTCGGCGGTCATCGACTCCGACCGGCTCGAGTACTTCCACGCCGCCGACGACGGCGAGTCGCCCGACATGGGACGCCTCGGAGGCGGAAACCAGGCCGAGCGCCACCGCGACCCCGACGAGCCGACGCTGCACGGCATCGACGCGACCCGCTTCACCCTCGGCCACATCCGGCAGTACCACGACCTGCTCGCCGCGATCGACGAGCGCCGCGAACCCGGCGTCACCGTCGACGACGCCCTGCTCGCCCTCGCCACCGTGCGCGCCGTCTACGTGTCCGCCGTGACGGGCGGGAAGATCGCGGTCGCCGACGTCCTCGAGGGCCGCCACGACGACGTCTCCACCGAGCTCGCGCGCCGCCCGGTCGCGGTCTGACGGCACCCACGCGCGAACCACCGCTGCTAGGGGAGGAACGGTATGGCACGCATCGGCGTCCAGGCGATGATGCTCAAGGACGCGGTCGGCGAGCTCGGGGCCTTCGAGACGCTCCGCCGGGTCGTCGACATCGGCTACCGCGTCGCGGAGGTCTCCCAGATCCCGCTGACGCCGACCACGGTGGACGAGCTCGTGAAGGCCCGTGACGAGCTCGGCTTCGAGTTCTCGTCCACGTCGGCCGCGCTGGCCCCGGGCGGCGCGAACGACTCGCTCGAGGACTCCTTCGACAAGGTCGTCTCCGACGCCCGCCGGCTCGGCGCGGAGATGGTGCGCATCGGCATGCTGCCGGTACCGGCGCTGCGGTCGATGGACGCAGTGCTCGACTTCTGCGAGCGCGCGGACGCCGCGGCGCTGCGCCTGGCCGACGAGGGGATCCGGCTCTACTACCACAACCACCACGTCGAGTTCGCCAAGCACGAGGGGCGCTACCTGCTCGACGTGATCGCGGAGAACTCGCCGAACGTCGGCCTCGAGCTCGACGCGCACTGGATCGCGCGCGGCGGGCTCGACCCCTCCCGCGTCATCGGGCAGCACACCGGCCGCGTGCGCATGGTCCACCTGAAGGACTACCGGATCGGCTGGCCGTCGGCCGAGGCGATCGACGCCCACGCCGCGGGCGACATGGCCACCTGGAGAGCCGCGTGGGTCGGGGTCGTGCAGTTCGCCGAGGTCGGTGAGGGCAACCTCGACTGGCCCTCGATCATCGAGACCTCGCTCGCCTCCGGTGCCGAGTACCTGCTCGTCGAGCAGGACGAGCTCTACGGCCGCACGGTGTGGGAATCGCTGCGGATCTCCCACGACAACCTCGTGCGGTACGGGTACGGCCACCTGTTCTGACGCGCTCCCGCAGGACCTCGGCCCGTCGATGCTCATCCACCGCAAGGACGTGTTCGCGGAGCACGGCCTCACGCCCCCGACCACGTGGGACGAGTTCCGCGCCCTCGCGGAGAAGGTCCGCACGCTCCTCGACTCAGCAGCTCAGGTGGATGATCACCGGCTCGCTTCGACCTCCGTCGCCGTACACCCAGAACTCGACGTCGGACTCGGACTCGCCGTCACCACCACAGTCGTGGTTGAACGGATAGTCGACCTGCCCTGGCGTCACCCGACCGTAGGACGGGTCGGTGAAGGGATGCGCTTCCTCCGCCCAGCCCGCGCCATTCGCGCCACGGAAACCGAAACCGTCCGCATCGCCCGAGTACCGCACCCGGACGTACACGAGCGCGCCTTCGCGGTAGGTCTCGGTGGAGTCGATCCGTGGCGTCCCGGCGCCGCCGGGGGGCCCGATGAGCTTGCCGACGAGTGACGCGGCGCCGGTCACGACGCTCGCCTGGGACTGCGTGACGACGTTCTGCAGGACGAGGCTCTCCTTGGTGAAGTCCCACACCGGAATGGCGGGGAACTCGCTCTCGTCCAGGCCGATCCCGGTAACCGCGATGCCGGCCGCACGAGCATTGCCCTCGAACGACCCCCTGGAACGTGACTCGGCTGCGCCGGGGGTGGCGTTATCGACCAACCCTCCGCGGCCAGCACCCGGGACACCGCGGCCAGCGTCTGCTCGGGGGTCGCGCCGGGCTCCCCCATCGGCCCGGGCCCACCACCCGTCCCGCCCCCGGCGGGCTCCTGCGAAGCTGGACCGATGAGGTACGTGGTGATCGGCGCGGGCGCCATCGGCGGCACGATCGGCGGGCGGCTGGCGGAGGCCGGGCGCGAGGTCGTGCTGGTGGCGCGGGGGGCGCACCTCGACGCCCTGCGGGAGCACGGGCTGCGTCTCGACGACCCGGAGCGCTCGCGCACGCTGCGCATCCCGGCCGTGGGCGGTGTCGGCGAGGTCGACTGGCGGGCGGGTGACGTGGCCCTGCTCTGCATGAAGACCCAGGACACCGAGGCCGTGCTCGACGCGCTGCGTGCCGTGGCGCCGGACGTGCCGGTCGTGTGCGCGCAGAACGGTGTGGCGAACGAACGTTTCGCGGCGGCCCGTTTCGCCGCGGTGCAGGCGATGTGCGTGATGCTGCCGGCAGAGCACCTCACGCCGGGCCGCGTCGTCGCCTACTCGGCGCCGGTGCCGGGCGGCCTCGACGTCGGCCGGTACCCCGACGGTGTCGACGAGCTCTCGGAGCGCGTCTCCGCCGACCTCACGGCGGCGGGTTTCAGCTCCCTCGCCGACCCCGCGGTGATGCAGACCAAGTACCGCAAGCTGCTCCTCAACCTCGCCAACGCCGCCGAGGCGGCGTGCGGGCCGGCGAGCCCGCGCCTCGCCGAGCTCGCCGCAGCGGCTCGCGAGGAGGGCGAGCGATGCCTCGCCGCAGCCGGCATCGCAGTGCTCTCCGTCGAGCAGGAGCAGGCGCGCCGCGACGGACTCATCACCGAGCGACCCGTGGCCGGCGAGTCGCGTGGGGGCGGCTCCACGTGGCAGAGCCTGCGGCGCGGGACCGGGTCCGTCGAGGCGGCGTACCTGAATGGCGAGATCGTCGCGCTCGGCCGGCGCTACGGGGTGCCGACGCCGGTCAACTCGCTGCTGCTCGACACGGTGACCGGGATGGCCGCGGGCTCGGAGCCGCCGGGCAGCCGTGATGCGGCGCAGCTGCTCGACGCAGCGCGGTAGGCCCGCCACGCCTCGGCGGCTGATCACGATCACTGGCCACCGGCGGGCCGGGACGGTAAGCAGGTATCACCGCCCCGGAGCCCGGCCATGTGACAGGAGCAGCGAGTGGAACAGGTCTTCGTGTTCAACGAGGTTGCCGTTCTCGTACGGCACTGGTTCGAGATCGACCTCATGGACAGCCACCTGGAGCACGGCGCGCGCGTCGAGCTCCGCCTGTTGGTCCCCCAACCGCGCCGCGGTTCCGAGTCGGCGGCCCAGAAGGTCGTGATCGATCAGCCGGTGTGGCGGGCGGATCTGTTCGATCGTCTCGACGGCACGCCCGGAGCGTTCGACGCGGCCCACTACCACCCGTACTTCGTGGGTGTCGAGCCTTCCGAACGGCACTGGGAGGACGCGGTCAAGAGCGCTCCCTGGGACTGGTTGGCGACCCGGCTGACCGACATCGCGGACACGGTCACCACCGCGGGTGTGCAGCTCCGCGATCCGGCCACCGCGAACGAGCAGGTCGGGGCCGCTGCCGAGGCGATCGTCAGCGCCGCGCGGAGTCGTGCGCCGATGCTGTGCGGATCCAAGCAGCAGTGCCACGAGTGGGCTCGCGACGCCGAGGCCGCCGTGCACTCCATGCTCGGCGACCTGCGGCGGCCCGAGCTGCTCGACCGGGATCGGGTGTCACCCTGGCTCCCGGTAGGAGCCTGACCCACCCCCAGCACCGGTGGCGACGACACCGGTATCGATCAGACTGCCGATCTCGGCGCTGCTCAGCCGGAGCACCTCGGCCAGCACCTCGGCTGTGTGGCCGCCGAGTGCCGGCACCTGCCCCGCCGGCCCGTACTCGCCGTTCCACCGCATCGGCGATCGAGCGGTGATCGCCGGACCGCCGCCGGGCAGCTCGACGTCGGCCAGCACCGCATGCGCACCCCGGCGGTGCTCGGCCGCGACCGCGCTCATCTGCCGATAAGGCCCCCACAACACCCGAGCCGCGTCGAGCTCACCGCTGATCCGGGCGAGATCGCGGGCCGCGAACCAGGGACGCAGGATCGCCGCGATCGTCTCGCGCAACCGATAGCGCTCGGCCTCCCGGGTCAGGTCGGCGTCCAAGGCCTTCTCCAGTGCGTCGAACACCGCGCCGGTGCCCGTGACGGCGCACAACGCGCCCCACTGCCCCTCCGTCAGCGCCACCACCATCACCCGGTGACCGTCCCGGCTGGCGAAATCGACCCCGAAGCTGCCGTACACGTGGTTGCCGTGCCTCGGACGATCCGCTCCGCGAGCCTGCACCTCCGACAGCCAGCCCAGGTTCGCCACACCGCTCAGGGCGACGTCGGCCAGTGCGAGCTCGAGGTACACCCCGCGCCCGGTCCGGTCCCGGTCACGCAGAGCCGCGAGCACCCCGGTGGACACCGACAGACCGGTGACGAGGTCCCACGCCGGCAGGACGTGGTTGATCGGCGACCCGCCCTCGTCCGGACCCGTGATCTCCGGAACACCCACCTCGGCGTTCACGGTGTAGTCCACGGCCGGTCGTCCGTCGGGGTGGCCCTGCACGCGGACGTGGATCAGATCGGGGCGGCGCTGCGAGAGCGCCTCGTGGGACATCCACCGCCGCCCGACGACGTTGTCGATCAACACCCCGCGGTCCGGGCCGGCCGCCGTGGCCAGGGCCATGACCAGCTCACGACCCCGATCGTCGCGCATGTTGATCGTCACCGACCGCTTGCCCTTGTTCAGCGAGGCCCAGTAGTAGCTCTGGCCGTCCGCAGCCACGGGCCAACGGAGCTGGTCGGCGCCGCCCCCCACGGGGTCGATGCGGATGACGTCCGCACCGAGCTGGGCCAGGGTCATCCCGCCCGTCGGTCCGGCGACGAAACTCGCGCACTCCACCACGTGCAGCCCTTCGAGTGGCGCAGACGTCACGAAGCCCCCTCTCAACGCGTCCACGGCAGTATCCCCCGGCTCATCCGGGCGGCCGCCGGGTGGAAGTGCTCAGTACGCGTAGCGGTGCACGGCCTCCGGGTGGATGACGACGCGGAGCAGGTCGGTGGCCAGGATCGCGGCGAGATCGTCGGCCCGGACCTCGTCATCGAGATCCCAATAGCGGGCGGCGAGGCGGGAGCACAGGTCGTGCACCCCGTCGGTGTCGATCGTGGTGCGACCGGCGATGGACACCCAGCGCTCGCGCTCACCCACCGGGGCGGCGACGACGATCGAGGCGCGGGGGTCGCGGCCCAGGAGCCGCACCTTCAGCGAGTCCGCCGTGGTGAAGAGGTCGATCGTCCCGTCCTCGGTGGCCTCGAACCACACCGGCCGGGGCTGTGGCGGCTGCGGACCCCCGGCCACGGTCAGGAACCCGTGCAGGGGGCGTCGGAGGAACTCGAGGTCCTCGGCGGTCAGCATTCCGGTGGTGCTGTTGCTCATGACACCGATTCTGGCGGCGCCCTCTCGAACGAATCCATGGGCGAGAAGCTGGATCACATGTGTGTTCGTCCAACCTCGCGGGAGTGGACGCCTTCCGGCGCCGCGCGTCGACGGCGTCTGGCTAGGGTGGGCGATCCAGACCCGAGGAGTGAGCCGCCCGTGACGGAGCCGAGCCGCGACATCAGGACCGACGTGCCGGGCGCGGCGCGCATCTGGAACTACTGGCTGGGCGGCAAGGACAACTACGAGGCCGACCGGTTGGCCGCCGAGGCCGCCCTGCAGTTCTACGACATGGCCACCTTCGCCCGGCAGTCGCGGCAGTTCCTCAAACCGGGTGTGCGCACATCGGCGGTCGAAGGCACCGGCAGTTCGGCGAGGGCCTGACCCGACACGGCACCGGCCGGGAAGAGATCGTCGTCGAGCTCGATCGCCCGGTGAGGGCGAGGCGTCGTAACGGCGGAAGTCCGACGATCTCGACGCAGTCCGCGCCGCTCGGGAAGCCCTCACACGGACCCGGCTCGGCACCCCACGCGGCACGGGTGATCACGCTGCGGAACACCAAGCCCTGGAGGTACTGCGTGACCGTCCGGCACTCGGACGTGGACGAGGCCAGCGACGCCCAGCGACCCGGATCAGCCTGATCATCGCCGCGCCCGAGCCGATCCGGCGCCGGTTCCGCGGCCTGAAGGCATCCGCCATGCCCGCAACCGCCCTGACCCTGCGGACCCGCACCGGCTCCGACATCGAGACCATCACGACTGCCACGACACTCCGCGCGCTGGCGCGCCGGATCCGGGCCTTGTTCGCGAGCAGCGACGATCGGCCGCACGGCCATGTACTGGGCGTACTCGGGTCGGCGGCAACGCCGCCAGCGGGCGTCCGGAGCCGCCGAGTTTCGTGGTCAACTTTCGGGGCCGGGCACTAGGGTGGGCGATCCAGACCCGAGGAGTGAGCCGCCCGTGACGGAGCCGAGCCGCGACATCAGGACCGACGTGCCGGGCGCGGCGCGCATCTGGAACTACTGGCTGGGTGGCAAGGACAACTACGAGGCCGACCGGTGGCCGCCGAGGCCGCCCTGCAGTTCTACGACATGGCCACCTTCGCCCGGCAGTCGCGGCAGTTCCTCAACCGGGTCGTGCGCACATCCGGCGGTATTTCACCGGGTTGGACCTGGTCGAACCCGGCCTGGTATCCGTCACGGAATGGCGGCCGGAACCCACCGACGTCGGCGAGGTCGAGCCCTTGCCCGAGACCACGGGCGGCGTGGCGCGCAAGCCCTGATGATCCGAGCGCTCGATCGGGTCTCAGCCGAGGGTGTCGGGCAACGGAGGCCAGGCTTCGCGTTCGTCGCGGCGCGGATCATCGGCCAGGCCCGCAGGTGTGTCCCAGATCCTGGTGGTGCGGGTGGGTGGCCGGTAGGGCGGCCAGTCGGGGCCGGGGCTGCCGGTGCGGGCGAAGGTGGTCCAGGCCTGCACCATCTGCTCCGACAGCCTGGTCATCGCGGGGCGATCGGCGCGCAGTGCCTCCGCCCCGCCGGGGATCCCGACGAAGCGCAGCGTGCCGAACACGAACGGCAGCTCCGCCGTGTGGACCGCCCCGAGCCCGGTCGGCGGCCGCCAGGCGAACTCGTACAGGTACGTGGGGCGCCAGCGGGCCTGTGCCTCGGCCAGCCGGATCGCCGGCAGGCGCATCGCCTGGTCGGTGAACATGGCCGGCGCAGCCTCCCGCGCCGGGCGACCGCGCCGGTAGACGGCGGCGATGCGGTCCCGCTCAGCGGCCAGACCGGGCGGGAAGAACCCCTGGTAGGCCTCGGCGAGCTCGGCCGGCCCTTCCGGGGTGAACTGGGCGAAGAAGTTCACCTCGTCGCTGGTGGTGCCGAGCAGGATGTCCACACCGCGCGCGTGGCCGTCGGCCACTCGCTGCTGGGTGGAGGCCCGCACCACGCTCCCGTCGATGTGCGGGCCGAAGTACACCGCGCCGGCGGCGCCGGGGGCGAGCCGATCGAGTGCTGCCTCCTGGCGGGTGACCAACTCGGCTGCCGGCAGGTCGCGCAGCGCGGCCATGTTCCCGATCGGCGGCGGCGGGCTGGGATCGGTGTGCACCAGGTAGCCGCTGCCGCTCTGCAGGACCACCCGCCGGAACAGCCGTTCCGGGTGGTCGGTGGCCAGCATGGCGCTCAGGCCGAACGCACCCTCGGACTCGCCGACGGCGGTCACGTCGGTCGGGTCGCCACCGAACTCGGCGGCGTGCTCGCCCACCCACCGCAGCGCCGCCATCTGGTCGCGCAGCCCGTTGTTGCCCGAGCCGCGCAGCTGCGGGTCGAGCCCGCCCAGCTCCGACCAGCCCAGCACGCCGAGCCGGTAGTTGATCGTGACGACCACCGCGTCGCCGACCCGGGCCAGCGTGCCTCCCGCGTACCGCGCCTCGTTGGCGGTGCCCATGCGGGCCGCGCCGCCGTGGATGAACACGATCACCGGGCGGTCGCCCCGCCCGGTGGCCGGCGTCCACACGTTCAGCCGCAGGCAGTCCTCGTCGCCGAACACCTCACGGTCGTCCGGGTACTCCTCGGAGGTGGACCGGACCTGGGGACAGACCCGCGAGCCGTCGTCCGCGCGCAGGGTGCCGGACCATGCCGGCACCGGCTGCGGTGGCCGGAACCGCAGCTGCCCGGTGGGGGGCGCTGCGTACGGGATGCCGCGGAACACGCACAGGGCGCCCTCCCGGCTGCCCGCGAGCTCCCCCGCCGAGGTACGGGCCGCGCAGTCGCCGGTGGGTTCCGCGCCGGAGGTCCCCGCACACCCGGCCAGCCCGAACCCGAGCACCCACAACAGCGCGATCGCTTTCCGAGGTGACATGGCCCGGATGCTGCCGGTGGAACGCCGCCGCCGGATCGCCGCGACGAGCGAACCCGTCCTCCCCCGCAAGGACCACGTGGCCGGCCGGACTCAGGCCGGGCCACCAGGAGTGATCAGGCCCGACTCGTAGGCGAACACGACCGCCTGCGCGCGGTCACGCAGGCCCAGCTTGCTCAGCATGTTGCTCACGTGCGTCTTGACGGTGTGCTGGCTGACCACCATGGCGGTGGCGATCTCCGAGTTCGACCGCCCGCGCGCGACCTCGCGCAGCGTGTCGGTCTCCCGCTCGGTCAGCTCGTCCAGTCTGCGCCGCAGCTCGGGCCGGGCGACTCCCCGCCGGGCCACGTCATCGATCAACCGCCGCGTGACGGTCGGCGCGAGCAACGCCTCTCCGGCGGCCACCAACCGGACCGCTCGGACCAACTCGTCGCGCGGCGCGTCCTTGAGCAGGAACCCGCTGGCCCCGGCCCGCAGCGCCCGGTAGACGTACTCGTCCACGTCGAACATCGTCAGCACCAGCACCTTCGCCGGGGTGCGCCGGCAGATCTCGGCGGTGGCCGCCAGCCCGTCCAGCACCGGCATCCGGATGTCCATCAACACCACGTCCGGGGCCAGCTCGACGGCCTGGCGCACCGCCTCGGCGCCGTCCGCCGCCTCGCCGACCACGGTGAGGTCGGGCTGTGCGTCGAGGATCATCGCGAAGCCGCCCCGGAACAGGTCCTGGTCGTCGGCGACGACTATCCGCATGCCGCTATCCGATCGGTCCGGTCGGCAGGGTAGCGGTCACCGTGAACCCGCGTGGATCGACGACGAGCGTGCCGCCGCAGGACCTCACCCGCTCCCGCATGCCGAGTATGCCGTGCCCCTCGACGAGCGCTCCGGCGTGTGCGCCGGTGCCGCCACCGGTGTCCGCCACCCGGACGATCAGTGCGTCCGGGCACCAGTCCACGCTCACCCGCACCTCGGCGTCGCGCGGCGCGTGACGCAGCGCGTTGGTGAGCGACTCCTGCACGATCCGGTACGCCGCCGCGTCCACCCCGGCCGGTGTGACGCGCCGTTCGCCCCGCTCGGTGTGGCCGACCCGCAGTCCGGCCTCGCGTGCCGCGGCGACCAGGTCGGCCACCGCCGCGGCGCTGGGCCGGGAAGGCGGCACCGCCCCGTCGGCCGGCGGCTCGCGCACGGCGTCCAGCGCGTGCCGCAGCTGCGCGATCGCCTCTCGGCCGGTGGCCGCGACGGTCTCGAAGATCGCCTCCGCCTTGTCGGGGTCCACACGCACCACGAGCGGGCCGGCCTCCGCCTGCACCACCATGAGGCCCACCGAGTGGGTCACGATGTCATGCATGTCCCTGGCGATCCGGGCGCGCTCCTGGGCGACGGCGGAGGCCCGCTCCTCGGCCAGCCTCCTCGACCGCTCGGCCTCCGCCGCGCGGCGTTCCGCCCGCGCTCTGGTGCTCACGCCCAGCGCGTATGCAGCGACGAAGCCCGTGATCACGTAGCGGTAGGTTTCGAAGTTCTCGCCGGGAACGGCCAGCGAGACGATCACCGTGGCGCCGAACACGGTGCCCGCACCGAGCCGCCACGCCCGCCGCATGTCGGTCGCGCCGAAGGCGTACGCGCAAGCCAGCGCGCCGAACGGGATCGGCGGCAGCGGGGAGTGCGGCAGCTGCTGGTAGGTCAGCGCGAGCGCGGTGGTCGCCCCGCCCACCACCGCGGTGACGGGCAGCAGCGCGACCCGGCGCCAGACGACCGGCACGGATGCCAGCATGGTGGCCAGCACGACCCACCACGGCTGCGCGTACGGCACCACTGCCGGCAGTACGGTCGCCGCAGTGATCACGGCGCCCAGCGCCACGTCCCCCCGAGTGACCTGCACGCCGGTGACGGTATGCCGCGGACCTGCCGCGGACCTCCCTCCTACGAGCGAACCGCCGCTCACCCACCCGACCGACCGGGACATGACCCCGCTCCGGGCAGATCGCAGCTCGTTCAGCTCCGTAGGGTCCGCAGGATCCGGGCGAGTGACGTGCGATCGGCCTCGTCGAGGCGAGAGAAGAACCCCTCTGCCTCGGCGGCCCGCGCGGCTCGGATCCCGGCGGCAACCTCCTCGCCGCGGCCGGTGGGTGCCACGAGGGTGGCGCGACGGTCGTCGGAGTCGGGACGGCGCTCGACCAGCCCGGCCTCCTCCAGCGCGTCGACCACCTCGGTGGCGGAGCGCGGCGCGATGCGCAGGTACTCGGAAAGGGCGCCGAGACGCATGGGCCCCTGCCGGGCGAGGACACCGAGCGCGCGAGCCTGCGCGGGGGTGACGTCCCACGGTGCCAGCGTGCGCTGGGTCTGGTGCCGCAGCTGCCGGGCCACCCCGCGGAACACCTCGGCGAGCGACTCCTCCGGCTCCTCGGACACGGGAATACCCTAACAAGAGGTATCGTTGTTCCCTCATGTTGAGGCTACCTCAGCAATCTCGACGGAAGGACGTACCGAACTTGGGACCCGATACCCCCACCGACAAGCTGAGCCGGCCCGGCCGGCACGCCGTCACCGCTGCGGACAAGGCGCAGGCACGCGACGTCTCGCTGCGCCGGATCGCACGGCTGTTCACCCCGCACCGCTGGTCCATCGCCACGGTCACCGCCATCATCGTCGTGTCGTCCGTCGTCGCGATGGCCTCACCGTTCCTGCTGCGCGCCGTCATCGACGACGCGCTGCCGCACCAGAACCTCACCCTCCTGGTCTGGCTGGTCATCGGCATGGTCGCCGTCGCCGCCCTCACCGCGGCCCTGGGCGTGGTCCAGGCCTGGATCTCGACGACCGTCGGCCAGAAGGTGATGCACCGTCTGCGCACCGACGTCTTCACACATCTGCAACGCCAGTCGATCGCCTTCTTCACCCGCACCCGCACCGGCGAGGTGCAGTCGCGGATCACCAACGACATCGGCGGCATGCAGACCGTCGTCACCTCGACGGCCACGTCGCTCGCCTCGAACCTCACCACAGTGGTCGCGACCCTGGTCGCCATGCTCGCCCTCAGCTGGCAGCTGACGCTGGTCTCATTGCTGGTGCTGCCGCCGTCGATCTGGCTGACCCGTCGCGTGGCACGGATGCGCCGCGCCATCACCGCGGCCCAGCAACGCGAACTGGCCGACCTGAACGTCGTCATCGAAGAAGGGCTGTCGATCAGCGGCGTGCAGCTCACGAAGACGATGGGCACCGGGCCCGCCCTGGTGCAGCGGTTCACCGCATCGTCGGAGCGACTGGTCGACCTGGAGCTCCGCGCCCAGCTCGCCGGGCGCTGGCGGATGGCTGCCACCACCGTCGTCTTCGCCGCGATCCCGGCGATCATCTACCTCAGCGCCGGCCTGCCGTTCACCGCCGGGACGATGACGATCGGCACGCTCGTCGCCTTCACCGCGCTGCAGGCGGGGCTCTTCCGACCGATCATCGGCCTGCTCGACGTCGGGGTGTCGCTGGTCAGCTCGCTGGCACTGTTCGCACGGATCTTCGAGTACCTCGACCTCCTGGTCGAGGTCGACGACCCGGCCGCCCCCGTGGACATCGACCCGGCTCGGATCGAGGGGCACGTCCGTGCCGAGGACGTCACCTTGACCTATCCAGGCAGCGACACCGCCGCCGTCGCCGGGATCACCCTGGACGTGCCCGCGGGCTCCACCCTCGCCCTGGTGGGTGAGACCGGTTCGGGCAAGAGCACGCTCGCCGCGCTGTTCGCACGGCTCTACGACCCCGACGCCGGGCGCATCACCATCGACGGCATCGACCTGCGGGACATGCGCCTGGCAGACCTCGCACGCATCGTCGGCGTCGTCAGCCAGGAGACCTACCTGCTGCACACCACCGTGCGCGAGAACCTGCGCTACGCCCGGCCCGACGCCACCGACGCCGACATCGAGGCGGCCGCGAGGGCCGCGCAGATCCACGACCTGATCGCGAGCCTGCCGGACGGCTACGACACGGTGGTCGGCTCCCGCGGCCACCGCTTCTCCGGCGGCGAGAAGCAGCGCATCGCGATCGCCCGCACCCTGCTGCGCGACCCCCGGGTGCTCGTCCTCGACGAGGCCACCAGCGCGCTCGACACCGAGACCGAACGTGCCGTGCAGCACGCCCTCGACGAGCTCAGCCGCGGCCGCACGACCATCACCATCGCCCACCGGCTCTCCACGGTGCGGGCCGCCGGACAGATCGTCGTGATCGACCACGGCCGGATCGTCGAGTCGGGCACCCACGACCACCTCGTCGCCCGGCACGGCCGCTACGCCCGGCTGGCCGCCTGATCACAGCACGCCGGGCCGCGAGGTCAGCCCAGTGGTACGCGCCAGCTCACGCGGGTGCCGCCCCCGGAGCCCGGCCCGACGCGCAATGAGCCACCGCACTCCCGCGCGCGATCCTCCAGGTTGCGCAGGCCGCTGCGCGCCACCCCCGGATCGATCCCCCGCCCGTCGTCGACGACGTCGACCAGCAGCTCGTCGCCCGCCTCGACGGTGAGCGTCACCGCCTTCGCTTGTGCGTGCCGGGCCGCGTTGCTCACCGCCTCCCGCACCACCGCCACGGCGTGCGCTCCCACCTCGGCCGGGACGAGCGTGTCGACCGCCCCGGAGATCCGCACCGACGGGGACAGCCCACGGCCCTCGGCCGCCTCGGCGGCCGCATCCAGCAGGCGGCGCCGCAGCCCGCCGGCGGCGCCCTCCCCGGTCGTGTGCAGGTCGAAGATCGACGTCCGGATCTCCCGCACCGTCTCGTCGAGGTCATCGACCGCCTGCTGGATCCGCCGCTGCACGGCCGGGTCCGAGATGCGCCGCAGCGTGCTCTGGATCTGCAGGCCGGTGGCGAACAACCGCTGGATGACCCGGTCGTGCAGATCCCGCGCAATGCGGTCGCGGTCGCCGAACACGTCCAGCTGCCGCTGCGCCCGGTTCTTCTCCCCCAGCTCCAGCGCGAGCGCGGCCTGCTCGGCGAACGACGTCAGCAGCGGCACCTCGGTCGGCTGGAACGGATGTCCCTCCCGGCGGCGCAGCGCGACCAGCACGCCCATCACCCGGTCCTGCGACTGCAGCGGCACCGCAACCGTCGGCCCGAACCCCGACAGCCCCTCCCCCGCATCCAGCAACCCGTTCAAGGTGGAGGAGAGCACCGCGGTCCGGCCCTCGACCACCTCGCGCAACAGCGGGTCCCGCGCATCCAGCATGCGCCCCACGAGGTCGACGCCGGCCACCCCCCGCTGCGCCCGCACCGTGAAATGCTCATCGACCTGATCCGGACCGAGAACGATGAACGTGGCGTCCGATCCGGTCAGCTCCTGCGTCCGCGACGCCACCAGACCGAGCGCGTCCTCCTCGGTGGCGCCCGACAACAGCTCCGCACGAATCTCGGCGGTGGCCTCCAGCCACGCCTGCCGCAGCCTGGACTGCTCGAACAGATCCGCGTTCTGCACCGCGATCCCCGCAGCCGCGGCAAGCGCCTCCAGGACCACCTCGTCGTCCGCGGTGAACTCACCACCACCACCGCGCTTCTCGGTGAGATAGAGGTTGCCGAACACCGACTCCCGCGCCCGCACCCGCACCGGAACTCCGAGGAAGCCGTGCATCGGCGGATGATGGCGCGGAAAGCCCACAGAGGAGTCGTGTGCACTCAGCTCCGCGAGCCGCAGCGGCCGCGGATCGAGGATCAGCTGACCCAGCAAGCCCTTACCCTCCGGGAGCGGTCCCATCAGCGAGCGCGTCTCCTCGTCGAGACCCACTGTGATGAACCGCGCGATCCCCCCACCGGGTGCCAGCACCGCGAGCGCCCCGTAGCGAGCGTCCACCAGATCCACCGCCGCCTGCACGATCCGCTGCAGCGTCGCGTCCAGCTCCAGGCCCGACTCCACCACAAGCACCGCGTTCAGCAGGCCTTGCATCTGGTCACGGATCTGGATTATCTCCGCCAACCGCTCCTGCACCCCGTGCAACAGCTCGTCGAGCCGCAGTCCGGCCAGGACGTTCGGGCGGGACCGCAGCCCGTCGAGGTCGTCGTCGGCCATGGGACTCAACCTCGACCTTCGCCTCATGGGGTGCAGCCCAACCTGGCATGCGTCCGGACGGTCGGCAACCCGGTGCCCGGGTCCGTCCCGCTACGGGCCGTTCGCCCGTACCGCGACCGCCGCCGCGGCGAGAGGGTGGTCGAGCCAACCCGGGCCGGCTCGGTCCGGACATCGATCGCCACCTGGACGTGACCGACATGGCCGACATCCCCGAGACCCTCGGTCTCACCCCCGAGGAAACCGAAGCGCTCCTCGTCACGGTCGGGCAGGCGCCGTCGCTGCACAACGCGCAGCCGTGGCGGCTGCGTTTCGGGCGGGACGTCATCGAGCTGCTCGTGGATCCGGACCGCCGGCTCCCGGTGGCCGACCCGGACGATCGTGAGCTGCGGGTCGGCTGCGGCGCCGCCCTGTTCAACCTGCGCCTCGCGCTGCTGGGCCACGGGATCCGGCCGCTGGTCACCGCCCTCCCCGACCCAGACCGGCCGGAGCTGCTCGCCGTTGTCCGCCATGGCGGACGCAAACCGGCCTCACCCGAGCTGAGACAGCTGCTGCGCGCCGTGCCGCTGCGACGGACGAACCGGCACCCCTTCGCCGACGAGCCCGTGACCCGTTCCGAACAGGCGGCCCTGCGCCGCGCGGCGCTCGACGAGAACGGCTGGCTGCACATCCTCGACGACCCGGCACAGCGCTCGGCGCTGCGGGAGATCGCGGCCCGCGCCCACCGCGCCCAGATCGACGATCCCGCCTTCCGAGCCGAGTTCGAGCGGTGGACGGGCCGTGCCGACGACCACGTCGACGGGGTTCCCGCCAGAGCGGGCTCGCCCGCCGAGCCGCAGGACCGGTGGGTGCTGCGCGACTACACCGGCGGAGCCCGACCGGGGCGCGTGCCGGGCAAGGACTTCGAGACCCAGCCGCACCATCGGCGAGCTACTGCCCTGCGTCGACTCCCCCAGCGCCGAGAACATCGATGCCGCCTTCCATCGGATGGTCGAGGAACGCGATCACCTCACCACCCACATCGCGGAGATGGTCCGCACCCGCGACTCCCTCGACCAGCTGATCGAGGCCAACCGCGCTCACCGCTGACCAGGGAGCACGCGGGCCGGCTCCGGTCTCGATCGTCGCTGCCACGCCTACTGCGGGCGACAGCGCGTGATCACCAACTCGGTGCGTGGGCGGCCACATCCGGCCGGCCCTGCACCCATCCGGTGATCATCACCCGCTCGTTGCCCGGTTTCGGGGTGCACGGTCGTGGCGGGAGCCCGATCACCCGGCCGGCCGGGCCACTCGGTACCGAGCGGCAACATGATCACGATCTACCGCCGGAGTACTGGACGAGTAGGTCCGAACTCAATCAAGTCGCGGAGACCGGACGTCGCGGGCTGGGCCTCGCGGACCGTGTCGACGCAGGACGGTCCCCTCGGCGGAACGGACCCATGGCCCCGCACATGATCAAGACGCGGGCTTCTGCTGCGCCGTGGCTTCTACCTGATCAAGTAACCGTCGCGCGGGCGCGCCGTCCCCGACTCGTAGCGCCCGCAGCCACCACCGTCAGCAGGATCTCCTCGTGAGCCCAAGCGTTCACCCCGACCCGCACCTGTGGAGGTCGCCCGGTTGGCAGAACTACCGAACCCCGTGGTTGCGCTGCCGGCCGTCCCCGACGCGGGCACAGGCCTGTCGTTGACGAGACCGTCCCGTGAGGTGCGTGGAGACTGGCTGTGGTCCCGTTCCATCCTCGCGGGCTGACCATCGAACGTTGCGTTGAGATCTACTCGGCGGTCTGGGAGGCGGGCAACCCGACTATGTCGTCGAGGGCCACCAGGGCGCGTCTGACCGGGTCGCGTAGCGGCTGCCGAAGATCAGTCGCGCAGCTCGGTCGGTGGCCGCCTGCACTCACTGTTCGGGACCACAGGATAGTTGCGTAGGCACCCGGCAGAGACGGTCTCGTCCAGAACAGCCGTGCCCCCGCGTCGGGGACGGCTGCCCGCGCAACCACGGGGTTCGATAGTTCTGCCCACCCGGCCATCTGCACAGGTGGCGGGGGTCGACGCGAACCGGGGTGACCCCACCAGGGGCCGCCGGGTGTGGGTCCGCCGTCCGGTCCGGGTCGGGGACGGCGCGCCACACAGACTTTTCATGGTCAGATCGACACCACGGTTCTCAGATCAAGATCGAACAGCTGTGGTGTCGACATGACCATGAAAGACCCGCATGATCGTTCCGAGACCCGGCGCAGCGCCCTGAGCAGGGCGATCCACCGTCACCTCGGACCGATCATCAGCCGCCCGGGCGGACCACCGACCACTGATCGAGTTCGGACGTACTCGTCTAGGCTCCGCAGGTGCTGACGCCCGAGGAGACCACGGTCGGACCGGTGGGGCTGGGCGCGCGGTACTGGCGCGGTGGCGGTGGCCGGCCGGTGCTGTTGGTGCACGGTCTGTCGTCCAACGCCCGGATGTGGGACGGCGTCGCGGTGCGGCTCGCCGAGGCGGGGCACCCGGTGGCGGCGGTGGACCTGCGTGGCCATGGTTCGTCCGAGGACGTCCCGGACACCGACACCGACGACCTCGACGCGGCTCCGACCGACCCCACGTGCCTGGCGGCCGAGGACCTCGCCGCCGTCTGCGCCGGCCTCGGATGGGTCGCGCCCGTCGTCGCCGGGCACGCGTGGGGCGGCAACATCGCGCTCCAGCTCGCCGTCGACCGTCCCGGGCTCGTGCACGGGCTCGCGCTCGTCGACGGTGGGTGGTTGCACCTGGGTGACCAGTTCCCCGACCTCGACGCGGCGTGGTCGGTGCTGGCGCCGCCGCGGTTCGACGGCGTGACCTCGGCGGCGGTGCGCGCCAGCTTGCACGCGGGTCACCCGGACTGGTCGGACGCGGCGGTCGAGGGGGCGCTGGGCAACCTCCGCGAGCGCGCCGACCGCAGTGTGACGCCGCGGCTGGAGCGCGAGCGGCATCGCGCGATCATCGGCAGCATGCTCCGGCACCGGCCGCGGACCCTCTACCCGTTGGTGCGGTGCCGCGTGCTGCTGCTCGCGGCGACGGGCGACGCCACCCCGCCCCGCAAGCGCGAACAGCTCACCGAGGCTGCCACCGGTCTGGCGCACGCCGAGCTCGTGGAGTTCCGCGGTGGTGACCACGATCTGCACGCGCACCGGCCGGTCGGGGTGGCCGAGGAGATCGCCCGCCTGGCGTGACCGGCTGCCGGGCCACCCGGTGATCCCGCCGACGTGCCGCCCCCGTTCGGTCGGTCGTCGGTGGGCGGTGCACGATCCGGGTGTCGCCGCGATGCCCTCCGCGCCTAGGTTGGCCGGGTGAAGGCGATGCTGCTGGAGAACATCCACCCGGTCGCGGCGGCGGCGTTCCGGCGTGCGGGCTTCGAGGTCGACGTGCGTTCGGGTTCGCTGAGCGAGGACGAGCTCGTCGCTCAGCTGCCGGGGGTGTCCGTGCTCGGTATCCGGTCCAACACGACCGTCACGCCGGCGGTGCTCGATGCCGGGAAGGACCTCCTGGCGGTGGGGTGCTTCTGCATCGGAACCAACCAGGTGGACCTGGAGCATGCGGCCGACCGCGGTCTGGCGGTGTTCAACGCGCCGTACTCCAACACCCGCAGTGTCGTCGAGCTGGTGCTGGGCGAGATCATCGCGCTGGCGCGCCGGCTCACCGAGAAGACCCAGCGGATGCACGAAGGTGTGTGGGACAAGTCGGCGAAGGGCAGCCGCGAGGTCCGCCGCCGCACGCTGGGCATCGTCGGCTACGGCAACATCGGCACCCAGCTGTCCAACGTCGCAGAGGCCATCGGCATGCGGGTGATCTTCTTCGACACCTCCGACCGCTTGGCCCACGGCACCGCGCACCGGGTCGGCTCGCTGGAAGAGCTGCTGGCCGAGTCGGACGTGGTGAGCATCCACGTGGACGGCAGGCCCGGGAACGCAGGACTCTTCGGCGCCGAGCGGTTCGCGATGATGAAGCAGGGGGCGGTGTTCATCAACGCCTCCCGCGGAATGGTGGTCGACGACGCCGCGCTGCGCGACCACATCCTGTCCGGGCACCTGTCCGGCGCCGCCATCGACGTCTTCCCGCTCGAGCCGAAGGCGCAGGGCGACCCGTTCGAGTCGCCGTTGCGGGGCCTGGACAACGTCATCCTCACCCCCCACGTCGGCGGCTCGACGCAGGAGGCGCAGGAGGAGATCGGACACTTCGTCGCGAACAAGCTGCTCGGGTTCGTCGAGATGGGGAGCACCGCGCTCTCGGTCAACCTGCCGCAGGTGGCCCCGCCGAACCCGCAGGGCGCCTTCCGGATGGGGTACCTGCACGAGAACCTGCCCGGCGTGCTGGCCGAGATCAACCGGCTGCTCGCGGACACCGGGGTGAACGTGGTCGGCCAGTCGCTGTCGACCCGCGGCGGACACGGGTACGTCCTCACCGACACCGACACCGTGCTGTCGGACGCCACCCTGTCCGTCCTGCGCCAGTCGCCGCAGACGGTCTGGTTGCGGTCCTGGCAGCTCTGACGCGAACAGATTCTGACGCCCTGGACCCACGTCCGCGGGACGCGCTCGGCAGTGGACGAGCGGGTCTCGTGGGCGCGCCGTTCCCGGCCCGGACCGAATCGCGACGCGCACCTGCGGGAGGGTCCGGCGGGCCGCTGCCGCCCCCGTCGACCCGGCACGTGGAAGTGGCCGGGTGGGCAGAACAACCGAACCCCGTGGTCACCCGGGCGGCCGTCCCCGACCCGCTGGCACGCCAGTACAGGACGAGACCGTTCCCGCCGGGTGCCACGCTACCGGCGGTGGTCCCGCCACCACCCCCGGCACGCCACGGATCCTTCAAGGCCAGCGAAACCAGGACCCGACCTGCACACATCTGCCTGTGATGCCCCAGGCCTGGCGAACACGGAGACTCCCCTGAGCCGGTCTTGGAGTTGATCTCGAGGCGAGCATCCGATGCTGACCCTGCGCGGGCGGCAACGGGACCACCGCCGGTCGAGTAGCACCCAGCAGCGACGGTCTGGTCGGGACTGGCGTGCCAGAAGGTCGGGGACGGGGCCGCCCACGTGACCACGGGGTTCGGTAGTTCCGCCCACCCGGCCCCGTCCCCAAGGGTGAGGTCGAGGTGAGCGGGTGGAACACGCGGGAGCCCGGGGTCCGTGCGCGACCGGCTCGCAGCCCGGGTCGGGGACGGCGCGCCAAACCCAGGCCGCTCGGTGATCTCGAGTGTCAGGCGTCCAGGATGATCATCGGTTGGGTGCGAGGCCGGCCGGATGTGGCCGCCCACGCACCGAGTCGGTGATCACTCCCCACCCCACTCCTCCAGACGTGGTGGGACAGCGGCGTTTCTGTGGAGAGGTCCGAGCCGCACGCCATCGTTGTCCGGATCGCGCTGATGTGCTTTTGGGACGCGGTGATCGATCTGGGCCGCGCTCCAGAGCGGTTCACACCCTGCTGGTGTGCACCTCGCAACGATCATGCGGGCGAGCGGCATCGGGGAGTTCGCCGACGCTCAACCCTGGAGCGAGCCGACCGTCACGTTCCACTCGCTCAGCTTGCGGTCCTTCGTGACGTCGAGCTGGGTGAACGGGTCCCGCTCCACGAGCCCCTTCGCGCCGGCCTCGTCCTCGGCCTCGAGGATGACGATGCCGCCGCTGCGGTCGGCCAACGGTCCGGCGGCCACGAGGGCGCCCTCGGCCCTCAGCCGCTCCAGGTGGGCGACGTGGTCGTCGCGACGCTCGCTGCGCAGCGGCGTGTCGTTGTAGCCGTAGGTGAGGACGAAGAGGGCCATGGTTTCTCCTTCGTTGGGTGGTGCGGTAGGGCGGTTGGAGTCGAGCTCAGGCCGACAGGCCGTACACGCGGCGGGCGTTGTCGGCGAAGATCCATTGCTGTTCCTCAGGAGATCGTGAGGACACGGCGTCGCGCCAGGCGTCGACGAGCGGGGGCATCGCGGTCCAGAGCTTCTCGACGGGGAAGTTGCTGCCGAACATCGCTCGTCGAGGGCCGAACGATGCGAGCACGTGCTCGGCGACGAACCCGATCAGCTCGGGGTCGACCTGGTGCACGAACGTCCCCTGGCCGGTGAGCTTGACGACCACGTTCGGCTGTGCGGCGAGCGCTCGCATGCCGCTCAGCCAGCGCGCCACCTCGTCGTCGTCGCCGGCGTCGACGAGCATGCCCGCGTGCACCAGCACGAAGGTCGTGTCGGGGCAGGCCGCCGCGAGCTCGGCCGCCGCCGGCATCTGGTCGGCGAAGACCTGCAGTTCGAACAGCCAGCCGAGGTCGGCGAGCCGGCCGATGTTCCGCACGAGCACGGGGTCGAGCAGCGCGTCGGGCGCGGCGGCGAAGCGGAACTCCTCCCGGGGGTGCCAGTGCAGCTGCAGTCGGGTGCCCCTGACCAGCGGGGAGATGGCTCGTTGTTCGCGCAGCACGGACATCGCGTCCGGGTGGAACAGGTCCGCGGAGCCGATCACCGCCGACGGCCACCCCGACTCGCGGTGCACCTCGGCGAGCCACCGCACCTCGTCCACGCACCGGTCCGCCGGCCAGTTGGTCTGCACGTACACCGACTCGACGATGCCCGCGCTCTTCGCGTCCTCCACGTACTCGTCGATCAGGTAGTCGCGCCGGATCGGCTCGTGCGGGCCGAAGATGCGGGGCACGTTCCCGTCGGCGAGCCACGGCAGGTCGCGCGGGCGCCAGACGTGGTGGTGGCAGTCCACGACGGGGCCTGCGTAGCGTCCGTGCTGGTTCACACTCGTCTCCTCGGTCCCTCACGGTCGGCGGGCACCGCGATGCGGGGGGCCGGGGTGCGCCCGGTGCGGTCGCCCAGGGTCAGCAGAACCTGCTCGCGGGCCTCGGCCAGGGTGCGCACCCCGGCCAGGACGTGCAGGTCCGGGACGATCGCCGCCATCGCGCGCGTCTCCGGTCGATAGGTCGGGTCTCCCGCGAGCGGCGACCACCAGACGAGGCGGTGGCCGAGCAACCGCAACCTGCGCACGGCCGCCACCAGAGGTGCGATGTCGCCACGCTCGAACCCGTCGGAGAAGACGACCACCACGGCGCCTCGGGCCATGGTCACGTAGCGCGGGTGCGACAGCAGCTCCTGCAGGGCGTCGCCGAGCCGGGTGCCACCCTCCGCGTCGAGGACCACGGTGGAGAGCGCCGCGACGGCGTCGTCGACGTCCTCGGCTCGTAGCGCGGGGGTCGCGTGGGTCAGCCGGGTGCCCGCGGTGAAGACCTCGACCCGTTCCCCGGAGGTGACCGCGGCATGCGCGAAACGGATCAGATCGGCGCTGTGCTCCTTCATCGATCCGGACACATCGATCAGCACGAGGACGCGGCGCCGGCGCGCCGGCGGGTGGCGCCACCTCAACCGCAGCACCTCGCCGTAGCTGCGGGACGCGTCGCGCACGACCCGCCGCAGGTCCAGGACGACCGGATGGTTCCCACTGCGGAGCCGGCGGGCCGGCACCCGCGGGATGGCGGCCGAGAGCTCGCGGCGTAGGCGCGTGACGAGATCGCGCTCCCCGGGCGTGCTGGCGCGGATCCGCAGCCGCCCGGGCCATGTTGCGGAACTGCCACCCAGCCCCGAACCCGCATCCACCGCGTCGTCCGCGACATCCTCCCCGCTCCCGGGCGTCGGGCCGGGTTGCCCGTCCTGGGCGGGCGCGGGTTCGGGCTCCACGAGCGCCGCGGCCGGGCCGCCCGTGAACCAGGTCGCGAAGACGGCGTCGAACACGTCCAGGTCCGCCGGGGAGGTCGTCAGCGTCGCGCGGCCGATCCAGTACAGGTCCGCAAGGCCCGGGTTCGCGGGCGCGCACTCCCCCACGGCCTGCAGGAAATGGCCCTTCTTCTGGATCGGGATGGTGAGGCCGCGGTCGGTCAGGTCGCGCAGGAAGCCGTGGAGGTGCTCGACCATGGGCGAGACGAGCTCTTCGCTCACGTGGCGAACACCTCCTCGCGGTGGGCCTCGACGAGTCGCACGTCCTCCTCGCTCTTGACCAGCAGGCCCAGCGACTGGCGCAACGCCTCGAACCAGTCGACGCCCTCCTCGCCGAGCATCTGCACCCCCCGGGCCCAGGCGATGGCCTCCGCGATACCCGGCCGCTTCATCGGCCCGAGGTCCCGCACCGAGTTCACGGCGCGCACCAACCGCTCGGCGGCGCTTTCGTCGACGCCGGGGGCCTTGATCCTGATGATCTCCCGCTCCCGCTGCGCGTCCGGATAAGGGATCCAGTGGTAGAGGCACCGCCGCTTGAGCGCGTCGTGCAGCTCCCGGGTGCGGTTCGAGGTGAGGACCACCAGCGGCGGGGTGGCGGTGGTCACCGTACCGATCTCCGGGATCGTGATCTGGAAATCGCCGAGGAACTCCAGGAGGAACGCCTCGAACTCGCTGTCGGCCCGGTCGATCTCGTCGATGAGCAGCACCGCGCCCGCCTCCGCCCGCAGCGCGGCCAGCAGGGGGCGTTGCAGCAGGAACCGATCGCTGAACAGCTCGTCCGTGCGGCTGCCGACGTCACCGCTGCGCAGTTGGAGGAGCTGGCGCGGGTAGTCCCACTCGTACAGGGCCTGAGCGGCGTCGAGCCCCTCGTAGCACTGCAACCGGATCAGCTCGCGGTGCAGGACCTGCGCGAGCGCCCGCGCCACCTCGGTCTTGCCCACCCCGGGCTCACCCTCGATCAGCAGTGGCAGGCGCAGGCTGCGGGCGAGGTGGATCGCGGTCAGCAGGCCGTCGTCGGCCAGGTAACCCGCCCCGCGGAGCCCCTCGCCGAGGACGCGCCGGCTGTCCCCGCTCAACGGTTCGCGCCCCCGGCCGCGAGCTCGTCCAGGCCGCGCAGGACACGCTCGGGGGTGAACGGCATCGTGGTCAACCGGACGCCGACGGCGTCGAAGATGGCGTTGGCGACAGCCGGGATCGGCGCGTTCGCGGTCATCTCCCCGATGCCCTTGGCGCCGAAGGGACCGTTCTCCGCAGGCCGTTCCAGCAGGACGCTCGACTGCGTCGGGATGTCCGCCGGGCCCGGCATCAGGTACTCGGAGAAGTCGATCGGGCCGTGCTCGCGGGAGTGCGGGTAGAACGGTTCGGTCGACTCGAACAGGGCGTGCGAGACGCCCATCCACGCACCGCCCTCCACCTGCTGCCGAACGAGCGCGGGGTTCAGCGCACGGCCGATCTCGTAGGTGTTGTGCAGGCTCAGCACCTCGACGACCCCGGTCTCGTCGTCGACCTCCACCTCGGCCACCGTGCACGCGTGCGCCTGGCAGGAGTCGGGGTCCATCTCCCCGGTCTCGGGCACGGGGTAGCTGCGCTCCTTGAGGAAGATGCCACGGCCCGAGATGCTCTTGCCCTGCGTGAAGTGCGCCGCACCGGCGATGTCGCTGATGTGGATGCGCCGGGAGGCCGCCCCTCTGACGGTGACGTAGCCGGTGCCGTCGGTCTCGAGGTCGGCCGCGTCCACCTCCAGCTCCTCGGCCGCCACCTCGAGCATGACCTCACGGGCCTCCCGGGCCGCCATGATCACCGCGTTGCCCACGCGGTGGGTCCCGCGGCTGGCGAAGGTGCCCATGCAGTGGGGCCCGGTGTCGGTGTCCGCGGTGTCGACGATCACGGTCTCGTAGGGGATGCCGAGGACCTCGGCCGCGCACTGGGCGACCACGGTCTTGAGCCCCTGCCCGAGGTCCACGGAGGACAGGGTGATGACGAACGCCCCGGTGGTGGTGGCGTGGATCAGGGCCTGGGAGGGGTCACCGCCCAGGTTCATCCCGGTGGGGTAGTTGACCGCGGCGTAGCCCCGCCCCCGACGCAGTGCCATTGCTCAGTCCTCCCGGGGGGTGGTGGACGACAGCCGGCGGTACTCCGGTGCCAGCGGGTGGCCGACGAGGTCGGCGGCCCGCTGGACGACCTCGATGAGGGCGGTGCCGGACGCCTTCTTGCGGTGGGCCTTGACGTCGCCGTCGCGGTAGGCGTTCTTCAGCCGCAGCTCCAGCGGGTCCAGGTCGAGGGCGCGCGCGATCCGGTCCATCTGCGACTCCAGGGCGAAGTCGCCGATCGTGACCCCGAATCCGCGCATCGCGCTGGACGGCGTCCGGTTGGTGTAGACGCAGTGGGCGTCGATGTGGACGTTGGGGATGGTGTACGGGCCGGGGAAGTGGGCTGCGGCCTTCGTGGTGCCGTAGGGGCTGTGGCGCGAGTACGCCCCCGCGTCGACGTACAACACGACCTTGCGGGCGACGATGCGGCCGTCGGCCATGACCCCGTCGGTGATGAAGATCCGCTCCGCGGCGCGGGGCGAGGAGACCTGCATCTCCTCCTCCCGGCTGTAGACGAACTTGACGGGCCGGTGGGTGACCGATGCGGCGATGCAGGCCAGCGGTTCGACCATCACGTCCACCTTGCCGCCGAACCCACCGCCGACCGTGCCGCCCACGACCTGCAGGTCGGCGAACGGGCGATCGATCATCAGCGCGGTGTTGTCGAGCGTGAAGAACGCCGCCTGGGTGTTGCTGTGGATGCGCAGCCTGCCGTCGCCCTGCGGCGCGACGATGCAGCCCGTGGTCTCGACGGGGGCGTGCTCGATCGGGGAGGAGCCGTACCGCCACGAGAAGACGTGGTCGGCGGCCGCGAACCCGGCGTCGGCGTCGCCGAACCGGACCCGGCGGCAGTGGTGCCCCTCGTAGACGAAGTAGTTGGTGCCCGCCTGCTTGATCACCGGAGCACCCGGGGCGAGCGCCTCCTCCACGTCCAGCACCGCGGGGAGATCCGTGTAGTCGACGACGACCCGGGCCGCCCCTTCCCAGGCGGCCTCCTCGGTCTCGGCGACGACGGCGACGATCGGCTCCCCGCGATAGAGCACCCGGTCCTCGGCCAGCACCGGCTCGTCGTCCGGCCCGACACCGATCAGCCGCAGCACGGTGTACCAGTTGTTCGGCACGTCCTCATGGGTGAGCACGGCGACCACGCCCGGCACCTGCCTGGCCGCGGTGACGTCCACGCGGTCGATCCGGGCGTGGTGCCGCGTGGAGCGGTGCACCTTGAGGTGCAGCAGACCCCGCGGTTCGAGGTCCTCGAAGAACTCGGTACGGCCGGTGACGTGCCCGTGCGCATCCGAGCGCTGGACCGTGGAACCGATGACCGTGAAGGAGCCGCGCCGCTCGTCCGGGAAGTAGGCGGGGTCGATCGGGGCGACGCGGACCATCAGTGACCCCCCACCGGCACGTCGGCCCGGCTGCGCTCGGCGGCGTCCAGCACCGCGCCCACGATCGGTTCGTAGCCGGTGCACCGGCAGACGTTGCCCGAGAGGGCCTCCTCGACCTCGTCCCGATCGGGTGCCGGGGCGCGCCGCAGGAGCGCGCACGAGGACATCAGCATGCCGGGCGTGCAGAACCCGCACTGCGCGGCGAAGTTGTCGAGGAACGCCTCCTGCAAGGGGCTCAGCCCGCCGTCCGCGTCGGCGAGGCCCTCGACGGTGGTCACCGAGGCGCCGTCCACGGTCAGTACGGGCACGAGGCACGCCACGACCGGTTCACCCTCGAGGAGAACCGTGCAGCTGCCGCAGGCCCCCTGCGAACAGCCACGCTTCGTGCCGGTCAGCCCCAGGCCCTCGCGCAGGGCGAGCAGCAACGTCGTGGACGGACCGGCGATCAGCTCTTGTGGCGAGCCGTTGACCGTGAGGGTGACGATCTGGGAGGGCACGACGGACTCCTGTTCCTGTGGGCTGCCGGCGGGCCGGGTCATCGGCCGAGCAGAGCCCGTCGCAGGTGGACGGGGAAGACGCGACGGCGGTACCACGCAGAGGCGTAGGCGTCGTCGAACGGTTCGATCACCGTCTCCGCCGCGCGGGCGGCGTCCCGCACCGCCGGCTCGTCGAGCGGGCGGCCGACGAGCACTCCTTCGGCGGTCTCGCACCGCAGCGGCCGCGGTCCGAGGCCCCCGAGCGCGATGCGCGCGTCACGCACGACCCCGTCGACGACGGTCAGTGCTGCGGCGACGGTGACGATGCTGGCGCTGTTGAACCGCCGCCTCGCGGCCTTGTGGTAGCGGAAGGTCTGCGGCGGGGTGAACCGCACGCCGGTGACCAGCTCCTGCGGTGCCAACCCGGCTGCGAGCACCTGGCCGAGGCGCTGCGCCCGCGGCCCTCCCGGTCCGTGGATCTCGACCTCGGCATCGAGGGCGAGCAGGGCCACCGCCAGGTCGCCGTGGGGCTGGCGCACGAAGAGGTTCCCGGCGACCGTGGCGAGGCCGCGCACCGGACGCGCTGCGATCGAGCGCACGCAGCCACGCAGGATGGCCAGGCGCTCGTCGTCCTCGATGCGCGCCAGCGTGGTGGTCGCCCCGATGCGCACCGCGTCGGCGCTCACCGCGATGCCGTCGAGGCCCGCGCGACGCAGGCTCACCAGGCGGGTCGGCGGGGTGGCCCGGTCGTTCAGGCGAGGCATCAGGTCGGTGCCGCCGGCCAGCAGCCGCGACTCCTCGACGAGAGCGGCCTGCACGGCTTCCAGGCCCTCCGGCACCACCACGGCGGTCAACATCCTCGTCGAGCCTCCAGCGCTATCGCTGACTATCGATATCGATAAATTGACGGTAAACGCCTCACCTCTCCGGGTCAAGGAGAGCCGGGCTGCCACCGCGACCGCCGCGGTGGCCAGGGAGGATGGCCGCATGACGGACCAGGAGAGGCGGCCGGCCGGCGAGAACGGCGCCAGGCGTTCCGTCGCTCGACGCGTGTCGCGCCCGACCTTCAGCAGCCAGATCCGCGACGGGCTCCTCCAGCGCATCACCTCCGGTGAGTACGCGCCCGGTCATCGACTGGTGGAGACGCAGATCGCGGCGGAGTTCGGGACGAGCCAGGCCCCCGTCCGCGAGGCGCTGCGCGAGCTGGAGGCGCTCGGGCTCGTCGAGAGCCGACCGCGGATGGGCAGCAGGGTCGTTCCGTTCGCCGAGCAGACGATCCGCGAGGCCTACGTGGTTCGGGCCGCCCTCGAGGAGGCGGCCACCCGGTTGTGCATGCTGCGCGACGCCGTGCCGCGCGCGGCGATGGAGCAGGCCATCTCGGAGATGCGCCGCAGCGCCGAGACCGAGGATGTCGCGGGCATGAGCATCGCCAGCAGCGCCTTCCACCGCCTGGTCGTCGAGGGGAGCGACAACCGCCTCCTCATCCGAGCCTGGGAGGCGCTGCAGATCGAGGCCCGCACGTCGATCGCGTTGATGGTCCTCGAGCCCGATCTCGCCGTGGTGGCCGAGGAGCACATGGTTCTGCTCCAGGACATGCTGGACGGCGACGTCGAACGCGCGTGCCGGCACGCCCGCGAACACCAGCTGGCGTACGCGCAGCTCCCCCACCGCAGGTAGCCGCAGCTCCGGGTCGACACGTCCGGACGCCGGTCGACGCAGCGATGTATTGCGATTTAGCTCGCGGCCCCCTGGCCTAGCATTTCGATCTACTACCGCTGTCAACGTCGGCGGACCGACCTGGTCACGTCGTCCGGCCACGCCCGCCGTCGCGGGAACGATCGCCGTCATCCGCCGCGTCGAGCACCCTGTCGAGTCCGTGGGAGAACGCCTCCCATTCCCGGCGCCGGGTCGCGAGGACGCGTTCCCCGAGTGGGGTCGGGAAGTAGCGACGCCGAGCCCCTCGATCCCCCGTGACCTGCAGCAGCCGGTTGTTCGTGAGCCGGTGCAGCTGCTGGACGACGACGGGCAGGGACAGCGTGAAGAGGCCGCCGCTCCGCTCGCGAACGAGGTCGATCAACTCGTGCCCGTTCGCCGGACCCGTCACCGCCGCCGCGAGCAGGAGCAGGTCGACGTGCTGGCGGTCGCGGACCTTCACGACGCCGAACCGGCGCCGGGGCGCGGGGGCGTCCGAACGGCGGACGTCCGGGGTCTGCGCCGCAACGCGCGCGGGACTGGCCGGCGCGCGGCGGCTCCTCGAGTCATGCACGTCGTCCTCCATGATCTCCACCGTGGCGAGCTCGTCGGCGTGCGAGGTCGACTCCTGGGGCTCCCGAGCCCGTCTCGTGCGGCGCGGGCGGAAGCGGCGGCGCACCGACGCCGCTGCCGCGGCACCGAAGACGTTCGAAAGGTCGACGGCGGCAGCCCGCGGGTCGTGGCCGTCGGCGGCGGCCGAGCTCGTCGGGCTCATGCCGGCGCGCCGCCGGAGGCACCGGCCCGCTCCGCTTCCTCGGCCACCTGCAGCGCGGTGAGCACCTCCACGCCCAGGGAGCGGTAGTCACCCGCGACGCTCGCGGCGGTCGCGGAGACCCGGGGCGTCCGGATGTCCAACCGCAGCGCCTCCCACCACGCCGGCTGAGCGGCTGCCTCGACCTCGAGCTCGTGCGCGAGCTTGCCGAGCCGACGAGCGTCCTGGGCAGTGCGTTCCGCGTGTCGGATCGTCGTCTGGAACCGCGGCGAGTTGCCACCGAACGCCCGGTCGATCGCCGCTCGGGCCTCGCTGTGGATCGCGTGCGAGCGCGAGCCGGTCGCGAACAGGATCACCCCGAGCAGGCCCAGCCGTGGGTTGATCTCCTGGGCGAGGGCGAACCGCTCCGCGACGAGGGTCATGCCCACCAGGCCACCGACATCGGACTTCGTCGGCATCAGCACCCAGCGGGACGCGGCCAACGCCAGGTCGGACAGGATCGTCGACTCCGGCGGACAGTCGATGAACACGACCTCGTAGTCGGTCGCGATCGGCGCGAGCACGTCGCCGAGCACCTGGAACGCCGTGCGCCCGCGGTGCTGCAGGCGCGAGACCATGACCGGCGTCAGGTCCTCGAGCCGCGCTCCCCCACACACCACGTCCAACTGCGGACGCACGTCCGGCGCCGGGACGAGCGGCGTGCCGGCAAGGACGCTGCCCAGCAGCCCTGCGCCCTGGTCATCGGCGTCCGAGCCCCGGTAGCCGAGGTCGTCGGCCAGATTCGCCTGTCGATTGAGATCGATGAGCAGACATCGGTAACCCGCGCCGGCGAACTGGCCGCCGAGGTTCGCGGCGATCGACGTCTTCCCGACGCCACCCTTGTCGTTGACGATCGCGATGACCCGACCCAACGCGAAATCGCGCTCCTCGTCCTTCGAGCGCTCGACCATCGGCACCTCCGAATTGTTCGACAATCCGACGCCGCGTCCGGGGCCTGCACCCCGGTGCTCACGACGTAGCGCGACGTACCCGCGGGCACGGACCACCATGCCCGGTGCACTGGCGGCCCCGCCGAATCGAGCAACGTCGGCCCGCTATTGCACGCAGATACTGGCCCGAACGCCGGAATCGATCGCCGAACTTCTTTCTCCCTGCTCCCGGGGTGGACACGTCGGTCAGCTTCGCGGTCTCGTCGCACCTTCCCGGCTGCTCCGCGGGGCGGGCTGATCACCGCTGCCCCGCCGGGGAGGCGAGGAGTCGGCCCGACGTGCTCTTCCCTGCGGTGACGGATCGTCGCGGTCCGGCGAACCGGATGGCGCGCCCGAAGTACGTGACCGCCTGCTCGACTCCTCGGCGGACCGACCGGAGCTCTGCCGGCGAGGCCGCGACCGCGGGTCGTCGACGGCCCGGCCCGGGCGAGCACTGCCGTCCCGGTCGCCGCTCTCCGCACGAACGGCCTCCGGTCGGCGTCGGCGCCGAGGGCGGAGCAGGTGACGAAGGTCGGCTTGCGCGACCTCCTGGTCGTCGCCTCGTTCTCCTCTCCTCTTCTTTTTGTCGTCCTCGGTGTCGTCCTCGGTGTCGTCCTCGGTGTCGTCCTCGGTGTCGTCCTCGCCGCGCTCACCGCCGGCCTGGTCGTCTTCGTCGTCGTCGAACTCGGCATCCTCGTCACCACGCTCACCGTCGACCTCCTCGCGGGCCTGATCGTCGAACTCGGCGTCCGCCTGATCCCGACCGTCGGGTTCGGGCTCGATGTCGGCGTCGACGTCTTCGAGGGTGATGTGGATGTTCAGCTTCTTCGTACCCAGGAGGATGTAGCCACTGATGTCGACCGCATTGATCGGTAATGGATCGCTCACGATGGGTGACTCCTTTGCGTGGTACATCAGGTCTTCGTGTTCGGGGAATCGACTCCGACGCACGCAATACCGCGATCACAGACACCTGCCAGGCAGAGCCTGATTACCCGATCCGCGAAAGCCGAACCTTTCGATGGGTGGCCGAGATCAGCGCCGCGGCCGACGCGCGCGGAGTGGAGTCCTCGCAGAGGCCAGGGGCTCTGTGAAGGTCACTCCCAGCGCGCGGATCTCCACTGGACGCCGAGAAGGCGACGGACGCCGGCTCGCGCCAGCAGTAGGACGAGGATCAGGAGAGTCACGGAGAAGAAGCCGCCGAGAGTGACCCGAGCTCCGAAGACGAGGTCGACGGCCTCCAGGACGACGAACTCTGGTCGTGGTCCTCAGCGCGGAGAAGCCAGTACGGACGCGTCCGGCCAGGCGATGCGGAGCACGGTCGGCGCGCCGCTGAGGCGGGATGGCACGCCACCGGGCGCCGAGACGAGCGCCTTCTCCACACAGGATCCGCCCCGGGCCCGGTAGAACTGCTGCGCCGCGGCGTTCTGCTCGAGCACCCACAGGTAGGTGGCCGGATTGGTGGCGCGCTCGAGGATGCCCTGGGCCGCCCGGGCGAGGAGGGCGGTGCCGATGCCGGTGCGCTGCTGGCGAAGCGCGACGTGCAGGTTGTCGATGAGGCTGCCCCATTCGGCGTCCTCGTCGAGGACGACGTGGACGAAGCCGGCGAGACCGTCGCCGTCCTCGGCCAGCACGGTGAGGCTGCCGGCCGGCGCGGTCAGGCGCGCCGACCACACCGCCTGCCGGTCGACGAGGACGTCCCCGTCCAGGAAGGAGTCCGCGTAGGCGCCGCGGTAGTGCCGCCGCCAGCTCGCGGCGTGCAGCGTGCCCACCTGCTCGGCATCGCCGGCGCGCGCGGCGCGATAGCGGACGGGCGTCGGGTCGATCTCGGCCATACCGGCGCACGGTAGTAGTCACACAGGCCCACGGCCGTCCCGTCGAGTGACGACACAGCCATCGGCCGACGGCGACGCGCTCCCCGTGGACGCCGCGCCCGGCCGCGATCCCGTCCCCATCGCCTCCGGTCGCGGCGCACACCGCAAATGCTCATGCTGGGCCGATGACGGGCGCCACGGGCTACTACCGGATCCGGTTCGCGGCCGACCCAGTGCAGTTGATCTTCTTTCGGGGCGGGCTCAACGCCTGGCTCCGTGGCCTGCGGTGGCCGGAGCCCGATCGGATCGACGCGGTACTGGCGATCAGCGAGGCATGCACGAACGCCGTGCAGCACGCCTATCCGGTCGGGGAACCGGGGGACGTCGACGTCACCGGCCGGCTGGTCGTCGATGGGGCGGTCCGCCGGATCGTCGTGGTGGTGCGCGACGAGGGCCGATGGCGAACCGAGGTGGGCGGGCGTGGTTACGGGCTCACGACGGTGCGCGAGTGCATGGCCGAAGTCCGCATCAGGCACGACGTCGACGGCACAGCCGTCACGATGATCAGCAGGCCCGTGCCCGTGCTCCAGGTCTCGCCGGATGGCCAAGATCTGTGACCTCCCGGGTGGCGGAAGCAGGCCCCGCTCGGTGTGCCGCAGAGCGATCGAGAACGCAGCGGCTGTCATCCCCGTTCGACGAGGAAGCCCAACACGGCATCCAGGAACTCCGCCGGCCGTTCGACGTTCGCCAGGTGCACCGTGGGCAGCACGGTGAACCGCGCGCCGGGGACGGTCGCGGCGATCTCCTTCCCGTGGCCGGCGGATGTGACGGTGTCGTGCTCACCCGCGATGACCAGTGTCGGGTTGCGGATGAGCGCAGCCGTGCGGCGCAGGTCGTAGTCGCGCACGGCAGCCCAGCTGCCGGCCACGCCCTCGCGCTGCGTGGCGAGCAGAGTGCGACGAAAGCCCTCGACGACCTCGTCGCCGTCCTGCAGCATCCGGGCCGGGAACCAGTTGTGCAGGAACATCTCCGTGGTGGCCTGCATGTCGGGGGCCTCCAGCAGCTCGGCGATCGGCCGGTTCCACTGCTGCGGTGGGCCGAGGTACGCGGCGGTGTTGGAGAGCACCAGGCGGTCGACGCGCTCCGGCACGTGGATCCCCAGCCACTGCGCGACGATCCCGCCGAGGGACAGGCCCAGCACGTGCACCCGCGCCAAGCCCAGCGCGTCCAGCAGCTCCACCACGTCGCCTCCCAGCCGATCCAGTGAGTACGGGCCGCTCGGGACGTCGGAGGCGCCGTGGCCGCGCGCGTCGTAGCGCAGCAGCCGGAAGTGTTCGGTGAGCGCCGGCACCTGGCCGTCCCACATGTGGAGGTCGGTGCCGATGGAGTTCGAGAGCAGCAGCACCGGCTTGTCCTGCTCACCGTCGAAGCGGTAGGCGATGCGGACGCCGTCACCGGTGGTGATGGAGGTCGTGGTCAGAGTGTCCATGTCCTCAGCCTATGAAGCTCGCTGCAGAAATCTATTACAAAGATCAGACGTGCTCTGTAGGCTGATTCGACAATGTCCAGCTTCTCGCTCCACGAGTTGCAGTGCTTCGACGCCGTCGTGAGTGACGGCGGCTTCCAAGCCGCCGCCGAGCGGCTGCGCCGCTCGCATCCTTCGGTCTTCGCGGCGGTGGCCAAGTTGGAGCGTCAGCTGGGCCTGAACCTGCTGGACCGCTCGGGCTACCGGGTGCGGCTCACCGAGGCCGGGCAGGCCTTCCACCGCAAGGTGCGCTTCCTGCTGCACGAGGCCGAGGAACTGCAGACCTACGCCGCCCAGCTGGCGATGGGCGAGGAGGCCGAGCTGCGCGTGGTGCTCGGCGACCTGTGCCCGTTGCCGCCGGTGCTGGCCCTGCTCAGCCGCTTCTTCGCGCAATGCCCGCAGACGCGGCTGCACCTGCAGTTCGAGACGGTCACCGGGCCCTGGGAGCGACTGCTGGAGGACGAGGCCGATCTCATCGTGCACCGCGTCCCCAAGAGCGACGTACGCATGGAGCGGATCGATCTCGGCCGCGTCGCGATGGTGCCGGTCGTGGCGCCCGGATTCCTGCCCTTCTCCCCGACCACCGACCTCACCCCGCAGCGGATGCAGGCCTTCACCCAGTGCGTGATCCGGGATTCGGCCCGGCACCCGTCCGAACAAGGCCATTTCCTGGTCGAGGGTGCGCCCCGGTGTTCCGTGCCGGACCACCTCATGAAGAAGGAGCTGATCCTTTCCGGCATGGCATGGGGACACCTGCCCCGGTTCATGATCGAGGCGGAGCTGCGCGACGGACGCCTGCTGTCCGTCGCCGGACGACACTTCCCCGGTGTGGTCGAGGAACTCGCGGCGGCTCGCCGGCGCGACCGTCCGCACGGGCCGGTCGCCGACCAGCTGTGGGACTTCCTGGCCGGCCACCCGCCGGTGCTGCGACCGGCGCTGGGCCGCGTGCCCCGGGCGAAGTAGCTAGGAGCCAGGACCTGGCAGCACGTCGACGTCGTGGGCGTGCATCGACTCGCCGCAGCGGTCGCAGCGCAGGTCGACGTTGCTGATCTGACCACACGCGCGATGGCGGTAGAGCACCGGAGGCCCGGCCGTTCCGGCTTGCCAGCGGTCCCCCCAGCCCGCCATGACCATGAGCAGGTCGACGAGCTCGGTGCCCTTCTTCGTCAACACGTACTCGTAGCGCGGCCGGTTGTCATAGGGGCGGCGCTCCAACACGCCCTCCTCGACGAGATGGTTGAGCCGCTCGGTCAACACCTTGCGGGAGATCCCGAGGTCGGCCTGGATCTGGTCGAACCGACCGAGCCCCACCCACACGTCCCGCAGGACCAGCGGCGACCACGGCTCCCCGATGACCTCGAGCGTGCGGGCGATCGAGCACGCCATCTCGCCGAAGTTCGTGCGCTGCATGAGCGCCACCCTAACATTCGGGGTTCCCTCAAGGAACTCTCACTGCTACGGTCTTGGAGTCTCTTGAAGGAACTCAAGAAGGAGGACCACATGATCAACGCAGACGTCCGCCGCGTGCTCGGCACCACCGTGATCGCCCACCTCGCCACCCTCCTTCCCGACGGCGCCCCGCACTCCGTGCCGGTCTGGATCGCCGCCGAAGGCGAGCACATCGCGATCATCACCGGCCCCGGCTACCGCAAGACCCGCAACATGCAGCGCGACCCACGAGTGGCACTCTCGATGACCCCGATCGACAACCCCTTCGAGCCGATCTCCATCCGGGGCCGGGTCGTGGAGTGGATCGAAGGCGACGCCGCGTGGGAGATCATCGACCGGATCGCGATGTCGTACATCGGCGGCCCCTACACCCGCGAACAGGAGCGGGTGATCGCGCTGATCGAGCCCGAGCGACAGACCGTGGGCATGTAGCGCCGTTGCCATCACCGGCCCGGAGACGTCCTGTGCGACGCGACGGCTACCCGGATCACGACAGGTGGGCGAGCACGTTCACCACGGTGCCGCTGGGATCCTCCACGAAGAAGCGACGGACGCCCCATGGCTCGTCGGTGATCGGATACACGACGCGCAGCCCGCGACGCACAGCCTCCGCATGCGCAGCGTCAACCGCATCCGGGTCACCGACGTCGACCCCGAAGCGCGGTGGCGGGTTCTCCATCCCTCGTGGAGGAATGAGGATCTGAGCCGTGGGGTTCGTCGGCGAGATGACGCCGAGGACCGGATCTTCCATCCCGACTTGGAACCCGAGGACCTCGACGTAGAAGTCCCGGGAAGCGACGAGGTCATCGCCATCGGCGTAAGCAATGACTCTTTTGATCATTGAGAAATGATGACAGCTACGCACTCCCGGCGGCTTGGACAAATGGGAGCTCTCCCTGCGGAACGCAGCCGGCCTCAGCGAGCTGGTGCCTGATCCGCGGTATCGGTTGCTCACGGCAGCCACCACAGCAACCACCAACCGATACTCGCGATCTTCGACCGCCAATGGAGCCGTCCCCGACGCGCTGGCACGCCCGATCTCGACGCGACCCTCCGGTTGGGTGCCACGCAACTGGCTGTGGTCCCGTTGCACCCCGCGCGGTGGGGGCCTCGGATGGCCGCCCTGTGTGCGGAACCCGGGTGCGCGCCCACGTACGGTGCGCGCGCCGCCCCCCTCCGCGCGGTTGATCGTTCCCAGGAGCACCCGGTGGTGGTGGCGACCGCGCTGGTGTGCTTCCCGGAACGATCGACCGCGTCGAGTCGTACATCAGTGCTGTCGGTGCAGCGGTGGTGTGCGAATCGGATCGATCATGGGGCGGCCAGGGCGTGCGGGGGGGCGGGCCGCTAGCGGCGTTCGTTGCCGCTCCACTCCTTGTTCCAGCCGCCGAGGTGCGGGTGGTACATCTCGTCTCCCGCGTGCTGGGTGAACTCGACCTTGATCCAGAGGCTGTCCAGGCCGAACAGCTCGACGCAGGCGTCGATCAGGAGCTGGGCGAGCGCGGCACGCGTCTCGGTGGGTCTACCGCTCCGGATGTCGCACATGATGAGAGCGGACGGCGTCGGCTCGTCGTTCTCGTGGCACCGCCAGACGCTCCCGTGGCCGAGGTCGTGGATCGAGACGGTGAGGAGGTCGGCGGCCACCTCCATGGTGTCGGCGTAGATCGCGCCGATGCGGCGCGCCAGTTCCTGCTTGATCGGCACCTCGGCGTCGAGTGGAAGGTCGATCTGGATGGACGGCATGGTCGTTCTACCCCTCGATCGTGGAGGCGAGACCGAACAGGAGCTCCTCGTCGCCCTTGCCGGCGACGAGCTGCACGCCGACCGGCATCCCGTCGACCCGTCCGGCCGGCACGCTGATCGCGGGCAGCCCGGCCGTGTTCCACGGGCTCGTCAGCGAGAGCAGCGCCGCCCGCGTCTCCAGGTGCGCGCCACCGGCGCGCACGGTCCTCTGGTCGATCAGCGGTGCGGGGACGGGAACGGTGGGCAGGGCCAGGATCGGGAACCGATCCAGCAGGTCGGCCACGTGGTCTCGGAAGGCGCGTCGTGCCCGGTCCGCCTCGGCGTAGCTCGCGTCGCCGACGCTCTGGCCGAGCGTGAGACGTGCGACGACCTCGGGATCGATCACGGATTCGTCGGCGGCGAGGTGATGGGCGTGCACCTGGTACGCCTCGCGACTCTGGAGCGTCGAGAACATCCGGAACAGGCCTCCGGCATCGCCCAGGGCGTCGGACGCCACCCGCACGTCGACGCCGGTGTTCGACAACGCCTCGAAGGCGATCCGGGCGACGCGGGGATCGGTCGGTGCGATGTCGTCAGGGGGCAGCCACGCGATGGGCCGGGTCGGCCGGCGCCGGTCCGGGGACGTCCCGGAGAGGACGTGGTAGCCGATCCGTGCGTCCTCCTGGTCGCGGCGAACAGGCCGACGTGGTCGAGCGTCGGCGCGAGGGGGTAGATCCCGCCGGTGGGTATCGCGTCGAACGCCGGCTTGACGCCGACGACGCCGCACAGCGCAGCAGGGACCCGCACCGACCCGGCGGTGTCCGTGCCGAGTGCCAGGGGAACCATCCCGGCGGCGACGGCGACAGCGCTACCGCCGCTGCTGCCACCCGAGATCCGGGCCGGGTCGTGCGGGTTCCGGGACGGCCCGTGGGCGGACCGGTCGCCCGTGGCGCCGTAGGCGAACTCGTGCAGCGTCGTCTTCCCGACGATGACCGCGCCCGCCGTCCGAAGCCGCGTGACGACCTCGGCGTCCTCGGCCGCGCGGGGCGTGCCGAAGGAGGAAGCCGAGCCGCACGTCGTCGGCATGCCGGCCACGTCGATGAGGTCCTTGACCGCCACGGGGACACCGTGCAGCGGGCCGTGGTCGACTCCGTCGGCGAGCTCCGCGTCGGCCCGCGCCGCCGCGGCGAGGGCCCCCTCCTCGTCGACGAGCACGAACGCGTTCAGCTGCGGGTTGAGCGTGCTGATCCTGCTCAGCGCGGTACGGGTCAGTTCCACGGCGGTCACATCGCCTCGGCGCAGTGCCGCCGCCATCATGGCGATCGAGTTCGACGTCGTGACGGTGTCGGTCATGGGTGGGCTCCTGGGAGGACGGCCAGCGGCGGGACGAGAAGCGCGGTGCAGATGCTCATCGCGGCGACGTTGCCGACGAAAGGATGGAAGCTGCCGGGCAGGCGAGCGGAGATCGCCGCGGCGGTGGGTGGCGCGATGAGCGCTCCCAGGACGGTCGCGACCAGCGTCGGAACGATCGCCCCGTCGAAGGACAGGACCGCTGCCGGGACGACGGAGACGACCGGCACGAACGTCGGGTAGAAGCCCGCGTCCCGCCAGCGCCTGCGCCAGACGACCACCCCCAGCAACGCGGTCAGGAGCTGCGCGACGAGGACCGTCATGAACAGCCCCGTGCCGTACACGAGCGACTCCGGTGCCGTCAGGTGTGCGATGAGCGCGCCCGCGACGAGGGCCGCACTCGCCCACTCGTTGCCGAAGAACTGGGCCTCGGTCAGGTCCGCCAGCGTCCGCCGGAGTACCCAGATCGGTCCGCTGTCGGCGGGGCGCCGACCCGTGGACCTCGGTTCGGGTGCGGTGGCCCGCCAGGCCCACGGTTGCGGCATCCAGGGGAGCCGGCGGCAGATCCAGAACCCCGCCGCGGCCGCCAGCGTCATTCCGGCGGTCGCTCCGACGACGAGAGGGATGTCCAGAGGCCTGCACACGTAGCTCACCAGGAGCATCGCCGGTGGCGGCGCGAGCACCGCCCCGGCGACGGCCGCGGTGACCGCCACCCGCCGGCCCGGGCCGTAGAGCACGACCACCGCCGGTGCGACGGAGACCAGGGGCACGAACAACGGCTGCCAGAGGCCGCCCTCGAGGGCCCATCCCCACAGCAGCGTGCTGAGCCCGATGCTCGCGACGCCCGCGCCTGCGACGGGAGGCCAGATCCCGGTTCCGCACGCCTGGACGAAGCCCTGGAAGCGCCAGCCCCGACGGTGGCAGACGTGGCCGGCGAGGCCTCCGAGGAGGAGGAAGGCGCTCACCGATCCGACCGCGTAGAACTGCGGCTCGGTGATCGACGCCAGGGTCCAGCGGATCATCCCGGGAACGTCGGCGTAGTCGCCCGCCCACGCCGTCGCGGACGCTCCCCACGTCCACCCGGCCGCGATCACCAGGACGGCGACCGCAGCAGCCGACGGGACAACCCGACCGGCCACCCCTCGGACGGATGGAACCGGTTCGGGGACGCCGTCCACGGCGGTCACCGCGGCAGCGGCGAGGCGCCGCGGTAGCCGAGCATCTGGTCGTAGAGATCCGTGCGGCGGTCGCGGTGCAGGTCGTTGAGCTGGTTCCAGATGGGCGCCGTCCTCGTCGCCGTGAGGTCGACGTCGGCGTAGATGATGGTGTCCTCGTCGGGGCCCGCGATGCGGTCGATCGGCCAACCGTTGGTGCTCGCGATCAGGGAGTTGCCCATGAAGCCCGCGCCGCGCTCCTGACCGGTCCGGTCGGCGGTCGCGATGAGGACGTTGTTGACGTGCGCCGCCGTGATCGTCAGGTGCGCGGCCATGCAGACGCCGCTCGCGTCGTAGAGCGGCGGCGGGGTCCACACCCATCCGGTGGGGATGCAGATGATGTCGGCGCCCATCTGCGACACGATCCGCGCCGTCTCGGGGAACCAGATGTCCCAGCAGACCAGGAGACCGATCCGCCCGATGCGGGTGTCGAAGACCTTGAAGCCCTCGTCGCCCGGGGTGAACCACAGCTTCTCGGTGTTCCAGAGGTGGGTCTTGCGGTAGTGGCCGATGTAGCCATGGGGGCCCACCAGCACCGCGGTGTCGTACAGCCGCTCACCGTCCTGCTCGACGACGCAGCCCACGATGTACATGTCGTGCTCGGCAGCGACGCGCGTGAACAGCTGGAGGGACGGCCCGTCCGGCACCGACTCGGCGTGCGCGAACGCCTCCTCGCGGGTCTCGAACACGTACCCGGTCGTCGCCAGTTCGGGCAGCACCACCAGGCCGGCACCTGCCTCACCAGCCCTGTGGAGACGCTCCTCGACCGCCGTCGCGTTCGACTTGAGGTTCTCCAGCCCGACCTGCGGCTCGAACTGGATCACGGCCACTCGCACCGGGCTCACGTGCCTGGTGCCGGTCACTGCGTCTGCCATCGCCCTACTCCTCGGTAGCTAGTTCAAAAACAAGACTGGATGCCGGGAGGGTAGGGTGAGCCAGTCTTGTTTTGCAACTAGTTCCGGCTGGTGGTTCGAACGGGAGGCCCAGATGGCGTCGTCGAGAGAGTCCCTGGCCTCGGCGGAGTGCCCGGTGGCCCGCACCGTCGACCTCGTCGGAGACCGCTGGTCGCTACTGATCATCCGGGACGTCCTCGACGGGATCACCCGGTTCGGTGCACTGCAGCGGAGCCTCGGCCTCTCGCGGAACATCCTCACCGAACGGCTGCGCACCCTCGTCGCGCACGGGATCTTGGAGACCCGCCCCGCATCGGACGGCACCGCCTATCACGAGTACGCCATCACGGAGAAGGGCGGCGGCCTGTTCGCCGTGCTCGTCGCGCTACGCCAGTGGGGCGAGGAGCACCTGTTCGCAGAGGGCGAGCGGCATTCCCGCCTGCTCGGGATCGAGGACGACCAGCCGGTCCGAAAACTGGATCTCCGCGACTCGGGCGGCCGGACAATCACCCATCGCGACGCGTACGTGCAGAAGCTGCCCCCCGATTCTCGGTCGTGAGGATGTGGTGCATGTAACGACCCGACCTGGGGTAGCCAGGTGGGTGGACCGTAGGGAACACGGCCGCCGGGCGCCTACCGACGATGCTTGCGGTGCCGCCGAGGAAGTGGCCGACCTGCTGGAGGTTGCGGTCGAGACCTCCGCCGGTGGCACCGTGCTCCGGCTCACCGGCGAGATCGACATGTCCACCGTCGCAGCCCTCGACTCGGCGATCACTTCCCACCGGAAGGACCTGTACATGCTCGACGTGAGACATGTCAGCTTCATCGACTGCCACTGCCTGGAGCTGCTGTTCCAAGCCACCGCCCGCGCCCGGGCCGGAGGGCGCCGCCTCTCGATCCTTCCCAGCCCGGCGTTGCTGCGGCTGGTCAGCTTGTTCGGGTCCCAGGACGCGCTCGACCTGGCATAAGAGCGGTAGGGCATGACCTGCCCCCGCACGGGGCCCTGGGTGAAGCCCGATGATCGAGGGAGCCAGCAGTCGTGACCGCAGCATCGGAAGCCGTCATGGCCGTGGTGCACGTCAGGGCACCTGCGGAGGTCGACCCGCACGTCATCGGGGCCGAACTCACCCGGGCGATCTGCACCAACCGCAAGCGACCGATGACCGCCGAGGTGACGCTCGCGGAGGACCTCCGCACACCACCACGCCACGGCAACCGGCGGCACGGCTTCGTGGCCATCCTGTCCCTGAGCGGGGGCGGGGTCGTGGACGACGTGGAACGGCGTGTCCAGAAGGTGGCACGCAAGGCGCTGCGCCGCTGCTTCGGCCGGGCGGTGTCGGTCACCGTGAAGGTCGGCATGAGCGCGGCCGAGGCCGACGCGTACTGGTGCAGCGTGCGCGGGACGCCGCAGCGTCCGGTCTGATTCGACGAGGGCCGGGAGGCCCTACGTCAGCTTGCGTAGACCGGGAGCCGCGGCTGGACGGATGGCACGACGTCCGATCCCGGGCATCGTCACCCGCCATGACCCGAACCGGTGCACCACCCGAGCGTCGGCGGGTCATCGACACCTACCAGGACGGCGACCGGTTCGAGAGATTCTGTTTCCTCCTGGCCGCGGCGCTGATCACGAGCGGCGTCGTGCACCTCGGGGTGTTCCTCGTCGACGGCGGGCCCTGGTCCGGACCGATCTCGTGGCGCAAGGCGGTGACGTTCGGCTTCACGTTCGGCATCGTGCTCGCCGTGCTGGTCGCGGTGACCAGGTACGCGCGGGTCCCGCCGGGTGTCCGTCGGTTGCTGCTCGGCGGCTACGCCGCCGCGTCCGTCATGGAGGTCGTCGCGATCACGGTGCAGGCCTGGCGGCAGGTGCGATCCCAGACCGTCGGTACATCAGGACCCGATGTCGCCCTCGGCCGCTCCGGTGCCGTGTTCGGCGCGGTGATCATTGTGACGGTGCTGGGACTCGCCCTTGCCACGATGCGACCCACGTCGAACACCCGGCCGAGCATGCGGTTGGCGCTGACCACCGGATACCTCGGCCTCCTGGTCGGGCTCGGGATCGGCGTCACCATGATCGTCCGCAGTGTCATCGCCGCCGATGGTGCCGCCGAGATACAGATCAACGCCGTGGGCGTGTCGCTGGTGCCTGCGCACCTGGTGACGATGCCCGCCGTCGTGCTCCTGCCCGCCATCGCCTGGATCGTGTCCCCCGGCCCCGGTCCAGAACACCGACGGGTCGCGATCGTCGGACTCGCGGTCGTCGGCCATCTGCTGCTCGCCGGCGTCGTGGTGGGCGAGTCCTTCGCCGGCATCGGCCCTCTGATCCCCGCCGAGGCGCCCGTGCCTGCCACCCTGTTGGCCACGCTCGGGACAGTGACACTGTTGAGCGCCGCCGGTGCGGCCGCGCTCGAGCGCGCCGCCTCGGCATGATCGCGCCGATCCGCTGGCAGGCCTTCTGGCCTACTCGGAGATCGACGGATACCGGACGACCAACTGGTTCCACACGGTCTCTGCGACGTGGTCGGAGTCCATGTGTGTCGTATCGAGCCTGAGGTCGGGATGCATCGACTGGGGCGGCAGCCTGTTGTGGAACAGCGAAAGCCCGGCCGGATGCCGGTGGCGTCGCTGACGATCGGCGAGCTCGATGTCATCCACCTGGAGCTCGACCACGAATACGCACGCAGACCGTTCCTCTTCGAGCTTGCGAAGGCCCGACTCGAGCTCCTGGTTGATCACCGGCTCGAACGCCTGCCCGTCGACGACAACGCCTTGTCCTTCGCGCAGCATCGCGATGACGGCCGCATTCATCGCCCTCAGCATCGTGTGGCCGTCGGATCCACAATGGATTCGCCGGGCACCATCGATACCCGGGACCTCTCGGTACGAGAACCCACGATTCGAATGTCGAGCGCCGGGCAGCCCTCCACCCCAGTGGTCCGGCACCATCTGGAACAGCTCATCCAGCCCGAACCTCAGTAGCGGCAGCTCGGATCGGCTTTGGATCGCCGTCGTCAGCGTCGACTTGCCCGCCGCCGACGGCCCATTGATCACAAGACAGAGAGGTTCAGAAGCGTTCACGCACATCCTCGCGATCAATCAGAAAATGAGTGGAGTCAGCAACCTGCCGGGTCCTCTGCCGCACACCACGATATCGCGATCGCGGTCGGCGGTCGGCCAACCTCTACTACTCCAGCCGCAGATCGTTACGCGCGTCCCTGAGCGATCTTCTGACGTTGGTAGTGGCTTGTTCGAGCGTGGTATTGGTGGCGTCGTCGCCATCGTGACCACGCCAGCGGGCAAGCGAGGGTGCGGGTGGGTTCGACGAGGAACGTGACGAGGAGTCGCCGGATCTCGTTGCAGGTCAGCGCGATCAGCCCGGCCTGTGCGGGCTGGTCAGCGCGGGCGTGTGCGGCGATGACGGCGAGCAACGCGTGGGCGAGCATCGCGAGCAGGGTCCACCGGCGCCAGGAAATCCATCGGCGGACCTGGTGTTGGTCGAGGCCGGCCAGGCCATTCGCGGTCTGGAAGGACTCTTCGACGGTCCAGCGGCGGCCCGCGACCCGGACCAGCTCGCGCAGCGGCACCGGATCGGGGCTCTAGCAGCGGTAGTACGCGCACTCGCCGGTGTCGCGGCGGCCGCACCAGCAGCCACGAGCACGCCGACTCCGGTGACTGCGCTGGCGGGGTCAGCGTGATCAACGCCCACTATGGCTGGAGCTAGCGAGGGGTATCGGCGTCGGCAGCTCCAGGAACTACGGTGAGCACGATTCGTACCCTCCCGACCGGCGTAGGCGCGCCGATCTTGCTTGATCGCCTCAAGATCGCCGGAAGGGTACGCCCCCCGGTAATCCAGAGATTCCAATCATTGCTCCCGGAAGGTCATAGGTTCTCAGTCATGGACAGAGACGATGCGACCCACCAAGATGAGCCGGCCGGCAGCGACTGGAGAGAGAGCAGATTCTTCCAACGTCGGCCCTCCACGGATGCTCTCGCCTGGGCTGCGGCGTCTATAGGCGAGGGCAGTCGCATCGTCGGGCATCGCCGATTGACCGGTGGCGTCAACTCTGCCGTCCATCGCTTGACGGTTGAGCGACACGACACACGAACCACTGTGGTATTGCGGCAGTACCCGCCGGGCGAGGCGGCGCTTCGGGCCGCCATGGAGAAGGAAATCGTCAACTTAAACGTGGTGGCAGGAAGCGGGCTTCCGGTACCGAGGATTCTGGCGGCTGATGTTGCCGGCGTTGCCACGAAGGGTGCGCCCTCTCTGCTGATGACACGGTTACCTGGCCGCATTCACCTGAATCCGGCGGAGCACGGGTCGTGGATAGCGAGGATCGCAGAGTTCGCCGCCCTACTGCATTCCGTCGACCTTCCAGCGCCGACTTTTCAGCCTTGGACTGACTCGTGGATCGCACCTCTTGGTCGTTTTCGGGTGCCAGACGGCGCGCAGCGGCCTGAAGTGTGGAAGGCAGCCTTCAACGTCATGGAAGCACCACCACCTAAGGATGGTGACGTCTTCCTGCACTGCGACTACCTACCTGTCAATCTGCTTTGGTCGCGCGGCAAGATCACGGGACTCACCGATTGGAATGGAATTCACCGAGGATCTCGTGCCATCGACGTCGGACAGTGTCGGCGATACCTGACTTCACTTTATTCGCCTGATTGGGCCGAGCGACTCCGGTTGCTGTACGAATCAATCGCGGGCGTAACTCTCGACCCGTGGTGGGACTTGTACACCCTGCTTCACCATGATGACAACGGACCCAAGTTGATTCGCCGCCAGGTTGCAGGGCGCCGCCCAGTCGATGTGTCTGGCATGACGGCTCGTGTCGAGATCGCCGTAGAGAAGGCGCTGCAGCGCCTCGGTTAATACTGCAATGGCGGTCCGTGGGTCATGGGGGTCGGTGGACGCGGCGGCGGTAGTGGTTGGCGCAGACATGGTGTTGTCGTCGGCGGCGCCAAGTCGACCCCGATGCACATCGCGACCTCCGAGTAGGTGCTGCATCCCGTGCGGATCGCTGTCCCCGGCGTGCTCGGCGATCGTCCAGCAGTTCTTGCGCGGCAGGTCGGCCAGCAGCCCGAGCACGAACTTCCGGGCCCGACGGCGCGTCTCGACCCGGGTGAACCCCAGCCATCCGATCGAGCAGCCCTTATCGGTCTCGGCCGCCACCGGCCGGGTTCTACGCTGTGGCCCACGGCCACAGCTTGGTCATCTGATGTCGACACAACGGACGATCATCAAGCGGTGGCCGCCCTACATCCGGGACCGCCACGCCGCAAATCACGATCTACGGCTGGAGTGCTAGGCGGTGCTCGGCGGAGCCATCGACGACCTGCTCGGCTTCGCCGAGCGTCGCCCGCAGCGCCGCCGGACATTGGAACATTTCCCATCCGAATTGTTCGGTCAATTGACCGGCACGGCTGCACTTGACAACCCGGATGTGTGCCGGCATATCGTTGCGCATGCGCTTTTCCGGGTCGCGGCGGCGGCATGTCGACCTGTGCCGCACGCAGACCGCACTCTGTCGCTGAACCCTCCGCGCATTTCCCCCTCGCACGCCGCTGTCGCGGTCGTTCACCCCTGCTTTCCTCCGGAGGACCCGATGAGTGCACCGGCACTCGACGTTCGGTCGGTTGCCTACACCGACCCGCTCGTCCTGCCGCTGCTCGCCGAGCTGGACCGGGAGTACTCCACCCGCTACGGCCACACGCTGGGCGACCTGCGTCAGGAGGCGCGGCGCGGCGCCGTCGAGTTCGGCCCGCCCGACGGCGGGCTGCTGCTCCTGCTCGACGGCGGCGAGCCCGTGGCCGGGGGCGCGTTCCGCCGGTTCGACGAGCGCACGGCCGAGCTCAAGCGGATCTGGACGCACTCGGCACACCGGCGCCGCGGCCTCGCCCGGCGCGTGCTGGCCGAGCTGGAGCGGGAGATCGCCGCCCGCGGCTACCTGCGGATCTACCTCACCACCGGCCCCCGCCAGCCCGAGGCGAAGGGCCTCTACCTCGTCACCGGCTACACCCCGCTCTTCGACCTCGAGCTACCGCCCGAGCGGATCGGCCCGCACCCGTTCGAGAAGGAGCTCGCCCAGAAGGAGTCGGCACCGTGACGCTCTCCAGGGACGTCGCGCCGGCGCCCGTCGTGCCCGACGCGGCCGAGGAGCTCACCGTCGTCCCGGCCCGGCACCCGTGGCGATGGGCGGCTACGGCCGTGGTGGCCGTGCTGCTCGCGATGGCGATCAACGCACTGGTCACGAACCCGGCGTGGGACTGGCCGACGGTCGGGCAGTTCCTGTTCGCCCCGTCGATCCTGCGGTCGGTCGTGCTGACGCTGCAGCTCACGGTGCTCGGGATCGTCGTCGGGTTCGTGCTCGGCACCGTGCTCGCGGTGATGCGCATGTCACCCAACCCGCTGCTGCGCGCGGTGAGCTGGAGCTACATCTGGATCTTCCGGTCGGTGCCGCTGATCCTGCAGCTGCTCTTCTGGTACAACCTGGCGCTGCTGTACCGGACGATCGGGTTCGGCGTCCCGTTCGGCCCGACGTTCGTCGAGATCGGCACGATGGATCTCGTCAGCCCGCTGACGGCGGCGGTGCTCGGGCTCGCGCTGCACCAGGCCGCCTACGCCGCCGAGGTGGTGCGCTCCGGCTTCCTCGCGGTGGACCCCGGCCAGCTCGAAGCGGCCGCCGCGCTGGGCATCCCGACGCTGTGCCAGTTCCGCCGGATCCAGCTGCCCCAAGCCATGCGCACGATCATCCCGACGGCGGGGAACGAGCTGATCGGCCTGGTCAAGGGCACGTCGGTGGTCTACATCATGGCGCTGTCCGAGCTCTTCTACCAGGTGCAGGTGATCTACACCCGCAACGGCCGCGTGATCCCGCTGCTGCTCGTCGCGGCCATCTGGTACCTCGTGCTCACCACGGTCATGTCGGTCGCGCAGTTCTACGTCGAGCGCCACTACGCCCGCGGCGCGCAACGGGCGCTGCCGCCCACCCCGCTCCAGCGGCTGCGGACAGCGCTGCGGAGGAGAGGGGTGGCGGCATGAGCACACCCATGGTCGAGCTGCGGGCCGTCCACAAGAGCTTCGGCGCCCTCGAGGTGCTGCGCGGCATCGACCTCACGGTGCGCACCGGTGAGGTCACCGTGCTGCTGGGGCCGTCCGGCTCGGGCAAGTCCACGTTGCTTCGTGCGATCAACCACCTGGAGAAGGTCGACAAGGGCTTCGTGCTCGTCGACGGCGAGCTCATGGGCTACCGCCGCTCCGGTAACCGGCTGCACGAGCTGTCCGAGCGGCACATCCTGCGCCAGCGCACCCACATCGGGTTCGTCTTCCAGAGCTTCAACCTCTTCCCCCATCTCACGGTGCTGGAGAACGTCGTGGAGGCGCCGGTGTCGGCGCAGGGCCGCGACCGCGCCGAGGCCGCCGCGCACGCGCGAGAGCTGCTGGACCGCGTCGGGCTCTCGGACAGGGCGCACGAGTACCCGCGGCGCCTCTCCGGCGGCCAGCAGCAGCGGGTCGCGATCGCGCGGGCGCTCGCGCTGCGCCCGAAGCTCGTGCTGTTCGACGAGCCGACCTCCGCGCTCGACCCCGAGCTGGTGGGCGAGGTGCTCGACGTGATGCGCGACCTCGCCCGCACCGGCACCACCATGGTCGTGGTCACCCACGAGATCGGCTTCGCCCGCGAGGCGGCCGACACCGTGGTGTTCCTCGACGCCGGCCGCGTCGTCGAGCAGGGGCCGCCGGCGCAGATCCTCGATTCCCCGCGAGAGGAACGCACCCGTGCGTTCCTCGGCGCCGTTCGCCACTGAGATCGTCACTGATCACCGAAAGGGAACACCGTGTCGAGGCTGTCGAAACACCTGCGGCTGGCCGCCGTCCTGCTCGCGCTGCCCGTGCTGACCACCGTCGCCTGCGCCGGCCCCGACCCCGACCAGGTCGGCGGGCCTCCGGCCCCGCCCGGCGTCGCCGTGAACACGAGCCCGGAGCAGAACCGGGTGCGCGCCGAGCGCGTGGACGCCATCGCGGCCGCGGTGCCGCAGGCGATCCGCGACCGCGGCACCCTCGTCGTCGGCACCACCGGCTCCTCGGGACCGCCGCTGTCGTTCCGCGCCGACGACGACACCACGGTGATCGGCGTCGAACCCGACATCGCGCAGCTCGTGGCCGACGTCCTCGGGTTGGAGCTGCGCCTGGAGCCGACGTCCTGGGAGAACCTGTTCCTGTCCGTCGAGTCCGGGCAGTACGACGCCGGCTTCTCGAACATCACCGTGACCGAGGAGCGCAAGGACAAGTACGACTTCGCGACCTACCGCGTCGACACCGTGTCGTTCGAGGTGCGCACGGACTCGCCGATCAAGCGGATCGCGGAGCCGCGCGACGTCGCCGGGCTCACGATCTCGGTGAGCTCGGGCACCAACCAGGAAGAGATCCTGGTGGGCTGGGACGAGCAGAACCGCGCCGCCGGGCTCGCGCCGGTGAACTTCCAGTACTACCAGAGCACCGGTGACTACTACCTCGCGCTGGACTCCGGCCGCATCGACGCCTACTTCGGCCCGAACCCCACGCTCGCCTACCACTCCGCGGTCGCCGGCACCACCAAGATCGTGGGGTCGGTCTCGGGCGGGGGCGACGTCACGGCCGACATCGCGGCGATGACCCGCAAGGACAACGGCCTGGTGGCAGCGCTCGACCAGGCGGTCGACACGGTGATCGCGAACGGCCGGTATGCCGAGGTGCTGGACCGCTGGAACCTCGCCAGCGAGGCCGTCGCCGCATCAGAGGTCAACCCGCCCGGTCTCCCCCGCAAGACGGCGTAGCCAGCGCGCCCAGCAGCTCGGCGGCCCGGGCGACCGTCGGGACGACGTGGTCACCGATCGTGCGGGGTCCGGCGAGGAACGTGATGACACCATCGGTGCGCTCACCTGCGAGACGGAGCATCACCGGGCCCAGCGCGCCCAGCAGCACGGGGACCCGCGGCGTCGCCCCACGCACCACCGTCTCGGTCGGGTCCGAACCCGCGCCGGTCGCGCCGGGCACGCGACGGCCCTCGAGCACGGGGAGGAGGACGTCGAGGTGGGCCCGCAGCGCGGCGGCCGGCTTCTCGAACGGGATGTCGTAGATCTCCAGCAGGCCCGGGTGACTCACCCCGAGGCCGAGGACGAACCGGCCGTGTGCCGCGGCCTGCACGGTCTGGGCCTGGGCGGCCAGCACCCGCGGATGGCGCGGCTGCAGGACCACCACCGACGCGGGCGACCGCCGTGTCGCGGAGATCGCCGCTGTGCTCCGCGCCGAAGCCCCGCGACATCGTCCGGTCTGGGACTGCCGCGGCGTCGGCGCGTTCGAGGTCCCCGAAGTGCGGGTCGGCACGGCACCCGCCCACGCCCACCTCCTCCACCCGAACGGGCACGGCGGCGCCGCGGTGCTCGTACTGGCCGTGCACGAGTAGCAGGCCCTGCTCGCGTGGGTCCGCGAACACGCCACGCCTGAGCCTTCCCACACGTCAGCTGTCAGTGAGTAATGATCAAGCTACTCATCGTGACAACACGGCTTCCTGGTCGTTATGGCCAGTGAGCGGCTGTCGGGTTTGCCGCCGTCGGGGTCACCCAGCGAATTCGGATGCGATGAGGAGTGATGCACGATGATGTGGTCGTGGCCCGGAATGCCCGCGTGGGGTTATGCGCTCACGACGGCCGGCATGATTGTTTTCTGGACCTTGGTGATCTTCGGAGCGATCGTTCTCGTTCACTATCTCGGCCGGGAGAAGCAACCCGAAGTCGGACACCCCGGTCTGCCGAGTCACCCTCGATCCGCCCGCCCCTACAACGTGCACTACCTCAGCTGGTCGCGGCGGCACGTCGGGTAGGCGGTCCCAGCCGGCGCAGAAGAGGACCTCCCAAAGATCTTCGAGAATTCTCCCGGGGACATGTCGAACGGTGTCGATCCCGTTCGTAGCCAGGGTGAGAGACCGGCACGGAGCCGGTCGGTCCACCACCGGAGGTCACCATGTCCGCCACCACCAGCGTCACCGCGCCCACCGCCACCTCGTCCGTCCCGACGGTCGGATCACTCCTTCGGGACGGGGCCGCCGCCATCGTCGTCGCCGCGGCCGCCACCGCGGCCGTCGCCGCCGCCGGTCAGGCGGTCGGGATCAGCCTCGACGTCGGCGGCGCGACGATCCCGGCGTCCGGGTTCGCGACCCTGACCGTCATGTTCTCGGTGATCGGCCTGCTCATCGCGGTGGGCCTGCGCCGGTTCGCCCGCCACCCGCGCACCACCTGGATCCGCACCACCGTGGCCCTCACCGTGCTCTCCCTGGTGCCGGACCTGGTCGCCGACGCCGCCCCGACCACCAAGATGCTCTTGATGGTGACGCACCTGGTGGCCGCCGCGATCGTGATCCCCGCGGTGGCCCGCCGGCTGCGCGCCTGACGCCGTACCGACACCGCCGCGCGACCGAGGAGCGATCGACCATGCAGTACCTGCTGTCCCTCCAGAGCGACGAGAGCGTGCCCGAGCCCACCAGGGAGGCCATGGCGCAGGCGTCCTACGACCGGGTCGGACGCATCAACGATGACATCCGATCCAGCGGTGCCTGGGTCTTCGCCGGCGGGCTGCTTCCCTCCGACAGCGCCACCGTCGTACGGGTACAGAACGGCACCACCACCATGACCGACGGACCGTTCGCCGAGACGAAAGAACAGCTCGGGGGCTTCTGGGTGATCCGCGTCCCCGATCTCGACGCGGCCCTGGCCTGGGCCGAGAAGTGCGCGGAGGCGTGCGGCGGACCGATCGAGGTGCGCCCCTTCGACGACCTGTCGCAGGGCTGACCCGGCTCAGCTGCCCGCGGCGTTCACTGCCTGGCCGGCGCCCTTCCGCGGTCGATTCCCGAAAAGTTGTGGCGCCGATGTCGAGACCGGCCTGACGGCTCCGTCCCCGGGGCAGACGCGGCCACCGTGGCCGTGCACCACCCGAAAGGACCGCCCCATGGCCGTCGCCGAAGACCTGGATCGCGCCACCGACTCGCAGTGGGACTGGGTCGCCGAGCACACCCGCACCTACCTGTCCTCGGGTGGCACCGAGGGACACGAGAACAACGGCGTGCGCACGCTCGTGCTCGCCTCGACCGGACGCAGGACCGGCCGGCCGCGCCGCACCTGCCTGATCTACGGCACCTCGGGAGACGAGTTCGTCGTCGTCGCCTCCAAGGGTGGCGCCGATGAGGACCCGGCATGGTTCAAGAATCTCCGAGCGGACCCGAGCGTCGGGGTGCAGGTCGGCACGCGCCGGTTCACCGCCCGCGCCCGGGTGGCGTCCCCCGTCGAGCGCGAGCGCCTCTGGCCCCAGATGGCGCAGATCTTCCCCCTCTACGACGAATACGCGCAGAAGACCGACCGCGAGATCCCGATCGTCCTGCTCACCCCGCAGGGCTGACCTCTCGCGCACGTCCGCAGTGGACGAACGGCGCTCTCGTCATTCCTGTGGACCGGCGGCCCATTTGTACGATCCGGCGATGAGCGACGAGTTGGCGCCACTCCTGCAGCGCGCCGCGGCGGTGGCCGCGGACTACCGAGCCTCCCTCCCCGGTCGGCCCGTGCAGGCGCCCGCCGACCCGGACGCGGTGCTGCAGGCGTTCGCCGGGCCGCTGCCCCGTAGGCCCACCCCGCCCGCCCAGGTTCTCGACGAACTCGTCGCCGCGGCCGAGGGCGGGCTGATGAGCACGGCGGGCCCGCGCTACTTCGGCTTCGTCATCGGCGGTGCGCTCCCCGCCGCCACCGCCGCGGACATGCTCGCCGTCGGATGGGATCAAGCCGGCTACAACAACGCGCTCTCCCCCGCCGCGACGGCCGCCGAACGCGTCGCGAGCGGCTGGCTGCTCGCGACTGCTGGGCCTACCCGCCACCGCCACGGTCGGATTCGTGACCGGCGCCCAGGCCGGCAACACCGTCGGCCTGGCCGCCGCCCGCCACCACGTGCTGCAGGCCGTCGGGTGGAACGTCGAGCGCGACGGCCTACCCTGCGCACCCCGCGTGCGGGTGGTCGCCGGCGCGGAGCGCCACGCCACGATCGACCGCTCACTGCGGCTGCTCGGCCTCGGCGACGCCGTTGTCGAGCCGGTGACAGCCGACGCGAACGGCGCGATCGACGTCGCCGACCTGCGCCGCGTGCTCTCCGCGGGCCCGGCCGGGCCGACGATCCTGTGCCTGCAGGCCGGCAACGTCAACACCGGGGCCTGCGACGACCTGCGCGCGGCCATCGCCCTCGGCCGCGAGCACGGCGCCTGGGTGCACGTCGACGGCGCGTTCGGGCTGTGGGCGGCCGCCGCGCCCGCCCGCGCCCACCTCGTCGACGGCGCCGAGCTGGCCGACTCGTGGGCCTGCGACGGGCACAAATGGCTCAACGTGCCCTACGACTGTGGCTTCGCGATCTGCGCGCACCCCGACGTGCACGTCGCCGCGATGAACTACACCGCGAGCTACCTCACCGGGTCCGGCGGGCCGGTACCCGCGCCCGGCGACCTCGTCCTCGAGTCGTCGCGGCGCGCCCGCGGGTTCGCCGTGTGGGCGGCGCTGCGCGAGCTCGGCGCCGAGGGGATGGCGGAGTTGGTGGAGCGCTGCTGCCGGCTGGCCGCCCGCTTCGCCGCGGGCCTCGCGGCCGGTGGGCTGGAGATCGCCAATGACGTCGTGCTCAACCAGGTCCTCGTCGGCTTCGACCCCCACGACAGCACCGACGCCGTGCTCGCCGCCGTGCAGCGCGACGGCACCTGCTGGATGGGAGGCACCAACTGGCGCGGGCGCCGCTACATGCGCATCGCCGTCTCGAACGCGGCCACGACGGAGGCCGACGTCGACCGCTCGGTGGCCGCCGTGCTCCGAGCGGTCGATCTTGTATGCCCTGTGCGTTGACATCCCGGCCCGGTGCGAGGCCGGGCAGTCGCTCGCGGGGCCGGCGCGACGCCGACAACACGATTCGGTGGCTACTCGGAGATAGCGGAGGCTGCGCAGGCGACCAGGTCATCTCGTAGCCGGCGCTGCTGCGCCAGGGACAACGGCGAGAACAGCTGCTGTTCGACGGCGCGCACGGCGACACTGGCCTTGCACAGCACCGCTTGCCCGGCCCGGCTGAGCTCGGTCGGCAGTGCCCGTCCATACGCGGCATGGTCTGGCCTGGTGAGCAGGCCCCGCTCCTGTAGCCGGCGGAGAACGAGGTTCATCGACTGGCGGGTGACGAAGGCGCGTCGGGCGAGCTCGGAGTTGGACAGTCCCGGATGCTGCCCGAGCAGTTCCAGGCAGGCGTATTGGGCAACGGTCAGATCGAGTGGACGCAGCACCCCGCCCATCGCGGTGTGCAGCGAGGCCTGCACCTGCTTGAGGACGTAGCCCACCGACTGGTCGAGGTCGCCGACGGTCGCGCAACCCAGCGGTTCTGGGGCTCACTGTTCGGCTGGACGTTCCACGAGGGCAACTTCCCGGGCTACTCGATGATCCAGGGCCCCGAGCCCATGGGCGGATCGCCGCACGACGATTCGTCGCGACACCCGCGCATCTTCTTCGCCGTCGACGACATCAGTGCCGCCGTCGCTCGGGTGCGTGAACTCGGCGGCACCGCAGAAGATCCGGTCAGCATCCCCTCCGGGCCTACGCACACTGCACCGACGACCAGGGCGTGGAGTTCAGCCACGAGGATCACGAACGCCTTGCGGCGGGCGACCTCGATCGCCTGGGCCAGGGTGGGAGCCATCGCGGCGAGCAGTTCGAGCGCCTCACGGATGTACCGGTACACCGTCGAGGTCCCGATGCGGAAGCCGCAGGCCAGGTCGGCGTAGGTCTCGCCCTTACGCAGGTGCGCGACCACGAGCAGCGCCTGCCGGCCGGGCGAGAGCTTCCGCCACCGGGTTCGGCGCTGGTTGCGCTGCGCTCGCAGCGCATCGGAGAGCACGCCGAGGGCGCGGCTGGACACGGTCATCCCGGACGGGTAGGACAGCACGTTGAAGCTCCTGGTGGGACGTGTTGATCTAGGCAATCGCCCGTCTACCAGGAGATTCACCCATTCGAGGTCACGCCACGCTGCACACCGCTGACTGCCCGCCCAGGTCGGCAAAATTCATTCGTTACTTCTGGCGTCATGGCGCGCCAGCAGGTATCCGGCGGGGGGCTTGCCTGGCGCCGGAGCAACGATTCGCAGGCGTCCGAGCTCGGCGAAGTCGTGCTCGCGCAGTCGGTCGGCGAGCGCGTCGAGGGTCCACAGATACGCCGGTGAGGCTCTGTGGTCGTACGGGACCCAACCGTTGGCGTCTGCGGTGTCGGTGATCTGCACACCGATCAGCAGGGGTCCGCCCGGCTCTACCACTCGGGCGAACTCGGTCAGGACGCGCGGAAGCAGGTCCGGCGGCGTGTGGATCAACGAGAAGTGCGCCAGGATGCCCGCGATCGACTCGTCCCCTGCCTCGAGATGGAGCATAGAACCAACCTCGTAGCGCAGGTCGGGACGATACCGGCGGGCGATCGCGACCATGGCCGGTGACAGATCGATCCCGTAAGCCCGGATACCGGCTCGATCCAGGTGATCGGTCCACTGTCCGGGACCGCAACCCGCATCGACCACAGCACCCACCGACCCACCGGCGCGGACGAGGTCGGCGAAGGTGTTGATCATCCCTGCTGACAGCGCATCGATGACTTGGTCGCCCTGTCGCACCATGTCGTCGTACAACTCGGCGACCTCGTCGTAGTCTCGGCGGGTCCGATCCAACGCTTCGTTCTCACTCACCCGCCGGACTCTAGGGAACAGGTCGGACGTAGGAGTGTCGGACACTCCAACCGCGAAGGCGACGCGATCGATCCGTCCGCCCAGGACGGTGGGCACCACCTTTACCACCGCCCCCACCAAGCTGTCCACGACGGCCGCAGCGCTGGCACATCCACTCCCGCGCCGCACGCCACGCCGCACAACCGCTGGCCAGCCCCCTCACCAGGTTGGCAAAGGCTCACTGCCCGCCTCGCTCCATTGCGCCGGCCCGACGTCCTCACCATCTTGGTCGTGACGCTGCTGGTGATGGCCGGGCATTACGCCGTCTACACCTACATCGGAGCAGTGACCGCGGGCGCCACGACCGGATCGTTCCCCCAAGCAGCCACCATGATCCTGTTCGTGTGGGGCGTCGGAGTCCTGGGCGGCAACTTCTTCGCCGGCTATCTCGCCGACAAGCTTCCGGCGTTCGGGGTCGCGGTCGCAGCACTCGTCGGCGGCACCGTGCTGCTCGCGATCAGCCCACTCGTGGTCAGCCACCTGCTTGTTGTGTGCGCCTGGGCCGCCATCTGGGGCGCGACTGATGGAATGGCCTCGGTGGTCCAACAACACCGGCTGGTGACCATTGCGCCCGCATCAGCACCGGTGCTCCTCGGTCTCAACTCCTCCGCGATCTACTTGGGCGTGGCGATGGGTGGCGGCCTCGGCGGTCTGGCCCAAGACTGGCTGTCGGTCACCGCGCTCGGCGTTCCCGCCGCCGTCCTGGCGTTGCTCGCCACCATCGTCACCCTCGCCGGGCGAAGGGCGAGTGCGCCGACTCCCGCGTGGCGACGAGTTGCTGGATGAGTCGATGGGTCAGCGCCAGATGTCGACGGTGATGCCTCGGAGGCGCTCACTGAAGACACCGTCGGACGCGGTCTGCTCGAGCAACACCCGGAGACGCGCGTCAAAGGCGTTGAACGCCGCTCCGAACAGATGGGGGGTCGAGCTGGACAGCGAGTAGATCGACGCCCGGACTTCCTCGACGGTGCGCCGCACCGTCCGCGCGGGTAGCTCCAGACGCTCGGGCCCGCGAAAGCCGGCGGCGCGAAAGATGCCCTCCTCGCCCCCCGGGGTCTCACCGGTGGGCAAAGACGACAGGCCTGCCCGGCGGGATTCACCCAGGAACTCTCGGATGAGTGAGTGGATGGCGGCGCGCGGCGGTCGCGGGTGGGGCAACTGCTCGTCGGTGTCGATGCCTTCGTGGGTTGTCGCGCCGACGTGCACGACGGCACCTCCGTCGGCGAGCATGTGTCGCACCAGCGCTGCGACGCGGTTGCGGTCCATCCAATGGAACGACTGGGCGAAGGTCACGACCGAGGGGGCTGGGATTCCGGCGGGCAGCTGTTCACCGCGCAGGCAGCTCCACGTGACGTTCATGATCCCGGCACGGTCTGCCTGCCGAGCGGCCTCCGCCAACATCTCGGAGTCGGCGTCGATCCCCACGACTTCGGCGAAGAAGCGAGCCATCGGCAGTGTCAGCGAGCCAGGGCCGCAGCCGACATCGAGCAGGCGCCCAGATCCATCGAGGTGAAGCGCATCGGCCAGCCGAACAGCGAGCTCCGACGGATAGGCCACGCGACCTGCGGTGTAGAACACGGCGCTACCGGCATAGAGCGTCGGGTCCCAGGACCAACCTTGTTCGGTCATTCACGTCTCCCGAGAACCATGCCGGTCAGTGATCTGCGAGCATTGATCGCAGAAGCTTCATGTCGTGGATGTCCTTGTCGCGCCACGGGCGCCCATTGCGCAGGTGGGGGTACTGCTCCTTCATCGCCAGCATCCCTGTCACGCTCATCGCCAGCACAACTCGATGTCACCGTGATCGCGGGGGTCACACGCCCCATCCGAGCGTCGAGGCCCCAGCCTCCGAACAACCACGAAGGCTGTGCGCCCTCGGCCAACGCGGTGGTGATCGTGCGGATCCGGGCGAGCTGGGCGCGGGTCTTCTCGTTCGGCCACCCCTCGATGCGCCGGTCACGCCGACCGTCCTTCATCCAGCCGACCTTATGGACGGACAGCGCAGTGGGCGACCGAGAAACCGTGGCTCTCGACGTTCGGTCAACTGGCCTATTGACTGAACTCGTGCTGCCTGCGCAGGCGAGGCTCGGCCTCAGCGTGTCGTCGTTGGCTCAGATACTCCGCCCTCCGGTGCCCACTAGCGTCGACCCGATGGACTCCTCCCTCTACGACGACCTCGCCGAGCGCTACGACCGGCACAACGCGACGAACCCGTGGAATGAGTTGTACGACCGTCCGGCGATTCACGTTCTGGCGGGCGACATAGCGGGGCTCGACGTCCTGGACGTCGGGTGTGCGTCCGGCGTCCTGTCGGCCCAGCTGCACGGGCGCGGCGCCCGCGTGGTCGGCCTGGACGCCAGCCGCGTCCTGGTGGGCATCGCCGCCGAGCGGTACCCCGACATCCAGTTCCACTGCGCCGATCTGGCTGAACCGCTGGACTTCCTGACCGACGGCTCCTTCGACCTGGTCACGGCGTCACTGGTGCTGCACTACGTGGAGGACTGGGAACCGACTCTGCGCGAGCTGCGCCGGATCCTGCGCGTCGGAGGGGCACTGGTGATATCGGTGCACCACCCCGAGGGCTGGCACTGGTTTGACCTGCCGAACTACTTTGCGACCGAACAAGTCACCGACGTCTGGCAGGTCGACGGCGCCACCGTCGAGGTGCAGTTCTACCACCGGCCGCTCGGTGCCATGTTCGGCGCGCTGCGGGCGGCCGGGTTCCGCGTGGACGACATCGTGGAGCCCTCGCCACTGCCCCAGGTCGAGGAGCTGGACCGGCGAGCGTACGAACTGCTGACGACTGCACCGCGGTTCCTGTACTTCCGCGCTGTCAACGGGTGACCAACGCCGCGGGCCGCCTGCTCCGCCCGGTCCGTTGACCGACTCGCTATTGCGTCCGCCCAGTGCGTCTACGAGGCGCGGGGGGCGAGGGGGAACGACTCGATCAGCTTCCACTCGCCTCCGAAGGCGGGCCCGACCCGCCCCATGAGCTCCACGGAGTCGAGACTGAACCCGAGGCTGCTGATCCCGTAGAAAGTGCCCCGGACCGTGACGTGCGCCGGGATGACGGCGCGCGCCTGACCGACGGCCTCCCGCACGTCAGCGACCAGCCGCACCTGTTCCGGGGAGGCGTGAGAGACCAGCGAATAGACGCTGTATCCGAAGCGGTCGTTCGGCAGCGTACGTGGATCGGTCATCTGCTCGGCTCCTCCGGAGACTGGTCGGCGAGGGAGCTATGCGATCCAAAAAGGGGCGCGGTAGCTCGGGGATCGTCCACTCATGATGATCCTTCCAGCCACGAGCCGACCGAGATGATGAGCTCATGGCTCGGGAGGCCGCACCTGCTTATGACGGCGAAACTACGTTTGCGTTGTGGCACTTCAGCGAGGACCCGTCGCTCGACGTGTTCCACCCCCGCACGTCCACGAACGGATCGAGTGCACCTTTGGTGTGGGCCGTGGATACGCGGCATGCCCCGATGTTCTGGTTCCCGCGGGACTGTCCGAGGGGCTGCATCTGGGCGGGGCCGGCCACCAGCGAGAAGGACCGGGAGAGGTTCTTCGGTCAAAGCGCCGCGAAGCGGGTGCACGTGATCGAGGCCGCCTGGCTGGAGCCGATGCGCGCATGTCAGCTGTTCGCCTACCGCCTCTCGACCGAGCCGTTCCGACCGCACGAGGTAGGCGGCTACTGGGTCACGAGCGAGACCGTGGAAGCGGTCGAGCGGGTAGCGGTCGGCGATCTGCTTGCTCAGCACGCCGCGGCTGGGATCGAACTGCGCATCACGCCGTCGATCTGGCCGTTCTGGCGGCGAGTCGCCGGATCGACGGTGGAGTTCAGCGGCTCCCGCCTCCGGAACGCCGCACCCCATCCCGACCAGCTCCCCTGATCGCATCGGCTCGGTGAGCGGCAGACGTCGTCGCCGTCGACGCGGACCGCACGGGGCAGTCGCTGGGACAGGTGGGATCTCCGGCATCTGCGGGGCGTCGCTCGTCCGGGCCCGCAAGTCGGATGCGGCAGGCCTGCGGTGCCTGGCATGATCGTCGTTGTGGTACTCGAACTCCTGTACGCCTGATCAAGGCGCATCCCACCGCCGCCGCAGTTGCGCGCGGGTTCCCATGCTGCCGTTCTGACCCAGGAGTTCCCATGAGCCACGTCCTCATGTCCACGTCCGCCGCGCACGGCCACGTGCACCCCAACCTGCCGGTGATGGCCGAGCTGGTCGCCCGCGGCCACCGCGTCACCTACCCCGTCCCGGACCGTTTCGTCGACGCCGTCGCCGGCACCGGCGCAACCCCGCTGCCGATCCACACCGACCTTCCCGACCCGGCGAAGGGTGAGCAGTGGCCCGAAGGCGGGGTCGAGGCGATGCGGCTGTTCTCCGACGAGGCCCGCTCCGCGTACGCGCAGGTCAGCGCTGCGCTGGCCGGTGATCTGCCGGACATCGTCTGCTACGACGGCAGCGGCTGGGCCGGGCACGCGCTGTCCCGGGTGCACGGGCTGCCGCGGGTCGAGCTGGCCCCGCACATGGTCGCCTGGGACACCTTCGAGGAGGACTTCGCCGAGGCCTACGCGTTCTACGAGACGCCGGAGGGTCTCGCCTGGCAGTCCGAGATGGACGCCTGGCTGGACGAGGTCGGCGTCGGGCTCGGGAACCGGGAGTTCCTCGGCCAACCGGACCGGTCGGTGGTGCTGATCCCCGAGGCGATGCAGCCGAACCTCGACCGCGTCGACCGGAACCGCTACACGTTCGTCGGGCCGGTGATCGGCGACCGCTCCCACCAGGGATCGTTCGCCGAGCTCGGAACGGCGTCGGGCCGGCCGCTGTTGCTGGTCTCGCTCGGGTCGGCCTACAACGACCGGCTGGCGTTCTGGCGCGACTGCATCACCGCCATGCACGGCACCGGCTGGACGACCGTGCTGGCCGTCGGCCCGTACGTCGACGTGACCGGGCTCGGCGACATCCCTGACGACGTCATCGTCCGCGAGTGGGTGCCCCAACTCGCGGTGCTCGCGCACGCGTCGGCGTTCGTCACGCACGCCGGGATGGGCGGCTGCTCGGAGGGTCTCTGGCACGGCGTCCCGATGGTCGCCGTGCCGCAGGCGGCCGACCAGTTCGTCAACGGCCCACGGCTCGCCGAGATCGGTGTCGGGGAGCATCTGCCGGCCGAGGAGGTCACCGCGGAGCGACTGCGCGCGGCAGTGCTGCGGGTCGCCTCGTCGGAGGACGTCGCGAACCGGTGTGCCGAGCAGAAGAAGATCGCCCGGGCCGCCGGCGGGGCCTCGGCCGCCGCCGACATGATCGAGTCCCTGATCCGGTGACGAGGACGGGCGGGGCACACTCCCCGCCCGTTCCGGGGATCTGCGCGCCGGACGAGGCCGGCAGCCGTCACCGCTCGTGGGCCTCGACGATCTGACTCGCCGAGTACGACGAAGAACCGATGTACCGCACCTTCCCCTGACGGATGAGGTCGGTGAGGGCGCCGAGGGTCTCCTCGACGTCGGTGACGAACCACCAGCGCCGCTCACACTAGCGGGGCCGCCTTCACGCGCCCGCTGCCATCGTCATGACCGGCTGTCGCCGGCGAAACTCCCCTCCTCATCGAACCTGGCGGGCGTTGCTTCCGGGGCCTCGCCATCTCGACACCCCACGCAGTAGACGTGGAGGGCGACGACTCCCAGGTGGCTGATCGAATGGCACCAGGCCCGAAAGTTACCGGTCGCCTCGAGCGCGCCACCCTCGGCTTCGCACAGCCGGCAGGCGTCCGGTTCGGGAATCGTGCGACGGAGAGTCCAGCCGGCAGGCGGAGGTGACCCCGTGCACGCAACGAGACTGGCGCCGGGCGACAAGCCATTGCCGCCGACCGCGGCGCCGGCCGGAGAAGGATGAACGGTCATTCCGAGTGAGACCACAGCCGCCACGAACGCAGCTCCGATGAGAGTGCGAGATCGGCGGGTCATACGGGCATTCATCGGGGAGCGCTCCTCGTGAGAAATCCGGGCAGGGAGAACACCGGCCAGCCTATGAGCAGGGTTTTCGGGTTCCTTGCGGTCGGCTACCGCCTCAGCACAACCGTTTGAGCGGGACCGCGTACCTTCCGGGATCCCGACCTGGAGTAGACGGCTGCGGGTGTTCTGCGGGCGGCCGGCGCACCGAGAACCGGGTGGACGACACGTTCAGGTCGCTTCTTCGGGTCTCTCCGGCGAAGTCGGTGCTGACCTCAGCAGTATCGGGAGGCCGGCGCCGGCGCGGCGAGCGTCGGACGTGGAACTCCGACCCACGCCACGAGGCCGCCCAGTACGAACATGCCCGCGCAGGCCAGCATGGCCGCGTCGAATCCCGTGTCGAGTGCGGCCGGGTTGCCGGCGGCGTCCTGCGGTAACCCGGCCAGCAGCGGCAGCGCCGCGACGACGACCAGACCGGCGGCTCGGGCCACCCCGTTGTTGACGGCGCTAGCGATGCCGGCGCGCGCGTCGGGAACGGCGCTGAGCACGGTGGTGGTGATGGGCGGGGTGATCAGCGGGATGCCGATGCCGGTGAGGGCGACGACCGGGAGCACGTCCGTCCAGTAGGACGACTGCGCGCCGATCCGGGCCGCCAGCAGCAGCGCCACGGCACAACACAGGGAACCGGCCGCCAAGGGGATGTGCGGTCCGATCCGGGCGGTGATCGCACCGGCCCGCGCCGACAGCGCCAACGTCAGCGCGGTCAGCGGGAGCAGCGCCAGCCCGGCCGCCAGTGCGGTGTAGCCGACGGTGAGCTGCAGCTGGATCGGCAGGAAGAAGATGAACCCGGCCAACGCCCCGTAGAAGAAGAAGCTGGCGAGATTGGCGGCGCTGAACTGACGCGACCCGAACAGCCCCAGTGGCAGCATCGGGGCGACGCTGCGGCGCTCGACCCGGATGAAGCCGGCGAAGGCGATCAACCCGACCGCCGCTGCCGCCCACCCTGCGGCGGTCGGCTGGATCAGCGCGTAGGTCACGCCACCGAGTCCCACCGCGGCCAGGAGTGCCCCCGCCACGTCGAACCGGTGAGCGGGGCGGTCGTCGCGGCTCTCGGGCACGTGCCGGGCCAGGAGCGCCGCGATCACGACCGCGATCGGGACGTTGACGAGGAACACCCACCGCCAGCCCGCCGCGTCCACCAGCACTCCACCCACCAGCGGGCCGGCCGCGCCGGCCGTGCCGCTCAGCCCCGACCACCAGCCCACCGCCCGGGCACGATCATCGGGATGGATCGAGGCTTGGATCAGGGCCAGCGAACCCGGCACGATCAGCGCCCCGCCGATGCCCTGCAACGCGCGCGCCACGATCAGCCACTCCGCGCCGGTCGCGAGACCGCACAGCAGCGACGCGGCAGCGAACCACACGACCCCGACCAGGTAGACCCGCCGCCGACCGAACCGGTCGCCCAGCCCGCCACCCAAGAGGATCAACGCGGAGAGGGTCAGCGTGAACGCGTTCACCGTCCACTGCAGCTCGGCCAATGACGCGGCCAAGCCGTGCTCCAGCGCCGGCAGGGCCACATTCACCACGGTCGTCTCCAGCAGCACCAACCCGGAGCCGAGCGCGGTGACGGCCAGCACCCATTTGCCGGCCGGTTCCGACAACCGGACACTCGACTGCATTGCGGCATCCATTCCGTGTTACCCACTCTCGTCGCGTCATCGGATTGCGATGGGCGGAGCTATCCGCGATCGGCTATCCGTCGGTTTCGGTTCGGCGGTGCGTGATGAGGTCGCCGAGGGTGGAGGCCGCATCGTCGCTGTAGATCACCTGAGCGGATGACCAGGCGTGCGGGTCGTGCGGTTGAGGTCTCTGCGGCGAAAGGACCACGGTCGTGGGGGCGGGTGCGACACAGTTCCGCGTTGCGGCTCCCGCAGAACTTTCGAGGCGCGTCAGGCAGTGACGTGGCGGGTGGATCAGTACCCGCTCGCGAACCGCGAGCCGGAACTCGGGCAGATCTCCCGCGATGAGGGAGACCAGCAGGCATGAGGCAGCCCCCATCGCGGCGACCACGAGATGATCAGCATCGGATCGAAGTTGGTCGGCGTGGTCCGCCGCCCAGTCCAGGATGGTCGCCGCGGCGTCGAGGCCGACGGTGGCGTCACCGGCCGCAGGACTCGGGGGCGCCGCCACCAGGACCACCGCGGCGGCCCGTTGCGACACCGTCTCCGCCAGGCGACCGAGATCATGTCGAGTTCGTGCCTCGGCGGCCGTGAACAGCACCAGCAGCGGCGCCCGCTCGCCGTTCGTGCCGGGGACGTGGGCAAGCAGCCGGATCGGGCCGCCCCGACCCCGCACGAAGAGATCGGCTCCGCGGGCGCAGGCCGGGTCGATGTCCATGGACAGCACATTCGCATCGCAGGGTTGCTCCGGAGAAAGGCCGGACGGGCATGGATCCTGTTGCCGCTACGCATCAATCGCACCTGCCGGCTCCGCCATACTTGGTGGCGTGCACAGTCACGACGGCCCGGCAGCCGGTGGCGAGGTCGTGCGCCTGCCCGCCGCTCCTGACGCCATCGAGCTGCGCCATCTCCGGGCGTTCGTCGCCGTCGCGGAGGAGCTCAACTTCAGTCGCGCCGCACAGCAGCTGTACCTGTCCCAACCCGCACTGAGCCGGCAGATACGCGCCCTCGAGCGCCTGATCGGCTGTGCGCTCCTGCGACGCACGACCCGGCGCGTCGAGCTCACCCTCGCCGGAGAGGCGCTGCGGGAGCAGGCGATGCGCATGCTCAAGGACCTGGACGGGGTGGTCGCTGCCGTGCGCGCGGTCGGCGACGACCTGACGGCCAGGATGGCGGCGCTCTGGGCACCCGTGGGCGAGCTCGACACGACCGCGCGGGACGGGCTGCGAGAGTTCCGCGAATCCATCGAGGCCCTGCACGCGCAGTTCCCGCTGCCGCCGGACATCCGAATGCAACCCGTCAACGCATCGGGCACACCGTCGCTCCAGGTCAGCAGCGACCAGCAGCACCCGACCACGGTGCTGTACCTGCACGGCGGCGGCTACGTGGCCGGGTCGGCCTACGGCTACCGACCGCTGGCGGGGTTTCTGGCCACTGTGGCCCGACGCGGGGTGCTGCTGCCCGAGTACAGACTGGCGCCGGAGCATCCCCATCCGGCCGCGGTGGAGGATGCGCTGCACGCCTACGAGTGGATCCTGGACTCAGGCGTCTCCCCGGAGCACGTCACCCTGGTCGGCGACTCGGCGGGCGCCGGTCTGGCCCTGATGATGCTGCTGGCGCTGGAGCATCAGGCGCTGCCACAGCCCGGTCGGGCGGCGTTGCTGTGCCCCTGGGTCGATCTGCGATGCGCACACCACGACCATCCGACGCGCGATCCGCAGCCGATGATCAGTTCGGAGCAGCTGCGTCGGTTCGCCGCGATGTACCTGTCCGGGCATCCGATCGACGACCCGTTGGTGAGTCCCCTCGACGTCGATCTCTCCGGACTGCCACCCCTGTTGATCCAGTCGGGCACCGGTGACCCGCTGCTCCAGGACGCACAGCGGCTGGCCTGCCGAGCTCGCGAATGCGGTGTGAGTGCACGGCTCGAGCTGTTCCCGGTGGAGGCTCATGACTTCCACGTGTTCTGGTCGTTCCTGCCGGACGCCCGGCAGGCCCTCCAGGAGGTAGGCGACTTCGCGAGCGCACCGACGTAGGCCTTCAGCCCCGGTTCACACCGCACGCCACGCGGCCGGAGGGTCAACGATGGTGATGGGCGATGACCTGAAGCCCTTGACTACCAGGTAGACGCCCAGCGAGAACTCCCACACCGCGATCGGGAGGGCGAACAGCGCCGACATGGCGGACACCTGTCCCCAGACGTCGAACAACGTGGCCATGGCCGAAGCGACGAGCAGCGGCGCCCCGATGAAGCCGAGCACCGGGAGGACGCGTGGCACGAGGCGGGACCGGTACAGCAGCGAGCCCAGCAGCAGGGCGTTCACGGCCGGGATGGTGCCTTGCCCCAGGAGGAAGACCCAGTCGTGGAACGCGACCAGCGCCTGGCCGGTGATCAGCGCATCGGCTCCGGCGCCCGCCTTGCGCAGGCTCACCACCGACAACAGGCTCACGACGCAGACGACGATGGTGCCGGCCTCCAGGACCCGCATTCCGACGAAGCCCAGCGCGACCCCTTCGTTCTGCCTCTTGACCACCGGGTACAGCGCAACGGCGGTGCCGATGCAAGCCAGCGCCACGATCATCTCCAGAATGCCGCCGAGGATGACGGGGGTGTCCGGGCCGGGACCGGTGATGTAGTTCGGGTCGCGGACGGCGCCGTAGAGCGCGAGCGTCGGGATCGAGACGAAGGTCAGCAGATAGAGCACTCCGGCAACCAGCGCGGTCTTCCTCGGCGAGTCCATGGGAGCTCGGGCGGGTGCTGCGGTGCGGTCGCTGATGCTCATGTCGCTCCCCCGATTCGCCTGGATGCGGACACGTGTGACTCGCGTGCAGGCTCCGGATCGTGAGCGAGCGCATCATCGTGCACCCGAACGGGCGCGTGGCTCCTTGCGTCATGCGGGGCGGCGGCCAGCAGCAGCTAACAGGAGCGATGGTGGGCCGACACCTACGTCATGGCATCCGAGCCAGGGGCGCGCCAGTCCGAACGAACACCCGGCCGTCGGATCCGCATCGGCGTGTTCATCATGATCGTCGGGTTGTTCGTGTTCGCATTGGCGCTCTCGCTCCGGCGTGTGGAAGAAGAACCCCCGCCGAGCCCGACCATCCCGCCGACCACGGCTGCCCCACCGTCCTCGGTCGCCCCCTCGGCGCTGCCCACGGAGCCCGCACCGCCGACCCCACCGACCACCGGCGCCCCGTCGGCGGCCCCGATCACACCGACGACCGGGATCGTCGCCGTCATCGGAGCGATCTCCGGACTGACCACCGCTGTCGCCGGTCTCATCACCGCACTCTCGGGGCTCGTCCTGGCGATCAAGCGATCCGGGAAGCCCGACGTGCGGTCCGCACAGCAACGCCGCGTTGCGGCGCGACCACCTCCGAGAAGGCGCCCCCGCCGGCCACCTCCGGCATGAGGAGCTCGAGCTCCCCGATCACTCCGTCGGATGCTCGCCGGTTGCCAGGTCTCGCAGGTGCACACCGGCCGGTAGGCGGGTCGTCGAGCCGTCGAGCGCGACGAGCACGACCGGCACCGGGCTCCTGACCTCCACGACCCCGCCCGACGCCTGCACGTGCACGAGCCCGTGCGGGGTGGGAGCCGCACCGCGCACCGATTCCAGCGCTCCGGGCCGGGGCGCGACCCGGACGGCGCCGAAGCCCGGCTCGGCCGGCGTCACGCCCAGCACGTACCGGGTCAGGTCCTTGGCGGGGGTGGCGCTCCACCCGTGACAGGGAGACCCCCATTCCCACGGCCGTCCACCAGGAGCACCGCGCCGCTGCCGAGCGCGCCGGACGGGACCGCCCGGTGCCAGACCGCGTTCGAGCTGCCGAACCAGGTCACGAGGACGGCCACGACGTTGACGGTTCGAGGCCCGAAGCAGCTGACGGGTGAACTCCCACACCTCTCCGAGACCGCGCAGACACCTGCCGGTAACCTCGAGAACCAGATCGCTGTGCCCCGGGCGGTGCCGCTCGTTCCGCACCCAGCCTCGACCCCGGCTGACGACACAGCGCGTTCACCCCGGAAGGTGAGACATGCGCCCGCGCGCTGCACGCTGCCGTCGTCGTGCCCGAACCACGCCGATCCCGGCCGGTGGCCGGTGACACTCGCACTCACCCGCAACCCCGCGCTCTACCCCGTCGCACCCGCACCGGCCCGCCGCACGCTGCTCGACGTGCTCGCCGAGACCGCCGCGAAGCACCCCAACGAGGCCGCGGTGGACGCCGGCGACACGGTGCTCACCTACCGCAGGCTGGTCGACGAGGTCGACGCCGTCCGGCGGCGCCTCGCCGATGGCGGCATCGGGGTGGGCGACCGCGTCGGCGTCCGGATCTCCTCCGGCACCGCCGAGCTGTACGTCGCGATCCTCGCCGTCCTCTCCGCGGGCGCCGCGTACGTTCCGGTCGACGCCGACGACCCCGACGAGCGGGCCGAGCTCGTGTTCGGCGAGGCCGGGGTGTGCGCGGTGCTCACCGACAACGGGTCCATGACGAAGCACGGCGCCCCGATCGGCACGCCGGGCACACCCGGACCCGGCGACGACGCGTGGATCATCTTCACGTCCGGCTCGACGGGCACCCCGAAGGGTGTGGCGGTCAGCCACGGCTCCGCCGCGGCGTTCGTCGACGCCGAGGCCCGGCTGTTCCTCACCGACGAGCCGATCGGGCCCGGTGACCGCGTGCTGGCGGGGCTGTCGGTCGCGTTCGACGCCTCCTGCGAGGAGATGTGGCTCGCGTGGCGGCACGGCGCCTGCCTGGTGCCGGCGCCCCGGGCGCTGGTGCGTACCGGGGTCGACCTCGGGCCGTGGCTGGAGGCGCAGCGCATCACGATCGTCTCCACCGTCCCGACGCTCGCCGCGCTGTGGCCGCCGGAGGCCCTCGAAGACGTGCGACTGCTGATCTTCGGCGGCGAGGCGTGCCCGCCCGAGCTGGCCGAGCGGGTCGCCGTCGAGGGCCGCGAGGTGTGGAACACCTACGGGCCGACCGAGGCCACCGTCGTCGCCTGCGCCGCGCAGCTCACCGGGGAGGGGCTGGTCCGGATCGGGCTGCCGCTCGACGGGTGGGCGCTCGCCGTCGTCGACGCCGCCGGCGAGCCGGTCGCCATGGGCGAGAGCGGTGAGCTGGTGATCGGCGGGGTCGGGCTCGCCCGCTACCTCGACACGGAGAAGGACGCCGCGAAGTTCGCCCCGCTGCCCTCGCTGGGCTGGGAGCGCGCCTACCGCAGCGGCGACGTCGTCCGCGCCGACGAGGCCGGGCTGCTGTTCCTCGGGCGCGCCGACGAGCAGGTCAAGCTCGGCGGGCGGCGCATCGAGCTGGGCGAGGTCGACGCCGCGCTGCTCGCGCTGCCCGGCGTCCGCGGCGCGGCGGCGGCCGTGCGTCGCACCCGTGCCGGCAACCAGGTGCTGGTGGGGTACGTGGTGCCGGAAGGCGAGCTCGACACGGACGCCGCGGCGCTCGCGCTGCGCGAGCGACTCCCCGCCGCGCTGGTGCCGCTGCTCGCGGTGGTCGGTGACCTGCCGACGCGCACATCGGGCAAGGTCGACCGGGACGCGCTGCCGTGGCCACTAGCGCCGGCGAGTGGACTCGACCCCGTCGCTGCGGGCTTCCTGACCCCCACGGAAGGCTGGCTGGCCGAGGGTTGGGCGGAGATCCTCGGCGTGCCGGTGACCGACCCGAAGGCCGACTTCTTCAGCCACGGTGGCGGCAGCCTCACCGCGGCGCAGCTGGTGGCGCGGATCCGGACGCGGCACCCACAGGTGTCGGTCAACGACATCTACCTGCACCCGAAGCTGGGGTCCCTCGCGACCCGGCTGGACGCGCTGATCACGACCAGGACCAGGCGGCGCGACATCGCGCCGACGCCGCGCTCCGCTGCACTCGCGCAGGCACTGCTCATCTCGCCGATGCTGGCGCTGGTCGGCCTGCGCTGGGCGAGCGTCGCTGCCGCGATCTCGACGGTCGCGGCCATCGCGGTCCCATGGGCACCAACCGTGCCGTGGTGGTCGCTCGCGGCGGCCTGGCTGGTGCTGTTCAGCCCGGCCGGCCGGATCGGGATCGCCGCGGGCGGCGCCCGGCTGCTGCTGCGCGGCGTGCGTCCCGGCAGCTACCCGCGCGGTGGCTCGGTGCACGTGCGGCTGTGGGCGGCCACGCGCCTCGCCGAGCTGTCCGGCGCGACCGGTGTCTCCGGCGCGTCGTGGACCACCCGCTACGCCCGCGCGCTCGGCGCGAGGATCGGCAAGGACGTCGACCTGCATTCGGCCCCGCCCGTGACGGGCCTGCTCAAGATCGGGCGCGGTGCGGCCGTGGAGCCGGAGGTGGATCTCGCGGGCCACTGGGTCGACGGCGACGTCGTGCACATCGGCAAGATCCGGATCGGCGCCGGCGCCACCGTCGGTTCCCGCACCACGCTGCTGCCGGGCGCGCGGATCGGCAAGGGCGCGAGGATCGCCGCGGGGTCGGCGGTGTGCGGCGCCGTCCCGGCCGGCCAACGCTGGGCGGGCTCGCCCGCGGCGCGCGCCGGCAAGAGCGACGTGCACTGGCCGTCCACCCGCCCGGCGCGCTCGCGCTCGTGGGCGCTGGTCTACGGCGTGACGTCGATGCTGCTCGGGCTGCTCCCCGCGGTGGCGGCGCTGCCGGCGCTCGTGATCGTCGCGGCCGGGGTCGCCGGCACGGCGTCTCCCGCGGAGGCGACCGGCGGGGCGCTGCTCATGGTCGCCCCCGCAACGCTCGCGTACCTGGTGACGTACGCGGCGCTCGTCGTGGCCGGCGTGCGCCTGCTCGGCATCGGCATGGCCGAGGGGTTCCACCCGGTGCACAGCCGCGCCGGCTGGCAGGTCTGGACAACGGAACGAATCATGGGCATGGCCCGCACGGGCCTGTTCCCGCTGTACTCCAGCCGGTTCACGGCCGCGTGGCTGCGGCTGCTCGGCGCGAAGGTCGGCCGCGACGTGGAGGCGTCCACGGTGATCGCGCTGCCGAAGATGACCACGGTCGCGGACGGCGCGTTCCTCGCCGACGACACCATGGTCGGCACCTACGAGCTCTCCGGCGGCTGGATGCACGTGGCGCCGTCACGCGTCGGCAAGCAGGCGTTCCTCGGCAACTCCGGGATGACCGCGCCGGGCCGCTCGGTGCCCAACCGCGGGCTCGTCGGCGTGCTCTCCGCGACACCGCGCAAGGCGAAGAAAGGCTCGTCGTGGCTCGGCCTGCCACCGATGCCGCTGTTCAGGGCGGTCGAGCAGGGCGACACGAGCCGCACGTTCCACCCGCCGCGCCGGCTCAAGATCGCCCGCGGGCTGATCGAGCTGTGCCGGGTGGTGCCGGTGATGTGCTCCGCCGCGCTCGCCGTGCTCGTCGTCGGGCAGCTGATGGCGATCCACACCGCCGCCGGGTTCGTGGTGGCCGCGGCGCTCGCCGGTCCGCTGCTGCTCGCCGCCGGCATCACGGCCGCCGGTGTGACGACCGCGATGAAGTGGCTGCTCGTGGGCCGGTTCCGGCCGGTGGAACACCCGCTGTGGAGCTCGTTCGTGTGGCGCAACGAGCTGGCCGACACGTTCGTCGAGGTACTGGCGGTGCCGTGGCTGGTCGGGCCGGCGAGCGGCACCCCGGTGCTCACGATGTGGCTCGAGACGATGGGCGCCGGCATCGGGCGCGGCGTCTGGCTGGAGACGTACTGGCTGCCCGAGTCCGACCTCGTGCACCTCGGCGACGGCGCCACGGTGAACCGGGGCTGCGTCGTGCAGACCCACCTGTTCCATGATCGGATCATGAGCATGGACGAGGTACGCATCGACGAGGGCGCCACGCTCGGACCCAACGCGATCATCCTCCCCGCCGCGGGCATCGGCGCGGGCACCACCGTCGGGCCGGGCTCCCTGGTCACCCGCGGCGACACCGTCCCGGCTGCCACCCGCTGGCTGGGCAACCCGATCACGACGTGGGGCTGAGCCGGAAACCAACGGCCGGCGCAGCCCGGTCGGGCGATCCGTACCTGCCCGCACACGGCAACGGTGGGTACCGGGTCGAGCACTACGAGCTGGACATCGACTACAAGCTCGCGGCCAACCGGCTCACCGGCCGGGCTGTGCTCACCGCCGTGGCCGACACTCCGCTGAGCCGGTTCAGCCTCGACCTCTCGGCGTTCCGCGTGCCGCGGGTGCTCGTCGACGACGGGCAGGCGAAGTTCAGCCACCGTGGAGGGAAGCTGCACATCACGCCGGCCCGCCCCGTCGCGGGCCGGTTCACCGTCGAGGTGCGCTACGTCGGCAACCCCGCACCGGTGTCCAGCAGGTGGGGCGACGTCGGCTGGGACGAGCTGACCGACGGCGCGCTCGTCGCGAGCCAGCCGATCGGCGCGCCGTCCTGGTTCCCGTGCAACGACCACCCCTCGGACAAGGCGACCTACCGCATCGCCGTGACCACCGCGGCGCCCTACACGGTGGCCGCCACCGGAGTGCTCACCGCGCGACGCCGCGCGGCCGGCACGAGAACGTGGGTGTACGAGCGGGCGGAGCCGACGGCGCCGTACCTGGTGAGCGTGCAGATCGGGCGCTACGACCAGGTCGAGCTCGCCGCCGGCCCGGTGAGGCAGGTGGCGTTGCTCCCGGCCCGCCTGCGCAAGAACGCGGCGCGCGACCTCGACCGGCATCCCGCGATCATGACGACGCTCCAGGGCTACTTCGGGCCCTACCCGTTCGCCGACTACCAGCTCGTCGTCACCGACGACGAGCTGGACGTCCCGATCGAGGCCCAGGGCATGTCGATCTTCGGGGCGAACCACGTCGACGGGCGGCGCACCCACGAGCGGCTCGTCGTGCACGAGCTGGCGCACCAGTGGTTCGGCAACAGCCTCACGATCGCCGACTGGCGCCACATCTGGCTCAACGAAGGCTTCGCGACGTACGCGGAGTGGCTGTGGTCGGAGGCGTCCGGCGGCCGCGCCGCCGCGGCACACGCCCGGGACTGGCACGCGTACGTGGCGGCGAAGCCGGCCGACCTCGTACTCGCCGACCCAGGAGTGGCGCGGATGTTCGACGAGCGGGTCTACAAGCGCGGCGCGCTGGTGCTGCACGCGCTGCGCACCCGGATGGGCGACGAGCCCTTCTTCGCGCTGCTGCGTGACTGGGCGGCGCAGCACCGGCACGCGACGGTGACCACCGCGCAGTTCGCCGAGCTGGCCGGCCGGCACGCCGCCACGGACCTCTCGGCGTTCTTCACCGCGTGGCTGCACCGGCCCGCGCTCCCCGCATTCTCATAACCACCGGCCAGGGGGACTCAATCCCGCCTCGGCCGGCTGCTCACGAGACGAGCTGCCCCTGCAGCGACCCCCGCCAGCCCCTACGGTGGCGGCGTCAGCTCCCGATCACGGAACGGTGGAGATGGACGAAGCAGGCCGATCCGGCGACGCCGCGGCGACCGCTCCCGGCGAGCAAGCGACGTCGCCCGGCCAGGATCCAGCACCGGCCGCCGCCGGTGAGGGGCAGCTGCACGAGGTGCGGGAGCGGCTGGTCCGGGACGCGGTCTCCGCCGGCGTCGACGAGCAGCTCGTGCATTCGGCAGTGGCGGAGGCGGCCGCGACGTTGGCGCAGGCGCCGGTTCAGAACTTCGTCGGGATCCTCGTCGAGCGTTCGGTCCGCGACCGACTCCGGCTGCGCCCACGACCGGCCTGACGATCCTCCCGCCTGCGAGCCTCATGTGTCTCTGATGAGGGTCCGCAGCGCGCCGGACAGGTTCAGTGGCAGGCCGAGGCTGCGGGCGAAGTTGTTGGTGGTGCCCAACGGCAGCACCCCGAGGCAGACGTCCCGATGAGCGAGCTGGTGGCCGGCCTCGCTGAGGGTGCCGTCCCCGCCGCCGACCACGACCAGGTCGGCACCGCAGCTCGCCGCCGAGGCGAGGGTGTGCGGCAGGTCAGCGGGGTCGCTGACCTGCCAGATCGCCATGAGGTCCAGCCCGGCGGCCCGCAAGCGCTCCCGGGCCTCCGGGAAGTGCCTGCGCCCGCGACGAGAACGGACGTTGACGACCAGCGCGGTCCGACCGTGCGCCCGGATGGCCGCGGTGAGTGCCTCCTTGGTACGGATCTCCACCGGCTCACCCCCCGCGCAATGGTGCCGTCGGCGACTCCGTCGACACAACGGGCAGCGCATCGCGGACGGGGATGGCTCACGACGCCCCCGTCAACCCGGGTTCCAGCGAGCCCGGCCGACGAGCGTGCGGCGGCCGGGCCCGCGCGTCAGTCCAGCAGGTCCTCGATCGTGATCGGGAGGTGCCGGACGCGGATGCCGGTGGCGTTGTGGATGGCGTTGGCAACGGCCGCGGCCATGCCGACCGTGCCGATCTCGCCGACGCCCCTGGCGCCCACCGGGTTGTGCAGCGTGTCCGGGTGCTGGACGAAGTGCACGTCGACATCGGGGATGTCGGCGTTGACCGGCAGGAGGTACCCGGCCAGGTCGGCGTTGGCGAGCCGGCCGTTCTCCTCGATATCCAGCCCCTCGTGCAGCGCCGCGGAGACGCCCCAGATCATGCCGCCCATCATCTGGCTGCGGGCGGCCTTCTCGTTGATGATCCGGCCGGCGTCGAACACACCCAGCATGCGGGACACGCGCGCCTCACGTGTCCACCTGTGCACCCGGACCTCGCAGAACTGGGCGCCGAACGAGGCGAACGAGTGCTTGGTCAGCTCCTCCCCCGGCGCCGACGAACCGCTCGCCGAGATCGACTCGCGGCCGAGCGCGGTCAGCAGCTCCCCGAACGTCATCGACCGACCGCCGGCCAGCACCCGCCCGTCGGCGTACGTCACGTCCTCGCCCGCGAACGGCGCCCCCGGCGCGCTCGCCAGCGCCTGCAGGTCCTCGATCACCGCAGGCGCGGCGATCATGATCGCCGAACCGACGCTGGCCGTGGCGGTGGACCCGCCGGACAGGCCGCCGGGCGGGTACGCCGAGAGGCCCAGCCGGGGCGTGATCCGCTCCGGTGCGATGTCCAGCGACTCACCACCGATCAGCGCCATCACGGTCAGCAGGCCGGTTCCCGGGTCCGCGCCGCCGACCGAGACCACCGCCGTGTCGTCGGACCGCAGCGTGATCTCGGTCGTGGCCGGGAACCGCAGGGCCGGGAACACCGCCGTCGCCATGCCCGTGCCGACCAGCCAGTCACCGTCTGCGCGGCCGGTGGCCGAGCGGCGGGACCAGCCGAAGCGCTCGGCGCCGATCCGGTAGCAGTCCTCGAGGTACTTGCTCGACCACTGCAGGTCGCTGCCGACGGGGCCGATCGAGCCGTTGCGCAGCCGCAGCTCGATCGGGTCCATGTTCAACGCGACGGCCAGCTCGTCCATCGCGCTCTCCAGCGCGAACGAACCCGGCGCCTCGCCGGGCGCACGCATGAACGTGGTGCGCGGGATGTTGAGCGGCACGACCTTCTGGGTGATGGCCAGGTTCGGGGTGCGGTACCACTCCTTGGACGTGGCGTGCGAGGTCTGCTCCACGAACCCCAGGTCGGTGGCTGCGCTGCACCACGAGTCGTGGCGCACCGCGATCAGCGTTCCGTCGCGGTCGGCACCCAGCGCGACCTTCTGCAGCGTCTCCGCGCGGTTCGCGGTGGCGGTGAAGACCTGCTCCCGGCTCAGCGCCGCCTTGACCGGCCGATCCAGGGCCCGGGCCGCGGCCGCCGCCAGGAACGCCGGGGTCGACGTGCTGCCCTTCCCGCCGAACGCGCCGCCTACGAACGGGTTGATCGTGTGCACCGACGACGGCTCCACCTCGAGAGCGGCCGCCATGTCCTCCTGCTGGAAGCTCGCCCCCTGGTTGCCGCTGTAGATCGTCAGGCCGTCGTCGTCCCAGAGCGCGACCGCGGAGTGTGGCTCCATCGCCGCGTGGTTCTGGGTGGCGGTGGAGTACGTCCCCTCGACCACGACCGGGCTCGCCGCGAGCGCCTCCTCGATGGAGTTCACGTCCGGGGCGAGCACGGCGTGCGTCGGCGGTGCACCGTCCATGGCCGGCGGCCCGTCCTCGGCCAGGTCGAGGTTGGCCTGGAGCGAGGTGCGGGCCGGCCGCTCGTCGTAGGACACCTCGACGAGCATCGCCGCGTCCCGGGCCTGCTCGTAGGTCTGCGCCACGACGAAGCCGATGGGCTGCCCGTAGAAGGCGACGTCCCGGTCCTGCAGCGGGACCCAGGTCTCGCCCAGCATCGGGCTGTTCGGCCTGCGCAGCGTCAGCGGGTCGAACGGTGAGTAGACGGCCACCACGCCGGGAACGCTCTTGGCGGCGGTCACGTCCATCGCGACGATCTCGCCGCTCGCGATCGTGCTGGTGACCACGTAGCCGTGGAGCATGCCGGGGAAGTTGTGGTCCAGCCCGTACCGCGCGCGGCCGGTGACCTTCAGCGGGCCGTCGATCCGGCTGGTCATGGCCGGTTCCCTTCAGTCAGTTCCAGCAGCGCCCTGACGATCGTCCGGCGCAGCAGCGGCAGCTTGAAGCCGTTCCCGGACAGTGGCACGGCGCCCTCGGGCGCGAGAGCCGCAGCGGCCTCGAAGTTCGCCTCGGCCACCAGTGCGCCGCGCAGGGCTGCTTCCACCCCGTGCAGGCGCCACGGCACCGTCGCCACCCCGCCGACGGCCACCCGGGCGTCGACGATGCGCGAGTCGCGCACGTCCAGCGCGACCGCGGCGGAGCACAGCGCGAACTCGTAGGACTGCCGGTCGCGCACCTTCACGTAGGTGGAGTTGACCGCCCAGTCCAGCCGCGGCACCACGACCTCGGTGATCAGCTCACCGGGCCGCAGGTCGTTCTCCACCTGCGGCGTGTCGCCGGGCTGCCGGTAGAAGTCGGCCAGCGCCACCGTCCGGGTTCCGTCGGCGCCGGCCAGCGTGACCTGGGCGTCCAGCGCCACCAGGGCGACCGCGACGTCGCTGGCGTGCGTCGCCACACACGAGTCGCTCGTGCCCAGGACGGCGTGCATCCGGTTGGCACCCGAGCGGGCCGGGCAGCCACTGCCCGGTTCCCTCCTGTTGCACGGCATCGCGACGTCGCGGAAGTAGGTGCACCGCGTGCGCTGCAGGAGGTTCCCGCCGATGCTGGCCATGTTGCGCAGTTGCTGCGACGCGCTCTGCAGCAGCGCCTGCGACACGGCGGGGTACACGCCGGGGTGCCGCGCGATGTCGCTCATCCGCTCCAGCGCGCCCAGCCGCAGCCCGTCACCGGTGTCGATGCCCCGCAAGGGCAGCGCGTTGATGTCCAGCACGTGCTGCGGTGTCAGCACGTTGAGCTTCATCAGGTCGACCAGGGTGGTGCCGCCTGCGAGGAACGTGCCCGGTTCGGCGAGTGCGTCCTCGACGGTCGCGGGGGCGGTCAGCTCAAACGGACGCATCGGCCCGCCTCACCTGGTCGGTCGCCTGGTTGATCGCGGCCACGATGTTCGGGTAGGCGGCGCAGCGGCAGATGTTGCCGGACATGAACTCCCGCACGTCCGCCACGTCCTGCTCCACGGCGGCGACGGCCGACATGATCTGGCCGGAGGTGCAGAAGCCGCACTGCAGCGCGTCCTGGTCGACGAACGCCTGCTGCACGGGGTGCAGGTCGTCGTCGGTGGCGAGCCCGTCCACGGTGGTCACCGGCTCCCGGACGGTCGCGGCGAGCGTCAGGCACGACAGCACCGGGCGCCCGCCCACGTGCACCGTGCACGCGCCGCACTGGCCGCGGTCGCACCCCTTCTTGGGCCCGGTGATGTCCAGCCGCTCACGCAGCGCGTCGAGCAGCGTGACCCCGGGTTCGACGTCGAGTGTCTCGGTCCTGCCATTGACTTCGAATGAGATGTCCACGGGACTTCTTCCCCGGCGGTCGCCCACATGCGGGCGACCGCACGGCATCGTGTGGTGGTGGTGTGGCTCGTCGAGCTCGTAGGATGGAACCGGATAGACATCCGGTACACGCCGTCACCGTAGCGGATAATTATCCGCTCGGCAATGTTCAACGGGCCTGGCGTGGATTACCGTTCAGCGGAACCAGCCAGGAGGTGACGACGGTTGACGACGGGATCGGTGAGCCCGAGGCGCGCGGACACGCGGCGCAACCACGAGCGCATCCTCGCCGCGGCGGGCACGGCGCTGGCCCTCTCGGGTGAGGTCTCGTTCAACGCCATCGCCAAGGCCGCCGGCGTCGGCGTCGGCACCGTGTACCGGCACTTCCCCACGCCGGAGGCGCTCGTGCTGGCGGCCTACCAGCGCGAGGTGCAGCACCTCGTCGACGTCGTCCCCACCCTGCTGCGCGACGGCTCCCCCGAGGAGTCGTTCCGGGTGTGGACCACCGACCACCTCGCCCGATACATGATGACCAAGCGCGGCCTCGTCGAAGCCCTGAGCGCCGCCACGAGCTCACACGAGGACATCGCCCGCAAGGCCTACGAGGCCATCGCCGGCGCGGTGTCCATCCTGCTGGCGGCGAACGTCGAGGCGGGCACCGTCCGCGCCGACCTGGAGCCGGAGACCGTGCTGCGCGGCCTCTCCGGCCTCTTCCACCTCGACCCGCGCGGCGACTGGCACAGCCAGTCCGAGGCGCTCACCGACCTGCTCTGGCGCGGCATGTCCCACCGGCGGGACTGACGAGCCGCCGTCCGGCGAGAAGAGCTCTTCTCGCAGGCCGAACCCCGTTAGGGTGGCCAGGCCCTCGTGCCGGCTGTTCGGGGAGGGGCCATGAGCGATCCGAGCGTGTTCGCAGACGTTCTGGACACACCGTTGGCCGAGCTCTGCCGTCTCTACGCCCGGCACACCCCCGCGGTCGCCGTCGGATCGGACGATCCGTCCGCTGCGGCGGCGGTCCTCGACGCCACAGCGGCCGCCCACCGTCACCTGGCTGCGCACCGCACACCCGGCGAACCGATCATCGACGTGCACGGTCCGGTCCCGAGCGGCGGACCCTCCGTCCTGGACGTGATCTGCGACGCCTGGCCGTTCCTGGTCGAGTCCCTGCTGGCCGGCGTCGGACGGGCGGGCCCACGGGTCCGGCGGGTCGTCCACGCGATGGTCGTGGTGCGCCGCGGGAGCGGGGGCGAGCTCGTCGAGGTGCTGCCGAGCGTCGCGCCGGACGACATCCCGCCGGGCGCCCTCGTCGAGGAGTGGATGCGGCTCGACCTGGACCCGATCTCCTCCGAGGAGAACGAGGACCTCGAGGCCGAGCTGTCCGAGGTGCTCCGTGCCGTCCGTGAGGTCGCCGAGGACCGCGAGCTGATCGCCGCGACCGTGCGGCGGGTGGCCGCCGAGCTGCTCGAGGGGTCACGCAGCGACGAGTACCGCGACGTGGCGCGCCTGCTGGAGTGGCTGCACGACGGCCGCTTCCTGTTCCTGGGGTACCGCCGCCACGAGATCGACCGGCACGGCCGGTTCCACCCCGCACAGACCTCGGGGCTCGGCGTGCTGCGCCGGGCCGACGTGGCCGAGGGTGTTCCACGCGAGCTCGCCGGCGCGGCCGCGGCACGACCGGCGGTCGTGGTCACGCGGTCCGAGGCACCGAGCCCGGTGCTGCGCCCGGAGCACCCCCATCACCTCGGCATCCCGATCCTCGCCGGCGACGAGGTCGTCGGTGAGCACCGGTTCGTCGGGCTGTTCACAGCGACCGCGCTGCACGAGAACGTCCTGGACACGCCCGTCGTCGAGCGACGGGTGCGCGCGGCCGTCCGGCAGGCGGGCGTCCCGCTGGAATCGTGGTCCGGGCAGCGGATGCTCGAGGTGATCTCCCGGCATCCGCGCGACGAGCTGTTCTGGGCCACCCCGGACGACCTGCACGAGATGGCCGTCGGGGTGCTGGGGCTCACCCAGCGGCGGCGGTTGCGCCTGTTCCTGCGGCGCGAGCCCTACGGCCGGTTCTTCTCCTGCCTGGTCTGCCTCCGGCAGGACCGCTTCTCCCCGCGCGCCCGCTCCGCGATGCAGGAGGTCCTCCTGCGCGAGCTCGGCGGATGGCGGATCGACCACAGCATCGAGCTCGGGGCACCGGGGCTGGCACAGGTTCATTTCACCGTCCAGGTCGACCCGATGGCCCCTGCCCCGGATCCGGAGCGGCTGCAGGCCCAGCTCGCGGCCGCGACGCTGACGTGGGACGACTGGGTTTTCGACGCTGCGGGCACCGGCGACGACGAGATCGTCGACTACCTCGCCGGCCTCCCGCAGGGTTACAAGGACGACGTCGACCCGGTCCGGGCACTCGCCGACATCAGGCGGATCCGGGAGCTGGGCGACGAGCCCCACCTGGAGTTGTGGAGCGTGCCCGGCGGCACGGACGTGCACTTCCGGCTGTGCCTGCTCGGCGCGGCCGTCACGCTGTCGGCGGTGCTCCCGGCGTTGCAGAGCCTCGGCGTCGAGGTGCTGGACGAGCGGCCGTTCGAGATCGTCCGCCCGGACGGCAGCCGGTGCTGGATCTACGACTTCGGGCTCGGCGTCGATCCCGCCACGACCCGCAGCCTGGCCGGGACCGGCCGGCGCGGCACGCAGGATCGGTTCTGCTCCGCCTTTCGTGCCATGTGGAACCGGGAGGCCGAGGCCGACCGCTTCAACGCGCTGGTCCTCGGCGCCGGCCTCGACTGGCGCAACGTGGCGGTGCTGCGCGCCTACGCCCGCTACGCCGCCCAACTCGGAGGCCCGTTCGGACCCGACTACGTCGCGGAGGTCCTGCTCGCCCACCCCGGCGCGACCCGCGCGCTGGTGGACCTGTTCCACGCCCGGTTCGACCCGGAGCCGTCGCCCGATGTCCGGGCGGCATGGTCGGGGTCTGCGCAAACCGCCGTCGCGGCCCTGATCGACGAGGTCACCGGCCTCGACGCGGACCGGATCCTGCGCGGCCACCTCGCGCTGATCAACGCGACACTGCGGACGAACTGGTTCACGAGGCGACCACACCTCTCGTTCAAGATCGACCCGACGGCGGTTCCGGACACGCCGGCACCGCGTCCGCGCTTCGAGATCTTCGTGTACTCGCCTCGGGTCGAGGGGGTCCACATGCGCTTCGGCCCGATCGCCCGCGGCGGGTTGCGCTGGTCCGACCGGCCGCACGACTACCGGACGGAGGTCCTGGGCCTGGTCAAGGCGCAGGCGGTGAAGAACGCCGTGATCGTGCCGGTCGGGGCCAAGGGCGGGTTCGTCGTCCGGGCGCCCGCCCCCGGTCCGGACGAGGTGCAGGCCTGCTACCGCACGTTCGTCTCGGGCCTGCTCGATATCACCGACAACGTCCTGACCGGGGACGACGGCACCACGACGGTGTCGCCCCCCGGTGTCGTGCGCCACGACGGCGACGACGCCTACCTGGTGGTCGCCGCCGACAAGGGCACGGCCCGATTCTCCGACGTCGCCAACTCGGTGGCCGCCGAGCACGGCTTCTGGCTGGGAGACGCCTTCGCCTCCGGCGGGTCGGTCGGCTACGACCACAAGGCCATGGGGATCACCGCCCGCGGCGCGTGGGAGAGCGTCAAGCGCCACCTCGCCGAGCTGGGCGTGGATCCAAAGGCGCAGGACGTCACGGTCGTCGGGGTCGGGGACATGTCGGGCGACGTGTTCGGCAACGGGATGCTGCTGTCGGAGCACATCCGGCTGGTCGCGGCATTCGACCACCGGCACGTCTTCGTCGACCCCGATCCGGACCCCGCGCGCAGCCACGCCGAGCGCCGCAGGCTGTTCGAGCTGCCCCGCTCGTCCTGGGACGACTACGACCGCGACCTGATCGGTCCCGGTGGCGGGGTGTGGCTCCGGACGGCCAAGGCGGTGCCCGTCGGCCCGGAGATGCGGGCCGCGCTGGGGCTCGCGGACGGGGTGACCGTGCTGAGCCCGCCGGAGCTGATCCGGGCGATCCTGCTGGCACCGGTGGATCTGCTGTGGAACGGCGGCATCGGCACGTACGTGAAGGCCGCCACCGAGTCCCACGCGGACGCGGGCGACAAGGCCAACGACTCGATCCGGGTGGACGGTGGCCTGCTGCGGGTGAAGGTCGTCGGCGAGGGCGGCAACCTGGGGGCCACCCAGCGCGGGCGGATCGAGTTCGCCCGCCGTGGTGGGCAGATCAACACGGATGCGATCGACAACTCGGCCGGTGTCGACTGCTCCGACCACGAGGTCAACATCAAGATCATGCTGGACCGGCTGGTGGCGGCGGGCGAGCTCGACCGGCCCGGTCGAAACGCGCTGCTCGCCGAGATGACCGACGACGTCGCCCGGCTGGTGCTCGCGGGCAACCGTGCCCAGAACGCCGAGCTCGGCCTCGCCCGCACGTGCGCCCCCGCGATGCTGGCGGTGCACGCACGGATGATCGAAGACCTCGAGCTCCGGCGCGGACTGGATCGCGGGCTGGAGGTGCTGCCCGGACCGGAGGAGATCACCGAACGGGACCGGGCGGGCGAGGGGCTCGGATCGCCGGAGCTGGCCGTCCTGCTCGCGCACACCAAGCTCGACCTCAAGGCGGAGATCCTCCGCAGCGACCTGCCCGACCTGCCCGAGTTCGCCGAGCGGGTCGCCGCGATGTTCCCCGCGATGCTGGTCGAGCGCTTCCCCGCGGCCGTCGCCGCGCACCCGCTGCGACGCGAGATCGTGGCCACCGCGTTGACCAACGAGATGGTCGACGGGGGCGGGATCACCTACGCGTTCTGCCTGGCCGAGCACATCGCGGCGACACGTGCGGATGCGGTGCGCGCCTTCCGCGTCGCCACCGCGGTCTTCGACCTGGCCGGCTTCTGGAGCGAGATCGCCGCGCTCCCGGTCTCGGTGCCGTCCGCGCTGACCGACGGGATCGTCCTCGACTCGCGCCGCTTGCTCGACGCCGCGTCCCGCTGGTTGCTCGCCAACCGCCCGCAGCCACTGGCCGTACCGGCGGAGATCGAGCGCTTCGCCCCCGTGGTCGGCCGGCTGATGCCCGCACTGCCGTCGCTGCTGCGCGGGCGGGAGGCCGAGGCTGCCCGCCTGCGTGCTGCGGAACTGGCCGCGCGGGGAGTGCCGGCCGGCCTGGCGGCCCGGGCCTCGGTGCTCGCACACGGCCCCGGGCTGTTCGACGTGATCGACGTGGCGGCCCTCGACGGGGGTGAGCGGGAGCGGCTACCGATCGAGGGCGTCGCCAGCCTCTACTACGCGCTGTCCAGCCGAGTCACCCCACGCTGAGCGGTCACCGGGTAGGCATCGACCGGCCAGGCAAGAGAGCTCTGCCGGTCACGTCACCGAGTGCACCGCGCCGGTGAAGGCGGCCGCGGCGGCGTCCAGCTCCTCGGCCGTCACCGCACCCGCCGGAAAGCCCTCCGGCAGGAGATCCAGCACCGTGCCGACGATCTCGCGCCGGCGCGCGGCTCGCCGCAGTACGGGCAGGGTGCGCAGGTATCCGTCCAGCCGGGCGGCGAGAGCCGGCGGGAAGACCCGGTCCCAGTGTTCCCGCTCCACGCCGAGCGAGTGCCCGGTCGACGCCGGCGAGGCGCGGCGAGCCCGCTCGGCCGCGGTGGCCACCTCGTCGAGCACGCCGTCGACGACGACCACCCCGTAGGCCTCGCGGGCGTGCGCGACGGTGACCAGTCCGGCGTCGACGTCGGCGAGCACCGCGAGCGGGTCGCGGTGCAGCGGATCGCCGTAACCACCCGCGCCGGAGGTGTGCAGCACCACGCGGTCGCCGGCGCGCAGCGGGTGCACGTCCACCACGGACAGCACCCGCTCGTCGGCGCGGCCTTCGTTGACGATCAGACGGGTCGGTGCGCCGGGGCGCCCGCCGGCATAACCCCACGGCCGGAACCGCAGCCGTTCCAGGCCACGCGCCAGCAGCGCACCGTCGGTGACCGCCTGGAACTCCAGGGTCAGACCGCAGCCGCCACGCCAACGGCCCGCGCCGCCGGAGTCGGCCCGCAGGGCGTAATCGAGAACCCGCACGGCGACATTGGCCTCGACCGTCTCCACCGGGTTGTTCGACAGGTTCGAGATGCCCGAGTCCCGGCCGTCGGCGCCGTCGGCGCCGTACCGGGCGCCGGTACCGCCGACCATCGGCTCGACGACGTCGACCCGGGAGCCGTCCGCGGCGGCGAACACGACCGGCACGACCAGCCCGCTGGCCGCGGCCGGCAGCACCTCCGGGGCCGCCTGGATCAGCGCGCCGGACACGACGTCGTTGACGCGTGAGGTCGTCGCGTGCCGGACCCCGGTCGCGGCCGTGCCGGTGGCGTTGAGCAGTGACCCCTCGGGGGCGGTGAACCCGATGACGTCCATCAGACCGCCGTTGAGCGGCACGGCCGGGTCCAGGGTGCCGATCAGGGCGAACAGCCGGGTCACGACCCACGAGTGCGCACGGCCGAACGTCACCATGTTCAGCGCGGCCTCGACCTGCGGATCGGTGCCCGTGAGGTCCAGGTGCACGGTGCCGTCGTCCACCGTCGCCGTGACCACGACCCGCAGCGGGATCCGGCTGACGCCGTCGTTGTCGAGGAAGTCGGCGAAGGAGTAGGTGCCGTCGGCCAGGGTGCGCAGCGCCGTCCGGGCCCGGGTGGCGGTCTGCGTGACGGCGTACCGGCCGACCTCGGCGAACCCGCCCGGGCCCACCGCGGCAGCCAGTTCCCCGACCCGGCGACGTCCGGTGTCCAACGCGGCGAGCATCGCGTGCAGGTCGCCCCGGTTGGCCTCCGGGGTGCGGCTGTTCGCGGCGAGGATCGCCTCCACCTCGGGCGAGACCCGCCCGGCGCGCACATAGCGCAACGGCGGGATCCGCAGCCCCTCGGCGAACACCGAGTCGTTGAGGACGCTCACCGACGACGGCACCCGCCCGCCGACGTCCGAGACGTGCACGAACGCCCATCCGTACCCGACGAGCTCGTCGCCGTCGAAGTAGGGCGCGATGGTGTGGACGTCGGGCAGGTGGGTGGACAGCCCACCGGACAGGTACGGGTCGTTGGTGATCACCACGTCACCCGGTTCGAGGGGCCCGTCGGCGGTGGCCGCAGCGATCGCCGGACCGAGGTCCAGGCCGAGGAACCCGGAGACGCCGACGTCCTGCGGGTAGGCGACGAACCGGCCGGACACGGCGGCGATCGCGCACGCGAAGTCTGCGGCGTCGCGGACGTAGAGGCTGCGCGCGGCCCGCCGCAGGGTCAGGCACATCTCCTCCACCGCGGCCTGGAGCCGGGTGTGTGCGACGTCGGTCTCGACCGTGTCGAGCATCCTCACTCCCCTCGCGGATCGCGTACGAGGTGCAGGGTGCCGGCGTCGTCGCAGGTGGCGGACCAGCCGGCCGGGACCAGCACGGTGGTGTCCGGGCGCTCGACGACCGCGGGTCCGGTGATCCGGTCGCGGTCGCCATCGGGCCCGAACCGGTGCACCGTGGCGCGGCGGACCGTGCCGTCGTAGCGGATGTCGCGCTCGACGCCGCCGGTGAACCCGCCCCCGGCCCGGCCCGGGCGCACCTCGCCGAGATCGGCCGTGACGCTCGCCCGCACCGTCTCGACGCGGACCGCTGCCGCGGCGTCGGCGAAGCCGTGCACGCGGCGGTGCTCGGCGTCGAACCGCCGCCGGATCGCGGCTGTGTCGAGAGCGGCGTCGAGATCAGGGTGGACCAGGTCCGCGACGGCCGAGACCTCGGCGAGGACCACCTCCAGCGTCGTGGGCTGGCCGGCGTAGCGCACGTCGGCGCTGAGGGTGATCGTTGCGGTGTTGATCGTTGCGGCGTCGGGCTCCTGGGCGCGCAGCCAGGCGCGGCTCTCCCCGGCGATCCCGGCGGCGGCGCGGGCGAGCTCGTCACGTCCGCTCATGTCGACGGCGATCCGGACGGTGCGGGCCATGTCCCGGCGCAGCGGGGCGATCGCCGCACCGAGCGCGCAGAACGTGCCGGCCGCCGCCGGCACGAGCACCCGACCGACACCGACGTCCTCGGCGAGCAGGGCCACGTGCGTTCCGCCTGCTCCGCCGAACGCGACGAACGTGAACGTGGCCGGGACGTCGCCGTTCGCCGCGAGCACGGTACGCAGGCGGGCCGCCATCCCGGCCGTGGCGACCCGCAGCGCGGCGTCGACGGTGCGGTCGGCGTCGATGCTGTCCGCCTCGTCCGCCACCGCTGCCAGCGCCGCCGTCGACAGGTCCGGCTTCAGCGGGAAGGCACCACCGAGGAACGCCGCCGGGTCGATCACCCCGGCGTGCACGTAGGCGTCGGTCAGCGCGGCCCGGGTGCCGCCGAGGCCGTAGCCGGCCGGGCCGGGGTCGGCCCCGACGCTCTCCGGGCCGACCCGCAGCACCGGCCTGGCCCCGCCGCGGTCACCCCACACCACCGACCCGCCGCCGGCGCCGATCGCGGACACCTCGACGACCGGCATCATGATCGGGTGCGGGCCGATCGTCGCGGTCGTGCTGAGCACCGGACGCCCGCCGCGCAGCACCCCGATGTCGCTGCTGGTGCCGCCCATGTCGACGGTGACCATGTCCAGCCCGGGCCAGCTCGACGCCGCCGCCGACACGCCGCCCGCCGGCCCGGACAGCACCGTCTGGATCGGCCTGCGGATCGCCTCGTCGATCGACACCGACCCACCGTTGGACGTCGAGATGTACAGCCGGGCGTCGACGTGCAGCCGGCGCAGCCGCTCGCGCAGCGCCGTGAAGTAGCCGGTCATCAGCGGGGTGATCTGGGCGTCGAGCAGGGCGAGGGTGGTGCGCTCGTACTCCCCCACCTGGGGCCAGACGTTCGCCGCGGACGTCACCGGGACGTCCAGCTCGGCGGCCAGTCGCTCGGCCAGCGCGCGCTCCCCCGCCGGTGCGGCGTAGCCGCCGAGCAGGCTGACGACGACGACCTCGGGGTCGATGCGGCGCAGGCGCTCCACCAGCTCGACGGAGGGCGGGGCGCCGGCCAGGGGGACCCCGTCCGGGGTGAACCGGTGCTCCACCTCCAGCACGTGCCCGCGCGGCACGATCGGCGGCGGTGGGGTGGCGTGCAGGTCGAACGAGCGTGGCATCCGGGCGCGCGCGATCTGCAGGACGTCGCGGTGCCCGCGGCTCGTCACCAGCGCGGCGCGGGCGACCCGGCCCTGCAGGATCGCGTTCAGCCCGATCGTCGTGCCGTGCGTGACGGCGACGACGGCGCTCGCGTCGATGCCCCCGTCGACTCCCCGGTCCAGCAGCTGCGCGAGCCCGATCCCGACGCCCTCGGACGGGTCGTCCGGGGTGCTCGGGACCTTGTGGGCGAGCGCCCCGCCCAGGTCCCAGCTCACGCCGTCACCGGGCACGGCGACGAGGTCGGTGAAGGTGCCACCGACGTCGATCCCGATCCGCCAGCCGGTCACAGGAACCTCGAGATGCGCAGGGTGCGGTCCAGCACCGCGATCGTCGCGACGCTGATGATCAGCAGCAGCGTCGAGACCGCGGAGACGGTGGGTTCGAGCTGCACCTGCACCGCCGAGTACACCCGCACCGGCACGGTGACATCGCGCGAGCCCGCCACGAACACCGACACCGCCACCTCGCCGAGCGAGATCACCGCGGTGAGGAAGGCCCCCGCGACGATCCCGGGCCGCATCAGCGGCACCGTCACCGTCAGGAAGGCGCGCAGGGGCGAGGCGCCCAGGTTCCGCGCGGCGGCGACCAGCTTCGGGTCGAGCGCGGCGGCGCTGACGGCGGCCACCCGCACGCAGAACGGGAACGTGACGACGAGGTGCGCGAGCCACAGCCCGGTGGGCGAGCCGACCAGGCGCAGACCCTGCAGCTGGTGCAGCAGCGCCAGCCCCACCATCACCCCGGGAACCGTCATCGGGGACAGGAACACCAGGCCGAGTGCCCGGCGTCCGGGGAAGGTCCCGGCGCCGACCGCGTAGCCACCGAGGGTGCCGAGCACGACGGCGGCCGGCGCGACCAGCGCGGCCAGGCCCAGCGAGTAGCCCAGGGAGTCGAGCCACTGCGAGGAACCGAACACCTCGCCGTACCAGCGCAGGGAGAGCCCCGACGGCGGGAAGCGGAAGCTGTTGTCGGCGTTGAACGAGCTCAGCGCGACCACCACCAGTGGCAGCAGCAGGAAGCCGCAGACGAGCACGACGGGGGCGCCGCCGAGGGCGCGGCGGAGCCGGGACCGCTCAGCCACGACGTCCCCGTTCGGCCAGCCGTCCCAGCGTCGCCAGGAGCGCGCAGACGGCGAGGGTGACGGCGAGCAGCACGAAGCTGAGCGCGGCCGCGAGGGGCTGGTCGAACGCCGTCATCGCCTCGGTCTGGATCCGCAACCCGGCCAGGGGCTGGTTCGCCCCGCCGACGAGCAGCGGCGTCACGTAGATGCCCATGGCCAGCGAGAACACGATCATCAGGGCGGCGACGATGCCGGGCAACGACAGCGGCAGCACGACCGTGGCGAACATCCGCGGCGCGGAGGCGCCCAGCCCGGCCGAGGCACGCAACAGCGCGTCGTCGATGGCCCGGAGGGACGCCGAGAGCGCGATGATCGCGAACGGCAGCATCACGTGCACGACGGCGAGGAACACCGTCCACGGTGAGCGCAGCAAGGGCAGCGACTCGTCGATCACGCCGAGCCCCTGCAGCACCACGTTGACCGGGCCCTCCCCCGACATCACCACCCGCCATCCGAACGAGCGGACGACCTCGCTGGTGAGCAGCGGGGACAGGGTCACCACGAACACCACGGCCTTGCCGACCCGCGACGTGGAGCGGGCGAGGTACCAGGCCACCGGGAAGGCCAGCACCAGGCAGGTCACGCTGACCCGGACCGCGAGCGACAGGCTCTCCAGCACCGCTCCCCACAGGTAGTCGGTGGTGGCGATCTCGCCGTAGTGGGCCGCGGTGAACCCGGGCAGCACGTTGTTCATGGGGTCGGTCGGGCGCAGGCTCAGCACCAGCAGCCCGGCCAGCGGCACGCCGAACGCGAGCAGCAGGAACGCCGTCGGGACGATCGCGGCGATCCGCCCGGCCGCCCCCTCCACCCGGCGGCCCCCCTCCGCCCGGCGACGCCGCCGCGCGGCCGGCACCCCGGCCCCGGTGCCGGCGACCGCGTCGCGGACGGTCACCTCACGCCTCCCCGAGCGGGATCAGCGCACCGGCCGCCCAGGTCAGGCCCACGGTCGCGCCAGGCTCGTACGGTGCGCCGTCACCGGGCGGGGTGGCGAGCAGCTCGGTGCCGTCGCCTGCCCGCAGCCGGTACTCGTAGCGTTCGCCGACGAACCCGACCGAGAGCACCTGCGCGGGCGGGAGATCACCGGCCGGCGCGACGAGCCGGATGTGCTCGGGACGCAACGCCAGCGCACCGGTCGCGGCCACCGGGTGGCCCAGGAGCGCCCCGTCCCGCACCGTGAGCACGTTCGCCGCGCCGACGAAGTCGGCCGCGAACCGGGTGCGGGGCGCCCGGTAGAGCTCCTCGGGTGCGCCGAGCTGCTCCAGGCCGCCGCCGGCGAGCAGCACCACCCGGTCGGACAGGCCCAGCGCCTCGGACTGGTCGTGCGTCACGAAGATCGTCGTCGTGCCGATCTCCCGCTGCAGGGTGCGCAGCTCGTGCCGCATCTGACGGCGCAGCTTGGCGTCCAGGTTGGACAGCGGCTCGTCGAGCAGCAGCACCCGCGGCTGGGTGACCAGTGCACGGGCGATCGCGACGCGCTGCTGCTGGCCACCCGAGAGCTGGTTCGGGTACCGGTCGGCGAACTCGACCAGGTCGACGAGGGCCAGCGCGTCCCGCACCCGCTCGTCGCGCTCGGGCCGGCGCACCCGCCGCGCGCGCAGCCCGTACTCCAGGTTCCGCCGCACTGTCATGTGCGGGAACAGCGCGTAGTGCTGGAACACCAGCCCGATCTCGCGCCGGTTCGGCGCGACCGCCGTGACGTCGTCCCCGTCGATGCTGATCGTGCCGGCGTCCGGGGTGACGAACCCGGCGATCGCGGACAGCAGCGTCGACTTGCCGCAGCCGGACGGGCCGAGGACGGACAGGAACTCGCCCGCCTCCACCGCCAGCTCGTCGAGGCTCAGGACGGGATCGCCGCCGTAGCCGACGCGCAGACCGGAGATCTCGACCCGGCCACGGGTCACCGATTCCCTCGTCATCAGAGCCGCTGCCATCAGCTGAAGATCTGCTGCCAGCGCGCCTGCAGCTCGGGCAGCTGCGGGGTGAGCGCCTGGTAGTCGATCCACTCGAAGCCGTCGTAGGCGCCGGGGCCGTTGCGCACCTGCTCGGTGAACTTCGCCGGGTAGGCGTTGGTGTCGTTCGACGCGGCGTACCAGGTGCCCTCGGAGAACGTCGGCTGGTTCCGGCTGGAGGCGACGTAGTTCAGGAACTGGTAGGCCAGGTCCGTCTCCTCGGAGCCGTCCGCGACGAACAGCGACGTCAGCGCGCCGACCGAGCCCGACTTCGGGTAGACGTAGCCGAGCGGCTGGCCCTCGTTCTGCTTGACGAAGGTGCGGCCGTCCCAGTGTGCGGCGATCCAGGCGTCGCCGTTGACCAGGCCGGTCTCGACGCTGGTGCCGTCGGCCGGGAACGCCGAGACGCAGTCCTTGATGGTGGCCAGCCGGGCGAAGGCGGCGTCGACGTCGGCGGGGTTCGCGATCGACCCGCCGGCCTCGTGGATCAGCCCGGTGAGGAACTCGACGCCGGTGTTGAAGGTCAACGGGGAGATCGCGACGTGCCCGCAGTACCGGGGGTCGAGCAGGTCCGACCAGTCCGTCGGCGGCTCGGTGATCTTGTCCGTGCGGTAGGCGATGCCGGTCGCGCCGACGGTCAGCGGAAGGCCGTACTGGCTGCCGCCGATCGTGCTCTGCGCGACGAGGGTGGTGTTGAGCTGGCCGAAATCGGTGATCCGGGCGGTGTCCAGCGGCGCGACGACCCCGGCCGAGACGGCGCTGGGGATGACGTTCGGGGTGAAGGCGACGACGTCGTAGGCGGGCGTGCCCCCCTTGCTGGAGCGCAGTGCGGTCAGCCAGTCGGCCGGGCCCCCGGGGACGAGCTCGACCTCCGCCCCGGTCTCGCGCTCGAAGGGCTCGACGAAGGCCCGGGTGAACGACTCACCCCACGAACCCGCGTAGACGGCGACCCGCAGGGTGCGCCCGGCCAGGTCCCCCGACCCGCTCCCCTCACCACTCGAGCAGGCGGCGAGCGCGAGGGCGAGGGCGACAGCGGTGACCACGGCCCGGAAGGCAGCACGGTGCAGGTGCCGCCACCTCGTGGCGATACCGGGGTTTCTCATCGGGTCTCGCTCCAGAGGTATGTGATGGATGAATGCCGGCTCTGCGTAGACGATAACCGCACGAAGCGTCCCGCTGCGCACCGCATCCCAGCCTGGCAACCTGCTGCGATCGTGTGACAGGCTGTGGCACCATCGACCTGCGGTCGGCAATACATCTGGATGACAACTCTCGGTCGCCGGTTGTGTCCGACGAGTGTTCACCCGTGAGCCGCCCGAGGAGCCATGCCGACGCCACCCCCCGACACCACCGTGGCTCCCCCTGCGGCGGTCGACCTGCTGCCGGGGATCCGCGGCCTGTCCGGCCCGGCCCTGGCCGAACGGCTCACCACGTGGATCGAGCAGGGTGCACTACCCCCGGGGACCCGGCTCCCGACCATCGGCGACGTCGCCGCCGCGTCCGGACTGGGGCGTTCGACCGTCGCCGGGACGTGGTCGCTGCTCGTGGACCGCGGCCTGGTGCGCACCCGGCGGCGCGGCGGCACCTTCGTCATCGGCCCGGCCGAACCGGCCGGTGGAGGCATTCCGGCGACCGGGGCACCGCCGGCGTTCACCGGCTGGTCCGGAGTGGACCTGGCCTCGGCCCACCCGGCCCCCGAACGGCTGCCCGACCTGCTCGACGCGTTCGCGCACAGCCTGCGCCGCCCGCACACGAACTCGCTGCAGCGCGAGGCCATCACCCCCGACCTGCTCGACGCCGTCCGGCCGCTGTGGCCGTTCGAGGCGCAGGAGTGGGTGACGGTCAGCGGCGCCGGCGAGGCCACCCTGCTCACCGCCGAGGCCGCGACGCCCGCCGGTGGGCGGATCGCGGTGCAGCAGCCCGCCGTGTCCGGCACGGTCGGCAACCTGCGCTCGGTCGGGTTCGACGTCGTCGGCGTCGACTCCGACCCGAGCGGCCCCCTGCCGGACTCGCTGGACCGGGCACTGCGCGGCGGCGCCCGCACGTTCGTCCACCAGCCGGGCGGCGAGTTCACCTTCGCCGGCGCCGCGGCCGAGGCCCGGCTCGCCGAACTGGCCGACGTGCTCGCCGCGCATCCCGACACGTGGGTGCTGGAGGAGGACGTGCTCGGCCCACTCGCCCCGGCCCGCTCGCCGGGCCTCGGGCCGCTGCTGCCCGGCCGCGTGCTGCGGATCACCTCGTTCTGCCGCGCCTACGGCCTCGACCTGCGCACCACCGTCGTCGGCGGAGCCCGGGACGTCGTGCTGGGCGTGCGCCGGCTGCGCAGCCACGGCATCCTCGCCCAGAGCCGCATCCTGCAGAACGCGCTCGCCCACCTGCTCACCACGCGGGCCGTCGCCGAGCTCGTCGACGCGTCCGCCCGCTGGTACGCGGGGCGCGCCGACGCGCTGGCCATCGCGCTGGCGCGGCACGGCGTGCCCACCGCAACTCCCCCGGGCGGGTTCGTCGTCTGGTTCCCGGTGGAGAACGAGGACGAGGCGCTGGCCGAGCTGGGACGGCAGGGGATCGTGCTCCCCCCGTCCTCGCGGGTGTACGCGACGCCGCCCGAGCACTCCTGGCTACGCGTCGCGACCCCACAGCTGCCCGCCGACCCGGAACGGATCGACCAACTGGCTGCCGCGCTGGCCGGAGCGGCGCAGACCGCCGTGCTCTCCGGTTGAGCCACGGGAAGGGAACGATGACCAAACGACTCGGGCTGTTCACCCGCCTGCTCGACCCGGGTGCCCCGCCTGCGCAGGTGTACCGCGACGCCACGGAGCAGTTCGAGCTGGCCGAGCGGCTCGGGTTCGACATCGGCTGGGTCGCGCAGCACCACTTCGACCCCGAGGACGGCGGCCTCCCGTCACCCTTCGTCTTCCTCGCCTCGGTCGCGGCGCGCACCGAACGCATCCGGCTCGGCACCGGGATCGTCACGGTGGCCCTCGAGGACCCGATTCGCGTGGCCGAGGACGCCGCCGTCCTCGACGCCCTGTCCGGAGGCCGGCTGGAGCTCGGGCTCGGCTCCGGCGGCAGCGCGGAGGCGTTCACCGTCTTCGGGCGCGACACCACCGCCCGCGCCGATCTCTACGCGGACGCCACGGCCCGGTTGCGGGACGCACTCGCCGGCCGGCCGCTCGGCGGGACCGGAGCACGCCTGCACCCGGACGGCACCCGGCTGCTCGACGACATCTGGCAGGCGACGTTCTCGGCGCACGGCGGCACCCGCGCCGGCACCGCCGGATCGGGCCTCCTGCTCTCCCGCACCCAGCCCCGCACCGAGGACGCCCCACACGCGACGCTCGCCCAGATCCAGCAGCCGATCGTGGCCGCGCACGCCGCCGCGCTGCCGCCGGGCACACGGCGGCGCGTCGGCGCCTCCCGGTCGGTGCTGGTGGGCCGCGACGGCGAGCGGGTCCGGTCACTCGCGCGGGAGGGCGCCATCCGGTACGCAGACCACCTGCGCCGCCGGGGACAGCCCGCGCCCACAGGCGACGCCGACCACCTGCTCGCCGCGTTCGACGTGCACGTGGGCACGCCCGAGCAGGTGATCGCCGCACTCTCGGCGGATCCGGTCGTCCGCGACGCCACCGACCTGATCTTCCAGGTTCACCCGGCCGACCCCGGCCAGGACGCGACGTGCGAGTCCCTGGAGCTGCTGGCGTCCGAGGTCGCGCCCGCGCTGGGCTGGGTGCCGTCGACAGCCGGTTCCCTGCCCTGACAGCTGATCCGGGTACAGAGGTCGGTGGTGGACCCGGGCGGCTGATGATCGGTCCGAGGTGAAGGTCGAATGCCCTGCTCAGGGCGCTATCCCGGGTCTCGGAACGATCAAGCGGGTCTTTCATGGTCATGTCGACACCACAGCTGTTCGATCTTGATCTGAGAACCGTGGTGTCGATCTGACCATGAAAAGTCTGTGTGGCGCGCCGTCCCCGACCCGGGCCGGACGGCGGACCCACACCAGCGTGCCTCTGGTGGGGTTCACCCCGGTTCGCGTCGACCCCCGCACCTGTGAACGTGGCCGGGTGGGCAGCACTACCGAACCCCGTGGTTGCGTGGACAGCCGTCCCCGACGCGGGGGCACGGCGGTACGGGACGAGACCGCCTCTGCCTGGTGCCTACGCCACTATCCTGTGGTCCCGAACAGCGACCGCAGGGTGACCACGGACCGAGCTGCGCGACTGATCTTCGGCAGCCACTACGCGACCCGGTCAGACGCGACCTGATGGCCCCCGACGAGCAACCCGGGTTGCCCTCCCTCCCGAACTGCCGAGTTGATCTCAACGCAACGTCCGGTGCTCAGCCCGCGGGGATGGATCGGGACCACAGCCAGTCCCCACGCACCCGACGGGACGGTCTCGTCAATGACGGGCCTGTGCCCGCGTCGGGGACGGCCATCAGCGCAACCACGGGGATCGGTAGTTCTGCCGACCCGGCCACCTCCACAGGCACGGGGTCAGGACGGACGGGTGGATCACGAGGAAATCCTGCGGGCGGGGGTGGCTGCGTGCGCGACGAGTCGGGGACGGCGCGCCCACGTGACGGTTTCTTGATCGGGTAGACGCCGGCGGAGGCTCACCGCAACAGAGGTCATGATCGGCCGGATCGGGACATGAGGCTCAGCCCGCGATGTCCGGTCTCAGCGACTTGATCGAGTTCGGGCCTACTCGTCCAGGGCTCAGGACAGCACGCGGATCTGGAAGGGGTAGTCGTACGGTCGGTTGTCGGCCGCGCGAACGGCGCCCTTGACGTGGCACCAGACCGACACCAGGAACAGCACGACGATCAGCGGGATGCCGATCACCGCGCCGACCACGGTGAAGATCAGGATCCAGCTGATCAGGTAGAGCAACCAGAAACTCAGGTTGAAGTTGAACGCCCCGGCGGCCGCTCGGCGGGCGAACGGCTCGTTCTTCTGCAACAGCCACACGAGCAGAGGCCCGAGCAGGCTGAGTGAGCCGGCGCTCAGCAGCGCCGCGATCGGCGCCGACAGGTGGGCGAGGATCGCCCCGACCCGACCGCTTGCCGAGGGTGCCGCGGTCGGCGTGGTGTCGGCATCGCGCTGGTAGGGCTCATGGGGCTCGTAGGGCGACGACATCGGATCCTCTATTCCGTCGGCGGTCTCATCCGGTCAACGACCGGGCCTGACGTGTTGTGCCCGGCCGGAACCGACGATACGGCCGGGACGACCTTTTCAGCCGGTGGTCACGGCGCGCCGCACGCAGTCGCGGAGCAGGGCGCGACGCTGTTCGTGCAGTTCCAGGGGCTCCTGGGCGGTTGCGGCATAGACGTTGCTGACGGGCGACCACGCCATGGACATCGCGATGACCATGGCCATGACGTCGAACGGGTCACCGGGTCGCACGATGCCCGCGGCTTGCGCCTCGGCAATGGCGCCCAGTTTGTGGTCGTCGAGACGGTCGGCGTCATCCACGAGGTGTCCGGCCGCGCGCCGCTCCAACCGCGCCCAGGTGGCCAGCCGGATGAGGTCGGGACGACGGAGGTACTCGTCGTAGAGACGCACCGCCCAGTCCGCGAGGTCGGTGGCGTCGATCGGGACGACGTTCACGATGCGTTCCAGCGAGCCGAAGAAGATGGCGTCGAACAGCCCCTCCTTGCTGCCGAAGTAGGCGTACAGCTGCGCCTTGTTGGTGCGTGCCGCGGCCACGATCCGCTCGACGCGGGCTCCGGCGATCCCGTGCTCGGCGAACTCCCGGGTCGCCACCTCGGCGATGCGGTCACGGGTCGCAGTGCCACGGGCGGTCACGGGCTGGTCGACCATGCCCGCAGTGTAGCCAACAGAACAGTCTGTTTTCTTGCTGCTAGCCTCAAACAGACCGAACAGTCTGTTTGCAGGAGGCGACATGAGGACCACAGTGGGTTGGCGCGTGGACGGTGCCGCGACGACGCTGCGGCGGGTGCCTCTCGAGCGCCGCGACCTGCGTCCCGACGACGTCGCCGTCCGGGTGGACTACTGCGGCGTCTGCCACACCGACCTGCACGCCGTGCGCACCCGTTCCGGCGAGGGAGACGCCGGGCTCGTGCCGGGCCACGAGTTCACGGGTGTGGTGACCGAGGTCGGGCGTGACGTCACCCGGTTCGGCGTCGGCGACCCGGTCGCGGTCGGCAACATCGTCGACGCCTGTGGTGCGTGCGCCATGTGCCGAGCCGGCCAGGAGAACTTCTGCCACGAGTTCCCGACGCTGACCTACGGAGGCACCGACCGCCACGACGGATCCACCACCTCGGGTGGCTACTCCCGCGAGTACGTCGTCCGCGACCGGTTCGCCTACCCCCTCCCCCGCGGCCTCGACCCCGCCGCCGCCGCTCCCCTGCTCTGCGCCGGAGTCACCGTCTGGGAGCCGCTGCGCACCCTCGGCGTGGGCCCGGGCAGCCGTGTCGCCGTGGCCGGTCTGGGTGGTCTGGGTCATCTCGCGGTCAAACTCGCCGTGGCGCTCGGCGCCCGCACCTCAGTCATCAGCCGCTCGGCGGACAAGGCGGCCGACGCCCGCCGGCTCGGCGCCCACGACCTCATCGTCTCCACGGACCCGGAACAGATGGCCGGCGCCCGGGACCGGTTCGACGTGGTCGTCGACACCATCTCCGCACCCCACGACCTCGGCCCCTACCTGCGGCTGGTCGCCATGGACGGAACGCTCAGCGCCGTCGGGCACCTCGGACCGGTCACCGTGCAGACCATCGATCTGCTCATCGGCCGCAAGAAGCTCAGCTCCGCGGGCAGCGGCGGCCGACCCGGGACCGCCGCCTTGTTGGACTTCTGCGCCGAGCACGGCGTCACCGCCGACATCGAACTCCTCCCCTCGGCACGGGTGAACGAAGCCCTCGACCGCCTCGGGCGCAACGACGTTCGCTACCGCTTCGTGCTCGACATGTCCGACCTCTCCTGAATCGGGCGTACGAGCGGCCTACGCGCTGCGGCCGCCGGCGACCGGGTCTCGGTGCGCACAGCCGGCGGGACCGGCCACGAGGGAGCCGAACATGACGACGCGCCGGACAGCCTCGCCGTCGCTGATCGACGTGGCGCGCGCAGCGGGCGTGTCCACGGCCACCGCGGGCCGGGCCCTCGGCGGGTACGGCCAGGTCCGCGCGGGCACGCGGGAGCGCGTGCTCGCCGCCGCGAGCGAGCTGGGCTACCGCACCAACGGCCTCGCCCGAAGCATGATCACCGGCAGCACCCAGACCATCGGCGTGGTGGTCACCGACGTGGCCAACCCGTTCTTCGCCACCGCCCTGCGCGGCATCACCGACGTGGTCCAGCCCGCCGACTTCGAGGTGCTGCTCGCCAACACCGCGAGCGGTCTCGCGGCCGAGCAGCGGGCGATCACCGTCATGTCGGAGAAGCGCGTCGACGGGGTGATCGTCGCCGCCGCGCAGCCCTCCCAGGGCTCGACGGGCCCGCCCGCTCGCCGCTGACCGCACGGGGATGCTCCTTACTTCCCCGCCGCGGTGAAGAGGTCTCCGGTGTAGTACTGCGACGGCTCCATCGGCGTGTCGAGCTTGCCCGCGCCGACGAAGTAGTCGTTCATGCCGGCCAGCCACGTCTCGACCGTGCCGTTCGCGGTCAGCTGGTCGAGCTCGGCGACCGGCAGGATCTGCACGTTGCCCGCGTCGGCCTCGACCTGGGCGGCCTCGATGCCCAGCATCGAGGCCGTCGCCTCGATCGTGGCGTCGAGGTGGTCGGTGCGGTACTGCATGGCCTCGCGCAGCGCGGCGAGCACGCGGGCGACCTTGTCCGGCTCGTTCGCCACGACGTCGTTGCCGGCGACGAACGCGGTCGGGAACGCGACGGTGTCCGCGAAGTCGGCGTTCTGGGCGAGCTCGACGAGATCCGGGACCTGCTGCTTGACCGTCGCGAGCGCCGGGTACCAGAAGCCGGCCGCGTCGACCTGCTTCGAGGAGAGGGCCGCGACGATCGCCGACGGCTCCATCGGGACACGCTCGATGTCGTCGACCGTCATCCCGGCGGCCTCGAGCGCGAGGGTGAGGATCATGTCGCCCGACGTGCCCTCCGGCACCGCGACGGTGCGGCCGCGCAGATCCTGCATCCTCGTGATTCCCGGTTGGGCGACCACCCGATCCGCCTCGCCGAGCGTGTTGATCGCCACGACCTTGGCCTGTCCGGACGCCGGGAGCCACATGGCACCCGGCCCGATGTAGCCGAAGTCGAGGTCGCCCGTGCCGAGCGCCTGGATCTGCAGCGGGCCGTTGGTGAAGACGCTGGTCGTCACGTCGAGGCCGTGCTTCTCCCAGATCCCTTCCTGCTCGGCGACGGCGAGCAGGCTCGCGCCGTTGAAGTCGCCGATGTAGCCGAAGTTGACCTCGATCGCCTCGCCACCACCACCACCACCGCTGCCTGCGCAACCGGTGAGGGCGAGGGCCAGGGCTGCCGCGGCGGCGCCGAGCATCCTCATCCTGAGCATCATTCTGCGGTTCCTTCTTCGATCAGGCCGACGACGACGATGACGTGGATTCCTGGTGGTAGACCGCATGCCAGACCCGGTTGCGCAGCTCGCCGAACTCGGGGCTGAGCCGCACCTCCTCGGTGCGCGGGTACGGCAGGTCGACGTCGATGACGTCGAAGACCCGGCCGGGGCGCGCCGCCATCACGACCACCCGGTTCGCGAGGAACACGGCCTCGTCGACATCGTGGGTGATGAACACGACGGTGCGCTTCTCCCGGCTCCAGGTCGCGAGGAGCTGCTCCTGCAGCTTCACGCGCGTAAGTGCGTCGAGCGCGCCGAAGGGCTCGTCCATCAGCAGGATCGACGGGTTCACCGCATAGGCCCGCGCGATCGCGCAACGCTGCTTCATGCCCCCCGAGAGCATCTTGGGCAGGGCGTCGGCGAACTGGTCGAGCCCGACCATCCGGATGAAGTACTCGGCGCGCTCGCGACGCTCGGCCTTGGCGACCCCAGCCGTCCGCAGGCCGAACTCGACGTTCTGCCGGACCGTGAGCCACGGGAACAGCGCGTACTGCTGGAAGATCACCCCGCGCTCCGGGCCGGGACCGTGGACGGGCCGGCCGTCCACGAGCGCCTCACCCCCAGACGGTTCCTCCAGCCCGGCCAGGATGTTCATGAGGGTGCTCTTGCCGCACCCGGACGGCCCGACCGCGGTCACGAACTCGTTGTCCGCGATGTCGAGCGAGATGCCGTCGAGCGCCACGAACTCCTCGTTGCCCAGCGCGAAGGTCTTCCGGACGTCCCGCAACACGATCTTTGCCTGCGTTGTGGTTGTCGAGGTCATCGGCGCTCCTGCCATCCGGTGAGCCTGGTCTCGGCGAGGAGCAGCAGGCGGTCCATGACCAGCCCGAGCACGCCGATCACCGCGATGCCGACGAAGATCGTGGCGAGGTCGTAGTAGATCTGCGCCGCCTGCATCCGGTACCCGATGCCCTGCTGCGCCGCGAGCAGCTCGGCGGCGACGAGGGTGGCCCACGCGGAGCCGAGCCCGACGCGCATCCCGACGAGGATGAACGGCGTCGATGCCGGGACGACCACGCGAAGGAAGATCGTGCCGTCCTTCGCGCCGAGCACCCGCGCCGCGTTGAGCAGCGTGCGGTCGACGCTCACCACTCCCTGGAACGTCGAGATGACGCAGGCGAGGAACGCGGCGAGGAAGATCACGAAGATCTTGGGCAGCTCGCCGATGCCCATCAGCACGAGGACCAGCGGCAGCAGCGCCAGCGGCGGGATCGTGCGGAAGAACTGGACCCACGGCTCGAACAGCCCGCGGCCGACCGGGTACCACCCCATCAGGAACCCGACCGGGATGGCCGCGGCCGAACCGAGCAGGAAGCCGGCGAGCACGCGCCAGAGGCTCGCCAGGATGTCGGCCTGCAGCGTGCCCTGCCGGGTCAGCGCCACCGCTTTCGCGACGACCTCGGGAGGCGTCGGCAGCTGGAACCCGCTGCGCGAGAGCACCCACCAGACCGAGATCCCGGCGACGATCGACACCGTGTTGAGCAGCAGGACGCCGGTGCGCCTGCCGAAACGCCGGGTGCGCGGACCGCCGGAACCGGGGTCGGTGCCCGATGCCACGTTGCGCTCGGTCACGACGGTCATGGCGCCTTCCTCTCGGGTCGGATCGCGATCATCGGATCGAGCTCCTCGTCGTCGTGGGCTGCTGGGTCGCTCCGGGTCCGGCCGGGTAGGCGGCCAGGACCGGGGACTGGCGGAAGAGCGCGGCGATCGCGCCGATGGCACCCGCGAAGTCCGGGCGCTCGGACGCCTTCACGGTGGGCATGGCCTCGGCGACGCACGAGAGCTCGTAGCGCAGGGTCGATGCGATGTGCTCCACGATCACCGGTGCGACCCCGGTGATCTCACCGCCGATGACGATGCTCGCCGGGTTCACGACCATGGCGGCGGCGCCGAGAGCGCGTCCGACAGCGCCGCCCGCCTCACGGAGCACCTCGTCGACGACCGGCTGGGAGCGCGCCACCTCGCGGCCGAGATCGTCGAGGGTCTCGACGTCGACGCCGCGGGCACGGATCGCGGCGAGCATCGCGGGCACCGAGGCGACGGTCTCGACGCATCCCTGCTTGCCGCAGCGGCACCGGCGGCCACCGGGGACGGCGGTGACGTGCCCGAACTCGCCGGCCAGCCCGGCCGAGCCGGTCACGAGTCGGCCGCCGACCACGAGCCCACCGCCCACGCCGTCGGAGAGCCGCACGTAGAGCAGGTCCTGCACCGTGGCGCCGCTCGCGCTGATCGCCTCGGCGAGCGCGGCGAACCGCGTGTTGTTGTCGACGATCACCCGGGCGCCGAACCGGTCGGCGAACACCGCGTCGATGCCACGCGCGGACTCGGCGCGGCCCCAGCCCTCCTGCGGCCTGACCAGGGGCGTGGTCGGGTACGGCCCGATCACACCTATCCCGATGCCCTGAAGGGCTCCGAGGTGCATGCCGCCGCCGACCGTGATGCGGTCGATGAGAGCGAAGGCCGAGCTGAGCCGCTCGTCCCAGGTGGACGGGTCGCCGTAGGGCTCCGAGTCCGCGGCGATGACGTCGTGGGACGCGTCGGCGACCGCGATCTGCACACGCCGATGTCCGAAGTCGATACCCATGTACTGACCGGACGCGGGGTCGAGGGCGAGCCGCTCGGCGGGCCGGCCGCTCCCTTCCCGCGATGCCGCGTCCGTGTCGACGACGACGATCGCACCGCAGGCGAGCAGGTTGCCGGTGATCTCGGAGATCGTCGTGCGGGACAACCCGACCAGGTCGGCGATCTCGCCGCGGCTCAGCACACCGTGCTCGCGCAGGACCCCGAGGACGCGTTCCTCGTGGGTTCGGCGAACCAGGCCGTGCACCCCGGCGTGCTTCATCGGGCCATGATGCGAAGCCGCAATTTTTACATCAACAGTCCGGCAGAAAGAACCCGGAAATTTTCCGGGACCCGAGCAGAACCACGGTGGGTGCCGCTCGGGAGCCGGGGCCTCGGCGCGTTCACCGGCCGACGGAGAACCCCTCCTGCAGGATGTTGTTGGCCCAGACGCTGCGGAACCGGCTCTTCTCCGTGTCGACCTCGCTCACCGACGATGCGAACGCCATTCGCCGCCATCGTCTTTCGCACAGCCCACGAATGATCCCTCCTCGGGGAGAACGTGCTCCCAGCACCTCCCGGCACGGCCGTGACCCACGTTCCGTTCACACCGCAGCGGTACATGGCAAGGATCGATCGCAATGTTGGCAAGAACCGCGCCGGATCGTCCGGAAGGCCACGGACTGTCAGGTCGCGGGAGAAGTCCTGCGGGACTTGTCGAACGGCGTCGAGCCCGTTCGTAGCCAGGGTGAGAGACCGGCAGCGGGCCGGTCGACCACCCGACGGAGGTCCCCATGTCCACCACCTACACCTTCGACGTCTTCTCCAGCCTCGACGGCTACGGCTCCAACGGGGGCGACGGCGACTGGGGCGGCTACTGGGGCAAGCAGGGCCCTGAGCTGCTCGACCACCGCCTCGCCTCGTTCGACGCGGGACAGCGGATGGTCTTCGGCGCCACCACGTTCCGGCAGTTCGTGGACATGCTGGCCTCGAGCACCGAGGAGTCCGATGTGCGTGACCCGTGGGTGACCCGGATGCGGAGCATGCCGGCCACGGTGGTGTCGTCCACGCTGGAAGGCCCCCTCGACTGGCCGGACGCGAGCGTCGCGAGCGGCGACGCCGTCGACATCGTCGCCCGGCTCAAGGAGGAGTCCGCGGTGCCGTTGCGCTCGCACGGCAGCCTGTCGCTGAACTGGGCGCTGATGGCCGCCGGCCTGGTCGACCGCCTCCAGGTGACGATCTTCCCCGTGATCACCGGCAGGACCGGGACGGACCCGGTCCTCGGGGGCGCGGCCGACTTCGACCTCGAGCTGCTCGAGCACCGGACGCTCGACGGTGACATCCAGGAGCTCGTCTACCGGCCCACCCTGCACGTCAGCCGTCGCTGACCCGAACGCCACCGATCGGCGCGGAGCTCTGAGCGCTTCGGCCGGGACGGGGGCCGGCCCTACCGGCGGGAAGCGGGGTGGCCCCGGCGACCGTAGGGGCCACCCCATCCGTCCGGCCGTGGATCGAGGGCACAGTCGCTTCTCCAGCGCGCGGGACATCGATGGCTCGCGCCGATCCGACGCCGCTCGGAGCGTATGCCTGTGTCCTCCACACGAGTGCTGGAACGACCGTCCGGGCCCGCGCCGGACGCGGTGACCCTCCCTGTCGCCTCCGTCGCCGACCGTCGGTCGCGTGTGGTCGGCGTCGACGTCGCCCGCGGTCTCGCACTGATCGGGATGATCGCGACGCACGTCTTCGGGACGCTCGACGACAGCGGCGCTCCGGTCACCGCGCACGTCGTGGCCGGTGGGCGGGCGGCGACCACCTTCGTCCTCGTCGCCGGGGTGAGCCTGGCGTTCCTGTCCGGCGGGCGCCGGGGTGTGCACGGTCGGGAACGGGTCGCGGTGTCGGCCGGGCTCGTGGTCCGGGCCGTCCTGGTCGGTGCGATCGGCCTGGCGCTGGGTTATCTCAGCGACGCCAACGGGATCGACGGGATCCTGCCGTTCTACGCCGTGTTGTTCCTGCTCGCGATTCCGTTGATGGGCTGCCCACCCATGGTCCTGATCGGGATCGCGGCGGCGGCGATCGCGCTGGGGCCGGTGCTGCTGGTGCTGACGACCGACGCCGGGCTGCCCTACGCCGGCTCCGCCGCCGACCCGACGTTCAGCACCCTGGTTCAGGACCCCGTCGGACTGCTCGCCCAGCTGTTCCTCACCGGCGAGTACCCGATCGTGGTCTACCTGGCCTACCTCTGCGTCGGGCTGGCGATCGGACGGCTCGACCTGCACTCCCCCCGGCTGGCATGGCTGCTGCTCGGAGCCGGGGCAGCGCTCGCGCTCGCAGCCCGCATCGCGTCCGCTGTGCTGCTCTACCCCATGGGTGGGCTCGCCCGGCTGATCGAGCAGGACGGCTCGGGCAACGACCCGGCTGAGGTCTCCGCGTTGCTCTGGGAGCCGGAGAAGTCGTCGTCGTGGTGGTACCTCGCGCTCCCCGCACCGCATTCGCACACACCGATCGACCTGCTGCACACCCTCGGCTCGGCCGCCGCCGTGCTGGGCGCGGCTCTGCTCCTGACCCGCATTCCGGCGGTCCGCCGGGCGCTGTGGCCGCTCGCCGCCGCGGGCACCATGTCGCTGACGCTGTACTCCGCCCACCTGGGCCTGCTCGCGACCGGTGTCCAGAACGACCAACCCGCGCTGACGTTCCTGCTCATGGTGGTCGGCGCACTGGTGTTCGCCACCGCGTGGCGGTTCCTGTTCGGGCAGGGCCCCGTCGAGGCGCTCGTGGCCAAGTCGTCCACAGCCGCGCGACGAGGGGTGGCCCGCCTGGCGTCGCAGCCGTCCCGCCTGACCGAGCTGCACCACGCCCACCCGAAGACCACCCGCAAAGGCGCCCAGCTCCTCGCACCGATGGTGTGCGCCGGTCTGCTCGCACTGAGCTTCTGGGCCGGCGCCCAACTCGCGACAGCGCGGGCCGCGGCCGACACCGACGTCGTCGACGCCTCCGTGTCGGACCTCGCAGACGCCACCGGGGACGAAGCACCGGACCTCGCGATCACACCACCACCATCGCCGGCTCCACCCGCAGCCGCCGCCGACGCACCGTCTCCCCCTGCGGGCGCAGCGGACGCCGACCCCGCGCGTTACTGCCAGCTGGCGGACCAGCTCAACGCCCTCTACGACGCCAACCCCGACCAGCCGGGCATGATCGTCGAGAACGCAGCCCTGCTGCTGGTCGAGATGCCGCAGGCGGCCCCGCCACAGATCCGCGGCGCCGTCACCGCGGTCGTGGACGACCTGCGTGCCGAAGCCGGTGTGCCGGGAGCGATCGCACCCGACGAAGCCTCGCTGACCCGGGCCGAAGCCGACGTGGACGCGTTCGACGAGCAGACCTGCTGAACATCCACCCGCGAGGAGACCGCTCGAGCCGTAGGACCGGAGGAGGCGGCGGCCCTGCCCGAGACTGCGCCGAGCGCCACGCGTAGCGCTCAGCGCATGAATGCGAGAGCGTTCTGGATGCCCTGCTCGAGGACCTCGTCGGCGAGCTTCGGGTCGGCCATGGCGCGGGACAGCTGCAACGTTCCCACCACCATCGTGAAGAGCCCGAGCGCCTTTCCGTGTGCGGACTGCGGGTCGTCGGGATCCAGCTGGGCGGCGATCCCGTCCACGATGGCACTCGCACCGTCGCTGTAGGCGCGCTTGGTCACGGCCGCGCAGCGCCCGATCTCGTCGAGCAGGGCGGCGGAGGGGCATCCGGCGGCGGGATGGTCGCGATGCTCAGGCGTCAGGTACTCGCGTACGAACTCCTCCAACCCCGCGCGGCCGGGCCGCAGCGTGCCGTACCTCGCGGCCTGAGTGCGTAGCTGGTCGGCGACGACGGTGGCGACGAGGTCGTCCTTGGACGCGAAATGGGCGTAGAACGCGCCGTTGGTGAGCCCCGCGTCCGCCATCAGCGTGGCGACGCCGGAGCCGTCGATGCCGTCCTGCTTGAACCGACGGCCGGCCGTTTCGATGATCCGTTGCCGCGTCGCCTGCTTGTGTTCCTTGCCGTAGCGCGCCACCCGGATCCTCCGTTCCCCGACATGGTCTGCCGTACGTAATATTACCGCCTCTCCGAGGAGCCACTCCGAGCCGTGGATACGCGGACCGATGCCGGACCATGAGAACCGGATCGCGAGCATCACACGGAGGAGACACGCCATGGACCCGCTCGTCGTCGGAGTACCCAGCGAGATCAAGGACAACGAGAACCGGGTGGCGCTCACCCCGGACGGCGTCGTGGAGCTGGTGCACCACGGCCACCAGGTCGTGGTGCAGGCCGGCGCCGGTGTCGGGTCCCGGTTCCCCGACGACGAGTACGCCACCGCGGGCGCCCAGATCGTTCCGACCGCCGACGACGTGTTCGCCGCGGCCGATCTGATCGTCAAGGTGAAGGAGCCGGTGCCCGCGGAGTACCACCGCTTCCGCGCCGGTCAGCAGCTGTTCACCTACCTGCACCTCGCGGCCGACCGCGGCCTGACCGAGTTCCTCCTGGAGCGGCGGATCGACTCCATCGCCTACGAGACGGTGCAGACCGCCGACGGCAAGCTCCCGCTGCTGACCCCGATGAGCGAGGTCGCCGGCCGGATGGCCGTGCAGGCCGCGGCGCACCACCTGGAGAGCCCGGCCGGCGGAGCGGGAATCCTGCTCGGCGGCGTTCCCGGCACGCCCGCGGCGAACGTGCTCATCATCGGCGGCGGCGTTGCCGGCACGGAGGCCGCGAAGATCGCGCTGGGGATGCGGGCCATCGTCCGGGTCCTCGACACCAACCCGAGCCGGCTGGCCTACCTGTCCGACATCTTCGGCGGGCGGCTGGACCTCGTGGTGCCCAACCGCGCCCGGACGGCGGCCTACGTCGCGGAGGCCGACGTCGTGATCGGCGCGGTGCTCGTGCCCGGCGCCAAAGCGCCCAAGTTGGTGAGCCGCGACATGATCGCCGCGATGCGCCCGGGCAGCGTGGTCGTCGACATCGCCATCGACCAGGGCGGCTGCTTCGAGACGAGCAGGCCGACCACCCACTCCGACCCCGTCTACATCGAGGAGGGTGTCACCCACTACTGCGTGGCCAACATCCCCGGCGCCGTCGCCCGCACCTCGACACTGGCGCTCACCTCGGCCACGCTGCCCTACCTCGTCCGGGTCGCGCTCCACGGCGTCACCGGCGCCGCCAAGGCCGACCCCGCCCTGCGGCTGGGCCTGAACACGCTCGACGGGAACCTGGTCAACCAGCCGGTGGCCGAGGCACACGAACTGCCCTTCACCGACCCGGCCGAGCTGCTCGCCGCGCAGTGAGCCGGTCCGGCATGAACAGCCCCGCTACGCCACCATCAGCACATGCCGAAGTACCGGGTCAACGACGCCGCGGTCGACCACGCCCACCACCTCATCGACGCCCGCCGCTACGTGCTCCGAAGCCGCTGGGGAGACGTCCAGCCCTCCGCCGCCGACAGCACCCGTTACCTCAAGACCCACACCTGGGACGAGTACGGCGCCTGGCATCTCGGCCTCACCGACGGCGCAGCCGAGGACACCAAGCGCCGCTACGCCTTCGTCTTCGGCGACTACACGCGCATCCATCGGATGGGGATCATCTCCTGCCACTACCGAGCCGCGGAGTGGGGCCACAAGGACATCGAGCTCGCCGCCCACGAGCTCCTGCAGTATCTGGACGACTCCCGCAGATGATGAGCCGCCCACCCTTGCCCGGCGGTCCGGCACTCCGGGTGGTGTCGACCATCGCCGCTGTGCTCCTGCTCGTGCTCGCCTCCGGCTGCACGTCGCAGATAGCGGGTCATCCCGCTCCGCAGTCGAAGGCGGATCAGGAGCGTGCCTACCGGACCGCCATCCGCGCGATCAGTCCGGCTCTCGACGACGAGCGAGCGGTGGAGCGCGGGCAGGCCACCTGCGAGGACCTACGCAATGACCTGTTCCGAGGCCTACTGCTCGGCAGCGTCATCCTGCGCCACTTCGACGCCTACGCCATGAACGTCCCGGAAGCCGAGGAGCTCATCCGGATCACGCGCCGGATGCTCTGTTGACGGCCGGCTCCATCGAACCGGTTGTCGAGCCAACCGCTGCACGTCGCGCTACCCGGCCCCGCCATGCCGGCCGTCCTGCGCGCGTAAACTCGATGCGCAGTCAGGCCGTGGTGCGCTTCGCCAGGCGACGATCCGACGGGCCCGGAGAGCACCACACGTGACCGACACCCCCACTCGGCGGACCTAGGAACAACGGCGGGCCGAGACCGCGCGCCGAGTGCTCGAGGCGGCGACCGCCCTCATCGCACACACCGGGTCGCGCTCGGGTCGACGCCTTCACCCTCTCCCCGCCCGGCTTCGGTTCACCCGCACCGGAGGACTTCGAGTCGACCGTCGACGGCTACCGCGACTGGCTGATCGCCCGTCTCGAGCAGTTCGAACGACCCGTCGACCTCGTGGGCCACGACTGGGCGGTGCTCACGTCGTGCAGGTGGCGATGAAGCGCCCCGACCTGATCCGCAGCTGGGCCTCCGACGCCCTCGGCGTCTACGCGCCCGACTACGTCTGGCACCCGAGGGCCCAGGTGTGGCAGCAGGAGGGGCCGGGCGAGGATTCCGTCAAGGAACTGTTCGGAGGCTCCTTCGACCAGCGCCTCGCCGTCGCCGCCCGGCTGGGGATGGCCGGACCTTCGGCCGAGCGCGTCGCCGCCGGCATGGACGACGGTATGGGCCGCGCCGTGCTGACCCTGCTCCGCTCGGCGGCGCAGCACCGCGCCGCGGCCGAGGCCGCCGGCGCGGAGATCGCCGAGCTCGCCGACCTCGGCCACTGGTGGCCGGTCGAGAACCCGCGCTCGGCGGCCGCTGCCCTCGCCGCGTTCTGGGCCCGCCTCGACCGGTCGTGAGTTGACGACCCGGGACGCCCCCGTGCCTACCCGACCAGCACTTCGTGTGCCTTTCTCGTCAGGGCTGGATCGGGCCCGCCTGCCTGCCGACAAGACATCCGAGGGAGCGTGTCGAGGTCCGCACAGAGCCGAAGGTAGTACCCCTCGATCACGTGGTGCGGTGTCGATCAGAGGGGTCGGCGCGCTACGACGTAGAGACGGTCGGTGGGCGTCTCGACGTCGCGGAGTGGGGAACGCAGGTACCACTCGATGTCCACCAGCCCGGCGGCGGTGACGGCGTCGACCACCTCGGAAGGGTTGTGCAGCACGAACTCCAGGTCGATGGGGGCGCCGAAGAGCTCGTCGACGTGGCGCACCTCCTCACCTGCGTGCAGGGCGAACGCCAACCGTCCACCGGGGACCAGCACCCGGGCGAGCCCGGCGATCACGGCCGGGAGCTCGGAGCCGGCCATGTGCACGAACGCGTACCACGCGGTGATGGCCGACCATCCCGCGGCGGCGCGCGGGCGCAGCAGGTTGGTCAGGTCCCCCACCTCGAACTCCGGACCCGGGAACAGGTTCCTGGCCTCGTCGATCATCGCGGGCGACAGGTCCACCCCGACCACCGAGGCTCCGGACTCCGCGAGCCGAGCAGCGACGTGTCCCGGCCCGGTACCGACGTCCGCGACCGGTCCACCGTTCGCGTCGCCGGCGATGCGGTCGAGCAGCCAGCAGTCGAACGGTTTGTGCGCCAGCTCGGCCGACAGTTCCCTCGCGTAGCCCGCCGCGGCCGCGTCGTATCCGGCGAGCACGCGGGCGTTGCGGACGTCGACGCCCGCGGCGATGACGATGTCCCGATCGACCGGCGCGGGTGGGGGTGTCGCTTCCGGCAGCGGGCCGAGCAGATGAGCCCACCGGTGATCCTGCTGACCCGGCCTGCGTTCCAACTCGACGACCAGCGGCTCCGACAGCTCCGCGAGCCCGCGGAGCGTGGCCTCCACCTCGGCGCGGTCCTCGAACGGATGCAGCCGCGCGGTCCGGGTACGCAGCTCGCCGGGGGTCTGCGGCCCACGCAGCAACAACACGGTGAGCACCGCCAGTGCGGGCTCACCGACCCCGAGGTGCTCCTCGAGCCGCTGATGGAACTTCACGACCCGAGATCCCGCGCCGGTCCACACCGGCCGGACCAGCTCGCGGTCCCTGAGCTCCTTGAGCGTCGCCTGCAGCAACGAGTCGTCGTAGTCGGTGACCGGGTCACGGCTGCTCGCCTGGTTGCACGCAGCGCGCAAGGAGTTGGGGGTGAGCGGGTAGCTCGCCGGGACCGTGCGCTGCTTCTCCAACAGCGCACCGAGCACTCGCTGCTCGACGGCGGACAACTGCGGTCGCGACTCGGCCACGCGGGGAGCGTAGTACGTCCCACTGCACGATGATCACAGCCAATTGCCGATCGAGAGCCGGCTCGGCGGCTACCCGGCCCGCTCCGGTGAGCAAGGAGCGGCGAGTGCTCCAGCCGGACTTCGTGATCTTGCCGATGGCTGGGTTCGACCCGGGTCGCGGTCACCGGCCGAGCGAGCTCCATCCGCTGCCCGGCAGGTCCTGCGAAGTCGACCGGCGGTCGGCTCGTGATCAGCGGACGTCGTTGCAGGGCGTCAGGACCGCCGCTGTCCCCCCACTCCCGGCGAGCTCAGGCGAGAGTGATCACCAACTCGGTGCGTGGGCGGCCACATCCGGCCGGCCTCGCACCCAACCGACGATCATCAGACAGGGTGGCGCGCCCCGGCCGCGCGCGAGGGGCTGCTCGCCCCGGTGTCGGCGGCGGCCACGGCCCGGGGGATGGGCGGCTGGATCACCGGCTTGCCCCGACGCCCGCGTTCCGCGGAACACACCCGACTTCATGGTCAAGTCGACGCCATGGATCCCCACCTCGCCGGCCACACCCATGGGGTCGACATGACCATGAAAAGTCGGCTTGGCGCGCCGTCCCCGACCCGGACCGGCAGGCCGATCGCGCACGAACCCGGCCTCCCGCGCATTCCACCCGCACTCCTCGACCCCCCTTTTGGGACGGGGCCGAGTTGGCGAACTACCGAACCCCGTGGTCACGTGGGCGGCCGTCCCCAACCCACTGGCACGCCCGTTCCCGACGAGACCGTCCCTGCGGGGTGCCACTCAACCGGCGGTGGTCCCGTTGCCGCCCGCGCAGGCCGGACACCCGATCTACCGCCGTAGTACCTAGCGATGAAGGAACTGGCGGGCGCCGCGCAGTTCGGTACGTAGGCGTTGCCGGGTGATGGTGCAATCGAGGCGTACGTCGACCGGCCCGGGCAGGTTGTCGTCGGCTCGCCGGCCGGCGGTTAACGCGGCGGTGTCGAGACCGTCCCGGCGGGCGATCAGGATTCCCAGTTCGTGGCGGCTCACCGCATCGGATCCGGCGATGTGGTGGATGCCGGCATGGTCGGATGACGCGAGTTCGAGAAGCGCTGCGGCCAGGTCGGAGACGTGGACGGGGCAGCGCACGTCGTCGGTGAACAGCACGCCGGTGATCTGGCCCGTGGCCAGAGCATGCACTCGGCGTTCGTGGAGAGAGCCGCCGTCGCCGATGATCAACGAGGTGCGGGCGATCGCCGCGGTCGGGCTGATGGCCTTGATCGCGGTCTCGGCTGCGGCCTTGGCGGCGCCGTAGGGAGTGATCGGGTCGGGTACTGCCGTCTCGTCGTAGCGGATCGCCGCACCGGAGAACACCGCGTCGCTGGATACATGAACCAGACGCGCGGCCACCGAGGCGGCAGCGATGGCAACGTGCGCGGCGCCGTCGGCACTGCTCGCCCAGTCGGCCTTCTGGAATGCGGCGTTGATCACCAGGTCCGGCTCGATCGCAGTCACCAGATCAGCCATCTGCCGGCGGTCCCGGATATCCATGGCGTGCCACGCCGCGCCGGCCATGTCGGTCGGTCGCGTCAGGTATGTCGCGGCCACCTGATGCCCCGCAGTCAGTGACTGCCGGGCAACCTCCCTACCGAGGAATCCGCTGCCGCCGATGACGAGGACTGTCATGACCCGGGTCAACCCATGCGGATGCTCGGATCGATGAACTCGTTGGTGTACAGGGCTTCCGGGGCCGGGATCTCCGTGACCGTGCCTTGCGAGCGCAGGATCGGGCCGAAGGTGGACACGATCTGCTCCATGCGTGCCGGGTCGAACTGCCCGAACACCCCCGAGGCCGGATCGTCGGTCACGAGTCCCTCCTCGCGCATGGCCTGCACCGCGTACTCCGCGACCCCGGGCGAATATGCCCATCCCGTCTGGTAGGACTCGGCGAGTTCGACGATCAGGGCGTTGGTCGGGCCCGGATCTGCCAGGTAGTCCAGCTGAGCCCGCTGCATGATCGGCACCAGTTTCGCGAGACACGGCCGCAGGGCCTCGAGCCGGTCGGCGCGCACGGACAGCGATGAGGGGTAGACGGAGTAGCCGGTGTCGGCGAGCTTCTGGTAGCCCACCGGTCGCCCCCACTCGGCGATCTCGTGCTCGTAGCTGTAGGGCTCGGAGGTGGCGTAACCCTGCTGCAGGATCCGCGGGTCGGAGACGAACCGCGCCGGGGTGCCCTCGTAGCTGGTGTCGACCTGGGCCGACGTGATGACGCCCTGGGCCTCCAGCAACGCCGTGATCACGGGATCGGAGGTGACCACGGGCACGCCGCTCGCCGCCACGTCGCGCAGGGTCTGCGCGCCGGGGTGCGATGCCGGGTCCCACATGAGCATCAGAGGGCTGGTCGTCAGCTGCGAGACGACCGCGACGACCGGGCTCGAGGCCGTCGCGTTGATCGCCACATCCGAGTACACCGTGCCGAGCACGATGCTGTCGTCGAGACGCATGAGGGCGGGCACCGGCTGGAAACCGACGTTCGGGCCGCCCGGGCGAACCTCGATGTCCACACCGGTGTCGACACCCTGCGCCACGAGCGAACCGCGCACCAGCTTCGCGTCGGCGTCGATCGTCCGGTCCCCCCCGACGAGGGAGTACATCCCGCCGTGCTCGGCCTCCGGTTGCCAGTCCTGCTGCATGACGACGGTCGCGGGGCACGCCCCGGTGAGATCGAGTGGGCCACCGGCGGGCGCCGCAGAACCCGCCGGGCCGGCAGGTTCTGCGGCGGGAACCGTCTCGCCTCCCGCGCAAGCGGTGAGGACGAGCGCCGCAGCGAAGGACGTGGCAACAGACGTGACCCGGAGGCCGGTCGTTCGTCTCATGGGGAGCGCTCCTGACGATCAGAGGCAGAGATCCGCAATGTACCGATCACGCGGGCGCCGGCTCATCGGGCCGATCGGGATGCCGGAGTACCGGCGGATCACACGGGACGCAAGGATGGGACCCGTGACCGACGAGACGCCGAACCCAGATGCCGGTACCGGGATCGACACGACCGTCCCGCACTCGGCACGGGTCTGGAACTACTGGTTGGGCGGCAAGGACAACTACGCCGTCGACCGCGAAACCGGCGACGCCGTGATCGCGGTATATCCGCAGATCAAGGTGAATGCGCGGGAGTCGCGTGGGTTCCTGCGGCGGGTGGTGCGGTTCCTGGCCGATGAGGCCGGCATCCGGCAGTTCCTCGACATCGGGACCGGCCTGCCCACGGCGGACAACACCCACGAGGTCGCCCAACGCATCGCCCCGGACGCCCGAGTGGTGTACGCCGACAACGACCCGCTGGTGCTCGCGCATGCGCGGGCACTGCTCGTCGGCACGTCGGAGGGGATGACCAAATACCTTCACGCCGACATCCGCGACGTCGCTGACCTGATGAGGGGCGCGACGGAGATCCTCGACTTCACCGAACCGGTCGCGGTGCTCATGCTGGGTGTGCTCGGGCACGTCCACGACACCGACGAGGCCCGCTCGCTGGTCACGCAGATCCTCGCCCGAGTGCCGTCGGGCAGCTACGTCGCGATCAGCGACGCCATCCTGAGCGAGGAGAGGCGGAAGGCCGAACAGACGTACGCCGACACCGACGGCGTGCACTACCACGCCCGTCAGCCCGCGGAGATCGCATCGTTCTTCGACGGACTGGAGTGGGTCGAGCCGGGGTTCACCTCGGTGTCGCTGTGGCGGCACGACATCCCGTCCGACGACGTGTCGGGCATTGTGCGGCCGATCGCGGCACCGCCACCCGTGGACCAGTACGGCGGGCTCGCACGGAAGCCGTAGCGCCCGCCGGCGGCTACGGACGAATGAGCACAGCATGTGGCAAGCGGGGAGCACTGCGTGACGATGCCCGATCGGCGCTGGCCGGACGAACTCGCGACCGACGAACTGCGACTCCAGCTGGATTTTCTCCAGTTCCTACGGGAGACCGCAGTCGGCAAAGTTGCCGCGCTCACCCACGCACTCGCCACAGCGGCACCGCTCGCCACCTCACCCCGCACGACCGCGCTCGGTGTGATCAAGCATCTCACGGCCGCGGAACGGTACTGGATCTCGATCACCGCTGCCGGCGCCGATCTGCCCTCCCTGTGGCAAGGCAGTCCGGACCCCTCGTGGAACCTCTCCGACACCGACACGCCCCATGCGGTCGTCGCCGCCTATCAGGCGGAATGGGCCCACTCCGCAGACGCGCTCGCCGGCAAGGAACCGGCAGACCTGGCGGCGGGCGGCCGACGAACCATCCGATGGATCATGGCGCACATCAACCAGGAAACCGCCCGGCACGTCGGCCACCTCGACCTCCTGCGTGAACTCGCTGACGGCGAAGTCGGCGAGTGAACCGAGATCACGAGGTGCCGCTGCCTACTGGACGTGACCGCGGTCGCCCCCGGTGATCGCCGGCGGCACCGCTCCTGCCCGACGCCCGGGCGATGTGATGGCCCGTGCCGCCCGCTCCGGCGAGCAGCGCTCCGAGCACGATCACGACAGCGACGACCAGCGAGGCCGTCCGCGCGCCGAACAGCTGGCCGGCCACACCGAGGCCCAGCGTGGGCAGCACGTTGCCGGCGTATGCACACAGGAAGTAGGTCGAGAGCTGGTCAGCGCGCCGGCTGGGTTCCGCCACGCGCTGCGCGACGTCCAACCCGCGCCGGAAGGCGAGCCCGAACCCGACTCCGGCGATGACCGTGCCCGCCACGAACAGCGCCAGCGCACCGACCAGCAGGCCCAGCTCGTACACCGCGGTACCGAGTGCCAGCGCGGCCGCCCCCGGCCACACCCGCTCCACGAGCGCCGGCGGTGCCAGCGTCTGCCCGACCAGGGCCGCCCCGAAGAGCAACGCCACGACCAACCCGGGCACGATCGGCTCCCGCACCCCCAGCTCATCGCGCAGGAACGACGGGACGAGCGACGAGAACAGGCCCGTCACCGTGAAGGCCACGAACACACCCGCCGCGGCCCACGCGAAACTCAGCCGCCGGTCGCGTGCGGCGGGCAACAGCGGGCGGCGGACCGCCAATCCACCGCGGCGCCGCTCGACGACGGTCTCCGGCACGCCCTTCACCGCCAGCGCGCAGAGCACCACGGCAACGAGGTAGCCGGCGTAGAGCACCGCGATGGTCGTGGTGTCCTCGCCCCCGAGTTGCAGGGCGACGGCAGCGACGGCGACACCGGCCCCGAGGCCGCCGACGTTGCTGATGGTGGCGACGGTGGCCGCGCGCTTCGCCGGGCCCAGCTCGGCCAACGCGGCGGACGCCGTCGTGGCCGTCAGCCCCGCGCCCACCCCACCGAGAACCCGCGCAGCCAGCACCACCAGCACGTCCGGCGCGGCCAGCAACAGCCCGGCACTCACCGCTGACAGGGTCAGCCCGGTGAGCAGGACGAGCCGCCTCCCGGCGTGGTCCGACCAGGATGACAGCAGCGTGAGGCTCGCCATCGTGCCGGCGGCGTAGAGCCCGAAGGCCAGGGTGATGACCAGCGGGCCGAAGTGCAGCTCCTCCGCCCAGATCCCCCACAGCGGGATGGGGATGGTCCCGCCCAGCATCACGACCGCGTACACCACCGCGACCGCCACGAACGCCGCTCCCCGCGGCAGCCGGACCGCGGTCACGGCCGGCCCTGCAGGAACGGGAGCACCTCGGCGAGGAACTCCTCCGGCTGCTCCTCCGCCGGGAAGTGCCCGCAGCCGTCGAGCACAACCGCGGTGACGTCGTCGGCGGCGGCCGACATGGTCGCACCGACCGCCGCACCGAGCGAGTCTCCCCCGCCGACCGCCAGCACCGGCAACGACAGCTGGGTGCCGCGCCGCCGCGCGTTCTGCCGGACCGTCTCCTCGATCGCCCGGTACGGCTCGAAGGATGCCCGCAATGCCTCCGCGTCCTCGGTCAGCGCGGCGAGGTACACCTCCACCGCCCGCGGATCCAGCACCCGCCCAGGGGCGGTCTTCGTGGCGAACTGGTAACCGAAGAACAGCTCCTCCCGGCCCCGGACCAGCTCCTCGTTGAGCCGGCCGAGCCGGTTGAAGCCGAAATGGAAGAGCCGGTCGTTCGCTCGGTCGGGCCCGAAGAACGCAGGATCGGCCGAGACGCCGGGGATGGCCGCCTCGGTGACCGCCAGCCGGGTGACCCGCTCGGGATGGTCGGAGGACAGGGCGAACCCGATCCACATCCCGACGTCGTGTCCGAGCACCGCGTACTCCTCGTGCCCGAGCTCCGCCATCACCGCGGCCAGGTCCTCGGCGAGCGAGCCGGTGTCGTACGCATCGCCGGGCTTGTCCGAGCGCCCCGACCCGCGCGGCTCGACGGCGACGACCGTGTGGTGCTGCGCGAGCGCGGGCATGACGTGCCGCCACGCGTACCACGTCTGCGGCCAACCGTTGATCAACAGCAACGCCGGTCCACGACCGCCGACGACCGCGTGGTGGCGCAGGCGGGGTGTGCTGACCAGCACGCTCTCGAAGACGTCCGCGAAGCCGGCTGGGAGGCCCGGCTCCCGCGGAGGGCCGAGGCGTTCGATCGCAACGTTCGTCGTGATGTTCACGGGATGGACGCTAGCCATCTTGGATCGAGCAGTACAAGATGATGTGATACCGATCATTCCAAGATGGTCGCCCATCCTGTACCGTCCGATCCACAATCGTGGGACGGGGCGAACAGGGGCACCGGATGGCAGGACGCAAGCAGTTCGACGTGGACGAGGCGCTCGACCGTGCGATGACGCTGTTCTGGCAGCGGGGGTTCGCCGAGAGCTCGCTCGACGCCCTGTGCGCCGCCACCGGACTGGGCCGCGGATCGCTGTACGGCACGTTCCGTGGCAAGGACGAGCTGTTCCGTCAAGCCCTGGACCGCTACGGCGCCAGGTACGGCGACCGCTACGACGCCGCGCTCGGCACGCACTCCGGCGACCCGGCCGCCGCGATCGCAGCGTTCCTGAACGTCACGGTGGAGCGGATCACCGACCCCGCGGTGCCGAACGGCTGCCTCATCGCGCAGTCGGCGATCGAGTCCGACACGCTCAGCGCCGCGAGTGCCACCCGCGTCCGCGAGCTGGTCGACCGACAGCGCAGCCGGATCCGCAGCGCTCTCGGCGAACCGCCCGATGCATCGGACAGGGAGCTCGACGATCTGACCTCGTTCGTCGTCGCGATCAACCAGAGCCTGGCGGTGCTGAGTCGCGTCAGCGCGCCCGAGGCAGAACTGCGCGCCATCGTCAGGTTGGCGGCCGATACCGTCGCCACCTCACTCGGCCGCGACCCGACAGCCCCGCATTCCCCGATGGGGTGAGAGTCGGCCCAGACGTGCAGGGCGGCAGCTGAGGGGTTCTACCTTTCCCTCCCACGGGGACACCTCGAGGGGTTTCATCGACCGCGAGCGAGATACCCAACGCTGCAACCAGCACGCGAAGCAAGGAGACGCAGCAATGCGTGGAGTGGTCATGTACACCGCCGGCGACGTCCGGGTCGAGGAGCGGGACGATCCGAAGCTCATCGAGCCCACCGACGCGATCATCCGACTCACCGCCACCTGCATCTGCGGGTCGGACCTGTGGCCCTACCGCGGCATCGAACCCGCCGACCACCAGGTGATGGGCCACGAGTACGTCGGCGTCGTCGAGGAGATCGGCGACCAGGTGCGCAACATCAAGATCGGCGACTTCGTCGTCGGCTCGTTCGTCACCTCCGACAACACCTGCGAGATCTGCCAGGCCGGGTACCAGTCCCAATGCGTCAACGCCGCCTTCGTCTCCCAGATCGGCACCCAGTCCGACAAGGCGCGCATCCCCCACGCCGACGGCACCCTCGTCCCCACGCCGGGGCAGCCGGAGCCGGAGCTGATCCCATCGCTCCTGGCCGCGTCCGACGTGCTGGGCACCGGCTGGTTCGCCGCCGTCGCCGCCGAGGCGGGCCCCGGCAAGACCGTTGCGGTCGTCGGCGACGGCGCGGTCGGTCTCATGGGCGTCCTCGCCGCCAAGCAGCTCGGGGCGGACCGGATCATCGCGATGTCCCGCCACCCCGAGCGGCAGGAGCTCGCCCGCTTCTACGGCGCCACCGACATCGTCGCCGAACGCGGCGACGAGGGCGTCGCGAAGATCAAGGAGCTCACCGGCGGGCTCGGCGCGCACAGCGTGATCGAGGCCGTCGGCACCCAGGAGTCGTTCATGCAGGCGGTCGGCGCCACCCGCGGCGGTGGCCACCTGGGCTACGTGGGCGTGAACTACGAGGTCTCGATCCCCGGCATCGAACTGTTCTTCGCCGGCATCCACACCCTCGGCGGTCCCGCCCCGGTGCGCCGGTTCCTGCCCGACCTGATCCAGCTGATCTGGGACCGCAAGATCGACCCCGGCAAGGTCTTCGACCTCACCCTCCCTCTCGACCAGGCCCCCGAGGGCTACAAGGCGATGGACGAGCGCCGCGCCACGAAGGTGCTCCTCACCCTCTGAGTGCTACTGGATCCGGGTCCATGCCGGTGAGGTCGGCACTGGCGGCCCACACCGAGGCGGCGAGTGCGGGGGCGGCCAGTTGGCCGTGAACGGGCTCGAGCCTGGGCTCACCGCGAAGTCCGAGGAACCGGGGGCCCACTCGCAAAGGACCAGCGATTCGTACTGGGGCAATCATGCAACGCAGAGATGACCTGACAGGCGACGAGGCAGCTGAGCTCGTCGAGCAGTTCTGGTCCCTGGGCGGAGAGACGAGCGACCTCGGGCTCGGCCGGCTCGTCCGATCGCCTGCGGCACCGGCACACCCGCTCGGAAACTTCCTCACGTCTCTGCAGGTCAGCGACGAAGGCCAGCTCGTCTCACTCCTGGCAGAGGTCGAGTCACTCGCCGGAGCGGCTTGTCGGCGCGTTCTCGTGCCACCGGGAACGCCACAGCGCGTCGAAGCGCTGCTCGTGCTGAACGATTGGCACCTCGAAACCCAGTTGCAACTGGTGCTCCCGGCGTCGGACGCCGCCGCCCCGGCCGCCTTGCCGCTGGAACCGGTGCACGCCGAGGAAGACTGGCAGGCCGTCGAAGGACTGTTCCGGATCGACCACATCGAGGAGGACCGACGAGCCGGACGACGTGAGAGGCCGGTCGCGGACACCCATGCGGCGGTGCTGCTCCGGAGGGGCCTCGCGCCGGTCCGCTACTTCGTCACCCGGCGGAGATCCCGGGTGGCCGGGTGCATCGGCTTGTGGACCCGCTCGGATGGGGTCGCCATGATCGAGGACGTCTTCGTGCACCCCGACGCACGTGGCCAGGGAATCGCCACGGAGATGCTCCGGAGCGTGATCGGCATTGCGCGCGAGCGGGGTGCGGGGCCGGTGCTGATCGGTGCCGAGGTCGACGACACCCCGAAGCGCCTCTACGCGCGGTTCGGGTTCCGGCCTGTTGTTGTCACACGTAGCTACTCGGCGAGTGCGCCTGACAGCTAGAGGCCGGATACGGCTGTCCCGAGTGGCGCCGTGCTCCGAGAGGGTCAGCGGATGGCGATCTCCGCCGAGATCGCGTCGGCGTGCTCGATCACCATCGGGGCGCACCGCTCCCGCAGCTCCGCGGCGGACATGCGGGCGGCGTTCACGGAGATGTTGAGCGCAGCGATCACGCCGTCGCGGTCGCGCACACCCGCGGCGACCGAGCGCACCCCCACCTCGCGCTCCTCGTCGATCAGGGCATAGCCGTCCGAGCGGACCTGCAGCAGCACCTCGCGCAGCCGGTCGGGGTCGGTGATCGTGCACGGCGTCAGAGCCCGCAGCTCGGTCCGTCGGAGGTAGCCGTCGAGCTCGTCGTCCGGGAGCGCTGCGAGGAGCACCCGCCCCAGCGAGGTCGGGTACGCCGGCAGCCGGGACCCGATGTTCAGGGTGATCGCCACGTCCTCCCATCACCGTGACGTCCGCCTCGGCACGCCGTCCGACGGCCGTGCCGCTTGACATCGCGACCCAACGACGAAATGAAGGCGACGCTGGAGCTGATCGGCATCCGCGTCAACACGGTGGTGCCGGGGCAGCTGCACACGCCGATGGTCGAGGCACGCCTGGCCGGGCAGCGCGCCGGCGGCGACGTGGAGAAGCTCCTCGCACAGCGGGTGGCCCGCATTCCGCTCGGCTTCATGGGCGACGGCCGCGACACCGCCCACGCCGCACTGTTCCTGGCGTCGGACGAGGCCCGCTTCGTGACCGGCACCGAGATCGTGGTTGACGGCGGCATGACCGCCCGCTGCGACTGAGCAGGAACGGAGGGCCCGCGGAACCCCGGCTCGCGCCCGTCACCAACACCGCCCTCGTACCAGCTGTCATTCGGCTGACCGAGCATGCCCCGAGCTGACGGGTAGTGACAACCCCTGCTATAACGGAGGTCCGGTCGAACAACGCAGCGGGTCAGGTGGTCAGAGGAGATGCTCATCGCGGAGCGGCGACGCCGCATCCTCGACCACGTGCGGCTGCACGGGTACGCGTCGTTCCGGGACCTCGGGGACGCGGTCGGCATCTCGGAGTCGACCGTTCGCCGCGACCTGCGCGCGATGGTCGCGGACGGGTTGCTCGGCGCCACCCGTGGCGGCGCCGTCCACGTCGACCGCGCCGTCCCGGACCAGCCGCGCGGCGGCCCGCCCACCGACGAGGTCGCTGCCGAGCGGGCGGCGATCGCGGCGCGGGCCGCCGAGCTGGTCGAACCCGCCAGCGCGATCCTGCTGGGCCCCGGGCGGACGACGATGCAGCTCGCCCGCTGCCTGGCCGACGTGGAGTCGTTGACGGTGATCACCAACTCCGTGCCGGTGACCACCGCCCTGTTCGACGTCGAGCACGTCGACCTGGTCATGGTCGGCGGCACGCTCGGCCGGTCGATCGGGGCCTTCGTCGGTCCGATGACCGAGCAGAGCCTCAAGGGCCTGCGCGGCGCACAGGTGTTCCTCTCGGGTGAGGGCGTCACGGTCGATCGCGGCCTGACCACCCCGAACGTCTTCGCCGCTGCCACCGACATGGCACTGGTGGCCGCGGGCCGCCAGGTGGTCGTGCTGGCCGACCACACGAAGCTCGGCCGCGACACGATGTGCCAGACGGTGCCGACGGACCGGATCGACGTGCTGATCACCGATTCCGGCGCGGATCCGGCCGCGGTGCAGGCACTCAGGGACAGCGGTGTCGAGGTCCTGGTGGCCGAGCAGCGCGCATCGCAGCTTGCCGTGACTCCATCTGCCTAGTTCTGACTGAACATGGCTCGCCTGACCAGACGAGCCAGCGACCTGGTCTCATCGAACCTCTCTGACCGGGGAGTTCAGGTGCTCGTGCGTCACGAGGACCGGCGCGGCCCTTGACAGCCTGCAGTGGCAGAGCGCTAGCATTCCTTGCTAGTTCTGATCATATTCTGTCATAAGTCGGCAGGTCCGCTCGGTCAATGTGCTCCGCCCACCGAAGGGAGAGCTCTCCGATGTATCGCTCCAGGCAGCTCAGCAGCACCGGCGGGGTGGTCATCGCCGCCATGCTCCTGCTCTCGGTCGGCGGCTGTACCAAGAGCGCCGACAGCGGCACGCCGCAGGAGGCAGGCAGTGCCGCCCAACAGCAGGTCCAGGCGACCGCAAGCGCCGACGCCGGCGCCTGCACCCCGGAGAAGTACAACGGCGGGGTACCGAAACGGGACCTTGGGACCATCACGGTCGGCTTCGCCCAGTCGGAGAAGGAAGCCAACCCCTTCCGGATCACCGAGACCGAGTCGATCAAGGCAGAGGCCGCGAAGCGGGGCATCAACCTGATCACGACCAACGCGCAGTCGGACCTCAACAAGGAGATCGCCGACATCCAGAGCATGATCGCCCAGGGCGCCGAGGTCCTGATCATCTCCCCGCTCAACTCGGAAGGCCTCGACCCGGCGCTCAAGGCCGCGCAGGACGCCCAGGTCCCGATCATGACGATCGACCGGCTGCTCACGTCGAAGACACCGTGCGTCGACTACATCGGCTGGATCGGCTCGGACTTCGTCGAACAGGGCAAGCGTGCGGCCGATGCGCTGATGCAGGCCACCGGCGACCAGGGCGAGGCCGCGATCCTGCTCGGCGCGTCCGGCGTCAACGTCACCGTGGACCGGACCAAGGGCTTCAAGGACCAGCTCGCCGCCCAGAACTCCGGGCTGAAGGTGGTGGCCGAGCAGACCGCGGACTTCACCCGCGAGAAGGGTCGCACGGTCACCGAGCAGCTCATCTCCGCCAACCCCGGCATCACCGCGATCTACGCCGAGAACGACGAGATGGCACTCGGTGCGGTGGCGGCGCTGCGAGCGGCCGGGAAGGGACCCGGTGACGTCAAGATCGTCACCATCGACGGCACCCAGGGCGCGGTGCAGGGCATCGTCGACGGCTGGATCTCCGGTGTGATCGAGTCGAACCCGCGCTTCGGGCCGTTGGCCTTCCAGGCCCTCGAGGACTTCTACAGCGGCAAGGGCGTATCGGCGACGACCATCATCTCGGACAAGGAGTACACGACGGCCAACGCGTCGGCCGAGCTCGGCAACGCCTACTGAGGTGGCTGCACCCCCACCGGGCTCCCCGACGGTCGACGTCGTCGAGGTCTCCAAGCGATTCGCCGGCACCATCGCGCTCGACCGGGTCGACCTGGCCCTGCACGCCGGCCAGGTCCACGCGTTGGTCGGCGAGAACGGCGCCGGCAAGTCGACCCTCATCAAGATCATCACAGGTCTGTACCGGCCGGACGGCGGCGTCGTCCGGTACCGGGGCGAGCCGGTGGGCTTCGGGGTGCCGCGCGACGCGCAGGCCGCCGGGATCAGCACCATCTACCAGGAGCTGAACCTCGTGCCCGGGATGAGCGTCGCGCGCAACCTGTTCCTCGGCCGGGAGCCGCTGAACCGGCTGCGGCTCATCGACTTCGCCACCATGCACCGCGCCGCGGGCGAGCTGCTCGCCAGGTACGGCGTCTCGGTGGACGTCCGGCGGCCGGTCGGCGAGCTGGGCGCCGGTGTCCAGCAGATGGTCGCGGTGGCGCGGGCCGTGTCGGCCGACGCGCGCGTCGTGATCATGGACGAGCCGACGTCGTCGCTGGAGCCACGTGAGGTCGACCGGCTCGCGAGCGTCATCGAGCTGCTGCGTGAGGACGGCGTCGCGGTGTTGTACGTGACGCACAAGCTCGACGAGGTCCAGCGGCTGTGCCAGCAGGTCACGGTGCTGCGCGACGGCCGCCGGGTCCACACCGGTCCCGTGGCGGACACCAGCCGGCTCGCCCTGGTCGCCACCATGCTCGGTCGCCGGATCGACGAGGTCCGCCAGCACGGCATGACGCGGTTCGGCGAGGGCCACGGCGGCGGCGAACCGACGCCGCGTGATCCGGTGCTGCGGGCGAGCGGCCTGACCCGCCCGCCCGTGCTGGCCGGGGTGAGCGTCGACGTGCACGCCGGCGAGGTCGTGGGCCTGGCCGGACTGCTCGGTTCGGGGCGCACCGAGACGGCCCGAGCCGTGTTCGGCGTGGACCCGGTCGACAGCGGGTCGATCAGCATCGACGGTGTCCGGCGCAGGCGCTGGTCGCCCGCGGCCGCGATCGCCGCCGGCGTCGCCCTGGTGCCCGAGGACCGCAAGGCCGAGGGCGTGATCCCGGACCTGTCCGTGCACGACAACATCGTGCTGGCAGCCCTGCCGCGGCTGACCAGGGCCGGATTCGTCACCGAGCGGCGGTGCCGCGAGATCGTCGACGTGTTCGTGCGGCGGCTGCGCATCAAGATCGCCGGCCCCGGCCAGCGGGTGCGGGACCTGTCCGGCGGCAACCAGCAGAAGGTCCTCCTGGCGCGCATGCTCTGCCTCGAGCCGAGGGTGCTGCTGCTCGACGAGCCCACCCGCGGCATCGACGTCGGCGCGAAGGCCGAGATCCAGGCCCTGATCGACGAGCTCGCCTCCCACGGCCTCGGGGTCGTGCTGATCTCCTCGGAGCTGGAGGAGATCGTCGAGGGCGCCGATCGGGTGCTGGTCCTGCGGGACGGGGCCGTCGTGGGCGTGCTCACCGACGACGCGATCAGCGAGAACCGGATCATGACGACGATCGCGGCGGCGTCCGACGAGGCGGAGCGGGCGGTGACGGTCGATGGCTGAGACGGTGGCGGCGCCACCGGCTCCGCGTGACGTCGCGCTGCGGCAACTGCGCGACCACGGCGTGTACCTGGCGCTCGGGGTGCTCGTGCTGGTCAACCTCGCGTTCACCCCGCACTTCGCCACCCTGGCCAACCTGCGGCTGCAGCTGGTCCAGGTCGTGCCGATCGCGATCGTCGCGCTCGGGATGGCGCTGGTCGTCGCCACCGAGGGCATCGACCTGTCGGTCGGCTCGGTCATGGCGCTGGCCGCCGCCGTGATCCCGCTCTACCTGGGCTACGGGCCGTGGCCCGCCATCGCGATCGCCGTTGTCGTCGGCGCGCTCGTCGGCACCCTGACGGGCGGGCTGGTGGCCGTCTTCGGCATCCAACCGATCATCGCCACCCTCGGGGTGCTGGTCGCCGGCCGGGCGCTGGCCCTCGTCTTCGCCGACGGCCGCCTCGTCGAGATCTTCGACCCCACGCTGGGTGCGCTCGGCAACGGCAGCGTCCTCGGGATACCGATCACGCTGCTCATCGCCGGGGCCCTGACGGCACTGGTGATCGTCCTCGTCCGCCGGTCGATCTTCGGTCGGCGGCTGGTGGCGATCGGCGGCAACCGCACCGCGGCCGTACTGGCCGGGCTGCCCGTGCGGCGCACGCTGTTCGCCGTGTACATCCTCAGCGGGATGTTCGCGGCGGTGGCCGGGGTGGTCAACACCGCGCGGCTCGGCGCGAGCGACCCGTCGTTCACCGGGCTGCTCATCGAGCTGAGCGCGATCACGGCGGTCGTCGTCGGCGGCACCCCGCTGTCCGGCGGCCGGATCAGGGTGGTCGGCACGCTCGCCGGCGCCGTCCTGATGCAGCTCATCGCGGCGACGGTGATCCAGCACAACCTGCCGGACTCGCTGTCCCGGATGATCCAGGCGGGGATCATCGTCGTCGCGGTCTACGTCCAGCGGGATCGAGGCGGCGCATGACCGCGCAGGTCGTGGACCCGTTCCGCGTCGACACCGGCAGCACGGCGGCCTCGTTCGCCCGCCGTGGCAGCGCGCCGATCGTGCTCGCGCTGGTGGTCGCGCTCGGCGCCGTGCTCTTCGGCGGCAGCTTCATCGGGCCGCGGAACCTCGGCAACATCGCGCTCGACAGCTCCTACCTGGTGCTCATCGCGGTCGGGATGACCTTCGTGATCATCAGTGGTGGCATCGACCTCTCGGTCGGCTCGGTGTTCGCGCTCTCCGGCGTGCTGGCCGCCTACGGGGCGCAGTGGGGATCGGCCGCCGCGGTGGCGCTCCCCCTCGCGGTGTGCGGCCTGATCGGGCTCGTGAACGGCGTGCTGGTGGGCCACGCCCGGATGGCGCCGTTCATCGTCACGCTCGCCTCGCTGCTGTTCGCGCGCGGGCTCGCCCTCGCCGCGTCGCAGGAGGGCAACGAGGTCCGCCTGATCCCCGCGGACCTGGTGCTGACCCGCGTCGGCCAGGCGTCGATCGCCGGGATCGGCGCCCCCGTCTACGTCGCCCTCCTCGTGCTCGGGGCCGGTGCGCTCGTGCTGAGCCGGACGAGGTTCGGCCAGTCCGTGTACGCCATCGGCGGCTCCGCCGAGAGCGCCGAGCTGATGGGCCTGCCGGTGTCCCGGGTGAAGGTCGCCGTGTACGTCCTGAGCGCGATGCTCGCCGCGGTCGCGGGGGTGCTCGTCGCCGCCCAGACCTCGTCCGGGTTGCCGACGATCGGGGAAGGTCGCGAGCTGGAGGCGATCGCGGCGGTCGTCATCGGCGGCACGCTGCTCACGGGCGGGACAGGTGGGTTGAGCGGCACCCTCGCCGGTGCACTGCTGCTCAAGGTGATCCAGAACCTCATCAACCAGGTCGGGGTCCTCAGCTCGTACTACCAGCAGGTGGTCAGCGGCGTCTTCCTCCTGCTCGTGGTCCTCGTCCAGACGCGGCTGAGCCGGCGACGCGCCCGATCGGCCGCCCAGCGAAGGGAGCAGCGCCATGGGTGAAGAGTCCGTCCGCGTCGCAGTGGTCGGCACCGGGGAATGGTGGGGCCGCCAGCACGCGAAGGCGTTCTCGTCGCGCACCGACACCGAGCTGTGCGCGGTGGCCGGGCGATCCCCGGAACGCACCGAACGGCGCGCCGCCGAGTTCGGCGTGCCCGGTTACACCGACCTGGGCTCCATGCTGGAGCGGGAGCGACCGGACCTCGTGTCCGTGTGCCTGCCGAACATGGGCCATTTCGGGCCCACCCTCCAGATCATCCGGGCCGGCTTCCCGCTGCTGGTGGAGAAGCCGCTCGTGTTCGAGCTGGACGAGGCGGACACCCTCCTGGCCGAGGCGGCCGACCGCGACCTGTTCTTCGCGATCAACTTCAACCACCGGTACGCCCGCCCGATGCGGCTGGCCATCGATGCGATCGACGCCGGTGAGATCGGCCGGTTGACGTTCGCCACCTGGCGCTTCGGTGGGGAGCCGGGAACGAGCGCGCACCCGTACGCCAACCTGATAGAGACCCAGTGCCACGGCCTGGACCTGCTCGAGCACCTGTGCGGGCCGATCGCCTCGGTGATGAGCCAGATGAGCGACGCGACGGGCCGCGGGTGCTCGACGACGAGCGTGGCGCTCGAGTTCGCGAACGGGGCGGTCGGCGCCCTGCTCGGCAGCTACGACTCGTCGTACAGCTACCCGGGGACCCATCTGCTGGAGATCAACGGGCTGGACGGGCGGATCCTGATCGAGGACACGGTCCGCCGCTACACCTTCACCCCGGCCGGGGACGAGATCAGCCGCGTGTGGGAGGCCGGCTACTTCAACGACCGCGACCGCGGCTTCCACGCCACGTTCGACCGGTACCTCGACGCCATGCTGCCCGCGTTCGCCGACGGCCGTCCCCCGCCGGTCCACGCCGGAGCCGGCCGGCGCGCGCTCGCCCTGGCCCACGCCGTGATCGAGTCCTACGAGCTCGGGAAGCGCGTCCCGACCACGTGATGGTTGCTCACGTCGATGCCGGGTCAGGTGCCGAGGTCGCCCGCGAAGACGTCGTCGATCCGCTTCATCGCCGTCGTCAGGTGCAGGCGCATGGCCTCGGCGGCGGCGTCGGGGTCCCGGGCGGCGATCGCCTCGGCAACGGCCACGTGCTCCGGCGTGGTCGCTGCCGCGTGCCGGGCGTGGTGGTAGAGCCGGTACATGTGGACATGGCTGCGCAGCCGGACCAGCGACTCGCGGAGCCACGGGTTGCCACCCAACGCGGCGATCTTGTCGTGGAAGGCGGCGTCGTAGATCATGTCGAGCCGGTTGGCCGTGTCGTCGTACTGGCCGGCGCCGCCGCTGCGGGCGAAGGCGATCAGTTCCGCGGCGTCGTCCGGCGAGGCGTTGCGGGCGGCGGCCGCGGCGGCCGCGGGCTCGATGAGCAGCCGGAGGTCGATGAGCGCCCTGAGCTCGTCGAGGGTGATCAGAGGGGCGACCGTGTAGCTGCGGCGCGGCTCCTTGAGGATGAGCCCTTCGGCTTCGAGCCGGGCCATGGCCTCGCGGATGGGGGTCTGCGACACACCGAGCGTGCGGGTCAGCGCGTCGATGTTGAGGCGCTCGCCGGGCGCGAAGGTGTGGTTCATGAACATGTCGACGAGCACGTCGTAGACGTCGCGCACGAGCGGCTGCCGCGCGGTGAGACGCAGCGCCGCCGGGGTCGAGCCGACAGCAGCGATTCGATCGAGGTTGTTCACGAGGCTCCCGCTGTGAGGTCTGACCGGCATCGTAGTACACCCTGTTGCCGATCAAATATAGGAAATCAGTTATTGACTATCGGGTGTCTGGATCCTAGCGTGAGCCACCCGCTGTTCCCGTCGGATGATGGAGTCCCGGTGACACGAGAGGGCCGCGAGGAGCTCGCCCAGCCTCGGGGCGCGGCGGTCCCGCCCGATCCGGCAGGTCGGACGCCGGGTCACGCCCTCGGGTACCGCGGGGTGAAACTCACGCTGCTGGCGCTGCAGGCCGGACCGGTGGCGATCCTCCTGATCCTCGTCGTCGTGCTGGCCGTGCTCTCCGAGGTCTTCCTGACCCTGGAGAACATCGGCAACGTCCTCAACCAGTCGGCCGTCATCTGCGTACTGGCGCTCGGGCAGCTCCTCGTCATCGTGACGCGCGGGATCGACCTCTCGGTCGGGTCGAACCTGTCGTTGTGCGCCGTCGTCGGCGCCCTCGTCTGGCGCGACCAGGGATCGGCCGTCGCGGCCGTGCTCGCCGTGCTCGCCACCGGCTCGCTGGTGGGCCTGGTCAACGGGCTGCTCTACGTCAAGGGGCGGCTGCCGCATCCGTTCATCGCGACGCTGGCGATGCTGACGGCGGCGAGCGGTCTGGCGCTCTACCTGTCGGGGAGCCGCACCATCCGGGGTGCCCCGCCGGTGGTGAACGAGATCGGCGCAGGTCGGATCGCCGCCATCCCGGGCGGCGGCGACATCGGCTGGTTCCCGACGGCGACCCTCGCCGTCATCGGGGTCGCCGCCGTGCTGACGCTCGTCCTGCGGGGTCTGGTGTGGGGCCGGTGGATCTACGCCGTCGGCGGCAGTCCCGATGCCGCCGTGCGCAACGGGATACCGGTGCCCGCCGTGCTCATCTCGGTGTACGTCGTCTGCGGGCTCCTGGCGGCCGTCGCGGCCCTGCTCACGATGGGCCGCGGCGACGCCGGGTCGCCCACGGCGGGAGCCTTCGCCGAGCTGGACGCGATCGCGGCCGTGATCATCGGCGGGGCCAGCTTCCTGGGCGGCCGGGGATCGGTGTCGAACGCGCTGACCGGCGCGCTCGTCATCGCCGTGATGCGCAACGGGCTGAACCTGCTCGGGATCGATCCGAACTGGCAGTACATGGCCACCGGCGTGGTCATCGTCGCGGCCGTCGAGCTCGACGTCCTGCGCGGTCACCTCGAACGGCGGTTCCGCAGCCTGCAGGCGGCGGGCGCGAGATGACCGGCCCCGCTGTCCTCCAGGTGCGCCGGGCGAGCAAGCGGTTCGGCGCGGTCGTCGCACTCGATGAGGTGTCGCTGGACGTCGCACGCGGTGAGGTGCTCGCCCTGCTCGGGGACAACGGCGCGGGGAAATCCACGCTCGTCAAGGCGATCAGCGGTGTGCACGGGCTCGACTCCGGGTCGATCCTGCTCGACGACGAGGACATCACCACGGCCGGCGCGATGGCCGTGCGGGCGCACGGGGTGGAGACCGTCTACCAGGACCTCGCGTTGTTCGACAACCTCGACCCCGCGGCGAACTTCTTCGCCGGTCGGGAGCTGGCCGGGCCGGCCTGGCTGCCCCGCGGGCTGCGGCTGATGCGGCACCGGCAGATGGCCGACCGGACCCGTGAGCTGCTGGAGCGGCTCCAGGTCAGCCTCCCCGACCTGGACGCGACCGTCGCGCTGATGTCGGGCGGCCAGCGGCAGGCGGTCGCCGTCGCACGCGCGGTGGCGTTCTCGTCCACGTTGGTGATCCTCGACGAGCCGACGGCGGCGTTGGGGCTGCGGGAGTCGGCGCGGGTGCTCGACCTGGTGCGCCGGCTCAAGGACGGCGGCGTGGCCGTGATCCTCATCTCGCACAGCATGGACCACGTCATGGCCGTTGCGGACCGAGCCGTCGTGCTGCGCCGCGGCCGTGCCGTCGGCGAGACGGTGCCGACGCCGGACAACCACGCGCAGCTCGTGGCCTGGATCGTCGGCGCCGCCGACGGCCAACCCCTCTGAGCACGTCCCTCCAGCGACCTAAGGGGTCATGGAATGAGAAACCGAAATGTTCTCGCGGTCGGAGCGGCAGTACTGGCGATGGTGGCGGCCGGCTGTGGAGGCGGCAACGCCGCAGGCACGTCCGCCGGGCCCACGGCGCCCGGGCAGCCGGAGCCGGTCAAGATCGCGTTCGTGACGAAGTTCCCCGTGGCCTTCTTCACCGCCATGGAGGAGTCGGCCAAATCCTTCGCCGCGCGCAACCCCGGGCTCGTCGACATCAGCTACTTCTCGTGCAAGTCGCCGACCGACGTCCCGTGCCAGACGTCGCAGATCCAGGACGCCGTGGCGAAGGGCTTCCAGGCGCTGGTCATCACGCCGATGGGACCCGAGGTCATCCCCGCCATGGACGCGGCGGCGGACAAGGGCCTGAAGGTCGTCCTCGTGGACAACGACCTCCAGGACTTCACCAAGGAGACCGCGGTCGTCGCGACCGACAACGTCAAGGGCGGGCAGGCGGCCGGGGCGTACCTGAAGTCCGTGCTCGAGCCGGGCGACACGATCGGCCTCATGGAGGGGGTGCGCAGCGCCCCGGCACTGGCGGCCCGCATCGAGGGGGTCCAGACGGCGCTGGAGGGAACCGGCGTCACCGTCATCACCGGTGGCGCGGAAACCGAGTGCGACTCCGCGCAGGGCGCCACCGTGGCGCAGGACCTCCTCACCCGGGAGCCGAACCTGGCGGCGATCTACTCGGCGTGCGACGACCCGGCCATCGCGGCCTCCGACGTGGTCGAGCAGAAGGGCAAGCAGGTTCTCGTCATGGGCTACGACGGGCTCCCGGACGCGGCGCAGGCCATCCTGGACGGCCACATGCTGGCGACGATCGCGCAGTTCCCCGGGAAGATGGCCGCCCTCGGGGTGGAGGCCGCGGCGAACGCGGTCCACGGGGAACCGGTCGAGACGTTCATCGACACCGGCACCCAGCTGGTGACGAAGGACAACGCCTCGAACTTCCTGAACTTCCAGTAACACCCGCCGATGCGCGCGGTGCTGCTGACCGGCCCCGGTCGGCTCGACGTGGTCGAGTGGCGCGAGGAGCCACGACCGGGGCCGCGGGAAGTCCTCGTCGCCGTCCGGCGGGTCGGGATCTGCGGCACCGACTACCACGCCTACAGCGGCAGTCAGAACTTCATCGTCTACCCGTGCGTGCTGGGTCACGAGCTGGCCGTCGAGGTGCTGCAGATCGGTTCGGAGGTCGCCGACCTGCAGGTCGGCGACCTGTGCGCGGTCCTGCCGTACGTGTCGTGCGGGCTGTGCGTGGCCTGCCGGCGTGGGCGGACCAACTGCTGCGAGCGCATCGAGGTGCTCGGCGTCACCCGGGCCGGGGGCCTGCGCGAGCGGATGCTCGTGCCGGCGGCCCAACTGTTCCACGCAGCGGGGTTGAGCCTCGACCAGCTCGTGCTGGTCGAGACCCTGGGCGTCGGCTGGCACGCCGTCGCCCGCAGCCGGCCCGAGCCACAGGACACCGTCCTCGTGCTCGGCGCCGGACCGATCGGCCTCGCGGTCGCCCATGCCGCCCGGTCCCGGGTGCGGCAGATCCTCATCGCCGACATCTCCGCGGGCCGGGCGGGGTTCGCCGCGAGGTCCGGCCTGGATGCTCTGACCGTCGGCGACGACCTCGAGGCACAGGTCCGGGACCGCACCGGCGGCCCGCTGCCGTCGCTGGTGTTCGACGCGAGCGGGAACCCGTCGTCGATGGAGGCGTCCTTCGGGTTCGTCGGCGCCGCCGGCAGGCTGGTGTTCGTCGGGCACACGAAGGTCTCACTGACCTTCGACAACCCGGGCTTCCACGCCCGCGAGCTCGAACTGCGGGCCTCGCGGAACGCGACTCCCGCCGACTGGACGGGCGTGGTCTCCGCGATGCAGACCGGAATGCTCGACCCCCGGGACTGGGTCAACCACCGGATGCCGTTCGACGCCGTCGTCGACGAGCTCCCCCGCCTCGCCGGCGACCCCGGCACGGTGGTCAAAGCGGTCGTGGAGGTGGACCCGGCCGGCCGGTGACCTCCCGAGCCGCCTCGATCATGCGGAAGACCTCGTCGAGCGCGGTCTCCGGATCGGTCGCGGGCTCGGTGGGTGGCCCGCCCTCACCACGGGAGGGCGCCGTCACGGTCGCGGTACTGCGCGGTCGGCCCGGGCGAGGTCGTGGCGAACTCGATGATGGCGTCGGTGCCCTCGGTGACGGTCTGGGTGCCCTGGTGGCGGTTGAGGTCGGTGGCGGTGAAGCCGGGGTCGGCCAGGTTGAAGCGAACGTCCGGGATGCCCTTGGCGTACTGGGTGGTGAGCATGTTGAGGGCCGCCTTCGAGACCGGGTACATGAGGTGCGGGAAGCTCGACTCCTTCCGCTGCGGATCCGTCGTGATCGTCAGCGACCCGGCGCCGCTGGAGACCATCACCACTCGTGGGTCGTGTCCGGCCCGCAGCAGCGGCAGGAACGCGTGGGTGACGCGGACCGGGCCGAGCACGTTGACGCGGAAGACGGGGATGAGGTGCTGCGGCAGCGTCTCCTCGGGGCCGATGAGCTCGCCGGTGATCCCCGCGTTGTTGATCAGGACGTCGAGGTGGTCGGTCTTCTCGCGAACGAGCTGGACGGCGGCGGTGACCGACTCGTCAGAGGTGACGTCCAACGGCACGAACGTCACGTCCGCGCTGCCGGTGCCCAACCGCTCGGCGGCCTCACGGCCGCGGACCTCGTCACGTGCACCGACGAAGACGCGCCAGCCGAGCTCGCCGAGACGGCGTGCCGTCTCGTAGCCCAGGCCCTTGTTCGCGCCGGTGATCAGCACAGTGGTCGCTGTGCTCGAGGTGCCTTGTGATTCGCTCATTCCTCGACGATGCCCCCGCGGCGAAATGCCATCCAGATACGCCTGGGAGTAGGAGCGGCAGTCCCAGGCTGTCCGGCGCCGGCGGGAGGAGACTGGCCGGATGGACCGACTCGAGCTCGCCAACGTCCTCAAGGCCGCGCGGGCACGCGTCGCGCCCGAGGACGTCGGCCTCCCGGCCGGCCCCCGGCGGCGGGTCGTCGGCCTGCGGCGCGAGGAGTTGGCTCAACTCGCCGGGCTGAGCGTCGAGTACGTGGTCCGCCTCGAGCAAGGCCGTGGGCCGCAGCCGTCCAACCAGGTGATCACGGCGCTGACCCGGGCGCTCCGGCTGGAGCGCGACGAACGCGACCAGGTCTTCCGGCTCGCCGGCAGCGCGCCGCCACTCGCCGATCGGGTCGAGATGTCGGTTCGACCGAGCGTGCTGCGGCTGCTCCAACGGCTGACCGACCTGCCCGCTCTGGTGTTGTCGGCCAAGGGTGACGTGCTGGCACAGAACCCGATGGCCGAGGCGCTCCTCGGCGACCTGAGGCGCTGGCCCGAGGGGCAACGCAACATCATCTGGCAGCGTTTCCTCGGCACCGGCGTCGCTCGCGTCGCGCTCGACGCGGAGGAGGACGAGGCGTCGGCGCAGCAGTCGGTCGGGATGCTGCGCACCGCGCTCTCGCGCCACCCGCACGACCTGGACCTGCGTGCGCTGATCGAGGAGCTGATCGCCGGCAGTGAACGGTTCTGGAGCATGTGGGAGGAAGGGCGCTCCACCATGTCCCGGGCGATGCGCAAGACGGTCCACCACCCCGACCTCGGGCGCCTCGTGCTGGACTGCGACACCCTGCTGCTGCCGGACACCGATCAATCGATGATCGTCTACTCCACGGCCCCCGGCACCCGCGAGGCCGCTGCCCTCGAGTCGCTGCGCCTCAGGTCCCCCTGGCCGGAGGCCTCGCGGGCGGGCGGTGCCACGATCGACCCATGACGTCAGCCGGGGAGCGGGGACTGGTCCTGGTGGTCGAGGACGACCGCGCGATCGTCGAGCTGGCGGCTCTGTACCTGCGCCGGGACGGTTTCGGGGTGGTGGCCGAGTCGGACGGCGAGGCCGCGCTGGCCGCGGTGCGCCGGCACCGGCCGGTGGCGATCGTGCTCGACGTCGGTCTGCCCGGCCTGGACGGGATCGAGGTGTGCCGGCGCCTGCGTGCCGGGCAGGACCGGACGCCGGTGCTGTTCGTGACCGCCCGCGACGACGAGGTCGACCGCATCCTCGGCCTGGAGATCGGCGCAGACGACTACGTGACCAAGCCGTTCAGCCCGAGGGAGCTGGCGGTCCGGGTCCGCACCGTCCTGCGCCGGGCCGCGGCCACGGAGGGCGAGGTGCTCGTCGTCGGCGGGATCCGGCTGGACGTCGACCGGCGGCGGGTGCATGCCGGCGACGAGGAGGCGACGCTCACCGCGACCGAGTTCGACCTGCTGGCTCACCTGATGCGCGCCCCGGGCCGGGTGTTCTCCCGCGAGCAGCTGCTGTCCGCGGTCTGGGGCTACCCGGTCGGGGCCGGCACGCGCACCGTGGACGTGCACGTCGCCCAGCTGCGCGCCAAGCTCGGCCGTTCGAGCCCGATCCGCACCGTGCGCGGTGTGGGGTACGCCGTGGACGAGGTCCCGGCCGGGGATCGGCGGTGATCGGCCGGCCGACGTCACTGGCCTGGCGGGTCACCGCGGCGTGCCTGGTCGTCGCGCTCGCCGCGGTCGGGGTCGCCGCGGTCGTGTCGCTGCAGCTGGTGACCATGACCGCGCGCCAGGTGACCCGGCAGGTGCTGGCGGAGCAGGCCGACGTCGTCGCCGCCCAGCTGGCCGAGGGCCCGCCGCGGCCGCGCGGCGTGGCGGGCCTGGGCCGGGTGGTCGAGGTGCTGCGCGCGCAGGACGCGGCCGTGGTCCAGCTCGGCACGGCCCAGGCCCGGAACGGGCAGATCGGCACCGCGCTGACCCGCGCCGGCGCGGATCGCGCGCAGGCCGGTGCCACGGTGTCCGGCTCCGCCGAGGTCAGCGGGACTGTCTACCTGGTGGAGGCGCGGCCGAGCCCGTCCGGCGCGTTCGCGCTGGTCCGTTCCGTCGATTCCGGCCCGCTCGGTGCGCTGCGGCGCAACGTCGGTTTGGCCGTGCTGATCGGTGTCGCGGTCGCAGTGCTGGTCGGCGCCGTCGTCGGCCGGGTGTCCGGGCGCCCGCTGCGCGCGGTCGCGGCCGCCGCGCACCGGCTGCGCGGGCGCGAGCGGGACGTCCGGGTGCCGGTCCGTGGGCCGGCCGAGGTCGCCGAGGTGGCCGGCGCGGTGAACGAGCTGGCGGACGCGCTGGCCCGCAGCGAGGACCGGCAGCGCAGGTTCCTGCTGTCCGTGTCGCACGAGCTGCGCACGCCGCTCACCGCGGTCCGCGGCTTCGGGGAGGCGCTCGCCGACGAGGCCGTCACCGGTGCGGCCGTGGCCCCGGCCGGGGCGACGATCGTGCGCGAGGCGGACCGGCTGGAGCGCCTGGTCACCGACCTGATGGAGTTGGCCCGCCTGGAGGCCGACGACTTCACCGTGGACCTCACCGATGTGGACCTCACGGCGCTGGTGACCGAGGCCGGGCAGGTGTGGGGCCTGCGCGGCCGGGACGCCGGGGTCGAGCTGCAGGTCGAGACGCCGGGGCGCCCGGTACCGGTGCGGGCCGACCCGCGCCGGCTGCGCCAGGTGCTCGACGGCCTGGCCGAGAACGCGCTACGGGTCGTCCCGCCCGGTTCCCCGCTGGTGCTCGCCGCGCTGGACGAGGGGGCGCTGCAGGTGCGCGACGGTGGGCCGGGGCTGTCCGCCGAGGACTACGCGGTGCTGTTCGAGCGGGGCGAGCTGCACGACCGCTACAGGGGCCGCCGCCCGACCGGCACCGGCGGAGTCGGACTGGCCCTTGCGCACGGCCTGGTAACCCAGATGGGCGGGACGATCACAGCAGGCCCAGCGGGGGAAGGTGGTGTGTCGTTCACAGTGACCCCCCTCCAAATCAGCGCTATGGAGCCATAGTGTCGTCAGGCGGTCCTCAGAACAGCGTTATGGCTCCATAGTCACGCCTTTTTCCTAGGACCGGCTCTGGGTCCGACCCCAGGACGTCCGTTAAGACGGTGGCGTAGACGTCGCGGAAGTCGGTCGTCGCCTTCAGGTCACCGTCGTCCAGGTCGGTCAGGCTGGGCTGCTCGCCGACGAACCCGCCGCGCACGTCGCTGCCGGCGATCAGCACGGGACCCGCGGTGCCGTGGTCGGTGCCCTGGTTGGCGTTCGCGGCCACCCGCCGTCCGAACTCGGAGTAGGCCATCAGCACCACCTTCCGCCCGCGGTCCGAGCCGGTCATCCAGGTCAGGAACCCGGACACCGCCGCGTCGACCTCGGACAGCAGCCTCTGCTGGGTGTCGCGCTCGTCGGCGTGCGTGTCGAAGCCGCCGAGGCTGACCGAGTACACCCGGCTCGGCGCACCCAGCTCGATGCAGCGGGCCACCACGTCGAGCTGCGCGGCGAGCGCCCCGCTGCCGGTCCGACCGCCGGCCCCGCCGTCGTCGTCGGCGACGGCGGGGCCGAACGTGTCCACCGTCCGGTGCAGGTCGGCGATCGAGCGCGCGGCGGTGGCCTGCGGCGCGGACTCCCCAGGCGCGCCGGACCCCATTGCCGCGAACGCCGTGCCGAGCGCGCCGCCGGGCAGCGCGAGTCCGCGCAGCGGCAGCGCGGCACCGGTGGTGGTCGCCCCCGCCAGCAGCGGCGGTAGCACGGGCTCCAAGGAGACCGCGGCGAGCGGGTCGTTGCCGTTCGCGTCCAGCCAGCGCCCGATCCACCCGGTCGACGTGGGGTGCACCGGGTCCGCGGTCTGCCAGATGTCCATCGAGCGGAAGTGGCTGCGGTCGGGCGTCGGGTAACCCACCCCGCGCACGATCGCGAGCGTGCCGCGGTCCCACTGCTGCTTGAGCCCGGTCAGGCCGGGGTTGAGGCCCAGCCCCTCCCCCAGGTCGAGCACCTCCCCCACGCCGTAGGCGAGGTCCGGGCGGGCCGACTGGTAGGCCGGGTCGGCCGCCGGCACCACCGTGTTCAAGCCGTCGTTGCCCCCGTACAACGTGACCAGCACGAGCACCGGGGCGCCGGGAGGCAGCGGGTCGGTGCGGGCGCGGTCGGCCAGCTCCATCCAGCCGGCGGTGGTCGCCGCGGCGGCCGCCGTCGCCATGGTGCTGTAGGCCAGGAACTTCCGTCGGGTCAAGGTGTTCACGGGCCCTCCAGTTCAGGCGCTGACGGTGTTCTCGGGGGACGCGAGGGCGGCCGCCACCAGCTCCGGCGGACGCCCGGCGAGCGAGGCCAGCGCGTCCGCGGTGCGCGCGGTGAACCCGGGCAGCCCCAACAGCGCGGCAGTGGCCTCGACCCGCCCGGGTGCCGGCACGTCCGCCACCGGAGACAGGTCCGCGACCTCGATCAACGCCCGCGCCGTGCGGACCCGGGCCAGCGCCGCGGCCGTGGACAGCCAGGGCGTACCGGCCGGCCAGCCACCGACGTCCGGCGGGAAGAACGGGGTCTGGCCGAGGTCGCGCAGCCCGCGGTTGAGCGCCGCCTCCTTCACCCGGGAAGCCGGCAGGCGCAATGCCCGCAGGGCCCCGACCAGCCACTCCACCGGTTGGCGGACCAGCACCGACGACGCCGACCGGAACGCCGGTGACGTCACCGCGCGGCGCACCATGGCCGTGACGTCGTGGCTCGGGCCGTACGCCGCGACCAGCGCGTCCAGGGTTTCGGGGTCGGCCGGCGCATCGGAGACGAACCGGCGCCAGACCCGCCCGGCCAGGAACCGCGGCGAGGCGGGTCGGGTGACCAACAGATCGGCCAGCCCGGGCGCGTCGTAGGTGGCCGTGGTGCCCAGCAGCGACTTCGCCCCGGCGTCGTGGTCGTCCGGGTCGAACCGCGCGGAGATGGTGCGGACATCGACCCGCCATCCGGTCAGCGCGCGGGCCGCCTCCCGCACGTCGTCCTCGGTGTAGTTGCCGACGCCGAGCGTGAACAGCTCCATGAACTCGCGGGCCAGGTTCTCGTTCGGCTTGCCGACCCGGTTGCCGCCGCCGTCCAGCCAGACCAGCATCGCCGGATCGACGATCATCGCGTCGGCGAGCGCGCGGAAGTCACCGCGGCCGAGCCGGCGCAGCGTCTCGTTCTGCCCGAACATCAGCTGCGGGTATCGCACCTTCTGCGCGCTCGTGGCGAAATGGCCGTGCCAGAACCAGGCCATCCGTTCCGGGAACGGCTCGTCCGCCGCAGCCATCCGGTCCAGCCACCACACGCCGAGCCGGCGCGACTCGGCGGCCGCGTCCCGCCGCTGCTCCTTGCGGGCTTCCTCGTCGTTCCTCCGGGCCGGCGGTTCGTGCGGCGGAAGAGCGGGCGGGGGCGTCGCAGCCACGCCGGAGTCGCGCCCCGGCGGGGACACCAGCCCGGCCAGGGTCGCGTCGAAACCCGCGGCCCGCGCCGCGTCCAGCTCGTCGCGGCGCGGGCCCATGCCGACCCGCTGGAGCAGGCGCCGCACGGCCTCCCCCTCCGACACCGTGCGGTCGCCCACCGCCGACGGGCGGAACGCCGACGTTCCCGTCATCGGCGTGGTCACGTCCCGGCTGTCGGTGCGATGTGCATGCCCTCACGGTGACCGCCGAATGTTCGAGGAACGTCAGGGCGGCGTCAGGAACGAGCAAGGACCGTTCACCGGCGTGGCCTGCGCCGGGCTCAGGAGTGGGAGAGTCGCAGCCATGTGCCGCTGGTTGGAACCTTCGGTGATCCCATCCGCCCGGAGGAACTGCTCTACCAACCTGCGCGATCGTTGATCGAGCAGAGCAAGAGCCATGCTCCCGATGTCGCGATCGCCAAACGGGGACGGCTACGGCCTCGGCTGGTACGGCACGGCGCAGGCACCAGGGCTGTTCCGCAGCGCCTCGCCGGCCTGGGGCGACAGCAACCTGAGGGAGATCAGCGCTCTGATGTTCTACCTGGCACTCACCTTCGGGCTGGTCGACGACCCGCTGGGCGGCCTGGAACGGATGGCGGGGTACGTCGAGGCCGTGGGGCGGCGAGCCGGTGTGCAGAACCCGCTGCAGATGACCGTCGGAGTGAGCGACGGTGTCCGGCTCTACGCGGCGCGCTATGCGAGCGGGCCGGAGGCGAACACACTGTTCCTCAGCTCGCCTGTGCGCGACGTCCGGCTGCTCTACCCCGAGAACGAGCGTCTCCAGCACTTCTCCGACGAAGCCCGGGTGATTGTTTCCGAGCCGCTGGTCGACCTGCCAGGTTTGTGGCGGGAGATCCCGGCGGGCTCGGCGGTCGTCGCGCAGCCCGGAGACGACCTCGAGGTCCCGTTCCGCCCGCAGGCGCCCTGAGCAGACAAATCTTCGATCAGCAACTGGCGATCCGGGAGAACCCGACCCAGAACTCGCCCTTGCCGTTCACGCTCGCGTTGTACCCTCCCTCGGGATCCGTGGCAGGTTTCTCGCCGTAGAACGTGGCGAGGTCGTCCCCGCCGGCACGTGTCCCGCTTACCCAGCACGCCCGCCCGGAGCTGATCTCGCGGAGCACGAGATCACCATTGGGCTGCATCCGCAGCAGGTAGCTGTCACTGCAGGTCGCCTTGGTGGAGTCGAGCGTGCCCCTGAACGAGTCGCCGATGCAGCCAGGCCGCGGACCGGCGCCTTCGTCGGCGTGGCCCGGCGAGGTGGCGAATAGTGTCAGGAACGCCGCGCAAACCGCGGCGGCCGGCAACCGCCAAGTCAGTTTCATTGCATGCTCCTCCCGAGCAGGCCATTCCCGCAGCTGTCGAGCTCAGGTCTCGGGTCGGCGGACGTGCCGTGTCGCGGCCTCATCGGTCGTCCGCCACAGGGTGGTGGCCATCGGCCGGGCGAGCTCCTCCCGGAGGTGGCCGACGAGCCCGACCGTCCGCGAGATCACGCCCAGCCCTCGGGCGATGCGCCAGTCGAGATCCAGCAGGGCGACGACCGTCCCGATGGCCCCGGTGACGTTGACCGGTAGCGCCCGACCCGATGTCTCGGTGGCGGCCGCCGAGACGGACCGCACGAGCCGGATCGGCAGCGTCGGGAAGCCGAGCGTCTCCGCGAGCTCGAAGAGCACCTCCGCGCGCGGGTCGACCGGCTTGTGGATGGGGTGCCCGATCCCCGGCACGTGCTCGCCCCGCGCGCGGATGTCGGCGACGATGCGCTCGGCCTCGGCCCTGACCGCCGCATCCGACTCGTCGCCCTGCGCCGTGAGCCGCCCGACGCCCTCCGTGACGAACTGCGCCGCTCCCTCGATCGTGCCCACGAACCGGCTGCCCAACCCGAGCAGGCCTGCGGCGACGGCACTCTGCAACGACTCCGGCGCCCCGAGGTGGGTGAGCCGGGTGGCCATCGCGTTCGGGGTGATCCCGTGCTCCACGAGGCTCACGAGCGCGGCGTTGAACAGCTTTCCCTCGGCCTCGGTGGGCATCCGCTCGGTGAGCAGGAGGAACGCGAAGCTCCCGAAGTCGAGCCGGCCGATGATGTCGTGGCACAGGTCGCGGCCCAGGACGGTGATGCTCGTCTCGTCGCTCCAGCAGATGTCGCTGCGGACGTCGAGCGCGATTCCGTCGGACAACTGGTTCTCCTGTCGGGGTCGGTGGTCGGGTGGTCAGCGCTCGACGAGCAGGCGCTCCAGCTCGCGCCGGACGATCTTCCCGGAGGGGTTCCTGGGGAGGGAGTCCGGCGCGACGAAGACGATGTCCTTCGGCACCTTGTAGGAGGGCAGGTGTTGCCGGCAGGCCTGCTTCAGCTCGTCGGCGGACGCCTCGCCCGTGTGCACGACGACGGCGACCGGCACCTCGCCCCAGGTCGGGTCGGAGCGGCGCACGACCCCGGCCTCCAGCACTCCCGGCAGCCGCAGCAGGACCCGTTCGATCTCGGCGGGGTAGATGTTCTCCCCACCACTCTTGATCATGTACTTGACGCGGTCCACGAAGGTGAGCCGGCCGTCGGCGTCCCGCACGAGCACGTCGCCCATGTGGAACCAGCCGTCGCGGAAGTCGGCGTTCGTCGCCTCGGGGTTGTTCCAGTAGCCGCTGAAGAGCGTCGGGCCGCGCATGCAGAGCTCGCCGGGCACGCCGTCGGGCACGTCCCGGCCCTCCGGGTCGACGAGGCGGACCTCGCAGTACCCGCTCTGCTCCTTGGGGAAGGCGGTCGGCGCCTCGCCGACCGGGATGACGCCCGCGGAGCACGGCGGGCAACCGGTCTCGGTGGCGCCGAAGGTGTTCGCGTAGGGGGCGCCCAGCAAGGTCGTGATCTCGGCGATCTCCTCCGGCCGGACGAGGTCGGGCATCACGCCGCAGAGCCGCACGCCCGCCGGCGGCGTGCCGCGCTCGCGCAGGGCCTGGGCCAGCCGGGCCACGGTGCCGGGCATGACCAGCAGCCACCCCAACCGCTCCGCGGCGACGACGCCGGCCAGCTCGTCGGGCCGGAACCCGTCCACGACGACGACCTTCCCCCCGGACACCAGCGTGCTCACGGAGTTGTCGAGGGCACCCATGTGGTGCAGCGGCGACCACGCGACGAACGTGTCGTCGCCGGCGATGCCGAGCTCGGCGCGGGTGGCCATGCTGCGCACGATCTCCGCGCGGTGGCTGATGCACGCCCCCTTGGGCACGCCCGTGGTCCCGCTCGTGTAGATGATCACGGCGACGTCCTCGGCCCTGGCCGCGGACGGCTGCGTCCAGGGCTCCGCCGCGGCGAGCGCCTGCTCGTAGGTCGCTCCGAGCACGAGCCGTTCCTCGGGGCGTGTCCGCAGGCCACTGCCGTACCGCGCGTCGGCGCGCGCGGACGAGATCGTCACGGCCGGCGCGACGAGGTCGAGGCACGCCGCGAGCTCCTCGTCGGAGGCGCGCATGCTCTGACAGGCGACGATCGCCCCCAGCCGCCCGGCGGCGAGGACGATCTCGAGGTACTCGGGCCGGTTCTCCGACAGCAACCCCACGCGGTCGCCGCGGCGGACGCCGGCGGCGGCGAGGAGGGTGGCGGCCCGCCTGCTGCGCTCCTCGAGGAGGCCGTACGTGGTCTGCGCCCCCCCGGCCTGCACCGCGGTCCGCGCCGGGTGCAGGCGGGCCCGCACGTCGAACAGGCTGACGATCGTGCTGTCGGCCGCCCGAGCGACGAGCTCCGGCCGGGCGGGGTCGGTCACTGGGCCGCTCCCGAGCTGTCGATCCGTCGTTCGGCTCCGGGCGGCGCGGCTCCGGTCGACTCGGCGGGGACCGGGCGCACGAGCAGCACCCCGACGATCCCGAGCAGGCTCGTCAGCAGCATCCAGCCGGAGATCGCCCAGCTGGACCCGCCCTGCCAGGCCAGGAGCCCGGCTGCGATCAGCGGCGCCAGGCCGCCGCCGATCACCGTGCCACCTTCTCTCCCGATCGAGACACCGCTGAAGCGGCTCTGCGTCCCGAACATGCCCGTGAAGTAGGCCGGCTGGATGGCGTCGGCGGCGGCCGCTCCCCCGGCGATCGCGACGACGACGGCGACGAGGATGGCTGCGAAGCTCCGCGTGTCGACGAGCAGGAAGAACGGGAAGGCGAACGCTGCCTGCACCGCCAACGCGACGAGCATGACCCGCCCGAAGCCGAAGCGGTCCCCCAGGTGGCCGTACAGCGGGCACAGCAGGCCTGCGGCCAGCGCGCCGATCATGGTGGCCGCGAGGATGGTCGGCCGCGGCAGGCCGAGTGTCGTCGTGGCGTAGGTCAGCACGAACACCGAGACGATGTAGAAGGTCGTGTTCTGCCCGACCCGCATCAGGAAGATCGCGATCACGTTGCGCGGCCGCCGCAGCGCGGCGACGATCGGGGCCCGCTCCTGGGCCTCGCTGCGCCTGATCCGCTCGAACTCGGCCGTCTCGGGCAGGTCGCGGCGGATCCAGAGCCCGATGCCGACGAGCACGACGCTCACCAGGAACGGGATGCGCCAGCCCCAGCCGAGGAGCTGATCCCCGGTGAGCACGGAGGCCAGCGCCGTGTAGACCACGGAGCCGAGGATCAGACCCGCGAAGACCGAGGCGGACAGGAACGAGCCGAAGAACCCGGGTCGTGAGCTGCCGTTCTCCTTGGTCATGAGTGCGGCGCCGCCCCATTCCCCACCCGTCCCGAGGCCCTGGAGGATCCGCAGCGCGACGAGCAGGACCGGTGCGGCGACCCCGATCTGGTCGTAGGTGGGCAGCAGGCCGATGCCGACCGTGGCTGCGCCCATCAGGATGAGGGTCGCCACGAGGACGGTCTTGCGGCCCACCCGGTCACCGAGGTGCCCGAAGACGATCCCGCCGAGGGGCCGTGCGGCGAAACCCGTCGCGAAGGTCGCGAAGGACAGCAGGGCGCCGATCGTGGGGTCCTGGGCCGGGAAGAACACGTGCGGGAAGACCAGCGCCGCCGCGGTGCCGTAGAGGAAGAAGTCGTACCACTCGACGACCGTTCCCAGCGAGACCGCCGTCGTGACCCGCTTCGTCAGCTGGGCCGGCGGCACCTCGCCACCGGAAGGTGTCCCGCTGCGCATCACGCCTCCTCGTTGAAGCTTGACGGATATTCGCTGAGCGAATACCTTTTCGCTCTCCGAACGAGCGGAGCATGCGGCGGAGGAGGCGGTATGTCAACCCCGGCCCGGCCCGCACCGGACAAGGAGCAGTTCGTCAGCTCGCTCGCCCGCGGTCTGGCCGTGTTGCGGGCCTTCGGGCCGGCCGGCCCCGAGCTGACGCTCAGCGAGGTGGCCGCGGCCACGGACCTCAACCCCGCCGTCGCCCGCCGCTTCCTCCTGACCCTCGTGCAGCTGGGGTACGTGAAGAAGGTCGGCCGGAAGTTCGTGCTCACGCCCCAGGTCATGGAGCTGGGGGCCAGCTACCCGGATTCCATGAACCTGGCCGAGGTCGCGCAGCCCCACCTGCAGCAGCTGCGCGACGAGACCGGCGACAGCGTCTCGCTCACCACGCTCATCGGGGTCGACATCATCCACCTCTGCCACATGCAGACCGAGGGCCTGCTCCGCTTCGCGGTGACGCCCGGCAGCCGGGTGCCCGCCTACGTGTCGGCCACCGGCCGGGCGATCCTCGCCTTCCAGCCCGAGTCGCGCCTGGCCGAGTACTTCGCCGCGGCGCAACTCCTCCGGCGCACCCCGCACACCGTGACCACCGAGGCCGGGCTGCGGGACTGCCTCGACCGCGTCCGGCGCGACGGGTACTCCCTCGTCGCCGACGAGCTGGACTTCGGGATCACGGTGCTGGGGGTGCCGATCTTCAACGACGGTGTCGCCATCGCGGGGATCAGCTGCGCCACCACGTCCGGTCGCCGTCCCGCCGACGAGTTCCTGCGGTCCCGCCTACCGCTGCTGCAGGCCGCGGCGGCGGCGCTGCGGCGGCAGCTCGACCGGTTCCCGGCGCTCGTCCACTCCCTCGATCTCGGCGTGTGACGGCACAGCACGGATGAGCTGGGCATCAGGCCCCGCGATCAGCCGGCGTCGGTGAGGGCGTGCAGCTTGCGTTCCAGCGCCTCCGCGGCACTCCGCCGGCCCGCGGCCTGGTGGATCTCGTGCACCTGCTGCCAGTGCTCGCGAGCGGCGCCGAGGTCACCGGCGGAGTGGAACACGTCGCCGAGGTGTTCCAACGCTTCGGTCTCGGCGTTGCCGTCCCGCGACTCGCGGGCCAGGGCGAGGGCCTTGCGGTGACAGTCGATGGCCCGGGAGTGATCCCCGAGGCGGTGGTGGGCGTAGCCGAGGGTGTCCCAGATCCCGGTCGTCGTACACCCCTCGATCGCGTCGGCCAGCCGGAGTGCCTCGGTGCCCGCGTCGAGGGACTCCTGGTAGTTCCCGAGCAGGGCGTGGCACCAGCCGATGCCGTTGAGGGCGTGGACCTGCCCGGTGGGGTTGTCGCAGGCCTGGTACAGCTGCAGCGCCTGCTGGACGTGTGCAAGGGCCTCCTCGCGGTCGCCCTGCACCTCGAGCACGCGGCCGAAGCCCATGTGGACGGACGCCTGTCCCGCCGCGTCCCCGAGTTCCCGGTGCAGGTCCAGGGCCCGGCCGAGGTGGGCGCGGGCGTCCGGGTAGGCGCCCAGGCGGGTGCAGGCCCTGGCGAGGCAGCGGTGCGCGACCGACTGCCCCTCCCGGGAGCCGAGGCGCTCGGCGGCCGCCAGCGCCGTGCGCTGGACCGCGGCGTAGTCGTGCCAGTGCGCGTGCTGGTCGAGGTACTCGGCCACCGTCCAGCCCAGCTGCCAGGCATGGACGTCGAACCCGGTTCGGTCCGCGTGCCGGACGGCGGACACGATCGCCGGGTACTCGGTGCCGAACCACCTCGCGGCCTGCCGGAGATCGGCGATGTCCGCCACCGTGACGCCCGGCGCGGGCCCGGACACGTCGATCGTCACCCGCGTGGGGTTCAGCTGCCGGCTCGCGTTCCAGCCCGTGTGCAGGTAATGGTCGAGGAGGCGGTGCACGGCGGCCCGCCGGTTGGCGTCGGTGTCGTGGCGGCGGCCCTGCTCGGCCGCGTAGGCGTGCAGCAGATCGTGCAGGACGAACCGCCCAGGACGATGCTCGGTGAGCAGGCTCGCGCGGGCCAGCTCGGCCAGGAGCGGTCGCGCGCCTGGCGCGTCGAGGCCGGCGAGGCTCGCGGCTGCCGGGAGCGCGATGTCCGGTCCCGGATGCAGACCCAGGAGCCGGAACAGCCTCGCGGCGTCGGCGCTCAGCGCGTGGTAGGACCACGAGAAGACCCTCCGCAGGTCGGCCTGCGGATCGCCCACGTCCAACGCATCCAGCCGGCTCGGGGCGTCCCCGAGCTCCTCGGCCACGGCCGCGAGCCGGGAGGTGGGGCGGGCGCCGGCCCGGGTGGCCACGATGCTGAGCGCGAGCGGCAGCCCGGCGCAGTGCCGCAGCACGTCGGCCGTCGCCGCCGGTTCGCGCGAGAGGCGGGAGCGGCCGAGGTGGCCGGCCAGGAGCTCGCGCGCGTCCCGCTCGGGAAGCACGTCGAGGGTGAGCGGGCGGGCGCCGCGCACCGCGACGAGCCCGCTGAGCTGCCGTCGGCTGGTCACGATGACCGCGCACGTGGGACTGCCGGGCAGGAGCGGGACGACCTGGTCGGTGTCGCGCGCGTTGTCCAGCAGGATGAGCATCCGCCTGCCCGCGACCGCGCTGCGGTACAGGGCCGCCTGGGTGTCCAGCCCACCGGGCACCGCCTGCGAGTCGACGCCGAGTGCGTCCAGGAAGCCGCGGATCACGGCCGCCGGGGCCACTGGTTCGGCCCCGTCGTCGAAGCCGCGCAGGTTTGCAAACAGCTGCCCGTCCGGAAAGCGGTCCAGGTTGCGGTGCGACCACGCCAAGGCGAGCGAGGTCTTCCCGATCCCGCCGAACCCGCCGACCGCGGAGATCGCCACCGCGCTCCTGGTGTCGCCGGGCGCCAGCATCACCCGGTCGAGCTCGGCGAGCTCCTGGAGCCGGCCGGTGAACACCGCCGGTGGCGCCGGCAGCTGACGCGGCAGCGGCACCCCGGGGATCCCCGGGGGCGACGGGTCGAGCGCGGGATCCCGGGTGAGGATCGCCTGGTGCAGCGCGGCCAGTTCCGGGCTCGGGTCCAGGCCCAGCTCGTCGGCGAGCCGGGCCTGCAGGTCCTGGTAGCTCGCCAGCGCCTCCGCCTGGCGGCCCGCCCGGTACAGGGCGCGCAGCGCGCAGCCACGCAGCCGTTCCCGCAGCGGGTGCTCGGCCACCAGCGCGACGAGCTCACCGGCCAGCTCGGCGTGCTGCCCGAGCTCGAGGCGCAGCTCGGCCGCGTCCTCCTGAGCCACGACCCGCTGGTCGGCGAAGTGGGCGACGAAGCTCCTGGCGAACGGCGCGTCGGCGAAGTCGGCGAGGGCGGGCCCACGCCAGAGCTCCAGCGCCTCGGCGAGCAGCTTCGCGGCCGCCCGCGGCTCGGCTCCCCGCGCCTGCGCGGTGAGCGCGGAGAACCGGCGCGCGTCGACGGCGTCCGGGGCGGCACGTAGCACGTGGCCCGCCGGTTCCGACACGACGAGGTCGCGCCCGCCCGGTTCGGCATCCTCCAGCGCCCGGCGCAGCTGCGAGACCTTCGCCAGCAGCGTCGCCTGCGCACTGGGCGGAGGCCGCCCCTCCCAGATGTCGTCGATCAGCCGATCGGCCGGAACGGGTCGGCCTGCGTGCACCAGCAGGTCGGCGAGCAGCGCGCGCACCTTCCGGCCGGGGATGGTGACGGGCCGTCCCGCATCCGTCCACACGGCCACCGGACCGAGCACCCCGAACCGCACGCGCCACACACTAGAGCCCGGCTCAGAACGATCTCGGCGTGTCCGGAGCAGAGGCTGTGCCGGATGCACCCCCCGTGCACCCGACACAACCGACTGCTCACATCACGCAGCGGCAACTCGCGTAGGGCCACGAGCTCGTCTCGGTCGCCGCCTTGCGGACGCGATCAAGCTAGCGACGAGGTTTTCGGTTTCCTTTCGGTCCGGCCCTGCTCATTCAATGATCTCCCCGCTTTCCCGGTCGGCCGCGCCCGCGAAGGATCGCCGCCGTGGTGGTATGGGCGGCAGCCTCGGTCTGATGAGGAGGACCCACATGGAGCTGTTCAGCGAGGAACGGTCGACCGAGGTGGTCACCGGGAGCCTTGCCCACACGCCCGACCCACGGCTGAAGCAGTTGCTGACCGCGCTGGTGCAGCACCTGCACGCCTTCGTCAAGGAGGTGGAGCTGACCGAGGAGGAATGGGGCGCGGCGGTCGACTTCCTGACCCGCACCGGGCAGAAGTGTGACGACGTGCGGCAGGAGTTCGTGCTCCTCTCCGATGTGCTGGGCGTCTCGATGCTGGTGGAGACGATCAACCACCGCACCCGGGGCACGTCGACCGAGTCGACCGTCCTCGGCCCGTTCCACATGGTCGAGTCCCCACCGCGGGAGCTGGGCGACAACATCGCACTCGACGGCAAGGGCGTGCCGTGCCTCGTCACCGGCCGGGTGAGCGGGGCCGACGGCGAACCGTTGGCCGGAGCGCAGGTCGACGTGTGGCAGGCCAACGCCGACGGCTTCTACGACGTTCAGCAGCCGGACGTGCAGCCGGAACGCAACCTGCGCGGGCTGTTCACCGCCGACGACGACGGCCGGTTCTGGTTCCGCACGATCGTGCCCCGCTACTACCCGATCCCCGACGACGGCCCGGTCGGCCGGCTCCTGACGTCAACCGGTCGGCACCCTTACCGGCCCGCCCACGTGCACTTCATCGTCGCCGCGCCGGGCTACCGCCCGGTCACCACGCACCTGTTCGTCGACGACAGCCCCCACCTGGACTCCGACGCCGTCTTCGGCGTCAAGGAGAGCCTGATCCGGCCGTTCCCGCTCGTCGACGACCCGGCCCGCGCGGCCGAGGTCGGGTTGCCCAATCCGTTTCGCACGGTCCACTTCGACGTCGCGCTGTTGCGCTCCTCTGCCGACGAGGAGGACGCGCTGACATGACCCGCGCATTCACCTACCAGGCGTTGCCGATGCGGATGACGTTCGGCGTCGGCACGCTGCGCCGACTTCCCGACGAGGTCGCCGCCCTCGGCCTCACCCGCGTGCTCGTGCTCTGCTCCCCCGAGCAGGAAGCCACCGGGGAGCTGGTTGCCGAGGCGCTCGGCGACCGCGCGGCCGGCGTCCTGGCCGAGGCCCGCATGCACGTCCCGGTCGAGGTCGCCCACCGCGCCCGAACCGTGGCCGCCGAGGCCGGCGCCGACGGCTGCGTCGCCGTGGGCGGCGGCTCGGCGATCGGCCTGGGCAAGGCCGTCGCACTGGAACACGGCCTGCCGGTGATCGCCGTTCCCACCACCTACGCCGGGTCCGAGATGACCCCCATCTGGGGCCTGACCGACGGCGGCGCCAAGCGCACCGGCCGCGACCCCCGCGTGCTGCCGGTCAGCGTCCTCTACGACCCGGAACTCACCCTCACGCTCCCCGCCGGGCTGTCGGCGACCAGCGGCATGAACGCCATCGCCCACGCCGTCGAGGGCCTCTACGCCCCCGACGCCTCGCCGATCCTCTCTCTCATGGCCGAGGACGGCGTCCGCGCGCTGGCCACCGCACTCCCCCGCGTGGTCGCCGACGGCGCCGACATCGACGCTCGGGCCGAGGCCCAGTACGGCGCCTGGCTGTGCGGTGCCGTGCTCGGCGCCACCACCATGTCGCTGCACCACAAGCTCTGCCACGTCCTCGGCGGCGCCCTGGACCTCCCCCACGCCCCGACGCACACCGTCGTCCTGCCACACGCCCTGGCCTACAACGCCCCGGCCGCCCCCCAGGCCGTCGCGGCCCTCTCCCGCGCCCTCGGCGACGCCGCCGACCCCGCCGGCGCGTTGTGGGACCTCGCCGGCCGGCTCGGTGCGCCGCGGTCCCTCCGGGAGCTCGGCATGAGCGAGGACGACATCCCGCGCATCGCCGACCTGGCCGTCGCCAGCCCCTACGCCAACCCGCGCCCCGTCGACCGCAAGGGCATCGAGGCCCTCCTCCACGCAGCCTGGACCGGAGAACCGCCACTGATCGGATGACCGCGTGGCCGCGGATACCCGCGTACGGCGTCGGCGAAGCGGGCGGGTTCGCGGCCGAGCAGGCGGGGGTCATCGGGCAGGCCTCGCGAGTACGCCGTACATGGAAGCGGCGGCACAAGCGATCATGAGCGTGGCCATGGGGACGGCGGTGTGCTCGCCGCCGAGGCCGGCGATCGGGGCGATGCTGCCGGCGGCGACCCATTGGACGAAGCCGAGGCCGGCGGACCCGGTGCCGGGGTGCTCGGGAACCGCGGCGGAGGCGAGGGCGCCGCCGTTGGGGCCGATCAGCCCTTGAGCGGTCATCAGGACGAAGAAGCAGACGATCGCCAGCATCAACGGGGTGTCGAACCAGATCGCGCCGATCAGCATCGCGACACCGGCGGCGAGCGCGGCGAGCTGGCCGACCAGGATGACCTTGCGGGTGGGGACCCGGCCGGCGAGCCGGGCCGCGACGAGTGCGGCGAGGGTCATGCCGGCGGCGTTGGCGGCGAAGTCGATCGAGTACGCGATCGGGCGACAGCCCGTTCATCGACTGGAGCACGAACGCCGACGTGGCGACGTAGGCGAACACCGCACCCATCGCCGACCCGGCAACCAGCAGATGGCCGACATAACCGCGGTGGCGCGAGCACCTGCCGGCCAGCGACCAGCGAAGTTCCGCAGCCCGCCACCGTGCCGCCGCTCGGGCGGCAGCGACTCCGGCACGGCGACCAGGACGGCAAGGGTCATCGCGACGCCCGAGCGCGGCGACGACCCAGAACGAGACCCGCCAGTGCGACAGCTGCAGGATGACCGCCCCTACCAGCGGTCCGACGATGGGGGCGATGCCGCCGACCCGGCGATCAGGTTCAGCACCCGGACGAGCCGGGCACCGGTGGCGAGATCGACGATCACGGCCCGGCCGATCACCATCGCCCAGCCGCCGGCGAACCCCTGGACGAACCGCGGCGGCACATGACCCCGATGGACGGGCGTGAGCGCGCACACGATCGACGCGGCGGTCATCACCAGCGATCGCCGCGAGCAGCGGCCGGCGCCGGCCTCGCTGGTCCGACACCGGCCCGCCGACCAGCTGGCCCGAGCGCCATCCCGACGAAGAACGTGGTCAAGGTGAGCTGGACCTGGGTCGCCGTAGCGGCCAGCTCGTCGGCGACCTGCGGGAACGCCGGCACGTACATGTCGGTGGCCAGCGGCGCGATCGCGGTCAGGAACACCACGGTCGCGACCAAGCCGGCGGTGAGCGGGTGGCCGCGGGTGGGAGTCGGGGGCGGCGCGACACCGCGAATCGGTGGGATCTCCTCGGATCGACAGCCTGGTCGGTTCCAACCAACCCCGCCGGAGATCACGGGAGGAGTCCCTACCGAGACGTGTACCGACAGGACATCCCAACCCGCCCGGACCCGTCGTAGCGTCGACGACGTGGACAACCGTGCCGAGGTCCGCGAGTTCCTGACCTCGCGGCGAGCCAAGATCACGCCGCAGCGTGGCGCTGCTCTACGCGGGCGCCCGCCGCGTACCCGGGCTTCGCCGAGCGAGGTCGCCGCGCTCGCCGGGGTCAGCGTGGAGACGACCCAAGCGCGAACGCGGCGCGTTCGGCTGGCGTCTCCGCCTCCGTGCTCGACGCGATCGCCCGCGCCTGCAACTCGACGACGCCGAGCGCGGCCCACCTGTTCCACCTGGCCCACGCCGCCGACGGCACCAGCGCCGGCATGCGCCCCCGCCGCCGCCGCCGGCAAGCGCTGGACACCGCGACCCGAGCCTGCAATGGGTGCTCGACGCAGTTCACCGCGGCCCGGCGATCGTCCGCAACGGCCGCATGGACCTGCTGGCCACCAACCACCTCGGCCGGGCCATGCACGCGTCCGTCTACGACGCCGCAACCGGCCGGCACGCCGAACTTCGCCCGCTTCACCTTCCTCGACCTCGACGCCGCCCACGACTTCTACCCCGACTGGGACGGCGCCGCCGACATCTGCGTCGCGATCCTGCGCACCGAGGCCGGCCGCGACCCGCACGACAGCGACCTCCACGACCTGGTCGGCGAGCTGGCCACCCGCAGCACCGACTTCCGCCGCCGGTGGAGCACCCACGACGTCCGCACCCACGGCGCCGGCACCAAGCACTTCCACCACCACGACGTCGGCGACCTCGAACTGGCCTACGAAAGCGTCGACATGATCTCCGACCCGGCCTCACCCTCACGCTCTACGCCGCGGAGCCCGCACTCACCCACCGCCCACGCCCTCGGCCTCCTCGCCTCCTGGACCGCCCCCACGAGGACACCGGTACGCACGCCCACCACAGGACGTAGCGGACCGCGCCGAGCCGATCCGCGCTCGATGAGGCGCTCCCCCACGTCACACCGACGCCATGCACGTCACGACCGAGTCGTCCGTCAGAAGATCGTCATGCTCGGCGAGGCCGGCGAGCGTGCTGTCGACGACGGACTCGGCCCAGCCCGGCCCCATCGGCCGGCCGGCGAGATGGTCGGCGTAGAGCGGCCGTGGCACACGTGAGCGGCGTCCACCGATGCGTCGGCATGCCGCTCGCACAGCTCGAGATCCGGGTCGCGGTCGAGGAGCTCCTCGCCAGGGCCGACCACGTGACGCTCGACAGTGAGATCACCTGGACCTCCTCCACCGAGCCGAGGCACATCCCCGTCCGGCTCGTCAGCCGCGGCTGCACAGAGCGTCTGTGGTGAGGGTGACGAAGGCTCGGGCCTGTGCCTCGGCCTTGGCCGGTTCGGTGACGTCCTCGGTCGACCATGACGTCGCGACGCTGCGTCGAGCGTCTTCGGTCACGCCGTTGTCGTTGCCCCATCCCGGATCGGAGCCGCTGTTGCTCCAGTAGGTCCCCCCGCAGGGCAGTGGGATGTTCATGATGCCGAGGCCGTTGCGCGCGCCGGGAAAGATCGCCTGGACGGACTCGTCCACGGGGACGGTCGTCTGCATCTCCTGGAGTTCGGCCGGGCGCAACAGCTGTCCGGCGACGAGCGCGCGCAGGAAGTGGTTCAGGTCGGCGGTCGTGGTGATCAAACCGCCGGAGGCGTCGACGTTCACCAGGTCGGTGACGTCGACGAGGGGTCCTCCGTCGGTGAAGCGCTTGTAGGCCCTTGCGTGCGGAACGGGGAGCTGGGGAGAGTCGCCGGGCCAGACCGTGCCGTTGAGGCCGAGCGGGGTGATGATCCGGTCGGTGATCTCGTCGTGCCACGGCTTCCCGGTGACCCGCTCGATGATCATTCCCACGAGGACGTAGCCGGTGTTGGAATAGCTCCAGCCGGTGCCGGGGGAAGGCGGCTCGTGTCGCATCGCGGCTGCGACGATCTTCTCCGGGGGCAGGGGGGTGAATGGGTTCGGAGTGCTCCTCGACGGTCTGGGGCATGGGGTAGTCGTCGTCGGAGATTCCACTCGTGTGTTGGAGCAGGTGGCGCACCGTGATCCGGCGCCCGTCGTTGCCGCTCCCGGATGACGCGGGCAACCACCGTTCCACGGTGTCGTCCAGGGCGAGCCGCCCTCGCCGACGAGCTGGAGCGCGACGGTCGCGTGAACGTCTTCGTGGTGCTCCCCATCCGGAAGTGACCGTCCGTCGCCACGGGTGCGTCGGTTTCGATGTCGGCCACTCCGCTCGTCGTGACGTGGGCGGACCCGTCACCGTCGACGAGCCGTGCCTGCGCACCGGTGAGCCCGAGGGTCAGCGCATCGAGGTCGCGCTGCAGCTCGGAAACGACTCCGGCACTCACGTCAGCCGCTGGATCAGGTCCGGCGGCCGGTTCCGGTGCGCATCCGGCCAGGGCTGCGCCGAGCGCGAGAGCCAACGAGACGGCCAGCGTCTCGTGTCGACGGGCCCGGTGCCGGGTCGGTGATCTCATGGCGCAGACGATCTTCCGGTTCGGGTGTCGGCCGCATCGGCCGCCGTACCGACGCGTGTCATCGGGTCTCGTACTTCCGGCTGATTGTTCGTGCTGCGGCATCGTCGGATGACATGTGCGGCTCACGCGGCCGAGCGGGTCTGCAGGGCGCGGTTGATCGCGACGACGAGCGTGGCTGTGAGCAGGGACGCGATCCCGAACGCGAGCATCGGGCCGGGATTGCCGCTCTCCTCGTCGCCGAGGACGAGCAAGCCGATGTTGACCAGGAAGTGGAATCCCCCGGCCACCGGCAGCGTCGCCGCGCGATCCGCGTCCAGCACCGTGGCCAAGATGATCGACATGCCGACCGTGCCGCTCAGGAACGCGATCTGGTAGAGCGGCGTGAGCGCAAAGATCTGGACGTGCCAGAGCCCCCAGCGGCCTGGGCGTCATCGCTCGGTGCGCTGCTTGGCGTGATCGTGTGCCCAGCCGGCGACCACCACCCCGGCCGCGGTGAGCAGAACGAGCACGGGGGTGGACACCGGACCGAGGTCGAGGACCGGGCCGACCCCGGGCGGCTGCACCCGCCCGATGGATCACCGATGATGGCGCGGTGATCGCAGGACCGGGCGGTGCCGCGCCACCACTGGGGCTGTGGCAGCAGGCCTGGCGGCTGCTGGCGGCGGCCGCGATCGGTGTGGCCATCTGGCTGCCGCAACCGTCGCTCGCCGACCTCCCGGCCCTCATCAGCAACCCGGCCGCGACGGGCTCAGCGCGACCGAGGTGATCCTGGCCCAGCCGGCGCCACCGCGCGTGCTGGTGCTGACCACGTTCGACTCCGACGAGGCGGTACTGGGCGCCTTGCGGATCGGCGCGCTCGGCTTCGTCCTCAAGGACACCCCTCCACCGGATCTTCTCGGCGCGATCCGGTCGGTGGCCGACAGGAGACCGGTGCTCTCGGCCGCCACATCGCGGGTGATCGCCGCGGCCACCGGCCCCCACTCCGCCGACTCGCGAAGGACGGCCCGCCAATCGGCCCGCCGGCAGCTCGCCCACCTCACCGCACGAGAGCTGCAGACGGCGAAGGCCATAGCGGAGGGCATGTCGAACGCCGACATCGCCCGGCACCTCTACGTCAGCGTGGCCACCGTCAAAGCACACACCAGCAGCCTGTTCGCGAAGCTCGCGGTCACCAACCGGGTTCAGATCGCCATCCTCGTCCGGACGCCGAAGGCTGGCCTCCTGCTGAACCGCTCGGCCGGGATCACAGACGGACCGGACCGAGGTCGCGGACCAGCGCGACGAAACGCTCCGCCACGGGCGACGGCGGCCGGTCAGGCACCGCCATGGCCAGCTCGATCGGCGCGCCGGCCGGGACCAGCCGGGTGAAGGTCACCTCGCGCGGCCCCCGTTCGGCCACCGAGGCCGGTACGACGGCGACGCCGTACCCGGCGGAGACCAGGCCGACCACGGTGTCCATGTCGACGGCCTCCTGCACCACCCGCGGCTCGAAGCCGGCCGCCCGGCACCGGGCCGTGACCGACTCGTGCAGGCCGGCACCGAGACGGCGTGGGTTGCGGATGAACGGGTCGTCCCGCAACGCCGACAACCGGACGACGGACCGCCCCGCCAGCCGGTGCCCCGGCGGCAGCGCCGCGACCAGCGCCTCCCGGGCGACCGTGATCAGCTCGAGCTCCCGGCCACCCGGATCGGGCAGCGGCGGGCGCAGGAACCCGACGTCCAGGGTGCCGGCCCGGAGCCGTTCCACCTGCTGCGCGGTGGTGAGCTCGGCGAAGTTGACGGTGACCGCGGGAAACCGCTCACGAAAGGTCCGCAGCAATCGCGGCAAGGGGACGCTCAGCGCCGACCCGACCGTGCCGATGGCCAGCGTGCCGTGCTCCCCCCGCCCCGCCGCCCGAGCCCGCTCTGCCGCCGCGTCGAGCCGCTCCAGCGCCGCGCCGGCGTCTGCGACGAACGCGGCGCCGGCCGAGGTCGGCACGACGTTGCGGCTGTCCCGGTCGAACAGCCGCAGACCGAGATCGCGTTCCAGCGCCGCCACCTGCTGACTGATCTGCGACTGCGCGATGTCCAGGGATGCGGCGGCCCGGCCGAAGTGCAGGTGCTGCGCCACCGCCACGGCAGCCCGCAACCAGCGGATCTCCATCATTAGAGCTTACTGATCGATCGACCGGGTTTCATCATCCGAATAGCATCGATCGCCGCGACGCGACACGGTGGGAGTACATGCCCCCGACATCGAGGAGAGCCATGCGCACCGCCATCGTCACCGGTGCAGGCACCGGGATCGGTCGCGCCGTCGCCGCCGCCCTGCACGCCGACGGCCACCACGTCGTCGTCACCGGGCGCCGCCCGGATCCGCTGAAGGCGCTCGTCGCGGAGCTGGGCGACCGGGCCGTCGCCGTCCCGTTCGACGCCGCCGACCCCGCCGCCGTCGAGGCCGCGCGGGAGCGGCTGCCCGACCACGTCGACGTCCTGGTGAACAACGCCGGCGGCAACACCGACTTCGACCGCGACGCCGCCCCGGAGCTCGCCGCGGTCGCGTCGGCCTGGCAGGCGAACCTGGACGCGAACCTGCTGTCCGCGGTACTCGTCACCACCGCCGTGCGGGACCGGCTGCGGCCCGGCGGCACGGTCGTGCACATCGGATCGATCGCCGCGGACAAGGGCGCCGGCGCCTACGGCGCGGCCAAGGCAGGCCTCGCGTCCTGGACCGTCGACCTGGCACAGCAGCTCGGGCCGGACGGCGTCACCGTCAACACCGTCGCACCCGGATACGTCGCGGACACCGAGTTCTTCCGCGACCGGCTCACGGGTGAACGCCGGTCGGCCCTGATCCAGGCCGCCGCCACCCGGCGGGCGAGCACCCCGGATGACATCGCCGCGACGGTCGCGTTCCTCGCCTCGCCCGGCGCCCGGCAGATCACCGGCCAGTGCGTCGCCGTCAACGGCGGCGAGCGCACCACCCGCTGACCGGAGTCTCTTTCCTCGCCCACGGGTCCCGCCGCGGGGGCGCCCCGAACGCGCCACGCGAGGGCGGGGGCGAATGATGTCCTTGCCGAGAACGAGAAGAGGGACCAATGAGTGAGGCGAACGGCCAGGACGTCTGGCGGCCCGGTCAGGACTGCCAGGCCGTGGCCACCGCGAAGGCGCTGGGCCAGGACGTCGACCGGATCCACGGGGCGCCGTGGGGTGTGGTCGGCACGCTGGGCGACAGCATCTGTTATGTGGGCGTGAACGAGAAGGTCGAGGCCGTGCACGCGGCGATGGGGCGCCGGATCTCCGAGCGCGACCTGCCGGTGCGCCTGCTGGCCCCCAACTACTCGGGCGGCGTCTCCGACGGCCAGCGCAACGGCACGCCGCAGATGCGGTACTCGCTCATCGGTCGCGAGACCACGAACGACGGCCTGTCCCTGCACTTCGAGGGCAGCGACATCCGCGGTCTGGTCGCCGTCGTCGCGTGCGACAAGCCGCCGGTCGGCGCCACCGCCGCAATCATGGAGCGCAACGTGCCCGCGGTGGTGCTGTCCGACGGCTCGATCCGCCCCGGCACCGACCCGCTCACCGGCGAGACGATCGACCTGGTGAGCTGCTTCCAGGTGGCGGGTGACCCGGACCTGGACAAGCGCGAGCGCTGGGCCCGCAACGCCTGCCCCGGCTACGGCAGCTGCGGCGGCATGTTCACCTACAACACCATGCAGTCGTTCATCGCCCTGCTGGGGCTCGAACCGCTGCACATGGTGTCGCCCGCGTCGGAGGACCCGCGGCGCACCGAGGTGTTCCCCGAACAGGTCGTCGACTGCCTGGAGATCATGACGCAGCGCGGGATCACGCCCCGCGACATCGCCACCCCCGCCGCGTTCCGCAACGCCACGATCGTCGCCATCGCGATGGGCGGCTCGACCAACGTGGTGCTGCACGCGCCGGAGATCGCGCGCGCCGCGGGCATCGACTTCTGGAACCAGGTGATGTCCCAGAAGGAGTTCAACCAGCTCTCCCGCACGGTGCCGGTGCTGATCAACGCCCGGCCGTTCGGGAAGTACAGCATGGTCGACATCGACGCCGTCGGCGGTCTGCCCGTGGTGGTCAAGGAGCTGCTGGACGCCGGTGTGCTCGACGGCTCGCCGATGACGTGCACGGGTGAGACGCTGGCCGAGCAGGTGGCCCGGATCGATCCGCCCGCGCCCGACGGCGAGGTCGTCCACCCGGTGTCGGCGCCGTTCAAGCCGACCGGCGGGCTGCGCCTGCTGGCGGGCAACGTCGCCCCCGGGGGCGGCGCCGTGCTCAAGCTGGCCGGCGTCGAGACCGGGATCGTCGACAACCGGTTCGTCGGCCGGGCGCGGGTGTTCGACAGCGAACAGGACCTGCTGCACGCCCTCATCGACACCCCGGACGTGTTCGCCGACCAGGACATGGTCGTGATCCGCTACGAGGGGCCGCGCGGCGCGCCGGGCATGCCGGAGATGCTCGACCCGACGTCCCGGATCACCACGCTGTGCCGGCAGAAGGGCATCTCGATCGCCCTGATGACCGACGCCCGCTTCTCCGGCGGTTCGGTCGGCCTGGTGATCGGCCACGTCGGTCCGGAGGCGGCGCTGGGCGGTCCGATCGCCATGATCGAGGACGGCGACACGATCGTCATCGACCTCGACGACGACACCCTCGACTGCGTCGAGCTGGGCGACACCGCCACGTTCGAGGCACGCACGGCCGCGTGGCGGGAGGCGGCGACCGCGAACGACGGCCAGCACCCGCTGGTGCGGCCGGTGACGTCGCGGCTGCTGCGCCGCATGCGCGCAGACGCGTCGCCCGCCATCGCGGGTGGCGGCATGGCGACCCTCTAACGGTCTGCGCCCGCACCTCACGCCAGGAGGGTGCCCGGGGCCGGCTGGTACGGCTGGAAGAAGTCGTTGGCGCTCGCCCCCGCCAGGGTGAAGGGGCGACCCGGCAAACTGAACACACCTTTGATGGCAAACTGAACACGGTCGTACCGGCAGGCTGAACATCGCTATGCCACGATGAGGCCGTGGCCATCTCGAGGTCCCCGGCAAACTATGTACCCCGTCGTGCCGCCGCACGCGTCGTCGAAGCGCTCGGGGACACCCGCGTGGTCCTGGTCAACGGCGCTCGCCAGAGCGGCAAGAGCACCTTGGTACGGCGGATCGGCAAGGAGACAGGCGCCGCGTGGTACACGCTGGACAACGCCGAGACCCGGCGGCTTGCCGCGAGCGATCCGACGGGGTTCGTCCGGTTCGACGACCGCATGATCATCGACGAGGTCCAGCGGGTGCCCGAGCTCCTCCTCTCGATCAAGGAACTGGTCGACGACGAGCCGGTCCCGGGCCGGTTCCTCCTGACCGGCTCCGCCCGCGTTCTCGGACTGCGCGACTTGCCTGACACCCTCGTCGGGCGCATGGAGACCGTCGAGCTGTGGCCGCTCTCCCAGGGTGAGATCGATGGTGCTCCGGATGCGTTCGTCGACGCCGCCTTCACGCACGGACCCAACCTGCGGCACGACTCCGACGTAACCCGCGACGAGTACATCGAACGCCTCGTACGCGGCGGCTTTCCCGACGCCATCGCCCGGACACCCACCCGGCGCACGGACTTCCTCACGGGTTACGTCGCCGACCTGGTCAACCGGGATGTCGTCCAGGTCAGCGAAATCGAACGCGGCCCCGAGATGCGTGCACTCGTCAGGACGTTGGCGGCGCACTCGGGCCAGACCATCGCACCGAACAACATCGGCTCGGCCATCGGGCTCAGCCACCCCACGGTCCAGCGCTATCTCGGCCTGCTCGAACTCGTCTTCCTGATCAAACGGATCCCGGCGTGGACCCGCCGACTCAGCGGCCGCAGTGTCGCTCAGCAGAAGGTGGCCATGGTGGACTCAGGCGTCGCCGCCAGCCTGCTCGGCATGACCACCACCCGCCTCCGCAAGATCGGCGCCCCGTTCGGGGAACTTCTCGAGGGCTTCGTCGCAATGGAGGTCGCACGCCAGCTCACCTGGTCCGAGACGCACGCCGAGATGTCTCACTACCGCACCCGCGACGGCGTCGAGGTCGACATCATTTTGGAGGACAGCCTGGGCCAGGTTGTCGCGATCGAGGTCAAGGCATCAGCGACACCGTCGGCCGACGACTTCCGGGGAATCCGCCACCTCGCAGACCGGATAGGCGACGATCTGATCGCCGGTTACGTGCTACACATCGGTGCACGAACCCTCCCCTTCGGTCCGAAGTTCCGCGCCGTCCCCATCAGTGCGGTCTGGCAGATCGCCTGACCATAGGCAGCGACACAGCCGCCCGGTTGTCCCTTCGGCGAGGTTCGGTCCGACGTCAGCGACGGCAGGCTGGAGGGCGTTGCCACCCCTGAACTGGAAGAGGCCGTGAAGAGCCCCTCGTACTCCATGCGCCAGCTGCAGGTTTTCGTCGCAGTGGAAGATGCCGGCACCATCCGTGGCGCGGCACAGTCCCTGCGGGTGTCCGAGTCAGCGATCGCGGCCGCCCTGACGGACCTGGAGACGGCCCTCGACGTGCAGTTGTTCGTGCGTCGAAAGGCGCACGGGGTGACGCTGACACCGAGCGGGGAGTCGGTCCTCCCGCGGGCTCGGGCCCTCCTGGCTCAAGCCGCCGAACTGCAGGCCGAGGCATCCGGTGGCACAGGCGTGCTGACCGGGCCGCTCATGATCGGGTGCTATCCGACGCTGGGACCCACGATCCTTCCTGCTCTGCTGTCCGGCTTCGGCGCCCGCCATCCAGGTGTGGCGGTGGACTTCCACGAGGACACCCAGGATCGGCTGCAGCACCGCCTGCGCCGAGGCGAGCTCGACCTCGCGATCCTGTACGACCTGGACCTGACCACCGGGTTGCGGACCGTGCCCCTCGCGAGTCGGGCCCCCTCGGTTCTTCTTCCAGCGGGGCACCCGCTCGGCTCCGTCCCCAGGCTGGGGCTCTCGGCGCTCGCCTCGGAACCGATGGTGTTGCTGGACGCCCCTCCGAGCTCGTCGCACGCGCTCGCGATGTGCCGGCTCGCCGGCTTCTCCCCGGTGATCCGGTTCCGGACCGTGAACTTCGAGACGGCACGGGCCCTCGTCGGACGGGGACTCGGGTGGACTCTGCTCGTCCAACGACCGCACCAGGATCTGACCTACGAAGGTCTTCCGCTGCTCGTTCGAACCCCGAACGATCCGGCGCTCCCCGCGGTGACCGTGGTCGCCGCGTGGCACGGCGACGTGCGGCTCAGCCGCCGGGCCAGTGCCTTCCTCACCTACGCGCAGTCGGTGGAGCTGCCAGGCCCGAAGACCTGAAGGCAACCACACTTTTTCAGGGGTCTCTTCTCCGACATCTGTTCTTTTCACGGTTTACATCCCGCGCCACGCTGGAAGCACCCGCGATCAGCGGTTCCGGAGGACGAGGTGACGATGAGCAAGATCTATCCCCACCCCCGGTCGCGAGAGCCTCGCGACCACCCATCGACCCCCGCCGGAGCCCCGCTGCCGGTGGTCGTCGTCGGCGGGGGCCCCGTGGGCCTGGCGACAGCCCTGGGGCTGGCCCGCCGCGGCGTCGAGGTGACCGTTCTCGAGGCCGACCTCTCTGCCTCCTTCGGCAGCCGCGCCATCTGCCTGTCCCGACACAGCCTCGAGATGCTGGACCGGTTGGGGGTGGGCGCCGGCGTGGACCAGGTCGCCCTCCCCTGGACCGGAGGGCGCAGCTTCTACCGCTCGCGCGAAGTGCTGTCCTTCCAGATGCCGCACGGCGCACATGACGTCCGACCTCCGATGGTCAACATGTCGCAGTCAGAGGTCGAAGAAGTCCTCGCCGACACACTCGAGGCCCACCCGTCCGCCGAGATCCGGTGGGGATCCCGGGTCACCGACCTGATACCGCACGACGACCACGTCGAGCTCACGGTCGAGACCCCGTTCGGGACACGCGTCCTGCGATCATCCTGGGTCGTCGCCACCGACGGTGCCCGCAGCCGGGTCCGGGAGGCACTGGGATTGCGGATGGCGGGGACCAGCTACGAGGGTCGCTACGTCATCGCCGACATCCACTGGCCCTCGGACCTGCCGACCGAACGACTCGTCTGGTTCGACCCGGTGAGCAACCCGGGGTCGACGATCATCATGCATCGACAACCACGGGACATCTGGCGCGTGGACTACCAGCTCTCGCCGGGCGAGGACGCCGAGCAGGAGGTCCGGGAGGACCGCGTACGGGCTCGCATCGGCCGGCACCTGGCGTGGCTCGGGAACGACCTGACGTGGACCCTCGAGTGGCACAGCCTGTACCGAGCCCACGCCCTCTCGCTGGATCGCTACCTCCACGAACACATCGTCTTCGCCGGCGATGCGGCTCACCTGGTCCCCATCTTCGGCGTACGAGGGCTCAATTCGGGACTCGAGGACGCCGAGACGCTGGCCTGGCAGCTGGCCGCGGTGGTTCGCGGGACCGCGTCACCGGAGCTCCTGGAGAGCTACGCCTCGGAACGACGGGCCGCCTGGGAGCAGAACATCGCCGCCGCGGGCAAGAGCACGAGGATCATGACGCCGGGGTCCCGTGGCTACACGGCGACGCGGGACGCCCTCCTCTCGCTCGCCGTGGGACATCCCGAGTTCCGGCAGCTGGTCGACCCACGGCAAGCCAACGCGACGCATGCTCGGTCGTCACCCTTGACCTGGGGAACCCGGCAGCAGTCGCGGACGCCGACCCCCGGTGACCCGGTGGCCGACCGCAGGGTGCGCGTCCGCACGCCGGACGGCGAGCGGGCCTCCTCGTTGCACCACGAGCGTGGCACCGGCTTCTCCGTCATCGGCGTCGACGTAGCAGCCCCAGCTCTTGCGGCTGGGGCACAGGCGCTCGAAGCCGACCTCTACCCGGAGCCGGTGCACGCTGTCCTGGTGAACCGCTCGGCTGCGACGGGCCCGCCCATCACGGGGGTCACCGAGCTCGACGATCGCGACGGCGACCTCGCCGCCGCTTTGGGGGTCGAACCCGGCGAGCTCCTCGTCGTCCGCCCGGACGGCCTCCTCCTCTGCCGGCTCCGGGACGACGAACCCCTGCGACAGCTGGCCGCCCATGTGCGCAACGGCACCTCTCCCACCCCGGCGGGCACAGGGCCGAAGACCTCCTCCGGTGCGTCCGCCACTCCTGCTCCTCCCGAAACGGCCCTGGAGACCGCCTGGCAGGCCGTCAGTGAAGGGCTCGATCGCGTGCCCCGAAGCGACCATGCCGGCCTGCTCACGCGCCTGGTCCTCCTGCTGGCGGAGCAGACGTCCCCGGAGATCGTCGCGCGCGCCGTGGATGCGGCGGTCGAGACCTCTCCCCCGGTCTCGGACACGACGCGTGCCGCTTCTTCACCCCGCCCCGTCCCGGCCTGACCGGACTCTGATCGAGGAGTGACCATGTCCACCACTGACGACTCGCACGGAGCCGCTGTCCTGCGCGGCGGGCCATCCGGCGCCGCCGAGCTGGGCGAGCAGCTCCGATTCGCCGTCGGCGAGATCTCCCGATGGATGGCGGAGTTCGGGCCCTACACCCCGCACCACTCCCTCGACATCGACCCGGGCGCCGTTCGCGCTGCCCACGCCGAACTCACCACCCGGCTGCGGGACAACTACCCGTTCTTCCACCCCCGCTACGCCGGCCAAATGCTCAAGCCGCCGCACCCGGCCGCGGTACTCGGCTACCTCACCACCATGCTGATCAACCCGAACAACCATGCCCTCGACGGCGGTCCGGCCACCGCCGCGATGGAACGCGAGGTCGTCGCCCAACTCGCCACCATGTTCGGCTACGGCGAACACCTCGGGCACCTGACCAGCAGCGGCACGATCGCCAACCTCGAGGCCCTGTTCGTGGCTCGCGAGCTGCGCCCCGGCCGCGGGATCGCCTACAGCGCCGACGCCCACTACACCCACAGCCGGATGTGCCATTTGATCGGCGTGGCGGGACACGCGGTGGCCACCGACGCCATGGGCCGGATGGACCTCGACGCACTCGAGAAGCTGCTGCGCGCGGGCTCCGTCGGGACGGTGGTCATGACGGCCGGCACGACCGGGCTCGGCGCGATCGACCCGATCGACGAGGCCGTGAGCCTGTGTCGCCGCCACGGCGTGCGGATCCATGTCGACGCGGCCTACGGCGGGTTCTTCCGCTTGATCGCCGACGACAGCCCCGACGGTGTCGCCGCGGCCCCCTTCCGGGCGATCGCCGACTGCGACTCGATCGTCATCGACCCGCACAAGCACGGCCTACAGCCCTACGGCTGCGGGGCGGTCCTGTTCCGGGACCCGAGCGAGGCGCGGCACTACGTCCACGACTCTCCCTACACCTACTTCACCTCCGACGAGATGCACCTCGGGGAGATCTCGCTGGAATGCTCCCGCTCCGGAGCGGCCGCCGCCGCGCTGTGGCTGACCCTCCAGCTGTTCCCGCTGACCCCCGACGGACTCGGTGCCGTGCTCCGCCCCGGTCGTCGCGCCGCGCTCCGGTGGGCCACAGCGTTGTCCGACTGCGACCAGCTCGCCGCCTTCCAGGCCCCTCAGCTCGACATCGTCACCTACCTCCCGCGCCGGGCCACGCTCTCGGAGATCGACCGGGTCTCCGGCCACGTGCTCGACGCGGGCATCGCCCTGCCGGCCGACCGAGCCGTCTACGTGGCCACCTACGACGTCACCCCGGCAGCGCTGGCCACCCGCGGCCACCGCGTGAACGCCGACGTCGACCACGGCCGGATCCTGCGCAGCGTGCTGATGAAGCCCGAGTCCGAGGACGCCCTGCCCCAGCTGCACGAACAGATCGTCCACCTCGCAGACTCAGCGGGCTGAGCGACCCCGGCGGGGCGAGCCATCGAGAGGACTCCCATGAGCTCCCGACGACGAACAGGCCACGCTGGACCTCGTGCTCGGGCAGACGCACCACCTGCTCGGCCGGGACGGGGACACGCGCGCCCAGCGGCTCGTGCAGGCTGCCACGCTGTACGTGCGGCCCGACGGCGGCTACTTCAACCCGATCTCGGGGGCAGCTGGACCGACTCCACGTACGAGGCCGTGCTCGCCGTCGAACCCGAAGCTGTTGCCCGAGTTCACCGCGGATGTCATCGACCGCATCTGGTCGAGGCTGGAGGCCGTTCTGCGCGGGCGGAACCGGGGCGACGTAGTCGGGCTCGTTGCTGAGGCCACCGTGCCGCCATTGCCAGACATCGTGATCACTAATCGCGGCAGCGAGCCCGTTACGCACGTCGTGGTACAGGTCAAGTACATCTCACGCCAGCCGCCCCAGGCGTCGCCGTGCACGACCGTCAGCGGCAGCCCGGCCGGGAGGGCACGGTACTGGTCGCGGAGCTCGCCGAGCCGGGCGTGCAGCCACGCGCGGTCGTCCGCGGGGAGCCCGGTGCCCGCGTCGATCCGCTCGGCGAGCCGCACAAACGGGTCCAGCGGGTCCAGGAGCCCAGTCGGGAGCGGTAGGTCGTGCAAGCGCCGCAACACGTCGGCGATCTCGACGACGGTGCCGTGGCGGTGCGGCGGCAGCTCCTCCCAGAACGTCACCGGCCGCCGGTCGAGCAGACGCGTCGCCCGGCCATCGCGGGTGGCGGCATGGCGACCCTGTAACGGTCTGCGCCCGCACCTCACGCCAGGAGGGTGCCCGGGGCCGGCTGGTACGGCTGGAAGAAGTCGTTGGCGCTCGCCCCCGCCAGGGTGAGCACCAGCGCCGGCACCGCCACACCGTCGATCTGCTCGCGGATGATGTCGGCATGCCCCGCGTGCCGCGCACACTCCTCGACCAGGTGCACCAGGTAGTAGCGAGCGTGGATCGGTCGGGCGTCGAAGATCCCGTGCCACGGCGCGGGCGGCGCCGTGGTGCTGCCGGCCGGATCGGTCGCGGCGACCGCGGCACGCAGCTGGGCCCGCACCCGGTCGAAGTCCTCGATGGTCCCGGCCACCGTCTCGTCGTCGCGCACGGCGAAGCTGTCGGTGAACGCGGCGTACGCCGCCGCATCGACCGGCTGCTCGGTGACGTCGGTCCGCAAGCGCTCCAGCGCTCCGCGCATGATGTAGGCCGCGTGCTTGATGATGCCCCCGACCGACAGCGCACTCCGGCACGGCGTCTCGCGCGCCTGCTCCTCGGTCAGACCGAACGCGGCAGCACGGATGGCGGTGAGCTGCTCGTCGATGTAGTTGACCAGGCCGGTGACCTCGTCGTGCTGGGCGGGTGTGTACATCGTGCGACCTCCGGGCTCCTTGATGGCGGTGTGGACACGACTCTGCCGACCACAGCGGTCAGTTTCCGACCGCTATCCGATCAACCGCAAGCCAAGCCACGAACCGGAGGAGAGCCCCATGCTGAAGCAGGTTGCCGAGGGCGTGCTGGTCCACCAGAGCGAGTTGCTCCAGAACAACACCGTTGTCGTGCAGGGCCCGGCCGGCGTGTTACTCATCGATCCCGGGATAACAGGCCACGAAATGACCTGCCTCGCGAGCGACCTGTCCGAGTTGGGCCAGCCCGTCGTCGCAGGCTTCTCGACGCATCCTGATTGGGACCACGTGCTCTGGCATGCCGCACTCGGCGAAGTGCCTCGTTACGGTACAGCCCGCTGCGCGGCTCACCTGCAAGATCTGCTGTCGAACGCGGACTGGAAGGCCCGCGCCGCCGCGGGGTTACCGCCGGAGATCGCCGAGGAAACACCGTTGGACCTGTTCGGCCGCATTACCGGTCTGCCTGCCGAAACTGCGCAGATTCCCTGGGACGGGCCTGAAGTGCGGATCATCGAACATCCGGCACATGCCCCGGGCCATGCGGCGCTGTTGATCGAAGAACGCGGGGTTCTCGTCGCCGGCGACATGCTCTCCGATGTCTTCATCCCGATGCTCGACGACTTCAACGACACCAATGACCCGATCGAGGAGTACCTCGTCGGGCTGCGGCTGCTCGAGGGCGTGGCGGACGACATCGATGTCCTCATCCCCGGTCACGGGTCCGTCGGCAGAGCCGATCAGGTACACGCACGGATCACACAGGATCGCGCGTACGTGCACGCCCTGCGTGACGGCCGTGCACCCGATGACCCGCGCATCGGCCCATCGGCGAAGCCCGGCTGGGAGTGGGTGAGCGACATACACGAAGGGCAAGCCCGGAGAGTGGTGTCCAGCAGAGTGTGCGCGGCAGACCCTGGTGAGGAGCGTGGCGTCGGCGAGTAGGGCGGTCGCTGGGTGATCTTCTTGAAGACAGTGGGAGCGACCCACGCAACGCGCAGGCCGGTGCCGGCCATATCCGGTCATGATGACCAGTAAGGGTGCACCGCGCGCAGCCGCGCCCCCGGGCGAGGAGGACGCCGGTGAAGAGGACGCGCTGTGGGCAGCGGCCCAAGCCGATGACCGGCAGGCGTTCACCGAGCTGTACCACCGGCACGCCGACGCGGTGTGGCGCCACGCCCACCGCTTGACCAGCTCCCCGACGGTGGCCGAGGACGTCCTCGCCGCGACGTTCCTGACCACCTGGCGACGCCGCAGTGAGGTGCAGATCGTCGGCAACTCGCTGCGGCCGTGGCTGCTGGCGGTCGCAGGCAACGAGGCACGCACGGAGCGGCGGCGCATGCACCGGCGACACCGACTCTTCCGACGGGTCGGCCCCGAGCTGCACGCCGTCGACCACTCCGATGCGGTCGTGGCATCGCTGGACGACCGCCGACGCGTGCACCGCGTCCTCGCCGCCATCGACGCGCTACCGGCCAAACAGCGGGAGGCTGTCGCGCTGTGCCTCGTCGCAGAAGTCCCTTACGCGGAGGCGGCTCGGGTCCTGGGGGTATCCGAGCCGACGCTGCGTTCCCGCGTCCACCGCGCCCGCACGACCCTGCGCAGCGTCCTGCCCGAGGAGGTCCGATGAACGAGTTGCAGCTCCCGCCCGCACCACCGCTGCCGGCCGAGGTGCGCGAGCGCGTGCTGCGCACCGTCCTGGACGGCACCGCCACCCCGCGCCGACGCCTCGCGCCACTGGTCGCCGCGGCGGCCGTCGTGCTGACGCTCGCGGTCAGCACGACGGTCGCCATCACCAGCACGGACAGACACGAACACGAACGACCACCGTCCCGCCGACCAGCCCGTCTCCGGACCACCCGCCCGCATCGGCGACGACGATCTCGACGAGGCGATCAACCGCTGCGCCGCGGCGGTCAACGCATCCGCGCACCGGGCCGAGTACCCGCCGACGGCGGAGTGGCGGGTGACCGACGTCGTGAGCCGAGACTGGTCGGGCTTCTGGGGTGGCGTGACGCTGGCCATCAACGACTCGTTCGTCTGCGACTCCGACTCGTACGGAGTCCGGCTCACGACCGCGGGCGGTCGACCGGTGGGTGAGGTGCAGGTGGCCGCCCTCAGCTCGTGGCAGCTGGTCGTGTTCAACCCGCAGCGGCTGCCGGTCGCGGCCGCCCGGGACGATGGGCAGGAGCGGACGTCGACCGAGCCGTATCAGATCCTCTCCTTCCGCGCGGTCGGTCCCGACAAGGAAGTGGACTGGTCGAGCCGGCGCCTCGTCGTCCCCGGCTCGTACGACGGACCGATCCCCGATCCCGACTCTCCCCCGATCGAGGTGAGGGACCGGTTGGGGACGGGTGAGCCGACGCCGGGCCAGTCGCTGGAGGACTGCGTGCGCGCCGCGCTGCCCGCGACGAGGTACGCACCTCCTCAACAGCAGGAGATGGTCCTGCGGCAGGAGGCGCGGGAACACACTCCGCGTGCTCTCGTCGGTCGCGTCGCCGGGAGCTGGGCCACGTACTGCTACGACGCCCCGGGGGGACCGGTCTCCGGCGGGAGCACCCTCGCGGACGCACCGGTCACCGACACGCGCATCGTCACCTCCGACCGCAGGTCCAGCACCGACCGCGGTTCCGACGTGTTGATCGTCGTGCTGATGACGGTCGCACCGGACGTCGAGCGGGTCGAGGTCGCTGCCAGGCCACGGCCGGAGCCCGGTTCGGTCGCTCCCGCAGCCCCGTGCACGCTCCAGGACGGCCTCGCGCTCTGCATGCTGGCCGGCACCTATTCCGGCGACATTCGCGACGACGGCGCGGTGGACGTACTCCTGTACACCGGCGGGGCCGCGACGCCGCTGCCGGTCCCGTGAGAGCCACCTCTTTGTGGAAAGGACCCTGCAATCAGCTACTGGCCGCGGGCTCCACGCCGACTCGGTGGAAGTAGTGCCGCGCTTCGCCACGGTAGAGCTGGTGCCAGGCCCCGACCGTGAGCAGCACCTGCAGGCCGGTCGCCGTGATGTGGACGGGGTCGGGTTCGGGGGCGACGCGTGCGGCGAGGGCGAACCCGCTGACCGTCATGACGGCAACCAGGGCGACCGTCGTGGTTCGGGCCCACCTCACCCCACGACGAGCGAGAGCGGCGAACGGCAGCAAGGGGCCGACGAGGAACATCCCGAGGTTGAGCACCGCGACGGCCCCCGCGAGGCCCGCTGCGATCGCCAGCAGGACACCTCGGGTGATCTGGATCGGGGCCGCTGCCGGAGGGGCCGGGTAGGGCCACGGGCCGCCCGGCTTGATGGAGAACCTGCGCACGGACTCGCCGAGCTCGTCGGGCCCGTAGAAGGTCCGCGCCCATACGGACTCCGGCTTGGCGAGCCGGATCGATCCGACGATCCACACGATGCCGAGCAGGTATCCGCCGAAGAGCATGCCGTACTTCCCCTTGAGGGCGGTCAGCGTGACGACTCCGGTCTGGAAGTTGGCTACGAGGGCGAGAATATAGATCAAGACGTAGTCCATCACGGTGACACCACTCCACACTGGTCGTACCTCGGGAAGCGCCGTTCTAGACCGGTGCGCGGGGAGGGGTCCCGACCTCCGATCGTCGCGCCATCCGCGGCGATCGCCCACGTTCGGAACGCAAGGACCACCTGCGGACGGAGATCGCGCACAGATGAGTTTTCCGCGCCGCGCCCGTCTGTACGTGTGGATCGACTCACGGGAGGTTGGCACGATGCGGAAACTGATCTTCGGCATGAACATGACCCTGGACGGCTACATCGCCGCTGCCGGCGACGACATCGGCTGGAGCGGGCCGCCGAGCGACGAGCTGTTCCAGTGGTGGCTCGACCAGGAGCGGGCGAGCAGCCTGACGCTGTACGGGCGCAAGCTGTGGGAGACGATGAGCTCCTACTGGCCCACCGGCGACCAGCAGCCCGACGCCACGCCGGCGGAGATCGAGTTCGCGCGGAACTGGCGGGACACGCCGAAGGTGGTGTTCTCCTCGACGATCGACAAGGTCGATTGGAACACCCGCCTGGTCACCGGTGACGCGGTCGCCGAGATCACCCGGCTCAGGGCCGAGGACGGCGGCCCGATGAGCATCGGCGGCGCAACGCTCGCCGGGGCTGCCATGCGGGCCGGGCTGATCGACGAGTACGCCCTGGCCACCTACCCGGTCCTGGCGGGCGGCGGCACGCCGTTCTTCACCGCGCTGGACAGCTGGGTGAACCTGAACCTGGTGGAGACGCGGACGTTTCCCGGCGGCGTGGTGCTGACCCGATACGAGACGAGGCGATGAGCACGGCCAGATGCTGGCGTGCTCACCGTCCGCCTGCGTGATCACAGTGTCGGGGACAGGTCCAGCCATGGTTTGTCGGTGGCGTCGAATCCGGTGAGCTCGGCGATCTTCCCGTCGACGACGTGCAGGACCGCGACGGCGAACAACCGGTACTCCGGGGCGTCGGGGGTGCGGAGGTACAGCACGGCGGCAGGCATGCGGTTGACCGTCGTGGTGAGACCGCGCCACACCGTCCACCGGGCCCATCTCCTCGCCGCGATCGCCTCAGCCGTTCCCCCGGGCGCCCTCCAGCTGGGAAGACGCTGCACCGCTTTGACCGTCCACGGCGACACCGCGCGGCTGGCGTTCGCCGACGGCACCCGCGCCGACGCCGACGTGGTGATCGGCGCCGATGGCGTCCTCTCGACGGTCCGCGGCGCGATCACCGAACCCACAGCGGCGGCCTACTCCGGGATCTGCGCGTTCCGCGCCCTCGTGCCGGCCGACCGCGGCCCCGAGTTCGCCCGCCGCCGCGCCCAGACGCTGTGGCTCGGCCCCGACCACCACCTCGTGCACTACCCCATCTCCGGCGAAACCGAGATCAACCTCGTCGCCTTCGCCCCTGCCGGCGACTACACGACCGAGTCCTGGAGCGCCACCGCCACCGTGAGGAGTTCCTCGCCGAGTTCGCCGGATGGGATCCCCGACTACAGGCGCTGATCCACGGCGCCGCCACCCCCGGCCGATGGGCACTGCTCGACCGCGAGCCCCTGGGACGCTGGAGCCAGGGACCGGTTCGCCACCACATGGCACCCGGACGGCTGGATGAGCGCCACGTGGTTCCAGGGCCCTGCCGCCGACTTCATCGCCGCGAGCAGACGGGGTTTCGAGAACGGCGTCAGCATCCTGCACTTCCTGGGCGGGCACACCTCGGACGTGGCCGGGGACCGGGCGGTCGGGCAGACCAAGATGACGATCAATCAGCGCGCGGAGGTCGACGACATACAGGTGGACGTGGTGTGCACCGGCCGCTTCTACGACTTCCTGTCCCGCGACGACAGGCGGTCGACCGGCTCTATGGGGAGGGCGCCGCCTGGCTGGCGGGCTCCGAGCGGCCTGGAACACCGGTGTAGCAGTGGCAGGCCAAGGAACGCGAGGCCGATGACGACCTGGCGTCCGGCCACGCCACGACCCTCGACACCGCGGACGACCTGCTCGCCCACCTGGACCGGGTCGCGACCACCGACGACGCGGCTGACGACAGGTGAAGTACCGCGCCACCCGCTCGTTCGACCCCGACTTCGCCCGGCTCCCGAGCGACCATCAGCAGATGTTCCTCAAGGTGCTGCGCGAGCACTTCCTCCCAGCGATCTCCGCCGGGAGCTTCACCGGCGTCCCGCCATGGCCGAAGCGACTCCGGGTGCACCAGCTCGTCGGCGGCGTCTACTCGCTCACGTGGAGCTTCACAGGACCGGACGGCCGCGCGACGTTCCACCTCGACCGCGACCAGTCCGGCGAACCTGTGCTTGTCTGGCGGCGCATCGACACCCACGACATCTACCAGCGGCCGTAGCCTCCGCACCGGGGTTCACCAGGCACCGAGATCAGTGGCCCGTCATGCGTTCGAGGTGTTCCGGGTAGCGAGCTCCATGGACCTCGATCGCGGACGCAACCTTCTCGATCTCGGCCAGATCGTCGGTGTCGAGCTCGACGTCGGCCGCGCCGAGGTTCTCCTCGAGCCGGCCGAGCCGCTTGGTGCCGGGGATCGGGACGATCCACGGCTTCCGGGCCAGCAGCCATGCCAGCGCGATCTGTCCCGGCGCGGCGCCCTTGCGGGCGGCGATCGTGCCCAGCAGGTCCACCATCGCCTGGTTGGCCCGGCGAGCCTCGGCCTCGAACCGCGGGATCGTGGTGCGGATGTCCGAGCTGTCGAAGGCCGTGTTCGGGTCGATCGTCCCGGTGAGGAACCCCTTGCCGAGCGGGCTGTAGGGCACGAACCCGATGCCGAGCTCCTCGCAGGTGGGCAGCACCTGCTCCTCAGGGCGCCGCCACCACAACGAGTACTCGCTCTGCACCGCGGTGACGGGCTGGACGGCGTGCGCCCGCCGGATCGTGGCCGCAGCCGCCTCGGACATCCCGAAGTGCCTGACCTTGCCCTCCGCGATGAGCTCGCCGACCGCGCCCGCAACGTCCTCGATCGGCACCTCCGGGTTGACCCGGTGCTGGTAGAACAGATCGATCACATCGACCTGCAGCCGCCGCATCGACTGCTCCGCCACCTGCTTGACGTGCTCGGGCCGGCTGGACAGGCCGATCTGGCGTCCGTCGTCGTCGTACGCGTACGCGAACTTGGTCGCGATCACCACCTCACCGCGGAACGGCGCGAGCGCCTCTCCGACGAGCTCCTCGTTGGTGAACGGTCCGTAGGCCTCGGCGGTGTCGAAGAAGGTCACGCCGCGTTCGACGGCCGCCCGGATCAGGGCGATCGCCTCGTGCCGCTCCGGCACCGGGCCGTAGCTCTGGCTCAGGCCCATGCAGCCGTAGCCGATCTCCGAGACGGTCAGGTCCCGTCCGAGCGTCCGTGTCTTCATCACCGGGCCCCTCCACTGCGGAAGACGCGTTGGGCGACAGCCATCGCGGACATCGCCCTCGGCCACCCCGCGTAGAAGGCGAGGTGGGTGATCGCTTCGATCAGCTCCTCCTCGGTGGCGCCGTTGTCCTTTGCGAAGCCGAGATGGAACTCCAGTTGCTCGGGGTTCCCACCGGCCACGAGCGCCGCGACCGTCACGAGGCTGCGCTCCTTCGGCGAGAGCTCGGTCCGCTTCCAGACCTGGCCGAACAGCACCTCGTCGGTGAAGCCGACGAGGGCCGGGGCGAAGTCCCCGAAATTCTTCTGCGCGCCGGAGGGCTCGACAGCACCTGGCATTTTCCTGTCCTTCCGAATCAGTCCCGCGGGGTGAGCCGCAGGTTCGTGGCGCTCACCCGGTCGGCGAGCACCGGCGGAGTCGTGGCCTTCCTGATCGTGAGCAGGCTTCCCAGCGCGGTCACGGCCGCGACTCCGGCGGCGATCAGCAGGCTGGTGCGCATACCCGCCACGAACGTGTCCGGGTCGGTGAGCAGGCCGCCGAAGACGGCGATGGCCAGCGCCCCACCGATCTGCCGGCTGGTGTTGAACAGGCCGCTGGCGGTGCCGGCGCGGTGGTCGGGGGCGTGGTCGAGCAGGACCGCCATGGTCGGGGGCATGACCAGCGGTCCACCGAGGCCCACCAGGACCATCAGCAGGCCCAGCGCCCATGGCGGCGTCGACACCGGCACGAGCGCCAGCACGGCGAGGCCGGCCGTCATCGAGACGAGGCCCGTGACGATGAGGATCCGGCGGCCGAAGCGCTCCCCCAGCCACGCCGTGAACGGGGTCAGCACCAATCCCACCACCATCATCGGCAGGAACACCACGCCGGTGTCCAGCGCCGACAGCCCACGGACCTGCTGCAGGTAGAGGCTGAACACGAACGGCAGCCCGTAGTAGCCGACCATGAACGAGAACCCGATCACGACGCTGACCACGACCGGCCGCGACCGGAACAGGTCGGGCGGGACCATCGGATGCGACACGCGGCTCTGCGCGAGCACGAACAGGGCGAGCGCGACAACGGCCGCAGCGAACGCGAGCACCACCCGCGGGTCGCCGAAGCCGGCCGCTCCGGCCTCGATCGCGCCGAAGGTGAGCCCACCCATCGCCAGCACCCCGGTGACCTGGCCTGCCCAGTCGAACGCGGCCGGACGGCGCGGCGACGGCCGGGTGCGGGCGAGCAGGGCCAGCGCGATCGCAACGACCGGCACGTTGATGAAGAAGATCAGCCGCCAGTCGACGAGATCGAGGACCCCGCCCAGCACCGGTCCAGCGGACGACGCCACCGCGCCACCCATGGCCCAGAGCGCCAGCGCCCTCGCGCGCGGACCCGGCTCCGGGAACGCCTCCCGCAGCAGCGCCATCGACGAAGGCATCAGCACCGCCGCCGCGGACCCCTGCACCAGCCGCGCCGCGACCAACCCGCCGAGGTCGGGAGCGAACCCGCAGGCCACCGAGGCGAGCACGAACACAACCAGCCCGAGTCCGAACGCTCGGCGCGCCCCGATCCGGTCGGTGAGCGATCCGGCGGACAGCAGCAGGGCCGCGAACATCAGCGTGTACCCGTCCACCACCCACTGCAGGCCGGTCACCCCGCCGCCCAGGTCCTGCCGGATCGACGGCAGCACCACGTTGACGATGACCGCGTCCAGCGTGATCACGAAGAACCCGAGCAACGCGGCGACCAGCGCCGCGGCTCTGGCGCGCGTGTCACCGGCGTCCTGCCGGGTCCTCGTCTCCCTGGAGATGGGCATGCAGACGGATCTCCTGTCGTCGCGGGTCTGCGGCACTCTCGAGGCAACCTCGTTTCCCGCCCGCGTGGGAGGTCGAGCCTGTAGGGGGTTCCAGCTCAACCCCCCTCGGCCCCCGCGGAGGATCTACCGTCATGGTCGTGGACAACCGGGCCGAGATCCGCGAGTTCCTGGCCAGCCGGCGCGCCAAGGTCACGCCGGAACAGGTCGGGCTGCCGGCGGGCGGCGGCAAGCGCCGCGTCCCCGGCCTGCGCCGCGAAGAGGTCGCCGTGCTCGCCGGCGTCAGCACCGACTGGTACACGAGGCTGGAGAAGGGCCACATCAGCGGCGTCTCCGCCGACGTGCTCGACGCGGTCGCCCGCGCACTGCAACTCGACGAAGCCGAGCGCACCCACCTCTTCAACCTCGCCAGGGCCGCCAGGCCCGAGCGCACCCCGCGCCGGCGCGGCCGGTCGCGAGTCCGGCCGAGCGTGCAGCGCATCCTCGACTCGATGGTCACCACGCCCGCGTTCGTCCGCAACGGACGCCTGGACCTGCTCGCGATCAACGCGCTCGGCCGGGCCCTCTTCTCCCCGGCGTTCGAGGACCCGATCCGGCCCGCGAACCTCGCCCGGTTCAACTTCCTCGACCCGGCAGCGGCCGACTTCTACCCGGACTGGAACAACTCCGCCAACACCACCGTCGCCCTGCTACGCACCGAAGCCGGCCGCGACCCCCACAACAAGGACCTCGCCGACCTCATCGGCGAGCTCGCCACGCGCAGCGACGCGTTCCGCGTCCGCTGGGCCGCCCACGACGTGCGCCTGCACCGCAGCGGCGTCAAGCACTTTCACCATCCCGTGGTCGGCACCGTCGAGGTCTCCTTCGAGGCCATGGATCTCCCCGCCGACCCCGGACTCACCATCACCGCCTACACCGCCGAGCCCGGCTCCCCTTCGGAGGACGCGCTCAAGCTGCTCGCCAGCTGGGCCGCCGCGGGCGCGTGCGCTGCGGGCCAGGATCGACGAACTAGCCGCTAACCTTGCCGACCCGGACATCCCGTCCGCGATCACCAAGGACGCGATCAGGGCCGCCGATAACCCGGTGCCCCAGTGTCGATCTTTCGTTAGACGATAGCTCGCATCGTCCGACGATGGAGTGACCGGTGATTAGGTCAGCTCGGCTCTAGGCGGACGGAGTGAGGCCGGTGGGAACTTGCCATTCGTAGCGGCGTCCCTTGTTCGTGAGGCGGAGGCCCTCTTTGAGGACGACCGTGCCCAGCTCGCCGGCTGCCTTGGCGGCCAACGGCACGGTGTCGCCGGCCTTGCCGGAGCCGAAGCTGAGCGCAGTTCCGAGCTGGACGGCGTGCTGAGAGAAGTCCGCCGGTGGGACGGCGACGAGGTCTGCGGCCTTATCACCGGCAAGATGTCGGATCAGGGTCGGTCCGAGGCCGGCGAAGGCAGGGCCTGGCAGTACCTCTCGGATGAAGTCCAGTACGCCCTTGGTCAAGGCGATACCCGACTCTGAAGTGCGCTGCTGTCGCTGGAGGATGGTGTCCATCAGCGCCGCGCCGCCTTCGAACCCGGCGGGGTTAAGCCGCTCGTCGACGCCCATAATGTGACCGATCACTCGCCAGATGTGGAAGAAGGCGTCCCGGTCCTGCTCCGGCAGGTCGATGCCCAGGCGTTCGAGGCCCTTCGGGATCACAACCGAGAAGCTCATCAGTGTCCCCGCAACGTCTTCCTGGTTCACAGGCACGCCCCACGCCGGGTCCCACTCGTCCTTGCCTGCGATGTGGTAGCGCATGGTGGCGTGCAACAGTCGGATCTTCTGCGCCGAGCGCAGCCCTCGGCCGCTGGCGCCCAACCCGTCCTTGTCGAGAACATCGACGACGAACTGAGAAGTCTCCACCAGCCGCCGATAGACACCGGAGGTGAGGCGTTGTGAAAGGCCCAGCACCTGGGCACCAGCGCCGCAGCCGTAGCAGATCGGCAAGGAGTAGCACAACAGCGTCGAGAGAACCTGCGGCTCATAACGGCCCAGCAGAATACGGCCGCGGTCCATCAACGCCGCATCGGCCCACTCGGGCAACACAGAGGTCGCCTCGAAATACCGTTGGAGCTGCGTGGGCATGCCGGGAGGGATCGGCTCACTGTTCCCGTCGAGCTCGAGCAGAGCCTGCCGGACCAGATCCTCCTTACCCAGGGCGTACGTTTCGGCGATCGCATCGTCCGCTAACGAGTCACCGGCCCCTCGCATTCGGTCCATCAGTTCATCCGTCCACGGTGTAGACGTCATACTGGCCCCCTGACGTGACTGCCGATTTCGCCTACCGCATGTTGCCGGGCGAGGCGGGCTTCCGCAACACCGCCCGACTCGACGGTGCGACCCCGGAGCATCGCGGCCGTCGATGTTGGTCGCACTTGCGTCGACTCGGGCCAGCTCTTCCGGCAGCCGCGGTACCTCGTCGGGCAGCACCGCCGCCCACAGGCTCACCTCGGCCGCACGCGTCCGCAGCTTCCCGTCCCGTCAGCTGAGCTGAGCTGAGTATTTGAACTGTTCGAATACCTACTCTGCGCCAGCAGCCGCGCCTGATTCGCGAATCGACGCATTCGCCAGAGTGTGTGCAAACAACTCCCGAGCCAATCGGCGCGATGATCACACGCGCCCACATCAGCCCCTTAATTGCACGTGCTTCCTGTCGCGTCGAACAGCAACACCTGACCTCTCCGAACCCGAAAGGAAAGTGACCATGAGACGTTTCTTGTCGACACCGGTGAGTGCTCGCCGACTGAAGGAGGTGGCGGCCGCGGTGATGATCGCCTGCCTCTCCCTGCTCCTGTTCACCGCCTCGGCCGCAGGGGGTCGGCAAAGTCGCGGCGAGTAGGTGCTGAGCAGCGGCGACACGCGGTCGGAGGTGTGGGTGCGGGCACGGCCCTGGTGGTGATCATGACGGTTCTCTAGGCCGCATGATCATCGGAGAGCCGTGCCCGCGTCTGCATCTTTGTTGATCGCTGCTGTCGCCGACCAGGTGGGCAGGGCCGAGCTACTGATCCGGTCGTGCTCGCCCCAGACCTCCTACTGGTCATTGATCAGGACCAGGCCAGCGTGTGTCGGCTCGGCGTCGCACTCGAACGCCAGGGACACCTGCTTGACCTTGACGATGCAGCCAGGCGTCGTGAGCGGTGCGAGGTCGTCAGGCACCGGTATCCCCCAACCACGCGGCTGCATCGGGCGTCCGCACTGTTCGACCTTGCCGGAACGATCTGCAAGCAGACCGGTCAACGGTCAATTCCAAACCGGGTCGACAACCGAACCAGCGTCCATCGGTCGGCCGCTTCCAACGCTTCAACAGGCCTGGCACCGGTGTGTCTACTTGCAGCCACCCGTCCGGGGATGGATCGACGATGCCGGCCGCAGACTCGTCGTCGGGAGGTCCGTAGAGCCGATCGAGGTGCACCCAGACCGGCCGATCCAGCGGCGGGGCCGGCACCTCCGTCGTGGAGGACCACGGCTTGTACACCGTCTCTCGCTCCCCCCTCGTCCCAGCTCCGGCATCGGCCAGCGGGGTATCGACTCCGCGGGCGGTTCGGCCGGGGGAAGCGACCACCGCGACCAAAGCATCGCACATCTGTTCGAGCGGGACGACACCCGGTGAGCCACCACCTCAGTCACGCCGGTACGCAACGGGTGATGTTCGGCTTCGGTGGCCACGCGGCCGGCACACCGCGGAGTGCATCCCCTACACATTTCGGACGGATCGCGGCGAAGCGTGCCGCAGGTGCACGTGGCTGGTCGTACCGTCTGCGCATGTCACCGCCACGTGACATCGATCCCGAGTCGCCGACCAGCCGCGACGTGTGGCTCTCGCTCACGTTCGAGCGGGGCCTGGCGGCCGACCTGGTGGCACGTCTGACCGTGGATGAGCCCGGAGGACGCCTGGTCGAGGTCGAACTCGACCGACGAACTCGCGCGCCTGCTCGCAGGCGAGACAATCACTGTGGCTACCACGGTCGGCGCCGAGCACGGCGAAACGCTCCCGGTCACCCCGGATGCCGCCGAGCCCGAGGCCCTTCCCGAAGACGCCGGGGAACCCGTGACCGAGGTTCCCGCATCGGTCCCATCGCCAGAACACAGCACCTCTCTCGACGACCCACCCGCGGGGACCGAGCCCATCACGCGCAGCATCGACGTGGCGCCCGGCGAAGCGGTCGTGGCCTACATCCGCGGGCGGTGGCGGGACGCGGTCGTGGCCCAGCGGGACATCGGCAGCCTGCTCGTGACCTACTCACCCCGCAGGGCCCGTTCGGTGAGGTTCAACAACGGATCGCCACGAAGTGGGTGCGTCGGCGGCGACTGGTCGAACCGCGCAGGCTCGAACCGGTCCCCGGAACCCTCGCCCTTACCGACGTGCCCGAAGCCCCCCGATCACTGTTCTTCGACTTCGACAGCGAAGGACGCCGCAACGCCCAGGGAGACGACGAGCCGAAGAGCCTGGGCGTGCTGCTGGACCTGACCGTGCCATAGCCGCCACCCCCGGGCCCGGGTCCGGTCCGTTCGCAATCCGGTCGGATGCTCCAGCCACCAAGGGCCAGACCACACACCCGGTCTGGCGGCCCTCCTCCGGGGCATGAGCCCATCGGTCCGGGTCGCCGCATTGGCGCGCGTTACCAAATCGTGTACGGAGGGCGAAGAGTGGCCGACCACAGCCCGGTCGCGGTATCAGCCCGGGGCCGGTACGTGCTCTGGTCGGCGCCCGGGAAGACCTGATGACGGCACGCGGCGTGAGGATGGAGCATCTGATGATCGCGGTAGGGACCACCGCCACCGCGGCACCCGAGCCGGCGCGGCCGGCCGAAGCCGCGCCGACCATCGCTACCGCTGCCGGGACGGCGTACGGCTCGTGGTCGGGCGAGCAGTCCTTCATCAGCCGCAGCGCCGTACCCGCAAGATGCTGGGCCATCTGCGTGACGGCCCGCTCGGGCTCACCGTCCTGGATCGCGGCGAGGATGGCCTCGTGCTCCCGGTGCCTGGCGGGAAAGCCGTCCCGGTGCCGCGCCTGGAGGCTGCGAACGTAGCGCTCGCGCTGTTCGGCGTAGGACGTGATCGTGCGCAGGACGCGGGGGCCACAACCCGACACGACGGTGCGATGGAACCGGTGGTGCGCCACCGACCAGCTGGCCATGTCGACAAGCTGCGCCCGCCGCTCACGACGGTGGCGATCCCGCACCAGCAGATCGGCGCCGAGGCGGCCCGGCTGCTCCTCGACGCAGTAGTCGATCCGGACCGGCCTTCGCGATCAGTTTCGTGGGTCGGACGCCTTCAGGCCAGGGCGGAGATCCGGCGGCGCAGTGCCGGGGCGATTGCCCGCTGCGCGGCGAACAGCGCGATTCCGGTCGCCGAGCACGCCACCCACAGAGCGGTTCGCCCGGCGTGGTCGAGCAGCGCGGTGCCGAGCAGTGGCCCCAGCACGGCCCCGAGGCTCCACGCGGCGGAGGCGACGCCCATGTATCGACCTCGGTGGTCGGTCGGCGCGAGACCGGCGAAGGTGGCGCCGAACATGACGGAGACACCGATCTGGCCGAGGGTCCACACGAGGATGGCCGCGGCGTGGAGGGCGGGGCCTTGCACGACGGCGGCGAACCCGCCGCCGATGCCGACCAGCAGCATCGACACCGCCAGGACCGCGGCTGTGTCGCGGCCGTCGAGAAGTCGTACCGCAATCGGTTGGGCGAGGACGATCACGATCCCGTTCAGGGCGAGCATTGCGCTGTATGCCTCTGGACCGTGGCCGTCGCCGGCCATGACGAGCGGGAGCGTCGAGAACGTCTGCAGGAACATCGTGAAGTAGACGACGTGGATCGCCACCATGGCGAGCATCACCCGATCGCGCAGCAGGACCGGTAGCAGTGCCTGCCGGGTCGCTTTCGGCGTCGACCGGCGGGTCTCGGGGATGTGTCGCCACACGATCAGCGCCGCGAGCACCGAGGCCGCCGCATTGATCCAGAACAGGATGCCGTACCCGTATTGGACCAGGACCCCGGCGACCACCGTCGAGACCGTGAAGCCGACATTGGCCGCCCAGAAGAGCAGACCATAGGCACGGACCCGCTCCTGGGCGGGCAGGTCCGCCACGGCAGCCGATCCCACCGGGCGGAACAGCTCCCCCATCAGCCCGACACCGAGGGCCGCGGCACAGATCGCCGGCGTCGATTCCGCCGAGCCGAGCGCGACCAGCGCGACCGCTGTGCCCAAGAACCCGGCGAGCATGGTGTGGCGTCGACCGATCCGGTCGCCCAGCCAGCCGCCCAGCAGCTGCGACCCGATATCTCCGACGCCGACCGCCGCGACCACCGCCCCGGCCGTCATCGGCGAGAGTCCCCGCTCCTGGGTCAGGTAGAGCACCAGGAACGACCGCGCCAGCCCGCCGGCCCGACTCACGAAGTGGGTCGCCGTGAGGGCCCACACCAGGCTCGACTGCCGGAGCCGCGCCCGAGGCGTCCGGTGCTCGATCTCCAGCGTGGCCGGTGCCCGCGTGCCGATGACTGTCATACCGCCGACGCTAGATCCGCACTAGCTTCAGGAAAAGCGATCGTTTCTGATCGATTCAATCGCTATCGCCTATGCTCCGGCACCGGGCTCGACGAGCACCCTCTCTCGAGAGCCGAGGCCGGGTCAGCTTGCGGCGTCGTAGCCGCTCTGTTGGATCTGCAGATACCGGTCCAGGCCGAGGTCGCGCAGGCCGTCGAGGTAGGCGTTCCAGGCGTTGTCGTCGTCGATGTCCAGCTGCCCGGTGACGAACTGCAGGCTCGACTGCGCGACGTGGTTCTCGATGTTCGTCTGGAGCGTCGCGAGCTCGCCGGCCATGTCGGGTTCGACCCAGATGTTCCAGTACGGGAACACCTGGTCCCGCGGCGTCTTTCCCTCGTACAGCTTGGTGGCCTCGTAGAGGCGCCGCTCGCCGCCTTCCGGGCTGTAGATGTCGGTGGACTGCACCTGGGCGTTGCGGAACTCCTCGGTCGTGTAGTAGCCGGCCGCGGCGAACCACGGACTGTCCGGGCTCCGCGGGGCCTCGGGATCGGTGGGCACCTGCTCGAACACCGGGGTCAGGTTCGGGTCGAGGGCGACGTCACCGGGGCCGGGTCGCAACCACCCCTCGCCCTCGTCACCGTACTGGCCGATGATGTTCCCCTCCTGGGTGTGGAAGTAGTCGAGGATCTTGATCGCCGCGATCCGCTCCTCCTCGGTGGCCTCCGCGGTGATCAGGAAGCTGGCCCCGGGGCTGGTGGAGAGGTTGTAGGAGGCGTAGCTCACGCCCGTAGGTCCGGTCAGGGGCGGCACCGGGTCGTACTGCTTGTCGCGCCCGTCCGGGTGCCCGGTCGTGACCATGAGCGCCTGATGCTGGACGGTGGCGGCGCCGACGACCGGCGCGCCGTCGAGATCGCCCTTGGCCTGCAGCGCGTCCCGGTTCTGCGAGAACGCGCCCGGGTCGATCAGCCCCTCCGCGTTGAGCGACGCCAGGTACCGCAAGCCCTCCCGCCACCCGGGCTGGGCGGCCTGCAGCTGGACCCGCCCGTTGCTCAGCGCGAGCGTCGAGGGGAAGGCGTTGCCCGCCTGCGGGTCGTAGAGGAACGCGTTCATGAAGTACGGCAAGAGCGTGTCGGACGTGCTGCCGGAGAGCGGGATCTCGTCGGCGTTCCCGTTCCCGTTCGGGTCCCGGGTCTTGAACGCACGCAGGACCTCGCGCATCTCATCCGTGGTGGCCGGCATCGACAGGCCGAGCTTCTCCAACCAGTCGGAGTTGATCCACAGCTTCGCGCCGTAGGAGCAGTGGAAGCACTCGTTCCACTGCGGCATCCCGTAGATGTTGCCGTCGGGCGCGGTCGCGAGCCTGCGCAGCTCGGGGGTCTCCTCGAACGCCTTCTTGATGTTCGGCGCATGCTGTTCGATCAGGTCGTTGAGCGGCACCGCGATGCCCTGCCTGCCCAGCCGGAGCAGCTCCACCTGATTGAACTGGTCGACCCAGGGGACCAGCATGTAGACGTCCGGCAGGTCACCGCTCGCGAGCGAGATCTGACGTTTCTCCTTCGCCGCGGTGGCGTCGTAGGTGGATGTCTCGAAACGCATTGTGACGCCGAACTTCTCCTGCAGGAGCTTGGTGGTCGTGCTCTGGGACATGTCCACCCCCGCCAGCTGCGGGATGAAGACGGCGAGCGTCCCGTCGTCGACCTGACCTCCTGAGGAGCAGGCGACCGACGGCACGACGGCAATCGTCAGGGCGGCGAGCAGGGACGCCGGCCTGCGGAATCTGGACAGCATTACGGACACCTCTTCGATGAGATGAGCTGAGATGAGCGAAGGAGCGGCGAACGGTGCGATGGCATCAGCCCTTGACGGCGCCGATCATGACTCCCTTCGTGAAGTGGCGGGCGACGAATGGGTAGATGAGCAGGACCGGCACCGTCGACACCACGATCAGCGAGTACTTCAGGAGGTTGGCGAGCTGCTGGTGCTCGAGCTGCTGAGTATCGCCGAGACCACCGCCCTGCTGGTTGAGGATGAGGATGTTGCGCAGGATGAGCTGCAGCGGATAGAGGTCGTCGCTCTTGAGGTACAGCAGCGCGTCGAAATAGGAGTTCCACTGCGTGATCGCGTACATCAGGGCGATGACCGCGAGCATCGGCTTCGCCAGCGGGAGGACGATCGACCAGAGCACGCGCAGGTCGCTCGCCCCGTCCATCTCGGCGGCCTCGACCAGTTCCTGGGGAATCGAGTACCGGAAGTAGGTTCGCGCGATGATGACCTGCCACACCCCCACCGCCTGTGGCAGGAGCAGTGCCCAGCGGGTGTCGAGCATTCCCAGTGACTGCACCACGAGGTAGGTCGGGATGACGCCGCCCGCGAAGAGCATGGTGAAGACGACGAGCCGCGTGATCAGGGTGCCGCCCGGGAAGTCGGTGCGCGAGAGCGGGTAGGCGATCGCTACCGTCAGCGTCACGCTGATGAGGGTGCCCACCACCGTGTAGAACAGGGAGTTCGCGAACCCGGTGAGGATCTGGGTATCCGCGAGGACGATCTGGTAGCCGCGGAGGGTGAAGTCGACCGGCCAGAGCAGCACCCGGCCCGACGAGACGGCCGCCGGGTCGCTGAACGAGCTGGCGAGGATGTAGAGCAGCGGCACGAGCACCACGGCGAGGAACGTCAGCAGGAGCACGTATACGACGGTCAGGAAGACGCGGTCGACACCGGTCTCCCGCATCCGGCGTGCGCGCCCCCGCCGCTTCGGCGCGACCGGGCGGTGACCGTGCTCTTCGCTGTGGGTGTGGGCCCCGGATCGGCTGCCGATCTGATCGGTGGTCATCCTCGCCGCCTCTCGTCGTGACCGATCACCACAGCCCACTCCCCGTCACGCGCTTGGCGATGCGGTTGACGGCGACGAGCAGCACCAGGTTGATCAGCGAGTTGAACAGGCCGACCGCGGTGGCGCGGCTGAAGTCGGCGTTGAGCAGGCCCGTCTTGTAGACGTAGGTCGCGATGATCTCCGACTGGCCCAGGTTCAGGGGGTTCTGCAGCAGGAACGCCTTCTCGAAACCGATCGCCATGATGTTGCCGACGCCGAGGATCAGCACGATGACCGCGGTGGGCATGATCCCCGGCAGGTCGACGTGGATGATCTTCTGCAGCCGGGAGGCGCCGTCGACCCGCGCGGCTTCGTAGAGCGACGGGTCGATCCCCGCCAATGCCGCCATGAAGACGACGGCCGAATAGCCTGCGGTCTGCCAGATGTCGCTCCAGACGTAGATGTGCCGGAAGTAGTCGGGGTCGCCGAGGAAATCGACCGCGCTGATCCCGAAGAACCCGATCACGTCGTCCACCAGGCCGATGCGCGGGGACAGGATCAGGATCGTCATGGACACGACGACCACGGTCGAGATGAAGTACGGAGCATAGGTGGCCATCTGGACGGTGCGCCGGAACAACCCCTGCCGGATCTCGTTGAGCGCGAGCGCCAGGATGATCGGTATCGGGAAGCTCGCGAGCAGGAAGTACGCCGACAACAGGAAGGTGTTGCGCACCAGCGTCCAGAACACCGGGTTCTCGAAGAACGCCCGGAAGTGCTCGAGGCCGACCCACTCACTGCCCCAGATGCCCCGGACGACGCTGTACTCCTCGAACGCGATGACGGCGTTGACCATCGGCACGTACTTGAACACCGCGAAATATGCCAGCGGAGCGATGATCAACAGGTAGAGCTGCCACCGCCGGCGGATGGTGCGGCGCGTTCGCGCCCACGCGGCACGCTGCCGACGGGGCGGCCGCGGCGGGCTGTTCGCGCCTACCGCTGGGCCTGGGATCAGGGGAAGCCCTGATGTCATCGCGGCACCTCCTTCGCTACCGGGCGTGGTCGTGCTCGAACCGGCTACGGACGCATCGAGGCGCTTCCGCCGCCCTTCCGTCAGGTCATGGGATGTCTTTATAGACTGCGACGTGGATCACGTCTAGGGTGATCACATGGCTATCGCTGGGCCTGCGACAACGTCGTGCGGTAACCCGGAGGGTGACCAGCCCCGCAACCGAGCAACGGCAGAGACATGGGATGTCTGGCGGCACGCGACCATCCGGGTGGACGCGGTGCGCGCGCCCAGGCCTCGAAGGAGGGGTGCCGATGTCGCTCACCGCGAGGGTCATCACCGAGATCCGCGAACTGATCCGCACGGGCGAGCTCCGGCCCGGCTCGAAGCTCCCTCCCGAGCAGGAGCTCGCCGCGCGGCTGGGCGTGGGACGCAACCTGCTCCGGGAGGCCGTCCAGGTGCTCGCGGCGTCCCGCGTGCTGGAGATCCGGCGCGGCAACGGCACGTACGTGACAACGCTCGAGCCGAAGTTGCTCCTCGAGGGCGTCGGCGACGCGGTGGCGCTCATCCGGGCGGACGACCTGCTGGAGCTCACGGAGGTCCGCCGCCTGTTCGAGCCCGCGGCGACGGCGCTCGCAGCCGTCCGGATCACGCCCGAACGGCTGCTGCGGGTCCACACGCACCTCGAGGCCATGCACAACGCCGCGAACGACGTGGAGCAGCTCAACCTGCACGACGCGGCGTTCCACCGCGAGGTCATCGCCGCCACCGAGAACGCGACCCTCACCGCCCTGCTCGAAGGGATCTCGAGCCGGACCGTCCGTTCCCGCGTGTGGCGGGGCCTGGTCGACTCCGACTCGGCATCGCGCACCCTGGCCGACCACGAGGAGATCTACGCCGCGCTGGCCACGGGAGACGCCGCTCTCGCCCACGCCGCCGCCCTCATGCACGTGCACAACACCGAGCGCTGGCTGCGCAACCACCTGCCGGATTGAGGGCGACATGCAACCAGGTCCGTACGAAGCGTCGTTCGAGTCGCTGCGACAGTTCCGCTGCCCCGATTGGTTCCGCGACGCGAAGTTCGGCATCTGGTCGCACTGGGGCGCGCAGTCCGTGCCGCGTCAGGGCGACTGGTACGCCCGCAACATGTACATCCCCGGCACCGCCGCCTACCGGCACCACTGGCGCACCTACGGCCACCCCTCGAAGTCCGGGTACAAGGACATCGTCACCCGGTGGAAGGCGGAACGCTTCGACCCCGAGGCCCTGACCGATCTGTACGCGCGGGCCGGTGCGCGGTACCTCGTGGCGCAGGCAGTGCACCACGACCACTTCCTCAACTACCCGTCCGCGATCCACCGCTGGAACGCGGCCACCATGGGGCCGGGCAAGGACATCGTCGGACTCTGGCACGACGCGGCGCGGGCGCGCGGTCTCCGGTTCGGGATCACCGAGCACCTCGGCGCGACGTACACCTGGATGGCCAGGAGCAAGGGCGCTGACACGGTGGGGCCGTACGCCGGGGTGCCCTACGAGGGGAACGACCCCGAGTTCGAGGACCTGTACCTCCCGGGCACCGAGGAACGCGATCGCTCGACCGGCGCCGCGGTTCCCGAGCCGTGGTACGCGTCCGACCCGTGGTGGCACCGGAGGTGGCTGGACCTCGCCACCGAGATGATCGATCGCTACCGGCCGGACCTGTTCTACACGGACGGCCCGCTGCCGTTCGGCGACAACGCGTTCGAGCCCGGTCTCCGGGCCGTGGCACACCTCTACAACACCAGCGCGGCCGGCCACGACGGCCAGAACCAGGCCGTCTACAACCAGAAGGGACGCCGCCCCGACCTGGAGGCCATCGGGGTCCTCGACGTCGAACGCAGCCAGGAGCCGCACGTCCGACCGGACGTGTGGCAGACCGACACCTGCGTCGGCCAGTGGTTCTACGACGACCGAGCCGAGTACAAGACCCCGGGCCACGTCATCGAACTGCTGATCGACATCGTCGCGAAGAACGGGAACCTGCTGCTCAACATCCCCCAGCTACCGGACGGCTCGATCGACGAGGAGTGCACCTTCCTGCTCGAGGAGCTCGCGGGGTGGATCGCCGTGTGCGGCGAGGGGATCCACGGCACGCGGCCGTTCCGGGTGGGCGGCGAAGGGCCCAGCCAGGTCGCGATCGAAGGCTTCCGCGAGGACGCGGTCGCCTGGACCGCGGAGGACTACCGGTTCACCCGGCGGGACCGCACGCTGTACGCCTTCCAGATGCGGTGGCCGGCCGACGGGCGGGCGGTGATCAGGAGTCTGGATCCCGGCGAGCGGGTCTCCGCGGTCCGGCTCCTCGGCGGCGGGGAGCTGCCGTTCGAACAACGGACCGGGCAGCTGACGATCACACTGCCCCCGGGGCCGCCCACGCGCTATCCGCACTGCCTGGCCTTGCAGCTCTGAGGCGCTGCACGTCGACTACACCCTCCTACGTCCGTGCGGGTTCGGCCGAAGTGTCCCTGTGCGATACCGGCGGACACCTGGGCTTCGGGCCCGAAGCCCACAACGGGTACGACGCCGAGTGGAGCCACCTGGCCGACCTCGCCTCCGGTGCCGCACAACCCCTCTATGCCCCCGGCGAACTCGTGGCCGATCTGGCCTACGCGATCATTCCCGACCAGGTCCCCGAGGAGCAACGCGGGCGCGTGTCCGGATACGTCGGGTTCACCTCCAAGGTCGGCACACTCGTCGGTACCGGCATCACGGCGCTCGTCGGAGCCAGCCTCGGCCTGATACTCCTGGTCCCCGCCGCCTTCGGCGTCATCGCCATCGTTGTACTGATCGCGGTGCTGCCCGACCGGCCTGCCGACCGCGAGAACCTCAGCCCCTTCCGGCCCGCCGACCTCCTCCGCAGCCTGTGGGTCAACCCTTTCGCGCACCGCGACTTCGGCTGGGCCTGGCTCGGACGGTTCCTGCTCTTCCTCGGCTACTCGTTCTTCCTGACCTTCCAGGCCTACGTGATCACCGACCACCTCGGCTACAGCGACGCCCAGGCGCCGAGCCTGATCTTCTACGCCACCCTCACGGCATCCGTCGCCGGATTCGCCACCGCCGTGTTCGGCGGGCGGCTCTCCGACCACCTGCAGCGCCGCAAGATCTTCGTCGTCGTCGCCTCCGTGGTCATCGGCGCCGGATTGCTGATCATCGGCCTGTCCACCGGGTACGCGTCGTTCCTCGTCGGCGCCACCGTCGTCGGACTGGGCATGGGCACGTTCCTGCTCGATACCGACCCGGCCGCCCTCCCTGCCGAGCCCGGACTGCTTGAACCCGCCGAAGGGCGCCGCCGGTTTGGACACGAGCCCGGTGTTGAGGCCGACCATGCCGACTTCCAGGCCCTCGCTGACCCGCATGGCCCGGTCGAGCGACCGGGTGAAGACGTACCCGACCAAGCCCCAGTCCGTGTCGTTGGCCCGCCGCACGACCTCGTCCTCCTCGTCGAACGCGAGGATCGCCGCGTCGAACACGATGAACGGCGCGTTGCCGCCCAGCTCCATGGAAGTGCGCACCACCGTGTCGGCGCACTGGGCGAGCAGCAGCCGCCCCACCTGCGTCGAGTGCGGAGTCCTGAGACTCGTTCGCGGCGGAGGCCCCGACAACGGAGGGCCTGTCCGCTTGAGGGGCTCGTTCTGGACGTTTCGTCAACCCGAACCGGGTGCGGACCGGAGGTAGCGTCGGCGAACCCCGACGATGGAGGGCACGCGAATGCCGCGGACGAGCTCGTGGAACGCGGGTTCATCACGCGTCCGCTACGTGGCAACACCCTGCAGATCAGCCCGCCGTTCATCACGACGGACGAGGAACTCCGCGCGATGGTCCGCGAGATCGACGCCGTGATCGCCGGGTAAGCCGATCGGTACGACTACCTGTCGCCGTCCCGCTCTTGGCGAGCCCTGCTCAGCGAGTCGACCGCGTGAGTCATGTGCCGATCGATCTCCGCGTGCAACTCGGTGAGATCACCCCCGACGAGCCCGTCGAGCAGCCGCCGATGTTCCTCCAGCGCGGTGGGCGGCCGAATGTACCTGTCGTCGAAAGCCGACATGCACAGCATCGTCTCGGCGGCCAGCGTGGAGAACATGCGGCTCAGCCGTGGGCTCTGCGCGGCCCCGACCATCGTTTCGTGGAAATGGAGATCCTCGCGGGCGAGCTTCGGCCAGTCTCTCGCGTTCATGTACAGCTCGATGCTCCGCAGGATTCCCTCGAGCCGCTCCGCGAGGCCGTCCGGGATCCCGCGTTCGTACACGGTGCTCGCCGCTTCCTTCTCGACGGCGCGCCGGCCGCGGTAGACGTCCTCGATGTCGCTGACGTCGAGCTCGACGACGGACACACCACGGTTCCGTTGGCTGACCAGGAGCCCTTCCTGGACGAGCCGCTGCACGGCCTCCCGCACAGGGCCGCGGCTCATCCCCAGCCGGGCTGCCAGTTGCACCTCGCTGATCTGCTCGCCGGGTGCGAAGCTGCCGTCCAGGATCCGTTCCCGCAGCTGATCAGCGATCACGGCAGAGGTGCCCCTGAGCGCCACGGGAACCATGTTGTCGAGTCCGGCCATCAGCCGATGCCGCCTTTCCTGGATGTGCCGACAAGAGGCGCTGAACCAACGTATCCCAGTCGCCCGTCGACGACGTTCCGCCACGGGGCGCCGCCCCGGTAGTGCCGGAAGTTCTCGATCGACATCCCTCGGAGCGTCTCCCTCCGCTCCGATGGACGCTACCTGTTGTCAGCATGTCGAACTGTTGACAGTTGGCAGCGTACACCTTAACGTTCCGCCCCATCAGTGGCCCGCGGCACATCCCGGCACCGCGAAAGGCCGACGAGATCGGAGCGCCAGTGACCGAGATCAAGATCCGTCCCGACTACATCACCTTCGACTGCTACGGGACATTGATCAACTTTGAGATCAGGTCGGTCACCCGCCGGCTGCTCGGGGAGCAGCTCACCGACGAGCAGTTCGAGGCCTTCGTCCCGGCCTTCCGCGCCTACCGCTACGACCAGGTCTGCGGCGACTCGTACTACGCCTACGAGCAGGTGCTGGAGGACTCGTTCACGCGCGTCTGCCGCCGGTGGGGGCTGCGGGTCCCGGAGGGCTCGGGCAAGGAGTTCGGCGACGCGGTGCGGACCTGGGGGCCGCATGCCGACGTCCCGGCCCCGCTGAAGCGGATGGCCGGCGAGTTCCCGCTGGTGATCCTGTCCAACGCCGACGACGCCTTCCTGGACGTCTCCGTCCCGCGGCTGGGAGCCGACTTCCACGCCGTCTACACCGCGGAGCAGGCCGGGGCCTACAAGCCCCGCTACCGGGCGTTCGAGCACATGCTCGACAGCCTGGGGACGAAGCCGGACAAGATCCTGCACGTCTCGTCCCACACCCGTTACGACATCATGCCGTGCTCCGACCTCGGCATCACCAACACCGTGTTGCTCGACCGGGGCTACGATCCGCCGAGCCCGTCCTACGGGTACGTCCGCGTCGAGTCGCTCGACGAGCTGAACACCCTGCTCGGGCTCTGAGGCAGGGGCAGCGACGATGAAGCTGACGTCCTACTGGCTGGACACGGCCGAGCCGGCCGGGGACTTCCGGCGGAACCCACTCCCGGCCGATGTCGACGTGGCCGTCGTGGGCGCGGGGTTCACCGGGCTTTCCGCGGCGCTCGAGCTGGCGAAACGGGGCGCGAGCGTGGCGCTGCTCGAACAGAACACCGTCGGCTGGGGGGCGTCGGGCCGCAACGGCGGGATGGCGACCACCGGCCTGGCGATCGGCTTCGGGCAGTCCGTCAAGCGATACGGCGAGGGGCCCGCCACGGCCATGTTCCTCGAGTACAACCGCGCGATCGACACCGTCGAGTCGCTCGTCAAGGAACACGGCATCGACTGCGACTTCGAACGCACGGGCAAGCTCACGCTGGCCTACAAGCCCGCCCACTACGAGGGCATGAAGCGCAGCCAGGAGCTGCTCGCCGAGCTCGCCGACCACCACGTGCAGCTCGTCCCGAAGGCCGACATCCACTCCGAGATCGGCTCCGACTTCTACCACGGCGCCACGGTCGATCCCGAGGCCGCGGGGCTGCACGTCGCCCGGTTCGCCCACGGGCTCGCGGCCGCCGCGGCGCAGTACGGCGCCGGGATCCACGAGAACGCCGCGGTCACCGAGCTGCGCCGGGTCGAGGGCACGGTCCACGACGTCCACACCACCCGTGGCGTCACGCGCGCCAAGCAGGTGCTCGTCGGCACGAGCGGCTACACGGGCCGCCCCTTCCCGTGGTTGCGTCGCCGGGTGATCCCGGTGGGCAGCTTCATCATCGTCACCGAGCCGTTGCCCGACGACGTGGTGCAGACGTTGCTGCCGAACCGGCGGATGGCGTCGGACAGCAAGAACCTCATCTACTACTTCCGGATCACCCCCGACAACCGGATGCTCTTCGGCGGCCGGGCCCGGTTCGCGCTGTCGAGCCCCGACTCCGACCTCAAGAGCGGCGAGGTCCTGCGCAAGGCGATGAGCACGGTGTTCCCCGCGCTCGCCGACGCCCGGGTCGACTACACGTGGGGCGGGCTGGTCGACCTGTCGATGGACCAGATGGTGCACGCGGGCGAGCACGACGGCGTCTTCTACTCGCTGTGCTACAGCGGGCACGGCGTGCAGATGGCCACCCACATGGGCACCGCGATGGCCGCGTACCTCGGGGGTGACCACACCGCCAACCCGTGGCGCGCCCTGCGGTTCCCGCCGGTGCCGGGGCACTTCGGCCGGCCGTGGTTCCTCCCCATCGTCGGTGGCGCGGCCCGGCTCGCGGACCTGGTCCGATGACCGCCGCCGCCGTTCCGATCGCGCCGACGGCCGTGGTCGGGCCGCCCGGTGGGGCGTTCGTCGCGGGGCAGTGGCAGATCACGGGACTCCCCTTGGCCGTGCTCGACCCCGAGAACGGGGAGCACGTCGGCTGGGTCGCCCGCTCGTCCCGGACCGATGTCCACCGCGCGGTCACGGCGCTGCGCCGTGGGCTGGGCCGGGACTGGACGCTGCACCGGCGCCGCGCGGCCCTCACCGCGGCGTCCGCCCTGCTCGCGGCCCAGGCAGACCGCTTCGCGCGCCTCATCTCCACGGAGGGCTGCAAGACCCTCGTCGAGGCCGAGCGCGAGGTCGCCAGGGCGGTCGAGACACTGCGGCTCACCGGGGAGTGCGCCGACGCGCTCACGGGAGAGACGCTCCCGCTGGACAACACCGAGCGCGGGGCCGGGCGGATCGGGTGGTTCGTCCGCGCGCCCGTCGGCGTCGTCGCGGCGATCACCCCGTTCAACGACCCGCTGAACCTGGTGGCGCACAAGCTCGGTCCGGCGCTGCTGGCCGGGAACGGTGTGATCCTCAAGCCGCACGAGGCGACCCCGCTCACGGCGCTCGCGCTCGCCGAGGTGCTGATCGAGGCGGGCGTGCCGGGTGATCGTCTGGCGGTGGTGTGCGGTGAGGGCGAGACCGGCGGGCACGTGGTCACGCACCCGCAGGTCGACCTGGTCTCGTTCACCGGTGGCCCGGCCACCGCCGCCCGGATCTCGGCGATGGCCGGCCCGCGCAGGCTGCTCATGGAGCTGGGCGGGAACAACCCCACGCTGGTGTGCGCGGACGCCGACCCCGCAGCGGCGGCGGCCGCGATCGTCGAGGGCGCGTTCGGTGCCGCGGGGCAGAACTGCCTGTCGGTGCAGCGCGTCTACATCGCGCGCGAGCTGTTCGACCTGATGTCGGCGGCCATCGTGGCAAAGACGCGTGCCCTCGTCGTCGGCAGCAAGCGGAGCAGGCGCACCCAGGTCGGTCCGATGATCAGCGAGGGCGAGGCCCGGCGGGTGCAGGAGTGGGTGGCCGAGGCCGTCGCCCAGGGGGCCGAGGTGCTCGCCGGCGGCTCACGGAGCGGCAGCTTCCACTCCCCGACCGTGCTCGGCAACGTGCCGGACGGGGCCCGGATCGCGGCCGAGGAGGTGTTCGGGCCCGTCGTGTGCCTCTTCGCCTTCGACACGGTCGAGGACGCGATCGACCGGGCCAACTCGGCACACGCGCTGCACGCGGGGGTCTTCACGCGCAACGTCGACGCGGCGTTTCGGATCAGCGGGCGGCTCGCCGCCGGCGCGGTGCTGGTCAACGACACCAGTGACTTCCGCATCGACGCGATGCCGTTCGGCGGCTTCGGCCGCTCCGGCATCGGCAGGGAAGGGATCAAGCACGCCATCGCGGCGATGACGGAACCCAAGTCCTACATCGTCAACAGCATCTCGGGGGACCACGCAGTATCCGCGGAACGTGATCAGGAGAACCGATGAAGCCGAGCCGGAAGATCCAGTTCGCGGCGCTCGCCGCGATCGTCGCGACGGGCCTCGCCGCGTGTGGCAGCGGGAGCGCCGATACCGCGACGTCCCCTCAGGACGCGGCGTCGAGCCCGACCGACGACATCTCGGTCGGCGTGGCGGTCGACGAGAACGCCAGGGCGCTGCTCCCCCAGTCGGCCACGGACAAGGGCACGCTCACGGTGGCGATGGAGCTCAAGTACCCGCCGACCACGTTCCTCGCCGAGGACGGGAGGACACCGATCGGGTTGAACCCCGACGTGTCACGCCTGATCGCGAAGAAGCTCGGGCTGCAGCTGGAGATCGTCGACGTCGGGTTCGACACGATCATTCCCGCGCTGCAGGGCAAACGCTACGACATGACGGCGTCGACGATGTCGGCCACGCCGGAACGGACCTCCGTCGTCGACATGATCGACTACCTCAAGGTCGGTTCCTCCGTCGCCGTCGCGAAGGGAAACCCGGACGGATTCGCCGTCGACAACCTGTGCGGCAAGCAGGTCGTGGTGACGAAGGGGTCGATCCAGGCCACGAAGCGCCTGCCCGAGCTGTCCAAGTCGCAGTGCGAGGACCAGGGGAAGCCGGCCATCGAGGGCATCGTCCTGCCCAGCGTCCAGGACGCCATGACGCAGCTGGCGTCGGGCCGGGTCAAGGCCGTCTACTACGACACGCCCTCGCTGGGCTGGGCCGCCACCCAGCAGCCGAACCGGTTCGAGGTGCTCTCGCCCCAGGTCAACGAGTCCACGGTCGCGGTTGCCTTGCCCAAGGGCGGCGAGCTGACCCCGGCGGTGCAGGCCGCGCTCCAGTCGATCATGGGCAGCCCGGAGTACGAGGTGGCGCTGGGCCGCTGGGGGCTCGACGGGCTCGGCATCACCGAAGCGAAGCTGCACTAGGCGCCGGCCATGACCGAGACCCGTGAGATCCGTCCGGAGAACAAGAAACGCATCCGGCCCCGCCAACTGCGGGACTACCTGTCCTGGCTCGCCGCACTGCTGATCGCCGGGACACTGACCTACAGCGTGCTCACGAACCCGAACTACGAGTGGGACGTGGTCGCGAAGTACTTCACACACGAGTCCATCCTGCGCGGCATCGGGATCACACTGTTCCTGACCGCGGTCAGCATGATCATGGGCTGCATCATCGGGCTGTTCCTCGCATTGATGCGGGACTCCAAGAACAAACCCGTCGCAGCCGTCGCGATCGGCTACATCTCCTTCTTCCGCGGCACCCCGGTACTCGTCCAGCTCATCTTCTGGTTCAACTTCGCGGCCCTGTACCCGAACCTGTCACTCGGCGTGCCCTTCACCTCCTGGCAGTACCAGCTCGACACGAACACCCTGATCGGCCCGCTGACGGCCGCCATCATCGGGCTCACCCTGAACGAGGCCGCCTACATGGCGGAGGTGATCCGGGGTGGCTTCGCCGCGGTCGACAAAGGACAGATCGAGGCGGCCGACTCGCTGGGCATGAGCTTCACCACCAAGCTGCGCGCGGTGCTGCTCCCGCAGATCATGCCCGCGGTCATCCCGCCCACCGGCAACCAGCTGATCAGCATGCTGAAGGGCACGTCCCTGGTGAGCGTGCTGGGTGTGGCGGACCTGCTGCAGAGCGCGCAGCTGATCTACGCCCGCACCTACGAGACCATCCCGCTCCTGATCGTCGCCAGCCTCTGGTACCTGGCCATGACGATCCTGCTCGGGATACCCCAGTCCATGATCGAGCGCTACTACGGGCGATCGGACCGGCTACCGGTCGGCGCCCGCCGAGCGGCCACGCAGCAGCAGGAGGTGCCGGCATGAATGAGACCGAGGGACGGCAGCCGGCGGGGTGGGTGAGCGGAGCGAGCGAATCATCGACGCCACGTGGCGAAGGCACCATCGTGGCCCGGCAGATCCGCAAGTCCTTCGGATCCCACCTCGTGCTGGCCGGCATCGACGTCACCGTCGCCGCCGGCGAGATCGCCTGCATCGTCGGCCCCAGCGGGTCGGGCAAGTCCACCCTGCTGCGGTGCATCAACGGGCTGGAGACCGTGGACTCCGGGGTGCTACGGGTGAACGGTGAGGACCTGGGGTTCCGGGAGACGCCATTGGCGTTCGTGGCCCTGTCGCCCGCGGCCCTCGCCCGGCAGCGCCAACGCATCGGCATGGTCTTCCAGGGGTTCAACCTGTTCCCCCACATGACCGCCACCGAGAACGTCATGGCCGGACCGGTGCTCGTCAAAGGCGCTGCCAAGGCCACTGCCGTGGAGCAGGCCACCTGCCTGCTGGCCAGCGTCGGCCTGGCCGGGTTCGAACGCCACTACCCGGCGCAGCTGTCCGGTGGGCAGAAACAGCGGGTGGCGATCTGCCGGGCCCTGGCGATGGAGCCGAGCATCATGCTGTTCGACGAACCCACCAGCGCGCTCGATCCGGAACGGGTCGGCGAGGTCCTCGGCGTCATGAAGGACCTCGCCACCAGGGGCATGACCATGGTCGTGGTCACCCACGAGATCGGTTTCGCCCGAGAGGTGGCCGACACCGTGCTGTTCATGGACGAAGGCCTGGTCGTCGAACGCGGCGACGCGCGAGAGGTCCTGTCCGCACCCAAGGAGCGGCGCACGCAGTCCTTCCTGGAGAAGGTACTGACATGACCGACGGCGAGCTCGCCGACACCGGCGCGGCGGGCCTCGTCATCGAGCTCGTCCGGCGGTTCCACCGCCCACCCGAGCCCCTCGTCCGGGCGTGCCGCCGCCGCGGGCTACCGCTGGTGACCCTGTTCAAGGACGTCAACTTCGTGGACGTCACCCAGGTCGTCCACGCCCTCATTCTCGGCAACCAGGCAGCGGCCCTGCACCGGACGCAGCAGATCCACGAGGCGTTGACCGCGCTGACGCTGCGCGGCGCCTGCGCCGAGGACGTCCTGCGGGCGGCCGCGGAGATGAGCGGACGCACCGTGGTGCTGGAGAACCTGGTGCACCAGGCCGTGACCTGCGAGCCGGCCGGCGGCAGCGTGGAACGGGCGCTCGACGCCTGGGAAGGCCGGTCCAGGGCGGCGCCCCGCTGCGATGCGCCCTCCGTGCAGGGCCCGAGGGCTGGCTGGTGGCTCCTGTCGAGTACCAGGGCGAACGGTGGGGTCGCCTCGTCATGCTCCCGGCGGGGAGAGCCTTCCGGCCCGAGGACGGCCGCATCCTCGCCGTCCTGGTGGACACCGAGACCCACCCGACGGAGGGAGTCTCGAGAACCGGCTGGCCCAGGAGCTGCAGGCGACCCACGGCGGCGCGCTCGTGGGCGAGCTCGCCCACGGACGCATCGGAGTGCTGCTGGCCCTGCACCACGCGGAGGATTGGCGGCCGGCCGTCGAGCGGCTGGCCCGCGCCGTGAGGGACACCGATCCCCAGGGCGGTGGTCGGCGTCGGTTCCGACAGTGCCGGCATCACCCACGCCGCCCGCTCCATCCGCGCGCGATCCGCGTGGCGGTGTCGGTGTTGCCCGGCACCTCCGGCAAGCCCTTCCACGAGCTGTCCGACATCGGTCTGAGACAGCTGCTCCACGCGCTGCGCGAGGACGTCCGGGTTCAGGAATACGGCGACAGCAGATCGGGCGACTCCTCGCTCACGACGCGCGACACCGGCGGCCGCACGCCGCGGCAACCTCTCCAGGCAGACGCTCTACCAGCGACTTCGCGCCATCGAACGGATACTCGGCTGCGATCTCGATTCGGGCGAGGAACGAACCGCGCTGCACGTGGCACTCATCGCCCGCGACATCCAACGGCTGGGCCCTGCCGACAGCAGCCGTCCATGCCGGATCGCCGGCTCACGCGGTCGTTGAGAACTCCATCGGCGCATCCTCGGTGTAACTGTTGACAGTTGACAAGCAGACAGATATGGTCGCCAATCGACAGCCTGGAGGGCTCATGGGATTCGACCGCAAGCCGAAGTTCGTGACGTTCGACATGAACGGAACGCTGATCCAGTTCCGTATCAACGACGCGATCCGTCAGGTTCTGGGCGACCGGCTGCCGGCCGAGATCGCCGCCGAGGTCCTGCAGGCCTGCAAGGCGTACCGGATCGACGAGTGCATGGGCGAGTACCAGCCGTTCCATGAGATCGTCGGCCATTCTCTGGAGCGCGCCATGCGCAGGTTCGGCCTGGAGTACCGCGAGGGCGACGCGCTGGCGGTGTACGACCACGTCCCCACCTGGGGCCCGTACCCCGGTGTCACCGAGGCACTGAAGCGCGTGGCGGAGGCGTATCCGCTGGTGATCGTGACGAATAGCGACGACGCGCATGCGTCGCGCCTGGTGGAGAATCTCCAGGCCCCGTTCGATGTGGTGATCACTGCCGAGCAGATGGGTGTCTACAAGCCTCGACTCCGAGCGTTCGAGTACATGCTGGACAAGCTTGGCGTGACCCCCGACGAGATCGTGCACGTCTCTGCGAGTCCGATGTACGACCTCCGCCCGGCGGCGGCCATGGACATCGAGCACAAGGTGTACATGGACCGGGGCTTCGAGCACGACGAGTCGTGGCTCGGCTACGAGCGGATCACCGACATCGCCGACCTCCCCGTCGTCCTTGGCCTGCCGCGACCTTGACCGGCCTGTCGGCAGCGGCGACATCGACGGATTCCGGCAGGAACTGGCCCGCCATTTCCCGGACCGAATCACGAGGAGCGCACGCGTGAACCGGCTCCAACAAGCACTCGACATGCTGGTCGAGCGGATCGACACCCCCGCGCCGATCGTGCTGGTCGACGTCATGCAGGACAACATCGACCGCATGCAGGGCTTCGCCGCTCAGCACGACCTCGACGTCAGGCCGCACGTCAAGACGCACAAGTGTGTGGAAATCGGTCGGCGCCAGGTCGAGGCCGGGGCGGTCGGCATCACCGCGGGCAATGTCGGTGAGGCCGAGGTTTTCGCGGCGGCCGGATTCGACGACATCTTCCTCGCCTACCCGATCTGGCCCGCGGGAACGAAGGGGACGCGGATCCGCCGGCTCGCCGAGACCACCCGGTTGCGGGTCGGCGTCGACAACATCGCGGCCGTCGAGGCACTCGCCGATGCGATGGGAGGCGAACCGGACCGGCTTCAGGTCGTGGTCGAGGTCGACTGTGGCGCCCGTCGTTCCGGGGCGCCGCCCGAGGTCGCGGGCGACATCGCGCTCGCCGCCCGCAAGCGCGGCCTGGTCCCGGTGGGCGTCTTCACGTATCCAGGTCACGGCAGCTCCGGCCGGGGCGCTCGCAAGCGCGCCGCGCAGGACCAGGAGGCCGCGCTCACCATCGCGGTGTGCAGCCTCGCCGACGTCGGGGTCACCGCAGAGGTGGTCAGCGCCGGCTCCACTCCCACCGTCGAGTTCTCCACCAGCAGCTTGATCACCGAGATCCGCCCCGGCGAGTACATCTTCTGCGACCTGGACAACACCCGCCTCGGCGCATGCGAGGAGGATCAAATCGCGCTGTTCGTGGCTGCCACGGTGGTCAGCGACTGGGCTCCGGACCACGTGATCCTCGAGGTCGGCACCAAGGCCCTCGGCCGCGAAGGGAACCCGGAGAAGGGGTACGGCGGGGTCGCCGGCACGAAGGCCGTTTTAGCCAAGCTCAACGAATACCACGGGTTTCTCACCATTCCGGACAGCGAGTCGCGCCCCGGCGTCGGCACCGTGGTCCCGGTGGTGCCGAACCACGTCTGCCCGGTCGTGACCAATTTCGAGGAGCTGATCGTCACCGACAGCGCGGGCACCTCGCTGCAGCGTTGGCCGGTCGACGCCCGCGGATTCCTCAGCTGACAGTAAGGAATGAATGACATGAGGCTCGAGAAGGCCACGGCCATGGTGACCGGCGCCAACAGCGGAATCGGGAAGGCAGTGTGTTCCCACTTCCGTCGCGAGGGCGCGCGACTGCTGCTCACCGGCCGCAAGGAGCGGCTCGACACCGCCCAGCCCGACGACCTGTACGTCCCGGGAGACCTCAATGACGAGGCGTTCGTCGAGGGCCTCGCCCACCGGGCCGCCGAGTCCCTCGGCACCGTCGACGTCGTCGTCATCAACCACGGCCTGCAGGCCAGTGGTCCGCTCACCGACATGCCCTACGACGACGCGAAGAACGTGCTCCACAGCAACCTGCTCAGCGCGTTCCTGGTGATGAAGCACTTCGCGCCGCTGATGCCCTCCGCAGGAGGCTCGTTCGTCTGCGTCGGCTCCCGGCTCGGCATGGTCGGCAAGCCCGGGGAAGTCTTGTACTCCGCCGCCAAGGGCGGCCTGATCATGCTCGCCAAGGGCGCGGCGATCGAATGGGCCCCGCGCAACATCCGCGTCAACGTCGTCGCTCCGGGCCTGACCGCGACCCCGATCATCGAATCATCCTTCCAGCGCAGGCCTGACCCCGAGGCGTACCGCCGTGAGCGCGAGGCCCAGATCCCGCTCCAGCGCCTCGCCACCCCCGAAGAGGTGGCCGACGCGGTCCTCTTCCTCGCCTCGTCGGAGTCGTCGTACATCACCGGAGCGGTCCTGCCCGTCGACGGCGGGTACACCGCCTTCTGATCACCCCGCTGAGCACGAAGCCGCGCGGGCCGGACCGAGCGGCAGGATCAGATGCCGAGCATGCGGTTGAGCTCGTCGAGGGACTTCACCGTCACGTAGTCGTAGCCCGGCGTCACCGGGTCGCAGCCACGGTCCAGCAGCACCAGGTTGCGGAAGCCCATGTCGTGCATCGGCATCAGGTCGTAGCGGGTGTGCGACGAGACGTGCACGAAGTCCTCCGGCTCGGCGTCGAGCTGGTCCAGCATGTACTCGAAGGCGGCGTACCGGGGCTTGTAGTAGCCGGCCTGCTCGGCGGTGTAGACAGCGTGGAAGTCCGCACCCAGCCGGGGCACGCTCTCGGCGAGGAAGGAGTCGTCGGCGTTGGAAAGGATCACCAGCTTGTAGTGCTCGCCCATCTTCTTCAGCGGCGCCGGTACGTCGGCGTGCGGTCCCCAGCTCCGCACCCCGTCGGCGAAACGCTTCCCGGCGTTCGGGTCCGCCTTCAGGCCCCACCTGCGGCAGATCCGCTCGAAGGAGTCCTGCAGCACCTGCTCGTAGGCGTAGTACTCGCCGCGGACCTGGTCGTAGCGGTACCCGCGGAACTGCGCCACGAACTGATCCCACTGCTCCGCGGGGATCTGGTCGCCCACCAGCTCCTTGGTGATGGGCGTCATCGGCCAGTTGATCAAGGTCCCGTAGCAGTCGAACGAGACGTACTTCGGCCTGAAGGTGGGGTCGCTCATCGAAGGGTCCTCTCCGTCACCGGGTTCGCCGGACGGACCGTACGGTCGCGACCAGAAACTGTCAACAGTCAGCACGCTTGATTGTTGACAATCTAAACGGGTGCTCGTAGGTTGCCTTGGGACCCGCGCACCGCAGACCTGGGCGGCGCTGCATCGATCCGCGAGGTGACCGACTCCGTCAGCGCACGACCGTCACGGAAGAGGACGAGCAGATGAGCACGAGTGGAGCCGACGTGGCCGTGATCGGTCTGGGCGCGATCGGGTCCATGACCCTGTGGCGCCTGGCGGAACGGGGAGTGACCGTCCACGGCTACGAGCGCTTCGGCATCGCGCACGACCGGGGCGCCTCGGCGGGTCAGACCCGCCGCTTCTCGGTACAGGGCCAGCGTGAGCCTCGCGTCACGCCGCTGGCCGTGGAGGCCCTCGGCTTGTGGCGCGAACTGGAGGAGCACACCGAGCGCGAGCTGTTCCGGCAGACCGGCGGTGTGATCCTCGGGCCGGAAGGCACGCCGGAGATACTCTCTGCGAACGCGTCCGCCAGGGACAACGGGCTTCCTCACGAGGTGCTCGAGGCGGCCGCCCTCGGCCCGCGTTTCCCGCAGCACGTCGTACGGGCCGGTGACATCGGCGTGACCGACCCCCTGGCGGGATACCTCCGGCCCGAGGCGAGCGTCGCCACCGCCGTGGAACGCGCGTCCGCCCTCGGCGCCGCCGTGAACCCGTACACCGAGGTGATCGCCGTCGAGCCGCGGGAGACCGGCGTCGCGGTCGTGACCCGCGACGGCGAACAGACCTACGAGCGCGTCGTGCTCGCACCGGGTCCGTGGGCGGGCGAGCTCGTCCCCGGAGCGCGTCAGAGCATCGTCCCCCGGCGGATCGTGCAGGCCTGGTACCTCGCCCGGCGACCACGCGACTACCACCCGGACGTCTTCGGGGTCTTCGAACGCGTGGGCGACATCAAGGCGTACGGGTTCCCCACGCTCGACGGTGCCACGGTGAAGATCGGCATCAAGTTCGAGACGCACCCGGAGGTCCGCGATCTCGCCCACGTCGACCGCTCCGTCGACCCGGCGTACGCGTTCCTGGCGGCGGCTGCGGTCCGCGACTTCTTCCCAGGCCTGCACCCGGATCCGGTCAGCCTCCAGACAGGGATCGAGGGGTTCAGCCCCGACGACATGCCGCTGCTCGGTCCCGCCCCCTCCGACGCTCGGCTCGTGGTGGCCTGCGGCTTCTCGGGCTCCGGGTTCAAGTTCGCCACGGTCATGGGCGAGATCGCCGCCGACTTCGCCATGAGTGGTTCGACCAGCCGAGATGTGTCGTTCCTGGCGCCCGACCGGCATCTGCTGGAGCCATCGACGAGCTGACCGGGCCGGGTGACACTCGGACGACCGATCGGGATCCGACCGAGCTCGCACCGGAGGCGTTCGCGGAGTCGAGCGCCACTCGGAGCGGGGCCAGCGCCGCTCGCAGCAGCTCCGGGAGTGAGCCGATCGGGATCACCAGCCCGCTGCTCGACGAGGTACCGATCGAGCACAGCCACTCCTGGACCGACGGCGCCTGCAGCGCCGGCTCCGGGTAGCTCGGGCACGCTGGTCAGGGGCCGGTGGTCGGAGTTCCGGCACCGGTGCCTGCCGATCAGCCGATGCGCCCGACCCCACCGAAGAGGTAGACCTCCCGGGGCTCGCCCACGTCGACGGCGTCGGGCCGCCACCGTGAGCACGAGACCACCCCTGGCTCCAGCAGCTCCATGCCGTCGAAGAATCGGGCGATCTCGCCGCGGTCGCGGGCGCGGATCGGAGTACCGCCCCGTTCGGTCGTCTCCCGCATCACCCGCAGCATCGGCTCCCCGTGGACCTCCGCGGTGGAGTGGGTCAGCACCATCATGCTGCCGGGGGCCAGCGCAGCGACCAACCGGGCCACGCTGTCGTAGGCCTCCGCGTCGTCCATGATGTGGTTCACCACGCCCAGCAGCATCAGCCCCACTGGCTGGTCGAAGTCCAACGTGCGTTTCGCCGCGTCGAGGATCGCGTCGGGCTCACGCAGATCGGCATGCAGGTAGGCGGTAGCGCCTTCCGGGGTACCTACGAGCAGAGCGCGGGCGTGCGCCATCACGATCGGATCGTTGTCGGCATAGACGATGCGGCAGGTCGGATCCGTCGCCTGCGCAACCTCGTGAGTGTTGTTCAGCGTGGGCAACCCGGTGCCGACATCGAGGAACTGGCGGACACCACACTCTGCGACCAGGTACCGGACCACTCGGATCAGGAACGCCCGTTCGGCGCGGGCACCATCGGCGATGTCCGGGATCTGGGCCAGGACAGCATCGCCCGCCGTGCGGTCGGCCTCGTAGTTGTCCTTGCCGCCGAGCCAGTAATTCCAGATCCGCGCCGACTGAGGGACGCCGCCGTCGATCTCCGAGGGTTCCACACAGGCCATGATGGCAGTCGTGCCGTCGTGGCCATCTCGACGGGCTGCTCGTGCAACTGCCCGACTCGTCACGAAGTGACCGACATGTCATGCATCTGCTCGGGTCACGGCCTGGTCGCCCACTCCAGCAGCATCACGACCGACTCGTACGGCTGCCCGGTGGCCTGCTCGAGCCCGATCTCGCAGGTGCGGTTCGCACACACGTGCCCGGCCGCCCCGAGCCCGCACACCTCCTCCGCCTCGCGGGCCGTCGCCGACGCGGTCAGCTCGGGATGGAGCAGCCCGCGGTCGCCCGCGGAGGCACAGCAGGTCATCGCGGTGGGGACGAGGACACGGCGGGACACCGCACGGGCCGCCGCGACCAGGTCGTCCTGCAAGTCCAGATGAGCCATCGAGCACGTCGCGTGGACCACGGTCGTCTTCAGCATGCGGAGGACGTTCAGGTGCGGGAGCAGGTGCCGGGCCAGCCAGTACGTCGAGTCCAGGATCGTGATCTCCTGGTGCCGGGCACGGCGGGCGTCTACGGCCCCGGAGTCGTCGGTCACGCGGCCTCCAGGCTGAGCCTGGGCGTCGAGGGCGAACACATGCATCTAGAAAGGGCACGACCCTGTAGAGCGGCCACCATGAGATACCGGACATGATCTGGGCCGAAGTCGTCCCGGCTCTCGCGGCCGAGATTCCCCAGCGCGAACTGAGCGAGTGCGTCAGCACGGCGGGAATGTGGGGAGTCCTTTTAGCCAAGAAAGTCCACGAACTGGAGTGCCCAGCGCGACGGTGCAATGCCCGAGCAACGTGGGTAGAGACCAAGGAAAGCGCAATGTTCGGATCCTCATGAACGTCGTCGCGCACGTGACCCCGGCGTCCTTCGAGGATGACACAGGCGAAGCACGGGCCCGTCCGGGAGCGGTGGCATAGGCGTCGATGTCTAAGCTGGGTGACGGCGGGCCCCTGGTGTCCCGCGAAGGAGCTGACGTGAAGTACTTGATGCTGATCTACGGCAACGAGCAGATCTGGAACAGCCTCCCCGCCGGTGAGCTGGACGCGCTGATCGCGAAGGTCGACGGGTTCAACGAGGACCTGCGCGCCTCCGGTGAGCTCGTGGACTGTCAGGGCCTGGAGACGCAGTCGCGGGCAATTCGCGCCGCCGGGGACGGGCCGCTCGTCACCGACGGGCCCTACCTGGAGGCGAAGGAGCACGTCGGCTCGTACTTCGTGGTGGACGTCGACAGCGAGGAGCGGGCACTGGAGATCGCGCGGTCGTACCCGGCGCTGGGGTTCGGCGGGACCGACCGCGGAGGGTTGGAGATGTGGCCGCTGATGGGCGGCTGAGCCCCGACGGCATCGGTGACCTGCTGCGCGATCTCGCGCCGCAGGTCCTGGGTGCGGTCGTGCGCCGCTACGGTGACTTCGGTCGGGCCGAGGACGCGGTGCAGGAGGCCATGATCGCGGCCGTCGAGGCCTGGGCACCGGACGGGCCGCCGGAGCACCCGGCGGGCTGGCTGATCACGGTTGCCGCCCGCCGGTACGTCGACCAGGTGCGAGCCGACGCGGCCCGCCGGAAGCGGGAGACCGCCACCGTCGAGGCGACCCCGCGTGACGCGCTCGTCGCGCCGCCCCCGGACACGGAGCCTGCCCGCGACGATCTGCTGGAGTTGCTGTTCCTGTGCTGTCACCCGGCGCTGGGGCCGTCCGCGCAGGTCGCTCTGACGTTGCGGGCGGTCGGCGGGCTCACCACCGGGGAGATCGCCGCCGCGTTCCTGGTGCCGGAGCCGACGATGGGACAGCGCATCGTGCGGGCGAAGCAGCGGCTGCGCGAGGCGGGCGCGCGGTTCGCGATGCCGTCCGGGACCGAATGGGAACCGCGGATGGCCGCGGTCCTGCACGTGCTCTACCTGATCTTCAACGAGGGCTACAGCGCCAGCAGTGGCCCGGTCCTGCGCCGGGTCGATCTCACCCAGCAGGCGGTGCGCCTGACCCGCCGCCTGCACGAGCAGGCTCCCCGGTCCGGCGAGGTGACGGGGCTGCTCGCGCTGATGCTGCTGACCGAGGCCCGCGGCCCGGCCCGCACCGGGGACGCCGGTGAGCTCGTACCGCTCGAGGAGCAGGACCGCACCCGGTGGGACCGGTCCGCGATCGCCGAGGGGACCGCGCTGATCACCCGCAGCCTCGTCGAGGAGCCGATCGGCCCCTACCAGGTGCAGGCCGCCATCGCCGCGGTGCACGCGGAGGCGCCGTCGGTCGCCGCCACCGACTGGCCGCAGATCCTCGCCCTCTACGACCTGCTGGAACGGCTCGCCCCCGGACCGGTCGTGACGCTCAACCGGGCGGTCGCGCTGGCCGAGGTGCACGGCCCGCAGGCCGGCCTCGACCTGCTGGCCGAACTGGACACCGGCCCCCTTGCGGGCAACCACCGGCTACTCGCCGTGCGGGCGTATCTCCTGCAGCGGACCGGCGACCGTGCGGCTGCGGCCGGGGCGTGGCGGGAGGCCGCACGCCTGGCGGGCAGCCGTCCCGAGCAGCGTTTCCTGCTGCAGCGAGCCGCCCGGATGGAGTGCTCCAGCTCACACACGACGGGTGTCGAAGGCGCACCTGGCAGCTCCGATCACCCCGCGGAACGGGCACCGGCCGAGGTGCCCGGCACGAGTCGCAGGAGTGGTCAGAGATGACGAAGGTGACCGCGCAGATGTCGGTGTCGCTGGACGGGTTCTACGCAGGTCCCGCCCACACCGGTGACGGGAACTGGATGGAGTCGGCGGAGGGCCCCGGGTTCTTCCGCGTCACCCGCTGGGCGACCGACGCGATGGCCTGGCGCGAGCGGCAAGGCTTCGCAGGCGGGGCGGACGACACGAACTCCGAGATCATCGCCGAGACGTTCGCCGCGGCGGGCGCGTACGTGATGGGCAGGCGGATGTTCGACGCCGGCGAGGCACCCTGGGGCGAAGAGCCCCCGTTCCGGGCACCGGTCTACGTCGTGACCCACCGCCCCCGCGCAACCCTGCACCGCAGCGGCGGGACCAGCTTCACCTTCGTCACCGACGGCGGCATCGCAAGCGCGATCGAGCAGGCCCGCGCCACAGCAGGCGGCAAGAACGTCGCGATCGCGGGCGGCGGCACCCTGGTCCGGCAGGTGCTCCGCGCAGGCCTGCTCGACGAGTTGGAACTCCACATCGCCCCGGTCGTACTGGGCACCGGGCTGCGCCTCCTGGACACCGACCTCGACCTGGAGGAGAGGGAGGGCATCGAGCTGGTGCCGTCCCGGGTCGTCCAGGCCCCCGACGTCACCCACATCCGCTACGAGGTGACCGGCCGCGCCCCTCTCCTCCTCGACGACCGAGGCAGCGGCGGCGGCCCGACGGCAACCACTTCCTGATCCTGGTGGCCGCTGCTACTCGGAGCCGCAGTGGGCGACCGGTGTCAGCCCGACATAGAAGTCGCCCTTGTCGTTCACGCTTGCGTTGAATTCCTGCACGCGAGGATTGGTGGTTTTGGTACCTTCGAGCTCGCGTAGCACACCTCGCGATTCACTGTAGATCACGAGAGACGACCGGCCGGTCTCCGAGAAGCTCGCACTGGCATCCCCCGGGGCACGTGTCCCGCTCGCCCAGCACGCTCGACCGGTGCTGATCTCACGGAGAACAAGGTCACCGTTGTCCTGCATCCGCACCAGATACTTCTCGTTGCAAATCGCTTCGCCGGGCCCGAGAGCAGTGGAGAACGAATCGTCGCCGATGCAGCCAGGTCGCGGTAGCTGGGAGAGGCCGGCGCCGCCCGCGGGGCTTGTCGAGGCGGCAAGCGGTGCCAGGGCAACAGCCTGGGTGGCGGTCAACAACCGTGTCGACGCAGGACGATCCCCTCGGTAGAGCGGACCCAGCAGGCTGGCTCGGTTTCCGCTGGTCCGCCGGTGATCGTCGGGATCGGGACCTGAGCTGTATATGTGCGGCTCATGTCCCGATCCGGCCGATCATGGCCGCTGTTGCGGAGAGCCTCCCCGCTGGCCGACACGTCTACCTGGTCAAGAAACCGTCGCCTGGGCGCGCCGTCCCCGACTCGTAGCGCACGCAACCACCCCGCCAGGAGGATTTTCTCGTGAGCCCCCGTCCGTCCTGACCCGCGCCTGTGGACGTGGCCGGGTGGGCAGAACTACCGAACCCCGTGGTTGCGCTGCCAGCCGTCCCCGACGCGGGCACAGGCCCGTCATTGACGAGACCGCCCCGTGGCGTGCGTGAGGACTGGCTGTGGTCCCGATCCATCCCCGCGGACCGATCATCGAACGTTACGTTGAGATCAACGCGGCAGTCCGGAGGAAGGGCAACCCGCCTATGTCGTCGAGGGCCACCACGTCGCGTCCGACCGGGTCGCGTAGCGGCTGCCGAAGATCACTCGCGCAGCTCGGTCCGTGGTCACCCTGCCGTCACTGTTCGGGACCACAGGATAGTTGCGTAGGCACCCGGCAGCGACGGACTCGTCCAGAACCGCCGTGCCCCCGCGTCGGGGACGGCTGCCAGCGCAACCACGGGATTCGGTAGTTCTGCCCACCCGGCCACCTCCACAGGTGGCGGGTCGACGCGAACCGGGGTGGCCCCACCGGAGGGCCGCCTGGTGTGGGTCCGCCGTCCGGCCCGGGTCGGGGACGGTGCGCCAAACCGACTTTTCATGATCAGATAGACGTGAGCGGGGTTGGAGCAAGATCGAACACCCGTGGTTTCTACATGACCATGAAAGACCCGCATGATCGCTCCGAGACCCAGCGCAGCGCCCTGAGCAGGGCGTTCCACCGTCACCTCGGACCGATCAACAGCCGCCCGAGCGGACCACCGACCACTGATCGAGTTCGAAGGTGAGGCGGCCGGTGATCTCGAGTTTCGGGCGTCCACGGCTCCCACCACGACCGTGCACACCCGAAACCGGGCAACGAGCGGATGATGGTCGGGTAGCCCGGGGCGTCGCAGCCCCGGGCTCCCACAGAACGGAACGTGACAGTCTCCCGTCATTCCGCTCTTCTCATCCTCCCGCGTACCGGCACGAAGTCGACGCGCACCGGATCCCACCACCGACGGGAATTGGCCTGACCGGCGAGCAGCACCAGTGGCTCCCCCGAGCCGATGCAGTCGAATGCGATCCGCGAGCCGTCCTCGGCCAGAGCATGCCGTTCCGTCGTGGGATGGACCACGGACATGACGATCCTCCGTTCGTTGTTCCGTCCGAGACCCCAGGCCCCGTGTCGGGTGACCGGCTCAGCGGAGGTGGCGCACGAGCAGGTGACCGGTCCGCTCGAGGTGGGTTCGCATGGCCTGCTCGGCGGTCCCGCCGTCACGGCGGAGAACGGCGTCGACCACCGGTTCGTGCTCCGCGAGGATCTCGGCCAGGGTGCGCCCACTGGCCGTGGTGGGGGGCCCGAGGAGCGCAGTGGTGCCACGGAGTTGCTCGATGACGGCAGCCGCGCGCGCGTTGCCCGCCGCGCGGAGCAATCGATCGTGCAACGCCCGGTCGGCGGGCCAGAACACGGCATCGTCGTCGCGGGTCGAGGCGGCCGCCATCGCGCCGAGCGCCTCGCGGATGCCGGCGTGCTGATTCTCGGTGCCGCACTCCGCGGCTCGGCGGGCGGCCGGCGGCTCGAGTGCGAGGCGGATCTCCATGATCTCTTCGATGTCGTGTTCCTGCGGTAGCAGGACCTGGAACCCGCGGTTCCGGATGATCGTCACCAGGCCGGCCTCCGCCAGCCTCAGGAGACCCTCGCGGACCGGGCTGCGCGACACGCCCAGCAGCTCTGCCAGCTGGTAGACGGAGTAGGTCGTGCCCGGAACGAGCTCTCCCGCGGCGGCACCGTCACGGACCGACTGGGCCACGGCGTCCGCCAGCGACGGAGCCGTGGGTGACAACTCGAGCTTGAGCACGGGTAACATGTTACTCGTGAACGATCGGTCGAGCGACGTCGTGGCGGGCCTGCGGCGAGCAGGTCTAGAAGTGCGGGCCGACGCCGGTACGCGCGGGATGTACGCCTCCGACGCGTCCCTGTACCGGATCCTGCCGACTGCTGTCGTGCGTCCGCGGCACGTCGATGAGGTGGCCGCCGCGCTCGCGGTCGCCCGGGAGACCCGCGTACCGATCACCTCGCGCGGCGCCGGAACGTCGGTGGCGGGCAACGCGGTCGGCCGCGGCATCGTTCTCGACTTCTCGCGGCACCTGAACCGGGTGCTCTCGGTCGATCCCGAGACGCGGACCGCCGTGGTCGAGCCGGGCACCGTGCACGCCACCCTGCAGCGAGCCGTCGTCCCGCACGGCGTGCGCTTCGGCCCTGACCCGTCGACGCACCCGCGCTGCACGATCGGCGGCATGATCGGCAACAACGCCTGCGGCTCGCGCTCGCTGGCGTACGGGCGCACCTCCGACAACGTCGCCGGGCTCGACCTGCTGACGGCTGCCGGCGAACCGCTCATCTGCGGATACGAGGACGAGAAGCCGTTCACCCGGGGAGCGGAATCGATACTCTCCGACGTCCGGGGGGTGCTGTCCCACCACCTGTCCACGGCGCGTGTGGAGCTCGATCGCTTCGGTCGTCAGGTGTCCGGTTACGCGGCGCAGCACCTGCTGCCCGAACGCTTCGACCTCACACAGGCGCTCGTCGGCTCCGAGGGCACCCTCGGCGTGATCACCCGGGCCACGGTGAAGCTGGTGGTCGACGCACCCGTGCGGGTCGTGGTCGTCCTCGGGTTCCGGGACATCGTCGCCGCCGGTGCGGCCGCTCCCGCCGTCGTCGCGCACGGACCGACGTCGTGCGAGGGTCTCGACTCCCGCTTGCTCGATGTCCTCCGCTCACGCCGCGGGCCGGACGCTGTTCCGCCACTACCTCGTGGCGGAGCATGGCTGTTCGTCGAGTTCGCCGGTGACGAGTTGGGCGAGGTGGCTTCCCGGGCCCGTCGGCTGGCCGCCGAGGGCATCGGCGACGACGCGGTCGTCGTCGAGGACCCCGCTGTGCAGGCGTCCCTCTGGCGGATCCGCGAGGACGGCGCCGGACTGGCCGGCCGTGCTCCGTCCGGCAAGCCTGCCTGGCCCGGCTGGGAGGACGCCGCGGTCCCGCCCGAGCGACTCGGTGAGTACCTCGCGCGATTCGACGACCTGGTGGCGTCCTACGACATGACCTCGGCGCCGTTCGGTCACTTCGGTGACGGCTGCATGCACGTCCGTCTCGACCTGCCGCTCGACCGGCCCGACGGGACCACGGTCATGCGCAGGTTCCTGGTCGATGCAGCGCGGCTGGTCAGCGAGTTCGGCGGCTCCCTGTCGGGCGAGCACGGTGACGGCCGCGCCCGTTCCGAGCTGCTCCCCCATATGTACTCCGCCGACGCCCTCGCGATGTTCGCCGGGATCAAGCACGCGTTCGATCCCGCGAACCTGCTCAACCCCGGGGTCCTCGTCGACCCGGACCCGATCGACGACGACGTCCGCGCGGCCGGGCAGTTCCCGCTGACGCGGCTGGCGATGGCCTACCCGCACGACGACGGCGACCTCGCCCAGGCGGTCCACCGCTGCACCGGCGTGGGCAAGTGCCGTGCCGACAACTCGGGTGGCGGCGGCGTGATGTGTCCGTCGTACCTCGCCACCCGCGAGGAGAAGGATTCCACCCGCGGACGGGCACGCGTGCTGCAGGAAGTGGTGCGCGGCGAGCTGGCCTGGTCGGACCCCGCGGTTCACGACTCGCTCGACCTGTGCCTGGCGTGCAAGGGCTGCGCCTCCGACTGCCCCACCGGCATCGACATGGCCACCTACAAGTCCGAGGTGCTGCACCAGACCTACCGGCGCCGGTTGCGACCGCGATCGCACTACGTGTTGGGCAGACTGCCGTTCTGGGCGCGCATCGCCGGGTGGACACCGCGCCTGGCCAACGGCGCGATGACGCTCCCGGGGCTGGGTCGCGTGATGCTGTGGCTGGCCGGAGTGGACGGGCGCCGTTCGGTTCCCGCCTTCGCGCGACGCCCGTTCCGGAGGACCTTCGAGCCCGTCTCGTCGGAGCGGACGCCGGTGGTGCTGTTCGCCGACTCCTTCTCCGACTCCTTCTCGCCCGAGGTCGCCGAGGCCACGGTGCGCGTGTTGCGGGCTGCCGGCTACGAGCCCCGGTTGCCCTCGGCCTCGGTGTGCTGCGGCCTCACCTGGATCACCACCGGCCAGCTCGACGCGGCGAAGAAGATCCTCGGCCGCACGGTCGCCGCCCTCGCCGAGGACGCCCGTGCCGGTGCACCCATCGTCGGGATCGAGCCCTCCTGCACCGCCGTCCTCCGCTCCGACATCCACGAACTGCTCCCCGGTGACGAGGATGCCGCCTCGGTGGCGTCGCAGGTGCGGACGCTCGCCGAGCTCCTCTCCGAGACGCCCGGCTGGACCCCGCCCGACCTCGCCGAGCTCGACGTCGTCGTGCAGCCGCACTGCCACCACCACGCCGTCCTCGGCTGGAAGAGCGATGCCGACCTCCTCGCCTCGACCGGCGCCCGGGTCCGACGGCTGGCCGGATGCTGCGGTCTCGCCGGCAACTTCGGCGTCGAGCGCGGCCACTACGAGGTGTCGGTGGCGGTCGCCGAGCAGAACCTGTTGCCTGCTCTCGACGCCGCGCCCGACGCCGTCGTCCTCGCCGACGGGTTCTCCTGCCGCACCCAGGTCGCCGACCTCCGCAACCGACCGGCTCTGCACCTCGCGCAGCTGCTGGACCGGAAACCCCCGGCGAATCTTCGCGACGACGCATGACGTCGCCGCGCTACCAGCTCCGCGAGCCCGCGGTACGGCCGAACTCGGGAGGACCCGTCGGCCGTGTCAGACATCGCCACCCGGGCCGACGGGAGGAGTAGTTATCTGATGTATATATGATCATCTACAAGGCGGAGCGGCGATAGCTCAACATCGACCGGACCTTCGCCATTCGCCTGCAGGTGCTCGACGGAGGTGTCGAGCAAATCACAATTCCTAGTAGCGGAACCGCGAGCCGAATCACCTCGCGCAGGTGATGCGCGCTGTTCCAGGGCGACGACGGCTGAAGACCGCGCTGCTGGCGCACTGGACCCGGTCTGCCGAGGCGGCGGGTACCGCGGTCGCCTGGGCCGACATGCACCGGGCCGATGACGACCCGAGCAGGTTCTGGCTGACCGTCCTCAATGCCATGAGGGCCTGCCCCGTCGTGCGCGCCGACAGCGGGCTCCACGAGCTCTGCCGCGTCGCCCCGGCTTCGTGGGCCACGTCCTGGTTCGTGACCGACGTCATCGGGGCGGTCGAGGCACTGCCGGTACGGATCACGCTCCGCCCGGCGCCACCGAGCCGGTGACGCTGCTCAGTGCGGCCCTGCTCATCGTCTCCGTCGTCGGGTTCACCCGGACGCTGCAGCGGACGTACCAAGCGGCGTGGCTCCTGCCGACGCAGGGGTTACGCGGGTACGTCCACGGCCTGCTCGGCGCAGCGGCGCTGGTCGGCGAGGTGGTCCTGGCCCTCCTGGTCGGTCTGCTCGTCGACAGCTTCCGCGGCGCGGCGCTCGTCACGGTCGCGGTGTACCTGGTCCTCTCCGTGTTGTTGTGGTGGCCGGTGCAGAGGCTGTTGCCCGGCATACGGTCGAAACTCGAGAGCCTCGTCAAGCAAGACCTCATCAGGCTCCACGGCGTCGCGATCGTGACGTGGCCTGCGAACGCCCACCGGGTGCGTACGCCCGGAAGGTCCTCGCCTGGCTGCGCTCCGCGTCGGGCCGGTGACCGTGCCGACACCGGCGTTGCGTGCGCCCAACAGGGGCTGAACAGGTGAACCTGCGCGCATCCCTGGCCCCCGTGCCACGGTTCCGGTACGCCCGTTGCAGAAGTAGTGCATCGGAGGGCGGCATTGGGGTTCGTGCAGGGGTCCCTGCCGTGGGTCCTGTATTGGGTGCTGGTCGGCAACGTGCCGTTCCGCGTGGCTGTGTGCATCGCGCTCGCCGTCGCCGTCGGCACGCACGTGGTGCGCCGGATGCAGGGCCGGCCCTGGCGCATCATGGACGTCGGCAGCCTCGTGGTGTTCGCCGTCCTGGCGCTGGCCGCCTTCGTGCTCGACGACGCCGTTCTCGAACGCTGGCTCCAGCCGCTGGGCAACTTCGGGATCTTCCTGGTCGCGTTCGTCGGGTTGCTGGTCGGGCGGCCGTTCGTCCGGGAGTACGCCGCCGACTCCGCCGACGCGGTGGCCGCCCGCAGTGACGGCTTCCGGACGATCACCGCCGCCATGACGTGGCTCTGGGTCGCGGTCTTCGCCGTCATGACGGTTCTCGCGATGATCCCGCCCCTCGTCGACGGCGCCGCGACGATCCGCGACGACGGCGGGTTGCTGTCCGTTCTCTGCTACTGGGTGATCCCCTTCGTGTTGCTCGGGCTGGCCGTGCTGGTCTCGGGTGTCTTCCCGACGTGGTTCGAGACGCGCTCCGCTCGCGTTGAGCAGCGCGAGACCGAGGAGACGCCGACTGTTACGGCGCAGTCGTCGAAGCCGCCGGACGCCGGGTCCGACACGGTGGTGCTCGACGTGCCGCAGGACTCCCGGTATGACGAGCCATTCCCCGTGACGTTGCACGGCGCGGCCGCCGGCTCGGCGGTCGATATGACTGCAACGGGGACCGATCTGCACGGGCGCTTATGGCGATCGGCGGCCCGGTTCACCGCGCCGGCGTCGGGCCGAGTCGACGTCGCTCTGCTCGACCCCGTGTCGGGGGACTGGGAGCGGGCCGACGCCGACGCGCCGCTGTGGGCCATGCGGTTCGCTGCCGACGGGTTCACGCCGGAGCTGTTCGTCCCGCCCATCGAGCCGTGGCAGGTGACGGTGACCGCGGTCGTGGAACGGGTCGGCGTGGTCCGGCGCACGGTCCGGCGGCATCCCGCGGCGACGGGTGTGCGCTGCTCGCCGGTCGAGGTCGGCGGCCGGCCTGGGTTGCTGGCCTTGCCCCCGGGCAGGGTGCCGGACCGCGGCTGGCCGGCGGTCGCCTGCTTCGGTGGCTCGGAGGGCGGCTTCGAGTCGCAGGTCGGGCACGGGAGGCTGCTCGCCTCGCGCGGCTTCGCGGCGCTCGCCGTGAGCTGGGTGGACGAGAGCGCACCGATCGTCGCGGTGCCCCTGGAGCGGTTGGGCACGGCCTTCCGGTTCCTGGCCGACCATGCCGAGGTGGACGCCGACCGGCTCGCGGGCATGGCCGTGTCACGTGGTGCGGAAGGGCTGCTGTCCGCCGTGTGCGCGCCGGAGGGCCCGCGGTGTCGTGGCCTGGTGCTGGTCAGCCCTAGTAGCGTCACCTGGCAGGCCATCGGGTCCGACGGCGAGATACCCGACAATCCGTCGTGGACGCTCGCGGGCCGGGCCGTACCGTGGTTGCCGGTGCGCAGCGGCGCGCTGATGCCACAGCTGGTGCGCAACGCCTGGAAGGCGGCCCGCGACGCGGATGCGCACCGTCCCACTCTGCTGCGGCTGCGTCCCGCCTACGAGTCCGGTCTGCGCGGGCCTACGACGGGAGCGGCAGATGCGCGGATCCCGGGCGAGCGGGCCGACTGTCCGCTGCTGCTGGTCACGGGAACCGAGGACGCCGTGTGGCCGTCCGGATCGATGGCGCAGGAGGTGCTCGGCCGCAGGCTCAGCCCGGCGGACCAACACCTGAGCTTCCTGGGCGCCGGGCATCTCATCCGGCTCGGCGTACTGCCGACCGACGCCCAGTGGACGGGCGGCATCGACCTGGGCGGCACGAGGACGGGCCAGGCTGCGGCGCAGCGCCAGGCCACGACGAGGATCATGACGTTCCTCGCCGCGGTGACGGCAATGCCGGCGACCGCCGGGACACCGTAGGGATCCGCCTGTGGCCGGCCGGCGCCACCAACCCCGGACCGGCGCTGATGGCTCTACCTTCCCTTCGCACGGTGGATCCCGGCAGGGAGCGCTTTCGGCGCTTGTCCCTTGAGGACTGATATGAGACGGCGCCCCTGCCGGGCCCCGGCGAAGGCCTGACGCCCAGGAGGGTGTGGTCCCGCGAGGGCTGGTTCATCAGCACGACGTAGCGCCTTCCCGGTCCGCCGAGCACAATGCTGTCGGCGGAAGGAGACATGCGGGTGCTGGGATCGGCATCGACTGGGCTGAAGAGTTCCATGACCTCGCCCTCGGGACAGTCGAGAAAGGAGTGATCGAACAGTTCCGCGTCAACCACGGCCCGGACGGTGTCGCCACGCTGGTCGAACGTGCTCGGGCGTGTCACACGAACGGCGTAAGCCGCGGGTGATCCAAGATCGACCACAGTGATCAACACTGCGGTCGGGAAGGACACCCACGTGAGCAAGAACCAGCCCGATCCCGACGTCGAGTCGGCGGCGGCCCGCCGGCTCGCCGAGGCGCTCGACCCGTCGGCGATCGACGCGCTGTTGGCCGACGCGAAGGCCGCCGGCACCCCGATCGACGGCGTCGACGGACTGCTCAACCAGATGACCAAGGCCGTGCTCGAGCGGCGCTACAGACCGAGATGACCCACCACCTCGGCTACGAGCGGTAACACGAGTGGGACGTCCGGGCGCCATTCGTGCCAGCGCTCGCGCAGGGAGCCGACCGGAGATCAGCGCGGGCAATCCGGGTCGTTTCTCAGCTCGGTCTTGTACAGGCCGATCGTGGATTCCATGAGCGCGTTGTCCAGGGGGTCACCGGCCGCCCGGGAATGGTCCGGGAAGATCGCGGCGTGGCCGGTCACCACGATCGCGAGACCGGTCTCCTTCTTCACCTTCCGAACCACTGAATCCACAGCGGACTCCCCCACCTCGATTCCATCCGGCGACGGCCCGACGTCGCTCGGCCACGCCCGATCAACTCATTGCGGGACGCGGAGCCGGACCACCAAGGCGCGGTGATCACTACCGGTCAGCTCGCGGACCACGAAGTCCTCAGCCGCAATCGGCGGCGTGACGAAGACGTGGTCGATCTGCGCACCGAACCAATCCGGCATCCAAGCCGGCCAGGTGGGCTGTAAACCCTGCCCGCGCTGAGCAGCGGCGTCGGAACAGCCAGCGCTGGCATCGCGCAGCACCGAATGGTCCCACGTCGCGTTGAAGTCGCCCGCAACGATCGTCGGGGTTCCGCCGGCGCAGTACCGCGTCAGCTCACCCAGATCCGAGCTCCACTGGGAGACGTCGGTAGGGCGCGGCGCAACCGCGTGGAACGCCACGAACCGCATCGCACCCAACCCGCCACTCTCGATCCTCACAACCGGGAACGGCCTGGACGTGTCCACACTGACCGCCACGTCACCGAGGTGCGCGGCGACGAGTGCCGAAACTCCGAAAACGTCGGTAACGCCGTCGGTATCCGTCCCGGTCGCGGTCACCAAGCGGTAGCCGAGCGGCTCGACCAGCGGCGCGAGCCGATCCCGATACCACGGACCCACTTCGATCAGCGCACCCAGATCGGGCCGCACGCCGCCGATGAGCCCCGCCAGCTCGGCGACATCCGCCGAGCCATCCAACGTGTTGACGGCCAGCACGGTCAACGGCCGCCCACCCGACAGCGGCGGCTCGGCCTGCGTGCGAGGAACGATCATCGCGACCCCGACGACCAACTCGACCAGCAGCGCAACCGCGGGCAGGATCAGCCGGCGGGTACGCCACGACAACCCGGCCAGGATCAGCACCAGCGCCCCCACACCAATCAGCACGTACGGCCGGAACGACACAACCTGCACGAACGGGGTGACCCGGTCGATGCGCAGGAGATCCGGCAACGTCAACAGCCCGACCCCGACCACGAACCCGACCTCCACCACGCCGACGCGCATCCGAGGACGCCGAGGCGGGTCAGACGGCGACGGACCAGGCGACGTACCGAACTCGGCATCAGGCAGCGAACTCACGCAAAGAGTGTTGCGCGCGCTCACTGTGCTTCCGGTAAGGAAGATCACGACGGCTGTGGCCGATCCTGGTCGGTGTGCCCATCACACCGGAGATGTGGGATTCACAGCTGTGGCTGCCGTCCTGGCGCCAGTAGCCCTGCCCCGCTGCCGTCTCGCCCCGCCGCACCACCTGCACCCGCCGGGTCCCCGACCACCGGTTCCCCACCTGCAGGCGGTCGCTGACGACATCACCAGGTCGTCGGCGAGCAGGGGGTCGGTCACGTGGATCGCGTGCGACGTCACCGACGACCGCTCGCGAGAACGCCTGATCGATCGCGCCACATCGGTGACCGGGTCGATCGACGTACTGGTCAACAACGCCGGAACCGTCGCCCAGGGAGACGCGTTGAACGAACCGCTCGACAGCATGCGCCAACCGCCAGCACCACGCACGCCCCGCATATCCGGCACAACCGAACGGGCGTGCTGCGCCCGCGCATCACCCGCGGGGCACGATCGGCAGGACGATCCGTGACGGCATCGCCGTGCTGTGCCCGACCGTCTGCCGTGCGGGACGGGACGCCGTGCCGCGGTCGATCGGCTCGCCCGTGTTCAGGTTCCGGTCCCAGCGCGGGAAGTTGCTCGACGCGACGTGCACCCGCATACGGTGCCCGGCCCGGAAGACGTGACTCGTCGACCAGAGATCGATGACGTTCTCCGCCTGCTCACCGGGGGAAGCGGCCACGCGGACGACTCCGTCGACGACGTTCCTCGACACCCCCTCCGGGTCGACGTCGCACAGACGCACAACCCAGTCGGTCGACGGAGCGTCGGTCATCGTGTGCAGGACGGCCCGCACCCGGCCGGTGACCTCGACGTCCTCCTCGAGGGCGTCGGTGCTGTACACCAGCACATCCGACCGCGCCTCGACCCGCGCCTGGTCGAGCGGGCCGGCCCGGAACTCGCTCGACATGAGAATGGCTCCGCCGGTCGTGATCACCGGGTCGGCGGGGTCGTAGACGAACGTGTCCGTTCCCTCGTCCGCACCCGACGGTTCCTGCGCGAGCCGCCCGTCCGCCCGCAGGAACAGATCCGTGTCGACGGCCCGGGCCAGCGGCCACTCCTGTTCCGCGCGCCACTCGTTCGTCCCCATCACGAACAGCAGCACTGGCGGCAACTCCGGTTCGGCGGTGCCGCCGGCGAGCCACCGCTCGAACCAGGCCAACTGCAGATCGCTGAGCCTCCCGCGGAACGCGACCAGCTCGCTGCTGGCAGCGATCCCGAAGTTGACATCACCGACCTGCCCGACGAAAACCGTGTGGGCCCACGGGCCCATGATCAGCGTCGCCGTCCGGTCCGCCTCGCGCATGCCCACGAAGTTGTCGAGCGTGCCCTGGCAGAAGATGTCGTACCAGCCGCCGACGTGCAGGGTCGGCACATCGATCTCCGAATGCCGGCCCGCCACCCGGCACGCCGCACTCCACCCCGGCTCCCGGCGGGACCGTTCGAAGCCGAGCTCCGCAACACCGTGCCGGACGAACGCCGCAACGTGGCCGGCAGGCAGCTCCCAGTACGCACCGGACCTGACATTGTCGATCTCCGTCACGAGCGATCCGAGCGCCTCCCGACCACCGACCGGATCCTCCGCATGCCGCCGCATCACCGTGTCGACCCCCTGTGCCAGCGACCACGGCACGGTGATTCCCAGCTCGCTCGCGCCCCCGCGGGCGAACAGGCCGTCGTCGGGTTCCGACCATGTGACCTGCGGAGCGATGGCCTTCAGCTCGGGCGGCTTCGCCAGCGCGGCCATCCACTGCGTGTTGCCGAAGTAGCTGCCGCCGAACATCCCGACCGACCCGTTCGCGCCGGGGAGCGCCGCCGCCCACCGGACCGTGTTGTACCCGTCGCTCTCCTCATGGGTCCAGGGCTCCCACTCGCCGTCCGAAGCGAACCGACCCCGCGTGTCCTGGATGACGACCATGAATCCGCGCTTCGCCATGCTGAGCGGATCGGTGAGCGCCAACATCATCGGGTTGCCCTTCCCGTAAGGCAGGCGGCTCAACAACACCGGCCACGGACCACCCGAGCCCGGCCGGTAGACATCCGCACGCAGGACCGTGCCATCACGCATCGTGGCCGGAACGTCGAACTCGATGTTCACCTCGGGCATCTACATCGCTCCTCGCCGTCGGGGATGAGACGGACCCTGACAGGCCTCCGGGAACAGCGGCACACCCGAACGGGTACGACCAAGCCCGCGGCGCGGTAGCCGCAATGCGCCCGCCGAGCCTGGGGCTTGCGCGACCTCGGGGAGCAGCGGCCCGTAGCGGTGGTTGATCTTGACGATCTTCTCCGCGGCGTCGGGGGTGATGTGGCCGTGGGTGGACGGGCCGTACGGCGGTGAGGTGACGATCAACGACACCTCGCCGCGCAGCGAGGCCGGGCGGAGGTGCGCGAGGGGCGGGCACCAGTTCCAGACGACACCGGTCAGCGGGCCGCGGGTCGGGTGCGCAATCGGTCATCGGCACACGGCCGGGTCAGTCACCGGCCGCGCGGAGCCGTAGCCCCCCGCGAAGTCGATCCGGGCCAGCTCGGCACGGGAGGTGATGTCCAGCTCGGGGTAGACGTTGGCCAGGTGGCGGCCGACCGTACGAGGACTGATCAACAGCTGTGCCGCGATCTCCCGGTTGGTCAGCCGGGCCGCGGTGGCGCGGCCGTTCTCGAGGCCGAGCCGGAGCTGCCCATCGCGGGGCGACCGATTGACCGGCCGATCCGGTGAGGGCCGCGATGCCCGACACTCGATCCCGTGATCACTCCGCATGGCCGTACCGACGGCTCCCGGCAGGCCGGCTCGTCCGCGACCACGGTCGAGCCGGGGAAGTTCGAACGAGGAGACGACGTCATCCGTCGTTGTCGGGAAGCCGGTCGAGGACCCGTTCGAGCGCGGGTCCGATGACGTCGAGCTCGGCGTCGGTGAGCGCGTCGAGGAAGTGCCGCCGGACGGCGGTTGCGAGCCCGCGGTCCCGCACCCGTTCACCTGATCGACACGATGGAAGGAGATGTGCCATGAGTACCAAGAAGACCAGGCTCGATGCGTTGTCGAGGAGAGCGTCCTCCTGCTGATCGACCACCCGCCGTTCCAGTTCGCCAACCTCACTGACGATCATCCACATCCAGGAGCTGTCCGATGAGCGACCTCGTGCTCGGCCTCGGCACCTTCGGTGACGTGCCCGAAGACGACTCCGGGCGCCTGGCCACCTGGGTCGGCGTCGGCGGTTCACCACAGTCGATCATCCGCACCGCCCGCTACAACCTGCCGCTCATGCTCGCCGTCATCGGCGGCCCGCCCGAGCGGTTCACCCCGCTCATCGAGCTCCACCGCCGCGCCACCGACCGCCTCGGCACCACCGCGTGGCCCGTCGGCATGCACTCACCCGGCTTCATCGCCGACACCGACGAGGAGGCCAAGCAGCTCCACCACCCCCGCTACAAGGTCATCCGTGACCGCATCGGCGCCCAGCGCGGCTGGCCGCCGCTGCGCCGGGAGGAGTACGACGCCGATGTCGAGCACGGCTCGCTGTACGTCGGCTCCCCGGAGACCGTCGCCCGCAAGATCGCCCGCACCGTCCGTACACTCGGCGTCGGCCGGTTCGACCTGGTCTACACCGCCGGCTCGCAGCCGATGAGCGCCCGCCTGCGGGCCGTCGAGCTCTACGGCACCACGGTCATCCCCATGGTCCGCGACATCCTCGCCGAGACGGCATGAACACCACGATCGCGATCCTGGGTGCCGGAAGGTCGGCACCGTGCTCGCCCGGCTCGCCGTCGCCGCGGGCTACCGCGTGCTCGCCGCCGGCTCCGGCGACCCGGCGAAGATCGCGCTCATCGTCGAGGTCGTCACGCCCGGCGCCACCGCGATGACCGCCGCCGAGGCGGCCGAGCAGTCCGACGTCGTCGTCCTCGCCCTCCCCCTCGGCAAGCACCGCACCATCCCCGCCGACGCGCTGCGCGGCAAGCTCGTCATCGATGCCATGAACTACCGGTGGGAGACCGACGGCGTTCGCGACGACCTCACCGACCCGCGCACCACCTCCAGCGAGTCCGTGCAGGCCTTCCTACCCGACGCTCGTGTGGTCAAGGCGTTCAACCACATGGGCTACCACGACCTCGAGGACGAAGCCCGCCCAGCCGCAACGCCCGGACGCAAGGCGCTCGCCATCGCAGGCGATGATGCCGCCGACGTCACCGCCGTCGCCCAGCTCGTCGACGCGCTCGGCTTCGACCCCGTCATCGCAGGCCCGCTCGCCGAAGGCGTCCGCTTCGAGCCCGGCGCCGAGCTGTTCGGGGCGGACGTCGACGCCGAAGAGGTCCGCGCCATGCTCGAGCGTTTCCCCGGCTCCCCGCGCGGCCGTACCGTCGCGCGAGCCCGCTCGGCCGGGTCCGACGAAGCCGCCTGAGGAACCATCACATGAGCAACACCGAAACGGTCCCCGTCGAACTCACCTGCCCAGGCGGCGCGCCCGGCACCGGCGGGGTCGAGGTTCTGTCCGCACGGGAGGTGCCGCTCGGTGGTCCTCGGGCGCTGACGGTCCGGCGCACGCTGCCGCAGCGCAAGCGATCGCTGATCGGCGCATGGTGCTTCGCCGACCACTACGGACCCACCGCCGTCGACCGCAGGGGGGGTATGGACGTGCCCCCGCACCCGCACACCGGCCTGCAGACCGCGACCTGGCTCTTCGCCGGGGAGGTCGAGCACCGCGACAGTCTCGGCACGCACGCGATCGTGCGGCCCGGCGAGCTGAACCTGATGACCGGCGGGCACGGCATCTGCCACTCCGAGGTCTCCACCGCCGGCGTCACGACGCTGCACGGCGTGCAGCTGTGGATCGCCCTGCCCGACGCGCACCGCCACACCGCACACGCCTTCCACCACCACACGCCGCCCTCGATCGACATCGGCGGCGCCACCGCCCGGGTGTTCCTGGGCAGCCTCGCGAACGAGACCTCCCCCGTGCCGACCTTCACCCCGCTGCTCGGCGCCGAGATCGTCCTCGATCCGCAGGCCCGCATCACGCTCGCCGTCGACCCCACCCACGAACACGGCGTACTCGTCGACATCGGGACGGTCGCGCTCGCCGGCACCGGCCTGGCCCGGGCCGACCTCGGCTACCTCGCGCCCGGCACAGCGACCCTGGAGCTGGCCAACCCCGGCGGGCGGTCGGCCCGGGTGCTGCTACTCGGAGGCGCCCCGTTCGACGAGGACATCGTGATGTGGTGGAACTTCGTCGCCCGCAGCCACGACGAGATCGTGGGCTTCCGCGAGGCATGGGAACGCGAGTCCGACCAGTTCGGCCGCATCGACGGCTACAGCGGCACGCCACGACGCCTGCCCGCACCCGCCCTGCCCAACGCGCGGATCACCCCCCGGAGCCGCAGATGACACACCCCACCGAAACCTGCCCGGCCGCAACGGCGGCGCGCGGAGCCTCCCGCTCCGGCCGTGGTCGTGGTCCTCGGTGAAGGGAAGACAACCCCTTCCGGTGGCACCGGACGCCCGCGCCCCGCGGGCCCGTCCGCACCTGACGGGCCGCCTCACCAGGACGCCGGCACCGGCGCCGGCCGGGTGAGTCCCGGGGTGCCGCCGGCCTGCCGGAGCAGCACGAGTGCCTGCTCGGACGGGGACCCGGCGGGCGTCGTGCACACGATCAACGACTGTCCCGGCGAGCGGGCGATCGCGAGCGTCTGCTGGGTCACCGTCACCTTCCCTACGACGGGGTGGTGCAGCTCGGTCATGGTCTTCGTGCACGGTGGCGGCTTCGTCACCGGCTCCACCCGCGCCGCGCTCTACGACGGCCGGGCCTTCGCCCGCGACGGCCTCGTCCTCGTGACCCTCAACTACCGCCTCGGCATCCCCGGCTTCCTCGACCTGGAGGGCGCGCCCACGAACCGCGGCCTGCTCGACGTGCTCGCCGCCCTCCGCTGGGTGTGCGACGCCATCCCGGCCTTCGGCGGCGACCCGGACACCGTCACGGTCTTCGGCCAGTCCGCGGGCGCCACCCTCACCGGCGCGCTGCTCGCCACGCCCGGCGCCAAGGGCCTGTTCCGGCGGGCGATCATGCAGAGCGGCAGCGGCACGGTACCGGTGCCTTCACCCCCGAACAGGCGCGGCGCGTCACCGCAGCGGCGGCCACCGCCGTGGGAGCCGAGCCGACCGCCGAGGCGTTCGGCGTGGTGCCGCAGGGCCGCCTCGAACCCTCCACGGAGGCGGACGTCCTCGCCCTCGCCGTGCAGGTGCACGACGACCCCGAGGCCCTGGTCGCCACGCACCGGGCGGCCCGGCCGGACGCAACGCCGGGCGAGCTGCGCTCCGCGGTGCTCGGGGAGGCCCTGTTCGGAGCCGGAACGGCGCACATGGCCGACACACACGCCCGGATCTCCGGCGGGCGCACCCATGTCTACTCGTTCGCGCACCGCTCCACGGCCCTGGACGGACGGCTCGGCGCGACCCATACCATCGAGCTGCCGTTCGTCTTCGACCTCGCCGACGAGCCGTGGCTGCACGGCGACACCGGCCTGCTCGGCCCCGCCTCTACGCCGGCCGGGCTCGCCGCCCGGATGCACGGCGCGTGGGTTGCATTCGCCACTACGGGGACCCCTGGCTGGGCCCCGCACGACCCGCGACCACCCGCGACGGAGGTCTTCGGAGGCTGAGCCCCGCAGCGGGTGCAGACCCGGTGGTTCCGCGGTCATCGCTGGGGATGGCGTTGTCGATGAGGACGGCGGCGATGGCGGCGGCGGTCGGGAAGGAGTCGCTGTCGAGGACCCGGGTGTGGGCCGAGGCGCCGTCGATGAGCAGCGCCAGTTGCTCGCCGAGTTGTTCGGGATTGGTGGCGCCGGCTTCGCGGGCGGTTTCGATGAGCCGCGCGGCGATGGCGGTCTTGTAGTCGCGTGCGTACCGGGATGCCGGGTGTCGGGGGTCGTGGAGTTCGACGGCCGCCGCGATGTAGGGGCACAGGGGCGTGGACGCGGGCATCTCGAAGGCGGCGAGGAGGCGTTCGCGCGGTGTGAGGTCTGTGCGGTCGAACACTCCGGGCATGACGTCGGGATCGAACCGGCGCAGGTATTCGGCGACGAGCTCGTCCTTGCTGGTGAAGTGCTGGTAGGCCGTGCGCTTGGACACCTGGGCCGCGGCGCAGAGTTGATCCATGCCGGTGCGGTTGATGCCCTGATCGCGGAACAGCTGCTGTGACGCGCTGAGGATGCGCTCGCGTGCGCCCCTGCCGCGGCGCCGGCCCAGCGGGCCCTTCTCCAGCTCCGTCATGCCACCAGGATAGGTGTTCGGTACGGATCGGTCTACATAGCTTGCGCCCGGGTCGACCGGCGTCTACCTTAAGCAAACAGGACGGTGTACATACGTCTGAACCCCTCAATTCGACGGAGTGATCGTGGGAAAGCTCGATGGCAAGGTCGCGGTGATCACCGGCGGATCCACCGGCATGGCACTGGCCGGCGCCCAGCTGTTCGTGGAGGAGGGAGCGCACGTCTTCATCCAGGCCCGGCGGCAGGAAGCACTGGACGACGCCGTCAAGCTGATCGGCCGGAACGTCACCGCCGTCCAGGGTGACGCGGCCGAACTGGACGACCTGGACCGCTTGTACGACACCGTCAAGCGGGAGAAGGGCTCGATCGACGTGCTGTGGGCCAGCGCCGGGATGGGCGAACCCGCCGTCCTCGGCGAGATCACCGAGGAACAGTTCCACCGCGCCTTCTGGCTCAACGCGCGCGGCACCCTGTTCACCGTGCAGAAGGCACTGCCGCTGATCAACGACAACGGCTCGATCTTCATGACCGGATCCAACGCCTCCCTCGGCGCCTTCCCCGGCTGGAGCCTCTACGCGGGAAGCAAAGCCGTACAGCAGGCCTGGGCCCGCGTCTGGCTCAACGAACTGCGCGACCGCAAGATCCGGGTCAACGTCCTGACCCCCGGTCAGGTCGCCACCGCCAAACAGGAAGAACTGTTCGACCCGGCAACCATTGCCGCATTCGAGTCCCTCATCCCCCGCGGAACGATGGGCCGCCCCGAAGAAATCGCGACCATCGCCCTGTTCCTCGCCTCCGACGACTCCAGCTACGTCAACGGCATGGAACTGGTCGCCGACGGCGGCACCACCGCCATCTGAACCACACACCAGGAATGCCGCGGGCACACGACACCTCGAGGACAGGAAGAGAGCACACCTCATGAGCAGCATCACCCTCATCGGTACGGGGAACATGGCCCGCACCATCGGCACGCTCGCGGTGGCGGGCGGCAACACCGTCGAGGTCATGGGACGCGATCAGCCCAAGGCCGATGACCTGGCCAAGTCTCTGGGCGCCGCCGCGACGACGGGCAAGTGGGGCGCCGTCCCGGCCGGGGACATCGTCATCACGGCCCTGCTGTACGACGGTGTCGTTCCGGTCGTCGCCGAGTACGGAGACGCCCTCGCAGGCAAGGTCATCGTCGACATCAGCAACCCGTTCAACGCCACGTTCGACGGACTGGCCCACAGCGAGGAGACCTCGATCGCGCAGGAAGTCGCCAAGGTGGCCCCGACCGGCGCCAGCGTGGTGAAGGCGTTCAACACCATCTTCCGTGATGTCCTGGAAAAGGGCCGGCCCAACGTCTTCATCGCGGGCGACGATGCGCAGGCCAAGGCGGGCGTGACGGCATTCATCGAGAGCCTCGGGCTGCGCGCGCTGGACGTCGGCGCCCTGAAAATGGCGCACTGGCTGGAAGGAGTGGGCGTGGTCACGGTGGGCCTCGCCGGCAACGGGGTCGGCCACGGGGACTTCGCCCTCGGCGTCCACGAATTTGCCGGCTGAGCCCCCCGAGTCAACTCGTGGGCAGTGGCGTCGGCTGGAAGACCCCTGTCTGAGCCGGGCCAACCGCGTCGACCACGAGCCGAGCGAAGAATCGGCTGCGGCTCTGCGGGCTGCGCCTCGCGGACAGGTGTCGACGACGAGTCCGTTAGGGTCGCGGCGTGATGAGGCCTGCTGGTGACGAGCTTCGACCGGACGGCGGTGAGGCCCCCGCCGGATATCCGGAGCAAGAGCAGCTGATCGATGTCGGGCGGGTTGATCGGCCGGATGCGGTGGTTGTGCGGGTCAGCGGTGCAGTCGACATTCTCACCGCACCACGGCTGAGGTCTGCGCTCGCGGCCGCCCTGGAGCGCGTCGACGAGCGCCCGGTGGTCGTCGACTTGACCGCCGTGCGGTTCTTCGGCTCACCAGGGCTGCGCGTGCTGGCCGAGAGCGCCGAGCAGGCGTCCATGAAGCCGGGATTCCAGACGCTGCGGGTGGTGGTCGACAGCAACCGGCCGGTTCTGCGCCCGATCGAACTCACCGGCTACGACGCGATCCTCGCGCTGTACCACGACGTCGAAGACGCCGTTGCGGGTATCGCGCTCAACTAGCGGGTAGTACCTCACCGGCTTCGATCACCCGGACAAAGGACAGTATCGACGTGATGCCGCCATCCGAGCAGGACGAGCGGCCTGGGGGGACCCCGCTCTCAGGTGGAGCAACAGGCCCGCCCGTCGTGGCGGATCTGGGGTTCGTGCTGGCACCGGAGTTGGTGGCGCCATCGCTGGCGCGGGAGCGGTTGGAGCGGTGGTTGCGCGAGCTGCGCTGGCCACCCGCCCAGCGTGAGGACCTGGTACTCGCACTGAGCGAGGCGGTCAGCAACAGCGTCGAACACGGCTACCAGATCCGCGCAAGCCCTCCGCGGCAGGACATCGTCGCAGGAACCATCGAAGTTCGGGCCCGGGTACTGGTCGAGGGGAACGATCTCCGCCGGATCGCGCTCACCGTGCAGGACCACGGCCGTTGGCGCGAGCCGGTCGACTCGGCCCGCTTCCGAGGCCACGGACTCAGCGTCCTTCGGGCCTGCGCAGACCAGCTCAGCATCCACGGCGACGCCGATGGCACCAGGGTCACTCTCACCAGCCGAGCCGCACCGGCGCCGCGGGATCCCGACAGCCGGTAGCGAGGATCGTCGCGGCATCCGGGCCCTGGCAGCTACCCGTGATTCACACAGGTTCGCCGATTACGACCGGGTCGGCTTCGGTGCGAAGGATCCGCCAGCACAGATAGATGCAGACGCCCGCCGCCGGCGCACCCAGCAGGGTGCTGGCGATGCCGAGTGCGGTCACCTGCTCGGCCAGGTACAGCGGCAGCAGCACCGCGGTCTCGATGACGCCTTTCAGCAGGAATACCGCCGTGCACATCTGGTAGCGCCGGCGCCGGTCCCGATCCCGTCGCCAACTCAACCGTTCACCGCGTGCCGCCCCGACCACCAACCCGACCATCGGCAATCGCACCAGCATGGACACGAGTGACACGGCCGGCAGACCGACGGCGGTGACCACGTCCACGAAGTAGAAATCGACCGCATGGTGAAGCTCATGCGCCCGCCTCCGCCGTGCCGATACCTGCCGGTTCGGCCGCTGCGCCGTCGCGGGTCGATTCCCGACCGGCGCAGCCCCTGGGCCAGCATCAACCCGCCGAGCCCGGCACCCGCCACGGTCATGGTCTTCTACTTCTTCGGCAGCAAGCAGGGGCTGTTCGCCGCGACGGTCGAGATGGCGTCCGCCCTCCCCGACGCCATCGAGTCGATCTTCGTCGGCGGTCTCGACGGGATCGGCGAGCGCATGGTCCGCACGCTCCTGGAGAACATGGACAGGTCCGAGCACGCCCCGCTCGCAATCATCACCCGGTCGGCGCCCACTCACGACCGGTCGGAGGCGCTGGTGCGCGAGTACATCGACCGGGAGATCATCGACCGGCTCGCGGAGCTGCTCGACGCCCCGGACGCGGGGCTGCGGGCGGGCATGGTGGCCGTGCAGCTCCTCGGCCTCGCGGCGGCGCGATACGTGGTGCGGATCGAGCCGATCATCTCCACGTCGGTCGACGAGCTGGCGAGCCGGTTCGGCCCGCTCGTGCAGCGGTGCCTGACCGGGTAGGCCGCCGGTCGAGGTGTCGCCGACACCTGCGCGTCTCACTCCTGGAGATGACGCCGAAATTGTACGGATTATTCACCGATCACGAATCATGTTCGGTACCGATGCATCCCGATGAAAGCCCGGCGGGACGGCTCCGCGCTGCTCGATCTCGGACGCCGTCTCAACCTTGATCCCGCCCCCGATGAGAAAAGACGAACACCCATGAAGACGTCCCCCACGGCGCGCCGCGCGCCGCTGGCCCGGCGCGCGTTCGGCATCCTCGCCGCAGTCCTCGCAAGGGGCGGCCGGTCCACGACGGCGGGGTCACCACCTCGCCCGGCCTCTACCTCCTCGGCTGGCCGTTCCTGCGTCGCCGCAAGTCGACGTTCATCGACGGCGCCGCAGCGGACGCACCCGACCTGGCGGATCACCTCGTCGCCCACCTGAGCCTTTCGCCGCGCGTCAGCTGAGTCGGCTCAGCTCGGCGGGGGCAGCCGCCCGGCCGCCGCCGTGGCGAGGCTCTTGACCTTCTGGCAGAGCTCTTCCTCGGCGCCCTCCCCCCAGTGCATCACCCAGGCCCCCTCGACGCGGTCGATGCCTCCCGCGAAGTAGGCGCGCTGCGCGAACAGCGCCCAGCAGTTGCCGGGCCCCGGGAGCAACAAACCGGGATGGCCGGCGAAATCGGCCGGCGAAGCGGCGGAATTACTCAGCACGGGACCGCGGAAATAGACGAGCTCCACGCCGCCACCGCCGATGTAGGAAACCCAGTCGCAACCCCAGTCGGCGAACCGCGGTCGCGGCGGCGACGGATTCGCGACGGCCACGGCGATCTCCTCCGGTGCCAGCAAGCTGCACGCCGGGATGCCGGCCAACCGATTGGTCTCGTCGAGACGCGCACGCCGGCCGATGCCCTGCTCCACCAGCAGCGCGACCGTGGAGTCGAGGCCGATGTCGACGATCGCACAAAGGTCTGTTCCGCCCTTCGGTTCCTCGAAGCTCGTGGCCGTCAGCCGCACGCCGCTACCGTCGCCCAGCAGGATCCGCCGCTCGCACATATCCTCGCCGGGCTCGTAGCTGACGACTGTGTAGCCGGCGCGCTCCTCGCGGTCCCCGCCGCCGAACCACCGGGCTTCATCGTCCTGCTCGAAGGCGACCGCGTATGCGACACGGCCGTTCGGCCGCTCGATGTCCGAACTGCATCCGGCGAACACCACGTCGTGCGGGTCGAGCGTCACCGCACCGAAGCCCTGCACTGAGGTGACGTCGAGCAGGGAGCACGGGTCGGCTGTAGTCGGGTCGGGGATGGTCGCGGTACCGAGCGCTGCTGCCGTGGTGGGAGCGGCGGCGCTCTGCTGACCGGCGGGAGCGGCGCCAGGGCGCGAAATGATGACGGCCGTGACCATGGCTGCCGTCACGGCGAGGACGGTGGCGACTGCCGCGCCCACGCGCAGCCCACGACGCGGCGCCCTCCCAGCGCGAGTGCCGGAATCGCGGCCCCGTGCGCCGGCGTGGGACGGCCCGCCGCGCAAGGGGGCGACGAGGGTTGCCGCAGGCTCCCGGCGGGCCTCGGCAATCCTGCGGAGAGCGGCGTGGGCCTGTGCGGCGGTCGGTCGCGCCGCGGGGTCGTCGACCGTGAGGTGGCGCAGCACGTCGGTGAGCTGCCCGGCACGCTGAGGCACGGGTGCCCCGCCGCGCGCGATCCGGGCCAGCAACGCGAGGACGTTGCCGGTGTCCGCGCCGAACGGCGGGTGTCCCTCGACTGCGGCGTACAAGGTGCAGCCGAGCGAATAGACGTCAGTGCGCGGGTCGGTGCCCTGACCGCGTGCGGTCTCGGGCGCGAAGTACGCCGGGGTGCCGGTCAGTACATGTGTGGCGGTGATCGCGGGCGCCGCGGCACTGTGGGCGATGCCGAAATCGGTGAGCTTGACAACCGGCCCAGCAGCCGATGGGTGGGAGAGCAGCACGTTGTCCGGCTTGACGTCGCGGTGCACGATGCCGGCGGCGTGTGCGGCGGCCAGCGCAGCGGCCACGTCTGCCCCGATGGCGGCGACCTCGAGCGGCGGCAGCGTGCGGCGTTCGGCGAGCACGCTGCCCAGGCTGCGCGAGGGCAGGAACTCCAGCACCAGCCACGGCTCGCCGTGCTCGAGAACCACGTCGAAGATCGAGACGATGTGGGGGTGGTGGAGCGCTGCGGCGATCCGCGCCTCGCGCATGATCCGCTCGCGCGCGAGCGCGACGTCGGCGACGTGCTGGTCGGCCAGGCGCACCTGCTTGAGCGCCACCTCGCGGCCGAGCAGCTCGTCGCGGGCGCGCCACACGGCACCCATGGCACCGGTCCCGACGAGCTCACGCAGCCGGTATCGGCCCGCGATCGGTTCACGGTCCGGGGCCGCGGTCATCACTCACATCCCCTGGCGGCCTCGTACACCGCGCCAGCATATGAGCAGGGCTTTCGACTTCCTTGCGGTCGACGCCCGGGGCAGCGCAACCGTTGTGACCTGGGCGGTTTGCGTTCAGGAGCGCTCGGCCCGTTGGCCGGGTGGACTGTCGGCTCGACTTACCGGCCGCCGGCTCCGGGCTCCACAACGGCAGTGCCCAGGGGCCCGATGTCGAGACTCAGCTCAGCCGAGCAGGCCTGTATCGAGGAAGCCACCACCGCCGTCGTCCTCACCGCCGCTATCCCCGGACGACTCCGACTCGTCGCCGGACGACTCGGAGTCGGAGGCCAGGAGGCCGGTGTCGAGAACTCCTTCGTCGCTGCCGCCGCCGAGGAGACCGCCCTCGTCCCCGCCCTCTGTGTCGCCGCCGCTCGTGTCGCCGCCGCTCGTGTCGCCGTCGCTCGTGTCGCCGTCGCTCGTGTCGTGATCGGAGCCGCTGCCGAAGGCGGTGTCGTCCCCGCCGTCGGCGCCTCCGGATCCGCCGGGGGCCGCGTCGTGGCCGCTCGGATCCGGGGAAGCGGACGTGGCATCGGCCCCGCCTGCCTCCGGGTGGGCGGGGCCGGTGCCGGCCGCGACGCCTGCGAGGGCGCCAGGCGATACGACGGGCGCGGCGTCATCGAGTGAGCCGGTGCTGGCGGCCGGGTCGATCCCGACCGGTTCGAGAGGTGCCTCTGCGAAGACCTCCGGGTCGAGCAGGCCCTGGCCCTGGTAGGCGTCCTCGCCCCCGGCGCCGCCTGCGGGAACCGTCTCGCCGGCGGTAGGTGCGGAGTCCGCGAGGATCGCGACACCGACCGCGGCGCCCCCCGCGAGGAGGGCACCGCCCGCGATGGCGCCACCTCGCGCGGCCCCGCGCTTGTCCGGTTCGTCTCCGGGGTCCGCACCCCGCCGGTGTTGCGGCTGGGCCGAGCGGTCGGCGGCCCCGGGCGCGTGGCCCTCCCGGTTCAAAATCGAAACGGCGGTGAACACCTCCGTCACGGGTTCGTCCGCGCCGGCTTCGGATGATCTCTTGGACATGGCGACAGGCTCCCCCTCGGAGTGAACAGACGTCCGGCCGTAGACGCATGATCGAAACGACGCTAAAGCCGGTCAGGCTACCCACAGTGCGATCATGCTGCCCACCAGGCCGCCGTCGTCGTCGCCGCTGGGTCCTGGAGTGATCACCGACTCGGTGCGTGGGTGGCCACATGCGGCCGGCGTCGCGCCCAACCGGTGATCACCGGACGGGTGGCGCGCCCGGGCCGGCGTGCTCGACCACACCCGCATGATCTGCGGTTTCGGTTGGCCAGGGCTGTAGGTGGAGCCGCTACCAACCGATACTCGCGATCATCACCCGCTGGTTGCCCGGTTTCGGGTGTGCACGGTCGTGGCGAGAGCCGTGGACGCCCGAAACTCGAGATCACCGGCCCACGCGACACCGATCAGCGACATGATCAACGGTCGCGTCGCTCATTCCGATGACTCGAGCCTGATGATCGTGTCGTCGAGGTAGGTGACTCGCACGTGGAGGCCGCCCTTGACCGGACCCCCGTAAGGCTGCGTCTGGTTGAAGCCCGCGCCGTCCCCTTCGCGGTACCTGAAACATTTTCCCTCTACACAAAAGGTCTCGTATCCGCGGCGATTCTCGGGGCCCGGGATGAAGTGGTCGACGCTCCCCTCGACCACCTGTGCGCGGCCGTCGTACAAGGCGGACGACGCCGACCCGTACTGAAGGTAGGTCCAGAACGCGCCGCAGGCAAACAGGGTTGCAACGCCCAGCCAGACGTAGTTGAACACACCCACCGCGAACACATCACCGTGGTTCTTCCCGCTCCGCTGACGGAGAACGAACGCAACGCCGAGCGCCACGCCGATCAGTCCGCTTGCGAGCAGGTACCAGTGCTGGTACCCGGTTTCGGCTGCGTCGAACAACGTCCGCACGACGAGAACCCTACAGGCTCGACCACTCGCACGAATAGTCCCTCTCACTCCGTGGGTCGCGTCACGCTCCCGTTGTCACGAGGCGGGATTGCCGGCCTGCTCGTCAATCTCTCGCACTCTCCACAACCAACGTTCCAGCGATAGGCCGCTGGCCGGACCAGGTCTTATCCTTTGGCAATTCCGCCGGGGCACCGGTTCGAGCCCTGCCGGGGCGCCGGCACCTTCGCCGCAACGCCCGTGCCCCGGTCCTGACCACCATGGCTCCCGTCCGACCGGGCCCCACGTCCCAGCTATCGTCGCTCAATGGGTGATCGTCCGACGATCTATGACGTGGCTCGCGAAGCCGGCGTCGCTGCGTCCACCGTCTCCCGTGCCTACTCCCGGCCCGGGCGGGTCAACGCCGAGACGGCCCGGACGATCTTCGCGGCCGCCGAGCGGGTCGGCTACCGCGCCACCAAGATCACCGGATCGGCCGGCCGGCCGACCGGTGCCGTCGCATTGATGGTCTCCGACATCACGAACCCGTTCTACGGCGAGATCATCAAAGGAGCGGAGGAGGCCGCCCGGCACGCCGGATACGCGCTGCTGCTCTCCGACACGTCCGAGACGGGCCATGTCGAACGCGCCATCGTCGATCGCACGATGGACCTGGTGGAAGGCGTGGTGTTGGGGAGCTCGCGCATGAGCGACTCGGCGATCCGGATGATCGCCAAGCAGAAGCCGCTGGTGCTGCTGAACCGGCAGATCACCGAGACATCCTGCATCGTCGCCGACAACCCACGGGGTGTCCGCCGGGCCGTCGAGCATCTCGCCACGCTCGGCCACACCACCATCACCTACGTCGCGGGACCCGCGGCGAGCTGGGCGGAGGGCATGCGGTGGCGCGCCCTACGGGAGGCGGGCCACGAGCTGGACCTGCGGATACGCCGGGTCGACCCGAACGACGACCCCACCATGCTCACCGGCTTCGACACAGCACGTCGAATCGTGGTGGAGGGCGCCACCGCGGTCCTCGCGTACAACGACGCCCTGGCGATCGGCATCATCAAGGGTCTCAAGAAGCTTGACGTGCACGTACCCGACGACGTGAGCGTCGTCGGATTCGACAACGTGCTGCTCGCCGAGGTGGTGGACCCCGCGCTCACGACGATCATGGCACCCATGCGCAAGGCAGGCGCGGCCGGCGTCGGCAATGTGCTGGCGCTCGCCTCCGGGGCACAGACGAGCGGCGAGACCCTCGTGCTCCCGGTGACGCTCGTTGTGCGCGAGTCGACGGGACCACGCCTTGCCCCTCGGCGCTGACGGTTCGCGCAAGCTCGCTTCCGGCCGTCAGACGGCGACCCCGGCCCGTCCCCGCTCCTGTGCGCGCAGCCGCGCACGCTCCGCGCGCCGCTCCTGCTGCCGGTCGGGATCAGCGACCGGTGACGCGAGCAGGAGGCGCCGGGTGTACGGATGCTCGGGATCGACGGTGACGCGCTGGGCCGGTCCGTGCTCGACGATCTCGCCCCGGTACATCACCGCGACGTCGTGGCTGACGTGCCGCACGACGTCGATGTCGTGCGAGATGAACAGGTACGCGACCCCCGTGTCCCGCTGGACCTGCAGGAGCAGGTCGAGCACCCGCGCCTGGGTGGTGAGGTCGAGGGCGCTCACCGGCTCGTCGCACACGATGAGCTTCGGCTGCAGAGCCAGCGCGCGGGCGATCGCGACGCGCTGGCGCTGGCCGCCGGAGAACTCCCGTGGCAGCCGGTGCACGGCGTCCTGCGGCAGGCCGACCCGGTCGAGCAGCTCCGTGATCCGCGCTCGCGCCGCCTGGGCGCCCACGCCCTGAACCGTGAGCGGCTCGGCCAGGATCTCTCCGATCTCCATCGCGGGATTGAGCGAGCTGTACGGATCCTGGAACACCACCTGCAGGTCGCGACTCAGCCTGCGTCGCTGGGCGCGCCCGGCGTGCGAGATGTCCTCGCCGGCGAAGGTGATCCGGCCTGCGGTCACCGGCGCCAGACCGAGCAGCGCACGGCCGAGGGTCGTCTTGCCCGAACCGGATTCGCCGACCAGCCCGAGGGTCTGGCCGGCGTCGACCGCGACCGAGACCCCGCTCAACGCCCGGAACGGCGTCGCCCGGAACCGCTTCGGGCGGTACTCGACCACGAGGTCTTCGACGGAGAGGAGACGCTCGCCCATCACACGTCCTTCGTCAGCAGCGTCGCGGCCGGAACGGCCATCGGTTCCTTCTCCGCGAGCATCGAGCCCAACAGCGTCTGCGTGTAGCTGTCCCTGGGCGAGCGCAGCACCTCGCGCACCGGCCCGTCCTCGACGATCCGGCCGTTCTGCATGACGGCCACCCGGTCGGCCAGATCGGCGACGACGCCGAAGTCGTGCGTGACGAGGACGATCGCCACGCCGAGCTCCGCCTGCATCTCCCGCAGCAGGTCGAGAACCTCTGCCTGCACGGTGACGTCGAGCGCCGTCGTCGGCTCGTCCGCGATCACCAGGTCGGGTTCACAGCTGACGGCGCCGGCGATGAGCACCCGCTGCGCCATGCCGCCCGACACCTCGTGCGGATACGCGGCGAAGGTGCGACGCGGGTCCGGGATGCCGACCCTCGCGAGCAGGTCGAGCGCCCGGGTCCGCGCCTCGGCCTTCGAGATCCCGAGGACTCGGACCATCGGGCGCACGAGCTGGTAGCCGATCGTGAACGCCGGGTCGAGGTTCGACATCGGCTCCTGCGGGATGTAGGAGATGCGCCGGCCGCGCAGCGGGGTGAGCCGCGCCTGAGCCACGACCTGGTCACCGGGCTCGACCGTGGACATCCCGTCGAACCGGATGCTGCCGCCGACGATCCGCGCCGCTTCCGGCAGCAGACCCAGGACGGAGAAGGCCGTCTGAGTCTTCCCCGAGCCGGACTCGCCGACGATCGCGAGCACCTCGCCACGGTCGACGTGGAACGAGACGTCGTCCACGACGAGCGTGACTCCGCCGTCGGCCCCGGGATAGCCGAGCGACAGATGCGACACCTCGAGCAGGTGCTTCTCTCCGCTCGACGGCGCCGACGCGGCGATGTCGCCTGCCGGCTCCGCAGGTGCTTCTTCAGCGACCTCGACCTGCGTCGCCTTCGGCACCTCCCGCCTGTCCTCGAGCGCGTCCCGGACCGCGTTGCCCAGCAGCACGAATGCGGCGGTCGTCAGCCCGATCGCGAGTGCAGGCCACACCAGCAGGCTCGGCGCGACGTAGATGTTCTCGAACCCGTCGCTCAGCATCACGCCCCACGTCGCCTGCTGGGGGTCGCCGAGTCCGAGGAACTCCAGTCCCGACTGCACGGCGATCGCCACCCCGGCGACCATCGCCGTCTGGATGATGAGCGGGGCCCGGACGACGGACATGATGTGTCGGCCGATGATCCGTACGTCGCTCAGGCCCGCGACGCGGGCGGCGTCCACGTACAGCTCGCCCCGCACCGACTGCACCGCCGTACGGGTCAGCCGGAAGTATCCCGGGCTGATCAGGACCCCGAACACGATCATCGTGACCCAGACCGACGGGCCGAACGCCGCGCGCACCGAGAGCAGCACGATGATGCCGGGCAGGCTCATCAGCAGGTTCGCGACCCAGCTGGGCACGGAGTCGAACCAGCCGCCGTAGTACCCCGCGACGAGGCCGGTGGGCAGGCCGCAGGCGATCGCGACGGCCGCGCAGAGCAGCGCCGACAGCAGGGTGAGCCGGGCGCCGAACAGGAGCCGGCTCCACACGTCCCGGCCCGCGCTGTCGGTGCCGAGCAGATGCTCACCACCCGCGGGCGCCAGCATCCGATCGATGTTCGCGAAGTTCTCCCCGAACGGCGCGACCATCGGCCCGAACACGGCGGCGAGGACGATGATCGCCAGTACGACGAGGGCGAGCACGCCGAGCGGATTGCGGACGACCCGCCGCAGTACGGACGACCGGACCACGGGATCGGACGGTCCAGGCATCTCACCCGGGAGATCAAGGGCACGGTTCATGCCACACGCACCTTCGGGTTCAGCCAGCCGTTGGCGAGGTCGATCAGCAGGTTCACGACCACGACGACGATCACGGTGTAGACCACCACGCCCATCACGATCGGGATGTCGCCGGACGTCGTCGCATCGACCGCGAGTGCACCGATACCCGGAAGAGCGAAGACCCGCTCGATGATGACGACGCCACCGAGCAGCCCCACGAACTGGAGGCCGATGACGGTCAGCCCGGCCGGGGCGGCGCTGCGCAGAACGTGCCTGAAGAGGATCTCGCCCTCCCCGATGCCGCGGCTGCGCAGCGTCCGCACGTAGTCGCGTTCGAGCTGCGTGAGCACGGCGCTGCGGATCTGTTGTGCGCTCGAGGTGACGTAGTTGACGACGATCGCGATGACGGGTAGCGCCAAGGTCGCGGCCCAGGCGCCGACGGTCGACCCCGGGGTGATCGTGCTGATCGCCGGGAAGAGCCGCAGCTGCACGGCGAACACGGCGACGAGGACGATCGCGAAGACGAACCCGGGAAGCGCGTCGCCGACCACCGCGCCGACCTGCACGACGCGGTCGATCCACCCGCGCCGCGTCGCCGCGGCCATGCCCATGAGCGTCGCGATCACAGCTACCAGCACGATCGAGACGAAGACGAGGGCGAGGGTCACCGGCAACCGGCCGAAGATCGCGTCCGCGACCTTTTGCGCCGTGAACCACGAGCCGCCGAGGTCGCCGGTGAGCGCATTGCCCGCCCAGATGACGAACCGCACGGGGAGCGGCTTGTCGAGGCCGAGCTCGGCCTCCTTGAGCGCCACCTGTTCCTCGGTGGCCATGTCGCCGAGGATGTTGCGCGCGATGCTCTGACCGGAGAAGAAGAGGAGCGCGTAGGTGAGGGCGCTGATCACGGCGAGCAGGACGGCTCCGGCGGCCAGCCTTCGCGCGGCGAAGAAGATCACGACTACCTCCTGGGACTCGACGCGTCGTTCGCCGGGGCGTAGTTGTAGATCGACGGCACAGCCTGCTGGATCTGCGGGACCGCGGTGACCGAGCCGTTCATGACGTACAGCTGGTCGACCCGGAACAGCGGCACGAACCAGGCGTTCTCGGTGACGTAGCGGTTGATGTCCTTGGCCGGCTCGGCCGAGTGCTCGCCGCCGCTCTGGACCGCGTCGATCATCGATTGGAGCTCGGGCGTGGTCGAGTCGAACGGGTTGTACAGCGCGCGTGTGGTGATGAGCTGGTTGGTCGCGACCCACGGCTCACCCTGGAACAGGTTGAAGTACGTGGTCGGGTACTTGCCGGCGCCCAGGTCGGCGACGTAGGTGGTCTGCGGTGCGGTCTCGGCCTGCACCCTGATCCCGACCTCGCCCAGCTGCTGCGCGACGGCTGCGATCGCCGTGTCGAACGTCGGGAGCGCCGGGACTCTCATGTCGAAGCCGTCCGCATAACCCGCCTCCGCGAGCAGCTGACGCGCCTTCGCCGGGTCGTAGGGGTAGCGGTCGTCGAGCTCCTCGACGTAAGCGCCACTGGACGGTCCGAAGACCTGCGCGGTCGGGGTGCCGTAGCCGAGCTGCAGCTGGTCGAGCAGCGTCGTGCGGTCGATCGCGTAGTTGATCGCCTGGCGGACCCGGACATCCCCCAGCGCGGGGATGAGGGTCCCGCCGCGGTCGAGCAGCAGCAGCCCCTGCCAGTCCACCTGGTAGTCCTCGAGCACGGTCAACCCGGCGCGTTCGGCGTGAGCGACGGTCCTCGCATCGACCAGCGTTGCGTCCGCCAGGTCACCCACCACCGCGTTCAGCCGCGCGGTGGGCTCGGCCATGGGCCTCAACACCACCGTGTCGAACTTCTGCAACCCCGGGTTCCAGTAGCCCTGGCGTGTGGTGAACGCGAGCTGCGAACCGGGGAGGCTCTGTGCCGGGTCGTAGACGTAGGGGCCGGTGCCGACCGGGGTCGTCGCGATGGTGCCCGCCGCGATCGCGGCCGGGCTGCCCATCAGGCCCGCGGCCTGGCTCAGGTAGTACTCGAAGGCCGGGTCGGGCGCAGTCAGGTTGATCTTCAATGTGTCCGCGTCCACGATCTCGGCGGACTCGAAATTCGCCAGCTGCGCGGCCTGCCGGCCGTTGGCCGCCTTGAAGTGCTCCAGGTTGGCCTTCGCGGCAGCGGCGTCGAACGTCGTCCCGTCGCTGAAGGTCACGTCTTTGCGGAGGTCGAGCGTCAGCTCCGTCCGGTTGTCGTCGTAGGCCCAGCCGGTCGCGAGCATCGGACCGAGCGTTCCGTCCGGTTCGCGCCGGATCAGCGTGTCGTAGACCGGCTGGTACGGCTGCAGCTGGTGCCCGACGTGCGCCTGCGCGGGATCCCACGACGTGACGTCCGAGACGACCGCAAGGGTGAGCGTGCGGCTGTCGTCCCCCGCTCTCTGGCCCCCGCACGCAGCGAGCGCGAGGCCCACGACCACGGTGAGGACGCTCACCTTGCCCAGGTTGCCCAACTCCATCGTCAGCTCCTTCGGTGCGGGGCGGAGAATGCGAGACGCGGCGGGCGGGTGGCAACGAGTTGCCAGTTCTTGCCTCACAACCGAGGGCTCCGCAGGCGGACAACTTCTGGCAACCAGTTGCGAGGAGATGTCGTTCATCGGCTCAATGCCCGCATGTTGCGTCCCCAGGACACCGCCACGCGCGAGCGCAAGTCACTCAACGGGCTGTGGCGTTTCCGCGTCGACGTCGACGGGGGCGGCCGTGACGAGCGGTGGTTCGCCGGGCCGCTGCCCGCCGCCAGAGAGATGGCGGTGCCGGCCAGCTACAACGACATCCACACCGACCCGCGCCTGCGCAGCCATTGCGGCGAGGTCTGGTACCAGCGGACGGTCCGCGTGCCACGCGGGTGGGCCGGTCAGCGCGTCGTCCTGCACTTCGAGTCCGCCACGCACCACGCGACGGTGTGGGTGGGCGAGGCGGAGGTCGTCTCGCACTCGGGGGGCTACACGCCCTTCGAGGTGGACATCACCGCGCTCGTCCGGGCCGGTGACGAGGTTCGCGTCACCGTGTGCGTCGACAACACCCTCACCTTCCAGACGATCCCGCCCGGCGTCGTCGAAGAGACCCCCACCGGGCGCCGGCAGCGCTACTTCCACGACTTCTTCAACTACGCCGGCCTACATCGCACCGTGTGGCTGGCCAGCACCCCGATCGCGCGGATCGACGACGTCACGATCGCCACCGACCTCCAGGGGACCACCGGCACCGTCGACTACCGCGTCGACACCGCCGATGCGGACGGGCTCGACGTGCGCGTCGTGCTGCGCGACGCCGAGGGCCTGGAGGTCGGCCGCGGCGGCGGCGCCGCGGGCGTCGTCTCCGTGCCCGACGTGCACCCGTGGGCGCCCGGCGACGGATACCTCTACGACCTCGAGGTCCAGCTGGTCGACCCAGGAGTCGACACAGGGGACGAGCTGGTGGACAGCTACCACCAGAGCGTCGGTGTGCGCACGGTCGAGGTGCGCGGCACTCGGTTCCTCATCAACGGCGAACCCTTCTACTTCACCGGGTTCGGCATGCACGAGGACCACCCGACCCTCGGCAAGGGGCACAACGACGCCTTCATGCTGCAGGACTTCGAGCTGCTGGACTGGATCGGTGCCAACTCGTTCCGCACGTCGCACTACCCGTACTCCGAGGACGTCCTGGACCACGCCGACCGACGCGGCATCGTGGTGATCGACGAAACCGCCGCCGTGGGCCTGAACATGGGCCTCGGCGGTGGCGCCTTCGGCAACCAGGGCTACCTCACCTACTCACCGGACACCATCAACGACGAGACCCGGGCCGCGCACGCCCAGGCCATCCGCGAGCTCGTCGCGCGGGACAAGAACCACCCGTGCGTCGTGTTGTGGTCGATCGCCAACGAGCCCGAATCGCACGGCCAGGAGGCCGAGGACTACTTCCGACCCTTGTTCGACGTGGTCCGCGAGGCCGACCCCACCCGCCCGGCGGGTTTCGTCAACGTCGGGCTCTCCCCGCACGGGAAGTGCCGCGTCTCGCAGTTCGCCGACGTCCTCATGATCAACCGCTACTACGGCTGGTACACCCAGACCGGCGACCTCGACAGCGCCGAGGCGGCGCTGGAGGACGAGCTTCGGGGCTGGACCACGGAGGGCAAGCCGATCATCGTCACGGAGTACGGCGCCGACACCCTCCCCGGCCTGCACTCCGTGGCCGCGCAGCCGTGGACCGAGGAGTTCCAGGTCGCCTACCTGGAGATGTACCACCGGGTCTTCGACCGGGTCGACGCCGTCGTCGGCGAGCAGGTCTGGAACTTCGCCGACTTCGCCACCACGTCGGGCATCGCCCGGGTCGGGGGCAACAAGAAGGGCGTGTTCACCCGCGAGCGGAACCCGAAGTCGGCGGCGTTCGTGCTGCACCGCCGTTGGCGGGCACTCGGGTAGGGACGCCGGCCGGCCTGTTCACCGGTCAGCCGGCCGATCCCGCGGCGGTCGGCCTGCGGGTTGTCGCCACAGCCCGTCCTTGACAGCGCACGAGCGACACCGCACTATGCCTGACACGTGTTACCTGACACGTGACAGGTAGGAGTGGCAATGACGCGACCCACCCCTTCGAGCCTCACCCGACGCAGCGCGCTCGGGCTACTCGGCCTCGCGGGCGCAGCAGCGACCGGGCTGGCGTGGCCCAGGTTGACGGCACAGGACATCCCGGGGCGCGGCACCGACGCCCTCACCGTCGTCCTGCAGGGAACCGCCCAGGACGCCGAGGCCCGCCAGGTCCTCGCCGACCGGTTCCAGCAGCTCCACCCCGAGATCGAAGTCCGGATCCAGGCGGTGCAGGCCACCGACTGGGGCGACTACTTCGCGAAGCTCCTGACGATGATCGCGGCCGGGAACCCGCCGGACGTGATCAACGTGGCCACCGAGGGCACGCAGCTGTTCGCCTCCCGGCTCGCCGAGCCCCTCGACGCCTACGTGTCGCGCGACGCCGCCGAGCTGCAGGAGTATTTCGACGACGTGCACCCGGCGCTGCTCGAGGCCTTCCTGTACCAGGGCAGCCTGTTCCAGCTGCCCACGGACTTCAACGCCGCGAACATGTACCTGAACACGGCCGCGCTGGAGCGGGCCGGGCTGCAGCGTCCGGCCGACGACTGGACCAAGGACGACTTCGCCGACATGCTGCGCCGGATGCGCGCGGCGTCGCCCGCCGACTTCGTGCCGTACTACTGGACCAACCGGCTCTGGGGCGGCGTCGTGCCGTGGCTGTACGTCAACGAGACCAGCTTCCTGAGCGAAACCCGGTCCGGCGGCGGCCAGTGGTTCTGGGACCGCTTCTACCCCGGCGAGCGCCGCAGCGGCGGATACGAGTGGCGCGAGCCCAACGCCGAGAACGAACGGGTGGCCGAGTCGGTGGAGTTCCTCCGCGAGCTCGTCGCCGAAGGACTCGGCACCCGCCCCGAGGAGGGCGGCGGCAATGCGCTCGTGGGCCTGTTCGCATCCGGCCGCATCGGAGCCGCCCCGGCCGGTGGCTACTGGGTGCAGGGCCTGCACGAGGCCGGCATGCCCGCCGACGGGTTCGACGTCCAGTTCTTCCCCGGCTGGCGCTCGCAGCGCCACCAGTTCGGCTCGTCGGGCTACGGGATCATGGCGACCTCGAAGCGCAAGGACGCCGCGTGGGAGTGGGTGAAGTTCACCGCGAGCCGCGAGGGGATGCGGCTCGCCTACCCGGAGCCGTCCACCACGCCCACCCGCCGGTCGATGGTGAACGAGGCGTTCTACGCGCCGACCGGTCCGCCGCACTGGCAGGTCTTCTACGACACGTTGGACCGCTTCCCGACCACCGGCCCGATCCCCGCCCCGGCCCAGCAGGCGGCCGTGGAGACCGCCCTCCTCAAGAACGTCCTGTCCGCGGTGAGCGGCAGCGCAGCGGGCGTGCGACCGGCGCTGGCCACCCTGCAACGCGATCTCGAGCAGGCCCTCAGGAGGCAGCCATGACCGCCGTCGTCCCCGCCCCGAAGCCGCTCGACGAAGCCGAGCGCCCGAAGCCCCCGCGATCGGCAGGCCGGGTGCCCGATGGGGCCTGGCGCCGCCGGATGGTCGCCACGCTGTTCCTCGCCCCGACGATCGGCGGGATCGTGGTGTTCACGCTGATCCCGATCGTCGCCTCGGTGGTGCTGGCGTTCTTCCGCTGGGACGTCATCACCCCGCCGCGGTTCGTGGGCCTCGAGAACTTCGCCGAGATCGCCACCGACCCGACGGTGCGGGTGTCCTTCCTGAACACGATCGCCTTCGTCGTCGTCGCGGTGACCGTCCAGATCGCCGTCTCGCTGGGCCTCGCGGTACTCGTCGCCCAGCGCATGCCCGACTGGCTGCGCACGTTCTTCCGCTCGGTGTACTTCTTCCCGCTCATCCTGTCTGCGGCAAGCGTCTCGGTGGTGATGCGCTACCTGTTCAACGAGCAGTTCGGCGTCGTCAACTGGCTGCTCTCCCTCGTCGGCATCCCCGCGGTGCCCTGGTTGAGCTCGGCGGGCGCGGCCGCGGCGGTCGTGCTGTTCGTCTACGTGTGGCAGCAGTTCGGATTCACCTTCCTGCTCTTCATCGGCGGGCTCGCGGCCATTCCCCGCGACGTGTACGAGGCGGCCGCGATCGACGGCGCGACGGGCTGGCGACAGTTCCGGTCGATCACCCTCCCGCTGGTCTCGCCCACGATGCTCGTGGCGTGCGTGATGAGTGTGATCTCCGCGCTCCAGGTGTTCGACCAGCCCTACGTGCTCACGCGCGGCGGCCCCGGCGACTCGACGCGCACCGCCGTGATGGTCATCTTCGAGTCCGCGTTCCGGGAGCTCGAGTTCGGCCGCGCCAGCGCGGTCGGTGTGATCCTCACGGCGCTGATCATGACGGTCACCGTCCTGCAGTTCCGGCTGTCCCGACGCTTCGTCTTCTACCAGTGAGGACCGGCCCATGATCACCACAGTCGCTCCGGCGCGCAGGCGTGCCCTCCCCGCCCCGTCCACCGCCGGGCGCATGGTGGTGCTGCTCGTCGCGGCGGCACTCACCCTCGGCCCGGTCATCTGGACGCTGACGACGTCGCTGCGCCGCCCGGCGGAGTCCTTCACGCTGCCTCCGCAGTTCATCCCGACCGACCCGGACTTCACCCCGTACGTCGAGGTCTTCCAGCAGATCGACATGGCCCTGCTGGTGCTCAACTCCGCGCTCGTCACCGGCCTGATCACGATCGGTCAGATGCTGAGCGCCGCGCTGGCCGGATACGCGTTCGCCCGGCTGCAGTTCCGGGGGCGCGAGAAGTGGTTCTCCCTCGTGCTGGCCACCATGATGGTGCCCGTCCAGGTCACGATCGTGCCGGTCTTCATGCTCATCCGCGGGATGGGCCTCTCCGACACCCTGCTCGCCCTGATCCTCCCGGCCGTACCGACGGCGTTCGGCACGTTCCTCATGCGCCAGTACTTCCTCGGACTGCCGGTGGAGCTCGGCGAGGCAGCCGCCATCGACGGGGCCGGCCCGTGGCGGACGTTCCGCTCCGTCTACGCACCGCTCGCAATGCCGGGCATGGCGATCGTCGGGATCCTCGCGTTCAACTTCCACTGGAACGAGTTCTTCCGCCCCCTGATCCTCACCATCAGCGAGCAGAACTTCACACTGCCGCTGGGTCTGGTGAGCCTGCAGGGTCACCTCGGCACCGGATCGATCTCGGTGGTGCTCGCCGGAGTGGTCCTGTCCATGATCCCCGCGCTGGTCGTCTTCGTCTTCGGACAGCGACCGCTTCGTGAAGGCCTGACGGCAGGAGCTGGTAAGTGACCGAGCCGGATCACCGTCCGCACCTGCACATCCGCCCGCCGGAGGGGTGGCTCAACGACCCGAACGGCATCGGCCGCTGGGACGGGCGCTGGCACGTCTTCTTCCAGTACAACCCCGACGCGCCCGTGCATGCGGCGATCTGCTGGGGCCACGTCAGCTCGGCCGATCTGCTGGAGTGGCACGAGGAACCCGTGGCACTGCGGCCGCGCCCCGGCGCGATCGACGCCGGCGGGGTGTGGAGCGGCGTGGCTGCCCTCGACGGCGGCGAGCCGGTCCTGGTCTACACGGCTGTACCCGATCATGCCGCGAACGCCGGGGTCGCGCTCGCCCGCCGCGCCCCCGACGGCTCGTGGGTTGCGCAGGACGTGATGGTGCAGCCACGGCCGGCCGATCCGACGATCCGCGAGTTCCGTGATCCCGCCCTCTTCACCGTCGACGGCCGGCGGTACGCACTCGTCGGCTCGGGCCGCACCGACGGCACACCGCTGGTGCTCGTGTACGGCGTCGACGACCTCGACGTGTGGCGTCCGCTCGGCGAGCTGCTGACCGGTGAGGATCCGCGCGCCATGCAGCTCGCTCCGGCCGAGATCTGGGAGTGCCCGCAGCTCGTGCCGCTGCCGGGCGGCCGGTGGGCACTCATCCTGTCGCGGTGGCACGACCACGACCTGCGCGGCGTGAGCGCGCTGGTCGGCGGCGTCGAGGTGGTCGGTGGGACGCCCCGGTTCACGGTCGACTCGGGCCGGCCACTCGACTTCGGGCCGGACTTCTACGCACCACAGGCCGTCATCGACGGCACTCGGGTGTTGATGTGGGCCTGGACCTGGGAGGGCCGGATCGGCCGTACGCAGGAGGAAGTGCTCACCGCAGGATGGGCCGGCGCACTGACCTTCCCGCGCGAGCTCGCGCTGGACAACGGCCGAGTCGTCTCGGCGCCCGCCAGGGAGCTGAGCGGGCTGCGTCGCAGCAAGCTCGATGCCGTCGACCTGGCCGAGGGCGTCCCAGCCGCCGAGCTGCCCGCGTGGGAGGTCGAGGCGGACGGACCGCTCGTCGTCGCGATCGTCGGTCCGGACGGCGGCCGCGAGGTCTGGCGTGCGCCGGCGGACGCGGCGCGGGTCCGCGTGCTGGTGGACGCATCGGTCGTGGAGGCGTTCGCCGACGGCGACGCGTGGACGGTGCGAGCCTATCCGCGGGCCGGCGAACTCTGGCGGGTGCAGGCCGACGTCGCGCTCAGCGCGTGGGAGCTGGGCCCACTGATTCCCTCATGACGAGCTCGCACGGGACCAGGACGTCGGCGACCGGCAACGGCTCGCCGTCGACCACCGTGCGCAGCAGGAGCTCCACGGCGGCGGCTCCGATGGTCCGGTGCGGCAGGTTCACCGTGGTGAGCGGCGGGACCATCATCTCCGCCACCTCCGGCTCGTTGTCGTAGCCGACGACCGACAGATCCTCCGGCACGCGCAGCCCGAGCTGGGCGGCGGCGAGCGCCACACCCACCGCCACGCGGTCGCGGGCGCAGACGAACCCGGTCGGCCGCTCGGGCGCCGGCCGGTCCAGCAGTCTCCGGGCGTGCGCGACCCCGTCCCGGATGTGCCACCCGGCGTAGACGACGCCGGCGTCCGCCCCGGCGCCGGCCTCGCGGGCCGCGCGCCGGAAGCCCGTGATCCGCCGCGCCGTGGCGGGGATGTCCTCCGTGTCCCACGGGTTGCGCCCGGCGAGCATGACCACGCGGCGGTGCCCGAGCTCGAACAGGCACCGAGCCGCGGCGTGGCCACCCGCCTCCTCATCTGCGATCACCCCGGCCGGACCGGTCGGTGAGAAGCAGTTGGCCAGCACGACCGGCAGCTCCGCCAGCTCGGCGACGGGCGCCATCTCGCGCATCGACATCGCGGCGAGCAGGAAGCCGTCGACCTGCCGCCCTCGAAGCGCCCACACCATGTCGCGCTCACGTTCCTCGTCACCGCCGTAGTCCGCCAGAAATGCCAGGTAGCCGCGCTCGGCGGCAGCGTCCCGCGCCCCCTGCAGCAGCTGCCCGGCGAAGGGACTGGTCGTGATCTCGTCGGTGACGATCCCGATCGTCGAGGTCGTGCGACGGCGCAGGCTCACCGCGGCCGAGTTCGGCTGGTAGCCCAGTTCCGTTGCGGCGGCCAGGATCCGCCGCTGGTTCTCCTCGGAGATGTTGCCCGCGGCGCGACCGTTCAGCACGAGGGACACGGCTGTGCGCGAGACCCCTGCTCGACGCGCCACGTCCCAGCTCGTCGGCGTCCTCGATGTCACCAGCCCGCTCCCTCGCACGTGTCAGCCGAGTCTACGCAGCAGGCGCCGTCAAAGATCCCTTCTCGTCCAGCAGCCGCGTTCTGCATAGCGGAATTACAGAAGCCGCAAGTCTGCAGGAGTGGACATGCCTTCGCTGGGCCCTTACTGTGACCCGCATCTCGCCTGGCGATCACAGCAGCGAGGCATGCGGGGTCGGCGTCGACACGGCATCTGGCACCCGACGCCTATCGCGGACGACCTCGGGAGGCCGATGTGCGTAAAGGTGTCAAGGCGAGTGTGCTGGCGGTCGTGGTGCTCGTCGCGGCGGCGTGCGGCGGAGGAAGTACGGCCGCCGACGGCACCGAGCAGACCGACGTGACGGTGGGCATAGTGCCGTTCTCGCCGAACGCCGTGCTCTTCCTCGCGATGCAGAACGGGATGTTCGCCAAGCGCGGCCTCAACGTGACGGTGGAGCCCGCGGCCTCGCCCGTCCCCATCGTCTCCTCGCTGGTCGCCGGGCAGGCCGACTTCGGGTTCGTCTCCACGCCGGTGCTCATCAACGCGAACCGGGAGGGGACCCCGATCCAGTGCGTGAGCCCCGTCGACGGTCAGGTGAGCCCGGACCGCGACGCGAGTGCGCTGGTCGCCGCGGCCGGCAGAGGCATCGACTCCCTCGATGACCTGTCCGGCAAGACGGTGGCCGTCGTGCAGCTGGCCAGCATCAATCTGATCGGCGCCAAGAAGCTCATCGAGGATGCCGGCGCCACCGGCACCGAGTTCATCGCGATGCCCTTCCCGCAGATGCCGCAGGCTCTCGCCGACGGGCGGGTCGACGCCGCGGTGATCACCTCGCCGTATGTGGAGACCGCGCTCGCGGCCGGGGCCGTCACGTTGGCCAACCCGAGCTCGGACCTCTTCCCGACCGGGACGATCTACTGCTACGCCGCCACCGCTCAGTTCCTGTCGGAGAACCCGCAGATCGGCCGGGGCTTCCGGGACGCCATCGATGAGTCGATCCGCTACAGCAAGGACCACGAGGACGAGGCGAAAGCAACGCTCGTCGAGCATCTCCAACTCACACCGGAACAGGCGGCGGCGCAGGTCATCCCGAGCAACTACGTGCCCGAGATCAACATCGACTCGATCGGGGCCATCCAGGATCTGATGCGCCAACAGGGCTCGATCGACAGCACCGTGGATCCGGCCGCCCTGGTCTGGCAGCCCCAGGGATAGCCCGGAGTACGGCGACGCGTCAGGCCCGGCCCGACCCGGAAATGAGGTGGGACGTGAGGATCATCGACTCGGGTTGGTTCACGATCGTGGCGAGGGTGCTGGTCGTCCTCGCCGTGCTCGCTGGGTGGGAGTACCTCAGCGTCTCCGGCTCACTGGACGCGAGCTCGTTCCCGAGCATGACCGACACGATCGCGGAGCTGGCCCGCCAGCTGCTGTCCGCCGAACTCTGGACCGCGGTCTGGAACACGGTGCGGGGCTGGGCCCTCGGCCTGGCGATCGGCTGCTCGATGGCCGTCCTGGTGGGCACCCTGCTCGGCCTGAACCGCTTCGCCTATCTCAGCGTCATCCCCGTCATCGAGTTCCTCAAGACGGTACCCGTCATCGCGATCCTCCCGCTGGCCATCGTCGTGTGGGGGGCTTCGCTCGAGATGAAGGTCTTCCTCGTCGCGTTCGGGGTGTTCTGGCCGCTCACGATCCAAGTGATCTACGGAGTCCGCGCGGTGGATCCGGTCGTGCGGGACACGGCCGCCGTCCTGCGGCTGCGGGGCATGCGCAGGTTCGTCGGCGTGACGCTCCCCAGTGCTGCCCCGTTCATCGCGACCGGCCTGCGCGTCGCCGCTGCCGTCGGGCTGATCCTGACGATCATCGCCGAGCTCATCGGAGGGGCGAAGGGCCTGGGCCTCAGCATCCTCACGTCGGTGAACGCCGGACCGGACCGGCTGCCGGCGACGTACGCGTTCATCCTCGTCACCGGAGTGGCCGGGGTGATCGTGACCAGCACGTTCGCCTACCTCGAGCAACGTCTCCTGCACTGGCACGAGAGCCAGCGCAACCTCGCGCCGAAGGGGGCGTGACCCGTGAACGGTGCGCTTCCCCTGCAGCGCGTCTGGTCGGGCATCTGGCGACTGTGGTTCTTCGCCGCGATCCTGGTGCTCTGGTGGGTGCTCTCCGCGGGCAGCAGGTCGACGTTCTTCCCACCGCTGCAGCGCATCGTGGAGCGTCTGCACGCACTCTGGATCGTGGGCGGGGCGAGGAGCGAGTTGTGGTCGAGCCTCGGCCATTTCGCCATCGGGTACACGGTCGCCGGACTCCTCGGCGTCGGCGTCGGTGCGCTGCTGTGGAAGTTCCGGAGGGTCGGGCACGCGGTCTCCCCCGTGCTGTACTTCGTCTACGTGATCCCGACGGCCGCGTTGCTGCCCGCCATCGTGGCGATCATGGGCATCGGGTCGGCGATGAAGATCACGATCATCGTGCTGGCCGCGGTGTGGCCGACGATGCTCAACACCCTGGACGGGATGCGCGCGGCCGACCCGCTCAAACTCGACACGGCGAAGGTCCTGCACATGTCCGCGCTCCGGACCGTCCGCACCGTCGTGCTGCCCGGCGCAATGCCCCAGATCATGGCCGGGCTGCGCCACAGCCTGCAGGTCTCGGTGATCATGATGGTGGTCAGCGAGCTCATCGCGTCGCAGTCGGGCATCGGCTTCTTCATCCTCGAGGCGCAGCAGCGCTTCGCCATCACCGAGATGTGGACCGGGATCATCGTCCTGGCCCTCGTCGGGAGCGCGTTGACGTTCCTGTTCATCGCCGTCGAGCGCGTCGTACTGGCGTGGTACATCGGCGCTCGCGCTGTCGAGCGGAAGGGTTGAGCCCGTGTCGGGATCCGAGGTGGTCCACACCGAACCGTCGGCCACACCGCCTGCCACACCGTCGGACGAGCAGCGCGAACCGGTCCTGTCGGTCCGCACCCTCGCGAAGGCCTACAGCGCCGGGACGCCGGCCGAGAAGCTCGCCATCGCCGACGTGTCCTTCGATGTCGCCAAGGGCGAGTTCGTCTGCGTGGTCGGGCCCAGCGGCGCGGGCAAGACGACGCTGCTGCGCTGCTTCGCGGGCCTGCTCGCCCCGACGTCCGGCGAGGTCCGGTTCGAGGGCACCCCGCTTCATACGGTTCCCGACCGCCTGAGCGTGGTCTTCCAGGACTACAGCCGCTCCCTGTTCCCGTGGCTCACGGTCAACCGCAACGTCGCCGTCCCCCTCAAGGTCGCCGGAGTGCCGAAGCAGCAGCGCGAGGCCCGGATCCAGGAGGTGCTGCACGCCGTCGGGCTCGGCGACGTCGGCAGGAGCTACCCCTGGCAGCTCTCCGGCGGCATGCAGCAGCGCGTGGCGATCGCGCGGGCGCTCGCGGCGGAGCCGGATCTGCTCCTCATGGACGAGCCGTTCGCCTCGGTCGACGCCCAGACGCGCTTCGACCTGGAGGACCTGATCCTCAAGGTGCGGCGCGAACTCGAGATCACGGTCGTGCTCGTCACCCACGACATCGACGAGGCGGTGTACCTCGCCGACCGCGTGGTCGTCCTCACCGGCGCCCCGAGCCGCGTCGAGCAGATCGTCGACGTTCCGCTGGAGCGACCTCGCAGCCAGCTCGTCACGCGGTCGAGCGAGACGTTCAGCCGCCTCCGCCGGCACCTGATGGAGCTCGTCACCACCTCCACCTGACCCGCGCCCCGAGGAGATCCCGACCATGCCCCGACCCTCCGAGGCCCTGCTCGACGTGATCCGGGACTGGGGGGCGGACCGGCTGTTCACCTGCCCCGGCAGCACCGAGGCCGCCGTCCTGGACGCACTGGTCGTCCGCAAGGACGTCGAGCTGGTGCTCACCACCCACGAGGGTGTCGCCGTGTCGATGGCCGACGGTCTCGCTCGTGTCACCCGCCGGCCCAGCGTCGCCTACCTGCACGCCAACGTCGGGCTGACCAACGGGCTGAGCAACCTCTACGCCGCCCAGCTGGCCTACTCCCCCGTCGTCGTGCTCAACGGGATCAAGGCCTCGTCGATCCAGGCTCGGGAAGGCTTCACCACCGGCCGCCGCATGCGCGACCTCGTGCACCAGTACGTGAAGTCAGACTGGCAGTCGCTCACCACCGAGGCGATCCCCGAGGACGTCAACCGTGCCTTCCGCACGGCGGTGACGGAGCCGGCCGGTCCGGTCTGGGTCGCGCTCAGCCAGGATCTGCTGGAGAGCACCGCCGACGTCCCCGTGCCCGGGCCGGCCTCCTGCTACCGGTTCGACTCGCGGGTACGGCCGTCCCCCGACGCCGTCCGGGACGCGGCCGCTCTGCTCGCGGCCGCCGAGCGGCCGGTCCTCGTCGCCGGCAGCGAGCTCGCTCGCGCCGACGCGCTCGATCAGCTGGTCCACCTCGCCGAACAGCTCGGGGCACCGGTGCTGCACGAGGACCGGCGGGGGTTCGAGCGACCAGGCTTCCCCACCGATCACCCCCACTTCCGCGGCCAGTACGAGGTGGGGCACCCACTCGTGCAGCAGGCCGATCTCCTCGTGTTCCTGGGAGCGCGTCTGTTCAACGAGTTCGAGCCCGCCCGCGTCCCGCCGCTGCCGGCAGGAGTGCCGATCGTGCACAGCCACACCGATCCCAGGCACGTGGGAATGATCTACGGCGTGGACGCGGCCCTGATCGGCGACCAACGGTTGACGGTCGAGGCGCTGGCCGCCGCCCTGCCGCCGGCTTCGACACGCGTGGTTCCGGCGGCCGAGCCGACTGCGCCACGCCCGCCGTCGGCGTCCGGCGGCCCGCTCCAGCCCGACGATGTCATCGACGTCATCACCGAGTCGCTGCGTGGCACGGCCATCGTCGGCGATGCCACGACCGCGGGCGGGGTCCTGCAACAGCGGGCGCACCAACACACCGGCGACGACTACTTCGTCTCCACATCAGGATCGCTCGGCTGGGGCATGGGCGCCGCGCTCGGCGTCGCGATGGGCATGCCGGGCCGCCACGTCGCCGCGGTGATCGGCGACGGTGTGTTCCAGTTCGGCATGCCGGCCCTGTGGTCCGCGGCGCGCACCGGCCTCCCCGTCACCTACGTGGTCATCAACAACCAGAGCTACGCCGCCGTCGGCGCGGCGCTGCGCCGGTACGGCGGCGAAGCCGTCGAGCGCGACCACTTCCCCGGCGTGGACATCGCCGGCCCACACATAGCCGACATCAGCACCGCGTTCGGCGTACCCGGCCAGCGGGTCGACACCCTTGCCGACCTCCGAGCCTGCCTGGACGGGGCGCGCTCGGCCGACCATCCCACCCTCGTCGAGGTGATGACCGACCCCACCCGGTTCAGCCTCTAGCGACGCCATGCTCACGACGGGCCCGCGGGGGCCGTCAGGCGCCACTTGGCGATCTTCCCGGTGGCGGTGCGCGGGAGCTCGTCGACGAACCGCACGATGCGCGGGCGTTTGAAGGCCGCCATCCGTGACCCGGTGAACTCCCGTAGCTCCTCCACACCGACCTCGGCGCCGGCGTTCGGCACGACCCACGCGACGACCCGTTCCCCGAACCGCTCGTCGGGCTCGCCGGTCACCGCGACGTCGCGGACCGCGCGGTGCAGCCGCAGGACGTCCTCGACCTCCTGCGCGGCAATGTTGAACCCGCCCGAGAGGATCATGTCCTTGCTGCGGCCGGTGATGGTCAGCCAGCCGTCCGTGTCGAGCAGCCCGATGTCGCCGGTGTGGAACCAGCCGTCGTCGTCGGTGAACGACGACCCGGCCGCGGCCCCGACGTATCCGGCACCGACCGCGTAGGAGCCGGGCTCACCGGAGCGGACGAGCACCTCGCCCGACCCGGCGGTGGCGGTGGCGCCGCTCTCGAGGTCCAGTACCGCGAGCTCGACGCCCGGCAGCGCCCGCCCGGACGACGTCGGCCGCGACGTGAACTCGCCCGGCGGCAGCGCCGTGGCGAGGCCGGTCTCCGTCGAGGCGAAGAACGTCCACAGCTCGGTGTTCGGCAGCATCTCGGCGACCTTGTGCCGCAGCTCGGCCGTCATCGCCTCGCCCGTGACGCCGAGCACCCGGAGGCAGGCGAGCCTCGCCCCGATGTCGGGGGTCGCGGAGAATGCCAGGTCGCGCGCGATCGTCGGCACCATGCCCGTGACGGTGACCCGGAACCGCTCCACGGCGTCGACCAGGGTGCCGGGGCGCGCGTCCGGGCTGAGCACCGTGCAGGCGCCGGTGAGCAGCCCGCCGAGCAGCCGCGACTGGCCGACGCGGTGCCCGAGCGGCGTGGCGATCAGGACCGTGTCGGCTGCGGTCAGGCCGATCAGTGTCGCCGGCCCGAGGAACGACCCCATGGCCTGGTTGGCCTGCGTCACCCGGACCCCCTTGGCCAGGGCGGTGGTGCCGGAGGTGTAGAGCACCGCCGACTCGTCGTTGTACCGGGGCCGCGCCGGCCCGGCAGTCGCCAGCGCCGTCTCGTACGGGTCGCCCACCATGAGCGTGTCGACGCCGCCACGCAGCCCTGCGAGCACGTCGCCGCGGTGTGCCTCGCCGTCGGAGACGACCAGCCCGATCCCGGCGTCCTCGACCAGGTGTTGCACCTCTCGCTCCCGGTAGCGGTCGTTGACCGGGACGACGGCGATCCCCGCGAGCTGGCACGCGAAGAACGCCTCGGCCCACTCACGCCGGTTCGCCAGGTAGAGGCCGACCCGCCCACCGGACAGGGATGACAGGTGGCCCGCGAGTGCCTCCACCCGCCGGGCGAGGTCGGCGAAGGTCAGCTCCCCCGCGTCGTCCACGATCGCTGTTGCCGCCGGCCGGCAGGCGGCCACCCAGCGCAGCTGTTCGGACACCGTCCAGGAATGTGGCATGCCGGAGCCCGCCTTCAGATCGTGCGGCCGCCGTCGACGGACAGGGTGCTGCCCGTCATGTAGTCCGAGTCCGAGGACGCCAGGTAGACCAGGCTGGGCGCGATGTCCTCCGGGGTGGCCCAGCGCCGCAGCGGAATCGTGCTGAGGAACTTCTCCTCGAGCTTGGGATCATCCCGGACCTTCGCCGACATCTCCGTCGCCGCGATGGGCAACAGCGCGTTCGCGGTGATGTTGTAGCGGGCCAGCTCGACCGCTGCCGTCTTCACCAGGGCGACGACGCCGGCCTTGGCCGCGGCGTAGCTGCCCCCGCCCACCTGTCCGCGCAGCGCCGCCGGGGAGGTCAACGCGATGAACTTGCCGCGCCGGTTCTCCATCCAGTGCGGGATCAGAGCCTTCAGGCAGACGAACGTCCCGGTGAGGTTGACGCCGACGACACGTTCGAACGACTCGAGCGAGGTGTTCTTGAGCATGCTCGGGGCGACGATCCCGGCCGAGTGCACCAGGACGTCCACCTGGCCCGCCCACGCGATCGCCTCGGTCACGACCGTGTCGACCTGGCCCGGCGACGTGATGTCGGCCTGCCACGCGCGGGCCTTGCCACCTGCTCGCTCGATCTCGTCGACGACCTGCGCCCCGGCGTCGAGGTCGAGGTCGAGGACCGCGACCATGGCGCCCTCCGCCGCCATGGCGACCGCGCCGGCCCGCCCGATGCCGTTGCCGCCTCCGGTGACGATGACGGTGACGTTCTCCAAGCGGTTCATGCGTTCCCCTTCCCGGGCGTCCTGCCCGACGTGGTGGTGCCGACCGGAGCCAGGTTCAGGGCCATGAGCGCGTTCTGTTTGACGACCGCCATTGTTCTTGACAACAGAACACTGTCCTGCTAAGCACAACACTTCCATGAGACTGAGTCAGCCGTCAAGGCGAGGAAGCGGCATGACAACAGACGCGAGCGGCCCCAGCTATCCGATCGAGTCGGTCCGCAACGCCTTGTTGCTCCTGCTCCTGCTGCGCGACCGCAAACGGCTGCGGGTCTCCGAGTGCGCAGCGGAGCTGGGCGTGGCGCGGTCGACGGCGCACCGGCTGCTGGCGATGCTCGAGCACTACGGCTTCCTGCAACGCGACGCCACCAGCCGCACGTACTTCGCTGGTCAAGCACTACTGGCGTTGGGCCTGGCCACGATCAGCAGGCTCGACATCCGCGCCAGGGCACGGCCGGTCATGGAGGCGCTCCGCGACAGCGTGGACGAGACGGTCGTCCTCGTCCTGCTGGAGGGCACGAACGTCCGCTTCGTCGACGCCGTGGAGACCACCAGAGCGCTGCGCGTGGGGGGACGGGTGGGCCTGCTGCTCCCGGCCCACATCACATCAGCGGGCAAGGCGATCCTCGCCGCCATGTCGCCGGCCGAGCTGCGCGGGCTCTACCCGGACGAGAAGCTGCCGGGCAGGACGGACGGACCACCCGCCACTCGCACCCAGCTCGAGGAGGACCTCGCGGAGGTCCGGCGCCTCGGCTACGCGGTCGCGTACAACGAGAGCGACGTCGAGATCGGTGCGGTCGGCGTGGCCCTCCCGGAGGACCCCGACCACCTTCGCGCGGCGCTCGCGATCGCTGCCCCGGCCAGCAGGCTCACCCCGGCGCTGACGCAGGACTGGGCGGGGGCGGTGCTGGCGGCGGCTCGGCGGATCGGCACGGGGTGAGCGCGTCGCGCGATGGACTGCGGCCGCGAGAACCGCCTCATCGAGGCGGCGGGATCGCCACCCAACCCGACCCGGTTCGCCGGAAGCCCGACGGCTGGGCGAGCTCGCGGCGCAGTACCTTTCCCGACGCGGTGCGGGGCAGCTCGCCGACGAGCTCGACCAGCCGCGGCACCTTGTAGCCCGCCAGGGCTTCCCGGCACCGGGCCTCGACGTCCGCGGGCCCGACGGTCGCGCCGTCAACCGGAACGACCACCGCTTTGATGCTCTCGCCCCACGTCTCGTCGGACACACCGACGACCGCCACCTCCCGCACGGCCTCGATCCCGGCGATGGCCTCCTCGATCTCGGCAGGGTAGATGTTGATGCCACCGCTGACGATGACCTCCTTGAGCCGGCCGACGACGTAGAAGTAGCCGTCCTCGTCCTGGTAGCCGAGATCCCCGGTGCGATACCAGCCGGCGCGGAAGGCGTCGGCGGAGCGCCGCTCGTCGCCCAGGTACACCGGCCCGGTGAGCAGGCCGCGCTTGGCGATCTCGCCGACGCTCCCCCGCGGCAGCACCGCGCCGCGCTCGTCGATCACCTCGACCCTGGTGCGGAAGAACGGGCGTCCGCACGACTCCGCCTTCTCCCCGGCCGGATCGGCCCAGTTCGTGGTGACGATGCCCGCCTCGGTGGAGGCGAGGAACTCACACACGGTTGCCTCCGGGAACGCCTCGGCCAACCTGCGTTTCTGCGCGCCGCCGGTGCGCGCGCCGGAGCTCAGCACCAGTCGAACCGAGCTCGTCCGGACCTCCCGCCCGGCCCGGTCCAGCTCGTCCAGCATCCGGTCGAACATGATCGGCACACCGGGCAGCACGGTCGGCCGGTAGGCGTTGATCGCTTCCACCGCGAGCCGCGGGTCGAAACGGCTCTGGACGTGCACCGAGCCACCGACGTAGAGCTGCTGCAGCGCGGAGGTGAAGCCGAGGCCGTGGAACAGCGGCCCGGCCAGCAGTTCGTGGTCACGCGCGCCGATGCCGAACTCGACGGCCATGTCGGCCCACATCTGCATCGCGACCCGATGCGGCACCACGCACACCTTGGGCGATCCGGTGGTGCCGCTGGTGAACGACAGCCGGAACGGCGTGGTCTCCGCCGGCGGCGACGCGCCCGCCGAGCCACCCCGGGACATGACACTCTCATAGGACGTCAGGTCGGCGAGCTGATCGCTGAGACTCGCACCGTCCCGCACGCGCGCGACCGTCAGCTCGCCGCCCTGCTCGTGCTGGTCACTGATCAACGCCCGCGCCCCGGTCACCCGCACCGACCTCGACACCTCGGCGGGCAGCAGCCGCGGGCTCAGCGGCACGATCGGGTGGCCGCCCTTGGCCAGCGCGTAGATCAGCTCCAGGTACTCCACCCGGTTGCCCGCGTACACGGCCACCGGCTCCGCATCGTGCAGCCCGTACTCCGCGAGACCGTTGGCCAGCCTGGTGGCACGGTCCTCCAGATCCCTCCAGGTCAGCGAGGCACGACCGTCGGTGACCGCGAGCCGGTCGCGGGTCGCGGGGTTCGACGCGTGCAGCGTGGGCACGTCACCGACCAGTAGCGCCCGCTGGTACGGGTCAGGCGGCTCGGCCGCGCCGCCGCCTTCGGTCACGCCTGCCCACCGAACTCCGGGGAACGCTTGTCCAGGAACGCCGAGAGCCCTTCCCAGGAGTCATCGGTCTGCGCAAGCCAGGACTGCCCGAGCCGCTCGACGTCACGGCCGGTGTGCTGGTCGATCCCTTCACACATGTTGATCACGTGCTTGGCCAGGCCGATGGCCCGTGGCGCCCCCTTCATGAGGTCCGCGGCCAGGGACTCCACACTGGACTCGAGCTCGTCGTCCGGCACGATCCGCGACACCAGCCCCATGGCGCAGGCCTCCTCCGCGGAGTACTTCCGGCCCGTCATGACCATCTCCTTGAGCCGCTCGGGGCCGATGAGCCGACTCATCCGCGAGCACGCGCCGGACGCCGGGATGACGCCGATGCTGATCTCCGGCAACACGAACACGGAGCTGCGTGCGGCGACCCGGAAGTCGCAGGAGATCGCGAGCTCGACGCCACCGCCGGCGCACGGGCCGTTGATCGCGGCGATCACCGGCTTCTCCAGGTTCTCGATGTCGTCGAAGGTGGCGTGGTTGGTGCGCACGTAGGAGCGGTAGGTGTTGCCGGGCAGGCCGCGCTGCCACCTGAGGTCGTTGATGTCCCGACCGGCGCTGAACCCCCGGCCGGCGCCGGTGATGACGACCACCCTCACCTCGTGGTCGAAGGTCGCCTGCCACAGCGCCGCCCGGATCTCGACCAGCATCCGCCAGTCGAACGCGTTGAGCCGCTCCGGCCGGTCCAGCGTGATCCAGCAGACCCGCGGGTCCGCACCTGCTCGCATGCGCACCCGCTGGAAGTCGGCCGGTGCCACGCAGTACGGCGACGGCGGGATGTCCGGCTCTCCGTTCGGTTGGCTGTCGATCTCGCCCACCCCTTCCAGGACGACCGCTCATGGACAAGGCCGACGGCGCGTGTAAACATAACGCACACAGTAGGCGATAACAAGACACTCGGACTCGCGCCCAGAGGGAGACGACGATGTCGCAGGAAGTTGACGCCCCCCGCTCTCTCAACCACGTCGCGTACCCGACGTGGGACTCCGGAGCGACCTATCGCTTCTACACAGAGGTGCTCGGCTGCAGGTTCCTGGCGGCGATCAGCGAGGACCGGGTGCCCTCGACCGGCGAGCCGCATCCGTTCCTGCACACCTTCTACGGGTTCACATCAGGTGAGTGCATCGCGTTCTTCGAGGTGGACCGGCTCGCGCCGCCGACGCCGGACGGAATTCCTTCCTGGATCAGGCACCTGGCCCTCAACGTGGACACGCTGGACGCCCTGGAGGCGTGGAAAGCACGGCTGACGGCGCACGGCGTCGAGGTACTCGGCACCGTCGACCACGAGGAGACGTGGAAGTCGCTGTACTTCTTCGACCCCAACGGCGTGCGCATCGAGCTGACCGCACAGGTCCGGGACCTGACCGAGGAGGACCGTCGAGCCGGACTCGCCCTGCTGACCAGGTGGACCAGCGAACGCGGCCAGTCGATCGGGTCGGGTGCGTGAGCGGTGCCGATCGAGAGCGAGGTCATCGGGATCCCGCTCCCCGACGGTCCGGGCCAGCGCATCGACGTCTACTCGGGAGTCGCGCGACTGAGCCGGACCCTGTGGATGGCCTGCTGGCGCGACACCGGCCGCGTGCAGGACACCGCGGTGCTCATCGTCCATCCGACCTCGAACTTCCTCGGCCACTACGCGCTGCGACCACTCGCCGATCTCGGGGTCGCCGCGTTCGGCTTCACCACGCGGTACCTGGGCAACGACTCATGCCTCCTGATGGAGAACTGCGTACTCGACATCGGCGCCGCGGTGGCGCACCTGCGCCGGTCCGGGTACGAGCGGGTCGTGCTGGTGGGCAACTCCGGCGGCGGCGGCCTCGCCGCGCTGTACCAGTCCCAGGCGGAGCACCCGACGATCACCGCGACACCGGCCGGCGACCCGCCGGATCTCACCACCGCCGCCCTGCCCGAGGTCGACGTGCTGGTGCTCGCCATGGCCCATCCCGGCCGGGCGACCGTGTTCACCGAATGGCTCGACCCGGCCGTCGTCGACGAACACGACCCCTTCATCCGCGACCGGGCACTGGACATGTACGAACCCGGCAACGGCCCGCCCTACGGCGTGGAGTTCCTGCGGCGGTACCGGGACGAGCAGCTCGCGAGGAACCGGCGGATCAACACCTGGGTGCGCGCACAACTGGCACGCCTACCCCAGCTGGGTGCGGTCGAGGACCTACCGTTCGTGGTGCACGGCACCGCGGCGGACCCGCGGTTCCTCGATCTCGTCATCGACCCCTCGGACCGGCTTCCTGAGACGCTGTGGGGCGACGCGTGGCAGGCCAACCACCAACCGGCCACGCTCGGGCACCTCACGAGCCTGCGGTCCTGGCTCAGCCAGTGGAGCTACGACGAGAGCCGCGCCAACGCCTACGCCGAGCTGCCGAAGGTGTCCACTCCCGTGCAGGTGATCTACGGAACCGCCGACACCGCAGCGTTCCCCAGCCACGCGAACGGCATGTACGACGCGATCGGGCACGACCGCCGGGAGCTGGTAGCGATCACGGGCGCGGATCACTACTTCCGCGGGCAGCCCGAACTGGCCCGCGAGATGTGCGAGCACATCGTCCGCTGGTCGGCGCAGACCCGGAGCGGAGGGTAGATGGGGCCCGCGGAGTCCGGCCGGATCACCGTCGTCGGTGCCGGCCCGGTCGGCCTGACCGTGGCGTATTTCCTGGCACGCAACGGGATCGACGTCCAGGTGCTCGAGGCCGGCACGGTGCCGAGCACCGAGTGGCGGGCGTCGACGTTCCATCCGCCCACCTTGGAGCTGTACGACTCGATCGGGGTGGCCGGCGACATGCTCGCCGGCGGGCTGGTGGCTCGCCACTACCAGATCCGCGACCGCCGAGCAGGTCTGGTGGCCGAGTTCGACCTCGACGTGTTGCGGCAGGACACGCGCTACCCCTTCCGGCTGCAGTACGAGCAGTACAAGCTCGTCCAGCTGCTGCGGAAGCGCCTGGACGACGCGCCGAACGCCACGATCTGTTTCGAGCACGAGTTCCTCGATGTGGCACAGGATCCGGCTGGAGCGACCGCCACCGTGCGCACGCCGGGGGGAGTCCGCACGATCACCGTGCCCTACCTGCTCGGCGCGGACGGAGCCAACAGCGCGGTGCGCAGGCAGCTCGGCCTCGCGTTCGACGGGCTGACCTACGTGGACCGCTACCTCCTGCTGTCCACGACGTTCCCGTTCGAACGACACATGACCGACATCCGGCTGGTCAACTACATCGCCGATCCGGAAGAGCACATGATGCTGCTGCGCATCCCCGACGTGTGGCGGGTGCTGTTCAGCGTGCGGCCCGCTGAGGAGGGCATGGCGCTGACCGAGCCGGAGGGCGAACGCCGCCTGCAACGGGTGGTGGCGCACCCCGAGCCGTTCCCGGTGCTGCAGCGCCAGCTCTACCAGATCCACCAGCGGGTGGCGAGCACCTTCCGGTCGGGACGGGTGCTGCTGCTCGGCGACGCGGCTCACGTCAACAGCCCGTTCGGCGGGATGGGCCTCAACAGCGGCGTGCACGACGCCTTCGACCTGGGGGCCCGGCTCGTGCTCGTGCTCGAGGACGGGGCACCGGCCGACGAGGAGCTGAACGCGTATGCAACGGCGCGGCGTCGGGTCGCGACCGATCACGTGCGCGCGCAGACCCACCGCAACACCCGCAGCCTCGCCGAGCGGGATCCGGTGGTGCGCACGCAACACCAGGCGGAGATGGCAGCCATCGCCGCTGACCCGGAACGAGCCCGGACGTGGCTGCTGGACGCGTCGATGATCACAGCTGTCCGCGAGCAAGGAATCGGCGGCGGGTATCGATACTGATCAACCCAGGACGCCGGCGATCTCCTTGGCAGCGTCCATCACCCTGGGTGCGGCCGTGTCGATGTCGAGCACGCCGAGCAGCGCGACGATCGCCACGCTCCCGACCGCAGGGCCGTCGTCCGGGCACACGGGCACAGCGATGGCTTCGGCTCCCGGCCGCAGCTCACCTCGACTGCTGGCGTAGCCGAGGCGTCTGGCCTCGGTCACCTTCGCCGGCTCACCCGGCACCGGCGGCCGGCCGGCGAGCACCGCGACCCCCGAAGCACCGAGGTGCAGTGCGTGCCGCAGGCCCGGCCGGTAGGCGATGTGCACATGGCTGCGCGGCGGCTCGACGGCGGCGAGGCACACCGCCTCGCCCTCCTCCTCGATGGTGACGAATGCGGTCGCGCCCAGATCCCTGGCCAGCGCCACCAGCTCGGGCGCCGCCGCGGCCTGGAGATCCCGGGAGACACCGGCGGCGATGTTGAGCACACCGCTCGCCAACCGGAACTCGCCCCTGCGGTTGCGAACCACGAGCCGGTGCGCGGCCAACGTGCGCATGATCCGGTAGGTGACCGCACGATCCACCGCAAGCCCGGCGGTGATCTCGGCTACCGTCATCGCCTGTCCACTCTCGGCCAGCATCTCGAGGACCCGGACACCTCGCGCGAGTGTCTGGGACGTCGACTTCGCTGGTCCGACAGACTTCACCGGCTGCTCACTCACCCATTGATGATAGTCGCACGGTTCATGCGCCTACGGTCGGCCGCGGCGCGCCACGCACGCCGAGTGGGAGGGCCGGTTGCCGAACGCGAGGAAGATCGCCGCACTGCCCTATGCCGCGCGCACCATGCGGCGGACCAAGGAGCCGCGACGGCCGACCAGCGGGGGCGGAATCGCCGGCCACACGCCCTCGAGAGGTGTGACGACATCCTCGGGGAGCTGTCCCCGCCGGCGCGCGTGAACGGTTCGGACGTCCTGCGCTGAGGGAACCCCGCCGTCATGGAGATCGAGTTGATCGGTGTGCCGTTCGACGGGTACGGCCGTGCGGGAAATCAGGCCTCGGCGCCGACTGTGCTGCGCGAGGCCGGGCTGACCGAGGCGTTCGGCTCTCACCACACGACCCGTATGGCCTGCCTCGACCTGCCCTCGCCGCGCGACGAGCGGGGAGCCGATACCAGCCTGATCAACGAGCCGGCGCTACTCGCGATGATCGACGCCGTGGGAGCACGGGTCGTGGAAGCGCTGGAGAGCGACCGGTTCCCGGTGTTGTACGGCGGCGACTGCACCAGCCTGTTGGGCACCGTTCCGGCGCTCCGCGACACCGCAGGCGGTGTCGGTCTGGTCTTCGTCGACGGACACGAGGACACGATGCCATTGGACGTTTCCGAGGACGGCGAGGCTGCCAACACCGAGATCGGGCTGCTACTCGGGCTCACCGGCAAACTCGTGTCCGGCCCGCTGCGCTCGCGTATCGCGAACCTGGAGCCAGACGCGCTGGCCATGCTCGGGCAGCGCGACGAAAGCTGGCGCAGGCGTTTCAACGTCGGATCGCTGCGCGATCACGGTGTGTGGCTCCGCGACGTCGACGAGGTGGCCGCCGATCCCGAAGCAGCCGCCCGACAGGCGGTCGAACACGTGTTGCGCACGGTCCGCCGGTGGTGGCTGCACGTGGACCTCGACGTGCTCGATCCCCGTGAGTTCCCCGCGCAGGGTCTGCCCGGCGTGCAGGACGAGCCCGGTGGGCTGAGCGTCGCGGAGTTGAGCACGCTGCTGGTCGCCGCCGCTGGCACCGGTGGGTGCGTAGGCCTGAGCATCGCGATCTACGACCCCGACCAGGACCCCGAGCGGCGCGACGCCCGTCAGGTGGTCGAGTTGGCCGCAGCGGTGATCGCCGCGCTGCCGGCGTGAACTGCGATCACGCGGCCAGGGATGACCTGCGCAGCGGGTCAGAGCTGTTCGGCGGTCACGAGCAGGCGGAGGTGGACGTCGGCCCAGCGGTCCAGGAGGTCGGCCGCCCCGGCACCCACGGTGTCGGCGAGCCCGCTCAGGGCCGCGCCCGCGGTACTCAGACCGGCGCGGCGGAGCATCTCGGCGGTGCGCGCGGCCCGCTGGGGCCACGACGGCGACAGGTGGCGCAGGCCGCGGTGCAGGAGGTCGGCGGAGACGTCGATCGCCTCGCTCGTGATCGCGCTGAGGGGATCGGTCAGCGGCCGTGGCGCCGGCCCGATCGCCGGCCCGGCGGCCTCGGCGAACGCGGGCACGATCACCCCCGTGCCGGCGACGACCGCGGTCGGCTCGATGTCGATGCCGCCACCGTGGCGGCGGAGGTGACCTGTGACGAAGCGGACCGGCCCCACCGCGCCGCTGAGCGCCCGGGCCAGCGCGTCGATCGCTGCGGGGGCCGCGACCGTGTGGGTGGCCACGACCCGAGCGGTCCCTACGGGGGCGTGGATCCGGGTGTGGAGCTGTTGTGATCCGGGGGACCACTGCAGCTCGCCGACCGACTCGACGGCGACGACCCGGACGGCCTCGGCCACCACCCGCGCGCGGACGACGGCGGGTGCGAGGCCGGCGAGCCGCGAGTTCTCGGCGTCGAGGTCCCGGAGGAGGAGGCCCTCGGGGAGGGTGTCCCAGCTCCCCGACGACGGGGAGACCGTGGTCCTGGCCAGCCGGCTCGGACTGATGCGGACGAGCCGGTTGGCGCCGCGCACCGCGGACCCGGTCACCACGTTCCCGCCGGCGAGGGCGCTGAGACGCACCCCGCCGGTCGTCCGCCGCCCCAGATCGGCGCCCGCCGGCGGATCCTCGTCTCGGTCCACCTCGACGTCGCGGCGGACGGCGAGCACGACTGCGGAATCGGGATGGGCGAGGTAGCACTCGACGGTCCGGCGGGTGTCGTCACCGCGGACCAGCGCCCCGAGACCGGTGAGGCGGAGCAGCCGCAGCGGAGTCTCCGCCGTCTCCTCGGTGCCGAGGACCTGCACGCGCAAGGCTGACGACCTCCCGATGACACACCGGTGCCTCGCGATGAGCTCGGCGACGAACAGCGCAGCCAGCGCGGGGTGGTAGCGGGAGCTGCGGCGGCGGTAGCCGTCGAGCTGGCCTGCGAGGTCGTCGAGCAGGTCCACCGGCCAGCGCAGGCCGGCCCCGTCGAGGGAACGCCGCGCCTGGGCGATGGCCGTGGCGGCGGCGGTGCCCGTGCCGGTGACACCGTCGGCGAGCAACTCGGCGAGGACCGGCAGCAGCGGCTCGATCCCGGAAGCGCCCGCCCCCGCGGCCGGGGTGCCGCCGACTTCGAGGTCCACCTCCCCGTCGGCGGGCCGCTGCGCGTCGGCGGCCCGGAACGCCCACACGGCCAGGGCGAGGGCGTCCTCGCGGGTGCCGCGGGCCGCGTCGACGTGGGCGTAGCCGAGCTCGCCGGGCACGAGGAAACGCACGGTGGACGCGGCCAGCTCGACGGTGGGCACCGGGTCGTCCGCTGTCGCTCGGCGCACCCGCGCCCGGTAGCCGACCCGGTGCGTCCTCCGTGCGGCGGTGAGGACCCGGCGGCCGAGGTGGACCTCCAGCTCCTCGTCGGTGATCGCCCCGGGTGACCACGGCCCACCCGGGTCGACGCCTCCGGCGGTCTCCCGGTAGGCCACGGCCAGCATGACCCGGTGCCTGCAGACTCCGGACGCGGGGCAGGAGCACGTGCTCCGCTCGAGGGTGGCGCCCGCGGCGAGGACGACAGTGGTGCCGTCGGGGAACGTCGCGGTCACCGTGCCGTCGGCATCCACCACCGTCGGGCCCGCGCCGCCGGCGACCTCCCGCACCGACCGCTTGACGATGCCGCGGTTGGCGAGCGCCGCCAGTGCGTCGTCGGTGAGGGCGAGGAGGTCGGCCCGAGACATCACCGGGCGCCGATCCTCTCGGCGACGAACACGGCGAGCTGCCCGGGCGTCATGGCGCCGACGTGGGCGCCGACGTCGGCGAGCCGCTGGGCGAGCGCCCGGTCGTAGTCGGGGCCGTCGTCCTCGTCGAGGGCGGCGAGGGCGAGGACGTGCGTGCCCTGCTCCACCAACCCCGCGACGGTCCGGACCAGCCGGTTCGGGTCGCCGCCCTCGTAGAAGTCGGAGACGACGGCGAGGATGCACCGGCGGGGCTGTTCGACGAGCCGTGCCGCGTACGACACGGCCTTCCCGATGTCGGTTCCGCCGCCGAGCTGCACCTTCATGAGGAGCTCGACGGGGTCGTCGACGTCGCGGGTGAGGTCGACGACCTCGGTGTCGAACGCGACCAGGTGGGCGCGCACGCCGGGAAGGCTCCACAGGCAGGCGGCGGTCACCGCCGAGTGGATGACGGATCCGGCCATCGACGCGGACTGGTCGACGACGAGCACGACCTGCCACTGGTCCAGCCGGCGTCGGGTCCGGGAGAGGAAGTGGGCCCGCTCGACGTAGAGCCTGCGCTCCTCCGGGCGGTAGTGGCGGAGGTTCTCGCGGATGGTGCGGCGGAAGTCGAAGTCACCTCCGCGGGGGCGGCGGCTCGGGATCCGCGATCGGGTGCCACCGAAGACGTGCCGGACCTCGGTGGCCATCTGCTCCACCAGCCGCCGGACGACCTCTTCGACGATCCGGCGGGCCTGCCGGAGGACGGCGGGGTTCATCAGGTGCTTGGTGCGCAGCACCGCCTTGAGCAGCGTCGGGTTCGGTTCGATCCGCTCCAGCACGTTCGGGTCGGTGACGATGTCGTGGATCTCGTAGCGCTCGACGGCATCGCGCTCGAGGCGCTCCACGGTCTCCCGGGGGAAGAGCCGGTGGATGTCGTCGAGCCAGTCGACGGTGGTGAGGGCCGACGGCCCGAGCCCGGCGGAGCGGCGGACGCCACGCCGATCGAGGTCGCGGTCTCGCTGGTAGAGCCAGTCGAGGGCGGCGTCGCGGGCGGCGGCGTCGCCGGTCAGCCCGGCGCCACCGGTGCAGGCCTCCCCCGCCTCGCCGAGGACGAGGCGCCAGCGCTGCAGCGTCGGATCCAGGTCACTCATGGGAGAGCAGCGCCTCCCGGGCGAGGAGCTCGTCGACGCGGGCCTCGACAGCGCGGGCGCGGGCCAGCTGCGCGGCGTCGGCGGTCAGACGCAGCAGGGAACGGGCGGATCCGTGCACCCCGCGCCGCTCCAGCAACCGTTCGGCGATGACCTCGCGCTCGCGCGGCGGGAACCAGGAGAACGCGAGACGCAGCGACGGCAGGGCGACGAGGAAGTCGGGCTCGGACATCCGGTCGAGCACGTCGTCCAGGACGCCCAGCGTCGTGTCGCCGGCCAGGACCTGCTCGCGGGCGACGGCGAAGAGCCCCGCCAGGAAGTCGCCGAGGGTCTCGGCGCGGGCGGCGCCGCGCACGGCCGTGGTCGTCGGGGCGGCTCCACCCGTGATGCCCTGCAGCACCCATGTCATGCCCACCGATGCACCGCGCAGGTCGGGGGGTCGGTCGGCCGCTGCGGCCCGCGCGAAGACGTCGGCGACGGCGTCGGTCCGCACCCGCAGCACGGACGCGGCGTGCACCGCGGCGTCGCGCACGGCGACCAGCGCCCGGAGGCGACCGTCGTCGGCGGGCGCCGGTCCACCACGGATGCCCTCGACCAGCCACAGGGCCCGGATGGTCGCGGCATCGATCACCCCGGCGAGGGCGGGCGCGTTCCGCGCGCCCAGCAGCCCGTCGTGGCGCCACAGCCCGAGGGCGGTGGCGAGCAGATCGCCCAGCCCGGGCAGGTCGGTCACGGCGCCCACCGACGCGGAGCAGCGGGCGAGGACCTCCCCGGACAGCGCGTCCAGACCGCACAGGACCGCGTCGACCAGCACGGCCGAGAGGCCGCTCGGGTCGATTCCCGCGCCGGTGAACCGGTCGCTCAGCGCCGCAGCCGCGGCGCTGTCGAGGGTGGCGCCATAGGAACCGGCCTCGATGAGGCCGGGCAACCAGTGGTCCGGCCGGTCCAGCTCCCACACCTCGTGCAACGCCGGGGCGCCGCCCCGTGCCGGCCCGGACCGCCGGTCGTAGCCGGGGACGCCGAGCACCCGGAGCCGGTGCAACACCCGGCTGCGTGCCAGGCCGTCGCCGGTGGCCAGGTCGGCGTCGCACCGACCGCGCTCCGGGACCGACCAGCGCTCGAGCTCCGCCCGGACGTGCTCGACCAGCGGTGGATGCGGGGTGTCGGGGTGGAGGCGGCCGACGACGTCGCCGGCCAGCGCCGCCACCATCTCGACGACGACGGGGTCGGTGCCCGCGACCGGCCGTCCGCGCCCGGTCCACGGTAGGGGCCGGTCGAGCGCATCCGTCACGAGCGCGCTGACCAGCCCGTCGAGGACGTCGGTCCGGCTGGGGGCGGGATGTCCCCGGAGGCGGGCCAGCCCGAGCGCGAGCGTGCGCGCCGCCACGAGGTCGGCGGTCGAGGCAGGCTGGCGGCGCTCTCGCAGCCGGTGCACGACGGCGGTCACGATCTCGTCGCCGGCGGCGCCCGGCCCGGCCTCCCAGAGCCGCTGGTAGTAGCGCGGCGAGGGCATGCCTGACTGGTAGCCGTCGAAGGCGTCGAGCCGTCTGAAGGAGAACGGCACGAGGTAGCTGCCGCCGGCGGCGCCCGCCGGGAACGCGGGCACCGTGGGCCACCCGCCCGGACCGTTCGAGCCGGGGAGCCGCGTCACGAGGGCCGGGCGGTGGAAGCCACCGGTCACGACCACCACCGGCCGCCGCCCGGCGTCGGCGACGGCGGCGGCCACCCAGGAGGCCATGTACGCCTCGCGCTCGGTGTCCTCCGCGGAGGCCTCGGCATCGCCGCGGACCACGTCGAAGTAGGCGACGAGCTCCTCGGCGAGCCGGGAGCCGTCATGGATCTCGAAGAGGTGGTCCCAGAGGGTGTCGGTGTTGTCGACCGCGAAGTGCGCGCACAGGCGCTCCACGGCGCGGGTGTAGCGGCGCTCGGCGTCGGAGTAGCGGTTGGCGCGCTCGGCGAGCGCCGGATGCCACGCGGGCAGGTCGATGAATCGGACCTCCGCCCCGGCCGCCCGGCCCTCGGTGAGGGCCATCCACTCCGGCGAGTGGCCGCAGAACGGGCTCCACGACGCGTGGTGGCGCTCGTCGTCGCGGTAGCTGGTGAACACGGCGACGGGGAGCCGGTGGCCGAGCAGCACCTCGCCGATCCGGTCGTTCATGTCGGCCGGGCCCTCGACGAGGACGTGGGCCGGCCGCAGCTCACGGATCGTGTCCCGCACGAGGCGGGCGCAGGCCGGGCTGTGGTGGCGGACGCCGATCACCGTCGCGGTCATCGGCGGATCAGCCGGGCAGCGCGTGGCGGGCGTCGTGCAACGCCCTCCAGTGCCGGCCCCGCTTGCGGGGAACCTGCTGCTCCAGGTAGCGCCGCAGGCGGGCCAGGTCGTCGGCGTCGTCCTTGGCGGCCGTGCCGGCGAGGCACTCGACGACGTCGGCCTCGTCGCCCGCCTCGCCCCGCAGGAACCACCCCCGCAGCCCGACGGCGTGCGCAACCGAGACGGCCTCAGCGGTGCTCATCACCGACGACATCCCCTCGAGGGGGTCGCCGTGCTCGCTCACCCCCGTCCGCAGCTCACGGAACGTCGTGACCAGCACCTCCAGGACGTCGCGGCGCGGGACGGCCCGGACCCCTGACCGCGCCAGCAGCGCGGTCGCCTCGGCCTCGACCAGGGCGAGCTCGGTGGCGAAGTCGGGGATCGGGAAGACGGTCTCGAAGTTGAACCGGCGCTTGAGCGCGGCGCTCATCTCGTTGACGCCACGGTCGCGGGAGTTGGCGGTGGCGACGACGTTGAAGCCGTCCCGGGCGAACACCGTGCCGGACTCGCCGGGGAGCTCGGGGATCGCCATCACGCGGTCGGAGAGGATCGACAGGATCGAGTCCTGCACCTCGAGCGGGCAGCGGGTGATCTCCTCGAAGCGGACGACGGCGCCGCGCTGCATTCCACGCAGGATCGGGGCAGGCACCAGGGACCGTTCGGAGGGGCCCTCGGCGACGAGCAGGGCGTAGTTCCAGCCGTAGCGGATCTGGTCCTCGGTGGTGGCGGCGCCGCCCTGGACGGTGAGGGTGGAGTCGCCGGAGACTGCAGCGGCGAGCAGCTCCGACAGCAGGGACTTGGCCGTGCCGGGCTCGCCGACGAGCAGCAGGCCCCGGTTGGTGGCGAGGCTCACCAGCGCCCGGTCGATGAGCGAGGGGTCGCCGACGAACTTCCGCTCGATCCCCGCTCCGGGATCGCCGATGATGAAGCGCCGGGCGGCGACGAGGCTCAGCTGCCACCCCGGAGGCCGGTCGGCCGAGTCGGTGGCGCGCAGGCGTTCCAGCTCGGCGGCCCAGCGCCGCTCGGCGGGCGGGCGCTGGATGGCGTCGTCGTGCGTCGTGGCCACGGTCAGCCCCGGAGGTGTTCGAGGTCGCGGAGGAGCTCGGACGCGGTGAGGGCGTCGAGCTCGGAGAACGGCCGGTCACCCTTGTCGCTGCCGAAGGAGGGCGACCCGTCGGTGACCCACACCGCCGTGATCCGCTGCTCGTTCCACTCCGTTGCCATCCCGGCGATGATGCCGGGGTCGAGGTCGATGACGATCGTGCGGGCACCGGTTGTGGGCCTGCACATGACGTGCGAGATCCCGGTATCCATGACGTCGCCGCGTTCCCAGCCGCGGTGGGCCAGGCCGAGCACGCGGCCGGTGGGGATGACCGCACCGCCCAGCCGGTGCAGCACGGTGGCCTGCTCCTCCTCCGCGGTGAGGGCCCAGGTGTCGCGGCCGAGCTGCGGAAACGGCTGGAGGATCTCGTAGTCGGCGAACAGCTCCGACCACGCCCCGAGCTGGTCGCCCAGGTGCAGCGGGTGCGCGATCCCGACGACGGTGTCGTCGGCGACGGTGACCTCGGTGTCGGCGGCGTCGGCGAGGGTGCGGTCCTCGGCCACCCGGAACGAGCCGGTGACAGTGCCGGTGTCGTCGAACGTCGCCCAGACCAACCGCCGGGTGAGGTGCCACAGCAGCGGGTGCTCGACGAACAGGGCGCGCTGCTCCGCCGCGCTCCACCGGCGGCCCCGGACCATCGCCTGTTCGAAGCGACGGATCTGGTCGGCGGCGATGGTCCGGACGTCCTTCTTCAGCGCGCCGAACGCGGCGTGGGCCGCGGGGGCGAGGGCCGGGTCGTCCTTGGCCGTCGGTTTGGGGAGGGCCTTGCGGCGGGAGCCGTCCTCGTCGGCGACGACCGGCTTGAGCTGCTCGTCGAAGCCGACCGTGAACCGGCGAGGGCCGTAGTCGAGGACCATCGAGCCGTCTCGGTCGAGGCCGAGATCGGGCACGAGCCGGTCGGCGAGCTGCTCGGGGGACAGGCCAAGGCCTTCCGCGACCTCGCCGATCTTCTCCTGGGCCCTTGTCCGGAGGCCCTTGAACTTGGCCTTCTCGGCGATGCCGTGCAGGTGCATCAGGGCGGCCTCGGTGCCGATCGTGGCCAGCACGTCGAGCGCGGCGACCGCGCGGGCGTGGCCGCCTTCGCCGGGCCAGGCCCGCACGAGCGGCGCGAGCCTGCGGACGGTCTCGTCGTTCCCGAGGAGGGCGAGTGCCTCCAGCACCCAGCCGTCCTTGCTCGGGAAGCCCGCGCCCCGCCAGCGTTCGAGGAGGTCCCAGGCGAGCTCGGCGAGGGACGACGGGTCGGTGGCCGCCTTGACGGCGTCCACCCCGGCGTAGGTGTCACCGGGCGTGGAGAGGGCGAGCATCGTGCAGAAGTGGCCTATTGCCGCGGCCGGCAGCGCTGTCGACCGGTCCCGGAGCAGGACCTGCGGGAGGTGGACGGGGTCGAGCCACCCCGGCCGGGCGGGCAGCCTCGCCGGCAGGCGGTCGAGCGGATCGGCGTCGAGGATCGCGTCGACGGCTGCCGCGGCGTCGGGCCCGTAGCCGGCGGCGGCGGTGCGGACGGCGTCGCGGTGGCCGGCCTGGTCGAGCGCGCGCAGGGCCGCCTCGGCCGCGCTGCGGTCCCTGCCGGGCCTGCCGAGAGCGGCGGGGACGAGGTCGCGGGCGGCGGTGTCCGGGTGGCGCTCCAGCCAGGTGCGGGCCAGCGGGCGGAGGGCCTTGCCCTGCAGCCACGCGGCCATCCGTGATGCGACCTCGGCGCCCTCGATCGGCAGCAGGGCCGGGGCGAGCGTCCTCGGCTGCGTCGGCACGTGCCGCAGGGTGAAGTCGAGGCCCTCGTCGCCGAAGCGGGCGAGGATGCGCCGTAGTGCCGGCAGGGCTTCGAATGCCTCCGGCGAGGTGAACCGGGCGAGATGCGGCCGGACGAGGTCGAGCGGAGCTGCGGCGAGGATGCACAGCGACCAGTACTGGTGGTAGGGCCGCCCGGGTGTCGTCGCTTCCACGACGATGCTCGCCCACTCGGCCGGTGATCTCGAGTGGTCGTACCGAACGCGGCGGGTCGCCCACTCCTCCCGTTCGCCCGGCTTCCAACGGAGGGCGAGGCCGTCAGGCGGGGTCAGGCCGGGGACGACGGGCGGCGGCGCCGCCTTCTCGCGCTTCTCCCACGGCGGGGTCACGAGGATGCCGGGCAGGTCGGCGGGGTCGGCGACCGGGACCGGAGGCCGGCGAACCGATTCCAGTGCTGCGGCCGCGGCGGGCCCGAGCGCGTCCGCGTGCTCGACCAGCTCCGGGTGGGACACGACGTGGTCGCGCAGCAGGTCATGGCAGATCCGGGCCGCGGCGTCCGCGCCGTTCGCGCGGGCCGCCAGCAGCCGGGCGGCCCGTACCGGGTAGCGCCCCATCGCATCCATCAACGCCGGGCGCACGTACTTGCGGTCGACACGGTCGGCGAGTGCGGCGAGGGCCTCGTCGGTCGGGAGGGCGGCGACCATGCGCAGTGCCTGTTTCGTCAGGTCCGCGTCTCGGCTGCTGTCGAGGACCGTCACGAGCGCGCCGATCGCTTCCAGGCCGAGGTTGGCGACGATGGAGGAGAGCACGGAAGTGGGCCCCCACGCATCGGCTACCGCCAGGACGGCGTCGACGTCGGCCGGAGAGGCCGCCGTCGCCAGGAGCATGGCCAGCAGGAACGGCGGGATCCGCGCCCCGGGGAGGGCGGCGATGTCTTCGCGGAGCCAGTGCTGCTCGGTCGGCGTCAGGTAGCTCGTCACCATCCGCACGGTCGGCGCAGATCCCTCGCGCTGCGTCGCCAACCGGGCGACGGCCCCGGCGTAGGCATTGTCGGGTGCGGCCGCCAGGTGGGCCCGCAACCGGGCGAGCACCGGTCGCGTGACGAGCCAGTTGTGCCTCATTCCCTGCACGTGCCGTCGCGCGAGCACCTGCCCGCGGTCACCGGGGTAGAGGCGGTAGGAAATGACGTCGATCAGATGGGCGCCGGTCTCGGCGGCGAAGGGGATGCCGTGCGCGAGCACCAGGTCGTCGGCGAGCAGAGCGCCGAGGCGATCCAGCTCCTGCTGCTGGTTCGGGCGGCCCCGGAACGCCTCCCGGGCGTATACATCGAGCAGGGCGGCGGCGCCGAGCGGGTCGTCCTGGCGCGCGGCGCCGATCCCGCGGTGGCGCCGGGCCCGCTCCACGAGGTCCGGGTCGGACGAGGGATGCGCGAGGACCTCCTGGACAACCGGTTCCGCCCGCTGCCGCAACGCGTCCGCCTCGGCCCGCGTCGCCGCGACGTCGATGGCAAGCTTCGGGGCGGGACGCAGCCCCCGGAACGGCTCCGCCCGGCGCGCCCATGCGCTCGGGAGCACGAAGGTCGTCTCGTCCGGGAGCCCCGGATCAGCAGGGATCGGGTCGACGGCGGGTGGAGCGGCACGAGGCGGATCCACCCGGGCCGGCGCAGAGGCCGGCACGGCGGCCGTCGCCGAGGCGACCTCGCCGGCGGTGATCTCGACGTAGCCCTTCTTGACCTTCGCGGCGACGAGCTTCTCGACGTGGGCCGCGGCGCCGGCCGCGCTGCCCAGGTCCTTGCTCTGCGTCTGGCCGGCTGAGCCGGCCCGGCCGAACCGGACGGTGACCGTGGTCCCGTCCCGCCTGATCTCCCAGAACTTCTCGCTCCCACCACCGACGTACTCGAAACCTCGCACGAGCGGAGTCTGTCGGAGCATTCCCGGCCGCCGCAACGATCACCTGATGCCCCCGGACACCCGGTTCAACGATCCCGCAAGCTGCTCACAACGACCGCACGGGATCGTGGCCGCCTGCACCGGTGTGATCGACTTCGGGGAGTGCCGTGAACCGTGCCCAGCAGAAGAGCCGCCTTGTCCTGAGTCCGATCCTGTGCCTTCTCGGCGGGGTGCTCGGGCTGGTCACCGCACCGAACCTGCTGCTCTGGGCGCTGTGCGTGGTCGGGTGCCTGCTACTGGCACCGCTGACGGCACGGCTCATCGATGCGAGCGACCGGATGACGCCTTCCTCCACCTCCACCTCCACCTGGATCGCCGCCGCCTGCGGCGGAATCGGGGCTGCGGTGCTGTGGTCACTGATCCCGAGGGACAACCCGAGGCCGTCCCTGTTCGTCATCGGGATCGCCCTGGTCGCGCTCACCGCGGGATTGGGCTTGTCCGCGTTCCGCCGCCTCCGCAGCGTGGCCGATCCCACCGGGTGATCAGGGCCTCGACCGTCAGAACGGCGCTTCTCGTCCTCGTCGGCAGGGGCCGCGGGGAGCGGTGGCGTTCCTCGCGGTCGCCGACGGAGGCACTTCCGGAGGGCCTCCGAGTGCCGGGCCCTGCTGAAAGTACTGGCCGTGCGACCCTGAAGTCGTTCCCGAGCCGGATCAGCGCACGGTGAACCCGCCGTCGACGGGTAGGACTACGCCGGTGATCCAGCTCGCCTCGTACGAGGCCAGGTAGGTCGCCGCCGCCGCGACGTCGTCGGGCCTGCCGATACGCCCCAGTGGGTAGGACCGCGCGACGTAGACGTCGTATTCGGTGCGCTGCTCGGCGGTCATGAGGTCGAGGAAGGTCGACTCGAACGTCGGTGTGCGCACCGACCCCGGGGCCAGCGCGTTGACCCGGACTCCGCACGGACCGAGCTCGTTTGCCAGAGCTCGTGTGAAGGACTCGATTGCTCCGCGACTGGCCGAGTAGGCCGCGGAGAAGCGCCCTGCCACCATCTTGTCGGCCCAGTAGCTGGACATGTTGATCACCACGCCGCGGTGGGTGGTGAGACCGGGCAGCAGCAGCTGGGTCAACCGGAACGGCGCGATCAGATTGATCGCCATGAGCGCCTGCAGGTCGTCTACCGTTGTGTCGGCCAGTGAGCCGAATCGAGCCAGCCCCACGTTGTTGACCAGCACATCGACGTCGCCCGCGACGTCGCGCACAGCGGTCTCGAGCGAGGCAAGGTCACTGAGGTCGCCGACGATGGAGCGCGGCGCGCCCCCGTGCTCAGCCACGGCCTTCGTCGCCACTGCCAGCCGGTCGACGTCCCGCGCCAGGAGGATCACGTCGGCCCCCGCCGCGGCGAAGGCCTCGGCGATCGCCAGCCCGAACCCACTGCTCGCGCCGGTCACCAACGCCGTCCGTCCCGTCATGTCCGCCATTGCCACTGCCTCCATCGACCGATACGGAGAGCTCTTCTCCGTTTCACGGTAACACGACCGGAACGGCGCTCTCCGTTTAATGTGGCGTCGTGACCGACCCCCCTCCCGCTGCGCGCGCCGACGCCCGCCGCAACCGTGATGTCATCCTGGCCGCGGCACGGGCCGAGATCGCGCAGCACGGGCTCGGGGTATCCACCAACGCGATCGTTCGGCGTGCCGGCGTGGGTCCCGCGACCTTCTACCGACGTTTCGGCTCCCGGCAGGCACTGCTGGCCGCTGTCCTCACGGACCTGGTCGAGAGGATCGAGGGCGAAGTCGAGCACGCGGTGGCACGGTCCGACCCGTTCGAGGCACTGCAACGGCTCATGACCGTGCTCGTCGAAGAACAGGCCGAGAACCGTGGCCTCGGAGAGCTACTCTCCGCGACCGGGGACGACGAGGTGCTCGTGAGCCTTCATCAAGCACGCGCCCGGGTGTGTTCCGCCATGCGAAAAGCGACTGAGCGGGCTCGGGACGCCGGAGTGATCTCCGGCGACGTGGTGTGGCAGGACCTGCCGTTCATCGCCGGCGCCGTCGCCGCGACCCCCGCGACGTGTCTCGGACTCCAAGGCGGTCCCGATATGCGCGGCCGCGTCCTCACCGCCGTGCTCGACGGTCTGCGGGCCTGCCCGGACAGGGCGTGACGCCACGGCATGGTGCTTCATGCTCAGCCGATGACGTCGCGGGCGTGGCGGTACGCGCTGGTCACAGACGTGGGGGCTCAGTATCTTCTGCAACCGCTCGCAAGCTACTCGCTCGACAGCCGCTCGACGATCAGCGGCACGACGGCGTCGAGTGCGAAGTGGATTGACAGCACCGAGTTCGTGGAATAGGCCTTCTGCACGTCCGGGTTCTCGAACACGATGGCCCGACCGGCCTCAACTGCGGCTGGTCGCACGGCTTCTCCGCCGCGCTGCGCGAGATCACCGCGCGCCACCCCGAGCTGCCGGTCGAGGTGGTCTCCGGCGGCCTGTTCACCGGCCCACGCCGGGCGCCGATCCGCACGTTCGGCTACGTCCAGGGCGCCAAAGCCAAGATCAGCGAGCTCACCGGCGCCGAGTTCGGCGACGGGTACGACCGGCTGATCGCCGACACCTACCGGGAGCTCGCCGAGACTGCCGGGTCGGACGCCGATGCCGTCGTCGCCGCCTTCGAGGCGCCAGAGGCGCACGCCGAGGCCGAGGCGGACTTCCACCGCGCCGCCCAGCTGGGCGTCCTCGCGTTCCCCACCCTCCTGGCCGTCGACGACGACCAGGTCACCGTGCTGGCACACGGCCAGGCCACCGCCGACGAGGTCGACCGGCGACTCGCACCCCTGTCCACCACCCGCACCTCCTGACCCGTTCGAGGAGCCCATCATGAGCCCCCTCTCCTTCACCGTCCTCGACCTCGACTTCCCGGCCGGCAGCAAGAACAAGACCGCCACGCTCGTCACCGGCCAGAACGAGGCCCTCCTGGTCGACGCCGGCTTCACCCGCGCCGACGGCCACCGCCTGGCCGCCGCCGCCCTCGACTCCGGCAAGACGCTCACCACCGTGTTCATCAGCCACGGCGACCCCGACTTCTACTTCGGAGCCGAGGTCCTCGCCGACGCCTTCCCCGACGCGACGTTCGTGGCCACCCCGCTCGTCATCGACCACATCCGGCACTCCTTCGAGGGCAAGCTGAAGGCGTGGGCGGCCCTGGGCCCGAACCTGCCCACCCGCCTGGTCGAGCCCACCCCGCTGACCGGCGGCCTCACCCTCGAAGACCACCGCTTCGAGCTCGAGGGCGGCCCGGCCGCACTGCCCGACTGCCACTACCTGTGGCAGCCCGAACACCGCGCGATCCTCGGCGGCGTGCTGCTGTTCCAGCAGGAGCACGTCTGGGTCGCCGACACCCCCACCCAGGGGGGCCGCTCCGCCTGGATCGCACTCCTCGACGAGATGGCCGCCCTCGACCCACTGCTGGTCGTCCCCGGCCACCGCCTGCCCGGCACCCCCGCCGACGCCTCCGCCATCACGACCACCCGCGACTACCTCGCCGCGTTCGAGGAGGAGCTCGGCAAGGCCGCCGACGGCGCCGCCCTCACCGCCGCGCTCGTCCAGCGCTACCCCGACAACGGCATGCAGATCGCCGCGCAGATCGGCGCCAAGGTCGCCACCGGCGAGATGACGTGGGGTTGATGGGCGTGTCCGACATCGTGATCTCCGATGGCCACCCTGACCTGGCCGCTTCTCACCGCCCACTTCGGCGCCAGCAGGCCGACCTCAGAGGCCTGATGTCCCCTCCTACGGCGTCCGGGCCGGGTTCGAGCGCGGCGGAAGGCGATATCCAGTCGGCGTCGCGAATCCCGCTCGGCTGGTACTACAGGCGGACTTCGTGATCTTGCCGGTGGCCGGGTTCGACCCGGGTCGCGGTCACCGGCCGAGCAAGCCCCATCCGCTGCCCGGCAGGTCCTACGAACCGACCGGCGGTCGGCTCGTGATCAGCGGACGTAGCTGCAGGACGCCAGGACCGCCGCTGTACCACCACTCCCGCGAGCTCAGGCGGGAGTGATCACCGATTCGGTGCGTGGGCGGCCACATCCGGCCGACCCCGCACCCAACCGGCGATCACCGGACGGGTGGCGCGCCCGGGCCGGTGTACTCGGCCACACCTGCATGATCTGCGGTTTCGGTTGGCCGGGGCTGTGGGCGGAGCCGCGGCCAACCGATACTTGCGATCATCACCCGCTCGTGGCCCGGTTTCGGGTGTGCACGGTCGTGGTGAGAGCCGTGGACGCCCGAAACTCGAGATCACCGGCTTGGCCAGCGAGCTGACCGGAAGCGCTCTCTCGACGACCGAAGTGCTGGTCAGATCGCGCTGCAGAGCCGATACGAGTCGAGGATCGCCGCGTGGATGTTGCGGCTCGCCACGGCGTCACCTACCCGGTAGAGCTCGAAGCGGCCGTCCGGATCGAGGCGGTCCGACTGCGGTCGACGACGGAGCAGGTTCGCCACGTCGATCTGTCCGAGGTTGACCGAACGCGGCAGCAGCGCATCGAAGACGTCCGCGACCGGGAGCGTCCCGTGCTCGATGACCACGGTGTCGACGACTCGTTCGACCACCGCTTTCGCACCCTCGACCTGGATCCGCACCGCCAACCGCCCGTCGTGTCTCTCGATCTCGACGAGGCGGTGCAGCACGGTCGTGCGCACGTCGTGGTCGGCGAGCATCTGGAAGTACCCGGCGCCCGGGGAGGACCCGACGTCGGGAGCGACGCTCCGCTCCGGGGTGAGGTACTCGACGCTTCGCGCGCTTCGGGTCAACGCCTCGACAGCGTCCAACGCCTGGTGGCCGCCGTGGTCGTCGTAGACGAGCACGTCGCCGGCCGGTCGCACGGCGCCCGCCAGCACGTCCCAGCTGTCCAGGGCGAGACCGTCGCCGGGGGCGCCGACCGAGGTGTTCGGGAGACCCCCGGTGGCCACGACGACCACGGCGACGTCGGTGATCTCGTCGGCCTCGACGTAGTGGTCGTGCCGCAGGTCGACACCGAGTCGACGGCATTCGGCGACCCGCCAGTCGATGATGCCGACGAGGTCGCGGCGGCGTTCCGAGATCGACGCGAGCGCCACCTGTCCGCCGAACCTCGAGCTCGCCTCGTACAGGGTCACGGCGTGCCCACGCTCGGCGAGCACGCGAGCGGCCTCGAGACCGGCCGGGCCGCCGCCGACGACAACGCAGCGCTTCGGCACGGCGGCACGGGTAACCCGCTGCGGCAGCACCAGCTCCCGTCCGGTCGCCGGGTTGTGGATGCAGACGGCGGAGCCCGATGTGTAGATGCTGTCGAGGCAGACGCTCGCGCCGACGCACGGTCGGACCCGATCGGCCTGCCCGGCCGCGACCTTGGCCGGGAGGTCCGGGTCGGCCATGAGCGCCCGGGTCATGCCGACGAGGTCGACCAGGCCCGCGGCGACGGCATGGCGAGCGGTTGCGACGTCGGCGATCCTCGCCGCGTGCATGATCGGCACGTCCACCCGTTGCCGCACCCAGCCCGCGAACTCCAGGTGTGGGCTCGCGGGCGTCGCCATCGGTGGGATGGCCTTCGCCAGCTGGGTGTCGGTGTCGGCTCGTCCGCGGACGACGCTGAAGAAGTCGATGCCGGCGCGGCTGAACGCGGCGGCCATCCGGATCGCTTCGGCCGGCTCGATCCCGAGCCCCTCCGGGCGCCCTTCGTCGAACGACATCCGCATGCCGACGATGAAGTCGTCGCCGACCGCCGCGCGGACCGCCGCGATGACCTCCACCGGGAACCGGATGCGGTTCTCCAGCGAGCCGCCGTAGTCGTCCTCACGATGGTTGAGCGCGGGAGTCAGGAACTCCTCGAGCAGGTGCCCGGCCCACGCGGAGATCTCGACACCGTCGAGGCCGCCCTCCTTGCATCGCGCCGCAGCGTCGGCGAAGTCCCGCGCGATCCGCTCCAGGTCCCGGGTGTCGGCGACCCGGGTGAACGCGCGGTGCGCGGGCTCGCGGGTCCCGCTGGCCGACAGCGCGGGGACCCAGTCGTGGGTGTAGTTGTCGGAGCGGTGGCCCAGGTGCGTGAGCTGGGTCATCACTGCGGCGCCCTGCTCGTGGACGTCCTCGCTGAGCGCCCGCAGGTAGGGAACGGCCGCATCCCGGTAGAGCTGGAGGTTCCCGAACACCGGTGTGGAGTCCGGGCTGACCAGCGCGCTGCCGCCCATCATCGTCAGCCCGACGCCGCCCCGTGCCTTCTCGCGGTGGTAGGCGCGGTAGCGGTCCTTCGGCAGCCCGTCCTCGCCGTACGCGGGCTCGTGCGACGTGCTGACGATCCGGTTGCGGAGAGTGAGGCCCTTGATCGTGAACGGGGCGAAGAGCGGATCGCTCATCGTGCGCACGCCTCTCGTCGAACCCTCGGGAATCACAGCCGGTCCAGGCCGGCCGTCGCGCTACGACGATGAACGACACCGGTCGTGTGCTGCCAGGGTTCGTCGCCATTACGCCCTGCTGAGTCGAAAAGACGTACCGTCGACGCCGTGGCTGACAGCGGCCTGCGACTCACCCCTGACGAACGCGCGGCGCTCCTGCGCACGGCCCGGTCGCGGCGTGCTCCCCACGGTGTGGCCACGCGGGCTCGGCTCGTTGTCGACTGTTCGGACGTCGGGGTGGCCGAAGCCGCTCGACGGGCATCGGTGAGCCACGCGACCGCCGCCAAGTGGCGGCGGCGCTACCTCGCCGCAGGGATCCAGGGTCTGCACGACATCCCGGGCACCGGCCGGCCACCGATCCCGGACGACCTCGTCCGGCGCATCCTCGGCTGCACGCTCGACGAACCGCCCGACGGGGCCCAGCGGTGGACGACCCGCGCCGTCGCCGTCGCCACCGGTGCCAGCCAGGCCACCGTCAGCCGGACACGGCGCCGCTGGTTCCCCCGTACCGGTCCGATCGAGGGTTTCCGCACCGACCGGCCGGCCATCCTCACCTACGTCGGCGTCCACCGCTTCGGGTGCGTTCTCGGCTTCCGCACGGTCGCCGGGCCGCACGACGCGCCGGCATCGACGGCCCGGGTCGACGCCGTCGAGACCATCCTGTGCGCGGCGTTGCTGCGCCCGCCGATCGGGAGCCACGACCCGGCGGCCGCAGGCGATGCCGTGGCCGCGCTCCGCCGGGCCGCCGAGCGTTGCCCGTCCGAGCCCGTCACCCTCGTCGTCGACGTTCCCCTCGACGCGACGGCCCGGACCTGGCTCCGGCGCCACCCCGGGATCACGGTCCACCCCGTCAACGGTGCCGATTGGCTCGGCCTGGTGCACCACCTCGCCGAGGCGATCGACCCCGGCCAGCTCACCGAGCTCCAGGAGGTCCAGCGCCGCATCCGGTGCGTCCGACGCGACCGGATCGCCGAGTTCGAATGGTCACGGGGCGAGAGCACGCCGTTCCCGCGCACCGCCGGTGCGGCACTTCAGCCGGAACCGGCGCCGCTCGCACGCGACCTCACCCACGTCATCCGGGCCATCTGCGCCGCCATCGCGGACGGCGAGCTGCAGGCCGCCGAGGCCATCTCCGTGCGTCGGATCGCCCGGCGATCCGACGTTCCGCGCGGTCGCGTCGAGGACACCCTCGCCCGGCTGGCCGCCGAAGCGCTCATCGAGAAGCAGGCGGGCCGGTACCTGCTGCCCGCACCGACGCCCCGCGACGTCGGCGAGACGTACACGGCGCGCGGACTCCTCGGCACGGCGATCACCCGCCGACTGGCGTCGACGAACATCGAGCTGCCACCCGTCGTCGACGAGCACCAGGCGGGGCTCGTCCGGTGCCACGGGCTCGGGCTCACCGCCGAGGCGTGCTCGATCGACCTGGACCTGCAGGACGAGCTGGCGAGAGCGGCGGCCATGCCGCGCATCGGCTCGATGTTCGTCCGCCTCACCCTCCAGCTGCGGCTGTTCCTCGCGATCTTCGGGCTGGGCTATCGCTACCCGACCGCCGAGATCGTGGCCGACGACCTGCGGATCCTCACCGAGATCCGGCACCGCGACCCGGAAGCCGCCGTCGACGCCTGGCGCAGCAAGATCGACAACTGCGCGCGCTACATGCTCACCCGCCTGGGCCCGATGTCCTGATCGGCGTGGCGCCCGAGGTGCGAACGACGTTCTGACTCATCGTGAGCGCGTCTCGGCACCGCGGGCGTGCACGGCGTGTTCTTGACCGCCGGACCATCCGGTTCGCCTCGTTGACAGCCCGAAGCCCTGCTTCTACATTGCTCAGGTATATCAGTTCGATGCCAGACTGCCGCCGGGGAACGAGCCCGGGCGATGCGGCCGGCGTCGTACCGACGCTCTCAGCCCATCGCCGGCCCGCGCCGAAGCACGCTGAAGGGACCTCCGGAATGAAGGACGTCGTCGTGGTCGGCGGTGGTCTCGCCGGTCTGGCCGCCGGGTGGAGGTTGCGACACTGGGACACGGTCGTGCTGGAGTCCGGCAGCCGGGTGGGTGGGCGCATTCGCTCGGAACGACGCGGCCGGTACTGGCTGAACTGGGGCGGGCACGTGTTCGCCGGACCGGGGTCGTCCACCGACGCCCTCCTGAACGAGACGGGAATCGCCGCGGCGCAGGTGCCCGGCGCGCTGGCGGCCCTGTCGATGAACGGCAAGCTCCTGCTCGGCGGGCCGATACCGGCCTACCCGTTCCGCATCCCCATGTCGATGTCGTCGCGCATCGCGCTCGTCAAGGCCGGCATCAAGGTGGGCGCCCAGGTCCTGCGCTACGCGAAGATCGTGCGCCGGCGTCCTGGCGAGGATCCCGCGGTCCGCCAGCAGCGGATCTACGACTTCGAGAACGGCCGCAGCTTCCAGGAATTCGTGGGTGAGCTGCCCGAGGACGCGCGGGCGTTGTTCTACCCGACGGTCACCCGCTCCGCCGCCGACGCGCACGAGATCTCGGCCGGCGCCGGGATCGGCTACTTCAGCCTCGTGTTCAACATCGGTCAGGGCCTGAGCCGGGGTATCGCGGGCGGGCCGTCCACCCTGACGCAGGGCGTCGCGATGGCACTCGGCGAGCGGGTCCGGCTCGACGCCGAGGTCGTCGAGATCGTCCAGAGGAAGCGTTCGGTCATCGTGCGGTACCGGCAGGACGGGCTGGACAAGCAGGTCGAGGCGCGGTGCGTCGTGCTCGCGACCCCGGCGACGGTGAGCCACCGGGTCGCCGTCGACCTCCCCCCGGACGTCCGGGAAGCCCTGGGCGCGGTGCGCTACGGCCCTTACGTGAGTGCGGCGTTCCTCACCGACGAACCGAACCCGCAGCCGTGGGACTCCGCGTACGGCATCGCCACCCCGAAGCGGTCGTTCAACATCGTCCTCAACCAGTCGAGCATCGTGCGGGGGCGCGAGAAGACGCGGCAGCCGGGCAGCAGCATCATGGTGTTCTCCCCGGCCAGGCTGGCCCGCACGCTGCTGGAACAGAGCGACGAGGAGATCCTGCGCCGCTACACCCACGACCTGGACCGGGTACTGGGCAGCGGCTTCGGCCGCTCCGTCACCGAGGCACAGGTGCAGCGCTGGGAGACCGGAGCGCCCTACTGCTTCCCCGGGCGGGGCGCGCTCCAGCCGACGCTCACCCGGGGGGACGGCCGGGTCTTCCTGGCCGGTGACTACCTCGGAACTCTCTACACGGAGACCGCGATCGCGACCGCGTTCTCGGCGGCGCAGGAGGCCGCGAGCCTGCTCGCCACCGAACGCCAACAGCGCACGGTCCTCGGACTCCCGCTGGCCACCGGCTGACCATCCCAGAGGAGAACCAGATGACAGTCCAGCTTCGCGGCGTCCTGACCGCACTGGCCACCCCGTTCGACGCGGACGGCAGCGTCGACGTGGCACTGCTGCGGGCAACGGTCGACCGGTCGATCGACGCAGGGGTGCACGGGGTCGTGGCGTGCGGCTCCACCGGGGAGTTCAGCGCGTTGACCGGCGACGAGCGGCGCCTGGTGGTCGAGACCGTCGTCGACCGGGCCGCGCGACGAGTGCCGGTGATCGCGCAGACAGGCGCCCCGAGCACGGCCGAGGCCATCCGGCTCTCCCGCCACGCCCAGGCGGCCGGCGCCGACGTGATCATGCCGGTGGCGCCGTACTACGAGCCGCTCACGGTCGCGGAGACCCTGACCTACCTCCGTGCCGTCGCCGGTTCCGTCGACATCCCGGTGATGGTCTACAACCTCCCGGTCGCGACGGGCGTCGACCTCGATCCCGACACCGTGGGCGCGCTCGCCCGCGAGGTGGAGAACATCCGCTACATCAAGAACACCACCGTCGACATGGCCCAGTCGGCGGCACTGATCCACAACCACGGCGACGTCATCTCGACGTTCGTCGGCTGGGACAGCCTGCTCCTGTCGGCACTGGCCGAGGGCGCTGCCGGGGTCATGGCCGGGACGGCGAACATCGTGCCGGCCGAGCTCGTGGCCGTCTACGACGCGATCAGCGCAGGCGACCTCGACGGCGCCCGCCGGGCGTGGGCGCGGATCTACCCGCTGATCGACGCGATCATGAACGAGCCCTTCATCGCGGCGGTGAAGGCCGGCATGGCGGCGGTGGGCTTCCCCGTCGGAGTGCCCCGGGCACCGTTCGCCGAGCTCGGCCCTGACGCCGCTGCCCGCATCACGGAGCTCGCGACGGCGGCCGGTGCCCCCCGTCCTCGCCTCCTGACCCCTACTGCACTCCAGGAGAAGTCACATGTCCATCCCGACCATGACAGGGAAGCCGACGGTCCGCCGGGCCCAGGCATCCGCGGGCCTCGTCCCGGAGTCCGAGCTCCCCCCGGGGCAGCACTTCGTCGCCGGGTCCTTCCAGCCGGGCAGCTCCGGGGCGTCGATCGACGTGGTCGATCCGAGCAGCGAGCGCACGATCGCCCAGGTCGCCGACGGCACGGCCGAGGACACCGACGTCGCGGTGGCCGCCGCTGTAGCCGCGGCGCCGCAGTGGGCCAGGCTGACGCCGAAGGAGCGCTCCGAGCTGCTGCACCGCGTCGCGGACCGCGTCGCGGAGAACGCCGACCTCCTCGCCCGGCTGGAGTCCGCCAACACCGGCAAGCCGGCGGCCGTGGCGCAGGACGACGTGGCCCAGACCATCGACACGTTCCGCTTCATGGCCGGGGCGCTGCGCGCACCCACCTCCGCGGCCGCCGGCCGGTACGCCGAGGATCACCTGTCGATCATCCTGCGCGAGCCGCTGGGCGCCATCGGGGTCGTGACCCCGTGGAACTACCCGCTGCTGATGGCGGCCTGGAAGATGGCGCCCATCCTGGCCGCCGGCAACACCGTGGTCATCAAGCCGTCGGAGCAGACCCCGCTCACGACGCTGAAGTTCGCCGAGCTCGTGGCCGACATCCTGCCGGCCGGGGTGCTCAACGTCGTCACCGGCTACGGCCCGGTGGTCGGTACCCGGCTCGCCGAGCACCCGGACATCGCCATGATCGCGCTCACCGGCTCGGTGCGCAGCGGCAAGGCCGTGGCCCAGGCCGCTGCGACGTCGCTCAAGCGCGTCCACCTGGAGCTCGGCGGCAAGGCGCCGGTGGTCATCTTCCCGGACGCCGACCTGCCGGCGGCCGCGACCGCGCTGCGCGCCGCGGGGTACTGGAACTCGGGCCAGGAGTGCGGCGCCGCCTGCCGGGTGCTGGGTGCTGGTCCACGAGTCGGTGGCGGACGAGTTCGTCGAGCTGCTCGTCAAGGAGGTCGCCACGATGGTCGTCGGCGAGCCCGGCGCCGGCGAGGACGTCGAGATCGGACCGCTCATCTCCGAGGCGCACTTCGACCGGGTCACCGGATACCTCGAGCGGGCCGAGGCGGAGGGACTGCGCGCCGTCATCGGCGGCGGACCGCTCGACGGCGATGGCTACTTCGTCGCTCCGACGGTGCTCGTCGACGTGCCGGACGGCGCGGAGGCCGCCCGCGAGGAGATCTTCGGCCCGGTCGTCACGGTGGAGACCTTCACCGCTGAGGACGAGGCGGTGACCCGCGCCAACGCCGTGCCCTACGGCCTGTCGGCCTCGGTGTGGACGAACGACGCGCGGCGCAGCCACGACGTGGCGTCGAGGTTGGACGCCGGCACGGTCTGGGTCAACGCGCACCTCGTGCTCGCGAACGAGGTTCCCTGGGGCGGGTTCAAGGGCTCCGGCTACGGCCGCGACCTCTCGATCTACGCGCTCGACGACTACTCGCGCACCAAGCACGTGATGCACAACGTCGGGCGCTAGTGCCCCGGCAAGGAAGGTTGGTGCGTAAATCGGCGGATCCAGGTTTCCGCTGGGTGCGCCGGCGGGCCGGCCTCGTACCGGGCGTACTCGGCCGGTTCGCCGGTGCGGCCAGCGGGAAGCTGGGCCGTCGAGTTACGTGGCGAACCTTCCTTGCCGGGGCACTAGGTTCACCCGCGGGTGGCGAGAACCGTCGCACGCACCTCCTCGGAGAACTTCCGGAGGTGCTGTTCGGCGGCCTCCCGCGCGGCGGGCGCGTCGCCCCGGACGATGGCCTCGACGACCACCCGCTGCGTGTGGATCGCCTCGTCGACCGCCAGCTGCTGCGGCAGGCAGAAGTTCCAGATGCGCAGCGCCAGGTTGGCGTAGTGGTTGAGGCTGGTCTCGAGGTACTCGTTGCGGGCGGCGGCGTAGATCGCCCGGTGTACCCGGGCGTCGAGCTCGCTGTGGTCGGTGCGCTCGTGGCTACCCTGCTCCAGATCCTCGAGCAGCTCCCACAGCTTCGCGTGGTCCCCCTCGGTGGCCCGCTCGGCGGCCAACGCCGCCGCGAGCCCCTCGAGCTCGACCCGGATCTCGGTCAGCAGGGCCTCGTCGGCGATGTTGATCCGGGAGACGTAGGTTCCCCGCCGCGGGTAGGTGACGGCGAGCTTCTCCAGCGTCAACCGCTTCAACGCGTCGCGGATCGGGGTGAGTCCGAGCCCGAGCGAGGCACTGAGCGCCTTCTCGTCGAGTGGCTCCCCCGGACGCAGGCGCACCGCAACGATCGCGTCGCGGATGTGGCGGTACGCCTGGTCCACCAGGCGCTCTCCCCCGGCCACCGTGGGCACCGCGGCGGAGCGGCTCATCGTGCCTCCTGAAAGCGCTGAACGACGTCACCAGGGTAGCCGGCACACTGACATATCTGTCCAACACGAAGACAGAGATCGGATGACCACGGGATCCGGGTCGGGCGGACGTCGTCGCCGAGCTCCGCCGTTACGACAACCTCGCAACACGCATCCACTGCATGTTCCTCGACCGGCTGTCGACAACGGCAATGCACGTCGTCGCCGAGCACGTGGCCCTGCTGCGCGCCGTCGCCGCCGGCGCGGCCGACCGCGCCGACGAGCTGGCCCGTGCCCACGTCCTCGGCTTCGAGCGGGCGATCCGCGCCGTCATCTGACGGCGCCGTGCGGACACGCCGGACTCGTCAGCGCCCACTCAGCCGCCGGCCCGGCCGATCACCTCGAGGACCGTCCCGGGCTCGCGCCCCAGCGCCGCCTCGATCCGAGCGGCCGCACGCAGCAGCTGCTCGATCGCACGCCGGCCCCGCCGCTGGTCCAGCCGCTGCGTGGGGCCACCCACCGAGAGCACGCCGAGCAGTTCGTCGCGAGGCCCGCGGATGCCGGTGGAGATCCCGGAGAGACCTTCCTCCTCCTCGTCCCTGCTGACGGCGTAGCGCTGCTCGCGGACGCTCTGCAGCTCCGCCCGCAACGCCTCGGCGGTGGTGATCGTCGAGGCGGTGAACCGCGCGAGCGGCTCGCGGAGGTACTCCTCGAGGCGTTCCTCGTCGTAGGTGGCCACGAGCACCTTGCCGCTCGCGCTGGCGTGCAGCGGGAACCGCTGACCCACCCAGGACTGCGGACGCAGCTGGGCGGGCGCGTCCACCTGGTGCACGAGGTCCAGCCCGGCATCCGGCGCGACCACGCTGAGCGTCACCGTCTCGCGGATGGCGACGACCAGATCGCTGATGATCGACCGGGACGCCTCGCGCAGCAGCAGCTGCTCGTCGGTGCTGCGGGCCAGCCGCAGCAGCTCCGGCCCCAGCAGGACGCGGTCGTCGCCCGGGATGCGGAGCAGGAAGCCCTCCTGCTCGAGCGTCTGGATCATGCGCAGCGCCGTGGCGCGCGGGAGCCCGGCGACCCGGGCCAGCGACGAGACGTTGGCATCTCCGTCCTCGGCGGTGGCGCGCAGGAGCGTGATCGCTTTCCGCACCGACTGGTTGAGCTTGGGCTCCCCCGCTGGCGCCATGCGATCACGATACCCAGGCCCTATCCCGCGGATCACGGCCTAAGGCCGAACGGACGAGGACCCGCTGGTCGACCCCCGGGATCGATCACCGGACGGACCCCGGGAGCTCCAGGTGGGCGGCGACGCGCGAGATGTACCAGCTGACGAAGGCATCGACGTCCCCCTCGACCTCCGAGTACGGACCGGGCCGGTAAGCGGGATCCGCGACGCCGCGCTGAGCGCGGGCGACGAAAGCGCCGTCCTGGACGTTCGTGGCGCTCCACACGCGGGCCACCGTCGGGACGTCGTAGTCCACGCCCTCCTCGGCGTCCGCGTTGACCAGCCACGTCGTCCGGACGAGCGTCCGGTCCGGACCCATCGGCAGCACGCTGAAGATCACGGCGTTGTCCGACAGTATGTGGAACCACGAGTTCGGCTGCAGGTGCAGGTGCAGATCGCCGAAGCGGGCGTCCTGAATCTCCCCCAACCGCCTCCGACACACCGCCTCGCCGCCTGCGGTGTAGGACTTCCCGGCGCCGTCGAGCGGCGCACGCAGGACCATGAAGCCGGTGGGCCGGTCCTCGAGCTCACGGATCGCCTCCAGGGGGGCGCCCTGCCGTCGGCACGCCACCTCCAGGGCCGCGCCGGCCATCTCGAACCGTTCCCATACCCGGCGCAGGCGCGGTGGGACGTTCGCCGCGGTGTAGTTGTGCAGCGGGAAGTAGGCGGTGATCAGCTCGGGGTGGCCGTCGCAGTGGTAGCACTCACGGTTGTTCTCCATCGTGAGCTTCCAATTGCCCTGCTCGACGATGTCCTCCTGGTACGCGACCTTCGTCCGCCCCAGCTGGTACGCCGCCAGGTACGGCTCGACGCGTGCCGCCATCTCGTCGAAGTCGGCCGGGGGCTCGTCCGCGAGGCAGATGAACACCAAGCCTGCGAGGTTGCGCACGTGCACCGGCCGGAGTCCGTAACGGCTGCGGTCGAACGTGGCCGGCTGGTTCTCGGCGTGCATCAGGGCCCCGTCGACGCCGTAGGTCCAGTGGTGGTACGGGCACACCATGTTGCCGACGCAGCCCGACCTGTCGTCGAGGATCCGCGATCCGCGGTGCCGGCAGACGTTGTGGAAGGCGCGCACGGTGTCGTCGTCGTCCCGGACGACGATCACAGAGGAGGGCCCGACCTCCACGGTGACGAAGTCACCGGGCTCGGGCAGCTCCGCCTCGGCGGCCACGAACAGCCAGTGCTTGGTGAAGACGGCGGCCATGTCCAGGTCGAAGACGTCCTGGCTCGTGTAGAAGGGCGCCTCCAGGCTGTACCCGGGCGCACGACGGCCGACGAGGGCCGCGAGGTTGCCGTCGCGGGACGACCGCTCGAGCTGGATGGTCATGGTGCGTCTCCAAAGTGAGTTGCTGTCCACTCAGTGGTGAGTACTGCCCACTGAATGAATGGTGCGTCCGATCGGCCCGGCCGGTCAAGACACCATCAGGACGAGAGGCAGCTTGGCGGTCCTGCCGCCGTCGAGGACGATGACCTCACGTGGATGCGAGGTGCTCGTCGTGCGGCGCCCGGCTGAGGACCTCGACCCCCGCGGACGTCACCAGGATCTGCTCCTCCAACTTCGCGCCCTCGTCCTCGCCCTCGACCCCTACGTACGCCTCGAGGCTGAGGACCATCCCGTCCTCGATCTCGCCTCCGTGGTGGTCCTGGAACGCGATCACCGGGTACTCGTCGCCGAGGCCGCTGCCGTGCGCGATGAAGGGGTACCGCTCCGCGTGGTACGCCGACGGCAAGCGGCGGCACAGCCGTTCCCCGATATCGTCGAGAGCGGCACCCGGCTTCAGCTCGGCGATGATCTCAGCCAGGAACGCCTCGGCGTCGGCGTAGAGCCGGCGTTGGCGTGCCGACGGGTGCGTGGACCCGACGAGATAGGTGCGGGACAGGTCGGCCAGGTACCCGCCCGGTCCGATCAGATCGGTGTCGAACACCACCAGGTCACCGCGCTCGATCGGACGGTCGCTCGCCTCGCGGAACCAGGGGTTCGTCCGCGGCCCCGAGGACAGCAGCCGGCACTCCGCGAACTCGGCTCCCCGCGCGAACGCCCCTTCCAGGAGCTGCGCCCACGCCTCGTTCTCTGTCATCCCCGGGCGCAGCGCCTGGTACAGGTCGGCCACCGCGGCGTCGCAGACGCGCAGCGACCGGCGGATCAGCTCGACCTCCTCCGGCCCTTTCACGGCGCGCGCCTGCTCGAGGGCCAGCTGCGCCGGTACGAGGTGCACGTCCTCCGCCTGCAGGGCCAGGAATCCGTAGGCGTCGAGCCGGTCGACCCCGATGCGCTCGTCCTCGATCCCCCGGTCGCGCAGGACGGCGGCGATGTCCGCGGCGAACAGCGCAGCCCGGTCGCCGGCCCGTTCCCCGGCCCCGAGGACCGACCAGCTCGTCCCTGTGCGGGTCTCGAGCCCGGGGTACGGCGACACCAGTTCAGGAGGCGCCGAGGCGTACTCCCACAGGACCGGCTCGCCCTCGGCCGGCACGAGCAGGTATCGGTCGACCGAGTGGCATGTCCAGACTGGCATGATCGAGGTCCCGGATGTGTACCGGACGTTCGCGGGGTCGGCCAGGAGCGCGGCGGCGATGTCGTGCCGGCGCAGCGCGGCCCTGGTCCGGGCCAGCGCGTGCTCCACCACCCCCCGGGCGAGCGAGGGGTCCACGGCGGGCCAGGTGCTGCGCACGGTCTCCGGCGCCACCAGCGGCGGTTGCCTCGGCCGAGGCCTACCCGACTCGAAGGACCACCTGGTCGTCGTGCCGCCCACGGTGTCCCTCCGGCCCCTCGTCCTTGTCAGCAGAGGAGCCGGACCTTACGCTGGGCATCACTAGATGAACACACCTATCCACATAGTGGCTAGTCAGGGTGAGACGTCGAAAGGCACCGCGATGACGATCATGGACACCCCGATCGAGCTCGACGCGGTGCAGGCGGCCGCACTCCCCCCGACGGAACGGCTACTGCCGGGTTGTCCATCGACCCTCGCCGTCTGGGGCGACGGGATCGAGTCGACGCTGGTCTGCCGCCAGGTGCAGGACGTCACCCACGACGTCAAGACCTTCCTGTTCGAGTCGGCCGACCCCGCGCTCTTCCGTTTCGAGCCGGGCCAGTTCGTCACCCTGGCGCTGCAGATCGGCGGCCGGCCGGTCAGCCGGTGCTACACCATCTCCACGCCGCCGACGCGCCCCCACCTGCTGGGCATCACGGTCAAGCGCCAGCCCGGCGGCCTCGTCTCGAACTGGCTGCACGACACGATGGCGCCGGGACAGCACATCGCGGCCGAGGGGCCCTTCGGGGTCTTCACGCCCGTCCGGCACCCGGCGGAGAAATACCTGTTCCTCTCCGGCGGCAGCGGCATCACGCCGCTGATGTCCATGACGCGGACCCTCTACGACCTGGGTTCGGACGCCGAGGTCGTGTTCGTGCACAGCGCCCGGACGCCGTCCGACATCATCTTCCGGCGCGAGCTCGAGGCGATGGCGAGCGTGCTGCCCTCCCTACGGGTCGTGCCGGTGTGCGAGCGGGACGCTCCACGGGAGCCGTGGGGTGGGCTGCGCGGCCTCCTGCGCGTCGAGATGCTGCAGCTGCTCGCGCCCGACCTGGCGGAGCGCACCGTGTTCTGCTGCGGCCCCGCGCCGTACATGAACGCCGTCCGCCGGATGCTGGGCGAGGTGGGGTTCGACATGCGGAACTACCACGAGGAGTCGTTCTCGTTCGAGGACCTGGCGCCGGCCGAGGTCACGCCTCCCGCGACCACCGACGGGCCGGCGCCGGGCCCGACGGGGACTCGGACGTACTCGGTGGAGTTCGCCCGCAGCGGCCACACCTTCACCTGCGCCGAGGGCGAGAACGTGCTCGACGCCGCGTTCGCGGCCGGCCTGACGCCGCCGTCGTCCTGCGGTCAGGGGCTGTGCGGCACCTGCAAGACGACGCTGCTCTCCGGCACCGTGGACATGCGGCACCAGGGCGGCATCCGGCCCCGGGAGATCGCCCGGAACAGAGTCCTGATCTGCTGCTCGACGCCGACGAGCGACCTCTCGATCGACGTCTGAGACGGCAGGGCCCGGCTGATCGACGTACGAGGTCGATCAGCCGGGTCCTGTCGCCCGGCCGGACGCGGTCGTCATCGGGCTATGCGAGCCAGGCGTCGGCCACCTGCTGGTTCGCGGCGGTAACGATCAACGTGGAACCCGCTACGGCTTCCCCGAGGCCGGCGAGCGGCGCCGCAGACGACGTTCGCCACACCTGGTCAGAGAACGACCAAGGCGCACACACACCTCCCGCCGAGCATCTTCACTTGCGTTGGTATATCAGTTCCATGGGAGGGTAGGACCCGGTACACCCTGAGTCAAGGGATCCGTGCGGAGCGGCCTGCGCCCTCGGAGCCGACGGCTCGACCGGGTTGAATACCGCCGTCGAGGAGTGGCGAGCGCGCTCAGCAGCGCTGCCGGCACGGTGCTCGACCTCCGCGACGAGTCGGCCGGTGGAAGAGTGCCGATGGAGGACTCGTTGACGAAGCCGGCGTGCAGGCCCAGCAGGCCCGCGCGTGCAGCCGGGCCATCCGAGCACTGGTCCCCGCGCAGCGGTGTCGTCCGGGACCTTGGCGACCCACACCATCGCGCAGGATCCGCCCGAAGCGGATACACCGGGAGCATGTGAAGCAGGCTCTAGGGTGTGGCGCGTGCGTTTCGGGGTGCTCGGGCCGGTGGCCGTGTGGACGGACGCGGGCCTGCCCGTCGCCGTCCCCGGCCGCAAGGTGCGTGCGCTGCTCGCCGACCTGCTGGTGCACGCAGGCCGTCCCGTCCCGGCCGATCGGTTGATCGACGACATCTGGGGCGAGCGGCCCCCACCCAGCGCGCACGCGACGCTGCTGGCGAAGATGTCGCAGCTGCGCCGGGCCCTGGAGGACGCCGAACCGGGTGGGCGCGAGCTCGTGGTGTCGGGGCCGGCGGGCTACGCGCTGCGCGCCGCCCCGGACGCGGTCGACGCGCGCCGGTTCTCCGCGCTCACCGCGCAGGCACGCGGGGCCGAGCCGCGGGCGGCCGTAGCGCTGCTCACCGAGGCCCTGGGGCTCTGGCGTGGGCCCGCCCTCGCCGACTTCGCCGACGCCCCGTTCGCCAGGAGCTTCGTCGCCCACCTCGCCGACCAGCAGGTCGCGGCTCAGGAAGACGCGGCCGAGCTGCGCCTCGAGCTCGGCCAGCACGCCGAGCTGGCCGGTGAGCTCGCCGCGCTGGTCGCCGAGCACCCGCTGCGGGAACGGCTACGCGGCTGCACGCTGCGCGCCCTGTACCGCGCGGGCCGCCAAACCGAGGCGCTGGCCAGCTACCAGGACCTGCGGACCCGGCTCGCCGACGAACTGGGCCTGGACCCGAGCCCCGAACTGGCCGCACTGCACCAGGCGATCCTCACCCGGGACCCCGCACTCGACCCGTCCCCGCCCACCACGGACGGACGCCGGGGCAACCTGCCCGCCGCACGCACGGAACTCGTCGGCAGGGACAACGCCGTGATCGACGTGCGCAAACTGATCGCCGGCGACCGGCTGGTCACCCTGACCGGGCCGGGCGGGGTCGGCAAGACCAGGCTGGCGCTGGCCGCCGCCGAGACCGCCGCCGACGAATTCGACGACGGGGCGTGGCTGGTCGAGCTGGCCGCAGCCGGGCGGCCCGACGATCCGGACGTGCTCGGATCCCTGGCCGAGGCCACCCTCTCAGCGCTGAACGTCCGGGTCACAACGCACCCGGCACAGCGGACTCCTCCGCCCGAACGCCTGGCCGACGTGCTCCGGCCCCGGAACCTGCTGCTCGTACTGGACAACTGCGAACAGATCATCCAGCACGTGGCCGACCTCGTCGACCTGCTCCTGCGTGCGGCGCCGGACCTGCGCATCCTGACCACCAGCCGGGAGCCGCTCGCCCTGGCCGGCGAGGTGGTGTGGAGCGTCCCGCCGCTGGACGTGCCCGAGCAGGGCACCGACGACCCGGCACTCGTCGCGGACAGCAGCGCAGCCCGGCTGTTCGTCGCGCGGGCCGCGGCCGCGGCCCCGAGCTTCCGGCTCGACGCGGACACGGCGGCGGCGGTCGCCGTGCTGTGCCGGCGGCTGGACGGGATCCCGCTGGCGCTGGAACTGGCGGCCACCCGGGTACGCGCCCTCGGGCTGGATGACGTCGTGGCCCGGCTGGACGACAGGTTCCGGCTGCTCGGCACCGGCCATCGCGGTGTCCCGGCGCGCCAGCAGACATTGCGGGCCGTGATCGACTGGAGCTGGGAGCTGCTGACCGGCCCCGAGCAGATCCTGCTGCGCCGCCTCGCCGTGCACACCGGCGGAGCCACCGCGGACGCCGCCGCCGCGGTCAGCGCCGACGACGATCTCCCGGCGCGCGACGTGCCGGACCTGCTCGCCCGCCTCGTGGACCGCTCCCTCGTCGAGGTGACCACCGGTGCGGGGCGACGCTTCCGACTGCTCGAGTCGGTGGCCGAGTACAGCCTGGGCAAGCTGCACGACGCCGGCGAGGACGACGTCCTGCGTCGCCGCCACGCCGACCACTACCTCGCACTCGCCGAAGAGACAGCGGCAGGCCTGCACGGCCCGGAGCAGCCGCACCGACTCGCCCTGCTCGACGCCGAGACGGCCAACCTCCGGGCCGCGCTCGCGGCAAGTGACTCCGAACGCGCGCTGCGCCTGGTCTATGCCGTCGACCGCGAGGTCGGCAGGCAAGTCCTCGGGATCTTCCCGGAGCTGATCGACTCGGCACGGGCGGATCGCGCCTTCCTGGTACGGGCCGTCACGCATCTGGTGCGCGATGTCGGGATACGACAACTGCTCGACATCGGCACGGGCTTGCCGACCGTCAACAACATCCACCAGGTCGCTCAGGCCATTGCCCGGGATTCCCGAATCGTGTATGTCGACAACGACCCGATGGTGTTGGCGCATGCACGTGCATCACTCGTCTCTACCCCCGAGGGGACCACCAGTTATCTGCACGCGGACGTGCACGACTGGGAGGGCATACTCCGGGGCGCGCGCGACACACTCGACTTCGAGCGCCCGGTTGCGCTCATGCTCCTGGGCACCATGAACTACGTCCTCGACGACGACGCCGCGTACGGCATCGTCTCCGGACTCGTGGACGCACTGCCGTCCGATAGCTGTCTGACGATGTCCCACCCCACCGCTGAGGTGCACGGCGAGGCGATCGAGGAGTCGGTCGCCCACTACAACGCCAGTGGTGCGCCGCCGATCAAGACGCGTAGCCGGGCCGAGCTCACGCGTTTCTTCGACGGTCTCGAACTGCTCGATCCTGGCATCGTGTCTTGCTCGTTCTGGCGTCCTGAGCCCAACGATGTGGGGCGGCATACCGAAGTCACCCAATACTGTGGGGTCGCGCGGAAGCGCTGAGCCCCGCCATATTCCGGCCCGACCGGCGACTACCGGGCCACCTCGCCGCGCCGTTCTCCGTCATGAAGTCGAGGGCCGAGCCGGGGCATCCGACGGATGGCACGCGGGGCGCTGACCTGGGCGACATCTCCCTGCTGTGCTGGCAGCGGGACGCCTCACCTGGCGGTGACTGGGCACCGTCTCCAGCGTGGTGGGTTCGCGCCGTTGGCGATGGCTCGGTTGCCGCCTCCCACCGCTCCTGGCGGGCGGAGCCGGGAAGTGATCCGCGGTTTCGGTTGCCTGGTGCTGTGGCGGCAGCCGCTACCAACCGATACTCGCGATCATCACCCGCTCGTTGCCCGGTTTCGGGTGTGCACGGTCGTGGTGAGAGCCGTGGACGCCCGAAACTCGAGATCACCGGCCCACGCGACACCGACCAGCGACATGATCACGATCTACCGCAGCAGTAGTCGCCGTGTCGAAACCCGGCCGCCCGGTCAGGAGATCAGTCCGGCAGCCGGAGCCGGGTCAGGACGGCCCGGTGGTCGCTGCCGGGGATGTCGTGCACGCTGAAGGTCTCCGCGCTGATGCCGTCCGTGGCGAGCACGTGGTCGATCTGAGGGCCGACGGGGCGCATCTCAGGTCGGTCTGGGTCTGCCCATGTGGGGATCAACCCGGCTCCACGCTGTTCCGCCGCGTCGATGCAGCCGGCTGTGCCGGCACGGAACGCGGAGTGGTCGAGGGTGGCGTTGAAGTCGCCGGCCACGATCGCGTGTGTGGGGCCGGCACACCACTGCGCCAGCAGCGCGAGATCGGATTCCCAAGCCGGTAGGCTTCCCGGCCTCGGGACGGCGGCGTGGTAGCTCACGAACCGGAGGCCGTCGAGTGCACTGCTGGTGATCTCGAGGTAGGGAAACCACTCCGTTTCCTCACCGACCCGGACGCCGAACTCGCCGATCCCGGCCGCGGCGAAGACCGTGACACCGCCGATGTCGCGCTGCTCGGCGTGGGCGGCGACCGCCGAGCGGTAACCGAGGGGCTCGACGAGTGGGGCCAGCCGGGAGCGATAGGTCTCGCCCGACTCGGTCAGCGCGATCAGGTCGGGGCGTTCGGCCCGGATGAGCCCGGCGAGAGCCTCGACGTCGGCCTGGCCGTCGAGCGCGTTGAAGGCGAGCACGGTGAGTGGCGTGCCTTCGGTGGGGGCGGGGTCCGGAACCACGCGCGGGCCGACCATGATCGCGCCGACCGCCAGCACCGCAGCCAGTCCGGCGGCGAACGGCAGTGCCCGCCGGGTGAACGCGGTGACGAGCACGAGCAGCACCAGCAGCGTCCCCGCCGCGGTGAGGACCACCGGCCGGAAGGCCACCAGCTGCGCGAACGGGGTACGCCGATCCAGCTCGAAGACCAGGTCGGGCAGGACTACGACCGCCGCGACAGCGGTGACCACGACGGCCGCGAGGTATCTCAGCGGGGATCTCCGCCCTCGGGTCCTTTCATCCGACGCCGTGTCGAGCGTGCTGGACTCCATGTCAGCTCCTCCCCAGGAGTACGACCACGCCCTCGCTGTCGTGCGTGGCGACCACCATCCCGTCCGTGGGGCCGAGCAGCTCCCGCGCGCCGTGCGGATCTGCGGCCGCCGGCTCCTCGAACTGGTCGACCACGAGCACGGTCGGCGGCTCGGCGGGCGCGTTCGCGACCTCGCGCACGCCGCCGGATGAGCAGGATGCAGACTCCGCCGCGGGCTCACAAGAGCAGCTGGAGCATCACGGCCGCGTCTCTCATTCCGACAACTCGAGCCTGATGATCGTGTCGTCGAGGTAGGTGACACGCACCCTGCACAGCACCGCATCCAGCAAGGTCACCTACCTACATCAACCTCACTTTCGCGCTCGTGGCGCATTTGACGCTCAAGCTGAGCCCGCTCAGCGCAGCGGCGGGCCGGACAGACCCGCAGGCGGCGGACCGTAGCCGGGCGGCGGGCCGTAGCCGGGCGGCGGGCCCGGCTGCCACGGCGGCTGACCGCCGTGGGGCGGGCCGTGGCCGGGCGGCCAGGGCGGGGCCGCCGCCCGGCGCCGCCGCGAACGGCGCACGAGCCACAGCGTGAGCAGCACCGCCCCCATGATCACGACCAATGTCACGACCAGTGCGATGATGCCGATGGTGGCGAAGGCGCCTCCGATCGCACCGCCGATGGTCTGTTCGTCCAGCGTTGGATCGCGCGGGCCGAACGACGTCTCGAGCTGCTGCCGACTGGCCTTGGTCGCATCGCTCCCGATCTCGATCCGCATCTCGTCGAACCGCAGCGGGAGCTGGGTCCACACGAGCTCGCCCGCCCGGATGAAGGCAGGCTCCCCGCTGAGCGAATCGTGCCCCGCGGCCGACACGACCACGATGTCGCGGCCGTTGGTCGAGTTCAGGTTGACGTTGGTGCCGCGGAAGCCGTCCTCAGCGAGGCGTCTCGACATGTCGATCGCCGTCTGCAAGGGGTTGCCGCCGGCGCACCCGGCGAGCAGGACGGCGATCAGCGCGAGGAACGCGATCCCCGCCCGGTGTGGCCCACGTCGTCGTTCGAGCACGCGTCCAGCAGCCATCGCACCCCCCGATCGTCCTGCAACCAAGCTATCGACGAGATTTTCGGATTCCTTGCGGTCGCACCGCCTCGAAGGCCAGCTCGGGACCAGGGTCGTTGCGCTGCTCGACGCCGCCCGCGCCGCGAGGCTCTGCTGGGTGGCTCCCCCGGCAGCGCGGCGGCTGCGGCCGCCGGGCTCGCAACGAGGAACGCCGCTCCGAGCCAGAGCACCACGACCGCGGCCACCAGACCGACGACTTCCAGGGATGACCCGCGGGACGGGCTTTCGTGATCGGGAATGATCCCATGGAGACGCGCTACGCGACTGGGTGGAATCGACGTTCGAGGTCACCGTGCCGGCGACCGCGCTGGACGTCGTGCCTTACCCGGCCGAGATGAGCGACGAGGACTCTGACGACCCCTTCCTGTCCTGGTTGGTCGCGGCCGGCGTGTTCTGCCAGTAGACGTCGGGGGAGAACGACGCGGCGATACTGGATGCCGCCCGCCATCTGCCGGTGTTGCTGGATGCGGCCGGGAGTGGAGCCGAGAGATACAGGGTGGTGGCCCAGCTCGGGGCTCGGCAGGTGTTCATCAGACCGCACTGCCCCTGGCAGAACGGCAAGGTCGAACGCCTCAACCGCTCTGGCCGCCGAATGGGCCTACCGGCAGGTTTTCACCAGCAACGCCGAGCGCGTTGCCGCGCTTGCCTCATGGGTCAAGCACTAGGTGCTGACCTGGTGTAGTTGATCATGGCTCGGTGGTGGGACGTGCTGAACTGACAGAGAAGGCGTGGGCCCGGATCGAGCCACTGCTGCCGCCGGTCGAAAGTGGAGGTCGGCGGTGGCGTGATCACCGCTTACGGTCTACGCCTCCGTCCCGGAATCGGACGGTGACGGGGCCGTCCCACGTCTGAGTCCTGACGACCTGCTCGCGTCCGTGCCCGGCGTCGCGCAGGTGGCCGACGTACGCGCGGAGGGTTCCGGCAGTACCCCTCCGGAGACCTCACCATCGCCGACGTGGTCGAGCTGGCGCAGCTACTCCGCAAGCGCGCCGGAGAGTTCGACGGCATCGTCGTGACGCAGGGAACCGACGGTCCCGCGAACCTGCTCGCCTTGCCCGCCTCACGCTGCTGGGGATCAGCGTGGCCGGCCTGATCGCGCTCCTCGCCGTCGTCAGGTGGGGGAACCCGGCGGCCGTCCGTGAAGGTATCGACGACGCGCGGCATCAGGACGGTGCATCGAGCCAGTTCGGGCGCCGCGGTTTGAGCTGGTCGGCCGCGAACCGGTAGAGGTGGCGCCGCGCGTCTTCGCCGGTCAGTGGTGGCACGCCGCGGATGCGCTGGAGCGCTAGTCCGTCGACGACCGCGACGAAGAGCACAGCCGCTTCGTCGGCGTCGGCCGGATCGAAGTCGTTGTCGTCTGTTCCGCGCACGATCAGCGCGCGGATCTCGCTCTGCCACTGCTCGTACCGCTGTGCCTGGCCGCGGGCGATCTCGTCGTCCTCGGCCGCGCCCCACCAGTCGAACCACAGCCGCCAGTGGCGCTCGGTGTCGTCGGTGAAGACGGCGTCCAGCAGGACCCGCAGGCCCGCGTCCGCGTCGGTCGCGTCACGGGCGGCGGCGAGCACGGGATCGTAGTAGCGCGCGATGTCCAGCGCGATCGCCTCGGAGAGCAACTCCCGAACACCGGTGAAGTGGTACGACACCGTGCCCAGGGAGACCCCTGCCACGGCGGCAATATCACGCATGGTGACCTTGCGGACGCCGCGCTCGGACATCAACGGCAGTGCACCCTCCAGGATCATCCGCCGCCGCACCTCGGGCGGCTGCCGCTGCCGGCTCATACCGCGGACCTGGGCACGCTCCGCGACCAGCGGCGCTCACCCACCGGTTCGCCGTGCGCGGTGGCCCGCACGTGACTGTCCACGATGAACTCCGTCGCGGTGGCCCGCAGCCCCGTGCTCGCCTCGATCTCCGCGTCCCAGCCCGCGCGGCGCAACCGGATCCGCCACTGCGACTCCGCGCTCGCGGACAACGGATCGTCCGAACGGATGCGGTATGTCTCCACCGCTTCCTCGTCGTAGGCGAGCCCGTCCGGGTAGGTCCGGGTGCCGCCGTAGTTCGGATCCACGCGCAACGTCCACTCGCCGGTACCGACATTGTGGGTGACGAACCGTTCCGGACCGGTCCGCTCGCCGTGCGCGACCGGCAGCGGCACGGCTTGCTCGGGCTCCTCGAACCCGCCGGGCCTGCCGTCCGCGCCCGGATCCCGGACCGGCAGGATCAAGGCGCTGCCCGCGGGCCATACCCGCAGCGGCGCCGCCTCGCCGTGGGGCCACACCCACGGCCAGTACGCGCTGGACACCGCGACGCGAATCCGGTGCCCTGGCGGAAACGCGTACCCGGTGGCGGCCAGCTCCACGGCGACGTCCTCCGGTTCGCCCGGACGCCACGGCAGCACCCGGTCCCGGCCGGCGCGACTGCCCAGGTTCAGCACGCCACGACTGACCAAAGTGGACGATCCGTCCGGCGCGACGTCGCACAGCCGCACGATGACGTGCCCGCGTTCGGCGACGCAGTCCAGCCGGAGTCGGGCCATTGCCCGCCCGTGGATCTCCGTGCGCTCGCCGACCGGGAGATCGAAGCAGACCGAGCGGCCGTCCTCCTCCCGCTGGTCCGGCGGCAGGTCGGTCGCGTTGCCGAACGGGAAGAACCGGCCCGCGTCGACGCCGGTGTGCTGCGGGCTCGCCACGAGCACCGCCTCCGCCGCCGAGCCCAGCGGCACCTCCCGCGCACGTACGACCGGAGAAGGCCACCGCTCGTCCGCGACCCACCGGCCGGGCCGCTCGGGATAGCTCGTCCGCGGGGGTACCGGCTCCTGGAGCCAGGACCGCAGCAGCGGGGTGTCCATCGCGCCGTTGTCGGCGTCCTTCAGCCAGTGATCCCACCAGCGCAGGGTTTCCTGCAGGAACCCGATCGCCGGCCCCGGCGGCGACTCGATGTCCGGGTAACGGTGCGCCCACGGCCCGAGGATGCCGCGCACGGGCCCCGGCAACCGCTCCACGAGCCGCAGCACCGTGTCGCGGTACGGATCGGCCCAGCCGCCGACGGCGAGCACCGCGGCCTGCACGCTCGCGAAGTCCTCGCAGACGCTGCCGTGCCGCCAGTACTCGTCACGGGTCTGGTGCGCGAGCCAGGTATGCAGGAACGGCTCCAGCGCATCGAGCCGCTCCCGCCACAGCGGGAGCCAGCGGTCGCCGAGCACCGCCGGGTCCGGTGGGCGGGCGGTGAAGGCCAGCATCGTGCCCGCCCACGCGAGCATGTCGATGCCGAGCAGCGCGCCGCCGGTGTAGTGCACGTCGTTGTCGAACCGGTCGTCGGTAGAGCAGACGGTGACGATCGCCTTGAGCGGTTCCGGCCGCAGCGCGGCGATCTGCAGGGAGTTGAACCCGCCCCAGGAGATCCCGAACATGCCCACCCGGCCCGTGCACCACGGTTGCTCCGCCAGCCAGGAGATGACGTCGACGCCGTCGTCCAGCTCGGTAGGGCTGTACTCGTCGGTCATCACGCCCTCGGAGTTCCCGCTGCCGCGCAGGTCGACCCGCACCGACGCGTAGCCGTGCCCGGCGTACCACGGATGCCGCTGCGCGTCGCGGGGCGCGGTCCAATCACCCTTGCGGTAGGGCAGGTACTCCAGCAGGGCGGGCACCGGCCCCCCGGCGGCCGGCCGCCAGATCCGCGCGTGCAGGCGGGTGCCGTCGCGCACCGGGATCCAGCACTCCTCCTGTCGCACCGGCCGGTCGAACTGACGGCGGTATCTCACGCACTCCCCTTCCACCGCCGGTAGCGGTGTCCTTCACCCAGCTCGACCCAGACGTCCGTAGTGGACTCGTCGTGCGCCCACACCACCGGCTGTTCCCCGGTTCCCTCCGCGGCTGCCCTCAGCGAGCGCGTGTAGGGATGCGCCGGCCGCTCGAACACCGCCTCGGTCGGCCCCTCCTCGACGACCCTGCCCTGCCACAGCACCGCGACCCGGTCGGCCATCCCGCGCACCACGGCAAGGTCATGGCTGATGAACAGGCAGGCCAACTGCCGGTCCCGGCGCAGATCGTCGAACAGCTGGAGTGTCGCCGCCTGCACCGAAACGTCGAGAGCCGTGGTGATCTCGTCGGCGATCACCACCTCCGGCTCACCGGCGAGCGCACGCGCGATGCCGACCCGCTGGCGCTGCCCGCCGGAGAGCTGGCCGGGCAGCCGCGACACGAAGCCTTCGTCGAGGTGCACATCGGTGAACAACTGCCGGACCCGCGCTCCGGCGTCACGCCGCCCGGCGTGGCGGAACAACCGCAACGGCCGCCGCACCGCCGAACCCACCGAACGCCTCGGGTTGAGCGAGGTGTCGGCGTTCTGGAACACGAGCGCGACCTTCCGCCGCACCTCTCTGCTGCGCCGGGCGGCGGCCACGGTCAGGTCTGCGCCATCCTGGTCTGCGCCGTCCTGGTCTGCGCCGTCCTGGTAGCGCATGGTGCCGCCGTCGGCACTGCGCAACCCGGCGAGCGCCCAGGCCAATGTGGACTTGCCGCTGCCCGACTCCCCCACCAGCGCGAGGACTTCACCGCGCCGCAGGTCGAGCGAGACCCCGTCGACCGCGGTGCCGGACCGGTACCGCACTCGCACGTCCCGCGCGGACACCAGGACCGGGGCCGCGGGATCCGGCGTGGCCCGCGGCCGCACACTCCGCGTCCCGTCCTCGCCGACCACGGCCAGCCCGCCGTCGGTCAGCCGCGGCACGCTCGCCAGCAGGCGCTTCGTGTACCCGTCGGATGGTTCGCCGAACAGGTCCGCGACCGGACGGGTCTCGACGACCGCGCCCGCACGCATCACCGTGACGTCGTCGGCCATCCGTTCGACCACACCGAGGTCGTGGCTCACCAGGACGGTGGCCAGTCCCAGTTCGCCGGCGAGATCCCGCAGCAGCGCGAGGATCGCGTCCTGGGTGACGACGTCGAGGCCGGTGGTCGGCTCGTCGAGCACGAGCACGAGTGGCCGCGCGGCGAGCGCCATCGCGATCGCGACCCGCTGCTGCTGCCCGCCGGAAAGCTCGTGCGGGTACCGGCGGGCCAGCTGGGCGGGGTGCGGCAGCCGCACCTGCTCCAGCAGCTCCAGCACATTCGGGTTGCCGGTCTCCGAGATCTGGCGGCCGATCCGCATCGACGGGGTCAGCGCCTGTCCCGCGTTCTGCGCCACCATCGCCACCGTCGCGCCCCGCAACGCGGCGAGCTGCTTGGGCGGCAGGGAGAACACGTCCTGACCCGCGATCTCGATGCTGCCGCCGGTGACCCGCGACCCGTGCCGTAGGTGGCCGAGCAGCGCGGCAGCCACGGTGGACTTCCCGCTGCCGGACTCGCCGACGACCGCGTGCGTCCGATGCGGACGCACGTCGAACGACACGCCCCGCACGACAGGAACCTCGCCGTCGCCCGCCCGGTAGGCGACCGACAGCTCGCGCACCCGCACCAGCGGCTCGTTCAGCGGCTCGTTCATCGCACACCCGCCCGGATCCGGTCCACGCCCCAGGCCTTCGCGAGCCCGTCGGCAGCGAGATTGAGCCCGATCACCAGCACCGCGAGCGCCACGATGGGTGCGATCGTCGCCAGCGGCGCGACCGTGATCGCGGTCCGGTTCTCCGCCACCATCAGGCCCCAGTCCGGGGTCGGCGGGTTCGCCCCGAACCCGAGGAACGACAGCGAGCTGATCAGCAGCACCACCCAGGAGGCGCGCATCGCGAACTCGACGCACACCACGTCGGCGATGTTGGGCAGCACCTCCCGCCACAGCACCGACCACGTGCGCTCGCCACGTGCCCTGGCCGCGGCGACGAAATCGGTCGGAACGACACCCTGCGCGGCGGCGCGCACCACCCGTGTCACCGCCGGCACGTAGCTGACCGTCACCGCCACGACGATCACGAACACGCCCGTGCCGAGCACCGTGACCACCACGAGCAGCAGCAGGATCGCCGGGATCGCCATCACCGCGTCCAGCACGCGCATCACCACGTTGTCCAGCCAGCCACCGCGGAGCGCCGCGACACAGCCGATGATCGTGCCCAACCCGATCACGCAGAGCGTCGCGAGCGCCGAGACCGTCAGCGCGTACTGCCCGCCGTAGAGCACGCGGGAGAGCACGTCCCGTCCGTACTGGTCGGTGCCGAACCAGTGCTGCCAGCTCGCGCCCGCCAGCGCATCGGCGGCGTTGTTGCCGATCGGCGAGTCCGGCGCGAGCGCCGGCGCGAGCAGGGCGAGCAGCACCTGCACGAGCACCAGCGCCAGGCCTACCCGCCCCGGTACGGACAGCCGCTTCATCGTGCCGCCTTCCCGGTGCGCAGCCGGGGGTTGAGCGCCATCGCGGCCAGATCGGCGGCGAGGTTGCACAGCACGTACACCGTCGCCGCCACCACCGTGATCGCCTGCAGCGTCGGCAGGTCGCGGTCGTTGACCGCCTGCAGGGTCAGCGTGCCGATGCCCGGGTAGTTGAACACGCTCTCCACCACGACCACACCCCCGATGAGCCAGGCGACGTTGAGCGCGATCACGTTCAACGCGGGCAGCAGCGCACTCGGCAGCGCGTGCCGGGTCAGCACCCGCCACGGCCCCAGCCCCTTCAGCCGTGCGGTCGTGACGAACTCCCCCGCCATGACGTCGATCAGACTGGTGCGCATGATCCGGACGAGGTAGGCCGACATCACCACGCCCAGCGTCGCGGCGGGCAGCCAGATCGCGGGCAGCAGCTGCGCGACCGTCGCGCTCGGGCCGTCGAGGACGACCGCGGGCAGGACCGGCACGGTGATCGACAAGGCGAGCACCAGCACGGTCGCCACCACGAACTCCGGCACGCTCATCCCCAACAGCGCGAGCCCGGAGATCACCGTGTCCGGCCAGCGGTCGCGCCACAGGCCCGCCACGATGCCGAGCACGAGCGCCAGCCCGATCGCGACGACCGCGGCCAGCACGGCGATGAGCAGCGTGTTCCGCAGGTGTACTCCCAGCTCGGTGGCCACGGACCCGCCGGAGACCGGTGACGTGCCGAAGTCCCCGCGCACCGCGCCCCCGATCCACGACAGGTACCGCTGCCACGCGGGCTGGTCGAGATGCAGTTGTTCACGCAGCGCGGCCACCGCCTGCGCGGTCGCGTCGCGACCGAGGATCTGGGTGGCGACGTCACCGGGCAGCGCCTGTGCGGCCAGGAAGACGAGCACCGACGCGAGCAGGATGGTGAGCAGGGCGGATGCGACCCGGCGCAGGAGGAACGACACCATCGGTCAGCCCCGGAATCCGATGCCGACATAGTCGAACTCGAACCCGTATTCGCGGTAGTTGACCACGGTCCGGGCGAGACCGACGAGGCGGTCGGCGAACATGGGGGTGATGGCTCCTCCGTAGTCGACGACATAGCGCTGCGCGTCCTGGTACAGCTGCCGCCGCCTGCCCTCGTCGAGTTCGCGGCGCGCCTGATCGAGCAGCCCATCGAACGCGGGATCGGACCACGAGGTCTCGTTGTAGCCCGAACCGCCGCGGAAGATCTGGTTCAGCAACTGGTCCACGGGACGTCCGGTGAACCAGTAGGAGGCGCACATCGGCTTCTGCATCCAGATGTCGGTGTAGTACGAGTCCACCGGGGCGGTGCGGACGGTGACCTCGATGCCCGCCGCGGCCGCGGAATCCTGGTACGCCAAGGCCATCGGGGTGAACACCGGATCGTAGGAAGAGGAGTAGAGGTCGACCTGGAGGCCGTCGTACCCCGCCTGCTTGAGCAGGAACCGCGCCTTGTCCGGATCGCGCCGCACCTGGTAGTCGGTCCAGAAGGGATTGCCCGGTGGGACCGGGTTGTCGTGTCCCACGACGCCGGTGCCCTGCACGGCCAGCTGCAGCACGGAATCGGGATCGTAGGCGAGCTTCATCGCCTGCCGGACCCGGACGTCGGTGAACGGCTTCTCCGTGCACAGCATGGGAAGCACGTACCACTGGGCATTGCGGGCCCTGGCGATCGTGGCCTTGCTCGACGCGTTGACCACGCGCGCGGTGGCGAAGTCGAGGTTGGTCTGCGCGATCAGGTCGACCTGCCCGGCCAGCAGCGCGTTGGACCGGGCCTGGGTGTCGGCGACGGCGTAGAACTCGATCGCGTCGAGGACCGCGCGACCACCCCAGTAGTTCTCGTTGCGCACCACCCGCCCGCGCCCGGCCGCGGTGAAGGACTCCAGCGCGAACGGCCCGGTGCCGATCCCGGTACGCCCGATCTCCGCCCCACTGCCGTCCGGGATGACGTAGCAGTTGTAGGAAGTGAGCAGACTCGGGAACTCGGCGTTCGGCGTCAGCAGCGGGACGACGAGCGTGTACGGGTCGGGTGTGCGCAACTGCGCGGGATCGAGGAGCGGGGAGAACACGCCGGCCTGTGGGGACGCCGTGGCCTTGTCCAGGATGTGGCGGATCGTGTACGCGGCGTCGGTCGCGGTGCACGGCTGTCCGTTGTGGAAGGTCACGCCGCGGCGCAGGTGGAAGGTCCAGGTCTGCGCGTCGGGAGTGACCTCCCATGAGGTGGCGAGGTCCGGGACGACGGTGCCCTGCTCGTCCATCTTGACGAGCTTGTTGTACAGCGCCCCGAGATACTCGTAGGCCGACAGGGAACTCGCCGGGTCGACGGTCTCCGCCTTCGACGCAGGCGGGCGGGCGATGCGCAGCACCCCGCCGGCGCCGGCGCGACCGGTCGACGCCTGCTCGGGCAGCGTCAGTCCCGCCGCCGGCGCGCCGCAGGCCGCGAGCACCGAGGTGGCACCGAGCCCCGCCAGCACCGCGCGTCGCGAGATCGCGGCCATCAGGCCTCCTTGTCGTACAGATGTACGATTATGTGCGCGCCACCGTAGCCGCTGAGCCATCCGGTCGCGACTCGTACCGCCGGACGACCACCTACGCGGACGGTAGCTCGACCTGTGAGAGCAGCTCTCTGATGCGGTGCCCGCGCTCGTCGGTCGGCACGACCCGGTGCCGGATCAGGGGTCGTAACCGCCCTCGGCCTCACACCCTCCCCGTGACACACCTCGATCCAGCCGACCGCTTCGTCGAGCTGTCCCCGGAGCTGGTCGGCGATGTCGACGCGGACATCGTCCTGCGACTCACCCGAGAGAAGGACTCTCCGCCGACGAGGCCATCGCAAAATACCCTGCTCTCGCGGCCACTCAGTTCGCCGCCGAAGGCAGACTCGCGATCGTGGAATACTTCGAGGTCGCCCTCGCGCTGTCCACGGGATCGGTTCTGAGCATTCCCTACGCCGTGGACGCCTTGGCTCCCTTGATCCGGTCCACACTCGACTGACGCCGATCCGCCGAGCACCTCTTTCCACGCCACGTCGAGGTCGTCGCGGAGGTCGAGGTGCACCGCGGCCAGGTCGAGGAACGGGACGGTCGGCGTGCCCGTACCACCAGGAGTTCACCGCGTCGCCCGACACGGCCGCGAGGTCCGCGGTGAGCGACTCCCCGCCCGGCGTGTACGCCATGAGGTACGCGCCGTCGTTCGCCCTCGTCGCCTGCACGCGCGAGACTCCATCGCCGGCGGCGGCGATGGCGTCCTGGGCGGGCACCCCGGCCTGGAAGGGGCGAGACTCCATCAGCGCGCGGAACCAGCGGACCTGCTCGGCCACCTCGTCGTGCAGGTAGTCGGCCCGCCAGTCGCCCCGCAGCTTCGCGATCTCGGAGTACGGGTGGATATGGTCGGCGTCCACGAACGGCCAGATGTACCAGTGCCCGTAGGTGTGGCCGAACGCTCCCGCGAACATCGCCCAGTACATGTAGTTCCGCACCAGCTGCAGGGCCTGGCGGCCGGCGGAGAGCTTGCGCCAGCGGGTGCCGACCAGGGTGCGTCTGTGGTGCAGCGCGTCCGACACGGCGATGAGGGCGTGATTGGACACGGTGATCCCCGCAGGGCAGGAAGGCACCCGGAGCTCCTGGTCAGGCGAGTTGATCTAGTCAATCGCCCGTCTACCAGGAGCTTCACCCATCCGTGCCGTTGACACGAGCCACGAGTCACGAGCCCGCCAGCCAGGTTGGAAAGGCTCACTGGCGGGGGGTGATGTTTGCCGGGCTTCGGCCGGGGATATGAAGGTGTCCAGACTCGGCGGTGACGACCACTTCGGGGGCTCATCCACATGCTCGTCGAACGCACCGCCCCACTTGTCGACCACGACGCGGTCGCCGTACGGGGCGGTAGCGATACGCTGGTGTTCTACGCGGAACAATTGACCCACGCCCAGCGCCGGGTGCTGCAGGCCCACCTGCTCGCTGTGCTCAGCGATGAGCCGTCCGTCACGATCGCCGTGCCTGCTGGGTGGGCCGCTGCCGAGGTGGCGGCGCGGCGACGGAGGCACGAGCCACTGACGGCGGGCGCGATCCTGTTCGGAGTCGCCGCAGCCGCTGCACTGACCGTGTTCGTCGCTGCCGTGATCATCCTCGTAGCGAACGAGCACCGCGAGGGCCTCACCGTGGCGCAGGGGCCGGGTCCGTCGCCTGCGGCGGAGGGGCAGGATCCAATTCCGTCTCGGGGCGGCGGGACGCAACCAGCACTGCTCGCACCGGCGGTCGGGCACGACGCGCCAGGCTCGGAGCAGCCGCCCGGAGCGTCGGATCCGCCGAGTCGGATCGCCCTCGCACCTCAGCTGCCCGATGATCTCGCCCCGGCCGGCGCTGCCCAGCCAGCCCCACCGGTTCTGGAGGCCGCGACTCCCGAGCACGCGCAGCTGCCCCACCCGCCGGCCCTGGAACCGGCCGACCTGCCCGCGCCGGCTGAGGTACGGCGGCTCCCCGTCGACCTCCCAGAGCCGTCTGTCAGCGGCGGGCCCGGGCCGGGGTCGTCTGACGTCGAAGTGCCCAACGACCGGGACGTCGAGACCGAGGTGCCGGATGTTGAGGTGTCGGACCGGAACTCGGGCCCCAGCAGGCCCGCGGACCGCGGCGAGGATGACGTTCCGGAGCAGGACGGCGCCGAAGACGCGGACGACGGAGACCACGACTCAGAGCCCGCCTCGGAGGGTGCCTCTAGAGGCAGCGAGCGGGCCGACGGCCAAGGGGGCCTCGGTGTCGATCTCACCCACTGACACCTCCTGGGGATGACCGGCTGTCAGCGGCCGAAGACTTCGACCTGAAGGAGGCTGATAGCGCTGGATCAGGAGGATCCGGGGCTGCTGGGAGAGCGCGTTGATCTCTGTTCAGCTGTCGGCCATGTGGCAAGTGCGGCGATCTTGACCAGGTTGTGGGCCGGGACTCATGCCCGATCCAGATCTGGGCCCCTTCCAGGTCATCCACGCATGTGCCATCCCACCGGACCTGCCCGTGACGACCCGCGTGTGCGTCACCTGTCCATGACGCGCCTCAGGAAGGCGAGGCCGTCCGTGGCGAGCGCGTCCTGGGTGCGGGCCAACGGGCGCCAGATCGAAGCGGCCGTCGCGATCGTGACGTTGTCCGAGGTGAAGGACTCTATGCACAGTGGCCCGGTGTACACCGCGTCGTCGAGCGCGGCGAGGAAGCCGGGCCAGTCGATGTGGTCAGCGCCGGGCGCGCCGCGGTCGTTGGCGCACACCTGGACGTGCACGATCCGCCCGGCGGCCCGGCGGGTCGCGGCGGCGGGGTCGCGCTCTTCGATGTTGAGGTGGTAGGTGTCCAGCGCGAGCCCGATCTGCTCCGTCGGCAACCCGTCGAGGGCCTCGAGGGTCTGGGCGACGGTGTTGAGCAGGCTCGTCTCGTACCGGTTGAGCGGCTCCACCCCGATCCGCACGCCCACCTGCGCCGCGTGCTCGACCACAGGCGCCAGGTTCTCCCGCAGCTGGGAGTAGGCCGCAGCGCGCTCGGCGTCCGACATCCGCCACGTGCGGCCCACGGAGGTGTAGGCGGGCCCGGCGATCGAGGAGGCGCCGACCGTCGCGGCGGCGTCGAGCACGCCACGCAGGTAGTCCTGCGTGGCACGGACGGTGGCCGCGTCGGCGGCCACCAGCTCCCGCCCCGGCGGCATGACCAGACAGACGCTCGCGCCCAGCCCGAGATCGCCGAGCACGGTCGCGGTGCGGGCGGGATCCCAGTCGCCGAGCTGCTCCAGGGGCAGCTCGAGGACGTCGAAGCGCCATGCCGCCACGCGCGGGGCGAGCGCGGCCACCACTGCGTCGTCGCAGGGCGACGCCCATACCCAGGTGCTGACGCCGACGCGCATGGCTCACGCGCCCCAGCGGGCCGGGAAGTCGGGCATCTGCTGGCAGCCGCAGAGCGCGTAGTGCAGCGGCGGGAGGCCCGGCTGCAGGTACTGGTCGAGGTTCTCGCTGGTGATGGTCGGCTGCTGCAGGATCCACTCGCTCGGCACCTGCTCGCCGCGCAGGATCTGCAGGGCGGCGATGACCGCGGTGCGCCACTGATAGGTGGGGTAGGTCGGCGCCTGTGCCGTCAGGCCCTCGGCCTGCCACTTCTCCAGGAACTGCTGCTGGTCCTCGCCGCTGATCGCGGGGAGCGGCTGCCCGGCGTCCTCGAACGCTCGAGGGCCGCGACGGCGGCGGTGCCGTCGTCCATCCAGATCCCGTTGATCTGGCCCTCGCGCTGCAGGTAGTCCGACACGATGCTCTTCGCGGCGGCCGTGTCGTTCTCGGTGAACTCGACGCCGACGACGTTCACGCCGCGCGCCGCGAAGATGCGCTCGGCCGCGGCCCACCGGTTCTCCAGCACGTCGACGCCGGGCAGCACGCGCAGCGCGAGCACCTTCCCGCCCTGACCGACCTCGTCGGAGAGGAACTCCGCCGCGGTGGCGCCGAACGCGTAGCCGCCGACGGGGTGGATGAACGTCACCGGGCAGTCGGTGTCGACGCCGCGGTCGAACACGATCACCGGCACCTGCCCGCACGCCGCCTCGACAGCGGGGGTCAGTGTGGCGGTGGTGTTCGGGGAGACGATGAGCGCGTCGCAGTCGCTGCCGACGAGCTGCTGGATGTCGGAGATCTGCTTGTCGTCGCTCGCGCCCGCGTCGAGTGCGGTGAAGTTCGCGATCTCGTCCCGATGCAGGTCGACCTCGGCCTGCATGGTGGTCCAGCCGACCTGCCGCCAGGGGTTGTCGACCGATGCGTTGGAGAAGCAGACGTGGTGCGGGCCCTGGGTGGCGTACTGCGCGGTGTCCACCATCTCGGGCTCGAGCATCTGCACCCACGGCTGGTCGGCCGGGCCCTGCGCGGTCTGGTCGCGCAGGGCGAGCTGCCGGTCGTGCTCGGCCTGGTCGAAGAACTGACTCGCGGCCGGCGGCGGGTTCGTACCTGGCGCGCCGGGCGGCGCCGCGCCACCGGGCGGCACGTCGCTGGTACAGGCCGCGGCGAGCAGCATCACGGCTCCTGTCGCGAGCACCATCGATCGCTTCATGGTCGTCCCTTCGGGGTCAAGCGGGCTGCGGAGAGGGTTCGGGGACCGCGGGCGGCCGGTGCCTACGGCCCGCCCGTCGCGCCGCGTACGCGACCGCGGCGATGATGATCACGCCCTGCACGGTGGACTCCAGCGCGCCAGAGACCCCGAGCAGGTTGAGCAGGGTGAACAGGGCTTCGAGCACGAGCGCTCCGGCCAGCGCCGCGAGCACGCTGCCGCGCCCGCCGCCGAGCACGACCCCGCCGAGCACGACAGCGGTGATTGCGGAGAACTCCAGGCCCTCGCCCACCTGCGCCGAGACGCCGGCGAACCCGCCGAGCAGGATGGCCGCCACGGTCGCGGCCAGCGCGGACAGCACGAACGCCGAGGTACGCACCCGCGCGACGGGCACACCGGCGAGCGCGGCGGCCCGGTCGTTGTCGCCGGTGGCGACGAGGGTGTGTCCCCAGGCCGAGCGCATGAGCACCGCGGCGCCGGTCGCGACCGCGATCAGGATCAGCGCCGACCACGGCACCTGGCCGAACCCGGGGATGTCGATGCCCTGCCGCCCGGGCACCCGGAACGCCTGCGAGAGCGACCCGCGCGGGGCGCCGCCCGTCCACAGGAACACCGCTCCGGAGAGCACGAGCAGCATGCCGAGCGTGGTGACGAACGACGGCACGTGCAGCCGCGTCGTGATCAGCCCGTTGACGAGCCCGATCAGCAGACCCAGCCCGCCGAGTAGCACGATCACCGGCAGCGTGGCCGATTCGTCGCCGTCGATCAGCCGGGCCGCCACGACCACCTGGACGGTGACCAGCGAGCCGACCGAAAGGTCGAACTCCCCGGAGACGATCACGAAGTACTGCCCGACGGCGAGGATCGCCAGCGGGGCGGCGCGCTTGAGGTACGCCAGCAGCGATGCGGGTTCGAGGAAGCTCGGGTTGACCACCGCGATCGCGACGAGCAGGACCAGCAGCACGCCGAACACCGGCGCGGCGGCGCCCACCCGGTACCAGAGCGCCCTCATCGCGGCACCCGCACGGCGCGCTGTGCCCGGGCCCGCAGCTGGCGCCGCGCGTACACCGCGACGGCCAGGATGATCACGGCGCCGCGCACGACGTCCTTGAAGAACGCGTCCAGAACGAGCTGGTCGAACAGGTTGTCCAGCACCGCGAGCAGCAGCACGCCGGCCACCGTGCCGCTCACCCCGCCGCGCCCGCCCGCGAGCACGGTGCCGCCGAGCACCACCGCGGCGATCGACTCGAGGTCGTAGCCGCCGTCCGTGCCGACGTACGGCGCGCCCGCGCCGAGGCGGCTGGCCAGGTACAGCCCGGCGAGACCGGCGCACAGCGAGCAGATCACGTGTGCCAGCACGATCGTGCGAGTGGTCGGCACCCCGGAGAGCCGGGCGACCTCCACGTTCCCGCCGACGGCGTAGACGTGGTGGCCGGGGCGGGTGCGGTGCAGGAAGAGCGCAGCCGCGCCCGCGATGGCGAGCATGAGCAGCACGGAGACCGGGATCGGCCCGACCCGGTCGTAGCCGAGCCGCTGGAACAGCACCGGGACGGACCCGGCCGGGCCCTGGTAGCGGCTCTCCAGGATCCCCTTGATCACGAGCCCGGCCCCGAGCGTCGCGATGAACGCGTTGACGTGCAGCTTCGTGATCACCAGCCCGTTGACGAGCCCGACCAGCACGGACGCCGCCAGCACAGCGAGCACGCCGGGCACGATCATCGCGGGGTCGCCTGCCATCACCTCCGCGGCGATCAGCGAGGTCAGGCCGATCAGGTAGGCCACCGACAGGTCCAGCGACCCGGCGAGGATCGCGATCGTCTGCCCGACTGCGACGATGCCCAACGCGGTCGTGCGCGAGAGCATGTTCAGCAGGTTGGTCTGGGTGAGGTAGTCGCCGCCGCGCGCGGTCACGATCGCGGCCGCGAGCAGCACCACGAGGCCGAGTGCGATCCACGTACCGGCGGCGGGCCCGGCCGCGAGCCGCGGCGCCCATCGGACCCGCTCCGCCAGTGCCGTCACCGGGGCACCTCCGCCTGCGGTGCCCCGTGCCCAGTGGCCAGCGCCATCACTTCCTCCTCCGATGCACCAGCGGGCAGTTCGCCGGCGAGCCTGCCCTCGTGCAGCACGCAGATCCGGTCGCTCAGCCCGATCAGCTCGGGCAGCTCCGAGCAGACCAGGAGCACCGCCATCCCGGCCTTCGCCTGCTCCCGTACGAGCTCGTGGACGGCTGCCTTGGCGCCGACGTCGATGCCGCGCGTCGGCTCGTCAAGCAGCAGGACCCGCGGGTCGGCGGCGAGCCACTTGGCGAGCACGACCTTCTGCTGATTGCCGCCGGACAGGAACCGCACCTCCTGGTCCTCGCCCGCGGACCGCAGCCCGACGGTCGCCAGCAGCTCCCGGGTACGCACGGCGCCTGCCCGCGCCCGGCGCCGGAAGACCGCGCGCAGCACGAGGAGCGCGTTCTCCCGCACCGACTGCGCCAGCGCCAGTCCCTCGGCCTTGCGGTCCTCGGTGACCATGGCGACGCCGGCGGCGATCGCGCGGCGCGGCGAGGTCAGTCGCAGCGGTGTGCCGTCGAGGCGCACCTCGCCGGCCGTGAACGGGTCGGCTCCGAAGATCGCGCGCAGCAGCTCGGTGCGGCCGGCGCCCTGCAGGCCGGCAACGCCAACCACCTCGCCGGCCCGCACGGTCAGGTCGATCCCGCTGATCGCCGGTGCGGTCCCGCCGCGTACCTCCAGCCGGACGTCTCCGGACTCCGTGGCCCGCGGCGGGTAGTACGCGTCGAGGGCGCGGCCGACCATGAGCCGCACCAGCGTGGGCGGGTCGAGCTCGACGGCGGCCTGTGTGGTGACGCGCGCGCCATCCTTGAGCACGGTGATCCGGTCGGCGAGCGCGAAGATCTCCGGCATCCGGTGCGACACGTACAGCACAGCGATCCCGCGCGCGGTGAGCCGGCGCACGAGGTCGGTGAGCAGGGCGACCTCGTCCTCGGCGAGCGCGGCCGTCGGCTCGTCCATCGCGACGATCCGGGCATCGGTGGCCAGCGCCTTGACGATCTCGACCACCTGCTGCTGGGCCACCGACAGCCTGCGCACCACCGCGTCCGGCCCGAACCCGGTCTCGCCGATCTCGGCGAGCAGCTCCGCGGTCGCACGCTCCATGGCGGCCACGTCGACCAGCCCGCGCCGCAACGGCTCGCGGCCGAGGAACACGTTCTGCGCGACCGTGCGCTCGGGCAGGAGGGTGAACTCCTGGTGGATGATCGCGATCCGGGCCTCCTGGGCCTGGCGCGGGTTCGCGAACGTCCGCACCTCGCCGTCGATCGAGATCGTGCCCGCGTCCGGTTGGTGGACGCCGGAGAGCACCTTGAGCAGCGTCGACTTGCCGGCGCCGTTCTCCCCCACCAGCGCGTGCACCTCGCCGGCGCGCACGTCCAGGTCGACGCCGTGCAGCACGCCCACGCCGAGGAACGACTTGCTGATGCCCGCCATCGCCAGCGTCGTGCCGGCTCCCGGAGTGGCGTGGCTCACGTGGCGAAAGCTAGCGGCACTTCTGTCGAGACACAATCAAAAGTTCCGCGTTCGTTGCCAGAGTTGCACCGGTCCGGCGACTGGAAGATGTGCTTCACTAAGCACATGGGAGAGCCGGGCGGCGCCCTCGCGGCCCCACCCACCAGTTCCGTCGCCGGGGCGGGGGAGCTGTTCCAGCTGCTGCGCGACGGCCGGGCACGCACCCGCGCCGAGCTGGCCGCGAGCACCGGACTGGCCCGGTCCACTGTCGGTGTAAGGGTGGACGCGCTGCTGGCCAGCGGCCTGGTCGGGCACGCGGGAGAGGCGACGTCCACCGGCGGCAGGCCGCCTACGCGCTTCCGGTTCGACCCCACCGTGCGTGTCGTGCTCGGCGCCGACCTGGGGGCCACCCACGCCCGGCTCGCCGTAACCGACCTCGCCGGATCGGTGCTCGCCGAGGTGAACGAGGACCTCGACGTCGCCCTCGGACCGGACGTGGTGCTCGACCGCGTCGTCACGCTGGCCCGCGAACTGCTCGCGCCCTGGGAGTCGAAGCTGCTCGCCGGCATCGGCGTCGGGCTGCCCGGCCCGGTGGAACATTCCACCGGCCGCCCTGTCAACCCGCCGATCATGCCCGGCTGGGACGGCTTCGACGTGCCCGCCCGGCTCACCACCGAGCTGGGTGCGCCGACCCTCGTCGACAACGACGTCAATGTCATGGCACTGGGCGAGCACTTCGCGCACTGGCCCGGCACAGCACACCTCATGCTGGTGAAGGTCGCCACCGGCATCGGCAGCGGGATCATCAGCGATGGCGCGCTGCGCCGCGGCGCCCAGGGCGCCGCCGGCGACCTCGGGCACGTCGCCGTGCCCGGGGGAGGCGAGGTGCCGTGCCGCTGCGGGAACACCGGGTGTCTCGAAGCCATCGCGTCGGGTGGCGCCCTGGCCGCGGCTCTGCGAGCCCGCGGTCATGACACGAGGTCGAGCCGCGACGTCGTCGCGCTGGCCAGGGCCGGTTCCGTGGAAGCGGTGCAGCTGGTGCGAGCGGCCGGCCGCGACATCGGCGAGGTGTTGTCCACGGCAGTCAGCCTGCTCAACCCGTCGGTGATCGTGATCGGCGGCGCCCTCGCCGCGGCCGGCGAGCACCTGCTGGCCGGCGTGCGCGAAGTCGTCTACCGGCGTTCCCTGCCGCTGGCCACCCAGCACCTGCGGATCGTGCCCAGCCGGTCCGGCGAGCGGGCCGGGGTGATCGGGGCGGCGGTCATGGTCGTGGAGCGCGTGCTCTCCCCCGTCGAGGTGGACGATCTCGTTGCCGCTGGGCGCTCACCGAGGTCCCAAGAGCACGGGTCGAACGACGAGCCGCACTTTGCCCGGCACCCGGCCAACGAGAACACTCGTCGCTGAGGGCGGCTCGCCGCTGCAACTCCGCGGAGCCCGGGATCGCGCTGTTCCAGATCATCCAGCCCACCGCCGCCGAGTTGACCGTGCGACTGCCGCGGGTGGCGGTCGTCCGGGCGGTGTGCGCGATCGGTGCGCGCCTGGCGCTGGCCACGACGGGCTGTGGCGCAGAGCCGGTTCAGCCGGCGACGCCGGACTCTCACATCCGAGTCCTGGACGCCGCGTATGACTCACACAGGTCGACACATGATTCTACTCGCGAACAGAATCCAGGAGGTGATCGACGTGCCTTTTCGCACTGATTGCGCCCTCCGCGGTCCGATCGATCCAGACCATCTGCGGCCGAGCCGAATATGCCACCAACCATGCTCAGCGACCGACCGCAGGAACGCGTGCACAGGTGGATTCGGGCGGCCGGCACGACGACGACATCGCCACAGTGGGGATGTCGTCGTTCATCGACGCCTGATCCTCGGCACTAATTGAGCGGTGCGCCTTGCGGGCCGTTCTGACTGGCAGAGTGTGGCGAGGAGCAGGAGCAGTGCGGTCTGGCCGAGGACGCCGGGCGCGAGGGTCGGTGCCGGGCCGACGGTCTTGGTGACCGCGTACCAGAACTGTTCGAGCAGGGGCAGCGAGTCCCAGGTGTCGGCGAAGCGCTGGTCGAGCGCGCCGGCATCGAAGTTGGCCAAGACGTGCTCGACGACGCCGTAGACAGAGGTAGCGAGTACGACGAGCACGAGCACCCGTGCCGCTGTGATACCACGTCTGTCCGGCAGGAGGAGCAACAGCGTGGCCGCCGTGAGCAGGACCAGGGCCAGCCACGGGATGAGTTGCTCGAATCCGTTCCAGTGCCTTTCGGACGCCAGCTCGAACGCGGTGGCGAGAATGCCGATCCCCGTCAGCGCGATGAGAGCGCGGCGCACGATGACCATCGCGGGTATCCGGACTGGTCGGAGTAGGGAGCTCACGGCGTGAGCACGGAAACGATCTTGTCGGTCGTCTCCTGCCCAGGGTTGTACTTGGCGAGGTTCTCCCGGAGCTGCGAGAGGTTCGGGTCGTCGGCCGGGTAGGGGCGGTACTCGACGACCTCCTCGGCCCACCGATCGGGGTTGCTCACGCCCGCACTCTCGAGCGCGGTAGCGATCTCGTCCTCCGAGGCCGTGTTGGCCGAGACCTTCTCAGCGGATGCGGCCGTGGTGGTTCCGGTCGCTCCGGAGCTGGTCGTGGGCGCGGTCGCCGCGGACGGGGCGGAACCGCTCGGCGCGCTTCCCGAGCCGCACGCAGCGAGGCCGAGAGCGAAGGCGCAGGCGGCAGCTGCGGCGAGCAGTCGTGGCGTGGTGGGAGTCATTGGCATCTTCCTGTTCGGGAGGGTTGCGTTCCAGACGCATCAGCAGGATGCCCACGGGTCCTGTGACGACGCTGAAGAACGCGACCAATTCCGAATGAATGGGTCGAATCCGGACAAACGATTCCAGCGCCGTCGTGTCTTTCTCAGCGTGGCTTCAGCTGCGGATGCGCTCCTCAGCGCGGGCTCAGCGTCCGCGCCGGACAGTGTCGTCACTTCCCGGGGCACAGCGCTCCGAAGGGAACCGGACCAGCGAAGGGCCCATGACTACCTTGCAAGACCGACCCGTCCACAGCCGCGCCACCATCGTGTCGCGGATTTCCGGCTTGCTGCGTGGGTGGCGCGCCCCGCAACACCGCGACGGGTTGGCACTCATCCTGAGCTCGGGGATCACCTCCGGGGTCGGGCTGCTGTTCTGGCTGCTGGCCGCCCGCCTGTACGACCCCTCGACGGTCGGTGTGAACAGCACGGTCCTGTCGGCGATGACGCTGCTGGGCACCCTCGCGCAGCTCAACCTGGGCAACGCGCTGCTGCGGTTCATCCCCGTGGCAGGGCGGCGCACCCGCAGGCTGGTGGCGTCCTGCTACGCGGTGGCCGTGGTGACGGCCGTGGCCGTCGGCGCGGTCTTCGCGCTCGGTGCATCGTGGTGGGCGCCGGAGCTGCACGCGGCGTTCGGCGGGTCGCAGCTGCTCGCGTTCTTCGCGATCAGCACCCCGGTCTGGACGGTGTTCGTGATGCAGGACTTCGTCCTACCCGCCATCAAGCGCGCCACCGTGGTCCCACTGGAGAACCTTGCCTTCTCCGTCCTGAAGCTGGTGTTCCTGGCCGGGGCAGCTGTGCTCGGGCTGTGGAGCGGGATCGCCGTGGCCTGGGTCGCCGCGACCGTGGTGATCGTCCTGATCACCACGGCGTGGCTGATGCGGGTGCTGCCCCGGCCCGGTGAGGCCGACCCGACACCTGCCGCGGTCACCTTCCGAGACGTCGCGTCGTTCGTGCGCGCCGACTACGTCGGCACGGTGTTCCTGCTGGCCGCGGTGTTCGGGCTCCCGCTGGTCGTGCTCGCGCGCCTAGACGCGGAGGCCGCCGCCGTGTACGGCATCACCTGGCAGATCGCCTACGCGTTCTACCTGGTCGTGAACGGGATGGGCCAGTCGCTGGTCGCGCACGTCGCGGCCGAGGCGGAGAACCTTGAGGCAGCGCGGCGCAGCATGGAGAGCAAGGCCATGCTGCTCCTTGTCCCTGCCGTGCTCCTCTGCGCGGTGCTCGCGCACCCGGTGCTGTCGCTGTTCGGGCCGCACTACGCCGCGGAGGGCAGCGTGCTGCTTGTGCTGCTGGCGCTCTCGTCCATCCCGAACGTCATCACGTGGTCGACGGTCTGGGCGGCCCGGGTGCGCCGCGACGGCCGCGTCTTGTTCGGTCTGCCCGCCGTGATCACGACTGCGGTCATCGCCGGCAGCTGGCTGCTCATGCCGATCATGGGCGTGCTCGGCACCGGCGTCGCGTGGGTCGGCGCCCAGACCGTCGCCGCTTCGGCGGTGCTGTTGGTCCGGGCCTACCGCGCCACGCGCCGCTGATGGCCGGGCCCACGGCGACCGGACCCGACGGCACCGACGCGACGAGCAGGAGCGCAGACATCGGTGCGGTCCGGGCATTCGTCGGTCTCAAGAGCGGCCTGGACGTCGCCATCGCCAGCCTCGTCACCGCGGTCCGCACAATGCGCACGCCACCGCGGCAACGGCGCGCAGCGCAGAGGGCCGAAGCTTGAACCGCCGACAGCGCATCGCCGCCGCGATTTGGGACAACCTGCCGTTCCTTCGCCTGCAGCTCGCCGTCTACGCCGTCACTCCCCGCCTCGGCACCTACCTTGACGACCTCGCCCAACGCCGCGACGAGGAACGCCGGCCGAGGCGCACCTGATGCGAACTACTTCCGAAACCACTGAGCTGATTGGCGGCACTGCCGACGGCTTGACCCATGAGGACGGAACCCTCGTGCGAGCCGGATGGGGCCGGTGCGATGAGCAGGAACGCCGATGATGGCACCGTCCGGGCGCTCGTCGATCTCCGGATCGCGTTGGCCGACACCATCGCCAGCCTCCTCATGGCGGGCGAGCAAGCCGACTTGATGATCGGCAAGCGTCGTAGTGGCACGCCATGGTCCGCGATCGAGGAATCGGCCGAGTCCGAAGAGCACATCCTGCTGTGCAAGGTCGCCCTCCGCGACTGCCCACGCTCCTACGGCAACCCCTGCGTCCACGAACACGGCTGCACCCAACGCCGCTTCCTCCGCGTCGACCCCGCCCAGCTCGGGAGATCGCCAGCTACTTCGACGGGCTGGAGTGGGTCGAGCCAAGGCTCGTATCGATCCCGCTGTGGCGCCCCGACCAGCCAGCAGACAACGTGCCGGTGATCAACGCATCGCCCATGCACATCCACGAGTACGGCGGGCTCGGCCGCAAGCCCTGACCACGGTGGTTGCTGCGACGGCGAGCTGAGCGCGACGGACGGACCTCGGGCTCGCCGTGCTCGGAAGGCGGTGGCAGGAAGTGGAGATGTCGCGCTGGTCGGCAGGGCTGCGTGCACACCCGCATCCCGTTCCGGTTGAAGACCGCCACCGGCGTCGCCCCAGTTCCGCCGGTTCCTCGAGCGCGCGGCCGACATCGTCGCGTCCACGACGACCGGCAGGCCCCGGGATCGTTCGTCATGCGGCGGAGAACCACCGCAGGGGCTTGGCCAGGATCCCGGGTAGCTGCTGGCTGGGCCGCTGCTGCTCCCCTTCGATGGAGTTGAGCACGGCGATTCCGCCGGTGAGCGCGGGAACGAGCCATTGGGCGGCCTTGAGCTGGTGCTGAGCCTTCGCCAAATCGGCGGGGGTGTCCGACCCGGGGTCGGTGCCGCCCTCGACCGGAGCGCCGTCGGCCTGCTCGAGCTTTCTGCCCAACATCCGGCTGTAGGCGGTCACGCCGAGCGCTGCGATGGTCAATGCGGCTTTCGCGGAGGTGGAGGCGCCGACGCCGCGCTGGGCCGCGACCCGGCCCTTGTTCGCGAGCAGCAGCCCCGCGCCGCCGACGAGATGGGCGCCGATCGCAGCCAGGTTGACCGGAGTCCATCTGGCCCACCCGGCGTTGGCGACGCGCAAACGCTGGTTCGGGTCGGAGAGGTCGGCGGCGGCACCGTTGACGGCGACGGCGCCGGCGAGCGTGCCGCCGAACCATGCGGCGAGTCCGAGGTCGTGCAGGCTGCGGACGACCGTGTTGCGCTGTGACATGTAGCAATCCCTTCGGTGGTTGTTCGTACTGCTCGGGCCGGTAGGCGGGAGCTCTCCTCGCAGCTTCCTGGTCTCCCGCCACATCACGGCAGCTCGTTCCCCGCGTTCGGGTTGCGGAGGCCGGGGTCGATGCCCTTGGTCCTACCGACACGCAGCTGCTCCTCCGGGCGGATCATCGCTTCGTCGGTCGTCGGACCGGAGATGTCGCGTCCTTCGATGCCGGACCCGCCCGTCCGATCGCCGGCGAGTCCGCACTTGCAGATCCGACCTGTTCACCGTGCCCGGGACTGGCGATGCTGAGCCCGTAGTGGCGGTACAGGTACTCCTCGTCGGTGGTCGTGATCGCGGCGTCGGGATCGTGGTGCGGGGCGTCGTGCAGCGCGGCCTTGTCCCACGGGACAGTGAGGGAGTTGCCGTCCCACCTGCCAGGGCCCAGCGGTACCAGCGCGACATGGCCGCCGAAGATGCCGGTCTTCACCGCGGCCCAGGCGGGCTGGTTCGTCTCGTTGTCGAAGTAGACAGAGGCGATCTTGCCGAGCCTCTCGCCGTCGGTGCCGTGCACCGATGCGCCGATCATCGTGTTCGCATCGGACATGCGCGTAGTCGTCATGGTGTCCTTCTCTGCCGCAGCGGGTGGCGCTACGGCGGCTTGTTCGACAGCTCTCGATCGGGCTGAATGCGATACGGGAACGGCTCGCCCGCTTCTCTCGTCAACCTAGTCTTGGATACCCACTGGGGTTCGATCCAACGACAGTCAAGAATTGAGTCGAGTCCACAGATCGCGATCGGCCTCCGAACCGGATGGTGATCTGTACCGGTAAGAACGAGGTGGCGGCCGGTCGAACTCAACCGCGCAGCCAATTGCAGCAGCGCGGTGAGTCCGGCAGCGTCCAGGAAGCTCACGCCGCTGAGGTCGAGGATGATCCCCGTCACGCCTTCGAGGTCATCGGCGAGGCCGGCTACCTGGCCAACGTTAGAAAGATCGATCTCGCCGTTGAGCTGCACCGCAGCAGTATCGGCTACCACCCGATCAGGTCGGGCCCGCATCGACAGTCGATTTACGGAGACCTTCCCCGTGTGATCATCTTTCACTGGACGCTCCGGGGGTCGTCGGGTCGCCGGCCGGCGCAGTTGACATCGAGCGGATCAGCGACATTGCGGCGGCAAACGTTGTGCCGGGAATCAGGGTCGATCAATCCGTGCGGTCGATGCGATGATGGTCTCGCCATATCATGTCCGGCCTCCGCTACGTGCCGGCGATCAGCGGGTTCGGGTGCCGCTGGCGATGACGAGGCGCAGCAGCATGTCGGCGGGCAGCGCGCGCAGGTTCAGGGCCTGGGCGAGGCGGGGGATGGCGTTGGCGCCGATGCGGCGGCGCAGGTCGGAGATGTCGGCGTGGTCGTCGGCCGACACGCGCAGGTACAGGTGCGGGTGCTGGCGCGGGCCCGTCAGGTGGGCGGTGGCAGATCGCACGCCGGGATAGTCCTCGATCTCGGCGGCGAGCGGGCGCGCGGCAGTGCCGCTGTCGATGTGGGTGATGCCGGTGCTGGTGTCGGGTGAGAGCTGCCAGTTGCTGCTGGCGGGCCGCCGGATCGTCTGGGCGACCAGCCAGCGCAGCGCCAGCAGCCCGACGACGATGGCGACGGCGGCGACAGCCGCCGGCCCCCACCCCGGGAGGACCAGCCCGGGCGGCAGCAACGGGGCGTCGGCCGGGACCGGCAGCAGACCGCCGAGGAGGCCGGTGCCGACCAGTAGAACGCCCGCGCCCGCAGCGAGGCAGAACAGCCCGACGAGGGCTAGAACGGTGCGGTTGAGCTGGGCGGGACGGTTCGGATTCATCAGGCTTCCCGATCCGAGGTGACGGTGACTCGAAGCCGTGCAGGTCGGGCGAGGTTGATGTCGTCGAGGCGATCGGCGACGAGCTCGCGGACCCGCTCGGGCAGCCCGGAGCGGTCCCGCAGCGGGGTGCGGGCGTTCACCGTGACGGTTCGGGCACCGACCCTGACTCGCGCGTCGGTGATGCCGTCCGCGCGCCGTGCGTGGCTGGTCAGGTCACCGACCAGGCTGCGACGAGAAATCCCGGCAGCGGTGTGGTCGTCGTCCGGGGCCAGGGCCAGCACCTGCGGACGCCCGGGAAGCAGGCCACATGCCAGTAACACGAGCCCGGCCAGGGACAGGACCCCGCCTGCGGCGAGGACGCGAGCGTCGTTCCACGTCGTGTCGCTCCCCAGCTCCGCGAGGGTGCTGAACGCAACCAGCGGCGGGCTACCGGCGATCAGCTGGATACAGGACACCGCCACGACCACGGCGGCGACGAGCAGCATCAGGCCGACGATCGTCGCGGGCACGGAGCGGCGCGGGCGGCGGATCATCGGATCACCCGCCGAGGGCTGGTGGGGCGGTGCAGGGCGGCGACGATGACATCGACCATGCCGACGCGCTTCCCGGTGAGCTCCCACACCCGCTCGACCAGCCGCCGGCGAACCCGGTCGGTCACCTCGTGCACAGGGTCGGGATAGGTCACCGACAGCCGGATCCGCAGCGACACCAGCTCGCCCGCCACGGTCGCCTCGACCCGCGGGGCCTGCGAGGCCTGCTGACCGGTCACCGTCACACCCAGTACATGCCGCGCCGCCCCGCCCACGCCGCGTTCCTCCCCGACGATCCGGGCAGCGATGGCCTCGATGACCTGACGGTCGATCGTGGTCCGACCACGCTCGTCAACCGGGTCCAGCCGGTGATGCCGGCCGAGTACGGGCACGTTCGGGTCGATTGCCGCACCGCCCCGACGGCGGTCGACGCGCGCGGTCGGATCGGCTGGAGTGATTCCCGGCGCGGCCGTCGTCATCGCGGGCCGCGGTCCCGTGCGCCGCGGCCGACGGCGGACAGGTCCAATTGTCCGTCGAGGAACCGGCCGACCAAAGCTCCGAGCGCGCCGAGCAGGGCGACGATGGCCATCGCGCCGAAGCCGCCCCACGCGGCCGTCAGCCCGAGTACCAGGCCCACGGCCAGGCCGATCATCGTGAAATTCATGAAGATCACTCCTTCTCGGGCGGCGCGGGCGGCGTCGCCGACGGTGGACTCGCGCCGGGGCGCGTGGCGGGAGGCGGAGCCGGCAGGATCGGGCTCATCCCCGGGACAGGCGCCGGCACCGGTCCCGGGAGGACCGGCTCGGCCTGCGCGGAGGCGGGCCGGCCAGGCGCACCAACAGCTGGATCGGCAGCAGCCGGGTTCCGCGTGTCTCCGGGCAACTGTTCCCCGGGCAGCAGGAGATCCTCGACGTTGACCGTCACGGGCACCCCGGGCACGAGAGCTCCCGCCGCAGCTCGGACCTGAGAGGCGATCTCGGTGACGCTGGCCGGATAGCAGCCGATGACCCCGACCAGGATCTCCCCGGATGACACCGTCACGCCGGCCACCCGTCGCCCGGGCAGGTAGGTGGTGTGCTGGCCGAACCGTCCGCCGTGCAACCCGGCGACCGCGGGGCAGGCCCGCGCAGCCTCGGCGATCTGGTCGATCACCTCGACCGGGGCGACCGTGAGCGGATCGACCACCTTGCCCGGGTCGAGCGAGTCGGGCCGGCCGCTCACGTGACGCGCGCGGGTTCCGAGGACTCGTCGGTGCGATCCTCCTCGGGCAGGCGCAGGTCGTTGACGTTGATGTTGACCTCGACGACCTCCAGGCCGCTCATCTGCTCGACCGCACCGATCACGTTGCGGCGGATCGACTGGGCCAACTGCCCGATCGGGACCCCGTACTCGACGACGATGTCGAGGTCGATCGCGGCCTGCTTCTCGCCGACCTCGACGGTGACCCCGCGGCTCGAACTCGCTCGGCCGCCCGGGATCCGCTCGGTGATCGCCCCGAAGGTCCGGGAGGCGCCCCCGCCGAAGTCGTGGACGCCGCTCACCTCACGAGCGGCACGGCCGGCGATCTTCTGTACAACGGTGTCGGCGACGGTGGTTCGGCCCTGGCTGCTCGCCAGCGCCTCGCTACCGGCCCCACCACCGGTCGTCGCTACGGTTCCGCTGGGTCCAGCCGTGTTGGCGCCGCGCGTGGAACGCGTCGAGGTCTGCTCTGTGGCAGCACTGGTCATCTGCTCGATCTCCTTCGATAAGAACCGGCAGCTCGCCCTCGCAGATTCCTCACGAGCGGCGTTGCGGTCACGTCTGATGGACACGACGGACGCGAAGACCTCACGCGGCGCCGGCTGTGACGTACAGCACCATCGAGGGAAGCGGCGCAGCATTCAGCCTCATCAAGGCCTGCTGGCCCGATGCAGCCTTCGGGCTCTCGAAGATCCGGCTACTCGAAGATGTCGTCGATGATGACGGTGACCTGCACCGGTTCGAGGTCGGTGAGCGCACGGACCTCGGCGGCCACTGCCGCGCGGACGTGCTCACCAAGGCGGTACAGATCGACTCCGTAGTCTGCGGCCAGGGTGATCTCGATGGCAGTGCTGCGTCCGGCGACACCCGCGACGACCTCCGCCCCACCGGCCCGATTCACCGCGGTACCGTCGCGGACGTCGGAGCGATCGCCGGTACGGCTGGTGATGTGCTTGCCGAGCGCCACCTGCACACCGGGCACCGCCTGAGCAGACGCTCGCGCAACTGCGACCACCACCCTGGCGGAGACGCGGGTGCGGCCCCGCGCTGACTCGAGTACCCCGTAGTCCAAGTGCTCCACGGCGCCCTGGAGCCGCCGCAGAGCGTTCTCCACGATGCTGTCCGGTGCACTGGGCTTCTCCGCGGCCAGCTCGGTGAGCGGGGCCCACAATCGCTCGTACTCGACCAGCGCGGCTTGGCAGTGCGGACACCGCCGCTGATGGGCATCGCGGTCGCCGCCGCGGCCGGCGGCGACCTGGGCCAGCACGTCCTCGGTCTGCCGGCCGCACGTCAGGCGTTCGCCGGGCGAGTCGCCGCTCATGAGCGGAGCTCGCTCATGACCAACTCCGCAAGGACTCCAGTAAGTTCAATCGCGCGCGGTGCAAACGTCCCCGCACTGCGTCCTCCGAGATGTTGACGACCGCGGCAACCTCCCGATAGCTCAAACCCTCCAACTGGTGTAGCACGATCACGGCCCGCTGGTCCGAGGGTAGAGCTGCGATCGCCTCCATCGCTGCCCCCGCCCGCTGGCGGGCGATCACCGTATCCTCCGTGCCGGCCATCGGCTGTGGGTCGCCCTCGAGGACGGGGCGGGTCCAGCGACGGCGGCGGAGCTGGTTCAGACAGCGGTTGACCACGATCCGATACAGCCACGTGGTGAACGAGCTCGCCCCGGTGAACCCGGCCAACGCGGTCCACACCTGGATCACCACGTCCTGGGCGATGTCCTCCGCGTCGTGCCGATCGCCCAGCATCCGCAGTGCGATCCGGTAGATCCGGTCGCGGTGGCGGCGAACCAGAACCTCGTAGGCGTCCATGTCGCCAGCCCGCGCCTTGTTGACGAGCCACCTGTCGGCATCGTCATCGAATTGCGCGGCGCCAGTGGCCCGCTCGGCGTCCCGCCGGGCGCCGACCTGGTTGGCGTCGTCACGATGCACCGATGATCCGCCCGCTCCCCCTTGGCCGAGGTGAATCGCCCCGGGTTCTGCGGAGGCTTCGGAGCGACGGGAGCGTGGACGGTCCCGCCCAGATCGTCCGAGCGCTCCGCGTGGCGGTGCCCGGCCGGGCCGCCCTCACCCCCGAGGAAGGGAAGAACCGGCGGGGTCGGAACCGGTGTGGCGGCGTGCAGGGTGCTCGCTCATGGTTCATCTCCAGACGCTCGACCCTCTGATACCCCCGCATGGCCGCGCTGGAACCTGACGAAGCGGTCGCCCGAGATGGAGGTTGACAGTCACAGGGGCGGACATCCGCACATTTGCGCGAGTTGTGACCATGGGCGAATTGCCCACCCGCGCGGGGGTACTCACACCAGGTGGAGCGTAACCCCCAGAAGGGGGCAGCCGACGGCGCTGGTGCTGCGCGCGCTCCACCTCGGGACCTGCTCGTCGCGGTGCCCGCTCAGGGCGCTGCGCCGGGCGCTGCCCGACCATCGTCGTTGGTGATGCCCAGGGGCGCTTTCTCGAGCAGTTGGGCGATCATGTAGCGAGCATCTCGACGTGACCGAACTCCTCGGCGCCCGACGGACCGGAGCAGCTGGTGACGGCGCCAGTAACCCCAATCAGCGCGGCCGATCGGGCAGTAGCCGGCGGACGTGGCTACCTGGCTATCGGACCGGTGACGACCCGGCCCGTCGTAGGCCGCGTCCACCGCCGGTGCTCGTCAGAGCCGCTGACCAGCATCGAGGGCCTCCGGTTGCCTTCGCGATCACTCCGTGAGCCCGTCGACGTGGGTGGACGATCGGTCTCGAAGAACAGAGTGGACACGTCATACAGCACCAGCGACGTCGGGCCGAGACGGGCGTGCGCCGCGCACGCGGCTGCGAGACGTCGCCGCCAGGGATTGGCGTAGCCGTACAGCCGGCGCTTGACCGTCACGTGGAGACCGTGTCGATCCCGGTCTCGCCCAGCATCCGCAAGCTGTCCTGCTTACTGGTCGGCTCGACGATCCGGGCCAGCACCGGCTGCCGGAACACCTCATCGGCGCCAGTGGCCTCGTCGAACCCGAGCTGGTTGTAGGTGGCGCACAACAGGTCGCGGGTATCCGTTCAGGAGCCGGTCGAAGTTGTCCATGAGGACCCGATACTCGGGTGCGAATTCGGCGAAGACGGTGTCCTCGAGGGGCTCCACCGCACGCCGCGCGTCCAGGATGTCCAGACGCGACGGCGGTGGACTGTCGTGGTCCCACGGCCATGCGGAACCGGACCCGAGAGACTGGACGGAGTGGCTCCGGTCAGAACTGATCGGCTGGAAGGAGTGGGCCCAGTCGAGCCCTACAGGCTCTTCCTCGGGTGTGATGATCAGGTTGCCTTGATGCCTGTCGAAGTTCCCTACGACCAGGACCAGCAGAGCGAGACGCCTACCACCAGGAGTGGCCAGCGCCCGCGCTACCACATCTGCCGGCATCCGCACAGCAGCGCGGCCCGGGATCCTCGGCATCACCACGGTGTTGTCGTCCAATCTCGTCACCGGAGCAACCGGGGCACCCATCGCCTTTCCAACCTGGGACACGAGGAGGTCGTAGGCGATTTTCCGCGTATCTTCGTTCCGCTTGTACACCTGCTCGATCCCGGATACCTCTCTGACGATCCACACGTCGGCATCTCTCCCCTCGGTTTCCGGCCTGAACCGAGCGACCGCGTCCGGGCTGTGCGTCGCGATGACCCGGTCGATGGGCGACCAGTCCCAGCTGCCGGTGTAACCCGTCGGGTATGCGAGGCGGTCAAGGATCCGGGACATCGCCGCATACCGCAGCGGACTGACTCGCGACGAGGGACCGTGCGGGATGTCCTCCAGGACCCCCCATATCCACTCCCACACCGCGGTCGTGTCCTGCCATCCAGTCTCGATGAATCCATGGATTGCGTTGATGTCGGCGACCTCGCGTCGGGCAGAGTCCACCACCTGTGAAATGTCCGGGAGGATCGGCAGGCCCCACTCCGGTAGCCGCGCCAGAATCTCCAGCACGAATTCGGCATCGGCAATCAGCCGAAGGCGTCTGCGATCCCAGTTCTTTTCCTGCAGCGCCGCTTGCAGCTCATTGCGCGCAAGGAAGAGCGTGTTCACAATCTCCTGCCGGAGCAGCTGCCGCTGTCCACCGGCATTCGGGAAATCCGGTACATAGAACATCGTGGCCGCCGCTTGCACCAGCGACGCGCGGCCTGCTCCCGTCACTTCACCTTCGAGGAGCTCCAGGGTGTGTGCAGGCAGCGTGTAGATCGCCTGGTCGTCCTGATACCGGACGAGTCCGGCGCGCCTCAGCATCGCCAGGGCATGTCCCACCGCCCAGCTCCGGCCACCGGCGGCTGCGTCGATATCCGCTCGAGTGATGCCACCGGGGTAGGCCTGGATGAGCCGCAGCAGCCGCATCCACGAGACCGCGGTCGCGCGACCTCCCGCTCCGGAAGCACGGATCCGATCGAACTCCTCGACCGTGCGCGCTGGGGCGGCAGCGGTGTAGCGCGCGGCGTCGCGGGCCAGGTCGGCCATGACGAGACGGGTCGCCTCCTCGCCCGCCACACTCGCGTCCCGCAACTTCGCTTCGACCCTTGCCACCAGCCGCAACCAGGATCGCTGGACAGCGGCCCGCTGAGGCCCTCGAACCCGGTCTAGCTCGCTGTGGATCCCTACGAGTGCGCCGAGGCCGCGCAGCTGTGGGTCGATCAGCAGTTGCAGGAGCTCCCCCTGCACGCGCTTCGACACGTCGTTCGCTGCCAGCTCGTCCACGTCCTCGGCGCTTTGTACGGGGAGCAGAACCAGTACCGGAACGGCCGCATCGTTCCTCGACGGACTCTCAGCGACTGCGTCAATGCCGCCGGAGTCAGGACCGACTCGCCCGTCGTTCTCGATCAAGGGACCTCCCAGGAGAGAACGGATCAGCCAGATCGCCCCAGCAAATGCAGCCACGAACAGTCCGGCCTGCGCGACGAGCTGGACGACGTCGGCCCACCAGCCGCCGTTCATCGTGAACGGGAAGGGCAGTGCACCGAGACTGCTGAACCGGCCACGCGACGGTCCTGAGGACGCCGGACCGGACGTCCCGGTCGCCGCCGAAGAGGCCCGGGCGGTCCGCTCGTACCGATCGGTGTCGAAGCCGTCCGTGCCCTCGGCACCGGTGACCTCGTCACCGAGCACGGCGAGCCCCTCGCGGCGCAGCGCATCGATCAGAGCGGGCTGCCCGTGGGCGGTGGAGTACAGGCGCAGGATCTGGAACGAGGACCGGAGGAACGGCGCGATCGAGGGCGCGGGTGTGTACAGGACACGTGTCTTCAGCTCGTTGCCGCCCACGATCAGCCCGCCGAGTGCACCGTCGCCGTCGAACACACCGCCACCGGAGCCGCCCCGGCCGACGAGCGCATCACCCTCGCGGAACTGCTCCACGACATCGACGTCGACGCCGTGCGTCACGGCCCGGTGCCCGCCCGCATGACGCGCGAAGAACAGCGCTGTGCCGGATCGAAGCAGGTCGGCCCGCAGCTGGGGCCACGGCCGATGCAGGGGATCCCTGGTCTGCAGCAGCGCAAGGTCGCCGTCCGCTCCGGGCAGGACCACCACGGCAACGACCTGCTTGCCGTCGACGCGGATGTCCTGGACGCGTGCACCGATCACGACGTGGGCCGCGGTGAGAACGGCCCGGTCGCCCACCACGACCCCGCTGCCCTGCTTCGTCGTGGTGGTCACGTTCACCACGCTGCTCAACATCCGGTTGAGCCCTGACGCGTCGCCGGGAAGCGGGGCCACACCGGAGCGCCCATAGGCGTGCGTCAACTCCTGGTCGGTGACCGAGAAGGTCGTCGCACGGATGCGGAACACCGTCATTCCGTCCAGCACCAACGCGGGCACATCGTCATACCAAGCCTGCGCGACCGCACGTAGTGACTGGCTGGCCAGTGCGAGCATCATGCGGACCAACGCGGTGTGGCCCTCTGCCCGGCGATCACCCAGGTTGCGGCCGGTGATGTACAGCGGGCGCGCCGCCGATGGCCGGGGCCCGATCGGCGACCGCAACGCCTCGCTCCCGGCCCACAGCACCGGCGTGAACCCCGCGGCGAGCGCCGGGGCGAGCGGGAAGAAGACCGCGTCGTACTCGTCGATCGTCAGGTAAGGATCGAGGTGCACCGCGTCCCGGACGACGCCCGACTCGTCCAGGAAGTCGACGAGGACCCCCAGCGGGAGCGACGCGAACGGATCATCCAGGAAGTGCTGGCGAACCAGCGCGGCGGTCTCGGCGAACCCGAGCCGCCAGTCCGCGAGGTCGACCGGGCGGGTGCGCCGGACCCGGGCGAGCGCGTAGCGGGCCCTGGCCAGGCGCGCCCGTGCCATCCCCGACCTCTGCGCGTCGTCGCCGAGCTCGTTCCCGTCGAGGAAGCTCAACCGTTCCAGGACGTCGGCCACGGCCCGGCGCAGGTCCCGTTCCTCCGCGGCACCGGGGGGCGGCGCGCCCTGCGCGGGCTCGGTCAGCTGATGGAGCAGACGCTCCGCCAGGGTGAGCCGTCGCTCCGCGTCGGTCAGCTGCGTCGCCGTCAGATCCCGATGCCAGGCAAGAACCCGCAGGTCGAGCTGGGCCGCGTCGGGCCACCCCCGATCCGAGGGTCCCGACACCGCCTGTGCCGCGAACCAGCCCACGGCCGGATGGCCCATTCGGAGAACGATCTCGACCGGGATCGGATCGACGTAGACCGTCACCGTCCCGTCCGGAGCGACCTCGTTGAGGTGCACCGGCACCCGGTGCGGGAGCCCCGGCATGCGCGCACGCCGCTCGAACGCCGCGAGCATCCCCGGGACGAACCGCAACCGCACGTCCCGATCCGGCCACAGCTCCCCCGCCGAGACCGGGCCCGCCTCGGTCGCGGGCACCGCCAGCTCGGCGATGGCCGACACGAGCGCCTCGACCTCACGGGGCTCCAAGGCCAGCACCTGCCCCGAGGAGCGATCGATCGACACCCCGTACCGGGCCGCCGCCCGACCTGGCGCCGCGACCGAGCCCCACTCCGCCTCCAGCAGAGCCATCGTGTGCAGCTCATGTTCGAAGCCGAGCGCCCGTGCGGCCCAGTCCTCGTGGGCCGACCACAGCTGCCTGATCCGGGCGCGGTCGCGCTCGGCCACCAGCCGGGCCAACCCACCCGGGTTCCGGTCGGCCAATGCACGGATCTCGGCGACCGACCGGGTCGTCAGCCGCGCGAACCCGAGTTCGTCCAGTTCCCTCGCAAACCGCGCGTGCTCGTCCTCAGCATCGACCGCGCGCTCGGTGTAGCGGGCGATCTCGGCCGACTGCTCCGCGGTGTACTCGACCGCCGGCGCGAACACCGCTCGTACCAGCGCGTACACGATGCCGGTCAGATCCCGCGCGAACACGTGCAGGACGCCGTCCGCGCCCCACCGGTAGCCGGCATCCGCGGTCGGCCCGACCCGCTCGTCCCCGACCTCATCCAGCTGGCGGTGGAACACCACGCCGAACGCCAGCGGGTACCCGCCACTGTGCAGCGACGTCGTCGCCGGACCGGCCAGATCCCCGGCCAGCCACTCGCCCGCGGCCGCCAGAAAGTGAGTCGCGAACAGATCGGGAACGCTCGTCCCGCCACGCCGCGCCGCGGTTCCAGCCGCCGCCCGGGCCAGCGAGAGCCGACGCCGCACCGACATCACCGGGCCGCCCAGCCCCGCGGAGTGCAACTCCTCGTCCCACTGCACGCCGAGGGGAACCCGGATCCCGACAGCCGCGTCCCGACGGACCTCATCGCCACGCGGTCGCAGCACGGCGTATCTCGACTCGATGCGCTCGATCAGCTCGCGGCCGTGCTCGGCATGCCCAGCCTCGGTGTGCCGCTCCGACGCCCCCAGATGGAACAGCCGCTCGTGGTCGAGCACCGCACCCAGCAGGCCGACGTCGACCATCTCGCCGTACCGCCTCCGCGGCACAACGATGACATCGACGCCTCGAACCTCATCCCGCCAGCTGAACGCGTACAGGCGCCTCACCAGCTCGAACGCCCTCGGGTGCGGAACGCCGTCCCGCTCCAGCCGATCGAGGATCTCGTCAGCGGTCGGCGTGAACAGCGCCTCGGACGACGGCCAGCGGAGCCGTCCCCGATTCGCCTCCCACTGCGCGGCCCCCCACTCCTCCCACAAACCCGCCACCGCCGTGTGCACCTGGCCGTTCGCCACGGGGTCGTAGCCGCCCTCGGCCAGCGCGCCAGGAGCACCGCGCAGAAGGCGCCTGCCCGAGGCGGCCACCGGGAGCGGCACAACCAGCGCACTGCCGCCGAGCAGGAGCAGCGTGGGCCAGGACAGGGTCCCGGCCGGCGGCCCACGCGCGTGCGGCACCTGCCCGACACCTGCTGTCACTGTGTGCGTCGCAGCGGCCGCTGCCGCGGCGCCGACCAGGAGAACGACGAGGATCACGGTGACGACGATGCCGGCCGCCAGGGCGATCCGGAGCCATCGTGCGCGTGCCCGGGCCGAGCCGCTGCTGGCCAGGTGCAGCCGGTGCAGCGTTGCGGTGACCGCGCCACGGAAGGAGGCTGCCGCCGCGGTGAGCCGCGAGCGCAGGCCGGCCGAGGACGCATCGCCGCCGCCATCGCGGCGCAGTTTGGCCAGCCGTCCCAGCGCAGCGTGGGTGTCATCGGCGAGCTGTTCGAGCAGCTCGGTGTCGGGCCGCGCCGTGGAGGTCATGGCGTCGAGGGCGTCCCGGATCCTGTGCAGCTCGTCGAGCAGCCGGTTCCGCTCGTCCTTCTGATCAGCAGACCAGGCCTGGCCGGGATCGGGGAGCCGGATGAGGGCGCCGTCCACCCGGTCGGCGAGGTGGGCCCGCCAACCACGGAGCTGGGAGCGCAACGACACCCCCACGGCGAGCACGGCTCCCGCCCCCAGCAGACCCCCGAGCCAGAACGGCGCGGCCATGCCGAGCCAGCTCGCAAAGACGCCGACCAGGAGTCCACCCAGGGCGGCGCTGCCAGCGAACAACGTCTCGTAGAGGCCCAGCATCCGAGCGCGGAGTCCCGGGAGCACCACGTTCACATAGGCCCTGACCGCAGTGGTGAACGCCGCCGCGGCGATACCCGTGACCACGAGCATCAGCGCCGCCCGGATCAGGTCCGGCATCATCCCGGTGACGGTCAGGGCCAGCACGAAGGCGATCGCAGCGCCGAACACGGTGGCTACCGGCGGAGCGTCGCTCCGACGCGCGTTCAGCATCGGACCGACGACACTGCCCACCGACAGGGCGGTGGTGAGCAGCGCCACGGCGCCGGCTCCGTCCGTCGACATCGCGCCGGCCAGCAGTGGAACCGCCGCCGTGAAGTTGTAGGCGAACAGCGACACCCCGAACAGCAGCGCGAACAGTCCGGCGAGGCGTGGATGATCACGCACGTATCGCAGACCCTCCCGCAGCTGTCCGGGCTCGCGCAGGGAACGCTCTTCGACTTCTGCGACTGGCGTCGTGTGCAGCCCCACCAGCGCCCCGACGAAGCTCGCGGCACTGATCAGGAACACCGGCCCGATGCCCCACACCGTGATCGCCATCGCGCCGAGCGTCGGTCCCACGAGGCCGCCAGCCTCGAAGATCATCGTGTTGAGCGAGGTTGCGTTCGTGCGCAGCTCCGGGGCGACGAGCTCCACGGCATAAGCACTGCGGGCCGGTTTCTCGATCGCGGACACGATCCCGCCGGCCAGGCTCAACAGGTACACCTGCCATAGCTCGATGCTGTGGGTCATCACCAGCACCGCAAGCATCAGGGGCAGCAGGGCCGCGGCGTAGGTCGTCCACAGCAAGAATTTGCGCTTGTTGATGCGGTCGGCCCACAGCCCGGCCGGCAGCGGCAACAGCAGGTACGGCAGCCCCACCTGCAACACGAACACCACGCCGAGGGCAATCGGGTCGAAGTTCGACGTCTGCAGAACCAGCCAGGTCAACGCGAGCTGCCGCATCGACTCGCCCACCCGCAACGCCAGACGGCCGACTGCGAAGACCCGGTAGTCGCGCACCCGCAACGACTCGAACATCCGCGCCCGCACCGCTCCGGCCGACCCCGACGGGCCACGGAACGGCCGCAGGGCCCACAACCACACCGTCCCGGCGGCGCCACCGACCATCCGCAACCCGGCCACCAGCGCCAGCCGAACCCGGGTGGCACCATCCTGTCGCCAGCCGACGACCAGTGTCCCCGCCACGAACCCGAACACGCCGACCGCCAGCCCGACCACGGACCCGCTCCAGCCCGCCAACCCGCCCCAGAGCACCACCGTCGCCACCGGCACCACCGAAACTGCCGAGACCACAGCGCGCCGGATCGCGGTCTGTCCGAACAGGACCTGCGCCACCAGCCCACTCACCAGGCCAGCCCCAAGACCAACCGCAAGTAGCGGCCAACCCTCAGCAACCATGCCGAGGAGCCGCCATTCGGTCGCCCGCGTCTGGTCGGGCATGGTCTCCATCAGCGGGGCCGCAGCCGCGGCACCACCTGTGACGAGCACGAGACCCGCGACCACAAGCAGCGTGCCGACGACAGGGCGGATCACTCGACCGACCCACGAGTCGCCCCGCTCGCGGAAGATCACACCGAACCGGACACCCCCGCCCGCCGTGCTCGCGTCATCCGCGACCGGGGCCAGGTCGGTGATCGGCTGCCGACCCCGACCCCGTCGGTCGGAGTCAGGCTCGGGTGAAGTCGGGGCGCGGGTAGTGCGTCCACCCCGCAGCGCCTGGATCACCCACCGCACCGCCAGGATCGCGCCGACCACCATCGCGGCACCCACACCGACCTGCACGATGGCCTGCACCACATCGGCCACCCAGCCACCGCCGGCGCCGATCACCGGCAACGGGAACGCATGGCCTTTGCGCCAACCGCGCCAGCGGCCCTTGCGGGCGCGGCGCTGCTCGGGGGTCACCTCGGCGGCCAGGGCAGCAGTGTGTACGAAGACATCCCTGATAACAGCGGGTGGGTGCGGGGTCGAGTAGGCGACATCCTCCGTCCAATTCCAGATTTCGTCGGTGAGCGCCTCGCGTAGGTGATCGATGTGCTGCGGGGAGATCACTTCCGGATGACGCACGGTGATCTCATGCGCCAGCATCCACAGGGCGAGCCCCTCAGCCAGTCGCTCGCGTTCGATCCGCAAAGCCTCAGGATTGAGGCTGGACCCCCTGGCCTCGAGCGTCTGTTCAGCACGACTGAGGCCGGTAGCTCGGCGGAATGCCTCATCGAACACGTGCGCCATCTCATGAGACATGAGATGCACCGCCCAAAGCCTCGAGAAGGCTATCCGCTCCACGGCCCGACCACGGCCCGACCAGAAGCCTTGGATCCGGGCCGGCCGCAGCCACTTGTTCAGGCCCGGGGGTACGCGGCGTCGTGCTTCGCGTATGGCGCGGTCGATGGCTTCGGTGTGTTTCGCGAACCGATCGCCGGCGGGTTCGGGGAAATAAATTTCCGGGACGCGCTCCCCGCCGACGCGCCAGCCGGCTTTGTTGAACCAGGCAGATGCGCGATCATCCGGACTGGATCTGGTGATGCGGAAGGCCGTCTCGTCACTCCAGAACACATTGCTTTGCAGGCCGGCCTGGAGCTGTTGCAGCTCCGCACGCAGTGTTCCCGCTACGGGGAGTCCCAACTCCACCAGAATGGAGTCGTAACGTTCGACCCTGTCCAGGAGCGCCGCTTCGATCGAAGTGGATCCGGTGAGGCGAATCTTGGCGAACCGGGTTCGCTCGGCGAGCCTGGCTTGCGACAGTCGAGCCTTCATCTCCCGGCGCACGACGTACCTCCGCACGACCCCGGAGATCGCGGCGAGGGGGTTGACCCTCGGAATAACCTTGGCTGCCTCGACCTTGAGCATCAGAAGAGCCGTCACGTCGCTGTTCCCCGGACGGGCGAGATGGCTTGCGACCTGGCTCTTGACCGTCTGGCGATGTTTGTGCAGCAGCTGGTGTACGACCAGCCCGATCACCGTCACCGCGAGGGCAACCAGCGCAGACGTCCCGGTCATCGCGTCGATGAGGAATGACCAGAGTGACCGCTCCCCGTCAGCGGCAACGGCGGACTCACCGAGCGAGATCGGCGCGGGAACGGCCGGCACGACGCCTGCGGCCGCGCCAAGGACGGTGCTATCGGCCCCGTGGTGGACAAGCTGTCGGCGATCGCGCCAAGGCAACGGCTGCTCGTCGGGCTTGCCGTCGATCGCCGGTCGGATCCGTTCGCCGGGCCGCCGCCCACGCCGGCCGTGCGCTGCCTCGTCGGGGAACGCGCCGGTGGGGTGGAGCTCCTCATCAGTGAGCAGCACGCGGGTCGACTGCGCGGAGCGGTTCGACCCGAACGGCTTCATCCAGCCCCCACGGGAGCTCGCCAGCCGATCGACGTCGGCGTCGTGGGCGTCCTCGCCGAGGCGTTCCCACGTGCCGTCGAGGTGGCCGCGCTCGTGCGCGATCACGTCATCGAGATCGCCCACCCGCAGACGGCGCGTGGACACGGCGATCAGCTGCGTGCCCGTCGCCGCGTCGTGCCAGGCGAACGCGGGCACCCGCAGGGCGAGGGCGAGCGCGGTCAGCAAGTCGAGGCCGTCGCGCCACAGCCGCCAGGCCAGCTGCCACCCGCGGAAGACGAGCGGATCCTCGCCGATCGGCGGGCCACGCGGCTGAGGAAGGCCGAGGTGACCGGCGGGGAGCCGGTCCTGGCGCATCCGGGTGAACGCCTGCCCCAGGGCGTCGATGTGGTGCGCTGCGAGCCCGGTCGCGAGCGGGCCACCGCCACCGGTGCCGGTGCCGCCGAAGTAGGTGCCGCCACCGGGGTGGACATCCGGTCCGCGGCCCCAGCGCGGCACCGGGAAGCCCGGTCTCACGCGCACGAGGCGACGCAGCCCGCTCGGGTCTGCGCCCGCCGGCCGGGCCACGCCGCTGAACCGCATGGGGCCACGCGAGCGCTCCAGATCGCCGACGAAGGCGGTGACGTAGGCGACCCCGCTCTCCAGCGGCGGCAGGTGGGCTTCGTGGTGCACGGACACGACCGCCCCGCTGTGCACCGTCACCTCACGGACGGAGACGTGGTAGACGACCCGGTACCGGACGGTGGCGACCGTGCCCCGCTCGTAGAGCGATTGCTCCTGCTGCCGCCCGTGCTTCGCACTGCGCTGGTGGGAGTCCTGCTCACCCCGGCTGACCCCGAGGCCGATGTCCGGGGCGGTGCCGTCGATGGTGGGCGGCGCCAGCCGGGTCTCGGCAGAACGGTGGCTCGTGACGTACTCCGCCCGGTAGATCGTGCCGATCTCCACATCCGGGCGCGGGATGCCGTCGGCGCCGTCGGCGCCGACGACTGTCGCGCCCTCGAACAACTCGGCCCGGACGACGACGTCACGGAAGCGGCCCGGACGGACACGCTTCTCACTGCGATCCATCAGATACCCCTGCGACCCGACCATGCGGGGCAGGGACGCGCTGAGGAAGACCGGGTCCTCGAGCATTCGGCCTGCGGTCGCTGCGGCCGCAGCTGATACCAGCCTGCTCTCCCGCAGTTGCGTCGAGACCTGCCGGCCGAGCCGCCCGGCCCGCACGTCCGGCCAGGCCTGGTCCGGAAGTCGCGACGGCACGGCGGCGAACTGCGGGCCACTCGCCGGGGCGGATTCGTCCGCGGCGGACGCCCCGGACGTGCGCGACCGCGCCAGGCCGTCCGGCACGATCCTGATCATCGTGCCGGATGCTGTGACCGGCGCCGTCACGGTCCTGCGGCGTACTGACGGCAGCCCGAGCGGCGCCGCGCTGATCCACGCGGTGACGGTGACGGTGATGCCCTGCCGGACGCGGTCTCCACCGTCGAAGGACCCGACCCGGCGCATGGCGGTGGTCAGCAGCCCGGTCTCGGTGCCGGTGCCGCGGGCGCGGTCGGTGCTCACCGATCCGTCGGCGTCCATCCCGAAGGGGTTCTGGTGCGTGGTCCCCCCACCGGTGGTGACGACCCCGCCGCTGCCGCGGATCGCGGTCCGGCGGAACAGGTAGTCCTGCAGCAGCTGCACGAGCGTGTCGTCGCGGCCGACGCGCTCGGTCCGCCCGTCGAGTTCAGCGGTGACGCGGACGTGCAGCAGCTCGGTCCGATCGGCTCCCGGCCGCCGTCCGGTCCGGACCGGGAAGTCGACGACGAACCCACCCGGGGCGAGCATCGCGTCCAGGTGCCCGTGCCAGAGGGTCCCGCCGAAGGTGACCTCGAGCGGGCTCTCCACATCGACGGCGCGGTCGACCAGACCCCTGAACTCCGCCTCGACGGCCTCGTGGACTAGCTGCAGCAGCTCCACCTCGCGGCCGCCGCGCTCCAGCCGCACCTGCTCGATGTCTGTCTCACCCATCGCGTCGCGCAGGTTCTCGGAGAGCACGACCCAGTCCCGACGCTGGTGGCGGGCGGCAGCCGCGGTCAGTACGCGCTCGAGCGTCCAGTCGGCCGCTGCCGGGCCGAACAGCTGTTCGCCGAGCACCGCAGCCAGCACCTCGTCGGTGTGGCTGGTCAGCAGCTCGGGCCCGGAGCCCAGCTGCAGCGCCTTCCCCCGGTCGGCGGTGTACCGGCGCAAGAGGCCGTCCGCAATGCGGTCGTCCAGGCGGAGAACGCCCAGCCGGAACCGCTCCACGGCCTCGGAGATGACCTCCAGCGGCACAGCCCCGTCGGCACCGTCGGCGTAACGGACGAGTGCGACGCGTTCGGGCAGCGTGTATCCCACCGCACCGACGACAGAGGTCCACCTGGTCGGGCCGACGTCGATGCTGACACCGACATCGATGCGCAGGTCCATCGTGGAGACGAGCTCGCGACCGGTGTCGATTGTCAGCCGCTCGCGTCCGACGATCCACTCCTCCGCCACCGCCGCCCCGGAGCTTCGGCTGCGGGAGGCCGTGCCGCCAGTGCTGCTGGCGGCATCCGGGTCGAGCTGGTCGAACGCCGCGGTAGCCGACCCTCCCCAGCCGCGGCCGCGCGAGCTGCCCGATTCCGTCCCGTAGCTGCTCATGGTCAGGTTGATGTCCCCGATGACCGGGTCGGCGACGGTCTCGAACCGCGACCGCCCTGGGCGCGCGCGCAGCGACACGGTCACGCGCGCCACCCGCCCGTCCGGACGGCGAGCGGACACCTCCACCCGCCGTCGTCCGCTGATCAACCGCGCCAACGTCGACCGGACGGAGTCGACCCCGGCGAATTCGTGCAGCTTCTGCCGGGCTGCGGGGTCCAGCCACATGTCGGCCTCGGCGAGCTGCGCATCGATCACGCCGACGAGATCACCGGTGTCGACTGCGAAGGGCGTCATCCGGTGCACCACGTCGGTCGGCATCGGGTCAGCCGGTTCCCGACCGGGCGTCATCGAGCTGTACGGCCGCTCATCAGGCAGAAGGTCGGCGGGCTGCAGCATCCGCCCGTGCACCTCGCCGCCCGCAAGCCACCTCCAGCTCCCGCCCGGCTCCTGCAGCTCGAGGACCAGTCGGAAGCGCATCCGGAAGACGGCCATCGGACTGGTGGACTCGCCCAGCCGCACATCGTTGCCGATACGCCCGCCCTTGCGGCCCGCGCTGCGGCCACGTTCCACCTGGTAGCTGCCGCCGCTGATGCCCTGGGTGCCCACTTGCACGCCGCCCTCCGCCGGATCCTCGTCGGGCCCGAGCGGCCACCGACCGGTCAGGGCGACCGAGAGGTCGCGGCTGTTCGACCGTGAGGTCGAGTAGCCCGTCGAGCCGGAGGAGATGTCCAGCCAGACCGACGTCCATGCCGTGATGGTGCCCTCGTAGGTGGGCCCGATCCCGGCAGGATCCGGCTCCCAGACCGGCTCCATCCGGGCCCGCAGCAGGACGCGTTCGGTGCCGTGCCCGACCCGCGGCCGCTCCAGCCCCACCTCGATGCCGGACTGCCCGGCCTGTGCGGCGTGGGTCTGGAGCCGCTCCGGAGACAGAAGGTGCTTCACCTTGTTCGCGTTTGCCCACTGGGCGGCGAGCTCCAGCTCGTCGGTCGACCGCTGCGGACCCGCGGCCGGGAGCAATGAACGGTCACGGAGCTGTTCATGAACCTTGTCACGCACGGCTGCGACCTCGGCGGGGTCGAGGTCGCGCACCATCCCGTACCCGGGGTCGCGGATCCGGCCGGGCCCGCGCCCCATCCACTTCGGCAGCTCCGCGCGCCGTCCTGCGGGCAGCTTCGGGGCGGGGTCATCGGCGTCGGGATCGTCACGGTGTGCGGTCGAGCCGTCCGGCTTCTCGGAGATCGCCACCGCATCCACCGGCAGCCCGTATCGGTACGCCTCCGCCTCTGCCGCCCGCACCAGTGCCGAGGCCTCGTGCTCGACCGGCGGTACCTCTGCCCTGCTCGCCTCGAGCCACTCGATCCGCGCGGTGAAGGCGACCCGCACCTCGACAAGGACGGTGTCGCCGCTGTAGCGGTGCACCCGCGGCACGATCGTCGTGACCGACTCGCTCCCGCTGACAGTGCGGGAGGACCCGACGCGGCCGGTGACCCGGAGCAGCAGGATCGGCCCGCCGAGCAGCACCGCGCCCACGGCTACCGGCAACAGCAGCGGCCAGGCCAGGGACGCGACCGCGGTCACCGCCGCCGTGACGACCCCGCCGAGGCCGATCCACCGCAGCAGCACGTCGTTCGTCGCGATCCTGCGCGAGCGGCCGGCCGACTCCGAAGACGACACTGTCGAGAATCCGACGTGCAGGTCCTCGAGGTGTTCCTTCTGGGTCGACAGCCCGATCAGCCTGCCGATCCGACGCAGCCCACCCCGCAGCCCCGCCGGCTCCCAGTCAGGACGGACCTCGGCACTGACGGTGACCCTGGCCAGCACCCGTTCCCGGCCGTCGGTGATCTCCGCAGCCGGCAGCCCACCGTCGATTGCCGTACCCAGCTCCCCGGCCAACACGTCGACCAACTGGGCGCGGACCTGCTCCCGGGCCCGTTGCCCGACTCCGTCGTGCCCGCCCCGCAACGCGGCATAGGTCCGGTCGGCGAACTCGTCCAACCCGCCGATGTGCACCGTGTGGTGGACGGGGAACGGCACGCCAGGGCGCTGCCGCTGATCGGAAGGCAGCTGGGCCTGGCGCGGCGGACCACGCGCGTCGTAGGCGTGCGACACCCACAACAGCATGAGGTCCGCGGCACCAGGACGTCCCTCGGCGTACGGGAAGCTCGCGACCCGCCGCGGCGTCGACCAGTTCCCCACCTCGCCGGAGCCGCTCGCCGTGCGCACGGCGACCTCCGCGACCACGGCCACCTCGACGAGCCGCGACGGACCGCGGTTGTTGCCCACGCTGCCGCCCTGGCTCCATCCAGCGGCTCCGTCCGTCCGGGACGAGCTGCGGCTCCCGGTCACGCTGACGCCCATGCCGTGGAACGTCATGGTGCCGCTGACCTGACGCGCCGTCGACGCCGCGGCCGAACCCCCGCCGCGCGTCAGGTTCCCGCTGATCAGCTCGGTGGCATGCCGGTCCCGCTGCGCAACCTCCGCCATGCCCTCCACGCGGAGGGCGATCCACAGCTCCCCACCTCCGGGCAGCGGGAGCACCAGCCCGTCGTTCGAGATCACCCCCGGGAACTGTCCGAGCACGTGCGCAGCGAGCTCGTCCGGGCTGGACCGGTGCGCCACACCCTGCTCGGCGAGCAGTCCGTTCACAACGATCGTCAGATCCGCCAGCAGCGGCAGGCTGCCGGTCGGCTTCGCCGTCGCCAGCACGGCGGTCGGGGGGACGGTGGCCCGCAGCACCTTCTGGAATCGGGCCACGGCGTCCGACGCGGCACGCGCCTGGCTCGGGAGCTCCGCGACGTCCCCTGCGGCGAGCGTGCGCTCCAGCGATTCGACGACCGCGAGCGCGGAGGCCGCGGCGTGCCGGGCGTTCTGGTACGTCTTGCCCAGTCGGCGGCTCCGTCGACCGTTCGCGAGCGCGAACTCGCGGGCGGCTCTCGCCTTCCGGACTCGTTCCAGGGCCCCCCGGTCACGCTGCTCGTCAACCTGCTGCGCGCTCTCCCCGGCTATACCTGCGGCCACATCGGCCGCGTCCTTCCGCTTGACCCGTGCCAGCTCGTCCAGCGGCGCAGCCGCGGCGCGCAGGGCGTCCCGCACCGCCCGCACCTCGGCGAGCAGTTCGGCAAGAGTCTCGGGTTCCGCGGAGCCGGCCGCGAGCACCTCGACACCCTCGAGGATCCGGGCGACCAGCGGGCGAAGGTCCTGGCGCAGGACCGCGCGTGGGTGCGCCGTCCGCTCCACCACCTCGAGGGCGAGCCGAGTCGCGGCCGCGGTCAGATCGCCGGTTCCGGCCATTGACAGCCCGCCGTTGTCGGCCAGGGTGTCGGCGGCTACGCCGACCACGACATCGTGGGAGTCCGGGCGCAGGGCGAGCTCGGCCAGGACGTTCAGCCCGCCGGCCGCTGGTGTGGCGCCGCGGGATGCAGCGAGCAGCATCCCCCACCAGCCCGCCGCCTCGACCTGCAGCCGGGCCGGGCCGACTCCCGGCTCCCGGCCCCGCACCGTCAGGTGCTCCTGGACGGCGACGAGCCGATCGCCCGCCAGCACCGTGCGCGTCCCGTCCGGCTCGACCACGACCGCGCCCCCGTCGCGGGACCACGACAGCTCCCACGAAAGCGCGGCTGCGGCCCGCCGCAGTGCCTCGAACCCGGTCCACCGGCCCTCGACCAGCGCCTCGAGCTCGGCGAGCAGCTCACGCTCCCGCCGGAACGTCGGGTCCTCGGGCGGCGCCAGGCTGCTCGCCCGCTGCTGCGCGTCCACGACCCGCCGCTGCAACTCCGCGACCACGGCGTTGCGGGCCCGGATCCAATTCGCGTCCCATCGGAACTGGGGTGTGTCCGCCAACTGGTCGACGGCGCGGCTGTGGCGAACCGTGAGCTCCACGACCTCGACCGGCCAGCCCACCTTCCGGGCGATCGTCCGTTCCGGCACACCCGCCGCAGCGGCAGCGACGACCGCGTCGGCCGCTCGCTTCTCGGCGTCGGGCCGGCCACCCCCCGAGCTCACCGCGCCGAGCCGGAACCCGAGCGCCACCAGGGGCCAGGTGACCAGCAGCAATCCGACACCCAGTACCGCCAAGAGCACCGGCGTCCACGGGATACCGGAACCCGGCGGGTCGCCGGACCTGCTGTCCTGCCCATCCCCACCCGGAGCGGGATCGGGCAGCTCGCCGAGCCCGGAGCCGATAGGCCCTGCGGGATCGTGCCCGACCGGACCGGGCACGGCCAGCGACACGATCCGCCAGACCTCACCGGGGTAGATCAGGTCCCGGCTCGCGACGGTGGGGAATCGCCCGCCGAGCCGAGCCGCCAGCTCGTCGACGCTCGTCCCGACCTCACGGGCGATCACCGTCAGGTTCTCGCCCGGCAGCACCCGCCGGGTGCCGCCCCAGTCCGCCGGCAGCCGCAGCCGTTCGCCGACGTAGATCAGGTCACGCGGACGATCCGCACCGAACCGGCCCGGGTTGGCGTCGGCGACCGCGTCCTCGCTCACTCTGTAGGCCCCAGCGAGCACAGACAGCGCCGAGCCCGGCTGCACGACGACCTCGAACGGCGCCGTCGCCGGTGTCTCGACCGGTGCCGGGGAAGACGCTGCCTCCGGCGCCGTGGGAGGCGGAGCGCTGTGCTCGGCACTCACCCACTCGCGCGCTGGCCCTCCGCCCAGCCCCTCCTCCGTCTTCGACGGAGTCCACGATGCCGATAGAGCCAGCACCGCCACACCCGCCAGCAGGCCCTTGCCAAGTGCCCGGCCGATCCGGGTCAGGTGGATCCGACTCCGCGGCCCCGTCGAGCCGCCCTGCCGCGTTTCGTCCTGTCCGCTCGCGGCGGCTACGTCCGCCCGCCACGCGGGCGGCCCACGAGCCCGGAGCACGAGCACCCCATGCAACGCCAACCCGACGGCCACCACAACGGCCATACCGACAAGAACCATCGGACTGCCCACCCACTCCAGCAGCCCACCCCAGTCGACACCGCCACCAGACCGCCCACTGCTGATGTCGGCCAACCCAGCCTCGCTGTCGCTGGAGACCGCCTCGGCAGTGCGGCCGTTCAAGCCGAGAACCAACCCGAGCGGCGCCGCCGCCAGCGGCCCGCCAGTGCGGTCGGGCCTGTTTGCTCCCGAAGAGCCCTCCGGAACGAGGTGATCGGTCAGGATCCTGACGAACCTGCCGACCCCCAACAGCCACGCGGGCGGACCCCGCAGCCAGACCACATACGCCAGCCACGCCACGACCGCGACCACCGCCACCGGACCCGCCAATCCGCCGACCGTCTCCAGCACGTCGGTCCGCGAATCGCCGACCCCGTCCCTCCCGCCGAGCATGGTGTCGCCCCCGGCACCCGAACCGAGCAGCAGCCCAGCCGGGGCCATGCCTAGCGGCGAGCTCGACGGGCCGCTCCGCTCGTCCCCGCTGGTGCCCGTATCAGGTGCCGGCTGTCCGAGTGGCGCTTGGCCGACCCGCCGGTCGAACGCGGCGCTGAGCCGCGGACCCAACGCGTGCAGCAAACCGCTGTCCTCGAGCCCGAGCCAGGTCAGGGTGCCCACGTGGTTGGCATCGAGGTCGAACATCCCGCCACCGAACGCCCCCGGCCCCAACAACGCGGGCACACCCACATGCCCGCCGCCCAAGTCGGTAACCGGGCCGACCGCCACGGCCAGCTGACCCCACGCATAGCCGACCACCACGACAATCTCGCCCAGGCGCAGCTCGGTGCGTCGCGTCGGGGCAGGCGGCACATCGAGCTCGGACACGGTCAGTTCGGCGAGATCGACGGTCCGGGTCTTGTAGCCGCGCTGCCAGAGCCAGTCCATGGCCGCGCGGGCGGACTGCTCGTCCTGGCCGTACTGCTCGGGGGTCAGTATCGTCCGGCCGTCTACCGGACGATCGTGACCGTGGACGCGCATCCTGCCGAGTTCCACGCCGTCGACGACATGCAGAGCGGTGCGGATCCGCCCCTGCTGAAGCACTACCCCGCTGCCGTATCCCTCCTCGAGGGACAACGGGACAACGTGGCGCGTGATCGTGCGCACGATCTCGGCGAGCCGCTCCGGCGCGATGGTGTCGCCGGTCGCCGGATGCATGCCCACCAGCACGTGCCGGCCGGGGCCGCGCTCGAAGGTGACCAGCTCCATCTCGTGCACCCGCTCGCCGGTCGCCGAGGTGACCTCGCCACCGGGCAACGAGAAGCGGTGTACCCGCATCGGACCGGTCTGGCCGGTCGGGGCCGTGCTGGCCGCCCAGCCGGTGGCGATGGTGCGCAGTGCCCATTCCACGCGCTGCGCGCCGGTCCAAGCGTCCGCTTCCGGCACAAACCGGCCGACCAGGTGCGACAGCAGGGTGAGCACCCAGATCGGGTTGGGAATCCTGAAGTCGCGCACCAGCTCACCGCTCACCACCAACTGACCCGCCGGACCCGTGGTCTCCAGGACCCGGCCGAAGCTGCCCGTGTTGGTGTCGGTAGAGGTGAATCCGAGCGCCTCCGCCGCCGCGGTGTAGAAATCAATGCGGCCGTTCCGGATGTCGAACTCGGCCAAGATCGCCCGGCCGTCAAGTTCACGTACCTTGATGTCATCGGAAGGCAGCCCCCCGAGGTCGCGGCGCAGCTCCTCCAGCTGCTCCCCGGCGCTGTCCAGCTCGGGCAACGCCCTGCGCCACTGGTCACCTGGAAGATTCCTCGCGCTACTGATCAACTCCTGGATGCTGTCCAGCTGTACGGCCAGACGGTCGGACGCATCGCCCGGTTCTCGCGCATTCCCTTGGAACGGGCGCGCCACGGGGTCGGTCCACCGCACGAACAGCTCGCCGTGGTACGTCGTAACGTCGAACGCGGGGTCGCGCGCGAGCGCGGCCCGTAGTTCCTCGCGGGTCGGTGGGACGTCATCACCGAGGCCGACCTCCTCGAGGAAGGCGTCGTCAACGATGGCAGGAACGGGACGGCCGAAACCGTTGGTCTGCCGCCGTTCCAAAACCTGACGCACTCGTTCCCGCAAAGCCGCGTCCGAGGATGGGACCGCCTCGGTGGATTGCAGCTCCCCAGCGCCCTCGTCGACGGGCGGGGAGCGCGCCGAACCCACAGCCAGGTCAGGGTCCGACCGCAGTTCGTCGACCGCGTTCGGTCGCTCGGCCTGCTGGAGATCCTGTGGACGCGGAGGCCCATCAGGTTCGACCGAGACGGGACCGCCGCCATCCGACATCTGCTCCAGCGCCTCGGCGACCGCAGCGAGACCGGCGACCCGGTCTCCTGGCTCCGTCCCCTCCGACAGCCGCTCGACGAGCTCGAAGAACTGATCCGCAGGCCCGCTCTCGGCCTGGGTTCCGGCCTCCGACACTCTGTCGGCAGTGGGGTCGATCGTGGTGCCCAGGCCCAATGTGCGGATGCGATCGGCCGCCAGAACAGGCGATGCAACGGCGGGGTCGTCAGTGGGCGGACCCTCCGAGGTCATGTGGTCGTCGAAATACTCCTCCGGCGCGAGGAGGTCGATGCCGTCGACCGTGACTTCGGCGTAGCCATCGTTGTCGACCTTGAACGCGGTGTACCCCGCCGGATCCTCAGCGGAGCGAATATCTTCGACATTTGGTGTCGCCCTCGCACGGGCGCGATCTTCGATACCCGGCTCTGCCAACACGATGTGCGGTACGTCCTGCCCCTCGTGGGAGGAAACGAGGACGATCTTGTAGAGGGGGTCGGCGTTCGCCGCGGAGCGCACTTCGTCCGGGGACATCCTGAGCCGGCTGGCCACGGCGTCGACCGATACCAGCTCGGACGGCCGCAGCTGCACGCCGTCGAGGTAGACCTGCACCCGGTCGCGCGTGGACAGGCCGGCTGCGCCGGGCCACTCGCGCGGCACCCACGGGCGCGTCGGCAGACTCATGGGTTTGAGGGGGGAACCCGCCTGCGCCTCGCGGAACCGCTTGTCGATCACCACCTCGGCCCGGACCTGCGCGCCCTCCAAGCCAAATGCGACAAACCCTTCCAGGGAGGGATTCTGCACAACCTCCCAGCCGCTGTGGAGCCACGAAGCCCGGTCCGCGATCTCCGCAGCCCACCCCGAGACGTGAGCCCCGCCCAGCGCGAGCCCGTACCCGGTCCCCGTGCCCGCCCGGGATGCAGCGCGGCTGAGGCCGATGGAGAGCTCTCCCAACCCGACCGTCGCACCGTCCAGCATGAGGTCGAAGACGACAGGGCTTTCGGTCGGGTCGATGGACTGGTTGTTGGAGAGCCGGCGAATGAGTTGATAGGCGATATTGCCGCCCATCATCACGCCGGCACTGCGTTGCAGGTTCAAGCTTGCGGTCAGCGCACCTGGGCTCACCAGCCTGTCCAGCGCCCTGCCGGGGGCGCTGCGCGCCGCTGCCATCGCGGCGGCCGGGTTCCGCCAAGCGGTGGCCGCCCCGGTGACGACAGCGCGCGCCCCTGCTGCCAAAGAGGCCGGAGCGGCCCGCAGCGCGTTTACCGACGTGCTTGCGGCGGTGCGCGCTCCAGCCCACATCGCGGCCGGAGCAGCCCGCGCCGCGACGATCATCGACCTGGTCGCGGTGGCCGCCCGCGCCACCGCGCTGACGGCCGTGACACCACGCGCCGTCCAGACACCGGCGACCAGGGGCGTCGCCAGTCCGCCGGTGCCGACGAGCGCGAAGGCGCTCGCGCCGGTCATGAGGATCGTGGTGCCCCAGTTGGTGACGTGCTCCTCCGTCGTCGTGTAGTGGCCGGCGACCTCGTGGAACCGCAGGTGCTCGCCGCTCGGCGGGGCGGACCACTCGCCCTCGGCGTTCTTCCGCAGCGGTGTGACGGACAGGGCGTTCTCCGGGAGGACGAGCACGGTGTCGTCGGAGTAACCGAAGTCGTTCTCCGTCTCGAACTTCGCCAACGAATCGTGTATGCCGCCCTTGACGTACTGGACGGTGTCGCCGTGGCGGACGATGAACATCGTCGCGGTGCCGCGGGTGTCCCCCTCCCTCACCCCCATGGTGACGGCCAGGATCTCGCCGTCCGCGCCGGCCACGTCCTTGATCGTCGCGAACTCTTCGTCGACCTTGTCGCGGTCGATGTTGCCGTCGGCGTCGGTGTACTCGGCCTCCAGGAGGGCGCGCAGCTCAGCGTCGTCGCCGGTGAGCTGCCGGGGCCGGTGGACGCTGTCGATGAACTCCTCCGCAGTCATCTGCGAGGCGATGCGGACCTGCTCGGCGCGGGGGACGCCCTCGATCGTCGTGCGCACCAGGCCATTGGGGTTGTCAAAGGCGAGCATGTTGCGCGCTGCCGTCTGGGCGCCGACGACGTCGGGAAGGCCGCCGGAGGGCAGCCGCAGCTGGAAGTCGACGCCCGCGCCCCGCTGGCCGTCGGCCTGCGCGACCGTGTCGTAGTTCAGCGACGCGAGCTGGGTCAGCGACTTGTTCATCTGCTCGGCCAGGGCGACCTGCTCGGGGTCGCCGGACGCTGCCATCTCGTCGTGCAGGATGGTGATCCGGTCGATGGTCGCGTCAGCAGACTGCAGATTCCGCGCCCACCCATCGTCAATGCTCGCGCCGGCGTAAAGCAGGTCGACAGCGCGCAGCCGGTCGATGTAGGCCGGGTCGGCCGCACCCGGCAGGCGGCTCTTGAGCGTCTTCTCCTCGAGATCGAGCTGGTCGGTGATGGCGTTGAGCGCGTCCGCTTCCTCCTGTGTGCCACCGACCTCGTTGAAGCGGTTGATCGCCTGCTGGTGCAGGTCCTTCCGGTCGTTGACGTCGACGATCTGAGCCTTCACATGCAGCGTCGCCGTGAATGTCATGCCATTCGCGCTTTTCTCGTTCAGCAGCCGCTGCAGGTTGGTGAGGGCGCGGTTCCGCAGGTCCCATTGGTCAGGGCTGCTCGGGCCCCCGTCCGGCCGCCGCGATCCTGACACATCCATCGGGTACAGACCGGCGAGCTCTCCGACGACTTCCGGCTTCTCCGCGAGCAGTTCCTCTTGCTCGCTGGGGGTCGGCATGGTCCAGGTGATGCGGTCGATCGCGTCGACGAGGCCGCGGTCCTGCGCCCACGCCGCGGCGTCGATCTCGAGCGGACGCAGCCGCTCGATGAACCCGGCCAGCTCCGGCCCGCTGAGCCCGTCCTGCCGCGCAACGTCCATCTCGTCCGCCAACGCGTTGAATGCCGCTTCGTCGCCGTTGCGCCGCGCCCGGAGCATGCGCTGGCGGTCGTCGTACTGCGACTCGAGGTGGCGGACCGATGCCAAGGCAAGGTCGACGTGGGAGACCGACGGCGATATCCGGTCGAGATTCTCCAACTCCTCGCGGGTGTAGCTGGAGCGCTGATCCACGGTGGGCGGCGGCAGCATGAGGTCCGGGTCGTCCGGGTCCAGGCCGAGCGACCGGGCGATCGCGTCGTCCACCGCGTTGTGCAGCGATGGACGCATGTAGCTGCCCGGGCCGAACACGATGTCGTCGGAGTGGGCGTCCACGCCGAGCAGCCACGCCGCGTCGGGGTTGCCCTTCCAGTCGTAGAAGTCGACGTTGTCGATGTCGCCCCGCCACTCGTCTTCGCTCCACCCGCCGAAGTTGGTCCCCGACGTGTGGAGGCAGTGGCTGCTTTCGCTGCAGGAAATAGCGAAAGTGCCGTCTTCGTTGGGGTACAGCATCCGGGTACCGCCCACGACCTGCTCGTCCTCATACACGTAGTCGGACACGAAGAGGCCCTCGCGGGAGTGGCTCGAGCAGTGCCCGTTCAGCCCGGTCGAGCAAACTGCGGATCCCCCGTTTCCATCGGCGTCCCGGTTGAACACCACGTACCAGCAACCTTGGCCACTACACGACTGAAGGTCACCCTGGTCGGTGAGGCTGCTGATGCTCCCCTCTTCCATCATGTGGCCGTAGAAGTAGCCGTTCGGTGCCTTCTGGTCGTTGGGGTGCGCGAACTGGTCGCGAATCGTGCACTTCGCCGTGCACACCCGGTCGTTGTTCTTCGGGTCGCCCTCGTGCAACACGCAACTGGTGCCGCACGCCTCCGGGACGACGGCATCCCCGGGCATGCCCTCCGTGCACAGCCCGACGCACTCCAGGAAGCCGCCGTGCCCCTCGGCGTTCGGCAGAGCGCCGGTGACCCGCTCGTCGAGCCACGGTGTACGACCGTCGGTCCGGTTCACCATCCGCCGGCCGTCTGGGAGAGTGATAGAGCCGGTCTGGCCCTGAACCGTGAAGTAACCGTGGGGATCGCTCGCGCTCGGCGACACGACCATGCCGAACGGCTTCCCGAGCAGGTCCGGCAGGCCGACCTGGCCGTTGCCGTCCGACACCACCGCCCAACCCTCATGGCCGTTGATCTCCACGACCGCGTTGTCCCAGGTGATCCGCGCGGGGTTGCCAGCCATGTCGCGGGCGACGAGCTTCGCGTTCGCATCTATCGCCTCAATGACGAAGCGGTCGATCTGCACACCGTTGCTCAGTGCACCCCGGCAGCCGTCGGGGCAGCTCGTCGCATAGGGGGCTCCGTGCCGGTCACCCAGGTCCGCGACGTAGGGCTGGCCGGGTCGGGACCGTTGGTCGTAGATCGTGTACGAGTTGGTGTAACCGTCGTACGCCGCTCCGGTACCGGTCACCGTGATCTGCCCGCGCCCGTGGATGTCGCGGGCCGCGGAGATGCCCTCCGTGCCCAGCGCCATGTCCCGGGCCGTCCCGCCCACCTCGACCGGCACGTAGCCCTCGAACTTGTTGCCCGTGGAGGGGGTGTAGGTGATCTCCTCGCCACTCGAGGTCGACACGTTCATCCCGAAGCCGCAGAAGAAGCCGAAACAGGCGTCTGCCTTGACCTCGCCGTCGGCACCACGGGCGGTCACGATGCAGATCAACCCGCCCCAGCACCTGCCCTTGACGTTGCGCTGGTTGGGATCCAGGGCGATCCGGACGAGATTGCCGTCTGCGTCCACCGTGTAGCCGGGAGGCGGGGTCAGCTTCGGCGCGATGACCGTGTACCAGTTGTCCCCCCCGGACCGGAACTCCTCGCAGTACCCGAAGCAGTCGGCGCCGCCACCACCGCCGGGCCCGGCGTGCGCCCACGCAACGACCCCACACTCGCCCCCGGACGAGCTGCTACCCGAGCACGTTCCCCAGCCGTAGGCGTTCCACCGCCTCCCCTCCACGACGTAGGTGGCCGGAGTGATCAACTGGTCAGAAGCCTCGGCGTGCGCGAAGAACTCAGCCCGGCAGTTCGGCGCCCCCGAACACGATGCCGACGCGTTGGCCTGGACGCCCCGGGCGTAAGCCTGCGCAGCGGCCGCGCCACCACCCACCGCCCCGCTACCGCGCGCGTCGGCGCGCGCGTTGCTGCCGCCGCGGGCGCCCATCGAGGCCGTAGCCGAGAAGGAGTACTCGCAGTGCGTGCCGGCGCTGCCGTTGCACGACGCCGCAGTCTGCGCCCAACCCGGACCACCATCGGCCACAGCCGTAGTCAGTGCCTGCCCGTCACCGACGGTCCCCTCACCCCACCCGAGCGCGGCAGCAGCGGCGCCAGGAGCGGAATCGCCACTCTGGGCTCGGTAGGAGTACCGGCAGGAAGCCCCTGCAGTGCCCTGACAGGCAGCCGCGGCCATGGCGTGCTGCGTGCTGGTCTCGGCGACAGCTCTGGTGATGCACCGGCCACCCGCGGCGCCGCATCCGGCCTCGGTGTTCGACTGATGGGTGGCCCCCTCGGCCATGGTCGTGCTACGGGCAGCGATGGTGCAGGTCCCGGAACCGTCACAGTCGGCCATCACCTGAGCAGTGCCGTCGGCGGCGATCCCGTTGCTCGACGAGCTGCAGGCGCCGGCCGCCGCTGCACACTCGGCAGTGGCGACCGCCCGCGACGTGTCGGCAACGGCCGCAACAGCCCGCGTGCGCAGCGACTCGATGACCGCGGCTACGTCGTCACCGCTCGCGGTGACGCTGCTGGTCGTGATCGCGCACTCGCCGTCCTCGGACGCGCAGGCGCCGTCCGCGCCCGCACCGGTAGCCACGGATCGACCGACCTGGGCGTTCGTCGCGGCAACCGAGCCAGAGCCCACGACCTGCGCGCCGCAGGGGCCATCAGCGACGGCGCAGCTCGACTCGGCACGCGCGACAGAGACGCTAGACGGATCGGTCGCCGCCCCACCTCCCGCGGGAAGGGCAGCGGAGGCATCACGGGCCAGCCGCTCCAGCTCGGCGGCCCCCCCGTCAGGGCTCGCCGCCGACACCGTCGTCATGCTCACCTGCCCCGCGCATCCCTGCGGGCAGTCCAGCCGAGCACCGGCCTGGGTGGCGCCAGACCAGCCCGGGAGCACGACCGGGTTGTTCGGATCCGGACTGTTGGGGTCAGGGCTTCCGCTGTCGGTGCTGGTGTCGGCGCTCGCGTTCGATCCGACCGCGCAGCCTGCGCCCTGCCCCGTGCAGAAGCCTTGGGCCTGCGACGTGCTCTTCGCAGTGTCGCCCGCGCCCACGGTCGCTGCGAGGCTCCCGCTCGCAGCGACGCAGTCCGGGCCCTCACAGGCGGCATAACCGTCGGACCAGCTCATCGTTGCCGGCGCACCCGTCACCGGGGCGGCAGCCAGCTCGGCGGCCTGCGTCGCGGTCTCACGTGCCTGCCTGGCCGCCTCGGCAGCCGCGGCAGCTGCTGCGTCGTCCTCTTCACTCGCACCCGACCGAGCTGCTGCCCTGGCCAGCCGTGCGCTCTCCTGCTCCGCCTGCGCGGCCTCGGCGGCCAGCTGCTCGGCGGTCGTGTTCTGTCGCTCCGCGACGATGTCGGCCACAACCTGGCCGACTCCTGCGGTGGCGCTGGTCTGCGCCTGGCAGCTATCCGCGTCACGGCAGCTACCGGTGGAGGTCGAACCACCAGCCGGTGGACCACGCGCCCCGGTGGCACCGGTCATCGCAGCCGGGCCGTCGCTTCCGTGCGCTGTGCTACGGGCGCTACCCGTGCACGCTCCGGCCTCGCCGGCGCAGTCCAAACTCGCCGAGGCCATCGTCCAGCTCGACGCCCCACCCACGGTGGGGGCCCCGGAGTTCGCGGACGAGCCAGGCGCGGTGGGAGCCGGCGGCACCGCCGGCTGGTCCTGACCCGGCGTGCCGTCCTGCCTCTGCTCGGCCGGAGCCTGCTCGGTGTCGCCGGTCGTACTGGAGTTGACCGTCGCGTTCGCCGTCGACCGCTCCGCCACCAGCGGCGCGATGCTGTTCGCGTCCGGGCCGGACGAGGCGGCCGAGTTGGTCACCGCCTGGCACACCCCACCGGACACGCCCTCGCACGAGCCCTCGGAGTGCGAGCCCCGCGGGTCCGGCGACACCGACGGGTCCGTCGCCGTCGCGGCGCTGGTCACCTTCCCGGTGCACGCCGTTTCCCCCGTGCAGGTCAGCGCCGCGCCCGCCGCCGATGCCGCCGACGGGCCGGCGACCAGCCGCGCGGTGTTCAGCGGCTGCCCCTGCCCCGCCTGGGACTGGGCGGCCAGTTCCTGCGCCGCCCCGGGGCCGGTCGAAGCGGACGAGACCGACTGCACCTGGCAGCCGCCGGTGCCGCCGGTGCAGGACGCGGTGCCGGTCGAGGTCCGCGGCTTCCCACCCGCCACCGCGCCGTCCCAGGCGGCGGAGCTGGTGTGCACCGTGCCGGAGCAGCCGGCCGGGCAGTCCAGCGCCGCGCTCGACGACGACGTCGACGACGGCCCGCTCGTCGGCTGTCCGGCCACCGGGAGCCCGGTCGCCGGGTCGATGGTCACGTAGTCGGGGGCGCTGGAGGCCTTCGAGCTCGTCTGCCCCGAGCATCCGCCGCCCGTGACGGCGCAGTCCGCGCTCGCGCTGGAGCCCCGCGCGTGCGGCGACACCCCGGTGTCGCGCGCGCTCGTCGACGAGGCGCTCGTGCCGCCGCACTCGGTCGTCCCACCCGAGCACTGCACCGTCGCGCCCACGTTCGACACGCTCACCGGGCCGGACACCGCCGCCACAGCGCCCGCCGGGTCGCCGGTGGCGGGGTCGCGGGTGGCAGGGGCGCGGTCGGACACCGAGGTGTCGGCCTCGGCGGCGCAGTTCGCGCCGGCCCCGCGCGCCGTGCAGTTCGACGAGCCGGTGCTGTCGCGCACGCCGGTGATGTCACCGGAGGCGGCGCCCGAGGTCGTGCTCGACCCGCTGCCCGTGCATGTCGCAGCCGCGCAGTCGACCTGCGCTCCGGCGTTGCTGTCCGCGGTCAGCTCCCGGCCGGCCGAGGGGACGATCCGGCCGGGAGCACCGCGCCGCTGCTGCACCGTAGGGGGCACGGGCGCAGCAGCGTCGCTCACATGGGACACGGCGTCGCTCGCGCACCCGCCGCCGGTGGCCGTGCAACTCGATGAGGCGCTGGTCTCGCGCACCGCCGCGGCGCCACCTGCGGTCGTGTTCGGGGCCGACACCTTGCCGTCGGTCGCGGTCCCGGCCTTGCCCGAGCACTCCGCCGCACCGGCGCAGTCGACGTTCGCCTCGGCGCTGCTGGACGCCGCGCCCGCGCCGTCGGTCACCGTCGCCGGCGCGGCGGCCCGGTCGGCGAGCCGGGAGCGCTGGACCTCGGTCGAACCGTTGAGCTCGGTGCCCGAGCGCGCGTCGCAGCTGCCGGCGGTGGCCTCGCAGCCGGCGGAGCCGTGGCTGGCGCGCTCGGTGCCGGCCTGCACGCCGGTGGTCGTGCCGCCGGTGGCCGTCGCACCCTTGCCGGAGCAGCCCGGGCCCTCGCAGTCGACCCGGACACTCGCCTCGGCAGCACCGTCCTCCTCGGCAGCGGCGCCACTGTGCGCGGCGCAGGCGCCACCGGTCACGCTGCAGTCGGCGGCACCGTTGCTCGTCGATTCCGCCGGCCGCGCACCCGCCGCCTGCGGGGCTCCCTTGCTGCCTGCGTCGGTCCTGGTCGCGGCGCTGCCCGAGCAGCCGGCGCCGCAGGAGACGTCGGCGTCGGCCCGGGCCGCTCCCGAGTGGTCGAACTCGACCTCGCTGGAGGTGCCACAGCCCGACCCACCGGAGCACTTCGCGCTCGCGCTGCCGCGCCGGGAGTCCTCGCCGCCCGTCACGGCGGCCGCCTGCCGGGCTTGCTGATCACTGGTGCGCTGCGCACCCGAACTGCCCGTCTCGCAGGATCCGCTGCTCGTGCGGCAGTCCGCCGCCGCGCTCCGCGAGTCGGCCCGGCTGCTCTGTCCGCAGTCCCCGGACCCGAACGTGCACGTCGCCGACGCGGTGTTCGCGCCCTTCGCAGCGCTGCTGGAGCAGCTCGTCAGGTCACACGACGCCGATGCCTTGTTCTCGCCCGACCCGGAGGACACCCCGCACCCGGACACACCGGCGAGGGCAACACACCGGTCGCCATGCTCGTCGCCGGCCTCGGCCTCGGTCTCGTTCTTGCTCACCGAGCCGCACTCGGCGAACGTCCCGCTCACGCCGCACCCCGCGGCGGAGCCGTCGCGGCCCGCGTCGTCCTCCGACACCGTCTCGGGCGCCTCGCGCCCGGTGGCCTCGCGCAGCTCGTCGGTCTTGTCGTAGAGCTCCTGCTTGTCGGCCGCGAACGCGGCCGCCCTCCGGTCGTGCGCGGCCGCGTCGACCGTGCCCGCAGCCACCTGCTGCGCCTCCGCGGCGATCGCGTCCTCGTGGCCGTTCACAGCCTGGTGGCCGTCGACGACCTCGTCGATCAGCTGCACCCGCTCGGGGTCCAGCTCCGCGCGGTCGGCCTCGGCCTGCGCCACCTGCTGTCGGTGCGCCGCCTCCTGCCGCGCGTGCGCCTCGGCGGTCTTCTGCCCGGCCGCAACCTGCTCGCGGCTCTCCTCGAGCGCTGCCGCGCTCCGGTCCGTCTCGATCCGGTCCTGCAGGACCTCCTCGGTCAGGCTCTCGTCGTCGTATTCGTACTCGGAGTCGTCGTCGTCCCGGGAGGAGTCCGGAGGACCACGTGCATCCGCAGCGGAGAGCAGCCGCGAGCTCGACGTCTCGGCGCCGCACCCGTCCCCCGAGACCGGGCACAGTCCCGCGTCTGTGGCCTCGTCGAACACCACGCCGTCGACGCCGGCCCTCGCCTGCCGCTCGCTCGTGGTCTTGTTCGCGTCCCGCAGTACGGCCGGCTGCTGCGTCCGGTCCGACGGATCCTGACCCGACCGCAACGACCGCGACACCTCGTTGACGAGCTCGTCCACCGCCTCGTCGAGGTCGTCTCCGTCGGTCGCCGCCTCGCGGACGACCTCGACGACCCGCTCGCCGATCCGGCTCATCTCCTGCGCGTCGACCCGGGGGCGTCGGTCCGATGCGTCCCGCATCACGACCTCGCCACGGCGGTTGGAGGGAACCAGACGATCCCCCGTCTCCGCGGTGCCGGCTCCTTCCCGCTCAGCGCGCTCGCGCAGATCGTCCTGCTCATCCGAGTGGCGGCGCAGGGCGGACTCCACGTGCTCCGCTGCCTCACCGAGCCGTTCGCGCAGGATCGGTTCGACGACGTCGCGCACCGAACGGCCCTCGGACCGCGCCGCCGCGTTGTCATCGGCGTGGTCATCGGCGCGCTCGCGCTGCTCCTGCCCGCCGCCGAGCTGTCGGGTCAGCTCGCGCACCGCCCGACGGACGTCCGCCCGCTCGGTGTCCTCACCGTCCAGCTCGTCCCACTCGTCGCGCGCCGCCTCGACCTGCTCGCGGATATCGGCACCGGAGGACGCCGCCTCGGCCCATTCGGGGATACGCGTCAGGACGTCCTCGGCGATCGCCCTGGCCTCCTCGCCGTGGTCCTCGACCAGATCCTCGACCGAGCGCGTCACGTTCCGCGTGATGTTCCGCGTGATGTTCCGCGCCGTTCCGGACGCCTCCTCGCGGTCGCGTGCCGGCGGACCGTCGGGGAGCGCCAGCTCGTGACCGTCACGGATCACCCGCTGCACCTCGTCCGACACATCGTCGGCGATCTCGAGCCACCGCTCCACGTCCTCGGGCCCGTCCCGGTCGAGCACCGACGCGACCCGCTGCTCGGTCTCCTCGTCCTCGTCGCGAGCCGACAGCTCGTCCGGGAGCCGATCGATCGCTTCCCGCACCGCTGCCTTGACGCGCTCGCGGTCGTCCTCGTCGCGAGCAGAGCCCGTCTCCGCCTCTGCCGCTGTCTCTGCCTCGTCCCGTACCGCCGCGACTGCCCGCAGCACCCTAGCGCGGAGATCGTCTGCTTCGCCGTGGTCGCGATCCACGCGACCCGCACGGGTGTCTGCCGCCGACGTAGCCGCCTGCTCCCGTGCGTCGCCGAGATGCTCCTCGAGCGCCTCCCGGATGCGTTCCGCGGCGTCCTCCCCGTGTGCGCGGGAGTCGTCCTCGTCATCAGCTGCGCGCACGCGCTCGGCGATCTCGGCGCCGTCCGGCAGGTCGGCGAGCACCCCGCGCACCACGTCGCGGACACCGTCGCGGTCCTCGCCGTCGCGGTCCCTGCTGTCGCGGTCCCTGCCGTCGCGGTCCTCGCTGTCGCGGTCCTCGCCGTCGCGCCGCTCTTCGATGGCCTGCCGCGCGTCGTCCACCGCGTCGTCGGCGAGCTCGGTCCACCGCTCGACGGCCGCCGACACGTCATCGGCATCCCCGATGGCAGCCTTCACCCGCTCGGCCATCCACTCGTCGAGTTCGCGGTCCTGCGGCTCCCCGGCGGTCACGGAGTGGCGGTCGGGCTGGTCTTCCGCGTCACTGCGCCGCTCGTGTTGCTCCGCCTCGCGCTGATCGAGCGCGAACTCCCGGGTGTCCTCCGACACCTCGTCGGCCAGCTCGTCCCACCGCGTGGAGCGAGAACCCTCGCCTTCGCCCTCGTCGTCGTCCGCGCCGTGCCGGCGGAGGCGCTGCACGATGTCGGCATCGTCAGCCAGTTCGTCGGCCAGCTCCCGGTCCCGTTCCGCGTCCTCGTCGCCGACCTCCTCCTCGAGCAGATCCTCGACACGCCGCTCGACGTCGTCGGTCACCTGGTCGTCGAGCCGCGCGGTCTCGTCGCCGTCGGTCCGACCCTCGTGCGCGTCGCGCGCCTCCCGCCGCTGCGTCTCGCCGACCTCGTCGAGCGTCTCGCGGACGACCTCCTGCGCGTGCTCGCTGACGTCGCGGCCACTGTCGTCGTCATCGTCGTCATCATCGTCGTCACCACGCCTCGGGGCCGTGCCGTTCTCGCGATCGGCGCCCGCGGCGCGGGGCTCGCGCGAGCCGGTCTCGCTCGCAGCCGAGGAACGATCGTCGTCATCGTCGGCGGCGCGCCGCTGCGCCTCGGAGCCGTTCTGCTCGGTCGCAGGCCGCTCCTGTTCGGTGGAGGACCGCTCTTCGGAATCGTCCCGCTCCCCCGCCGGCTCCTCGGCCGTCTCGCCCGACTCGTGCTCCTGCGCGGGGCGGTTCTGATCCGAGTCGTCCTGCTCATCCCGCGTCGCGCGCTCCGCGTCTTCGGGGCGATTCTGCGGGGCCTCGTCCTCCGAGCGCTCGTCGGACTCGTCATCCTGGTCCGAGGAGGTCCTCGTGACCACAGCGCGTTCCTTCTCCGACTCGTCACGGGAGCGCCCGGACTTCTTCTCGTCGGACTTCTCCTCGTCGGTCTTCTTCTTCTCGTCGGTCTTCTTCTTCTCGTCGGACTTCTCGTCGGACTTCTCCTCGTCCGACTTCTTCTTCTCGTCGGACTTCTCCTCGTCGGTCTTCTTCTTCTCGTCGGTCTTCTTCTCGTCCGACTTCTCGTCGGACTTCTCCTCGTCGGTCTTCTTCTTCTCGTCGGACTTCTCGTCCGACTTCTCCTCGTCGGACTTCTCGTCGGAGTTCTTCTCGTCCGACTTCTTCTCGTCCGATCCGGAGTCACCCTCATCCGAATCACCGTCGTCCGAGCCCTCGTCGGACCCGCCTGAATCGCCACCCGAATCGGAGTCGCCGTCCTCACCGCCGCTCATGAGCCTGCTGTTGCCTCCCTTCTGCAGGCTCTGAGCGGCTGCCGCCGGCACGGCCACCGCCGCGGCGGCGGGCGCTGCGGCGAGGAACGCCGCGCCGACCCACAGCACCACGACGGCACCTGCCAACCCGAGCAGCCACCGCCCCACGCTCCACAGCCGGTCCAACGGCGAGAACCTCAGCCGGACGACAGCAGCGCCCGCGGGGAGGCGCGAGGCCTCACCGTCGTGCGCGAGCTGCCGCCACATGTCGGACCAACTTCCTTGAATCGGGGGGTTCGCAGCTGGGTCCCGCGGATGCGGGCAGCGATCGCGAGCGGTCTCGCGGGATCAGGATCTGCAGAAAGAACACGCGCCCGGTAGCGCGGACACCGAGCGGCGTTCGTCTCCTCGTTGCGACCAGATCGAGCAACGCGAGAATCCGCAGGTGGGTTCTCCACCCGTCGCGACCGTGTCAAGCGACCGATGAAGCAAACCGTCCCGACCCTCCCGAGAGCGGGGGAAGGAGCCCCGGCACTTTGCGACTGAGTCAAGCAAACCGCCGGGCTCCCCCCCTGCTACCCGGGGAGAGTCGAAGCGCCTGCAACGCTACGGCGCAGCTGAGGGAACCAGAAGGCTCACGGTAGACACGTATCGACAGATTGTTGACACGCCCGAGCAGTGCCTCTGGGTCGCCGGTCACGCACGAGTAGCGGCGAAGCGCGGACTAGGCACGGGCGGTGTCGCTCCCGTCATCGCCTCGCGCCGGGAACGCTCGGCTCAATGAGGCCGATCGGCCGGGGGCCTCCACGTCATCCGCGGGCGCCGGCCGAACAGGGGGCACCACCGGCGCGCCGGGTGAGGAGGATCCCCCGCCCGGCTATCTGGGCGACGGCGGTACCCCGCACACGATCGTCGGCAGCCCGTTCGGGACGAATGTCTTCCGCATCGAGGGCCCGGACATCGCCGTCGTCGCAGGCGGTCCGGCGCCGGCGGATCCGAACCTCGTCGAGATCGGCCTTTTCACTGAGCAGGGCCGGCTCGCGACCGTCGCCGGCATCGAGGTCACCCGCGCCGTGTACTCCGGGACGCCGCCGGTGCCGTGCTGATCGACGTTCTCGCCATCACCGAGCCCGGGCAGGCGATCGAGGTCGGCCCGCCGCCAGGCAGCGACGGCACACCTGCACCGAGCTTCACCCGTATGTGCGCGGACGGCGAGCGCTACGTCGCCCGGCTGAGCGCAGGATCGTCCGTTCCCACGCGGATCGGCGTCTGCAATGTCACAGACAACCCTCCACCGCCCGCGCCGTTGAGGTACCGGACGCGGTCGTCATCGACCGCGCGGCCTACGACCTCGATACCCGCGCACTGACCGTCGAGGCAATGTCGTCCGACGCGCAGTCGCCACAGCTCATTGCCACCGGTGAGGGACTGCCGGCTGGAGGTGCGGCGCTGACCGGTGGCGTCGTGACCGTTTCTGGGCTCGATGCCCCGCCGCTGGCCGTGACCGTCACGTCCTCGGCCGGCGGCACCGGCACCCGTATCGTCGAGCTCGTCGGTGGCCCACTCGACCCGGTTCCCCACCGCCGTCGCGGGCCCGAACAGAACAGTTCAGCAGGGCCAGACAGTCGTACTCGACGGCAGCAACTCTGTGGCGGCAACGTCCTTCACCTGCGGTCAGACGTCGGGGATACCCGTGGCACTGTCGATGCCGGATACCGCCCGGGCGAGTTTCACGGCGCCGACGACAGCCGGGGACCTGGTGTTCGTGCTCGCTGTCGACGGACCGGGTGGCGCGGACACCGCGACGACCATCCTCACCGTCGCAGAACTCACGCCACCTGTGGCACGCGCCGGCGCCGACCCAGTCGCCGAGGTCGGTGGCACCGTCGTCTTGGACGGCAGCGCCAGCACCGGAGCGGCGACCTTCGCCTGGACCCGGATTGCCGGCCCGTCGATCGGCAGGATCATCGGGGTGACACGGACCGGCCCAGCCTTTGTCATACCCGACGACCTACCTGTCACATTGAGGCTCACCGTGAGCGGGCCAGGCGGCTCCGACGCGACTGACGACGTCACGGTCGGCGCCGTCGTCGATGACCTGCAGGGCAAACCGCCGTGCCGGTCGGTGTCGCGCTCGGGGGCTGGGCCGTGATGGTCGTGGCGATGATGCTGCCGCCCGCCCTGCCATTGCTCGACCTGCTGCGCGGTCTGCTCGTCCGGCACCGGCACGCGGCGCTGCTCATCGGGGCAGGCGCCGCGATTTCGCGCCCGCGCCCCTCCGCGCGGCCGGCGGATGCCTCGGCCGACCGCGTCGAGCTACCGGGCGCATTACCCCAGCACGTGATGCCCGCGCCAACCGAACGCTGCTCCAGCCCCGGAGCACCCCAGGAGGAGATCCGAGGTGCGCCCTGTCGATCGGGGTGGAGGAGCGACTGACCCTGATCCACGCGCGCCCAACGAGAGCGTCGATCCCGAGGAGATCGCGGACATAGCTCTCACAGAGGCGCCCTACAGATCTACTCGGCGGCCTGCGGCTGAGCCGTCGACCACCTGATCGAGGCGAGGCGACAGCCTGGAGGACGTGCCACCTTCGGCGCATGCAACGTTTCGAGTACCGGGTCCTGCAGATGCACGAAAGCATGATCGGCGGCAAGTTCTCGCCGGACAAGCTGGAGGACGTCCTCAACGACGAAGCCCGTCACTGCCGCCCCGTTGGCGCGAAAGCGGCGGTTACAGCACGAGGGCCGGGCGTCCTCCGGGCCTCCAGTGTCGTGATCGCTTGGTGGCGACCGGCGGTTGGTTTGGGCGGCGCGACAATGGCGTATTTGCCATCTCATGCTCCCATGAGCACTCTCAAGCTACACGATGATCATCTCCCTCGACGGCTACATCGAGGCCCCTGACCGGCGGCATCGCCGGCACCGAGCTGGACGGGGAGGTGTACCGCTTCGCCGACCAGCAGACCCGTGAGATCGCGGCGTTCCTGTTCGACGCCCCCACTATGAGGTCATGGACGTGTTCTGGACGGCGCCGGAGCGGGCCGACGAGCAGATCAACTGAAGATCACCGACAGCGAGCGTTTCCGCTGGTAGACATACTGATGAGCGGCTCCCCACATTGCAGGAAACCGCCCATCACACCGTCGGGACGACAGGATTTGAACCTGCGACCCCTTGACCCCCAGACCAGCCCGGCAAGCATCCTGACCTGCGAAAACAGCCTCTCCGCAGGTCGCAGTGGTGCAGTTTGGAGCAGCTCGGGTCGGTTCAGCGGGGTCTGGCGCGTACCCGTGCTCCACGTTTGCTCCAGGTTATGCAGTCAATGACTCTGCACCCCGAACGCGGACCTCTTGCCAGGCGGTCAAGGGGTCGAGCGTCATCAAGTCCGTGCGGTCGGGTCCGTCGACAGGGTCTCGGCCGGGGCATCGCTCATGAGCGACTGCGCGGTGCCATCTCCGGTGGATTCTGCGCCCGCTTCGTCTGGCACTCCAGCCGCCTGACGACGGCGCACGGGCTGTGGGCGAGAGCTGCTAATTTCAGGCCAACTGCACTCCGACTGCGCAGCGGCCGCATCCTCCTCCGCGCCGCTGAGAGTGTGCATTGCCAAGGAGATCGCGGACGGCGGTCACTCGACGTAGATGTGGATGCTGACGCCGAAGAGATCAACATCCAGGCAGAAGGACCGCACCGCCGGATCGCGGCCGGCCGTCGAGCCGGGCTTGACGCTGAACTCTGTGGACAGGGTCACGCCCTCGCTGCTGAAGGACTCGGCCATCTCCGCGCGGCGCAGTGCCTCCGCGACGATCGCCCGGCCGAAGGACTCGTAGGTGTGCGCCCTGATACGAGCGGCGCCGACGATCTCAGGGGTCAGCACCTGCGGATCGGGCGTGGTGGTTGTCGCAGTCATGACACGTCTCCATGCGTCGGGTCGGGGTCGCGCTCCTCGAGGAGGGACCGCACGGAACGTAAATCGGTGAACCCGCTCGGGTATGAGTAGCGCGGTACTCGTATCGGAGACCGCCGTCGGCCCGATGTTCGAACGCTCGGCACGACACGCAAGTGGCCGCGATCGGCGGATGCCGGGTCGGTCGTCGAGGACGTTCGAGTAGGCGATTACCCGTGACCCACCCGCGATGGCGCGCACGGTACTGCGGCCAGGGCGGTCGGGCGGGTCGTTGCGACCGCGCACGCCGCAGCCGGACACCCATCGAGTCAGCGAAGAGGAGAGGATCAATGCCAACCTCGCCGGAGCCACCCGACAGGGGCGATTCGTCCGACCCGCTGGCTCGCTCTGCCGCGAGTCGAGGTGCGCAGGCTCCTGACGACTCCCTGCTTTCGGAGTACGTCGAGATCGCGCAGGAGATCGACGCCTTCGGACGCGCGGAGCCACCGAGCTCCGTGGATCCTCGACTGCTCGAGGCGAAGGAAGCTATCGAGACTTCCCTTTTCGATCAGGTGCAGCGGCGACAGAATCAACCGCGCACCGCGCACCCCCGACACCGAGAATCAGAAGATCATGCGGTTGCAGCTGACCGCCCAGGGACTGCGCGTGCAACAGGTGTGCGACGGCGTCGTCCAGGAGGTCGACGGACACCTGCTCGCAGGGCTCCCGCTGGGGAGCCCGGGACGTGCTGCTCGACGCGCTCCGCGACTGCTGCGACGCGCTGGGCATGCTGGAGCAGCCCAGCGCCGATCGCTAGCCGGGCGTATCAGCGTCGGCCCGATCGCCCAGCGACGCGGTCGCCGTGGCGAGGACGGAGCGTAGCCAGGCGTGGTCGGACTCGAGGGTGTGCACGGGATGCCACCACAGGGTCTCCGCCACCGGGACCACCTCCCACGGGCACTCCAGCACCCGCAGCCCCGTGGTGGCCGCGAGCATCTCCCCGAGGCGGCGTTGGATGAGCGCGAGCCGTCCGGTGCCGTGGAGGTAGTACGGCAGGGCGAGGAAGCTCTCGACGACGACGTGGACGAGCGGCTCGATGCCGAGCAGCTCCAGCTGCCGCGTGGCAGCGGTGAAGCGGGTCGGGCCGTGGTAGGTCAGTACCCAGGGCATCTCGGCGACGTCGGTCATGGTGAGCGACTGCCCGACCCGGTCGTTCTCGCGGTCGACGAGGCAGACCCACCCGTCGGTGAACAGGTCGAGCGAGGGGAGGTCGAAGACGATCCCCTTCGGCAGGATCATCGCGTCGACGGTGCGGAGCCAGTCGTCGGTGATCGCGCTGACGTGGTGCTCGAAGCGGAGGGTGACCCTGTGCGCGGTCTCGGAGACGATCTGGGCGACCGGCGGGCCGACGACGGCCATCGCGTAGTCGGACGCGTGGACGACGAAGGTGCGCTGTGACGTCGTCGGGTCGAAACCGTCCTCGCTGGCGAAGACGCGCTGGACCTCGTCGATGGCCCGGGCGGTCCGCAGGCGCAGCTGCTGGGCGAGTGGCGTCAGGTGATAGCTGTTGCCCACCCTGGCCAGGAGCGGATCGTCGAAGTGTCGGCGCAGGCGGGCGAGCGTGCCCGACACGGTGGGCTGGGCCAGCCCCAGCCGGGTCGCCGCCCGGCTGACCGACTGCTCCTGCAGCAGCACGTCGAGCGGTACGAGCAGGTTGAGGTCGAGGCCTGCAAGGTTCACCGGCGATTCCCGTCAGCTCTTGCGTCGGGTCCCGACATCGGTGCTGCCGATGTCGGGCATCGGCAGATCGTTCTTCCCGATCCGGGTGGACAGCGCCGACAGTAGTCCGCGTCACAGTCGACGGAAGGACTGCTCGTGGTCGTGCCCTTTGCCATCGCCACCGTCGATCCCGGCGGTGGTGAGCGTCCGGCCCTCGTCGTCGATCCGGATGGCAGCCCGCGATGGCGTGATCTCTCTGAGCTGGTGCCGACGGTGCACGCCCTGCTCCAGGACTGGGACGCCGTCCTGCCGAGGCTGCGTGAGCTGGCCGGATCGGCGGAGACCCCGTTGGCGGAGTCGGAGCTGCGCATGCCGTTCGTGCCCGGCCAGATCCTGCAGGCCGGCGCCAACTACCGCACCCACGTCATCGAGCTGGCCGTCAAGCACGCGTCGGGGGACCGGCCGGCCGAGGAGATCCGTGCCGAGGCCGCCGCGATGATGGACGCGCGCATCGCCGAGGGCGAGCCGTACTTCTTCATCGGGCTGCACTCGGCTCTGACCGGCCCCTTCGACGACGTCGTGCTGCCCGCGTACTCCCAGCAGCACGACTGGGAGCTGGAGCTGGCCGTGGTGATCGGGCGGGCGGGCTTCCACGTCGCTCCCGAGGACGCGCTGACCCACGTGGCCGGATTCACGATCGCCAACGACCTGACGACCCGGGACCTGGTGTTCCGGCGGGACATGCCGGCCATCGGCTCCGACTGGTTCCGGGCCAAGAATGCCCCGGGCTTCACACCGCTCGGGCCCTACGTGGTGCCGGCCGAGTTCGTCGCCGAGCATCCGCAGATCACTCTGCGGCTCAACGGCGAGGTCATGCAGGACGAGACGACGAAGGACATGATGTTCGGCGTGGCCGCGCTCATCGCGGCCGCGTCGACCATCGCGCCACTGCGCCCCGGTGACCTGCTGCTCACCGGCAGCCCGGCTGGGAACGGCATCACGCGCGGGCGGCTGCTGCGTGCGGGCGATGTCATGACCGGCACGATCACCGGCCTGGGCACCCAGCGGACCCGGGTGGTGGCGCCGTGACCGCCGTGTCCACCGTCGCCGTCATCGGTGGCGGCGTGGCCGGTTTCGGCGTGGCGATCCTGCTCGCCGAGGCCGGAGTGGTCGTCGATCTCGTCGAGGCCAATCCCGACCTGGGCGCGCTCGGCTCGGGGATCACGCTGCAGCAGAACGCGTTGCGGGTGCTGCGCAGGCTGGGCGTCTGGGAGGAGGTCGAGCAGCTCGGCTACGGCTTCAGCTCGGTGGGCATGCGCACCCCGGACGGCACCCTGGTCGCCGACATCCCCGACACCCGCACCGACGACCGGGACCTTCCCGCCACGCTCGGCATGTACCGGCCCGACCTGGCCCGCGTGCTGGCCGCGCGGGCCGCCGAGGTCGGTGTGACGACGCGCGTCGGCGTCGCGGCGGTCGGTATCGAGCAGTCCGCCACCGATGTCGGGCTGACCTGCTCCGACGGCTCACGCGGTCGCTACGACCTGGTCGTCGGCGCCGACGGGGTGCGGTCGTGGACGCGGGAGGCGCTCGGCATCGACCTGGTGACCGAGCCGATCGGGATGGGCATCTGGCGGGCGTTCGCGACCCGGCCGGAGTCGGTGACCCGCACCGACCTCTGCTACGGCGGCGCCGCGTACATCGCCGGGTTCTGCCCCACCGGGGAGAAGACGCTCTACGCCTACCTCGTCGAGGCCGCGCAAGACCGCAGCGCGCTCACCCCCGACGAGCGGTTGGGGGTCATGCGGGGGTTGGCCGAGCACTACCACGGGCCGTGGGACGACATCCGCGCGAACCTGACCGACCCGGCCCGGGTCAACTACACCTGGTTCGAGCACCACCTGCTCGACGGGCCGTGGCACCGCGGCCGCGTGGTGCTGATCGGCGACGCCGCGCACTGCTGCCCGCCCACGCTCGCCCAGGGCGCCGCGCAGGCGTTGGAGGACGCGCTCGTCCTGACCGAGCTGCTCACCTCCCGCGACACCCTCGACGAGGATCTCTGGTCGGCGTTCACGGGACGCCGCCTGGCCAGGGCCCGGGAGGTTGTCGATGGCTCGGTGGAGCTGTGCCGCTCGCTGCAGACCGGCCAGCAGGGCGCCGTCGCGCGCCTGATGGGCCGGCTGACCGCGCTGATCGGGGAGAAGCCGTGACCGGCTCCGCGTTGCCGGCCGAGCCGGTCGTCGACGTGCACGCGCACTGCCTCGTGGGCGCCGTCGAGGCACTGGTCGCCGACGAGCCGGAGCTGGCCGAGCACCGGGCGCTCGAGGTGCGGCGAAACGGGGCCGAGTCGATGGCTGCCTCGGGGGCCATGGTGCGCGCCGCGCTGCCCTCGCTCACCACCGTGGGGCTGCGGCTGGCCGACATGGACGCCGCCGGGGTGGACGTGCAGGTGGTGTCGCCCTCGCCGTCGCACTATCACTACTGGGCGGGACCGGAGCTGGCCGCGCAGGTCTGCAAGGCCGCGAACCGCGGCGTCGCCGAGGTTGTCGCGCAGGCGCCCGAGCGCCTCGTCGGGCTGGGGCTCGTCCCGCTGCAGCATCCCGATCTGTGCGTCGCCGCCCTCGACGACGCGCTCGACGTGGGCCTCAAGGGCGTGGAGATCTCCTCGTTCGCGCCGGGTGTCGAGCTTTCGGACCCGCTGCTGGACGCGTTCTGGGCGCGGGCCGCCGCGACGGGCGCGGTGGTGTTCCTGCATCCCTTCGGCTGCTCACTCGACGAGCGCCTGGACCGGTTCTACCTGGCCAACACCGTCGGTCAGCCCGTCGAGAACGCGGTCGCGCTCTCGCACCTGATCTTCGGTGGGGTGCTCGACCGGCATCCCGAGCTGCGCGTCATCGCCGCTCATGGAGGCGGCTACCTGCCCACTTATCTCGGCCGCTCCGACCACGCGTGGCGGGTGCGCCCCGAGGCGAAGGGTTGCGCCGAGGCGCCGTCGACCTACCTGCGCCGGATGTGGTTCGACTCGCTCGTGCATACCCCGGAGGCGCTGCGCGCACTGGTCGCCGCCGTCGGCGCCGACCGCGTCGTGCTCGGCTCCGACCATCCCTTCGACATGGGCGTACCCGACCCGGTCGCCCGCCTCGACGCGGCCGGGCTCGACCCGGCCGCCCACGCCGCCATCGCCGGTGGCACCGCTCGCATGCTGGGACTCGTCCCGGGAAAGGAATCCTGATGGCAGAGCTCATCGAGTTGCCGCCGCGGCGCCTGATCACGCACCTGCGCCACATCGACATCGCCGTGCCCGATCTGGGCATCGAGCAGGAGTTCTACACCCGGCAATGGGGGCTGGCCGAGGTCGCGACCGACTCCGGGCTGTCGTTCCTCGCGGCCGAGGGATCGCCCGAGCAGTACATCGTTCGGTTGCGCCAGGCCGCCGACAAGCGGATCGACCTGATCGCCTTCGGCGCCGCGACGACGGCCGACGTCGACACGATCGCCGCCAAGCTGGCCCAGGACGGGGTGCGGCTGGTGTCGGAGCCCGGTGCGGTCGCGACTCCCGGCGGCGGCTACGGCTTCCGGTTCTTCGACAACGAGGGCCGCACCGTCGAGGTCTCCGCCGACGTCGAGACACGCATCCACCGCAAGATCGAGGAGGGCGAGTCGATCCCGGTGCGCCTGTCCCACATCGTGGTCAACTCCGCCGACCCGGAGGGCACGGTCGCGTTCTACGAACGCCACCTCGGCTTCGCACTCTCCGACATCCTCATGCATCCCCGCATGGGCAACATGATGTGGTTCCTGCGCTGCAACGACTGGCACCACAGCTTCGCCGTCGCCCGCGGCCCGCACCCCGCGCTGCACCACGCCAGCTTCGAGCTGCGCGGCATCGACGAGTACATGCGCGGCACCGGCCGGCTGCTGCGCGCCGGCGTCGAGAAGATCTGGGGCCCCGGCCGGCACAAGGCCGGCAACAACACGTTCTCCTACTTCCTCGACCCGCACGGCAACACCGTCGAGTACACGACCGAGCTGGAGCGCCTCGACGAGGACACCTGGCACCCCGGCCTGCACGACATCACCGACCCCGCCGTCTCCGACCAGTGGGGCACCGCCAACGCCATGAACGAGTTCGTCGCCAAGAAGTCGTTCAACGACGCTGACAAGGGCCTGTTCGTGGCCCCGCCGGTCTGATGCGGTTCGCCACCGTCGAGGACGCCGACGGACGTACGCGCTGCGGGATCGTCCAGGACGAGACGTTCCTGCGGCTGCCCGCCGGCACGACCATGTTGGACCTGCTGCGCAGCGACACCCTGCTCGAGGCCGGGGCTGCCGCGGTCGCTACTGGCGAGGCTGTGCAGCTGGCCGGCCTGCGGCTGCTGCCCCCGGTCGCGGCGCCCACCGTGCGCGACTTCGTCGCGTTCGAGGAGCACGTCGAGGGCATGGCGGGCGGAGAGGTCGGCAAGGAGTGGTATGAGGCGCCGACCTTCTACTTCACCAACCCCTACGCCCTGATCGGCGCGCACGACGACATCGCGGTGCCGCCCGGCTGCACGCGCTTGGACTTCGAGCTCGAGGTGGCGGCCGTGATCGGGCGCGGCGGCGCCGACCTCGATCCGGCCACAGCGCGCGAGCACATCGCCGGCTACACGATCTTCAACGACTGGTCGGCCCGCGACCTGCAGTTCCGCGAGATGGCCGTCCGGCTCGGGCCCTGCAAGGGCAAGGACTTCGCCACCACGCTCGGGCCCGTCCTCGTGACCGCCGACGAGGTGGAGCCCTACCGCGACGCCGACGGGTTCCTCGCACTCGGGATGACGGTAGCGGTGAACGGTGTCGAGATCGGTCGCGACCTGCTGTCGAACATGGGCTGGCCCTTCGGCGACCTCGTCGCCTACGCCAGCCGCGGCACCGAGGTCCGCGCCGGAGACGTGCTGGGCTCTGGCACCTGCGGCAACGGTGGCTGCCTGGCCGAGCTGTGGGGCCGCGGCCGCACCGATCTGCCGCCCCTGCAGCCCGGCGACGTCGTGGAGATGACCGTCGACGGCCTCGGCTCCGTCCGCAACACGATCGTCGCAGGTCAGAAGCCGCACCACATCTCTGCGGCGCGGTCTCGCCCGCGCATCCGTCCCTGATCATCTGTCCGCACACCGTCGTGAGGTCGCCATGAAGGTCGTCGAATCCCGCACCGCGGGATGGCCCCAGCTCGTGCTTCTGCTCGTGGCCGGCTCGATGCCGGTGCTCGGCGCGGTGCTCATCGCGCCGGTGCTGCCGCTGATCGCCCAGCAGTACGCCGACGTCCCCGGCGTCGAGGTGCTCGTCCCGATCGTGCTCACCGTGCCAGCCTTGGTCATCGGGCTGACGGCGCCGTTCGCGGGCCAGATCGTCGACCGGCTCGGCAGGTTGCGGGTGCTGCGGGTCGCACTCGTCGGCTACGCGATCGCCGGCACCGCCCCCCTCTACCTCGACGGGCTCTCTACCTCGACGGGCTGGGGCCGATCATCGCCAGCCGGGTGCTGGTCGGGGTGTGCGAGGCCGGCATCGCGACGGCCGCGGTCACGTTGATCGGCGACTACTGGACGAAGGAACGCGACCGCTACATCGGGCTGGGATCGACCGTCGCGTCGCTCGGCGGCGTCGTCTACATCGGCATCGGCGGCGCGCTCGGGCTCGGCGGCTGGCGGGCACCGTTCTGGGTGTTCGGCGTCGGTCTAGTGCTCGCCGCGCTGTCGGTGTGGCTGCTGCGGCCGGTGGCGGCAGGCGAGCGGCACGACGCGCTCGGGCCGCTGCCGTGGCGCGCCCTGGCCCTGCCGTGCGGGGTCACGCTGGTGGGCGGGGTGGTGTTCTACGCGCTGATCGTGCAGCTCTCCACCGTGCTGACCGGCATCGAGCTCGTCTCGACGGCCACGAACGGCCTGCTCACCGGAGTGCTGGCGATCGCGATCGCGACCGGCGCCGCTCTCTTCGGCCGGCTGTCGCGGCTGGGCAGGCGGGTGCTGCTGCCTGTCGAGTTCGCCGTGGCCGGCGTGGGCATGGTGATCGTCTTCGCGACGTCGTCGCCGGTGGTCGTGATGATCGGCGCGGTGATCACCGGGTTCATGAGCGGGTTGCTCTTCCCGACCCTGATCACGTGGGTGATGGACGCCGTCGAGTCGACCAGCGGGGGCGCGGCATCGGGCTCTGGACGGGCGCGGCGTACGTCGGGCAGTTCGTCTCGCCCTTGGTCATCTTCGCCCTGGCCGTGCCGACAGGCGGGCTGCAGGGCGGCATCGGCGCGTTGGGCGTGATCGCGCTGCTCTCGGGCGCCGTGCTGTGGGGCGTGCTGCGCAGCCGGGCGGCATCGACGCCCGTCCCGGCCGCGCAGCCCACCGACGGCTGAACGAGGTCAGGCCCGGCAGGTGAGCGGGCGGCCGCCGTTGTAGGCGACCATGTCGCGGAAGGCACCCGGCACGTCGATCATCGCGCCGGGTGCTGCGCCGCGCGCCTCCGCGTAGGCGCGGTGCAGGTTGCCGACGATGCGCTCGCTGTCGAGCCACTCGGCGTACGGGCCGAGATCGATCTCGCGGGCGGCCTCCAGCGGTGACAGCCCGGCGTCGACGCCCTTGGCCGCGACGTCCTGGACGAACCGCAGGTAGCCCAGCGTCTCCTCGATGGCGTCCGGGCCGCAGACCGGTCCGTGGCCAGGCACGATCGTCGTCGCGCCCAGCGTGGCGACGACGTCGGTCAGGACGCTGATCGCCCCCGCGACCGAACCCGACACCAGGAACGGCGTGCCGCCGGAGAACAGCAGATCGCCGGCGAACAGCACCCCACGGTCGGGGACCCAGACGATCGAGTCGTTCGTGGTGTGGGCCGGCGTGCCGACGTGGACGACCTCGCAGCGCAGGTCGTCGACCCAGATCGTGACGCCGTCGCGGTAGGTCAGAAACGGCGGCGCCGACGGCAGCTCGCCCTCGTCGATCGGCTCGAAGATCCCTTCCAGGGGCGGGAGCTTCGTCATCGCGAGCATCTCGGCGCGGGTCCGTTCGTGCGCGACGATCGTGGCGCCAGGGAACCAGCCGTTGCCGGCCGTGTGGTCGGGGTGGCTGTGGGTGTTGACGAGCGTGTGTACGGGCGCGGACGACATGCTGCGCACCGACTCCAGGAAAGCGCGGGTGCGCCGTTCGGTGGAGCAGGAGTCGATGGCGACGACGCCGGTGGCGCCGATCATGAAGGCGGTGTTGTTGACCATCCATCCGCCATCGGGCTGGACGTAGGCGAACAGACCGCTTCCCAGGTCCTCGACCCGCGGCTCGTCGGGAGCGAGGTGTCCAGCGCTCATCGTCGGTCTCCTGTCCGCGCCGGCAACGGCGCCGTTGTCGATCACTATTGCCCCTGGGTGGTGGACCGGGGAAGCCGCATGAGCTGATGCGCGGCATCGGCCGGCCCGATGTGCACCCGTCCGCGCCGGCCCGGCGCCGCGTGGACCGTAGTTCGGGACGGCCGGTTCTTGCGACACGCTGCGCAGAACGCGCTCTGACCCATTTCGTAGCCGGAACGTGCGCCTACGGCCACTCGCGATCCCCGGCGCCGACACAGTTCCCTGGCTCGCCGCCGGCGCGTTGCTCACCGCCGTCGGAGTGCGCGTGGCCGTCCAGCGCCGCTACGTCCACCGTTCTGCTTTGAGGGGGCACAGCAGGTGTCCCGGTTGGGTCAGCCCGGTGAGCACGAGCGTGCGGCACTCGGGCTGACGAACGGGCCAAGCCGAACCTTCACAATCGCCGACTCATCACCAAAATCCGCAAGCAAGTCGGATGAGTCGGAAGGCTCCACCGACCTCGATTTGGACGCGGCCGGGTTCTCTCATACGTTGCACGTCTTGGAGGGGATAGCGGCTGAGGGCAAGAGTTGGATCACGGTCGTCGGTCTCGTATTGCTACCCGTGGCCGTATCGGCGGCTACAGCGAGATCGAACTTTCGGTCGTTCAGTGCGCTTCGCGGTCCAGGGACCCTCAGGCGGCGCTGATCAGGGTAGGGCCGTCCGCGGTCGATGGAGAGCTACGGAGTACTCGCTGAACGGGGCTGACCTGCGTCGCCGGGTGGACGCCTGCCTGTCGCGGAGATCAGCGGTGCGGTCGCCAGGTCCAGCCTGCCTGCCCCGAGCAGACGCAGGAATCGGTCGATCTCGGCGGCGGTGATGCCGCGGGAGAGGAGGCCGTCGCGCGTCTGGGCGGTGTTCACCTGCTCCAGAGCCGCGACGGCAGGCACGGCGAGTGGGAAATAGGCGTCCGCGATGACGTCGACGAGGCCGTGATCGCGCAGAATCCGCGGCAGACGCCTGCCGAAGGTGGGATCGACGCCCCTGCTGAACAGGAGAGCCTTCAGCACGGGCGTGACGAACTGCACTTCGTCCACTCAGATCTGGGTCGCGGGTACATCGACCTCGACCTCCTCGAGGCCACCCTCGGCGCGGCCGGCGAGCGGCAGCTGGCAGCCGAGCCGGCTGCGCAGCTCGTCACGCGGTGCGGCCGTGCACTCGAGCATCTCCTCCTCGTCCTCGCCCACGGCGGGCAGGGCCTCGAGGTAGGGCTCGCGCACGTAGACGTGGCACGTCGCGCACATGGCCTGCCCGCCGCACTCGCCGACGATGCCGGCGACGCCGTTCTGCACGGCGGCCCGCATGACGTTCGAGCCGGCGTCGGCGACGACCGATGTGGTGTCGCCGTCATGATGGAAGATCACCTTGGGCATGAAACACACTCCTCGGGGACGCGCGGTGGGCGTCAGCCCCACTGGACGGGCAGGCTGAGCACCCCGCGGAACACCCAGCCGCCCACCACACCGGGGCGTGCCCGGTCGAGGCGGAGCCCGGGGAACTCGGTGAACATGCGCGGCAGCGCCACTCCCACGACCGACGCGCGGGCGATCCACGTCCCGGCGCAGAAGTGGCTGCCGCCGCCGAACGCCAGATGTGGTTTCTTGGGGCGGTCGATGTCGTAGGACTCCGCGTTTTCGAACACTGCGGGGTCCCGGTTGGCGGCGCCCACGACCACCCCGAGACGCGCGCCGCTCGGCACGAGCATGCCGGCGAGCTCGGTGTCCTGCGTCGCCTCGCGCGGGTACATGCTGATCGGCGCGACCCAGCGAACGCACTCCTCGAAGGCGTCCGACCAGCGGGCGCCTGCGAGCACGCTCGCGAGCTGGTCCGGGTGGGACAGCAACGCCCACGTCGTGGTGGCGATGGCGTCACGCGGCTCGTTCAGGCCGCCGCCGATGGTCATCTTCAGGTTCGCGCGCAGCGACTCGAGCGGCATCGGCTTCCCGACCAGCTCCGACAGCAGGCTCGCGTCGGGGTCCGCCCGCAGACGGGGCAGCATCTCGTCGATCGCGGCGTCGACCTCGAGCGAGGACCGCTCCGCCTCCGCCCACACCTGCGGGTCGTCGGCGTAGTTGCCGGTGCCGTCGATGAGGGTCTGCGACCAGCGCTGCACGTCCGCCTGTGTGGCGTTGTGGAAGCCGAGCACCACGCGCAGGTTCTCGGCCGCGTAAGGTGCGGCGAACTCCGTCACCAGGTCAGCGCCCGGCCCGGCCGCCCGCAGTCGCTCCAGACAGGTGCCGACGTGGCGCTCGAAGACGGCCTGCCAGTGCTGCTTGACGGTCTTCGGACGCAGTACTCCGCCATACGCCTTGCGCTCGGCATCGTGCTCCGGGCCGTCCTTGCGAAGCATGCCGTGCCCCATCGCCCGCTTCATCAGCGAACCGGTCTCGTTCGCCGAGAAGCGCCCCGGGTCGAGGTCGATCGTGTGGCAGGCCTCGTAGCCGATCACGAGGTACCGGTTCACCGCCGGCACCCAGTGGATCGGCGCGACGGCTCGCAGCCGCTGGTAGATCGGGTACGGGTCGGCGTACAGGTCCGGGATCGTCACCCAGTCCGCGACCGGGACGGGTCGGGCCTCCATCGCTCGCACGGTCATCGTCGACGTCGTCCCTTCTCGGAGTCCGATCGCCGATAGTGTGAGTTGGGCCAACTCCACAGGTAAAGTTCAGAGAACTTGGAAGAAACCACAGGAGAGGTTCGCTTGGCCCGCTACACGCTGCGACAGCTGGCGTACTTCGTGGCGGTTGCCGAAGCCGGGTCGATCTCCAGGGCGGCAGCGAAGCTGCACGTGACCCCGACCGCGGTCGCCTCGGCCCTCACCGAGCTCGAACGCGTCCTGCACACCCAGCTCATGGTCCGCCGCAAGGCGCACGGGGTGGCACTGACGCCCACGGGCGTCTTCCTCCACGAGCGGGCCTCGACCCTGCTTCGGGACGCCGACGAGCTGGAGCTGACGGTCGCCGGCTCCGGAACCGAGCTGGCCGGGCCGCTGGTCCTCGGCTGCTATGTCACGCTCGCGCCGACGATCGTCCCGCTCCTGATGGACTGGGTCGCGCGCAACCACCCGAAAGTCGATCTCACCGTCGTCACGGGTGGGCAGGACGAGCTCCCGGTTCGGCTCCTGGCCGGCGAGCTGGACCTCGCGATCGGCTACGACTTCGCACTGCCGGACGCGCTGGACTCGGTGCTGCTGTACCGGACGCCCGCGTACGTGCTGCTGCCCGGCCGTCATCCGCTCGCTGCCCGCGACGCCGTGCCGCTGGTCGCGCTCACGGCCGAGCCGATGATTCTTCTCGACATCCCGCCGGCCGCCCAGCACACGCTCATGCTGTTCGAACGCGCTGGCGTCACGCCCCGGATCGTGCAGCGCACCTCCGACTTCGAGCTCACCCGCTCCCTGGTCGGACGTGGGCTCGGCTACACCGTCCTCGTGCAGCGACCGACCGTCGACCGTTCGTACGAGGGCCTCCCGGTGGTCGTCCGCGAGATCACGCCCGCCGTCCCGGGCGGGGGCGTCCGGATGCTCTGGCCGCAACACGTCCGGCTGTCGAACCGGGCGGCCGCGCTCGTCGCGTTCGCGTCCGAACACGCCCACGACATCGACCCACGGACCCGGCGCGAGGCGGCGGACCAGGGGGGTCGGCCCGACACCGCTGCACCGTCCCCGATGTGATCTCCGGACGTCCACCCGCGTTACCGGCGGCTGTCCGCCTTGTCGGCTTCCTCGCCGGACAGCATCTTCTCCAGGAGCATGAAGAGCACGAGCCGTTCGGTGTCGGTCAGCGGGCTGAACCAGTTCGTCTCGAGCCCGAGATGCGCCAGGTAGGTGCTCTCGACCGCATCCCTGCCTTTGTCGGTCAGCATCAGGACCGTCGACCGAAGATCGTCCTTGTGCGGTTCCTTGGTGATCAGCCCGGCCTCGAAGATCCTCTTCATCCCCGCCGAGATGCTGGCCCGGCTCATGTTCGTGGATTCGGCCACCTTGTGCGGTGGCATCGGACCGGAGACCCACAGCGTGAAACAGATCCGGTAGCTCGCCTGGGTCCAGCCGGCCGGCCGATGCACCATCCAGTTCGCGTCATCGCTCATCAGCTGCGCGACCTTGCGCAGCAGCAAGCTCAACTTGATGACCATGGGGTCGATCTCGCCGGCTGCCGGGCGCGCCTTGCGCAGGGCCACGTCGACGAAATGGAGGAACCGGTCGTGCACGGAGCTGGGCCGCGGGAGAACATCCGTCTCGCGGTCACCGTCGGCGCGGACCGGAGGCTCGACCGCGGATTCGTTGACAGAACGCATTGCGCCCCCCTTTCGAACGACAACGACGCGACTAGAACCTATCGGCGAGTTCCTCTGAAGTCCGCGGTGGCACGCGGGCCAGACAGAGCCGGCTGTCGTACTCGCCACCCGAGTGGATCGTCCAGCTCCCCTTGTTGCGAAGGTCCTCGTGCCGAATCACAGGGGTGTTCGGGATGGGTGGACGAGAGATGAAGTCCCGACCCAACAGCGTGACCGTGAGCCGTTCTCCCGAGTGGAACAGAGTTCCGGACGGCCACAGTTCGATGTCCAGCGGCACCGGCCGTCCCGGAACGAGCGGTTCCTCCCGCTCGTGCGGGTGTACCGGCCGCAGCTGCGTGGACGCCTGCTCGTCCAGCTCTCGATGGCTCGCGCGCAGCCAGCCCAGCGCCACCGGCCCGTCATCGAACAACGCGTTGAAGGAAAAGCGCACCTCGGTGCCGTCGCGGTCGAACTTCCGCAGCGCCACGAAGACGTCCGCGTCGTCGCCCTCGTCCACCGACAGCCACAACCGCAGCCTCATCGGTCCGACGACGGTGGTGTCCTCGGAGAAGACGACGGAAGCGTCGAACTGCTCCGTGCGCGGGTCGAAGGTCGCAGCGGACCGCTCCCCCGGCGGGTCTGGGACCAACGAGCCGCGCCCGACGTCGAGATGCAGCCGGCCGGCCCACGTCTGCGGCACCGGCCACGTCAGGTCGTCGCGGACCTCGAACTGCCCGAGCCGGTCACGGATCTCCATGCGCACCCGCGGCCAGGATTCCAGCTCCGTGTCCCGGTCGAGCAGGAAGTGATCGAAGAACGCTCGCTGCCGTTCCACGCTCTCGGGCTGGTAGAAGTGACGCCACTTCTTCTGCCCGTGCACCTCCAGCCACTTCTGTTCCGACGAGATCTGCTCGAACACCTCGAGCGTTCCCCGCGAATGAAGGCCGTGGTCGCTCCAGCTGGCGACCACGTACGCCGGCGCCGTGATCCGGCTCAGGTCGCCGTACTTGTCCCGGTAGTAGTCGTGCATCAGCGGACGGGATTTGATGTTCGCGTAGGTGTCCTCGGTGCGGTACAGCGAGTAGCTGACATTGCTGGACACGCGTGGCAGGAATCCGGTCTCCGGGATACCACCGTGGTAGGCGAGCTCGCGATACCAGTCGGCGAAGCACTCCCACGGACTGATGGCGCGCAACGACGGCGGGTTCGCACTCGCGGCGAGGTACTGTATGCCGGCCAGATAGGAGACCCCGAGCATCCCGACTCGGCCGTTGGACCACTCCGCCGCACCGAGCCACTCGATCGCGTCGTAGACGTCCTCGGCTTCCTGTGGCCCGTTGTGGGGGTAGGTACCCTCGGACCGCCAGAGTCCACGCGGATCCACGTAGGCGACGGCGTAACCATGACCGCACCAGTAGACCGGGTCCGGGCTCTCGAATCCCGTCAGTTCCGAGATCCAGCCGTCCTCCACATCTGCTCCGGGCCAGAGCCGGCCGGACTGGAAGTGCTTTCCGTACGGCCCCCATGCCAGCAGGACGGGGAGTCCGGCGTTCGCCGACCGCGGTCGGTACAGGTCCAGGTAGATCGTGGTGCCGTCGCGCAAGCGCACGGGGATGTTGCGGTCGACGCACAGCCCGTCGATGTCGAAGCGCACGTGGTCGATCGGGGGCAGCAACGGCTTTCCGGGCGCCGTGGTCGGATCGACACCGTCGCGAGTGATGACGTCGTAGCCGAGATGCCTCATGGTCTCACTCCAGTCTGAGCTAGATGGCGATGGGTTCGCCGGTGACCGGGTGGGGGTAGTGGAACGGGAGCGTGTCGGTCTCGGGCCACGTGTGGAACTCGGTGTCGAACTCGTCGGGGCCCAGCGGATCCTCGGGGAACAGTCGCTTCGCCGTGCCGGTGTAGCGATCCTGGTCCGTCCAGCCCTTCTCGAAGTCGGCGAGCCAGGCCACCTGGTAGCGAACCTTGAGGAACCGCCAGACTCCGTCGATCTTGATGTACTCGTTCTCGTAGACCCCGGCCTCCCACCATTGCTGCATCGGCCAGTTGGGCTTGGGCTCCACCGACTTGTGGATCGCACCTTGCTGGAAGTTGCGGAACCGCCCTCTCGCGCGCCGGCCGTCGGGGGCGATCGTGACCACGCCCTGCAGCTGCAGGTGATCGACGAACTGCCCGGGCACCGGCCCGTTCCCGCCGGCGGCGAACTTCGGCCGCAGGCGCCCGTCGAGCAGGCGCCTGACCCCCGCGATGCCCTTGTACCGGCCGCCGAGGAAGCGCATCTCGGTCTCCGGGTGGTCGGCGTAGAGCTCGATGATCTCGGTGAGGTAGTACTTGTCGAGCAGGTACCCGTACTTGAACTGGAGAGCCTGGATCCGTTCCTTGTCCTCCAGTACCTCCAGTCGCTCCTCGAGTGCGCGCAGCGTCTCGGCATCGTGTTCCATCGTGTCCGTTCCCACCCTTCTCCCGACCAGTTCGACCGAAGTGCGCAGTTCACCGCAGGACGACCACGTCCAGTAGCGGCACCGAGAAGTCGATCAGCTCTCCGACATCGGTCCGGTCGGAATCGGAATGCCGTGGCACCGCTACCTCGAGTGTCACCTGCTTGCCGTCCGCGATCTCGAGGACCAGGCGCTGGGTCTCCCCCGAGTACATCGCCACCACGACCCGGCCACGGGCCGTGACGGCCGTCCGCGGGTCGCTCGGACGAGCGCGCTCGGCCCTGCGGCCTCGGAACGCGATCGCGGCACCGGGTTCGAGCCGGTCGGTCTCCTGCTGGAGCGGTACCCGGAGCCCGCCCTCGCAGACCGCGACCGCCCCGGCGTCCGTCGACTCCACCGTGTGGCACTCGAAGACGTTCTCGAAGCCCAGGAAGTCGGCTACGAACCGGTTCGCCGGGCGGTCGTAGACCTCGCGCGGGAGCCCGACCTGCTCGATGTGCCCGGCGTTCATGATGACGATCCGGTCCGAGATCGCGAGTGCCTCGTCCTGGTCGTGGGTGACGTAGATGGCGGTGTGCTCGAACTTGTCGTGCAGGCGCCGGATCTCCGAGCGCATGGACAGCCGCAGCCGGGCGTCGAGGTTCGACAGCGGCTCGTCGAACAGCATCACCTCGCCCGCCGAGACGAGACCGCGCGCCAGCGCGACCCGCTGCTGCTGGCCACCGGACAGCTCGTGCGGGTAGCGGTCGCTGTGCTCCTCCATCCCCACCGCCGACAAGGCATCGGTGACCTGCGGCCCGATGTCCGCGCGCGGCACCTTCCGGCGTCTCAGGGGATAGGCCACGTTGCTCGCGACCGTCAGATGCGGCCAGAGCGCATAGCTCTGGAACACCATTCCCACTTTCCGCTTGTGGGTGGGCACGACCTTCCTGGCGGTGATGTCGACGACCGTCGCGCCGCCGACCTGGATGCGGCCGGATGTCGGCGTCTCCAGACCGGCGACGCAACGCAGCGTCGTCGTCTTCCCGCAGCCACTGGGGCCGAGCAAGGTGACCAGGCTGCCCTCGGCGATGTCCAGGTCGACATCCTGGACCGCAACGGTCGACTGGAACACCTTCGCGAGCCCGTCGACAACGATTCCTCCCATGTTCGGGTCTTCCTCTCCTTCTCGGGTGGAGATGTCGGCTCAGGATCCGCGGCGGAAGATCCGGGTCATGACGGACACGACGTGATCGTTCTGGGCGATCAGCTCGGCCTCCGTGGGAACGTCCGCGAGCCGCGCGTCGCTGAAGGACGGCCAGTCGTGGGGAGAAAGCGCCTTGCCGCTGATCGGAAGGTTGCTGAGATCGGCGATCGTCTGCTGGCCGAGGTCCGTGTAGAGGTAGGTCAGGAACAGCTTCGCCGTCTCGGGGTGCGGGGCGCCCTCGAGCAGCATCCACTTGTCGGCGAGCCCGATGTTGTCCTGCTCCATCAGCACGAACTCGACCGGCGCGCCCCGGCCCGCGCTCCGCTCGAGGTCGGCCCCCGCCCCGGGCAGCAGGATCGGGAACTCGCCGCGGGCGAGCGACTGCACGGCGGTCGAGTAGTCACCCTTGATCGCCACGTTGCGCGCGAGGTCCGTCAGCCACGCCTCGTCGACCGTGTTCGACAGCAGAAGCCGGCTCAAGATGGCCTGCCCGCCGCCGGGCACAGTCGGGTCGTGGATCACGATCTTGCCTGCCCACGTGCTGGCGGCGAAGTCCTTCCAGTTCCGCGGCACCTCGGCCGGATCGATCATGTCGGTGTTGACGCCGACGCCGAAGAGGGCGAACAACGGCGTGGTGTAGTGGAAACCGGCGTCGTGCAGTCGGTCGAGGGCCTCGGGGTCGATCGCGGTGGTCTCACCGAACGTCGGCGGCTCGTACGGGCTGACGAAGCCGGCATTGATGTAGCGGTCGCCGCTGGGGCTCTGCAGGATGTCGGCCACGTAGTTGCCCGAGGCCCGGTCGGCCTCCAGGCCGGCCATCTGCTGCGCACCCGTCTGCTGGTACGTCTCGACGGTGATGCCGGGAAAGTGCTTCTCGAAGGTCTCGTAGAGCGGGGCCAGCACCTCGTGGTTGGTTCCGTAGAGCACGAGTTCACCGCCCTCGTCGAGAGCTGCCCGGTAGAGCGTCTCCAGGGTGGAGAACGTCGCGTCACCGACCCCGAGAGCAGCGCGCTCGAGCTCTCCTCCGCCGGCCGGGTCGCCGCCCGAACCGCACCCCGAGAGGGCGATGACCGCGACCATCGCACAACAGATGCCGAGCGCAGCTCGTCGACCTTGCGGTCTCATCGTTGAGATCCCTTCGTCGCTGCGTCGAAACGGTGCCCGCGCCGGCCGGCTCGACCGGACCCGGCGGTGCGCTGCAGGAGAACCCGGACGGCGATCACCAGCGCGCTCACGATCAAGATCTCGATCATGAGTAGGACGAAGATCGCGGCCGCGAGCTCGACCCGCCCGGCGGCGTATGCCTTGTAGATGTGCACGGACAGCAGGCCGCCCGTCGTGGACGACAGCAGCAACGGGATGGCCAACGTGCCGGACAGGACGACGAACGACAGCAGCCACCCGTTGATGAGGCTCGGGGACAGGATGCGTGCCGTGATCCCGGTGAGTGCGGTGAACTTGTTCGCCCCGGACGTCCAGGACGCCTCCTCGAGCGACTTCGGCACCTGGACGATCGCGCCTCCCACGGCCCTGGCCGCGAGCGGGGCGACACTGATCACGAGCGCGAAGATCAGGGCGAACGGGGTGCCGACGAGGCCGCGCAAGGGTGGCAGGAGCAGGAAGAACCACAGGACGCCGAGCCCGAGAACGATGCCGGGAAGCGCCGCGGGCAGCCACTGGGCCGTCTCGATGACGTTCTTTCCCAGCCCGGGGTGCAGCTTCGCTGCCCAGAGCATCACGAAGCAGATGGACACCGCGATGGCCGCCCCTGCCGCGCTGACGATCGCGGTGAGGCCGAACGCATTCATGATCTTGCCGTTGCCGAGCACCTCGGCGAAGTTCTCGAACGAGAAGCCCGACGACGCCCCCATGAACGGTGAGACCGACCCGATCACGAGCTGGGTGACGGGCAGCGCCGCCGCGAACAGGGCGTAGACCACGATCGCCAGCGCGGCGGGCCACCGCCACTTACCGAGGTCCCTCACCTCGTGGTTGTCGCCCTTGCCGCTGACAGTGACGAACGAGCGCCGGCCCATCATCCGGAACTGCAGGTGGACCAGGAGGAGCATGACCGTGATGAGGATCAGGGACAACCCGCTGGCGTGTGCGTACTCGGGGCCGGCTCCGCTGTTGAGATAGCTGAACGCCTGGGTCGGCAGCACGTAGATCCCGGCGGGCACCCCGAGTATCGCCGGTATGTCGAACGACTCGAGGAACACGATCAACGACAGGATCGCCACGCCGCTGATCGCCGGGAACAGCACCGGTAGCTGCACGGTGAAGAATGCGCGGACGGGGCCGGCCCCGGACGTCCGAGCCGCTTCGTCGAGCGCTCGGTCCATCGCCATGAACGCGCCGAGCAGCAGGAAGTACTCGAACCCGACGGCGCGCAGCGCCGACACGACGACGAGCCCCCACCAGGACTCGGAGTTCACCGGACCGGACTCCCACGTCCAGAAGACGCCGATGAGCTCGTTCAGCAGGCCCGCCGTCTTGTTCCCCAACAGACCCCAGGAGATCCCGTAGAACAGCGGTGGCATCGCCACCATGAACGCCATCACCGCCGGGATGAGCCCGCGCAGCGCCGCATTGGTGCGGGTGGACAGCGTGACGAAGAAGACGGCGATGGCCATCGAGATGATCACCGTGACGACCGCGATGGCGGCGGTGTCCCACGCAGACCGGTAGGTGGCCGGGTTCGTGAAGACATCGACCATCGGACCGAGCGTCCACTCGCCGCCGCCGAACGGGGTCGTGCGGAAGGCACCGACGACGATCATGGCGACCGGCGTGGCGAAGAGCAGGACCGCGCAGACCGCGACCGGCCACTGGATCTTCCGGAACGGATCCAGCGACCGCGTGCGACTCGAGCGCGTCGTGGAGACCGGCGCTGCCATGGCCTGCATCAGCTGATCTCCTCCCGCTCGCGGACTCGCGGGGGCTCCACAGTGGGCCGGGCCGGCGTTGTGATCAGGACGTTCGCCGCCGGCTCGGAGCGCACGGGAGCGGCCTCGCCGGCCCGCCTCGGGGAGGTGGTTCTCGTGATCAGGTAGCGGGCGCCCCACCCGAGCAGGGCGACGACGAGGAAACCCAGCAGCACGGTCAGCGCCACCGCTGCCGCCGACGGCGCGTTGCCCTCGACGTAACGGCTGTAGATCTCCTTGGCCACGTAGTTGCTACGCGGTGCCGAGAGCAGCAAGGGGACCGAGAGAACTCCGCAGATCACGACGAAGCACAGCACCCAGCCGCTCAGCAGACTCGGCAGCATCAGCTTGGCCACGACATCCCACGCCGCTCGCGGCTTGGAGGCGCCCGACACCCACGCGGCCTCCTCCAGCGAGCGGGGAATCTGCGCCATGGCGGGGCCCGTCGCACGGCCGGCGATCGGGATCACCGCGACGAACAGCGCGAACACCATGATGACCGGGGTGCCGTAGAACCCGGTCAGGAAGCCGACACCGAGGAACAGCCAGAGGACACCGAGGGCCAGGATGAGGCCCGGCATGGCCAGGCCCAGCCACTGGCTGAACTCGATGAACCGGGCCAGCTTCCCGGCTTTGAACCGGGCCGCCCAGGCGAAGGCCGTCGCCGCCGACACAGCCAGCAGGCCACCGAGCACCGCGACCACCGCGGTGTTGACGTACGCGTTCAGCATGCGTGGCTGGGTCAGGACCTCCCGGTAGTTGTCGAGCGAGAATCCTGAGGTCGCACCGAGGAACGGGGACAGCGACACCCTCGCCAGCTGGAACATCGGAAGCGCGATCGCCACCAGGAAGAAGATCAGGATCAGCCCGCTGAAGAGCCATCTGACCTTTCCGGTTTCACCACGGGTCGCGCGCGCTTCCCTGCCGCCGACGGTGACGAAGGACCGCCGGCCAAGGATCTTCACCTGGAGCACCACCAGTAGGAGGAGCACCACGATCAGGAGCACCGAGATCGAGCTGGCGTGCGCGAACTGTGGTCCGGTCGAGTTCGAGAGGTAGGCATAGATCTCGGTGGGAATGACGAAGATTCCGGCCGGCACACCCAGCACCTGCGGCGCGTCGAAGGACTCGAGGAAGAGGACGAAACCGAGGATCATCGCCCCCGTGATCGCCGGAGCCAGCACCGGGACCTCGATCTGGAAGAAGGCGCGCACCGGCCCCGCACCGCTGGTCCGCGCCGCCTCGTGCAGCGAGCGGTCCATGGCGAGGAACGGTCCGAGCAGCAGGAAGAACTGCAGCGCCGTGAGCCGCAGCGAGGAGACCAGGACGACCCCCCACCACGACTCGGCGTTCACCACCCGCGCACCGTCGCCGAAGGCCGCGCCGAGGAGCGTGTTGACCAGCCCGACCTGCTCGTTCCCCAGCAGCCCCCAGGCGATGGCGAAGAACAGCCCAGGGGTGGCGACCACCACGAACATGATGACCGGGATGGTGCCGCGCAGTGGGGTGTCGGTCTTCGTGTAGATCGCCGCGAAGGCCGCGGCCAGCACGGTCGAGATGACGATGACGGCGAGGCCCATCGCGACCGTCTGCACCACGACGTCGCGGGTGCGCTCCGAGGTGACGACCTCACCGAACATCGCCGTGGACCACTCGCCGCCCCCGAAGGCCGAGACCTTGAAGGCGCCGAGCACGACCATCAGTGCCGGCCCTGCGAAGCAGACGGCGCACACCGCTGCGACGAGCCACTGCGGATTGCGCAGAATGCCGCGGATCGGGTTCCCCCGCCCGTGGTCGCGGGCGATGCTACCGCCTTTCGGCTGACGCATACCCGCCGCCTATGACCTGATCCTTCGACATCGCGAGGAGCTCCTCGTCGGAATCGGGGCGAATGACCCGGAACCACAGCGACTTGATCTTCCAGCGCCCGTCCACCCGCGCGTACTCGCACTTGTACCGGCCCTCGGACCACGGCCCCCATACGCGCATCAGGCCGAACGCGGTGCGGAACTCGCACTGCAGCCGAATCCAGGTCCATTCACCGTGCGCCAGGTCGCCCTCGACCCGGATGGACGGCGAGCACAGGACGTAGCCGTCCCTGGTCGTGACGACGTTCTCCAGCTCGGACCGGAACATCTCGTCGATGGCCTCGCGCCCCACGTGCACCCCGTGCATGCGGATATCGCACACGGCGTCGTCGGTATAAGCCTCGGCGACCGCCGTCCAGTCGCGGTCGGCAAGGTTGCGGACATACGCGCTCTGCAGGTCGGTGATCTCTTGAACCGACCGCAACTCGTCGACCTGCCGTTCGAGATCCCGAAGGCGATCCATCACGGACGCTTCGCGGACCGTCCCGGAACCCAATGCGTTCCGGTCCTCGAATTGGCGCTCGTCAACCAATGTACATTCCTTTCCGGCCACCGGCCGATGTGAGTCGGTGCTGTGCGGTCAACCCGCGGTGAGCCGCTTGAAGAGCGGACCGAACTCCGTCGACTTCTGCCGGACCACCGACAGTGCCGGCAGCGGCACGAAATCGAGGTCGGCCAGGGACGGCCATCCGTGCGGTGAGGTGAGGGAGGGATCCTGGTTGATCGGGAAGTTGCCCGCCTCCAGCACCGCTCGCTGCGCTTCCACGGTGTGCAGGTAGTTCAGGAAGAGCTTGCCCGCGGCCGGCGACGGAGCGTCGGCGGCGAGCATCCACTTCTCGGTCGCGATGACGTTGCCGACGTCGTAGAAGTACGCGTCCACCGGCGCGCCCTTCTTCTGCGCCAGCACGATCGACGTCGTGGCCGACAACGGCTGGAAGGGAAACTCGCCGGAGCTGATGGACTGCAGGGCGAGCTGATCCTGAGCGACGACCTTGGCGTTGCGTCCGACCGCATCGAGCCAGCTCTGATCGACGACCCCCGCATTCAGCAGGATGGTCAGGACCGTATTCGTCCCACCGGGAACCGACGGGTCCATGAAGACGATCTTGCCGCGCCATTCGGGTCCGGCCAGCGCCGCCCAGGACGTCGGGAGCTCCGACTGCGTCAACTTCTGCGTGTTGTAGGACGCGGAGAACATCAACGCCGTGGGCGAGTAGTACGTGTGATCGGCGGCCCGCAGCTGATCAGGGCTGATCCTTCCCTCCGACCACTCCGGCATGGCGAAGGTGACGACCTGATAGGGCTCGACGAAGCCCTGCTCGGCGTAGCGGTCAGCATTGGGGTTCGAGATCACGTCGGCCACGTGGCGGCCAGCCGTTCGCTCGGAATCCAGGGCCGTTTGCAGCGCCGCTCCCGTATATACCTCCGGGCTGATCGTCAGACCGGGGAACCGGCTCTCGAAGCTTTCGTAGATCTCGGTGAACTCGTCGTGGTGCCCGGCGTAGACGGAGACGTCGGTCTCTCCGGACTCGATTGCGGCGTCGTACAGCTGCCGCATCTCGTGCTCCTGCTCGGCACCGAGCGTCAACGGGGCCAGGTCCAACTCTCCGCCGCTCGCCGGGGCGGTGGCGCCACAACCGGCAAGGAGCACCGACACGACAGCGGCGATGGCGAGGCAGACGGCACGGCATCCGCGAGATGGGTGATCCAGTGGCATCGGGCGACTCCGTTGTCGTCGGCGGGCCCGGCGCCAGCACCGAACCGGAGGGCCCCGCGCTGTCCGCTCGCCGAGCACCTGTCGGTCAGTCCCGTGATGGCCCGGCGCCAGTAAGCCACAGGGACACAAGGTAGTCAATATCTAGACATGTTCTGCCTTGCTCAGTGGCGCGATCGACCTGCCAGTCAGCTCCGCGCCGACGGCACGGACGTCGCACGACGTGGGCTTTTCCAGCACCGGTCCCACCCTGGCCCGACAGGCCGCCCGGATGGGCGACATCAGACGCATCGACGTTAGTGAAAGTTGATACCTAAATTGCCCGGGATCAGCCCGGCGCCGGGGCAGCGCCGTGCTCGACGTCGTCCGCGGCCGCCAGGATGTCCCTGGAGAACCGGCCGAGTGCCTCGGCCCGCCGGGTGAGCTGCGCACCGCGCGGGTGGGCGAGCACCACGGAGACGTCCGGCACCTCGTCGGCGATCGGGAGTGCGGTTACTCCGCGCCCGTCGTAGGTGACCTCGCTCAGCGAGTGCTGCACCAGCACGGCGTAGCCGAGGCCACGGCCGACCAGGCAGCGCACCAGCTCGAGGTTGGGGGTGCGGTACCAGGTCGCGCCGCTGCCCCGGCCGGTCCCGAGTGCTTCCGATCCCTGCGTCATCGGCGGCAGGTCCAGCCTGATCAACGGCTCGTCGGCCAGGTCCGCGAGGCTCACCTGCGAGCTCCGTGCCAGCCGGTGATCGGCCGCGAGCAGGACGTAGGGGCGCAGACGCTTGACGAGCCGGTGGTCGATGTCGGGATGCAGGCCGCGCTCGTAGAGCAGGGCGACCTCGATGTCGCCGTCGAGGAGCAGACGCTGCAGCTCGTGCTGGGCGTCCTCGACGATGTCGAGCCGGAGCAGCGGGTGCTCAGCGGCGAAGGTGTCCAGCAGCGGCGGGACGAAGAACGGCGCCAGCACCGTGTAGCAGCCCAGTCGCAGCCGACCCGCGAGCTGTCCGCCACTCGCCTCCGCGGTCGACTGGAGCTCCTCCGCCTGCCCCAGCAGCGCGCGGGCGTCGGCCAGAACGCGCTGGCCGGCCGGGGTGAGGGTGACCCCCTTCGCCTTGCGGCGCAGCAGGAGCTGCACGCCGAGAGTGCGTTCGAGGTCGGTGACGGCGAGCGCGATCGCGGCGTGTGACACGTGGCAGCGGGCGGCCGCCCGCGAGAACGTGCCGATCTCGGCAGCCGCCACGAAGTACTCCAGCTGGCGAAGCGTGTAGCGCATCGAAAGAGAGTATTACTCGGCTTCCACACTAGTTAGTCACGCTTTCCAAGCATTTGCCGGTGCGGCCACACTGCTACATGCATCGCCCGCTTACGGGAAGGGACGGGGTGTGACGACGCAGGTGCCGGGGTACGACGGGCCGATCATCGACGTGGACGTCCACCAACGGTGGCGTTCCACGGACGAGCTGCTGGACCGCCTACCTCGACGCTGGCGCGAGCACATCCGTGCCCGAACCGGCGGACCCCGCGCCGCCCTCATGCCGGCGGGGCTCACCTACCCGTTCCAGCGCGGGGTCAACAAGCGACTCGAGGCTCTCCCCCACGACGGGCTGGGCACCTCCTACGAGCTGATGCGCAGCCAGCACCTCGACCCCTATCCGATCGAGGTGGCCAACCTCTCGTTCGACATCGGCCACGAGGTCGCCCAGCGCAATCCCGAGTTCGGCGCGGCCATCGCCCGGGCGATGAACGACTGGGTCGTGGAGACGTGGCTACCCCGCGACTCCCGGTTGCGGACGACCGTCGTCGTCCCGACCGAGATGCCTGACGAGGCCGCGGGCGAGATCCGCCGGATGGCCGGCAACCCGGGTGTCACGGCCGTCCTGTTCTCCTGGAACGCCTTCGGCAAGCCGCTCGGGCATCCCGTCTACGACCCGATCTACCGGGCCGCCGAGGAGGCCGGGCTACCGATCGCCATCCACGGCGCGGCCGGCGAGACGGAGGGTGGACTCGCCCACACCGCGGCGGGTGGGGTGCCGAACTCGCGGCTGGAGTGGCACACACTGCTGCAGCAGCCCACGCTCACCCACCTCGCCAGCTTCGTGACCCAGGGGACGTTCGAGAAGTTCCCCGGGCTCAAGGTCCTCGTGCTCGAGACCGGCCTCGCCTGGCTGCCGAACTTCTTCTGGCGGCTCGACGCCCACTACAGGGAGCTGCGCGCCGAGAGCGACTGGGTCCGGCAGCGACCGAGCGACTACTTCCGCCGTCACGTCAGGTTCAGCACGCAGCCGTTCGAGCTGACCCCGCGTAGGAGCCAGCTGATCGACCTGTTCGAGGCGCTCGGCGGGATGGACGACATGCTCTGCTTCTCCAGCGACTATCCGCACTGGGACGCCGATGATCCCTTCTACGTCGCGCGGCGGCTGCCGCGGGACTGGCTACCGAAGGTCTTCCACGAGAACGCGCGCGCCGTCCTGCGGCTGGCGCCGGTGACCGAGCCCATCGCCGCCGGGGGGTCGGCGTGATGGGCGCGGTCGACGTCGGCGCCGAGGAGGACTTCCCGGACCGCAGGATGCGGCAGGTGCACGCGGGCGGGGTCGAGATCGCCGTGTGCCGGTGGGGCACGGAGATCTTCGCGGTGCGCAGCCGCTGCCCCCACCAGGCCGCACCGCTCTCCGAGGGGTTCCTGCAGGTCTCCATGTCGAGCCGGCTCACCCCCGACGGCGTCGAGGTCGACGCGGATGCGGCGGAACCGGTGGTCCTGTGCCCCTGGCACCGCTGGGAGTTCTCGCTGCGCACCGGCGAGTCGGCCTGTCCCGGGTACCGGGTGCGGGCCTACCCCGTCCACGTCGACGACGGCCGCGTTCTGATCCACATCGGAAGGGGCTGACATGGCCGAGGGCGAGCGGCGCTACCGGGGCCCGGTCATCGACGTGTGCGTGCACCACCACTGGCAGTCGCAGCTCGAGGTGACCGACTTCATGTCGGCCGGGTGGCGGGAGCACATCGGGGTACCGGGAACCCTGCCCGGCGGGGCGGGAGCGATGCCGATCCTGCCCGCCGCGCCCTACCGGCACCCGACCGGCGACTACCTCGCCTCGGCCGCACCGGCCGGCACGCAGGCGGGGTCGGATCCCGGGCTGCTGGTCGAACAGCTCCTGGACACCGGGCGCGTGGAGCGGGCGGTGCTGAGCCACGACCGAGGCATGTTCGTCCCCGGCGTCCCCAACACCTACCGGGCGAGCGCGATCGCCCGGGCCGTCAACGACTGGACGATCGAACACTGGTTCGCCGCCGACGAGCGGCTATTCGGCTTCGTGCTCGTGCCCAACCAGACGCCGGATGACGGCGCCGCCGAGGTACGTCGCGCCGGCGCCCACGAACGGATGGTCGGCGTGCTGATGGCCGCCAACGGCCTCAACAAGCCGTTCGGCCACCCCGCGTATCACCCCATCTACGAGGCTGCGGCCGAGCTGGCCCTCCCCGTCGTGCTGCACACCGGCGGCGACGTGGGCGCCGACACCCTGACCCACCCCACGGCCGGCGGCCTGCCGGCGACCTTCGGGGAACTGTCCGCGCTCGCGTTCAGCCCGATCATGACCCACGTCCAGAGCATGATCGTGCAGGGTGTCTTCGAGAAGTATCCCGACCTGCGGCTGTTCGTCTCCGGGGCGGGCGCGGCCTGGATACCGGGCCTGTTCTTCCGCCTCGACGTGAACTGGCGCGGGCTACGGCGCGAGGTGCCCTGGGTTCGCCGGCTCCCCAGCGACTACTTCCGCGAGCACGTCCGGGTTGCCACCTGGCCGATCGATCGGCCGGCCGAACCGGACGGAGCCGAACGCGTGGTGAAGCTCCTCGACGCGTTCGGCGACGCGTCGGACCTGCTGTGCTTCGCGTCGGGTTACCCCCACTGGAACACGGACACCGTCGACGAGATCGCACAGCGGCTTCCCCCGTCGTGGCACGCCAAGGTCTTCCACGACAACGCCCAGGACTGGTTCAGATGGCCCGACCGCGAGCGGCCGCCGATGGCGCAGCCCGCCGTCGAGGTGGGCGCGATGCCGGTCACGGGACTGCCCGACGCACCGCCTGCCCGGCGGATGTATCCGACGGAGGACGGCCGGGAGGTCGAATGGACGCCGGCCGCGGACTGATCACCGCGTCCCCCGAGCGCCCGGAGTTCGACGTCCCGGCGCTCGCGGGACGCGTGGCCGACCTCGGGACCGAGGTCTCACCGGAGGTCATGGCCGCATCGCACGCGGTGTACGCGCCGTTCCACGAACGCGCGCCCTACCCGGGCATCCAGGTGGACCGGGACATCACCTACGGGCCGCACCCGCGACAACGCCTCGACCTCTTCCGGCCGGTGGACTCGGGATCCGCATCGCCGCGGCCCGTGGTCGTCTTCGTGCACGGGGGCGGCTTCGTCGGTGGCGACAAGAACCGGCCCGGCAGCCCGTACCACGACAACGTCGCGGTCTGGGCGGTACGCCGGAACCTGGTCGGCATCACCATGACCTACCGACTCGCCCCGCAGTTCGGCTGGCCGGCGGGCACCGAGGACGTGGCGGCGGCACTCGGTTGGGTGCGCACGAACATCGGCGCGCTCGGGGGTGATCCCGACCGGCTCCACCTGATGGGGACGTCCGCGGGTGCGGTGCATGCGGCGTCATACCTCGCCTGCCCGGAGTTCCAGCACGAGGGCGGACCGGGGGTCGCGAGTGCGACCCTGCTCTCCGGCGCCTACGACCTCCCGAGCTTCGACCACGACCGGCTACGGCCCTACTACGGCGGCGACCCCGGCCGCTACGCCGAGCTGTCCCCATTGCACGGGCTCCTCGAATGCCCGGTGCCGGTCCTCTACGTCGTCGCCGAGTTCGACCCGCCCGCAGCACAGCGGCAGGCCGCGGCCCTGGTCGCGGCCCACACCCTCCGCCACGGGCGGTGGCCCGTCGTCCTGCGCCTGGCCGGACACAACCACTTCACGGCCACCGCTCACCTCAACACACCCGACGACGAGCTCGGCCGCCACGTACTCGCCGAGATCGCGCGGCGGCCGGATCCAGCCGGCACTCGTCAGACCCAGTGAGGAAAGAGGCGACAACGATGTCGAGATCTCCGCGCACCAGCATCAGGCTCACGGCGGCCGCAGCGGCCGTGGCGCTGTCGCTGCTGGCTGGGTGCGGGGGACCCGACGGGGGTGCCGCGGCGGGACCCGTCGACGCCGAACCGGCGCGGGGCGGCACGCTGACCATGGCGATCGGCATCCCGACCCGCAGCTTCGACCCGGCCCAGGACGCCACGATCTCCTCCACCGGTGACGCGACGCGGCTCGCCGCCGTCTTCGACCACCTCTTCGTCTCCGACCCCGTGACCGGGGACGCGGTGCCGCACATCGGGGAGAGCCTCGAGCCGTCGCAGGACGGGCGGGTCTGGACCATGAAGATCCGCCCGGGGGTCACGTTCACCGACGGCACCCCGTACGACGCCGAGGCGGTGCGCTTCACCTACCAGCACTACGTCGACCTGAACTTCTCACCGGAGGCGCGCACCATCGCCACCTGGGACATGTCGGTCGTCGATCCGCTGACGCTGCAGATCACCACTCCCGAGCCGAACATGCACCTCGACAAGCTGATCGCGCAGTCGCTGCCGTTCATCGTGTCCCCGACGGCGATGCGGGCCGACCCCGAGGGCTTCTTCGCCGAACCGGTGGGTGCCGGGCCGTACCTGCTCACCGAGTGGGTTCGCGACAACCACGAGACCTACACGGCGAACCCGCACTACTGGCAGGAGGGCAAGCCCTACCTCGAGCAGGTGCGGATCAACCTCGTCCCCGATGCCGGCCAACGGGTCAACACGATCGCGTCCGGCGAGGCGGACCTGGAGCCGCCGAGCGGGGACTCCGACCTCGCGCTGTTCGCACAGGCCGAGGCGATGGGCCTCACCGTGCACCGCGAGGCCCAGAACGGCGGAGGCTGGATCTACTTCAACAACCGGCGGCCGCCGTTCGACGACGTGCGCGCGCGCGAGGCGATCTACCGCAGCATCGACCGCCAGCGGCTGGCCGAGATCATGCAGGGAGCGCCGGAGGCCCGCGCCGTCGAGACGCTGTTCCTGCCGGAGTCCCCCTTTCACGAACCGGGCCTGACCTTCCCCGCCACCGACCGGGCTCGCGCCCAGCAGCTGTTCGACGAGCTGGCCGCCGAGGGCAGGCCGGTCGACTTCGTCTTCGTCAACATCAGCGGCAACGACGTCAACACCCGCGCCGCTCAGTACATCCAGAGCCAGTTGCGCGACATGCGGAACGTGACGGTCCGGATCGACAACATCGATGTCACCGCGGCCCGCGAGCGGGTCTTCCTGCAGCACGACTACGACATGAGCCCCTACCCCGGGGCCTACCGGTTCCCCGATCCGGAGCCCGGTTTGGTCAACCTGCTGTTCTCGACCGGCACCTTCAACACCACCGGCTACAGCAACCCGGACGTCGACGCGGCACTCCTCGCGGCGCGGTCGACGAGCGACGCCCCTGAGCGCGCCGCGCACTACCGCGTGGTGCAGGAGCGGTTCATGGCGGATCTTCCCGGGCTGTTCACCTTCACCCCGACCGTCACCACGATCATGTCCCGGCAGGTCACCGGCCTGGCGTACACCAGCCGCAGCCTGCTGCGCTGGGACAAGATCGGGTTTCGGTCCGGGGCCTGACGGAGAGCCACGGTGCTGCGCCAAGTCGGGAGCCGTCTCCTGCGCCTGATCCCGGTTCTGTTCCTGATCACGCTGTTCACGACGGCGATGGTCGACCTGATGCCCGGCTCGCCAGCACTGGCGATGCTCGGCGACCAGGCAACTCCGGAGCAGGTGGCCCGGCTCGACGAGCAGCTGGGCCTGGACCGGTCGTTCCTCGTGCGCTACTGGGACTGGTTGGGGGCCGCGTTCGGCGGGGACCTCGGCACGTCGTTGCGCATGGGCCTTCCGGTCACCACGGCGATAGCCCAACGATTCCCGGTGACGCTCGAGATCGCGTTGCTCTCCGTCGTGATGGCGCTGCTCATCGCGGTTCCCCTCGCCCTCGTGGCGGGTGCCCGCGCCGGCAGCAGGCTGGACCGCGCCGCCACCGCGCTCTCGTCGGCATTCCTGTCGCTGCCGGGGTTCGCCGCGGCGGTGCTGCTGATCTACCTGCTGGCGGTGAAGGCGCGGCTCTTCCCGGTCGGCGGCTGGGTTCCGTTCACCGAGGACCCGATCGGCAACATGCGGTTCGCCGTCCTGCCCGCGCTGAGCCTCGCCCTGATGGAGGCAGCGGTATACTTCCGGCTGCTGCGCAGCGACGTGATCAGCACCCTGCAGGAGAAGTTCGTGCTGTCGGCCCGCGCGCGTGGCCTGCCCCCCGGGTACGTGCTGTTCCGCCACGTGCTGCGGCCGTCGCTGTTCTCCCTCACGACGGTGGCGGGGCTGTCCCTCGGCCGCCTGCTCGGCGGGGCCGTCATCGTGGAGTCGCTGTTCGCGCTGCCCGGCCTCGGCTTCCTGGTCATCCAGTCGGTCCCGTTCCAGGACATCCCCACGATCCAGGGGATCGTCGTCGTCGTGGCCGTCATCTACGTGCTCATCAACATCGTGGTCGACGTGGGCTACTCGGCCATCGACCCGCGGATCCGGACGAGGTGACGCCATGTCCTCGGTGACGCATCCCGGCCGGAGCGACGCACAGCGGGCCCGTCCCGCACCGACAGGACGGCCGCGCCGCCGGTGGAACCTCCCGCTGTGGACCGGGGTCGTCTGGATCGCCGGCCTCGTCCTGGTGGCCCTCCTGGCGGACGGGCTGCCGATCGCCGGTTACGACGAGGTGGTCGGTGCCCCGATGCAGAGCCCGCGGCTGACGGGCGAGCTGCTCGGCACCGATGCGATCGGGCGCAGCGTGCTCTCGCGCATCGTGTACGGGGCCCGGGCGTCGATGGCGGTCGGGCTCACGGCGGCTGCCGTCGGGCTCGTCATCGGGGGCTTCCTCGGCCTGCTCGCCGGATACTTCCGGGGCCCGATCGAGGCCGCCATCGACACCCTGGCCGAGGTCGTACAGGCGTTCCCCCCGCTGTTGTTCCTCATCGCCCTCGCGGCAGCGCTGCGGCCGAGCCTCACGAGTCTCACCCTCAGCCTGGCGGTCATGATCATCCCGTCGTTCGCCAGGATGACCAAGGGCAGCGTCGTGGCCCAGGGCAGCCGCGAGTTCGTCCTGGCGGCCCGCGCGATGGGCGCGAGCCACTGGCGGATCATGTTCCGGGAGATCCTGCCGAACGCGCTCATGAGCATCGTCGCGTTCTCCGTGGTCGTCATGGCTCTGCTGATCGTGATCGAGGGTTCCCTGAGCTTCCTCGGGTTCGGGATGCCGATGCCCTACCCCAGTTGGGGCGGCATGGTCGCCGAGAGCGATGACCGGATCGCCACCCATCCGAGCCTGGTCTTCATCCCCGTGTTCTTCCTGTTCATGACCGTGTACGCGCTCAACGCCGTGGGTGACCACCTTCGCAGGCGCTTCGACGTGGAGCAGTCGCAGCTGTGAGGCCGACATGAACTCCCCGACCACCACCGACCCGGATCTCGGACCGGAGCGGGCCACCGGTGTCCGTGACCGCCCGCCCCTGCTCCAGGTCGACGACCTCCGCTGTCACATCCCGACGCGACGCGGGTTGCTGCGCGCGGTCGACGGCGTGACCCTGACTCTGGAGCGGGGGCAGACCCTCGGCATCGCGGGCGAGTCGGGCTCCGGCAAGAGCATGCTCGTACGCACGATCATGGGGATCGCGCCTCGACCGGCCGAGATCAGCGGGCGTGTGCGCTTCGACGGGGTCGACCTTCGCGAACTGTCGGCGCAGACGGCCCGAACCTACCTCGGCCGGCACATCGCGATGGTCTTCCAGGACCCGATGACCGCTCTCAACCCGGTCGTGCGCATCGAACGGCACCTGACCGAGGGGCCGCGCCACCACCTGGGCCTCAGCCGTGCGGCGGCGCGGGAGAAGGCGTTGGAGCTCCTGGAGCAGGTGGGGATTCCCGAGCCACGAAAGCGCCTCCGCCAGTACCCCCACCAGCTCTCGGGCGGCATGCGGCAGCGCGTCACCATCGCGATGGCCCTGGCCTGCGACCCCGAGTTGCTCATCGCCGACGAGTCGACCACCGCACTGGACGTGACGGTGCAGAAGCAGATCCTCGACCTGCTCCAGCGCATCCAACGCGAGCGGAACATGGCGGTGATCATGGTCAGCCACGACCTCGGCGTGCTCGCCGGACGTACCGATCGGATCGCCGTCATGTACGGCGGGCAGGTTCTCGAGGAAGCCCCCACGGCGGCGCTGTTCGCCAGGCACCGCCACCAGTACACGCGGGCACTGCTGAGCGCGATCCCGGACATGTCGCAGCCGCGCCATTCCCTGCTCCACACCATCCCGGGGGCACCACCCGACCCGGTGAGCCTCGGCCCGGGATGCCGCTTCGCGCCCCGCTGCGCGGCCGCGCTCCCGCGGTGCACGGCGGAGGCACCGGACCTCCAGCCGGCCGACGACCAGCCGGGCGGCGACACCCGCCACCGGTACGCCTGTTTCGCACCGACCGGCCCGACCCCACAGGAGCAGCCGTGACGGGCACCGTCACACCCGGACCTACCCAGCCCCTGCTGGAGGTCGAGGACCTCGTGCAGTCCTTCCGCGTCCCCGGCGGGACGGTTCAGGCGGTCTCGGGCGTCAGCTTCCAGGTGCGGCGTGGCGAGACGCTGGGTCTCGTGGGCGAATCCGGGTGCGGCAAGTCCAGCCTCGCGAAGGCGCTCGTGCGGCTGCCGGCTCCCAAAGCGGGCCGGATCCGGTTCGACGGGGTCGAACTGACCTCGATGTCCTTTGCCCGGCTGCGCCGGATCCTGCCGCGCATCCAGATCATCTTCCAGGACCCGATCTCCGCGCTGAACCCGCGGCGCCGGGTCCGCGACATCATCGCCGAGGGCCTCACGATCCACGGCATGGACGCGGCCGGCATCGCCGACCGCGTGGAGGAGACCATGCGCCAGGTCGGGCTGGACCCCGATCTGGTGGCGGACCGCCGCCCCGGGGAGTTCTCCGGAGGCCAGTGCCAGCGGATCGCGATCGCGCGCGCCATGGCGCTGCACCCCGACCTGCTGATCTGCGACGAGCCGGTGTCCGCGCTCGACATGTCCGTCCAGGCCCAGGTGCTGAACCTGCTGGAGCGGATGCGCGCCGAACGCGGGCTCGCCATGCTGTTCATCTCGCACGATCTCGCCGTCGTGCGGAACATCAGCGACCACATCGCCGTGATGTACCTCGGAAAGATCGTCGAGATCGGCGACGCCGACGAGGTCTACCGGGAGTCGGCGCACCCGTACACCCGCGCGCTGATCGAATCGGTGCCGGTCCCTGATCCGGCCGCTGCGCTCGGCGGCCGGACCTTGCACGGCGAGCTGCCCTCACCGCTCGATCCGCCGCGCGGATGCCGCTTCCGCACGCGCTGCCCGGTGGCCCGGCCCACCTGCGCCGAGATCGCGCCGCCGCTCAGGCGGATCGGCGCGAAGCGATCGGTGTCTTGCCACTTTCCGCTGGTGAGCTGAGCGAGCCGCAGGTTCCGGATGGCCTACGCGGAGGGACCGCAGTATGCGTGAAGGCATTGCAACGGCGGGGTGCAGACCGGCTGATCAGCGCACTCGACGCGCATCGCGCGCACGCCGTGGAATCGCTCAGCGCCTTCATCGGACGCGCATGATCAGCTCGGTGTGACGCGGCCCTCGGCTGGAGGTCAAGATCCGTTGACACGTCCCGCCAGCGGAGAGCGCGCCACGGGACGAACCGCTGCCAGCGGCCTCCGAACGCACTGCCTGGCCTGCGCGCGGCCGGTCCGCGCCGGTGAGACCGATGGCTCGCCTGCGACCTCACAGTGGATCAGTACCCGCACGGCCGCCCGATCGCTGACCCTGATGCGCGCTGGGGGAGCGGGAGCTGCCGGACCCGACGACGCAGGCCCCGGCTCGATGCGCCGGCCGCGAAGCCGGCGACGACTCGCCCGTGGTGGGATGTGAGCGGCCCGAGTCCGGCACTGAGCTCACTTGATGCGGCAACGATGCCGCGATCAATGCGTCAGCTCAGCCACCGCCACCGCCGATCTCGTCGCCCGCTCCACCCTCACCGGGAGCGCCGTCTTCACCCTGCTCTCCCCCGTTGCCGTACCCGTTGCCCTGTTCCCCCTGCTCCGGAACCCCGGGTCCGCCGTCGCACGAGCCGGCTGCGGTGAACGCGAGGGCGCAGCATGCCAGCACGCCGACGGCTGCGCGTCGAAGCCGCATCACGGGCGGATCGAACGCTCTGGCCGTCGGGCCCCACCCGTGCGGCGGATCGTCGTCTCTACGCTCATGCGAGATGCGTACCCGTCGGTCGGGCGGCCACACCCGAGCACTGACGTTCCCCCCGTAGCACGGACACCTGCGGTGTGGGGTCAGTGATCTTGGTCTGACCGGGTGTGCAGGGCTTCAAACGTGGCGGGGCTGCACATTCCAACGCTGGAGTGGCGTCTTTTCGTGTTGTACCAGCACTCTATCCACTCGAACACAGCGTTGGCAAGTTCGTCGCGTGTCTGCCAGGTTTTCGAGTCGAGTAGCTCGGGTTGCATCGTTCCCCAGAACGACTCCATCATCGCGTTGTCGTAGCAGTCGCCGACCGTACCCATCGAGCCGAGCAGGCCGGCGTCGCGGAGGCGTTTCCCGAACGCCCACGACGTGTATTGCGACCCGTGGTCGGAGTGCGCGATCGTCCGGGCGTCGTCGGGTTGGTTCTGCGGGCGGCGACGGATGATGGCCATGCCGAGGGCGTCGATGACGAGTTCCTTGCGCATGTTGTCGTCGATCGACCAGCCCACGATGAGGCGTGAATACACGTCCATGACCGCGGCGCAGTAAAGTTTCCCTTCCTCGGTGGGATGTTCGGTGATTTCGGCGACCCACAGCCGGTTGGGTGCTTCGGCGGTGAAGTCGCGGTCGACCAGGTCCGGGAAGGTCTGCGCGGCGGGGTCGCTGACCGTGCAACCGCCGCGTCGCCGCCGGTAGAGGCCCTGCAGGCCGGCCTGGCGCATGAGCCGGGCGACCCGCTTGAGGTTGATCGGCAACCCGTACTCGTCGCGCAGTTCGGCGTGGACTCGCGGCGAGCCGTAGGTGCGCCGTCGATCTCCCTCCTGTCGCATTTCGTGAATGTGTTGAGGATCAGTTCGTTCTCCTGTCCGCGCAGCGAGGGCGGCCGACCGAGCCAGTCGTAGTAGCCCGATCTGGACACGCCCAATACCCGGCAGGCCACCGCGACATCGACATGAATGTCGGGGTCGTCGGCGAGTTCACGGACCAGCGGGAACGCTAGTTTGGGAGGACGTTCTCGCGGGCGAAGTAGGCGGCCGCCCGCTTCAGGATCTCGACCTCCATCTCGAGCCGACGCTTGTCACGGCGCAGCTGCGCGAGTTCCTTCTTCTCCTGGCTCGTCAACTTCGGGGCGTCGCCGCCGGCGTCGTCGGTGTCGGCCTGGGCCATCCAGTTCCGCAAGCATGACTCGGAAATGCGCAGTTCCTGCGCCAACTCGGCGACGGGTTTGGTCCGCTGCCGAGCCAGTTCGACGGCGCGCTGACGGAACTCAGGAGGGTGGGGAGCGGGCACGTGGACATCCGTCCTGGTGGCCGAGGCCACCTCAGGTGAGGTGTCCGTGCAACGGGGGAAGCTCACGTCCGCGTCGACCACGGAGAACGCGGAGCCACCGTCCTCGAGGCCGAGCTTGACCTCTCCGGTGGGCCCCAGGTCGGCACCGAGCCCGTGACCCCAGATGGCGCCGCCCTCGTCGAGCTCACGGATGAAGACCGGGAAACGGTCGAGCGCGAACGGCGCCGGGTCACCGGAGGGCGCGAACCACGTCATCGGCATGCGCACCGCCTCGACGGGGAGGTCCCGGACGAGCGACGAGAGCCACGGACCCGCCGTGACGACGACCTGCCCCGCGCGCAGGTTCCGGGCCGCGGTGCGGACGACCACGCCGTCGCCCACGAGCTCGATGCCCTCCACCGCGGTTCCGGTGAGGGTCCGCGCACCCGCGGCCACCGCCGCCTCCACCGCGGCGAGGATCGTCCGCTCGGGCCGGACCAGCGCCGCCGTCTTCTCCAGCACCGCGGCGTGGGAGTCCGGCAGGCTCGCGTGCAGGGGGTACTCCTCCCGCACTCGTCCGGCGTCGAGCAGCTCCACCGGCAGGTCGAACCGCCGAGCCGCCGCCAGCGTGCCCTCGACGACGTGCCCGGCACGCGGCCCGATGAGCAACCCGCCGGTCGGCTCCACGAGCCGCCGCCCGCTCGCCTGCGAGAGCGCGGCCCACAGCTCGCCGGAGCGCTGGGCGAGCGGCACCAGACCGGGGTGCTCCAGGCAGGCCGTCCGGAACATCCGGCTGCCCCCGTGCGACGAGCCGAGCGGGTGTCCCGGGGTGAAGCGCTCGACGCCCACGACGTCGACGCCGGCCGCGGCCAGCCGCCAGAGTGTGGACGCGCCCCACGCGCCGAGCCCGACGACCACGACGTCCGCATGCAGGTCGCCGCTGCTCAGGTCGCCGCTGCTCGTTCGCCGCTCGTGTCGGGTCAGCGCCGCTCGTGTCAGCGCCGCTCGTGTCAGCGCTGCTCACGCCACGCCCGCCGGCGCGGGGTCGAGCGCCGGGACGACCTGCTCGGCGTACATCCGGACGGCCGCCTCCCCCCGGTCGGCCGGCAGGTAGCCGGGTGAGAAGACGCAGCTCACGTCGACGTGCCCGAACCATTCGCGGACCGTGGCGAGCTGCTCGACCACGTCCTGCGGGCGGCCGGCGAGCACCTTGTTGTCCGGTGCGATGCCGCGAAGTCGTACTGCCGGACCTTCCCCGCGAGCTGCTCGTACCCGGCGTACGCGCTGCTGCGCACGTTCGCCCAGCCCGCGACGACGGCCGTCATCTTCGCGATGTAGTTGCGCTCCAGCTCCTCGGCGGTGCGCAGCGCGACGTCGCGGTCCTCGTCGAGGTAGCAGGTGAACTTCAGCTGGATCTCGGCGTCGCCGGGATCCCTGCCCGCGGCCGCCCATGCCTCCCGGTAGGCCGCGAGCATCTCCTGCAGCTGCGACCGAGCGGTGATCGTCGGCACGACCTGGAGGTGGAAGCCGGACCGGCCCGCCCACTCGCGGGTTTGCGGGCTCATCGCCGAGGCCAGGTAGATCGGCGGATGCGGGCGCTGCATAGTGCGCGGCAGCGAGGTGATCGGGCCGAACCGGTGGAACCCGTCGTCCACCGTCACGTCCGTGCCCGCCCAGAGGGCCCGGCACGCCTCGACGCCTGCCGCCGCGCTGTGGCTGCGCTGCGGCCGCCGCGGCGAACCTCGGGGAGCCTGCTGGGCGCGCACCGCGCCGGCATGGACGGCCGAGACCAACGTGGCCGGATCTCAGCCCGCGTCCTGCCCGCCGACACTCCGGCGAACCGCCACTGCCTGAAGGAACGCAGCCACGCGATGGTCGACGGAGAGGCCGACGCGCCTGTCCGGCAGAGCCCGGATCACGAGTCCTTCCGCGGAGGCGGATCGAGCAGGGCGGCGCCGACGCTGTCCACGCCGGAGGCCGGGACCTGCGTCCCTGGCTCGTCGATCGGGCTGAAGATCAGCTGCAGGCAGCCGGCCGCGTACACCCGCTCGACGTGCATCCCGTACACCCGGTGCACCGCGTCCGGGGTGAGGACCTCGTCCGGGGTTCCGGCGCCCACGACCCGGCCGCGGTCGAGCATGACCAGTGCGGTGCAGTAGCGCGCTGCGAGGTTGAGGTCGTGGAGGACGACCACCGTGGTGACCCCGAGCGTGCCGACCAGGCGCAGGATCTCGTGCTGGTAGCGGATGTCGAGGTGGTTGGTGGGTTCGTCGAGGAGCAGGTGGTCGGCCTGCTGGGCGAGCGTCCGCGCGACCAGCACGCGCTGCTTCTCCCCGCCCGACAGCGTGGCGTACGGGCGATCCGCCAGGTGCCGGGCACCGACCCGGGTCAGCGCGGTCGCCACCGCCCGGTAGTCCTCGCGGACGAACGCGGCGAGGGGTCTGCGGTGCGGAGCCCGACCGAGCAGCACCATGTCCGCGACGGTGATCGGCAGGTCCGACGGCGTCTCCTGGGCGACCACAGCGACCCGCCGGGCGAGGTCGGTCCCGCGCAGGGCGGCGACCGGCTCGTCGTCGACGGTGACGAGGCCGGCCCGCGGGCGCAGAGCCGCGTACATGGTCTTCAGGAATGTGGTCTTGCCGCTGCCGTTCGGGCCGATCAGCCCGACCACGTCACCCGGGCCGGCGCGCAGCCCGACGCCGTCGATCACCAGGGTGTCGTCGTAGCCGACCGAGACGTCGGTCGCGGAGATCATCGTCGGGGTCCCGTCATGCGGTGAGGGTCATCGGGTCAGGTTGAGCCGGCGGACGAGCACGAACAGCAACGGGGCCCCGACGATCGCGGTGACGATGCCCAGCGGCAGCTCCTGCGGGGCGAGGGCGGTACGCGCGAGCACATCGGCCCAGACCAGGAAGATCCCGCCGATCATGGCGGCGACCGGGAGCAGCCGGCGGTGTGCGGTCCCGACGCACATCCGAGCGACGTGCGGGATGATCAGACCCACGAAACCGATGCCGCCGGAGGCCGCGACGAGGGCCCCGACGCAGAGCGCGATCACCGCCATGATCGTGGCGCGCAGCGCGGTCGGCGAGATCCCGAGCGTCTGGGCGGTGTTGTCGCCGATGGCCAGCGCGTCCAGGGGTCGAGCCCGGACCAGCAGCAGCACCAGCACCGCCAGCACCACCGCTCCGGTGACCAGGGCCGACCAGTGGGTCGCCTGCGTCAGCGACCCGAGGATCCAGAACAGCACGGAGCGGCCGGCGTCCGGGTCGTCCGAGGCGAAGATCAGGAACGACGTGAGCGCGTGCAGCACGTAGCCGACCGAGACTCCTGCCAGCACCAGACGGGTCGAGGTCATCTGGCCACCGACCCTGGCGAGCAGGAACACGCCCACCCCTGCCGCGAGCGCACCCACGAACGCGCTGCCGGCGAGCGAGGTCGAACCGATCCCGGCGCCGAACCCGAACAGGATCGACGCCGCCGCCAGGGTCGACGCCCCGGAGGTCACGCCCAGCAGGTAGGGCTCGGCCAGGATGTTGCGCGTCAACGCCTGCAGGCCGACCCCGGCGATCGCCAGACCGGCACCGACGGCGACGCCCAGCAGCACGCGGGGCACCCGCAGCAGCCAGACGATGGAATCCTGGGGCGGGGTCCAGGTGATCTCCAGTGGGACACCGAAGATGTGGCGGCTCACGACTTGGGCCACCGTGTCCACCGGGATGGCAACCGGCCCGAGGCCCACGGCGACGGGCAGCGTGACCAGCAGCCCGGCGAACAGGCCTGCCATCCAGAGCCGGGTGTGCCGCCGCCTCCGGTCGTGGTCGAGGTCATCGTCGAGGTCGTCGGCCTCGTGCATCCGCTCCGCGGGCCCGATCCCGACCGCGCCCGGGTCGTCGGCGAAGGGGTCCAGGACCGAGCCCGGGCCGGGATCGCGCCGGGAGTCCTCGGGAGCGCTCACGGGTGACCGTCCCGGTCGTGGGGACGCAGGGTCAGCGCAGCGCCCAGGGCGAGCACGGTGAGCGCGCCGAGGACGGCGGCCGCACCCGGGTAGCCCCCGATCCCCAGCCCGGCCCCCGCGGCCGCCGCGCCGAGGAACAGGCCGAGGCTCATCCCCGACGCGTTCAGGCTCAGGGCCGGCCCGCGCACGTCACCGCAGCGGCGCACGAGCAGGGTCACCACGGCCGCCGCGATCACCGCGTGGCCGGCCGACAGCACCGCGGTGCACAGCAGCGCCACCGGCAGCACCGGGGCGGAGTACACCCCGAAGAGCGCAATCAGGGCGGTCAGCAGGCTGATGATCATCACGCGATGGGCACGCCGGTCGGAGTCGTCGGCGTTGAGCAGCCGCCCGGCGACGAGGTGGCCGAGGAAGAACGATCCGCCGCTGAGGCTCCAGACGAAGGCGAACGCCGTGGGCGGCAGACCGAACCTGTCGCTGTACAACGGGGCCAGGAACGCCAGGTGCCCCATGAAGGCTCCCGTGCGCCCGAACGCGACCAGGAGCAGCGCGCGCGCCCCCGGCACGGCCGCCAGCGTGCGGAACGCGTCGAAGTAGCCGGGCCGCCGACCGCCGCGGTCGGTGGGCAGCTCGTCGCGGCCGTAGCGGTGGAGGACCGGCGCCAGCACGAGCGCCACCGCGGCGACCGCGACGAGGTCACCCCGCCAGCCCCACCACAGGGCCGGCAGCGCGACCAGCGGCGCCGCGAGCGTCGCCGCCAGCGTCTGGGCCGTCATGACCAGCGTCGCAGCGCGGCCCGCGGCCGGACCGTCACCGAACCGGTCCGCGGCCGCGGTGGACAGGGCCGGGTACAGCAGCGCGTTCGTCACCCCGATCAGCAGGCAGAAGGCTGCCACGGTGGGGATCCAGGCGATGGTCCCGACGACGGACGCCACGGCGAGCAGGACCAACGCCGCAGCGGCCACCCGGCCCGGCGCGATGCGCCCGATCAACGGGGCCAGCGCGATGCCCGCCACCACCGCGCCGATGCCGCCCAGCCCGCGGAGCGTGCCCACCGCGGCGTCGCCGTCGCCCACGGCGTCGGCGATCGACACCAGGAACGTGCTGAACACGGTGAACGGCAGGAGCCCGACGGCCGAGGCGAGCAGGGCAGGCCAGACCGCGGCGACGATCCGTCGTTCGCTCGGCAGCTGGTCGGCCGGGGTCTTGCCGAAGTCGGTGCCGCTCACGACGCTCCCGAGATCTCGGCGCAGATCATGCGCAGGTCCTCGCCGAAGTCCTGGACGACGAACGCGTCGGACACCCGGTCGCCCGCACGCGCCCTCGCCGCCCGCTCCAGCTCCCGCTCGTAGGTGGCCAGGAGTGCGTCGATCGTCGGGCAGGCCACCCCCAGGTGCCGGGCCACCCCCTGGATGATCTTGGTGCGGTAGTAGTCCTCCTTCGGCATCCGCGGGACGTCCCACTCGCCCGCGCCGTTGCGGAAGACCGGCCGGATGGGGATGGCCGAGAAGTCGAAGTACCTCCCGTCGCGGTCCGGTTCGGAGAACGGGTCGATCAGCAGGGACGCGTACCGGACGTAGACGAGGTACTCCTGGTGCGTGGTGGGCAGCCGCTCGAAGGCCGCCACGTCCGATGCGCTGATGCTCTCCGGGCGGACGGGATAGCTGTCCCCGAGCATGAACTCGAGCAGGTTGACCCCGGTCGCCCCCAACTCGACGACGATGGCCGTCAGCTCCTGCCACTGCGCGACCATGTTGCGGATCAGCGTCGGGGTGATCGGGCCCTCGGGGAAGAGCTTGTACACGTACTTCGGGGGCTCGGATCTCGTGGGCTGGGGCTCGACGAAGACGGCGTTCAGCGTGACCTCGTTCATGAACAGGGCGGGGTGGACGTAGAGGGAGATGTTCCTGGTCTCCGCCTCGACCGGGCGGTCGACGACCTCGACGGTGACGCCCACCGACTCGTGCAGGCTGCGGAGCCGGTCGAGCGAGCCCGATCCTCGGACGGTCGAGCCCGCGTAGATCCTCCGCTTGACCCCCGCGGTCAGCGCGGAGTCGGTCGGGGTGCCGCCCGGCCACCGGGTGTCACCCAGGTAGCTGGAGAAGCTGATCACCTCGGGATCCGCTCCGTGCTGCGTCGCGTACCGGCGTACCAGGGCGTTCGAGCCGAAGGTGGGCGACACCAGGACGATGCGGTCGAGCCGCTGCAGGACGCGGCGGTCCAGCTGCTGCAGGACGGGGACGTACGCGTCCGCGGTCACCGTCAGGATCAGGGTGTCCCACTCCCCCGCCACCGTCTCGTACCCGCGGAACTGCTGCTCGACCCGGCACTCACCCGCCAGCCCCCGGTGCCTGTCGTTCTGGACGTCGATGCGCAGGGTGCCCCCGCTGCCGGCCAGCGCCGTGAAGAACGCGTCCGACCGCACGGACTCCCTGCCGGCGATGCCGACCGCGCGCCCGAGCCGTCCCACCAGGACGGCCATCTGCACCGCGGTCGGACCGGTCCCGGCGATGAGGACCCTCCCGAGATCGTCCATGCCCTACCCCTCCTTCCGCTCGGGGAGCTGCTTCACGTACACCGCCACGTCGAACACCTGGTCCCGCCGGCGGATCGTCTCGACCAGGCGCCACCGCTCGCGGTCGACCTCCTGCATCGGGTAGTTGAACAGCGACTTCAACCCGTTCCCGAACCGCATCGCCACGACGACGTCGTCGCGGGTCGTCTGGTACAGCCGGTGCAGCAGGTCGTACTTCGCCTCGACCGTCGAGCTGAAGATGACATGGGTCGCGCGCCGGGTGAAGGGCAGGTCCTCGGCGGGGACGTTCTCCAGCGTGATGTCCAGACCGCTGCCGAGGAACTGCACGACCCGACGGCCGAGATCGACGGCCTCGGCGTCGACGTCGACACCGACCGCCGCGGCACCCGTGCGCTCCGCGACGTTCAGCAGCGTCATCGGGAAAGACCCCGAGCCGACGAGCAGCACCTTCGACGCCGGAGGTCGGCTCGACGGCCCCGAACTCCTGCTCGATGCACGACTCCACGTTGGCGAAGTACCCGACGGACCCGGCGCGGCCCGCCAGCAGCTTCAGCGCGCGATACTTCTCCATGACGGCGGCGCACCGCGCGGACTGCGCACGCAGGTCGGCCACCAGGTCCGGAACCCTGGCGGACCCGTCCCGCTCCAGTTCGGCCAGCAGGGCACCGCCACGCTCGTCGGTCACGAACGCCGAGTAGTCGGCCATGACCCGTTCGAGCTCGGCAGCGCGCCCGGTCGATCCGTCGTACCCGTCCGCCGCCGCGCGGAACTGCCGTCGGTACTCGTGCAACGACAGGAGCAGGTCGCGGGCACCGCTCGAGAGCGCAGGAGACGTGTCAGGCATGGACGTACGCCGTCCCTTCGGCCACGATGGCGACCCGTCCACCGATCCGCACCCCTGTCACACCACGGGCGCTGTGATCCGCTTGGACGTGCATCGTCCCCCCGGGCTGGTGCACGCTCGTCCGCACCGGGCCTCCTGCCTTCGTAGCCAGGTAGGCGCCGACCGATGCCGTTCCGGATCCACAGCTGCGTTCCCACACGACGCTGCTCAGCGAAGGGACGTTGATCAGGGGAGCCAGCTCCCGCCGGCCGGGGTCGTAGAGCATGACACCGATCAGCGGCACGCCCGCGGTCGCTCCCAGCCGCGCGGCCACGGCCTGCGCCAGTTCCCTGGTCTCGTGATCGTGCCGGTCGGACTCGATCACGACATGCAGCGAGTCCTGGTAGCGGACCAGGGCGGACCGGCCGGTGTCCAGGCCCGGGATCGAGAACGGCTCGACTCCCAGCGGCAGCGGCATCGCGAGCCGGCAGTAGTAGTCGGGGTCCTGGCGCTCCACGCGGCACGTCACCAACCCGTCCGCCCCCGACACCTCCAGAACGATGTCAGTCCCGTCGTCGACGCCCAGGCCCAGCTCCGCGGCCCTGAGCGCGGCGAGCGCCATGCAGGCGTTGCCACAGAACTCGTCACCGGCCATGTGCAGGCGGACCTGCGCCGCGGGCGATGTCGGAGTGCGGATGAACCCGACCTGTTCCGCGTGCACGTGCCCCGCGGAGAGGAGCTCGGCCGCGATGGGCCGGTACTCCCGGACCGGATGCCGACTCCTGACCAACAGGGTCATGTTCTGTGTCGGGCTCAGCTTCACGAAGTCGACCGCCGTGGTGGATATCAACGTGCCGCGGCCGGAACCCGTCGGTACTGATGTGGCGCGCGTGCGCCGGTGCCCACCGGCCCGCGCGCCCCGTCGCCGCCCCGCCACCGGCAACCTGGGCCGCACCACTGCTGTCCGGGCGCGTGCCGCCGCCTGCTCGGCCGGCGTCGGGAGTACCGCGCCGGGCCGCCTCACAGACCGGCCAGCCGATCGGCCAACAGTTCGATTCCGTCGACGGCCAGCGGGCCGGGAGAGGTGTAGTAGTAATTGAGCGGCAACAGCGCCCCGTCGTCGGCGACCGCCGGGATCCCGGCGAGCTCGGGCCGACCGCGAAGCGCCGCGACGACGTCCTGGTCGGCCTCCAAGGCCGACGAGCCCGTGGGCACGAACATCGCGAAGACCACATCGGGTGCGCCGTTGACCAGCTCCTCCGTGCTCGGCTCGAAGTAGCGCTTCGGCACGCCGCCGAACACGTTGTCCAGTCCCAGCAACGCCATCTGCTCCGACACCAGGGACTGGCCGCCGTAGGAGCCCAGCGGGCCCTCGGCGCGCACATACAGGGGGACCGCGCGCCGTCCCGGCTGCCCGCCCACCTGCTCCGTGGCCGCCGCGACGCGGTCCCGCATGCTCGCGACCGCACCCGCCGCCACCTGCTCGGTCCCGAACACCCGACCGTAGGTCTCGACGTCCCGGTAGATCAGGTCGAACCCGGTCAGCCCGGCCGTGGTCCGTCCCTCGATGCCCGCGCAGTACCCGCTCACCGTCAGCAGCTGCACCCCGGCCTGGTCCAGGCGATCCGCCAGGGAGTCGATGTCAACCCCCGCACCGATATCGGTGCCGATGGCAACGTCCACGCCCGTGCTGATGATCGTCTCGAACGAGACGTCGTGCGAGTCCTCGATGACCTGCTCCGCGCCCTCGACCACGGTCATCGTCTCCGCGTCGAACGGCACCGCGAGACTCCCGGCGTAGTGCGTCACCTTGTCGCCCGCGCCGGCGGCGACCAGCAGCGACGGCGCCTCCGAGCCGATGGCCAGCACCCGCTCCGGTGGCGAGTCGAACACGACCTCCCGGCCACAGCTGTCCACGGTGATCGGGCCCGCCGCCGAAGCGTCCGCCGACCCCCCTGCGGCGACGGGGTCGGTGTCGGGCGGGGCGCCACAACCGGTCGCCACGGTCATCACCAGGCCGACCACAACAGCGCCGCAGGGCACGAGGCCTCTCATCCGTCGGGCACTCCGTTCTCGTTTGACGCTCGGTTCTCTTCGCCGGGCGCCAGCGGCCCGGCCCGGAGGGCACCCACGGTGCGTCGTCACTGTCCGCAATTACGAGGGGCCTGGTTCACGCTAACGATACCCATTATCAGTGTCAAAACCGCTCTGGTCGTGCGTCGAGGCGGCGCCCCACCACATGCTGGTGGCCGCGCTCGCAGACCAGAGGAGAACCGATGACCGTCGCCACCCCCGGTACTCCGGCCGGACCCCTGCCCGAGGACCTGCTGGGCCAGACCGGACTGCTCCCCGAACGGTGCACGGACTCACGCGCCGCCGAACTGGTCGAGCGGAACGGCGCGGCCATCCTGACCGGACGCCCCGGCGACCCGCGTGATCTCGTCCTGGCAGCCGCCGACCTGCTCGGCGTCCGGCTGCGGACCGTGTTCCCGGTGCGGCACAAGACCGAGGAGGATGCCGGACCCCTGCCGCTGCACTCCGACGGCGCGAACGTCGTCGTCGACGTGCACGGCCGCACGGTCCGGCTGCGCGACCCGGACGAGGACTACCTGTTCCAGCTCTGCCAGGCGCCGGCACCGTCCGGAGGCGACTCGGTCCTCGTCGACGGTTACCGGCTGCTCGAACGGCTCCGGACCGGCGCCCCAGAGCTGCACGCGTTCCTGACCACGGCGGACGTCGACTTCTTCGGCCCGAACGTGACCGCGCGCGGTGTCCCGCCGACCCCGGCGGTCCGACGCTTCGTCGAGCACACCCGGAGCGGTCGCCTGATCGTGCGGGCCAGCACCGGCGCCGCCCCGGCGCCACAAGAACCGGACGCGGCCGCCCACGGCCGGATGCTCCGGTCCTACGCCGACGTGCTGACCGCTGCGGCCGCCGCCGCTCCGCGCTTCCGGCTGGAGGCGAGCGAGATCCTCGTGGTCGACAACTACCGCGTGCTCCACGGGCGGGACGCATTCCGCGGACGGCGATCGATGTGCATCCTCACGGTCCTGTCCTCGGATGCATGGTGACCCGTCCCGCGCCTGCGGTACAGGGAGGTATTCGATCGCAGCACCGGGCGGGCCGTCATGCCAGACGGGGCGTGGCCCAGGCGTGCACCCTGGCCTGCCAGGTCAGCGCCGAGGCCTGCGGCCGACACGCCGACCACCACGATCACTGCCGCCTGCACTCCCAGTCCGCCGCACGCTGCGCCGACCAGCTGCGCACCTTGGCCGGCTCGCTGGCCGGGTAGGCGCGACCAGGTCGGGCTTCGGGGGCGAGGGTCCGGAGGCCGCAATGACGCCCGCCGAACTCGCCGCGCCACCGAGCTTCGGCATCCGGTTCGACGGACTCCTCCACGTCAACGGACAGTGGCGCATCTTCCCCTCGCCATGGGCGGTCCTCTCGGTCGGCGAGCCCGGGCACCACCATTGACCATTGACGCCGACCGACGCCCTCAGGTTCGCACCCGCCGTGGCATGGTCGACCCGTCGGTGTTCAGGACGGCCTCGAGCACCGCGGCGACGGGCTCCGCGGGTCGCTCCCGGGTGCGCCACCGCAACGTGGTCGTCCGAGCGTACGAGCACGGCGCCGCGCGGTGTGATCCCGAGCAGGCGGCGAGGTCGGCGAGCCCGTGCGGCAGCGGATCGGCGTCGGCCTGGACGACGATGGCGCCCTGGAGCCGCGTGCGGACCCGGACAGCGAGCGAGCCCGGTCCGATACCGACGGCGGGCGATCACCGCGAACCGCTCCTCGCGGTCGGGCATGTACTGCTCCTGCTGGCGGTCCCAGCGCTCCAGCCAGTACACCCCCGGTCACGGCACCGTGTACCGGTGCCCCGTGTGCTGTGTCGTGCCGCCGGCCGGGACGAGACCGCCGTCGCTGACGGCCGCGACGCGATCGGCGAGGCCGGCGACCACCTCGACATCGTGGCTCGCGAACAGCACGGCCAGGCCGGTGGTGTCGCGCAGGTGCTGCAGGAGGTCCAGGACGCCCCGCCGACTGCCTGGATCGAGCGAGGCGGTGATCTCGTCGCAGACGAGCAGCCGGGGGCCGGCGGCGAGGGCGCGGGCGATCGCGACGCGCTGCTGTTGGCCGCCGGAGAGGCGACCGGTGTGGCGGTCGAGCAGCCTCGGGGCGAGCCCGACGCGCTCGAGCAGCTCGGCGGGCTCCGCCGCGGTGTCGAAGAGCCGGATCGGCGCGCGGAGCTCCGCGGCCACGGTGCGGCGGGGGTTGAGCGAGCGGGCGGGGTTCTGGAAGACGAACTGGATGGCGCCGCGCTGCGCGCGGGTGCGACCGCCGGCTCGGCGGGCCAGTGGCACGTCGTCGAGGGCGATCATCCCCCCGGTGGCCGGGTGCAGTCCGACGAGGCAGCGCGCCAGGGTGGACTTGCCGGCCCCGGAGCGGCCGACCAGGCCGACGCACTCGCCGATGCCGATGTCGAGGTCGATCCCCGCGAGAACCTGTGCCCGGTCGTATCCGGCGGCCAGGCCGCGGACGGTGAGCAGTGGCGCGGCCGTCGGCCGGGAGGTGCGGGCCGGTGGCTGCCCGGATTCCGGCGGTCGTGCTCGCAGGGCGTGGGAGACTTCGACGATCCGACCGGCGTCCAGGACCGCCACCTCGTCGACCAGGTCGGCCAGAGCCGGCAGGTCGTGGGTCACGAGGATCAGTCCGATACCTACCGTCCGGAGCTCGCGGAGCAGGCGCAGGACGCCGGTCGCGGCGGCGGGATCGAGTCCCGTGGTGGGCTCGTCGAGGACCAGGACGGCGGGTTTCCCGGCCAGCGCGAGCGCGATCAGGACGCGCTGCTGCTGGCCGCCGGAGATCTCGTGCGGGTAGCGGTGGGCGAATGCGCGGGTCGGAGGCAGCCCGACCCGGGCCAGTGCCGGCAGTATCGACGGGGGTCGTCCGTGCGCCCGCAGCACATCTCGGAGCTGGTTACCGATGCGCAGGCCCGGGTTCAGGGCCAGGGCGGGGTCCTGCGGAACCCAGCCGACGATCTGTCCCGGATGGCTGTCCGGTCGCCGGAGCCGGACCTCGCCCGTGGCGACCAGGCCGGGACGGAGCGCGTTCGCGATGGCGCGGGCCAGGGTGCTCTTGCCCGCTCCCGACGCTCCGATGATCGCGAGGCCCCCGCCGGGCGGGACGACGAGGTTCGCGTCCTCGAGCAGGGGGCCGCCGTCCGGCCCGAGCACGGTGAGCCCGCTGACCTCGACCACCGGACCGGGTCCGCCGTCTGCGGCGGGTCGGTGCAGCCGGGTGGCGGCTGGCCCGGGGCGGTCCGGGCGGGTGTCGGCGAGCAGGTTCACCGACACGACCAGTACGACGATCATGAGGGCGGGCGCGAGCACGGTCCAGGGCTGCAGCGTGATCCCGGTCTGGTTGATGGCGACCGCGAGCGCCCAGTCCGGTATGTCCGGAGGCAGGCCCAGCCCGAGGTAGCCGCCGACCGTCACGACGGACAGGGTGGCGGTGAGCCGCATGCCGGCGTCGGCGAGGACGACCGGGGCGATGTTCGGTGCGACCTCGAGCAGCGCGATTCGGTGCCATGGCTCCGCCCGGGCCACGGCCGCCTCGACGTACCCCGTGCTCGCCTCGTCGAGCGTCGCGCTGCGGACGACGCGGACCACCCACGGCAGCGTCGCCAGCGCCCCGGCAGCCACCAGCGCGGGCGCGCCGCGGCCCGCGGTGGTCGCGAGCACGGCGAGCAGCAGGAACCATGGAAGGACGACCAGCACGTCGACGGGACGCATCACCCAGCCGTCGGCGCGCTGCCCCAGGCCGGCGAGCAGGCCCAGCGGGAGCGCGACCGCGTAGGCGCAGCCCAGCGCGGCAGCGGTGATCAGCAGGAGCCGCCAGCCGCCGTGCAGCAGCCGGGACAGGACGTCGCGTCCCAGCTTGTCGGTGCCGAGCAGCTGCTGCGCGGATGGCCCGGTGAACGGGGCGCCGACGGTCTCGCCGGGCGGCCCGGAGGTGACGAACGGTGCCACGAACGGCCCGAGCACGACGATCACCAGGACCGTCAGTGCGACGGTGGCGGGGACCGTGCGGGCCCTCATCGTCGCCCGCTCAGCACGGCGCGGCGGGCGAGCGGGCTGAGCAGCAGCGCGGCCACGTCCGCCACCAGGTAGACAGTCACCCCGAACGACGCGATCAGCAGCGCGGCCGCGGCCACGACCGGGAAGTCCCGCTGGGAGACGGCGCCGATCAGCTCCTGGGCCAGCCCCGGGTAGGCGAACACGGTCTCGACGACCGCGACGCCGCCCACGAGGCCGGTCACGGACCCTGCCACGGGCTGCAGGGCCGAGGCGACCGCCGCCGGCGCGACGTGCCGTGTGAGCAGCCGGAACCGGCTGACGCCGTGCACGGCCGCCGTCCGGACGTACTCGCTGTGCACCAGCTCCGCGGTCCGGGCTCGGATGAGCCGCACCGGATGCGGCACGAGCCCGGCGAGCAGGGTGAGCACCGGGAGGACGAGGATCTCGGGTCGCGCCAGCGGGCTGGTGCCCGCCGGCACCAGCGACACCGCTGGGAGCAGCCGCCAACCCAGGGCCACGACCGCGATCAGCACGACCCCCACGACGAACGTCGGGACGGCATCGACCGCGATCGCGCCGGTGCTGATCACGCGGTCGACCCGGCCACCGGGACGCGCCCCGGCCCACAGGCCCAGCACCACCGCGAGCGGGAGCAGCACGGCGACGGTCACCGCGGCCAGCGCCAGGCTGTTGCCGACGCGGCTGCCCAGCACCTCGGCCACCGGACGCCGCGACAGCAGCGAGGTCCCGAGGTCGCCGGTCGCCAGGCCGCCGATCCAGGACAGGAACCGGTCGGCGGCCGGGCGGTCGAGCCCGAGGTCGCGCCGCAGCGCGGCCAGCTGCTCCGGCGGCAGGGCACCCGACGCGCCACCGCGGCTGAGAACCGTGACTGCGGCGTCTCCGGGGAGTACCTCGAACAGCAGGAACACCAGGCACGTCACCAGTGCCAGGACGAGTGCGGCGCCGCCGACCCGGCCGAGCAGGTAGCGCGTCACACCGATAACCCGGTCGTCCGGGTCACCGGGAGAGCCACATGCCGCGGTAGTTCGCCCAGTCGTCGGTGCCGAGGGTGAACGGCGGGGCGCCCTGCACCACCGATCGCACGGCCGCGGGCTGCTTGACGAAGTTGTGCACGATCAGGTTGCCCTCGTCGTAGAGCTCCTGCTGCAGCTCGGCGTAGAGACGGCCTCTCACCTCGGGGTCGAGGTTTCCCCGGGCCGCGGAGAACCGAGCGTCCCACTCCGGGCGCCGCCAGCCCGCGTTGCCGGGGGCGTCCGAGGTCGTGGTCTGCCCGTAGTAGTAGTCCAGGCTGTAGTTCCACCAGTTGTTGTGGGTGAGGGGCTGCTTGCCCGACACCTGGGACGCGTAGTTGTCCGCCGGCACGGTCTCCAGGACCACCGTGATCCCCGCCGCCTTGGCTTGCTCGGCGAACAATGTGGCCGAGTCGAGCTGCCCGGGGGAGGAGTCGGCGGTGGTCAGGGTGACGGTCAGGTTCTCGTGTCCGGCCTCGCGCAGCAGTGCGCGGGCGCGCTCCGGGTCGTAGGCCCGCTGCGCGAGGTCCGCGGCGTAGAACGGTGCGCCGAGGCCGTACAGGTCGTTGCCGACCTCGGCGAACCCGAGGTAGACAGTGTCGATCATCGCTTGGCGGTCCACCGCCAGCCGCATCGCCTGGCGCACGCGGACGTCGTCGAAGGGTGCGACGTCGGCGCGCATCTGCAGGGCGGCCATCGTGCCCAACTCGGGCATGACGAGCGTGGCGTCCGGGTCCTGGCGCAGCGTCTGGGCCCGTACCGGCGGCAGCTGGTCGATCATGTCGACCTCGCCGGAGAGGAAGGCGTTGACCCGTGCTTCGGGCTCGGCGATCTGGACGATCTCCACCTCGTCGAGGTGCGGGAGCCCGGGCTCCCAGTAGCGCGGGTTGCGGACCAGGACGGTCCGGTCGCCGGGCGACCAGCTGCGCAGCGCGAACGGGCCGGTGCCCACCGGCAGGGTGCTCGCGTCGAAGGCGTCCGTGCCGTCCTTGACCACGAAGACGTACCACCCGGCCAGCACCGAGCCGAGGTCGGCGAGTGGCCGGTCGAGGGCGACGAGGACCGTGCGGTCGTCCTCGGCGCGGGTGCGGTCGATGTCGAGCATGGACAGGTCGGCGGAGGACGGTCGTGCGGGATCGAGCATCCGGCGCAGGCTCCACAGGACGTCCCGGGAGGTGAGCGGGCTGCCGTCGCTGAAGAGCACACCGGGGCGCAGCGTCACCCGCCACTCGGTGCCGTCCGCGTTCGGCTGCAACGACTCGGCCAGCCGGTACCGCAGCGTGAGGTCGTTCTCGTACGCCACGAGCCGGTCCCAGACGTTCTTGCCGAGCGCGCCGCTCGCCGCGGATCCGGCGACGTGCGGATCGAGGTCGTCCGCGGAGGGCGAGCGACCGGCGAGCGCGACGCGCAGCCGTCCCCCCGGATGCGGCGGTCCGGTCGGGACCGGACCGCCTCCTCCAGCCGGCGCGGGTCCGCAGCCTCCGAGCGCTACCACCCCGGCCATGCCTACCGCCCCCAGCAGCAGACTGCGCCGGGACGTCGCGAGGCTCACCACCATCGACCACCTCCGTGTGCTCCCCGGATTCATACATGAACAGTTGCTCAGATGAGCTGTGATGGTCCGGACACCTGGAGGCCGGGATCGTCGTGGCCATCCGTCGACGAGCCGGTGCTGGTCTGGCTGTTCGGCAGCCTCGGTTCCACCACGTGGAGCGACGTGGGGATCCCGGCGGCCGTGGTCGTCGCCGGCACCGTCTACCTGCTCACCGAGGCCCGGTCGCTGAACTCGCTGCTCGGTGGCGAGGAGACGGCGGTCTCGCTCGAGCTCGACGTCGGGCGGTTCCGGGTGCTGATGCTGGTGGTCACGTCGTTGCTGGTCGGCGTGATGGTCGCGGTCAGCGGCGCGATCGCCTTCGTGGGACTGATCATCCCGCACGTCTGCCGGCTGGTCGTCGGCTCGGAGCACCAGCGGCCGCTGCCGATGACGGCACTGGTCGGTGCCTCGTTCCTCGTCCTCGTGGATCTCCTCGCGCGGACGGTCCTGGCGCCGTCGGACCTGCCGCTGTCGATCATCTCGGCGGTGTTCGGGGTGCCGTTCTTCGTCTGGCTGCTGCGCAGGCGCGAGGCGGGGCGGGAGGCACGGTTCGGGTGAGTGAGAGCTCGGGGGGACAGCACACGCGGGTCGTCGTCGACGGGCTCTCGGTGCGACTCGACACCAGCCCGATCGTGTCCGACGCGAACCTGACCTTCGGTGTCGGGGAACTCGTCGGCATCGTCGGTCCGAACGGCAGCGGCAAGTCCACCCTGCTCCGGACGATCTACCGCGCGTTGCGGCCGCTGTCCGGGGCGGTCCAGGCGGACATCAAGACCGAAGTCACCGCCCGGCGCGCGGTGACCGGCACCGTGGACTGGACCGTCAACGGCTCCCGCGCCCAGGGCGCGAAGATGGTCAAGGACCTCTCCACGCTCATGCTGCGCGCCTACAACGCCGACGCCGACAACTGCGTGCGCACCGTCAAACCCCACACCCTGCACAGCGCCCGCCAACGCTTGGACCGAACCCGAACCACGATCGCCAAGCTCGGCCGCACCATGAGCATCGCCATCGCCGAGCGCTACCACCGCATGCGCATCCACGAGATCGAGCTCACCGCCGACTACCTGGCCAAGGTCGAGACCGAGCGGGAGCTCGTCCGCGCCCAGAACGAAGCCGCCCGGGAGGAAGAACGCGCCCGGCGGGAGTTCGAACGCGAGAAGCAGAAGCTGCTCAAGGAACAGGCCCACTACCTCGCCGCCTACGACCGCCTGCGCAACCAACCCTCTGCGGACCCCGCCCCAGTCGCCGAGCTCCGCGCCCAGCTCGACCGGCTCGGCGCGGACATCGCCACCGTCGACGCACCGCCGCGAACATCCGCGCCGGCTACGTCTACGTCATCAGCAACATCGGCTCCTTCGGCGACCACATTGTCAAGATCGGCATGACCCGACGGCTCGAACCGATGGACCGCGTCCGCGAACTCGGCGACGCCTCCGTGCCCTACCGCTTCGACGTCCACGCCCTCGTCTACAGCGACGACGCCGTCGGCCTCGATAGCCGCCTGCACGCTGCGCTGGCCGACCGGCGGGTCAATAAGGTCAACCAGCACCGCGAGTTCTTCCGCACCACACCCGCCGAGGTCCGCGGCCTACTCGCCGACGCCGCCGGAAGCCACCTACTCGAGTTCACCGAAACCGTCGAAGCCCTCGAATGGCGCGCCAGCGGCGCCACCACCGCCCTCGCTCCCCCGCCTCCCGAGGCCGCGCCATCACCGCTGCCATCCGAGGACACCGAAGACACATCAGAGCAGGCAGAAAATGGCACACCCGTGCTTCAGGAGCTGCGCGCCGGTCAACACGTGCCACTCAACGGCGTACAGCACCTACGGCTCCTACTCCAGATCGCCGACGACGCCGACGCCGAGATCGAGATCGACCCCATCGCGTTCCTGCTCAACGACAAAGGCGTCGTCCGCGCCGACTCCGACATGGTGTTCTACGGCCAACCCGACCACCCGAGCAACGCCGTCACACTGGCGGCCGACGACACCGGAGCACCCACCGCACTCCACGTCACACCGACCCACGTGCCCGATGAGCTTCCCCCCGCAGCACGGACACCTCGCCTGGGTGGCGTCAGCCACCAGGAAGGATGTCCTCGTGCCCGCTCCCCACCCTCCTGAGTTCCGTCAGCGTGCCGTCGAGTTAGCCCGGCCGCGAGCAGGGCGTGGGCGAGCACCGCGAGCAGGGTCCAGCGCCGCCATGAGGTCCAGCGCCTCACCTGATGCTCATCGAGCCCGGCCAGGCCCTTGCCGGCCTGGAACGACTCCTCCACCGTCCAGCGCCGGCCGGCGACGCGGACCAGTTCCCGCAGCGGTACCGGGTGCGGGGAGTAGCAGCGGTAGAACGCCAGCTCACCGGTGTGGCGGTGGCGGCGCACCAGCAGCCACCAGCACTGGGTATCGGTCGGATCGGTCGGATCGGTGCCGCCGGCGGGGTCGGGGTGGGAGACCCAGGCCCAGTCGTAGTAGCGCTGCCCCTTGGCCCCCGCCCCCGCGGAGAGCCGCTGCCAGGCCCGGCGCGGCAGACCGGCGGCGATCTCGTCGGCGCGCAGCGGCCCGGCCGCGGTCGGAACCCGCCGGTCGCAGCCGATGGCCAGCACGTAGCCGATCCGGCGCAGTTCCAGCTCGGTGCGCAGGCCAGGGTCGGCGCCGTAGACCTCGTCGCCAGCCACCCACCGCGCCTCGACACCGGCGTTGAGCGCACGGATGATCATCCCGGTGGCCAGCGCTGGCTTGGTGGCGAACTCGATGTCGGCGGGCACCCCGGCCGCCGCACAGCGCTGATCGTCGCTGGTCCAGGACTTCGGGAGGTAGAGCTCGCGGTCGATGAACGCGTGCCCGCGCTCGCCGGCATAGGCCAGGTAGACCGCGACCTGGGCGTTCTCGATCCGCCCCGCGGTGCCGGTGTACTGGCGCTGCACCCCGACCGTGTCCATCCCCTTCTTCTCATCGCCGGTCTCGTCGACCACCAGCACCGCGTCGGTGTCACCGAGCTGGCCGGTGACGTAGTCGCGCAGGTCATCGCGGACCCCGTCGGTGTCCCAGCTGGCCCGGGCCAGCAGGTGCTGCATGCCGTGCGGATCCGGGTCGCCAGCATGCTCGGCGATGGTCCAGCAGTTCTTCCGCGGCAGGTCCGCCAGCAGCCCGAGCAGGAACCCGCGGGCCCGGCGGCGGGTCTCGACCCGGGCGAACCGCCCGGCCATCCCACCGAGGAGCTTGTCGGCTTCGGCTTGCCACCGGTCGGGCTCTACGCTGTGGCCCGCGGCCACCGCTTGATCTTCTGATGTCGACACAACGGACGATGATCACGCGGTGGCCGTGCCACGTCCGGGACCGCCACGCCGGCAAGATCACGATCTACGGCTGTAGTAATAGCGTGCTGGTACAACACGAAAAGACGCCACTCCAGCGTCGGAATGCGCAGCCCCGCCATGTTTGAAGCCCTGCACACCCGGTCAGACCAAGATCACTGACGACCCCACACCGCAAGTGTCCGTGCTACGGGGGAACGTCAGAGTGTGCGAGGTGGAAGAGTCGGCGCCAGCCATACCAACTGGACGAGCGTGGCGACCTAAAGGACCCACCGCCTACAAGGCAACCGCTCGGCATCAAATAGCCACTCTACCTGCGACAACGGCCAACCGGTCCGTCTCGCGGGCAACTGGAACATCACCAGCCGCCACGAGTTCGCGCCTCATCATCTGCCACGAAGGCCGTTAAGCGGCGCGGATGCGGGCGCCCATCGAGTGGCGCACCGACCCGGCGAGCCACCAAGCCGGCACACGGTCCAGCGCGGCGGTCAGCCCGTCGCGCGGCGGACCGGGGAGTTCCGTCGTGGCCGGATCGTCCCAGCGGCGCCCGCGCTACGACTGCGAGGCCCCCACGTAAGTGGCACCAGCGACGAGGACGGTCAACACCTCGTCGAGAATCACCACGCCGGGCCGGGTGCCGCGTTTCACCGACTACGCCTCGTCCTTGGGCTTCAACCCGGGAGGCACGTTGCGGGCGCTGGCGATCTGCTTGGCCGTGAGCTGGCCGTCTTCGAGCTGCCGCGCTCCGGCGAAGTCCACGTCATCGAGCACAGCACCCTCGAACTTCGCATCGGCGAGAAACGCACCGCGAAGTTCAGCGCCCGGCAGAATCGCCCAGCTCAGGTCGGCGTTGCCGAGATCTGCGTTGCACAGGTTGGCCCGGTGGAGTTCCGTCTCCTCGAAGGTCACCGTACCTAGATCGGCGCCTTCCACGTCGGCGTCGTGCAGCTTGGAGTACGCCAGGGAGCCCGTTCGGAAGATCGTGCCACGCAGCTTGGCGTCGGTGAGGTTGCAGCGGGTCAGCGACGCGTTGTCGAAGTTGGCACCGTCGAGGTTGATACCGCTGAGGTCGGCGCCTCGGATCCCGACCGTGTCCATGCGCACTCTGCTGAGGTTGCCCGCCTTCAGCCGCGCGCCGCTGATGTCGATGCTGTGGAACAGCGCACCCGGGATGTAGGCACGCACCACGCCATCGCGGACCGGAAGCTGCGCCAGGACGGACACGGCCGCGAGCACGTCGGCCTCCGGCGTGCGCGGGCCGCCCTTCTCCGGGTCGCTACCGCCGACCCCGCCGAGCTTGTCGCGGATGAACGCGCTCAGCACCTCGACGACGGTGCGTTGGTCGCCCGGCCGGTCGGAGTCCTCGGCGTACTGCTGGAGCCCATGGATGCCACCCAGGCGGACGGCGAGCTTGTCGTCGCCGAGCTGCTCGATCGCCTTGGCGTAGCGGTCGGTGAGGTGCCCGCGCTCGGCGACGCGCAGCGTCTCGACGGCGACCCTGGAGTTGGCGATGGCGACCTCGGCGTTGGTGAGGGCGGCCCTGGCGTTGGTGAGGGCGGCCCTGGCCGTGGCGTTGTTGATCCACAGCGCCAGCAGGGCGCCGACGCCGAGCAGGCCGGTGACGAGGGCGGCCCGAGTCGCGCTGACCGCGGCGCGGCGCGAGGCTTCGTCAGCTATCACTTGTGCCAGAGGGCTGTCCGGCGCAATGGGCGGCGAAACCCACCCGGGCGCGAGGACCCAGCCCAGAACCGCGAGCCCGACCGCCAGCACCCCAATGAGAATGAGGACGCTCGGGTGGATAGCACCTGGGCCTGAGCTGGAGCCGCGCCGCTCGGGCGGGTCGGGCAAGGCCGGGGTGCTCGGTGTCGACACGGCGGAGAAGCGTAACTGAGCGTCACCCGGTGACCGATCGGCGTAACGATCGGGTCCGCAGATCGTGCCCTAGCCATGGTCGCCCTCGTCGTCATCCCGCTTGCGCTGGCTAATTCCCCAGGCTCGGGCTAACCGGCGTGGGACTCGCCCTCGTCGCGGGGCAGTCAGCGGTGGCCGTCGGGATCCTGCTGAGCCGCTGGTCCGTCGCGAACATCAGGCAGCGCTCCCGGAGGCGGAGGATCATCGCACCGCCAGCCCGATCACCGCCGATGACGACAGTCGATCCTCGCGACCGTCGGTCCCACGCGGCGCCCTGGACACCGTGCGGTCGTCGCGCGCTCAGATCGGATCCCCGACCGAAGACGCCCCGACTCACGAGCGCTTTCCACGCCCTTCGTCGCGACGCCGGGCAAGCTCGTCGAGGCGGACGGCGAGGCGGGGAGCAGCACGATAGACGGCGTGCTGCACACGGAGGAACTGGCTGTCCCAGATCACGGCGGCGAGCCGCTGCAACGGCTTCACTGCGCTTCTCCTCTTGTCAGCAGGTCGGCGGCCAGTAAGCGCGATCGTTTCGCTGCAAGGACCCCCTCCCCGGGGGACGCGCCGCTCCGTCCTGGCACCTGCAGTCGGTAGCCATGGACCGTTGTCGAGGCCCGTCCGGTCAGCGACTGCTCTGCCGTGGGGACCCCAGGGAATCGGCGTGGCCGTGGTACCCATGCGTCGCCTCCGGTTGATGAGATCAGTGAACGCCCATAAGAATCATCACCACCGTCACTGTGAACTCGCTGAAACTGACTGTGAGCCAGCTGAAGGCGAACCTCATTCGGGACGAATGGGACGCCGCTCCAGAAGCACCTGCAGTTCTCGGCGCGACTGCAGCTGTTGGCCTGCACATCACCCCACCGATGTCGGTCGCCGGGCTCGCGCACTCACCAGGGATTGTCCGCTCGTGGCGCGGCCATCGCTCGGCGGCCGGTCGACCGCTGCGAGCGCGCAGCCCCGGCTCGTGAGGACCTCGGAAAGTCTCCTGAGACAGTCCTAGCGGTCCTGCGCGATCGGTCCGCCGGCGTCACCGCGGGACGCTCGTCGATCAGCAGCGGCCCGCTCAACTGCGGCGTTGAGCCGCACAGCCGGAATCGTGATCATGGGATGGAGCGGCCGGCCACCATCACGAGCGAGAGCCCGCACCACATCCGCAGGTAGGTCGACCCGCTCGTGAGTGGTCGCGTCCCGGTGGATCAACACACCCCAGACCACCTGAGCCGGCTTGATGGGTGGCCCGCTCCGATGCTTCCGTACAGCTCGACGCTCAATCGCAACGACCTGGACGATGGCGTACACAGGAAGAGGATGCCATGGGCAGTCGACGTGCTGTTCCATTCGTCCTCCCGGCGTTTGAGGAAACCCAACTCGCTTTCGACGCGACAGTGATATGCGTGCCGAAACCCCCCTTCCCGACCACGCCAAGCTGTCCTGGCCCGAGACCGTTGGCGAGTCTGTGATACTGGGCGGCACCAGAGGGGAGTCTCGTCGTCGAATTGCCGGCGCGGGGCACTAAGAATTCGGCCGACCGGTGGCACTGTCGGCTACGGTCGCACGACGCTTTTGCTCAGCGCGTCGGTCAGGGCCTCCCGCGCCGGGCCATGAGCCGGCGGCGTGCGCGATGCCCGCAGGGTCGATCAGGAGGGCAGGCAGGCCCATTAAGGCCAAAAGGGCTGGGGCGTCTTCGCCCCACAGCATCGCCCGGGAGCAGGCGGCGCTTGCGGTGGGAGCGTCGGCGGCGGCGACCGTGACCGACTGCCACACCAGCGACGGAGTGGGCGCCGTCATCGACAGCAGGAGCGTCCGCCGTCCGGCTCCGTGATGTGCGCACGCACTACTCGTGGACGAGATGGCTCCGCCATCGATGGCCACGACCTCACCAGGGCGGTGCGCACCCGATGTGTCGGACAACTCCACCCGCCACCCACCGAGGGGGGCCAGCCCGGAGGTCGCGACGTCGTCGCCGAACGCGACCAGTGCGCCACACGAGGTGGCGTCGGCGACCAGCTGGGCACATCGTTGGGCGATCATCGCCCATGCCGAGGGACACCCCTCGACGCGCCAGCCCTCCCGCGCGCGTGTGGCTGACGCAAACGCTTGTTGCCACGTTGTCGTCGCAGGCCGGTGCGCTTCCACGCCTCTCGGAACGCCTGCGATCCCGTAGGGGAACGATGATGCTTCGCCGGTCGGCGTCGGTGTCCCGCCACACAGCAGTCGGGTGAGTGCGGAATGCCGTGCCGGGCCGGCGGGTCGGTGTCCAACGACAGCTGCGAGCTGGCCGAGCTGCCTTTCCACCAGCTCGCAGGCAGTTCTCAGCGCCGTCGGGTCGGTCACCACCAGTCGGAAGGGCACGTCCCACGCCCTCCACTCGGCGCTCACCGTTGAGGTGCGAACGCCGGTGTGCAGAGATGTCGGCAGCATGAGCTCTCCGGAGTTGTGTCGAGTGAGCTCACGGTCGCAGGCGATCGCTGTGACGACGCCCTGGATGGGGCAACGCCCGCTGACAACCCGGTCGTCCGGTCACCGGCGAACCTGCTCCTAGCCCCTGGTGTTCGGCGTCTTCCTGGCAAGGACAAGCGTCATCGGACCCACGCGCGCCGGCCGAGTCCGAGCTGCTGTGCGTTGGCTGCCGGTCGGATGCGGGGGATCGCGACGGGCACGACCAACTCGACGTAGCTGCCCGCGCCGTGTCCTCGGTCGTGGTCGCGGCCGCTGCGGATCGTGAACGTCCCGCCGGCGTCCTCGGCGGCGCGGCGCACCAGAAGCAGGCCGATGTGCCCGGGCCGGGACGAGGCTGCGGGGTCGAACCCGCACCCGTTGTCGGCGACCGCGGCGAGCGCTCGACCGCCGTCGCGCTGGACTTTGACGTGTACGTCGCTCGAGCCGCTGTGGGCGATCGCGTTGCGCAGCAGCTCACCGATGGCGCGGTGCAGCAGCGTCGCGACCTCGGTGTCCAGGTGGAGGTCGTCGGCGATTTCCAGAGTGATTCGTGGTCCGCTGCCTTGCAGGCCAGCGACGAGTCGAACGAAGGCATCCCGTGCCGCGACCGGATCGGTCATCGGCGGTGTGAGCTCTGACAGCAGCCCTCGCAGCTGTCGAACATCAGCTGTGATCCGGGCGCGGGCGCCGGCGACGAGTTCCTTCGCGCGAGGAGAGGGGACGCTTGCCGCCGCGTCGAGCATCAGCCCGGTACTCGCGAGGTCGGGGATGACGTCGTCGTGGAGTTTGTGTGCAAGGTCGCGACGAGCCAGCTCCGCGGCGGCGAGGCCGTAATGGAGAGCATCATGATGCTCGCGGCGGTCGCGATCGATGCGACGGGCCATCGCGACTGCGATCGGGAGCAGGGCCAGCCCCAGCGCCAGCACGCCGACCACAGCGAGCGGTAGCAGCACGGTCATGGCGTGACGGATGGCCGCATCTGCTCCGACCGGTACATAGATCTCGAGACGAGTGGGGTTGCCCACCACGTCGCGGAATCCGATGAAGACCTCCAGCAGGTCGTCGGCACGGGCATACTCGTAGCGGTGCTCGGTGTCGTTGGGCACCGAGTAGACGACGGCCTCGCCGGCATCGAGCCGGCGCGCGAGATTGGGGTCGAACGGTCGCATCGCCGACTCCACCCGCGGTTCGTCGGAGAAGGCGATCTGCGCCTGATCCCCTGTTACCGACCACACCTTGACCCGGTAGACCATCCCGGTGTCCAGGAACGGTGCCAGATCAGCGAGTAGAGCCTGCCGGTCGAGGTCCTGGTGCTCGGTGAAGTCTCGGTGGGCCAGAGACGCGAGGATCGATGCCGCAACCTGTGTCGAGACGCGGTGGGCCGTCCGCTCGCCGTCGGCTTCGCCGACCCAGCGAACTCCGAGTGCCACAAGGCCCGCGAGCAGAGCGGCAGCAAAAAGGGTCACGCCGACGAGGCGCACGATGGTTGCCCGAACGATCATATCTCGGCGCCGACGGCGATGAGCCCGAGCCGGTCAGCCGTCACGACGGCCTCGAGTTGGCTGTGTGCGCCGAGCTTGGCGAGCACTGCTCGGATGTGATCCCGCGTGGTGTGAACGGAGATGCCCAGATCGGAGGCGATGCGGGCGGTGTTGCGACCGCGGCCGAGCCCGGCGAGCACGTCCAGCTCGCGGCGGGTCAGGTCCACCAACCGGTCAGGCTCCCACGACCGCACCGGCGTGCCCGCGAGTGCAGCTCGCGCGGCAACCAGGATCTCGTGCAACGGCATGTCCTTCGCGAGGAGGCCGGCCGCCCCGGCGGCGCTCGCGCGGCGCGCCAGATCAACCCGGGGATGGGCGGTGAGCACGAGAACCGGGATCCGCTGGGCCAGCTCCGGGACCAGGCGCAGTCCGCTGTCGTCGGGCAGACCGAGGTCTACGACGGCGAGATCGGGTGTCTGCTCATCCGGAAGATCCTGCAGAAGCCTCCGTGCTTCGCGAACCGAGTGGGCCACACCCGTGCAGCGGAGGCCGGGGTGTGTCGAGACGGCGAGTGCGAGGGTCTCGGCGAAGACGCGGTGATCGTCGACCAGGAACAAGGCTGCCCCGCTGCTGGCGGTCATGTCACCCTCTCGATCTCCGGGGCATCGAGCTTGCCCACGACGATGAGGCTAACCATCCCTCCTGAGCCTCCGCTGAGTTCGACACCTCGGCGCGACGACCTGGGCTCGCCGGGAGGTCCGCACATCGTGAGCGATCGTCGAGCACGACCCCGCGGACAGCTCACTGCAGCGGCGGCCCCGAAGGCGCTGACCGCGTCCGTCCGGCGACCCCCTCATTTTCGGGATATGACTCGCGTCAGGCCACCGATAGCGTTGCCACGTTGGAACTCGCTTGAGATCTAGGTAGGAGACGAGCGTTTAGCGATGGCCACTTCGAATGCACCTCGCCTGCACTAACCCTGCCTGCATCTCTGCAATTTCGAGCCGCGAGCGAGTAGACCATTTCGATGCGTGGATCAGCAATGTCTCGAGATCTGTCCGTCCGTGCCCGTGACGCCGTCATAGCGCGTTCCTCGGTCTTGCTGCGAGGGTGGCGCTCCCCGCAGCATCGGGACGGACTGGCGTTGATCCTCAGTTCGGGGATCACTTCCGGGCTGGGGTTGCTGTTCTGGCTCTTGGCCGCTCGCCTCTACGAGACCGCCACGGTTGGTCTGAACAGCGCGCTGCTGTCCGCGATGACGCTGTTGGGCACGATCGCGCAGCTCAACCTCGGCAACGCACTCCTGCGGTTCATCCCGGTGGCCGGGCGACACACCCGCACATTGGTGGCGCTGTCCTACATCGTGGCCATCGCGACGGCCGCTGCGGCAGGCGCGGTCTTCGCGCTGGGCGCCTCGTGGTGGGCTCCAGAGCTCGCGGCCGCGTTCGGGAGGTCGGAACTTCTCGTCTTCTTCGTGGTCAGTACGCCCATCTGGACGATGTTCGTGATGCAGGACTATGTACTGCCCGCCATCAAGCGCGCGGCCGTTGTGCCCGTGGAGAACCTGGTGTTCTCCGTCCTGAAGCTGCTGTTCCTCGCCGGAGCTGCGGTGCTCGGGATCTGGAGTGGGATCGCCGTGTCCTGGCTCGCTGCCACCGTGGTGACCGTGGTCGCCGTCTCGGTGTGGCTGATGCGGGTGCTTCCCCGCCCCGCGAAGGAAGCGGGACCGGCCGCCCGCGCCGCGAGCCCCCCTGCCGTCACCGTTCGCGATGTGGCCTCCTTCGTGCGGGCCGACTACGCGGGTGTCGTATTCCTGCTGGCCGCGGTGTTCGGCCTCCCGCTCGTCGTGCTGGCCCGTCTCGGCGCCGAAGCTGCCGCCGTGTACGGCGTCGTGTGGCAGATCGCCTACGCGTTCTACCTGGTCGTCAACGGCATGGGCCAATCGTTGGTGGCGCACGCGGCGGCCGAGCCGGAGAAGCTCGAGGCAGCGCGGCGCGCCATGGTCGGCAAGGCCCTGTTACTCTTGGTGCCAACGGTGCTGCTGTGCGCGGCGCTCGCACATCCCGTGCTGTCGCTGTTCGGGGCGCACTACGCAGACGAGGGCAGCCTCCTGCTGGTGCTGCTGGCCCTCTCGGCTATTCCGAACGTCGTCAACTGGTCGATGGTCTGGGCGGCAAGGGTGCGTCGCGACGGCCGCATCCTGTTCGGCCTGCCCGCTGCCATCACAATCGCTGTGATCACAGGCAGCTGGTTGCTCATGCCGACGATGGGCGTCATCGGCACGGGTGTTGCGTGGCTGGCGGCCCAGAGCGTCGCGGCGGTCGGTGTCCTGCTCGTCGGCACTCGCCGGCGGGCGCATGGCTGAGGCCGGCTGATGACGCATCGACCCGAGAAGATCGGTGCAGCGGAAACGGGCACCGACGAGCCCGTGGTCCAAGCCCTCATCGAGCTCAAAGCAACCCTCGAAAACACCATCGCGAACCTCACCACGGCGGCCGAACGAGTCGGACCGATGATCAGCCAGCGGATCAGCGGCAAGCCATGGTCGTGGATCACGGTGAGCGAACAGCAACCCGCGATCACCGAGATCATCACTCAGACGCTCGACGAGCTGGGCGACTTCGGCAACCGATTCCGCCGAGAGAAGGCGAACGCACTCAGACACGAAGGCCTGAGCATGAGAACGATCGGCGAGCTGCTCGGCGTCTCCAGGCAACGTGTCTGGACACTGCTGCAGGACCGCCCGAACCCCACGCCCGACCGGTAGATGTCCGACGCTGCTCCGGAGTTCATCACAGCGGCGGCCGTGGCGTCAGCGCCTCCACCACCGGCGTCAGCGCCTCCGGCGCGTCCGACACCACCTTCACACCAAGTCCTACGTCGAGGCCCACGTATCCCTCGCAGCCGAAGTAGGCGCCAGGGGCGAGCAGGGTCGACGCCTCCCGCCGTAGGCGGGCGCACAGCTCCACGGACCCGAGCGCCGTCTTCAGCCGCGCGAACACCAGCGGGGTCGCCATCGGCCGGTGCGCCTGCACACGCCCGTCGAGCGAGACCGCCCAGTCCGCGAACAGCTCCCAACCGACACGCACCGCAGCGCGGTTGCGGTCGAGCATCCGCTCAGCACGAGCCGGCTCGAGGGCGATGGCTGCGATCACGTTGTCCAGCCGGCCCGTGGAGATCGCTGCGTACTCGTGACGCCGCCACAACGCGGCCACCGCATCGCCGGGTCCCACCGCCCAGCCAATCCGCAACCCGGAGAGCCCGAAGGCCTTCGACATGCTGTTGACCCCGATGACTCGCTCGTACCGACCGACGAACGTGCGCGCCGAAGCAGGGTCGCGCTCGGTGCCCTGATACACCTCGTCGGCCACGAGCCACACCCCACAAGACGCCGCGATGTCGACGATCCGTCGATCTCGGCTTCGGACAGGACGTAGGCTTCCGAGGTCGCACACGATCGCCATGCGGCCGGCGACGAGACTCGAACCTGGCTATCTCGGTGGGATTAGCCCACAAACCGGGTGGCGAACTCCCCAAGTTTGGGGGTGTGTTCTGCCGACCCCGCTTCGACAACCCCGCGACCCGTCGACGCATCAAGGGTCAGCTACCGTCGGAGAGGCCTTTCGTATCGTCGATTGCCCCACATCGGCGCGGCTTCTGCGGCGCATCGGCAGCCTTCGGCGGCGTGCGCTGCGTTGTGGAGCCGGACTGCCCGTGATATTTCCACGTGCAACCAGTTCGACAGTGACGAGCACAGCGATGGTTTCCGCGGCGAGCAGTCCAACCAGAACAAGTACCTGGGCCGCTCCCGCCTGGATCGGATCGCCACTCCCGAGAAGGACACCGACGAACGCGCCGGGCAGGGTGACGAGTCCGACGGTGCGGGTCTGGTCGAGGGCTGGCAACAGTGCGTCGGAAGCCGACGGTCGTACCACTTCGAGTACTGCGTCCCGATCGAGGAATCCCAGCGACAGGGCTGCCTCGTACTCCCCCTGTCGGATCCTGAGTTGGTCGAGCGCACGTCGCCCTGCGAGAGACGTCGCAGTCATCGCCCCGCCGATGATGATGCCGCTGACCGGAACGAGCGCGATCCCGGTGAGTGGCACGGCACCGGTACCAACGACGACCATGAGCACCGGGGCGGTGCCAGCCAAGATCGCCAGAGCCGCGGCCAAACCGTGGCCGTGGCTGCTGATCCGGCGCGCAGCCGTCCACGAGGCCACCCCGAACATGATCAGGATGAAGAGGATGGTCGCCCACCACAAGCGAACCACCGTGAGGATTACTGCCGAGACGAGCGCGAGCTGGAGGATCGCTCGCCCAATTGCGACGCACGCCGAGGCGCCGGTTCCGAGACGACCGGCGGCACCGGCGGCAACCGCCAGTGCTGTAAGTGCCGCCAGCGCAACAGCGAGATTCCAGCCGACTTCGACCGTCGATTCGCCCACCACTCACCTCTCTGAGTTCGTGCGAGCAGCGCGATCTCTGGTTGAGTTCCCTGACGCTGGCCCTTCAGGACGCGGGTGGCGGCACGGAGCCGAAGCCGCAGGCCCCTCCTCGCGTTCGGTCAGAACTGTCGCACCTCCGCGCCGCAGAGGTATCACGACTCCTTCAGTGAGGGGTTGCCGGCGACCATGTCCGCGGTGGCCGGGTGGCGCGGGTCGCCGAGCACGGAATCTGCGGACCCGGCCTCGACGACAGCACCGCGGTGCAGCACCGTGACCGTGACGCAGCGCCGGTCGACCAGGGCCAGCTCATGGGTGATCAGCAAGAGGCCCAGCCCACGGCGCGACTGGGCCTCGGCCAGCAACTCCATGATCGCCCCCGGCGGTATCGGCGTCGAGCGCAGACGTGATCTCGTCGCAGATCAGCACGTCCGGATCGGAGGCAAGGGCCCGAGCGATGGCTACCCGCTGCCGTTGCCCGCCGGAGAGCTCGTGCGGGAAGCGGGCCGCGAACGCGGACGGTAGCTCGACCTGTGAGAGCAGCTCTCTGATGCGGTGCCCGCGCTCGTCGGTCGGCACGACCCGGTGCCGGATCAGGGGTCGTAACCGCCCTCGGCCTCACACCCTCCCCGTGACACACCTCGATCCAGCCGACCGCTTCGTCGAGCTGTCCCCGGAGCTGGTCGGCGATGTCGACGCGGACATCGTCCTGCGACTCACCCGAGAGAAGGACTCTCCGCCGACGAGGCCATCGCAAAATACCCTGCTCTCGCGGCCACTCAGTTCGCCGCCGAAGGCAGACTCGCGATCGTGGAATACTTCGAGGTCGCCCTCGCGCTGTCCACGGGATCGGTTCTGAGCATTCCCTACGCCGTGGACGCCTTGGCTCCCTTGATCCGGTCCACACTCGACTGACGCCGATCCGCCGAGCACCTCTTTCCACGCCACGTCGAGGTCGTCGCGGAGGTCGAGGTGCACCGCGGCCAGGTCGAGGAACGGGACGGTCGGCGTGCCCGTCACGAGACCGCTCGCACGCCCGCGACGAGACCCCGATGTCGTAGATCCGGATCCGCTCGTTGTCGGACATGTCGTCGTAGACGGCCATCTTCCGCTCGCCGACCACGGTGGTGCGGCGGACCTTGTTCGGGTTCAGCCAGCTGACGTGCACGAACGCGCGCGTCTGCGGGAAGTCCAGCCGCAGGTACGCGACGTCCTCGCGCCACGGTGTGACGTTGCGATCACCCCACACCGACGTCGCCACCGGGAGCTCGTCGAGCAGGTACGAGGCGATCGAGATGTCGTGTGGGGCAAGATCCCAGATGACATTCACGTCGCGCTGGTACCGGCCGAGACTCAGCCGTGCGGAATCGATGTAGAGGACGCGACCGAGCGCGCCGGAACGGATGATCTCCCGCAGCTGGCGGACCGCCGCGTTGTATTCGAAGGTGTGCCCGACCATCAGCTGCACGCCCTGCACGGCGGCCGCGAGCACCATGGCTTCGGCATCCGCCACGGACGTGGCCATCGGTTTCTCGACGAGAACGTGCTTGCCCGCATTGATCGCCTGAAGGGCGATCTCCGCGTGTGCCGCCGGCGGTGTGGCCACCAGGACGGCGTCCACGCCGTCGAGCACGTCCTCGAGGGCCGTGGCCGTGCCCGCCACCGACGGGTAGTACGCCACCGCCTCCTCGAGCCGCCCGACGTGCTCGTCCACGACCACGACACCGACGTCGGGCATCGTGCTGAGCACGCGGACGTGCTTGCTCCCCCAGTAGCCGTACCCCACAACAGCTACCCGTGTGTCCACTCGCTTCGCCACCGGTCCCCCAGACCCTGCGATGCTCCCCTTACCCCAACGCAGGCCCCAACGTCGATCAGGCGACGGGACGTTCTCCGCCGGGCTCCACCGACCCCACATCGGCAGGCTCGATCCGATCACTAACCCGTCACGCCAAAATCCGAGCACAGAGAACCTGACCATTGGTTATCACGCGGGTGGCGCCCGCGTTTACTGAGAAGTTCACAGCTTCGGCGGCGCGTGGCCGTCTTCGCGCCGTCGGATCGCATGCACGCAGTGCTTGTTGTGGATCAGCGCGCACTCGGCTTCGCACGTGTTATGGATCAGATGCAGCACGCAGGCCTGCAGACCGTGGTGATCACCTGACCCACCACGTGCCTGTACAGCGGCCGGGCTCCAGCACGAAGGCGTTGGTCGGTCTCGGAGAAGTCATGACGCATGGAGGGGTCTGCAGGTTCCCAGACTCTCGAAGTGGATCACACGGGACTATCGTCCGGGCGAGCCGAAGCCCCGCGCAGCATCGTCGACCACCAGCACCCAGTCCTCGTCGCTCGGAGGTTCGAACGTGTGGGTGCCACGCGCAACGTCCGGGATCGGTGTGGCGGTCCCGGTGCGCGGGTCGTACCACCAGGAGTTCACCGCGTCGCCCGACACGGCCGCGAGGTCCGCGGTGAGCGACTCCCCGCCCGGCGTGTACGCCATGAGGTACGCGCCGTCGTTCGCCCTCGTCGCCTGCACGCGCGAGACTCCATCGCCGGCGGCGGCGATGGCGTCCTGGGCGGGCACCCCGGCCTGGAAGGGGCGAGACTCCATCAGCGCGCGGAACCAGCGGACCTGCTCGGCCACCTCGTCGTGCAGGTAGTCGGCCCGCCAGTCGCCCCGCAGCTTCGCGATCTCGGAGTACGGGTGGATATGGTCGGCGTCCACGAACGGCCAGATGTACCAGTGCCCGTAGGTGTGGCCGAACGCTCCCGCGAACATCGCCCAGTACATGTAGTTCCGCACCAGCTGCGAGCTCGCGATCCGGTCAGGGTCGTCCCAGCCGTCGGCATGCTTCTCGTACATCGACTCGCCGTCGACGACGGGCTTCGCAGGTACGCGGCCGTGATCGTCGGCGATCATCTCGTACGGCTTGCGCTGCCTCGAGTCGTGGCCGGTCTGCACCATGTCGAAGTCCAGCCACGCGTCATCCTCGAAGGAATCGGACGAGGACTCCTGACCCGCCGGGTGGTAGGTCATGAGCGACGAGCCGTAGTCCTCGCTGCCGGTCTCGCCCATGGCGACTCCCCTGGCCATCTGCCGCCAGACCTCGGGGCGCTGGTCGCTGTCGTCACCCCCGAACACCCAGATCACCGGCTTGTCCGCATAACGCGCACCGAGGAATGTGCCGTATGCCTCCGCGTCGTCCGTGTCGATCAGGTCGTGCTGGTCCCGCGACCAGACCGGCCAGACCGCCGGGTACATGCCGAGCCGTAGGGTCTCGCCGATCGCGTGGTCGACGAGCTCGAAGTACTCCGGGTTCGGATCACCCAGCTTGCCGATGTCGACTCCTTCGGCGTTCACCCCGCGCCAGGTCGGCATGACCGTCACCATCTGGATCACCGTGAAGCCCTGCTGGGCCCGTGCCGTCAGGTACTCGGTGATCTCGGGCCGGGTGAGCCGACCGAAGATGCCCCAGGCGGTGTCGCCCAGCCACAGGAACGGTCGGCCGTCGCGGTGACTGAGGTACCTGCCGTCGGCACTCACCACAAGCTCGTCCGGGACGACACCGCCGCTCGTCGACACGCCGGCTCCGGGAAGGACCGTGCAGCTTGCCGCGAGGAACGCCAGCCACAGGGCCGTGAGCCGCCGGCGCGAGTGCTTCGCGGCGACCATGCCGGTGATCGTATGGCGCTGGGCCGACCTGACGCGCATCGACTCCCCGGAGATGTTGTGGCTGACCCCCTATATGGGCGGACGTATCCGGGTCATCGCCGGATCTGTGACCACGATGGTGCCCTTGGCGATCCGGGGCGGCCGGCACGAACTGGCACATGAGATCGCCACGGCCACCATGCCCACGGCCCACCCGCCGCAGCAGCCATGACCCCTTGACCGACCACAACGACCCAACACCCGCCGCGCCAGTCGCATCGCGACGTGACCCGGACCGCATCGGCCCGATCTGCTCCGAAGCCGCAAACCCCCGACCATCACGACGCTCCCCCGGCAGCGGGGTCAGGCCTCACAGTTGCGTCATCCACCCATCGAACAGCCGCCCAAGCGAACCCCGCAAGATCGATAAGAGAGACGGTATCGTCACTCCGACCTGCGGCGACTCGACCGGCAGGATCCGGATCCCGGGGTAGCACTGACGGGACTCCATCCGCTATCTCCCCCAGCCGCAAAGCTGGCCCGAGGTTCCTCCCGAGCCGTCGGGCAGCCCACAAACACGACGTGTGACGTCAGTCACCGATGACCCCATTTGGTGCCGATCAGATAAGGAACCCGACCCCATTTGGCCACTTCAGTCAAAGCCCAGGGCACGCCGCTCCAGATTCGCTCCAGTTCGACGCTCAACAACGATGACAAGCGACCACACAAGATCAACCTGTGATCAACTGAAGATCGCCGACAGCAAGCGTTTCCGCTGGTAGATAGACCAATGGGCGGTCCCTCGCAGTGCAAGGAACCGCCCATTACGCCGTCGGGACGACAGGATTTGAACCTGCGACCCCTTGACCCCCAGTCAAGTGCGCTACCAAGCTGCGCCACGTCCCGGCCACCCCCCGAGGGGGCTCGATCAGCCTACCGCATGGCCGATCCACCCCGACCGGCCGGTCGTGGCTCCCCCCAACGCGCCTGGCAGCCGCACCTGACCGTCCGCGCGCCGATGGCCCGGCGCAGCGGAGGCATCAGTCTCCGTGGTGAAGGGCGCGTGCACCACCGTCGTCGGTAGCCCACTGAGGGCGACTTTGGTAGGTACTCGGCAGTAGCGGGGGCGTTACGTCCTGTTCGCCCGTTCAGGGTATGGCCGGCTCCTGCTCGCGCACGCGTGCGGCGGGTATCGCGGGCGGTGGTTCGAGTGGGAAAGCCGCCCGCACGGCGAAGCCGCCGTCGGGTTGCGGGCCGGCGGTGAGCTCACCGCCGGCGGCGGTGACCCGCTCGGCGAGGCCGGTGAGGCCGGCTCCACCGCCGGTGTCCGCGCGGCGCGGCGCGGCGGGCGTCGGCCCGTTGCGCACCTCCACGACCAGCTCGGTCGGCAGCCAGCTCAGGCGGACCGACACCCGCGCGCCTGCAGCGTGGCGGGCCGCGTTGGTGAGGGACTCCTGCACCACGCGGTACACCGCACGGCCGGTGCCGGGCGCGACCTCGACCGGGTCGCCGCACTCGTCGAACTCGACCGCCACGCCGGCCGCGCGCGAGCCGGCGACCAGCGCGGAGACCTCACTGAGGCCGGCGACGTGCTCGCTCCCGTCGAGCAGGCCGAGGGCGGCGCGCATCTCGGCGAGCGCGCGCTTGGCCAGCCCGCGCAGCTGCTCGGCGCCGCGGCGGGTCTCCTCCTCGGCGGTGGAGGCGGCGATCGCGGCGGCACCCACCGCGATCAGCGTGGCGTGGTGGCCCACGGCGTCGTGGATCTCCCGGCCGATCCGCGCCCGTTCCTGCGCCCGCGCGGCGTCCCGGGACGCCGCGAGGGCCTCCTCGCGGGCGCGCTCGAGCTGCCGCAGGCTCTCGGTGAGTCGGGCCCGCGTGCTCACGAGCAGCCCGAGCGCGGCCGGCGCCCCGGCGTACAGGGCGACGAACGCGATCATCAGGAAGATGCGGCCGACGGGGAGGTCCTGGGTGAGCAGCACCGGTGTCACGGCCGCGGCCACCGCGGCCACGAGCCACGGCACCAGCGTGCCGACCCGCCGGCACTGCCGGCCGAGCGTGTAGAGCGCGACGATCGCCGGCGGCCAGCCCAGGCCGCCGGCGAGCGCCCAGAGCGCGCCGAGCAGCCCGAGCGGTGGCCAGAGGTGCCGCAGCGGCAGGAGGGCGCACGCCAGCAGCGCCGGACCCACCGACCACTCGAACGGCGGCACCCCGAGCAGCACCGCGGCGGCCGGGAGGGCGACGACGGCCAGCTCGACGAGCACCCGCCGCACCGGCGGCGGAACCCGGATCGTGGTCACGGCAACCCCCATCCCTGCGCGAGCAACGCGGCCTGCACGCGGTTCTCCGCTCCGAGCTTGATCAGGAGCGCCGACACGTACTTCTTGACGGTGGCCTCGGCGAGCCCGAGCCGGTCCCCGATCGCCGCGTTGGAGTCGCCGGCGGCGAGCCCGCGCAGCACCTGCAGCTCCCGCGGCGTGAGGTCGGCGAGGCGCGACGGGCCCGATCGCACAGATCCGGCGGCGAGCCGCGGCAGGAGACGCGCCGTGATCCGCGGGTCGAGCACGGCACCGCCCGCTGCCAGGTCGAGCACGGCGCGCACCAGCGCTTCCGGCTCGGCGTCCTTGAGCAGGAACCCATGCACGCCCAGCCGCAGCGCCTCGGCGACGTAGTCGTCGAGGTCGAACGTGGTGAGCACGGCCGCGGGCGGCGCGTCGGGGCGGGCGCACAGCACCCGCAGCGCCTCCAGCCCGCCGACCCCGGGCATCTGGACGTCGACCAGCACGACGTCCGGGCGGTGCGCGTCCACGGCCGCGAGCATGGCGGCGCCGTCCTCGGCCTGCCCCACCACCTCGACGGTGCCGCAGGCTTCGAGGACAGTGCGCAGCCCGGCTCTCATCAGGGGTTCGTCGTCGGCGAGAACGACTCGGACCGGCACCCGTCCAGAGTAGCCAAGTGCCCCCCGCCCGCTGATCAGCCCTTTCGGTTGCGCTTCTCCCGTACCCGCACGGAGATGCGCACCGGCGACCCGGTGAATCCGAACTCCTCGCGCAGCCGGCGCTCCAGGAACCGGCGGTAGCCGGCCTCCAGGAACCCCGAGCTGAACAGGACGAACGTCGGCGGGCGCGTCTGGGCCTGGGTGGCGAAGAGGACCTTGGGCTGCTTGCCGCCGCGCACCGGCGGCGGGGTTGCGGCGATCACGTCCGAGAGCCAGCCGTTGAGGCGGCCGGTCGGGATCCGCTGGTCCCAGGACGCGAGTGCCGTGCGCAGCGCCGGCGCGATCTTCGCGACGGACCGGCCGGTGAGCGCCGAGACGTTGACCCGCTCGGCCCACCGCACGCGGACGAGGTCGCGCTCCAGCTCGCGCTTCATCGCAAGCCGGCGGTCCTCGTCGACGAGGTCCCACTTGTTGAACACCAGCACGAGTGCCCGCCCGGCCTCGTCGACCATGGAGATGACGCGCTGGTCCTGCTCGGCGATCGGCTCGCTCGCGTCGATCAGCACGACGGCCACCTCGGCGGCCTCGATCGCCGCGCGCGTGCGGAGGCTGGCGTAGTACTCCATGCCGCTCGCGGTCTGCACCCGCTTGCGCAGGCCCGCGGTGTCGACGAACCGCCAGACCTCGCCGTCGAGGTCGACCAGCGAGTCGACCGGGTCGACCGTGGTGCCCGCGACGTCGTGCACGACCGAGCGCAGCTCGCCGGAGACCCGGTTGAGCAGGCTGGACTTGCCGACGTTGGGCTTGCCGATGAGCGCGACGCGCCGTGGCCCCGTGCCGGCGGCACCGAAATCGTCGCGCGGCGTCTCCGGCAGGGCGGCGAGGATCGCGTCCAGCAGGTCGCCCGAGCCGCGCCCGTGCAGGCCGCTCACCGGGTACGGCTCCCCCAGCCCGAGCCGCCAGAGCGCCGCGGTGTCGGACGTGAGCCGGTCGTCGTCGACCTTCGTGGCGGCGAGCAGCACCGGACGGTCCGAGCGGCGCAGCACCCGCGCCACCGCCTCGTCGGTGGACGTGGCACCGACGCTCGCGTCCACGACGAGCAGCACCACGTCAGCGGTCTGCATCGCGAGGTCGGCCTGGGCGGCGACGGCGGCCTGCAGGCCGGTGGCGTCGGGTTCCCAGCCGCCGGTGTCGACGAGCGTGAAGCGCCGCCCGTTCCACAGGGCGTCGTAGGCCACGCGGTCGCGGGTGACGCCCGGGATGTCCTGCACGACCGCTTCACGGCGGCCGAGGAGCCGGTTGACCAGCGTGGACTTGCCGACATTCGGCCGACCGACGACGGCGAGCACCGGGGCGGGCGGTGCCGCCTCGATGTCCTCGCCCGCCACCGTATCGCCGCCGTCGGGCGCCCCGAAGTCGTCGGGGTCGAGCCCCAGCGCCGCCATGGCCGCGCTTTCGTCGGTTCCGTTCACGCCTTACTCCGTAACTCGTCCAGTTCGCGGACCATGCCGGCCAGCTCGGTCCGCAGCGTCTCGGTGGCGGCGGCCAACCCGGCACGCCCGCCCCCGGCAGGGACGGTCAGCGGCTCCCCCACCACCACGTCGACCCGCGGCCGCCACCGCCGGCGGCGCGCCCCCTCGGGCGGCCGGGTGCCCCGCGACACCATCGGCAGCACGCGGGCTCCGCTGGTGCGGGCCAACCACGCTGCCCCGTGTTCGGCCGCCGCGACGTCTCCGGTGCCACGCGTTCCCTCCGGGAACACGCCGACGAGTCCGTCGCCGCGCAGCACCGTGATGGCCGCCGTCAACGGCCGCCGATCGGCCTCGCCGCGGCGTACGGGCAGTTGCCCGATCCGCCGCAGACCCCAGCCGGCGACGCCGGTGAACATCTCCTGCTTCACCCAGAACACCGCGCGGCGCCTGAGTAGTCCGAAGATGAGTGGCCCGTCGACGAACGCGCTGTGGTTCGCGACGACGACCACCGCACCACGGACCGGGATCCGCTCCCGGTGGTGGACGTGTACCCGGTAGAACGGCACGAACATCCAGGACGCGAGCCAGCGACCGCGATCGTGCAGCCACGGCCACGCGTCGGGGGGGAGGTCGGGAGAGCTCATGTGACCATCCCACGGTCCTTCACCAGCCGCAGCAGCTCGGTCAGCACGTCGTCGACGGACAGCTCGTCGGTGTCGAGCACGAGGGCGTCCGAGGCGGCGTGCAGCGGTGAGGTCTTACGGGTGGAGTCGAGCTGGTCGCGGCGGCGCACGTCGGCGAGCACGGTGCCGAGGTCGGCACCGCGGCCGGCCTTGCGGTCCTGCGCCCCGCGGCGGGCGGCGCGGATCTCCTCCGACGCGGTGAGGTAGACCTTCAGCGGCGCGTCGGGGACCACGACGCTGCCGATGTCCCGCCCCTCGACGACGATGCCACCGCAGTGGGCCACCGCCTTGTCGATGAGGGCGCGCTGGCGCAGCACGAGCGCGGTGCGCACCGCGGGCACGGCGGACACGGCGCTCACGGCAGCGGTGACCGCGGCACCGCGGATCTCGGCCTCGACGTCTTCGCCCGCGAGCCGGATCGCCGGAGCCGCCGGGTCGGTGACCGACTCCAGGTCGGCCGCCGCGGCCATGGCGACCTTCTCCGCCTCCGGCTCGGTGCCCTCGAGCCCGGCGCGGAGCACGGCGAGGGTGAGCGCCCGGTACATCGCCCCGGTGTCGAGGTAGGCGGCCTCACAGACGGTGGCCAGCCGCCGTGACACGGTGGACTTCCCCGTGCCCGACGGTCCGTCCATCGCCACGACCCCGTGCAGCCGCCCGGTCACCCGCAAGCCCCCTCGTCCTCGAGCCACAGGTGGCCCGTCCTGCCGCGCGCCATCCGCGGGCCGCCGACCATCATGCCTTGCCACCCGCGGCCGGCTCCGCCCGGTCGGCAGTGCTACTGGGGCAGGTCGGTGCGCAGGGCGGCGGCGCCGCGCAGGTAGACGTGGCGCAGCTCGGCCCGGGCCCGCGCGGTGTCGACGTGCGCGAGCAACCGCAGCGTGTGGGGCAGCGCGCCCGGCACGGCGATCTCCGACGCGCACATCAGCGGCACGTCCGTGAGCCCGAGCAGCCGGGCGGCGTAGGCGGGGAACTCGGCCGTGAGGTCCGGCGTCGCCGTGAAGAGGATGGAGATGATGTCCTCGCCGCTCAGGTCGTTGCGTTCCAGCACGGCGGTGACGAGCTCGGCCGAGCCCTTGAGGATCTCGTCCCGGGTGTCGCCGTCCACCTGGATGGCGCCCCGGATGGCACGAACTGGCACTACTTACATCCCCACGGAGCGGTAGAGCGAGCCGACCTCGGGCCGGGTGAGCGGCCGGAACCGCCCGGGCCGCTGGTCGCCGAGGCGCACGTCGCCGACCGCGGTGCGCACCAGCCGCTGAACGGGGTGTCCGACCTCGTCGAGCAGGCGACGCACCACGTGCTTGCGCCCTTCGTGGATCACCAGCTCCACCAGCGACCGCCCTGGCGCGGAGTCGACCAGCTTGAACGAGTGGACCCGCACCGGGCCGTCGTCCAGTTCGACGCCGGCGCGCAGCCGGCGGCCGAGGTCGCGCGGCACCTGCCCGACGACCTCGGCGAGGTAGGTCTTCTCGACCTCGAACGACGGGTGCATCAACCGGTGGCCGAGCTCGCCGTCGTTGGTGAGCAGCAGCAGGCCCTCCGTCTCGGCGTCGAGCCGTCCGACGTGGAACAGCCGCGCCCGCGGTGCGCCGGTGAAGTGCTCGTCGACGATGCCGCGCTCGACGACGAGGTCACCGACGCAGGGGCGACCCCGGTCGTCGTGCATCGTGGAGAGGATGCCGCGCGGCTTGTTCAGCGCGAGGTGCACGAGGTCGTCCTGGAGCACGATGCGGGAGCCGTCGACGTGCACGACGGCGGTCTCGGGGTCGATGCGGCGACCCATCTCCCGCACGATCTTGCCATCGACGCTCACGCGCCCGGCGGCGATCAGCTCCTCGGCGGCGCGCCGGGACGCCACGCCGGCCTGGGCCAGCACCTTCTGCAGGCGAACGCCTGTCGTGTGTGCGTCTGTGGTCATGTCACTCATCCGAAAGGTCTCACAATTCGTCGATCGCGTCGACGTCGGGAAGCAGGGGGGCCAGCGGGGGCAGCTCTTCGAGGGAGGAGAGCCCCAGCCGTTCCAGGAACAGCTCGGTGGTGCGGAACAGCGTGCCCTGGGTGGCAGGGTCGACACCCGCCTCCTGCACGAGGCCGCGGGTGAGCAGGGTGCGCAGCACGCCGTCGCAGTTGACGCCGCGGACCGCCGACACGCGGGCCCGCGTGACCGGCTGCCGGTAGGCGACCACGGCCAGGGTCTCCAGGGCCGCGCGGGTGAGCCGGGCCCGCTGGCCGTCGAGCAGGAGGCGCTCCACGTACGGCGCGTACGCGTCGCGGGTGTAGAGGCGCCAGCCGCCGCCCGCGTGCCGCAGGTCGATGCCTCGGTGCTGCGCCGCGTACGCCACCGACAGCCGACGCACCGCCTCCCGCACGCGCGCCACCGGCTGGTCGAGGGCCAGCGCGAGCGTCTCCTCGTCGGTGGGGGCGTCGACCACCAGCAGCAGCGCCTCCAGCGCAGCATCGAGGGCGGTGTCGTCGGCGAGCTCGTCGGCGGCCGGGTCGACCTCGAGCTCGCCCGTGTCCGGTGCGTCGGGGACGAGACCGAGAACGGTGGCGGCGAGATCGGTGGGGGTATCAGTCATCAGTGGTGGGGGCCTGCGCAGGACGATCCTGAGCTGACGGTGTCCAGCGTACTGTCAGCTCTCCGAACGGCTCCGGCTGCTCCAGGTCCACCGCGGTGTCGCGGAAGAGTTCGAGCACCGCGAGGAACCGCGCCACCACTTCCAGGGGGTTGGCGCAGTCGGCGGTGAGGTCGGCGAACGTGGCCGCGCCCAGCTCGGCGAGCCGCTCGCGCAGGATGGCGGCGTGCTCGGCCACCGACACCGCCGCGGCGTGCAGGTGGTCGATCCCGACCGTCGGCGGCGGCTTGGGCCGGAACACCGACGCGGCGAGATCGGCGAACGCCGCTGGGTCGACGCCGAGCAGCACCTCCGGCAGCAGCGCCGCGAACCGCTCCTCGAGCGCCACCGAGCGCGGGAACCGCCGCTGCGCCCCCGCCTCCAGCTCGACGAAGAGGCCGGCGACCTGCTTGTAGGCGCGGTACTGCAGCAGGCGGGCGAACAGCAGGTCGCGCGCTTCCAGGAGAGCGAGGTCCTCGGCGTCCTCCACCTCGGCGTCCGGCAGCAGCCGAGCCGCCTTCAGGTCCAGGAGCGTGGCGGCGATCACGAGGAACTCGGTGGTCTCGTCCAGGTCGGCGTCGTCGCCGAGCGCCGCGAGGTGGGCGATGAAGTCGTCGGTGACGGTGTGCAGCGCCATCTCGGTGATGTCGAGCTCGTGCTTGCCGATGAGCTGCAGCAACAGGTCGAAGGGACCCTCGAAGTTGTGCAGCCGCACCTGGAAGCGCGCGCGCGTCGGCGCCACCACCGGCGCATCGTCATCGACGACGGTCACTCGCCCGAACCCCGCTGAGTTCGGATGGGCGAGCGACCGAGGTCGCGGTGCCCGATGGGTTCGCTCGCAGGCTCGCTCACCGGGCGAGAACCTCACGGGCCAGCAGCCGGTACGACTTGGCCCCGTTCGACGCGGGCGCCCAGGTGGTGATCGGCTCCCCGGCCACGGTGGTCTCCGGGAACCGCACGGTGCGATTGATGACAGCGTCGAACACGAGGTCGCCGAACGCCTCGATCACGCGCTGGCGCACCTCCTTGGTGTGCAGCGTGCGCGGGTCGAACATCGTGGCGAGGATGCCGAGGATCTCGAGGTCGGGGTTGAGCCGCTGCTGGACCTTGTCGATGGTGTCCATCAGCAGCGCGACGCCGCGCAGCGAGAAGAACTCGCAGGCCAGCGGGATGAGGATGGAGTCGGCGCAGGCCAGTGCGTTTATCGTGAGCAGCCCCAGCGAGGGCTGGCAGTCGATCAGGATGACGTCGTAGCGGTCGAGCACCGGCTTGATCGCGCGCCCGAGCGCCTGCTCCCGGCCCACCTCCGTGACGAGCTGCACCTCGGCCGCCGACAGGTCGATGTTGCTGGGCAGCAGGTCCATGCCCTCGACACCGGACGGCCGGATGACCTCGTCGATCTCCGCCGCCCGCTCCATGAGCAGGTTGTAGATCGTGGCGTCCAGCTCGTGCGCCTGCACCCCGAGGCCCACCGACAGGGCGCCCTGCGGGTCGAAGTCGACCAGCAGCACCTTCCGGCCGTACTCGGCGAGCGCGGCACCGAGGTTTATGGTCGACGTCGTCTTGCCGACGCCGCCCTTCTGGTTCGCGACCGCGATGACCCGCGCCGGGCCGTGTTCGGTCAGCGGAGCCGGTTCCGGCACCTTCACGCGCTGTCTCCCCGTGGAGTCGGCAGCGACGTCCAGCGCGCCACCCTCGTCGTCGCCATACGGTTCCTCGTCGAGCGGCTCCGGGCGGGGGGTGAAGGGCCGCGGCGTGTCCATGCGGTCTCCGGTCTCTGGCGGTCGACCCGGTCGGGGGCCGATCCGCGCAGCGTAAGAGTCCGGGCGGACGACCGGCAACGCACCCCGCCGCGTGTCGGCCGACCGATCGGCCGGATGTGGCCGACGCATCCGGAACGTTACCGGCCAGTGGCGAAGAGGTAGCGCGGACCCGCTTCCGTGGGCGTGTCGCCGGCCGGTCGCGACAGCAGCGCGACTTCAGCGGCGCACCGCGGGTGCGCCCGGGGCACCTCGGCGACGACCGCCGCCTGTCTCACGGGCCTGGCTGCGGGTCGCTCAGCGCAGGGCGCGGGGGTGGCTCGTGGCGTACACCTCGCGCAGCGTGTCCACCGTGACGTGGGTGTAGACCTGCGTCGTGCTCACCGACGCGTGACCGAGCAGCTCCTGCACGACCCGGACGTCCGCGCCGCCGGCGAGCAGGTGCGTCGCGAAGCAGTGCCGCAGCGTGTGCGGGGAGACCTCGGCGGTCAGCCCGGAGGCGTCGGCAGCGGCCCGCAGGACGTGCCACGCGCTCTGCCGCGACAGCCGCGCCCCACGCGCGTTGAGCAGTAGCGCCGGGTTCCCCCGCCCTCGGGCGGCGAGCGCGGGGCGGGCCCGAACCAGGTAGGCGTCGACGGCGACGAGCGCGGGCCGCCCGACGGGCACGACACGCTGCTTGCCCCCCTTGCCGCGCAGGAGAACGGTGCGCGCGTCCGCGTCGAGGTCGTCGAGATCGACGCCGATCGCCTCGGAGATGCGGGCGCCCGTCGAGTAGAGCAACTCCAGCAGCGCGCGGTCCCGCAGCGCACCGGGACCGTCGCCGATGCAGCCGGCCAGCAGCTGCTCGACCTGGTCCACCGACAGCGCCCGCGGCAGCTTCGCCGGCAGCGCCGGTGGCGCGACGTCCCGGGCGACGTCCACGGGCACGAGGTCGTCGCGCACGGCGAACCGGTGCAACCCACGTACTGCGGCCAACGCCCGCGCCGCCGACGACGCGGCGAGGTTCAGCGGCGGGCTGCGCAGCGCCGGCACGAATGCGGCGACGTCTGCCTCCCGCACCGCGGCCAGGTCGTCGAGGTCACGGGCGCGCAGGTGGTCGAGGTAGCGGGCGAGGTCTGCCCGGTAAGCGGCGAGCGTGTTGGTCGCACTCCCCCGCTCGACCGCGAGATGGTGCAGGAAGGCCTCGACGACGTCAGCCGGCCGTGCTCCCACCCGCGCGATCCTTCCGGACCCGACACCCGACCGGGTGGCGGCGCGCCGGTCCCGGATTGCAGCAAAGCCACTTTCACGCAATGACGTTGCATGAAAGTGGCTTTGCTGCAATCGGACGGGCTCACCGCAGCGCCGGGATCACCTCCCGCTCGAAGAGCTCGATGCCCGACCGGTCGTACGCCGACTCGGCGAAGTTGAAGATCCCGTAACCCAGGCCGAGCTCGCGGAACTTCCCGAGCTTCTCCACGATCTGGGCGGGCGTGCCGACGGCGGCGCCGGCACCGTTCAGCGTCTGCTGCGCGATTGTGGTCTCGGCCTTCCCGGCCCCGACGTAGGGCACCATGCGGGCCTTGTGGGCGTCGATCCGCTTCTGCACGTCGGCCTCGGTCTCGCCGATGAAGACGTTGAAGTTGGCCGACCGGACGATCTTGTCGTAGTCGGTGCCGACGGTGTCGCAGTGTCCCTTGAGGATCTCCGACTTGGTGGCGAAGACGTCGTCCGTGCCGATGAAGTTGGTGTACTGCGCGTACTTCGCGGCGATCTTGAGGGTGACCTTCTCCCCGCCGCCGGCGATCCACAGCGGGATGCCGCCCTCCTGCAGCGGCAGCGGCCGGACGATCGCGTCGTCCACCTGATAGTGCTTCCCGTCGAGGGACGCGCGGCCCTCGGTCCAGGCCTGCCGCATGATCTGGACGCCCTCGTCGAGCATCCGCAGGCGTTCCCGTGCGGGCGGGAACCCGTAGCCGAACGCGCGCCACTCGTGCTCGTACCAGCCGGCGCCGATGCCCATCTCGATCCGGCCGCCGGAGACGTGGTCGCAGGTGGCGGCGACCTTCGCGAGGTAGGCGGGATTGCGGTAGCTCATGCACGTGCACATCTGGCCGAGCCGCACGCGCTCGGTGACGGCCCCGAAGGCCGACATGAGCGTCCAGGCCTCGTGCGTGGCCTCGTCGGTGGGGGCGGGGACGGTGTGGAAGTGATCGAAGACCCAGATCGACTCCCACGGCCCGGCGTCGGCCCGCTGGGCGAGGGACTTCATCGTGGGCCACTGGTCCTCGGGGGCGATGCCGACGAGGTCGAGCCGCCAACCCTGGGGAACGAAGATTCCGAAGCGCATTCCGGTCACGGACTCTCAGCGTAGACCACTTGTATGACGAGTGCGCGCCAGTGCACTGTGCACTGCTTTGCCGTCACGATCAGGCGTTTTGCCTCGTGACGATCCCCTGACCAGCGATTATGGTTCCGCAAACGCCCGAGGAGGTCGCCATGGCAGCACATGTGGGGGTCGACGACTACGCGCTCACCCGCGTGCCGGCCGCCGAGCGCTACTCCTGGTGGACGGTCGCCGTCCAGCGGTTCGGGCAGGTCTCCGCGCTGAGCCAGTTCCTGCTGGGCTCCACCCTCGGCTTCGGGATGGGCTTCTGGGAGGCGTTCCTCGCGTTCACGTTCGGCGCGGTGATCCTGGAGCTGGTCTCGATCGGCGTCGGGATCATCGGCTGCCGCGAGGGCCTGCAGACCTCGATGCTCACCCGCTGGACCGGCTTCGGCCAGGGCGGCAGCGCCGTGGTCGGCGTCGCGATCGGGGTCTCGCTGATCGGCTGGTTCGGCATCCAGTCCGGTGTCTCGGCCGAGGGCCTCGTGAGCCTGATCGGCGTGCTGCCGCTGTGGGCGTGGTCGCTGCTCTTCGGGCTCGCGGTCACCTTCATCGTGCTGTGGGGCTTCGCCTCGATGAAGTGGGTCGCCTACGTCACGGTGCCGTCGTTCCTCGTGCTGGTGGCCTGGTCGATCGGCAGCGAGCTCCTCGACCACGACTTCGGCACGCTCGTCACCTCCGCACCGGCAGGACCGAGCCTCTCGCTGCTGGAGGGCACCACGCTCGTCGCGGGCGGCTTCATCGTCGGCGCCGTCATCACGCCGGACCTGACGCGGTTCAACCGCAGCGACGCCGACGTGGTGAAGCAGACGGTGGTCGGGTTCACCGTCGGCGAGTACCTGATCGGCATGTCGGGTGTGCTGCTGGCCCACGCCATCCGCTCCGACGACGTCATCACGATCGTGACGTCCTCGGTCGGCTGGGTCGGCACCCTTGTGATCATCCTGGGTACCCTGAAGATCAACGACTGGAACCTCTACAGCTCGGGGCTCGGCGTCGTGAACTTCGTCGGCACGGTCTTCGGCAAGCACGTCAACCGCGCGATGGCGACGCTGGTGCTCGGCGTGGTCGGCAGCGTGCTCGCCGCGGGCGGGATCCTCGACAGCTTCATCGGCTTCCTCACCGTGCTCGGCGTGGCGTTCCCGCCGATCGCCGGGATCATGGTGGCCGAGTACTTCGTGGTGAAGAAGTGGCGGCCGGACCTGGAACGCTCGCGCGCCGCCGGCACGGTGCCCGCGACCGCCCCGACCTGGGTGCCCGCCACGCTCGTCATCTGGATCGCCGCGGCACTGATCGGCTATTTCGTCGGCTGGGGGCTGCCCAGCATCAACTCGCTCGTCACCGCGTTCGTGCTCTACGTGGTGGCCGGCAAGCTCGGCCTCGTCCGCGGTGTCGGCGTGAGCCGCACGCTCGACAGCGACGAGCTCACCGGCCGGAAGGAGACCGTCTGACATGCGGATCGGGATCGACGTCGGGGGCACCAACACCGACGCCGTACTCATGGACGGCGACCGCGTGCTCGCCGCCGTGAAGGCCGCGACGACCCCGGACGTCACGTCCGGCATCGTCACCGCGCTGGACGGGCTGCAGGCCCAGCACCCCTTCCCACCCGGAGGCGTGCAGGCCGTGATGATCGGCACCACGCACTTCATCAACGCGTTGGTGCAGGCCCGCGACCTGGCCCCGACCGCTGCGCTGCGTCTCGGGCTCCCGGCCACGGCGTCGCTGCCGCCGATGGTCGACTGGCCGGAGCGGCTCGTGAACGCGATCGCCGGGCGGCCTTACCTCGCCCACGGCGGCCACGAGTTCGACGGTCGCCCGATCTCCCCGCTCGACGAGGACGAGCTGCGTCGCCACGCCGCCGACATGGCGGCGAACGGCGTCCGCTCGGTGGCGGTCTCGTCGGTGTTCTCCCCGGTCAACACCGAGTTCGAGGTCCGCGCCGCCGAGCTGCTCGCCGAGGTGCTCGGCCCGGACGTCCCGGTCTCCCTCTCGCACGAGATCGGCCGCGTCGGCCTCCTCGAACGCGAGAACGCCACGATCATCAACGCGGCGCTGCGCGAGCTGGCCGCCGGCATCGTCGACGGGCTCGCCGCCTCGATCGCGGGCCACGGCATCACCGCACCGCTGTACCTGAGCCAGAACGACGGCACGCTGATGGACGTCGAGTTCGCCCGCCGGTACCCGGTGGCGACGTTCGCGTCGGGCCCGACGAACTCGATGCGCGGCGCGGCGGTGCTGTCCGGGCTGGGCACGTGTGCGGTCGTGGACGTCGGCGGCACCACCACCGACGTCGGCGTGCTCACCGGCGGGTTCCCCCGCGAGGCCACGGTCGAGGTCAGCGTGGCCGGCATCCGCACCAACTTCCGCATGCCCGACGTGCTGTCCGTGGGCCTCGGCGGCGGCAGCCTCGTTCGTAGATCCGGCACGGACACGACCGTCGGGCCCGACTCGGTCGGCTACCGCCTCACCGAGCAGGCGCTCGTGTTCGGCGGTGACGTGCTGACCGCCACCGACGTCGCCGTCGCGGCGGGCCGGGTGGAGATCGGCGACAGCTCCCTGGTTGCCGACCTGGACCCGACCGACGTCGCGGCGGCCCTCGAACGGATCGCCACGGACGTCGCCGATGTCGTGGACCGGATGCGGATCTCCGCCGACCCGCTGCCGGTCGTCGCCGTCGGCGGCGGCTCCGTGCTGCTGCCGGACTCGTTCCCCGGCCTCGGCGCGGTGCACCGGCCGGAGCACTTCGCCGTGGCCAACGCCATCGGCGCGGCGATCGCGCAGGTGGGCGGGGAGGTCGACCGGGTGTTCGCGATCGCCCCGGGCCGGCGCGACGCGGCGGTCGACGAGGCGCGGCAGGAGGCGGTGGACCGGGCCGTGGTCGCCGGGGCCGATCCGGCCACCGTCGAGATCGTCGACTTCGACGAGGTGCCGATCCCCTACCTGCCGGGCAACGCCACCCGCATCCGCTGCAAGGCCGTCGGCGACCTGCGGATCGAGCAGCCCGCTGGGCGTCGCGCGTGACGAGCACGATCGGCGAGCACGACCTCGAGGCACTCGCCCGCGGCGCCGCCGTGCTCGGCACCGGTGGCGGCGGCGACCCCTACATCGGGCGGCTGCTGGCGGCGGCAGGCGCTGCGCGAGCACGGCCCCGTCCCGCTCGTCGCCCCCGCCGACCTGCCCGGGGACGCCATGGTCTTCCCGATCGCGATGATGGGCGCGCCCACCGTGATGGTGGAGAAGACCCCGTCCACCGAACGGATCGGGGCCACGGTCGCCGCGCTGGCGGAGCACCTCGGCGTGGTCCCGACGCACATCGCGTGCATCGAGGCGGGCGGGGTCAACTCCACGTTCCCGCTGGTGGCGGCCGCACAGCTGGGGCTCCCGGTCGTCGACGGCGACGGGATGGGCCGCGCGTTCCCCGAGCTGCAGATGGTGCTGCCCACCCTCGCGGGCATCGCCTGCACCCCGATGTCGATCGCCGATGAGAAGGGCAACGTCGGCCTCCTCACCACCGTGGACAACCACGCGGCCGAGGCGCTCGCCCGCTCCTTGACGATCACCATGGGCTGCGCGGCGATCATCTCCAACTACGTGATGACCGGCGCCCAGGCCCGCGACGCACTCGTGCCCGGCACCCTGAGCCTCTGCGCCCGGATCGGCCACCGCCTCGACCGGGTGCGTGCCGAGCACGGCGACGCCGTGGCCGCGGTGGCCTGCGAGCTGGGTGGGCGGGTGCTGCACACCGGCAAGGTCACCGACGTGGCCCGCCGGACCGTCACCGGCTTCGCCCGCGGCACCGCGATCATCTCCGGTGCCGCGGGCAAGCTCACCCTCGAATTCCAGAACGAGCACCTGATGGCCGTGCGGGACGGCGTCGTGCAAGTGACCACCCCGGACCTGATCGTCGTGCTCGACACCGACACCGGCGAGCCCGTCACCACCGAGACGCTGCGCTTCGGCCACCGCGTCACCGTGCTCGCGGCCCCCACCGACGAGCGCTGGCACTCCCCCGACGGGATCGCCCTGGTCGGCCCGCGCTACTTCGGCTACGACACCGATCCCGTCCGCTTCGACGCCATGGAGACCTCATGACCTGGATCCTGACGCCGGAGGACCTGCCCGACCTCGCCCGCGGCGCCGCGCTGCTGGGCACCGGTGGCGGCGGCGACCCGCACATCGGCCGGTTGATGGTCGAGGCCGCGATGCGCCGGTACGGCCCGGTCGCGGTGCTCGACCCCGAGGAGGTCGCCGACGACGCGTTCGTGATCCCCACCGCGATGATGGGCGCCCCCACCGTGATGGTGGAGAAGATCCCCCGCGGCGACGAGGCGGTACGGGCGCTGCGCACGCTCGAAGCGCATCTCGGCCGACCGGCCGACGCCACGATGCCGATCGAGTGCGGAGGGATCAACTCGATGATCCCGCTGGTCGTGGCGGCCACCGCGGGGCTGCCCGTGGTGGACGCCGACGGGATGGGCCGGGCGTTCCCCGAGCTGCAGATGGAGACCTTCGGCGTCTACGGCGTGCCCGGATCCCCGATGGTGGTGTCCGGCGACCACGGCGAGACCGTCACCATCGACACCGGCCCGGACAACAAGCGGATGGAGTGGCTCTCCCGCGGCGTGACCATCCGGATGGGCGGGGCGGCGCTGATCGCGGAGTACGCGATGTCCGGCGCCGACGTCAAACGCACCGCGATCCCCCGCACGCTGTCGCTCGGACTCTCGCTCGGCCGGGCGCTGCGCGAGGCCCGCGAGCAGCTGCGGGACCCGATCTCCGCGCTCGCCCAGGTGCTCGCCCCCACCGGGTACTCGCACCTGCGCGTGCTGTTCGCGGGCAAGGTCGCCGACGTCGAGCGCCGCACGGTCGACGGGTTCGCCCGCGGCACCGCCCGGTTCGTCTCCTTCGACGGCTCCTCGACGCTGCGCACGGCGTTCCAGAACGAGACGCTCGTGGCCGAGGTCGACGGGGTGGTCCGGTGCATCGTCCCGGACCTGATCTGCGTGCTGGAGGCCGAGTCGGGCGAACCGATCACCACCGAGACGCTGCGCTACGGCCAGCGCGTCGTCGTGGTCGGCATCTCGACGCCGGAGATCATGCGGACGCCCGAGGCCCTCGCGGTGTTCGGCCCGGCCTGCTTCGGGCTCACCGAGGAGTTCCGTCCCGTGGAGGACGCGGTCCCGGTGCCATAGCCCCCGCCGGAGGTCCGAACTCGATCAAGTCGTTGAGACCGAACTTCGCGGGCTGGGGCTCGCGGACGGCGTCGACGCTGCGCGGTCCCCTCGGCCGGGCGGACCCAGCGGGCCCGGTTTCCGCTGATCCGGCGGTGATCGTCGGTCTCCCCGTGCATGACCGGCCTCCGCTTCGCCGTGGCTTCCACCCGATCAAGAAACCGTCGCTCGGGCGCGCCGTCCCCGACTCGTAGCCCACGCAGCCACCACCGTCAGCGGGATCTCCTCATGAGCCCACCCGTTCACCCGACCCGCACCTGTGGACGTGGCCGGGTTGGCAGAACTACCGAATCCCGTGGTTGCGCTGCCGGCCGTCCCCGGCGCGGGGGGCACGCCCGTCGTTGACGAGACCGCCCCCGTGGCGTGCGTGGGGACTGGCTGTGGTGCCGTTCCCTCCTCGCCGGTGACCATCGGGCGTTGCGCTGAGATCAACTCCTGGTCCGGAAGCGGGGACACCGTGAGCTTCTCGTCGGGGCTCACAGGGTCGTGTCTGCCCAGGTCGCGTATTGGCCGCCGAAGATCACCTGCGCAGCTCGATCTGTCGTCACCAGCAATCGATGATCGGGACCACAGGATAGTGGCGTAGGCACCCTGCCGTGACGGTCTCGTCCCGAACCGCCGTGCCCCCGCGTCGGGGACGGCTGTCCGCGCAACCACGGGGATTCGGTAGTTCTGCCCACCCGGCCACGTTCCCAGGTGGCGCGGTCGACGCGAACCGGGGTGAACCCACCAAGGGCCCGCTGGTGTGGGCCCGCCGTCCGGTCCGGGCCGGGGACGGCGCGCCAAGCCGACTTTTCATGATCAGATAGACGTCAGCGGGGTTGGAGCAACTTGAGTTCAGGGCGTGATCGCAACACCGGTGGTTACGGGTCGAGACAGTAGCCGAGGAAGGACCTCGGCGGGGCTGTCCCAGCCGTGTGTCTTGCGTGGTCGTGCGTTGAGTTCGGCGGCGACGAGGTCGAGGTCGGCCCGGGTGTGCCGGGACAGGTCGGTGCCCTTGGGGAAGTACTGGCGTAGCAGCCCGTTGGTGTTCTCGTTGCTGCCGCGCTGCCAAGGGCTGTGCGGGTCGCAGAAGTAGATCGGCAGGTCCAGGGCGAAGGTGATCTCGGACGTGCCGGGTCAGTTCCTTTCCTTGATCCCGGGTCAGGGAGCGGCGGATCGCCTCCGGCAGGGTGCGCATGGTGGTGATCATGGCGTCGCGGACCTGCTCGGCGCCGTGCTGGCCGGGCAGGTGCAGCAGCATCACGAACCGGCTGCTGCGTTCGACCAGGGTCCCGATGGCTGATCCGCTGTCTTTGCCGATGATCAGGTCGCCCTCCCAGTGTCCGGGCACGACGCGGTCCTCGGCCTCGGCCGGCCGGTGAGAGATCAGCAGTGTGTCGGGGATCGTGGTGCGCTTCTTGCGTTGATCGGGCAGCCGGCGTGGGCGGCGCACCGCACGTCCGGTGCGCAGGCAGCGCGATAGTTCCCGGCGCAGCTGGCCCCGGCCCTGCACGTAGAGGGCCTGGTAGATCGTCTCGTGGGACACCTGCATCTCCGGGCGATCGGGGAAGTCGCGTTCCAGTGTCCGGCTGATCTGTTCCGGGCTCCAGAGCTTGCGGAGCCGGGTCGCGACCTCGGTGTGCAGCTCCTGATTGCTCCCCAGTTTGGTCGGTTTCGACCGCCGGCCCCGCTGCTCGGCCTTGGCGTGGGCCACCGACGCGCGGTAGCGCAGCCGCTCGTGCTGGGGCCGGTTCTGGCCGCGGTTGGTGCCCGGTTCGGGCCCTGGGCGCCACCGCTGCCCGTCCGGCCGCGGTGCCCGTTTCGGGTTGCGCAGGGCCTGGTTGCGCTTGAGCTCGACGTCGCGGATGGTCGGTACCGATGGTGCAGCGGTACCGCCCGAGCCCGCGAGCGATCTCGGACTTGCTCAGCCCGGCCGCCCAGCCCTCCGCGATCTCCTCCCGCTCCGCCAACGACAGATGCCAACCGGACGGCTCGGCAAGATCGGGGATCATGCCGCCAGACTCCGCGATCCAGCTCCGTGCCCTGGTCTCCGACACGCCGACCAGCGCGGGTCAGCGACCGACACCCCCGCCAGCCGCGCCCGCCAAAACGCCCGCACCCGCTCCCGCGGAAACCGCCGAGACCCCGCCATCACCATCACCCCTGCTCAGAAGGGCGTTGCGATCGCTCCTTGAATCCGCCCAAGATCGAACAGCAGTGGTGTCGACATGACCATGAAAGACCCGCTTGATCGTTCCGAGACCCTGCAGAGCGCCCCGAGCAGGGCGATCCACCGCCACCTCGGACCGATCATCAGCCGCCCGGGCGGACCACCGACCACTGATCGAGTTCGGACCTACGCGTCCAGATCTGGGATCATCCCTGGATGGCGGGTATCCGGCTCGGAGCCGCCGACGTCGACCCGCTCCTCGTCGGACTCCAGTTGCTCGGCTCGGGCGGGGGCGGCGATCCGCTCCCGTTCCGCCAGTGGCTGCGCCGTGCCTTCGGGGCGGGCGAGGTGACCCTGCACGACCCGGCCGATCTCGGCGACGCGCCGGTCGTCGCCGTCGGGATGCTCGGTGCCACCCGGGTGTTCGCCGAGAAGCTGCCGAGCGGGCACGAGATCACGCGGGCGGTGCGAGCGCTGGCCCGCTGGACCGGCGTCACCCCGGCCGCGCTGATGCCGTACGAGGCGGCCGGGCTGAACGGGGCCCTCGCCGTGGCCGCGGCGGGCGAGCTCGGGCTGCCGCTGGTCGACGCCGACCTCATGGGCCGTGCCCTCCCCCGGCTCGACCAGCTCACTCGCGCCGTCGCGGGCGGCCGCCTCACCCCGTATGCGCTCGCCGAGGCGAGCGGCCAGATCGTGCTCGTCGACGACGCCGACCCGGTGGCGCTGGAGCGGGTGGCCCGCACGGTGGTGGCGCAGGGCGGCGGGTGGGCCGGTGGCGCACTCGCGCCGGTGCCGGCGCGGGTCCTCGCCACCGACGCCTGCACCGGCACGCTCGCCCGGGCCCTGTGGTTGGGTCGCGCGCACGCCGGGCTCGTCCGGCCCACCCCGGCGGAGGTGGCGGACGCCCTCGGCGGCCGGGTCCTCGCCGCCGGCCGCACCGTGGAGATCGCGCGGCACCCCTCGTCGTCCTTCGGCCGGGCCGGCGTCACGATCGTCGACGACGAGATCGACGGCGGCGGTGGCGTGCTGCGTGTCGAGGCGGAGAACGAGTACCTGCTCGCGATCCTCGACGGTGAACCGGTCGCCAGCTGCCCGGACCTGCTGTGCCTGCTCGACCGGCGCACCGCGGCCCCGATCGCGGTGGACGCGCTGCGCTTGGGCGACGACGTCATCGCGATGGCCCTCCCCGGACCGCCCTGGTGGCGCGCCACGCCCGAGCGGCTGCGGCACGTGGACCCGCGCGCGTTCGGCCTCGACTGCGACGCCGTGCTGCTGCCGGATCCGGCCGGGAGCGTGCCGTGACCGATCCCCCGCTCGCTCTGCAGGCGTTGCTGCAGCATCCCGGCTGGGCCGCCGTCACGGTGCTCGCGCGCCCCGACGGCGGTCCGGACGAGGTCGCCGTCCGGGACGTGCTCACCGTCGCGGACCTGCGGGCGGACGTGGCGTCCGCCCCGGACGCCCTGCTCGCGGTCGCGCTCTCCGGCGACCGCGAGGACTGGCACCTCGACGCGTTGCTGCGCCGGGCCGCCGCGGCGGAGGTGACGGCGGTGCTGCTGCCGGGCGAGGAGCCGTTGCGGGTGGCGAGCCGGCTGCTCGCCGAGCGGGTGCGGCTCACGGTGCTCGGCACCCCCGACCCGCTCGCCGCGGCGATGACCGCCACCCGGCTGCTGCGCGAGCCCGACCAGGTGGTCGCCGAGCTCGTCGCCACCACGGCGGCGGTGTGCGCGGCCACCGGCGGCGGCATCGACGAGCTGGTGGCCGAGCTGGCCGGCGCATGGCGCCGCCCGGTCTGGCTGCTCGACGGCGCGGGCGACCGGCTGGCCGGCCCGGAACCGGGCCCAGCGGACCCGGACGCCCTGCTCACCCGCCCGGTCGGGGCCGGGCGCCGACCCACGATGCTGGCGGCCGCGGTGCCGCCGGGCGTCCCCGCCGAGCTGGCCGCCGTGCGGGCCGCCCTGGGGGTGGCGGCCGGGGCCGTGGGGCAACGGCTCGCCGAGAGGCGGCTGTCCGTCGAGCGGGACGCCCGGCTGCGCATGTCCCTGCTGGCCGAGCTCGTCCAGGCCGCGGCCGAGCCGGACCCGAGCACCCGCCGGCGCGCCCTCGATGCCGGCTGGCAGCTCGACGGCTGGCACGTGGGCATCCGCATCGACGTCCCCGGCACCGTCGACCCGGTGACCGTCCGCCCCGAGGTCCTGCGCGCGTTCGAGGCGGTGCACCTGCACGCGCTGGTCGTCGAGCAGGGTCAGGGGTGGGGCGCATGGACGACGTTCGGCGAGGAGCCAGGGGCGGCCGAGCTGCAGCGGCACGCCACCGCGGCCCGCCGCGCGCAGTGGTTGCTGCGCTCCACGCTGCCCAGCGCCATGGGCGTGGGCCGGCTGTACCGCGACGCCGTGGGCCTCGCCCGCACCCTCGGCGAGGCCGGCGACGCCGCCCGGCTGGCCGCCACCCGTTCGGCAGGCGGCTACTTCGTGCACGTCGACCGGCTCGGCCTCGGCCAGCTCCTGCTCGCCTGGACCCGCACCGACACGTTCCTCCCGGCCGCCCGCTCCATGCTCGAACCGCTGCGCGACCAGCCGGGCGACCTGCTCGCCACCCTCACCGCCTACCTCGACGCCGAGTCCTCGCTCACCGAGACCGCCGCCGTGCTCGGCGTCCACCGCAACACGGTCGCCACCCGCATCGCCAAGGCCCAGGAGCTGCTCGGGGGGGAGCTCACCGACCCGGACGAGCGCCTGGCCCTGCACCTGGCCTGCCGCAGCGTGCTGTTCCACAGCTAGCGTCCCGCGCGCCACGCGCCCCGTTTCAGCTGGCGCTACCCGTCGACGGGTATCGGGAGCGGACAGCGGGTGCGTGCGCGGAGAAGGGGGCGTCAGCCGGCACACCCACGCACCCCGTCGTGGTCGACGCACCCCGTCGTGGTCGACGCACCCCGTCGTGGTCGACGCGGCCGGTCGATGGGTCGCGCGACCGGAGAACCGGTGCATGCGCGGACAAGGCGCGCGCGAGCAGCGCGCATCTGCCACGCACCCCGTCTCGGCTCACGCACCCCGTTCCGGCCGACGCTGCCCGTCGACCGGTCGCGCGGGCGGAGAGGGGGTGCGTGAGCCGACGGGGGAGGGTGAGCGAGGGCCCACACCGCCCGTCCGCAGGCGGTACCGTCGATGGCGTGAGCCAGCAGCCCTCGCTCCGCATCGGCAGCACCGAGCGCGAGGCAGCCGTCCGCGAGCTGGGCGAGCATTACGCCGCGGGGCGGCTCGACGCCGTCGAGTACGAGGAGCGCACGACCGCCGCCTACGCGTCCCGCACCGCCGACGACCTGGCGCCGCTCTTCGCCGATCTCCCGCGGGAGCAGCCCACCGTTGCGCTCCCGCCGCAGGCGACGGCCGCCGTCCCCACCGTGTCGGTGCCGGCCGGGTCCGACCCGGACGCGCCGTACGGCCGCGATCCGGTCACCGGTAGGCCGTACTCGGACCGCCTCAAGGTCATCGCCGCCCTGCTGCAGCTGTTCCTGCCGTTCGGCACCGGGCGCTTCTACACCGGGCACACCGGCATCGCGGTGGCCCAGCTGGTGCTCGTCCTGTTCGGAGTCGGGGTGATCTGGTCGTTCATCGACGGGATCGTCATGCTCGCCGGAGACCCCACCGACCCCGACGGCCGGCCGCTGCGCCCCTGATCAGCGCCCCTCTTCGGCAATCCGGCCGGCGAAGCGGGTGGGCCGGTCCGGCCACGGCGCGTCCGCGGGCCGAGCCGCGGTCGGTGCGATCGCCAGCGCGTTCGCCGCCAGCACCCCCGCCACCGTGGTGGCGTTGACGATGGTGCCGGAGAGCGCCATGCGCACCGCCACCGGCAGCGAGACCCAGCGGGTGGCGAGGTCGGCCTCCTCGTCGTCCGCGTGGTCGGGGCGCCCCACCTCGGTGATCCCGCGGGCGAGGTACACGCGCACCGCCTCGTCGGTGAAGCCGGGCGACGGCGTCACGTCGACCAGCACCGACCACTCCGCCGCCGCCAGCCCGGTCTCCTCGGCCAGCTCGCGCTGCGCGGTGACGAGCGGGTCCTCACCGCGGACGTCGAGCAGGCCGGCGGGGAGCTCCCACAGCCGGCGTCCGACGGCGTGCCGGTACTGGTGGATCATCATCAGCCGGTCGTCGGCGTCCAGCGCGGCGATCGCGACCGCACCGGGGTGCTCCACGATCTCCCGCACCGCGACCTGCCCGGAGGGCATGAGCACCTCGTCGGCGCGCAGGGCCATCACGCGGCCTGTGTAGATGTCCTTACTCGCCTGCACCGTGAACTCGTGCCGCGAGCCGCTCATGACGCCGCCCCGTTCACGGCGGCCTTCGCGCTCGCCTTCGCACCCGCGGCCGCGGGCTCGCGGGACGGCAGCTCCACGGGCAGCCGGTCGGCGGCCCGGTAGGCCAGCGCGGCCTTGACGAACGCGCTGAACAGCGGGTGGGGGCGGGTCGGGCGGCTCTTGAGCTCGGGGTGGGCCTGTGTCCCGACGAAGAACGGGTGCGTGTCGGCGGGCAGCTCGATGAACTCGACGAGCTTGCCGTCCGGCGAGGTGCCGCCGAAGACGAGGCCGACCTCCTCCAGCCGCGACCGGTAGGCGTTGTTCACCTCGTAGCGGTGCCGGTGCCGCTCGGACACCTCCCGCTCGCCGTAGGCGAGCGCCACGGCCGAGCCCTTCTTCAGCACCGCCGGGTACGCCCCGAGCCGCATGGTGCCGCCCATGTCCCGCTCGCCGGCCACCACGTCGCGCTGGTCGGCCATCGTGGAGATCACCGGGTGCGGGGTGCGCTCGTCGAACTCCGAGGAGTTGGCGTCGCCGAGACCGCCGAGCGTCCGGGCCACCTCGATCACCATGCACTGCAGGCCGAGACACAGCCCGAGCGTCGGGATGCCGCGGGTGCGGGCGTGGCGGATCGCGCCGAGCTTGCCCTCGATCCCGCGCACCCCGAAACCGCCGGGGATCAGCACGCCGTCCATGCCGTCCAGGTGGGCGGCGGCGCCCGCCGGGGTGCGGCACTCGTCGGACTGCACCCAGACGATCTCCACCCGCGCCCGGTGGGCGAACCCGCCCGCCCGCAGCGCCTCGGTGACCGACAGGTAGGCGTCCGGCAGGTCGACGTACTTGCCGACGAGCGCGATCCGCACCGTCTCGTCCGGGTGGTGCACGCGGTCGAGGAGGTTGCCCCACACCGTCCAGTCGACGTCGCGGAACGGCAGCCCCAGCCGGCGAACGACGTAGGCATCGAGGCCCTCGCGGTGCAGGACGCGCGGGATGTCGTAGATCGAGGGGGCGTCGGGCGCGGCGACGACGCCGTCGGTGTCGACGTCGCACATCAGGCTGATCTTGCGCTTCATCCCGTCCGGGATCTCCCGGTCGGCGCGCAGCACGAGCGCGTCGGGCTGGATGCCGATGTTGCGCAGCGCGGCCACCGAGTGCTGCGTCGGTTTGGTCTTCAGCTCCCCCGACGGCGCCAGGTAGGGCACCAGCGAGACGTGCAGGAAGAAGCAGTTGTCCCGCCCGACGTCGTGGCGGACCTGGCGCACCGCCTCCAGGAACGGCAGCGACTCGATGTCGCCCACCGTGCCGCCGACCTCGGTGATGACGACGTCGGGGGCGACCCCGTCCTCGTCCGGCTCCGCCATCGCGTGGATGCGGTCCTTGATCTCATTGGTGATGTGCGGGATGACCTGGACGGTGTCGCCGAGGTACTCGCCGCGCCGCTCCTTCGCGATCACCGTCGAGTACACCTGCCCCGTGGTGACGTTGGCGCGGCCGTGCAGGTTCCGGTCCAGGAAGCGCTCGTAGTGGCCGATGTCGAGGTCGGTCTCGGCTCCGTCTTCGGTGACGAAGACCTCGCCGTGCTGGAACGGGTTCATCGTGCCCGGATCCACGTTCAGGTACGGATCCAGCTTCTGCATGATGACCCGCAGACCGCGGGCTGTGAGGAGTTGACCGAGGCTCGAAGCCGTGAGGCCTTTACCCAGCGAGGACGCTACCCCGCCGGTGACGAACAGATGACGCGTCGCGCGAGGCTGCACGGGTCTTCAGGGTACATACGAGGCGGCCCGCTCGGCCAACTCCCCCGCGTGTCGCATTCCCCGGCACCCGATCAGGCGGCGGGAGCGGCCCCTTCGGTCGCCGTGGCCGAGGTGCCGTAGCTCCCGGCGCGCCCGTCGAGCTGCTCCCGCAGCGCCAGCACCGCCGACACCTGCCCGGCACCCGTCTGCACGTCGTCCACGGTGGAGACGCGCTGGACGATGCCCGGGTCGGCCCGCGCGACGCCCACGGCGCCGCTGGCGTCCGCGGAGCCGGTGCGGCCGGCCAGCACGGCGCCACCGCCGGCCCGGTCGAGCTGAGCGGCCAGCCGGGCGACGACGGCAGCGGCGTCGCCCCCGTCGATGCCCGGCAGGGCGCCTCCGGTGAGCACGAGCACGACGTTGCCCGGTTGCGGGCGCGGGCCGGGGGCGACGAACCCCGCGGCGGCGAGCCCGGCCAGCACAGCGTCGGCCTGCTGGGCCGCGATCGGCTGGCCCGCCGCCTGATCGGTCGCGGCGAGCACGACGCCGCCGAGCAGGCCGCCGATCAGGCTTCCCGTGTCGGAGGCCGCCGGCAGCTGGGCACCGGTGGGTAGCAGTTCCGCGGTGAGCTCGCGCAGCTGGTCCCCGCGAGCCGGGTCGCCGACGGCGGGGGTGAGCGCCACCTCGCCGCCCGCGGTGGCACCGGCCTGCTGCAGGAGCGCCAGCACGGCGTCCCGGTCCGCCGCGTCGGCGCCCGAGGTCACCAGCGTGACGCTGCGGCCCTGGAGCAGCCCGCGCACGGCGGCGGGACCGACCCGCCGCGCGAACTCGTCGGACGCGCGCTGCCCGGCAGCGAGACCGTCCCGCTCCGCGCGCAGCGTCTGTACCTGGCCGGCGAGGTCGTCGGCCTCGTTCGACACGGCCGACAGCAGCCGGTCCGATACACCGGCCGACCCCAACACGACACCGACGGCGAGCGCCAGGAACACCGCGGCGATGGACACCGCGTGGTAGCGCATCGAGATCATCCGAACATTCCCCCGGTGACATCCCTGATCTGCTGGACGAGACCCACCCACACCTGGGAGATCCATGCCAGCACGGCCTCGCCCGCGTCCGACACGAGCAGCGCCGCCAGCACCGCCACCAGCGCGGACGCCGCCATCAGCATGATCGCGCCGACGGAGATCCGGCTGCGGTAGAGCGAGGCGATCACCCGCCCGTCCACGAGCAGCCCGCCCAGCTGCAGCCGGGTGAGGAACGTGGAGGCGATGCTGCCCGAGCGCCCGCGGTCGAGGAACTCCGCCATGCTCGCCGACAGCCCCACCGTGACCACGAGGGCCGCCCCGCCGTGCGCGGCGATGAGCAGCGCCAGATCCTCCGGGTTCGCCGAGCTGGGGAACGTCACGGCGCCGACGCCGAGGTCCTGCACCCGGTGCAGGCCCGGCGCGTGCCCGTCGGCGAAGGCCGGGACGACGACGTCGGCCCCACAGCTCAGCGCCTCGTTGGAGATCTCGTTCGGGTCGCCGACGATGAGCTGCGGCTTGTGCCCGGCCTTGATCAGCGCGTCTGCGCCGGCACCCACGCCGACCAGCACCGGCCGGTACTCGCGGATGAAGTGTGCGAGCCGCGCCAGCTCGGCGTCGTGGTCGTACCCGGCCGAGACGACGAGCACCTGGCGACCGTTCAGGGGCACCTCGACGTCGGGCACACCGGCGCCGTCGAGCAGCATCGAGCGCTCGCGACGCATGAACTCGATGGTGTTCGCGGCGAACGCCTCGAGCTGGTGGGTGAGGCCCGACTTGGCCTCCACCATCGCGTCGGCCACCGAGTCGACGTCCTGCTCGACGCCCTCGGCCAGCTTCAGCTCGCCGGCGTAGACGACGCCCTCGTGGATCCGGATCCGGCTCCCGTCCTTGATCACCCGCAGGGCCTCGTCGCCGACGGCGTCCACCAGCAGGATGCCGGCGCCGACGAGCAGCTCGGGCCCGAGGTTGGGGAACCGTCCGGAGATCGACGGCGCCGCGTTCACGACGGCCGCGACCTGCGCCGAGACGAGCGCCTCGGCGGTGGCACGGTCCAGGTCGACATGATCGAGCACGGCGATCTCGCCCGCCTTGACGCGGCGGAGCAGGCCGTCGGTGCGCCGGTCGACCCGCGCAACGCCAGCCAGCCCGGGCAGCGCCGTACGCGAGCGGTGCAACAGGCCGGACAGCTTCATGCACGCACTGTGACACCCGATCGGCAGGATCCCGGGAAGGCACGCCGGGCGGTCACCGTGGGTTCACCATCGGAAACTGTCGGGGTGGTTCAGCACCATGGAGCCATGACGCCGTGCATCCCCGGCTTCGACGTCCGCGACGTGCCGCTGGCCGCGGGGCGGTTGCGGGTGGCCACCGGCGGCACCGGGCCGCCGGTGCTGCTGCTCCACGGGTTCCCGCAGACCCACCTCGCATGGCGGGCCGTCGCACCGCCGCTCGCCGAGCGGTTCCAGGTCGTCTGCCCCGACCGCCGGGCTACGGCGCGAGCGCGCCCGCCGCGAGCTACGCGAAGCGCGCCACCGCGGCCACGATGGTGGCGCTGATGCGCGAGCTCGGCCACGAACGGTTCGCCGTGGTGGGCCACGACCCGTGGCGCGCTCGTGGCGTTCCGCGCCGCCCTCGACCACCCCGAGGCGGTGCGGCGGGTCGCCGTGCTCGACGTCATCCCCGCAGTCGACATGTGGGCGGCGCTATAGGGCCCCGCGGGTGTCTTCGCGTTCCACCTCTACCTGCTCGCCCACCCCGCCGACCTGCCGGAGCGCATGATCGCGGCCGACCCGACACATTCTTCGGCCACTGCCTCGACATCTGGACCCGCCACCCCGCCGCGATCCCCGCCGACGTGCGCGCCGCCTACCTCGCCGCGTGCCGCACCCCGAGGCGGTGCACGCGATCTGCGAGGACTACCGCGCGAGCGCCACCGTCGACGTCGAGCACGACACGGCCGACCGGCAGGCCGGCCCGCCGCATCGAGGCGCCCGTGCTCGCGATGTGGCAGGACCCGGGCGACCTGGTCCTGCCGTTCGACCCCGTGGAGGTCTGGTCGAGCTGGGCACCCGACCTGCGCACCCGCGTGCTGCCCGGCGGTCACTTCCTGCCCGAGGACTGCCCGGCCGAGGTGGCCGCCGCACTGACCGACCTCCTCGCGAGCTGAGGCCGGGCCCGAGGCCCATGATCACCAGATCGGCGCGTGGGCGGCCACATCCGGCCGAAAGCACACCCATCCGATGATCATCGTCTGGCCCGGCGACCGCACACTGCCCTTGATCACCGAACTGGTGCTCGCGCGGCCACATCCGGCCGGATATGCACCCAAGTGACGATCATGGTCTGACTTGGCAACCACCCAGCCATGATCACCGGACTAGTGCAGGCGCGGCCACATACGGCCGGGGATCCACCCAGGAGATGATCATGAGCCTCGCCCCGTCCAGCCCCCAACCATGATCGCCGGGCTGGTGCTCTGACGGCCGGATACGGCCGGGAATGCACCCGGCCGATGATCATGGGCGGTCATGCGCCATGGGGGCGGCTGCTCAGCCGCCCTGCGCCGCGGCCTGCTTCCTCCGGCGGCCACCGCGCCCGCGCGAGGCGCCGTCGGCGGCCCGGTCGGCCTCCCGATGAGCACGTGCCGCGCCGAGGAGCTCCTCGGCGTGGGCGCGGCCGGTGTCGGTGTCCTCGAGGCCGGCGAGCATCCGGGCCAGCTCCACGATGCGGTCGGACTCGGGCAGCGTGCGCACGCTGCTGCGCGTGGCGCCGTTGCGGCCGTCCGCCGCCTTGTCGACGACGAGATGGCGGTCGGCGTAGGCGGCCACCTGCGCCAGGTGCGTCACCACGATCACCTGGTGGCTGGCCGCGAGCCGGGCGAGCCGGCGGCCGATCTCCACGGCGGCGCGGCCGCCCACCCCGGCATCGACCTCGTCGAACACCATCGTGGGCACCGGGTCGGCGCCGGCGAGCGCCACCTCGAGGGCCAGCATCACGCGGGAGAGCTCGCCGCCGGAGGCGCCCTTGTGCAACGGCTGCGGCGCCGCGCCGGCGTGGGAGATCAGGCGTAGCTCCACCTCGTCGACGCCGTCGGTGCCGGCCGCCAGCAGCACGCCGCCCACCTGCAGCGCGTCGGGAGCCTCGCGGCCGGCCTCCCGCGGGGTGACCGACACCAGCAGGCGCGCGTCCCGCATCGCGAGGCCGGCCAGCTCGGCGGTGGCCCCGTCGGCGAGGCGGGCGGCGGCCTCCGTGCGCGCGGCCGTGACCGCCGCCGCGTGCCCGGCCAGCTCGGCCGCGAGCTCGTCGCGCCGGGCGGCCAGCGCGTTGAGGGCCTCGTCGGAGACGTCGAGGCCGGCCAGGCGCTCACGGGCGGCGGCGGCCCAGGCGAGCACGCCGTCGATGTCGGCGGCGTACTTGCGGGTGAGCGCCTTCAGCTCGGCCTGCCGGGCGAGCACCCGGGCGAGCCGCTCCGGGTCGGCGTCGAGCCGCTCGAGGTAGGCGGTGAGCTCCGTGCCGACGTCGCCGAGCAACGCGAGCGCCTCGCCGAGCCGCGCGTCCATCGCGGCGAGTTCCGGGTCGCCGGCGGCGGCGAGCCGATGCCGGGCATCGCCGATCAGCGCGAGCGCGGCCGGGGCGGCCGGGTCGACGTCGTCGGCCCCGACGAGCGCGGTGTGCGCGGCCGTGGCGACCTCGCGCAGGTCGTCGGCCGCGGCCAGCCGGCGCGCGAGGTCGACCTGCTCGACGTCCTCCCCCGGCTGCGGGTCGACCGCCCCGATCTCGGTGAGCCCGTGGCGCAGCATGTCGGCCTCCTGGGCCAGCCGCCGGGCACCGTCGCGGCGCTCCACCAGCTCCGCGGCCACGCGCTGCCACTCCGCGCGCACCGCTCGGTACCGCTCGAGCGGCCCGGCGACGGCATCGCCCGCGAAGCGGTCCAGCAGGGCCCGCTGCTCCGCCGGGCGCAACAGGCGCAGCTGGTCGTTCTGCCCGTGCACGGCCAGGGTGGCCTCCGCCAGGCGGGACAGCACGCCGACCGGCACCGACCGCCCTCCGAGGTGGGCTCGCGAGCGCCCGTCGGCCGACACCGTGCGGATGGCGATGAGCGTGCCGTCCTCGTCGGCGTCGGCCCCCACCTCGTCGGCGACGGCGAGGGCCGCGGGGGCGGCGCTGAACCGGCCCTCCACCACGGCGCGGCCGGCGCCTCCAGCCACCCGGGAAGCCTCGGCCCGGCCTCCGCCGAGCAGCGAGAGGCCGGTGACGACCATGGTCTTGCCCGCACCGGTCTCGCCGGTGAGCACGGTGAGCCCCGGATCCAGTTCGAGCGTCGCGTCGTCGATCACGCCGAGGCCTTGGATCCGCATCTCGGCCAGCATGGCCGAGAGCGTACGGCGCGGCTCGGACAGGCGGCCCAGGAGTGTCCTAGTGGCGGGTGCCGGGCGCGCCGCGCCAGCCCCGCACCGGGAGGTCGAACTTGCGCACGAGGCGGTCGGCGAACGGCTGGCCGTCCAGGCGCACCATCCGCACCGGCGTGGCCCCGCGCGTCAGCTCGACGCGCGCGCCGGGCGGCAGCTCGAACGTGCGGCGCCCGTCGCACTCCAGCACGGCGGGTGGCCCGTCGGGGTCGACCTCGACCGCCACGTTGCTGTCCGGCGCGATCACCATGGGCCGGGCGAACAGTGCGTGGGCGTTGCTCGGCACCAGCAGCAGCGCCTCGACCTGCGGCCACACCAGCGGCCCGCCCGCGGAGAACGCGTACGCGGTGGAGCCGGTGGGCGTGGCGCAGAGCACGCCGTCGCAGCCGAACGCCGACACGGGCCGCCCGTCCACCTCGAGCACCATCTCGAGGATCCGCTCCCGGCTGCTCTTCTCCACGGTGGCCTCGTTGAGCGCCCAGGTGCGCGCGATCACGTCCCCGTTGGTGCGGGCGACGGCATCGACCGTCATCCGGTCCTCGACCGAGTACCCGCCCTTGACGACCGCATCGAGGGCATCGTCGAGGGACTCCTGCTCGGCCTCGGCCAGGAACCCGACCCGGCCCAGGTTCACCCCGAGCAGCGGCACGCCGACCGGGCGGGCCATCTCGGCGGCCCGCAGCAGCGTGCCGTCCCCGCCGAGCACCAGCACGACCTCGGCGCCCTCGGCGCAGCCCGGCCGGCCCTCGACGACCCGCGGGGTGAGCTCCGCGGGAAGGTCACCGTCCTGCACCTCCGCCCACTCCTCGCCCAGCACCCGCATCCGGACTCCGGACGCGGCGAGCCGGTGCGCCACCGCAGCGGCGGTACGCAGGTTGGTGGCCCGGCCGGTGTGCAGGACGACCAGGATCTCCCTCACCGGCTGCCCCCGCTCACGCTCGGGCGCGGTGCCTCCGGTTCGCTCGCCGGGCACGCTCACGGGCCCTCCTCCACCGCTGTGGCCAGCACGGCGTCCCCGGCGTCCACGCCGGAGCGGGCCAGCCGGAGGAAGTACTCCACGTTGCCCGACGGGCCGGGCAGCGGGCTCGCGACGGCGCCCAGCAGCACCAACCCGAGCTCTCGCGCCGCGACCGCCACCTCGGTGAGCGCGACGACACGCAGCTCCGCGTCGCGCACCACCCCGCCCGCACCCAGCCGCTGCCTGCCCACCTCGAACTGCGGCTTGACCATCGGCAGCAGCTCGCCGCCGTCCGCGGTGCAGGCGGCGAGTGCCGGCAGCACCGTGCGCAGCGAGATGAACGACAGGTCGGCGACGGTGAGCGCCACCGGGCCACCGATCGTCGCGGGCTCGAGCGCGCGGACGTTGGTGCGGTCGTGCACGCGCACCCGCTCATGGCTCTGCAACCGCCAGACGAGCTGCCCGTACCCGACGTCGACGGCCACCACCTCGGCCGCCCCGCGGTCCAGGAGGACGTCGGTGAACCCGCCGGTGGACGCACCCGCGTCCAGGCAGCGCAGGCCGGTGACGTCCACGGCGAACGTGTCCAGGGCGCCGATCAGCTTGTGGGCCCCCCGCGACGCCCACTCGCGCTCGTCCGTGCGCTGGACGGTGACCGGGGTGTCGCGGCCGACGACCGTGGCAGGTTTCCCGGCCGGCACGCCGCGCACCGCGACGCGGCCCTGTTCGATCAGCTCCGCCGCCTGCTGCCGGGAGCGGGCGAGCCCGCGGCGGACGAGCTCGGCGTCGAGGCGGGCCCGGGTGACCACTGTGGTCACGCACCGCCCGAGGAGCCGGCGGCGAGCGCGTCGGAGAGCGCGGCGTGCACCCGCTCGAAAGCGTCGACGTGCTCGCCGAGGGGCCGTTCGGCCAGGCCGTCAAGGGCGGCCACCGCCTGCTCGACCGTCGCGAGCGGGTCGGCCGGGCGCGGTGGCGGCCCGGGCATGGGGACGGTCATGGATGCGCTCCCGCCGTGTCGTCGTGCCGGGCGGTCTCCTGCCCGGCCCTCGCCACGGTAGCCGAGCCGGGGGCATCGAGGCCGAGATGACGCAGCGCCGTGGCGGCGGCGTCCCCGTCCGCGGTGACGTCCGCGGTGACGTCCGCCGGGCCGCCACCGGCCGCCCAGTGGGCGGCGCACAGAGCGCGGAGCGCGTCGAGCGGGTCGTCGGTGCCGGTGCCCGCCAGGACGAGTGCGCCGGGCCGGAGCACGCGGACCTCCCAGCCGGGACGCGGCCCCGGGGCGAGATCCTCGGGCCGGGCGGTGAGACCGTCCAGGTCGGCGGCGACGTAGTCGGGCCGCAGCCCGGCCGGCGCGGCCAGGAGCTCGGCGGCGTCCGAGCTGCCGGTGAGGACGAGCAGGGTCGCCATCTCCGCGGCTCGCCCGCCCTCGATGTCGGTGTCGAGGCGGTCACCGACCATCAGCGGCCGGCGCGACCCGGAACGCCGGGCCGCCTCCTGCAGCAGCGCGGGGCCGGGCTTGCCGGCAACCTGCGGCTCGCGGCCGGTGGCCAGCCGCACCACACCCACCATGGCGCCGTTGCCGGGGAGCGGCCCACGCTCGGTGGGCAGAGTCGGGTCGAGGTTGCACGCGACCCACAGCGCCCCCGCACGCACGGCCACCGTGGCCTCGACCAGCTGGCGCCAGCCGGTGTCGGGGCTGTGCCCCTGCACGACGGCGTCCGCCTCGTCTGCCCGCTCGACGACCCGCAGCCCCCGTGCGGCCACCTCGACGGCAAGTGCCTCGGCGCCCACGACGAGCACCCGCGCCCCGGCCGGCAGCCGGTCGGCGAGCAGCGCCGCCGCAGCCTGGGAGCTCGCGACGACGTCCTCGGTGCGTGCGGCGAACCCCAGCTCCGCGAGGTGCTCGGCCACCGCCGACGGGCGGCGAGACGCGTTGTTCGTGACGTAGACCGTGCGCACACCCCGCTCCGCAGCCGCGCGCACCGCTTCCACCGCGCCCGGCACGGCCACCGGCCCGCGGTAGAGCGTGCCGTCCAGGTCGGCGAGCAGGACGTCGTGGCGGCTGAGCAGGTCGTCACTCACCCGGACGCCCCCGGCTGCGCGGTTGCATCGCCGGCCACCGGCTCATCGCCGTCCACACCATCGCCGACGACGTCGTCCGCCGCAGCATCGGCTGAACCCGGCTGCGCGGCATCCGCTTCGCCGGCCGCCGGTTCATCGCTTCCCGTATCGGCGCCGACCGTGTCGCCCGTGGCAATGTCGTCCAGCTGCGCGGCACCTCCACCGGCCGCCGGTTCATCGCCGTCCGCGCCCGCGGCGACGACGTCGTCCGACGCAGTGTCGGCAAGCCCGGGCTGCGCGGCATCCGTGGCATCGGCCGCCGATTCATCACCAACGGGGCCGGAGGACACATTCGCATCGCCTGCGTCCGAGGGCAGGGCGTCCCCGCCATCCGCCGGCGCCGCACGCTCGTCCTCGAGCCCGAACTCGAAGTCGTCGTCCTCGTCCGGCAGCGGCTCGCCGGTGAGCTCGGCGATGCGCCGGGCGGAGTCGGTCTCGCCGTCGTCGTCGACGTCGGCGGCGTGGACGAACCACTTCAGCGCGTCCGACTCACGTCCGGCGGCGAGCAGGTTGTCGGCGTAGGCGTAGAACAGCCGCGCGCTCCAGGGGTCCCGGCGGGCCGGGTCGAGCTCGCCGATCTGCAGGCTGACGACGGCGGCGTCCAGCTCACCGAGGTCGCGCCGGGCGCCGGCCGCGACGATGGCGAGCTCGATGCCCTCCGCCTGGTCGAGCTCACGCACCTCGGGCCCGCGGCTGAGCTCCAGGGCGCGCTCGGGGCGGCCGAGGGCACGCTCGATGTCGGCCATGACCGCCAGGTGCCCCGGGCCGCCGCCCATGCGCCGCGCAGCGCGCAGCTCGCCGAGCGCCTCTGCCCATTCCCCGGCGTGGTACGCGGCGATACCGGCCGCCTCGCGCACCATCGCGATCCGGGAGGCCCTGTTACGCGCGTAGCGGGCGTGCGCGAGCGCGCGCTGCGGGTCCTCGTCGACCAGCCGGCCGGCGGCCACCAGGTGCCGCGCCACGGAGTCGGCGGTGTCGCGTTGCAGGCCGCGCAGGTCCCGGCGCACCTCGGCGTCGAGCTCGGCGGCCGTGATGTCGTCGGTCAGGGCCGGCTCGGGCACCCTGGGGCCGGACGGCACCGCGTCCCTGTCGGACCGGTGCTGCCGGGCCGGTGGCCGGTCGGCGCCACGGCGCGGCCGGTCTGCCGCATCCGCGGACCGGCGCTGATCACCCGGACCACGGTCCGGGCGCCGGTCAGCCCGGTATCCGGGCCCGTCGCGCCGTTCGGTTGGCCGGGAGCCGCCGTCGGGGCGCCCACCGGTGCGGTATCCACGCTCGCCCGCACCCTCACGCTCGCCTCGCCGGTCGTTCTCCGGACGCCGATCGCTCCGGTACCGCTCCTCCGAGCGTCCTCGCGGCTCCGCGCGGTCTGCCCGGCGCTGATCGCCCCCGGGGCGATCGTCGCGGCTTCCACGAGCGGTGGAACGGTCATCCCGGCTTCCACGAGCATCCCCGCGGTCCGACCAGGACCGTCGATCCCCCGCGGAGCGATCATCGCGACCACCCCGCGCGTCCCCGCGGTCCGACCAGGATCGCCGGTCGCCGGCAGAACGGTCATCCCGGCTTCCACGCGCGTCGTCGCGGTTCGTCCACTGCCGCCGGTCACCCGCGGAGCGATCGTCCCGACCACCACGCGCATCCCCGCGGTCGGACCAGGACCGTCGGTCGCCACCGGAGCGGTTGTCACGCGCGTCTCCACGGTCTGCCGGACGCCGGTCGCCGTACGGACGCCGGTCGCCCCGGGGGCGGTCGTCGCGCGCGCCCGGACCGTCTTCCCGCGGCCGGGGGCTGCGCCCCGTGTTCCGCTGCTCGGTGCCCCGGTCGTCCCGCCAGCCGGCGCGTTCCGGCCGGTCGTCGCGGCCGCCGCGGTACTCACCACGCGGCCCGCGGTCGCCGCCGGAGCGGCGCTCGCCGTCCTTCCAGCGGGGCTGCGGGCGGGCGTCGCCCTGCCTGCCGCCCTGCCATCCGCCGCGGCCCCCGGCCTCGCGGCCCGAGCCTCGGGCGCCGGCCGGCCCGCGGTCGTCGCGGTCGGCCGACTGCCGCCCTGCGGACCGCTCGCGGCCGAACCCACCCTGGCCACCGCCGCGGCGCTCCTGACGGCCATCGCCGGTCGGCCGGCCACCACCGCGCCGTTCCCGCTGATCGTACGGGCGGCGATCATCGCTGTTCCGGTTGCCGCCCGTGCGGTCGCCGCCCGGCCGGTCACTGCGGTTCCGGTCGCCCTCCCGCCGGTCGCCGTAGCCGCGGTCGTCGCGTCGGCCTTCGGACCGACCCTGCGATCGACCCTCGTCGCGGTTGCGCGACGGGCGACCGGCGCCACCGCGATCGGCGTTCCAGCCCGATCCCACCCGCGGCCCGCCCGTTCGGCGGCTGCGCTCGTCGCCCTGCCGGCCACGACCGCCATTGGCGCCGGAACGGTTTTTTCGATCATCGCCTGCGCGGCCGCTCTCGCGATCTTCTCGCGGGCGGTCATCGCCGGAACCATCCGCGATACTCACCTGAGGATGATACAAAAAGTGGGCCCCCGCCTGCTGGCGGGGGCCCACTTCTACACGTTGAATGTCGGCGGCGACCTACTCTCCCACACCCTGGCGAGTGCAGTACCATCGGCGCTGGAGGGCTTAGCTTCCGGGTTCGGGATGGGACCGGGCGTTCCCCCTCCGCCAAAACCACCGACAACACTATTCAAATATGAACATTCAACCCACACACAAAATGTTTGTGTGCTCAGGGTCGCATAGTGGATGCAAACAACTCGCTGTGAACAAGCCCTCGGCCTATTAGTACCAGTCAACTCCACCCCTCACAGGGCTTCCATCTCTGGCCTATCAACCCAGTGGTCTGCTGGGGGCCTTAACCACGCAAGGTGGTGGGAGACCTCATCTTGGAACGAGCTTCCCGCTTAGATGCCTTCAGCGGTTATCCCTTCCGAACATAGCCAACCAGCCGTGCTCCTGGCGGAACAACTGGCACACCAGAGGTTCGTCCGTCCCGGTCCTCTCGTACTAGGGACAGCCTTCCTCAAGTCTCCTGCGCGCGCGGCGGATAGGGACCGAACTGTCTCACGACGTTCTAAACCCAGCTCGCGTACCGCTTTAATGGGCGAACAGCCCAACCCTTGGGACCTACTCCAGCCCCAGGATGCGACGAGCCGACATCGAGGTGCCAAACCATGCCGTCGATATGGACTCTTGGGCAAGATCAGCCTGTTATCCCCGGGGTACCTTTTATCCGTTGAGCGACACCCCTTCCACCAGGTGGTGCCGGATCACTAGTCCCGACTTTCGTCCCTGCTCGACCTGTCAGTCTCACAGTCAAGCTCCCTTGTGCACTTACACTCAACACCTGATTGCCAACCAGGCTGAGGGAACCTTTGGGCGCCTCCGTTACATTTTGGGAGGCAACCGCCCCAGTTAAACTACCCACCAGGCACTGTCCCTGAACCAGATCATGGCCCGAGGTTGAGACACCCAATTCGACCAGAGTGGTATTTCAACAATGACTCCACAACCACTGGCGTGGCCACTTCACAGTCTCCCACCTATCCTACACAAGCCGAACCGAGCACCAATACCAAGCTGTAGTAAAGGTCCCGGGGTCTTTCCGTCCTGCCGCGCGTAACGAGCATCTTTACTCGTAGTGCAATTTCGCCGAGTCTGTGGTCGAGACAGCGCCCAAGTCGTTACGCCATTCGTGCAGGTCGGAACTTACCCGACAAGGAATTTCGCTACCTTAGGATGGTTATAGTTACCACCGCCGTTTACTGGCGCTTAAATTCTCCGCTTCGCCCCGAAGAGCTAACAGGTCCTCTTAACGTTCCAGCACCGGGCAGGCGTCAGTCCGTATACATCGTCTTGCGACTTCGCACGGACCTGTGTTTTTAGTAAACAGTCGCTTGGGCCTGGTCTCTGCGGCCGGCTGCCCCTAGCCCGCGAAGGGCTTCAGAGCCTCCGGCCCTCCTTCTCCCGAAGTTACGGAGGTATTTTGCCGAGTTCCTTAACCACAGTTCACTCGATCGCCTTGGTATTCTCTACCTGACCACCTGTGTCGGTTTAGGGTACGGGCCGCAACAGCACTCGCTAGAGGCTTTTCTCGGCAGCATGGGATCATCCTACTTCGCCTCAATCGGCTACGCATCACCTCTCACCCTTAATGACATCCGGATTTACCTAGATGTCGGGCTACGGGCTTACACCAGGACTACCACCGCCTGGCGGGACTACCCTCCTGCGTCACCCCATCGCTTGCCTACTACCGGATCGGGTCCCACGCTCCCCCGACAAGCCAGCCCGAAGGCCAGCAAACGGGTTCGGATGGTTAGCATCACCGGCCTCAGCACGGACGCACTATCACGGGCACGGGAATATCAACCCGTTGTCCATCGACTACGCCTGTCGGCCTCGCCTTAGGTCCCGGCTCACCCTGGGCGGATTAACCTGGCCCAGGAACCCTTGGTCATTCGGCGGCAGAGGTTCTCACTCTGCATTCGCTACTCATGCCTGCATTCTCACTCCCACACCCTCCACGGCTCCCTCACAGGGCCGCTTCACTGGATGCAGGACGCTCCCCTACCCAACACCACGACTACACAACCCCCCACAAGGAGGAGAAGCGGATCTCATGTGGTATTGCCACGGCTTCGGCGGTGTGCTTGAGCCCCGCTACATTGTCGGCGCAGGACCACTTGACCAGTGAGCTATTACGCACTCTTTAAAGGGTGGCTGCTTCTAAGCCAACCTCCTGGTTGTCTGGGCGATCCCACATCCTTTCCCACTTAGCACACGCTTAGGGGCCTTAGCCGGTGATCTGGGCTGTTTCCCTCTCGACTACGAAGCTTATCCCCCGCAGTCTCACTGCCACGCTAGAAATACCGGCATTCGGAGTTTGGCTGAGTTCAGTAAGCTTGTCGGCCCCCTAGCCCATCCAGTGCTCTACCTCCGGCATCCACCACGCAACGCTGCACCTAAATGCATTTCGGGGAGAACCAGCTATCACGGAGTTTGATTGGCCTTTCACCCCTACCCACAGCTCATCCCCCAGGTTTTCAACCCTGGTGGGTTCGGGCCTCCACGACGTCTTACCGTCGCTTCACCCTGGCCATGGGTAGATCACTCCGCTTCGGGTCTACACCCCGCGACTACACGCCCTATTCAGACTCGCTTTCGCTACGGCTACCCCACACGGGTTAACCTCGCCACGAAGCATAACTCGCAGGCTCATTCTTCAAAAGGCACGCCATCACCCAAAGGCTCTGACGGCTTGTAGGCACACGGTTTCAGGTACTATTTCACTCCCCTCCCGGGGTACTTTTCATCTTTCCCTCACGGTACTAGTCCGCTATCGGTCATCAGGGAGTATTTAGGCTTACCGGGTGGTCCCGGCAGATTCACAGCAAATTCCACGAGCTCGCTGCTACTCGGGAGCAACGCCCAAACCGCATGCAGTGTTTTCACGTACGGGGCTCTCACCCGCTATGGCGACCCTTTCCAGAAGTCTTCCGCTAACACCACACCACGACTTCGCAGACTCGGCAGAGCCCACACGGCGAAATCCCACAACACCCCACCCGCAACGCCTGCCGGCTTGACACGACCAAGGTTTAGCCTCATCCGCTTTCGCTCGCCACTACTCACGGAATCACGGTTGTTTTCTCTTCCTGTGGGTACTGAGATGTTTCACTTCCCCACGTTCCCTCCGTACACCTATGAATTCAGTGCACGGTGACACCCCATGACGGGTGCCGGGTTTCCCCATTCGGAAATCCTCGGATCACAGCTCGGTTGACAGCTCCCCGAGGCCTATCGCGGCCTCCCACGTCCTTCATCGGCTCCTGATGCCTAGACATCCACCATGTGCCCTTAAACACTTAATCACAACAAGATGCTCGCATCCACTATGCAACACTCAACACACAACCACACCCCAACCCACACGACCACCACCACACCAACACCCACCAACAAACCCGCAGGGCAATGCGTTAGACGATCCAGGTCAGGAGCCAGAAGACACACCCCGAAACGGAATGTCCCCTCAGGACCCAACAGTGTGCCGACATCCATGAACCAGCTGATGTTCCACCCAGCGCCACACCCAACCAACAAGCGTGACTTCTAGAAGAAGGAGAACCAAACCCAAACACTCAGGCCGGTCAACCCCACCAACACGGTGGACTCCTTAGAAAGGAGGTGATCCAGCCGCACCTTCCGGTACGGCTACCTTGTTACGACTTCGTCCCAATCGCCGGTCCCACCTTCGACGACTCCCTCCCACAAGGGGTTAGGCCATCGGCTTCGGGTGTTACCAACTTTCATGACGTGACGGGCGGTGTGTACAAGGCCCGGGAACGTATTCACCGCAGCGTTGCTGATCTGCGATTACTAGCGACTCCAACTTCACGGGGTCGAGTTGCAGACCCCGATCCGAACTGAGACCAGCTTTAAGGGATTCGCTCCACCTCACGGTCTCGCAGCCCTCTGTACTGGCCATTGTAGCATGTGTGAAGCCCTGGACATAAGGGGCATGATGACTTGACGTCATCCCCACCTTCCTCCGAGTTGACCCCGGCAGTCTCCCATGAGTCCCCGGCATAACCCGCTGGCAACATGGAACGAGGGTTGCGCTCGTTGCGGGACTTAACCCAACATCTCACGACACGAGCTGACGACAGCCATGCACCACCTGCACACCAGCCACAAGGGAACGCCTATCTCTAGACGCGTCTAGTGCATGTCAAACCCAGGTAAGGTTCTTCGCGTTGCATCGAATTAATCCACATGCTCCGCCGCTTGTGCGGGCCCCCGTCAATTCCTTTGAGTTTTAGCCTTGCGGCCGTACTCCCCAGGCGGGGCACTTAATGCGTTAGCTGCGGCACAGAGACCGTGGAATGGCCCCCACACCTAGCGCCCACCGTTTACGGCGTGGACTACCAGGGTATCTAATCCTGTTCGCTCCCCACGCTTTCGCTCCTCAGCGTCAGTATCGGCCCAGAGACCCGCCTTCGCCACCGGTGTTCCTCCTGATATCTGCGCATTTCACCGCTACACCAGGAATTCCAGTCTCCCCTGCCGAACTCAAGTGATGCCCGTATCGACCGCACGCTCAGGGTTAAGCCCCAAGTTTTCACGACCGACGTGACACACCGCCTACGAGCTCTTTACGCCCAATAATTCCGGACAACGCTCGCACCCTACGTATTACCGCGGCTGCTGGCACGTAGTTGGCCGGTGCTTCTTCTACCGGTACCGTCAGTCACCCTTCGTCCCGGTCGAAAGAGGTTTACAACCCGAAGGCCGTCATCCCCCACGCGGCGTCGCTGCGTCAGGCTTTCGCCCATTGCGCAATATTCCCCACTGCTGCCTCCCGTAGGAGTCTGGGCCGTATCTCAGTCCCAGTGTGGCCGGTCGCCCTCTCAGGCCGGCTACCCGTCGTCGCCTTGGTAGGCCATCACCCCACCAACAAGCTGATAGGCCGCGGGCCCATCCCCAGCCGAAAAACTTTCCACCCACTGTCATGCAACAGAAGGTCATATCCGGTATTAGACCCAGTTTCCCAGGCTTATCCCAGAGCTGAGGGCAGGTCACCCACGTGTTACTCACCCGTTCGCCGCTCGTGTACCCCCGAAAGGGCCTTACCGCTCGACTTGCATGTGTTAAGCACGCCGCCAGCGTTCGTCCTGAGCCAGGATCAAACTCTCCAACAAAAACTGGCCCTACAATTGCGCCGAGGACGGGGCCTCGACGACTTAATGTTCAAACTGGCACAAACCAATTCATGAACAAGCTCGACACACTGTTGAGTTCTCAAGAGACACCCGCACACCTTGCGATCCTCGCGGATCGGGCCGGGGCAACTTTCACACGGTACGTGGTCCTGGGCGTGGAGTCAAGCTCCACCAGGCCCACATCTTCAGGCTAGCACCGTGGTGCTGAACCCTCCGAGGCGGCCGCCATGATCCGGGGGCTGACTCTGGGCCGGAGATTCCGTCCCGGTCTGTCGTGCTGCCCGCCGTGGCGACGAGGAGAAAGTTACACACCCCCGTCAGAGGCCCTCACACCGGGGGGTCCCTTTTTGCATCTTCGCAGGTCAGGGGCGCTTTCCAGCCTCGGGAGGGTGCCGCCCCCGCGAGCGGCTCAGCTCGCCCGCACGCCGGCGAAGTTGCGCTTGCCCCGACGAACGACGGCCCACCGCCCGGGAAGGAGGTCGCCTTCGTCGAGCGTCCAGTCCTCGTCGGGAACCTTGGCGTTGTTGACGTACGCCCCGCCCTCCCCGACCGTGCGTCGCGCGGCGCTGCGGCTCTCCGCCAACCCGGTCGAGAGCAGGAGGTCGACGATCGTGGGCCGTGCACCGATCGACACGTCGGCATGTGGCACCTCGGCCAGGGCGGCGTCGAGCGTGCCGGCGTCGAGCTCCCGCAGGTCACCGCGGCCGAAGAGTGCGGAGCTCGCGGCGATCACCTGTTCCGTGGCCCGCTTCCCGTGCACGAGGGTCGTGAGCTCCTCGGCGAGCCGGCGCTGCGCCGCGCGGGCCTGTGGCCGTTCGGCGACGGCCCGCTGCAGCTCGTCGATCTCTTCCTGGGACAGGAACGTGAAGTACCGCAGGTACCGGAGCACGTCGGCGTCGGCGACGTTGACGAAGTACTGGTACCACGCGTACGGCGAGGTCATCTCCGCGTCGAGCCAGATGCTGCCACCGCCGGTGGACTTGCCGATCTTGCGGCCGTCCCCGTCGGTGACCAGCGGGGTGGTGAGGGCGTGCACGGATCTGCCCTCGACCTTGCGGATCAGGTCCACCCCGCCGACGATGTTGCCCCACTGGTCGGACCCGCCGATCTGGAGCCGGCAGCCGTACGAGCGGTTGAGGTGCAGGTAGTCCTGGCTCTGCAGGAGCAGGTAGCTGAACTCCGTGTAGGACATCCCGTCGCCCTCGAGCCGGCGCTTCACCGTCTCGCGGTTCAACATCACGTTGATCGAGAAGTGCTTGCCGGTGTCCCGCAGGAACTCCAGCGTGGTCTGCGCGCCGGTCCAGTCGAGGTTGTTGACGACCAGCGCGCCGGTGGGGCTGTCGTCGAAGTCGACGAACCGTTCCAGCTGGCCCCGGATCCGGCTCGCCCAGTCGCGGACGGTGTCGACGCTGTTCAGCGTGCGCTCGCCGACGTCGCGGGGATCGCCGATCATCCCGGTGGCGCCGCCGGCCAGGACGATCGGCCGCGCGCCCGCCTGCTGGAACCGGCGCAGCGTGAGCAACAACATCAGGTTGCCGGCGTGCAGGCTGGGGGCCGTGGGGTCGAAGCCCGCGTACATCGTGAGGACACCGTCGGCGAGATCCCGGCGCAGCGCGTCGAGGTCGGTGCTCTGCGCGATCAGGCCGCGCCATTCCAGCTCGTCGAGGATGTTTGTTCCCACATCGACGATCCTCCCCCACCACGGCGAGCGGGTTTCAGCCGCCCAGGCGCCCGGCGAACTCCGCGGGCAGCTCGTCGAGCAGCGCGGGGAGGCTGAGCACGCTGCTGAACGACAGCGCGACGCCCTGCTCCTCGGTGAGCTCCACCACGCGCCCCTCCTGGGCCACGCGCAGCGCTGCCGCCCCGGGCTGCTGCGCGATTCCCGGCTCGGCCGTGCCCGGGATCGTGATCCACGCGACCAGGTCGTTCTGATCGAGCAGGCCGAGCTGCTCCCCGCTGATGTCGGCGTAGAAGTCGCCGTCGGCGAGCTCGTCGAACTGGGCCGGCACCGTGAGGCCGAGCGCGGTGAGGAACCGGCCGCGGTTGTCGTCGGAGGTCCACACGAAGTAGTGGCCGTTGCCCGTGGAGCTGGCCGCCGCGACGGCGGCCGACCGGCCGGCGAGCTGCGGGTACTGCGCGCGCACGGCGGCGAACCGGGCCTCCAGGTCGGTGACCAGCCGGTCGGCCTCGTCGGCCCTGCCGAGCGCGGTGCCGATCAGGTGCGTGGCGTCCTGCCACGCGGTCTGGTACGGGCTCGAGCCCACCGGCTGCGTGATCGTCGGCGCGAGCCGCGAGTAGGTGTCGTACTGCTCCTGGGTCAGGCCGGCCGACACCGCGACGATCAGATCGGGCCTCAGCGCGGCGATCGCCTCCGTGCTCACCTCTCCGGTGAGGACCTGCGGCTGCTGCCCCTGAAGCCGGTCGCTCGCCCATGGCCACGTGGCCGACGGCCGGTTCCCGGTGAACTCCCGGATGCCGACGGGCACCACGCCGAGCGCGAGGATCGTGTCCTGATCGGTATAGCCCAGCGACACCACGCGCTGCGGCGCCGCCGGGATCACGGTCGAGCCGAGCGAGTGTTGCACCGTGACCGGGAACGCTCCCCCGCCGGCGGCAGGCGGCGCGTCCGCCGGGGCCCCGGCGTCCCCTCCCCCGCACGCGCTGAGCAGGACGGCAGCGGCGAGGAGCGCCGCAGAGGCACGGAGGCGGACGATCACGGGCGAAGGCTAGGCTGACCTACCCCGCTCGTCCAGGGGTTGTGATCGGCGCGCCACGTCCCGGCCGGTACGGGCTCACGGCCGGCGCACCGTCGAGCCAGAACCGCCACGGCAGCTCGTGGGCCGCCGCCACCCCGACCCGGGGCCCGGTGCGGACCAGGGCCGGGTCGACGGGTGGTGCGGCCAGCAGCCGGACCGGCGATGCGGGGTCGGTCACGTCGACGCCGTTGTGCTCCCGGCCCAGCCCGAGCAGCGACGCGAGCCGGGCCGGGCCACGGGCGAGATCATCGTCACGGCGGGCGGTCGGCCGCCGTGCGTGCGCCACGGCGAGGTCGGACACCACCTCGCCGGCCCGCAGCAGCACGGCCCCCGCCTCCCCGTCCTCCAGCGCGCTGATGTTGGCGCAGAAGTGCATGCCGTAGACGAAGTAGACGTACAGGTGGCCGGCCGGCCCGAACATCACCCCGTTGCGCGGGGTGCGCCCACGGAAGCTGTGCGACGCGGGGTCGTCGGCGCCGCGGTAGGCCTCCACCTCGACGAGCCGGACGGCCACCGCGCCGTCGGGCGTGTCGGCGACGACCGTGCAGCCGAGCAGCCGCACAGCCGCCTCGGGGACGTCGACGGCGAGTTCCTCCCGCGGGAGGAGGTCACCCACGTTGGGCGAGCGCCAGCCGCACGCACACCGCCACGCCCTCCATGGCCTTGCGCACCTCGGCGAGCACCGGGAACGTCGGTGCCAGGCGGATGACGCTGTCCTGCGGGTCGTCGCCGCCCGGGTGGGTGGCCCCGGCCGGGGTGAGCGCGAGGCCCGCCTCCTTGGCCAGCCGGATGATCTCGGTGGCGGTGCCCTCCGGCACGGTCAGCGTGACGAAGTACCCGCCCGCAGGCTTCGACCACTCGACGCCCGGCGTCTCGGCGAACTCACGCGTGAGCACGTCGTCGACCGCCGCGAACTTCGGGGCGATGATCTCGCGGTGCTTGCGCATGTGCTCGCGCAGGCCGTCGGCGTCGCGCAGGAAGCGGACGTGCCGGAGGTGGTTGATCTTGTCCGGGCCGATCGTCCGCTTGGACGTGAGCCGGATCCACCAGTCGATGTTCTCCGGCGAAGCGCCGAGGAAGGCCACTCCCGCGCCGGCCAGGGTGATCTTCGACGTGGAGCCGATCACGAACGGCCGGTCCGGGTGGCCGGCCTCGGCGGCGAGCGCCAGCACGTCGGCGATCTCCACCTCGTCGTCGGTGAGGTGGTGCGCCGTGTAGGCGTTGTCCCAGATGATCCGGAAGTCGGGCGCGGCCGTCGGCATCGACGCGAGCCGGTGCACGGTCTCGTCGGAGTACACCGCGCCCGTGGGGTTGGAGTACTTCGGCACGCACCAGATGCCCTTGACCGTGGGGTCGGCGGCCACCAGCTCCTCGACGACGTCCATGTCGGGGCCGTCGTCGGTGATCGGCACCGGGACCAGCTCGATCCCGAGTCGCTCGCACACGCCGAAGTGCCGGTCGTAGCCGGGGACGGGCGCGAGGAAGACGACCCGCTCCTCGTCGACCCAGCGACGTTCGGCGCCGGGCACGGGGCTGAGCAGCGCGTGGACGAGCGTGTCGTGCATGAGCTCGAGGCTGGAGTTGCCGGACGCGATCAGCTGCTCGACGGGGACCTGCAGGAACGGCGCGAAGATCCCCCGCAGCTCGGGAAGGCCGTGCAGGCCGCCGTAGTTGCGGGTGTCGGTGCCGTCGGCGGCCCGGAAGTCATCGGTGCCGGGCAGGTTCAGCATCGGCGCGGCGAGATCGAGCTGCTCGGCCGACGGCTTGCCCCGGGTGAGGTCGAGCTTCATGCCCTCGGCCTGGAGCTTCTCGTAGGCGGCGCGGGCTTCCTCGAGCTCCGGCGTGGTCATCCTGCTCCTCCTGCTGTTGCGGTCAGGGTCTGTCGTGCGGCCACGGCGGCGGCGCGCAGGCCGTCCAGCTGCTCGGCGACCCGCTCGCCCGCGGTGCCGCCGCGGGCGGCCCGGGACGCGATCGAGCCTGCCACGGTGAGCACCGCACGCACATCCGGGTTCAGGGCGGGGTGCACGGCCACCAGCTCGGCGTCGGTGAGGTCCGCGAGCCCGACGCCGCGGGCCTCGGCGGCCCGCACGCAGCCGCCGGCGGCCTCGTGCGCCACCCGGAACGGCACGCCCTGGCGCACCAGCCACTCGGCGATGTCCGTGGCCAGGGTGAAGCCCGCGGGGGCGAGCTCGGCGAGCCGGTCGGTGTGGAACGTGAGCGTGGCCACCATCCCCGCGACGGCCGGGAGCAGCAGGTCCAGCTGCTCGACCGAGTCGAACAGCGGCTCCTTGTCCTCCTGCAGATCCCGGTTGTACGCGAGCGGCAGGCCCTTGAGCGTGGCGAGCAACCCCGCCAGGTTGCCGATCAGCCGGCCTGCCTTGCCGCGCGCGAGCTCCGCGACGTCCGGGTTCTTCTTCTGCGGCATGATCGAGCTGCCGGTGGAGAACGCGTCGTCGAGCGTGACGTAGGAGAACTCCGCCGTGGCCCAGATGATCACCTCTTCGGCGATCCGGGAGAGGTCCACGGCGATCATCGCGAGGACGAACGCCGCTTCGGCCGCGAAGTCCCGCGAGGCGGTGCCGTCGATCGAGTTCGCGGACGACGAGTCGAAGCCCAGCTCGGCGGCAACGGCCTCCGGGTCGAGGCCGAGCGACGACCCGGCGAGCGCCCCGGACCCGTACGGCGACACGGCGGTGCGCCGGTCCCAGTCCTGCAGCCGGTCGACGTCGCGCAGCAGGGCGTGCGCGTGCGCGGCGAGGTGGTGCGCGAGCAGGACGGGCTGGGCGTGCTGCAGGTGGGTGCGCCCGGGCATGGGCGCGTCGGGGTGTGCCTGCGCCTGCGCGACGAGGGCGTCGACGACATCCAGCACGCCGGCGCCGACCCGGCGGGCCGCGTCGCGCAGCCACATCCGGAAGAGCGTGGCGACCTGGTCGTTGCGCGAACGCCCGGCGCGCAGCTTGCCGCCCAACTCCGGGCCGGCCCGCTCGATCAGGCCGCGCTCCAGGGCCGAGTGGACGTCCTCGTCGTCGGGCGCCGGGCCGAACGCGCCGGACTCGACGTCGGCGGCGAGCTTCGCCAGCGCGTCGAGCATCCCGGCGAGCTCGTCGTCGGTGAGCAGGTTCGCCTGCGCGAGCACGCGGGCGTGCGCCATCGAGGCCCGCAGGTCGTACGGCGCGAGGCGCCAGTCGAACTGCGTGGACTTCGACAGCGCGGCCAGCGCGTCGGCCGGTCCGGACGCGAACCGGCCACCCCACAGCTGGGAGCCGGCCATCAGTCGGTGCCTTCTTCCAGAGCGGCGTCGTCGAGGGACGTCCCGAGATCGCGCTCACCGGCCTCGTCGGCCGCCGCGATCCGGTCGAAGCCGCCAGCAGGCAGCTCACCGAAGAGCGTGCCGTGCTCGACGAGCACCGTGCCCTGCTCGAGCGGCTGCCCGGCGTAGGCCTCCAGCTTCGCCCGGGAGTCGGCGATGTCGAGGTTGCGCATGGTGAGCTGGCCGATCCGGTCCGTGGGCCCGAAGGCGGCGTTCTCGACGCGCTCCATCGAGAGCCGGTCCGGGTGGTAGGAGAAGCCGGGTCCCTGGGTGTCGAGGATCGTGTAGTCGTCGCCGCGGCGCAGGCGGAGCGTCACGGTGCCGGTCACGAGCGAGGCGATCCAGCGCTGGATCGACTCGCGCACCATCAGCGCCTGCGGGTCGAGCCAGCGCCCCTCGTAGAGCAGCCGGCCGAGCTTGCGGCCCTCGTTGTGGTAGTTGGCGACCGTGTCCTCGTTGTGGATCGCGTTGACCAGCCGCTCGTAGGCGGCGAAGAGCAGCGCCATCCCGGGCGCCTCGTAGATGCCGCGCGACTTCGCCTCGATGATCCGGTTCTCGATCTGGTCCGACATGCCCAGGCCGTGGCGCCCGCCGATCCGGTTGGCCGCCAGGACGAGGGCGACGGGATCCGCGAACCGCTCACCGTTGATCGCCACCGGGTACCCGGCCTCGAAGGTGATCGCGACGTCCTCGGTCTCGATCCGCGTCTCGGGGTCCCAGAACTTCACCCCCATGATCGGCTCGATGGTCTCCAGGGACACGTCGAGGTGTTCGAGGGTCTTGGCCTCGTGGGTGGCACCCCAGATGTTGGCGTCGGTGGAGTACGCCTTCTCGGCGGAGTCGCGGTAGGGCAGCCCGTGGGCGGTGAGCCACCTGCTCATCTCGTCGCGCCCGCCCAGCTCCTGGACGAAGTCGGCGTCGAGCCACGGCTTGTAGATGCGCAGCTCCGGGTTGGCCAGCAGGCCGTAGCGGTAGAACCGCTCGATGTCGTTGCCCTTGAAGGTCGAGCCGTCGCCCCAGATGTTCACGTCGTCGGCCTGCATCGCCCGCACCAGCAGCGTCCCGGTGACGGCGCGGCCCAGCGGCGTGGTGTTGAAGTACGTGCGGCCGCCGGACCGGATGTGGAAGGCGCCGCACGCCAGCGCCGCCAGGCCCTCCCCGACCAGCTGCGGCTTGATGTCGAGCACGCGGGCGATCTCGGCGCCGTACTGCTTCGCGCGGGTGGGCACCCCGGAGATGTCCAGCTCGTCGTACTGGCCGAGGTCAGCGGTGTAGGTGCACGGGATCCCGCCCTTGTCGCGCATCCAGGCGACCGCCACGGAGGTGTCGAGGCCTCCGGAGAAGGCGATACCGATCCGCTCGCCCTTGGGGAGGGAGGTCAGGACCTTGCTCACGAGATGGTTGCTCCTTGTCGATCGCGCAGGGGTCAGAGGTCGCGCAGGCGCGCGACGAGTTGGGCGCCGGTGAGGGGCTCGCGGGCGACCACCAGGAGGGTGTCGTCGCCCGCGATCGTGCCGACGACGTCGTGCAGTGCGGCCCGGTCGAGGGCGCTGGCCAGGTAGTGCGCCGCCCCGGGTGGGGTGCGCAGGACCGCAAGGTTGCCACTCGCGTCCGCGGACACGAGCAGGTCCCCCAGTAGTCGCGCGAGCCGGGCGGTGCCGCCCTCGACGCCGCGGACCGGGCTCCCGTCGTCCGGGATCACGTACGCGCCGCGGACCTTGAGCGCGCCCAGCTCGTCCAGGTCGCGGGAGAGCGTGGCCTGCGTGGTGGCGATGCCGTCCGCCTCCAACAGGCCGAGCAGGTCGGTCTGGCTGTGCACGGCCCGGTCCCGGATCAGCTCGACGATCCGGGCTTGGCGGCCCGCGCGCGTCCCCGTCGTCATCTCTGCCGGAGCAACCATGTCAGGAGCGCTTTCTGCGCGTGCAGGCGGTTCTCGGCCTCGTCCCAGACCGCGCTGGCCGGACCGTCGAGGACCTCGTCGGTGATCTCGTCACCCCGGTGGGCGGGGAGGCAGTGCAGCACGATCGCCTCGGGTGCGGCCCGCTCCAGCAGCGCGGTGTTCACCTGCAGCGGCCGGAACGGCGCGGCACGGTCGAGGCCGTCGTCCTCCTGCCCCATCGACACCCAGGTGTCGGTGACCACGACGTCGGCGCCGTCGACGGCCGCGTGCGGGTCGGCGACCAGCTCGACGTCCCCGCCCGTGTCGGACGCGCGGTTCTTCGCGTCGCGCAGCACACCGGGGTCGGGCTGGAAGCCCTCCGGCGCGCAGACGCGGACGTGCAGGCCTGCCGTGGCGCCCCCGAGCAGCAGCGAGTGGGCCATGTTGTTGGCGCCGTCACCGAGGTAGGTCAGCGTGAGCCCGGCGAGGCGGCCGAACCGCTCGCGGATCGTCTGCAGGTCGGCGAGCACCTGGCAGGGGTGGAACTGGTCGGTGAGCGCGTTGACGACCGGAACGGTCGAGCCGCTCGCCATCTCCTCGATCCGCGACTGGTCGCCGGTGCGCCACACGATCGCGTCGACGTAGCGCGAGAGCACGCGGGCGGTGTCGGCGATCGTCTCGCCGCGACCCAGCTGGCTCGCCTGTGCGTCGACGATCAGCGGGGAGCCGCCGAGCTGGGCGATCCCCACCTCGAAGGACATCCGGGTGCGGGTGGAGGGCTTGTCGAACAGCACCGCGACCGCCTTCGGCCCCTCCAGGGGGCGGTGGGCGAAGCGGTCGGCCTTCATCGCGTCGGCGAGGTCGAGGACCTCCCGCTGCTCGTCGGGCGTGAGGTCGTCGTCCCTGAGCAGACTCCTGGGGAGGTGCCTAATCATTTCCGGCGTCCAGGAACTTCGGGAAGGCCGCGAGGAACTCGCGCGCCTGGGCCTCGGAGAGCACGAGCGGCGGCACGAGCCGCACGCGGTCGGCCACCGCGTTGTTCACGAGGAAGCCGTCGGCGCGGGCGGCCGTCGCCACCGCGGCGGAGACCGGCTTGCGCAGGCCGATGCCGATCAGCAGTCCGGCGCCGCTGACGTCCGTGACGAGCGGGTGGGCCATCCCCTCGACGGCCGTGGCGATCTCCTTGCCGACCTGCGTGACCTGCTCCAGCAGGCCCTCCTCGGCGATCGTGCGCAGCACGGCCAGCGCCGCGGCCGCGACCACCGGGTTGCCGCCGAACGTCGTGCCGTGCTGGCCGGGCTGCAGCAGCTCGCCCGCGGCGCCGAGGCCGATGCACGCGCCGATCGGCAGCCCGCCGCCGAGGCCCTTGGCGAGCGTGACGACGTCGGGCACCACGCCGGCCTGCTGGAACGCGAACCACGAGCCGGTGCGACCGATGCCGGTCTGCACCTCGTCGAGCACGAGCAGGGCGCCGCGCTCGGCGGTGATCCGCCGGGCCGCCTGCAGGTAGCCCTCCGGCGGGTTGACCGCGCCCGCCTCGCCGAGGATCGGCTCCAGGAACACCGCGGCCGTGTCGGCGTCGACGGCGGCGTCGAGCGCGGCCACGTCGCCGTACGGGATGTGCTCGACGCCCGGCGTCATCGGGACGAACGGTGCCCGCTTCGGCTCCTGGCCGGTGAGGGCGAGCGCGCCCATCGTGCGGCCGTGGAAGGCGTTCTCGCAGGCGATGATCTTCGGGCGGCCGGTGCGGCGGGCCATCTTGAACGCGGCCTCGTTGGCCTCGGCGCCGGAGTTGGAGAAGACGACGCGTCCCGGCCGGTCGATCAGCTCCAGGAGCTTCTCGGCCAGCTCGAGGGGCGGCTCGGTGATGTAGAGGTTGGACGTGTGGCCGAGCGTCTGCAGCTGGGTGGTGACGGCCTCGACGACGGCCGGGTGCGCGTGGCCGAGCGCGTTGACGGCGATGCCGCCGACCAGGTCGAGGTAGCGGTTGCCCTCGGCGTCCCACACCTCGGCGCCGCTGCCGCGCACGAGCGTGAGCGGCGGGGTGCCGTAGTTGTCCATCATCGCGGCCTGCCACCGCTGCGTCAGGTTCTCGGTCTGCGCTGATGATTCGTTCGCAAGCTCACTCATGGGGTCACCATCGTTCCGACTCCCTCGCTGGTGAATATCTCGAGCAGCACCGAGTGCGGCATCCGCCCGTCGATCACGTGGGCCTGCGGCACGCCACCGCGCACCGCCCGGAGGCAGGCCTCCATCTTCGGCGCCATCCCACTCGCCAGGCCGGGCAGCATCGGCTCCAGCTCGGCGGCGGTAAGGGCGGTGATCACCGACTCCGGGTCCGGGTAGTCGGCGAAGAGGCCGGCCACGTCGGTGAGCACGACGAGCTTCTCCGCGGCCAGCGCCGCCGCCAGCGCGGCCGCCGCGCTGTCGGCGTTGATGTTGTAGACGGTGCCGTCGACGTCCGGGGCCACGCCCGCGACCACCGGGATCCGCCCGGCCTTCACGATGTCGAGCACGGCGTCCGGGTTGACGTGCACCACGTCGCCGACCAGCCCGATGTCGACCGCCTCGCCGTCGACGAGCGCGGTGCGCTTCTCCGCGGTGAACAGGTGCGCGTCCTCACCGGACAGACCCACGGCGTACGGGCCGTGCTGGTTGATCAGCCCGACCAGCTCGCGGCCGACCTGCCCGACCAGCACCATGCGCACGATGTCGATCGTCTCCGGGGTGGTGACGCGCAGGCCGCCACGGAACTCGGCGGGCAGGCCGAGCCGGTCGAGCATCGCGGTGATCTGCGGGCCGCCGCCGTGCACCACCACGGGGTGGATGCCGGCGAGGCGCAGGAACACCATGTCCTGGGCGAACGCCTGCTTCAGACCCTCGTCGATCATGGCGTTGCCGCCGTACTTGACCACGACGATCTTGTCGTGGAACCGCTGCAGCCAGGGCAGCGCCTCGGCGAGGACCCCTGCCTTCTCCCCCGCGCGGCTCAGCCGCTGCTCAAGACGAGTAGGCACTGTTCTCCTCGACGTAGCCGTGGGACAGGTCGGTGGTGAGGATCTCCGCGGCGCCGTCGCCGAGGCCGAGCGCGACCTCGACGAGGATGTCCGCGCCCTTCATGTCGGCGTCGGCGCGGTCGCCCGCGGCCACCCCGCCGCGGCAGAGCAGCACGCCGTTGATCGTGACGTCGATCCGGTCCGGGTCGACCGCGGCTTCGGAGTAGCCGACGGCGGCCGCGATCCGGCCCCAGTTCGGGTCCGAGCCGAAGAGCGCGGTCTTGACCAGGCTGTCGCGGGCCACGGTGCGGGCGATCGTGACGGCCTCGTCCTCGGTGGCCGCACCGGTGACCTGCACCGTGATCCGCTTCGTGACGCCCTCGGCGTCGGCCTGCATCTGCCGCGCCATGTCCTTGCACAGGTCGGTGAGCACCGACGTGAACGCCGCGGTGTCGGGGACGACCCCCGAGGCGCCCGAGGCGAGCAGCAGAACGGTGTCGTTGGTGGACATGCAGCCGTCGATGTCGAGCCGGTCGAAGCTCACCCGCACCGCGGCGCGCAGCGCCTCGTCGAGCACGGGCGCGTCGACCACGGCGTCGGTGGTGACGACCGTGAGCATCGTGGCCATCGACGGCGCGATCATCCCGGCGCCCTTGGTGAACCCGCCGATGCTCCAGCCGGCCGGGTCGGCGTGCCCGACCTCCTTGACGACGGTGTCGGTCGTCATCACGGCGGTGGCGGCGGCGCGGCCGCCCGCGGCGTCTGCGCCGAGGGCGTCGTGCGCGGCGGCGACCCCGGCCAGCACGTTGTCGCGGGGCAGCTGGGAGCCGATCAGGCCGGTGGAGCAGACCGCCACCTCCACGGCGCCGCATCCGAGCAGCTCGGCGGCCGTCTCCGCGGTGGCGTGGGCGGTCTGGAAGCCCTCGGGACCGGTGCAGGCATTGGCGTTGCCGGCGTTGAGCACGACCGCGCGCAGCCGGCCGGTGGCGAGCACCTGCTCCGACCACAGGACGGGGGCGGCCTTGACCTTGTTGCGGGTGAACACGCCGGCGGCGGCGTGCTGCGGGCCGTCGTTGACGACGAGGGCGAGGTCGGGGCCGTCGCCGTTGCGGATGCCGGCGATCACGCCGGAGGCCCGGAAACCCTGTGGCTGTGTGACGCTCACGGAGCGACCCCCGTGAGAGGCAGACCGGCGGTCTCGGGCAGGCCGAGCGCCAGGTTCATGCACTGGACGGCGCCGCCCGCGGTGCCCTTGGTGAGGTTGTCGATGGCGGCGACGACGACGAGGCGACCGGCGTCCGGGTCGACCGTCACCTGCAGCTGGACGGTGTTGGCCCCGAGTGTGGCCGCTGTTGACGGCCAGATGGCATCGGGCAGCAGGTGCACGAAGGGCTCGTCGGCATACGCCTTCGCGTAGACCTCCACGGCCTCGGCCGTCGACGCCCGCGTGCGTGCCGAGCAGGTGGCGAGGATCCCGCGGGGCAGCGGGGCGAGGATCGGGGTGAAGCTCACGGCCACGGGAGCACCGGCCGCGGCGGAGAGGTTCTGCGCCATCTCCGGGGTGTGCCGGTGCACGCCGCCCACGCCGTACGCGGACAGCGAGCCCATCACCTCGGCACCGAGCAGGTGCGGCTTGAGCGACTTGCCCGCGCCGGACGTACCGGTGACGGCCGTGACGACGACCTCGGGCTCCACGATGCCGGCGGCGAAGGCCGGCGCGAGGGCCAGGCTCACCGCCGTCGGGTAGCAGCCGGGGACGGCGACGCGCCTCGCGCCGCGGAGCGCGTCCCGGGCGCCGGGCAGCTCGGGCAGGCCGTAGGGCCAGCTCCCGGCGTGCGTGCCGCCGTACCAGCGTTCCCACGCGGCCGGGTCGGCGAGCCGGTGGTCGGCGCCGCAGTCGATCACCACGGTGTCGTCGCCGAGCTGCGCGGCCAGCTCCGCGGACTTGCCGTGCGGCAGCGCGAGGAAGACGACGTCGTGCCCGGCGAGCGTCTCTGCTGTCGTGTCCTCCAGCACGCGGTCGGCCAGTGGGAGCAGGTGGGGCTGGTGTGCCCCCAGGCGCGTGCCCGCGCTCCCGCCCGCCGTGAGGGCCCCGATCTCCACATCCGGATGCGCGAGCAGCAGCCGGAGGAGCTCTCCCCCGGCGTACCCGCTCGCGCCTGCCACAGCCACCCGCACCATGCGTATGACTATGCACGCTGACGCAAGCTGATGCAATCCGTTTGGTTGTGACCAGGCCCGGCAGTGGTACTAACCCATCGTCTTCTGGCCGTCCAGGGACTCCCGGATGATGTCGGCGTGCCCGGCGTGCTGGGACGTCTCGGCGACGATGTGCAGGAACGCCCGGCGTGCCGACCGGCGGGTGTCCTTCGGGAACCACGGCGCCGCGGGCAGCGGGTGGGACAGGTCGAGGTCGACGGTGGCGACGAGCTCGTCGGTGCGCCGGGCGACCTCCTCGTAGCGGGCGAGAACGCCGTCGAGGGTCTCGTCGGGGAGCAGCTGGAAACCGGCCCGGAACTGCTCGATCTGCTCCGCGGTGGGCTCGCTCCAGTCGGTGTCACCTCCCATCGACTCGGGCCCGCTCACGACGAAGTCCGCCCACCCCTTCTCGACCTCCGCCACGTGCTTGATCAGCCCACCCAGGGTCAGCTCGCTCGCCGTGGTGCGCTGCCGAGCCTGGTCGTCGGTGAGCCCCTCGACGGTGTGGCGCAGGAACTGCCGGTGCACGGCGAGGGTCTCCAGGATGTCCGCACGCTCTCCGGTCACGGTGGTGGTGGGCATGACGGGGGCCTCCTGGGTGGTCGTGCCGGTCATCGGTCCGCCTCTCGGTATCGGTGCTGCCGAGGACTACGTTATGGGCCGCAAGTGCCACTTTCTGACCTCAATTCGAGAGATTCTCGGAACATGGCGAACACGAGCTCGCGCACACTGCGACTGCTGTCGCTGCTGCAGAACCACCGGTACTGGCCGGGGCCCGACCTGGCCGCGCGGCTCGGCGTGTCGGTGCGAACGCTGCGCCGCGACATCGACCGTCTCCGCGAGCTCGGCTACCCCGTGGAGGCGAGCCGCGGCGTGGACGGCGGGTACCAGCTCGCCGCAGGGGCCGCTCTCCCACCGCTCCTCCTGGACGACGAGGAGGCCGTCGCTCTCGCCGTCGGGCTGCAGGCGGCCGCGCAGGGCGGAGTGGCCGGCATCGCCGAGTCGTCGGTGCGCGCGCTCACCAAGGTGGTGCAGGTGATGCCGCCCCGGCTGCGGCGGCGGGTGGACGCGCTACGGGCGATGACGGTGCCGGCGAGCTGGGGCGGCACCGCACCCAGCGCCGACCCTGCCGTGCTCACCTCCCTCGCCCAGGCGTGCCGGGACACCGAGCGGCTCGAGTTCGGCTACACGGCAGCGTCCGGCGAGCGCACCGACCGGCACGTGGAGCCGCTGCGACTCGTGTCGCTGGGCCGCCGCTGGTACGTCGTGGCCTACGACCTGGGCCGGCACGACTGGCGCAGCTTCCGCGCCGACCGCATCAGCGCACCTCGCACCACCGGCGCCCGCTTCCTGCCCCGCACCCTGCCCGCCGAGGACGCCGCCGCCTTCGTGCGGGGGTCGATGGACCAGGTGCCGACCGGGTGGGTGGTGGACGTGCTCCTCGACGCGTCCACCGCCCACGTGCGGAACGTGGTGGGCCGCTGGGGCAACATCGAGGACGCCGGCGACGGCCGGTGCCGCCTGCAGATGCGCGTCGACTCGCTCGACTGGCCCGCCATGATCATCGGCTCGCTCGGGGCGGACGCGGAGATCGTCTCGCCACCCGAACTGCTCGAGCACGTGCGCGGCTGGGCGCAGACCTTCCGCCGGGCCACCCGGGCGACCGAACACTCCTGAGCCCGGAGCCCGGAGCGCGGCTCGCGGGTGGGCGGCACGGCGATGTCGCCGGCCGCTACTTCACGGCCCCGGCGGTCAGGCCCGCGATCAGCTGCCGCTGCAGGACGATGAACAACAGGATCACCGGAAGCGAGACGATCACGCCACCGGCGGCGAGCAGACCCCAGTTCACCGTGAACTCCGTGATGAAGAACTGCAGCGCGACCGGCAGCGTGCGTACCGCCTCGTCCTGCGCGAGCATCGCCGCGAACGTGTACTCGTTCCACGACACGATGAAGATGTAGAGCGCCGTCGCCGAGATCCCGGGAACGGCTGTCGGCAGCAGCACCCGGACGAAGGCGCCCAGCCGGCTGCAGCCGTCCACGCGGGCGGCCTCCTCCATCTCGACCGGCAGGGCCGCGAAGTAGCCGGTCATCATCCAGACCGCGAACGGGATCGTGAAGGAGCTGTACGCGACGATCAGGGATGCGTAGGTGTTCAGCAGGCCGGTCACCCGCATGATGTCGTAGATCGGGATGAGGATCAGCACCGTCGGGAACATCGGGATGACGAGGAACAGCGTCATGAAGAAGCGCCGGCCCCGGAATCGGAACCGGGCGAACGCATAGCTCGACGACATGGAGACGATCAGGCCGAGCACGGTGCTGCCGATCGCGACGATGAAGCTGTTGGCGAAGTAGCCGAAGAAGTTCATCCGCTCGAACAGCATCACGAAGTTCTCGAGCGTCACCGTCGACGGGAGGTACTCCAGCGGGCGGACGAAGATGCGTGACTCGGGCACGACCGACGTCTTCAGCAGCCACAGGAACGGCCCGAGCGACAGCAGGATGACGGGGATCGCCAGCAGCCAGATCACGTACACGCCGCGGCGACGGCGGGCGGCGGCGGGGAGTGCCGATGCCATGGTCAGTCGTCCTTCCGCATCTGCCGGACGTAGAGGTACACGACGACCAGCAGGATCAGGGCGAGCAGCACGCTGACCGCCGACGCGTACCCGAAGTCGAGCCCGCGCACGGCCTCGAAGAAGGTGACCACCGGCAAGGTCGTCGTCGCGAAGTTGGGCCCACCGGCCGTCATGATCCAGATGATCTCGATCGAGTTCGCGAGCCAGATGATCCGCAGGAGCGTCGTCGTGCGGATCGTGTCGATGATGCTGGGCCAGGTGATGTAGCGGAACCGCTGGAGGCCGGAGGCACCGTCCAGGTGGGCTGCCTCGTACATCTCAGCCGGCACCGCCTGCAGGGCCGCCAGCAGCATCAGCGCGAAGAACGGCATCCCGTGCCAGGTCATCGCGATCACGACGACGGCCATGGCCGTGCTCGGGTCGTTCAGCCACGCGATGCCCGTTTCGATGAGACCGATCCGGATCAGCAGGTCGTTGACGACGCCGAGGTTGCCGTCGAGGAGCCAGCGCCACAGCAGCGCCACCACGGCGCTGGGCACCACCCACGGCAGCAGGACGGAGGCGCGCAGCACGAGGCGCCCGGGGAACGCCCGGTTCATCAGCACCGCGATCGCCATGCCGATCACGAACTGGATCGGCAGCACCGCGCCGACCCAGATGGCCGTGGCCCGCAGCGCGCGCCAGAACATCTCGTCGGTCAGCGCCCGGGCGTAGTTCTCCACGCCGGAGAAGTAGATGTTGTCCGGCTCGCGCAGGTTGTAGTGGTGCAGGCTGTAGCCGATGGACTGGGCGATCGGGAAGGCCACGACCAGCACCACCACGCCGCAGGCCGGGAGCAGCAGCAGGTACGGGAGCAGGAGCTCCCGGGGTCGGCGACGGGCCCGGCGCACCGGGGTGGCGGGCGGGGTGCCTGCCCCGCGGCGCGCGACGCCGGCCGTTGCAGGTGCACCAGCGCTCACGGTCTACCGCACATCCCCGGCGAGGTGGCCCGCGAACTCCGCGCTGGGCATCTCCCCGGACAGGGCCGGCTGGGTGAGCTGCGGCCAGGTCTGCTCGGCCAGCCGCGCGTACCCCGCGCGCTCAGTGAACGGGATGAGGTACGCGTCGGGGAGGCTGTCGATCGACACCTTCGCGAAGGGGTTCTCCTGGAAGTACGGGTCGGCACCGACCGACTGACGCACCGGCAGCCCGCCGTCCTCGGTGCAGAAGATCCGCATCGCCTCGGGGGAGGCCAGGTAGGACACCCATTCCCAGGCGGCGTCGGGATCCTGCCCGCCCGCGTAGACGGCGTTCATGCTGGGCCCGAACTCGGTCCACCGCCGGCCGGACGGGCCCACGGGCATCGGGACCGCCCGGATGTTCTCCGCACCCAGCGTCGAGACGAGGGTCTCCGACGACTTGACGTGGTGGATGGCGGTGCCGGTGACACCGGCCTTCATGTTGTTCATCAGCTGCTCGAACCCGTCGCCGGACGCGGTGGGGGGCACGACCTGGTGCGTGCGAGCGAGATCCAGGAACCAGTCGGTGCCGGCGATGTGCTCGGGCTCTTGGAAGACCGGGGCGCCGCCCTCACCCCGCACCGCTTCCAGACCGCCCAGGGTGGCCAGCCAGATGAAGTAGTGGATGTGGCCGTGGGTGGCCCCACGCAACCCGTACCCGTATCGGCCCGCGGCCGGGTCGGTGATCGCGCGGCAGGCCGCCACGAAGTCGTCGGTCGTCCGCGGCTCGGGCAGCCCGGCGGCCCGGAACCAGTCGGGCCGGTAGTACAGGTAGCTCACCAGGCCGTACCAGGGCATGGTGTGCAGGGGGGCGTTCTGGTCGCCGAGGCGGGAGCCCAGCACCGCGGTGGGCACGAAGTCGTCCTTGTCCGGCAGCACGTCGAAGTACTGGTCGAGCGGGTGCAGCGCACCCATCGCGGCGACATCGGCCACGTTGTTGACGTGGATCGCCGAGGCGTCCGGCGGGTCGCCGGCGTTGATCGCGGCCAGCAGCCGCTCGTACACAGCGCTCGCCGGCATCAGCTCCACGTCGACCTCGATCGACGGGTGGCTCTCGTTGAACCGGTCGGCCAGGTCGTTCAGCACCCGGGAGGTCGGGTCGTCGACCCACGCCCAGTAGCGCAGGCGCAGCTTCTGCGATCCGCCGGAGGATCCCGAGCTGTTCGTACCCGGCCCGGGGATGCACGCGCTCAGCGCGGTTCCCGCCGCGGCGAGTCCGGCTCCGCGCAGCAGGGTCCGCCGGCTGATCCTCGATGTCGGGGCAGCCATCGTCACGCCCTCCCCGCCACCGCGACCGCGGCCGGCGAACCCGGCTCGACGTGATCAGACCAGGAGTGCTTGCGGCGGCGTCCCTGCGTCGACACCATCGCCCCGAGGGGCAGCTCGTCCACCTCGTACCGCTCGGCGTCGGCGCGCAGCTCCAGGCCGTGGCCGGGCCGGTCGCTCAGGGTGATCCAGCCGTCGGCGACGATCTGGTGGTTGTCGACGATCGCCTCCCACCCCGGCCAGACCAGCTCGACGCCGAGGTGCTGCGGGAGAACCGTGCCGATGTGCGCCATGAAGTCACCGGGACAGTTCATGGTCGCCACCGGAAGCTCGTAGGCCGCCGCCAGCTCCGCCACCTGCAGCGCCCCGGTGACACCGCTCGTGTACTGGCCCACCTGGACGATGTCGACCGCATCACCGTGGACCAGTGGGAGGAAGTCCCAGGTGCCGTTCAAGTTCTCGCCGGTGGCGACGGCGGTGCTGACCTGGCGGGACACCGCGCGGAGGCCGCGGACGTCCCACCGGCGCGTCGGTTCCTCGCACCACTCCAGGTCGAAGGTCTTCTCGATCTCGCGGACGTACCGCACGGCCTCCTTCGGCGACCAGTACTCGTTGGCGTCGATGGCGAGCCGGGCCGTGCGACCGTCCGTGCTCAGGGCCTGGCGCATCAGCTCGATCCGCCGGAGGTCGGCCTCGAGGTCGCGGCCCACCTTCAGCTTGCCCAGGGTGATCCCGAGGTCGGCCATCCGCCCGTAGAACTCGGTGATCTCCTCGTCCGACAGCGGCAGGTCGATCCCGCTCGCATAGGCCAGGACCTGACCGGACGAGGCGCCGAGGGTCTTCCACAGCGGTTCGCCGTTCGCCTTGGCCTTGAGGTCCCACAGTGCGACGTCGAGGTGGCAGATCGCCTCCTTGACGATCCCCTCGACGCCCCCCTTGAAGGCGCGGTCGGCCATCCGCTGCCAGAGCCCGCGGACGCCTGCGGGGTCCTCCCCCACGAGCATCTCCCCGAACTCGACGACAGTCTGCCGGGCCGCCGGGTTGCCGACACTCAGGCCGGAGAGACCCTCGTCGGTCTCCAGCTGCACCGCCATGACGGTGGCACGGCTGCGTCCCACCGGATCGTTGGCGTCGCCGATCGGGCGCTGCAACGGAACCTGGAACACCCTGGTCGTCACTCCGGTGACGGCAACCACGTCTTCTCCTCGGGGTCGAGCCGCAGCGCGCGCCGGTCGTCCCGGGTCGCAGCAGGCATCGGTGGATGAGCCCCGCGCCGTCGCGTGCGGGGAACAGCGGTCGCGGCAGCGGACGGGTGTGGGCATTGCGACGGGTCCACTCCACCGACGCGGTCGAGGTCGAGTCCCATGTGATCTCCCTTGATCCACTGCCGTTAGTTGCTAACTAACAACGCGGAGGAGGCTAGATCGACCACAAGGAGGGGTCAATAGTTGCTATCCAACTTCGGCCGCGAGAGGATCGACACCAGTCGAGCAACGGTGAGGGGGAGGACGTGGCCGATGAGCGGGCGTACCGCCCGGGCTACCAGATCGCTGCGGAGCGGATACTCGAGCACATCCGCGCGGCCGGTCTGAGCCCTGGTGACCGGCTGCCGACCGAGAAGCAGCTCGCCGCCGAGCTCGGCGTGAGTCACACGGTGACGCGCGAGGCCGTCAAGTTGCTGTGCGCGCGCGGTCATCTCACCGTGCGCAAGCGCGCGGGGATCTTCGTCGCACGGCCGGACGACCGGCTACCGCCGGAGGTCTGGGGCAGATTGCTCGTCGACAACCTCGAACACGTCGAGATGCTGTTCGAGTGCCGTCGGACCGTCGAAGGGCAGACGGCAGCTCTGGCCGCTCAGCGGGCCACCCCCTTGCAGGTCCGCGCGCTGCGGGAGCTCGCCGAGCGGACGGTCGCCGCCGCCGGGAGCGACGACCAGGCCGCGTTCATCGAAGCGGACGAGGAGTTCCACCGCGCCCTCGCGGACGCCGCGCACAACACGTTCCTGGCCTCCATCGTGGAGACGATCACGACACTCAAACGCCGCGTCCTGACCGTCGGGCTCGGCGCCGAACCCGGCGCCGGGATGCGTCGAGGCGCCGCCGAGCACCAGGCCATCGCCGCCGCCGTCGCCGACGGCGCCACCGAGGGGGCGGAGTCGGCGATGCACGTCCACGTGGACAAGGCACTGGCCGGATACCGCGCTGAGGTGCAGCGCAACCTCTTCGCCACCACACCCGCCCCTTCGGCGTGATCTCCGCTCGCCACAGCGCCTGGAACCAGGAAACGGCGCACGACCCTGCTGGTCGTCGGGGCCGGGCCGTACGGTGCCGACGTGAGCCCGATCGTTGCCCGCCTGCGTGCCGACCTCGCCACACGCACCGACGCGTCCGCGGCCGCGGAGATGCAGCGCTACATGAAGTCGGCCATGCCGTTCCGCGGCGTCGCGAAGCCGGCGCGCGAGCGGCTGCTCACGGCCGCCGTCACCGCGCACCCGCTCACCGACGCCGATGAGCTGGACGCCGTCGTGCGGGAGCTCTGGGACGGCGCGCAGTTCCGCGAGGAGCGCTACCTGGCGCTGTCGCTCACCGGCCACCGACGCTACGCATCGTGGCTCGATCCGTCGTGGGTGGCACTGCTGCGCCACTGGATCGTCACGGGCGCCTGGTGGGACTTCACCGACGAGATCGCGAGCCGCCGGATCGGCCCGCTCCTGCGGGCGCATCCCGGCGCGCTGCGCCCCGTGATCCGCGCCTGGATCACCGACCCGGACCGGTGGCTGCGCCGCACATCCGTGATCTGCCAGCTCCGATCGGGCCCGGCCACCGATACGGCGTTGCTCGTCGAGGCGATCGAGGCCAACCTCGCCGACCCGGACTTCTTCCTCCGCAAAGGCATCGGCTGGGCCCTGCGCCAGCACGCCCGCACCGACCCCGGCTGGGTCCGCACGTTCGTCGCCGAGCACCCCGGCCTCTCCCCGCTCTCCCGGCGCGAGGCCATGCGCCACCTCGGCGGCTGACGCGCGGCTGATAGTTCCGAGATCCACGTTCGCGCCCCCGAAAAGGAAGGCTCCACCGCTCTCGGCTGGATCGCACCACGCTGATCGTTCCGAGGTTCGGGTCACGGTCCTCAGCCGGGCGCTCCGCCCGACCTCGCATCGACCATGAGGCGATGATCACTCCGAAGTCGGCCCCAGCGCCCTCCCCGGGGCGTTGAGCTCGACCTCGGACCGATCATCGCGCACGACGCTCCCGCGAGTCGCGGCCTCGGGCCGCCGAGACGGGCGACCCGAACGCGGCACTCGCCGTGCTCGGACGCGAGACTCGCCCTGCTCATTCGCAGGACTCACCCCGCCTGAACGCCGGACTCGCCCTGCTCAAACGCGAGACTCGCCCTGCTCATTCGCAGGACTCGCCCTGCCTGAACGCGGGACTCGCGCGCCCGGACGTGGGACTCACCCTGGCCGAACGCGGGACTCGCCGTGTCCGGATGCCGGACGGGTGCGGGGCAGCTGGGGGAATCGTGCGGAACGGGCCCGGAGCTCGGGGGTGGCTGGATACCGTCGCCGCGTGCTGGTGTGGTGGGTGCGGGCGGGCGCGGTGGTCGCGGCGGTCGCGTTGGCGCTCGCCGGGGCCGGGTGCACCACCGTGGTGGCGGGGTCGGGCGCGGCGGCGCGCAGCAGCTGGCTCGACGCCGATGTGCTGGCCGATGAGTGCCTGCTCACCGCGGCGGAGGTCGGCGAGCTCGTGGACGTTGCCGTGGAGCCGCCGGAGCAGGGCACGGTAGACCGCGGCGACGGGTCGCGCGGCGCCGGATGTGTGGTGACGGCGGGGTCCGAGCCGGTGGCGCTGGTCAACGTCTACGCGGTGCGGTCGGGCACCCCGGCCGACTACGTCCGGGCGGGCGGCGCTGCCGGGCGGCGGGAGCTGCCGGGGGTCGGCACCGGAGCGGCCGTGATCGGCACCGCGGCGGGGCCCACCCTGCAGCTCGCGGGCGAGCGGTACCTGGTCACGATCCTGGTGTCCGGCCGCGCGCCCTCGGACGACGAGTGGCGAGCGGCGGCCGAGGCCGCGCTGGCCCGCCTGCCCGCGTGACGGCGGGCGTCAGCGCAGGCTCGCTCCGTACCGCTCCCCGGCCAGCGCGACGGCGGCGTCGCGGGCCTCGTTGGCCTCCTCGCTGGTCAGCGTGCGGTCCGGCGCGCGGAAGCGGAGGGTGAACGCCAGCGACCGGCGTCCGGCGCCCACCTGCTCGCCGGTGTAGACGTCGAAGAGGCGGACGTCCTCCAGCAGGTCGCCGCCGCCGTCGTGGAGGGTGTCGGCGAGGTCGGCGGCGGGCACGGCCGCGTCGGTGACGAGTGCGACGTCGACCGCGATCGGCGGGTACGGCGACACCTTCGGGGCGGGCCTGCGGTCCGCGAGGGGGATCGCGTCGAGGTCGAGTTCCATCGCGCAGGTGCGCTCGGGCAGCCCGAGGGCCTCCACGACCTTCGGGTGCAGCTCCCCCGCGTGGCCGACGATCCAGTCGCCGACGCGCAGCGCGGCGCACCGGCCGGGGTGGAACGGGGGCAGCGTGGCCGCGGTGACCCGCAGCTCGACCCCGGCGGCCTGGCCGGCCAGCCGCGCGGCCTGCACGGCGTCGGCCCAGCCCGCCGCGCGGCCCTGGCCCCACCAGCCGCGGGCCTCACGCGCGCCGGCGAGCACCGCGGCGACGTGCAGCGGTTGGGCCGGCAGCGCGGCCTCGATCTGCGCCAGCTCGTGGTCGGAGGGGCGGCGGGTGACGTCCGGGTCGGGCATCGGCACCGGCTCGGCGTGCGGGAGCACGACCTGCCCGGTGTGGAACAGCGCGAGGTCGCCCGCACCGCGGGAGCGGTTGCGCACGAGCGTGTCGAGCAGCCCCGGCAGGAGCGTGGTGGCGAGCTCGGCGCGCTCGGCATCGAGCGGGTTGAGGACGTGCACGGTGCGGCGGCGCACGTCGTCGGCCGGCAGCCCGAACGCGTCCCACGTGGCGGGCCCGACGAACGGGAACGGCTCCACCTCGACGTATCCGACCTCGCCGAGGGCCCGCGACACGGCGCGGCGCCGCTCCTGAGCGGCGGTGAGGCCGCGGCCGGCCGGCGCGGTGGGCAGCACCGACGGGATCGCGTCGTAGCCCTCCAGGCGCAGTACCTCCTCCACCAGATCGGCGGGCTGCGCGAGGTCGGGCCGCCACGACGGGGGCCGGGCGACGACGCGCGCGCGGCCGTCGTCGCCGGTGACCAGGTCGACGGCGCAGCCGATCTGGCTGAGCCGGCGGACGGTGACCCCGGGCGCGTACCTGATCCCTGCGACCTCGTCGGGCAGGTTCATCGGCATCTGCACGGGTGCGAACTGCGGGGCCGCGCCCGCGTCGGTGCGACCGGCGGCGAGCGTGCCGCCGCCGTGCTCGACGAGCAGCTGCGCGGCCCGCTCGGCGGCGACCGGCGGCAGCTGCGGGTCGACCACCCGCTCGAACCGCTTCGACGCCTCCGACGGCAGCTTGTGCCGCCGGGCGGCGCGCGCGATCACGGCCTGGTCGAAGTGTGCGGCCTCGATGAGGACGTCGATGCGCCCGTCCTCGCCCGGGGCTGTGCCATCGGACCGGCCTTCGGCCGTGGCGATCTCGGTGGACGCGCCTCCCATCACCCCCGCGAGGCCGATGGCCCCGGAGTCGTCGGTGATGAGCAGGTCGTCGGGGTCGAGCGTGCGCTCGACGTCGTCGAGCGTGACGATCTTCTCCCCGGCCTGCGCGCGGCGCACGACGATCGGGCCGGACAGCCGGGCGGCGTCGTAGGCATGCAGCGGCTGGCCCAGCTCGAGCATCACGTAGTTCGTGACGTCGACGATCAGCGAGATCGGGCGCATCCCGGCGGCCAGGAGCCTGCGCTGCATCCACCACGGCGAGGGTGCGTCCGGGTCGACGCCGTCGACGCGGCGGGCGACGAACCGCGCGCAGCCGGCGTCGGCGAGCTCCACCGGCCAGGCGTCGCCGTCGGCGGCCGGCACGTCGACCCGGGCGGCCGGGTCGGCGAAGTCGACGTCGAGGGAGCCCGCCAGCTCGCGGGCGAGCCCGCGCACGGAGAAGCAGTAGCCGCGATCGGGGGTGATGGCCAGCTCGACGACGGGGTCGTCGCGCCCGAGCAGCGGCAGGGCGTCGGTGCCGGGCTCGGCGGAGCCGGGCGGGAGCACGAGGATGCCGGCGTGGTCCGAGCCGAGGCCCAGCTCGCGCGCGGAGGCGATCATGCCGTCCGACACGTGGCCGTAGGTCTTGCGCGCCGAGATCGCGAACGGCCCGGGCAGCACGGCGCCCGGCAGCGCGACGACGACGAGGTCGCCGGCCGCGAAGTTGGACGCGCCACAGATGATGCCGCGCACGTTCTCGCCGACGTCGTCGCCGACGTCGACCTGGCACCACCGGATCGGCTTCTTCAGCCCGTCGAGGACCTCGAACTCCAGCACCCGGCCGACGACGATCGGGCCGGTGAGCTCCGGAGGGAGGTGGACATCCTCGATCTCCAGCCCGACGCGCACGAAGGCCTCGGCCGTCTCGTCGGCCGGTGGGATCCGGCCGCCGGGAGCATCAGCGGACGGCGTATCGGCACCGAGGTGCTCGGCGAGCCAGGACAGCGGAACACGCACTTCTTCGCCCTCCGGGGCAGATTCAGACGCCGAACGCGCGGCTGAACCGCACGTCGCCCTCGACCATGTCACGCATGTCGGGGATGCCGTTGCGGAACTGGAGCGTGCGCTCCAGACCCATGCCGAACGCGAACCCGGAGTGCACCTCCGGGTCGATCCCGCAGGCACGCAGGACGTTGGGGTTGACCATGCCGCAGCCGCCCCACTCGACCCAGCCGGCCCCGCCCTTCTTCTCCGGGAACCAGACGTCGACCTCGGCGGACGGCTCGGTGAACGGGAAGAACGACGGCCGCAGCCGGGTGCGCGACTCCGCGCCGAACATGGCGCGGGCGAACGCGTCGAGCGTGCCCTTGAGGTGGGCCATCGTGATGCCCCGGTCCACCGCGAGGCCCTCGACCTGGTGGAAGACCGGGGTGTGGGTGGCGTCCAGCGCGTCGGTGCGGAACGTGCGGCCCGGGCACACGACGTACACCGGCAGCTCGCGCTCCAGCAGCGCGCGGACCTGCACCGGCGAGGTGTGGGTGCGCAGGACCGTGTCCGACTGCTCGGACTCCCCCAGGTAGAAGGTGTCCTGCATGGTGCGCGCCGGGTGGTCCTTGCCGAAGTTCAGCGCGTCGAAGTTCAGCCAGGAGGACTCGACCTCGGGCCCCTCGGCCACCTCCCAGCCCATCGCCACGAACACGTCGGCGATGCGCTCGGCGATCTGCGTGATGGGGTGGCGGGCACCGCGCGGGACGCGGTCCCACGGCAGCGTGACGTCGACGGCCTCCTCGGCGAGCACGCGCGCGTCGCGTTCCTCGACGAGCACCGCACGGCGCGCGTCGAACGCTTCCTGCGCCTCCTGCCGGGCGGCGTTGACCCGTCGGCCGGCCTCGGCACGGTCGGGCCCGGGCAGCGAGCCGAGCTCGCGGCGGGCCAGCAGGATCGGGGCGCGGTCGCCCAGGTGCGCCGGGCGCACGGCGGCGAGCTCGGCGAGGTCGGACGCCTCGGCGAAGGCCCGCTCCGCGGCCGCGACGGCGGCCTTCAGCGCGTCGGGGTCCAGCAAGCTGGGGACGTCGAGGTCCGTGCTCTCACTCATGGTGCGAACAATCCTATCGGCGACGTGCGGCGGCACTCGCGTAGAGGCAGACGGCGGCCGCGGTGGCCAGGTTCAGGCTCTCGGCACGGCCGTGGATGGGGATGCGGACGCGGTGGTCGGCGCGCGCCGCGAGGTCGGCGGGCACGCCGTGCGCCTCCCCGCCGAAGACCCAGGCCACCGGTCCGGCGAGCACCGGGCGGGCCGCGGGTTCGTGCAGGTCGAGCTCGCCGTGCGCGTCCGCGGCGAGCAGGGTGAGGCCGGCGGCGGCGCAGGCGTCCAGCACGGCGGCGGCGTCGCGGTCGCGCGCGAGCGGCAGGTGGAAGACGCTTCCGGTGGAGGCGCGCACCGCCTTGCCGTTGTGCGGGTCGACGGTGTCGCCGGCGAGCAGCACGGCGCCGGCACCGGCGGCGTCGGCCACCCGGATGACGGTGCCGGCGTTGCCCGGGTCGGTGATCCCGGCGCAGACGGCCACCAGCGACGGCTGCTCGCCCCTCTCGGATGGGCGCAGCGCGGCCGCGACCGGGACGTCGAGCAGGTCGCACACCGCGACCAGGCCCTGCGGGGTGACGGTGTCCGACAGCGAGTCGGCGGCCCGGTCGGTGACCGAGCTGATGCGGGCGCCCACGTCGACGGCGGCGTCGACGAGGTCGGGATGCCGGCCGGCCGCGTCCGCCGTGACGAACAGCTCGCGGACCCGGGCGTACCGGACGGCCTCGCGGACCGCCTGCGCCCCCTCCACGAGGAACCGCCCGGCCCGATCGCGCCCCGCGCGGCGCAGCAGCTTGCGGGCTGCGACCACGCGCGGGGTGCGTTCGGTACCGGGCGGTTCGGCAGGCGCCTGAGCGATCAGGCGGCGCTCCCGTTCTGGGCGGGCACGTTTGCGCGGGCGAGCTCGACGAGCGTGGTGAACGCGGCCGGGTCGCTGATGGCGATCTCCGACAGGATCTTGCGGTCGACCTCGACACCCGCGGCCTTGAGGCCCTGGATGAAGCGGTTGTAGGTCATGCCGTTGGCGCGGGCGGCGGCATTGATGCGGGTGATCCACAGCTGCCGGAAGTCGCCCTTCTTGGCGCGCCGGTCGCGGTAGGCGTAGTTCAGCGAGTGGAGCATCTGCTCCTTCGCCTTGCGGTACAGACGCGACCGCTGCCCGCGGTAGCCGCTGGCCAGCTCGAGGGTGGTGCGACGCTTCTTCTGAGCGTTGACCGCGCGCTTCACGCGTGCCATGGGGTGTTCCTTCGGGTCGGGCCGGCGGCGGGGTGGCCGCGCACCGGTCAGGCGGGAGGGGAGGTACGGCGGGCTGCGCTCAGCGGCCCAGCAGCTTCTTGACGCGCTTGACGTCGGCCTTGTTCACCGGCACGACGCCGGACAGGTCGCGCGTCTCCTTGCTGGACTTGACCTCGAGGCGGTGGCGGAGGCCGGTCTGCTGGCGCAGCAGCTTGCCGCGGCCGGTGACCTTGATCCGCTTGGCGATCCCGCTGTGCGTCTTGTTCTTGGGCATGACTGTTCCGTTCACCGGTGACGCCCCCGGGGCAGGGGCGTCGAGCTTGTCGTACTGGGCGTTCCGCGAAGCCGTCAGCCCTGCGGCGCGTCCGCAGGCTCCCCAGCGGAGGCAGTGACTCGCGGGCGAGGTGCCGGCTTCTTGTTCGGAGCGATCACCATCGTCATGTTCCGCCCGTCCTGCTTGGGCGCGGCCTCGACCGTGCCCAGCTCCGCCACGTCCTCGGCAAGGCGCTGCAGCAGCCGGAAGCCCAGCTCGGGGCGGGACTGCTCGCGGCCGCGGAACATGATCGTGACCTTGACCTTGTTGCCACCCTCGAGGAAGCGCACGACGTTGCGCTTCTTGGTCTCGTAGTCGTGGGTGTCGATCTTCGGCCGGAGCTTCTGCTCCTTGATCGTGGTGAGCTGCTGGTTGCGGCGGGACTCCCTGGCCTTCTGCGCGCTCTCGTACTTGAACTTGCCGTAGTCCATGAGCTTGCAGACCGGCGGGCGGGCCTGGGCCGCGACCTCGACGAGGTCGAGCTCGGCCTCCTGCGCGAGCCGCAGGGCGTCCTCGATGCGCACGATGCCGACCTGCTCCCCGTTCGGCCCGACCAGGCGGACCTCGGGAACGCGGATGCGGTCGTTGATGCGCGTCTCTGTGCTGATGGGGTCTCCTCGTATCGACGTCGTGTGAGGCGACGGCGAAGACCCGTGATACGCCACGTGAGCCTGCGGCTCACCGGCGGACCGGACCCGGACACCTGAGGTGGCGGGTGGGAGCGGGGCTCCGCTTGTCGCCCTGACGCGCTGCACAACGCGCGACAGGGTGGTCGCATTCCGGAGGGTACCAGGTGCGTCGGCGGGGGTCGCGCTCAGACCGGAGCGCTCGCCGAGGCCGCGGCGCCGGCCAACGACCGGGCGAGCGCGATCGCGCCGGTGTCGCCGAGTGCGGCACCATGAGCGACCGCACCCTCGAACTCGGGTCCGAGCGCGGCAGCAGCGGCATCCACCACGGCGCGCACGCGCGCCGCATCGGCACCGTACGCCGCCGTGGCTCGCGGACTCGCCCGCATCGCGCCCAGCAGCACGACGGCATCACGGTGGTGACCGAGCCGGGACAGCGCCTCCGCGAGCGCCCGCACGGCGATCCACAGCTGGGTCCACGAACCCATCCCGAGCCAGCTGTCGAGCAACGGGCCGAACCGGGCGAGCGCCTGTGCGGGGTCGCCTGCCCGCGCGGCCGTGGTGAGCAGGGTGTGCCGCGCGATCCCGGCCACGAACGACGCGTCCACCTGCTCGGCGAGCGCCACCGCCCGCTCCAGGTACGTGGCCGCGTCCGGGTATCCCGCCTCGGCCCGCCGCTCCCCCGCCGAATAGGCCGCCCAGGCGCGGGCGAGCGCCGAGCCCATCCGCTCACCGAGCGCCGTGATCTCCACCTCGTACCGCACAGCTGTCGCGTCGTCACCCGCGTACGCCGCGCCGAGCACGAGGTCGGAAAGCGCCAGCAACAACGTCACGTCGTCACCCGCCGCCTTCGCCAGCTCCGCCGCCCGCCGCCCGCAATCGGCCGCACGCGCGAGGTCGCCGCGGAACTGCGCGGTGTTCGAGAGCGCTTCGAAGGCCTCCCGGGCGAGCAGCGGGTCACCGAGACGATCCGCCAACGCCTGCGCGCGCCGGCAGCGGCTCTCCGCGCCCTCGACGTCGCCGCGCTGCCATCGCGGAGCAGCGGACAGGCCGAGCAACCTGGGCAGCAGCGGGTGCAACGCGACCTGCTCGTCAGCCTCCGGATCATCGGCGTCGGGATCGCAGCCCGCCGTCCGGAGGGCGTCGTCGGCCATCCGCACGAGGTCTCCCCGCGCCTGCTGGAAGCCCAGCCCGGCACAGACCACTCCGAGCCACAGCAGATCTTCGAGCGGGCCGTCGGCGCACAGCCACGCGTGCGCGCGGCGGACGTCCGGGAGGTGGACGGTGAAGCGGTGGACGGCGGCGGGGTCGTCCGGCCGGGACCGCGCGGCCGCGACGTCGGTGGCGAGCGTCAGCACCCACGCCGCGTGCCGGGCGCGTAGCCGCGCCGCCGCCGGGTCGGACGCCAGCCGTTCGCGGGCGAACGCACGCAGCGTGTCGAGCATGCCGAAGCGCGTGCCCCGGCGGACTACCAGCGAGCGTTCCACGAGGTCGGGCAGCGCCGCGGTATCGCCGCACACCGCGGCGACGGCCTCGCGCTCCACCGCGCCCGCGAACACACCGAGCCGGACGAACAACGCCCGCTGGTCGTCGTCCAGCAACCCGTAGGACCAGGCGACGACGTCGCGCAGCGACCTGTGCCGTGGAGCCGCTGTGCGGTGGCCGCGACCGAGCGAGTCGAGTGGCGCGTCGAGCGCGTCGAGCAGCCCGGCGAGGCCGAGCGCGGGCACCCGGGCGGCGGCGACCTCCAGCGCCAGCGGCAGCCCGTCGAGCCGGGCGCAGATCCGCTCCGCGAGCGCGGCGTCCGCCGGTGCGGTCCCGCCCGCGGCGCTGATCCGGTCGGCCAGCAGCTCCGCGGCCGGCGCCGGGGCAAGCGGGTCGACTCCGAGCACCTGCTCGCCGTCCACCCGCAGCGCCTCCCGGCTGGTGGCGAGGACGTCCACGCCCGGAGCGCCCGCCACCACGGCGTCGACCAGAGCGGCCACCGCGTCGAGGACGTGCTCGCAGTTGTCGAGGACGAGCAGCTGCCGGCGCACGGCGAGCACCTCCACGATGCGGTCCAGGAGGCGGCCCCGGCCGGCGTCGGACAGCCGCAGCGCCGCACCCACTGCGCCGGCGACCACGTTGGGCTCGCCCGCCCGGGGACGGACCGCGTCGAGCTCCACGACCACGACGCCGTCGGGATACCGGCCGGCGACGGCAGCGGCGACGTGGCGGGCCAGCCGGGTCTTGCCGACGCCACCGGGACCGCGGAGCGTGACGATCCGGCGCTCGCCGAGCAACCCGGCGGCACGGGTGAGGTCTGCGGCACGTCCGACGAACGAGCTCACCGGGACAGCAGGCGGGGGCGGCCTCTGCGGGGCTGCCACCGGCGCAGCCGATTCCCGGCGCAGCACCTGCTCGTGCAGGGTGCGCAGCTCCGGCGAGGGATCGAGGCCGAGCTGCTCCGCCAGCGCCCGACGCAGCCCGGCGTATGCCCGTAGCGAGTCGGCGGGCCGACCGGCCGCCCCGAGAGCGCGCATCAGGATGGCCACACCGCTCTCCCGGAGCGGGTCGGCCGCCACCAGCGCCTCCGCCACTGCGACCGCCGGGCCCACACTGCCCGCGGCGAGCAGGGCCTCGGCCCGCTGCTCGACAGCGGTCGCGCGGAGCTCGGAGAGCCGTGCGATCTCGGGTTCGGCGACCGGATCGTCGAGATCGGCGAACGGGCGACCACGCCACAGCGCGAGCGCCGCGTCCAGCTCGGCGAGCCGGCCGACGGGGTCCGGTTCCTCCGCGGCCCGGTCGAGGTGCGCGGCGAACCGGCCGGCGTCGAGGTCACCGGCGGCGATCACGAGCCGGTAGCTCCGGGCCCCGGTCTCGATCGTGGCGAGGGCCGGCAGCAGCCTGCGCAGGCGCGCGACGTTGGTCTGCAGCGCGGCGTCCGGGTCGGCGGGCTGCTCGTCGCCCCACACGAGCTCGGCGAGGGTCCCGCACCCGACCTCGGCCCCGGGGTGCAGGGCGAGCGCCGAGAGCAGCCGTCGTTGCCGGCGGCTGGTGACCGGGATCCGGTCACCGTCCGAAGCCTGCAGGAGCAGCGGTCCGAGCACACCGACCGTGGCGCCGGTGCCGCTGCTCGCGCCGCCCATGCCGCGATTGTGCTGCGGGCCCGGGCGTGGGCGATAGCGCCGTCCTCCTGAAAGCTCGGTGACAGCGCACCGACAGCAGCCACTCCTACCGTCGCCCTCATGACCAGCACACCCTCCGACGAGGAGCAGTCGTGACCGTCACCGACACCGCCCCTGCGAAGAGCGCCGAGGAGTTCGGCGAGCGGCTCTTCGATGCCGTACTCGGCACCCAGTTCGTCCAGGCCGCCTATCTGGGCGACCGCCTCGGTTACTACCGCGTCCTCGCGGCCGAGCCGCTGACGTCGCCGGAGCTCGCGGCGCGCACCGGCACCGCGGAGCGCTACGCCCGGGAGTGGCTGGAGCACCAGGCCGTGACCGGTGTGCTCACCGTCGACGACCAGGCCGCCGCATCGACCGAGCGCCGCTACCGGCTCCCGGCCGGGCACGCCGAGGTGCTCACCGACGTGCTGAGCCCGAACCACGTCCTGCCGGTGGCGCGGACGGTGGCCGGTCTCGGGCAGCACCTCGACGCGCTCGTGGGCGCCTACCGCTCGGGCGGCGGCGTGTCCTGGGCGCAGTTCGGCGTCGACGCCCGCGAGGGCCAGGCGGCCACCAACCGGCCGCTGTTCCTCGGCGCGCTGCCGCGCGAGTACCTGCCGGCGATCCCCGAGATCCGCGCGGTGCTGGAGCGCGGCGGCCGGATCGCCGACATCGGCTGCGGGTACGGCTGGTCGTCGATCGGCGTCGCGCTAGCCCACCCCGGCGTGACCGTCGACGGCTACGACGTCGACGGTCCGTCCATCGACGTGGCCCGGCAGAACGCCGTCGAGGCCGGAGTCGGCGACCGGGTGCGGTTCCACCACGCCGACGCCGCCACCGCCGAGGGCCGCTACGACCTGGTGACCGCCTACGAGTGCGTTCACGACATGCCCGACCCGGTCGGCGTGCTCGGCTCGATGCGCCGGATCGCCGCTCCCGACGGCGTCGTGCTCGTCATGGACGAGCGTGTGGCGGAGACCTTCACCGCGCCGGGAGACGCGGTCGAGCAGTTCATGTACGGCTGGAGCATCAGCTGCTGCCTGCCGGACGGGCTCTCGCACGAGGGCTCCGTGGGCACCGGCACGGTCATGCGGCCGGACACCCTGCGCCGCTACGCCCGCGACGCCGGGTTCGCCGACATCGAGGTGCTGCCGGTGGACGACCTGTTCTTCCGCTTCTACCGCCTCGGGTGAGTGCGGCGGCGCTGTCAGCGGAATGTCACCGCGCTGTCAGCGCCGGGCCGCAGCCTCGCTGTCATGGACGCAGTCATCCAGGCCGAAGGCCTGGTCAAGAACTTCAAGGAGACGACAGCACTCGCGGGCGTCGATTTCTCCGCCCGGCGCGGCACCGTGCTCGGGCTGCTCGGCCCGAACGGCTCCGGCAAGACCACATCGGTGCGCGTGCTCACCACGCTCCTGCGCCCCGACGGCGGGCGCGCCCGCATCCTCGGGCGCGACGTGGTGCACGACGCCCCGGCCGTGCGCCGGTCGATCGGGCTCACCGGCCAGTACGCCGCCGTCGACGACGCGCTCTCGGGCATCCAGAACCTCGTGCTCGTCGGCCGCCTGCTCGACCTCCCGCGGCGTGTGGCGCGGGCCAGGGCGGCCGAGCTGATCGAGCGGTTCGGCCTGAGCGAGGCGGCGGGCCGGCGTGTGCGCACCTACTCGGGCGGCATGCGGCGCCGGCTCGACCTCGCGGTCAGCCTGATCGGGCGACCGGAGGTGCTGTTCCTCGACGAGCCGACCACCGGGCTCGACCCCCGGCACCGCGGCGAGGTGTGGGACGCCGTGCGCGCGCTCGTGGCCGACGGCGTCACGGTGCTGCTCACGACCCAGTACCTGGAGGAGGCCGACCAGCTCGCCGACGACCTCGTCGTGCTCGACCACGGCCGCGTGATCGCCGCCGGCACCCCGGCCACGCTCAAGGCCGACGTCGGTGGCCAGCGACTGCACGTGCGGCCGCTGTACCGCGAGGACCTCCCCCGCGTCGCCGCGCTCGTCGCCGAGACCGCCCCCGGCACCCGGCCGGGCACCGACTCCGCGGGCGAGCTGATCGTGCCCGGCGGCGGCACGGGGCTGCTCCACCGGCTCGGCACCCGCCTCGACGAGGCCGGCATCGCGGTGGCCGAGCTGGGGCTGCGCCTGCCGAGCCTCGACGACGTGTTCCTGACCCTGACCGGCCGGGCCACGGGCACCGCCGGCACCGATGACACCGTCGAGACCGACCGGACCGAACTCGTGAAGGAGGCGGCATGAGCAGCGCCACCGTGAACAGCACCGTCCCGCTGCAGCCCGTTCCGTCGACCCTGCGCCACGGCGGCACGCTCGCCTGGCGCGGCATCGTCAAGACGATCCACTCGCCGGAAGCACTGCTGGACGTCACCCTGCAGCCGGTGATCTTCCTCCTGCTGTTCGTCTACGTCTTCGGCGGCGCAATCGCCGGGGACACGCAGACGTACCTGCAGTTCGCGCTTCCCGGTGTGCTCGTTCAGACGTTCGTCTTCGCGTCGGTCGGCACGGGTGTGGCCCTCGCCGACGACCTGAACACCGGAATCTTCGACCGCTTCCGCAGCCTCCCCATCGCGCGGTCCGCCCCGCTGGTGGGCGCGATCGCAGCCGATCTCGTCCGGTACCTCACCTCCGGGCTGATCATGCTCGGGCTCGGGGTGCTGCTCGGGTTCCGGTTCGGGACGGGACCCCTCGAGGTGCTCGCGGCCCTCGGTCTGGTCACCGTCTTCGCGTTCGCGCTGTGCTGGGTGTTCACGGCCCTCGCCATGGTCGTCACCCAGCCACGATCGGTGCAGGGCCTCAGCGCGTTGATCATGCTGCCGATCACGTTCGGCAGCAACGTGTTCGTGCCGGCCGCGACGATGCCGTGGTGGCTGCGCGGGTTCGTCGAGATCAACCCCGTGTCGAAGCTCTCCGACGCCGTGCGCGGGCTGCTCACCGGCGGACCGGTGGCGGGGCCGGCGACCGCGGCCATCATGGCGTCCGCCCTGATCGTCGCGATCTTCGCGCCGCTCGCCGTGACCCTCTACCAGCGCCGGACCTGAGCGGTATCCCCCACGTAAGCGACGAGGGCGGCGAGGCCCTCGTCGCGGGGCAGTTCCCGGCCGCGGCGCACCGCGTCGTCCGCGGCGGTGCCGAGCGCGGCCCGGACGCCGTCGTGCGCGACGAGCACCTCCGGATTGCCGACGTCGGTCGCGCCGCGCTGCGTTGCAGCGACGCCGAGCAGGAGGCCTGCCGTCCTCGGGGCGCCCTCGTCCAGCGCGAGCGCGGCAGCCACCTCGGCGACCACCGCGACCACCGGCCCGTCGGCCGCCTCCGCAGCCGCCTTGGCCGCATGCGCGAGACGTGCCCGGGCGGCCGCCCGGTCGCCCGCCGCCAGCTCGATGGCGGCGTCCGCGGTGGCCATGCTCGCCTGCCGGTGCGGGCGATCCGCTCCGCCGGTCGTGTCGGCGGCCGCGAGGCGGCGCCGGGCCTCGTCGAGGTTCCCGGCCATCCGCTCGATGTGGGCGAGAGAGACCAGCAACGCGCCGTCGTTCGCGAGCGCGGGCATGCGGAGGGCGAGCGCCTCGCGGAGCCAGGTGCGGGCGGCGTCGAGATCGCCCCGGCGCGCGGCGAGCAACCCGCGGCGGCCCAGGAACAGCGGCAGGTCGTCCTCGTTGCCCAGCTCCATGGCGAGCGTGATCGACTCGTCGTACGCCCGTTGGGCCGCGTCGTACTGGCCCGCGATGTCCTCCAGCTCGCCGAGTGAGTGGACGACCATCCCCAGCCCGAAACGATCGCCGACGGACCGGAACTCCTCGTGCGCCGCACGCAGCAGATGTCGCTCCTCGTCGACCTCGCCCTCGTTCTCCGCGATCATCGCCAGCATGTGATTGGCGAAGCCGCGAACCCACGGGTCGCGGGACTCGACGATCAGGCGTCGCGCGGCTGCGCTGTCGGAGCCGCCGAACAGCGCGAACACCGGCCCGGCCAGTTCGAGCAGGGGCGGCAGCGGGCGTGGCAGCTCCTGGCACAGGTCGAGCGCACTGTCGACCTCGGCCCGCACCCGCGGGAAGTCGCGCCGAGCAGATCGGATGAGAGCGATGTGCGCGTGGTTGAGCGCCCGGGCTCGGGCCGGGGCCGGGCCGTCCATCGCGTCGACGGCGTCGAGCCAGCGGACCACGTCGTCGAACTGCCCGCGGATCATCCAGGCCCACGCCATGGCGGCCACCAGCCGGTGCGCACTCGCCGCGTCCCCCGCGGCGACGGTGCGGTGCAGCGCGACGTCGATCTCCTCGGCTTCGGCCCGCAGCCGGGCCAGCCACGGCAGCTGGTCGGCGCGGCGCAGGTGCGGCTCGGCGGCTTCGGCGAGCTCGAGCAGCACCACGAGGTGAGCGCACTCGGTGGCGGCCCGCTCGCCCACCTCGTCGAGCCGCTCGCCGGCGTACTCACGGATCGTCTCCAGCATCCGGTAGCGGGTGGCCGCGCCGTCGGGTTGCGGGACGGCGACCACGATGGACTTGTCGACCAGCGAGGCGAGCACCTCGAACACGTCCCCGGGCACGGGCGGACCGGCGCAGACCCGCTCGGCGGTCTCGGCCGTGGCCCCACCGGCGAAGGCCGCGAGGCGGCGCGCCACCGCCCGCTCCGGCTCGGAGAGGAGGTCCCAGCTCCAGTCGACCACGGCGCGCAGGGTCTGGTGGCGCGGGAGCGCGGTCCGCGAGCCGGACGTGAGCAACCGGAAGCGGTCGTCGAGGCGCGCGGCGATCTCGGCCGGGGAAAGGGTGCGCAGCCGGGCCGCTGCCAGCTCGATCGGGAGCGGTTGGCCGTCGAGCCGCCGGCAGATCTCGCTGACGGCCGGTGTGAGGACGAACCCGGGACGCACGGCGGCAGCACGGTCGGCGAAGAGGCGCACCGCATCGGCCGGGGCGAGCGCGTCCACGGGATGCAGCACCTCGCCCGCGACGGCGAGCGGCTCCCGGCTCGTCGCCAGCACCCGTAAGCCCGGGCAGGCGTGCAGCAGCGACTCGGCGAGGGCGGCCACCGCGTCGACGAGGTGCTCGCAGTTGTCCAGCACCAGCACCATCCGGCGCCCGGTCAGCGATGTGACGAGTCGCGCCGTGGTGTCGGGCTCCACGTCCTCGCCCGGGCGGATCAGGAGCTCCGGCTCGCCCACGGCGGCGAGCACCGTGGCCGGCAGCTGATGGGCGTCGGTCAGCGCGGCGAGCTCGGCCACCCGCCACTCCTCGGACCGGCCGGCGATCGCCTCGCGCGCCAGCCTGGTCTTGCCCGCCCCGCCCGGTCCGATGAGCGTGACGAGCCGGGTGGTGCCGAGCAGCTCGCGCACCCGCTCCACGTCCCGGTGGCGGCCGACGAAGCTGGTCAGCGCGACGACCGGGGCCGGAGCCGGACGGCGCACCGGGACCGCGGCACCGCGCAGCACGGCGAGCCGGGCCTCTTCGAGCTCCGCACCCGGGTCGACACCCAGCTCCTCGACGAGGCGCATGCGTGTGCGGTCCAGCACCGCGAGCGCATCGGCCTGCCGGCCGGCGGCGTGCAACACCCTGGCCAGCAGCGCCGCGGTGGTCTCGCGCAGCGGCGCGGCGTCGAGCTGGGCGGTGAGCGGGTCGATCTCCGCGGACGGCTCGCCGAGCTGCAGAGCCAACCGGGCCCGCTCCTCCACCGCCGCGGCCCGCCGTTCGGACAGCCGGTGGGCCGCGGGGCCCGCGAACGGGAGCTCTCGCACGTCGGCGAGGGCCGGGCCGCGCCAGAGGTCGAGAGCCTGTCCGAGCAGCTCGTACCCGGCGCGCGGATCGCCCGCCCCGCCCGCGCCGGCCACCAGCCGGCCGAACCGCGCCGCGTCCACCGCGTCCGCCGGCACCGCGAGCCGGTAGCCCCCGGCCACCGTGGCGACGATGTCCGTGCCGACGACGCGGCGCAGCCGCGACACCAGCGCCTGCAGCGCGTTGGCGGCACCGCCCGGCGGCGCGTCGCCCCACAGGTCGTCGACGAGCGCCGGCACCTGGACGCCACGCCCGGCGTCGAGGGCGAGCCGGGCCAGCAGTCCGCGCACGCGCAGGCCGCCGACCGGGACGGGATCGCCCCCCGCCCCGTCCGGCTGCGCCTCGTGCACCACGACGGCGCCGAGCAGCCCGATCAGCACGGGGTCAGTCTGCCCCGGCCCGGGATCGGACCGATGTGATGCCACACGGCACACTGATGGCACCAACTCTCGGTTGACATGGCACCACTATGGTGCCATACTGGCTCGCATGGACCTGACGTCACACGTGGAGCGGCTGCGCTACGAGCTCGGGGTGGCCGCGGCCGCAGGCGGCGAGGACGCCAGGGCGCTCGCCGAACGGCTCACCGCGCCGCTGGAGTCCGCAGTCCGGCTGGTGCTACTGGAAGCCCTGTCCGAGGCCGCCGACGAGATCACCCGCGACCTGGCGCCCGGGTCCGTCGAGATTCGGCTGCGCGGGCGGGAACCCGGCTTCGCCGTCACCCCGGCCCCGGCAGACGACGCCGTCACCACCGACCACGACGCCGCCGGCGCGCTGGGGGGTGGCGCCGGCGGCGTCGCACCGCCCAATCTCGACGACGGCGCCATGACCCGGATCAACCTGCGGCTGCCCGACACGCTCAAGTCCCGGGTCGAGGAGGCCGCGGGCCGCGAGCGGCTCTCGGTGAACGCGTGGCTGGTCCGCGCGGCCACGGCGGCGCTCACCTCCGACGAGCGCGGCACCACCCAGCCGGTGCCGCGCACCGCACGCGGGGGCCAGAGCCTCACCGGCTGGGTCCGCTAGTCCCGCCGTCAGCTCCGGCCGGTTCTCCGGTCCCACACCCGTCAACCCGACGAAGGAAGGCTTTGCCATGCCCACGTTCGCCACCCCGGAACCGATCACGGTCTCGCTCACCCTCACCGTCGCCGACATCCGGCTGCGGGCGGGCGGGCGCGCCGACACCGTCGTCACGATCGGACCGCGCGACCCGTCCAACGCGAAGGACGTCCAGCTCGCGGAGCGGACCCGCACCGAGTTCGCCGACGGCCACCTGGAGATCCACGCTCCGCAGCCGTGGCGCGTGCTCGGCCCGTCCAAGTCGGCCGGGGCACTCGACATCGAGATCGAACTGCCCACGGGCTCCGCGGTGTTCGGCGAGGCGTGGATCGCCGACCTGCACACCACGGGCGAACTCGGACGCTGCGACTTCGCCACCTCGATGGGCGACCTCACCGTCGACCGCACCGGCCCCGCGAAGCTGGCCACGAACAGCCGGGTGACCGCGCACCGGATCGGCGGGACCGCCGAGATCAAGTCCGCGGGCGCCGTGCGCATCGACGAGGTCGGCGGCACCACGACGATCAAGAACCTGAACGGCGCCACCCAGGTCGGCCGGGTCGAGGGCGATCTCACCTGCCGGTCCGCGAACGGCAGCATCACCATCGACACGGCGCTGGCCGCCGTGGAGGCCGCCACCTCCAACGGCGACATCCGCATCGACGAGATCGTGCGCGGTGACGTCTCGCTCAAGACCGCCAACGGCCACATCGAGATCGGCATCCGCCCCGGTACGGCCGCGCGGCTGGACGTGCACACGAAGTTCGGCCGGGTCCGCAACACCCTCGACGCGGCCGACGGCCCCGGTGAGTCCGACGAGGTCGCCACCATCAGCACCCGCACCTCCTACGGCGACATCGTCATCCGCCGCCCCGAGTCCCGCGCCACCCGATGAGGAGCCCAGAGATCAAGGAGGCAGACATGCCCGTCCCGCCCGCGATCACCGTGCGCGGCCTGCGCAAGGCGTACGGCGAGAAGGTCGTGCTCGCCGACATCGACCTCGACATTCCGGCCGGTTCGATCGTCGCCCTGCTCGGGCCGAACGGCGCCGGCAAGACCACCACGGTCAACATCCTCTCCACGCTGGTCGCCGCGGACGGCGGGAGCGCGCTCGTCGCCGGCCACGACCCGGCGCTCGAGCCCGACGCGGTCCGCGCGGTGATCGGCCTCACCGGCCAGTTCTCGGCCGTCGACGGGCTGCTCACCGGCGAGGAGAACCTCGTCCTGATGGCCGACCTGCACCACCTCGACCGCGCCGAGGGACGGCGCAGGACGCGGGACCTGCTCGAGCGCTTCGACCTGGTGGAGGCCTCCCGCAAGCCCGCTGCCACCTACTCGGGCGGCATGCGCCGGCGGCTGGACCTGGCGATGGGCCTCGTCGGCAGCCCACAGGTGCTCTTCCTCGACGAGCCGACCACCGGGCTCGACCCGCGCAGCCGGCGCGCGCTCTGGGACATGATCCGCGAGCTCGCCGCCACCGGTGTCACGGTCCTGCTCACCACCCAGTACCTGGAGGAGGCCGACCAGCTCGCCGATCGCATCGCGGTGCTCGACCAGGGCCGCATCGTCGCGACCGGTACGGCCGACGAGCTGAAGAGCCTCGTGCCCGGCGGGCACGTCCGGCTCACCTTCCCCGACACGGCCGGCTTCGAGGCGGCCGCCCGCGTGCTCACCGGCGCCGTCCGGGACGAGGCGGCGCTGGCGCTGCAGGTGACCAGCGGCGGCACCACCTACGAGATCCGCAACCTGCTCGACGAGCTGGACCGCCTCGGCATCGAGGCCGACCGGCTGTCCGTGCACACCCCCGACCTCGACGACGTGTTCCTCGCCCTCACCGGGCACCCGACGCCTGAGGAGGCGATCTCCCGATGACCACCGCCCTGGCCGCGCCGACGGCCGCACCGATCCGGAGCGGAGACCACGCGCTGCGCGACTGCGCCACCATGCTGCGCCGCCAGCTGCGGCGCATCCAGCGCTACCCCTCGATGACGCTGATGCTCGTCGGGATGCCGGTGATCTTCCTGCTGCTGTTCGTCTACGTCCTCGGCGGCACGCTGGGCGCCGGGCTCGGCGGTGGCGATCGCGGCGACTACGCCACCTACGTCACCCCCGGGATCCTGCTGATGACCGTCGGCGCCGTCGTCAACGGCACCGCGGTGTCGATGGCGATGGACATGACCGAGGGCATCGTCGCCCGGTTCCGCACGATGGCGATCTTCCGGCCGTCCGTGCTCACCGGCCACGTGCTGGGCAGCATGGTCCAGGCGATGCTGTCGGTCGGCGTGGTCGCCGGCGTCGCGGTCCTGGTGGGCTTCCGACCGACCGCCGGCGTCGGCGGGTGGCTCGCCGCGCTCGGGATGATCGCCGCCTTCGCCTTCGCGCTGATCTGGCTCGGCGTCGCGCTCGGCATCAGCGCCAGCAGCGTCGAGACCGCGAGCAACACCCCGATGCCGCTGACGCTGCTGCCCTTCCTCGGCAGCGGGTTCGTCCCGACCGACTCCATGCCGACCGTGCTGCGCTGGTTCGCCGAGTACCAGCCGTTCACCCCGGTGATCGAGACCGTCCGCGGCCTGCTGATGGGCACGCCGGTCGGCGCGAACGCCGCCGCCGCGCTCATCTGGAGCGCCGCCATCGCCCTCGGCAGCTACCTCTGGGCGATCCGCCTCTACAACCGCGCCTGATCGGAGCAGCGACATGACCGACACGCTCACCCCCCGCATCACCGCCCTGCCGACCCTCCGCCACCCGGACCGGCCGTTCGACCCGCCCCCCGAGCTGGCCGAGATCCGCGAGCGGCACCCCCTCGTCCGGATGACCTACCCCGACGGCCACGACGGCTGGCTCGCCACCGGCTACGACGCCTGCCGTGCCGTGCTCGCGGACCGCCGCTTCAGCTCCCGCTACGAGCTCATGCACCTGCCGATGGAGATGGAAGGCGCGCCGCCCGATCTGCCCCCGGCCCCCGTCGGCGACCTCACCGGGATCGACGCGCCGGAGCACACCCGCCTGCGGCGCCCGCTCGTCGGCTACTTCACGGTGCGCCGCATGCGGGCGCTCACCGATCGGGTGGAGGAGATCGCCGCCGAGCACCTCGACGCGATGCAGCATGACGGGGCGCCGGCGGACCTCGTGCCCGCATTCGCGAGACCGATCCCCGCCCTCACCATCTGTGAGCTGCTCGGCGTGCCCTACGCCGACCGCGACACCTTCCAGGGCCACGTGTTCACGATCATGAGTCGCGGCAGCACGGCCGAGGAGATCGGCGCGGCGATGGGCGCGCTCCACGAGTACCTGCTCGGTCTGGTGCGGGCCAAGCGTGCCCACCCCGCCGAGGACATCCTCAGCAGCCTGACCGAGACCGACCTGAACGACGACGAGCTCGCGGGCGTCGGAGCCTTCCTGCTCGCGGCCGGCCTCGACACCACGGCGAACATGATCGCTCTGGGTACGTTCGCCCTGCTCCGCAATCCCTCCCAGCTCGAGCTGCTGCGATCGGACCCCGAGGATCGTCGAGCCGGCGGTGGAGGAGCTGATGCGCTACCTGACCGTGGGGCACACCAACGTCCGCGCCGCACTCGAGGACGTCGAGGTGGAGGGCCGGCTGATCCGGGCCGGCGAGACGGTGACGCTCGCGATGGGGGCCGGCAACCGCGACCCGCGCCGGTACCCCGACCCGGACGTCCTCCACCTGCGCCGCGGCGCACCCGGGCACCTGACGCTGGGCCACGGCATCCACCAGTGCCTCGGCCAGCAGCTGGCCCGCGTGGAGATGCGGGTGGCCTTCCCCGCGCTGCTCGCCCGGTTCCCGACGCTGCGGCTGGACTGCGACCCGGCCGACGTGCAGCTGCGCACCGACTCCAGCATCTATGGTGTGCACCACCTCCCCGTCACGTGGTAGAGGCTTGCGTGAGAGCGCGCTCGAAGGCATAGCGTCGTTGCCATGACCGCATCGGTGGACGCCGCGCTGGATCGCCTGCAGAGGCAGGACGCGGCGGTTCCCGCACCGGACGCGACGCTGACGATCGCCGAGATGGCCGAGCGCACCGGCGTCTCCGCCCACACGTTGCGGTACTACGAGCGGATCGGGTTGCTGTCGGTGGCCCGCGACGCCGCGGGCTACCGGCTGTACAACGCCGGCGACTACGCCCGCGTGGTGTTCCTCAACCGGCTGCGGATGACGGGGATACCCATCCGCGAGCTGCAGCGCTACATCGCCCTCGTCGCCGAGGGCGAGTCCACCGTGCCGGAGCGCAGGCGGATGCTGCTCGCGCACCGCGACGCGGTCCGGGCGCAGATCCAGGAGCTCACGTTCGCCCTCGACACCGTCGAGTTCAAGATCGCCACCTACGGCGGGCACGCCGAGCCGTAGCCCACCGCTCGTCCGACCCTCTTCCCCCTTCATCTCAGGAGACACCTGTGTCCCTACCCACCCGTGCCCTCGGTCCCCTCTCAGTGAGCGCGCTCGGCCTCGGCTGCATGGGCATGAGCTTCGCCTACGGCACGCCCGACCGCGGCGAGGCAGTGGCAACCCTGCACCGAGCCCTCGACCTCGGCGTCACCTTCCTCGACACCGCCGACATGTACGGCCGCGGCGACAACGAGGAGCTGCTCGCCACCGTGCTCGCAGACCGGCGGGACGAGGTCACGCTCGCCACCAAGTTCGGCATCCTGACCGGCGAGGACGGCTACCCGAGCGGCGTCGACGGCAGCCCTGCCTACGCGCGCCGGGCGTGTGACGCCTCGCTGCGCCGGCTCGGCGTCGACCACATCGACCTGTACTACCTGCACCGGCCCGACCCCGAGGTGCCGATCGAGGACACCGTCGGCGCGATGGCCGAGCTCGTCGCGGCCGGAAAGGTGCGTCACCTCGGGCTCTCCGAGAGCTCGGCGGAGACGATCCGCCGGGCCGCGGCCGTCCACCCGATCACCGCCGTCCAGTCGGAGTGGTCGGTGTTCAGCCGCGACATCGAGCAGGCCGTCGTGCCGACGTGCCGGGAGCTCGGCATCGGCCTGGTGCCCTACAGCCCGCTCGGGCGAGGCCTGCTGACCGGTGCCCTGCCCGCCGAGTTCGCCGACGACGACTTCCGCCGCACCCTCCCGCGGTTCCAGCAGGAGAACCTCGAGCGCAACCTCCGGACGGTCGGGGCCGTCCGCGAGATCGCCACGGCTCACAGCGCCACGCCCGGACAGGTCGCGCTGGCGTGGCTGCTCGCCCAGGGCGACGACATCGCCCCCATCCCCGGGACCAAGCGCGTGCGCTACCTGGAGGAGAACGTCGGCGCGGTCGACGTCACCCTCACCGCCGCCGACCTCGCCCGCCTCGACGCCCTCCGCCCCGCGGGCGACCGCTACCCCGACATGACATGGGTGGAGCGCGACACCCGAGAAGGGGCTCTCCGTTGATCCCGCGGTGAGCTACCAGTAGCCATCGGACGAACGGCGGCGGCTCAGCTCGCGGCGGCGGCCTTCTTGCGACGGCTCACCTTCGGGGCCGGGGCCTCCTCCGGCTCGACCAGGCCCTTGAGGAACTGGCCGGTGTAGCTCGCGGAGTTGGCCGCCACCTGCTCCGGCGTGCCCTCGGCGATCACCATGCCGCCGCCCGAGCCGCCCTCGGGGCCCATGTCGAGGATCCAGTCCGACGTCTTGATCACGTCGAGGTTGTGCTCGATGACGATCACCGAGTTGCCCTTGTCGACCAAGCCGTTGATCACCATGAGGAGCTTGCGGACGTCCTCGAAGTGCAGGCCCGTGGTGGGCTCGTCGAGGATGTAGACCGTGCGGCCGTTGGACCGCTTCTGCAGCTCCGACGCGAGCTTGACCCGCTGCGCCTCACCACCGGACAGCGTGGGCGCGGGCTGGCCGAGCCGCACGTACCCGAGCCCGACGTCGACGAGGGTGCGCAGGTAGCGGGCGATCGAGTTGATCGGCGCGAAGAACTCGGCCGCCTCCTCGATGGGCATGTCGAGCACGTCGGCGACGGTCTTGCCCTTGTAGTGCACCTCGAGCGTCTCGCGGTTGTACCGGGCGCCCTTGCAGACCTCGCACGGCACGTAGACGTCGGGCAGGAAGTTCATCTCGATCTTGATGGTGCCGTCGCCGGAGCACGCCTCGCAGCGCCCACCCTTGACGTTGAACGAGAACCGGCCCGGCTGGTAGCCACGCACCTTCGCCTCGGTGGTGGCGGCGAAGAGCTTGCGGACCTGGTCCCACACGCCGGTGTAGGTGGCGGGGTTGGACCGCGGGGTGCGCCCGATCGGCGACTGGTCGACCCGCACCAGCTTGTCGAGCCCGTCGAGCCCGGTGATCCGGGTGTGGCGCCCCGGCACCTGGCGCGCGCCGTTGAGCTTGTTGGCGAGCACGGTGGCCAGGATGTCGTTGACCAGCGTGGACTTGCCCGAGCCGGACACCCCCGTGACCGACACGAGGACTCCCAGCGGGATGTCGACGTCGATACCGCGCAGGTTGTGCTCGCGGGCACCGACGACCGTGAGCTGCCGCTTCCGGTCGCGCGGGCGGCGGATGTCGGGCACCGGGATCGAGCGCCGGCCGGACAGGTAGGCACCGGTGAGCGAGGTGTCATGCGCCTCCAGCTCGGCGACCGGGCCGCTGTGGACGATGTGGCCGCCGTGCTCCCCCGCCCCCGGACCGATGTCGACGGCCCAGTCGGCGGAGCGGATGGTGTCCTCGTCGTGCTCGACGACGATGAGAGTATTGCCGAGGTCGCGCAGGCGCGTGAGGGTCTCGATGAGCCGCCGGTTGTCGCGCTGGTGGAGCCCGATCGACGGCTCGTCGAGCACGTACAGCACGCCGACCAGCCCGGACCCGATCTGGGTGGCCAGCCGGATGCGCTGGGCCTCACCACCGGAGAGCGTGCCCGCGGCGCGGTCGAGCGAGAGATAGTCGAGCCCCACGTCGAGCAGGAACCCCAGCCGCGCCTGCACCTCCTTGAGCACCCGGCCCGCGATCATCGCCTGCCGCTCGTCGAGCTGCATGCCGTCGAGGAACTCCGAGCACTCCGCCACCGACATGGCCGAGACCTCGGCGATGGACCGGTCGCCCTGGGTGCGGTGGGCCAGCGTGACGGCCAGGACCTCCGGCTTGAGCCGCGCCCCCTTGCACGCCGGGCACGGCACGTCGCGCATGTAGCCCTCGTACCGCTCGCGCTGCGACTCCGACTCCGTCTGGTCGAGCCGCCGATCCAGGAACGGGATGACGCCCTCGTAGTTGGCGTAGTAGGAGCGCTCGCGCCCGTACCGGTTGCGGTAGCGGACGTGCACCTGGTCCTGCGTGCCGTGCAGCACCGCCTTCTGCGCGGTGGCCGGCAGCTTGCGCCACGGGGTGTCCATCCGGAAGCCGACCGCGCGCGACAACCCCTCCAGGAGCCGCCCGAAGTACTCCGCGGACTGCCCGCCCGACCACGGTGCGATCGCCCCCTCCCCGAGGGACCGCTCCACGTCGGGCACCACGAGCTCGGGGTCGACCTCCTTCTTGATCCCGATGCCGCTGCACTCGGGGCACGCGCCGTACGGGGAGTTGAAGGAGAACGTGCGCGGCTCGAGGTCGTCGAGCGAGAGCGGGTGGCCGTTGGGGCAGGCCATCCGCTCGGAGAAGCGGACCTCGCGGTGCGGGTCGTCGTCGGGCAGGTCGACGAAGTCGAGCACGACCAGCCCGTCGGCGAGCCGGAGCGCGGTCTCCACCGAGTCGGTGAGCCGCTGCTTGGCCGAATCCTTGACCGTGAGCCGGTCGACCACCACGGAGATGTCGTGCTTCTCCTGCTTCTTGAGCTTGGGCGGATCGGTGAGCGGGTGGACCGTGCCGTCGACCATCACGCGCGAGTAGCCCTGCGCCTGCAGGTTGGAGAACAGGTCGACGAACTCGCCCTTGCGGGTGCGCACCACCGGCGCCAGCACCTGGAACCGGCTGCCCTCCTCCATGGCGAGGACCTGGTCGACGATCTGCTGCGGGGTCTGCTTCTCGATGACGTGCCCGCACACCGGGCAGTGCGGCACGCCGGCCCGCGCGTAGAGCAGGCGCAGGTAGTCGTAGACCTCGGTGATGGTGCCGACCGTGGACCGCGGGTTGCGGTTGGTGGACTTCTGGTCGATCGAGACGGCGGGCGACAGGCCCTCGATGAAGTCGACGTCGGGCTTGTCCATCTGGCCGAGGAACTGCCGCGCGTACGCGGAGAGCGACTCGACGTACCGGCGCTGCCCCTCGGCGAAGATGGTGTCGAAGGCCAGGCTGGACTTGCCCGACCCGGACAGGCCGGTGAACACCACGAGGCTGTTGCGCGGCAGGTCGAGGTCGACGCCGCGGAGGTTGTGCTCGCGGGCGCCGCGTACTACCAGACGGTCGGCCACGGTGGGGAGCCTCCTGAGACGCGGGTGGCGGGCCGTGCGTGGCCCTCGATCCATGCTAGGCGCGGCCACCGACAGAACCGGCGCTGCGGCCCGGCGAGCGGCATACCCGGCGAGCCGGGCGCCACAACGAGGATCGCACACACGTTCGAACATCGACTCACCGGGGCCGCCCGTCCCCACGCACTCCCACTCGGCTCACGCACCCCGTCGACGACCGTCGACGATGTGCGCGAGCGGGAACGGGTGGCGCCGGCCGAGAAGGGGGGCGCGGGCCCCGCCGAGCCCCGGCGACCCGCCCCACGACGCCTCACGCACCCCGCCTCAGCTCACGCGACCCGTCGACCGGGGGCGTCAGCGCAATCGGGGTGCGCGAGCAGAGACGGTGAGCCCGCGAGCGGGACGGGGCGCGTCGCCTGCTGAACGGACGAGATGTGCACCAGTGCTGCGACTGCGGCAGCCGTGTGCGGTTCGGACGGATCATCGCGATCGAGCCGCACACCAGCGCTGCGTACCCGACGACAGCGTGCGGATCGGAACGATCATCCGGGGGCGTCACCTGCGATACGGCCACCCGGTTCCCGCGAGGGTTCTACGCTGGTCCGGTGGGAGAACCGAACGTGTGGTCAGTGGCCCGCCTGCCGACCCCGGAGAGCGACGCCGCGGACCTGAGCGTCAACGGGTTCGAGCTGAGCTGCGCCGTGCCGGACGGCACCGGCGCCGAGCCGCCGGGGGCCACCCCGTTCGGCCTGCTCGCGGCGTCCCTCTCGGCGTGTACCGCGATGTCGGTGCGCACGTTCCTGCAGCGCTGGCACATCGACCCGGGCGCTGTGACGGTGCAGGTCGGTTTCCACCCGAGCACGCCGCCGATGCTCGACCGGCACGTCACCGTGGACAGCGAGGTGGGCACCGACCTGCGGGAACAGCTCGCCGCGGTGGTCGACAGCACCCCCGTCACGGTGCTGCTGCGCGATGCGCTGACGATCCGCACGGTGCTGACGACGGGTGGACCTTAGACGAACAAGACGGGTGATGATCGGTCCGAGACGAAGGTGGAACGCCCTGCTCAGGGCGCTGCGCCGGGTCTCGGAACGATCATGCCCGGTGCTTCCATGACCATGTAGACACCACGGGTTTTCGATCTTGCTCCACCCCCCGCTGACGTCTATCTGATCATGAAAGGCCGGTTTGGCGCGCCGTCCCCGGCCCGGGCCGGGCGACGCACACCAGCGGGCCCCTGGTGGTTCACCCCCTGTTCGCGTCGACCCCGGCACCTGTGAACGTGGCCGGGTTGGCAGCACTACCGAATTCCGTGGTTGCGCGGACAGCCGTCCCCGACGCGGGGGCACGGCGGTACTGGACGAGCCCGTCGCTGCCGGGTGCCTACGCCACTATCCGGTGGTCCCGAACAGCGACCGCAGGGTGACCACGGACCGAGCTGCGCGAGTGATCGTCGGCAGCCACTACGCGACCCGGTCGGACGCGACCTGGTGGCCCTCGACGACATAGTCGGGGTTGCCCTCGCTCCCGGACCGCCGAGTTGATCTCAACGCAACGTCCGATGGTCAGCCTGCGCGGATGGATCGGGACCACAGCCAGTCCCCACGCACCCCACAGGGACGGTCTCGTCAACGACGGGCGTGCCCCCGCGTCGGGGACGGCCGTCAACGCAACCACGGGGTTCGGTAGTTCCGCCAACCCGGCCACCTCCACAGGCGCGAGGTCGAGGCGAACGGATGGATCACGAGGAAATCCTGCTGATGGGAGTGGCTGCGGCGCTGCCAGCCGGGAACGGCGCGCCCGAGCGACGGTTTTCTTGATCAGGTAGACGCCAGGGGTGTCAGCGCCGGTAGGTGTGGCGGTGCGGGCCGGCGCCCACGTGCTCGTGCTCGCCGTCGACCAGCGGCAACGGAGAATGCCGGCCCACGGCGGCGAGTGCCTCCAGCCCGCGGGCGATCGCCGGCTGCGCCCTGCTGCCGCGCCGCACGCAGGACAGGACCAGCCGGGACGGGGCGGGCGCGCCGCGCAGCGGGATCCGCACGACGCGGTGATGGGCCGGCATCGGCGCGAGCCGCGGCATCAGGCACACCCCGAACCCGTGCGACACGAGCGCGACCGCGGCGTTCCACCCCTCCGTGCTGTGGGCGATGCGCGGCGCGAAGCCCGCAGCGCTGCACGCCGCCATGACGATCGCGGAGTCGTCGCCCCGGTCGGCGCCGATCCAGGGCTCGCCCGCCGCGGCGGCGAGGTCGACGGCGTCGGCGGACGCAAGCCGGTGGTCCGCGGGCACCACCAGGTCGAAGGGGTCGTGCAGCAGCGGCTGCTGGTCGAAGCGCGGGTCGTCGCGCGGTGGTGCGTCGGGCGCGGGCAGCACGACGGCGATGTCGACGGCTCCGGCGAGCAGCAACGCGAAGCACTCCGCGTTCCCGGCCTCGGTGAGCTCGACGGCCACCGCCGCGTCACGCAGCTCTGCGGCGGCCGGCGCGAGCAGGGCGGCAAGCGCCGTCGGGAACGCGCAGAGCCGCAGCACCCCACCGGCGGGGGCGGCGGACGCCTCGGCGAGCACGCGTTCCCAGTCGGCGTACAGCCGGTCGGCGTGGCCGAGCAGGACCCGCGCGGCCGGCGTGAGCCGCACCCCGCGGCCCACGCGTTCCAGGAGCTCGACACCGACGTCCCGGCCGAGCAGCCGGATCTGCTGGGACACCGCGGACGGCGTGAGGTGCAGCGCCGACGCGGCCGCGGTGACGGTGCCGTGCTCGTCGAGCATCCGCAGGACGTGCAGCCGGCGCAGATCGATCATTCAGGCCAGCATACAAGGAATCGCTCAAACAATTGAAGATGGGCTTCATGGAGTTCCGGAGCGACGGTGGTGGCATGTCCCGCGCCCCCCTGCTCGTGCTCGGCAGCGTCGTGAGCGTGCAGGTCGGGCAGGCGATCGGGAAGCAGGCGTTCGACCTGCTCGAACCTGCCGGGGTCGTGACGCTGCGACTCGGGCTCGCCGCGCTCGTGCTGCTCGCGGTCCTGCGCCCGCGACCGCCCGCCGATGCCCGCGCACTCGGCCTGGTCGTCGCGTTCGGCACCGCGATCGCCGGGATGAACCTCCCGATCGGCGTGGCGACGTCACTGCAGCTCCGTCCCCAGGACGCTCTGTGGGCACTGCTCGCCTGCGCGGGCGTGTTCCTGATCGGCGGCGGGACCGGCCCGCTGCCGGTCGCGGGAGTGCTGCTCGCGCTCGCCTCGGGTGCGGCGATGGGTGGATACCTGCTGCTCAGCCGGCGTGCGGGCACCGCGGACCCCGGCACGCTCGCCCTCGCCGTGACGTGGGCGGCCGTGGTCTCGCTCCCGTTCGGGATCTCCTCGGAGGGCACGGTCCTGCTCCGGCCGCAGGTGCTGGCCGTCGGCCTCGCGGTCGCGGTGCTGTCGGCGGTGGTCCCCTACTCGCTCGATCTCGCCGCGCTGCGGCGGTTGCCGCCGCGCACGGTCGGTGTGCTGCAGAGCCTGGAACCGGTCGTCGGCGCGCTGGCCGGCCTCGTGCTGCTCGCCGAGGTGCTCGACCCGGCGCGGTGGGCCGCGGTCGGCTGCATCACGGCGGCCGCCGCGGGCGCCGTCGCGACGACCCGAAAGATCCATCCGCGATCACGCTGGGCGTCCCGGCGACGGCGGTCAGCGAGATCTCGGAACGATCAACAGCTCATGATCGGTGCGAGATCGGCGGGAGCGCCCTCTTCGCGGCGCGCACCGTCATCCCGGAAAGATCACGCCACGCCGAGCAGGCGGTAGGCGGTGTCCGGGTCGCGGCGGAACTCGGGCGTCGGCACCCGGTGCACGAGCACGCCCTTCTCCATCACCGCGATCTCGCCGGCGACGGCGAACGCCAGGTGCAGGTCCTGCTCCACGATCAGCACCGACACGCCCTCGCCGCGCAGGGTGGTGACGACGCCGGCGATCTGGTCGACGACCGCCGGCGCGAGCCCTTCGGACGGCTCGTCGAGCAGCACCAGCCGCGGGTTCGTCAGCAGCGCCCGGGCGACGGCGAGCATCTGCTGCTCCCCGCCGGAGAGCTGCCCGGCGTAGTGCCGGCGGCGCTCGGCGAGGCGGGGCAGCAGGTCGAGCACGGTGTCGACGGTCCACGTGCCCGTGCGGGACCGGGACGAGAGGGCGAGGTGCTCGGCCACCGTCAGGGTTGCCCACACCCGCCGCCCCTGCGGCACGAGCGCCACCCCGGCCCGTGCGATCCGGTCCGGCCGCTGCCCGGCGAGCTCGCGACCGTCGAACAGGATCGAGCCCGCGCTCGGCGCCACGAGCCCGGCCAGCGTCATGATCAGCGTCGATTTCCCGACCCCGTTGCGCCCGAGCAGCCCGAGCACGGCGCCGGCATCCAGGTCGAGATCGACGCCGTGCAGCACGACACCCCGGTCGTAACCGGAGACGAGCCCGCGCACCTGGAGGAAGGTCATGTCGTGAACAGCTCCTCACGGCGCCCAGCACCGAGGTAGGCCTCCCGCACGGCCTCGCTCGCGCGCACCTCGTCCGGCGTACCGGAGAGCAGCACCCGCCCGAGGTGCAGGACGGTGACGGAGTCGGCGAGCGAGAACACCAGGTCCAGGTCGTGCTCCACGAAGAGCACCGTGATCTCCCCCGGCAACGCGGAGAGCAGCGTGAGCAGCCGCGCGCTCTCCGCTGGCGACATGCCGGCCGCCGGCTCGTCGAGCAGCAGCAACGACGGCCGGCAGGCCAGGGCGAGCGCCACCTCCAGCTGCTTGCGTTCACCGTGCGACAGGGCCGGCACGGGCACGTCGTGGCGGTCGGCGAGCCCGACCTCCGCGAGCAGTTCCTCGGCCCGCGCTCGCACCGCCGGTTGCCGGCGGGGCCACGGCGAGATGCTGCCGCCCCCGTGCCGGGCCGCGGCGAGCGCGACCGTCTCGGCCGCGGTCATCGACCCGAAGAGGCTCGCGTGCTGCATCGTCTGGCTCATCCCGAGCCGGCAGCGGGCCACCTCGGACAGCCGGGTGACGTCGCTACCTGCCAGCTCCACGGTGCCGGCGTGTGCCCGCATCGTGCCGGTGACCAGCTTGAACAGCGTGGACTTCCCGGCGCCGTTGGGGCCGATCAGGGCGTGCCGGGCGCCCGGCTCCACGACGAGATCGACGCCGTCGACGGCCTTCAGCGCCCCGAACGAGCGGCTGAGACCGGCACATCGCAGCGCTGTCACGAGGCCCTCCGACGGCGCAGCCGCATCCCCGCCGCCCCGCGCGGCAGCAGGTAGACGACCAGGACGAACACGGCGCCGAGGACCAGCGTGCCGTGCCCGCCGAGGCTGGGGCCGAGCGCGTCCCTGACCACGATCACCAGCGCCGCACCCAGGCACGCGCCCCACAGCGACCCGGCGCCACCGATGATCACGGCGAGCAGCGCGAACGACGCCGTCAGGAAGCCGAGGTCGGGCAGCGCGACGAACCGCGCCTGCGCCGCGAGCAGCGAGCCCGCGAGCCCCGCGACCCCGCCGGCCAGCACGAACACCGCGTACTTGTAGAGCGCCGTCGGATAGCCGATGGCCCGCATCCGCGGCTCGTTGTCGCGGATGCCGCGCAGCGCCGCCCCGAACGGCGACCGCACCACCAGCCACACCAGCACGAAGCCGAGCACGAACACCGCGAGCACGTACCAGTAGACGAAGCCGGCGTTCGTCAGCGGCGCCCCGCCGATGCGGACCGACGGGATCCCGGTGAGCCCGTTCGCGCCACCGGTGACCGAGTCCCACGTGTTGGCGAGCTGCTGCACGGTCTCGCCGATGGCGAGGGTGAGCATCAGGAAGAAGACGCCCGCGCTGCGCGCCGTGATCCACCCGGTGAGCGCGGCGGCCACCGCCCCGACCGCGGCCCCGACCAGCAGCGGGACCGGCGCCTCCGCCGTGACGTGGATCGAGACCCAGCCCGCGGCGTAGGCGCCGGAGCCGAAGTAGGCCGCGTGGCCGAGCGACGGGAGTCCGGTGACGCCCACGAGGAGGTCGAGGCTCACCGCGAACAGCCCGAACACCAAGATGCGGGTGAGCGTGGTGGTGGCGAACGGGGCGAGGAAGAGCGGCACGGCCGCCAGCACGACGAGCACCGCCACCGCGACGATCCCGGCGCGGCCGCGCGGCGCCCGCGGTGTCACCGCGGCGGCACCGCCCGGGACCACGGGCGCGTCCACCGCCGTCACCGGGCCCCCACCGTCGCCGGCCCGCCGAACAGGCCCTTCGGCCGCAGCACCAGCACCAGCGCGAGCGCGGCGAACAGCACGAACGAGGCGAGCTCGGGGAGCAGCATCCGACCGAGCGTGTCGACCTGGCCGATGATCAGCGCCCCGACGAGTGCGCCGCGCACCGAGCCGAGCCCGCCGATCACGACGACCACCAGCGCCAGGATGAGCACCGTGGCGTCGAGGCCGGGCCGGGCGCCGTAGATCGGCCCGCCGAGCACGCCGGCGGTGGTGGCGAGCAGGGACCCGACGGCGAACACGGCCGTGGTGACGAGGCGGTTGTCGACGCCGATCGTCGCCACCATTTCCCGGTCGGCCACGGTGGCCCGCACCAGCGCGCCCACCCGCGTGCGCTCCACCACCAGGTACACCCCGACCGCCAGCACGGCGCCCACCCCGATCAGGATGAGCCGGTAGGCCGGGTAGACCGCACCGAGGACCGTCACCGAGCCGTCGAGCGCGGGTGGCGCCGCCACCGACAGCGGGTCGTCGCTGAACGCGAGGATCAAGAGCTCGGCCACCACGAACGCCACGCCGAGCGTGAGCAGCGCCTGGTCCAGGTGCGAACGCCGGCGCAGCGGCGCCGTCATCAGCGACAGCAGCGCCCCGGCGACGAGCCCGCCCACCGCTGCGATCGCCAGCGCGGCGAGGAAGCCGCCCCAGCTGCCGGAGAACGCGGCGCCGAGGTAGGCCCCGCCCAGGAAGAGCGCGCCGTGAGCGAGGTTGAGCACGTCCATCATCCCGAAGACGATCGACAGCCCGACCGCGAGGATGAACAGCAGGAACCCGATGGCGAGCCCGTTGAGGACGGAGACGAGCATCAGACCGCCGCTGGCTGGCTCTGCGGGCCGAGGTCCTGCACGACGGCGTTCGCCAGCTTGCCCCCTACGTTGTCGACCCGGCGCAGGTAGATGTTCTGCCGCGGCGTCTGGTTCTCGAACGTCCACGGGCCACGCGGGCTGTCGTCGATGGTGCCGACGCCGCCGAGCGCGGCGGCGAGCGCGTCCCCGTCGAGGGCGGTGGCGCTGCCCAGTGCCCGGCCGAGGACGTTGGCCGCGTCGAAGGTCGCCATCGAGAAGCAGCTCGGCGCCTCGCCATGGGCAGCGGTGTAGGCATCGACGAACGCGGTGTTGGCCGGGTTGTCCAGCTGGTCGCTGTAGTGCAGCGTGTTCTGCACACCGAGCGCGGCATCGCCCTGCTGCGGCAGCACGTTCCCCTCGGTGAGGAAGCCCGAGCCGTAGAGCGGGATCGACCCGGCCAGCCCGAACTGCGCGTACTGGCGCACGAACGTGATGGCCTCGGAGCCGGAGAAGAAGCAGAACGTGGCCCGCGCCCCCGAGTCCTGGATCCCGGTGAGGAACGGCTGGTAGTCCGAGGTCGTACCGAACGGCGTCTTCACCTCGCCGACCACCCGCCCGCCACCGGCCTCGAACGCCCGCTTGAAGTGTGCGATCACCTCGCTGCCGGCGGCGTAGTCGGGCGCGATCGCGTAGACGCCCTCGGAGAAGCCCGACTCGGCGAGGTGCTTCCCCATCGCGGCGGAGATCTGGCCGTTGGTGAACGACGTGCGCCAGACGTAGGGGGTGCGGCCGTCGCCCGTGACGGCCTCCGCGCCGGCGTTGGTGACGATCAGCAGCTTCCGCGCCTCCGTCATCACGTCCCGCACCCCGAGCGCGGTGGCCGAGTTGACCAGGCCGACGACCACGTCGACGCCGTCGCTCTGCAGCACCTTCTGCACCGCGGGCACCCCCGTCTGCGGGGTCTCGCCCTCGTCGGCGACGACGGTCTCGACGGCGTACTCGCCGAACCGGCCCTCGTTCTGGTCCAGCCAGAGCTGCCAGCCGCGCTGCATGTCGGTGCCGAGTGCCGCGTAGACGCCCGACTGCGGCACCACGAGCCCGACGCGGACCGTGCCGCCCCCGCCGGTGCCGCCACCCCCGCCGGCCGGGCCGCCGACGCTGCTCCCGCACGCCGAGAGGACCGGCACGGAGGCGGCCGCGCCGAAGAGGCCGAGGAGCCGTCGGCGGGTCAGCAGGTGGGGATCCATCGCAGGCAGCTCCTCGTCGAACTCGTGACGCCCTGGTCGAGTGTCGACGGATCGTTGTCGAGCGACTGATCTGCTGTCAACGATTCGGGTGAACCGCGCATCTCACCGCGATCCGATCGTGACGCCACGGTGCCCGCACTAGGCTGTGCCGGTGGACGTCCTCGACAGCTACTCCGGCCACGTCGACCCGGGCGGCGCCGCCATCCGCCGCGACCTCGGCTCCCTCAGCATCACGAAGATCTCCGTCGGCCCGATGGACAACAACGCCTACCTCCTGGTGTGCCGCTCCACCAACGAGGCGCTGCTGATCGACGCCGCGAACGAGCCCGACCGGCTCGCCGACCTCGTCGGCGCCGACGACGGCCGCCCCGAGCTGAACCACCTGGTCACCACGCACCGCCATCACGACCACTGGCAGGCCCTCGGTGCGGTGGCCGGCATGTTCCAGACCCGCCAGATCGCCCACCCGCTCGACGCCCCCGAGCTGCCGATCCCGATGGACGAGCTGGTGGAGCACGGCGACACCGTCGCCTTCGGCGACATCGAGCTCGAGGTGGTGCACCTGCGCGGGCACACCCCCGGCTCGATCGCACTCGTCTACCGTGACCCGAGCGCCGGCGGCCACCCGCACGTCTTCACCGGCGACTCCCTCTTCCCGGGCGGCCACGGGCGCACGACATCCACCGAGGACCACCTCCAGCTCATGGACGACCTGGAGGAGCGGATCTTCGGACCGCTGCCGGACGAGACGTGGGTCTACCCGGGCCACGGCGACGACACGTCCCTCGGGCGGGAGCGCCCGGACCTCGGGGAATGGCGCACCCGCGGCTGGTGACCCGCTCGCCCGGCGGCCACCGCGTGCTCGCTCAGGCCCCCACGAGGCAGAGGCAGAACGGGTGGCCGGCGGGGTCGAGGTACACCCGGAAGTTCTGCGGGGCGGGCTGCACGTCATGCTTGCGGGCGCCGATGGCCAGCACCTGACGCTCGCCGTCGTCCAGGTCGGGTACGTCGAAGTCGATGTGCAGCTGCTGGGGAACGTCCTGGGCCGGCCACTGCGGCGGGCGGTAGCCGGAGGACACCTTCTGGAACGCCAACCCGGCACCGTGGCCGTCGGGTGGATCGAGCTGGACCCAGCCGTCGGATTCGGCGGGCGGGTCGAGCGGCCAGCCCGTGAGAGCACTGTAGAAGCGGGCCAGGGCAACGGGATCGGGACAGTCGAGCGCGACGACGCCGAAGCGGGCGATCCCCGCGCCCGGCGCGTTCTCGGATGTGGTCACCGCACGGACGCTAGAGGCGGGGACCGACACTCCGGCGCACCACGCGCCCAGCCTCGTCGCGCCGGCGGGCGGATCGCCCCGCCGGTCGCCCTCCAGCGACCGGCGGCGAATCCGGTGACCGCCGTCGACCCTCGGTCAGCGGCCCAACGCCAGGCGGTTCACGTTGGTCACCCGGCAGTCCGCGGGACCCCGGGCCGACCGCTCGTTGGCGGTGCCCGTCGCGTCCGGCCCCGACAGGACCACGGTCTGCCCCGGGGCGACGTCGGTGGCGATGGCGATGATCTCTCCCACGCGGCGGTCGTTCTCGTCGTTCACGCCCAGGCTGATGTTGTACGACTGCCGCTGGTCGGTGCTGTTGGTGATCTCGATCGTGCCCTCGGACACGACCTCGCCCCCGCGGTCCACCACGGCGCAGTCGCCCACGGTCACGTCCTGCGCCGCGGCGTCGTCGCCGCCGCGACCGTCGGCCGCCTCCGCCAGCACGACCACCGGGGACATCACGGTGAAGACGATCGCGGCGGCGCACAGGACCACACCGATGCCCGCGAGCGCCTTCCGGGTGCCGAGCAGCGCGATCAACCCGAGGAGTGCGCCCACACCTGCGATGCCGATCGTCAGGATGCCCAGGTAGGCGATCGACGAACCGACCACAGCCCCGATCCCGGCCGCGGCGCCACCGACGATGCCGAGGGCGAGCGCGGACCAGGCGAGCGCCACGTGCCGTTGCAGCGGAACGAGGATCGGCAGCGATCCGGTGTCCGAGCGGAGGCCGGCGGAGGGAGCCGCCTGCCCGTAGGCCGGCGGCCGGTAGGGCTGCTCCTCCGCGGCATGCCGACCGGACTGCGGGTCCTGGTGGGGCGGCAGCCGGTACGCCTGTTCCTGGTAGGCGTGGCCCTGGGGCGGCTGTTCGGGGGTCGCCGGCCAGGGGCGCAGGTGCTGCCCCGGCGCCACCGGCGGGTGCACCGGCTGTTGGTAGGGCTGGTGGGGCTCCTGCGGGTACGGCCGTTCGGGGAAGGCCGACCGTTGGCGGGACTGGTGGGGAGCGGTCATCACGAACGTCCGTTCTGCGCTGTGATCTTGCCCTGCATAACTCGATCTACGCCGGATGCCGTTACGGGGGAGCACCGGACGCGCACGGCGCAGCGTGTCCGGTCGTCGTCAGCGCCCGCTGCACGTGCTCGGTGGGCCGGAGCCGTCGAGCAGCAGCAGGTCGGTCACGGCGTGCCTCCCCCCGGCGGCAAGACTGATCGACCGGGGACACTAGCGCGTCGATCATGAAAATGGTCACCCGCTGTATGGCGACACCCCACAAACATGCTGTGACGTGCACCGATCGGAGCAGCCAAGACGCACGTTGCGTGACTACAGTGGACCAACGGCTGCCTCGGCGGCCGGCCCCGGGCGGTCGCAGCGGGGCACCCCCCAGGCGCAAGCGACTGCAGTCACCCCGGAGTCGACATGGATGCGAGACGCACGATGCGCGCAGCCGTGCGCACTCTCATCGCGCTCGCGTCGGCCGCCGCGCTCGTCGGCACCGGGTTCGTCTGGTCGCTGCAGCAGCGGGTCACCACTGCGGTCGTCGCCAGCGACGCCGCGATCCCGAGCCCGCGCCCCACGCCCGCGGGCGAGGCGTTCACCGCGCTGCTCGTCGGCCTGGACGCCCGCACCGACGCCCAGGGCGCCCCACTCCCGCCCGCGCTGCTCGATGCCCTGCACGCCGGCCCGGACGAGGGCCAGCTGCACACCGACACGATCATCCTCGTGCACGTCCCGGCCGGCCCGGGCGAGCCGACGACCGCCATCTCGATCCCCCGCGACTCGTTCGTGCCGATCGCGGGCGACCACGGCACCCACAAGATCAACTCTGCGTACCGGCGCGGGATGCAGGACGCCGAGGAGACGCTGCGGGCGCAGGGCGTCGACGGCGCGGAGCTCGACCAGCGCGCCCGCGAGGCCGGACGGCGCACGCTGGTCGCCACGGTGCGGCAGCTCACCGGGGTCCGGATCGACCACTTCGCCGAGATCGGCATGGCCGGGTTCGTCGAGCTGACCGAGGCGCTCGGCGGCGTGCCGGTGTGCCTGAACGCGCCCGTCCGCGACTCCTACTCCGGCGTCGACCTGCCGGCGGGCGAGCACCTGGTCAGCGGCGCGAGCGCGCTCGCGTTCGTCCGCCAGCGGCACGGGCTCTCCGACGGAGACCTCGACCGCATCGCCCGCCAGCAGGCCTTCGCCGCCGGCCTGGCGCAGCGCGTGCTCGCGCCGAGCACGCTCACCGATCCCGCGCGGCTGCAGCGTCTGGTCGACATCGCGACGCGCTACGTCGTGCTCGACCGCGGCTGGGACCTCGACCAGGCCCTCTCCCAGATGCGCCGGGTGACCGGCGACGCACTCACGTTCCACACAATTCCCACCGGCCGCCCCGACCTGCGCACCCCGGTCGACGGGATCGCCGTGGAGATCGACGGCGACGCCGTGCGGACGTTCGTCGGGTCGCTGATGGGATCGGCCGTCCCACCGACCACCACACCAGGGCCTTCGGCCACGCCCGCTCCGTCGCCCGCCACTCCGCCCACGACGGCGCGCCCCGCTGACGACGACGACCCGATCACCGTGCAGCGGGCCGACGCGACCGAGACCAACCGCAGCCCCGCCCCGTCGACGAGCAACCCTCCGGTGATCACCGCGGAGGGCGTGCCCTGCGTGGACTAAGCCCGCCGAAGGGCAGACTGATGCCCCGTGACCGACAGCTTTCCGCGCCGGCAGGCTCGCACCCGTCGCTTCACCCTCGGCGCCCCGCGCGGCATCACCGTCTCCCCCGACGGCGAGCGGGTGGTGTTCCTGCGCAGCCGCGGCGGCACCGACCCCGTCACCTGCCTCTGGACGCTGGACCTCGGCACCGGCGAGGAGCGGCTCGTCGCCGACCCGCGGGAGCTCGAAGGGCCGGGTGACGAGGACCTGCCACCGGAGGAGAAGGCGCGCCGCGAACGCAGCCGGGAACAGGCCGGGGGCGTGGTCGGCTACGCAACCGACCGGCCGGTCACCACGGCGGCGTTCACGCTGTCCGGCCGCCTCTACCTCGCGGACTTCGCCGGCGGGCTCACCCCGCGCCTCGTGGACACCCCGCCCGGCGTCATCGACGCGCGTCCCGACCCGCGCGGGCGCACCGTCGCGTTCGTCCAGGCCGGGGCACTGCACGTCCACGACGTCGCCTCCCGGATCACGACCGCCCTCGCCGAGCCGGACGGCCCGCACGTCACCTACGGCCTCGCCGACTTCGTCGCGGCCGAGGAGATGGGCCGGATGCGCGGGTACTGGTGGGCGCCCGACGGGGAGTCGCTGCTGGTCGCGCGGGTGGACGACGCGCCGGTGCGGCGCTGGCACATCGCCGACCCGGCGAACCCGGACCGGGAGCCCACCGTCGTGGCCTACCCCGCGGCCGGCACACCGAACGCCCGCGTGACGTTGGAGGTGATCGCGCTCGACGGCACGGTGGTGCCGGTGCGGTGGGACACCGAGCGCGACGAGTACCTCGCCGACGCCCTCTGGGACGGCCACGACCTGCTGATCGTCGTGCAGCCACGCGACCAGCGGGCCCTTCGGGTACTGCGCGTCGACCCGGCGACCGGAGTCACCTCACCGGTGCACGAGCAGACCGACCCGGACTGGGTGGACATCGTCGCCGGCGTGCCCGCGCACACCGCGTCGGGCGCGCTCGTGACGGTCGGCGACGTCGACGGGAGCCTGCGTCTCATCGTCGACGGGAAGCCGGTGACGCCCGCGGCGCTGCAGGTGCGCAACGTCCTGGACGTCGACGGCGACGTGGTGCTGTTCCGGGCGAGCGATACCGGCACACCCCTTTCCGGGACGTCGGTCGGGCTCTGGACGTGGGGACCGGACGGCGTCACCGTGGTGGCCGGCGGCACGGGTGTGCACAGCGGGCGGCTCGTCGGGGGCACGCTCGTGGTCGCGCGGCAGGACCTCGACACCGACGGGACGACCCTCACCGTCCACCGGGACGGGACGGAGCGCACGATCGCCTCCTTCGCCGACCTCCCCGGCCTGACACCACGGATCACGCTGCTCAGCGCGGGCGAGCGTGCCCTGCGCACCGCGGTGCTGCTCCCGACCGGGCACGAGCCGGGCACCCGGCTGCCGGTCCTGATGGACCCCTACGGCGGCCCCCACTCCCAGCGCGTGGTCGCCGCCCGCGGCGCGCACCTCACCAGCCAGTGGTTCGCCGACCAGGGCTTCGCGGTCGTGGTCGTCGACGGGCGCGGCACGCCGGGGCGCGGGCCGGCGTTCGAACGGGCCGTCCACGGCGACCTCGCCGGCCCGGTGCTGCAGGACCAGGTGGACGCGCTGCACGCCGTGGCCGAGCGCCACCCGGACCTCGACCTCACCCGCGTCGGGATCCGCGGCTGGTCCTTCGGCGGCTACCTCGCCGCGCTCGCCGTGCTGCGTCGCCCCGACGTCTTCCACGCGGCCGTCGCCGGCGCCCCGGTCACCGACTGGGCGCTGTACGACACCCACTACACCGAGCGCTACCTCGGCCACCCCGACACCGACCCGGAGGCCTACGCGCGCTCGTCGTTGCTCGCCGATGCGCCCGCCCTCACCCGGCCGCTGCTACTGGTGCACGGTCTCGCCGACGACAACGTGGTGGCCGCCCACACCCTGCGCCTGTCCTCGGCCCTGCTCGCCGCGGGCCGGCCGCACAGCGTGCTGCCGCTGTCGGGCGTCACGCACATGACGCCGCAGGAGGTCGTCGCCGAGAACCTGCTCCTGCTGCAGGTCCAGTTCCTCCAGCAGGCCCTGGAGCCGGGGTCGTGAGGGAGATCTGCCGTCAGGGGTGCGTGCGGTCCCGTGCCGGATCCACCGCGAGCGCGAAGACCAGGCCGCCGAGCGCGAGCACGCTGCCGAAGACGAGGAAGGCGGCGGTGTAGCCGCTCCCCGGTGCCGCACCCGCATCGATGAGACCACCGGCGATGAGAGGGCTGACGATGCCGGCGGCGGCGGAGGCGGCCGTGATCATGGCGAGCGCGCCGGCCCGGCTCGACGCGGCGAACAGTTCCGACACGACGGGGAAGGTCACCGTGTTGACGGAGACCGAGAAGCCGTAGCCGACGACCACCGCGGCGACCGCGAGGACCGGCACGCCGATCAGCGGGATGGCGGCGAGCACCAGCCCGGACAGCACCAGGCAGACACCGCCCACCCGGCCCCGGCCGACGCGGGCGGACGATCCTGCCCGCATCAACCGGTCGCCGATCCCGCCGATCACGAACAGCGCCGCGACACCGGCCACGCTGGGCAGCGCGAAGAGCGTCCCGGAGGCCGTGGCCGAGAAGCCGAGTCCGTGCTGGAAGTAGGACGGGAGCCAGGTGAAGACGACCGCGGCGAGCGCGCCCTGGGCGAACGTGGCGAACAGGCAGGCCAGCATCGTCGGCGTCAGCAGGCCGCGCATCCAGCTGCGGTCCGACGACGCGGGCGCGTCCGAACCGGCGTACGGACCGGTCCGTCCGACGAGGAACCACACCGCGGTCCAGATCACGGCGACGACGCAGATCGCGACGAAACCCGCACGCCAGCCGGCGGCCACCACGAGCACCGAGATCACCGGCAGCAGGGCGATCTTGGCGAACGACGCACCGCTGGTGATCACCGCGGCGGGCAGGCCACGCCGGTGGGCGGGGAACCAGGAGTAGGCCGCGTTGTGCGCCAGCGGCACGGCCGGGCCCTCGGCCGTCCCGACGACGACCCGGCTCAGGATCAGCATCACGGCACCCGCCGCGAGCGCGGCCGGAATCTGTCCCACCGCGCAGAGCACGCCGCATCCGAGGAGCAGGGCGCGGGTCGAGATCTTCCCGCCCGACAGCGCGACGGCAAGGCAGCTGATCATGGTCAGCAGATAGGTGGCGCTGCTGACCAGACCGTACGTGGTGGCCGACATGCCGAGCTCGTCGCGGATGGGGGTGGCGACGATGCCGAGCAGCCCCTTGTCGACGAACACCAGTACGTGGGCGCCGGCCGCCGCGGCGGTCACCGCCCACGGTGTCCATCTCGGGATGCCCCGGGACGGGTCGTCCGCGTGCGCACGGCTGAGGTCGGTCGTCATTGCGTCTCCTCGTCGAGAGCTGGATCAGAGAGCTGGATCAGGGGGACGGCGCCAGCTGGGCGCCGCCGCAGACGTGCAGGACCTCGCCGGTCACGAATCCGGCCGCCTCCGAGGCGAGGTACGCGACGGCGTGGGCGACATCGGCCGGGGTCGCGAACCGCCGCAACGGCGTCATCGCGAGGTGCCGGGCCTCGAAGGCCGCGTACTCCTCGGCGCTTCGGCCCGCGCGGGTGAAAGGGGTGGCCACCATGCTCGGGGCGACCGCGTTCACGGTGACCCCCAACGGAGCGAGCTCCAGCGCGAGCGAGCGGGTGAGCCCGACGACCGCCGCCTTGGACGTCGTGTAGGCGATCGGCCCGCCCGACAACCAGGTCCGCGAGGCGATGTTCACGACGCGACCTCCCGAACCGGTGGACCGCCACAGCGACACGGCCTGGCGGCACAACGCGGTCGGCCCCCAGACGTTCACGGCCATGACCCGTTCCCAGTCGTCGCGGCGGAGCTCCTCCATGCCACGCGGGGCGGTGGCCGCCGCGTTGTTGACGATCACGTCCACGCGGCCGAAGCGCCGGTTCACCATGTCGACGAACGCGGCGACGGAGGCGTCGTCGGAGATGTCGAGATGGCAGGCCTCGAGCACGTCCGAGCCGGCGCACCGTTCCCGGGCGCCGGCGACGTCGAGATCGGCGAGCAGCACCGCGTCGGCCTGGCCGGCCAGGTGCCGACCGATCTCGGCGCCGAGTGCTCCCGCTCCGCCGGTGACCACCGCGACCCTGCCCCCGGTCATCGGGCCACCACCGCGGGCTCCGCGGCACGGAGGGCCGCTACCCCGACCTGCAACGCAGCCGTGGGCGGGAGATCGGCCGTGAAGTCCTCCACGGAAAGCCATCCCCGGTAGCCGCCGCGGTGCAGAGCGGCCCGGAGGGCGTCGAGGTCGAGCACGCCGTCGTCCATCCGGGACCACCGCAGCTCCCACGGCCGGCCCGGCGACGTGGGCTCCCACCGTGCGTTCTTCACGTGCACGTGAGCGAGATGGTCGCCGAGCAGCTCGACCGCGGTGTCGTGGTCCTCGTAGCCCTCCACCAGCAGGTTGCCCGCGTCGTAGATGACGCCGACCCGGCCCGGATCGGCGTGCCCGACGACCCGCTGGGCCAGGGACGCGCTCGGGCAGATCGAGCGCTGGTGCAGCTCGAGCAGGGCGCGGACGCCGTACCGGGCGACGATCGGGTGCAGATCGTCGACGAACCGGCGCGCACGATCGGCGTGCTCGGCCCACGGCATCCCGTCGCGCCACGGCGCCCGGAACCGGAACCACGGGACCCCGGCGTCCGCGGCAACGGCCGCGGCCCGGCCTGCTGCCGCGACGTCGCCGCAGTCGACGTAGGTGTCGAGGCCCACCACGTCCAGCCCGTGCCGTCGACACCGGTCGGCGACCGCAGCGACCTCGTCGAACCGGAGAGTGCAACGGTTGTCGGAGAAGACGTCGGTCCCGCCCCCCGCACCGCCGTCGGTGACCCGCCACTCGATACCGGCCAGGCCCGCCGCCACCGCGACCTCGATCGCCTCGTCCGGGGAGCGGTCGAAGAGCATGATCGAGCAGACACCGATCGGGTTCATGACCGCCTCACCGCCATGCCACGAAGTGAACGACGCCCGCATGCGGGCTGTCCAAGACCCATCAGGAGCTCCCTGCCATGCCTCACAGGCATGGCCAGGCGGATACTCGCCCCGTGGAGCTGCGTCACATGCGGTACGTCCTCGCCGTCGCCCAGCACGGCTCGTTCAGCCGCGCGGCCGAGGCGCTCCTCGTCGCCCAACCCGCCCTGAGCCGGCAGATCCGCGACGTCGAGACCGAGATCGGCGAGAAGCTGTTCGAACGCAGCTCCACCGGGACCACGGTGACGCCCGCGGGCCGCACGTTCGTCGCGCACGTCCGACAGGTCCTCACCCTGGCCGACGCGACTCGCGAGACGGTGCGTGCCGAGTCACCGCCGCGCGAGCTCGTCCGCATCGGGCTTCCCCCGGGGCTGCCGCAGCAGTGGACCGTCTCGGTCGCGCGAGAGCTCGTGTCGACGGTGCCGAACGCATCGGTCCGGTTCGTGGAGGCCGGCAGCGCGGAGCAGCTGCGGCTGCTCAGCCGCGGCCGGCTCGACGTCGCCGTCGTGCACCAGCTACCGCCCGCCGAGACCCAGTCGGTGCTGCTCGCCACCGAACGGCTCGGTGTCGCGGTGCGCCCCGGCCACCCGCTCTCCGGCGCGGAGCGCTACCGGCTGGCCGACCTCGACCGGCTCCGGATCCTGGTCCACTCGCGTGAGCAGATCCCCACCCAGCAGGACGGCGTGCTGGCGGCGGCCGGCTCGGTCGGGATCGAACCCGAGTGGGTCTTCGCCCGGTTCGTCGAGCACGCACGGGCCTGCGCCGAGGCCGCCGAGGCCGACGCGGTTCTCGTCGGCGCGCACACCGCACACGCGCAGCTGGCCGACTGGATCTGGCGCCCGATCGACGACCTCGATCTCGCGATGAGCACCTGGGTGGTCCGCCGCACCGACGCCCGCGACGTCGTATCGCCGGTCATCACCGCCATCCGGCGATCCGCCCCTCCGGCATGACCTCCCGTCAGCCGTGCGCCGCGTGGTCGTAGCCGTGGGTCTCCTCCTGGCTGCACCGGCGCCGGGCGACCCGGTCGCGCCGCAGGTCCCACACCGCGATGCCGAGGGCGGCCGTCACCGAGAGCGCCGCGCCGCTCAGCGCCACCGCGGCGGCGACCGGGAAGTTCTGCCCGGTCGCGTCGAGCATCATGTAGAAGACGCCGGGCAGTGCGGCCGTGCCGATCGCGGCCCCCACCCGCTGGCCGGTCTGCAACGCCCCGCCTGCGGAGCCCGCCATGCGCACCGGCACCTCGCGGAGCGTCAGCGTGACGTTCGGGGAGATCACCAGGCCGCCGCCGATCCCCGCCACCAGCAGCGGCGCCGCCATCGCCCCCGTCAACGCGCCGGCCGGCACGACCAGCACCACGAGGATCGTCCCGACCAGGCCGGTGAGCACGCCGGCCAGCCCGATGACGGTCAGCCGGCGCCCGTAGCGCTCGACCAGCCGCCCGCCGACCGCGGCCGAAACCGCTGACCCGAGCGCGAACGCCGTGACTGAGAGCCCGGAATGCAGCGGGGTGTAGCCCAGCCCGGACTGCAGGAACAGCGCGAACACCAGCCAGATGCCGGAGAAGCCGAGGAAGTAGACGGTGCCGAGCGCGGCTCCGGTGGCATAGCCGCGCGTGCTCGTGAGCAGCCGCGGGTCGAGCAGCGGTTCCCCGCCTCGACGCATCACGCGCCGCTCCCACCTCGCGAACAGCGCCACCAGGACGGCGGCGAGGACGAACAACCACCAGAGCCGCTCGATCCCCCCGGACTCGGCCTGTGCCAGCGGCAGCAGCACGGCGAGCACCCCGCCCCCGAGCAGGAGACCGCCGACGACGTCGATGTGCCCGGTACGCCCGACCGGGGCCGGGGGGATGAGCCGGGCGGCGAGCACGAGCGCGACCACCCCGATCGGCACGTTGACGAAGAAGATCCAGCGCCACCCGTCCACGCCGCCGGCGAGGGCGAGGATGAGCCCGCCGACGACCGGGCCCGCGGCCGTGGAGATCCCGACGGTCGCGCCGAAGAAGCCGAACGCCCTGCCCCGCTCGGCGCCGCTGAACAGCTGCTGGATCAGCCCGGAGTTCTGCGGTGCGAGCGCACCCGCGGCGAGGCCCTGCGCGAGCCGGGCGGCCACCAGCCACTCCACCCCCGGGGCTGCCCCGGCCAGGCCGCTGAACAGCACGAACGCCGACAGTGCCCCGAGGAACATCCGTCGCCGCCCGAGCGCGTCGCCGAGCCGGCCCGCGGGGACGAGGGCGAGTCCGAAGGTGAGCGCGTAACCGGAGACGACCCATTGCACGGCGGCCGGCTCGGCACCGAGGCTCCGTTGCAGGGAGGGCAGCGCGACCGAGACGATGCTGACGTCGAGCAGGCTCATGAATCCCGCGACCAGCGTGACCGACAGCGCCCGCCACCGGTTCGGGTCCGGGGTGGCGGCGTCGGGAGCGGGTCGGTGCCCGTCAGGCCCTGCCACGAGGCATGTCTACCCGGCGCCACCCCGTCTGGCACGCTGGGCGCACCACCGTTCGGAGGAGGAACGTGACACTGCAACGACCCGATGTCGACCCGCACGACGGACCCACCCCAGCCGACCTGCTCGTCGAGGACCTGCGCCCCGGCGGCGGAGCGGAGGCCACCGCGGGCAACACCGTCGAGGTGCACTACGTCGGCGTGGCCCACTCCACCGGTGAGGAGTTCGACGCCTCCTGGAACCGCGGCTCCACGTTCCGCTTCCCGCTGGGCGCCGGGCGCGTCATCGCAGGTTGGGACCGCGGCGTGGCCGGGATGAAGGTCGGTGGACGGCGCCGGCTGGTGATCCCGCCGCACCTGGGCTACGGCGACCGCGGCGCCGGAGGCGCGATCAAGCCGGGCGAGACGCTGATCTTCGTCGTCGACCTGGTCGGCGTGCACTGAGAGCCGGCGTGCGCTGAAGCTGCTGCTGATCTCCGACACCCACCTGCCGGTGCGGGGCAAGGACCTGCCCGCACCGGTCTGGGCGGCCGTCGACGCCGCCGACGTCGTGATCCACGCGGGCGACTGGGTGTCGGTCGACCTGCTGGACGCGCTCGAGGCCAGGGCGCGCCGGCTGGTCGGGGTCTTCGGCAACAACGACGGCCCGCCGCTGCGGGCCCGGCTGCCCGAGGTGGCGCGCGTCGAGCTGGCCGGCGTCCGGTTCGCCGTCGTGCACGAGACCGGCGCCGCGACCGGGCGGGAACGGCGCTGCATGCAGGCGTACCCGGACACCGACGTGCTCGTGTTCGGCCACAGCCACATCCCGTGGGACACCACGGCGGCGAACGGGCTGCGCCTGCTCAACCCGGGCTCCCCCACGGACCGGCGCCGCCAACCCACGTTCACCTGGATGACGGCCGAGGCCGCCGAGGGCGTCCTCCGCGCGGTCGAGCTGCACCACCAGCCACCCCGCTGACCGGGGCTCCCCACGCGCGAGTCCCGCTTCTCGACAGCGTGAGTCGCACGTTCCGACAGCTGGCCCGTCCGCCGCGACCGTGGTAGGAGTTGCCGGTGAGCCGCGCGAAGACCGTCGAGACGCGGGACGGGGTGGAACTCTCCAACCTCGACCAGCCGCTCTTCGACGGCGCCGATGCCACCAAGCGCGACCTCGTCGACTACCTCGACGCCGTGCGCGAGCGGATCCTGCCCGAGCTGCGGCAACGCCCGCTGTCGGTGATCCGGATCCGGCCGGGTCAGGAGCCGTTCATGCAGAAGAACGTGCCCAAGTACACGCCGGAGTGGGTCGAGACCACCACGGTGTGGGCCGAGGCGTCGCGCCGCGAGGTGCACTACGCGCTGGCGAACGACCGGCGCACGCTGCTGTGGTTCGCCAACCAGCGCGCGGTGGAGTACCACCCGACTCTGATGCGCGTCGGCGAGCCGCACCCCACGTACCTGATCCTGGACCTCGATCCGCCCGAGGGAGACGACTTCGCGCACGTCGTGCGGGCGGCGCGGCTCGTGCGCCAGGCACTCGCCGACAGCGGGATCGAGGGCGTCGTCAAGACGAGCGGCGCGAAGGGGCTGCACGTGTTCGTGCCGCTCGCCGACGGTGTGGGGTTCGAGGACGCCGCCGCGGCCACCCGCGCGCTCGCGGCCCGGGCCGAGCGGGTCGACCCCGAGGTCGCGACCACGGCGTACATCAAGGAGGACCGGGGCGGGAAGGTGTTCGTGGACTCCACGCGGGCGGGCGGGGCCACCGTGGTGGCCGCCTACAGCCCGCGGGTGCGCCCGGGCGCCTCGGTGTCGTTCCCCGTGGCATGGGACGACCTCGACAGCGTCACACCGCGCGACTTCACCGTCCGCACCGCTGTCGACCTGCTCGGCGACGCCGACCCGTGGCACGAGCGCATGCCCGCGCCCCAGGCGCTCCCCGCCGACCTGCTGGAGGAGGGGCACGCCATCCCGATCGCCCGCGTGGCGGCAATGCACGAGGGGAAACGGCGGGCGCGGGCGCGACGGCAGTAGTCACCGGGCGGCAGTAATCACGTCCTGCTGCGCGCGGCCACCACCGCGCCGCACCGCCGCGCGTCCGCTCCCCCGCGCAGCGCGCCGGTGCGGACGTCGCGCCGGACGGCCTGGCATCCACCGAAGAACAGGTTCGGCTCGACGAACTCCGTCACGGGATAGCCGGCGGCCCGAAGGGCGCCCACGTCGATCCCCTGCTCGGCGTACGCGCTCCCCCGCTCCACGTGCAGCCGCGGCGCGTCCACGGCCTGCTGCGGCGACAGGCCCCGGTCGAGCATGTTCACGAGGACCTGCAGGAGCGCGCTGCGGATCCGGCTCGAACCGGCCGAGCCCACCACGATCTCGGCGGTACCGTCGCGACGCACCACCGTGGGGGCCATCGCCGAGGAGAGCCGCTCACCGACGCCGTCGGGAACGAACAGGTCGTGCTCGCCGAGCATGTTGTTGAAGTGGACGCCCGTGCCCGGAACGGTCACCCCGGAGCCCGTCCCGTTGGAGCAGGTCACCGAGCAGGCCCAGCCGTCGGCGTCGAGCACCGAGACGTGGGTGGTGGAGCCCAGCCGGTCCGCCGCCGCCGTCGCGGGGGCCAACGCTTCGCGCTCCGCCACCTCCAGGGCCGCGACGATCCCGAGCTCGCCCGCCGCGCCGCCGCCGGCCTCCAGGTGGGCCAGCGCGCGGACGAGCCGGCTCCCTCCCGCGCTCGGCGGGGGGTTGGTGAAGATCTCGCGTCCGCGGTAGGCCACGCGCAGCGGAGTCCGTCGCACGACGTGGTAGGCCTCGAGGTCGGCCCGGGTGAGCATGCCGCCGCGGGCACGCACCCAGTCCGACGCGGCGCGGCCGATGTCGCCGGTGTAGAACGGCGCGGCCCCGTCCGCCCCGAGCCGGTCGAGCGCGTCGGCCAGCTCCGGGTCCCGGAGCAACTCGCCCTCCCGTGGCGGGCGGCCGTCCACCATGAAGCGCGCGGTGGCCTCGGGTGTGGAACCGACGACCTCGGCGAGCAACCCGAACAGGTAGGCCTGCATCGCGTTCACCCGCACCCCGGTGCTGGCCAGCCGGGCCGCGGGGGCGGTGAGCTCGGCCAGCGGCATGCGGCCGAACAGCTCCACCGCGGCGGCCACACCGGCGGGCGCCCCGTACGTGCCGCACGAGGACGCTCCGATCTCGAACACCTGGGTGGCACCTTCGAACGACACCACGACGTCGGTCATCGGCGCCGGGCACCCGTCCGCCCCGCGACCGGGGGTCTCCACGAAGAAGTCCAGGAGCACCGGCTCCTGCCCGGGCTCCGCGACGAGCAGGTACCCACCCGCACCCAGCCCGGTGAGCAGCGGCTCCGCCACGAACGACGTGACGACCGCGGCCACCGCCGCATCCACGGCGTTGCCACCGGCCCGCAGGGCAGCTGCCCCGGCCGCCGCAGACGCCGGGTGTCCCGCCGCAACAACACCCCGTTGAGCCACGACAGTTCCTCCCGAACGGTCGCACCCCCGGTGGGGAAACTAGCGCGCCATGGACGGGCGTGTCAGGGGTGGTGCCCCGGTCGTGTCGTCAGGAGGTCGGGGGTTCGTCCTTGCCCGACTCCTCCGCCGCGTCGGCCTCCTCCTTCGTGCGGTGCACAGCCCCGTCGGCGTGATCCGGCGGGCCGTAGACGGTGTACAGGACCAGCGGGTTCGGGCCGGTGTTGACGAAGTTGTGCTTCGTCCCGGCCGGGACGACCACCAGGTCCCCCGCCGCCACGGACTTCGTCTCGCCGGCCACCCGCGCCTCGGCAGTGCCGCTGACGAACGTGAGGATCTGGTCGATCCCCTCGTGGACCTCCTCGCCGATCTCCCCGTCGGGCGGGATGGTCATGATCACGAGCTGGGTGTGGTCACCCGTCCAGAGAACGCGGCGGAAGTCGTCGCTCCGCTCCGCGACGGTGGCGATGGTGAAGTGCTCCATGCCGGACATGTGCCCCGATCGCGGCGGTTCCACTCGTGCGAGGATGCCGGCATGGTCCTGGAGATCGCCGACATCGCCGTCAAGCCCGGTACCGAGGAGGAGTTCGCCGCCGCCGTCCGCGAGGGCATCCGGTACGTCTCCGACACCCCCGGCTTCCGCAACGCTCGCCTCACGAAGGGCGTCGAGTCCCCGGGCCGCTTCGTGCTGTTGATCGAGTGGGACAGCGTGGAAGCCCACACGGTGGGCTTCCGGGAGTCGGAGAACTTCGGGCGCTGGCGCGGCCACATCGGCCCGTTCCTCGACGGCAACCCGCGTGTGGAGCACTTCGACGAGGTTTCCCTGCCCGGTCCAGCCGCGGGCTGAGAGCGCACTGAGGGGCACGACCGGCCACACCCCGTAGCGTCGTCCCGTGCACCCCATCCGCGGCGGCCTGCCGTCCATCGCGCTCAGCGTCGTGTTCGCCGTGGTGGGCGGGCTCCTGCTGACCGGCGCCGCACCCGCGGGTGTTCGGGTGGAGGAGGAGCGGGTCGCCACGGCCGACGGCGTCGAGCTGGACACCTCGCTCTACCTGCCGGCGGTCACGCCGGCGCCGGCCGTGCTGGTGGCCCACGGGTTCGGCGGCACCAAGGCATCGGTCGACACCGACGCCCGCGCCCTGGTCGCGCGGGGGTTCGTGGTGCTCACCTGGTCGGCGCGCGGTTTCGGCACGAGCACCGGGCAGATCGCGCTCGACTCCCCCGACCACGAGGTGGCCGACGCGCGGGCGCTCGTCGACCGGCTCGCCACCCGCCCCGAGGTGCAGCAGGACGGCCCGGGTGACCCGCGTGTCGGGGTCACCGGCGCCTCGTACGGCGGGGCGCTGGCGCTGCTGCTCGCCGGCCACGACCAGCGCGTCGACGCGCTCGCCCCGGTGATCACCTGGAACGACCTGGGCCAGGCGCTGTTCCCGAACACGGCCGCGGCCATCCCGCCCGTGGCCGGCACGCCCGCTCACGGCGTGGCCGCACCGGACGGGGTCTTCAAGAGCTCCTGGGCGGGGATGCTCTTCTCCGCGGGCAGCGGCCCGGCGACCGGTCCGACTGGGACCGGGCTCCCGGCCACCTGCGGCCGGTTCACCGCCGAGGTCTGCGCCGCCTACACCGATGCCGCCACCACCGGCCGGCTGTCCCCCGCCACGGCGGAGCTGCTGCGCCGCTCGTCCCCCGCCTCCGTCGCCGACCGGATCACCGCGCCGACGCTGCTGGTGCAGGGCGAGCAGGACACGCTCTTCGGCCTCGACCAGGCCGACGCGACGGCCCGGCAGATCGCGGGCGCCGGCGGCCGGGTGAAGGTCGAGTGGTTCGCCGGGGGCCACGACGGCGCCGCGCCCGGCGACGCCGTCCGCGACGGCATCGGCGACTGGTTCGCCTTCCACCTCGCCGGCACCGGCGACGACCCGGGCACCGGCTTCTCCTACGTGGTGCAGAGCGGTGTCCGCGCCGGCGCGAGCACCCCCACCAGCCGCACCCTCGCCGCCCCCGCCTATCCGGGCCTGCCCGGCAGCGCACCGCTGCTCACCACCCCGCTCGCGCTCGACGGCGACCCGCAGCAGGTCGTGCACCCGGCGGGCGGCCACCCGGCGGCGATCACGTCGCTGCCCGGGATCGGTGGGGCGCTCGGCGCGGCCGCCGGCCGGCTCTCCGCGTTCGCGGCGGACGTGCCGAGCCAGTCCGCCACGTTCGTCACGTCCCCGCTCGCGGCTTCGCTCGTGGTGGCCGGAACCCCGCAGGTGCAGGTGAGCGTCTCCCGCGTACCGGGCCAGCCCGCCCCGGCCGACGCCGTGCTGTTCGCGCGGATCGCGGAGCTGTCGCCGGACGGGCGGCGCACGCTGCTCGGCGGCGCCGTCTCACCGCTGCGCGTGGCGGTGCCCGCCGACGGGACGCCCGTCACGGTCATGGTCGCGCTGCCCGGCGTGGTGGCGCCCGTCGAGTCCGGCAACCAGCTCGCCGTCTCGGTCGCCACCACCGACGAGGGGTTCACCGGCCCGGTCGAGCCCGCGGTCTGGCAGGTCGACGTGCACGGCGAGCTCACGGTGCCGGTCGTCCCGGGCACCAACGCCACCGCATCCACGGTGCCGCTCGGTCCGCTCCTCGGGATCGCGGGGGTGCTCGCGGTCGCCGTGCTCGGTTGGCTGCTCGTCCGGCTGCGCAGCCGCCGCGGCGCCGTGCACGCCACGGACGACGACGGCCCACCGCTGGTCGTCCAGGGCCTCGCGAAGACCTACGCAGGCGGTTTCCAGGCGGTGAAGGACGTCTCGTTCACGGTCGAGAAGGGCGTGGTGCTCGGTCTGCTGGGCCCGAACGGTGCCGGCAAGACCACCGTGCTGCGCATGCTCATGGGCCTGGTCCGCCCCACGGCCGGCACGATCGGCGCGTTCGGCGAGCCCGTCGGGCCCGGCGCACCGGTGCTGGCCCGGATCGGCGCCTTCGTCGAGGGACCGGGGTTCCTCCCGCACCTCTCCGGTGCCGACAACCTGCGCCTCTACTGGGCGGCCACCGGGCGCCCCGCCGCCGACGCGCACATCGAGGAGGCCCTCCGGATCGCCGAGCTCGGCGCCGCGCTCGACCGCCGGGTGGGCACCTACAGCCAGGGCATGCGCCAGCGCCTGGCCATCGCCCAGGCGATGCTCGGGCTGCCCGACCTCCTGGTGCTCGACGAGCCGACCAACGGGCTCGACCCGCCCCAGATCTCGACGATGCGCGAGGTCCTGCGCCGCTACGCCGCGCGGGGCCGGACCGTCGTCGTGTCCAGCCACCAGCTCGCCGAGGTGGAGCAGACGTGCACGCACGTCGTCGTGATGCACCGGGGCGAGGTGGTGGCCGACGGCACCGTCGAGGAGATCATCGCCGGCGGCGGCGCCGCCACGTTCACCGTCGACGCCCCGGAGCGTGCCGCGTCCGTGCTCACCGACCTCGCCGGCGTCCGCTCGGTCGAGGTGATCGACGGAGGCGTCCACGCCGAGCTGAACGGCACCCCGCGTGCGGAGGCCGTGCGGGCGCTCGTCACCGCCGGCGTGGAGGTGGCGGCGGCCGGTCCGCGCCGGCGCCTCGAGGATGCGTTCCTGCAGCTGGTCGGGGAGGACCGCACACCATGAGCGAGCTCGCGAGCGAATCGACGGCACAGCGCGAACCCGCGCCCCGCAGGAAGCCGCCGTCGCCGGTGACGCGCCGCGCCTACCGTCCCGAGCACACCCTGCCCCTGCGGGTGGAGTTGGAGCGCCAGCTTCGGCGCCGCCGCACGCAGGTGGTGTTCGGCCTGGTGGTGCTGCTGCCGGTGCTGCTGTGGGTGGCGTTCGAGCTGGCCCCGGACGCACCACCGACCGGCTCGCTCACCCTCGTCGACCTCGCCACCAGCTCCGGGTTGAACTTCACGGTGTTCGCGATGTTCGCGTCGTCGTCGTTCCTGCTGGTCGTGGTCGTGGCGCTGTTCTTCGGCGACACGGTGGCGGCCGAGGCGTCCTGGTCGAGCCTGCGCTACCTGCTCGCGGCACCGGTGCCGCGAGCTCGCCTGTTGAAGCAGAAGGCCGTGGTGGCGGCGCTGCTGTCGCTGGCGGCGCTGCTCCTGCTGCCGATCGTGTCGCTCGGCGTGGGCACGCTCGCGTACGGCGCGGGCGACATGGTGAGTCCGACGGGCGTGTCGCTCGACTTCGCCCCCGGGGCCGCGCGGGTGCTGTCCGGCGCCCTCTACATCGCGGTGCACCTGAGCTGGGTGGCTGCGCTCGCCCTCCTGCTGTCCGTGTCGACCGACGCCCCGCTCGGCGCCGTCGGCGGGGCGGTCATGGTGTCGATCGTGTCGCAGATCCTCGACCAGATCACCGCGCTGGAGGGCCTGCGGGACTTCCTGCCCACCCACTTCGACGGCGCGTGGGCCGGCTTCCTCGGCGACCCGGTCGACTGGGGCGACATGACGAGAGGCGCCCTCTCCGCGTCGATCTACGCGCTGGTCCTCGGCACGGCGGCGATCTGGCGCTTCCAGCGCAAGGACATCACGAGCTGAGGACGGCGGACAGCGCGAGCAGGCGGACGTGAAGAAGCCCAAACCTCTCAGAGGCGAGCCCGGACAGCGGCGAGGACCTCCCCGGGCGCCTCCATGTGCGCCATGTGGCCGGCCGCCACGCGCGTCAGCTCCACCCCCTCGGGCACCGGGACGATGCGGTCCGACGCACCCCACACCACCGTCACCGGCACCTCGACGCCCGCCAGCAGCGCCGGTGTGTCGAGGGCCTGCCGGTCTCCCTCGAGCAGGGTGCCGAGGATGGCGGTGAGCGCCTTGTCTACACCGTCGAGGCGCTTGTAGCGCAGCAGATCGTCGACGAGCCGGCGCGTCACGAGGGCCTCGTCCGCGAACAGCCGCCCGACCAGCGGTTTCAGCTCCCGTCGCGAGGTCGCCGCGGCGAACCCGCGCAGGTACTCCGCATCGACCTCCGGGGTGAATCCGGCCGGGGCGATCAGCGTCAGCGACGCGACCTTCGCGGGCGCGGCCTGCGCCACCGCGGCCGCGACGGCGGCGCCGAGCGAATGCCCCACCAGGTGGGCGCGGCCGATCCCGAGCGCGTCGAGGAAGCCCGAGACGCACTCGGTGAGCGTCCGGAGCGACCCGTCCCCGACATCCTTGCCGGAGGCGCCGTGCCCCGGCAGGTCGACGGCGATCGCCCGCCGCCCCTCCTCGACGAGCGGCCGCTGCACGAACAGCCAGGAGTTCTTGTCCCCGCCGTAGCCGTGGACGAGGACGACCGGGTCGCCCTCGGCGTCCTCCGGTCCGAGGGACAGGTAGGAGATCGTCCGGCCGCCGACCTCGACGAGCTGCGGCTCCGGCTCGTCCGCTTCCTCGAGTGCCCCGGACGCGACGGCCGCCCTCGCCTCCTCGACGACGGCGTCGATCTCGGCGTCGGGGACGTCCTCGGGTGCGACGACGGCGAGCACCGCCCCGACCGGCAGATCCGTGCCCGGCTCGGCGACGATCCGGCGCAGCGGTCCCGCGACCGGCGACTCCAGCGTGCCGGCGATCTTGTCCGTCTCGATGTCGACGATGTCGTCACCCTTGGCGATCGTGTCACCCTCGGACACGAACCAGTCGACGATCTTGCCCGTCTTCATCGACAGGCCCCATTTGGGCATCGTCACCCGCTGGATCCGCGCAGCGTCGTCCGTCTCATCGGGCATAGTCCACCGCCGTCTTGACGGCACCGGCGATCTTCGCCGCGTCCGGGATGAACAGGTCTTCGAGGGCGTCGGCGAACGGCACCGGCGTGTGCGGGCCGGTGACCAGCTGGATCGGCGCGCGCAACGACCCGAACGCGTCCTGCGCCACCGTGGCCGCGACGTCCGTGGCCAGCGAGCAGCGCGGGTTGGACTCGTCCACCACGACCAGGCGGCCGGTGTTCTCCACCGACTCCAGGATCGTGTCGACGTCGAGCGGGCTGGTGGTGCGTGGGTCGATCACCTCGGCCTGCACGCCGGAGCTCGCGAGCTCGGCGGCCGCTTCCATCGCGGTGTGCACCATCCGCCCGATGGCGACGATCGTGACGTCGCCACCCTCCCGCACGACGTTGGCCTCGCCGAACGGGAGCGCGTAGCTCTCCTCCGGCACGTCGGCGGAGGTGTCGTAGAGCATCTTGTGCTCGGCGAAGATCACCGGGTCGTCGTCGCGGATCGCCGCGATCATCAGCCCCTTGGCGTCGTACGCGTTCGACGGCGCCGCGACCTTCAGGCCCGGAATGTGCGTGAACACCGACAGCAGCGACTGCGAGTGTTGCGCGGCGGCCCGCAGGCCGGCGCCCCACATCGTGCGGATCACCACGGGGGTGACGGCCTTCCCGCCGAACATGTACCGGAACTTCGCGGCCTGGTTGAAGATCTGGTCGAAGCAGACGCCCATGAAGTCGATGAACATCAGCTCGGCCACCGGCCGCAGCCCGCCGGTGGCGGCGCCGATCGCGGCGCCGATGAACGCCGACTCCGAGATCGGGGTGTCCAGCACCCGCCCCGGGAACTTCCCGTAGAGACCCTTCGTGACGCCGAGGACCCCGCCCCACGCGTCCATCTCACCGGGCGCGCCCTCGCCGCCCGCGTTGTCCTCGCCCATGACGATCACGCGCTCGTCGCGCGCCATCTCCTGGGCGAGCGCCTCGTTGATCGCTTCGCGGTAGGTGATCGTGCGTGCCATGGGTCCGCTCCTCTCAGTACGAGACGTAGACGTCGGTCAGCAGGTCGTCCGGACCCGGTTTCGGTGCCGCCTTCGCTGCGGCCACGGCCGCGTCCACGGCGGAGACGACCTCGGAGTCGATCTGGTCCAGCGGGGCGTCGTCGAGCTGCCCGCTGTCGGTGACGCGGGCGCGGAAGCGCTTGAGGCAGTCGAGCTTCTCCCGTGCGTTCGCCACCTCGTCGGCGCGGTAGAGCTGCTGGTCTCCTTCGAAGTGGCCGAAGTAGCGGGTGAACTTGACCTCGATGAGCGTCGGACCGCCGCCCTCGCGGGCCCGCGCGACCGCCTCGCCCGCGGCCTCGTGCACGGCGAAGAAGTCGAAGCCGTCGACGATCACGCCGGGCATCCCGAAGGCGGCGGCCCGGTCGGCGATGTCGTCGCTCGCCACCGACCAGCTCGACGCCGTGCTCTCGGCGTAGCCGTTGTTCTCCGCCACGAAGATCGCCGGCAGGTTCCAGACCGTGGCGAGGTTCAGCGACTCGAGCGTGGTGCCCTGGTTGGACGCGCCGTCGCCGAAGAACGCGACGGCGACCCCGCCATCCCCCTTGTGCTTGGACGCGAGCGCGCGGCCGCAGATGAGCGGCGGGCCGCCGCCGACGATGCCGTTCGCGCCGAGCATGCCCTTGGACAGGTCGGCGATGTGCATCGAGCCGCCCTTGCCGCGGCACGAACCGGTGCTCCTGCCGTAGATCTCGGCCATCATGCCGCCGATCTCCACGCCCTTGGCGATGCAGTGGCCGTGGCCCCGGTGCGTGGACGCGATGGCGTCGCGGCCGTCGAGGTGGGCGCACACGCCTGCGGCCGAAGCCTCCTCGCCTGCGTAGAGGTGCACGAAGCCGGGGATGTCCCCGCTCGCGAACTCCTCGTGCACCCGCTCCTCGAACTCACGGATCGTGCGCATCACGCGGTAGGCGGCCAGGAGCTGGTCCGGGGTCAGCTCCTGCGAGGTCGGCGTGGGGAGAGTTCCGGTCATGACATCACGATCCCTCCGTCGTTCATGACCGGATTCCCGGTCATGGAGTAATCCGGTCCTGCGAGGCACGAGACGAACCCGTCCTCCGGGGTCTGCACCCGACCCAGCGCGATCAGCTGGGAGTACTGGGCGAGGGCGGCACAGGCGCCGGCGCCCTCGTCGTTCTGGTTCCGCATCTCCGCGCCGGTCCTCACGAGAGCTCCTCCGGCGACGTCGCCCGTGCCGCTGTCAGGATCGGACCTCGTGCACCGGGGTCGAGCAGCCGACGCTGCGCCGCGTCGGCGAGGACGGCGCGCACGTCGAGCACCCGCGGCCCGTCCGGCGCGAGCGTGACGGTGACGGGGGTCGACGGCCCGAACTCGATCTCCCTCTCCCCGTCGACGGCGACGGTGCCGCGGTCGAGCGTCACCAGGTGCGGCTGCCCGGCGGCGAGCGGGCCGGCGTGGTGCACACCGATCGGCACCACCACCCCGGGCGCGATCGGGGCCAGCACGGTCTGCGGTGCGGGCTCGGCACCCGCCAGCCGCACGACCACCCCGTGCGGGGCGGTGCGCGGGGCCGGGTGCAGCAGCCCGGCGATGCTGGACAGGCCGATCGCGTGCGGCTCGGCGAACGCGCAGTAGAGCTCGCGCAGGGTGGTCGGCTGCCACAGCGCCCGCGAGCCGACGTGCGACACAGTCGACACGCAGACGTCCACCAGGGCGAGCTCGTGGCTCGCGCCCGCGATCACGTGGAGGGCCTTCGCGCGGTAGCCGGCATCGGCCACGGCCACCCGGCCGGTCGCCACGAGCCCGGCCGCGGTGCCCGCGACGGTGGCCTCCCACATCTCGGGGAACGCGTTGTTGGTGCCCGTCGACAACGGCAGCAGCGCGACGTCCCCGCTCGCCGCCGCGGCCGCGCGCACGGTGCCGTCCCCGCCGAGCAGGACGATCACCGACGCGCCGGCGTCCACCATCCGGCGCACCAGCGCGCGGGTGTCCTCGGCCGTGCCGCTGATCTCGTCCAGCTCGACGAAATCCAGCTCCGGCCAGCGGGCGGCCCCGGGACGGCGCTTGTCCCGGGCGCGCAGCACGCCGGCCGCGACGCCCATCTCGTCGGTCGACATCAGCACGCGCGCGACCCCGGTGGCGCCGGCCGCCGCGAGGAGCCGCAGCGCCATGTTGGTCTTCTCCGCGTTCGGGAAGACCGACGCCTGGGCCACGAGCCGGCGGATGTCCCGCCCGGACATCGGGTTGGCGACGATGCCCACGGAGGATCCCGGCACGACGGGCAGTGCCACTGCCTCGGACGGTTGCACCACCCGCCCGTTCGTCCCGCCCTGCTGCACCCGCGCCTCCGAGCCTCGACGGGGCTCCGGCGCCCCGCGTGACCCAGTTCACTTCGGCCGAGCCAGCAGGACAACAGTTGCACCCGGGTTGCAGCCCCTACCTCCCGGCGGCGAGGCGACGGACGCCCGGTGCCGTGGAGCGGCACAGCAGCGCCGAGGAAGCCGGGTCGGGCACCGAGACCTCGACCTCGGGGGCGATCCGGTAGGGCCGGGCGAGCAACAGGCCACCCAGCGACCGGCGCAGGCGGGACATCTCGGCGCGCACGGTGACGAGGTGGTCCCGGTCGCCGTAGAGCGCCACCGACAGGGCTCCGGCGTCCATCCCGGCGGCGCCCGCGGCCGCCAGGAGCACGAGCACCTCCACGTGCCGGGTGGACAGCGGGTGCAACCAGCGGACGGACCCGTCGACGACGGCTCGGGGAGGACGGGAGTCGAGGTCGAGGGTGAGCCGGATGCCGGCGGTGTCCGCCACGCGGAGCAGCCACCCACCGGGCACGGGTTCGGGCAGGAACACCCCGATGCCGTGCACCGAGATCGGCCGGTGCGCGCGGGGGACCGCGACCCGCTCCACGTTCGGCATGCCGGTGACGGCCGCGACCCAGCCGTGCTCGTCGACGACGAGGCCGGCCCTGTTCAGCCGGGACAGCATCGGGGCGGCCAGCCCGCGCAGCGTGTCGAGCCGGCCCTCGTGCTGGCGCCAGAGGCTCGCCTCGGCGAGCTTCACCGCCGTGCTCACCAGCGCCACCGTGGTCGGGTGCACGGTGTGCGCCGGCCCGCTGACGTCGACGACGCCCAGCAGCTCACCCGTTCGCGGGTCGTGCACGGGGCAGGCCGTGCAGGTCCAGACGTGGTGTGAGCGCACGAAGTGCTCGGCGGCGAACATCTGCACCGGCGCTGCCTCCGCGAGGGCGGTGCCGATCGCGTTGCTGCCGACGCTGCCCTCCGACCAGTCGGCGCCCTCGGTGAAGCCGAGCCCGTCGGCCCGGCGCCGCACCTGTGTCGAACCCTCGCGCCACAGCAGCCTGCCGTGGGCGTCGGTGATGACCATGATGTGCGAGGCGTCCTCGGCCACCGACGTGAGCGCCGCGCGCAGCTCGGGCAGTACCCGCTGCAGCGGGGTGGCGACCCGGCGCCGCTCCACCTCGGCGGCGGGCAGCGGCCCCACCGGGTGGCCGAGCTCGGGATCGACCCCCTGCGCCCGGACGCGCGCCCAGGACCGCGCGATGAGGCGTCGCGGGCTGGCGGGCGGCCGGTCGCCGGAGAGCAGCGCGTCGTGGACGCGGGCGAGCATGCGGGCGTGCCTGCCGATGTCGGTGCCGGGCCGGACCGCGCAGACGCCCTCGTCCGCTGTCATGTGCATCACCTGCGGACAACAGTAGGCAGGCGCGGCGCCCTACGTCGACACCACTTCCGGCCGGGCCACCGGCGCCGGCCGTGGCGTGCCGAGCAGCACGCCCCCGACGATGACGGCCCCGGCCACCAGCTCGACCATGCTCGGCCGCTCCCCCAGCAGCGCCGCGGCGAGCGCCATCCCCACCACCGGCACGAGCAGCGAGTACGGCGCCACGACGCCGGCCGGGTACCGGCGCATGAGCCCGACCCACAGCCCGGAGCCGACGAGGGTGCCGAGCAACGCGATGTACCCGAGCGCCGCGACCCCGGGCAGGCCGGCGGGCGTGACGGCGATGCGCAGCGCCTCCCAGCCTGCCGCCGGGCCCTCCCACACCCATGACATCAGCAGCAGCGGGATCGGCGGCACCACCGTCATCCACAACGTCAGGTGCATCGGGTTCGGCGGCGCGGCGAGCCGGCCGGCGAGGTTGCCGAATGCCCAGGCCAGCGCCCCGAGCAGGGTGAGCAGTACCGGGAGCACCGCAGCCGCCTGCGCCCGCGACACCGCGATCGCCGCGAGGCCGAGCAGCGCGATGGCGATCCCGATCCCCTGCCGCGCGGAGATCCGCTCGCGCAGCAGCAGCGCACCGAGAAGCACGGTGAACGGCGCCGACGCCTGCAGCACCAGCGACGCGAGCCCCGTCGGCATCCCGATGTCCATCGCGATGAACAGGAAGATGAACTGCACGGTGCCGAACCCGATGCCGAACCCGAGCAGCCAGCGCAGCGGCACCTGGGGCCGCGGCACGAGCAGGAGCGTCGGCACGGCGAGCACGAGGAACCGCACCGCGCCCAGGAACAGCGGCGGGAAGTGATCCAGCCCCACGTGGATGGCGATGAAGTTCCCGCCCCAGAGCATGGCGACGAATCCGGCGATGAGGCGGTCGCGGGTGGTCACGTCCCCACACTCTGCGGGGCCATGACCGCAAAGACCAGCGAAATATTCTGAATCGACCTTTTAGGATCGCTACATGGACGTCCAGCGGTTGCGGGTGCTGCGCGAGCTGGCCGACCGGGGTTCGGTCACGGCGGTCGCCGCAGCCCTCTCGTTCACCCCGTCGGCCATCTCCCAGCAGCTCAAGGCACTCACCGAGGAGGTCGGCGTGCCGCTCACCGAGCCTGCGGGGCGGGGGCTGCGCCTCACCGACGCCGGGCACGCCCTCGTGGCCGAGGCGGAGGGCGTGCTCGCCGCGCTCGCCCGGGCCGAGGCGGTGGTGGAGCGGCTGCGGACGGAACCCCGTGGGCTGGTCCGGGTGGCGCTGTTCCCCTCCGGTGCGCGGATGCTGCTGCCCGGACTCCTCCGGCGGCTGGACGAGGTGCCCGGCGTCGAGCTGCTGTGCCGCGACGTCGACCTGACCCCCGCCGACGTGCCCACCCTCGCCGCCGACTTCGACGTCGTGGTCAGCCATCGCGACGAGACGGCACCCGCGCCGCCCACCACCCGCTGGCACGTCGTCCCGCTGCTGCGCGAGCCGCTCGACGTCGCCCTCCCGCCGCGCCACCCGCTCGCGCGCCGCAGGCGGCTGCGGCTCGAGGACCTCGCGGACGAGAGCTGGATCAGCGTGGCGGTCGGCTGGCCCGTCGACGACGTGCTGCGCTCGCTCGCCGTGGCCACCGGCGCCACCCCGCGGGTGGTGCAGCGGATCAACGACTTCGGGGTCACCGAGGAACTGGTGGCGGCGGGCCACGGGATCGCGCTGCTGCCCCGCTACTCCACCGACGACCGCGGCGGCCGTCGCCTGGTGTGCCGCCCGCTCGCCGGTGTGCGCGCGGGCCGGCTCGTGGAGGCGGTGCTGCGCACGAGCACGGCGGAGCGACCGGCCGTCACCACCGTGCTCGACGCGCTGCGCGCCGAGGCTCTCGCGATCACCGCGCGCGGGCCGGCCGCGCGGCGGTCATCCCGCGGACCGCGCGCCTGACCGGCGTCTTCACTGCAGGCAGAACTCATTGCCCTCCGGGTCGGCGAGCACGACCCACCAGCCGCTCTCCTCCTGCACCTCCTGCTTCACGGTGGCACCCGCCGCCACGAGCTGCGACATGTGCGACCGCACGGCCGCCCGCCGGTCCATGGCGCCGTGCCCGGCGTTGACGTCGAGGTGCACGCGGTTCTTCAGGGTCTTCGGCTCGGGCACGCGCTGGAACAGCAGCCGCGGCCCGATCCCGGCGGGGTCGACGATCGCGGTGTACTGCTCCTCCCGCGCACCGCGGCCGCTGCTCACGAGGTAGCCGGGCCGCGGCGGCTGCAGCACGTACCCGAGGGCCACCGCCCAGAAGGCGGCGAGGCGCCGGGGGTCGCGCGCGTCCACGGTGATCTGGAGTGGGATCGCCATGGCTGCAGTTTGCCGGGTCATCCCCCGTTCGGGCGAAGGCGCTTCGGTAACTTGGCGACGATCGCGTCGTACGACTCGTCGACGAGCTCGCGCAGCTCCTCGTCCGGGATCGTCCCGTCCACCCGCACGCTGTTCCAGCCGTGCCGGCCGATGTAGGCCATCACCGTGACGTGCTCGGGGTAGCGGAGGCGCAGCTCGGCAGCCTCGTCGGAGTCGCGCCCGCACTTCACGCCGAGGCCACCCCCGCCGAGGAACGCGAAGATCTTCCCACCGACCTTGGCGACGACGTCGCCCTCCCAGGGCTCGTCCTCCACCGCACCGGGCTTGGCCAGGCAGTACGCCACGAGCTCGGCGTGGATCACGGCGCCGGCTTCGGCCACGACCGGCGCGTGAACCACAGCAGGACGATCAGCAGCACCGTGAACCAGACGTAGGTGCCGTCGACCACCTGCTGCAGCGGAGTCCACGTGAGCTCCTGCTCGCCGCCGCGCGGGTGGACGTGCTGGTGCGGTGCGATCACGAACACCGCCGCCGTGGCGAGCGTGACCGTGGTCCACGCCGCCGACCGCTTCGCCCACGCGGTGGCCGCGACGACGAGCAGGGCGGGGGCCACCCACACCCAGTGGTGCGACCAGGACGTGGGGGAGACGAGCAGCCCGACGGCCGCGAGGGTGACGAGGGCGAGCGGCCCGGGGGCGCGCCGGATCGCGGGCGCGGCGATCGCGAGCAGCGCGGCCGACAGCAGGAGCCAGACGACGGTGCGCGTCGTGCCCTCGACCCCCGCGCGCACCAGCATCGCCTCGAACGTCTGGTTGGTGAAGAACGGCGACCCGCTCACCCCGCCGGCCGGGTCGGACCAGAACTCCCAGGACTGCGTGGGCGCCACGACGAACCCGATCACCGTGGCGACCGCCCCGGAGACGGCGGCCGTGACGGCGGAGCGGTAGTCGCGGCGGAGGAGGAAGTACAGCACGAACACCGCAGGCGTCAGCTTGATCGCGGCGGCGATGCCGATGAGCAACCCGCGGGGCCACCGCGGCCGCGCGACCAGGCAGTCGAGTGCGACCAGGGCCATCAGCACGAGGTTGATCTGCCCGAACTCGATCGTCTGCAGCACCGGTTCGAGCCCGAGCGCCGGGCGGCCCTCGATGGGATGGTCGAAGTCGATGGCCCGGCCCGGCTCCACGGCCAGCGCGAGCGGCAGCGCGAGCGACGCCACCGAGAGCGCCCCGCCCCACCCGCCGGAGGGCCACAGCCGGCGCGCGAAGGCGTACAGCGTGACCCCGAGCGACAGCGTCGAGATCCCGAGCAGCGCCACCCATGCGACGACCCACGGCACCACCGCGAGCGGCACCATCAGCAGCGCGGCGAACGGCGGGTAGATGAACGGCAGGGCGATGTGACCCGCGGTCTGGGGCAGGCTGCCGTAGATGTCGCCGCCGGACAGCCAGGCCTGCACGCCGTACCGGTAGACCTCGAGGTCGATGTGCCGGCCACCGGTGTGGGCCACGAGCCCGGCCAGGACCAGCGCCAGCAAGAGCAGGGTGACCGGCAGCACGCGCGACGGCGAGCGGAGGATCTGGAGCAGCCGCAGCTCGGCCGGCGAGCGCGCGGTCGACGCGCCGACAACCGTCACGCTCGACCCCTCCCCTGCCTCAGCTCCCCTGCCACGGTAGCCCGACCGCGGCCCCGCGCGACGTGCCCCCCTGCCGCCCGGCCCTCGCCGCGGGAAGCATGATCGGTGTGCCCGGCCGACGCACCCCGTTTCGGCCGACGCACCGCCAGCCGGCCCACGCGCCCCGTCGACGGGCAGCGCGGGCCGACACGGGGTGCGCGAGAGTGGCTCGTGTCGGCCCTCAGCGGATGCCGGCGGCGTCCATCCCGCGCAGCTCCTTCTTGAGGTCGGAGATCTCGTCGCGGATGCGGGCGGCGAGCTCGAACTGCAGGTCGCGGGCGGCGGCCAGCATCTGGTCGGACAGCTGCTGGACGAGGTCGGCGAGCTCGGCGCGGGGCATGTTGGTGGTGTCGCGGCGGGCGACGATGCCCGAGCTGGCCGCGGGGGCGCGACCGGGCTCGCCGGCAGCACGCTTGCCGCGGGACTGGTTGCGCCCCGACCCGCCGACGGGAACCTCCTCGGCCTCGCGGTAGACCTGGTCGAGGATGTCGGCGATCTTCTTGCGCAGCGGCTGCGGGTCGAGCCCGTTGGCCTCGTTGTAGGCCACCTGCTTGGCGCGGCGGCGGTCGGTCTCGTCGATGGCGTACCGCATCGAGTCGGTGATCTTGTCGGCGTACATGTGCACCTCGCCCGAGACGTTGCGGGCCGCGCGGCCGATGGTCTGGATCAGCGAGGTGCCCGACCGCAGGAAGCCCTCCTTGTCGGCGTCGAGGATCGCGACGAGGGAGACCTCGGGCAGGTCGAGACCCTCGCGGAGCAGGTTGATGCCGACCAGCACGTCGTACTCGCCGAGGCGCAGTTGCCGCAGCAGCTCCACGCGGCGCAGCGTGTCGACCTCGGAGTGCAGGTAGCGCACCCGGATGCCCAGCTCGAGCAGGTAGTCGGTGAGGTCCTCGGCCATCTTCTTGGTGAGCGTGGTGACCAGCACCCGCTCGTCGCGCTCGCTGCGCTCCCTGATCTCGTGGACGAGGTCGTCGATCTGGCCCTTGGTGGGTTTGACGACGACCTTCGGGTCGACGAGGCCGGTGGGCCGGATGACCTGCTCGACGAACTCGCCGCCCGTGCGGGACAGCTCGTACGGGCCGGGGGTGGCGGACAGGTAGAGCGTCTGGCCGATCCGGTCGGAGAACTCCTCCCAGGTGAGGGGCCGGTTGTCGACCGCGGACGGCAGCCGGAACCCGAACTCGACGAGGTTGCGCTTACGCGACATGTCGCCCTCGTACATGCCGCCGATCTGCGGGACGGTCTGGTGGGACTCGTCGATGACCAGCAGGAAGTCGTCGGGGAAGTAGTCGATGAGCGTGGCGGGCGCCGAGCCGGCGCCGCGGCCGTCGATGTGGCGCGAGTAGTTCTCGATGCCCGAGCAGAACCCGACCTGGCGGATCATCTCCAGGTCGTACTGGGTGCGCATCCGCAGCCGTTGCGCCTCGAGCATCTTGCCCTGCCGCTCGAACTCGGCGAGCCGCTCCTCCAGCTCGACCTCGATGTCGCGGACGGCACGCTCCATGCGATCAGGGCCTGCCACGTAGTGGGTGGCCGGGAAGATGCGCAGCTCGTCGACCTGCCGGATGACGTCGCCGGTGAGCGGGTGCAGGTAGTACAGCGACTCGATCTCGTCGCCGAAGAACTCGATGCGCAGCGCGAGCTCCTCGTAGGCCGGGATGATCTCGACCGTGTCGCCGCGGACCCGGAACGTGCCGCGGTTGAACGCGACGTCGTTGCGGGTGTACTGCACGTCGACCAGCGCCCGCAGCAGCGCGTCGCGCTCGACGCTGCCGCCCACCTCGAGCTTGACGGACCGGTCGAGGTAGGACTGGGGCGTGCCCAGGCCGTAGATGCAGGACACCGAGGCGACCACGACGACGTCGCGCCGCGACAGCAGGTTCATCGTGGCGGAGTGGCGCAGCCGCTCGACGTCCTGGTTGATCGAGGAGTCCTTCTCGATGTAGGTGTCGGTCTGCGCGATGTACGCCTCGGGCTGGTAGTAGTCGTAGTACGAGACGAAGTACTCGACCGCGTTGTTGGGCAGCATCTCGCGCAGCTCGTTGGCCAGCTGCGCCGCGAGGGTCTTGTTCGGTGCCATCACGAGCGTGGGCCGCTGCAGGCGCTCGATCAGCCAGGCCGTGGAGGCCGACTTGCCGGTGCCGGTGGCACCGAGCAGCACGACGTCCTGCTCGCCGCCCTTGAGCCGGCGCTCCAGCTCGTCGATGGCCGCCGGTTGGTCGCCCGCGGGCTGGTACGGGCTGACCACCTCGAAGTGGCCGCCCGTGCGGGGGATCTCCCCGACGGGGCGGAACTCCGAGTGCGCCACCGGCACGTCCGGGAGCGCAGCGCTGCCGGGAACCTCAGTCGCGAATGCCACGTGTCCAGGGTACGAGCCGCCTCCGACAAGAAGTGGACGCCTGCTGGCAGCATCGGCCCGATGCACCCGCCGAAGACCGTGACCTTCGACGTCCCGGCCCGCGTGAACATCGACACCAAGGGCTTCCGCCGCCCGGTGGACGAGTACCGCGCCACCCCGTTCGGCCTGTACATGAGCCGCGCGATGATCAACCGGCCCACGGCGCACTGGGTGGAGTCGTGGCTGCTACCCGATCTGGGCCTGTGCGTGACGGACTGGTGGTGGAACCCCGGCCACACGCGGGAGCAGGATTTCTACCTCGATGTCTGCGACATCGTCCGCCACGGCGAGCGGTGGGTGCTCACCGACCACTACCTGGACATCGTGGTGCGCACGAGGCGCGACGCCGCGGTGATCGACGTGGACGAGTTCGTGGCGGCCGTCGCGCTCGGCCTCCTGGCCCCGGCGGCGGCCGAGTCGGCGATGCACACCGCGTACCGGGCGGTGGACGGCCTGGCGAGACACGGCCACGACCTGGACGCGTGGCTCGCCACGTTCGGGATCACGCTGACGTGGAAGGAACGCCCCGGATGACCGTCACCGGGATGTCGGGGGCTCCTCGCTCCCGCCGCCGCCCGGCTCGGTCGGCTTCGTCGGTTCGGTCGGCTTCGTCGGCTCGGTCGGCTTCGTCGGATCCGGCGACTCGGTGGGTTCGGGCTTCGTCGTCTTCGTGGGCTTCGTGGGCTTCGTGGGCTTGTCGTCCTCGTCGCCCTCGTCGTTGTCCGGCCGCCGCGAGGTGGTGGTCTGCGGCGGCGGGACGGTGGTCGGCACCACGACAGGCGGTGGGCCGGGAGGAAGCGGCGGCGGAACCGCGACGGGCGCGGGATCCGCGGCCGGCGCCGGGATCTCGCTGTCCACCGGCGGCAGCTCCGCCGTCGTCAGCTCGGTGGAGGTGGGCTCCTCGTCGAGCGGCAGCGACGCCCCGACCCCGACCCGGCTCGACGGCTCGGCGTCGGAGATCGCGGCGGCCGTGTCGACGGCCGGACTGGGCACCGTGAGCTGGGCGATCGCAGTGGTGGCGCCGAGAGCACCGACGGTGAGGACCGCCGCCGCAGCCGCCGTGCTGGCGCGGCTGAGGGTGCGGGCGCGGCGGATCACGGTATCCACCGAGGGGAGCGAGACGGCGGCCGCCAGCTCGTCGTCGAGCCGGCGCAGCTCGTCGGTGATTCGCTCGTAGCCGTCCGTCACCGACGACCTCCCTCGTAGTCGTGGGCGTCGGAGTGGTCGAGCCCGTAGTCGTCGGATGCGTGCGCGCTTCCGTACGCCCCGGACCCGGGGCCGTCGAGCCCGAAGCCGGGGGCGTAGCCGGTGGCGGCCGCGTCGCCCAGCACATCGGGGAGCACGTCGGCCATGCCCTCGGTGACGACGTGGCGGCCACGGGTGAGCCGGGCGTTGACCAGCGTCTCGGACGCCTGCTCGATGGCCGCGATCTCCTCGACCGTGGCACCGGCCATGTGGAACAGCACGACCGCACGCCGTTCCGCGGGCGACAGCCGGGCGAGGGACTTGAGGATGGCACGCGTGCGGTCGTCGACGCCGGACCCGATCGCCCGCGGGCGGCCGATCCCGAAGCGGGCCAACGCCCCCCTCCAGCTGCGGACGGTGGACCGGACCGCCACCCGGCGGATCCACGCGCTCGGGTCGGGGGTGCGGCCGATCGCCGCCCAGCTGCGCCAGGCCCGCGAGTAGGCGTCCTGAACGACGTCGTGGGCCTCGCCGGGATTGAGCGTGATCGCGTACAGCTGTGCGACCAGACGCTGGTAGTTGGCCTCGAGGTGGGCGCCGAAGTCGACGCGCAGCTCGGCAGGCGTGCCCGCCGTCGGCCGGCGCACCATCTCGGTGCCCGCCGACTCGTCATCGAGATCGGCGTACGGGGAGACCGATGCGGTCACTCCTCGGCCCTCCCCGACGGCTCGTCCTTCACCCGAACGGCGATCGCTCTGCCTCCTCCATCGCCGGACTACTCCGGTCTGTTACCGGCAGCGTCCTCCGTTCAGTCCAACGACGGGACCCATGCGGAAGTTGCGGCCCATGATTCGGCCGGTATCAGAGCGGCGTCGAACCACGGTTCCTTCACCTCGACGTACCGCTCCGCATCGAGGTCACCGCCATAGCGCTCGCCCGCCTCCCGCTTGATCGCGAGGTAGTCCGCACGGGCCGCGGGGTCGGCGCGCAGCCAGTCCCGGAAGAGCAGCGCGTAGCGCCATCCGGGCGTACCGACCTCCCGGATGTGCAGGTTCACCACCCGCCCCGGGTCGGCGCTGCGGTGGACACGCTTGGGCCACACCGGCGATCCCGGCGGCTTCGGGTTGTCGTGGTCGATGTCCGGGCGCCAGGGGAAGCCGGCGTCCTGCAGAGCGTCGCGGGCGGCGTCGGCGTCGGCGAGCGAGGCGACGCCGAGCTGCAGGTCGATGATGTCCTTGGCGGGCAGCCCGGGCACCGCGGTGGAACCGATGTGAGCCACTCCGCGGCCGAGCTCCCCCGCGGCGGCGGCCACCCGCGCCCGCAGCCGCTCGCCGGCAGCCGCCCAGCCCGGGTCGGGGTCGACGAGGCGGGGAGCACCCGCCGACACCGGCCGCCGCTCCCGCAGGTTCGCCTCGAACGGCACGAGCCGCCGCTCCCAGAGCGTGTCGACCGCGGCGTCGAGATCGCGCTCGTCGCCGGAGTTGTCCAGCCACACGTCCGCGGCAGCGCGCCGGGCGTCGTCACCCGCCTGGGAGGCGATGCGCGCGCGGGCGTCCGCCTCCGGCATCCCGCGCAGCCCCACCAGCCGCCGCACCCGCTCCTCCGCGTCGGCGTGGACGACGATCACCAGCGGGAAGAACGGCGCCATGCCGTTCTCGACCAGCAGCGGGATGTCCTGCACGACCACGGCGTCCGCCGGGGCGGACGCGATCAGCTCGGCGGACCTCTCCCGCACCCGCGGGTGGACGATCGCGTTGAGCCGTTCGCGGGCGGCCGGGTCGTGGAACACCACGGCCGCCAGCGCCGGCCGGTCGAGCGCGCCGGCCGCGTCCAGCACGCCGTCACCGAAGGTCGCGGCCACCTCGGCCAGCCCGTCGGTGCCTTGGGCCACGACCTCGCGGGCCAGCGCGTCGGCGTCGACGAGCACCGCACCCCGGGCCACGAGGCGACGCGCCACCGTGGACTTGCCCGACCCGATACCCCCCGTGAGCCCCACCCGCAGCACGGCGCGAGGCTACTCGATCACCGGGCGCCCGCCTGCGACACCGTGCCGGGAGCCTGCTGGGTCGGCGGCGCGCTGGTCGGCGTGATCGACACGGACGGGAGCACCCGCAACGCGATGTCGACCAGCGCGTCGGCGCGGCTCTTCCCGCCGGGAAGCGGCTGGTCCGGCAGCACGAGGGTGAGGTTGCTCGTGGAGTGGGCGACCATCAACATGGCCTTGTCGCGCTTCTCGAACAGCACCGCGGGGGCGCTGCCGAGCGGCACGTCGCGCCGCTCCCCCGACTCCGCCTCGACGTTCACCCGCCACTGCGCGGAGGCAGCCGCCTCATCGCGGTAGGCGGTGGCGTTGACGTCCAGGAGCGGCCGGCCGCCGCCCTCGCCGACGCGCGTGTAGCGGCACGAGACCCGCTCGAGGCGACCGACCGCCGGCTGACCGAGCCCGATGGTGGTGCGCAGGGCCACCGAGCCGAGCGGAAGCCCCATCACCGCCTCGAGATCGGGGGCGCCGAGGATCCGGCCGCAGTCCACGGGGATGACGCGACCGTCGTCGGCCGCCGTAGCGGCGGGACCCGGCCCATCGGCCGTGGGGAACGTCGGCACGGCCGTCGGCTCCGCCTCCGAGGTGCCGCACGCCGCCACCACCATGACGAGCGCGGCCGCCAGCAGCGCCCGCGCCGCGCACCGGACGCCGCGGCTTCCTCCCGCCCCGCGCATGGTTCCACGGTAGATCGAAACGGTGGGGATATCACCCGACGCGCCTGCGCGCTCACCGAACCGTGACAATGCTTCCCCCGGACGCCGGACGGCCCCGGTGACCGTGGGTCACCGGGGCCGCCGGATAGGACGTGTGCGCTGAGCGGTCAGGCGCCGCCGGACAGCTTCTCGCGCAGTGCGGCCAGCTGCTCGTCGCTGGCGAGCGAACCACCGGTCTGCGCCGGAGCCGCTTCACCACCGGACGAGTAGTTGGCAGCCCCGCCGTCGGCGGCCGCCTCGGCCTCCGCCTCGGCGGTCTTGCGGATCTGCGCGATGTGCTGCTCGTAGCGGACGTGCGCCTCGGCGTACTCCTTCTCCCACGTCTCGCGCTGGGTGTCGAAGCCTTCCTTCCACTCGCCGCTGTCGACGTCGAAGCCCTCGGGGTAGATGTAGTTCCCCTGGTCGTCGTACTCGGCGGCCATGCCGTAGCGCGTGGGGTCGAACTCGGTCTCGGCCGTCATGCCCTCGTTGGCCTGCTTGAGCGACAGCGAGATGCGGCGCCGGTCGAGGTCGATGTCGATGACCTTGACCATGCAGTCGTCGCCGACCTGCACGACCTGCTCCGGGATCTCGACGTGGCGCTCGGCCAGCTCCGAGATGTGCACCAGGCCCTCGATGCCCTCCTCGACGCGCACGAACGCACCGAACGGGACGAGCTTGGTGACCTTGCCCGGCACGATCTGACCGATCGCGTGGGTGCGGGCGTACAGGCGCCACGGGTCTTCCTGCGTGGCCTTGAGGGACAGCGAGACGCGCTCGCGGTCCATCTCCACGGACAGGACCTCGACCGTGACCTCCTGGCCGACCTCGACGACCTCGCTGGGGTGGTCGATGTGCTTCCAGGACAGCTCGGAGACGTGCACCAGGCCGTCGACCCCGCCCAGGTCGACGAACGCACCGAAGTTGACCACCGAGGAGACCACGCCCTTGCGGACCTGGCCCTGCTTGAGCTGGTTGAGGAACTCGCTGCGGACCTCGGACTGGGTCTGCTCCAGCCAGGCACGGCGCGACAGGACCACGTTGTTGCGGTTCTTGTCGAGCTCGATGATCTTGGCCTCGATCTTGCGACCGACGTAGGGCTGCAGGTCGCGCACGCGGCGCATCTCGACCAGCGAGGCCGGCAGGAAGCCGCGGAGCCCGATGTCCAGGATCAGGCCGCCCTTGACGACCTCGATGACGGTGCCCTCGACCGGCTCGTCGGCCTCCTTGAGGGCCTCGATCGTGCCCCAGGCGCGCTCGTACTGCGCGCGCTTCTTGGACAGGATCAGCCGGCCCTCCTTGTCCTCCTTCTGGAGAACGAGGGCCTCGACGTATTCACCGACCGACACAACCTCGGCGGGATCGACATCGTGCTTGATGGACAGCTCGCGCGAGGGGATGACGCCCTCGGTCTTGTAGCCGATGTCGAGCAGGACCTCGTCACGGTCGACCTTGACGATCGTGCCTTCGACGATGTCACCATCGTTGAAGTACTTGATCGTCTGGTCGATGGCGGCGAGGAAATCCTCCTCCGACCCGATGTCGTTGATGGCGACCTGCGGCGTGGTCGGGGCGGCGGTGGTGTCGGTGGACATGTAGTGGGGTGCTCCGGTGGTGGATGGTCTGCTGGTGCGGTCTGTGTGGGGTACGTCTCGTGACGTGGTGCTGTCACCCTTACCTGTGGATCGTGGAGAACATCGCGATGGATGGCCGGATCGAAGCGCGAGTCGTGCCCGCGACGTGGACCACACCGCGAGTATCATGCTACGCGCCGCCCGATCAGCAGGGCAATGCGGGTACCCCCTGCTCAACCTCCGGGTCTGCATGATGATTCCCAGGTGAGCGAGCGGCAGCGAGCGAACCATCGGCACAGCGCCTGCGCGCAGCGCCGGCCGAGCGTCAGCGAGGTCGTGCGGTGAGCGCGGAAGAGTTGCTGGGCACCGCCGGGGTGGCCCGCCGCACCGTGGGCAGCGCCGAGTCGGAGCGCGCGAGCCGGCTGTGGTGGGACGCCGACGCCGCGGACTACCTGGCAGAACACGGCCGCGACATCGGCGACGCCGACTTCGTCTGGTGCCCCGAGGGCCTGCGCGAGGCCGACGCCGGGCTGCTCGGGGACGTCACCGGGCGGCGCGTGCTGGAGGTCGGCTGCGGCTCGGCGCCGTGCGCGCGCTGGCTCGCCGCGCAGGGGGCACGCCCGGTGGCGCTCGACCTGTCCGCCGCGATGCTGCGCCACGCCACCGCTCTGGGGGCGACCACGGGGCTGCCGGTCCCGCTCGTGCAGGCGGGCGCAGAGCGCCTGCCGTTCGCCGACGCCTCGTTCGACACCGCCTGCTCCGCCTTCGGGGCGGTGCCGTTCGTGGCCGAACCGGAACGCGTGATGCGCGAGATCGCGCGCGTACTGCGCCCCGGCGGCCGCTGGGTGTTCGCCGTCAACCACCCCATGCGCTGGATGTTCTCCGACGACCCCGGCCCCGACGGGCTCACCGTCCAGCAGTCCTACTTCGACCGCACCCCCTACGTCGAGATCGACGCCGAAGGCCACGCCACCTACGTGGAACACCACCGCACCCTGGGCGACCGCGTGCGCGACGTCGTCGCCGCCGGTCTGGTGCTGGACGACGTGGTGGAACCGGACTGGCCGGAGGATCGGGAGACGGTGTGGGGCCAGTGGTCCCCCCTACGCGGACGCCTGTTCCCCGGGACGGCGATCTTCGTGACACACAAGCCGTAGCCCGGTAGACGACGGCGCGTTCGACCGGGCCGGCGGGACGCGAGTGGCGGGGTTGGCGCGATGCTCGAGCGCGCCTTGCGTTTGTCGGTCAGAGATCCACTCCACAGGTCCGTCCGAGTCCTCGCGGACTCACCACCGGCACGCGCGTGGGCAGGCCGCGCGTTGCGCGCTGCGGTACCGCAGGGGCCGGGTGGGAGAACCACCGATCCCGTGGTCACTCTGCGAGAGACTCGCCTTGCCTCCCGGACCTGCGTACAGGCACGTCAAGTCAGTAGCGAGGCAACTGTCCTGTGGTCACCCTGCGGCTAGAGATCGGGACCACAGGATAGTTGCGTAGGCACCCGGCAGCGACGGTCTCGTCGCGGACAGGCGTGCCCCCGCGTCGGGGACGGCCGCCCACGCCACCACGGGATTCGGTAGTTCTGCCAACCCGGCCACGGCCAGAAGAGCGGGGTCGACGCGAACGGGATGAACTCACCAGAAGCCCACTGGTGCGCGACCAGCGGGCAGCCCGGGCCGGGAACGGCGCGCCTACGCGACCCGTACATGATCAGGTCGACCCCACGGGCCTGGATCAAGATCGAACCCCCGTGGCGCCGACATGACCATGAAACCCCAGGTCCGGCGCAGGTGTGATCGTTGCGAGGTGCGGCTGATCGCCCCCACCAGGGCGTTCCACGCTCACCTCGGACCGATCATGCCGGGTTGATCGTTCCGAGATGACGCTGAGCGCCCTGGCCAGGGCGTCCCGGCGCGTCCCGGACGGATCATGCGCTGATCGTCGCGAGATGCGGCCCAGCGCCCCCGTCAGGGCGCTCCACCGTCACCTCGGACGGATCATGCAGCGTTGATCGTTGCGAGACCACGCCGAACGCCCTCGTGAGGGCCGAACGCCTGCATCTCCGAGCGATCACCAGGTTGCCGCTTGCAGGGGATGTCTGAGCCCTGTGCTGGGATCGACTCGTGAAGGTGACGTGGCGGCAGGTGGTGCGGTGGCGGTTGCGGCGGCAGCTGCTCGTGGAGCCCGCGGCCGACGCGCTCGCCGTGGCCCGGCGGGTCTGCGGGCTGCATGCCCAGGTCGCCTCCTGCACAGCGCTGATCGCCGGCGTCCGGAGCGCGGCGGCGCCGGACCTCGACACCGCGCTGTGGCGCGACCGTTCACTCGTACGCACGTGGGCGATGCGCGGCACCCTGCACCTGCTGCCCGCCGACGAGCTCGACGTCTGGGTCGGTGCGCGCACCGACTACGAGTCGCGCCGCCGTTTCCCGCCCTCGTACGAACGCGAGCACGGCGTCACCGGGGCGCAGGTGCACGCCATCACCGACGCGATCGGCGAGATGCTCGGCGCACAGCCGCTGAGCAGGGCCGAACTGGCCGCGGCGATCAGCGCGCGGCTGGGCGACCCGGCACTGGCCGCCCCGCTCTCCACCGGGTGGGGTGCGCTGTTCAAGCCGGCCGCCTCCCGTGGGCTGCTCTGCTCGGGCCCCGGTGTCGACGGCGCGGTGTCGTTCGTCAGCCCGGCGGCCTGGCTCGGGCGGCCCGTGCAACCGGTCGACACGCCCACGGCCAACCGTGAGGTGCTGCTGCGCTTCCTCGCCGCCAACGGTCCGGCCACTGCCGTCGACGTCGCCCGCTGGTGGGGCGAGCAACCGGCCCCGGCACGGCGCTGGAGCCGGGAGCACGCCGACGCGCTCACGGCGGTCGAGGTCGACGGGGAGGGTGGGTTCGTGATCAGGGCCGAGGACGCCGACGAGCTCGCGGCCGTCCCCGACGCGCCGGCGGGCGACGTCGTGCTGCTGCCCGGCTTCGACCCCTGGGTGATCGCGCCGCGCTCCCACCGCGCGCGGGCCGTCCCGCCGGACCGCACGGCCGAGGTGTCGCGCACGGCGGGCTGGATCTCCCCCGTCCTCGTCGTCGACGGCGCCGTGGCCGGGGTGTGGGAACACCAGCAGCGCAACGGCGAGCTCACGATCACCGTCCGCCCGTTCTCCCCGCCCTCCGCACCGGTCCGCGACGCCGCGCAGGAGCAGGCCGCGCGCTACGGCGCCCTCCTGGACGCCGCCGACGTCCGGGTCGCCTGGAGCTGACATAGAGTCCCGGAGTGCCCATCGATCCCGCTGACCTCACGCTCCCCGACGCTCCCGAGCAGCTCCCCAAGCTGATGGGCATCGAGCTGGTCACGCTGAGCCTCGACGAGGTGGTGGGCACCATGCCGGTGGCGGGCAACCGGCAGCCGTTCGGGCTGCTCCACGGCGGCGCCAACGCCGTGCTGGCCGAGACTCTCGGGTCCACGCTGTCGGCGCTGCACGCCCTGCCCGACCGTTTCCCGGTCGGCCTCGAGCTCGCGTGCACCCACCACCGCTCGGCCACCGAGGGGCTCGTCACCGGGGTGGCACGCCCGATCCACATCGGCCGCAGCACGTCCACCACCGAGATCGTGATCACCGACGCCGCCGGCAGGCGCACCTGCACCGCCAAGCTCACCTGCCTGCACCGCGACAGCCGGCCGTCCGGGGGCTGACCCCGAACGACCGGCCCGTCAGCGCCGAAGCTCGCTCCGCAAGCTCCGCTCAGGCCACACCGAGGTACGCGTTGCGCACGGCCGGGTCGTCGAGCAGCTGGCGGCCGGTGCCGTGCTGCACGACCCGCCCCGTCTCCAGCACGTACGCCCGGTGGGCCAGCGCCAGGGCCTGGCTGGCGTTCTGCTCCACCAGCAGCACCGTGGTGCCCCGGTCGGCGTTGATGCTGCTGATGATCCGGAAGATCTGCTGGATGATCTGCGGCGCCAGCCCCATCGACGGCTCGTCGAGCAGCAACACCCGGGGCCTGGACATCAGCGCGCGGCCGATGGCGACCATCTGCTGCTCGCCGCCGGACAGGGTGCCCCCGGCCTGGGTGCGCCGCTCCGCGAGCCGCGGGAACAGCTCGAACACGTGGTCCAGGTCCTCGCGGTAGGCGGAGGTGCGCCGGTCCTTGCGGGTGTAGGCCCCCATGTCGAGGTTGTCCAGCACCGTCAGGCCCGGGAACACGCCGCGCCCCTCGGGAGCCTGGCAGATCCCGCGCCGGACCCGCAGGTCGGCCCGCAAGCGGGTGATGTCCTCGCCGTCGAAGACCACCCGGCCCGCGCTCAGCGGGCGCAACCCGGAGATCGCGCGCATCGTGGTGGTCTTGCCGGCGCCGTTCGCGCCGATCAGCGCCACGATCTCGCCGGCCTCCACACTGACCGACACGTCGGACAGGGCCTGGATGCGGCCGTAGTGCACGGCCACGCCGTCCAGCTCAAGCAAGGCCATCGTCGGGCACCCCCAGGTACGCCGCCACGACGGCGGGATCGTCACGGATCGCGCCCGGCTCACCGTCGGCGATCTTGCGTCCGAACTCGAGGACGACGATGCGGTCGGTGACACCCATCACCACGCGCATGTCGTGCTCGATGACGAGCACGGTGTACCCGTCCTCCCTGATCTTGCGGATCAGGGCGACCAGGTCGTCCTTCTCCGCCGGGTTGAACCCGGCGGCGGGCTCGTCGAGGCACAGCAGCTTCGGCTCGGTGGCCAACGCGCGGGCGATCTCCAGCCGCCGCTGGTAGCCGTACGGCAGGTTGCGTGCCTTCTCCGCGGCGCGGTCGGCGATGCCGACGAACTCGAGCAGCGCCATCGACTTCTCGACGCCGGCCCGTTCCTCGGCGTAGTGCCGGGGCGAGCGCACGAGCGCGCCGGGCACGCTCGTCCGGTGCCGGGCGTCCGTACCCACCATCACGTTCTCGAGCGCCGTCATCTCGCCGAACAGCCGGATGTTCTGGAACGTCCGCGCGATGCCGAGCCGGGTGATCTCGTGGCGGTGGCTGCGGTTGATCGGGCGCCCCTCCAGCAGCACCTCCCCCGCCGTCGGGCGGAAGACGCCGGTCATGGCGTTGAAGCAGGTGGTCTTGCCGGCGCCGTTCGGCCCGATCAGGCCGAGGATCTCGCCCCGCTGGATCGAGAAGGACACGGCGTCGAGGGCGGTGAGGCCGCCGAAGCGCATCGTGAGGTCGCGCAGTTCGAGCAGCGTGTCGCCGACGCCGACCGCGATGTCCCGGTCGGTGGCGGCAGCCGCGGCCACCTCCTTCTCGTGCACTGCCCGCTCCTGCGGGGTCATCTGCTGCAGCTCGGCGACCAGCCCACCCTCGGGGGGCGCGGCTCCGATCTCTTCGGTGGGCGGTTCCTGCACGTTCACCGCAGCATCCCGTTCTCGGTCTTGCCCAGCGAACTCTCGGTGCTGATCTGCTCCGGCCTGCCGATCAGACGCTGGTAGGCCTGCCTGCCGTAGGTCAGCAGGCGCTGCCGGGCGCCGAGCAGCCCCTGTGGGCGGAAGATCATGAGCACGATGATGGCCAGACCGAAGATCAGGAACCGGTACTCGGCGATCACCTGGAACCGGTCGGGGATGTAGACGATGATGAAGGCGCCGAGCATCACCCCGATCTTGTTCCCCGAGCCGCCGAGCACCACCGCGGCCAGGAACAGGATCGACGTGACCACGTCGAAGCCCTGGCTGTTGATGAAGCCGACCTGCCCGGCGTAGATGGAGCCCGACAGCCCTCCGATGGTGGCGCCCATCGCGAACGCCCACAGCTTGAACCGGAACGTGGGCACGCCCATCGCCTCGGCGGCGTCCTCGTCCTCTCGGATGGCGACCCACGCCCGGCCCACCCGGCTGCGTTCCAGGTTCCCGACGAACATCAGCACGATGATGATCACCGTGACGGTGAGCCAGTACCACGGCGCGCCGTCCGTGGCGGTGAAGACCTGCGACCCGTCCGCGCGGGCCAGATCCGGGCCGGGGATGGCGGAGAATCCGCGTTGGCCGCGCAACGGGTCGAGGTTGTCGGCGAGCAGCCGGACGATCTCGCCGAACCCGAGCGTGACGATCGCCAGGTAGTCGCCCCGCAACCGCAACGTGGGCGCCCCGAGGATCAGGCCGGACACCGCGGTGACGAACATCGCGGCCGGAACGCAGATGAGCCACGGGTAGCTCGAGGTCAGGAACGAGTCGGGGCTCGACAGCACGGCCGTGGTGTACGCGCCGACGGCGAAGAAGCCGACGTACCCGAGGTCGAGCAGGCCCGCCTGCCCGACGACGATGTTCAGTCCGATCGCGATCAGCGCGATCCGAGCGGCGTTGAACAGTGTGATCTCGAAGTTGGTGCCGGGCTCGGTGGTCAGCAACGGCGGGTTGAGCACCGGCAACAGGTAGATCAGCACGACTACCGGGATGAGGACCGCCCACTGCTGCCAGCGGTCCAGCGATCCCCACCAGTCGCGCAGTCGCGTGCCGAACGGGACCTTCGCCGCGACGGCGTGTGCGGCGTTCACGCGCGGGCCTTCGCGAGCGACTCGCCGAGGATCCCGGTGGGCCGGAACATCAGCACGACGATCAGCAGCACGAACGCGATGACGTCGCGCCACTCGCCGCCGAAGAACGACTGGCCGTAGTTCTCGGCGACGCCCAGCACCAGCCCGCCGAGCAGGGCGCCGCGCAGGTTCCCGATCCCGCCGAGCACCGCGGCGGTGAACGCCTTGATGCCGAGCAGGAAGCCGCCGTTGTAGACGGCGGCCGCCGGGATCGTCATCAGGTAGAACAGGGCGGCCGCACCCGCCAGCACACCGCCGAGCAGGAACGTCAGCATGAAGACCCGCTCGCGGTTGACGCCCATCAGCGTGGCCGTGGTCGGGTCCTGCGACACCGCGCGGACGCCGCGGCCGAGCCGGGTGCGGTTGACGAACGCGTCGGCGACCAGCATCAGCACGACCGCCGCGACGAACGTGAGGATCTGGATGTTCGTGACCCGCGCACCGAAGACCTCGAACGCCTCGGTCGGGCGCAGCAACCGGATCGAGGGCTGCGAGTTACCGCCGAGCGTGATCAGGAAGATCTGCTGGATGGCGAACGACGCGCCGATCGCGGTGATCAGGAAGACCAGCGGGGGGGCACCACGCCTGCGCAACGGCCGGTACGCGACCCGCTCCAACACCACGGCGGCTCCACCCGAAGCCGCCATCGCCGCCACCGCGGCGACGAGCAGGGACCCGATGAGCGGGAGCAGCGCGAGCTCGGCCGTCTCGCCCGGGGCGAACCCGAGGGCGGCGAAGGTGAAGTAGGCGGCGAAGACGCCGATGACGAAGATCTCGCTGTGCGCGAAGTTGATCAGGCGCAGCACGCCGTAGACCAGGGTGTAGCCGATCGCCACCAAGGCATAGATGGAGCCGTATGAGAGGCCGTCGATGGTGTTGGCCCAGAACCGGTCGACCAGCAACCCGAAGTTGAAGTCGATCAGCCCGTCCTGCGCTAGCACGCTCGTGACGTGGGTGATCACAGGGTGTTTCCCGTCTTCACGTGACGAAGGCGCGGTCCCGGGACGAATCCCGGGACCGCGCTTCCGTCACCGCTGTCGTTTGCGCTGACCCGTGTTCCTACTACTCGATCGGTGACAGCCGCTCGATCTTGCCGTTCTTCACGACGTAGCTCCACACCGGTGTGTCGGTCAGCTCGCCGTTGGCGTTCCACTGGAGCCGCTTGGTCAGGCCCTGCCCCTGGTAGTTGCGCACGTGCTCGAGCAGCCCGGCGCGGTCGGAGATGCCCTGGTCGAGGCCGCGCAGCAGGACCGTCGTGGCGTCGTACGCCTCGGACGAGTACGTCTGCGGCTCCGCGCCGTTCCAGCGCGCCTTGTAGGCCCCAGTGAACTCGGGGAACACGTCGCCGGGCAGGCAGGGGCACGTCATGTAGACGCCGTCGGAGGCCTCGCCCGCGTTCTCGACGAACTTCATGTCCTTCACGCCGTCCGGCACGACGAGCTCCGCCTCGACGCCGGCGTCGCGCAGCTGCTGGGCGAACGGGGCGCCCTCGTCGTAGTAGCCGGAGTAGAAGATGGCGTCCGGATTGGCCGACTGGACGGTACCGATCGCCGCGGAGAACTCGCGCTGACCGGTCTTCACCTCTTCCTGACAGGCCGCCGCGTCACCGAGGGCGTTGGTCAGCTCCGTGGCCAGACCCTGCCCGTAGGAGCTGTCGTCACGGACCACGCACACCTTCGTGGCACCGAGGGTGCCGGTCAGGAACCGGGCAGCCGCGGGGCCCTGCACCGCGTCGTTGCCCAGGCCACGGAAGAAGTGCTTCCAGCTCTTGGTCGTGAGGCTGGGGTTCGTCGCCGACGGGGTGACCGAGACGAGACCCGCCTCCGAGAGCGACGGGCCGACGGCCTCGGACTCGCCGGAGAACGGCAGGCCCACGATCCCGAGGATCGACGGGTCGTTGATGGCCGCGACCGTGGGAGCGAGCGCGGTCTGAGGCGCTCCGGCGGTGTCGAACTCCTTGTAGGTGACCTGGCAGCCGGGGTTGGCCTCGTTGTGCTCCTCGATACCGAGCTGGACCGCCTGCTTGATCGCGATCCCCAGCGCCGCGTTCCCGCCGGCGATCGTGCCGACGTAGGCGATCGACGGGCTACCGGCGCACTGTCCCTGGCCGTCACCGGCCGGGAGCTCGGCGTCGGCCGGCGGCGAGAACGGTGCCTGTGTCGGCTCCGCGCGCGGCGCGGATGTGGCGCCGCCCGAGGGGGCGCTCTCCCCCCACTGCCACCACACGCCGCGAGCACCAGGGCTCCGGCCAGTGTCGCGGCGACCGCGAGCACCTTCCGATTCCGACTCATGTCCATGTCCTTCCGTACCGCCCCCGGACTCCCCGCGGGACCGCCCCCGCTACGGGAGACGGGCGGACGTTAAGGGAAAGCGAGCGACAGAGTCATCATCGGCGGCGCGTCCTTTACCGGACCGCAACGTTCATGAGTCCTCAGGACTTCGGCGCGGCCAGCCCGTCGACGACCGCCTCGGCGACCGCCTTCATCGTGGTGCGGCGGTCCATCGCGGTGCGCTGGATCCACCGGAACGCCTCGGGCTCTGTCATGTTCTGCCGCGTCATGAGCAGGCCCTTGGCCCGGTCGACGGTCTTGCGGGTCTCGAGCCGCTCGGTGAGCGTGGCCACCTCGTCCTCGAGCGCCCGCTTCTCGGCGAACCGGGACACCGCGAGCTCGATGGCCGGCACCAGCTCGTGCCGGGCGAACGGCTTGACCAGGTACGCCATCGCTCCCGCGTCACGCGCCTGTTCGATGAGGTCGCGCTGGCTGAACGCCGTGAGCATGACGACCGGTGCGATCTTCTCCTCGACGATCGACCCGGCGGCCGCGATGCCGTCGACCTTGGGCATCTTCACGTCCATGATCACCAGGTCCGGCCGGAGCTCGCGGGCGAGCTCGACGGCCTGCTCGCCGTCGCCCGCCTCGCCGGCGATCACATAGCCTTCCTCGGTCAGCATCTCGGTGAGGTCGAGGCGGATCAGAGCCTCGTCCTCGACCACGAGCACGCGCAGGCCGGCGGCCGGTCGGGCCTCGTCTGCCGCGTTCTGCTCGGAAACCTGCTGGCTCACAGGGCTGCTCTCCTTCGCCGGAGGGTTGTACCGGAAGGATTCAGAATACCGGCCGGCCGTGCCGCCGAACTGTGATCCCGCCGATCGTGACGGGGCGGGGCCGCAGCCCGCTGCAGGCCCACCCGCGATAAGGTTTCGGACAGTTCGCCCCCGTAACCCAACGGCAGAGGTAGCGCTCTCAAACAGCGTCCAGTGTGGGTTCGAATCCCACCGGGGGCACCGACGCGAGCCGCGACGAGGACTACTCCGCCGTCCGCGAGGCCGCGGCGCGGCGCCGCGGGCAGTGATCGACCAGAACTGTCGGTGCCGCGGCCGAACTCGTCGTAGCGCCCCACCCGACCGCATCGGACCTGGTCGTGGGCCCGAAGGGCTGACGATCAGCACACCGGGGAAGGGTGGCTAACATTCCCGCCCGTTCGGGTGACGCAACACCCATTGCGGAGCGGGAGGCACGACGATCATGGTGGCGCGGCGGGCGATCTCGTGACCGGCCGGGAACGGATCGAGCTCGAGCCCGAACCGTGCGCCACCGTCCCGCTCGCGCTGCCCTTCGACGTCGCCGCCACCACGCCGCTCCGCGTGCTCACCGACGCGCACACCCAGCCGATGGCGGTCGTGGCACCAGCGGGTGCGGACCGGAGGTCCGGGGTCGGTGAGGGCCTCGCGCTCTCGATCAGCTCCGCGCTCGGCGCGCTCGCCGGGCTCGCCAGCTGGATCATCGCCGCACGCCTGCTGCCGCAGGCCGAGATGGGGCGGGCCGCCGCTGTGGTCTCGGCGTTCATCCTCATCGCCGGGATCGCCCAGCTCAGCCTCGGTCTCGGCCTGATCCGCTGGCTCCCCGTAGCCGGCCGGCACGCCCCGCACCTGGTCTGGCGCAGCCTCCTGCTGATCATGCCGCTGTCCGCCGTCATGGGTCTGGGCTACGTCCTGTTCGTGCCCGACCTGGCCCGCACGGCCGCCGGCCCGGACGGGCCGCTCCCCCTCGGCATGTGCCTGTTCGCCCTCGCCGCAGCCGGGTGGGGCGTGTTCGTCGTGCACGACTACGTCCTCGTCGCCATCGGAAAGCCCTGGTGGACGGTCTGGCGCAACGGCCTGTTCGCGGTTGTGCGGATCGTCCTGCTCGTCGCGCTGGGTAGCGCCGTGGGTGCGCAGGGGGTCGTGCTGTCCTGGGTGGCGCCGATCGTCGTGTGGATCGCGGTCGGGTCCCTCGTCCTGCTCGTGGTCGTGCGCCGGTTCGCCCACCGGAGCGACGGCGGGATCATGCCCTGCCGATCCGAGGTCATCGGCTTCCTCGCCCCGACCGCCACCGCGCAGATCGGCTACACCGTCCTGCTCAACCAGGTGCCCCTCGTGGTGATCCTGCGCTTCGGCCCGGAGTCCGGCGCGGCGTTCTTCATCGCCTGGCAGGCGACCGTCGTGCTGGAGACCGCGGCCAGCTACTACATGCACTCGCTGTCGGCCAGGTGGGCCCGCGAACCCGAACGCGCCGCCGAACTGACGTCCTCCTCCCGCCGCCGACTCCTGATGATCTTCCTGCCGCTGCTCGCCCTCGGGGCACTCCTCGCCGGCCCCGGCCTGTCCGTCTTCGGCGCCGGCTACGCCGACACCAGCGACGTGCTCCGGCTGCTGGTGCTCGGGCTCGCCTTCCGGCTCGTCGTCGTGCACGAGCTCGGCGTCCGCACCGCCTCCGGCCGTGCCATGGCCTACGCCCGCCTCCACACCACGAGCAACGTGCTCGTGCTGACCGCCGCCCTGCTGGTGCCGGCCTCGACCGAGGTGCCCAGCGGCGGAGTCGGAGCGGCGCTGATGCCGGTGGCGCTGGGCTACGTCGCCGTCCAGGTCGTCTGCGCGCTCCACGTCGTCGTGGTCCGCCTGCGGAGGCCGATCCGGGCTCGCTAGCCTCGGTACATGCCTACTGCCCTCGTCACCGGTGCCAGCCGCGGACTCGGTGCCGCTTTCGCGGCGCGGCTCGCCCGGGACGGCCATGACCTCGTGTTGGTGGACCGCGACCGGACCGGCTTGGAGCGCGTCGCCACGGCCGTCCGCGGCACGGGGAGGTCGGTCGAGGTGCTGCTGGCCGATCTGAGCGACGAGCAGGGCCTGGCCGCGGTGCAGGATCGGCTCGAGGACCGCGACCGGCCGGTCGACCTGCTCGTGAACAACGCGGGCGTGAGCGGCGAGACCGAGTTCACGGTGGCCGACATCGCGAAGCTGCAGGCCGAGATCGACATCAACATCACCGCGCTGATGCGACTGACCCGGGCCGGGTTGCCGGGGATGATCGAGCGCGGCCGCGGCGCCGTGATCAACGTGGCGAGCTTCGCCGGGTACCTCGCCGGCCGGGGCGACGCCTACGCCGCGAGCAAGGCATGGGTGCTGTCGTTCAGCGACACGGTGGCCGCGTCGCTCGCCGGCACCGGCGTCCGCATGATCGCGCTGGTGGCGGGGCAGCTGCGGAACGCGATGTTCCCCGCACCCCCGGAAGCGTCACGGGACGGGCTGGACCCCGCAGCGGTGGTGGACACGTGCCTGGCCGACCTCGCCCGCGGACGCACCCTGTCCGTGCCGGGCTGGCGCTACCGGGCCGTGGTGGACGTGCTCGAGCTGCCGCGCCGCACCCTGCGCACCGCGGCGCGGCTGGCCCGCAAGGGCCGCGACCAGGCAAACGTCCTGCGGAAGCCGGTGGGCCCGCAGCCCTGACGCCGGCCGCCGCTCGACGCCGGTTCAGCCCGACAGGTCCTGCAGGGCCCGCTGCGCGGCGTCGAGCTCGGCACGCAGCCGTTCCACGCGCTCGATCTGCCGCTGCCGCGCCGCCGCGAGAGACGACTCGATCGCCTCGGCCACGGCGGCGGGCAGCACGCGCGCGGCCTTCGCCACCTCGGCCGGCTGCACCGGAGTGGGGCGCACCGTGCGCTTGCGGCCGGTGAGGACCTCCACCGTCCACTCGCCGTCGGCGGTGCTGTTGAGCGTGACGGTGACCTCGACCGGGCGGGCGGCACCGGAACGGGCGCGAGCCGGCTTGCGCTCCGGCGCGGCCGGCGGCGCGGTGTCCTCCGGAGTGGAGCCGTTGCGCGACGAGCCGTTCCGCGACGACCCGCTCGCAGGTGCCGCACTCGACGGTCGAGCAGGCCTCTCCGGACGAACCGGCGGGGCGGGCACCACCGCCTGCCGGGCCGGCTGTGGCGGGGGCTCGGGTGGTGCCTGCTGCTTCGCCCGGCGCCGTGGCGGGCGGGTGCGGGTGAGCTCGTTCGGGGAGCAGAACACCGTGTCCTTGGTGCCCGTGGGCCGGACCTCGACGAAATCGCCCTCGGCAGGCTCGCCGATCGACACGACCTTCGCCGAACCGCCCACGGGGACGCCGACGGCGGCCGCGGTGAACCACACCGGGAACGGCTTGCCTGCTGCCAGCTCCGTGCGCGCTGCCGCCAGATCCTGCTCCGACAGCGGGGTCGGTGTGTCCATCGTCCGTAGCTCCCTTCACTCGACCGTGCGCATCATGCCGGGAGCCACCGACAGAGATCAGCGCGCCCACACCCCCGTGGGTGCGACGTGCGCCACCCAGTCGGCGAAGGCGCGGGGCGGGCGGCCGAGAACCTGCTCGACGCCGGACGCCGGAGCGGCCGCGATGCCCTCGCGGAGCACCGCGAACATGCCGCTCAGCTCGGTGACCCAGTCCTCTCCGAGGCCGGCCGCGCGCAGCTCGTCGACGTACGCATCCGGGGTGAGCTCGTCGTAGCGGATCGGACGGACCGTCGCGGCGGCGATGGCGGCCACGGCGTCGGCGAAGGTCACGGCAGCGGGTCCGGACAGGTCGAGCATCCGCCCCGCGTGCTCATCGGTGGTGAGCAACCTCGCCGCGACGGCGGCCACGTCGTCGAGGTCGACGAACGGCTCCGGCACCCCACCGGCGGGCAGGCCGAGCCGGCCGGCGACCACAGGTTCGTGCCACAGGTCCTCCGTGAAGTTCTGCATGAAGTTGTTCGCCCGCAGGACCGTCCAGCTCAGGTCGCTGCCGCGCACGACGTCCTCGGCCGCCGCCATGGCGTGCCCGAATCGGCCGCGCCACGCCTCGGTCCCCCGGCCCGAGAGCAGCACGACGCGCTTCACGCCGGCCTCCTGCACGAGGTCCACGAACGGCCGCAGCGGAGTGGGGTCCTCGGGGGCGACGAGGTAGAGCGCGCCGATCCCGTCGGTCGCGGCGGGCCAGGTGCGGGGGTCCTGCCAGTCGAACCGCAGGTCGGCGGACCGTGACGCGGCCCGCACCCCGTGCCCGGCTGCCCGCAGCGCCGCGGTGACCCGACGTCCCGACTTGCCGGTGCCGGCGAGGACTGTGATGTCTGAGCTCATGCCACCAGTGGATCTCGCGGCCACATGGCTCGGCCATGCTCGCGCGTCCGGAGCGGATGCGCGCGCGTCTACGCTCCCGACCATGACCGTCCTCGAGGCGCTGCTCCGGGGGATTCGCAGCCACGACGGCACCGTGCTGCGCGCCCGCCTCGACCCCGGCGAGGAGTACGTCGTGCCGGTGGGCGCCCCGCTGGTGCTGTGCGGCGTGGTCTCCGGAGAGGCCACGGTGCGGGCGCCCGGGGCCGGCGAGTCGCTCCAGCCCGGGGGCATCGCGATGATCCGCCCCGGCTCGCCGGTCACCGTACGGGCCGGTGACGCGGGCGCGTCCCTGCTCGTGTGCGGGTACCGCACGCGGGCCGGTGACGTCGGGGCGGTGGGCGTGCTGCCCCCGTACGCCGCGGTCGCACCCGATGGCCCGGACTGCGTGAGCCTGCTGGAGCTGCTCGACCGCGGGGGCGACGAGCCCCCGGTGGTCCGGGACCGGCTGCTGGACTGGCTGCTGACCTGCACGCTGCACGCCTGGTTGGAGCAGCGGGCGCCGGAGCGGCCCGGCTGGTTCACGGCACTCGCCGATCCGGTCGTCGGGCCTGCGCTCGAAGCGCTGCACGGCGAGCCGGCCCGGCGCTGGACCGTGGAGGAGCTGGCCGCGCGGGGCGGAGCCGGCCGGGCGGCGTTCGCCAAGCGGTTCCGCGAGCTCGTCGGCTGCGCGCCACTGGCCTACCTGCGCAGCTGGCGGATGACGCTCGCCGCCGAGTACCTCGCGGACCCGGGCCTCACGGTCGGGGCGGTGGCGCGCCGGGTCGGGTACTCCGATGCGTTCGCTTTCAGCGCGGCGTTCAAGCGCGAGCGAGGAGTGGCGCCGAGCACTGTCCGGGCATGAACTCGGGGGGTAGCGCGTTAGGTCGGGTGATTGCAGACGCAACTACTGGAGGCAGGGATCGAGATGGAGATGCAGCTAGGCGTCTTCTCCGTCGGTGACGTCACGCCCGACCCGACGACCGGCCGCACGCCCACCGAGGCGGAGCGGATCAAGGCGATGGTGGCCATCGCCCTGAAGACCGAGGAGGTGGGTATGGACGTGTTCGCGACGGGTGAGCACCACAACCCGCCGTTCGTGCCCTCCTCGCCCACCACGATGCTCGCCTACATCGCCGCGCGGACGCAGCGGCTGCAGCTGTCCACCGCGACCACGCTCATCACCACGAACGACCCGGTGAAGATCGCCGAGGACTACGCGATGCTGCAGCACCTGGCCGACGGCCGCGTCGACCTGATGCTCGGGCGCGGCAACACCGGCCCGGTCTACCCGTGGTTCGGTCAGGACATCCGCGACGGCATCTCGTTGGCCGTCGAGAACTACGCGCTGCTGCGGCGGCTGTGGCGTGAGGACGTCGTCGACTGGGAGGGCAAGCACCGCACACCGCTGCAGGGCTTCACGTCAGTCCCTCGCCCGCTCGACGGGGTGCCGCCGTTCGTGTGGCACGCCTCGATCCGCAGCCCGGAGATCGCCGAGCAGGCCGCCTTCTACGGCGACGGCTTCTTCCACAACAACATCTTCTGGGACGCCGGGCACGTGCGGCGGATGGTCCAGCTGTACCGGCGCCGGTTCGAGCACTACGGCCACGGCCCGGCCGACCAGGCGATCGTGGGGCTGGGAGGGCAGGTGTTCATGCGGAAGAACTCCCAGGACGCCGTGCGCGAGTTCCGGCCCTACTTCGACAACGCCCCGGTCTACGGCCACGGCCCGTCGCTGGAGGACTTCTCCGAGCTGACCGCCCTCACCGTCGGCAGCCCGCAGCAGGTCATCGACAAGACGCTGGCCTTCCGCGAGTTCGCGGGCGACTACCAGCGCCAGCTCTTCCTCATGGACCACGCCGGGCTGCCGCTGAAGACGGTGCTCGAGCAGCTGGACATGCTGGGTGAGGACGTGATCCCGGTGCTGCGCAGGGAGTTCGCGGCGCGCACCCCGGCTCATGTCCCGGACGCACCGACGCACGAGAGCCTCAAGGCCCGGAAGGCAGCGGAGCAGGAGGTGACGGCATGACACCCAGGAAGCTCGTGGTCGTGAGCGCGGGCATCGGCGTCCCGTCGTCCACCCGGCTCCTCGCCGACCGGCTCGCCGCCGCCACCACGGGGGCGCTGGCCGACCACGGCGTGGACGTCGAGATCGAGGTCGTGGAGCTGCGCGAGCACGCCCACGAGCTGGTGGACGCCGTGCTCACCGGGTTCGTCTCGCCGGGCCTGCGCCCGGTGGTGGACGCGGTGGGGGGCGCCGACGGCCTGATCGCGGTCACACCCACGTTCTCGGCGTCCTACAACGGCCTGTTCAAGCTGTTCTTCGACGCGCTGGAGGAGGGCGTCCTCGACGGGAAGCCGACGCTGATCGCGGCCACCGGCGGCACCGGCCGGCACTCGCTCGCCCTGGAGCACGCCGTGCGACCCCTGATGGCGTACCTGCACGCGGTGGTCGTACCCACCGCCGTCTTCGCCGCCCCGGAGGACTGGGCGGGCGGCACCGCCGGGGTGCCCGCACTGGACCGGCGCATCGCCCGGGCCGCGGGCGAGCTGGCCGACCTGGTGGCGGTCCGTCCCACAACCGGCGCCGCGGACCCGTTCGAGGACCCGGTGCCGTTCGAGCAGCTCCTGCGGGGCGACTGAGGATGCCGGCCGGCCACGACCCCACCCACGACGATGCGGTCGTGGCTGCCGCGCGCGCCGGGGACGAGGCCGCGTTCACGGCGCTGGTGGAGCGCCACCGCCGCGAGCTGCGCGTGCACTGCTACCGGATGCTCGGCTCGTTCGACGAGGCCGAGGACCTGGTGCAGGAGACGTTCCTGCGGGCGTGGAAGAGCATCGGGGCGTTCGAGGGCCGCTCCAGCGTGCGCGCCTGGCTCTACCGGATCGCGACGAACGCGTGCCTCGACGTCCTCGACGGCCGGGCGCGGCGGGTACTTCCCCAGGACCTGCGGCCGCCGTCGGACGCGAGCGTGGGGCTCCCCGCCCGCACGGACATCCCGTGGCTGCAACCGTTCCCGGACCGGCTCGCGCCGGACGACACTGAGCCGGGCGCGGCGGCCGTCGCGCGGGAGACGATCGAGCTGGCCTTCCTCGCCGCCATCCAGCACCTGCCGCCCCGGCAGCGGGCGGCGTTGTTGCTGCGGGACGTCCTCGGCTGGGCACCCGCGCAGATCGCGCGGGTGCTGGAGGGCAGCGTCGCCTCCGTGAACAGCGCGCTGCAGCGGGCGCGGGCCACACTGCGCGAGCACCTGCCCGAGCGCCGCGCCGACTGGGCGCCGTCCACGCCGCCGACCGTGCAGGAGCGGGCGGTGCTGCGCCGCTACATGGACGCGATGGAGCGCGCGGACGCTGCCGCCGTGGCCGCGCTGCTCGCCGAGGACGTGCGCACGGCGATGCCGCCGTGGCCGATGTGGTTCCGCGGGCGCGACACGGTCGTCGCCGCGCTGACCGCCAGCTGGGATCCGGACGGGCCGGGATTCCGGTTCCGGATGCTGCCCACCCGGGCCAACGGGCAGCTCGCGGTCGCCACCTACGTCCGGGTCCGGGACGACGACCCCGACCACCGCGCGTTCGCGATCTCGGTGCTGCGGATCGAGCACGACCTCGTCGCGGAGATCACCGCGTTCCACGACACCCACCTCTTCCCGGCGTTCGACCTGCCCCTCCGCCTGCCCGCCGATGACGTTTCCGGCCCGGCGCCGTCTTGACGGATGCCGATCGACTGATCGGCCGATCCTGGAGGTGGAGATGGCGAAGCTGCTGTACTCGGTGACGATGTCCCTGGACGGGTTCATCGCGGGCCCGGGCGGCGACATGTCGTGGCTGACCCCGTACATCGGGCCGAATCGGCTGATCGACGAGCTGCTGCCGCGGATCGGCGCGATCCTGGTGGGCGGTCGCACGTTCCGCGGCGGCGACGACCCCCATGCCGGCACCGAAGCGGAGGGCAAGGTGTTCGGCGGCGGCTGGGAGGGGCCGCAGTTCGTCCTCACCCGGAACCCGCCGGCCGAGCCCGTACCCGGCATGACGTTCGTGACCGACCTCGACGAGGCGATCGCCGCGGCCCGGTCCGCCGCGGGCGACGGTTACGTCAACGTCATCGGCGCCGGGGCGGCCAGCAGCTGCTTGGCGGCCGGCGCGCTCGACGAGGTGCTCACCTGCATCGCCCCCGTGCTGCTCGGCGACGGCGTGCGGCTCTTCGACCACCCCGGCGGCACGCACGTCCCCCTGGAACGGATCGACCTGGCCGACGGCCTCAGCCACTCGCCGCTGGCCACGAACCTCTGGTTCCGCGTGCCGGGCCGGTAAGCCGTCACGCCGGTCGCGAGCAGCACGTCAGGCCGCGGGCGGGCCGAGCAGCAGCCCGCCGTTGACCTCGAGGGTCTGCCCGGTGACCCACCGGCCGTCGTCGGAGGCGAAGAACGCCACGGCGTCGGCGATGTCGGCGGGCTCCCCGTGCCGGCCGAGCGCGACCATGCCCGCGACCTGGCGGGCGGCTTCGGGGCTCTCGGTCAGCCACGCGTTCATGTCGGTCGCGGTGATGCCCGGCGAGACCGTGTTGACGGTGATCCCCCGCCCACCCTGGGTCTGCGCGAGCGAGCGGCTGAGCACGTTCAGCGCGCCCTTGCTCATGCTGTAGACGACATCGGGCGTGGCGAACCAGGTCACGCCCGAGGAGACGTTCACTATCCGGCCGCCGTCGCCCATCAGCGGCAGCGCCCGCTGGACGAGGAAGAGCGGCGCGCGGACGTTCACCGCGAACAGCCGGTCGAACGCCTCGGGAGTGGCGCCCTCGATCGTCGCCGAGTAGTCGACGACGCCGGCGTTGTTGACCAGGATGTCGAGCGGGCGCCCGGCGAGGCCGTCGCGCAGGCCGCTGAACAGGGCGTCCAGCTCGGCGGTCTCGGCCAGGTCCGCGCGCAGCGCGAAGGCCTGCCCGCCCGCCTGCTCGATCGCGGCCACGGTCTGCCCGGCGGCCCGGTCGTTGCTGCCGTAGTGCACGGCGACGAGCGCGCCGTCGGCAGCCAGCCGCTCGGCGATCGCGCGGCCGATGCCGCGGGAGGCGCCGGTGACGAGTGCGGTGCGTCCGGTCAGGTCGGTCATGCTGCAACTCCTTCGGTGGGGGTGGACGTGGGGCGCAGGGCCGCGGTGGCCCACGCCGCGGGCAGTGCCAGTGCGGTGACCACGAGGCCGGCGATCACGGGACCGCCCGCGCCGTAGGCGTCGAGCGTCCAGCCGCCCCCGAGCGCGCCGAGCGCGATCCCGGCGTTCAGGGCCGACGCGGGCAGCGTGGCGGCCAGGTCGCGACCGGGGCCGGCGAGCTCGAGAACGCGGTACTGCAGCGACGGCACCAGCCCGATCCCGACGACACCCCACGCCACCAGCACGAGCACGACCAGCACCGGGACCGCCGCGACGAGGTGCAGCAGTCCGAGCGCGACCACCAGCGCCGCGTTCCCGAGCACCAGGGTGCGGGTGGCGCTGCGGTCGGCCGCCCAACCGCCGGCGAAGACGCCGACCGCCGTCGCCACGCCGTACGCGAGGAGGAACGCGCTCACCGCACCTCCGGAGACGCCGGTGCGTTCCTGCAGGAACGGCGTGATGTAGGTCAGCACGGCGTACTGGCCGCCGAGCAGCAGGAGACCGGTCCCCAGCACGGCCAGAACCCGGGGCGCGAACGCGTGCCGCGCCTGCTCCGCCGCCGAGCTCCGCCGGGCGGCGGGCATCGCCGGCACGACCCGCAGCAGCGCGATCAGCGCCGCAAGCCCCAGCACGCTCACGCCGACGAAGCCTGCGCGCCAGCCCATCCCCTGCCCGACGAGCGTGCCCAGCGGGACGCCCAGCGCTGTGCTCACCGAGATCCCGCCGAGCACGATCCCGATCGCCCGCCCCGTGCGCTCCGGCGGAACCAGCGCGCCGGCCACGGTGAACGCGACGCCGATGAACAGCCCGTGCAGCGCGCCGGCGGCGAACCGGGCCGTCAGGAAGAGCTCCGCGCTCGACGTGACGAGCGGAGCCGCGGTGACCACCACGTATCCGGCGACCGACCAGGCGAGCACCGCACGGCGTTCCGCGCGGATGGTCAGCGCCGTGAGCACCGGCCCGCCGACGGCGATGCCCAGCGCGTACGCGGTGACCGCGGTTCCGGCGGTGCTGACCGGCACTGTCAGGTCGGCGGCGATGAGGTCGATCACCCCGACGACGAGCAGCTCGGCGCTGCCCATCACGAACGCGGCAGCGAACAGCGCCGCGAGAGCCGGGCCGGATCGGATGTTCCCCGCGTCGTCCACGACCAGTCCCCTCAGTTGTTAGGGATCGTTCCCTAACGAGAAGCTAGGACTGTCCCGCGCCCGCGACAAGCAGGTGTGACCCATGTCGCTAGGGAACGGTCCCTAACACGGTAGGATGGCGGCGTGACGAGGGCCGGAACCGCAAGCCGCCGCAGCTCCGCGGAGACGCGCGAGCACGTCCTGCAGGTGACGCACGACCTCTTCTACTGGCAGGGCATCCGCGCCGTCGGCGTCGACCGGATCGCCGCCGAGGCCGGGGTCGCCCCCACCACCCTCTACCGCCTGTTCGCCTCGAAGGACGACCTGGTCGCGGCCTACGTCGAACGCGCGGATCGCGCCTACCGCGAATGGTTCGACGCAGCCGTCGGTACCGGGAGCCCGCGGGAGCGGATCCTGGCACTGTTCGACGAGCTCGTCGTGCAGACGCAGCCCGACCGCTGCCGGGGATGCCCCTTCCAGATGGCCCTGACCGAGTTCCCCGACCCCGCCGTCGCCGCGCACCGGAACGCCGCGGCCAACAAGGCCTGGGTCCGCGCCCGCCTCGGCGAGCTCACCGCGGAGCTCGCCGGCGTCGCCGATCCCGAGGCGCTCGCCGGCCGGCTCGCGCTGCTCATGGAGGGGGTCTACGCCTCCGCGCAGTCCCTGGGCGCCGACGGGCCGGCCCGCGACGCACGCGCCTTCGCCGAGGCGATCCTGCCGAACGAGTCCTGAGCCGGCGTGGCACGGTGGACGTCGTGGACATCGCGCGCGACCGAGACCCGGCCGGACGCCCCCGCAACGCCCGCCCCCGCGACGCCTCGGGGCGCCCACTCCCCCGCGGCGCCGACGGCGTCGAGCGGGTGCCCGAGGACCTGGTGCTGAGTGCCGACGAGAGCGTCACCGAGGCGCAACGCCTGCTCGACGCCGGCCTGCCGTTCCCGGCACACGAGGTACTCGAGGCCGCCTGGAAAGCCGCTCCCGACGAGGAGCGCGAACTCTGGCGCGGCCTCGCCCAGCTCGCCGTCGGGCTGACGCATGCGCAGCGCGGCAACGCCCGCGGCGCGCACGCGCTGCTCGATCGCGCCGCGCACCGGATCGGGTGCTGGGCCGCACCCGCGCCCGCAGACCTGGACATCGCCGGGCTCCAGGAGCACGCCCACGCGCTCGCCCTGCGGATCGAGCGGGAAGGCCTCGGCGGCATCTCCGACGTCGATCTACAGCCGCGGCTGCGCGGGATCTAGATCATCGTTCGCGGGCCGGTGATCTCGGGTATCGGGTGCACATGGCCGCGCACACCGAGCGCGTGGCCGCCCCATGATCGGGCCGATTCGCACACCACCGCTGCACGCACAGCACTGATGTACGACTCGACGCGACCGATCCTTCCGAGAAGCACACCAACGCGGCCGCCACCACCACCGTGCGCTCCTCGGAACGATCAACCGCGCGGAAGGGCGGCGCGCACCGTAGGTGGGCGTGCACCCGGGTTGCGCACAAAGGCGGCCATCCGATGCCCAATCTGCACGGGCGCAACGGGACCACAGCCAGTCGCGTGGCACCCGACAGGAGGGTCGCGTTCGGGATCGGGCGTGCCCGTGCGTCGGGGACGGCCGTCAAGGCAACCACGGGGTCCGGTCGTGGCGCCAACCCGGCCACCCGGTCAGGTGCGAGGTCGAGGCGAACAGACGGAATGCGCGCGAGGCCCGACCGGTGGCCTGAGGGCTTCGGTGCGGGTGGGGTACGGCGCGCCCACGGGAGGGGTTTCATGGTCAAGTCGCCAACACGGCTGAGCGGGTCGGAGAACCGTGGTGTCGACTTGACCATGCACCGCACCGGTGCCTGATCTTGCCGGTCGCGGCCTGGGCCGGTTCTCCACCGCGGGCCCAGCGGAGACGGTGGTCGGACGAGGCGGTGATCAGCGAGGGCGGGACCTGACGTCCACATGTGAGCGGCAGGTCCCGATCCTGGCGATCAGACGCTCGACTGGGTCGGCGGCGCCCGCCCCTTGATCGAGTCCTGGGGCTCGCTCATCCGGGCCGCCCGCCATACCTGGGGGCCGGCCGGCCGCTGCGCCGGCCGAAGATCGCGAGTATCGGTTGGTGGTTGCTGTGGTGACAGCTGTGACCAACCGATACCGCGGATCACCCGGGCGACATCGACCTGGAGGAGGCGCGGGAGACTAGGTGCGAGTCGGCACCTTGCCGACGACCTCGGCCACCCCGCGCACCGCGAGCCGGTCGGCGCGCTCGTTCTCGGGGTGCCCGGCATGGCCCTTCACCCAGTGCCACTCGACCTCGTGCCGCGCCGCGGCCTCGTCGAGCCTGCGCCAGAGGTCGGCGTTCTTCACCGGGGTCCGAGCCGATGTGGTCCAGCCGTTCGTCTTCCACCGGGGCACCCAGCTGAGGATCCCGTTGCGCACGTAGGTGCTGTCGGTGTACACGCGGACCGTGACGGGCCGGGTCAGGGACTCGAGCGCCCGGATCGGGGCCATCAGCTCCATCCGGTTGTTGGTCGTGGGCCCGACCTCACCGCCGTAGAGGTCCTTCTCGACGGTTCCGTAGCGCAGCACCGCCCCCCAGCCTCCGGGACCGGGGTTGCCGCTGCACGCGCCATCCGTGTAGATCTCGACGACGTTGCCCGGCACCGGGCACACGATACCGACCGGGCCTACCGGTTCTCGAAGAGCCGCGCGAGCGCCGTTTCGAGGTCGGGGAGGCCGGAGGTGTCCAGCAGGAACCTCTCTTCGAGGACTTTGCGGATCTCCGCGGGCGACTCCAGCTCGCGGCGCTCGGTGGGACCGTCGAGGTGGTGCACGGCGAGGCTGGTGCTGCCGAGGGCGTAGCGGCGGTCGGGTTCCGGCCGGGCGAGCATGATCCCGCTCAGGAAGTGCGACCGGGGGTGGTGGCAGAGGTACCAGTTCGACAACTCGTAGTCGGGCAGGAGCTGCTCGGTGAGGTCGAACCAGTACAGCGGCCGCCACTCACCGCCCACGCGCGCCTGCATGACGTACCCGGCGCGCTCGGCCGGCAGCAGCCGGAACGGCTCGTGCGGGGTGGCCTGTTCGACGCCGGGCTCCAGCGCGAGCACACCGGTGAGCGTGAGCCCGCCGAAACCGACGTCGACGAGGTGCGGGCCCTCCGCCAGGTCGACGCGCAGCAACATGTGGCTGCGCGGGACCGGCGGCGCGTCGGCCGGGCGGCCCCACATGACCCGCGCGGCGAGGCCGGTGGTGGTGTAGCCGAGCGCGTCGAGGGCACCGCGCAACAGCAGGTTCTGCTCGAAGCACCAGCCGCCGCGGCCGCCGCGCACGAGCTTGGCGGTGAGCGCATCCGGGTCGAGGGCGATCTCGCGCCCGGTGAACGCGTCGAGGTTCTCGAACGCGATCGATCGTGCGTGGCCGGCGACGATGCGCCGCAGGGTCGGCAGGTCCGGCCCGGTGACGTCGGGCACGCCGATCCGGTCGAGGTAGTCGGTGGTGAAGGCGGCGCTCATGGACCCATCCTCCCGAAGATCGCGGTGTCGGGTGTCCCGAATACTCACGATCACGGTGCGCAATGATCAATCGGTGCCGCTGCCCGCATCCGCGCCCACCCTGACCGACGGCGTCGTGACGCTGCGCGCCCACACCGCCGCCGACCTCGACGGCCTCCTGACGCTCGCCCGTGACCCGGAGACCGCCCGCTGGACGAACATCCCGCAGCCGTACGAGCCCGCCGATGCGCAGCGGTGGATCGAGGAGACCGTGCCGGCCGGGTGGCGCGGCGGCACGGCAGCACGCTGGGCGGTGGAGGAGGCGGGGCGGTTCGCCGGCAGCGTCGACGTGCATCCGGGGCCGCCGCCGTCCGTCGGCTTCGGGCTGGTCCCGGCGGCGCGCGGACGCGGGCTGATGTCGCGGGCGCTGCGGCTGGCGTCCCGGTGGGCGTTCGCGGAGGCCGGGTTGCCGGTGCTGCACTGGTGGGCGGAGGTCGGCAACCTCGCGTCCTGGCGGGTGGCGCACGCGTGCGGATTCACGTTCGAAGGCACCCGGCGGCAGTCGGTGCGCCGGCCCGACCGGATCGCCGACGGCTGGTTCGCCTCCCTCACCGCAGGCGAGGACATGACACCGCGCACGACGTGGTGGCCGGTCCCCGACCTCGTGGGCGCGCGGGTACGACTGCGCCCGCACGCCCCGGCGGACGTGCCGCGGATCGTCGAGGCGTGCTCGGACCCGCGCACGCGCGTCTGGCTGCCCACCCTGCCGCAGACCTACACGGAGGAGACGGCCCGCGCGTTCGTGCTCGGCTGCCGGCTCGGCGAGTCCCTCGGCCAGCAGGCCACGTGGGCCGTGGCCGACCGGGACGACGACCGGCTGCTCGCGAACATCTCCGTGTTCGGGCTCGACAACCCGTTCAGCCCCACCACCGGCGAGATCGGCTACTGGGCGCACCCGGACGCCCGCGGCCGCGGCGTCGTCGGCGAGGCCGTGGACCTCGTCGTGGCGCACGCGTTCGCGCCGGACGGGCTCGACCGCCACCGGCTGCAGATCGGCTCGGCCTGGGACAACGCGGCGAGCCGGCACGTGGCCGAGCGCGCCGGGTTCACCCTGGCCGGCCGGTTCCGCGAGGTCGCTCCCGTCGATGGCGCGTTCGGCGACGGCGCCTGGTACGAGCGGCTCAGGCACCGCCGGGGTTGAGCGTGACCTCGACGGGGGCGTAGCCCTCGCCCGCGACGTCGACGCCCTCGCCCCGCAGCTGTTCGATGGCCCGCTCGACGTAGGTGTTGGAGTAGGCCTCCGGGTCGGGGTCGCGGGTGATCACGGTCTGCCCGTCGGCGTTCACGGCGGTGCGGGCCACCTGGACGGTCTGCGCCCACGCCGTCTCGTCGATCATGCCGGCGCCGGCAGGCGACGGCCAGATCAGCTTGTTCACCTCGTTGACCTGCCACAGCTGGTGGCTGGCGCCGAGCGTCGAGCCGGCCGCGACCACCATGTCCCGGCAGGACTCGACGTTGTCACGGCAGTAGGCCCAGCCCTCGAGCGAGCCGGCGATGAACCGGGTGGTGAGGTCCTGGTAGGCCGGGTCGGCGAGCCGCTCGGTGCTCGCCCAGATCGCGTCCTGGAGCATGGCGGTGCCGGTCTGGTTCCAGTCGATCACCGAGAAATCGCTCGGCTGGTAGAGCTGGCCGGTTGCCGGGTTGGGAGCCTCCAGCACCTGCGCGTACTCGTTGTAGGACATGGCCTGCGCGGCGTCGATCTCCCCGGAGAGCAGCGCCTGCATGTCGAACTGCTGCTGCACCAGCGTGACGTCGGTGGCCGGGGTCAGCCCGGCCCCGGTCATGCCGGCGAACAGCTCGAACTCGTTGCCGAACCCCCAGTTCCCGACCCGGCGGCCGGCGAGGTCGGCCGGGGTGCGGATCCCGCGGTCGGCGAACGAGACCTGGTAGGTGCCCGAGCGCTGGAAGATCTGGGCGACGTCGGTGATCCCCGCGCCCTGCTCGCGCGAGGCGAGGGCCTTCGGCACCCAGGCGATCGCGAAGTCGGCCTGGCCCTGCGCGAGGACCGTCTGCGGGACGATGTCGACCCCGCCCTCCAGGATCTGGACGTCGAGCCCGCGCTCGGAGTAGAAGCCCTGCTTCACCGCGGCGATGTAGCCGGCGAACTGCCCCTGGGTGAACCACTGCAGCTGCAGCTTGACCTGCTGAGGACCTGCGGCGTCCGGCGCGCTGCCGCCGCCACCCTCGGGGGTGACCGAGCAACCGGCAGCGGCCACGACCAACGCAGCCGCGAGCGCGACGATGCGCCCCCGACCGATCCGACGAGCGGCGCGTTCGTCGGTACCTATCCGACGAACGCGCCGCTCGTCGGAAAGCACTGGGCGGCGGTTGGCGAAGCGAGGCATGGGAACCTCCCGGGGATCATGCGGTGCGACCGCGGGTCACCAGGCGTTCGAGGAGCAGCCCGGCAAGGTGGAACAGCAGCCCCAGTGCGATCGAGGCGGCGACGAAGGCCCACGCGCGGGCGTAGGCGGTGTTGGCGGCGGCCGAGGTGATCCGGCTGCCGAGCCCGTTCTGCAGGCCACCGAAGTACTCGGCGACGATCGCGGCGATCACGGCGGCCGGCGCGGCGAGCCGCAGCCCCGTCATGATGTACGGCACGGCGCCGGGCAGCCGGACGAACCGCGCGTGCTGCCACGGGGTGGCGGCGAGCGCCGTCATGAGCTCGGCGTGCACCGGCTGCACCTGCCGCAGCCCGCGGGCCGTCGCCACGAACACCGGCACCGTGACCACCACGGTGACCACCAGCCGGCGCGGGATCTCGGTGGCCGAGCCGAACATCGTGGTGAACACGGGCGCCAGCGCGACGATCGGCACGGCGCTCGCGGCCAGCACGACCGGCGTGGCCAGCTCACCGAAGATCCGCGACCGCGCGGCCAGCAGCGCCAGCGCCACGCCCGCCAGGAAGCCGACCACCAGGCCGACGAGGGCGTTGCCGCCGGTGACCCCGGCCGTCGCGACGATCACCCCGGGCTGGGCGCCGATCTGCTCGGCGATCGCGCTCGGCGCCGGCAGCAGGAATGCCGGCACCCGCGCGAGCCTGACCACGAGCTCCCACAGCAGCACCATGCCGATCCCGAACGCGACGGGCGGCCACACGTTCGCGAACCCGCGCGGGCCGCGCCGCGGTCCGGCATCGACCGCCGACGCACCCGGGACGGCCCCTGCCCGCGTCACGCGTGCCCCTTGCGCAGCGCCTCGCGCACGGCCGTGATCGTCCCGAAGAAGGCGCCGGACTCGCGGACGTCGTCGACGTCCTCGTCCGCGTCCGGCCGTTCGCCGGTGACCACCTCCGTGATCCGTCCGGGACGCGATGACATCACGACCACGCGGTCCGACAGCACGACGGCCTCCGGGATCGAGTGCGTGACGAACAGGACGGCGGCCGCGGTCTCTCGGGCGATGCGCAGCAGCTCGGCCTGCATCCGCTCGCGCGTCATCTCGTCGAGCGCCCCGAAGGGCTCGTCCATCAGCAGGAGCCGCGGGCGGGGCGCGAGCGCGCGGGCGATCGCCACGCGCTGCTGCATCCCCCCGGACAGCTCGCTGGGCCGCGAACCCGCGAAGTCCGCCAGCCCCACCAGCTCCAGCAGCTCGGTGGCACGGGCCCGGCGCTTCGCCTTGTCGACGCCGTGGACGTGCAGCGGCAGCTCCACGTTCTCGACCACGCTGCGCCACTCCAGGAGGCCGGCCTGCTGGAACGCGATCCCGTAGTCCTGGTCCAGCCGCGCCTGGTGCGGGGTCTTCCCGCCCACCAGGGCGCTTCCCGTCGTGGGTTGTTCGAGGTCGGCCACCACGCGCAGGAGCGTGGACTTCCCGCATCCGGACGGCCCGATGAGCGAGACGAACTCGCCGGCGGCCAGCTCGAGGTCGATGCCGTCGAGCGCGTGGACGTCACCGAAGCGCTTCTGCAGACCGGAGAGGAGCACGGCGTTCATCGGACACTCCCCCGGAAGCGGCGCAGACCGAAGTCCAGCAGGCCCACCGCGCCCGCCGCGACCAGCCCGAGCACGGCGGCGCCCAGGATCGCGGTGTAGAGGCGCGACGGGTCGGCGGTGGCCGACTGCGCGTACTCGATGATCAGGCGGCCGATCCCGCCGCGCGTGCCGGTGGAGATCTCCGCGACGATCGCGCCGACCACCGCCGCCGCAGCGGCCAGCCGCACCGCCGGGAGCAGGAACGGCACCGACGCGGGCAGCCGCAGCCGCAGCAGGGTGGTCCACCAACCGGCGGCGAGGGTCCGGAACAGCTCGACGTCGGCCTTCACCGGCGCGTTCAGGCCGCGCAGCATCCCGACGGCGACCGGGAAGAACGCGAGATACGCCGAGATCACCATGACGCTCGCCCACGGCTGCCACGACCAGCCCATGATGGCGATCCGCCCTCCCCAACCCGCGACGAGCGGGGCGATCGCGATCAGCGGCACCGTCTGCGACGCGACGACGTAGGGCAACGCCGCACGCTCCAGCAACCCGAACCGCTGCATCGCCAGGGCCAGCAGCATCCCGAGCACGCCGCCCAGCGCCAGGCCACCCAGCGCGAGCCCCAGCGTGAACAGGGCCCCGGACGCGACGGCCGCACCCACCGTGCGCGCGGCGGCGGCCCCGGCCACCTCCGGGTCGGCGAGCCGCGCGAGCACCGTCCACACGTGCGGCATCGCGGAGTCGTCGGTTCGCGGCAGGATCCTGGTGTCGCCGATCAACACGCCGGCGTCGGGAAGCACGAGCTTGACCAGCTCCCACAGCACCACCAGCAGCACGAATGCCACCGCGGCGGTGAGAACCGTGCGTGCCCGACCGACCATCCCGCGCTCCCCTCAGACCGGGTGATCCTCTGAGCAGGGGATGACCGTAGCGTTACGAACGCGTTCCCAATAGGGCATTCGCGCCATGGTGCTCCGCCACGCACCCCGCTTCGGCCGACGCGCCCCGTCGACCGGTAGCGCGAGCCGCCACCGGTAGCGCGAGGCCACACGGGGTGCGCGGCCGGAGGCCGGCACGGCGTCGACGCAGCACGCACCCCCACGCACCCCTACCGCGCCGACGCATCCCGAGACGGCCGACGCGGCCCGTCGACCAGTAGCGCGAGCCGCCACCGGTAGCGCGAGGCCACACGGGGTGCGCGGCCGGAGGCCGGCACGGCGTCGACGCAGCACGCACCCCCACGCACCCCTACCGCGCCGACGCATCCCGAGACGGCCGACGCGGCCCGTCGACCAGTAGCGCGAGCCGCCACCGGTAGCGCGAGGCCACACGGGGTGCGCGGCCCGACGCCCGGTGGGGTGCCGGGCGCGGCACGCCCACGCACCCCGAAACGGCTGACGCACCCCGGCTCCGGCGACGCCCACCGTCGACCGGTAGCGCGAGCGCGCACGCGGTGCGTGAGGGCTACCGCGGCATTCGGCGCCACAGTGCGCGGGGGGCGTGGCGCAGCACCGCGAATATCGGCCGGAGCACCTTCGGCACCCAGACCTCGCCGCGCCCGGCCCGCAGGGCGGCGACCGTGGCGTCGGCGACCTGGTCCGGGGTGGACGAGAGCGGGGCCGGGGTCATGCCCTCGGTCATCCGGCCGACCACGAACCCCGGCCGGACCAGCAGCAACCGCACGCCGCTGCCGTGCAGGGAGTCGGCGAGGCCACTCGCGAACCCGTCGAGGCCGGCCTTCGCCGAGCCGTACACGAAGTTGGCCCGGCGCACCCGCGCCCCGGCCACCGAGGAGAACACGACGAGCGTGCCGTGGCCCTGCTCGCGCAGGATCGCGGCGAGGTGCAGGAGCACCGCCACGTGCGCGACGTAGTCGGTGTGCACGATCTCCAGGGCGTGCGCCGGGTCGCGCTCGGCACGCGCCTGGTCGCCGAGGATCCCGAACGAGACCACCACGACGTCGAGGCGGCCGTGCCGGCGCACCACGTCCAGCAGCACGCCGCGGTGGTTGTCCAGGGCGTCGGCGTCGAACTCGACGCGGTCTACCTCCGCCGCCCCGGCCTCGCGCAGCAGCTTCTCCTCGGCGTCGAGGTCGGCGCTGCGGCGGGCCGCGAGCACCACGGTGTTCCCGGCCGCGAGCCGGTAGGCCACCGCCAGTCCGATCTCGCTGCGTCCCCCGAGCACCAGGATGGTCTCTGCCATCCGTCGAGCCTGGCACACGCCGTCCCGGTGATCGTTGCGAGACCCGCCGCGACCAGGCCCGTTCGAGGCCGTGGTGGCCTGGAGACATACTGGTCGCCATGCGTGCCGCAGTGCTGGGGAGTCCGGTTGCACACTCGCTGTCGCCGGTGCTGCACTCCGCGGCCTACGCGGCGCTCGGGCTGGACGGGTGGCGCTACGACGCCCACGAGTGCGACGAGGCCGGCCTCCCGGACTTCGTCGCCGGGCTGGGCCCCGAGTGGGCGGGCCTGTCGCTGACGATGCCGCTGAAGCGGGTGGCCCTCGACGTCGCGAAGGAGGTCTCCCCGCTCGCCACCGCCATCGGAGCGGCCAACACGCTGGTGCTCACCGACGGGGACCGCTACGCCGACAACACCGACGTCGCCGGCGTCGTCGCGGCCCTGCGGGGAGCCGGGGCGGCGCCCGGGGGGCGCGCGGTCGTGCTCGGCGCGGGCGGCACCGCACAGGCCACGCTCGCGGCGTTCTCCGAACTCGGGATCGGTGACGTCGCCGTGCTGGTGCGCTCCACCGCGCGGACCGGCGAGCTGCGTGCCACGGCCGAACGGCTCGGCGTCACGCCGGACGTCACCGGCGGCCTCCTCGACCCCGCCCGCGCGCGGGCCGCCCTCGCCCGGGCCGACGTGGTGGTGTCGACGCTCCCCCGCGGTGCCGCTGACGGCCTCACCGGAGTGCGCCCCGGCGCGGTCGTGCTCGACGTGGTCTACGCGCCGTGGCCCACCGCGTTCGCGGCCAGTGCGGAGGCCGCGGGAGCACACGTCGTCAGCGGGTTGGAGATGCTGCTGCACCAGGCCGTCGCGCAGGTGGAGCTGATGACGGGCCGCACGCCGCCGGTCGCCGCCATGCGCGAGGCCCTCGATTCGGCCGTGGCCGCCCGCACCTGACCGTTACGATCCGACCATGGAGGGCAGGCGGGGCACCAACCTGCCGCGCATCGCCGATTTCAACCAAGCGGTGATCCTCGACGCCGTCCGGCACGCGCCCGACGGCCTGTCCCGGGTGGAGCTCGCCGAGCTCACCGGGCTCTCGGCGCAGTCGGTCTCCAACATCACCCGCCGGCTGCTGGACCGCGAGCTCATCACCGAGGCGGGCACGCTGGTGCCGGCCGGCCGCGGCAAGCCGCGCACGCTGCTGCGCCTGCACCCCACCGGGCACTTCGCGATCGGCGTGCACGTCGACCCGACCGTCACCACCGTCGCGCTGCTCGACCTCGTGGGCGACGTCGTGGCGTCGGTCCGCACGTTGCCGGCGTCGGCGGCGTCACCCCCGCAGCTGGTCGCCGCCATCACCGAGGCCGCAGCCGGGCTCGTCGCGTCCGCCGGCATCGACGCGCGGCGCGTGCTGGGCCTGGGCATCGCCGCGCCCGGCCCGCTCGACCCGGGCACCGGCGTCGTGCTGGAGCCTCCGCTCCTGCCGGAGTGGACCCGCGTCGGGCTGCGCGAGCTGCTGCACGAGGCCACCGGCTACCCGGTGGTGCTCCACAAGGACGCGGCGGCCGCGGCGCTGGCGGAGCTGTGGCGCGGGTCGGCCGTCGCCCTCGCAGACTTCGTGTTCCTCTACCTGGGCACCGGGCTCGGCGCGGGCCTCGTGATCGGCGGCGAGCTGCTCGGCGGGAGCACGAACAACGCGGGCGAGATCGGCCACCTGATGGTCGACGCGGACGGGCCGCTCTGCCGCTGCGGCCAGCGCGGCTGCGTCGGGCCGGCCTGCATGCCCCGCACCCTGGTGGCCGAGGCGGCCGGCGCGGGCCTGCTCCCCCGGTCCCGGCCCGGCGCGGGCGACCGCGAGATCGACGAGCTGTTCACCGCGCTGTGCACCCTTGCCGCCCGCGAGCCCGCGGCCCGCCGCATCCTCGAGGCGAGCGCGTCCCGGCTGGCCCGCGGCGCGGCCACCGTCAGCAACCTGCTCGACGTGCGCGCAGTCGTCTTCGGCGGGCCGATCTGGAACCGGATCGCCGACGTCTTCCTCCCGATCCTGCGCGACACCCTGCTCACCACCACGGAGGCCCGCCAGGTGCACCCGGTCACGGCGCTGGGCAGCGCCCTCGGCCGCGACGTCGGTGCGATCGGCGCCGGGTGCCTCGTGCTCGAGCACTCCTTCTCCACCCGGCCGTCCACGCTGCTGCTCGGACCGCGGGACGATCAGGTCGCCGCGGTCCCCTGATCCAGCCGGTGCACCGCCACCACGTAGTCGCCGCCGTCGTAGGGAGCACGCTCCCAGGTGGCGAACCGGTTGACCAATTCGGCTCCGGCCGCGGCGCACCACCGGTCGTAGTCGTCCGGCGTCGGCCAGTCGGCCCGCAGCCGGAAGCCCGCCACTAGGCGGCCGCCCGGCGCGAGGTGCGCCACGCACCCCGCCACCGCCTGGGCACGCCGCTCGGGTGCCACGTACGGCACGACGTTGCCGGCGAGCACCACCACGTCGAACCGCCGCGGGTGGTCGAGGTCGGCGAGGTCCGCGGTGACCCACTCCAGGTCAGGGGCCTTCGAGCGCGCAGCGGCGATCATGTCGGGGTCGGCGTCCACGCCGAGCACGGCGATGCCCCGCCGGGCCAGCTCGATCGCGACGCGCCCGGTGCCGCACCCGCCGTCGAGGACGGCGGCGGGCGCGTAGGAGGCGACGAGATCGGCTTCGCCGTGCGGGTTCCGCCCCGCGTCGGCCAGCCGCCGGAACCGCTCGTCGTAGCGCTCGAGGTCCTCCTGCGCGCGCCAGCTGCGCCAGTCGTCGGGAAGGTCGGACATGCCGGCCAGGCTAGGGAACATGCGTCCGGCGCCGGCGGTTGACCTGGCCGTGAAGGTGGAGATCTGGTCCGACGTCGTGTGTCCGTGGTGCGCGGTCGGGAAGCACCGGTTCGAGAAGGCGCTGGCGCGGTTCGACCACCGCGACGAGGTCGAGGTGAGCTACCACAGTTTCGAGCTCGACCCCGACGCGCCGCACGAGCAGGAGGGCGACCTCCACGACCACCTCGCCACGAAGTACGGCATGTCCCGTGTCGAGGCCGAGGCCAAGCACCGGCAGATGACCGCGATGGCCGCTGAGGACGGCTGGGACTTCCACTTCGAGCGCGCCCGCCGCGGCAACACCTTCGATGCCCACCGGTTGCTGCACCTGGCCGCCGACCGCGGCGTGCAGGACGCGGTCAAGGAGCGCCTGTTCCGCGGCTACTTCACCGACGGCGAGCACATCGCCGACCACGCCACGCTCGTGCGGCTGGGCGTCGACGCGGGCCTGGACGCGGACGAGACGGCCGCCGTCCTGGCCTCGGACCGCTACGCCGACGCCGTGCGCGACGACGAGCGGCAGGCCCAGGCGTACGGGATCACGGCCGTGCCGTTCTTCGTGGTGGACCGCAAGTACGGCGTGGCCGGCGCCCAGCCGCCGGAGGCGCTGCTGCAGGTGCTCGACACGGCATGGACCGAGGCCCACCCGCTGCAGGTCCTCACCCCCGGCGGCGACGCGGACTCCTGCGCCGACGGCTCCTGCAGCGTCTGACCGAGCCGAGATCATCAGCCCGGTGCATCCCCGGCCACATGCGGCCGCCCACGCACCCAACTGGTGATCATGGGCTCAGCCGCGGTGCTCCTCGGGTGAGGCCGTGGGCACGGCCGCGGCCTCCCGCTCGTGCCGACGCCCGACCCTCAGGACCACGATCCCGGCCATCACCATGAACGCGGCGACGACGAACATGCCCGCCTTGTTGTTGCCGGTGAGGTCGCGCAGCGACCCCGTCATGTAAGGGCCGGCGAAGCCGCCGATGTTGCCGAACGAGTTGATCAGCGCGATGCCCGCCGCGGCCCCCACGCCGGTGAGGAACGTGCTGGGCAGCTGCCAGAACACCGGGATCGCCGAGTTGACCCCGATGGCGCAGAGCGCCATCGCCGCGATCACGAGGTAGGGCGAGTCCATGAACAGCGCCACCGCGACGCCTGCCGCGCCCACGAACGCCGGGATCGCCACGTGCAGCCTGCGCTCGCCGGTGCGGTCCGAGTGCCGGGCGTTGATCTCCATGACGACGCACGCGAGGGCGTACGGAATTGCCGTGATCAACCCGATCTGGGCGATCGAGAACTCGATCCCGAACTGTTCCTGCAGGTCGGACACGACCTGCGGCAGGAAGAACGCCAGCACGTAGGAGCCGAACACGATCCCGAAGTAGACGAACGACAGCCCGACGACGCGCGAGTCGCGCAGGCCTTCCCGCAGCCCGGTGGTGTGCGGGACCTGCGCGGCGTCCTCGTCGGCGATCTGGGTCGTGAGGGCGTCCCGCTCGGCGGCGGACAGCCAGCTCGCCTTGTGCGGCCGGTCCGTCAGCAGCAGGAGGACCAGGAAGCCGACCAGGATCGAGGGCAGGCCCTCGACGAAGAACATGAACCGCCAGCCCGATTCGAAGCCCCACACGCCGTCGCCGTTCTGGATCAGAAGCGTCGAGATCGGGGCACCCACCACCGAGGAGACCGGCACGGCCAGGAAGAACAGCGCGACCACCTTTGCCCGCTGGACCCGGGGGAACCAGTAGGTGAGGTAGAGGATGATCCCGGGGAAGAAGCCTGCCTCGGCCACGCCCAGCAGGAACCGCACGATGTAGAAGCTGACCTCACCCTGCACGAACGCGGTGGCCGAGGCGATGATCCCCCAGGTGACCATGATCCGGGCGATCCAGATCCGGGCGCCGACCTTGTGCAGGATGACGTTGCTCGGCACCTCGAAGAAGAAGTAGCCGATGAAGAACAGGCCCGCACCGAGGCCGTAGGCGGTGGTGGAGAGCCCGAGATCGGCGTTCATGGTGAGCGCGGCGAACCCGACGTTGGTGCGGTCGATGTAGTTCAGCAGATAGCAGAACCCGAGGAACGGCAGCAGCCGCCACATGGCTTTGCGTACGGCCCCTTGCACCAGCTCGCTCTGCCCGGTCACCGCGTCGGCCGTCGCTCCTCCTCGAGCACATCAGAGGACTACGCCTAACCGTCCGGTCCGCTCGAGATCAACACTGGGTCCCGCGCACACCGAAACGGCGCCCTGGCCCACCAGGGTGGGAGCAGAGCGCCGTTCGTGCAGGGTGGATCAGTCGCGGCGGCCGCGGCCCGCCGTGGCGAAGCCGCGGTCGCGGCGGATGTTCGTCCGCCGGCCCTTCAGAGTGGTGCCGCCACGGAGGCTGCGCAGCACGTCGTCGGCGGCGTGCTCGGGGATCTCCACCAGCGCGTGGCGCTCGTGGATCTGGATCGCGCCGATGTCGCGCCCGGACAGGCTGGACTCGTTGGCGAGCGCGCCCACGATGTCCTGGGGGCGCACACCGCTCGCGCGGCCCGCGTTGACGAACAGGCGCGTGGTGCCGGCCTTCGGCGGGCGGGTGCCGGCCGCACCGCCGCGGCTGCGGGGCTCACGACGCTCCCCGTCGCGCGGGGGCGCGACGACCGGGATGTCATCGGCGTCGTCGGGGGCACCGGTGGCCGCCTGCAGCAGCCGGACCGCCGCCGCGGCGACGTCCACCCCGTCGAACTCGGCGGTGAGACCGGTGAGCATCTCCCGGACCCCGTCGGTGGTGCTCGGCTCATCGGCGTCGGCGAGGAGGTCCTCCACCAGCCGCTCGCGCAGGGCGGCGGCGGTGCGCACCAGCCGGGCCGCGCGCAGGTCGGCAGCCGTCGGCACCGGGGCGAACTCGATCGGCTGCCCGGTGAGCCGCTCGACGGCGCGCATCGCGTGCACCTTCGACGGCGGCACGAGCGTGATCGCCACGCCCTCGCGCCCGGCCCGGCCGACCCGGCCGATCCGGTGCACGTACGCCTCCGACGACTGCGGCACGTCGTGGTTCACCACGTGCGTGAGCAGGTCGATGTCCAGGCCACGGGCCGCCACGTCGGTGGCGACGAGCAGCTCGGTGCGCCCGCTGCGCAGCCGCTCGACCACGCGGGTGCGGTGCTCCTGGTCCATGCCGCCGTGCAGCGCCTCGGCCCGCAGGCCGCGACCGGTGAGGGTCTCGGTGACGGCGTCGACGTCGAGGCGGGTGCGGCAGAACACGATCGCGGCCGTGGGCCGCTCCGCCTCCAGCACGCGGCCGAGCGCGGCGGTGGTGTGGCTGCGGGGCACCAGGAACGCGGTCTGGCGCACCTTCGGGGCCTCGCCCTCGGGCACGGCCTCGCGCCGGATCCGGACCGTGACCGGCTCCCGCAGGTACTTCTGGGCGAGCGTCTCGATGCGCCGCGGCATGGTGGCCGAGAACAGCACGGCCTGCCGGGTGTCCGGGGTGGCGTCGAGCAGCGTCTCGATGTCCTCGACGAAGCCCATGTCGAGCATCTCGTCGGCCTCGTCGAGCACGACCGTCTCGAGGGCGTCCAGCCGCAGGGAGCCGCGGTTCAGCAGGTCGATCGCGCGGCCGGGGGTGGCCACGACGACGTCGACGCCGTTCTGCAGGGCCCGCCACTGCGGACCGACCGGCGCGCCGCCGTACACGGTGACGACACGCGCGCCCAGGCCCCGCCCGTAGCGGGTGATGGCCTCGGACACCTGCAGGGCGAGCTCACGGGTGGGGGTGAGGACGAGCCCGAACGGCGCGTCCCCCTTCGCCTGCTCCGGGCGTTGTTCGGCGAGCCGCTCGAGGATCGGGAGCGCGAACGCGGCGGTCTTGCCGGTGCCGGTGGCGGCCTGTCCGAGCAGGTCCCGGCCCTCGACCAGCGGGGCGATCGACTGGGCCTGGATGGGGCTGGGGTTCTGGTAACCCAGCTCCTCGACCTCGTGCAGCAGCTCGGCACGCAGCGGCAGGTCGGAGAAGCGGGGCAGGTCGAGCTGGTGCTCGTTCTCGATCAAGAATCGTCTTCCGTCGCAGGAACGGGAGCACGTACGGCGCTCCCGCGGGATGAGCCCGCGGGGCCGTCGGCACGACTACTACCTGGCCGGTGCGGTCTCAGGTGGTCCAACACACCACCGACCTCACATAGTCCCAGGTGATCGCGGTCACGCCGACACCGGGGCCCTTCTACCGCAGCGCCGGGAGCACGTCCTTCTCCCACGCCGTGAAGAAACCCTCCATGTCATACCCCATCTGCGACACGTAGAGCTCATCGACGCCGGCCTCGAGGTACCCGCGGACCTGCGCGAGCTGCGCGTCGACGTCGTCCCCGCAGGCCACCGCCTCCACCGTCATCTCCGGGGTCACGAGCGTCTGCGCGTCCATGAAGTCACGCGGCCGCGGCAGCATCTGGGCGAGCTGGCCGGGCAGGCCCTGGTTGCCCCAGGTGCGGTGGGCGATGTCGACGGCGCGCTCGGCGTCGCGGTCCCAGCACACCTTGGTGCCCGCCTGCACCGGCTTGCCGTCGCCCCCGCTCTCCTGGAAGACCCGGATCAGGTCGGCGTCGGGGGCGGTCGTGACGTAGCCGTCGCCGATCCGGCCGGCCAGCTCCGTGGCCTGCGGGCCGAACCCGGACACGTAGATCGGCACCGCCTCCGCCGGCAGCGTGTAGATCCGGGCGTCCTGCACCTCGTAGTAGGTGCCGTGGTGGCTGACCTCCTCGCCCCCGTGCAGCAGTCGGATGACCTCGATCGCCTCCTCCAGCATCTCCAGCCGCACACCCACCGACGGCCACGGGTCGCCCAGCACGTGCTCGTTGAGCGCCTCCCCACTTCCGACGCCGAGCACGAACCGGCCGTCCAGCTGCACGGCCGCGGTCGCGGCGGCCTGGGCGATGATCGCCGGGTGGATCCGGAACGTCGGGCAGGTCACCGCGGTCGTGACCGGCATCGACGTCGCCTGCGACAGCGCGCCGATCACGCCCCAGACGAACGGGCTGTGGCCCTGCTCGTCGTTCCACGGGTGGAAGTGGTCGGAGATCCAGAGCTTCTGGAAGCCTGCGGCCTCCGCGCGCCTGGCCTGGTCGATGAGCTCCTTCGGGCCGAACTGCTCGCAGGACAGGAAGTAGCCGATGCTCGCCATGACGGGAGCGGTACCCGCGATCCGCCACACCCACGCGGCGCCTGATCACCTGGACGGGTCACGAGCAGCCGCCGCTGACGCGTTGCCGGACGTCGACCAGGATGGCGGCCGTGGCAGACGACGCTTCGCCCCCAGGTGGTTCACCCGTCGACGTTGTGGACACGACGGTGCCGCACTCGGCACGGATCTGGAACTACTGGTTGGGCGGCAAGGACAACTACGCGGTCGACCGCAAGGCCGGGGACCGGTTCCGGGAGGCCTTCCCCGGCATCACCGAGAACGCCCGCGCCTTCCGCTCCTTCCTGCGCCGAGGCATCGGTTACCTGGCCGGCGAAGCCGGGATGCGCCAGTTCCTCGACCTCGGCACCGGGTTGCCCACCGCGGGCAACACGCATGAGCTGGCGCAGGGGCTGGCCCCGGAGTCGCGGATCGTCTACGTCGACAACGACCCGCTGGTGCTGGCGCACGCCCGCGCGCTGCTGATCTCCAGCGAGGAAGGGGCCACCGCCTACCTGCACGCCGATCTGCACGAGACGGAGACGATCCTGACCGTCGCGGCCGACACCCTCGACTTCGCGCGGCCGGTCGCGTTGATCCTCAGCGGCATCCTCGGGCACGTCGCCGACTACGACGAGGCCCGCGGCATCGTCGGACGGTTGCTCGACGCGCTGCCGGCCGGCAGTCACCTGCTGATCTGCGACGGCACCAGCACCAACGAGGCGCTCAACGCGGCCCAGGTCCTGCACAACGACCGCGGCGCCGTGCAGTACCAGCTGCGCACCCCGGCGGAGATCGCCGGATTCTTCGACGGGTTGGAACCGGTCGAGCCGGGGGTGGTCAGCTGCCCGCTGTGGCGGCCCGAGAGCACGCCCTTCAGTGACCCGCAGGGCGTCGACGCCTACGGGGGCATCGGCCGCAAGCCGTGATCCCGGGCCCGGGATCACGCGGCGGTGGACCCGCCGCGTGCTCCCGTTCCCGCGTCAGCGCTTGCCGTCGCCCCCGCCGAGGCCGGCGCGGCGGAGTGCGTCGGCCATCGCGCTGTTGGCCGGCGCGCCGGCGCCCTGGCGCTGCCCGCTGCCCTTGCGCTCCCCGCCTCGACGCTGGTCCCCGCCGCGGCGGTCGCCGCCACGGCCGCGCTGGTCGCCGCGGCCCTGGCCGCCTCGACCCTGATCGCCACGCCCCTGGTCCCCGCGGCCCTGTTCCCCACGGCCCTGGCCGCCGCGGCCCTGTTCCCCGGCCTGGCGATCGCGCGGACCACCCTTGCGCTCCCGGTTCTGGTCCCGGCTCGGCCGCGCTCCCCCGCCTGCCTCGTCCTCGAGCCGGAGCGTGAGCGAGATGCGCTTGCGCGCCTCGTCGACCTCGAGGACTTTCACGCGCACGACGTCGCCGGACTTCACGACGTCGCGGGGGTCCGAGACGAACTGGTGGGACATCGCGGAGACGTGCACGAGCCCGTCCTGGTGCACGCCGACGTCGACGAACGCGCCGAACGCGGCCACGTTGGTGACCACACCCTCCAGCAGCATTCCCGGCTTCAGGTCGGCGATCTTGTGGACGCCCTCGGCGAACGTGGCGGTGCGGAACGCCGGGCGGGGGTCGCGGCCCGGCTTCTCCAGCTCGGCGAGGATGTCGCTGACGGTGGGCAGCCCGAACTGCGCGTCGACGAAGTCCTGCGGCTTGAGCGACTTGATCTTCTGGGCGTTGCCGATCAACGCCTCGATGTCGGCCTTCGCGCGCGCCAGGATCCGGTGCACCACCGGGTAGGCCTCCGGGTGCACGCCGGAGACGTCGAGGGGGTCGTCGCCGCCGCGGATGCGCAGGAAGCCCGCGCACTGCTCGAACGCCTTCGGGCCCAGCCGCGGGACGTCGGCGAGGGCGGTGCGGGTGCGGAACGGGCCGTTCGAGTCGCGGTGCTGCACGATCTGCGCGGCCAGGCCCTCGGTGATCCCGGAAACCCGGCGCAGCAGCGGCACGGATGCGGTGTTGACGTCGACGCCGACCGCGTTCACGCAGTCCTCGACCACGGCGTCCAGCGAGCGGGACAGCGCCGACTCGGCGAGGTCGTGCTGGTACTGCCCCACGCCGATCGACTTCGGGTCGATCTTCACCAGCTCGGCGAGCGGGTCCTGCAGCCGCCGGGCGATGGAGACGGCGCCGCGCAGCGACACGTCGAGCTCGGGCAGCTCCGCCGAGGCGAACGCCGACGCCGAGTAGACGGACGCGCCGGCCTCGCTGACCATCACCGGGATCAGCTTGAGCGCGGGGTTTCGCGCGGCCAGCTCCCTGGCGAGTTTGTCGGTCTCCCGCGACGCCGTGCCGTTGCCGATCGCGATCAGGTCGACGTCGTGGGCGGTGGCGAGCTTCGTCAGCTTCGCCAGCGCACCCTCCCAGTCGTTGCGGGGCGCGTGCGGGTAGATCGTGTCGGTGGCCACCACCTTGCCCGTGGCGTCGACGATCGCGACCTTCACGCCGGTGCGCAGCCCCGGGTCGAGGCCCATCGTGGAGCGGCTGCCCGCCGGCGCGGCGAGCAGCAGATCGCGCAGGTTGGTGGCGAAGACGCCGATGGCGCCCTCCTCGGCCACCGTGCGCAGCCGCACCCGGATGTCGATCGACAGGTGCAGCAGGATCCGGGTGCGCCAGGCCCACCGGACGGCGTCGGAGAGCCACTTGTCGGCCGGGCGGCCCTGGTCGGCAATGGCGAAGGCCGCGGCGACCGTGCGCTCGTAGTCGGTGACGACGCCCGGCTCGGCGGGCTCGACGTCCGGTTCGAGGGCGACGTCGAGCACCTCCTCCTTCTCCCCGCGGAAGGCCGCGAGGATGCGGTGCGACGGCAGCTTCGTGAACGGCTCGGAGAAGTCGAAGTAGTCGGCGAACTTCGCGCCCTCGGTCTCCTTGCCCTCACGCACCTTCGTGACGAGCCGGCCGCGCGTCCACATCCGCTCGCGCAGCCCGCCGATGAGGTCCGCGTCCTCGGCGAAGCGCTCGACGAGGATGGCGCGAGCGCCCTCGAGCGCGGCCGCGGTGTCGGCGACCTGCTCGTTCAGGTAGCCGGCAGCCAGGGTGTCCGGATCCTGCGTGGGGTCGGCCAGCAGCGTGTCGGCGAGCGGTTCGAGCCCGTTCTCCCGGGCGATCATCGCCTTGGTGCGCCGCTTGGGCTTGTACGGCAGGTAGATGTCCTCGAGCCGCGCCTTCGACTCGGCGGCCATGATCCTCGCCTCGAGGGCCTCGTCCAGCTTGCCCTGCTTGCGGATCTCGTCGAGGACGACCGTGCGCCGTTCCTCCAGCTCACGCAGGTACCGCAGGCGTTCCTCGAGCGTGCGCAGCTGCGCGTCGTCGAGGGCCCCGGTGGCCTCCTTGCGGTACCGGGCGATGAACGGCACCGTGGAGCCGCCGTCCAGCAGGTCGACCGCGGACGTCACCTGGTGCGGGCGCACGCCGAGCTCGTCGGCGATGCGGTTCGGGATCGACTGGGCCCCGGTCGGCTTGGGCTGGGACTGCTGCGTGGTCGGGAGCGACGTGCTGGTCACCCACACATCGTCCCGGTCCGCCCGCGGGACGTCGACGAGGGGTCCCGCCGTGGGCCTCGACCGACGAGCGACACTTTCGACCGGAACACCGTGCCACGTGGTCCGAGCGGTGGACGAGGGTTTCAGTCGAGGGTGAGCCCTGCCGCCGGGCTGACCCGGGCGGCCCGGCAGGCCGGGAGGACAGAGGCGAGGAGCCCGGCCAGGGTGGCGATGAGGACGACGGCGGCGAGCGATGGCCAGGGGATCTGCATGGTGGAGTGGGTGAGGGCCCGCGTCACGAACGTCTCGTAGCCGACCCAGGCGAACCCGACGCCGATCACGGTGCCGAGCAGGGTGGCCACCACCGAGAGCAGTAGCGCCTCGGTCGCCAGCATCCACCGCAGCTGCCTGCGGGTGAGCCCGAGCGCGCGCAGCAGCGCGTGCTCGCGGGCGCGTTCGAGCACGGACAGCCCCAGGGTGTTCGCGATCCCGATCAGGGCGATCGCCACGGAGACGCCGAGCAGGCCGAGCACCGACCCGGCGAGGATGTCCCGCTCCCGGTTCGCCGCCGCCTGGGCCTGCAGCCGGTCCTCGAGCTTCGCGCCGGCCCCGTCCGCCAGCCCGTCCAGATCGTCGACGAGCGCGAGCGGGTCGGCGCCGGCGGCGGCGCGGGCCCAGATGACGTGCGGTTCGGGGGCGTCGGTGAGCTGTGCCAGGGTCTCCGGTGCGAGCATGCCGGCCTGGCCCCAGCCGGGAAGGGAGATGACCTTCAGCTCGACCTGGCGGTCGCCGACGCTCACGGTCACGTGGTCACCGGGCTTGACGCCCGGGTCCACGAAGGCGTCCAGGTCGAGCCGGATCGTCCCGGGCTCCACCTGGGCGAACGCCCCGCCGTCGCGGGCCACCTGCGCCGCGGTCGACGTGGTGAGGACCGGGAGCGGTGTGTCGAACCCGGAGATCCGGGCCACGGCGCCGTCCACGGCGATGGCCTGCTCGACACCGGGGGTGCGACGTACCTGGTCGAGGAGCTCGGTGGTGATCGGCTCGTAGAGCGAGGTGAGCGCGGCGTCGATGGGGTTGTGCCGGACGTTGACCTCGTCCATACCGGCCCGCCAGGTGGTCATCCCGGTGAGCACCGCGCTCGTCAGGGTGACGCCGACCAGCAGGGCGGCGGTGGTGGTGGCGGTCCGGCGGGGGTTGCGCACGGCGTTCTCGGTCGCCAGCCGGGCGGCCGGGCCGAGCAGCGCGCCGGTGACCCGGACCAGGCGGGGGACGAGCACCGGCCCGAGGAGCAGCACGCCGGTGAACGCCGATGCTCCGCCGGCCAGCATGAGCAGCGTGCTGTCGCCGATCATCGCCGTCCCGAGCAGGGCCGCCCCGGTGACCAGCAACAGTGCGGCGAGCGCCAGCCGGGCCCGGCCGGTGGCGGTGCGCACGTCGACCGCGGCCTGCGGGCGCAGCGCGGCCAGCGGGCGCACCGCGACCACCTGCCGGGTCGGCAGCCAGGACGCGACCATGGTGACCAGCAGGCCGACGGCGAACCCGCCCAGCAGCCAGGGCACAGGCGGCGCGGGGGCGGCCAACGGGGTGGTGAGGGCGAGGGTGGTGATCAGCGGGAGCAGGCCGTAGCCGAGCGCGACGCCGACCAGGGTCCCGGTCAGCGACGCGAGCCCGCCGACCGCGGCCGCCTCCCGGCGTACCGAACCCAGCACCTGCCGCCGGGTGGCGCCGACGCAGCGCAGCAGCGCGAAGTCGCGCAGGCGTTGCGCGAACAGGATGGAGAACGTGTTCGCGACGACCAGGACCGAGACCACGAGCGCGACGCCGGCGAACAGCAGCAGCATCAACGTGATCATGTCCGTGTCGTTGTTGAGCCCGGCCAGGCCGTTCCTGACGTACTCGTCCGCCGACCACACCCGCATGCCGTCCGGGACCGGACCCACTTCCCCGCGCACCGCCACACTGCCCACGTGGAAGGTGGGCTGGTCGCGCCATTGCAGGTACTGCGGCCACGTGACGTACATCGAGGCCTGGGTCCAGGTGGTGGGCGACACCACGAGGCCGACCACCTCCAGGTCGGTCGCGGCGGCGCCCTCGCCGACCCGGATCCGGTCGCCGACCGCGACCTCCTGGGCCTGCGCGTCCCACACGTGCATCACCGCCTCGCCGGTGCGTGCCGGGAAGCGGCCCGAGACGACCTTCTGCCAGCGCAGCTCCTCCGCCGCGGCGATCGGCCCCACGGTCGTCTCGCCCCGGAACTCGCCCGATCCGAGCGGTGCGCCGCTTTCTCGGTGTGCCGGCAGGTCGACCCGGCCCAGCCCGGATGCGTTGTCGCCGAGGCGGTCGATGAGCGCGATCGCGTCCGACAGGTCCAGGGTGTCGGGGCAACACGGCGGGCCCGGGTCGGGTCCGTCCTCGGGGGCGTCGACCACGTGGTCGGCGCCGCGGTAGGGCGCCCCGGAGTTCTCCATGAACCCGGCGCGGGCCCCGGACGTGAGCACTCCGATCACGACGACGAAGGCGACCGACACGGTCACCGCGATCGCCGCCGCGACGTAGCGACGGGTGTGGGTGCGCAGGGATGCGAGGAAGACGGTGCGCATCAGGCGATCCGCCCGTCCTGCATGGTGACCACGTCGTCGGCGTAGCTCGCCGCGGCCCGGTCGTGGGTGACCATCACGACGGTCTGGCCGAGCTCGCGCACCGACCGGCGCAGGTGGTCCAGCACCTCCGCCGACGTGGAGCTGTCCAGGTTCCCGGTGGGCTCGTCGGCGAACAGCAGGTCCGGACTCGTGACCAGGGCTCGGGCGATCGCGACCCGCTGCTGCTGGCCGCCGGACAGCTCCGCGGGCCGGTGGCCGAGCCGGTCGGCCACGCCGAGCGTGTCGGCGAGCGCGTGCGCGCGCTCCCGTGCCGCGTCGTCGATCCGCACGCCCCCCATCTCGAGCGGCAGCACGATGTTCTGTTCCGCGGTGAGCATCGGCAGCAGGTTGAACGACTGGAACACGAAGCCGACGTGCCGGCGGCGGAAGATCGTGAGCGCGTCGTCGTCGAGGGACCCGAGGTCGGTGCCGGCCACGGTCACGGTGCCGCCGCCGGCCTGGTCGAGCCCGGCCAGGCAGTGCATCAGCGTGGACTTGCCCGACCCGCTCGGCCCCATGATCGCGGTGAACCTGCCTCGGGGGAGGTCGAGGTCGATGCCGCGCAGGGCGTGCACCTCGGTGTCGCCCCGGCCGTAGGTCTTGGTCAGGCCCCGCGCGCTGGCGGCCAGGATCTCCCGGGTGGCGCCCTGGGAGTTGCCGAGCATTCTGGTCACTGCTGCATCCTTGGATCGTTCGTGGGATCGGCGTACATGCGCGGGCAGCCGTCATCGGCGGCGTCGGGGCGCAGTTCGTAGTGCCAGGGTTCGTTGCGGTAGATCTGGCACAGCCCGTACTCCGCGCCGTTCTCGGACAGCCACGCCGTGGCATCCGACGGCCCGATGTCGATCGCGTCCCCGGACACGTGCGGAGACGTGTCCGCGGTGGCGACCCATCGGGCAGCCTCCTTCTCCGAGCCGTACTTCGAGATGGCCTCGCGAAGCAGCTGCTCCTGGTACGCCGGGGAACGCCAGCCGCTGTTGACGGAGAACTCGACCCCGCTGCGCGCGGCGTCTCTTGCGGCCCGGCGGAGGGCCTTGAGCAGACCCGGATCGAGGTTGGCCACGGCCGGAACGTCGTCGTCGAGGACCGTCACGCCGTCGGGGACGGCACCGTCGGCCTGCCCGAGTGCCCCACGGCGGTCCGGCCGCCGGACGTCACCGTCCTGCGTTGCCGGGCTCGTCGCGGGAGCGGATCGCGCGGGGACATCGGGTGCCGCCGAAGGGGACGAGGCCGGCCACGACCGGTAACCGAGGGCTCCGATGATCGCGGCGATGACCACCGCCACGGCGATGAGGATCGTCAGCCGCGTGGAGCCGGCCGCCGTTCGGGCTGGTGCGCGGTGGGACACGCCTCCGGCCGACGCAGCGTGGTGGTGCCGGGACGGAGGTGGTTGCCGGTACGCCGGCGGCATGCGCCGGCCTGCGTCGCGAGCACGCATGTGCCGGCCGTCGAGGACGAGCCCCACCTGGCGGCGGCCGACCGCGATGGGTTGGGTCGGGAAGCGATCGTCGAACGCGAAGTCGTTGCCGGTTGCGGCCACCAGGTCGGCGGCTCCGGCCGGCGCCCGGGTCATCCGCCGCCCCCCGGCTCCCGACTGCGGTCCCCGGGCTGGAGCTCGTCGCACTTCTCGCTCGCGGACTGCATGTCCGGGTCGTCGCCGTAGTACAGGATGTACCCGTTGGCGTCGGGGTCCGGGAAGTCCTCCACGCCGTTCTCGCGCATGCACTCGGCCGACTCGCGGCGTTCCTTCAGCAGCTCTTGCAGCTCGGCGGGACTCGGAGGGTGTCCCGTGGGGCCGCTCTGGTCGCCACCGTCACCGGTGGGGCTGCCCGTGGTGGCGGGCTCCTCGCCGCCGGTCTCGGCGGGTGCGTTCGAGCATCCGGTGCCGATCAGGGCGACCAGGGCGACCGCGGCCAGCAACCGTCCGGGCGGCACCACGCGCCGTGCCGCGGGCGCGCCAGGGGCCGAGGACGCCAGACTCCGAGCTGCTGCTCGTTCCGGTGCGCTGTAGGTCATGCCCGCAGTCAAGGGAGCGTGGAGTTGCCAGCACGTATCCGGTTTTCGATATGCCGGCGATATGCCCCGGCTCGTAGCATCGAGGCCTTGTGCGTGTGTTGATCGTCGAGGACGAGCCCTACCTGGCCGAGGCCATCCGCGATGGCCTACGCCTGGACGCGATCGCGGCCGACGTCGCCGGTGACGGTGACACCGCCCTGGAACTGCTGGGCATCAACACCTACGACATCGCCGTCCTCGACCGTGACATCCCCGGGCCCTCCGGTGACGAGGTCGCGATGAGCATCGTCGCGTCCGGTAGCGGCATGCCGATCCTCATGCTCACCGCCGCCGACCGGCTCGACGACAAGGCCACCGGGTTCGGACTCGGCGCCGACGACTACCTCACCAAGCCCTTCGACCTCCGAGAGCTCGTGCTCCGGATCCGAGCGCTCGACCGCCGGCGCGCCCACAACAGGCCACCCGTGCGGGAGATCGCCGGTCTGCGGCTGGACCCGTTCCGCCGCGAGGTCTACCGCGACGGCCGTTACGTCGCGCTCACCCGGAAGCAGTTCGCCGTGCTCGAAGTCCTCGTCGCGGCCGCAGGCGGTGTCGTCAGCGCCGAAGAGCTCCTGGAGCGGGCGTGGGACGAGAACGCCGACCCGTTCACCAACGCCGTGCGCATCACCGTCTCGGCACTGCGCAAACGCCTCGGCGAACCCGGGATCATCGCCACCGTGCCCGGCGTCGGCTACCGCATCGACACGCAGCCAGAAGCCGGGCGTGAGGGAGGGGACCGTGCATAGAGCGCCCGGTTTGAGCGTCCGCCTCAAGCTCACTCTCAGCTACGCCGGGTTCCTCATGCTCGCCGGTGCCCTGCTGCTCGCTGCCGTGTGGGTGTTCCTGCTGCGAGGCAGGCCCGGCAGCATGTCCGTTCCCGAGCCGTCCGACTTCGTGCGCGCCCTCGACCCGAGCAACTTCGGCCCGATGGTCTTCATGCCGGCGGCAGCCATCGTGCTGGCGTTCCTGCTGGTGTTCGGACTCGTCGGAGGATGGATCCTCGCCGGCCGCATGCTCGCCCCCCTCACCCGCATCACCGACGCCACCCGCATCGCCGCCAACGGAACGCTCTCCCACCGCATCCGGCTACCGGGCCGCAAAGACGAGTTCCGCGAACTCGCCGACGCCTTCGACACCATGCTCGCGCAGCTCGAAGCGCACGTCGCCGAACAGCAGAGATTCGCAGCGAACGCCTCTCATGAGTTGCGCACCCCGCTGGCGATCTCGAAGGCACTCCTCGACGTGGCCCGCACCGATCCGCACCACGACACCGGCGAGCTCGTCGACCGCCTCCACACCGTCAACACCCGCGCGATCGACCTCACCGAGGCACTGCTCCTGCTCAGCCGCGCCGACCGGCGGTCGTTCACCCGCGAGCGCGTCGACCTGTGCCTCCTCGCGGAAGATGGCGCCGAAACGCTCCTCCCCCTTGCGGAGAAGCACGGTGTCACCATCGGCACCTCCGGCGACATCACCCCGACCATCGGCTCGCACGCGCTCCTGTTGCAGCTGAGCACCAACCTCATCCACAACGCGATCGTCCACAATCTGCCCGGAGGCAGCGTGTGGGTGAGCACCCGCGTACACCCCGAGGGTGTGCTGCTCACCGTCGAGAACACCGGCGAGAAGCTCACGCACGAGCTGGTCTCCACGCTCGTCGAGCCGTTCCAGCGCGGCGCCGAACGCATACGCACCGATCACGCAGGAGTCGGGCTCGGCCTGGCAATCGTCAGAAGCGTCACCGACGCACACGGCGGAACCCTCACCCTCACCCCCCGCCCCGCCGGCGGGCTCCGCGTCACGGTGCAACTACCCGCCGCACCAGGGGCGGCCCGGCAGATCAGCTCTACCGCCTGACGGCCGCGGGCGCGAGCTCCTGCTGGATCAGCTCCACCGCGCGCGCCGTGCCACCCTCCTCGCGCAGCTCCCGGCGGATCTCCGCGCTGCGCGCCGCCACCTCGGTCGAACCCGTGAGCTCCAGCAGCGTCGCGCGGAGGTCGGCGGCGGTGACGGTGTCGGAGTCGACCCGCCTGCCCACCCCGGCCGCCACGAGCGCGTCGGCGTTCGCGAACTGGTCGACGGCCTGCGGCGCGGCGATCATCGGCGTGCCGCTCCACAGTCCCTCGACCGAGCCGCCCATCCCGGCATGGGTCAGGAACGCGTCGGCGTGTTCGAGGATCGCCGGCTGCGGCACCCAGGAATGCACCTCGATCGACGCCGGGACGTCGCCGAGCACCGCCGGGTCGACGTGCTTGCCGATCTGCAGGACGACGTGCCAGCCGGGCAGGTCGCCGAAGGCGGCGATGCAGCGCCGGTAGAAGTCCGGGTGGTCGGTGAACGCCGACCCGAGCGAGACCAGCAGGACCTTCTCCGCATCCGCCGGCCGCGTCCACTCCCCCTGCGCCGGGCGCGGCGCGAGGCACGGCCCGACGAACGTGAACTCACGACCCACCCGGTCGGCGTTCGGCTGCAGGACCTGCGGGACCAGCACGAGCCCGCGCTCCGGGCGGCCCATCCACGTCTCGTCGGCCGGCATCCCGTTCTCCGTGAGCCAGCCGGCCAGCGTGCGGTAGTAGTCGGCTCCGCGCGGGTCGGCCTTCCACTCGTCGGTGACCGCCCGCATGTCGTCCTCGTAGCCCTCCCAGGCCACGTACGTGGGCGACAGCTGGACGGTCGGGATCCTCCACTGCGCCCCCAGGATCCGGACCGGACCGCCGGCGATGTCGTAGAGGAACAGGTCCGGCCGGTCGTTCTCGTAGGCCGCCCTCAGCTGCGGGAGCATCGCGATCGCGTCGTCGAGGAAGAGCCGCAGCGCTTCGATCACGTCGCCGTCCCAGGCGGCGTCCTCGCGGTGGAACGGCAGCGTCGACTGGTACGGGACGAGCTCGGCCCCGACCTCCCGCACCGTCTCGGCCCACGCCGGGTCGTTCGCGTACGTCACGCGGTGACCGCGGGCCACCAGCTCCCGGATGATCTCCAGGCTCGGGTTGACGTGGCCCGGTGCCGGGATGCTGACCATGGCGATGTGCGCCATCGAAACCCCCCTTGATTGGAACGAGACGGTTCGTCTCGCCAAATCAGCATGCGCCCAGCGACGACTCTTGTCAAGACGGTGCGTCTCGTCTCGTCGGGCCGTATGCTCCACCCGTGACTCCTGATCCCACACGGCGCAGCGACCGCTCCCGCCGGGCGATCCTCACCGCGGCCGTCGAGCTCGTCCACGACGTGGGGTTCCGCGCGCTGACGATCGAGGCGATCGCGGCCCGCGCGGGCGTCGGGAAGCAGACGATCTACCGGTGGTGGACGTCGAAGGGTGCCGTGGTGCTCGACGGCCTCCTCGCCGCCGCGAACGACGACCCGGACGATCTCGCGCTGCCCGACACCGGCGACGTCGCGGCCGACCTCCGCGGCGTCGTCCGCGCGATCGTCGCCGAGCTCGACGACCCGCAGCTCTCGGGCACCACCCGCGCCCTGATGATCGAGATACAGGAGAACGTCGAGCTCGCCGACGCCGTGGTCGAGCGGATGCTGGGCCCGCAGATGCAGGCCATCGCCGACCGGCTGCGCTCGGCCCAGCACGCCGGGCAGCTTCGCGCCGACCTCGACCTGCCCGTAGCCGTCGAGCTCCTCATCGGACCGCTCTACCACCGGTGGCTGCTGCGCACGGCCCCGCTCACCGAGGCCTACGCAGACACGGTCACGGATCTCGCACTGCGCGCTCTCGCCCCGTGAGGCACCTCCCCGAAGGACCAGTGCGTTTGTCCTGAACGTCACGGAGCGTCAGCGCATTCACCCGCCCGTGACACGCCGGACACGTGGGCTGCTCACGCTGCTCGGAGGTAGTCGACGCCTCAGACCCCGGAGCTGCCATGACCGCCGCACCCACCGCCGGCCCTCACACCGGCGCCCCGCTCCCCCCGGAAGAGTCCGACCAGCTCGCCGGTGGCGCGCTCGGCCTCACATCCGTGCTGTTCTGCATCGTCACCGGCGCCGCCCCGCTCGCCGCGATGCTGTTCAACGTCCCGGTCGCGACGCTCGGGGGCGGGTACGCCTCCCCCGCCGCGTTCGCCGTCGCCACCGTCGCGCTGACGATCTTCTCGGTCGGCTACATCGCCATGTGCCGGCGGGTGACGTCGGCCGGCGGCTTCTACACGTTCGTCACCCGCGGTCTCGGGCGCGTTCTCGGCCTGGGTTCGGGCCTCCTGATCGCGCTCTGCTACATGGTGTTCACCGCCGCCGTGACCGGCACGATGGGCTACTTCGCCTCGACGACGGTGGCGAGCCTGACCGGCGTCAACCTCCCCGCCTGGGTCTACATGATCATCGGGCTGGCGCTGATGACCGCATTCGCCCTGTTCCACATCGAGCTCACCGCCAAGGTGCTCGGCGTCGCGCTGATCGCCGAGATCGTCGTGCTCACCGTGCTCGCGGTCGGCGTCTTCGCGAGCAGCGGCGCGGAGGGCTTCTCGCTCGCCCCGCTCAACCCACTCGCGATCTTCGACAACCCGGCCGCGGTGCAGGTCTTCGGCGCGGGCGCGTCCGGCATCGCGCTGTTCGCGGCGTTCTGGTCGTGGGTCGGCTTCGAGATGGCGCCCAACTACGCCGAGGAGACCCGCGACCCGCACCGGATCGCCCGTACCGCCACCTACGGCTCGGTCATCGGGCTCGGCGTCCTCTACGTGATCATCTCCTACGTCTACGTCACCGGCTGGGGCCTCACCGGCGCGGTCGAGGCCGTGCAGGCGCAGTACGCCGGTGAGATCGCCTCGGCGTTCTACCCGCTCACCGACCGCTACGTGGGCACGTGGGCAACGGTCCTCATGGAGATCCTCATCGTCACGGGCTCGTTCGCCTGCGCGATGGCGTTCTACAACACCAGCGCCCGCTACCTGTTCGCGCTCGGCCGCGAGGGCGTGCTGCCCCTGGCGCTCGCCCGCACGTCGCACCGGCGCAGCCCGGTCACCGCGTCGATGACGGTCACCGTCCTCGTCGGGCTGTACTGCCTCGCCTTCGTGATCTACGACCCGAGCAACGAGGGCGCGCTGCTCAAGCTCGGCACCTGGTCGCCGCTGCTCGGCGTGCTCGGCATCCTCGGTGTGCAGGCGCTCGTCTCGATCGCGATCATCCGCTACTTCCTGACCACCGCCCGCGACGGCTTCCGCTGGTGGTCCACGCTCGTCGCCCCCGTCCTCGGGTTCGCCGCGATGGCCGGCGCGTGCGTGCTGCTCGTCGTCAACCGCTACGACCTCGCCGGCGCCGACGACGCCCCGTTCATCGTGGCACTGCCGTGGGTGGTGCTCGCCGTGTTCGCCGGCGGCCTCGGCCTCGGGCTGGTGCTGCGCAGCCGCTACCCCGACCGCTACGCCCGCATCGGGCAGTTCGAAGTGCCCGAGTCCGAGCCAACCGGAGCCGCCGCATGACCAGCCTTGCCCGCCCCGCCGGCTCCGCAAGCTCCGCCGGCTACCGTCCCCCAAGCGTCGAGGAGCCCACCGTCACCGCCACAGCCCACCCGCTCGAGCCGCTCACCGCGGACGAAATCGGCGCCGCGGCCGCGCTGCTGCGCACGAAGCAGGGCCTGGGCGATTCCGCGCGCTTCGTGTTCGTGACCCTGCACGAGCCGCCGAAGTCGGCCGTGCTCGCATGGACGCCGGACGCCGTGCCGCTGCCGCGGGAGGCGCACGTCGTGCTCTACGACCGCGCAACGCGCACGACGCACGAGGCCGTCGTCTCGCTGACCGATCGCACCGTCCTGTCCTGGACACCGGTCGAGGGCGTGCAGCCGCCGATCATGGCCGAGGAGTTCACGTCCTGCGAGGCCATCGTGCAGGCCGATCCGCGCTGGCAGGAGGCCATGCGCAGGCGCGGGATCGAGGACTTCTCCCTCGCCATGGTCGACCCGTGGGCGTCCAGCTGGACCGGCCCGCAGGACGACCCGTCGGCCCGCCGCATCGTCCGCCCGCTCACGTGGGTGCGCTCGGCACCCGGCGAGCACGGCTACGCCCGGCCGGTCGAGGGCCTGGTCGTGGTGGTGGACCTCGACGCGGGCGTGGTGGTGGAGGTCGCCGACCACGGCGTCGTGCCGCTGCCGGCCCAGTCGGGCAACTACGAGGAGCCCTGGCTCTTCGAAGCCGGCAACGTGCCCGCGGTCGAGGCCTACCGCACCGACGTCGCCTCGATCGCGATCACCCAACCCGACGGGCCGAGCTTCACGGTGGACGGGCACGCGGTCACCTGGCTGGGCTGGCACCTGCGGATCGGGTTCACCCCGCGCGAGGGCCTCGTCCTGCACGAGGTCGGCTACGCCGGCCGCCCGATCGTGTACCGCGCCTCGCTCGCGGAGATGTACGTCCCCTACGGCGACCCGGCGCCGACGCACCGGTTCAAGAACGTGTTCGACCAGGGCGAGTACGGCGTCGGCTGGCTGGCGAACTCCCTCACCCTCGGCTGCGACTGCGTGGGCCACATCCACTACTTCGACGGCGTCGTCAACGACAACGACGGCGCGCCCGTCACCATCCCGAACGCCGTGTGCATGCACGAGGAGGACGCCGGGATCGCCTGGAAGCACACCGACTTCCGCACCGGCGCGGTGCAGGTGCGCCGGCGCAGGCGGCTGGTGATCTCGACGATCGTGACCGTCGGGAACTACGAGTACGGCTACTTCTGGTACCTCTACACGGACGGCACGATCGAGTACGAGGTCAAGCTCACCGGCGTGATCTCCACCGGCGCGGTGGCCCCGGGTGAGGTGCCCGCGCACGGCACCCTCGTCGCCCCCGGCCTCTACGGGCCGCACCACCAGCACTTCTTCTGCGTGCGACTGGACATGACCGTGGACGGCACCGCCAACACCGTGGTGGAGGTCGACTCCGCACCGAGCCCGCCCGGCCCGGCGAACCCGCACGGCAACGCCTGGCAGACCCACCGCACGGTGCTCGCCAGCGAGGCCGTGGCGCAGCGGGACGTCGAGGCGTCCACGGCCAGGTACTGGAAGATCGAGAGCGCCGAGCGCACGTCCGCGCTCGGCGTCCCGACCGCGTACGCGCTGATGCCGGGCGCGAACGTGCCGCCGATGTACGCACCGGAGGCGATGTTCGCGCCACGGGCCGGGTTCACCCGGCACCAGCTGTGGGTCACGGCGGCCGATGACACCCAGCGGTACGCCGCGGGCGACTACCCGAACCAGCACCCGGGCGGGCAGGGCCTGCCGGCGTACGTGGCGGGCGACCGGCCGCTCCAGGGCCAGGACGTGGTGGTCTGGTACACGTTCGGCGCCCACCACGTGGTGCGGCCGGAGGACTGGCCGGTGATGCCGGTCAGCACCGTGGGTTTCATGCTGAAGCCCAGCGGCTTCTTCGACGGAAACCCGTCCCTGAATCTCCCCCCGACGGCCAGGGCCTGCCACGCCACCTGAAGGTCGGCCGCGATGTGTGAAGTCGCTCGAATCTAAGCTCACCGCGTGGAGCCGGAGCGGATGGTTGCACCGTCCTCGCGGATGGTGCGCGAGGCGTCCGCCAGGCTCGTGCTCGACCACATGTGGGACGCGCCACCCGTGACCGGCACCGACCTGATGGCTGCCACGGGGCTCTCCCGCGCCACCGTCCACGACGTCTGCGAGGAGCTCATCGCGCGCGGCTGGGTGCGCGAGGTGGCCAACCAGCGCGAGCACGGCGACTATCGCAAGGGGCGCCCCGCCCGTCGGTATGCCTTCGACCCGCTCGCCGGCCTCGCCGTCGGTGTGGACGCGGACCAGCACCGCGTGGGTGCGATCGTCACCGACCTGCGGGGCGTGGAGCTGGGGAGGCACCAGGGTCCGCCCCGGAGCGGGTTCTCCGACGCCGCCGAGCGGCTGGACGCTGTCGGTGAGGCCGTCACCGCCGCGCTCGTCGCCGCCGACGCGCCGGCCGACCGCGTGCGGGCCGTGACGGTGGGGGTGCCGGCCCCGGTCGACGCCTGCGGCCGCACGGCCTTCCGGGGCAACGCGTACTGGGAGCGGATGAACCCCGACCTCGGCGAGCGGCTGCACGTCCGGCACGGCTGGCCCGCCCTCGTCGACAACGACGCGAACCTCGCCGCCCTCGCCGAGGGGTGGCGCGGCCACGGCCGCGGCGTGCGGCACTTCGTCGCGCTGCTGGCCGGCGAGCGGCTCGGCGCCGGGATCGTGGAGGACGGGCGGCTGCTGCGGGGCGTGCGCGGCGGCGCGGGCGAGATGCGCTTCCTCGACCTCGTGACCGGCGTCGGCTCGACGGACGGCATCGCGAAGATCGCCCGCGACTGGGCGTGTGCGGCGCTCGCCGAGCCGGGGGCGCGATCGGTACTGGCGGCCGACCCCGAGGCCGCGGCGGTGTTCGCCGCCGCCACCGCGGGCGACGCGCTGGCAGCTGAGGTCGTCGACCGGATCGCCGACCGGATGGCCCGGGTGATCGCGACGCTCGCCAGCCTCGTCGACACCGAACAGGTGATCATCGCGGGGCGGGTGGCCGCGTCCTGCGGGCCGCTGCTCGCCACCCTGGAGGCGCGCCTGGCCCGCCACGGCGACCCACCGCCCCGCGTGCTGGCCTCGGCGCTGGGCGGGGACGCGGTGATGCTCGGCGCCGTCAAGCGAAGCCTCGACCACATCCGGGAGCACGCGCTGGATGCCGCGGCCGTGCTCCGCGGGTCTTGACCGTGCCGTGCCGTGCCGTGTCCGCTCACGCCACGAGGAGCGCCACGCTCTCGAAGTGGTGCGTCATCGGGAACGCGTCGAACGCCCGGAGCCCGGCGAGGCGATAACCCCGCGCGGTGAACAGCGCCAGGTCCCGGGCGAGCGCCGCCGGGTCGCACGCCACGTGCACCACGCGGTCGGGGGCACGCGCGCACAGCGCCTCGACGAGCTCGCGGCCCAGCCCGCGCCGCGGCGGGTCGGCCACCACGACGTCCGGCCGTCCGGGCAGGCCGGGGAGCACCCGCTCGACCCGCCCGACCTGCCAGCCCACCTGCGGCAGGTCGGCCAGCGCCGCGCGCCCGTCGGCGACGGCCCGCGCCGACGACTCGACCACGGTGACCGCCCCGTCCGGCCCGACCTGCCCGGCGAGCACCGCCGCGAACAGGCCCACCCCGCCGTAGAGGTCCCACGCCGTGCCGCCGGCGGGCGCGCCCGCCCATTCCGCCACGACCGCCGCGAGCGCGTCCGGCAGCGCCGGGTGGACCTGCCAGAAGACACCCGGCGAGAGCAGCCACTCCCGCCCGGCCGCGCGCTGGATCGCGGGCCCGTCGTCCCCGACGTGCACCACGCCCTCGGCATCGACGACGACCTCGGTGTCACCGCCCGGCGCGAACCGGCGCTCCAGCACAGCCGGCAGGGACCCGGCCGGGGTGATCGGGCAGTCCGCGATCGGCAGGACGTCGTGGCTGCGATGCGCGCGCAGCCCGGGCGAGCCGTGCACGTCGGTCGCGAGCCGCACCCGATGCCGCCAGCCGAGCGCGCCGCCCGGCAGCTCCTCGACCTCCACCGCCCGCTCGATCCCGGCGAGCCTGTGCAGCTGCTCGGCGAGCACCGCGGCCTTGAGCTCGCGCTGCAGGCCCGGGTCGGCGTGCTGGAAGTCGCACCCGCCGCAACCGCCGGCCCGGGCCCACACGCACGGTGCCGGCACCCGCTGCGGGGCTGCCTCCCGCACCGCCACGGCGTCGGCCCGGCAGAACCCGCCACCACCGTCCTCGACCACCACCGCGAGCACCCGCTCCCCCGGCAGCGCGTGCCGGACGAACACCACCCGACCCTCGTGCCGGGCCACGCAATGGCCGCCGTGCGCCACCGGACCGACGGAGAGCTCGAGCACCCGGTCCGTCCACGTGGTGTTGTTCATTGCCTCCGCTTCGCTCCGGCGGCTCGCGGGCGCTTCAGGCACCGCCCTGCTCCTCCGGTGCGCGGTCACTCGCTCGTCGCTGCCTGCGGGCCTCCCCCGCAGATCGGCGCCGGCCCGCTCGCTCTCACTCACGGTCGCCGCTGCCCGGCCGCGGCCTTCGCCTGCGCCGCGGAGGCGTCGTCCCGCGACACCGGCTCGTAGCCGCGCCGCGACGAGCCGGGAGGGGTCTCCGGACGCCGGGCGACCATCCGCTCGGACGAGCGGAGCTGCCACGGCACGCTCGTGACCATGACGCCCGGCTGGAAGAGCAGCCTGCCCTTGAGCCGCAGCGCGCTCTGGTTGTGCAGGATCTGCTCCCACCAGTGGCCGACGACGTACTCGGGGATGAACACGGTGACGACGTCGCGCGGGTTGTGGCTGCGGATCCGCTTGACGTAGTCGAGCACCGGCTTGGTGATCTCCCGGTACGGCGACTCCACGACCTTGAGCGGCACCGGCAGCTTGCGCTTGTCCCACTCGCGCATGAGCCGCTTGGTGTCGGCGTCGTCCACGTTGACCGTGACCGCCTCCAGCACGTCGGGCCGGGTGGCCCGGGCGTAGGCGAGCGCGCGCAACGTGGGCTTGTGCAGGGTGGAGACGAGCACGATCGCATGGTTGCGCGACGGCAGCACGGCGTCGGTCTCCCCCGCCACCAGCTCGGCCGCCACCCGGTCGTAGTGGCGCCGGATCGCCTGCATCAGCACGTAGAACACGGCCATCGCGGCGATCGCGATCCAGGCCCCGCGGGTGAACTTGGTGATGAGCACGACGATCAGCACCACCCCCGTCATCCCGGCACCGAACCCGTTGATCGTGCGCGAGCGGTGCATCCGGCGGCGGGCGGCCGGGTCGGTCTCGGTGGCGAGCAGCCGGTTCCAGTGCCGCAGCATGCCGGCCTGGCTGAGCGTGAACGACGTGAACACGCCCACCGTGTAGAGCGCGATGAGGCGGGTGACCTCGGCCTGGAAGCCGACGACCAGCACGATCGCCACGGCCGCGAGCACGACGATGCCGTTGGAGAACGCGAGCCGGTCGCCGCGGGTGTGCAGCTGCCGGGGCAGGTAGCGGTCCTGGGACAGGATCGACCCGAGCACCGGGAAGCCGTTGTACGCGGTGTTGGCGGCCAGCACGAGGATCAACGCGGTGACCACCACCACGAAGAAGAAGCCGGCGCGGAAGTCGTCGAACACCGCTTCGGCGAGCTGCGCCACCAGCGTCTGCTGCACGTAGCCGGGCGGCGCCCCGACGATCTGGTGTGCCGGGTTCTCGGCGATCTTGGCGCCGGTGAGCTGAGCGAGCGCGATGAGCCCGGAGAACATCAGCACCGAGACGGTGCCGAGCAGCATCAGCGTGGTGGCGGCGTTGCGGGACTTCGGCTTGCGGAACGCCGGCACCCCGTTGCTGATCGCCTCCACCCCGGTCAGCGCGGCGCAGCCCTGGGTGAACGAGCGCAGCACGAGCATCGCGAGCGCGAGCCCGGTGAGGGCGTCGCCCTCCGCGATCAGCGCGATGTCGGCGCTGGGCGCGCGCACGTCCTCGCCGAACAGCACGATCCGGGTGAGCCCCCAGATGATCATCGACCCGATGCCGACGATGAAGGCGTAGGTCGGGATCGCGAACGCGACCCCCGACTCCCGCACCCCGCGCAGGTTCATGGCGGTGAGCACCAGGATCGCCACCACCGCGAACACCACCCGGTTCTCGGCGACGACCGGGATCAGCGCCCCGATGTTGGCGGCGGCCGAGGAGATCGAGACGGCCACCGTCAGCGTGTAGTCGACGAGGAGCGCGCTCGCGACCGTGAGCCCGGCACGGCGGCCCAGGTTGACCGTGGCGACCTCGTAGTCGCCGCCGCCCGAAGGGTAGGCGTGCACGTTCTGCCGGTAGCTCGTGACGACCGTGAGCAGCACCACCACGACCGCGAGGCCGACCCACGGCGAGAACGCGTACGCCGAGAGCCCCGCGATCGACAGCGTCAGGAAGATCTCTTCCGGCGCGTAGGCGACGGAGGACATCGCGTCCGAGGCGAAGACAGGCAGTGCGATCCGCTTGGGGAGCAGGGTGTGGGCCAGCCGGTCGCTGCGCTGTGGCCGCCCCACGAGTACGCGCTTCAGCGCAATGCGGAGCCTGGGCACGGGGAAAGCCTATGCGGTGCGGCGACCAGCCACGCGATAGCGTTCCCGCGACCCCGGGAGGGCAGTGCGGTGTACGTCGTGATCATGGGATGTGGGCGGGTCGGAGCGGCCCTGTCCGCCGGGCTCGAGCGGCTCGGGCACGAGGTCGCGGTGATCGACCGCAGCCGGCAGGCGTTCCGCAGGCTCTCCCCCGACTTCCGGGGCAAGCAGGTCGTCGGCGAGGGCTACCACCGCGAGGTGCTGGTGGAGGCGGGGGTCGAGAAGGCCCAGGCGTTCGCCGCCGTGTCCAGCGGCGACAACTCCAACATCATCTCCGCGCGGGTGGCCCGGGAGACGTTCGGCGTCGAGCGCGTCGTCGCCCGCATCTACGACGCGAAGCGGGCCGCCGTCTACGAGCGGCTCGGGATCCCGACCGTCGCCACCGTCCCGTGGAGCACCGACCGGCTGATGCGGATGCTGCTGCCCGACGGCGTCGCGTCCGCCTGGCGCGAGCCCACCGGCACCGTCGCGATCCTGCCGCTGCCGGTGCACGAGGACTGGGTGGGCCACCCGATCCGCGAGCTGGAGGCGGCCGCGGGCTGTCGCGTGGCGTTCATCGTGCGATTCGGCACGGGTGTCCTGCCCGGGCCGGACACCGCCGTGCAGGCCGAGGACACCGTCTACGTCGCGGCGGTCTCGGGCACGGTCAGCGACGTCACCGCGGCGGCCGGCGTGCCACCCCAGGAGGGCTGAGTGATGCGCATCGCGATCGCGGGCGCGGGGGCCGTCGGCCGGTCCATCGCCCTGGAGCTGGTGGAGAGCAAGCATCAGGTGATGCTCATCGAGCGCGAGCTCGCCAACATCGAACCGGACGCGGTGGAGCGCGCCGAGTGGGTGCACGCCGACGCCTGCGAGCTGGCCTCCCTCGAGGAGGCCGGCATGGAGAGCTGCGACGTCGTCATCGCCGCCACCGGCGACGACAAGGTCAACCTCGTCGTGTCGCTGCTCGCCAAGACGGAGTTCGCGGTGCGCCGCGTGGTGGCCCGGGTGAACGACCCGCGCAACGAGTGGCTCTTCAACGACAACTGGGGCGTCGACGTCGCCGTGTCCACCCCCCGTCTCCTGGCCGCTCTCGTGGAGGAGGCGGTGGCCGTCGGAGACCTGGTGCGCCTGCTGACGCTGCGGCAGGGTCAGGCCAACCTCGTGGAGGTCACGCTGCCCGAGGACACCCCGCTCGCCGGGCGGCCGGTGCGGTCGCTGAACCTGCCCGCCGACTCGGCACTGCTGGTGATCCTGCGCGGCGGACGGGTGATCGTGCCGCAGGCCGACGACGCGCTCGAGCCGGGTGACGAGCTGCTGTTCGTGGCCACCTCCGCCGTCGAGGAGGACATCCGGGCCGCGCTGGGCGTCTAGCCCTCCGACCTAGGCCGTACTAAAGCGGTAGATCGTGATCATGTCGCTGATCGGCGACGCGTAGTCCGGTGATCTCGAGTTTCGGGTGTCCACGGCTCTCCCCACGACCGTGCACACCCGAAACCGGGCAACGAGCGGGTGATGATCGCGAGTATCGGTTGGTAGCGGCTCTGCCCACAGCACCAGCCAACCGAGACCGCGGATCATGCAGGTGTGGCCGAGCAGAGCACGGCCCCGGCGCGCCACCCGTCCGGTGATCACCGATTGGGAGCATGACCGGCCGGATGTGGCCGCCCACGCACCGAGCCGGTGATCACCGGACCGATGATCACCGATTGGGTGCGCGACCGGCCGGATGTGGCCGCCTACGCACCGAGCCGGTGATCACTCCCGTCCGGCCCTGGAACCCATTTCCAGCAGAACGCGCCTCGGTGCCGCACGGGTACGTGGTGTCGTGGCCGTTGCAGGTTCGGGCCGACCTGGGCCGCGCACGTGCCACCCACCACCCCGACCTGGAGTCGATCTCAACGCGAGCATCCGGCGTCCACCCTGCGCGGCCGGAACGGGACCACCGCCGGTCGAGTAGCACCCAGCAGCGACGGCCTGGTCGGGAACTGGCGTGCCAGAGGGTCGGGGACGGCCGCCACGGTGACCACGGGGTTCGGTTGTCCTGCCCACCCGGCCCCGTCCCCAAAAGGGGGGTCGAGGAGTGCGGGTGGAATGCGCGGTAGGCCGGGGGTTCGTGCGCGACGGGCTCGCGGCCCGGGTCGGGGACGGCGCGCCAAGCCGCCTTTTCATGGTCATGTCGACCCATGGGTGTGGCCGGCGCGATGGCGACCCATGGCGTCGACTTGACCATGCACTCTCAGGTGTGTTCCGCGCGTCGGAGCAAGCCGGTGATCCAGCCGGCCCATCCCCGGGCCGTGGCCGCCGCCGACGCTGAGGCGAGCGGCAGATCGCGCCCGGCCGGGGGCGCGTCCCCGTCTGCTGATCGTCGGTTGGGTGCAGGGCCGGCTGGATGTGGCCGCCCACGCACCGAGCCGGTGATCACGCCCGCATTTGCTCGCCCGGAGTGGTGGGAGCGACGGTCCTGACCACGTCCGCTGATCACGAGCCGACCCGCGAGTCGGCTCCGTAGGACCTGCCGGGGCAGCGGATGGAGTTCGCTCGGCCGGTGACCGCGACCCGGGTCGAACCCGGCCACCGGCAAGATCCCGAAGTCCGGCTGCGGTACTAGACGGTGCCCTCAGCCGGTGCGCGCCGGGCCCGGCGGACGGCCCAGACCGTGCCGAGCAGCGCCAGCCCGACGAGCGGGTAGCCCATCGCCAGCCGGGCGATGCCGAGCAGCGTCTCCTCGTCGGCGCTGTAGAGCCAGCCCTGCACCACCACGCGGGCGGCGAACACGAGAGTCCAGAGCGCCGAGGCGAAGGTGTAGGCGCGCAGCAGGCGCGAGTCGGCACGCCAGGACTGGCCGTCGCCGTTGACCGCGTGCCAGATCACCCCGGCGAGCGGCCAGCGGACCAGCATCGACACCAGGAACGCCAGCCCCAGCGCCGCGCTGAACAGCAGGCCGGGCAGGTAGAACCCGCGGGCCTCGCCGGTGCGGTAGGCGATGAACGCCGCGATCCCCACACCCAGGAGGCCCGACACGGCGGGCTGCAGCGCCTGTTTGCGGGCGATCCGCCACCCCGCGATCGCGACGCCCGCCGCCAGCGCGGCGATCACCGCCGGCTGCAGCCCGAACGCCACGTTCGCGACGACGAACACCGCGACCGGGATGGTGGAGGCGACGACGCCCTGCACGCCGCCCATCTGCTCCAGCAGGGTGGGGACCTCGCGGTCGCCCTGCGACCCGTCGGCTTCGGACTCAGGAGGGGGACCTGGGGTCGGGCCGTGGGTCACTGGACTCCTAGGGGGTGCTCGCCGGGCAGATCTCGTAGAACGGGTTGTAGAGGACCTTGCGCCCGTCCCGCAGGGCGAGCCGCCCGCGCACCCGCATGGTGCGCCCCGGCTCGATGCCGGGGATGCGGCGCCTGCCGAGCCAGATCAGCGTGACACCGTCGGTGCCGTCGAACAGCTCGGCCTCCAGCGACGCATCGGCGTCCTGTGGCCGAAATTCTACGCTGCGCAACCTGCCGAGCATCGTGACCTCCTGCCCGCAGGCGCAGTCGGACGCGCGCTGCGCGCCGGACTTCTGCGCACCGGCCTCGAGGTCGTTGGCATCGAGCTCGTCCACGTCACTGGTGAGCCGGCGAAGCATTCGGCGGAATGCACCGCCATCGGTGCTGGTCATCTCTCCCCCAGCTCGCTCGGCGCCCCCGTACGAGGCCCGATATGTTCCCAGCGTAACCCCCCGGAAACCATCCCCGCTGACCTCACCGGTCACCTTCTCGGCAGGTCGCGACGAGTCCGGCGCCGAGCGGTCGGCCGGCCGCGCCGTCCGTGCAATTGCGCTGCCCGGATCCGGCTCGGACGCCCGTTTTGTCCGGGCCGCTTTCGGGCCGGCGTTGCGGTCGATCGGCGTCACGCTGGACGCGGTGACGCCCCGTCCGGGCGGGGACGTCGTCGCCGGGTACCGCGCGGCGCTCGACGCCGCTCTCGACGGACCCGGGCCGTTCCTCGTCGGCGGGATCTCCCTCGGTGCGCACGTCGCGACGGCCTGGGCCGCCGAGCGGGCGCCCGCGGGGCTGATGGGCGTGCTGGTGGCGCTGCCGGCCTGGACCGGCCCACCGGACGGCGCTCCCGCGGCAGCGGCGGCCCGGGCCACGGCGGCGCAGGTGCGGGTCGGCGGCCTCGCGGCCGCGGTGGCGGCGGCCCGGGCCGGCGCTCCCCCGTGGCTGGCCGACGAGCTGGCGCGGGCGTGGTCCGGCTACGGTCCCGGACTCGCCGACGCGCTCGACGCCGCCGCGGCCCAGGGCGCTCCCGATCTGGTCGCGCTCGGCTCGATCGCCGTCCCGGTGGGGATCGCCGCACTCGCCGACGACCCCGTGCACCCGCTGGCCACGGCTCGCACCTGGGCGGGGGCGCTGCCGCGCGCGGCGACCCGCACCACCACCCTCACCGCGCTCGGCTCCGACCCCGCCGTGCTCGGCCGGGCCGCGGTGCAGGCCTGGCGACAGGCGGCTTCCCGCCCCGACCGGTGAGATCAGCGACGGTGGCGGCGTCTCGGGCGGTTCGGGTCCAGCTCGTTCAGCAGCGTCTGCAACCGGACCGTGGGGGGCGACGCGTCGTCCACCCCGGAATGCCGCCCGCCGTCGCGCTGCTCCGCGTAGTCATCAAGGGCCGTGGCCCAGCCGGCGTCCTGCTCACCGGTGGCGATCAGGTACTCGGGGCTCAGAGTGCGCCGGGCGCTCCGATCCGGCGGGCCGTCGGGGCCGTCCGGGCCGTACAGCCAGGGCTCGGTCTGCGTCCCGTCACGGGCGGGCACGGGGTCCGGCTCGCGCCGGCGACGCCGCCCACCGGTTCCGGAGAGCAGGTCCTCACCCATCTCCGTCTCACGACGGCGACGCCCGCCCGGCCCGGACGGCTCGGGCTCGGCCGGCCGTCGCCGGCCACCCGACCCGTTCAACCCGTCCGGCGCCGGCTGCGTGCCGGCGCCCGACCCGATCTCGTCCCACGGCTCCCGCCGGCGCCGCCGACCCGACGCCGACACACCGGTGTCGGCCGCCGGTGCGCTCGGACCGGCCTCGTCCAGGAACTCCCGCGTGCGGCGACGACCCGCACGCTCGGCATCGGCCGGGGGCCCGCTCGGCTCCCGGGGCTCGGCGCCGTCCCACGGCTCCCGCAACCGCCGCCGACCGGACACGGAGCCGGCCGGGTCCACGGCCGGTCCAGGGCCCGCATCCCACGGCTCGCGACCGGCCGGCCCGGGCTCACCGAACGGCTCCAGCCGGCGCCGACCACCCACTTCGGGCACGCCGGTGCCGTTCACCCGGCCCGCACCCGGGCCGGCCTCCTCCCACGGCTCGCGACGGGCCGGCTCGGACTCACCGAAAGGCTCCAGCCGGCGGCGACCGCCCTCCTCGGGCACGCCGGTGCCGTTCACCCGGCCCGGACCCGGCTCCACGGCACCCGGGCCCATCTCGTCCCACGGCTCCCGCAGGCGACGGCGCCCGGACGCCGACACGTCCGGCTCCGCGGGGGCGCTCGGAGCGGGACCCGCGTAAGGCGGATCCGAGTACAGGGGATCCGAGTACAGCGGATCCGAGTACAGGGGATCCGAGTACAGGGGATCCGCGCCGGCCGGCCCGAAGTCACCGAACGGCTCGTCCGACCGCCGCCGGCGGCCCGACCCGTCCGGCCCGCCCTCCGAGGGCTGCGGGCCGCCCCGCTGCTCGGGCGCGTCCCACGGCTCGCGCAGGCGGCGGCGACCCGACGCCGACACACCGGTGTCCGCCACGCGCCCGCTCGGTCCGGCGCCCGCGTCCCGCGGACCGGACTCGTCCCACGACTCCCGCAAGCGCCGCCGCCCGGACGCCGACGCCCCCGTGTCCGCCACGGACGCCCTCGGCTCAGGACCCGCGCTCCGCAGATCCTCATCGGGGAGCCCGAGCGGCCGCTCGTCCAGCCGTCGCCGTCCACCCGACCCGTTCGAGCCACCCGGATCGGCGTCCCGGGACCGCGGGCCGCCACCCGGCTCGGCGCCCTCCCACGGCTCCCGCACGGGCCGCCGGCCCGACGCCGACACGCCCGTATCGGCCACCGGTGCGCCCGGCTCGTCCCACGGCTCCCGCAGGCGGCGCCGACCCGACGCGGAGATGCCGGTGTCGGCCGCGCCGGGCCCAGGACCCGCGTCCCACGGCGCAGGCTCAGGCGCACCGAACGGATCCACCGGCCGAGCCGACCCGTTCAGCCCGTCGGCGCCCGTCTCCCACGGCTGCCGGCCGCCGCCGGGCTCGGCCCCGTCCCACGGCGGAGACGCAGGCGCGGGCGCGCCGAACGGATCCACCGGCCGGACCGACCCGTTCGGCCCGCCGGCGCCCGTCTCCCACGGCTGCTGCCGGCCGCCGCCGGAGTCGGCCCCGTCCCACGGCTCACGCAGGCGTCGCCGACCGGATGCGGCCCCGCCCGCGTCGGGGCCCGGATCGTGCAGGCGGCGCCGGCCACCGGCGCCGTCCGGCGCGACCGGGTCCCATGGCGCCGTGGCGCCCACGGCGCCCTCCGGCTCCTGGAGGCGCCGCCGCCCGCCGTCCGGGTATTCCGGGTACTCCGGGGCACCGGGAACGTCCGGGCCGCGCGGGGGCCGGCGGGTGGCCGGCGGGACGTCGGCCGAGGGCTCGCGCAGCCGGCGCCGCCCGCCCGCGTCCGGCTCCGGCTCGAGCGGGCGGGGCCGCCCGGCGGAGCGGGGCTCGTGGGGAACCGGTTCCTGCAGGTGGCGCCGGCCACCGGGCGGGAGGTCGACGGCGGGAGCGGCGTCGCGCAGCCGGCGGCGGCCACCGGACGCCGGCTCGACCAGGCCCAGCGCCTCGGTGGGGGGCAGTTCGGCCCCGGCCACGGGGAGGGCCTCCGTGACGGCCGGTACGTCGGCCGGGCGGGCCACGGGCAACGCCTCGGTGGGCGGTGTCGGGTGCCCGGCGTCCGGGCCGGGGCCCTCCCACCCGGGCGCCACCGGCCGCGACCGCCACGCCGCCGCCGCGGCCCGGCGCGCGGACGGCGCCTGCTCGCGCAGCGGCGCGTCCGGACCGGGCCCCGTGGGGATCGTTCCCGGCGCCGGGTACGCCCCGGTCCCGGCGACGCGAGCAGCGCTCCCGGTGTCCGAGACGGGTTCCGCGGCCGCGGCCGCAGCCCGGTCCTCCGCCGCCTGCTCGGCCAGCGCCTCGGCCGCCGCCTTCACCGCGGCGGCCGCGGCCGCCTTCCGCGCGGCCGCCCGACGCGCGGCGGCCTTCTTGGCGGCTGCGGTCGACGCATCCGACTTGGGGGGCGCGGTCTTCCCGGCCGCCGCCTTGCCGGGCGCCGACTTCCCGGCCCCGGCCTTCCCGGACGTCCTCTTCCGGGAACCCGACGCCGTGATGGCCGGGGTGGCGGTGACGCTCTCGGCGAGGTGGTCGGGCACGACGAGCGGCAGGATCGTGCGCACCGGGTAGGGCTGCTTCCCGCGCACCACGACGGTGCCCCGCAGCATGCGGCGCAGCTCGGCGTCGAGGATCTCGGCGTGGTTGGCGGGCCCGGTCGCGACGCCGTAGAGCATCCAGCGCGCGCCGTCGACCCCGACGAACACGGAGGTGGCGCCGCCGGACGTGGCGTGCAGCTCGCGCCCCCACGCTCCGGTGAACGACCGCACGCGCGCCCCGCCCTCGCGCAGCGAGGCGTCGATCTCGCGGGACAGCTCGGGCCACAGCTTCGACGTCTTCGGCGCCGCGAGCGCGCTCACCGACAGCCGCCCCTCGGCCAGCGCGATGTGCACGGCCTGCATCCGGCCGTTTGCCGTGGGTTCGACGCTGACGGTGCCGTCCGGCGGAACGGGCACGCGGATCGAACCGAAGTCGACGATGCCGGCGGCATCGGTGACCTCGGGGTCGAGGTCGTCGCCGTCGTGCGGGCCGGTGGAAGACGACCCGCCTGCCGTGTCGAGGGCCAGACCGCCGCCGTCCTCATCGTCGGCGTCGAGCCGGATGTCGGGGGTGCCCCGGTCGCGCCGCGCCACTACGGCACCTCCCCGGTGCGGAGGCGCTCGTGCCCGCCGGTGGACCCGTGGCCCCCCGCGCCACGTTCGGAGGTGGGCAGCTCCTCGACCTCGACGAACCGGGCGTGCTCGACCTTCTGCACCACCAGCTGCGCGATCCGGTCGCCGCGGCGCAGCCGCAGCTCCTCGCGGGGGTCGAGGTTGATCAGGCAGACGAGGATCTCGCCGCGGTAGCCGGAGTCGACGGTGCCCGGTGCGTTGACGATCGACAGCCCGGCGCGGGCGGCCAGCCCGGACCGGGGGTGCACGAACCCCGCATATCCCACCGGCAGGCCGATGGCCACGCCCGTGCCGACGACCGCGCGCTCACCGGGAGGCAGCACGACGTCCGTGGTGCAGTACAGATCTGCGCCCGCGTCGCCCGCGCGCGCGTAGGCGGGCACCGGCAGCCCGAGATCGAGCCGCGTGAGCAGCACCTCGACGGAAGGTGCGGGGGCAGGCGGCACTGAGGCGAGCGGTGCGGTGAGCGGCTCGCGCTGGGGAGCATCGACGGGGCCGGGCACGACGGGCGAGGCTACCCTCGGGTGCCGTGAGTGAGCACCCGGCGGCCACCCCGCCTGCGACGTCCGGCACCCCTCGATTCGACGAGCGGTTGTCGGTGCCGCTGTGGTGGTACCTGCCGGCGATCGGCCTAGCGGTGCTGTTGGGCGCAGAGGTGCACATGGGCTACCCCGGTGTCCGCTCGTGGATCGGCTACGCGATCACGGTTCCGCTCTGCCTCGGGGCGATGATCTGGCTGGGGCACGTCCGGGTTCGGGTGGCCGACGGTGAGCTGCACGCGGGCGAGGCCCGGCTGCCGCTGCGCCACGTCGGACACGTCGACGTGGTGGCGCGCGAGGACAAGCAGGTGGCGCTGGGCCCGGAGCTCGACCCCGCCGCCCACCTGGTGCACCGGGCGTGGATCGGCCCGGTGGTCCGGATCGAGGTGACCGACCCGGACGACGACACGCCGTACTGGATCGTCAGTACCCGCGATCCCGACGCCCTGGTGGCCGCGCTGAGCCGCTGATCAGCGGACGCAGGCCCGGCGCGCCCCCCGGACACGACCCCGGACACGACCCCGGACACGACACAGCCCCGAACCGGCGGGCGGTTCGGGGCGGATCGACCCCTTGCGGGGAATCAGGCCGCGCAGTCGCGGCAGATGTACTGTCCACCGCTGCTCGACGCGAGCCGGCTGCGGTGGTGGACGAGGAAGCAGCTCGCACAGGTGAACTCGTCAGCCTGCTTGGGCAACACCTTGACCGTGAGCTCCTCGCCCGACAAGTCGGCGCCCGGCAGCTCGAAGCTCTCCGCCGTGTCCGACTCGTCGACGTCCACGACCGACGACTGGGCCTCGTTGCGACGGGCCTTCAGCTCGTCGAGCGAGTCCTCGGCCATGTCGTCGGTCTCGTTGCGCCGCGGCGCGTCGTAGTCGGTCGCCATCGTTCCCACCCTCTTACACACATGTCGTCGTCGTGCGGCTGGACAACGCCGCAGAGCCGAGGTTTGTGCCCGGCAATTCTGTGACGCGCGTCTCAACCCAGCCCCACTCGTAATCGCGATGCGCTATCGCGCCCGCGAAGATGGAGCTCCCCTGGGGGCGCAGAAGGGTAACCCAGGCCGCCACCATCCGTCGCCCGGCCCGTGTCGCCCAGAGGTGGCGTCCATACGCGCGGTTAGGGTTCGCGGCGTGGCTGTCTCTCCCGAGCGCGACGATCGCACACGCAGCGGCCCCGTGCCGGTGCCTGGTGCCGACGCCGCCGACGTCGGCGAATGGCTCGCCGGAGAGCTCGACGACGAGCGCTGGCGCGACTGCACGCTCCGGCCGATCGGAACGGGCCGCTCGAACCTGACCTACCGCGTGGACAGCCCGGCCGGGGCGGTCGTGCTGCGCCGCCCGCCGGTGGGCCAGGTGGCGGCCACGGCGCACGACATGGGCCGCGAACGGCGCGTCATCACGGCACTGGCCGGCACCGCAGTCCCGGTGCCGCGGGTGCTGGCGTCGGCGGAGGACGGGCCACCGGTCGACGCGCCCTGCTACGTGATGGAGCTCGTCGAGGGCGTCGTACCCCTGGGAACACTGCCACCCGGATGGGCCAGCACCGAGGAGGAGCGACGCCGGGCCAGCACGGCGCTCGTGGACGTGCTCGTGGCGCTGCACGCCGTGGACCCGCCCGCCGTCGGGCTCGGCGACTTCGGCCGGCCGGACGGATACCTCGCGCGGCAGGTCCGGCGCTGGGTCTCCCAATGGGAGCAGGCCCGCGACGGCGTGCCCGCGGATGCGTCGACGGCAGCCGCGCTGTCCCGTCTCGCCGAGCGGCTCGCCACCACCGTGCCGACCACCCAACGGCACACGATCGTGCACGGCGACTACCGGATCGACAACTGCCTGTTCGACGCCGCCGACCCCGGGCGCATCCGCGCGGTGCTCGACTGGGAGCTCTCCACCCTCGGCGACCCCCTCGCAGACCTGGGGCTGCTGCTCGTCTACTGGCAGCAGGCCGACGAGCACCCGGCATGGAAGGCCGCGCAGCACCTGTCGAGCCCCACCAGCCGCCCGGGCTTCCTGCGCCGCGACGAGGTGGCCCGCGCCTACGCCGCCGGCTCCGGCCTCGACCTCGCCCCGCTGCCGTGGTACGTCGCCTTCGGCGCGTTCAAGCTGGGTGTGGTGCTCGCCGGCATCCTCGCCCGCGTGCAGGCTGGGATGGTGCCGGCATCCATGGCCGCCGGGCTCGACGGCAGCCTCGCCCCGCTCGTCGCGCTGGGCCACCACGTGCTCGCGGAGGGACTCGACCGATGACCGCTGCCCGTAACCGCCCCTACCAGCGTCGCAGACGCGGGCCGGTGCTCGTCGTGGTCAGCGTGCTGGCCGTGCTCGCGATCACCACGTGGACCGTCGTGCTCGTCAGCGCGGGAGGCGCGGCGAGCGCGACGTCCTGCCCGGTGTCCAACCCGTCGGCCGGCGAGGTGCTGTCCACCGGTGCCCTCGACGAGGTGCTCCCCGCGCCACCGGGCACGGTGCACGTGCAGGTGCTCAACGCGGGCGGCCAGCGCGGACAGGCCAGCCTGGTGGCCGCACAGCTGGGCGACCTCGGCTTCACGGTCGGCGGCACGGGCAACGATCCGCTGTTCCCCAGTGAGGACATGGAGTGTTACGGCCAGCTGCGCTTCGGCGCGGCCGGAGAGGCGGCCGCCAGCACGCTCACGCTGGTGATGCCCTGCGTCGAACTGGTGCGCGACGGCCGCGGGGACGCCGCGGTGGACCTGTCGCTGGGCACCGGCTTCGGCGACTTCAACCCGGGCCGCTCGGCGCGGGACGCGCTCGACCAGCTCACGGAACCCGGCGGCGGCTCCGATGGGGCGGCGAACGCCGACCCGAACGCCGCCGAATCCGCGCCGACCCCGGCCACGGTGGACCCGGAGCTCGTCGAGGAGGCCCGGGGCGCCAACTGCTGACCCGCCGGGCGCTCACACACCGACTTCGGTGCTGCCACACCGACAGCAGTCGGTGTGCGAGCGCAGATGTCGATGTGCGAGCCCTGGCAGCCGCTTAGACGTCAGCTGCGCCGTGCTCGCGGGCCAGCGCGGCGAGCTCCTCGTAGATGGCGGGCGTGGCGGCGAAGAGGGCGTCGGCGCCGAGGCCGTCGTCGGGCGGCACGCTCCCGGTCGGTCCGGGGGTGCGCACGAGCGCGCCCGCTTCCTGGGCGATGAGGGCGGCGGCCGCCCAGTCCCACCAGTTGCAGCCGTGCTCCAGGTAGGCGTCCGCCCAGCCGGCGGCGACCGCGCACAGGTCGAGCGAGGCGGATCCGGCCCGCCGCACGTCGCGCACGTGCGGCAGCACGCCGCCGATCATGCGGACCTGCCGCACCCGCCGCTCCGCGCGGTAGGAGAAGCCGGTGCCGAGCAGCGACAGCGAGAGGTCGGTGGCACCGGACACCCGCAACGGTCGCCCGTCGCAGGTGGCGCCCGCACCCACGGCGGCGCTCCAGAGCCGGCCCGTGGCCGGTTCGATCACCGCGCCCGCCACCGAGGCCCCGTCCCGGACCGCGGCCACGGAGATCGCGTACCACGGCATGCCGTAGAGGAAGTTCACCGTGCCGTCGATCGGGTCGACCAGCCAGACGGTGCGCGACTCGCCCGACTCGCCCGCCGAGCTGCCGTGTTCCTCCCCGACCACGGCGTCGCCGGGCCGCAACGTGGCGAGCCGCTCCCGGATGAAGGACTCCAGCGCGTGGTCGGAGGCCGTCACGACGTCCGTCGGGGTGCTCTTCGTCGCCACGCCGGCGGGCGTGACACCACGCTCGTCCCACGGGCGGGGCAGGCCGCTGAGGTGCTCGGCCGCCTCGGTGACGAGGTCCTCGGCGATCCGGCGCAGATCTGCGGGCTCCTCCCCTGCAGGTGACGCCGGCGCGGCGGGGATGGTCGGAGCGGTGGGACTGACCTCGTTCACGGTCACCATCCGACCACATCGCGGCGAATCGGGTCCGGTGCGGCGGCCTTCGGGCGCAGCTTCGGCCGGCCGGACGACACGCAGTTACAATGACGCGGTACCCCGATGCGGGATGGCTTCAGAGTCGGCATCAGACATGACTTCGAACGCTATCCGGCGGGGTATCCGACAACATCTCCACCAGCAGCCGGAGCTCGACGTCTCCCGGCGCACCAAAGAGCGCACGCAGCGAGAGGGCCTAGTGGCAGCCGCAGACTCCGCAACCCGCATCGACCCGACCGTCGACCAGGCGACAGGTTCCGCACCCGCGCGCCGGTCCGGCAAGCGGTCGGGCACACCCGCCAAGACCGGCACCACCCGGTCACGCACGGGCGCATCGGCCACGAAGGGCGGGGCCGCCAAGACGGCGACCAAGTCCAAGAAGGCCGACCCGACCGGCGAGGGCGAGCCCACCGACATCGACGGCGAGGTCGAGCTGGACGGTGCTCCCGAGGCCGGCGAGCTGGAGGAGGTCGATGTCGAGCTCGAGGCCGAGATCGGGGACGACGTCGCCGAGGACGTGGCCGACGACGACGATGACGACGATGACGACGACGAGGAGCCGGCCAACACCGGCGCCAACCGTCGCGCCCCCACCACTCGCAGCTCGCAGCAGAAGCAGTCGGCCGACTTCGTCTGGGACGAGGAGGAGTCCGAGGCGCTGCGGCAGGCCCGCAAGGACGCCGAGCTCACCGCCTCGGCCGACTCGGTCCGCGCCTACCTGAAGCAGATCGGCAAGGTCGCGCTGCTCAACGCGGAGGAGGAGGTCGAGCTCGCCAAACGGATCGAGGCCGGCCTCTACGCCGCGGAGCGGATGCGCCGCACGATCGACGCCGGCGAGAAGGTGTCGCCGCAGATGCGCCGCGACCTGCGCTGGATCGTCCGCGACGGCGAGCGCGCCAAGAACCACCTGCTCGAGGCCAACCTCCGCCTGGTCGTGTCGCTGGCCAAGCGCTACACCGGCCGCGGGATGGCGTTCCTGGACCTCATCCAGGAGGGCAACCTCGGTCTGATCCGCGCGGTCGAGAAGTTCGACTACACCAAGGGCTACAAGTTCTCCACGTACGCCACCTGGTGGATCCGGCAGGCCATCACCCGCGCCATGGCCGACCAGGCCCGCACCATCCGCATCCCGGTGCACATGGTCGAGGTCATCAACAAGCTCGGCCGCATCCAGCGCGAGCTGCTCCAGGACCTGGGCCGCGAGCCCACGCCGGAGGAGCTGGCCAAGGAGATGGACATCACCCCGGAGAAGGTGCTGGAGATCCAGCAGTACGCCCGGGAGCCCATCTCGCTCGACCAGACCATCGGCGACGAGGGCGACTCGCAGCTCGGCGACTTCATCGAGGACTCCGAGGCCGTCGTCGCGGTCGACGCGGTGAGCTTCACGCTGCTGCAGGACCAGCTGCAGTCGGTGCTCGCCACGCTGTCCGAGCGCGAGGCCGGCGTCGTCCGGCTGCGGTTCGGCCTCACCGACGGCCAACCCCGCACCCTCGACGAGATCGGCCAGGTCTACGGGGTCACCCGGGAGCGGATCCGGCAGATCGAGTCCAAGACGATGTCGAAGCTGCGCCACCCGTCGCGGTCGCAGGTGTTGCGCGACTACCTGGACTGAGTCCGATCTAGCGTCGAGCCGGTGACCAGCGCAAATGCGGGTCACCGGCTCGGCGGTAGGCAAGCATGCCGCTCCCAGTCAAGATATCGGCATGTCCCGCGCGCGGCCTCGCGCTCGGCCGCTCCCCGATCTGAGCGTTCTGCTCGACTCGTGGTCAGTGCATCTCCGCGCCGAGCGCAAGAGCCCCGAGACGGTGGACAACTACACCACCGGCGTGCGCCAGTTCCTTGCCTGGTGCGCCCAGCAAGATCGGCCCGCGGTGCTCGACCGGGCCAGCGTGAACGAGTTCGTGGCGACGATCCTCGACCGCGGCGTGGAGGCGGCTACCGCGCGGGCCCGACAGCTCGCAGTGCGCCGGTTCTCCGCCTGGTGCGCCGACGAGGGCGAGATCGACTATGACGACCTGTTGGGGCTCAAGCCGCCCAAGCTCGACCAGAAGGTCGTCGAGCGGCTGTCCGAAGAGCAGATCCGGGCGCTGGTGAAGGCGTGCAGCGGGACGGACTTCCGCGATCGCCGTGACGAAGCCATCGTGCGGTTCATGCTGGAGGCCATCGTGCGGGCAGGCGAGGTCGTCGCGATGACCACCGCGGACGTGGACATCGTCCGCGGGGTCGCCGTCGTTCGCCGTGGCAAGGGAGGCAAGGGCCGCCCGGTGCCCTTCGGCCCGCAGACCGGCCGCGCGATGGACCGCTACATGCGCGTCCGACGCAGCCACCGCCTCGCGGCAGATCCGCCACTGTGGCTGGGCGACCGGGGCAAGAGCCTGTCGTATGACGGGCTCTACCGCACTCTCAAGTACCGCGCCGAGCTGGCCGGCATCCCGAACTTCCACCCGCACGTCACCCGGCACACCGCCGCTCAGCGGTGGCTATCGGCCGAGGGGTCGGAGGGCGGCTTGATGGCGGTGGCGGGCTGGACCCGGCGCGACATGCTGGACCGCTACACCCGCGCCACCGCAGCCGAGCGAGCCGCGGAGGAATCCCGCCGGCTGAATCTGGGTGATCTGTAAGCGCTGCGTACCGTCCCAGTACGCGGTGGTCCGCCACTCCGGTCAGTGCGACGGCGGCGGGATCTCGATGTACGGGCGGCCCTGCTCGGGACCGAGCCGGGTCAGCCCAAACGCGTCCATCACCTCGGTGACCATCCAATTATCGATGAAGACGTCGTCGCCCACCGAGAACCATCGCACCGTCGAGCAGCGCTCGGTCCACTCGCTGGTCGCGATGCCTCGCTTGTGGACCACGTCGTTCCTGATCAGGCGCAGGTCACCCAAGATCGGATGCTTGACGTCATCGTGGGCAATGCCCTGGGCTGTCGCGAGCCGGCCCCGCATCTCGTCCTCCCACATGGCGTAGACGAACACCACCCACTGATGGCCGAGCTGCCGGAACGCCACGCCGCGATCGCTGAGGGGCATCGGTGATCGCGGTCTGCTCCCAGGTCTGCAAGCTGATCCCGTCGGGGTGGCCGGGAATCGGACCGCTGTTTGTCTCGATCGGCGTAGCCGGGTTCGCTCCGACCTGCCGGAGGTTGTTGGCGATCTGGTTGCGATGCACGGTCAGCGCGATCCGCGCGTGGACCAGCGTCCCGGTCGCATCGTTGAGCCGGGTCTTGAATTCGGCCCACACGTCTTCGGCAGTCTCCGTCACCGCTGGATCGTTTCGTGTGTCGTGGCTGGCGCGGTCCGCGCCGTCGACACCTCCCCGAGCGGCAACCGCCGGCGGGCCCGCACCACGCCCGCCGCACAGTCGGGCGGGCCTCGCGCGGCCGGCCGCACCCGGGATGATCGGGGCGATGAGCGATCCGGCCATGTCAATCACCCCGCTGACCAGGCAGAACGGGCGGTGGCTCAGCGTGACAAGACGCGTTCGACCACAGGGACGTCAGAAGTAGCAGATGTGCTGCGAGCGGGTGTTGGAATCGGGGGCACTTGACACCTCAGATCCGCTCAGTGATTCTTGAGTCAATGGCTACTGAGCGGTTGAACCTCTCGGCGCGCGCGGCGATCCATGCCGCGTTGGGCGATCCCGGGCGACTCGCGATCGTGGACGCCCTGGTGCTCGGCGAGGCATCACCGTCCGAGCTGCAGAAGCTGCTGGACATGCCGTCCAACCTGATGGCGCATCACGTGCGGGTGCTGGAGAAGGCGGGCGTGGTTGCCCGGCACCGCTCCGAGGGTGATCGCCGACGCACCTACCTCAACCTCGCGGCGAGCGCTTTCAACGCGCTACGCCCCACCGCCGTGCGAGACGCGGTGCGAGTGGTGTTCGTATGCACGGAGAACTCGGCACGCTCCCAGCTCGCGGCGGCACTGTGGTCGAGCGAGAGCCCGGTTCCCGCCACTTCGGCCGGCACGCACCCGGCGCGCGCGGTGCATCCAGGCGCAATTGAAGTCGCGAGGCGCCGCAGGGTCCCGCTCGCTGCCACGGCCCCGCGCCACGTCGACGAGGTGCTTCACGAAGACGACTTCGTGATCACGGTCTGCGATTCCGCCCATGAGGAACTCGGCGCTGGAGTCAACCGGCTGCACTGGTCGGTCCCGGACCCGGCGCGCAGCGGCGAGGACGCCGCATTCGACCAGGCCGTCGATGACCTCACCGACCGCGTCATCCGGCTCGCGCCCGCGATTCGGCCCGCCAGGAATAGGGAGGACCAATGACGGCTACCGCCCGCCCCGCTCTTCACATCGATCAACTCCAGGCGGTCCGCACCGCCACCGTAAACCTCGCCCGCGAGTTCGACGGCTCCTACGACCCCGACACCATCGAGCGCCTCCTGATCTCCTGCTACGACGAGATCGCCGAGCGGGCCGCCGTCATCAACTACCTGCCACTGCTGGCGGAACGCTGCGCCCGTCGGCGCCTGCGTGCCCTCGCGACGCTCGATCGCGAGGTTCAGGTCGGCGCGGCCCCGGCCGCCCTTGATGCCCCGCTCTGCTAGGCCGGGTGGCGGCAGCGGTCTGCCTTCTGAATCGAACTTTGCCGATCCAGTGGTCAGAGTTGGTGCCCCGCGAAGGTGGCCGGGACCATCGACAGACCGCGTAGCCGCACGAGATCATCGTCACGTTGTCCGACTGATTCGATCGTCGTCAAAATAGACGGGTGTCGAACTACGAACTGTCGCTCGCCGATGCCTGCGAGCCGACGCGCCGGACGGGCCCCGCGCTCAGCGCCGCCGACGCCACGACGCTGGCCGCCTCGTTCAAGGCCGTCGCCGACCCCACCCGGCTCCGGCTGCTGAGCCTGATCGGCGCCCACGAGGCCGGAGAGGCATGCGTCTGCGACCTCACCGGCGAGTTCAACCTGTCCGGGCCCACCATCAGCCACCACCTCAAGGTGCTGCGCGAGGCCGGTCTCATCAGCGGCGAGCGGCGCGGCACCTGGATCTACTACCGGGTGGTCCGCGACCGGCTCGCCGCACTGGCTCAGGCGCTCGCCCCCGCCCATAACCTGGCGGTGACCGCATGACCAGCGTGCCCGAACTCGACACCCCGGTCGCAGCGCGGCTGTCGACCCTCGACCGCTTCCTGCCGGTCTGGATCCTCGCCGCCATGACCCTTGGGCTCGGCGCAGGCCGACTGCTTCCCGGTCTCGGGCCGGTGCTCGACGCGATCTCCATTGACGGGGTCTCGCTGCCGATCGCGCTCGGCCTGCTGATCATGATGTATCCGGTGCTGGCGAAGGTCCGCTACGACCGGCTCGACACCGTCACCGGCGACAGCCGCCTGCTGGTCAGCTCCCTCGTGCTGAACTGGCTGCTCGGGCCGGCGTTGATGTTCGCGCTGGCCTGGCTGATGCTGCCGGACCTGCCCGAGTACCGCACCGGTCTGATCATCGTCGGTCTCGCCCGCTGCATTGCCATGGTCATCATCTGGAACGCCCTCGCCTGCGGCGACCGCGAGGCCGCCGCCGTGCTGGTCGCGCTCAACTCGGTGTTCCAGGTGATCGCGTTCGCCGCGCTCGGCTGGTTCTACCTCGACGTCCTACCCGGCTGGCTCGGGCTGCCACAGGCCACGTTGGAGGTGTCGCCGTGGGAGATCGCCGTCAACGTCCTGATCTTCCTCGGGATCCCGCTGGTCGCCGGCTACCTCTCGCGCCGCCTGGGCGAGCGGACGAAGGGCCGTGAGTGGTACGAGAGCCGGTTCCTGCCGCGGGTAGGCCCGTTCGCTCTCTACGGCCTGCTGTTCACGATCGTGATCCTGTTCGCGCTGCAGGGCGACGCGATCATCGGCCAACCCCTGGACGTCGTCCGGATCGCGCTGCCGCTGCTCGTCTACTTCGCAATCATGTGGGCCGGTTCCTACGCTCTCGGTAAGGCCATCGGCCTGGGGTACGAGCGGACGACCACGCTGGCGTTCACCGCCGCGGGCAACAACTTCGAGCTCGCCATCGCTGTCGCGATCGCCACCTTCGGCGTCACGAGCGGGCAGGCTCTCGCCGGGGTGGTCGGGCCGCTCATCGAGGTCCCGGTGCTCGTCGCGCTCGTCTACGTCTCGCTCGCCGCCCGCCGCCGGTGGGCCCGCACCAGTCCGGGTACCCCCACCGTCGAGCCCACCCAGGAGTCCCGATGACCGAAACGCCGACCGTCCTGTTCGTCTGCGTGCACAACGCCGGCCGTTCCCAGATGGCCGCCGCACTGCTCGCGCACCACGCCGGCGGCGCCGTGGAGGTCCGCTCTGCCGGCTCCGAGCCCACGGATGCTGTCAATCCGGCCGTTCGCGAGGTGATGGCAGAGCTGGGCATCGACCTGTCCGCCGAGCAGCCCAAGATGCTCACCGTCGACGCCGTCGCGGCCTCCGACGTCGTGATCACCATGGGCTGCGGTGACGCCTGCCCCGTCTTTCCCGGCAAGCGCTACCTCGACTGGCAGCTCACCGATCCGGCCGGCAAGACCGTCGACGAGATCCGACCCATCCGCGACGAGATCGACTCGCGCGTGCAGGCACTGCTCGTCGAGCTGGGCGTGACCCGATCCGCCGAACGGACAAGTCGATGACGCCGTCGGTGCTGTTCGTGTGCGTCCGCAACGGCGGGAAGTCCCAGATGGCCGCCGGTCTCATGCGCAGGGCCGCCGCAGGCCGGGTCGTCGCGCACTCCGCCGGGACCAACCCCGGAAGGTCGATCAACGCCCTGTCCGCCGAGGTTCTCACCGAGGTCGGCGCGGACATGTCCGACGGGGTCCCGAAGCCGATCGATTCCGGACTGCTGCGCACTGTCGACCTCGTTGTCACCCTCGGACGAGAGGCCCACGTCGATGCCCCTGACGGGACAGAGTTGCGCAACTGGGACACCGATGTGCCGTCCGAGCGCGGCATCGACGGCATCGAGCGGATGCGCCTGATCCGCGACGACATCCACGCACGGGTGCGAGCGCTTGTCGATGAGCTCACGCCGGTGCGCTGACGCGCTTCCGGCGGCGCCTGGACGGTAGGACGGCGTCAGGCGACGGCCGCGTACGCGCCGCGGACGTGTGCGGCGAGCGGCCCCATGACGTGCGCCGCGTCGCGGCCCACCCCGCGCAGGGTGTTGGAGGAGAACGAGCGCTGCAGCTCGAGCCCGGTGTAGGCCAGCCCGGGGTGGGTGGTGGAGATGCCGCCGGTGTGCTTCGGGGCGCCGTGTTCGAGGGCGCCGAGTGGCTGCAGGTACTCCAGGTTCGGGCGGTAGCCGGTGGCGAAGATGACCGTGTCGACCCGCTCGCGCGTCCCGTCCGCCCAGACGACCGCCTCGGCATCGAAGCCGGTGAACATCGGGCGCCGGTCCAGCACGCCGGCGGCCAGTGCCTCGCTGTACTTCCCTGGATCGAGCACCAGGGTTGCAGTGAGCAGCGGGGCGAGCCATTCCAGGGGAAGGTCGTCGAAGCCGGCGGTGAGCCGGTGGTGGATGTCGCGGCCGTCAGGCCGCTGGTCCACGAGCTGCAGCGGGCTGCGGGAGGCGATCGTCGTCGTGGCGGTCTCGGCGAGGTCGTAGGCGATCTGGACCGCCGAGTTGCCGCCGCCGACCACGACGACGCGCTCGCCGGCGAATGCCTCCGCTGAGCGGAAGTCGGCGGCGTGCAGGATCCGGCCCCGGAAGCGGTCCTGGCCGGGCAGCAGCGGCCGGTAGGGATTGTTGAACGAGCCGGTCGCCGCGACCAGGCCGACTGCTTCGATCTCATCACCGGCCGCGGTCTGGACCTGGAAGCCGCCACCGGTTCGGGCGTGCACCGCGGTTACCTGCACGGACGTGCGGATTTCCACGCTGAGCCGGTCGGCGTACCGGGCCAGGTACCCGCCGACCTCGTCCCGGGTCGGGTAGTGGTCCGGATCCCCGGGGAACGGTGCGTCCGGCATCGCGCTGAACCGGGCTGGGGAGAACAGCCGGAGGCTGTCGTAGTAGTCGGGCCAGGATCCGGTCGGACGCTCCCGTGCCTCCAGAACCAGCGGCCGCACGCCCTGCAGCTGTGCTTCGCGGGCGACGGCCAGTCCTGACTGTCCACCACCGATGATTACCAACGGGTGCGAGTTCTGCGTCATGACCACACCATATCGTCATATCGCGAGATGACGAGATGATTTTCTGGGAGACTGGACACGTGAGCGTCGAGCGCAGCAGGGACGAGGCGGCCTGCTGGCCGCAGGCGGGTGCGGTCGACGAGCTGCCGATCGAGCTGAAGCCGATGACCCGCGAGTTCCTGAAGGCCCTGACCAGCCCGACCCGCCAGCGGATCATGCTGCTGTTCGCCCGCGGCGCGGAGCTGTCGGTAGGTGAGGTCGCCGAGCAGGTCGGCATCGGCCAGTCGACCGCGTCGGAGCAATTGTCCGTACTGCGCCGCGCCGGCATCGTGACATCACGCCGCGAGGGCAAGATCGTGCTGTACCGCTCGGATCGCGACGGAGCCCTGGACGTCCTCGCCGACCTGCAGGCCTACCTGCAGACGTGCTGCTAGACATCGGGTGACGCCGGGATCGGCGGTCTGTGTTTGCTGGCCGACGACCAGCACCCGCGGGCCTGCGAGTCGGAGGTCGACCGAGGTGGTGGCGTTGCGCCCGGTCCACCAGTCCCTCCTCGGCGGCGCGCCCCGAGGAGCCAACAGCAACGCGGAGGCCGGGTCGACCTCGTCGCGCTGCAGCAGCGCCTGCACCCCGCCGCCTCATGAGCTCGGGAACTTGTCCAGGTACCGCTCTGTCCGGTCGGCGTCCCGCGCGGCGGCATGGGGCGTCCTTCAGGCACTACCGTCGTCAGTAGAGGCGGGGCGTCCGCGGGGGCGCCGGAGCGGCGGCGACATGGACACGGACACGGAGGCCATCGGCCCTTCGACCGAGGCCAACCAGCTCACCGAGCAGATGTGGCGCGAGATGATCGCGCAGCTTCATGCGTTCGTCCGGCGGCGGATCGCGAACCCGGATCGGGCGGATGACCTGGTCGGGGAGATCCTGCTTCGCATCCAGAAGAGCCTGCACTCGGTCGATGACGGGGAGCGCGTGGCGAACTGGGCCTTCCGGGTCGCTCGCAATGCGGTCATCGACGAGTACCGCCGGGCCGCGCGCGACCGCGAACGGCTGATGTCGGCTCCGACCGACTTGCCTGCCGAGGATCCGATGCCCGGGGACGAGGACCCGGCCGGGGCGATGGAGGAGCTCACGAAGTGCCTGCGCCCGCTACTGGTCGGACTGCCGCCCGAGCAGCGCCGGGCCGTGGAGTTGATCGATCTCGACGGGTGGTCGCAGTCTCGCGCTGCGCGCAGCGAGGGCATCTCGCCGTCGGGGATGAAGTCCCGCGTGCAGCGCGGGCGACGTCGGCTGGCGCGTCTGCTCGGGGAGTGTTGTGCGCTCACCCTCGACTCGCGTGCCACCTCGCCAGGTGTGGGCGCCTCGATGCCGAGGTGGTTGAGCCGCTCGTCTGCGCCCGGGTTCTCGATCAGTACCAGCTTCAGCGGCGGGTCCGTGACGGCGAAGTTGGCGTAGCCGTCACGAGCCTTGTACGGCCCAGCCCCGAACAGCTTCGTGTAGAACGTGATCGCCTCCGCCAGGTCGTCGACGTTGAGCGCGAGCTGGATGCGTGTGCCGGTCATGCTCGGTGACTCCCTCGTCAAGGTGCTGTCTGTCGTCCCTAATGACGACGGACCCACGGACCGGACGCACACGGCATTCATCGCTCTCCGTCGGTGAAGTCGCCGAGCGGGTCAGGATCGGCCAGCCCACGACCTCGCAGCAGCTCACGCTGCTGCGCCTCGGCGGGTCGCCGCGGCAGCAAGATCGTGCTGTACCGGTCGGATCGAGACGGGCCTGGAGGCCCTCGCCGATCTGCAGGCCTACCTGCAGACCTGCTGCTGGATCGCCGCCGCGCCGAATCCTCACTGCATTGCGTCCATCGCGCAGCCACTGCGTCTGCATCGGTGTGCCTTCCCGGCAGTGCGTAGTCCCGACGCGGACGCGAGCCCTGCACAGGCTGGGAGGCCCGCATCAGAAGGAGATCTGCCATGGCCCCGCTCACGTCCGGCGCGCTCAGCTACCGGGACCGCGCCGTTCTCCGCGCCATCGAGGCCGGCCGCTGTGAGGCCTCCGGAAGAGTCAGCGTGGCGCTGGTGATCGACGGCTTGGGGTGCAGCGACCAGTTCGTCGGCCAACGCCTTGTCCGAGCCGGGCTCCTCGCCGCCCCGGGACCCGCACGCCTCACCGCGTCCGGCCGGGCCATGCTGCTTGCGGCATGACCCATGGCGAGAAGTGCGCGTATTGCCGAGCCCGTCAGCGTTAGACAGTACGCCGTTCACGAGATTGCGCGTGCAACCTCGTCATACCGGGCCTGCAGGTGGTCGTCCTTCACTTTTCCGTTCATGGACTGCCGAATAAGGACGACAAGGTCTTTATCGCTGAGCAGTAGAACTAGACCCCTATTGTTGCCGTGCAGCGGTCGACTCGGCAGCCCGACCGCGCCACTGAACCGTGCGGCCCGTCCGATGGCCATGCCCGGCCTGGCCGCGGTCGCCCCTCTGCGAGTGGCCCAGTCCCCGATCTTCTCGCGCAGCGAACCATCGTGGCCATCGCACGACATCGCACACGACATCGCACGACACCTGGTGAGAACTTTCTATACGTCTTCAAGCCGTCCCCTGCCGGGGACGGACCGGACCGCGTCCGGACGGCATGCGCGGCCGCTACCTTGCCGCTCCGCTCACGGGCGGCCGCGCGCCTATGGGCCCGCCGGCAATGCGCTGGCAAGGGGAAGCTGGTCAGCTCCAGTGGTGGCGTCTGCGGAACCACACCAACTGCTCCCTTCGTCGACCGCCAACCCGTCAGGTCTGGCATGAGGGCACCGTAGGACGCAGTCGTCCTCGCCCGTGGCGTTTTCGGTGATATCGGCGCCCTGTCGCCGCCACTGGCGGCCGACATCGCAGAGTCGTACCACTGCCAAGGGTTCAGCAATTGACTGGTTGATCGAAGCTGAGTCAGGGGCCCGACGAGGTGATCCGGGCCTGGATGCCGGCGAGGATGGTGTCCAGGCCGAAGGTCAGCGCGTGCTCGGGATGCTGGGCGGCGTCGAACTGCGCACCGACCGCGCCACCGATCCGGGCGGACACGATGAGGTCGTCGTCGGTCATGACCTGGTCGAGGACCGGGGCCACGACGGCCCACCATTCGGCATCCGACATCCCGGACTCGGTCCGGGTCCGCGAGACGTTGCGGTGCGCGCGGGCCGTGCTGTCGACGTGACTGAGCACCAGGGTGAGGGCGGCATCCATCTCGACGTCGGACAGGCCGATGCCGTCGAGCGGGCGCAGTTCCACCTCGTACTTGCGGCTGACGTGCGGCCCGAGGGTCGGCCGGGACGAGCGGATGTCCAGCAGCCACGGGTGTCGCTGGTAGAGCGCCCAGTTCCGCTCGGCGACGAACCGCATCGCCGCGCGCCAGTCGCCGACCCGGCTCGCGGCCGCTACATCCCCGCCGCCGTTCCCGTCATCGCCGTAGAGCTCGGCGAAGACCGCGTCGACCATCAGCGCGGTGAGGTCGTCCTTGCCGGGCACGTGCCCGTAGAGCGACATCGCGCCGACGCCCAGCCGGTCGGCAACCTTCCGCATCGAGACGGCGTCCAACCCGTCGACGTCGGCGATCTCGATACCGGCGGTGACGATCGCGGGCACCGTCAGGCCCGAACGTCCCGGGCTGGGATGGTGGCCCCACAGCAGGTAGATGCTGCGGGCCAGGTCGGGCGCCGGGGAACGTCGAGCCACTGGTCGTGCCTTCCTGCTGAACAGCTGTCCGTCCAAGCGCGCCAGCCGAGTGTGAAGGGGTGCTGCTTGCCGCTTCCGTACAACGTACCGTACGATTCTTCGTACAGCGTACGGTACGCTGCACGATGGAGGTCGCCATGGCCAACGAGAAGACCGTGCCCCTGCTGCCCTGCCCGGACATCGACGAGATCGAGGCGTTCTACGCGATGCTGGGGTTCACCCGGACCTCCTACCAGGCCCGCCCCTACACGCACGTGTCGGTGCGACGCGAGGACATCGACCTGCACTTCTTCGGCATCCCGGGCTTCGACCCCGCGGACTCCTACGGGTCCTGCCTGGTGATCGTGCCCGACACCGGGGAGCTGTACAGGGCCTTCGCCGCGGGGATGCGCGCGGCCCACGGCAAGATCCTGGTCGCCGGGATCCCCCGGATGACCCGGCCACGCCGGCGCAAGAACGCCGACAACCTGTCCGGGTTCGCCGTCATCGACCCGGGCGGCAACTGGATCCGGATCCACGCCGCCCCCGGCGAACCCGCAGCCGACACCACTGCCGCCGAGCCGGCCCGGAGCAGGCTCGGGAAGGCCCTGGACAACGCCGTGGTCATGGGCGACTCGCGCGGGTTCGAGGAGCAGGGCGTGCGCATCCTGGACACCGCACTCGGCCGGGACCTGGCCACGTCGACGCCGGTCGACCTGGTCAACGCCCTGGCCTACCGGGCAGAACTCGCCGCCAGGACCGACGATCCGGGCGGCGCCATGGAGTTCCTGACCCGGGCAGGCGCGGTCGCCCTGACCGACGCCGAGCGGGTCGCGCTCGCCGACACCCTCACCGGTCTGCGCGACCTCGCCGCCGCCCTGCCGACCAGCCCTGAGCCTGGATCAACCGTCGATGTCGAGCCGGGCAGGTAGTTGATCTTTCTTGGGGTGGCGTGAGAGGCGTGCTGGTCATCGTCGAGCAACACGAACGCGTGATCAAGGGGACATGACTCCTGTCCGCCTCGCTCAGCGGTCGGTGAGCAGCACCGTCTTCCCAGTGGTGCGGCGAGCCTCGATGGCTGCGTGTGCTTCGGCCGCGTCTGCCAGCGCGAACATCGCGCCCACAGTCGGCATCACCCGGCCGTCGGCGATCGCGGCCAGCGCATCGACCGGGCGATCGGCCCACGCCCGTGGGTCCGGCTGGTGGATCCCCACAACGGTCACGTCGCGTTCGCGGGCCAGCGCGTCGTCGACGCCGGCGAACTCGCCGCTGGCTGCCCCGAACGCGTGGAAACGGCCGCCAGGTCGGAGGAGCCCGAACGCCGCCCGCCCGATTTCCCCGCCCGCTGCGTCGAACACGATGTCCACCGGGCCGACCCGAGCCGGCCAGTCCGGCTCGGAGTAGTCGACCACCGCATCGGCGCCGAGCCGGCTCGCCTTGTCCAGCTTCGCGGCACCGCGCGCGGCTGCAACCACCTCGACGCCGGCTTCCTTCGCGAGCGGAATCAGCCAGTGACCGAGACTGCCGGAGGCGCCGTTCACCAGCACACGCTCTCCTGGTCGTGGCGCCGCGCTCATGATCAGCTCGAGTGCGGTCGGCCCGTCGTGCAGCGCGGCCAACGCAACCGCGGGCTCGATGCCCGGCGCGACGTCGTACACGTTGTGCCTCGGGACAACGACGGACTCCGCGTATCCACCGCCGGGGTAGGTACCCACATCGCCGATCGCCGCCACCACCGTCCGCCCTGCCACCCGTCCCGCGACACCCGCGCCCGGAACGAACGGGGGTTGCAGTCGGAAGAACTCCTGCCCCCAGCCGGCCCGCAGCTGCGTGTCCAGGAACAGCACCTCGGCCGCCGTGACCTCGACTTCGACCTCCCCGTCGCCGGCCACCGGCGCCACTCGCTCGGCGAGTTCCAACACCTCCGGACCACCGAATCGAACCACCTGTACCACCTGCATCGGTCCTCCCTTCCAAGATCCTTCGACGGTAGAACCTGAAGTCGGATCGAGGTCAAGGAGCCATGCCCGCCATCGCGGAGAGATGGCCCTGACTCCACCACGACCGCTCCAGGAGATCAGGCGATGCTCCGCCGATCGATCACCCTCGCAGGCCCGGGACGAGGTCGAACGCCCCTGACCGGCGAGGATGGCATCCGCGGCTCCCCAACACGTGAGTAACCCCTGATCGAATGTCCGAACAAACCTTGGCTTCAACAGGAGGTAATTGTGTCCCTCCCCCGGCACACTTATCAGGTTCTGCCCACCAGACGGCTACAGGGGACCGCCGTGCCCTGGCCGCACGACGTGCACATCGCCCTTCCCCCGTCGTACCAGCACGGTGATCGCAGCTACCCCGTCCTCTGGGTGACAGACGCGTCCCTCAGCTTCCCGCTCGCCGTCGGCCTGATGAACTGGCTCCACACCGTGCAAGAGCTCCCCGAGCTCATCGTGATCGGCGTCGGTGCTCCCGACGAGAGCGATCACGCCGAGTTCTCCGCGCGTCGAACACACGACTTCTACCCGCTGCCGAGATGGGTCAATGCAGGGCCCGGCGGCGCGCGCATGGAAGCACTGTCCAACGAGATGACGGCCGGCGGCGGCGCAGATGCACTGCTGACGTTCCTGGTCGACGAGTTGCGCCCGCGGCTGGCGACCGAGTTCCGGTTCGACGACGACCACGGCCTCGTGGGGTTCTCCGGCGGCGGACACTTCGTCGGCTTCGCGCTGCTCTCCCGGCCGGCGGCCTTCGGCCGCTATCTGGCCAGTAGCCCTGCCCTCAGCGGATGTGAGGATCTGCTGTTCAGGCTGGAGGCCGACTACGCCACGACCCACGACGACCTCGCGGCGAAGGTGTTCCTCGGCGCAGGCGAAGCGGAGCTCACCGACCCCTACGTGGCCGCCGCCGACATCGTCGGGTCGATGACCCGCATGTCGCAGCTGCTGCGGCTGCGCAACTACCCGTCCCTGGAGCTCACCTCCCGCCTGTACCCCAGGCAGACCCACGGGTCGGCGCTGTCGTACGCGTTGAACGAGGGCCTGCGCACGCTGTACCCCTTCACCACCCCCAGCATCGGATGAACAGATCCACAGCAGCGCGGGACGAGTCGTCTGCCGGACCGAACCCCTCTGTTTTCTTGCGTCAAGATCGCGGCTGTGGGGAGAGTGGCCACATGGAGCGCATCGGGTGGGGCATCCTCGGTACCGGAAAGATCGCGGAGCGGTTCGCCGAGCAGCTGGGGGAATCGGAGAGCGGGCGGCTCGCGGGCGTGGCGAGCCGCGCGGCGGCGCGTGCCACGGCCTTCGCGCAACGGCACGACAACGGCATCGGGGCCGTGCGCGCCTTCGGGTCCTACGCCGAGCTGCTCGACGACCCGGGCATCGACGCGGTGTACGTCGCCACGCCGCACACCGAGCATCTGCGTCTGGTCGTCTCGGCGGCCGAGGCGGGCAAGCACGTCCTGTGCGAGAAGCCGCTCGCAGTGAACCATGCCGGCGTCATGCTCGCGGTCGAAGCCGCCCGGCGGGCCGGGGTCTACCTCGCCGAGGGCTACATGTACCGCTTCCACCCGCAGACCGAGCGCCTGGTCGAGCTCGTGCGGTCCGGGGCCATCGGCGCGGTGCAGCACATCGAGGCGTCGTTCGCGGTGTCCATCGAGCTCCCCCGGCAGCGGCTGGCCGACCCGGACCTCGCCGGAGGCGCCATCCTCGACCTCGGCGGCTATCCCGTGTCGATGGCCAGGCTGCTGGCGGGTGCGGCGGTGGGCGAGCCGTTCGCCGAGCCCGTGGACTTCACGGCGGCCGGCAGCGTCGGCGAGACCGGCGTGGACGAGTGGGCCACCGCGTCGCTCACCTTCGCATCCGGGGTCACCGCCCACGTCACCACGGGCATCAAGGTCGCCGACGACAACCGGGTCGTCGTGTCCGGAGCGGGTGGCCGCATCGTGGTGTCCCAGCCCTGGCTGCCCGACCCCGAGGCCGGCTCCACCATCGACGTCTTCCGCGTCGACGGCACGCACGAGAGCATCCCGGTGCCCGGCGCGGCGCAGTACGCACTCGAAGCGGACGCGGTCGCAGCCTTCGCAGGCGAAGGGCAGGCCCCGGCGATGGGTCTCGCCGACTCGCTCGGCAACGCAGCGGTCCTCGATCGCTGGCGGGCGGCGCTGGGGCTCGAGTACCCCTTCGAGCGCGCCACCGCCCACGTCGCGACCGCAACCGGACGGGCTCTGTCACCACGCCCCGAGCACCCCATGCCCACCGGCCGGATCCCCGGCATCGACCGCGACATCTCCCGCCTCGTCATGGGTTGCGACAACCAGCGAACCCTTCCGCACGCGTCCGCCATGTTCGACGACTTCGTCGAGCGCGGCGGGAATGCCTTCGACACGGCCTACCACTACGCCGGCGGCCTGACGGAGCGTCTCCTCGGCCAGTGGATCACCAACCGCGGCATCCGGGACGACGTCGTCATCATCGGAAAGGGCGCGCACACACCGCACTGCGACCCGGAGTCCATCACCAGGCAGCTGTTCGAGAGCCTCGACCGCCTGCAGACCGACCACGTCGACATCTACTTCATGCACCGCGACAACCCCGATGTGCCCGTCGGGGAGTTCGTGGACGTGCTCAACGAACATGTCGAGGCCGGTCGCATCGGCGCCTTCGGCGGTTCCAACTGGACGACCGCGCGGATCGACGAGGCGAACGCCTACTCCGCGGTGGGCGGCAAACGCGGCTTCGCCGCCGTGAGCAACCACTTCGGGCTCGCCCACGCTCTCGACGTGCCGTGGGCGGGCTGCGAACACGTCACCGACGACGCCAGCCGCCGATGGTTCGAACGCAACGACATGCCGCTCTTCCCGTGGTCGTCGCAAGCCCGCGGCTTCTTCGCCGGCCGCGCGGCCCCGGAGAACCACTCCGATCCGGAGCTCGTCCGCTGCTTCTACAGCGACGACAACTTCGAACGCCTCGCCCGGGCCCGCAAGCACGCCGACAGGCTGGGCGTCGCACCCACCGCCATCGCCCTGGCCTACGTCCTCGCTCAGCGCTTCCCGACATTCGCGCTCATCGGACCACGCTCGATCGACGAGACCCGTTCCTCGACGGACGCATTGACCGTCGAGCTGACACCGGAGCAGGTCGACTGGCTCGACCTGCGCGACGAACGTCCCTAGGCCGTGTTCGAGAGTTGACGGGGCTCCTCCAGGGCAGAACCGTTCCCTCGGGCGCGCACTCCTGAGGCGCTACTGGTTCTCCAGCAGCCAGAACCGCTCGCCTCGCGACTCCTCGAGTTTCGCCAGCAGCTCCAGGTGGATCTCGCGGACCCGCTCGGCCGTGATCGCCTCGCTCGGGTCGACCTCCTCGATCCGCACGCTGGTCGGGTCCTCGTACAGGTGCTCGCCAGCCAGGCGGCCGCGCTCGTCGTAGGGCCAGATGAACGCCTGGCGGCTGGACACGTGGTAGAGCTTGTCCGGATCGGGGACGTCGTCGTAGCCGACCGCTCGCAGGTTCGAGCCCTTGGCGAGCTGGTGGAACGTGAGCTCGTCGGCGACGCCCCAGTCGGCCACGGCGAGCCGGTCGTCGGAGTTCCACAACACCGAGTTGCCGACGCTGTTGTAGAACGCCACCACGCCGTCCTTGCCCTCGATCACCGCGGGGTGGGCGCCCCAGGTGACCCGGTAGACGGGGTGGTCGACCATCATCTCGGGGGCGACGATCCGGTCGAACTGGCCCGATCCCTCCAGGTGGACGTGCCGCCAGAAGTTCAGCAGGATCGCCCGGTGCAGCGCCACGGTGGTGCGCTCCAGCAGCTCGGCGGTCGGCGTCATCGTCTCGTACAGGGCCTTCTCGAAGCGGTTCATGGTGTCCTCGTGGTGGGAGTCGCCGTCCGGGCCAGGCTGACCTCGCGGGTTCGGGCCTGTCCAGGGGCGGCGCGGAGGAGTTCCCACGATGACGGGTGCCGTGCGCTGCGGGAAAGATCGTTCCGAGATCGGACCCAGCGCCCTGCGCAGGGCTGAACCGGTGGTCTCAGAACGATCGATCGATGCGAGGCACACCTGAGGGCCCTCGTGAGGGCGGTTCGCCGCACCTCGGAAGGATCATGAACGGGCGGCCGGCCGCGCGCCCAGCGCCGCGGCGAGCAGGGCCGAGACGTCGTCGTCCACCGCCGTGTAGTGGATGAACGTGCCGTCCCGGCGGCCGCGGACGAGGCCGGCGAGGCGGAGCTTCGACAGGTGCTGGCTCACCGCGGTGGGGGTGGCGCCGACGAGCTCGGCGAGGCAGGCCACCGACGTCTCACCCTGTGAGAGTGCCCAGAGGATCTTCACCCGGGTGGGGTCGGCGAGCAGCCGGAAGCGCTCGGCGGCGGAGCGGGCCTCGTCGTCGCCGGGCATGTCGAAGTCGGGCAGGGTGCCGTGCACGTTCCGAGGGTAGCCGAGACCACAACTACCTGACTGCCTTTGTACCTTCGCATATGCATAGGTATTGTCCGATGCTGTGGTCATCTCGGAACGCTCCGCGTCGCTCGCTCCCGCCGCCCGTTGCCGCGCGGCGATCCACGCGATGCCGGAGGTGCGGTGGTCCGCGGCGTCACTGGTGCTCTTCGCGGCCGGTGGCGCGGCCCAGCTGGCCGGGGCGCCGGCTCCGGTCTGGTGGGCGCTCTACCTCGCCTGCTACGCGGCCGGCGGGTGGGAGCCCGCGCTGGCCGGGCTGCGCGCGCTGCGCGAGCGGACGCTCGACGTCGACCTGCTGATGGTGGTGGCCGCGATCGCGGCGGCCGCGATCGGCCAGGTGTTCGACGGCGCCCTGCTGATCGTCATCTTCGCCACCTCGGGCGCGGTGGAGGCCGTCGTGACCCGGCGCACCGAGGAGTCGGTGCGTGCGCTGCTCGACCTCGCGCCCGAGCGCGCCACGCTCCTGCACGCCGACGGCGGCGAGGAGATCGTGCCGGTGACCGAGCTCGGCGTCGGCGACACGGTGCTCGTCCGGCCCGGCGAGCGGGTGGGCGCCGACGGGGTCGCGGTCGCCGGGATCAGCGAGGTGGACCAGGCCTCGATCACCGGCGAGGGCCTGCCGGTCACGAAGCGGCCCGGCGACGAGGTCTTCGCCGGCACCGTGAACGGCACCGGCGCGCTGCGGGTCACCGTGCAGCGCGTCGCGGCGGAGTCGGTGGTGGCCCGCATCGCGACGATGGTGGAGGAGGCCTCGGCCACCAAGGCGCGCACCCAGCTGTTCATCGAGCGGGTCGAGCAGCGCTACTCGGTGGCCGTGGTGGTGGGCGCGCTGGCGCTCGTCGCGATCCCGCTGGTCGCCGGCGCGGCGTTCGAGCCGACCCTCCTGCGCGCGATGACCTTCATGATCGTCGCGTCGCCGTGCGCGATCGTCCTCGCGACGATGCCGCCGCTGCTCGCCGCGGTGGCGAACGGCGGACGGCGCGGGGTCCTCGTCAAGTCCGCGGTGGCGATGGAGGCGCTCGGCCGGACCACCATCGTCGCGTTCGACAAGACCGGCACCCTCACCGAGGGCCGCCCGCACCTCGAGTCCGTCACGCCGCTCGGCGACGACCTCGACGAGAACGCCGTGCTGGCGCTGGCCGCGGCCGCCGAACGCCCCAGCGAGCACCCCCTGGCCGGGGCGGTCGTGCAAGCGGCTCGGGAACGCGGACTGCCCGTCGCCGACGCCACCGACTTCACCGCAGTGCCGGGCCGCGGTGTTCGCGCGACGGTGGGGGGAACCGCCGTCGTCGTCGGGTCGCCCACCTTGCTGGACGGGTTCCCGGAGGCACCGGTCGCCGGACTGGAGGCCGGCGGCGCCACGGTGGTCGTCGTGATCGCCGACGGCCGCCCGGTGGGGCTGCTCTCGCTGGTGGACCGGCTCCGCCCGGAAGCGGTCGACACGGTGGCGCGGCTCGCCGAGCTGACCGGCAACGCGCCCGTGCTGCTCACCGGCGACCACGCGGCGGCCGCCCAGCGAGTGGCCGAGGCCGCCGGGATCACCGACGTGCGGGCCGGCCTGCTCCCCGACGCCAAGGCCGCCGCGGTGCGCGAGCTGCAGGCAGCCGGGCCCTGTGATCCCACTGAGGGCTGCGCGCTTGCTCCGCGGCGCGCGCAGCCCTCAGACATGCACCGGGTCCTGTACGTCGGCGACGGCGTGAACGACGCCCCCGCGCTGGCGACGGCCGACGTGGGAGTGGCGCTCGGCGGGCGGGGCATCGCGCTGGCCGTCGAGACCGCGGACGTCGTGGTGGTGCGCGACGACCTCGCCACGCTGCCGAACCTGCTCGGGCTCTCCCGCCGGGCCCGCCGGGTGGTGCTGGCCAACATCACGATCGCGGCCACGGTGATCGCCGTCCTCGTGACGTGGGACCTCGTGGCCACCCTGCCGCTCCCCCTCGGCGTGGCCGGCCACGAGGGCTCCACGGTCGCGGTGGCGCTGAACGGCCTGCGCCTCCTGCGCGCGGCCGCCTGGCGCCACGCCGCCACGACGTGAGGAGCGAGAGCCGGCTCGGCTACAGCCGCGGCAGGTGAGCCGCCGCCACGCTCTTCGGGACGACCATGCGCCAGGCGTCCACCACCAGCTCGCGCATCTCGGCCTCGTCGAGCGCCTCCGCCCACGCGTGCACCCAGTTGAACCGCTGGTCGGAGAGCGTCGGCAGGTGGAACTTCGCGGGCTCCGACGCGATGAGCGCCTCGCGCTCCTCCTTCGGGTACGCGAAGCCCATCACCGTTTCGTCCCTCGAGAACGCGATGTAGACGATCTGGCCGACGCGGAACTTCACGCGGTCGTGGATGAGGTGTTCGGTGGTGCGGGGCAGCGACCGGGCCAGCTGCCGCACCTCGTCGACTGTGACCATGTGCCCAGCTTCCACTCAGGGCATGACAATCTCGGCGCCCGGGCCGAGTGGGAGCCCGAGGGCGTAGAAGACGCCGAGGATGACGGTCCACACCAGCAGGAACGGCGGCACGAAGATCGCCAGGCGGGACATCAGGGTGCCGAGCTTCGCCTCCGGTTCGTAGGTGCGCAGCATCGCGAGCAGCAGGAACAGGTAGGGGTTCATCGGCGTGATGATCCCCGTCGCCGAGTCGCCGATCCGGAACGCCGCCTGGGAGACGGCGGGGTGCAGGCCCAGCAGCATGAACGCGGGCACGAACACCGGCCCGAGCAGCGACCACAACGCCGAGCCGGACACGATGAACAGGTTCAGCACCGTGGCCAGCAGGATCAGCATCACGAGGGCCGCGAACCCGGTGAGCCCGAGGCTCTCCATCAGCCCGGCGGCCCGCACGGCGAGCATGATCCCGACGTTGGACCAGTTGAAGACGGCGATCACCTGCGCGGCGACGAACATCATCACCACGTACGGGGCCATGTTCCGGATCGAGTCCGTCATGATCGTCACGGCGTCGTCGCTGCTGGTCAGGGACCGGACGGTCACGCCGTAGGTGATCCCGCCGAGCACGAACGCCACGAACAGCAGCGGCACTACGCCCGACAGCACCGGCGACGGGACCAGGGAACCACCTTCACCGCGCAGCGGGCTGCCCGGCAACAGCCAGGCCACGAGCACGACGGCCGCGTATCCGGCCACCACCGCGGCGGCCCGGAGCACTCCCCGCCGCTGCGCCGGCTCCAGCACGAGCGACTCGACGGGTTCGCCGTCCGGTCGCTCGTAGGGGCCGAGCCGCGGTTCGAGCACGCGCGAGATGAGCAGGCCGCCCAGCAGGCCGAGGACGAGACTGCTCGCGCTGGTGAAGTAGTAGTTGACGAGGATGTGCAACGACAGCCCCTCGGCCTGCGGGAGGATCGCGGCCGACTTCTGCGTGATGCCGATGTAGAGCGCGTCGAGCGACCCGATCGTGAAGCCTGCCGCGTACCCGGCACCCACGCAGGCGAAGCCGCCGATCAGCCCGGCCACCGGGTTCCGGCCCGCGCTCTTGAACACGATCGCCGCGAGCGGTGGGAGCACGATCGAGGCGACGTCGCTCATCATGTGCGCCTGGCAGGCCACGATCGCGACGGCGTACGGGAGCAGCCAGCGCGGCGCGCGGGCGAGCGTGCCGCGCATCAGCGCCTCGAGCAGCCCGGTCTTCTCCGCGAGACCGACCGCCATGATCATCACGAGGACGGCGGCGATCGGCGGGAACTCGGCGAAGTTCTTCACCATGTTCTGCAGGAACCACGCCACGCCCTCGCCGCTGAACAGGGCCTTCACGGCGAGGCTCTCGTCCGCGCCGGGCACGGTGACGGTCGCGCCGGCGAGCGCCAGCGCCGTCGACACGATCCCGAGCAGCCCGAACAGGCAGAGGAACAGCACGACGGGGTTGGGCAGCCGGTTGCCCAACCGCTCGATGCCGGCGAGGGCTCGGTCGACCGTTGAGGCCGCTCGCGCCTCGGTGATCTCAGCCATCGCAGCTCACCCCGTCGAGCAGGCTCTTGCGCACCGCGCCCCCCTGCAGCACGCAGACGACGTTGGCCGGGTCGCCCAGTACGCCGATGTCCCGCAGCGGGTCGCCCTCGCAGACGACGAGGTCGGCGAGCTTCCCCGCTTCGAGCGTGCCGAGCCGGTCGTCCAGGCCGAGCAGCGCGGCCGCGGTGCGGGTGCCGGCCACGATCGCGTCCATCGGGTCCATGCCCAGGTCGACGAGGTAGGACAGCTCCATCAGGTTGCGCCCGTGCGGGCAGACCGCGGCGTCGGTGCCGAGCGCGATCGGTACCCGCCGCTCGATCGCGCGGGAGATGTTCTCCTTGGTGACGCCGGACCAGCGCACCTTCTTCTGGTAGTGGTAGTCGGGCATCCGTTCCTTGTCGATGCCGGCGTACACGGTGGAGAGCGTCGGCACGACGTGGATCCCGAGCTCCCCCGCGAGGTCGCCCGCCTCGTCGTCGAGGCCGTAGCCGTGCTCGATGCTGGTGACGCCGGCCCGGATCGCGTTGAGGATGCCGGCCCGGCCCTGGGCGTGCGCGGCCACGGCCTTACCGCCGTGCCGGCCGACCTCGTCGACCACCGCCTTCATCTCCTCGACGGTCAGGCCCTCGTCGTCGGGGTCGTCGTACGGGCTTCCCATCCCGCCGGTCGCACAGACCTTGATCAGGTCGGCACCGGCGCGCAGCACGCGACGCACGGCGAGGCGCACCTCGTCGACGGTGTCGGCGATCTCGGTCATCCCGCCGGACAGGTCGGTGCCGTCGGGCAACGACACGTCGCCGTGCCCGCCGGTGTGGCTCAGCGCGCGCACCGCGGTCTGCAGCCGCGGGCCCACCAGCCGGCCGGTCTCGACCGCCGTGCGGTAGCCCGCGGGCAGGCCGGCCAGGTCCCGCGCGGTGGTGACGCCGGCGTCGAGGGTCTGGCGGATCCGGGCCGCCGTGTCGAGCACCTGCAGCGTCGGGTCCTCGAGACCTCGCTGGCCGGGCGGCATGCCGTGCCGGAAGCCGAGGTGCACGTGGGTGTCGATGAAGCCCGGCAGGACCGTGCGGCCGGCGGCGTCGATGATCCGCGTCTCCGGCCCGGCCTGCGGGGCTGCGTGCGTGCTCCCCGCGTACTCGACGGTGCCCCGCTCGTCGATGCAGACGACGGCGTCGGCCACGGCGGCCGCGCCCGTCCCGTCGATCAACCTGGCTCGCTCGATGCGGATCGCGCTCGATGTCATGGCGCCAGAGGATCGATGCCTCCCGCTCCGCCGGTGTTACGGTGCAGGATCCGTGCAGGAGGAGCCCGGATCGATCCGGATTGGTGCAGAGTCGAATGACGCAGGATCCGGTCGTGCCCACCCTCCTCGACGAAGTGGATCGCCGCATCGTGCACGCGTTGCAGATCCACCCGCGGGCGCCGTGGCGCCTGGTCGGGGACGTCCTCGCGATCGACCCGGTCACGGCGGCACGCCGCTGGCAACGCATGGAGCGCGACCGGCTCGCCTGGGTCACCGCGTACGCGCGCCTCAGCGACCCCCGCAACGCCGTCACCGCCGTCGTGGAGATCGACACCCGGCCCGGCGCGGGCCCGCAGGTCGCCGAGGCCGTGGCCGCCGAGCCGCGTGCGCTGAACGTGAAGGAGACGGCAGGCGGGCGCGATCTGGTGGTGTCCGCGCAGGCCCCCACGATGGACGAGTTGGCGCGGTTCATCGCGCTGCGCCTGGCCACGATCCCCGGCGTGGCGGCCACCCGCACCCACCTGGTCACCGCGATGCCCACCGAGGGCAGCAGCTGGCGGCTCCGCAGCCTCGACGCCTCCCAGCGGTTCCAGCTGGAGCGCGCCGCGCCCCCGCCGCCGGGCCCCGTCCGGGACGCCGCGTGGGACGAGCTCGACGCCCGCATGCTCACTCTGCTCTCCACCGACGGCCGGATGCCGATCCGCCGCCTCGCCGAGGAGCTAGGCACCAGCGTGACGACCGCGGGCCGCCGGCTGCGGCAGCTCGTCAGCGCGCGGATCAGCCTGCGCTGCGACGTCGCCCGGCCGGTGTCGGGCTGGCCGCTGTCGGCCGTCTACTTCGCCTCGGCACCCGCCGACAAGCTGCGCGAGATCAGCCAGGCGCTCGCCGGGGTGCCCGAGGTCCGCTCGTGCGCGATCACGGCCGGGCCGCACAACCTCGTCATCGACGTGTGGCTGCGCAACCTGCCCGACGTGCACAGCCTCGAAGCCCACCTGTGCGCCCGCCTGCCGCCGCTGCGGGTGGCCGACCGTGCCGTCGTGCTGCGCACGGTGAAGCACATGGGACGCCTGCTCGACGCCGACGGCCGCTGCCACGGAGTGGTCCCCCTGGATTGGTCGATCGCCTGATCCCAGTTTCCGACGAGCGGCGCGCTCGTCGGAAGCGAGATCCGCGCCGTGAGCGGTTTCACCGCGATCTGGATCGATTCCGGACGGCCTTCCCGGCATGCTGGAGACCGGTGCCCGCCGTCGCCGCCACATACGGAACGAAGCCGACGATCTCGTGGAGCCGGACCCCCGACATGCCTTTCCCGCTCGATCCCGCACGTCTGCGTAGCCGCAGGTCGACCCCTCCCCCGGTGCGCAGGCACCGCATCGCCGCCACCGTGCTGTTCACCGTCGACGGGGCCGTCTTCGGCTCGTGGGCCTCGCGCATCCCCGACGTCGCGGCAGGCGTCGGCGCCGGACCGACGGCCCTCGGCCTCGCGCTGCTGTGCGTCTCGCTCGGGGCGCTCGCCAGCATGCAGCTGACCGGGGCGCTGTGCGCCCGCCTCGGGCCCGGCCTCACCGGCGTGGCCGCCGCGATCGCCACCTGCGCCGCGCTCGCCCTCCCCGGCCTCACCGGCTCGATCCCCGAGCTCGCGGTCGCGCTGCTGGTGTTCGGCGCCGCCACCGGCACGCTGAACGTGGCCGCCAACGCGGTCGGCGTGCAGGTGGAGACCGCGGTGCGCCGCCCCGTGCTGCCGTCCCTGCACGCCGGGTTCAGCTTCGGCGGACTCGCCGGAGCCGCGGCCGGCGGGGCCGTCGCCACGCTCGCGTCGCCCGCCGTGCACCTGCTCGTCGTCGCCGCACTCGGGGTGCTCGGGACGGCCGCCGTGGCGCCCGTCCTGCTGGCCGCCGACGCCGATCACGCGCAGGACCGCGACGACCCGGCGCCGCGCGGCACCGCCCGCGGCCTCGTCGTGCTGCTGGGCGTCATCGCCGGCTGCACGGCGTTCGGGGAGGGCGCGGTCACCGACTGGGGGGCTTTGCACCTGCAGGAGATCGGCGCGACCCCGGTGCTCGCCGCCGCCGGCTACGCCGGCTTCTCCCTCGCGATGGCCTGCGGCCGGCTGGCCGGCAACGGCCTCGTCCACACGCTCGGGCCCACCCGGGTGGTGACCGGCGGGGCACTGCTCGCCACCGCCGGGGCGCTGGTGGTGGCGACGGTGTCGGACGTCGACATCGTGCTCGCCGGCTTCGTGCTGATCGGGCTCGGCCTGGCCAACGTCTTCCCCATCGCCATCGCGCGGGCGGGCGCCCATGCCGGGGCCGGCGGGGTCGCGCTCGCCTCGACGGTGGGCTACACCGGCCTGCTCGGCGGCCCGCCGCTGCTCGGGATCGTCGCCGAAGCCGTCGGGCTGCACGTCGCCTTCGTGACGGTCGCCGCACTCGCCGCCGTGGCCGCGGCGCTGGCCGTGCCCGCGCTCGGCGGCGGCGAGCGCGCGCTCGACGCGCTCATCGCCGCAGTCCGCCGGCACACCGCACAGCTCGGCGTGCTCCACGCCCAGCTGGGCGGACCCGCCGGCGACCGGCGCCCGTACCCGGGGCTCGAAGCCCTCGCCACCTGACCTGAGGTCTGAGATGAACGCTTCCACCCTGACCCACCCCACCTCCGTCCCGACGTTCGCCGCAGTCCACGGCAAGCTCATGCAGGGCGTGAGCTACGCGATCCCGTTCGTCGTCACCGGCGGCGTGCTGCTCGCGCTCGGATACGCACTCGGCGGCCCGACGGTCGGCGCCGAGCCGCCGGTGACCGCCGGCTTCGACTGGCTCGCCCCCACGAGCTGGGCGGCGCTGCTGCACCAGCTCGGCACCCTCACCTTCGGGCTCCTCGTGCCCGTGGTCGGCGGGTACGTCGCCCACGCCATCGCCGACCGCCCCGCGCTGGTGCCCGGGTTCGTCGGCGGCACCGTCGCCGCCCAGACCGGGGCCGGCTTCCTCGGCGGGCTGGTCGCCGGGGTCGTTGCCGGCGTCGTGGTCGAGCGGCTCGCGCGCTGGCACCCACCCCGCGTCGTCGCGGGCCTGCGTCCGGTGCTGGTCCTGCCGCTGGCCGGCACCCTCGTCACCGGCGCCGTCATGTGGCTCGTCGTCGGCACGCCGCTGGCCGCCCTGACCACCGCCCTGACGAGCCGGCTCGGCGACCTGTCCGCCGGCAGCCTCGTGCTGGCGGGCGCGACCCTCGGGCTGATGGTCGCCCTCGACCTGGGCGGGCCGATCAACAAGACGGCCTACACGTTCGCCGTCGCCGGGCTCGCCACCGGCACACCCGCAGCGGCGACGATCATGGCCGCCGTCATGGCCGCGGGCATGACCCCGCCGCTGGCCATGGCGCTCGCCAGCACCCTCCGCGACTCATGGTTCACGCCGGCCGAGCGGGAGAGCGGGCGCGCGGCCTGGCTGCTCGGTGCCGTGTACGTGACCGAAGGCGCCATCCCGTTCGCCGCCGCCGACCCCCTGCGGGTGCTGCCGTCGCTCCTGGCCGGCTCGACGGTGACGGGCGCGCTGACGGCCGCCTTCAGCGTGGCGGCCGCCACCCCACACGGTGGGATCTTCGTGCTCCCCCTGATCGGCAACCCCTTCGGCTACCTCGTCGCGATCGCCACCGGAACCCTCGTGTCGACCGCGGCGGTCCTCGCCCTGAAGGCGATCCCGCACCACACACCCTGAGGACGCGGAACGCGGTGGTCCCGCCCCACCTGGTCGTCCGCGCTGCACGGCCGCCCGCACACCGACTTCCACGCTGACACACCGGCTGCAGTCGGTGTGCCGGCGTCACAACCGGTGTGCCGCCGCCCGCTGCTCGAGAGCCTGCCTTTCGAAGCGATCATCACCCCCCTGGGGCACCTCCGGGTGGCGCTCCGACCGAGTCCTTCTCGGTGCTCGGCTGGTCTACATCTGCATGCCACTCGAACTCCCCGACGCCGCGCGCGATCTCCTCGACGGGCCGCACACCGCGGTCCTCGCCACGGCGAACCGCGATGGCCACCCTCAGTCGTCCGTGATCTTCGTGAAGCGGGCGGGCGACTCGGTCGTGTTCAGCACGATCCGCGGACGCCTGAAGACCCGCAACATGGAACGCGACCCGCGCGTGAGCCTGCTCGTGCTCGCGCACACCGGGCGGTACGTCGAGATCCGCGGCGGCGTCGACATCACCGACGACCCGGAGAAGGCTCTGCTGCACGAGATGTACGAGCGCCACATGGACGGCGCCACCCCACCACCCGAACCCGACGCCGAGCGCGTGATCGTGCGCATCCGTGCCGAGAAGCTCTACTTCTGGCCTCCGCTCACGAGCTGAGCTCGCTCTCGAGGACCGCGGGGAAACCGAAGGCCGGTACGAGGCCGGGATCGCCGAACACGACGATTCGGCGGATCCCCTCCGTGCGGAGCGTCAGCACGGCGATCCCGAACGCCTCGTGCCGGCCGGCGGCGTTGCGGCGGTAGGAGGCAGCGGCCGGCTGGCCGTTGGCGGAGGTGGGGAGCATCCGCCAGTCCCCCGGCGCGCCCAGGACCGGCGGGCTCGTGATGTAGGGCAGGCAGGTGCGCAGGCCGGAGAACCAGGTGCGTGAGCCGACCATCTCCAGCGCGGCGTCCTCGCACAGCACCTCCTCCAGTGCGGCCGCGTCGGCGTTCTCGAAGGCGGCGATGTAGCGGTCGAGCAGCGCGCGGGCCTGCGGCTCGTCGGGCTCGGTGATGCCGTCGGGCGTCGGCGCGGCCTCCTCCATCCGGGCCCGGGCACGCTGGAGCGCGCTCTTGACCGCCGCCGTGCTGATGTCGAGCATGGCCGCCACCTCGGCCGCCCGGAACGCCAGTACGTCGCGGAGCAGCAGCACGGCCCGCTGCCGGGCGGGCAGGTGCTGCAGGCCGGCGATGAGCGCGAGCCGCAGGTCCTCCCTCGCAGTGACGGCGGCAGCGGGATCCGGCGCGACCAGCGCGTCCGGGATCGGCTGCACCCAGCTGACGTCCGCACCGGCCGGCACCGGCGGCGCGTACGGGTCGTCCGACGGGCCGGCGAGGCCGGACGGGAGCACGCGTCGGCCCCGGCGCTGCAGCGCGGTCAGGCAGGCGTTCGTCGCGATCCGGTGCAGCCACGTACGCACCGACGCCCGCTCCTCGAACCCGTCGTAGGCGCGCCATGCCCGCAGGTAGGTCTCCTGCACGACGTCCTCGGCGTCGTGCAGCGAACCGAGCATGCGGTAGCAGTGGGCGAGCAGCTCGCGACGGAACGGCTCGGTGCGCGGGCCGAAGTCCCGGGAGTCGGGCATCACGTCATGGAAGACCATGACGGGTAGACCCGGCGACCCGCAGGAAGGAATCGGCCGGGGCTTGATCCAGAACGGCCCGGTCAGCCCTCCCGGGCGAGGGTCGGCCTGCGCTCCGCGAACGCGGCGGTCAGTTCCTCCAGGGCCGGCAGGGCGGCCAGCAGCACCGCGGCGGTCTGCTCCGGGAGGTGCTCGACCACCGAGAGCACCATCGCGGTGCGCCGTTCCATGATCCGGATGCTCTTCTCGCGGCCCGCGATCGTGGCCTCGGCGACCACGCCGCGCTGGTCGGACGTGGCCGAGGAGCGCACGATCAGCTCCTTCTGCTCCAGCACCCCCATCACGCGCGACAGCATCGTCGGGTTGACGCCCTCGAGGTCGGCGACCGCGGAGATCCTGATCGGGCCGCGCGCGACGACCACGCCGAGGACGGACGCCTGGGTGGGGGTGAGCTCCTCGCTCGACGCGGACTCGTTCATCGACCGGGCCAGCTTGCCGATCACCCGCCGCAGCCGCGCGGCGGCATCGGTGTCGAAGCCCGTGTCGACACCCTTGGCATCCCCTGCGCCCTGCATCTGCCAATGAAACCAGGGCGGGCAGCCCCATGCGGGCACCACCCGTGGTTGAATTGCTTGCCGATAGGCAACTAGCGGGAAGGGGGTCCGGTGTCCGTGACCGTCGAAGCCGCACCGCGCCGGGCGCTCGTCCGCTGGCTGGTTTTCGCCACGGTCGTGCTCGCCATGCTGATGCACGCCATCGACCAGACGTCGGTGGCCACGGCTCTCTCGGCGATGCAGAGCGACCTCGGGGCGAGCCTGGCCTGGATGGGCTGGACGATCACGATCTACTCGGTCGGGCAGATCCTCGTGCTGCCCTTCGCCGGGCCGCTCGGCGACCGGTTCGGCGCCCGGCGCGTGTACCTGCTCGCCGTCGCCGCCTTCACGGTGATGTCGGTGCTGTGCGGGCTCTCCTCGGGCACGGTGGAGCTGATCGTCGGCCGGTTCATGCAGGGGCTCGCTGGCGGCGTCCTGCTGCCGGTGGCCACGGCGATCGTGTCGGCCGAGTTCGGCCAGGAGCGGGACCGGGCGATCGCGCTCTTCAGCACGGCCTTCCCGATCGGCGCGGTCCTGGGTCCCCTCGCCGGCGGGCTCATCCTCACGGTCGCGTCGTGGCGGGAGATCTTCTTCGTCAACGTGCCGGTCGGGATCGTGCTCGTCTGCCTCGGGCGGGCGCTGATCCGGGAGACCCCGCGCACCGCCGTGGCGCGCGTCGACTTCGTGGGGATCGGGTGGCTCACCGCGCTCCTGCTGTCCGGGATGGTCGCGATCACCCGGATCGGGTCGTTCAACGAGGGCTGGACCGGGCCGGCGTCGGTGGTCGTGGCCGCCGCAGTGTCGCTGGTGGCGGGCCGGTTCCTGCTGCGCCACCTGCACCGGCACCCCGACCCGATCATCCCGCCGAGGCTGCTGACCGGCCACCGGCTCGGCCTGATGAACGTCATGAACGTCCTGTTCGGCGCCGCCGTGATCGGGTTCTCCGCGCTGCTGCCGCACTACGCCCAGATCCGCTACGGGATGGCACCCATCGCCGCCGGTGGCCTGCTGACGGTCCGGGCCGTCTTCATGATCGTCGTCTCGGCGGTGGCCGTCGGCCTGCTGCGCAGGCTGGGACACCGGCCGCTCCTGCTCGCCGGGATGGCCGCCATCACCGTCGCGCTCGTGCTCATCGCGCTGCCACCAGTGCACAGCGGCCCCGAGCTCTGGCTCTCCCTCGGCGCCGCCGTGATGGGGCTCGGGATGGGCTTCGCCTCCCCGTCCTCGGCCAACGCCGGGATGCACCTCGTGCCGGAGCAGGCGGCAGCCGTCTCCGGCCTGCGGGTGCTGTTCCGCCAGGCCGGAGCGATCGTCGCGGTCTCGGTGGTGACCGCCGTGACCTCGGCCGCCGCCGATCCGGCCGCGGCCAACACCGCCGCGTTCTTCGCCCTCGCCGTGGTGATGGGAGGCGCCGTCGCCCTCGCGGCGCGGATCCCGAACCAGCGCGGGCGCTGGTAGGCGGCCGCTACAGCGCCGCGTTGTCGTTCAGATCGACGCCCACCTGGTAACCACCGGCGTGAAAGGTGCGCAGTTCGAACGGCTCGCGACTCTCCGACTCCCGCCGGAGCAGACTCGCACGAACGCTCTCCTCGATGACCTGGCTGACGCTCTGTCGGCGCGCGGCTGCGATCTGCCGCACCTCGGCCAGCAGGTGCTCGTCGATGGTGATGGTGATACGCACAGCATCAGAGCATGCCAGCGATGCATCATGATGCACCCTGGCTCTACCAGCGGATCCGGAGCCGCTCGCAGCCCTCGACCCGCGCACCGCGTTCCACACGCACAACGTGCTAGCCGGACGCGGCGACCGTGGCCGCGTCGACATTCATGCCCGCGCCTCGACACTCCCGCGTTGGGCTGGTGCGCCAGGTTCGCGGCGGTAGTAGTGCTCAGCGACGGCGGTAAAAGCCGCCTTGGGTTCCCAGGTCATGTCCGGGTAGGTGTCTCCGCGGCGACCCTCCAGGATCTTGACGATGCCGGGGCTGGCGAGGTCCAGGTCGTCGCGAGGGTCACCGTCGGGGCGGTGTGGGTGGCTGTGCAGCGCGAACAGGAAAACGAACGCGCTGTCGACGCGTTCGGCGTCGAAGATCTCCAGCAGCTCGCTCAGGTACGTGGCTTGGCCGGCCTCGTCACGGACGTACTCCCCGTTCAACCGAACCGGGTCACCGGTGTCCTGGTCGTACTCGACGATCTCCATGCTGCGCGGGGCCATGTCGCCCGCGCCGCGCCAGGTGGCCGCGCCGAAGCCGGTGGCGGCGACCGGCTTTCCCTGCGCGACCAGGGTGCGCACACCCTGGCGGAACTGGTCGGCCACCTCGGCGGATCGGATGAGCTCGACGGACACGATGTCGAACGGTGCCCAGTCGATACGCTCGAACGGTATGGCGCAGTAGGTGAGCTTGCCTCGGAAACGCTCGCGGACCACTGCGACGGCCTCGCCGAGGAAGTCGTCGAGACGGGCTGTCGCGTCGGCGAGTCGCTCGCTGCGGCCGTCAGGCTGGCCGAGGAGGAGGCCGAGCCTCTCCTGGACGCTGTCGCCGGGCAGGAATCCCTGGTTCATCAAGCTCAGCTCGACGCCAGCGATGAACACGACCTCGGCACCCGCTTCCCGGAGCCGCTCGGCCCGCTGCGCGCAATCGGCGAACAGCGACAGGATCTCGGCGGTTGTCAGCTCCAGGGGGTAGGGCGAGAACCAGACCTCCAGCCCGAGCTCGGCAGCGCAGCGGGCGGCCAGCTCCAGCCGCTCCGGGTCACCACCGGTGATCTGGACGGCATTGCAGTGCAGATCGTCACGGATGATGGCCAGCTCCCGCCTGACCACTTCGGGATCGAAGTCCGCACGAGACACGCTGCCCGTCCGGACGAAGCCGGTGTCGTACGTCATCCCCTTGCCACGCATGTACCTGGTCCCTCCTGTCGAGTGGGGTTCGATCCGACGTTATCAGAAACATGCGTGCGCGCACTTTTGCGCACACGCATGTACTGCTGGCATGATGGTGTCGTGACGAGACGGGCCGGGTTGCGCGAGCGGAAGAAGCAGGCCACCCGCACGGCGTTGCGGGAGGCGGCACTGCGGCTGGCCGTGGAGCGCGGGCCGAACAACGTGCGCGTCGACGACATCGCCGAGGCCGCCGGCGTCTCGCCGAGGACCTACAACAACTACTTCTCCAGTCGTGAGGAGGCGATCGTCGCCGCCGTCACCGCCGAGCGGGAGGCGCGAGTCGCGGCGGCGGTGGCCGCTCGACCACCTGACGTCCCGCTCGCTGACGCCGTTGCCGACGCCATCGCGGAGCAATACACCGACCCGGGCGAACGCGGTCGCGATGCACTGCTGCTGATCACGACCAGCGCTGCGCTGCGCGACGCGTTCCTCAGCACTGCCGGCGCGATCGAACAACCCCTGGCAGACGCGATCGCGGGCCGCCTCGACGGCATCGACGAACGCACTGCCCGCGTGCTCGCGGCCAGCGTGGCCGCCGCGGTCCGCGTCGCACTCCAACAGTGGCTGCGGTCGGCAACCGGTTCCCCCGCCGCCGGCGGCCTCGTTGCGGTGTCCGGCTCGCTACCCGACCTGCTCCGCGCCGCCCTCGAGCCGCTCACCCCCGCACTCGACGCGGCCGAAGGGCGACCACACCGACGCCGACACCGGTGACCCGTTGACACATGGGGCCGGCTGTTTCAGCGGATCCGCGCCTCCAGGGACGCGAGGATGTCGCCGCTGCGCACGGCGACGTTGGACAGCAGGGTCGAGGCCAGGCCGTGCGTGTGCTCGGTGGCGCCCTGCACGTAGACCAGGGCGTCGGAGCCGTCCAGCTCCAGCCGGTAGTCCTCGGTGATGCGGGGGCGGCCGTGCTCGTCGCGACGGGCGGCGGGCGCGGCGAGGAACCGGGTCGGGTCGCCGGACCGGTAGCCGGTGGCGTAGACGATCACATCGGCGTCGAGGTCGGCGGCCGTATCGTCGAGCGTGCTGCGGATGCGCACCCGCACGCCGGTACCCAGGTCCTCGCAGGCCTCGACGGCGCACATCTTGTCGAACCGGAGCCGCTCGCGGCCCTCGACCCGCTCGGCGTAGTGCCGCTCGTAGAGGGCCTCGATGAGGTCCGGGTCCACCACGGAGTAGTTGGTGTTGCGGTGCAGCGTGGTGACGCGGCCACGCACCTCCGGTGAGCTGCCGAAGAACTCGTGGACGGCGTCCGGGTCGAACACGCGGTTGGCGAAGGCGCTGTCGTCGGCGGGGCTGTAGCCCCAGCGCTGGAACACGGCGTGGACGTCGGCGTCGGGGAAGCTGCGGTGCAGGTAGTCGACGCTCTCGGCGGCGCTCTGCCCGGCGCCGACCACCACGAAGCGCCGCGGTGCCGGGCCGGTGGCGAGCTTGGCCACGTTGGGCACGAGCTGGCTGTTGTGCCAGATGCGTTCCCCCGCCTCGACGCCGTCGGGCAGCGCGGGCGCGAGCCCGGTGGCGATCACGACGGCGCGGGTGACGACGCGGATCGGCTCCCCGCCGCGCCGCCCCGTGATGGCGAGCAGCCCGTCCCCCGTGGGCTCGATCCGCTCGACGACCGTGCCGTAGGACACGATGTCGTCGAACCGGGCCGCGGCCCAGGACAGGTAGTCGTGGAACTCCAGACGGGTCGGGAAGAACGTCTGCCGGTTGACGAAGTCGACGAGCCGGCCGCGCTCGGCGAGGTAGCTGACGAACCCGAAGCTGCTGGTGGGGTTGCGCAGGGTGGCGAGGTCCTTGAGGAACGCCACCTGCATGCGGGCGTCCGGGATGAGCATGCCGCGGTGCCACCCGAAGGCGTCCTGCCGCTCCAGGAAGAGCGCCGAGATCGGCCGCTCGGCCTGGCCGTTGCGCTCTGCGGCGGCGTTGCGCTCGGTGACGGCGATGGCGAGGCCCAGGTTGGCCGGGCCGAAGCCGACCCCCACGACATCGAGGACAGGACTGTCATGGGACACCGGAGGCGGTTCCTCTCGTGAAGGGGTCATGAGGAGACGAGGAAGTCGAGCAGGACCCGGTTGACCTCGTCGGGGCGTTCCAGGTAGCCGTAGTGGCCCGCGTCGGGGATCTCCAGGTATCGGGCCCCGGGCACGGCGTCGGCCACCTCGCGGGACAGGCGGGGCGGGATCGTGGCGTCGTCGGCGAACGCGACGACGAGCAGTGGCACCCCGATGTCGCGGTAGGCCGCGCGCCGGTCGGTGAGCTGGAGCGACACGGCGAGCTGGGCGCGGTGACCGGGGCCGATCGCCGCACCGCCCCACGAGAGCAGGTCGAGCCAGTCCTGGGCCTTCTGCTCGTCGCGCAGGGTGGCCGGCGAGAGGTACTGCATCGCCGCCACCGAGGCGTGGTAGTCGAGCGGCGGCACGATCTTCTCGTCGGCGAGCGCGATCTCGCCCGCCGTGAACGCCCGCTGCACCGGGTCGAGACGGGCGTGCGCGGCGAGCGCGACGGCCCGGGTGACCAGGTCGGGGCGGGCCAGTGCGAGCTCGACGACGATCCGGGCGCCCAGGGACGTGCCGATCACGGCGGCGGGCCCGGCGTCGAGGTGTTCCACCAGCGCGGCGACGTCGCCGACCAGGTCGTCGATCGTGAAGCCCGACGCGCACTCGTCGCTGGCCCCGACGCCGCGGTTGTCCAGCGTGACGACCCGATTGCCGGCGGCGCGCAGCGCCGGCACCTGGTGGGTCTGCCAGACGCGGCCGGGGCTGCCGGTGCCCATCACGAGCACGGCGAGCGGGCCATCGCCCCGGTCGTCGTAGGAGATCCGCACGCCGTCGCGAGTGATGATCATGTGCTCAGCTCCTTGACGAGCGCCCGCTTGTCGATCTTCCCGACGGCGGTGAGCGGCAGGCGGTCCCGGACGACCACGCGGTCCGGGTACATGAAGCGCGCGAGCCCGCGTTCGGCGAGGAAGGCCCGCAGCTGCCGACCCCTGGGCACGGTGGCTCCCGTCGCCGGGACGACGGCGGCGCAGACCGCCTCGCCGAGGTCCTCGTGCGCGAGCCCGACGACGGCCGCCGCCGCGATCGCCGGGTGGGCCAGCAGGTGCTCCTCCAGAACCGATGCGGAGACGTTCTCCCCGCCCCGGTTGACGACGTCCTTCACCCGGCCCTCCACCACGAGGTGGCCGCTGGGCAGCCGGCGGACGACGTCGCCGGTGCGGTAGAAGCCGTCCGGCGTGAAGCTGACGGGGTCGTGCTCGCGGGCGCGGTAGTAGCCGCGGATCGTGTACGGCCCGCGGGTCCAGAGCTCGCCCGGCTCGCCCGGGGCGACGTCGCTGCCTGCGCGGTCGACGACCCGGAGCTCGTCGGCGGGGCAGAGCGGGCGACCCTGGCTCACCGCGACCACGTCGTCCGGGTCGTCGAGGCGGGTGTAGTTGAGCAGGCCCTCGGCCATCCCGAACACCTGCTGCACGGCGCAGCCCAGCGCCGGGCCGACGCGGCGGGCGAGCGTCTCGTCGCACTTGGCGCCACCGACCTGCACGAGCCGCAGGCTCGGCGGTGGCGCCCCGTTCGACGTCCCGGTCAGGTCGACCCAGAGCCGCAGCAGCGGCGGCACCATCGCCGTGACCGTCACACCCTCGGCCTCGACGAGGGCGAGGGTCACGTCCGGGCTGGGTACCGGGGCGAGCACGACCGTGGCGCCGACGCCGAACGCGCCGAGCAGGCCGGGACAGGCGAGCGGGAAGTTGTGGGCGAGCGGCAGGCAGGCCAGGTAGACGTCATCGGCGCGCAGCCGGCAGACCTCGGCGCTCGCCCGCGCGTTGTAGGCGTAGTCGCGGTGGGTGCGCGGGATGAGCTTGGGCTTGCCCGTGGTGCCCCCGGAGACGAGCAGGACGGCGACCTGCGCGGGGTCGATCTCCGGGAGCGGGTCGGGGTCGCCCGCGGGCAGGTCGGCGAGCGCGGTGAACCCGGTGCCGGGCCCGCCGGCCACCAGCAGGTGCCGCACCGAGGGCACCGCGCGGGCGACGGCGCTGCCGAGGTCGCGGTGGTCGAACCCGTCGTGGACGTCGGGGCCGAAGTAGGCGACCGCCTCGGCGAGCCGCGCGAAGTGCTCGATCTCGGAGAGCCGGTGCGCCGGCAGCGCGAGCACCGGGATCACGCCGAGGCGCAGCAGCCCGAAGAGCGTGACCACGAACTCCGCGGTGTTGGGCAGGTGCACCACCACCCGGTCGCCCGGTGCCAGGCCGAGCGCGCGCAGGCCGCGGGCCCGGGCGTCGGCGCGGCGGTCCAGCTCGGCGTAGGTGACCCGATCCGCTCCGGAGACGACGGCGGTGGCCTCGCCGTACCGGGCGGCCCACTCCCGCAGCAGGCCGCCGAGCGTCTCGGGGCGCCAGTACCCCTCCCGCCGGTATCGCTCGGCGAGCTCCGCGGGCCAGCCGACGACCCCGTCGAGCAGCGGGGCGGTCACGATCCCACCGGCTCTGCCGATCGAGGGGCCGATCGAGGGGCCGATCGAGGGGCCACGAGGAAGCGGCTGACGCTGCGCAGCTTCTCCCGCGTCTCCTCCAGCTCCCGCTCCGGCGAGGACTGGGCGACGATCCCGGCTCCGGCGCGCAGCCACGTCCGCCCGTCGCGCTGGTAGACCGAGCGCAGCACGAGGGCGGCGTCCAGCGCGCCCTCGTGGTCGACGGTGAGCACCGCGCCGGCGTAGAGCCCCCGCGGACCGTCCTCGTGCCGGCCGATCGCGGCGCAGGCCGGCCCCTTCGGCAACCCCGAGGCCGTGACCGCGGGGAACAGCCGGGCGAACGCGTCCCAGCCGGTGGCGCCGGCGCGCAGCCGCCCGCGCACCCGCGAGCCCAGGTGCTGCACGCTGCCCCGGGCGACCACGCGCATGAAGCCGTCGACGATGACCGAGCCGGGCACGCTGACGGCCGCGACCTCGTCCTGGGCCACCTGCACCGACACGGCGTGCTCGTAGATCTCCTTCGGGTCGGTGCGCAGCTCCTCGTGCAGGGCGCTGTCGGTGTCGGTGTTCCCGGACAGCGCGCGGGTGCCGGCGAGCGGTTGTGTGGAGAACGTGCCGTCCGCCCTGACCTCCACCACCGTCTCCGGGCTGAAGCCGGCCGCGGCGAGCCCGCCGAGGCGCAGCAGGAACGACCGGGCGGGCGTGTTGTGGCGGCGTCCCTCCTCGTAGCTGGCGACGAGGTCGATGTCCTCGTCGACGGGCACCGTGCGGGAGAGGATCACCTTGCGGAACCGCGCCTCGCGGATCTCCCGGACCGCCGCGGCCACCGCGTCGCGATAGCCGCTGCGGTCGGTCATCTCGTCGATCGGCACCGGCCGCCCCGCCGGCGCGGGCGGGGCGGCGAGGGCCGCCTCCCAGGCCGCCGCCGTCGCCGGGTCGTCGACGCGCAGGTGAGCCGTCCCGCCGCCGATCCTGGCTTCGTTCTCCGGGATCAGCAGGTGCAGGAGCGGCCCGGACCCGTCGGGCAGCGGCAACCCGTGCAGGAGGTGCCCGAGCTCGAACGCCGCCCAGCCGTAGGCCCGCCAGCCCGGCGGACCGAGCGCGGCGAGCGCCGCGGCCACCTGGTCGAGGGGCCGGTCGGTCAGCGGCTCCACATGGGTGGAGTCGCCGGACCGCACGTGCAGGCCGGTGCCGTCGAGCACGATCTCGGCGCGCACGCCGGCGGCGAACAGCACCTCGCCGTCGCGCTCGTAGAGGACGTAGGGCGCCGCGCAGCCGCGGGCCAGCGCGGCCCCGGCCGTCACGGGATCGGCGGCGACCGGCGCGACGCTCTCCCCGGTTGCTGTGGACATGCTCGCTCCTCGCTCGTGGGTCAACCGGCTTCGGCCGCGACCTTGCGCAGGACGTCGACCTGCTGGTCGAGGCTCCACGGGATGTTCAGGACCGTCGGGTAGTTCGCGGCCACGCCGCCGGACTCGTCGGTCTCGCTGTAGCGCCCGTCGCGCACCACGCCGAGGCTCGAGAAGAGCGGGTCGGCGAACAGCTGGGACCGCAGGTCGGGACCGGCCGACGAGAGCTGGAGGTAGTCGACGTCGAGCAGGCCGCTCTGCTCGGCCGACAGCAGCCGGTTCTGCACGCTGCTCGACACGGTGGGGTCGATCTCCAGCCCGAGCTGGTTGTAGACCCGCACGATGGTCGCGTCCGGGTCGGTGGGCACGACGAACCTGCCGGGCTCGTAGTAGTACGCGCTGGCGTAGGTCTTGCCCGCGAGGCCGGGGAGCTCGGCGGCGATGCCGGCGACGTGCTGCTCCACCCCGGCGACGACGGTGGCGATGTCGGCTTCCCGGCCGAGCGCCTTCCCGACGGTCGTGGCCGACTCCTGCCAGCTGTCCTTGTTCCAGCCCGCGGTGTAGGCCACCGTCGGCGCGATCCGGCTGAGCTGGGGGTAGAACTGCTCGATCGTGCTCAGGTTCGTCGCGAGGATCAGGTCCGGCGCCAGTGCGGCGACGGCCTCCAGGTTCACGTTCTGGGCCGCGTCGACCACGACCTCGCTGCCGGCGAGGTCGACCTTCCCCTCCTCCCACGGGTAGGGCGCGCCGGGGGTGACGGCGTTCTCGTTGTGCCCGACGACCTGCATGCCGACCTGGCTGAGCAGGTCCTGCTCGTAGCTCAGCGCGACGACCCGGGTGGGCGCCGCGGGGATGGTCGTGGCGCCGAGGGCGTGGGTGATGGTCACCGGGAAGGCCCCGGCGGAAGCGGCCGGCGGGGCGCTCGGCTCCGTCGTCGTCCCGGTCCCGCCGCAACCGGCGATCAGGGCCATCACGGCCAGCGCCCCGGCGAGGTGTCTGCGCACTGCCTGCACTCCTGTCTGGTTCACGCCCAGGCCTCGGCGGCCTCGGGGTAGAAGTCCTCGAACATGCCCAGGTCGGTGGCCTGGGGGTAGCGGGGATGGGCCCGGTGCTCGGGGAGGGCGCGGGCCTCGCGCAGCCCGAAGTAGCCCGGGGTGCCCTCGGCCGGGCACCCGGATCCGACAGCCCCCTGCAGCACCGGCTCGAGGTTGTCGGCGAAGACCGCGTGCGCGGCCTCCACGAGGTCGAGCATCACGTCCTCGAAGACGGCGTCGGGCTCGACGGGGAAGCGCTCCTCGGCGAGCACCGGACCGTCGTCGATACCCGCGCCCACCTCGTGCAGGGTGGCCGCGAACTCCGTCTCCCCGTGCAGCACCGCGTACGCCACGGTGGCGAGGGGCAGCCCGCGGTAGCCCGGCAGCGGTCCGCCGTGGACGTTGAGGATCCGCAGTCCGGTGCCGAGCACGCCCGCCCGGAACAGGAACGGGTTGTCGATCGACCAGACGATCCCGTCCGTGCAGGCGGACTTCAGCTCGTCGGCGAGCGCGTCGAGCTCCCCGCCGTCGGCCACCCGACGGACCGGGTGCGGCCCGGGCGGCGGCTCGGTGCGGAGGCCGCAGCAGACCAGGTCGACCGCGTGGCCGCGGTCGGCGGCGTGCCGGACGGCGCGCCAGAGCAGGGCGCCGTCCCCGACGAAGATCATGCTGTTTCCTTCTCGATCGATTCCCGGGTGGCTCTCCGCAGCGGGCCCAGCACGGCCGCGGTCAGCACCGCCACGCCGGCCAGCCCGGCGTTGTAGACCCACAGCGCGTCCGCCGCACCGACGAGCCCGCCGACGGCCCCGGCCACGACGGCACCGATGGCGGCCCCGGTCATGCCCTGCGCCTGGAACAGGCTGTTGACCCGGCCGAGCAGCTCGTCCGGGGTCCGCAGCTGCAGCAAGGTGTAGCGCAGGACCTCCTCCAGGGCGTTGGTCGCGCCCGCCGCGACCAGGGCGGCCAGCACGAGCACCAACGTCGGCGCGGCGCCCGCTGCCGTGAAGCAGCCGAAGCAGACGACCATGAGGCCGAGCAGCAGCAGACCCGGCCGCGAGTGCCGGCGGATCCAGCCGCTGCCCAGCGACCCGACGACCAACCCGGCCGACAGCGCCGAGTACATGGCACCGACCGCCGCGGGCGCACCGTCGAACCGGGCCTCCACGAACGCGGGCAACAGCACGAACGACCCGCCGCCGACCATCCCGACGACGCCCGCGAGCATCACCCCGAGGACCACCGGCTCGCGGACGACGAACCGGGCCCCGGTCGCGAGCGCCCGCAGCGGGCTCTCCGGCGCGGAAAGCTCCTCCGGTGCCGGGGCGCCCGACCGGCCGCCCTGCCCGGGCGACGGGCTGACCAGCAGCAACACCCACGTCAGCAGCGCCGCCGCAGCGCCGGCCCCGTAGTTCCACGCCGCGGAGGAGGCCGCGAACACCACGCCCCCGACCACCGGGGCGAGCACGGTGCCCAGCCGCAGCGACACGGTGTTCAGCGCGCCGACCGCGTGCAGCTTCTCCCGGTCCACGATCGCCGGCATCACGGCCAGCATCGCGGTGAGGCACACCGAACCGGACAACCCGTTGAGCGCGACGAAGATCGCCGTCAGCACGGTGGAGGAGACCCACATCGCGTTGGCCGCGAGCCCGGCGAACGTCAGCCCGCAGACCAGCCAGGTGACGATGACCAGCCGCCAGCGGTCCGACCGGTCGGCCAGCACCCCGGCGCCGAGGAAGCCGACGAGGAACGCGACCGACTCGACCGCCGCGACCACGCTCACGGCCGGCGTGGACCCGGTGCGGGCGTAGACCTCCAGCGGCACGGTCACCGCGACGATGCCGACCCCGAACAGCAGGATCGTGCGGGCGACGAACAGGTTGCGGAACGTCCGGTCGTCGCGCAGCGGGCTCAGGTCCAGCAGCAGTGGCCCACGCGTCGGTGCCGCCATCAGGCTCCCCCCGCCCAGCGCGCCAGGGTGGCGACGAACCGGTCCGCGACGGCACGCACCTGCTCGTCGTGAAGCACTCCGGCCGGCCACGAGAAGCTCGCTTCGAGCACGTCCAGCCGGGCGAGCGCGTCGACGACGAGGCTGTGGCCCACCCGGACGTCCGGGGCGAACCCGACCTGGACCTCGTCGGTCTCGGGTGCCGCGGCCCAGCCGTCCTCGGTGACCTCGCGGGGCGGCGTGATCCGGCCGAGGTAGTTCAGCTCGACCTCGGCACCCGACGCCGGGACCCGCGCGGGGCCGGACGGCGGGTACCGCAGCAGTCCGTAGCCGAGGCCGCCGTGCGGGATCGCCGCGAGCGCGGCCGCGGCGGACGGGATGCGCGTGGCCGCGTCGTCCGATCCGGCGCGGGCGTCGACCGGCACCGGCGCGATCGCGGTGAACCAACCGACGGTGCGGGACAGGTGCGGGGCGGGTTCGTGCACCCCTGTGGCAATTCCTTCTGCGCGGCCGTGGTTCTCCAGGTCCACCAGCACGTCCCCACCGGGATCGAGGGTGGACAGGGCGACGCCGAGCGCCGCGAGCAGGACGGCGTCGACGCCGGTGCCGAACCGCCGCGGCAGCTCGACCAGGAGCGCGTGGCCGAGCTCGGCGGGGCAGCTCACCCGCGTGCGCCGCAGGGCGCCGTGGACGTCGCTCGCGTCGCGGGGCCTGCGCACGGGCAGCGCGGTGACGCCGGTGAGGGCGCGCCGCCAGAGCTCCGTCTCCGCCGCGAGCTGCGGCGAGGCCGCGTACCCGGCGATCCACCGGGACCAGGCGGCGAACGAGGTGCCCTCCGGGGCGGGCGCGGCTCCCGCGGTGCCGGGCTCGGCCCCGAACGACGCCAGGTCCTCGGCCAGCACGCGCCAGGAGACGCCGTCGACGGCGAGGTGGTGGGCCACCACCAGCAGGCGCCCGGGCCGCTCCGCGCCGCGGTCCAGCCGGACGAGCCGCAGCATCCCGCCCGGGCGGGCGTCGAGCTCGTCGCGCGCGGCGGCGGTCTCGCGGCGGACGAGTTCGCGCAGCTCGCCGTCGTCGAGGCAGGTGGCGTCGACGTCGCGGACGATCGCGGCCGGGTCGACCTGCTCGGGCGGCAGCACGCTCAGGTGCTGCCACCGGCCGTCGGGGCCGGTGACCAGGCCGGAGCGGAACACCGGGTGCCGGCGCAGCAGGTCGGCGGCCAGCTCGGGCAGCTCGGCCGCGGTGAACCAGGACGGCGTGCGCACCACCGACGCCTGGTGGTAGCCGGTGATCGGGCCGCCGAGGGACTCCAGCCAGCGCATCACCGGGGTCGGCACGATCTCGGTTCCGGGCCCGGTCCCGATGCCGGGCCCGGTGTCGGGCCCGGTCTCCGGCGGCTCGTCCGGGGTGCCGACCCGCTCGGCGAGCCCGGCGACGGTCGGTGCCTCGAACAGGTCCCGGACGCGGACGGCGAACCCCTCGCGCCGGCAGCGGTTGGCGATCTCGATGGCCACCAGGCTGTCGCCGCCGAGGTCGAAGAAACCGTCGTCGATGCCCACGGTCGCGACGCCGAGGACGTCGGCGAACACCGCGCAGAGCGTGCGCTCGGTCGCGGTCCGCGGGGCGCGGGTCTCCCCCGTCGCCAGCGGGACCGGCTCGGGCAGGGCGGCGACGTCGAGCTTGCCGTTGACGGTCAGCGGCAGGTGCTCCACCGCGGCCCAGAGCGTGGGCACCAGGTAGCCGGGCAGGGCCCGCGCGGCGACGTCCCGCACCTCGGCGGGCTCGACCGCGCCGAGCAGGTAGGCCGCGAGCCGCCGGTCCACCGTGACGACGACGGCGGCCCGCTCGACCCCGGGCACCCGGTCGAGGGCGGCCTCGATCTCGGCGGGCTCGACGCGGTAGCCGCGGATCTTCACCTGGTCGTCCGAGCGGCCCAGGAAGTCCAGATTGAGGTCGGGACGCCGGCGCACCAGGTCCCCGGTGCGGTACATCCGGCCGCCCGGCGTGAAGGGGTCCGCCACGAACCGGTCCGCCGTCAGGCCCGGCTGGTCGAGGTACCCGCGGGCGAGCCCGATCCCGGCGATGTACAGCTCTCCCACGACGCCGTCCGGGACCGGCCGCAGCCAGGGGTCCAGCACGTGCGCGCGGGTGTTCGTGATCGCCGTGCCGACGGTCGACGTGGCGCTGTCGGTGGTCCCCGCGCCGAGGGTGTTGATCGTGTACTCAGTGGGGCCGTAGAGGTTGTAGCCCCACGTGCCGTCGGTCTCCCGCAAGCCGGGACCAGATCGACTCCGGCACCGCCTCCCCACCCAGCAGCACCAGCGGCGGCACGTGCTCACCGTCCAGGAGGCCGGCCGCGAACAGGTGGTGGGCGTAGGTGGGGGTCACGTTCACGACGTCGATCCGCTCGGCGGCGCAGTAGGCGGCCAACCGCTCGGCATCCCGCCGCAGCTGCTCGTCGCACACGTGCACCTCGTGGCCCTCGACCAGCCAGAGGAGCTCCTCCCACGACATGTCGAAGGCGAACGACACGGTGTGCGCCACCCGCAGGATCCGGTCCCCGGCGGCCGCCACCGTCGGGGCGAAGATCTTCTCCCGGTGGTTGACCTGCATGTTCGTCAACCCGACGAACGGCGTCACCACCCCCTTCGGCCGCCCCGTGGAACCCGACGTGAAGATCACGTACGCGGGGTGGTCCAGCCGGCCCGGCGTGCCCGGCGCGAACGCCCCCAGCTCGTCCGCGGTCAGCGGCTCGCCGGAGGCCGCCGGCAGCTCACCGACCCGCAGCTGCGGCACGCCCGAGAACCGGGCGCCCGCCACCGCGTCGGTCACCAGCAGCGTCGCGCCGGATTCTGCGAGGATCTCCCCCAGCCGGTCGTCCGGGTGGTCCAGCTCCAGGGGCACGTACGCCGCACCGGCCCGCAGCACCGCGAACAGCGCCACCACCATCTCCACCGACCGCGGCAGGCCCAGCGCCACCACGTGCTCCGGCCCCACACCCTCGGCCAGCAGCACCCGCGCCAGCCGGGACACGCGGGCGTCCAGCTCCGCGAACGACACCCGCTCGGCGCCGCACACCAGCGCGGTCCGCTCCGGGCACAGCGCCGCCCGCTCCGCCAGCAGCTCGGCCACCGTGGCGTCCGGGAGGGGGGTCGGCGCGAGCGCGCGGTCCCGATCGGCCGGGGCGAGGACGTCGACGCCGCCGACGAAGGTCCCGGACGAGGCGGCGGCGAAGGCGCGCAGCACCTCGACGTAGCGGGCCGCGAACCGGGCGACGGTGGCCTCGTCGAACAGGTCGGCCGCGTACTCGATCACACCGGTGAGCAGGTCGGGCGAGTCGTGGAAGTTGAACGAGGCGTCGAACTTGGCGGTGCCGGTGCCGACGTAGTCGGCGGTGACGTCGAGCCCGGCGAGTTCGGGCACCGCGAAGTTGGCGTCGCCGGACAGGCACACCAGCATCACCTGGAACAGCGGGCTCCGGCCCGCCGCCCGCTCCGGCCCGACTGCGTCGACGACGTCGGCGAACGGCACGTCCGGCCGGTCGTAGGCCTCCAGGTCGGCGCTGCGGACGGCGGCGAGCAGCTCGGCGAGCGTCTGCTGCGGGCGGGCGTCGACGCGCAGGGCGAGCGTGTTGAGGAAGTAGCCCACGGCGTCGTCGAGGGCCGGGTCGAGCCGGGTGGAGATCGGGGTGCCGACCACGACGTCGGGGCCGTTGCCGTGCCGGCTCAGCAGCACGGCGAGCGCAGCGTGCAGCAGCATGAACACGGTGACGTCGTGCTCGCGGGCCACGCGGTGCAAGGCCGTCGTGAGGTCTGCGCCGACCTCCACCCGCACCGCGCCGCCGGCCCCGCTCGGTGCCGCGGGGCGGGGGCGGTCGGCCGGGAACGTGCACTCCCGCGGGGCACCGTCCAGGCTCGACCGCCAGAACTCCAGCTGGTGGGCGGCCGACACCGCGCAGGCGTCGTCGGCCAGGAATCCGGTCTGCCAGGCCGCGAAGTCCGCGTACTGCACCGGCAGCGCCGCACCCGGCTCCCCGGCCCGGTAGGCCCGCTCCAGGTCCTGGAACAGCGGGCGCCACGACCACTCGTCCACGGCGATGTGGTGCAGGACCACCACCAGCACGTGCTCGTCGGGTGCCGGTTCCAGCAGCGTGACGAGGACCGGGCACTCCACCGCGAGGTCGAACGGGTGCGTGACGGCCGCGGCGACGCGCGCGTCCAGCCCCTCCGCGTGGACGGGCTCGCGGACGATCCGTGACGCCGCGACGTCGGGGGCGAGCACCACGGCCTCGGGCCCCGCGGGCCCGTCGCGGTAGACGGTGCGCAGGATCTCGTGCCGGGCGATCACATCGCACCAGGCCGCGACCAGCGCGTCGGCGTCGAGCGGGCCGCGCAGGCGCAGGACGGCCGGCACGTTGTACACCGCGCTGTGTTGATCGTCGCTGGGTCCGGCCACCCGGTGCAGCGCCCACATCTGCCGCTGGCCGGCCGAGAGCGCGCGCACGTCCCCGGTGTGCGCGACCGGGCGCAGCGGCGGGCGGCGCGTCCCGGCGGTGCCGCCGGACAGCTCGGCGAGGCCGGCGACGGTGGGGTGGTCGAACACGTCCCGGACCGAGACCTGCCGGCCCAGCGCCGCCGCGATCTCGTGGGCCAGCCGCAGCGCCAGCAGGGAGTGGCCGCCGAGGTCGAAGAAGCTGTCCTCCACCCCGACCCGCTCGACCCCGAGGACGGCCGCGAAGGCATCGGCCACCGCGCGCTCGGCCGGCGTGGCCGGCTCCCGGCCCGCACCGGGCGTGAAGTCGGGCGCGGGAAGGGCGCGGCGGTCCAGCTTGCCGTTGAGGGTCAGCGGGATCGCGTCCAGCACGATGACCGCCGCGGGGACCATGTAGCCGGGCAACGTGGCGCCCAGCGCCTCGCGGACGGCGTTCCCCTCGACGGCCCCGACCACATACGCGACCAGCTGCTTTCCGCCCGGTCCCGACCACGGCACGACGACGGCGCGGGCGATCGCGGGCAACGCGAGCAGCGCCGCCTCGACCTCACCGGGCTCCACCCGGAAACCCCGGATCTTGACCTGGTCGTCGGCGCGGCCGGCGAACTCCAGCTCCCCTTCGGGGCTCCAGCGGGCGAGGTCGCCGGAGCGGTACAGCCGGCCGCCGGTGCCCGCCGGGTCGGCCACGAACCGGCTCGCGGTGAGGCCGGGACGGCCGAGATAGCCCTGGGCGAGCTGCCCGCCGCGCACGTGGACCTCGCCCACCACACCCGGCGGCACCGGGCGCAGGTAGCGGTCGAGCAGCAGCACGTCCAGGCCGGGGAGCGGGCCGCCGACCGGGCTCACCCCGGCGTCGGCATCCGCCGCGGAGAGCTCCCGGAACGTGGTGTGCACGGTGGTCTCGGTGATCCCGTACATGTTCACCAGCCGGGGCGCGTCCTCGGCGTGGCGGGCGAACCAGGACCGCAGCTTCCGGGTCTCGAGCGCCTCGCCGGCGAAGATCACGTACCGCAGGGCGGAGCCCGCCCCGGCCGGCTCGGCCTCCATCAGCTGGTCGAACGCCGACGGGGTCTGGCTCAGCACGGTCACCCGCTCGCGTTCGAGCAGGTCCCAGAACACCTCCGGGGAGCGGACGGTGTCCTGGTCGACCACGACCAGCCGGGCGCCGTGGGCGAACGCGCCCCACATCTCGAACACCGAGACGTCGAAGGCGACGGAGTGGAAGAGCGACCAGGCGTCGGAGGCGTCGAAGGCCCCGTCGAAAGCATGGTGGCGGTCGGCGGCGGCCACCAGGTCGAGGACGGCGGCATGCGGGACCTCGACGCCCTTGGGGCGGCCGGTGGATCCCGACGTGTAGATCACGTAGGCCGGCTGCGCGGCCGGCACGACGACCGGCGCGATCGGCGTGACGCCGTCCAGGGACCGGTCGAGCACGACCGCCGGGGTGTCCCCGACCAGCGCGGGGTCGGTGGTGACGACGCAGCGCACCGCGGCGTCGTCCAGGATCAGGGCCAGCCGCTCGGCGGGCGCCGTGACGTCGAGGGGGACGTAGGTGGCGCCGGCGCGCAGCACGCCGAGCACCGCCACGATCATGTCGGCCGAGCGGGGCACGGCGATCCCCACCCGGTCGCCGGGACGCACGCCGCGACCGGCGAGCACCGCGGCCAGCCGGCCGGCGCGATCCTCGAGCTCGGCGTAGGTGAGCCGGTCCGGGCCCGCCACCAGCGCCGGGGCGTCCGCGTGCCGGGCGGCGGTCTCGGCGAACCGGGTGGCGAGGGTGGCGGCCGGGTCGGCGCGCAGCTCCGTCGCGGGCCGTGCGGGAGCGGCCTCGACGAGCCGCAGGTCGGCCAGGCGCCGCTCCGGATCGTCGGCCACGGCCCGCAGGATCCGCTGCAACCGCGTGACGACGGCGCCGATCGTGGCCTCGTCGAACAGGTCGGTGGCGTACTCGACGGCACCGCGGACCACCGGCTCAGATCCAGCCCGCTCGAAGAACTGGAACGTGGCGTCGAACTTCGCCGTGCCGGTGCCGACCCACCACGGCTCGACGGCCGCGCCGGGCAGCTCCAGGCCGGCGTCGCCCGCGCGCAGGTAGACCATCTCCACCTGGAAGAGCGGGTGCCGGGCCGCCGAGCGCTGCGGGTTGACCCGCTCCACCACCCAGTCGAACGGGACGTCCTGGTGCGCCATCGCGTCGAGCGCGGCGGTGCGGGCCCGCCCGAGCAGGTCGGTGAAGGTCGGGTTGCCCCCGAGGTCCAGCCGCAGGGCCAGGGTGTTCACGAAGAAGCCGAGCACGTCGGCGAGCGCCTCGTCCTGGCGCTCGGAGATCGGCGCGCCGATCACGGTGTCGGGGCCTGCGCCGTGCCCGTCCAGCAGCACGGCCACCGCGGCGTGCGCGAGCATGAACATGCTGACCTGGTGCCGGTCGGCGAGCTCCCGCAGCCGCGCGGTGAGCGCGGCGTCCAGCTCGAAGCGCACCTCGGCGCCGGCGCCGCTCGGGACGGCGGGCCGCGCCGCCCTGGCCGGGAGGGTCGTCTCCTCGGGTACCCCGTCCAGGGCCCGTTCCCAGTAGCGCAGCTGCTCGGCGGCGAGCGAGGCGGCATCCGACCGGTCGCCGAGGCGTTCGGTCTGCCAGACCGCGAAGTCGGCGTAGCGCACCGGGAGCGGCGCGAGGTCGGGCTCCCGGCCGGCGGCGCGGGCGGCGTAGGCGGCGGACAGGTCGGCGACCAGGCCGCGGAAGGACCAGTCGTCCACGGCGATGTGGTGCACGACGAGCACGACGACGGAGGCATCCGGCGCGGTCCGCAGCACCTGCAGCCGCAGCGGGGCCTCGCCGCTCAGGAGGAACGGCCGGCGGACGGTCTCGGTCACCAGCGCCTCGACCCGGTCGGCGGGGACGTCGCGGACCTCCACCTCGGGGAGCAGGTCGGGCTCGACGCGCTGCACCACCAGGCCGTCGCGGTCGAGGTAGGTGGTGCGCAGGATCGCGTGGCGGTCGGCGACGTCGGCGACGGCCGCCGTGAGCGCCTCGACGTCGAGGGGCCCGGTGACCCGCCAGACCCGCGGGATCAGGTAGGTGGCCGACGGGCCCGCCAGCTGCTCGTGGGCCCACATCCGCAGCTGCCCGGCGGAGGCGGGCACCTCGGCGGGCCGCGCGCGTCCGGCGATCTCGACGAGGGACGGGGCGGCCGGCGCGTCGGGAACCGGGCCGTCGAGGAACTCGGCGAGGCGGGCCGGGGTGCGGGCGTCGAACATGTTCCGCGGCCGGATCCGCAGGCCGGCCTTGCGAGCCCGGTTCGCGGCGGTGAGCGAGGAGATGCTGTCGCCGCCGAGGGTGAAGAAGTCGTCGTCGATCCCGACGGCGTCCAGGCCGAGGACCTCGGCGAACACGTCGCACAGGGCGCGTTCGGTGTCGGTGCGCGGCGCCCGGACGTCGCCGGTGGCGAGCGGCGCGGGCTCGGGGAGCGCGGTCACGTCGAGCTTGCCGTTGACCGTGATCGGCAGGTGATCGACCACCGCCCAGAGCGTGGGCACCATGTACTCGGGTAGCGCCCGGGCCACGGCGTCGCGCACAGCGGCCGGATCGGCGGCACCGACCAGGTAGGCGGCGAGCCGCCGCTGCCCAGGCACCTCGGGGTGCGGGCGGGTGACGACCGCGGCCTGGGTGACGCCGGGGACCCCGGCCAGCGCGGTCTCGACCTCGGCCGGCTCGACGCGGTACCCGCGGATCTTCACCTGGTCGTCCGAGCGGCCCAGGAAATCCACGTTGCCGTCGGGACGCCGGCGCACCAGGTCGCCGGTGCGGTACATCCGGCCGCCGGGGGTGAACGGGTCGGCCACGAACCGCTCCGCCGTGAGCGCGGGCCGGTCCAGGTAGCCGCGGGCAAGCCCCACCCCGGCGATGTACAGCTCCCCCACCACGCCGTCCGGGACCGGCCGCAGCCAGGAGTCCAACACGTGCGCGCGGGTGTTCGTGATCGCCGGGCCCACGGTGGCGGTCGCGCTGTCGGACGTGCCGGCGCCCAGGGTGTTGATCGTGTACTCGGTGGGCCCGTAGAGGTTGTAGCCCCACGTGCCGTCGGTCTCCCGCAGCCGGGACCAGATCGACTCGGGCACGGCCTCGCCGCCCAGCAGCACCAGCGGGGGCACGTGCTCACCGTCCAGGAAGCCGGCCGCGAACAGGTGGTGCGCGTAGGTGGGGGTCACGTTCACGACGTCGATGCGCTGCTCCGCGCAGTACGCGACCAGCTGTTCGGCGTCCCGGCGCAGCTGCTCGTCACAGACATGCACCTCGTGGCCCTCGACCAGCCAGAGGAGCTCCTCCCACGACATGTCGAAGGCGAACGACACGGTGTGCGCCACCCGCAGGATCCGGTCCCCGGCGGCCGCCACCGTCGGGGCGAAGATCTTCTCCCGGTGGTTGACCTGCATGTTCGTCAACCCGACGAACGGCGTCACCACCCCCTTCGGCCGCCCCGTGGAACCCGACGTGAAGATCACGTACGCGGGGTGGTCCAGCCGGCCCGGCGTGCCCGGCGCGAAGGAGCCCAGCTCGTCCGCGGTGAGCGGTTCCCCGGGTACGTCCGGGAGCTCCTCGACCCGCAGCTGCGGCACGCCCGAGAACCGCCGGCCGGCCACCGCATCCGTGACCAGCAGCTCCGCCCCGGACTCCCGGAGGATCTCGGTCAGGCGGTCGTCGGGATGATCCAGTTCGAGGGGCACGTACGCGGCGCCCGCGCGCAGCACCGCGAACAGCGCCACCACCATGTCCACCGACCGCGGCAGGCCCAGCGCCACCACGTGCTCCGGGCCGACACCGCGGGCCAGCAGCACCCGCGCCAACCGCGAGATCCGGGCGTCCAGCTCGGCGAACGACACCCGCTCGTCCCCGGCCACGAGGGCCGTCCGGTCCGGGCACCGGGCCGCCCGCTCCGACAGCAGCTCGGCGATGGTGGCGTCGTCCACGTCGCGCTCGCCGGCCGCCCACTCCCGCACGCGGGCCCGCTGCTCGTCCGGGGTGCCGAGCGCGACCGCGGGCGGGCGCAGGTCGCCCCGGTGGGCCGCGCTCTCCAGCGCGCGGACGAACCGGCCGAGCAGGCGGCGCGCGGCGGCGCCGTCGATCAGGTCGGGGCGGTACTCGAGGCGGACGGCGATGCGCGGGCCGGGCGTGAGGACCCAGGTGAGCGGGAAGTGGGTGTGGTCGCTGTAGTCCATCGCCGTGATGGCGTTGACCTGCGTGAACTCGGTGAAGGTGTCGTCGCGCAGGAAGTTCTGCAGCACGTAGAGGCTGTCGAACAGCTCCCCGCGGCCCGCCTGCTGGAGGTCGCCGAGCCCGACGTGGTCGTGCGGCATGAGGCGGGCGCGGTCGTCCTGGAGGCGGCGGGCGTGGGTGAGCAGATCGGTGCCGGCGTCGAGATCGACGCGGACCGGCACGGTGTTGAGGAAGACGCCGACGGTCTCGTCGATTCCGTCGATCTCGGCCGGGCGGCCGGACACCGTGCTCCCGAACACCACCCCGGTCTGACCGGTCTCGGCGCCGAGGACCAGGCCGAGCGCCACCTCGGCGAGGGCGTTGAGGGTCACCCCGCCGCGGCGGGCGGCCGCCACCAGCGCGTCCGACAGCTCCGCGGACAGCCGCTCCGTGAGGACGTCGGGGACGACGAGCTCACGGCCCTGGGTGGTCCGGGCCACCAGCGTGGGGGTGACGCCGTCGAGATAGTCCTGCCAGGCGCCGAGGCTCTCCGCGGGGTCGAGCTCGGCGAGCCGCCGCAGGTGCTCGGCGAAGTCCCGGCGCGGCGGGCGGACGATCCCGCCGCGGTAGAGCGCGAACAGGTCGTCGAGCACGCGGGCGCGCGACCAGCCGTCCCACAGCAGCAGGTGGTAGGTGAAGACGAGGACGTCGTCGGCGGGCATCCGGACGACGGTGAGCCGGGCGAGCGGCGGCTCGGCCAGGGAGAACCGGCGTGCGCCGTCCTCGGCGAGGATCGCGGCGAGGTCCTCCTCCGCGGAGGCGCCCCGGTGGCGCAGGTCGACCTCGGCCACCGGCATCGCCAGGCCCTCGGCCACGAACTGCACCGGCCCGGCCGCCACCTCGCCGGAGAACCCGACGCGGAGCATCGGGTGCACGTCCATCAGCCGCTCGTACGCGGCGGCGACCCGGGCCACGTCGAGGCGCTCCGCCACCCGGAACGTGTTCTGGGCGTAGTAGACGTCCAGCTCTTCGTCCATGACGCTCTGCACGTACATGCCGGCCTGCAGCGGGGAGAGCGGCAGGATCCGGGAGACGGCCGCGCCGGCGGCCACCGCGCGGTGCTCGGCGTCCGTGACGTCCACCAGCTCGGCGACGGAGGTGCGGGCGGTCGCGTCGAGCACCGCCGTCGCGACGGCGTCGGCGGCCGGGCCCGCGGCGCCGCGGACCAGCACGGCGGTGGCGTCGTCGTGCTCGGTGAGGTCGACGACCAGCCGGTAGCCGGCCGGGACCGCCAGGTCGCCGGCCCAGCCCTGCACCGACCAGCCGACCGGGAGCGCCGCAACGGGCCGCGGGCGCAGCCGGACCAGGACCTCCGGGGTGGCCAGGCGGGACAGCTCGCGGGCGCCCCGGGCATCGAGGTAGCGGTGGTACTCGAACGTGTCACCCGCCCGAACGACCTGCCCGGAGGTCACGCGGGCCGGCGCGGTCGTGGCCAGGGGGGCGATCGCGGCGGGCACGTCGGGACGGGTGCCGGTGGAGAGGTCCACGAGCAGCTCGTCGCCGGCGAGCCCGGCCGCCCGCAGCGCCCCGGCGAGGGCGGCGAGCACGGCCTCCGGGTCTGCAGTGCCCCCGGAGTGGGCCGGGAGCGGCACGGCCCGGGGACGCTCGGCGCGGGCGTCCCCGACGCCACCCCGGCCCGTCAACCCGGCGCCGGGCGCGAGCACTGCCGCCCACTCCTCGAGGACCTCGGCGGGTGGCGCGGGCAGCGCGGCGAGCGCCGCTACGGCCTCCTCGATCGACCCCCGGCTCGGGTCGGCTCCGGTCCCGGAGTAGGCGGCGACCAGCTCCTCGGCGAAAGCGGCGACGGCGAGGTCGTCTCCCGCGATCTCGTGCATCGCCACCGCGATCCGGTCGCCGTCGACCGCCACCCGGACCAGCTCGCCGGCTGTCGGGTCCAGTGCCGGCGCGCCCCCCGTTGCAGCAAAGCCACTTTCACGCAATGACGTTGCATGAAAGTGGCTTTGCTGCAATCCCTCGCCGCTGTCCAGCACCTCGAGGGACCACACCGAGGGAACCAGCTCGGTGAGCGTTGCACGCAGCTCGGGCCGCCGCTCCAGCACCTTCGCCAGCGCCGCGCGCAGCCGGTCCGAGTCGACGTCGCCGGCGTGGCGCAGGACGAGGCAGCGGACGCCGCCGGAGCCGCTGTCGATCGAGCCCTCGGCGAGGCGGACGACGGCCGGCAGCAGGGGCAGCTCGCGCGCCGGGGTGCCGGTGGCGCTCTGGGTCATGCGGGTCCTCCGGGACGCACGGCCGACACGACCGAGGCGAGGGCGTCGGTCCAGTGCCGGGTGAGGCGGTCCAGGTCGTCTGCGGAGTAGAGGGCGGCAGGGGCGGCGAACCGGACGTGGAGCTGCGGGCGACCGCCGGCGGCGCGCACGACCATCGCCTCCACGTCCAGGGCGTAGGGGAACTCGAGGTCGGGGTCCTGGGCGGTGCGGGCGGCCAGCCGGCGTGGGTCGGCGGGGCCCAGCACCGGCGACGCGGAGTCGACGCGCCCCAGGTAGTTGACCAGCACCTGCGGGCGGCCCAGCGCCGCGAGCCGCGGCCCGGTCTGCGGGTGCAGGTAGCGCAGCAACCCGAATCCGATCCCGGTCCTGGCCGGGCCGTCGAGGCGGCTGCGCACGTCGGCGAGCAGCGCCACCGGGTCGTCCTTGCGGACGAGGTGCACGGGGAAGAGCGCGGTGAACCAGCCCACCGTGCGGGACAGGTCGACGCCCGGCGCGAGTTCCTCGCGCCCGTGCCGTTCCATGTCGACGAGCAGCTCGTCGACATGCCCGGGGTGCCAGCGGTGCAGCCCGTCGACCGTGGCGGCGAGCACCACCTCGGTGGCCCCGTGCGGGGCCTGCAGCATCCGCTCGGTCACCGCCACCGGTGCGACCGCGGTGGCCGTGCGCAGCTCGGACATGGTGCACGGCGGCAGCGGCCCGGGCACCAGCTCGCCGCCCACTTCGAGGGTGCGCTGCCAGTGGGGGTACTCGAGCAGGCCGTCCCGGGCGGCGGCGCGGTCGGCGAGCAGCTCGGCGTAGTCGGCGAGCGACGTGACCGGCGGGGCGAGCGCGACCGGCTCCCCCGCCTCCGCGGCAGCCCAGGCCTGCTCCAGATCGTCGACGAGGATGTGCCAGGACACCCCGTCGACGGCGAGGTGGTGGGCGACGAGCAGCAGCAGGTCGTCGGGCCCCCTGAACAGGACCGCCTGCAGCATCGTGCCGGCCGCCGGGTCGAGCCGGTCGGTGGCGGCGTCGGCTTCGGCGGCGAGCACCGGGCTCGCGGGGTCCGGCAGCGACACCTCGTGGACGAGCCCGCCGGCGTCGCCGGGCGGCACGCACGCGAGCTCCCGGTAACCCGCACCGGCGCGCAGCCGCAGCGCCTCGTGCGTGGCCACGAGCGCGGTGACCGCCGCCCGCAGCCCGGCCAGGGATCGACCCGCCGGCACCTCCAGCAGCACCGACTGGTTGTGCCGCCGGCTGGAGCCGGACAGCTCCGCCAACCGGTGGACGATCGGCAACGCCGGGATCGTGGCCGTCGCGCGCTCGGTGGCGGGCCCGGCACCGTCGGGCACCGGCCGGGCGCCCGCCGCGAGCGCGGCCGGGGTGCGGGCCCGGAAGACGTCCTGCGGGCTCGCCGCGTACCCGGCCCGCCGGATGCGGTTGACCAGGCGGATCGCGAGGATGCTGTCGCCGCCGGCGGCGAAGAAGTCGTCGTCCACGCCGACCGTGGTACGCAGCACCTCGGCGAACGCCTCGACGACGGCCTGTTCGGCCGGTCCGGCCGGCTCCCGCCCGGTGACCGCCCTCGCACCGGGGTCCGGGAGGGCCCGGCGGTCGAGCTTGCCGTTGGTCGTGAGCGGCAGCCGGGGCAGGACGGCGAGCGCCGCGGGCACCATGTAGCCGGGCAGCACGCGCTCCAGCTCCCCGCGCAGTTCCGCCGGGTCGAGCGCGGCGCCGGCGGCCGGGACGGCGTATCCGGCGAGGCTGCGGTGCGCGTCGACGGTCCGCACCGTCACCACCGCCTGTGCGACGCCCGGCAGCGCGCGCAGCGCGGCCTCGACGTCGCCCAGCTCGATCCGGTAGCCGCGGATCTTGACCTGCTCGTCGGCGCGGCCGGCGAACTCCAGCTCACCGCACAGCGCGGGTGGCGCTAGGGTGCGACGGGCGAGGTCGCCGGAGCGGTAGAGCCGCTCGCCGGGGCCGCCGTACGGATCGGCGACGAACCGGGCCGCGGTGAGGCCGGGCGTGTCCGCGTAGCCCTGTGCGAGCTGCGGGCCGGCCACGTACACCTCCCCGACCACGCCTGGCGGCGCCTCGCGCAGCCTGCGGTCGAGGACCCGGACCTCCAGCCCGGCCAGCGCGTCGCCCACCGGGCTCGCCGGGCGCGCGCAGTCGGCGGGCCGGATCTCCCGGTACGTCGTGTGCACCGTGGTCTCGGTGATCCCGTAGAGGTTCGCCAGCACGGGCTCGCCCGGAGCATGGCGGGCGAACCAGTCCCGCAGCAGCGTCGGGTCCAGGGCCTCTCCCGCGAACACGACGTAGCGCAGGCCGTCGCCCTGTGCCGGCTGCTCGGCTGCGGCGAGCGGGTGGAACGCCGACGGGGTCTGGCTCAGCACGGTGACGCCCTCGGCCGCGATCAGCGACCACATCCGCTCCGGCCAGCGCGCGGTCTCCCCGTCGACCACGACCACCCGGCCCCCGGTGGCGAGCGCGGCCCACAGCTCGAAGACCGAGACGTCGAAGGCCACGGAGTGGAACAGGCTGAACACGTCGGAGGCCCCGACCCGCATGGCGCCCTGCGGACCGACGGTGGCGGCGAGCAATGCCAGCACCGCGGTGTGGGAGACCTCCACGCCCTTCGGCCGGCCCGTCGACCCGGACGTGTAGATCACGTAGGCCGGGGTGTCGCCCGGAACCGGGACAGGAGTGCGCAGCACGTCCCCCGCTCCGGGCTCGTCGACCCGGACGGTCGGCAGACCGAGCCCGGTGACGGCCGCGGGCGTGCCCGCGCCGACCAGCAGGCAGCACGGCCGGGCGTCGCCCGCGATGACCGCGAGCCGCTCGGCGGGCGCGTCGACGTCGAGCGGGACGTAGGTGCCGCCGGCCCGCAGCACGGCCAGCAGGGCGACGACCATCTCCGCCGACCGGGGCACGCCGACGGCCACCCGCTGGCCGGGCCGGACACCACGGGCCACGAGCTGCGCGGCGACCCGGCCGACCCGCTCGTCGAGCTCGGTGTAGGTCAGCCGCTGCGGGCCGGCGACGAGCGCGACGGCATCCGGTGCCGCGGCCGCCCTACGAGTCAGGACGTCGGCCAGCGTCTCGGGCCCGCCGGGCAGCGGCTGCGGGGTACGCCGGGCCGGCCGACCACCGCCGTGCAGCGCCAGCACGGAAAGCCGCTCGTCCGGGGCGTCGGCGAACCGGTGCAGCACCCGGAACAGCCGGTCCAGCACCGCGCGGACCGTCGGCTCGTCGTAGAGGTCCAGGGCGTACTCGAGGACACCGCGGATCCCCGGTCCGGACTCGTAGAACGCGAACGTGGCGTCGAACTTCGCCGTGCCGGTGCCCACCCAGCGCGGCTGCACCTCTGCGCCGTCGAGGGTGAGCTCGCTGCGCTCGACGTCGGTGCGCAGGTAGACCAGCTCCACCTGGAACAGCGGGTGCCGGGACGAGCGCTCGGGGGCCAGCCTGTCGACGACCTGCGGGAACGCGACGTCGGCGTGGTCGAGCGCCGCGACGTCGGCGGCGCGGGCCCGCTCCAGGACCTCCGCGAGCGTCGGGTCGCCGTGCAGGTCGAGCCGCAGGGCGAGGGTGCTGAGCAGGAACCCGACGACGTCCTCGGCCGCCGCGTCCCGCCGCCCGGAGACCGGGCTCCCGATCACGACCGCGTCTCTCCCGTCACGGTCGCCGCCATCCTGGTCGGCTCCCGCATGGGCGTCGAGCAGCACGGCGAGCGCGGCGTGCAGCAGCATGAACATGCTGACGCGATGGGCCTCCGCCGTGGCGTGCAGCCGGCTGACCAGCTCGGGGTCCAGATCGAAGGTCAGCTCGGCGCCGCGACCGGTGGCGGTGTCGGGCCGGGGCCGGTCACCGGGCAGGGTCGTCTCGGGCGGGGCGCCGGCGAGGGTCTGCTCCCAGAAGTCCAGCTGGCGGCGGGCCAGGTCGGTGGGTGCGCCCGGCACACCGACGGTGGCGACCTGCCAGGCCGCGACGTCGGAGTAGGCCAGGGCGACCGGCGGGAACCGCGGCGCCTGCCCGGCCCGCCGGGCCGCATAGGCCGTGCCGAGGTCGGCGAGGAGAGTGCGGTAGGACCACTCGTCCACCGCGATGTGGTGCACGGCCAGCGCGATCACGTGCTCGTCGGGGCCGGCGCGGGCGACCTCCGCGCGGATCGGCGCCTCCCGCTCCAGGTCGAACGGGTGCCGGACGGCGGCATCGACATCGCCGACACCCACATGGAGCGGCAGGTCGCCCGGCGGGTGGATGTGCGGGACGACGTCCTCGCCGTCCTCCCGGTAGGTGGTGCGCAGGATCTCGTGGCGCGCCACGACGTCGGCGAGGGCGGCGCGCAGCGCGTCGACGTCGAGCGGGCCGGTCACGGTCCAGGCCCGCGGCACGTTGTACGTCGCCGCGGGGCCTTCGAGCCGGTACAGCGTCCACATCTGCCGCTGGGCGGGGGCGAGCACCGGCGCGCTCCCGGCCGGCCGGGCCCCGAGCGCGACCGGGGCGTCGGCCCGGTGCCGCGCCGCGAGGCCGGCCACGGTCGGCGCGGCGAACACGTCCGGCACGGACACCTGACCGCCGAGCCGCTCCCGCACGCGGTTGGCCAGCCGCAGCGCCGAGAGCGAGTGCCCGCCGAGGGCGAAGAAGTCGTCATCGATCCCGATGCCGGGGTGGCCGAGCAGCTCCTCGAAGAGCGCGCAGAGCACCCGCTCCCGCTCGTCGCGTGGACCGCGGACGGGCCCGGTCACGGCGGGCTGAGGCAGCGCGCGGCGGTCGACCTTTCCGCTCGGCGTGCGCGGGAGCTCCTCGACCGGCACCACCTGGGCCGGCACGAGCTGGCGGGGCAACCGGTCGCGCAGGCCGTCGAGCAGCACGGCGGGATCGAGACCCGGCCCGGCCGCGTAGGCGAGGAGAGCGGGGCCGCCCGGGAGGTCGTCGCGCGCCAGGACCGCAGCGCCCACCACCCCGGGCAGGGTGCGGAGCACGGCCTCCACCTCGCCCGGCTCCACGCGGACGCCGCGGATCGTGACCTGGTCGTCGGCCCGGCCGAGCAGCACGTACCGCCCGTCCCGGGTGCGGCGGGCGAGGTCGCCGGTGCGGTAGAGCCGCGCGCCGGGATGCCACGGATCGGCCACGAAGCGGGCGGCGGTCTCGCCGGGGCGCCCGGTGTACCCGCGCGCCACCTGGACGCCGCCGACGTAGACCTCGCCGACGGCCCCGGCCGGCACCGGTGCGAGGAAGCGGTCGAGCAGGTGCACCGTGGTCCCGGGTACCGGCCGGCCCACCGTGACGTCCGCGTCCGCCTCGACCTCGCCGGCCAGCACGTCGCCGGCCACCTCGGACGAGCCGTAGGAGTTCACCACCACGGAACCCGGCGCCAGCGCCCGCGCGGCTGCCGCCACGGCGCGCGGCAGCGGCTCGCCCGAGCAGACCCAGCGCCGCAGGTCCGCGAGCTGTGGCCCCCCGGCCTCGGGGAGCGCGGCGACCAGCGACGGCACCGCGGTCAGCTGTCCCACCCGCTCCCGGGCGAGCAGCGCGGCGAGCGCGCCGACGTCGGTGGCCGTGCGGTCGTCGGCCACGACGACCCGGGCCCCAGCCGCGAGCGCGGCGAAGAGCTCGGTGAGGCCGTCGATGAAGCTGACCGAGCTCTTCGCGACCCGCACCTGCCCCGGCTCCACGGGCCACTCCCGGCCCGCCCATGCGAGGCGGTTCGCCAGCCCGCGGTGCGTGCCCACCACGCCCTTGGGCCGGCCCGTCGATCCGGAGGTGTAGATCAGGTAGGCGGCCTGGTCGGGGTGCGGTTCCGGCAGCTCGGGCCCCTCGCCCGCCCCCACCGCGACCACCGGGATCCCCTCCCACGGGCCGTCCGTGACGAGTAGTGCCGGCGCGGCGTCCTCGAGCATCAGGCGGATCCGCGCCTCGGGGTAGGTCGGGTCCACCGGCACCAGCACGCCGCCGGCCCGCAGCACCCCGAGCAGCGCGACCACCAGGTCGGCCGAGCGCGGGAGCAGCACGCCGACCCGCACCTCCGGCCCGACGCCGCGCGTGCGCAGCAGCCGGGCGAACCCGTCGACCCGGGCGTCCAGCTCGGCGTAGGACAGCTCGGTGCCGTCGCCCAGGAGCGCGACGGCGGTGGGTTCGGCGGCGGCCCGCGCGCGCAACAGCGCGGCCGCCGAGGCCGTCCCGGCGACCGGAGTCTCCGGTTCCGCACTCCGAGATGTCAGTGCGCCGGCAACCGTCCCGTCCGGGTCACCGCTCGCGAGGAGCCGCTCCACGTCGGCCAGCAGCGCGCGCACCAGGTCTGCGGTGAGCCGGGCGGTGGCATAGGTGGCCTCGACCCGCAGCTCGGTGTCGAGCAGGAAGAACTCCAGGGTCAGCGGCTGGGGCGCCGAGCCGGTGTCGGTGCGCCGGAACGACGTGCGAACGCCGGGCAGCCGGGGGCCCTCCAGGCGGCCGGCCACGAAGTCGACGATGACATCCACCCCGGCGTCCCCGGCGCGCAGCTCGCGCACCAGCTCGTCGTACGGGTAGCGGTGGGCGAACGCCTCGTCGGCGTCGTCCCGCACCCGCTGCACGAGCCCGCCGAACGTGTCGCCGGGGCGCACCGTCGTCCGCACCACGGTGAGGGAGGTGAAGTTGCCGGCGAGCTCCAGGGCGCCCGGCGCCTCGCGGTCGAGCGACAGCGCGCCGATCCGCACGTCGCCGGTGCCGCACCGCGACAGCACGGCGGCGCAGCAGGCGAGCACCACCCGGTACGGGGTGACGCCCGCGGCCCGCGCCAGCCGGTGGATCCCGGCCGTGGCGGCGCTCGAGAAGAGGTGGTCGACCCGGCGCCCGGCCTCCGGATCGGCACCCGGTTCCTCGGCCGCCACCCCGTCGAACGGGCCCGGGCCGGGCTCGGCCAGCCGCTCCCGCCAGAACTCCAGGTCCTCGGGCCGGGCCGGCGGCTCGGCCATGGCGAGGTCCCCGACCTGGACGGCCGGTGGCGCCGGGTCGGGCGCGCCGGCGAGCGCCTCGGCGTAGCCGCGTTCGAGGTCGCGGCACAGCACGCCGAACGTCAGCCCGTCCCAGGCGATGTGGTGCACGACGAGCAGCGCCGTGAGCCGCTCCGGCGCCTCCCGCACGAGCACGACCCGGAACGCCGGGTCCCGGCTCAGGTCGACGGGCCGCCGCGCCCGCTCCCGGGCCAGCTCGGTCACCCGTGCCGGCCGGTCCCGCTCCGGCACGCCGGCGAGGTCGACGGTCTCGGGGCCCCACGCCACCTCGTCGTGCACCCGCTGCTCGGGGACACCGTCACCGGCGTCGTGGTAGGTGGTGCGGAGCACCGCGTGCCGCGCCACCACCGCCCCGAACGCCGCCTCCAGGCCCGGCTGCGACACGCGGCCCTCGAACGTCAGCTCGACGCACAGGTTGTCGACGATGCTGTCGGGTGCCACCTGCTGGTGCAGCCACACGCGGCGCTGGGCCGCGGAGAGCGGAAACACGGTGCGGTCCGCGCGGTCGGCACCGGCGCTCGGGGTCCGGTTCAGGCCGGCCGCGGCCAGCCTGCGCGCGATGAGCTCGCGCTTGCGGTCCTCGACGCTCGTCATCGGTTCGTGCTCCCGGTCGGATCGGTGTGCGGATGGACCTGGGTGATGGCTGCCGCGCCCCGGTTCGGCAGGGGCGCCGCAGCCGGGCACCGCGCTACGCGGCGGCCTCGTGGCATCGGTTCACCGGCTGGACTCCGCCAGGTCCCGCTCCACGTCGTCATCGGTCATCGACTCGACCTCGTCCACCACCGCGGCGACGGCGTCGATCCGCTCCGGGTCGGTGACGCGCACCGCCGTGGCGACGCCCCGGACCGTGGGCGCGGCGAACACCATCCGCGCGGTGACCGCGTCGGTGTCGAGCAGCTCACGCAGCCGCGCCACGATGACCGTGACCAGCACCGAATCGCCGCCGAGAGCGAAGAGCGAGGTCTCGACGCCGACCCGGTCGGTGTCCAGCACCGCCGCGAAGGCGCGGGAGACGACCCGTTCCAGCGCCGTGGCCGGCGGCACCGAGGCCTCGCCGTCGTCGACGCGGTCGGCCACCAGCCGGCGCACCGTCCGGCGGTCGATCTTGCCGTTCGCGGTCAGCGGCACCTGGTCGAGCGGGACGACCGCCCGCGGCAGCATGTGCGGCGGCAGCGCGACGCGCAGCCCGTCGGCGACGTCCTCCGCGCAGGCCGGGCCGTGCACGGCGAGCGCGAGCACGGTGTCCCGCTCCCCGACCAGCACGGCGACGGCGCGCTCCACCCCGTCGAGCGCGGTGGCGGCCGCCTCGACCTCGCCCAGCTCCACCCGGAAACCGTTGATCTTGACCTGGTCGTCGCGCCGCCCGAGGAACTCGACGGTGCCGTCAGGCAGGTAGCGGGCCATGTCACCGGTGCGGTACCAGCGCCGCCCGGCGTGCTCGACGAACCGGTCGGCAGTGCGCTCGGGATCACCGCGGTAGCCGTGCGCCACCCCGGCGCCGCCGATCCACAGCTCGCCCGGCACGTGATCGGGCGCGTCGCGGCCCAGGTGGTCGACCACCCGCAGCCGGACCCCGTCGAGCGGGGTGCCGTACGGCACCGACCGCCACCAGGCGGGCACCTCGTCCTCGACGGCGCAGATCGTGGAGTGGATGGCCGTCTCGGTGGTGCCGCCCAGCCCGGCGAACCCGCACCCGGGCACCTGCTCGCGCAGCCGGCCGGGCAGGTCGGTGCCGACCCGGTCGCCGCCGAGCAGCACCTGGCGCAGGCTCGCGCCCAGGTCGTGCCTCGTGGCCAGCAGGGAGTCGAGCAACGCGGGCACGCAGTTCAGCACGGTGACGCCGTGCTCGCGCACGAGCGCCGCCCAGCGGTGGGCGTCGCGCTGCTCCCCCTCGGCGAGCGCAACGACGGCGCCCCCGACGGCGAGCATCGCGAAGATGTCGAACACCGACAGGTCGAAATCGAGCGCCGACACGGCGAGCGTCCGGTCGGCCGGGCCGAGCCGGAACCGGCGGATCAGGTCGTCGACCGTCGCGACGGCGGCCCGGTGCGGTACCTCGACACCCTTCGGCTCGCCGGTGGAGCCGGAGGTGAAGAGCACGTACGCGGGCTGCTCGGCGTCCACCTCCACCGGGGCGGGCAACGGTGGCGCGGACACCAACCCGTCCAGCGCGGTGATCGAGACCTGGTGTCCCGACACCGCGGTGATGCGGTCCACCCGGGCCTGCGGCTGCTCGATGCCGAGCGGGACGTAGGTGCCCCCCGCGGCGAGCACGCCGAGCACCGCGACGACCTGATCGGGGCCGCGGGGCAGCGTGACCGCCACCGGATCGCCGGGCCGGACGCCCCGCGCCACGAGCCCGCCGGCCACCCGCAAGGCGCGGTCGGCGAGCTCGGTGTGGGTGAGCGAGCCGCCCGCCCACACGACGGCCGGGGTGGCCCGACCCGCCGCCTCGGCGAAGAACCGCTCGTGCAACGTGCCCGCGGGTGGGCCGCCGGGCAGGTCGGTGTCGTTGACCCGCTCCCGGACCTCCCGCTGCCCCACCGGCAGCAACGCCCCGACCGGCTCCGTCCACGTGCGATCGTCGGCGAGCCCGCGCACGATCGTCTCGAACGCGGCGAACATCGCCTCCGGCACGCCGTCGGCGAACGCGTCGGCCCGGACGTCCCAGTTCACCAGGATCCGGCCGCCGACCTCGGTGATCTGCGCGTCCAGCAGCACCTGCGGGCCCTGCGAGATCATCCAGACCGGGTCGCCGAAATGACGGCGGGCGCGCTCGTCGAACAGCTCGCCCAGGTTCAGCCCGCTCGTGAACACCACGGGGGCGAGCACCTGCTCGCCCGCGGCCCGGCCCAGGTCCCGCAGCACCTCCACCCCGGAGTACGCGGCGTGGGCGGCGTCGTGGTGCAACCTGCGCTGCACGGCCCGGGCGCGCTCGGCGAAGGTCGCCGGATCGGTGAGGTCGATCTCCAGCAGCACCGAGCCGGTGAAGTCGCCGACAACCTGGGTGATGTCGGGGTGGACCGGCTCCCGGTCGAACAGCGGGACGTTGAGCAGGAACCGCGGCCGGGCGCTCCAGGCACCCACCACCTCCGCGTACGCGGTGGCGACGACGGCGGCCGGGGTCAGCGCGTGCCGGCGCGCCGCGGCGAACACCGCCTCGCGCTCGGCGCCTTCCAGCGTGAACGCGAGCCGCTGCGCCCGGGGCGACCCACCGGGCTGGACCTGCGGCAGCTCCGGGGCCCCTGGCAGGTCGGGTAGGCGGTCCGCCCAGTACGCCCTGGCCTGCTCCGCGTCCCGCGTCCCCCGCCGGGCGGAGAGGTACTCCCGGTAGGTGATGCCCGGTCGGGCGACGTCGGACCCGGACTCGTAGAACCGGGCCAGGTCGGCGAGCAGCACCCGGTAGCTCACGGCGTCGGCGGCCACCATGTCGACGTCGAGGTGCAGGCGGGTACCGTCCGGGAGCAGGCTCACCGCCGCCCGGAACACCTCGCCGCGCTCGATCGCGAGCAGCTCGTGCGACATCTCCTCGCGCACCGCGTCGAGCCGCTTCGCCCGCTCGGCCGCGTCGACGTCCCGCAGGTCGTGCACGACGAGCCGGCCCGGCGGCGTAGGCAGGATCTCCTGGCGGCCGTTGTCGGTGATCCGCGCCCGCAGCATGTCGTGGCGCCGGACGAGCATCTCCAGCGCCGTGGTGAGCCGCTGCGGGTCGAGCCCGGCGCCGTCGAACTCCAGGTAGAGGTGCGGTGCGACGCCGCCGAGGGGCTGGCCCGGGTCACGGCCGGCCCAGTAGGCGTGCTGGAGGAGGGCGAGATCGAACTCCGAGCCTTCACCGCCCGCGATCTCGCGATCGGGAACCGGCTCCTCCATCGCCTGCCGGGCGGCGCCGAGCAGCACGGACCAGGCCTCGAGCGTCGGCTCCGCCGCGAGGTCGCCGAAGCCGACGGCGTGGCCCTCCTCCCGCCAGCGGCTCACCAGCCGCATCAAGGCGATGGACTGCAGCCCGACCTCGAACAGGTCGTCGGTGTCGGCGATGTCGCCCGGGTCCTCGTCGACGAGGTCGGCGATCGTGCTGCGCAGCTCGTCGAGCAGTGCGCGGTCCGGGAGATCCTGGCCGGCCATCACCGCGCGGCGAGCTGGTCGGCGGCACCCGGGACGGGCTCGGCCGGATCGCCGCCGAGCGCGACGATGCGGTTGGCCGCGTCCACGTGCACCACCCGCGGCACGTGGTCGGCCACCACGGTCTCCGCGACCTGCTGGAAGGCCATGATGATCGTGAGATGTCCCGGGTGGACGAGGTGCGCCGCGGCACCGTTGATCCCGATCACCCCACTCCCCCGCTCACCGGTGATCACGTAGGTGGTGAGGCGCGCCCCGTTGTCGACGTCGACGACCTGCACCTGCTCGCCCTCGACCAGTCCGGCCGCGTCCATCAGGTCCTCGTCCACCGTGAGCGACCCGACGTAGTGCAGGTCCGCCTGCGTCACGGTCGCGCGATGGATCTTGCCGCTGAGCAGCGTGCGGTACCTGCTCGTAGGTGCCTCGGTCACGCCCGGACACCGTCCATCCGCGCCACCAGGCTTGCGGGGCGCAGGTCGGTCCAGGCCGTCTCGATGAACGCCAGCACGTCGGCGCGGCCGGCCGGGCCGTGCACGACGGTCCAGCCTTCCGGCACCGGCGCGAACGTCGGCCACAGCGAGTACTGCTTCTCCTCGTTGACCAGGGCCACGAACTCGCCCTCCTCGTCATCGAAGGGATTCGTAGCCACTCGGTCACTCCTCGCATCTCGCCGACAACCAAGGGCACCCTAAGCACAGGGAAGGTTAGGCGAAACTAGTCTGATTGGGTGAACGATCTACTACGCCTGGTCAGAGCCCTGAACGAGAGCGGAAAGCGCATACCGAATGTGGCCACACCCACAGCCCGCCCCGCGAGTCCCACAACCAAGCAGGGCGAGTCTCGCGTTCAGGCAGGGCGAGTCTCGCGTTCAGACAGGGCGAGTCCCGCAATCGAGCAGGGCGAGTCCCGCGTTCGGGCAGCCGGGGCGACGAGCGGGCGCCGCGCACGATGATCCGTCCGAGGTCAGGGCCGACGCCCGCGCGAGGGCGCTGCCGCGGAGCTCGGAACGATCAGCGGTACATGATCCGTGCGAGATCGGCGGGATCGCCCTCGGGAGGGCGCGGACGGGAACCTCGATCACCGGCCCCGTGGCGCTCAGGCGGCCCGAGTGTCCAGGACTCCGCTGGACCACCTGTCGATCATTCCGAGTCGCACAGGACTGCGTCAGCGGCGGCGCCGGCGTACCCCTCGGACCGATCACGGCGCCATGATCACGCCGAGCCGCGCACCGGCGTCGTCGTGACGACTGTGGTGCGCGGCTCGGATCGATCGTCGCCCTCGCCGGGCCGTGTTACTCCGGGTCGGCCGGCGCGTGGGTAGCGCCTCCCGATCTGGCCCTCGGCCGCACGAAGAGCCACATGAGGATCGCGCCGATGAGCACTCCCCCGAGCAGCGCGATGACGACGGTCAAGCCGGCCGCCTGCCCGGCCCCGGCGGCGGTGTTCTCGATCGCCACCTGGCTCGGCTCGCCGGCCGGAGCCGCCCCCGGCTGCGCCTGGCCGTGCCCCAGGAAGTCGCGCAGCATCCCCGTGTCGGTGATGACGTTGAAGTTCTGCCCGATGAACGGCACGGTCATCTTGCTGTTGATGCCGAGGACCTCACCGCGCGAGTTGATGGTGGGCCCGCCCGAGATGCCCTCCGCGAGGTCGGCGTTGATCTGGTACACGGCGACACCCTCGCGGAACTGCTGGGCCGTGATCGTGCCGCTCGTGTTCACCGGCTGGAGCCGCGAGTCCTGCAAGACCTCCGCGGGTGTCTTGCCGCCGCTCACCAGGCCCTGGACGTCCACGCCGTCGGTCTCGTCGATGTTCAGCCCCGGGAAGCCGATCGAGGTGACGGTCTCGCCGAGCTGCGGCTCCACCGGGGCGATCGGCAGGGGCTTCGCCGGCGGCATGCCGTACATCTCGAGCTTGGCGGTGTCGCCCTCGTCGCCCGAGCGGAAGCCGTCGACCCGGACGATGATCGGCGCCGTGATGACCGCGCCCTGCATCTCACGCGGCTGGAAGGCCCAGACCGTGCGCTTCGGCTCGGGGCGCGCCGGCTGGCCGGCCTGCGGCAGGCCGGTGGTCGGGTCGATCGCCGGGCCGGAGCGGCTGTCGAGCGCGAGCCGGCCCTCCGCCGGGTCGACGCAGTGGCCCGCCGTGACCATCGTCGTGGGGGTGTCGAACCAGCCGGTGCAGATCGTCATGACCGGCAGCTCCTCGCCGGCGGCCGGGTCGGCGGGGGCGGGGGCGAGGGAGAACGGGTCCTCCGGCTCCTCCCAGATCACGACCAGCCCCACGATCGACTGCTGGAGCGATGCCAGCAGGGCCGGGTCGATGAGGCCGTTGAGCGGCGGCGCCGGCTCCTGGGTCGGCTCGTCGCCTCCCGCCGCGGTGGCCCCGGTGAGCAGCACCGATGTCGCGACGACCGCCAGCGCCACGGCGAGCCCCGACAGCCGCCTGACCAGCGACCCGGACGACACATTCCGAACCAATTGCACGCCTCTTTTCCCCCCGTCAGCTCGTGATCGTGAATACGACGAGGCTCCTGGAGCGCTTCCCGGCGTTCGATCGGCAGCGTCCGCCCCCCGGCGGACCTCCGTCCACGCCCGCCGCGGGAAGCCGCTCTCTCCGTCGCTCATGTCCTCGTCGATGCCACGAGTGTGCCCGCCGGCAGCCCGCTGCGCACGACTTCGGCGACATTCGTGACCGGCCTGCCGCGCTGACCTCCGGGCCGCTTCGCGCACCTCGCACGGACTTCACACAAGACCCGCTTCGTGTGAAGTCCGTGCACGGTGGATGGAACGGCCCGGACCGGGCAGAAGATCAGCCCTGCTCGATCGCGATCTCCTCCAGGATGTCGTAGCCCGCCTGCACACCGGCCTCCATGCCCGAGGCCAGCATCGCGTCCCGGTCCTCCTTCGACGCCATCTCGGTGAGCAGGGAGAGCGTGGTGCGCCCGCCTTCCTCGGTGAGGTCGTAGGTGCAGATCGCGGGAGCGCTCCCGCCGGGGATGCCCTCGTAGATCTCGGTGCAGACGAAACGTTCGCCCGGGACGACCTCCCGGTACTCGCCGTGGAAGCCGACCTCCTGGCCGTCCGAGACCATGACGTAGCGCCACTGGCCGCCGACCCGCAGGTCGACCTCGGCGACGACGACCTCCCCGTAGCCGCCGCTCCACCACCTCTTGATCAGCTCCGGCTCCGTCAGAACCCGGAAGACGGCGCTCCGGGGCGCCGCGAACTCGCGCGTGATCAGGACCTGCGTGTCGGTCGGAGTGGTCACGACCGCCGTGCCCTTACTGCCCAGTGCCACCATCGTCGTCCTCCATGTCCTCGAGTTCGCTCAGCACCTCGTCCATGCGGTCGAAGCGCTGCTCCCATGTCCAGGCGAAGCCGCGCACCCACTCGTGGATCGGCTGCAGCAGCCGGCCGTCGAGCCGATAGAGCCGCTGCCGCCCCTCCTCGCGCACGCGCACCAGGCCGACCTCGCGCAGCACCCTCAGGTGCTTGGAGACCAGTGGCTGCGCCAGACCCAGCGCCGCGACGAGGTCCCCCACGGATCGCTCCCCGGCGGCGAGGATCTCCAGGATCTGCCGCCGCCGAGGCTCGGCCACCGCGTTGAACGCGTCGGTCGTCGTCGCCGCGCGAGCCATGGGGAGAACATATACCCATATGGGCATGCGATGGAAGGCCCCGAGGCTAGGCCCGCCACGCCTGGATGTCGATCTCGACGCGAAGGGTGCGACCGACGGCCAGCACCCCGGCGAGCACCGACTGGTTCCAGCTGATCGCGAAGTCGTCCCGGGAGACCTCGGCGGTGGCGGAGAACGCCGCGCGCGTGCCGCCCGCGAGGTCGGGGCCGGTGCCCCCGTAGACGACGTCCAGCGGCACCGCGGCGCTCACATCCTTGAGCGTGAGCACGCCGTCGAGCGTGAACCGCTCCCCGTGGACGCGCCGCAGACCGTCGCTCTTGTAGCGGATCTCCGGGTAGCGCGCGACGTCGAGGAAGTCGACGCTGCGCAGGTGGGAGTCGCGGTCCGGCTCGTCCGAGTCGACGGCGGCCGGGTCCATGGTGACCTCCACCGAGCTGCCCTCGAACGGGTCGGCCACCTCGATGTGGCCGGCGAAGTGCCGCAGCCGGGCGTGGATGCGGCCCATCCCCAGGTGCAGGGCGCTGACGCGGATGCTCGAGTGCTGCGGGTCGATCACCCACGTGCCCGGGGCGGGCAGCACGGTGCCGGCTTCCGGTGGCAGCTCCAGCACGCCGAGCGGGGTGATCCGGTCGTCGGCCACCGTCACCGCACTGGCCCGTGGCTGCCGGCCGGGCGCGGCGACCACCAGCGTGTAGCCGCCCGCGGGAATCCCGTCGAGGAGGAAGTGCCCGTCGTCGCCGCTGGCGGTGCAGGCCGCCTGCCCGCCCGCGGCGTCCACCGCGGTGAGCGTGCCGCCCCCGATCGGGGAGCCGTCAGGGGTGGCGAGCCGCCCCGTCACCGCTCCCCCGCTCACCGGCGCGCACCTTCCAACACGACCTCGGTGGACGGCGCGACGAGCTCGACGGCCGCGGTGGCCACCGTTCCGGCCGCCACGTGCACGACCTGCACCACGGGGCCGTAGCCACGGGTGGTGAGCGTGTAGGTGCCGGCGGGCAGGTCCCCGAACTCGAACGTGCCGTCCGGACCGGTGACCGCGGACGCGACCACGGCGCCATCGGCGTCCACGAGGGTGGCGAGCGCCTGGTCGACGCCACCGACACCCGCCGCCGTGACGGTGCCGCGCAGGACGGCCCGGGCGGGTAGCGCGAGGTCGCGCTCGGTGTACCGCCCCGAGCTCAGCCGGACGCTCACCGCGATCGGTGGGTGGCCGGCCGCGGTGGCGGCCAGCGTGTACTGGCCCTCGGGGATGCCGGGCAGCCGGTACCGGCCGGCCCCGTCGCTGCGGGTGGCGCCGGCGACCGCGCCCTGCACGTCGATCAGCGTGACGGACGCGGCGGGCACCGGGACCGCGTCGCCATCGGCGTCCGTATCGGTGCCGGTGACGACGCCGTGCACGCCACTGCTGCCACTCAGCGTGATGTCGTGGCGCACGAGCCGGTCGGCGACCGGCACCAGCGCCGCGTGCGGCTCCAGCGCTCCGGAGGCGGCGACCACGAGGTACGTGCCGCCGGTGGGCAACGGGACGCGGTAGGCCCCGTCCCGGCCGGTGGTCGTGCTGCCCTCCTGCCGCCCGCCCTGGTCGGTGACGGTGACGACCGCCCCGTTCAACGCCGCGCCGTCGCCGCGGGACACGGTGCCGTGGACGCCCGGCCCGACCGGGGTCGGGCGGGGCCGCGGGGTGGGCCGCTCGGCGGCCGGCGGCGCGGCCGGGCCGGCGTGCCCGCCCTCCCCAGCCGCAGGCTGCTGCCCGTTCCCGGAGATCGCGGTGTCCCGGCCGGCCCGCTCCCGCCCGTTCGCGTCGCCGTTCAGCCGGAGCCCGTTGCTGTGCGCACCGTTGCTGTGCGCACCGTTGCTGTGCGCACCGTTGCCGTTCACGACGGCGGCGGGTGTGGCCGCTGCCTGCGCCTCGGCCCGCTCCCGCTCCATGCCGGTCTCGGTGCGCAGCGGGATCTCGCGGATGGCCAGGACGGCGACGAACGTGACGATCGCGAGGACGCCGGCGATCAGGAAGATCAGCGCGGTGGCGTCGCCGTAGGCCGCACGCACGATCCCGGCGAGGACGGGGGGCAGCTCGTTGAGGCTGCCGATGCCGACGTCAGCGGTGCCGCCCGCGGGGACGGGCACCCCGGCCGTGGCGATCCCCTCGGTGGTCAGCTCGGTGACCCGGGTGGCGAGCACGGCGCCCAGCACCGACACCCCGATGGTGCCGCCCATGGAGCGGAAGAAGGTGACTGCGGAGCTGGCGGCGCCGAGGTCGGTGGCGGCCACGGAGTTCTGCACGGCCAGCACGAGGTTCTGCATCGACATGCCCATGCCGAAGCCGAGGACGAACAGGAAGGCCCCGATCAGCACGATGTCGGTGGTGTGGTCGATCGTGGACAGCAGGCCGAACCCGGCGAGCATGAAGATCGCGCCGACGACCAGGTAGACCTTCCACTTGCCGTAGCGCGTGATGAGCATGCCGGAGCCGGTGGCCGAGATCATCGACCCGAGGATCATCGGGAGCGTGAGCAGGCCGGCCACGGTGGGCGAGTAGCCGCGCGCGATCTGGAAGTACTGGCCGAGGAAGACGGCGCCGCCGAACATGGCCACGCCCACCGCGATGCTGGCGAGGATGGCGAGCGTGGTGGTGCGGTCCCGGAAGAGGCGCAGCGGGATGATCGGCTCCTTGGCCCTCGTCTCCACCACCAGGAAGAGCAGGATGAGCACCGCGCCGAGCCCGGCGAGGGCGAGCGAGGTGGTGGAGCCCCAGGCGAACTGGTTGCCGGCGAGCGTCACCCAGATCAGCAGGGCCGACACGCCGCCGGCGATGAGTGCGGCACCGAGGTAGTCGATGCTGACCTTGCGCTTGACGACCGGGAGGTTGAGCGTGCGCTGCACGACGACCAGCGCGACGGCCGCGAGCGGCGCGCCCACCCAGAAGCACCACCGCCAGCCCAGCCAGTCGGTGTCGACGATGAGGCCACCGATCAGCGGCCCTGCCACCGGCGCCACCGACATGACGGTGGAGATCAGCCCGGTGTAGCGGCCCCGCTCCCGCGGGCTGATCATCGCCGCCATCACGATCATGATCAGCGCCTGCAGCCCGCCCAGGCCCAGACCCTGCAGCACCCGCCAGCCGATCAGCGTGTCGACCGAGTGGGAGAACCCGGCCAGGATCGACCCGACCGTGAAGATCGTGATCGACAGCTGCACGAGCAGCTTCTTGCTGAACAGGTCGGCGAGCTTGCCCCAGATCGGCGTGCTCGCCGTGGAGGCGAGCAGGGTGGCCGTGACCACCCAGGTGTACTGGCTCTGCGTGCCGTGCAGGTCGGTGATGATCGTCGGCAGTGCGTTCGACACGATCGTCGACGACAGGAACGCCGTGAACATCGCCAGCAGCATCCCGGAGAGCGCCTCCAGTGTCTGCCGACGCGACATCCGACCGCTGTCGGCTGCCGCCGGTTGACCGGCGGCGCCGGCCTGCGCAGGCGGCGTCTCCTCCGCGGTGGTGGTCAATCCTTCTCCTCGGGCCGATGCTCGGGCCTCTGCTCGGGCAAGCGTGTGTGGTGCAGGTCAGGAGGCTGTTCGGGCCGCCCGCACGGGGGGCCGGTGCTGCACGGATCGACTCCGGGCAGCGAGGGCGCAGTGCAGGTCGCCGACCAGCTGCGTCAGCCGCGTCACCAGGTGGGCGACCTCGGCGTCGTCCCATCCGTCGAGCGCCTCGGCCACCCACTGCGCCCGCAGGGCGGCGTACCCGTCGCGGACGGCGAGCCCGGCCGGGGAGATGGCTAGCAGCTGCGCCCGGCCGTCCGCGGGGTCGGGGCGGCGCGTGACGAGGCCGAGCTGCTCCAGCGTGGCCACCTGGCGGCTGGCCACGGAGGGGTCGACCTCGAGATGCGCGGCGACCTGGCCGAGGCGCTGCTCCCCCTCCCGGGCGAGCAGGCCGAGCACGGACGACTTCCAGCCCGGCATGTCCTCCGATTCGGGGACGAGACGGGCCGTTCGGCTCGCCCGCATGACGGTGCGGATGAGTTCCAGCAGCTCGTCGGCGGTGGCCGTAGTGATCACGGGAGCCTCCAAGTTGGTTGCTACCAGCAACTATACTCGATTAGTTGGCCTCTACAACTGAATTTCGTGTGTCGTGGACCACCGGGCTCCCGGCTACCGGGTCAGAGCCCGCCGCCGACGCGAAGCACCGCGCCCGTGACGTAGGAGGCCTCGTCCGAGAGCAACCACAGCACCGCCGCGGCGATCTCCTCCGGCTCCCCGACCCGCCCCATCGGCACCCGGCCGACCACCCGCTCCAGCCGCCCGGGGTCACCCGCCGCCGCGTGGATCTCGGTGTGGACCATGCCGGGCGCGACCCCGTTGACCCGGATCCCCTGCGCCGCGACCTCTTTGGCCAACCCGAGGGTGAACGCCTCGACCGCCGCCTTGCTCGCGGCGTAGTGCACGTACTCGCCCGGCGAGCCGAGGGTCGCGGCCCTCGAGGACAGGTTCACCATCCGGCCCGCGGTGCCCCGGTCCTCCCACCGACGCAGCGCCTCCTGGGCGCAGAGCATCGTGCCTGCGACGTTGACGTCGAGCACCCGGCGCAACGCCGCGACCGGCGCGTCCACGAACCGGCCCAGCTGCCCGGTCACACCGGCGTTGTTGACCAGCGCGGTGACCGGCCCGAGCGCAGCCCCCGCCGCCTCGAAGAGGGCTCGGACACCGGTCGGATCGGCGACGTCCGCGCGGACGGTCACGACCCCGGGCAGCTCGGCACGCAGCCGTTCGGCCGCCGCGTCGTCGCTCGCGTACGCGGCGCACACGGCGTGCCCGCGCGCGTGCGCCGCCCGGGTGATGGCGGCGCCGATGCCCCGGGTGCCGCCGGTGACGACCAACACCTCGCTCACTCGGCCGGACCCGCCGGCGGCACGGTCTGCGCCCCCTCGACGCGCCGCGCCGGGTCGTAGCCGCTGGCCGGCTCACCGGCGAGCCCGAGCACGCCGTACCGGAGCGACATGGGACCGAGCCTACGGGGATGGTCGACCGTGATGAGCAACCCTCGGTCAGCCCTGAGCACGATCATCGGGTCAGAGCGAGTCCACGAAGCGCTGGGCGACCTCGCGAACGGCCTGCGCCCCGTCGTCGATCTCCGCGGTGCCGTACTCGCCGCCCGCGTGGGCGAGGAAGACCGCGCTCCCGACCCGGGTCACCGCGATGCGGGCGCCGTGGCTCGAGTACTGCGGCGCCACGAAGGCGGACGCGGCCAGGAAGCCGTCGTCACCCAGGTCCGGGGCGTCCGCCGTCACCCAGGTCCACGGCGCGCCGCCGTCCCGCTGCCCGGTGCGGCAGGCCGCGAGGACGCGGCGGAAGCCGGCGAGCACCTCGGCGGCCACCTCCGCCGTCGGGTACACGCCCAGCTGCCGGGCGTCGAACGCCTCGGGCCCCTCCCGGCTCACCGTGCGGAACCGGACGCGCTGCCCGTCGGTCGGGTACGTGGTGGGCAGGCACGGGTCCAGCAGCCAGGCTCGCGCGAGCGTCCGGTCGGTGGTCCAGTCGGTGAACTCGGCCACCGTGCTGCGCCGGCCCTCGTCGGGCAGCAGCAGCGTGTCCGGGACCGCGGGCTCGACGCTCGGTGCCGGGCCGCTCGGTGCCGGGCCGCTCGGTGCCGGGCCGCTCGGTGCCGGGCCGCTCGGTGCCGGGCCGCTCGGTGCCGGACTGGTTGGTGCCGGGCTGGTCGGTGCCGGGCTGGTCGGTGCCCGGCTGCCGGGTGGCGGGGCCGGTGCCGCGCCCGCACCGTCCGCCGGGCCCGAGCACCCCGCGAGCACCACCAGCACCGCCAGGGCACCTGCCACGCGTGTCCTTCGCATCCCCGTCATCCCCCCGTTCACCCCTGACAAGTAGGACGCCCGGTGCACCTGGGCGTTGCACGCGCGAGACGATGCGGGCATGGCAGCGCCGATCGAGCCCGTGCAGGTGAGTCCACCGGCGCTGCCGCGCCCCCACCTGCTCGCGCAACGCTGGCACGAGGTGGCGTTCCTGCATTGGGCGGTCGCCCCGGACGCGGTGCGGCACCTGCTCCCGGCCGGTGTGGCGCCGGACGTGCACGAGGGGCGCACCTACGTCGGGCTGGTGCCGTTCCGCCTGGTCGGCACGGCCGTCGCGGGCGGCCCGGCGGTGCCGTGGGCGGGCACCTTCCTGGAGACCAACGTGCGGCTGTACTCGGTGGACGCCACGGGCCGCCGCGGCGTCGTGTTCCTGAACATGGCGGCGGAGAGGTGGCCGGCCGTCGCCGCTGGTCGCGCGGTGTTCGGGCTGCCGTACCGGTGGGCCCGCATGCGGTTCCGGCGCACCGACGACCTGCGCACCTACGCCGCTCGGATGCGCCGCCCGGGGCGGCCGGTCCGCAGCCGGGTGACCGTCTCACCGGTCGGCTCCGCGATCGACGGCCCGCTGGAGCGTTTCCTCACCGCGCGCTGGGGTCTGCACGTCGCCCACCTCGGACGGACCTGGTACCTGCCCAACACGCACGTCATGTGGCCGCTGCGGCGCGCGGAGGTACACGAGCTGGACGACGGGCTGCTCGCCGCGGCCGGCCTCGACGACCTCGCGCGGCGCCCGCCGGACCACGCCGCTTTCAGCGAGGGGGTGGCTGCGACGTTCGGCCGGCCGGTGCTCGCGACGACCCCGCGCCCCTGAGCCGGGCCGGCCGGCGGCGTCGGCCGCTCGTCCCAACAGCCATGGGCCGATCGGACAGCACCGTCCGGGTGAGAGGCGTTACCCACGGTCACACCCGTGCGGACAGCAACGGCTCGGTCGCGGGCCGTGAAGATGTCCTGCCCTGCTCCATTCGGAGTGATCAATACCGTCGATCAGCGGGAGAAACGGGCCTCCGCGTCGGTGAATGGCTCTTCGCAGACGTCCGGCGGCTCGTGGCGAGCGGCCGGGGCTGTTCAGGTGACGTGCGACGAGCGGGCGAACTGCGTCTGGCAGAGCGCGACGCCGGCCGGGTAGGAAACGACAACACACCCGACAGTACCTGCATGAACGCCACCCGGAAGGCGTAACCAGTGGAACCGCCCGCCCGCTCACACGGCGCCCGCTCCAGCACGACCGTCACCGTCACGGTCGCCGAGCTGCTCGCCCGGTACACCGGGGTCGCCGCACCCTCTGCGCCCCCGCCGGGGCCGGTCGGCGCGGTGTCGGTCGCCGCCCTGCTGCGCCGCGAGGGCCGTGGACACCACGTGGCCGACCGGCCTCTGCAACCGCGTGGGCACACCCGCGTTCCGGCGCCGCCTGCCGACCCGCCACGCCGCAGCGTCCGGAAGGCGGCGGTCGCGGCCGGCGCGCTGTTCGCCGCCACAGCCGTGCTCGGACCCTCGGTGATCGAGGACTCGGCGAACCGTCCACCGTCCGAGCCGGGCACCGGCATCCCGCTGCCGCTCGCGGGCACGCCGAGGCACGCCGTGGCCGACGACGCGGCACTCCTGAACAGCGCCGCCCGCGAAGATCTCGTGATGGCCGCGATGCGGCAGCTGTTCGCCGACAGCATCCCGTCCGATGTGGACGGCACGGCGCTCGAAGGCACGACCGCCAGGACGGCGTCGACCGGCCGCCACGCCGCCGGCCGCCACCTCTCGACTCCGGGCAGGGCATCGAACGGGTCAGCAGACCCCGCCGTCGCACCCTCGCCCGGGACCCTCCCGCCCGGCGGAGCCGGCACCCCGCCGGGCGGGACGTGGTCATGGCCGTACGCGCCAGCCGGCTCCCCCGGATACGCGCCATCCGGTCCCGGGGTCGCCGCCGCCGGAGGACAGGGCACGGGTGCAGACCCCGGTGCCGGTGCACTGGGCGGCGGACCCGGATCCGGGTTGCCCGCCGAAGAACCCGCTGGGCACGGCAACAGCGCCAACGGGGGTGGGGCTCCGGGCAGAGTCGATGTGGCCCTGTCGCCACCTGCGCTGACGACACCGGCCGTACACGTGCCCGCCCCCCGGGCCGAGTTGCCGGGCGTCGGCCCGGTGCACGCCCCCGCGGTGACGGTCGGGCAGGGCGTCGTCGCCGCACCCGCTGTTCGCGCCGCGGTCGGCCCGCAGAGGCTGGAGGTCGCCAGCACGCCCGCCGAGATCGGGGTGCCCGACCTCGGCGTCTCCGCCGCCCGCGTCGGCCCCGTCGCCAGCTCCGCGGCGACCGTCATCACGCCCGACGTCGAGGTCTCCGGGGCCCGCGTCGCGCTGTCCTCCGACGCCCCGCCCGAACTGACCCTTCCCGGGGTGCGCGTCTCGGCCACGAAGATCGGCCCGCCCGACGTCGCGCTGGGCCGCGCCACGGTGACGCTCCCCGACGTCGAGCTGCCGGCCGTCGACGTGCCGGCCGCCGCACTCGGATCGGAGATCACCGGCACCGTCGGAAGGCTGAGCAGTGGGCTGCTCGGTGACGACCCCCCGGACACGCGCACGCCTTCCGACGCGAGCCGTCAGGAGCCGACCGCCCCGCACGTGCCGGCCGCCGCGGACACGGCTGACACCGAGGCACGGACCGAGGCCGACGCGGACACCAGCGAGCCGGACACCGTCAACGGGACCCGGGCCGCGACGGAAGCCGCGGCGGAACGGCCGGAAGACTCCGCCGACGACGTCACCCGCGGCCGCGCGGCCGACCGCGACGAGGACGAGACCGACGAGGCGAGCGCCGGGCGCTCCAGCGGGTACACCAGCGACGGAGAGACCAGCACGAGCGACGACTCCGACGACGACAGCGGTGAGCTCGGCCACGGCGCCAACAACAGCGACGACAACAGCAGGGGTGACGACAGCGCCGCCGACAGGGCCGACAACGACAGGGCCGACAACGACAGGGCCGACAACGACGACGGCAGTGCCGACAACAGCGACGACAGCGGCAGCAGCAGCGACGACAGCAGCAGCGATAGCCCGCAGGGCCGGCACAGCAGCAGCGACACCGACGACTGACCGCCACTCCCCGGCAGGCCCACATGCGCCCGCCGCCGACCGCACACACCGAGTGGCCGACTCATACGGCGCGGGCCCCGTATGAAGTGGCCACTCGGTGTGTGCGGTGGGGTGCGTCGACACCTCCCGGGAAGGAGGATCGGGATGCAGATCTACTCTTCCGGCGTGGTCACCGTCCGCCGCGAGATGAACGCTTCCGCCGATGCCGTCTGGGCGGTGCTGGCCGACGGCTGGCTGTACGCGTCGTGGGTGGTCGGGGTCTCCCGGATGCGCGACGTCGACCCGGCCTGGCCGGGGGTGGGGGCGCAGCTGCACCATTCGGCCGGCACGTGGCCGCTGCTGCTGGACGACACCACCACCGTGCTCGCGTGCGTCCCGAAGCGGGAGCTCGTGCTGCGCGGCCGCGCGTGGCCGGTGGGCGGCACCGAGAGCCGGTTGACGGTGGACGAGCGGGCGGACGGCTGCGAGGTCGTCCTCTCCGAGGAGGCGCGCGGCGGGCCCGCGCGGTTGCTGCCCTCGCCCGCCCGGTCCGTGCTGGTCGGCCCGCGCAACGCCGAGTCGCTGCGTCGCCTCGCCTACCTCGCCGAGGGCGAGTCCCGGTAAATCAGCTCCAGCGCCGCCGACGTGATGCGGCGGCGGAGCCCGCCGAGTGCTCCCTGCTCGGCGAGCGCGGCCCGGGCCGCGAGCCAGCCGCACACGCCGTGCACACCGGCGCCGGGGTGTGCGGACGCGCTGCCCAGGTACAGCCCGGCGACCACCGTCTCCGACCGGCCGAGCCCGGGCACCGGCCGGAACACGAGCTGCTGGTGGAGCTGCGCCGTGCCGCCGCCGACCGCGCCGTGCACGAGGTTGGGGTCGGCCGCCTGCAGATCCCGCGGCCGCTGGACCATCCGGTGCAGCACCCGGTCACCGAAGCCGGGGGCGTACTCCTCGACGACCTCGTCGATCCGGTCCGCCAGCTCGTCGGCGGGCTCGTCGCCCGCGACGTCCCGCGGGAGGTGGGTGTAGGCCCACGCGCTCTCGGTGCCGGCCGGGGAACGGGTGGGGTCGGCGGTGGTCATCTGTCCGAAGAGCATGAACGGTGTGGCGGGCACGGTGCGCGACTCGATGTCGGCCGCCCACCGGACGAGGCCCCGCTCGTCGGCGCCCAGGTGGACGGTGCCGGCGCCGGCGACGCCGGGGTTGCGCCACGGGATCGGCTCGCGCAGGGCCCAGTTGACCTTGACGACCGGGGTGTCCCAGGCGAAGTGCTCGAGGTCGGCGCGCAGCCGGGCCGGTACCGCGTCCACCGGCAGGAGGTCGCGGTAGAGCGCCGGCGCGGAGACGTCCGCGATCACGGCGCGGCGGGCCCGCACGACGCGGCCGCTCGCGCAACGGACGGCCACGGCGCGGCCGCCGCGCACGTCGATCCGCTCGACGCGCTCCCCCGTCCGGATCTCGGCACCCGCCGCGCGGGCCCGCCGGGCGAGCGCACCTGCCAGCTCCCCCGCCCCACCCACCGGCACCGGGAAGCCGTGCTGCTGGCCCAGCATCGCGAGCAGCCACCCGAACACCCCGCTCCCCGGCGCGTCCAGCGGGATGTCGGCGTGCACGCCGTTCCCGGCGAGCAGCAGCCGCGCGTGCTCGCCGACGAACAGCTCCTCCCCCATCCGCCGGACCGGCAGCGTGAGGAACCGCGCGAGCCGCAGGGCGTCGGCCGTGCCGACGCGGCGCAGCAGCCGCAACGGCCCGCGCACCGGTGGGAACGCGGTGAAGATCGAGCGGAGCACCGCGTCGCCGACGGCGTCCCACTGCGCGCACAGCCGCAGCCACGCCTCGCCGTCACACGCGCCCAGCGCCGTGGCGGTGCGCTCCCGGTCGCGGTACAGGACGGCAGCGGGGACGCCGTCCGGGCGCGCGGGATGGGCGAGCACGGTGGGTGCGTGTGTCCAGCGCAACCCGTGCCGCTCCAGCCCCAACCCCCGCAGCACCGGTGACGCCGCCGAGAGCGGGTAGAACGCGCTGAACAGGTCGGCGGTGTACCCGGGATGCAGCTCGGCCGAGCGGACGGCCCCGCCGAGTACCTCAGCGGACTCCAGCAGGCACACGTCCCAGCCGGCGTCGGCCAGCACGGCGGCCGCGACGAGGCCGTGGTGCCCGCCGCCGATCACGACGGCGTCGGCGTTCTCCATAGGAGCCACTATTACCCCGGAGGTCATCGACCGCGCCCGCAGCCGGCACCCAAGCTGGTGGGGTGAACACGCGGAAGACGATCGACGAGTTCCTGGGCCGCGTCGCGGCGGGCGACCCGGAGGGCATCGCGCAGCTGTTCGCCGACCAGGTGGACTGGCGGCTGGACTGGCCCGAGGGCGACTACTCGCAGACCGTGCCGTGGATCCGCCACCGCAGCACGAGAGCCGACGTGGCCGACAACTTCCGGCAGATCGGCGAACACCACGTGCCCGGGGAGAGCGACGCGCGCGTCCACGCGGTGCTCGTGGACGGGACGGAGGCGGTGGTGCTGGGCGAGGTCGCCCACACCGCGAAGCCGACCGGCCGCAGCTACGTCGCCGCGTTCGCGCTGCACCTGACCGTCGTAGACGGGTTGATCACCCGCTACCACATCTACGAGGACAGCCTCGCCGTGGCGCAGGCCTTCGCCGCGGTGTGACGGCCCGGGCCCACCGGCCCACTGCGCAACTGGTCGGCGGATCTAGGCCGCGTTTACGAAACCCGGATCGCGGTCTTCGCGCCCAGGCGGCCCATCGACCCGGGCTTCTTAAACACGACCTAGAAGACGATCTCTGCCGGCTCGATCCCGGCCTCACGGCAGTAGTCGGTGTACCGCTTCAGCTTCGTCTCCGCCGTCTCGACGAACGCGAGGTTGCCGTCGGCGTCCATGTACTCGATCGGGCCGTGGATGGAGAACAGCGTGAGCATCGGCTGCGACTCGTCCTCGACGTCGGCCACCAGCGTGTGCACGTCGCCGGGCGGCTCGTAGATGTACGCGCCCGGCGCCGCCTGCCAGTCGTGCTCGATGTAGTGCCATCGGCCCTGCAGCACCCAGCCCTCGACCTCCGCGAGGTGCCGGTGCCGGTTCACGACGCCGCTCCTGGCCACCTTCAGCAGGTTGACCCAGGTGCCCTTCTCGAGGTTGATCCGCACCGGCTTGAACCACACGTTGTCCGAGCCCTGCGGCACCCAGGGCAGGTCGGCGGTCTGCACCAGGAAATCGGCCGCGTGCTCACTCGCCAGCTCGCTCATTCCCCGGTTGTACCCCCGACGGTCCGTCCCGTGAACCGCGCATCGCGGATGCCGGCATCAGCGCCGCTGATGGTGCGACCGGCACCCGCCCGCCGTAGGGTCTGGCCGGGCTCAGGGGCGAGCGGAGGTGTCGGACCGCCATGTTGAGAGGCGACATGCGGCTGGAGTGGCTGGTCTCGTTCCTCGCCGTCGTCGACACGGGCAGCTTCGTGGCGGCCGCCGAGGCCACCCACCGCTCGCAGCCGCGCATCAGCATGCACGTCGCCGCGCTGGAGCGCGGGGTGGGCATTCCGCTGTTCAACCGGCGCAAGCGGCCCGTCGAGCTCACGGAGGCGGGCAAGGCGCTCTCCGACCACGCCCGCGCCATCCTGCACGAGGTCGACGCCACCGAGGCCGCGATGGCGGCCTGGCGCGGCGGCGCCCGCGGCGTCGTCACGCTCGGCAGCCACCCCAGCGCCAGCGCGGCGTTCGTGCCGCACGTGCTCCGGGAGGCCGCGCGGAGCAGCCCGGACGTGCGGGTCGTGCTGGTCGAGCGGTCCACGCTCGAGCTCGACGAGGCGCTCGCCACCGGCGAGCTGGACCTGTGCATCCGGCCCGTGAACCCGCCGCCGGCCAGGCCGAGCATGCGCCGGCACGTGCTGTGGGCCGAGCCGCTCGTGGCGCTGCACCCGCCCGGCCACCCGCTCTCCGAACTGCCCGACCCGCTCCCGGTGGCCGAGGTCGCCGCACATCCGCTGCTGTCCATCGGGCGCCTGGACGCGCCGGAGACCGGCGAGTTCGAGTCCTACCGGCGCTTCCGGGAGTGCGGGTACGAGCTGGAGCCGGTGCAGGCCACCAACCAGCCGCAGACGCTCATGGCCCTGGTGCGTCACGGCCTCGGGGTGGGCGTCACCAACTCGCTCGCGGCGCAGGTCGCCGACACCTCCGGCGTCTGCGTGCGCCGGTTGGAGGGCGGGGCCGGGCGGCGCGTCGCGGTCCACTGGGACTCCGCGCGACGGCACACCGCGGCGGCCCGCGCCCTCCTGCACCAGATCGTCCAGCAGCCCCGCCCCACGGGAACCGAGCCTGTGCCCGGCGAACGGCGCGCGCTCGATCTGGGATCCGAATAGACCCATCCGGAACTCGCGCTTCACCCCGCCTCCGCCCGCTCCTACGGTCGAGGCCGTGGCCCCCACCTCCCCCTTCTCGCTCGACGGCCGGCTGGCGATGGTCACCGGCGCAGGATCCGGGATCGGTCGCGCCACCGCCCTCGCCCTCGCCTCCGCGGGCGCGGACCTGCTCCTGCTGTCCGAACGCGACAACCTCGGCCCGGTCGCCGAGGAGGCAGCCGCCGCGGGCGCCACCGTCACCACCGAGCTGCTGGACCTCGCCGACCGCCCCGCCCGGCACACCACGATCGAACGCCTGCTCGACGCCCACCCGGTGGACATCCTGGTCAACAACGCCGGGCTCATCCGCCGCGCCCCGGCCACCGAGTTCACCGACCAGGACTGGTACGAGGTCATCGAGGTCAACCTGCACGCCGCGTTCGAGCTGTGCCGCGCCGCCGGACGCCGGATGGTCGCGCGCCGCTCCGGGAAGATCATCAACACGGCGTCACTGCTGAGCTTCCAGGGCGGGCTCGTCGTGCCCTCCTACACGGCCAGCAAGCACGCCCTCGTCGGGCTCACCCGCGCGCTGGCCAACGAGTGGGCACCCAACGGCGTCAACGTCAACGCGATCGCCCCCGGCTACGTCACCACCGCCACCACCGCGGCGCTGCGCAGCGACCCCACCCGCAACGACCAGATCCTCGCGCGCATCCCGGCCGGCCGCTGGGCAGAACCCGCCGACATCGCCGGGTCCGCGGTATTCCTCGCCTCCCCCGCCGCGGACTACGTCCACGGGCACGTCCTCGTCGTCGACGGGGGCTGGCTCTCCCGCTGACCTCGGACGGGCAGGAGACCCGTCCGACAGGCAGCTCAGTACGCGCAGAGCGAGGGTTCCTCCACCCGCGCGACGACGTCGGCGGCGACCTCGTGCAACGTCGCGTCGCGGCCTCGCGCCACCGCGCGCAGGTGGGTCAGCGCCTTCCTCGCCGTGCACGTCCGCCGCACCATGACGATCCCGATCGCCTGGTCGATCGCGGACCGCGACACGAGCGCCTGGCGCATGCGCGCGGACAGCTCGGTGTCGTCGTAGCTGCGCATCGTCCCCGTCACGGCCACGGTGACGAAGCCGGCGATGCGGTCGACGCGCCGGCGGTCCGGCCCGTCGAACGCGGCCGCGGTGCCGGCGTAGACCGTGAGCACCCCGATCGGGGGGCCGTCACCCACGAGCATCGGCACGGACCGGACCGCGCGGATGTCGCTGCCGACGGCGGTACGGGCGAACGCGGGCCAGCGCCGGTCGGCCCGCAGGTCACCGGCCTCGACCGGCTGTGCATCCCGCAGAGCGTCCGGACCGGGGCCCACCCCGTTGCCGCGTTGAAGGGCCTCGAGCCGGGCAGCGCGCTCGTCGGTCGCGATCGCGTGCCCGCTCCACGCAGGCGCGGTCAACGCCAGGCTCGCCGACACCGCGACCTGCACCACCGCGGCCGTGAACTCCACGATCCCCACCAGGAACTCGTCCAGCGAGGATGTCTCCACCACCAGCGCCGCCAGCTCGACGCCGACGTCGTTCTCCGACATCCCCCGCCCGCCCCCCGACGTCCCCTTGTCCGTGCACCCCGACAAGCGGTCGCTGCCCGCTACTCAGCCGTTACGGGGCGCGATGCACGCCAAGACGGTGTCGGCCGTTCCGACGACGACGCGCTCGCCCAGGTCGATCCGCCGGAGCCCCTCCACGACGCGCTCGCTCTCGGCGGCGACGTGCAGATGGGTGCCGCAGCTGACGGCCTGCGCCTGGAGATCCCGCAGCTCGAGTGCCACCTGCAGGTCCACCCACGTCACCGAGGAGAGGTCGAGGATCACGTGGGGCGCCCGATGCAGCTGCTGGCGCACCCGGATCACCAGCATCGCGCAGGTGCGCGGGTGCAACGCGCCGATGACGCGGACGATGACGATCTCGGGCGACGGTGCGTGCAGCCGCACGTCGAGCGGCTCGTCCGGGTCACGGACGGCGGGCCGGTCCGCCCGCCGCGGGGCGGGCACCAGAGCCGAGAGGTCCATCGGAGCGAGCTCCCGGTGGAGCAGTGCGCTGCCCGTGCCGGAGGTCCACTCAGTGCTCATGACGGTTGCCTATCGTCGGCCCCCCGGCCGGTGCCCCTCTGCACGGCCGCCTGGTACATCGTGAACAGGTCCAGCAACGAGGCTTCGTACCTCGCTGCGGACGACGAGTCGTGCCCGACCGTCCTGAGCCATCCCTTGCGTCGCGTCAACTGGCGTCCCGCGGCGGCGAGCGCGGCGCTCGTGGTGGGCGCGACGTCCCCCGCCGACGTCAGGTCCACCAGGACGAAACGCGCGCCGGCGATCAGCAGCCCGTCCACGCGCTGGCGCAGCTCCGCGACGCCCTCATGGCCGCACGGGCCGATCACCTCGACGAAGGCGTGGTCCCGGTCCGGTTGAACCGACATTATCCGCAGGTCGGACCGCTGATAGGCGAGTTTCTCGGGCTGCACGGCTCCGCGCATGCTGTCCCCTCTGCTGGCAGGCCTGGTCGGTGCGGAGCGCCCGCCGAGGGATCAAGACGATGGATTCCAGGGTGGTGGATCAGGACCGTGACGATCCCGCACGTGCGCTCCCGCGCCGGCTGTTGGTCCAACCGCTCAGGGATGCTACGAGAGCTGCGACGGAAACGGCAACCAGCCGTCGCCGTCCACCCACGACGCGTGCATCCGCACCGTCGGGCGATCGGCCACGGCACCGCCTCATCGGACGATGTGGTGAGCGCTCACATATGCAATTGTTGGCGGTCGAAATGCTGGCCGATCCGGCGGAACTGGCACTTACATGACAGAGGGCCCTCGTCGCGACGACGCCGCAGCGGAGCTGGCGGCGCTGCTGCTGTCCACCGAATCGTTCGACGAGTTGCTGCGCGGCGTCGCGGAGCTCGCCGTCCGGATCGTGCACGGCGCGTCGACGGCGAGCATCACCCTGGCCGAGCGGGGTCGGGTGATCACCGTGGCGGCCGCCGACGCGGTTGCCATGGAGATCGACCAGCACCAGTACGAGCGGGGCACCGGCCCCTGCCTGGAGGCGTTGCGCACCGCGTCTGTCGTGCACGTCGCAGACCTGCGCCAGGAGCGGCGCTGGGGCGAGTTCGGCACGATCATGCTCAGCCACGGCGTCACGGGCGCGTTCGCCGTCCCGCTGATGGTCCAGGACGGCGCGGCCGGCGTGCTCAACCTCTACGCCGGCCCGGGCACCGGGTTCGACGAACGCGATCAGGAGCTGGCACACATGCTGGCGGCACTCGCCGCCGTCGCGCTGACCGCCGCCCTGCGCACGTACGACCAGGTCAGCCTCACCGACAACCTCCGCATCGCGCTGTCCTCCCGCTCGGTGATCGACCAGGCGATCGGCATCGTCATGGGCCGCGAGCGGTGTGCGGCGGACAGGGCGTTCGACGTCCTGCGCAAGGTGTCGCAACAGCGCAACATCAAGCTGCGGGAGGTCGCCACCGAGCTCGTCGCGGCGATCGGCCGCGCCGCCACGGACGGCAATCGCTAGCACTACGCTTCCGGGGTTCCCGATCCCAGGAGGTCCCTGCCGGTGGCTGCGCCGTCCGTCCGCCCCCGTGTGGCCCGGAGCGTGGTGACCGCCGCGCTGTCCGTCGTGCTGGCCGCGTGCGGCGTCCCCGCGGACGCGCCGGCCGCCGGGGCGCGCGAGGAGGTGGCGCGCAACATCATCCTGATCCTGGGCAGCGGGCTGGGGCAGGCACAGCACGACTTCCTGCGGCTGGCCCTCGCGGGTCCGACGGGGCAGCTCGCGATGGACCGGCTCGCCGTCACCGGGTCGATGACGCCCGTGGACCCGGTCACCGATACCGCGGCGGGTGCCACCACCCTGTCCACGGGCATGCCGACCGTGCCCGGCGCGATCGGGGTCGACGCCGACGGCGAGCGGCTCACCACGGTGCTGGAGCACGCGCGGGACGCGGGGAAGGCGACCGGCCTGGTGACCACGGCCGAGGTGACCGACCCGACACTCGCCGCGTTCGCCGCGCACGTCGCCCCCCAGCCCCCGGTGAAGGACCCTGAGGACTCGGAGGACCCGGAGGACCGGGAAGAGGGCACCGTCGAACGCACGATCGCCCGGCAGTACCTGGAGGAGTCCGAGGTCGACGTGATCCTGGGCGGCGGGGCGGCCCGGTGGTCGCCCCTCGTCGAGAAGGCGCGCACGACGGGCTACACCACCGTGTCCGATCCCGCCGGCCTGCGGGCGGCGTCGGCGGACCGGCTGCTCGGGCTGTTCGCCGAGGGGCCGATGTTCGAGCCCGGCCGGCCGGGCACCGGCCGCTACGCGCCCGCCGTGCCCCTTCCCGACATGACGCGCGCGGCGCTCGCCGCCCTGGACCGCCGCGAGGCCGGCTTCTTCCTCGTCGTCGACGAGGCGGGCATCGACGCGATGGCCCGCGACGGCAACGGCGCCCTCGTGCTGGAGGCGGGCCGGGCACTGGACGCCACCGTGCAGGCCGCGCTGGACTTCCAGGCCGTCAACCCGGGCACCTTGATCGTCGTGGCCGGCGACCACGAGACCGGTGGCATGAACCTCACGGTGACCGACCCCGGTGCCCCGAAGCTCGCGGGCACCGACGGCCCGTTCCCGGCCACCGACTCCGACCAGCAGATCTGGCTCCGCTGGACCCGCGACGGTCCGACCAACTCGTCCGTCCCGATCACGGCGGGTGGCCCGGGCGCGGAGGCGTTCGAGGGCGCCATCCCCGACACCCAGATCTTCCCCGACCTGCTCGAGGCGATGAGCCTCAGCGCCTCGTGACCCCGACCGGCCTCACCACAGCTCGATGGTCACCACATCGGCCGCGACCGGCGTGATGCGGATCCACCTGGCGGCCATCAGCTCGCAGAGCCGGTCCTCGGCAGCGCGGAAGTCGCCGATCAGCTGCCCGGGCCGCAGCCGGACCGTCAGCACCCGGTGTCGCAGCCGGACGCTCAGGACGAGAGGCACGGAGTACGCCTGCCCGCTCGGGGTCCACACGAGCCAGCTGAGCCCGGCACCTTCGGCCGCGTTCCGCCAGCGCCAGCGGATCTCGGATTCCAGGTACTTGTCGTCGACGACCCGGTCGCGTTCCGTGGCGCCCTGAGCGCGGCCCGCGGCGGTGAACCGGCCGGCGACCCACCCGGCCGCCCCTCCGGCGACCACGACGAGGAACGACAGCGCCGGCCCCAGAAGGGCCACCGCGAGACCAGCGGACAGCGCCGTCACAGGGACCACCACCGCGAGAAGTGACCGCCCCGGAACAGCGGTCCGGCGCCCCCGCTGCCGAGGCCGAGACTAGGGCGCGGAGAGTGGCCCGCCATATCCCTGATTCACGGGGGGTGTAATGCCGGCTGCACCGTGCTACGAGATGACGAAGGTGAGGCACAGCACAGGCCTTGACCGGATCGTCAGGGACTTCAGCAACAACGTCGACGCCAACGCCCCGGCCGTCGAGGTCCTCCGGCGCGGGGCACTAGCAGCGGCCGTGCCCGCGGACTACTGGTGCGGTGTTCTCCTCGACCCCTCCACCCTCCTCGACACCGGTGGGACCTACGAGCGGTCGTTCCCCGAGAGCGTCATGCCCCGCCTCTTCGAGATCGAGCACGTCGAACACGTCGGTGCGAACAACCTCCGGCGCTCGCCCGCAGCGGGGCGCACGAGGACGAGCGTCACGCCGGGCTCGCGCTCCGCAGGCCGGCGACCGCGCGGGCGCGCTCGGCGATCGCGTCCCATCGACCCGCGGCGATGTCGGCGCGCGGGGCGATCCAGGTGCCGCCGACCGCGAACACGTTGGGCAGCGCGAGGTACTCGGCCGCGTTCTCCGGCCGCACACCGCCGGTGGGCATGAAGCGTGCGCCCGTCCAGCCGAACGGGCCGTCGAGCGCCTTCAGCGTCGGGATGCCGCCGTACGCGCCGGCCGGGAAGAACTTGATGTGCCGCGCGCCCGCCTCCAGGCAGGCGCCGACCTCGCTCGGGGTGACGGCGCCAGGAACGAACGGCAGCCCCGCCTTCGTCGCGGCGGCCACGCAGGCGCTCGAGAACCCGGGCGACACGCCGAACCGCGCGCCCGCTTCCGCGGCGGAAGTCACCATGTCCGGCAGCACCAGCGTGCCCGCGCCGAGCAGGAAGTCCGGCAGCTCGGCGGCGATCGCGGCCACGGCGTCGCGGGCCGCCGGCGTGCGGAACGTGACCTCGACGACCGGCAGGCCCGCCTCGGCGAGCGTGCGCGCCAGCGGCACCGCCGCGGCGGCGTCGTCGATCTCGACGACGGGCACGACGGCGAGCGCCTCCACTGCGGTGAGAACATCGGACTCGAGGGCCATTGCCCCACTACATCACACGGCCATGAGGGGGAATCGAGCGTGACCAACCGCTTCGAGGGACGGCGTATCGCCGTCACCGGCGCCGCCGGCGGCATCGGCCTGGCGATCTGCGAGAGCCTCGCCGAGCAGGGCGCCGAGGTCCACGGGCTCGACCTGAAAGGGCTCGAGGCCCTCCCCGCCGGCGTCACCGGCCACCCGATCGACGTGACGTCGGAGGAGTCCGTGGTCGCGGCGGTGCGCGATCTCTACGCCGCCGACCTCCGCCCCGTCGACCTCGTGAACAGCGCCGGGATCGTGGAGAACGTCGCGGCCGAGGACATGCCGCTGGCCGAGTTCGACCGGATCCTCTCGGTGAACCTGCGCGGGGTGTTCCTCACCTGCCGCGAGTTCGGCCGCGAGCTGCTCGCGCGCGGCGGGGGTGCGATCGTCAACATCGCCTCGATGTCGGGCAACGCGATCGTCAACCACCCGCAGCGCCAGTGCGCCTACAACACCTCGAAGGCCGGTGTCAGCGCGCTCACCCGCTCGCTCGCCGTCGAGTGGGGACCGCGCGGGGTGCGGATCAACTCCGTTTCCCCCGGCTACGTGCAGACCCCGCTCACCATGGCGAAGGACGACCTGCACCCGCAGTGGATGCGCGAGACCGTGCTCGGCCGGTTCGCGCAGCCGTGGGAGATCGCGAAGGCCGTGGAGTACTTCCTGAGCGAGGACTCGGCGTTCTGCTGCGGCACGGAGCTGCTGATCGACGGCGGTTTCGCCCTGCGCTGACCCCTATCGGAGATCGCTCAGGGCCGGATGCGCGTACGCCTCCGGGTTCACCACGTGCGCGGGGCGCCGCCCGTCCCGCACGTCGAGGACCGACCGGAACGCCGCCGAGCCGTTCGCCAGCGCGAGCTCGTCGGTCCAGCAGGTGGCGTGCGGGCTGAGCAGCGTGTTCGGTGCCGACAGGATCGAGTCGTCCGCCGCCGGCGGCTCGTCGCGGAAGACGTCGAGCGCGGCTCCGGCGATGCGCCCGTCCGTCAGGGCGGCGGCGAGGGCGTCCTGGTCGACGATCGGCCCGCGCGCGACGTTGACCAGGAACGCCGACGGCTTCATGCGGGCCAGGGCCGCGTCGTCGACGATGTTGCGGGTCTCGTCGGTGAGCGCGGCGGTGACGACCACGATGTCGGCCCCGGCGAGCACGGAGTGCAGGTCCCCGAGCTCGACGCCCGCCGCCGCGGCGGCCGCGGTGTCCGCGTACGGGTCGTGGGCGGTCTGGCGCATGCCGAACGGCGCGAGGAAGCCGCTGATCGTGCGCCCGACGTTGCCCCAGCCGACGAACCCGACGGTGCGCCCGGTGAGGCCGGTGCCCATGTGGTCGAGCCGGTCCTGCCAGCGGTGCTCGCGGACCAGCCGGTCCTTGTCGAGCAGGCGGTGCGAGATGCCGAGCATCAGGGCCAGCGCGGCCTGCGCGACGGGCCGCGCCACCGCGTCCCGCGTGATCGTGAGCAGCGTGCCGTGTGCGGTGAGCGCGGCGACGTCGACGTTGTCGTAGCCCACTCCGAACCGGGCGACGACGCGCAGCCGGTCGGCCTTCTCCAGGGACCGCGCCGTCACCCGGGGCAGGAGCCCGACCAGCGCGTCCAGGTCGGCCAGCTGCTCGGGCGGTATCTCCCCGGCCGTGACGTCCAGGAACCGGTGCTCCACACCGGGCGTGTCCGCGAGCAGCGACAACCCGATGTCGCCCCAGCCGATCCGCCCGTCCGGGGTGCGGAAGTCCCCGGTGAGCCCGACCTGGAAGGTGCTTGCCATCGGCTGGTCCTCTCGGCGGTGACGGGTCCGGGCGACCGTAACGAGGGCCTCGGAAATTGGTCAACCGGTTGATAGGTTGGGCCGGCAGCGAAGCACCGAGAGGAAGGCGGAGACCGTGACCCTCCCCGTGATCGAGAAGGCCCGGTCGGGCGAGCTCGCGCTCGGCACGTTCGTGTTCGAGTTCGCCACGAACGGCATCGGCCGGCTCGCCGCGCACGCGGGCGCCGAGTTCGTGCTCTACGACGCCGAGCACACCGGCTGGGGCTGGGAGACGCTCGGCGGGCTCGTGGCCACCACCAGCCCCACCGGCGTGCCGGCCTGGATCCGGATCCCCTCGGCGTTCGACCGCACCACGGTGAGCCGCGCCCTCGACGTCGGGGCGAGCGGGATCATGGCGCCGATGGTCGGCTCCGCCGACGTGGCGGCGCAGCTGGTGGACTGGGCGAAGTACCCGCCGGACGGCAGCCGCGGCGCCGCCTTCGGAGTGGCCCACGACGACTACCGCCCCGGCGACAACGTGGCCACGATGCGCAAGGCCAACAGCGACAACGTGGTGATCTGCCAGATCGAGACCGTGGCCGGGCTCGAGGCCGTCGGCGAGATCGCCGCGGTGCCGGGCGTCGACGTGGTGTGGGTCGGGCATTTCGACCTGACCAACTCCATGGGCATCCCGGGGCAGTTCGACCACCCCGACTACCTCGCCGCACTCGACCTCGTCGCGAAGGCGGCGGCCGACACCGGCACGATCGCCGGGTTCATGCCGACGTCGGTGGAGCAGGCCACCGACCTGATCGACCGGGGCTTCTCGCTGCTCGCCTACAACGGCGACCTGTGGCTCTACCAGCAGGCGCTCGCGGCCGGGCTCGCGGCGATCAGGTCGGCTGCGAAGGGCTGAGCGGTGCTCGACGACACCGCCGGGCCGGCGCCGATCCGGCGGGACTCACCGGTGAGCCAGGTCGCGCGGCGGCTGCTCGACGAGGTGACCGAGGGTGGCTACGGCCCCGGATTCCGCCTGCCGTCGGAGCGGCGGCTCGCCGAAGGGCTCGGCGTGGGGCGGTCGGCCATCCGCGAGGCGATCGCGGTGCTCGAGGTGCTCGGGATCGTCGAGGTGCGGGTCGGGTCGGGCACCTACGTGCGCGGGTCGGTCTCCGACCTGCTCCCGCAGGCGATCGATTGGGGCCTCCTGCTGGGCGAACGCCAGACCCACGATCTCGTCGAGACCCGCCGGCACCTCGAGGCCGTCACGGCCCGGCTCGCCGCGGAGCGGGCCACCGACGGGGACGTGGCCCTGCTGCGCCACCGGCTGGACAGGATGCGGGAGACCGCGGCGTCGGTCCCGGACTTCATCGAGGCCGACGTCGAGTTCCACCTGGAGGTCGCCCGGATCGCCGGCAACACCGTGCTCCGCGACATCCTGCACAGCGTGCGCGCGCTACTGCGGGTGTGGATCCAGCGTGCGGTCGGCGCCGACGGCGACACGGCCGCCACCCTCGCCGAGCACGTGGCGGTGTTCGAGGCCATCGAGCGTCGGGACCCCGACGCCGCCGCGACGGCGATGGGCACGCACATGCAGTCGGCGAGCGACCGGCTGCAACGCTCCCTGTCCGACCGGGGCTGACCGGCGCGCAGCCGCCCCGCCCCGGCCCGACGTGCAGGTCGGGATCTCGGTGACGGTGCGGCTACGCGGCTGGTCGTGGACGGCGGCCGGCGATCGGGACGCCGGCGAGCGGTCAGCGCTTCTCGAGCTCCGCGCTGCCGTCGAGGCCCAGCATCGCCAGCATCTCGGAGCAGTCAGCGGCGTCGACCGCGCGGCCCGCGACCACCCGGGCGGCCCGCCGGTGCTGCAGATCGCTCTCGGCACTCGCGGCGGCCTGCGCGGCGGCGAACCTGCCGTTCTCGTCGGGGCGGGAAGGGTTTCCGGTCCATCTCATGCGTCCGTGCTCCCTCTATCGTCCCGCCGGATCCACCCCACCCGGGGCAGAACATCTCGGCGCGACCGTTCGTCAAGCGGCGATCTGCACGAGGCGCACACGGAGTGCCCGCCCGACCTGACCCACTGACCTTACGCCCGTCGGGACACGTCGGCTGATCACGCGTGAGCCGAGGGCCCGCCCGGGATGCGTGCACATACGCTGTCCGCGCCGGCACGACGCGACGGAGGGACACGGATGACGGCGGATCACGCGGGCCCGTCGCTGCTCTACGCCGTCAAGCAGGTCGAGCTGGCCGTGCGTGCGCACCTGGACGAGCTGCTGCGCCCGTCCGGCACCACGGTGCTCCAGTACACGGCGCTCACCGTCCTCGCCCGCCGGGACGGCCTCACCAGCGCGGAGCTCGCCCGTAACGCGTTCGTCACCCCGCAGTCGATGGGCGACCTCGTCACCGCGCTGGAGCGCCGCGACCTCGTGGCCCGCCACCGCGACCCCCGCCACGCCCGCCGCCTGCTGATCAGCCTCACCCCCGCCGGCCAGGACCTGCTCACGCGCATGGAACCGCAGGTGCGGGCCCTCGAGGAGCGGATGCTGGGCAGCCTGGGCGCGGGCGAGCGCACCGAGCTGCGCGACTACCTCAACCGCTGCCGCAACGCCCTCGCCGACGAACCGGCCCGCTAACGCTCCCCGGTCAGCCCCGCCCCGCCTCCTCGTCCGGGATGACGTCGAGCGCGGCGACCGCCGCCCGGGCCTGCGGGTCCAGCTCGGCGTAGAGCGCCCGGAACAGCCGCCACGCCGGCTCGGCCGGCCAGCCGGTCGGGAGGTGCTGCGCGGGCAGCCGGGGGTCGCGGCGGATCACCTGCAGCCACTCGGTCTGCAGGACGAGCTGGGTCGCGAGCGCGTCGGGGAACCGGGGCCGGCGCCGCGGGTCGGCCCACCGGTCGAGGAAGCCGCGGTACCGGCCGGCGATCGCGTCGAGGTCCCACGCGTCGCGCACGAGGGCGTCGACGTCGGTGGGCGGCAACGCGCTGGCTGCGAACACCTTGACGTGCGCCGCCGCCTCCAGGCCCTCGCCGATCACCGCGAAGTCGACCGGCGACGGGGCGATCCACAGCCCGCCCTGCAGCGGGCCGAACCCGGCCCACAGCAGCCGGGAGCGCAGCTCGTGCCGCTGCCGCTGCCAGGAGTCGGGCAGGCTGAACGACAGCAGCGTCCAGGTGCCGTCCCATCCGTCGTGCACCGCCGCGGTGCGCCACACGCGCACGTCGCCGTCGTGCAGCACCTCGCGGGAGCGCGGGGTGAGCCCGAGGTAGGCCTTCCTCCCGCGGCGCACCCGGTGCAGGAGGTCGCGGCGGGCCATCCGGGAGAGCGTCGAGCGGGCAGCGTGCTCGGAGACACCGACCCGGTCGAGTACGTCGATCACCGCGCTCGTCGCCACGTGGACCCCTCGGCCGAGCAGGTACCCGCCGAAGAACGCGAGCAGTAGCGGCTGCGGCCGCTCTCCCCGCGTGGACATGGGAGAAGCCTAGATACCAATGTTGGGCAACTCGTTGACGGCCGTGACGGGTCTGCCTACATTCGCCGCAGCGGACCGCGGCAAGGAGGCCACCCGCATGACCGGACCACACTCCCGTACCCAGCTGCGCCGCGCGGTGGCCTCGAGCTACCTCGGCAGCGTCATCGAGTACTACGACTTCCTGCTCTACGCCACGGCCTCGGCGGTGGTGTTCAACCAGGTCTTCTTCTCCTCGCTCGACCCGCTGGTCGGCACGGTCGCGAGCTTCGGCACCCTCGCCACCGGGTACCTCGCCCGGCCGCTCGGCGGTGCGCTCTTCGGCCACTACGGCGACCGGCTCGGCCGCAAGCGGATGCTCATCCTCACGATGGGGTTGATGGGCGTGGCGAGCGTGCTCATCGGCCTGCTGCCGACGTACGGGCAGGTCGGGGCACTGGCGCCGGTGCTGCTCATCGTGCTGCGGATCGCGCAGGGCGTCGCGGTCGGCGGCGAGTGGGGCGGCGCGGTGCTGATGTCGGCCGAGCACGCCACCACCCGTCGCGGGCTGTGGGCGAGCTTCACCAACGCGGGCGCGCCGAGCGGGATGGTGCTCTCCACGCTGGTACTGGCGCTCGCCGCGGCCGTCACCGGTGAGGAGCAGTTCCTGATCTGGGGCTGGCGGATCCCGTTCCTGCTCAGCGCCGTGCTGCTGGCGGTCGGCCTGTTCGTGCGGGCGAGGGTGGAGGAGACGCCGGTGTTCACCGCGGCCGCGGCCGGGCACGAACGCCCGCCGCTGGTGGAGGTGCTCACCCGGCATCCGCGCACCCTGCTGCTCTCGGTGGGCGTCGGCTTCGGGGCGTTCGTCGCGCAGGGCACGCTCACGGTGTTCGTGATCTCCTACGCCGTGCAGGCCGGCTTCCCGCGCCCCGTCGTGCTGAACGCGCTGACGGTCTCCTCGGTGGTGGCGGTCTTCGGGATCATCGGGTTCTCCGCGCTGTCGGACCGGCTGGGCAGGCGCCCGGTGGTGCTCACCGGCGCGATCGCGATGGCCGTATGGGCGTTCCTGATCTTCCCGTTGATCGGCAGCGGCTCCACCGCGCTGCTGGTGCTCGCCGTGGTGGTCGGGCAGGGCGTGGTGCACGCGTCGATGTACGGGCCGCTCGCCGCCCTCTACAGCGAGCTCTTCCCCACCCGGTCGCGCTACACCGGCGCATCGCTGGGCTACCAGATCGCCGGCATCGGGGCCGGGCTCGCGCCCGTGGTGTTCGCGTCGGTCCTGACCGGGTCGGCGAGCGCACTACCGGTCTCGACGATCATCGCCGCCTGCTGCCTGGTGAGCGTCGGCTGCATTCTGGCGCTGGGCGAGACCTCCAAGACAGACCTGACGAGCGAACCAGGAGCCCGGGACCTACCGATCTCCTGAACCGACGAGCGGCGCGCTCATCGGAACCTATCCGACGAACGCGCCGCTCGTCGGAACGCAGGGCTCTCGGAGAGTGCGGAGGCCTGCCTCCGCCACCGCAACCGTGACCGCGCAGCCGGGCGTGAGGCCGTCGACGCCCGGCACCTGGCAGGCGAGAGTGCCGGCCGCGGTGTCCACGTCCACCCGGATGGCCCCGCCGAGCGGGACGATCCGGCGCACCGTGCCGGGGATCCGCAACCCGGCTGCCGCACCGATCGAGCAGTGCTCCGGGCGGGCGGCGAGGAGCTGCGGGCGGCCCGTCAGGGCAGGTAGCAGCAGGTTGGTGAACCCGACGAGCCGGGCGCAGTCGGCGTCGACCGGCTCGTCGAGCACCCGCTCGGTCGGGCCGAGCTGACGGATCCGCCCCGACACGAGCAGCGCGGTGCGCCCGGCGAGCGCCCTGGCTTCGTGCCGGTCGTGCGTGACGAGGACGGTGGCGGTGTCCAGCCCGTCCAGCACGGCGCGCAGATCGACGAGCAGGTCGGCACGGGTGGTGGCGTCCAGGCCGGCGAACGGCTCGTCGAGCAGCAACACCTGAGGCGCCACGGCGAGCGCGCGGGCGATCGCCACCCGCTGAGCTTCTCCCCCGGAGAGCGTGCGCGCCGAGCGGGACGCGAGGTGCCCGACGCCGAGCGCGTCCAGCCACGGAGCGGACCGGCGCCGCGCCTCCGCCCGCCCGACACCGCGCAGTCGGAGGCCCGCGGCCGCGTTCGCGGCCACCGTCCCGTGCCGCAGGATCGGGCGCTGCAGCACGGCCCCGACCGCGGCCCGCAGCTCCCGTGACCCGACCGCCCGCCCGTCGAGCAGCACCTCGCCGGTGCGGTGCAGGCCGCCCAGGTGTCCGAGCGCCCTCAGCAGGGTCGACTTCCCGGCCCCGTTCGGCCCGAGGACGGCGAGCGCCTCACCCGCGGCGACGTCGAGCGCGGCGACGTGCAGCAGCTCCCGTCCGCGAACACCCACCCGCAGGTCGCGGCACCCGATCCGGGTGGTCACCGCCCGCGCTGCCCGGCGAGCGTCACGACCAGGTTCACCGCGAACGCGAGCAGCAGCAGGACCAGCCCGAACGCGATGGCGAGCCCGAACTCGCCGCGGCTGGTGGCGAGCACGGCCGCGGTGGTGAGCACGCGGGTCTGCCCCACGATGTTGCCGCCCACCATCTGCGCCGCCCCGACCTCGCTGACCACCGCCCCGAACGCCGCCATCGCCGCGGCCAGGAGCGGCAGCCGCGCCTCGGCGAGGAGTGCCAGCAGTGCACGCACCCGCGTGGCGCCCAGCCCCTGCATCTGCACCAGGAACTCCGGATCCACCTGCTGCAACGCCACGGCCACCAGCGCCACCACCACCGGCGTCGCGATCACCGCCTGCGCCACCACCATCGCGGTGGGCGTGTACAGCAGCCCGAGCCCGCCGAGCGGTCCGCTGCGCCACAACAGCACGGTGACGAAGAGCCCCACCACCACCGGCGGCAACCCCATCCCGGTGTTCGCCGCGGCCAGCAGCACCCGCCGTCCGGGGAACGAGCCGAGCGCGATCGCCGCGCCGAGCGGCACCCCGACCAGCGCCGCGACAGCGGTGGCGCCGAGCGAGACGCGCAGCGTGAGCAGGGTGATCGCCCAGGTCTCGGGGTCACCACCGAAGAGCAGGGTCACGGCCTGCAGCAGCCCGTCGACCAGGACGTCCACGCTCAGCCCGTGGGGTCCGGCTTGCCCGCGTCCGGCACGAACAGCGGCTGCCCGAACTCCGCGCGGCCGAACTCCCCGATGCGCTGCTGCGCGTCCGCCCCGATGATCCAGTCGGCGAAGGCGGCCGCCGCGTCGGGCTGCACCCGCTCGCCGGCCCGCGTCGTCATCTCGATGACGTGGTAGACGTTGAGCAGGCCCGGGTCGCCCTCGACGAGCAACGCGAGCCCGTCGGGCTGGGCGAGGTAGGTGGCCCGGTCCGCCAGCGTGTAGCCGGCCTTCTCCGCGGAGACCCGCAGCGTGGCGCCCATGCCCTGCCCGGTCTCCTGGTACCAGGGCGCGCCCGGCGTCACGCCCGCCTTCTCCCAGAGCGACTTCTCCCGCGCATGCGTGCCGGAGTCGTCGCCGCGGGAGACGAACACCGAGCCGGCCGCGGCCACCCGCCGCATCGCCTCATCGATCGCCTGCCCGCGAACGCCGGCCGGGTCGGCCTCCGGCCCGAGCAGCACGAAGTCGTTGTGCATGACGAGCAGGCGCCTCCCGGCGGTGCCCTCGGCGACGAAATCCGCCTCGGCGGACGGCGAGTGCACGAGCAGCACGTCGGCCTCGCCGCGGCGGCCCATCTCGATCGCCTGCCCGCTGCCCACGGCGACCGGCTTCACCGCCCACCCCGTCCCGGCGGTGAAGGCCGGGAGCAGGTCGTCGAGCAGGCCGGAGTCCTGGGTGCTCGTCGTCGTGGCGAGGATCAGCGACTTCTCGGCGGACGGCGCCGCCGCAGGGGATCCGCACGCCGTGAGCACCAGCAGGACGACACCCGCAACGACTGCTCGCAACTGTGCTCGCACAGACCGGGACTATAGGGTCCGCAGGCGTGACCCGGTACCGGGAGATCTGCACCGAACTGGCCGGCCGGATCGGCGCGGGCGACCTCGCCGAGGGGGCCGAGCTACCCGGCGTGCGCGAGCTGGCACAGCGGTTCGGGACCACCGCGTCGACGGTCGGGCGCGCCGTCCGCACGCTCGCGGACGCGGGCGTGATCGTCACCGCCGACCGTCGTCGAACCCGCGTCGCCGGCGGCGGCGCCGTGGCCGCCCGCCGCTTCCTGCACGGGGAGCGGGTGTTCCGGCTGGCCGGCAGCGACGACCCGGCCCTCGACGTCGTGAGCCGAGGCCTGGGCCGGGCGCTCCAGCCCGTCGGCACCGAGGGGAGCTTCGGTGGGCTGCGGGCGGTGCGGCAAGGTCGGGCCGACGGCGCCGCCGTGCACCTGCTGCACCACAGCGGCCGCTACAACGCCCCCTTCGCGCGCGGGCTGCTGCGCGGCCTGCGCCCCCACCTCATCCGCCTGTGGCGGCGCGAGCAGGGCCTGCTCGTGCCGCCGGGCAACCCGCGCGACCTCGCCTCGGCGGCCGACCTTGCCGGTCTCCGCATCGCCAAGCGCCGCTTCGGCACCGGCACCCGCGTGCTGCTCGACCGGCTGCTGCTCGAGGCCGGCCACGACCCCGACTCCGTGGCCGGTCCGGAGACCGGCTCGCACCTGGAGACGGCGCTGGCGGTGGCGTCCGGCGTGGTCGACGCGGGCCTCGCCGTCCGCTCGGTGGCCCGCGACCTCGACCTCGACTTCGTGCCGCTGGTCTCCGAGGAGTACGACGTGGTGCTCCCCGGCGCGGCGCTGGACGCCGCGACCCCACTCGTCGCAGCCCTCCTCGACCCCACCACCCGAGCCGAGGTCACCGCCCTCGGCGGCTACGACACCTCGGAGGCCGGGCAGGTGGAGGACCTGGAAGCCGGAGAAGCCCCGGCCTGAATCCCCACGCCGCGCAGCCGTACCACCTGCCGAAACGCGAGACTCACCGCGCACGAACGCGAGACTCACCCTGCGCAAACGCGAGACTCGCCCTGCACAAACGCGAGACTCACCCCCCGACTGGCCGCGAGTCCCGCATACCGACAGGGCGAGTCCCCCGTTTCGGCAGGGCGAGTCCCCCGTTTCGGCAGGGCGAGTCCCCCGTTTCGGCAGGGTCGAGTCCCGCGTCCGGGCAGGGTGAGTCCCGCGTCCGGGCAGGGTGCGGAGGGCCGGGTGTCAGGCGGCGGGCCTGGAGGACACCCAGGCGGCCAGGCGCGGGGCGAGGGCGGCGTAGACCGCGGGGTCGGTGGCCAGGCCGGTGTGACTGCTCGTGACCTCCACCCAGTCGGCCTCGGGGTCCTGGCAGGACTGCCAGCCGACGACGCCGTCGTCGCGGGAGTAGATCGAGACGGCCGGCACGGGTAGCGGCGCGGCGAGCCCGACGGCGGCGGCGGTGCTGCACGGACCGGTGAGGCAGTCGCCGTCGACCAGCCCGCGGACGCCGAGCCCGGACAGGCGCACGACGGCCGGCAGCACCATGGTGGCGAGCCCTCCGGCGTCGAGCGGGTCGAGCACCGGGCTGCCCAGCATCGCGAGCCCGCGCACCAGGTCGGGCCGCCGGACCGCCACGATCCGCGCGAGCATCCCGCCCCGGCTGTGCCCGACGAGCACGACCGGGCCTTCGGTGCGCTCGGCGTGCTCCCCGACGCGCTGTTCGAGCCGGTCGACCAGCTCCTCGGTGCAGCCGACGTTGATCCCCAGGCCGGCGCCGGTGGGGGCGTATCCGCGGCGTTCCAGCCACCGGCGCAGCATTCCCATGGACGCGTCGGCGCCGGCGAACCCGGGTGTGACGACGACGCCCGTGCCGCCGCCCTCGCCCGGCCCCGAGTGCCACACGGGGTGGCGCACGAGGGCGGGGGCGGTCAGTCCGAGCGCGGGTGGGAGGGAACGTCCGAGGTGCCGCGCGATGCGGCGCATCCGGTGCCACGGGGCCACGGGGAGGTCCACGGTCACCGGCTCACACCCCCCGCTCGACGGGCAGGAGCCCGCGGTCGACGGCCTTGACCAGGGCGGCGTGGTCGGCCTCGGTCTGGTCGGCGTAGGTGCGGGCGAACCGGCACAGGGCGTCGTCGACGTTGGCGGAGCCACCGACGTAACCGGCGATCATCGACGCCCCGCTGGTGCGGGCGTGGCCCTTGGCGAGCAGGTGTCCGAGCACACCCGCATAGTCGCTCAGCGCCTCCGCATCGATAGCGTCGAGGGGCACGGTGCCTTTCATGTCCCGGAACTGCCGCACGTAGTACTGGCGATCGCCGACCGTGGTCCACCCCAGCAGCGGGTCGCTGACGGTCTGCAGCGCCTGCTGGTACTCCACCACCCGTTGGCCCTGGTGGGCGTGCCAGGCCGACTCGCCGTGCACGTGCCGGGCGAGCACCGATCGGCGGGCCTGCTTGAGCTGCAGGAACACCACGTCGTCGGGCGAGGATCCCTCCAGCAGGGCCACGTAGGCGCGCAGCCCGACGCTGCCGACGCCCACCACCTTGTGTGCGATGTCGACGATCGTGTAGCCGCCCAGCGCCCGCCGCCAGTGTGGAGCGAGCGTGAGCAGGTACTCGTCGAGTGCGGCCGCGAGCGCCTCGGCCTCCGCGTCCGGCACGCGGGTGATGAGCGGCGGCTCCTCGACGATCCGCCGCCTTCCCTCGACCTCCCGCGTGAACCGGGGCACGGCACGGTCGCTGGTTCGGTGGCGCGCCCGCTTGGCGGCCCGCTCGACCTCCGCTCGCAGCGGCTCCGAACTCTCCTGCGCGAGCCGGTCGACGTCGAGCCGCTGGTAGGAGCGCGACAGGAGCGGCTGGTCGGCGAGGTGGCGCACCTCGTCCCGATACGCCGCGACGCACGCGACGACGGCGCTCGCGCAGGCGTCCTCGCTCGAGCCGTTCTGCCGCCCGGCCACCCAGATGCTCGCGACCAGACGGCGCAGGTCCCACTCCCAGCTGCCGGGGTGGGCCTCGTCGAAGTCATTGAGGTCGATCACGAGGTCGCGCTCGGGCGAGGCGTAGAAGCCGAAGTTGCCCAGGTGGGCGTCGCCGCAGACGACCGGTGTGATCCCGGTGGCAGGCAACCCGGCCACGTCCTGGGCCATGACGACCGCGGTGCCGCGCAGGAAGCCGTACGGCGACTGGATCATGCGCCCGACCCGCACCGGCACGAGCCCCTCCACGCGGCCGACGTGGCTCTCCCTGATCAGCTGGACCGGATCGGGCCGGTCCGCGGGCGGGGTCCATTCGGCGAGCGAGGAACGCGGCACCCGCTTGCGCAGTGCCTTGCCGAGCGCGTACCGCTCCGCCCGCTCGACCGGCCGCTGCCGGAGCGACGAGTAGGGAGTGCCGTCGGCGTCGGCGAGGACGGTGTGTGCCCGGACCGGGCCGGGAGCCGGACCGGCAACCGGGAGTCGAGCGGGGCCGGCCACATCCTGATGTTACGCCCGGCGCCGGCTAGCCGCGGGCGACACCGAGCGCCACGGCGAGCAGCGCACCCCCGGTCAGCGCGTCGATCACCCGCCGCACGCGGGTGCGCGCGAGCACGGCCCGGCCGCGCGCCGCGACGAGGATCACCACCGCCCACCACAGCACCGCCGCCAGCACGGTGGTGCCGGCCAGCACGAGCAGCTGAGCGGTGACCGTGGGCCCGGGCACCACGAACTGCGGGATCAGCCCGAGGAAGAACAGCAGCGCCTTGGGGTTGAGCAGGTTGGTCGCCATGCCGTCGAGGTACGGGTGCGGGCTGCGCGAGCGGTCCGGACGCTCGAGCCGCGGAGCCGCGGGCGAGCGCGGCACGCAGTGCGTGCACGGCCAGCCACACCAGGTACGCGGCGCCGGCGAGGCGGATCGCGGTGAGCACGTCGGGTCGGGCGGCCAGCACCGCGGACAGGCCGAGCGCCGCCGCCGCGGTGTGCGCGGCCAGGCCGGTGACGTTCCCGGCCGCCGCCCGCATCCCCCGTGCCGGGCCGGCGAGCGCGTGCCGCAGCACCACGGCGAAGTCCGGCCCGGGCGTGAACACCATCACCAGCAGCACGCCGACGAAGGCCGCCCAGCGTTCGAGCGTCACGGGACGGCGACCGGTTCCGGGTCGGCGAGCGCCGGCAGGTGCCGGGTCAGCCTGCGGACGGCGTTGCCGGACCCGAGCAGCGCGAGGGCGTGCACGCCGATCTCGGTGGTCGGGGTGCGAGCCATCGCCGCGGTGTAGTCGGCGTAAGTGGGCGAGGCCTGCGCGAGGTCCGGGAAGGCGAGCGCGGTGACGCCGGCCTCCTGCGCGGCCCCGCGCAGGGCGGCGAGCTCGGCGGGCGGGGCGGCGAGCACAGGCACGACGATCTCCGCGATACCGGCCCAGCGGCCACCGGACGCGTCGGTGAGGTCCGGCCCGAGCGCGGCGGCGCCCGCGGCACCGGCGGACGCACCGAGCACGGCGGCGGCGTTGGCGATCAGCCAGCGCGGGGCAGCGGGATCGAGGACGAGGACGCAGCGGGGAGGCACGCCGTCAATCTCGGGCATCCTCCGGAATCTGACAAACGAGTCCGGATACTGTCCGGCGTATGCCTCATGAAATCAGTTTGGATCCGGTGGACTGGCGGATCCTGCGGCAGCTACAGGATGACGCGTCCGTCACCAACAAGGAGTTGGCCGCCCGAGTCGGCCTGCCCACATCCTCGTGCCACGAGCGGGTGCGGCGGCTGCGGACGTCGGGCGTGATCACGGCCGTGCGCGCGGTGGTCGACCCGGCCGCCATCGGCCGCGGCCTGCAGGCGTTCATCGCCGTCCAGCTGCGCCCGCACCGCAGGGATCTGGTGGAGGCGTTCACGGCCGCCGCGCTGGCACTGCCGGAGACGCTCGCGCTGTACACGGTGTCGGGCCCGGACGACTTCTTCCTCCACGTGGCGGTCGCCGACAGCGCTCACCTGCACCGGCTGATCGTCGACCACCTCACCACCCGGCCCGAGGTCGGCCACGCCCAGACCCATCTGATCTTCGACCGACCGGTGACGGCACCGGTCCGGCCTTGATTGAATACGGAGCAGCGCTGTATTCTAATTGCATGCCAGATCGCACCGCCGGCCGCCCGCGCAGCCGGGAAGCCGACTCCGCCATCCTGGCTGCCGCGCTCGACCTGCTGCTCGAACGCGGCGTCGAGGCCACCAGCATCGAGCAGGTGGCCCGGCGCGCCGGGGTCACGCGGGCCACCGTGTACCGGCGCTTCCCGGACAAGAGCCGGCTGCTCATCGCCACGATCGAGGCCGCGTACGGTGACCCGCCGGCCACTCCGGAGATCCGCGACGTCGAGCACCTGCTGACGGGTTGGGGCCATGCGCTCGCCGACCCGCGCCAGCGCCGCCTGCTGCGCCGCCTCTACGCCGCGATCGACGACCTCCCGGAACTCGCCAGGTCCTACCGGACCCGCTTCGGAGAGCACCGCGACCGGGCCCGCCGGCAGGTGCTCGAGCAGGCCCGCGAGCGCGGGCAGCTGCCGCCCGACTCCGACCCGGACGTCCTGCTGGACGTGCTCACCGGGGCCGTCTGGCAGCACCTGGCGTCCCACCCGGACACGAGCACGGCCGCCGACGTGGAGCAGTTCCTCCGCGCTGTGCTGCACCAGGCCGGCTACCGGCCGGAAGGAGAAGAACATGCGACCCGCTAGCGTCGAGGACCAGCAGCGCACCCGGGCGTTCGCCCGGGTCATCGGCCCGTACGTCGCCACCTTCGGGATCGTCTACGCGATCCGCCTGCCCGAGCTGACCGGGCTGGTCAACGACCTGTTCGCCCAGTCCTTCCAGATGCTGATGCTCGGCGCCCTGATGCTCGGCGCCGGGCTGGTCATCATCGGGGTCCACCGCAGCTGGCGCGGCCCGCTCGCGGTCACGGTGTCGCTCTTCGGCTGGTTCGTCGCGGTGCGCGGGTTCCTGCTGATCGCCACCCCGACCACGATCCAGTCGGGCGTCGACGCCACGATGCTGTCCCCCACCGCGACGGCTGTGGCCCGCGTGTTCTTCGCGGCGCTCGGCGTGCTCGGCCTGGTGCTGGCCTACGCGGGCTGGTTCAGGGCGCCGGCGCGCACCGCGTGATCCGGCCCGGCGGGGGCGGCGGCACGGCGTCCGGGTGCAGTGCCCAGGCGATCGCCTCGATCCCGTCGACGAGCCGCGGGCCCGCGCGCACCACGTACGCGTCGGCGTCGATCGCCAGCACCGGAGTGCCCGGGAACCGGTCCCGCACTGCGGCGGCCTGGGCGACCGCGGCGTCGAGGCCGTAGCCGCACGGCGCCACGAGCACCACCTCGGCGGGCAACGCGGCGACCTCGGCCCAGCCGGCCGCCACGCTGCGCCCGCCGTCCACCCCACCCACCGGTTCGCCGCCGGCGCGGCGAACCAGCTCCGGCACCCAGTGCCCGGCGAGGAACGGCGGGTCGGTCCACTCCAGCACCAGCACGCGCGGCCGCGGGCGGGCGGCGACCGCGGCCTCGACGGCGGCCAGCCGGGCCCGCAGCACGTCGACGAGCTCGCCCGGCGCCCCGATGCGCTCGCCGACCGCGGTGATCGCGGCGAGCACGTCCTCCACCGACTGCGGGTCGAGCGACAGCACGTCGGCCCGGCAGCCGATGGCGTCCAGGGCGTCGGTCACGGTTCCCGCGGGCAGCGCGCACACCGCACACAGGTCCTGGGTGAGGATCAGGTCGGGGTCCAGCGCAGCGAGCGCGCCACGGTCGAGCTCGTACATCGGCAGGCCACGAGCCACCCGGTCCCGCACGACCGCGTCGATCGCGGCGGGTTCCAGACCGGCCGGGAGCGCCGTGTCGACGACGACGGCCGCCTTCTCCCGGACCTCCGGGTCGCACTCGTACGTGACCGCGACGAGGTCGTCCGCGCGCCCGAGAGCCGCGACGACCTCGGTGGCGGCCGGGAGCAACGACGCGATCCGCACGGGCCGAGGCTAGGCCGCCGCGGACGGTCGCGGCGTGAACCGCCGTCCACGAGACCTGTGATCATTGCGAGGTAGGGCTCAACGCCCTCGGCAGGGTGATTCGCGCCCATCTCGGACGGATCACCTCGACCTTGATCGCTGTGAGATCACCCCGAACGCCCGCGCGAGGGCGTCCGCAGCGACCTCGGACCGATCTTGCCGCCATCGCGTGAGACCCGTGTCCTGCGATGCCCACCCGGATCGGGATCGGACTTAGGCCGTGTTTAGGAGCGCGTCGTTACGAAGTGGCGGCCATGCACCTGCGGTCCGGCGGTCGCCTGGCCGCGGCATGATCGAGCCGAGTCGCACACCACCGCTGCACCGACAGCGCTGATGTACGACTCGACGCGATCGATCCTTCCGAGAAGCACACCAACGCGGCCGCGCCACCACCGTGCGCTCCTCAGAACGATCAACCGCGCGGAGGGGAGCGGCGCGCAACGGGGTTCCGCACGAAGGTGGCCATCCGACGCCCACACCGTGCGGGGCACAACGGGACCACAGCCAGTCGCGTGACACCCGACTGGAGGGTCGCGTCGGCAACAGGCGTGCCAGCGCGTCGGGGACGGCCGCCAAGGCGACCACGGGGTCCGGTTGTGGTGCCCACCCGGCCACCCCGGTCACGCGCGAGGTCGAGGCGAAGAGGCGAGAGTGCGCGCGAGACCTGACCGATCACCCAGGGGGCCTTCGGTGCGGGCGGGGTACGGCGCGCCCGCCGGAAGGAGTTCATGGTCAGGTCGTTGTCCAGGCCTAGTTCGGGTGACAGAGAGCCCGGCCCGTCTCCGGGTCGAAGACGTGTGCCCGCCGGGCGTCCAGGAGCAGCTCGGCCCGCTCCCCCTTCCGCAGCGACGTGCCGCCGGGGATGCGGGCGACCAGGCGCGCGCCGTCGGCCTCTCCCGGTAGGCCGACCTCGGCGCTCACGACCGCGTCTCGTCCGGGCCGCTCGATGCTGCGCACCGACACCGGCAGCGGCACCGACGCCGGGTCGGCGTTCGGGCCGGCCTCCGCGACGTCCTCGGCCCGCAGCCCGAGCAGCACCGGCGCGTCGACGCGCGCGGCGAGCGCGGGGGGCACCGGCCCCCACAGCGGGATCGTGCGCTCGCCGATCCGGAAGGCCGCGGCGCCGCCGGATGTGACGAGCCGCGCCGGGAGCAGCCCCATCCCGGAGTCGCCGACGAACTCGGCGACGAACACGTCGACCGGCGCCTCGTACACGCGGCGGGGCCGGTCGACCTGCCGGATGCGGCCCTCGTGCAGCACGGCGAGGCGGTCGCCGACGGCCATGGCCTCGGCCTGGTCGTGGGTGACGTAGAGCGCGCCGACGCCCGCCTTGCGGACGGCGTCGACGATGGTGCGGCGGGTGCGGGCGCGCTCGGCGGCGTCGAGGTGGGCGAGCGGCTCGTCGAACAGGAACGCCCGCGGTGTGCGCACCAGCGTGCGCCCGATCCCGGCGAGCCCCGACTCGCCGGCGGAGAGGGTGCCCGGCAGCCTGGGCAGCAGGCGGGCCAGCCCGAGCAGCTTGCTGCGGGCGACGACCCGCTGCGCGGCCTCCGGCTCCGGCACGCCGAACGCGCCGGCCGACCGGGTGAGGTTGGCGGCCACGTCGAGGAACGGCACGAGCGTGGTGGAGCGGAAGACCATCGAGACGTCGCGCTGGGCCACCGGGACGCGCGTGACGTCGCGACCGGCGACCAGAACGTGCCCGCCGCGCACCGGTTGGAGCCCGGCGACGGCGCGCAGCGCGGTGGTCTTGCCGCTCCCCGACGGCCCGACGACCGCGAGTACCTCGCCGGCCTCGGCCAAGAGCGTGGCGCCACGAAGGGCGGGCTCGGCGCCGTAGGTGACGGTGACGTTCACGAGCCCGGTGCGCTGCGTACCGGTGTCCACGTCGAGGAACGCTAAGCAGCGCCCCCGACAGTTGTCATGCGAGTTCCTTGGGACGATCCTCTGATGCCGGTTCCCGACGAGATCAGCCCAGCCGCCGTCCGAGCACGTCAGGAGCGTGCGGTCGCGGCGGCGGTGGCCGCAGGCGACGCACGGGGGATCCGGGCCACCGAGCCGCGCGTGCTCCACGACGCGTTCTCGGTGGTCGTGCACCTCGGTCCCGCCCCGGTTGTCGTGCGCGTGCCCACGGTGCTGCCGCGCACGGTGACGGCCGACCCGCAGGCCCAGGCCGACCAGCAGCGACGCGAGCTTGCCGTCACGGGCTGGCTGGCCGAGCGGGGCCACGCCGTCGTCGCGCCGAGCCCGCTGGTGCCGGCGGAGCCGGTGGCTCACGACGGGTTCTCGATGACGTTCTGGCAGCACGTGGAGCAGAGCGGTGATCCGGCCGAGCCGGACGGGGCGCAGCGCACCCGGCTGGCCGCGCAGCTGCACGCCGCGCTGCGCGACTACCCGGGCGAGCTGCGCTTCCTCATGCCACTCGACGCCTCCGTGCCCGACGGCCTCGCGCAGCTCGAGTCGCGGCCCGACGTCCTGGAACCGGCCGACCTGGAGCGCGCCCGCGCCGAATGGGCGGTGCTGGAGACCCTCACCGACCCCGCCGCCTTCGCCGACGCCTTCCCGGGCGTCTCCGTACAGCCGATCCACGGCGACGCCCCGACCTACAACCTGATCGTCACCCCGGACGGGCCGGTGGCCGCCGACTTCGAACACGTCACGCGCGGTCCCGCCGAGTGGGACCTGGTCTTCGCCGACGACGTCGAGCGCGCCACGTACGACACGGCCGCCGCCGAACTGGGGCTACGACCGCTGGACGAGCGGTTGCTGCAGGTCATGGCGACGGCGCGGATGATCCAGCTCGTCGCGTGCCTGCCGATGGCGCCGCAGCTGCCCGGCATGCTGGACGGGTTGCGCGCCGCGGTGGAGCACTGGCGATCGCTCCCACACCTCGGGAGCTGAGTCAGGCGATCGCAGCGCCGTCCGCGGCACCCGGGGCGAGAGCGCGCTCGTAGCAGACCGAGAGCTCCGAGTCGGCGTAGTGGCCGAAGTTCGGGATCCTCGCGTAGCCGTGGCGCTCGTAGAAGGCCATCGCGTCGGGCTGCTCGGTGCCCGTCTCCAGCTTCAGGAGGGTCCAGCCGCGGTGTGCGGCCTCCGCCTCGAGGGCCGCGAGCACTGCCCCGGCCACCCCGGAGCGCCGCCGCGCCGGCACCACGTACATGCGCTTCACCTCACCCACGCCGGCCCCCAGCTCGCGCAAGGCACCGCAGCCCGCCGGGGCGCCGTCCGGGTCGCGGGCCAGGAGGAACACCGTGGTGTCGACGGCCGTCGGCGCCGGGCCCGGCTCGCTGTCGGGCGTGCCGTAGCGCTCGGTGAGCTCGACGCGCTGAGCGGCGCGCAGCGCGACGGCGTCCGGATGGTCGAACGGGACGGTCTCGATGCGGAGAGCGGGAAGCACACTCCGACGGTACGGCCACCGCGCCCACGTTCGGTCACACACCGACATCGGTGCTCGCACATCGACTTCAGCCGGTGTGTGAGCACCGAAGTCGGTGTGTGACCGGCGCCGGTTCAGGCTCGGGCGGGGGCGGGCTCCAGGCGCTGCTCGGCCTCTGCCCAGGCCTGCGCGTCGCCCTGCGGCTCGTAGCGGGTGAGCGGCTGCGTCGCGCGCAGGAGCGCGCGCAGGGCGGCGAGGTCGCCGTGCAGGGCGCCCAGGGCGCGGGCCTGCACCAGGACGTTGCCCAGCGCGGTGGCCTCCACCGGCCCGGCGACGACGGGCAGGCCGCAGGCGTCGGCGGTGAGCTGGCAGAGCAGCGTGTTGCGCGCCCCGCCGCCGACGATGTGCACGACCTCGACCTCCCGCCCGGACAGCGCGGACGCCTCCCGGACCGTGCGCCGGTGGGCGAGGGCGAGGCTCTCCAGCACGCAGCGGACGATCCCGCCCCGGTCGGCCGGCGGGTCCTGCCCCAGCCGGCGGCAGGTCTCGACGATCCGGTCGGGCATGCCGCCGGGGGCGAGGAACGTCGGGTCGAAGGCATCGATCACCGCACGGAACGGCCGCGCCCGCGCAGCCTCGTCGAGCAGCGGCAGCAGCTCGGCGTCCGGCCACGCACGCAGGCATTCCTGCAGCAGCCACAGCCCCATCACGTTGCGCAGGTAGCGCACGGTGCCGTCGACGCCCAGCTCGTTGGAGAAGTTCGCCGCGCGACTCGCCTCGCTGAGCACCGGCGCGGGCAGCTCCACGCCGACCAGCGACCAGGTGCCGCAGGAGATGAACGCGAACCGGTCGTCCTCGGCGGGCACGCCCACCACGGCGGATGCCGTGTCGTGCGAACCGACCGCGATCACCGGCACCGGCCCGGAGAGACCGGTGTCGGCGAGCACGTCCGGCGAGAGCTCCCCGATCCGCTCCCCCGCCTCGACGAGCGGCGCGAACAGGCCCGGGTCGATGCCCACGCGGCGAGCGACCCCGTCCGACCAGGTGCGCCCGCCGACGTCGAGCAGCCCCGTGGTGGACGCGTTGGTCACCTCGGCGCGGCGGGAGCCGGTGAGCCAGTAGGCGAGCAGGTCGGGCAGCAGCAGCAGGTCCCTGGCCGCGGCCAGCTGCGGCGTGCCGGTGGCCGCGACCAGCTGGTAGATCGTGTTGATCGGCATCACCTGCACGCCCGTGGCCGCGTACAGCTCGGCCGGCGGGATGATCCCGTGCACCCGCTCCGCGACGCCGTCGGTGCGGGCGTCGCGGTGGTGCACCGGGTTGCCGAGCAGCGCGCCGGTGGCATCGAGCAGGCCGTAGTCGACGCCCCAGGAGTCGATGCCCACCGCGTCCAGGTCGGGGCCCGCGGCGCGCAGGCCCTCCAGCACGCCCCGGAACAGGCCGAGCACGTCCCAGTGCAACGTGTCGCGCAGCCGGACCGGCCCGTTGGGGAACCGGGCGACCTCGGTGAGCTCCAGCCGGTCGGTCGCGACGTCGGCGACCATCACGCGCCCGCTGGACGCCCCCAGATCGACCGCCCCGATCCGGGCGGAGCCGCCTTTCATACCCGCACCTGCACGAACTCCAGGTCGAGCAGCTCGGCCACCGCCTTCAGCTCGGCCGCGCGGTGGCCGGTGCCCAGCGCCCAGTGGTGGTCGACGCCGGACGCGCTCCAGGCGTCGGTCCACTCCCCCGGGTCGCAGCCGAAGTCGACGCGCGAGGTGGTGTTGCCGATCCGCAGGAGCGGGCCGGGCACGACCGTGCCCTCCGCGGCGACCATGACGTAGCGCCCGTCGCGGCGCTGCCCGATCCCGAACGTGGTGACGGGCCCCTGCGTCACGTCGAACTCGACGGACACGCCCCAGCCGCGCTTGCCGTGGTAGACGCCGAGGCCGCGCAGCAGCGGACGCCGCGAGCTGATCGCCAGGTGTGCGGGGCCGTCGTGGCCCATCTCGACCACGCCGTCCTCGAAGTTCAGCGCCTGGAGCTCGGTGAACGACCCGCCGCCGCCGAGCCGGTCCATCACCAGCATGGCGATCGAGTTGCGCAGCTCGTACTCCCCCGCCGCCGGGACGCCACGGGCGGTCAGCAGCGAGGCGCCGAGGATCATGCCCGCGCCGAGCTTCTCGTGCTGCTCGCCGTTCAGGCCGCGGTGGTAGTAGGCGAGCGAGTCGAGGGCGAAGTCGTCGACGAGCCGGTCGAGCCCCACCGAGACGCGCGCGCCCCAGGCGAGGTCGTCCGGGTTGACGGTGCCGTCGAGCTCGAACACCTCCTCCGCCAGCGCCACGCGCTCGTGCACCTGGGCGTCGGTGACGTCCTCGACCCGCACCCGCAGGTCGTCGAACTCCAGCACCTCGACGTGCCCGCCCAGCTGCGACGACACCGATGTGAGGTCGGTGGAGACGTCGAGCATCCCCGGGTAGAGGTGGCCCATCAGCCCGTGCCGGCCGTGGCGCAGCGCCCCGCGCACACCGGCGGCCTTCACCCAGCGCTCGATCCGGGCCCAGGCTCGCTCGTCCTCGAGGTAGCCCGACACCGAGCGGAAGTCCACGCCCGCGCGCTCGAACGCGTTGGCCATCTCCGGCAGCGGGCAGGCGCCGCAGTAGGCGAGCCATGCGCCGGTGTCGAAGGTCTCGTGGTCCATCTTCTCGGTGGGCTGCAGGTTGATCAGCAGCACCGGCGCGCCGCTGCGCTGTGCGACCGGCAGCAGCATCGACGCCGTCATGTACGTGGTCAGGAAGCCGACGATCAGGTCACAGCCCGCGGTGCGCAGCTTCTCCGCCGCGACCGCGCCCTCCGGTGCGTCGGAGATGAACCCGACGTCGACCACGTCGATGTCGCCGACCTGCCGCAGGCGCTCCGAGACGCGGGCCGCGGAGCGCTGCAGCTGCGGGAGCAGGTCGGGGAACTGGGGCCAGTAGGCACCCAGCCCGCCCGCGACGAGCCCCACGGTGGTGCGGCGGGGGTTGACGCGGCGCAGGGCGGTCTCGCGCCCCTCGGCGAGGGTGGACATCGGCTCCTCCTCGAGTAGGTCGGGACGGGGTGGGAGGCGCGGGGTCAGCGCAGGAAGGCCGCGGCCACACCGGCGTCGACCGGGATGTGCAGGCCCGTGGTGTGGGTGAGATCGCCGCCCGTGAGCGCGAAGACGGCCGCGGCGACGTGCTCGGGCAGCACCTCCCGCTTGAGCAGCGTGCGCTGGGCGTAGAACTTGCCCAGCTCCTCCTCCGGCACGCCGTACACGGCCGCGCGCTGGGCGCCCCAGCCGCCGGCGAAGATCCCGGAGCCGCGCACGACGCCGTCCGGGTTGACGCCGTTGACCTTGATGCCGTGCTCGCCCAGCTCGGCGGCCAGCAGCCGCACCTGGTGGGCCTGGTCGGCCTTCGCCGCGCCGTAGGCCACGTTGTTCGGGCCGGCGAACACGCCGTTCTTGCTGGAGATGTAGACGATGTCGCCACCCAACCCCTGGGCGAGCATCGCCTTCGCGGCAGCCCGGGAGACCAGGAACGAGCCCTTCGCCATCACGTCGTGCTGGATGTCCCAGTCGGCGTCGGTGGTCTCCAGCAGCGGCTTGGAGATCGACAGGCCGGCGTTGTTGACCACGAGGTCCACCCCGCCGAAGGCCAGCGCAGCCGCGTCGACGGCCGCGGCGACCGCGGCGGCGTCGGTGACGTCGACGGTGACCGGCACGGCCACGTCCGCGGAGCCCAGCTCGGCGGCGACGGCCGCCGCGGCCTCGGCGTCCCGGTCGGCCACGACGACGCAGGCGCCCTCGGCCGCGAGCCGCTGCGCGATGGCCTTGCCGATGCCGGACCCGCCCCCGGTGACGAACGCGATCCGGGTGGCGAGCGGCTTGGGCTTCGGCATCCGCTGGAGCTTGGCCTCCTCGAGGGCCCAGTACTCGATGCGGAACTTCTCCGACTCCGGGATCGGCGCGTAGGTCGACACCGCCTCGGCGCCGCGCATCACGTTGATCGCGTTGACGTAGAACTCGCCCGCCACGCGCGCGGTCTGCTTGTTGGCGCCGAAGCTGAACATGCCCACGCCCGGGACGAGCACGATCGCCGGGTCCGCCCCGCGCATCGCCGGGCTGTCCGGGGTGGCGTGCCGCTCGTAGTAGGCGCGGTAGTCCTCGCGGTAGGCGGCGTGCAGCTCCGTGAGCCGCGCGATCGCCTCGTCCAACGGGGCGTTCGCCGGCAGGTCGAGCACCAGCGGCGCGACCTTCGTGCGCAGGAAGTGGTCGGGGCACGAGGTGCCCAGCGCGGCGAGGTGGCCCAGCTTCTCGCGGGACAGGAACTCCAGCACCGCGTCGGAGTCGGTGAAGTGCCCGACCTGGCGCCGGTCGGTGGAGGCCAGGCCGCGGATCACGGGGGCGAGCGCGGCCGCCCGCGCCCGCCGTTCCTCGGCCGGCAGCGGCTCGTACCCGGGGCGCGTCGGGCCGAACGGCTCGGCCACCCCGCGCTCGTCCAGGTATCGCTGCGCGGTCTCGATGATGGAGCGCGAGCTCTGCTCGCACTCCTCGCTGGTGGCGCCCCACGCCGTGATGCCGTGCCCACCGAGGATCACGCCGATCGCCTGCGGGTTGGCGTCCTTGACCGCGGCGATGTCGAGGCCCAGCTGGAAGCCCGGGCGCCGCCACGGCACCCACAGCACCCGGTCCCCGAAGATCTCCTTCGTGAGCGCCTCGCCGTCGGCGGCCGTCGCGATCGCGATGCCGGCGTCGGGGTGCAGGTGGTCGACGTGGTCGGCCTCGACGAGCCCGTGCATCGTGGTGTCGATCGACGGCGCGGCGCCGCCCTTGCCGTGCAGGCAGAAGTCGAACGCCGCGACCATCTCGTCCTCGCGCTCCACGCCCGGGTAGACGTCGACGAGCGCGCGCATCCGGTCCAGCCGCAGCACGGCCAGCCCCTTCTCGGTGAGCGTGCCGAGGTCGCCCCCGGAGCCCTTCACCCAGATCAGGTCAACCGGTTGACCAGTTACCGGGTCCGTCTCGGAGCCCTTCGCCGAGGTGTTGCCCCCCGCGTAGTTGGTGGTGGTCGGGTCGGCCCCCAGCCGGTTGCTCCGGTCGATGAGCTCCTGAACGACGGTCATGTTCCCTTCCGGGGTCGATGGGATGTCAGCAAAGCCACTTTCATGACGCCTGACGTCAGTAAAGCCACTTTGCTGGCACCAGGCGGAGGGTCACGCCCCCCAGCCTGCCTGCTGGCCGCCGACGCGGTCAGCCACGATCCGCTCCTGGTAGCCGGACCGTTTGTAGGCGGCGATCGGGTCGGGGTCCAGCCCCATCTCCTCGCGCAGCTCGCGCAGGAGCGGGCGGACGTCGGTGTTGTAGGCGTCCATCAGCACGGCGTTGGCGTCGAGCACGTCACCGGCCTGCTGCGCGGCGGTGAGCGCCGCCGTGTCGACCAGCAGCGCCTTGGCCGTGGCCTCCTGCACGTTCAGGACCGAGCGGATGATCGCCGGGATCTTCGCCTCGATGTTGTGGCACTGGTCGAGCATGAAGGCGATGCCGGCCTCCTCGCCCAGTGCGTCGGCCGAGACGATCTCGTGCATGATCCGGAACAGCTGGAACGGGTCGGCCGCCCCGACCATGAGGTCGTCGTCGGCGTAGAAGCGCGAGTTGAAGTCGAACGCGCCGAGCTTCCCGGCCCGCAGCAGGAACGCCACGATGAACTCGATGTTGGTGCCCGGAGCGTGGTGGCCGGTGTCGATGCACACCGTGGCCTTGGGGCCCAGCTCGATGCAGTGGGCGTAGGAGGTGCCCCAGTCCGGCACGTCGGTGGTGTAGAAGGCCGGCTCGAAGAGCTTGTACTCCAGCAGCATCCGCTGGTGGTCGCCGAGCCGGTCGTACACCTCGCGCAGTGCCTCGGCGAGCCGGTCCTGCCGGGCGCGGATCGAGTCCTGGCCCGGGTAGTTGGTGCCGTCGGAGAACCACAGCTTGAGGTCGCGGCTGCCGGTGGCGTCCATGATGTCGACGCACTCCAGCAGGTGGTCGGTGGCCTTGCGGCGCACCGTCGGGTCGGGGTTGGTGACCGACCCGAGCTTGTAGTCGTCGTCCTGGAAGACGTTGGAGTTGATCGCCCCGATGCCGACGCCCTGGTCGTCGGCGTACTTGGCGAGCGCCGCGTAGTCGTCCACCTTGTCCCACGGGATGTGCAGCGCCACGGTGGGTGCCACGCCGGTGAGCCGGTGCACGACGGCGGCGTCGGCGATCTTCTCCTCCGGGTTGCGGGGCACCCCGGGCTGCGCGAACACCTTGAACCGCGTTCCCGAGTTGGCGTAGGCCCACGAAGGGGTCTCGATGCGCTGCTGCCGCAGGGCGGCCCGGACGTCTCTCACCTGTCGATCTCCGTTCGGGACAGCTGGTCCTCCAGGTGGAAGACCTCCTCGAGGACGAGGAACCCCTCGTCCGGGGCCCGGCCGTCGAGGCCGGTGAAGTAGTGCGCCATCTCGGCCTGCCAGCGGGCGTTCACGTCGGTGTCGGCCATCGCGCGCTGCGCGGCGGCCAGGTCGTCGCACTCGACGTACCCCACGAGCAGCCCGTCCTCGCGGACGTACAGCGAGTAGTTCCGCCAACCGGTGTCGCGCAGGGCGGCGAGCATCTCCGGCCACACCGCCCGGTGGCGCTCCTTGTACTCGTCCAGGCGGTCGGGCCGGACCTGGAGCAGGAAGCAGTACCGCACGGCGCTCGGTCCCCCATACGACAGCGGTGGCGTGGAATGAAACCTTTCAATTCACTCTTAGGTGCCTCCGGCGAGAGCGTCAACGGGCGGCCGTCGACTGCGCGCCGGCCCACCCGAGGGAGAGCCTGCAGTGCGACCTCGTTCGCGCGCACGAGGACCGCGCCGACCCGGCAGCCGCCCGATCACCGCGCTCCTCGATCACGTCGTTTCGCCCGCCCCCTCGTGACTCCCACGACGGGATCCGACCCACTCGATCGCACGCAACGCTGGGATGATCTCAGATCAGCGCGTGAAAACTGGGGCTTGTTGCAGGTGTCCCGCGCCGCTAGCCTGCCGTCTTAATACGTTTCAACGCCCGCCGTCGATGAGGACGAGGAGACCATGGCCGCACCCGATTCCGTCGGGGTCGAGCCCACCGGGGACGACACGACGATCAGCAAGCAGCAGTGGAAGTGGTCCGTGCTCGCCGCGATGGCGTCGTACCTCGACGCCGGCTCGATCGTGGCGCTGGGCGCCGGACTCACGCTGTTCCAGGCCGAGCTGGGCCTCTCGAGCTTCGGGGTCGGGGCGCTCACGGCGATCGGGCCGAACGCCATCGGATGCGCGATCGGCGCGTTCGTGGGCGGGCGGCTCGGCGACAAGCTCGGCCGCAAGCGCATCTACAAGTGGGACCTGCTCGTGTACGCGTTGGGCGTCCTGCTGATCGCGTTCTCGGTGGATCCGATCATGCTGTTCGCCGGCACGTTCATCGTCGGCCTCGCGGTGGGCGCGGACGTCCCCACGTCACTCGCGCTGGTGGGCGAGTTCGCGCCGGCCAAGGCCCGCGGCCGGCTCATCGGGCTCACCCAGGTGGCCTGGAGCCTCGGCCCGGTGGTCGTGCTGCTGCTGGCGCTCGTACTGAGCCCGATCGGCCTGCTCGGCACGCGGATCGTGTTCATCCACCTGGCGATCGTGGCGCTCGTGACGTGGGCGCTGCGGCGCGGCATGGTCGAGTCGGCACGCTGGACGGCGGCCGCGGGCCGCGCACGGTCGATGGGTGACCAGGTGGCGGCGCTCTTCCGCGGGCCGAACCTCCGAGCGCTCGTCTGGACGGCGTCGATCTACACGTTCTGGGGCCTCGCCGCCGGCACGGCCGGCATCTTCACGCCGTACGTCGTCGAGACGCTCGGGGCGGGCACGCAGGCAGCCGGGATCGCGCTGTCCTGCGCCGGGTTCATCATCACGATCTTCTCGACGATCTTCGTGTTCATGCGCTACAACGACCACAGTTACCGCACCCGCCGGATCATGTGGGGCGTCGGCTCCCTGCTGCAGGTCGTCGCGTACGCGCTCTTCCTGGTGCTGCCGTTCACGGTGCCGGTCGTGATCGCCAACATCGTGCTGTTCGGCCTCGGCGCCTCGCTCGCCGGCGAGCCGACGTACAAGGTGTTCAGCCAGGAGCTGTTCCCCACGATGCTGCGCGGCACCGCGCAGGGCTTCACGTTCGGCGTGGCCCGCACGCTGCTGGGCATCTGGTCGTTCTTCGTGCCGATCCTGGCCGCGGTGGAGATCGGACCGGTCGCGCTGCTACTCACGACGTTCCTCCTGATCAGCGGCGTCATCGGGTTCTTCTTCATGCCTGACACCGTCGGCAAATCCCTCGAACAGATCGAGGCCGAGCGGGCGGCGGCGTGACCGCCGGGGTCGAGGACCTGCTCGCCCGGTTCACCGACCCCGGCCCGCAGTACGGCCCACTGCCCATCTGGTGGTGGAGCGGCGCGACCGTCACCCGGGAGCGGCTGCGCTGGCAGATGGAGCAGCTCGTGGCGGGCGGCGTCCGGCAGGCCGTGGTGCTCTGCCTGGCGCCGACCGGGCCGATGTTCGGCTCGGTGGCCGACGACCCGCCGTTCCTCTCCCCGGAGTGGCTGGAGCTGTTCGACGGCGCCTGCGCCGACGCCGAGGAGCTGGGCTTCACGCTCTGGCTCTACGACCAGATCGGGTTCTCCGGGGCGAACTTCCAGGGCCGGCTGATCGCCGCCGAGCCCGGGTTCGCCGGGCAGGCCCTGTACCGGACGGAGCGCGAGGGCACCGACGTGTCCGTCACGGCGCCGGCGGGGCACGAGCCGCTCGCCGCCTACGCCGTGACGGCGGACGGCGAGCGGGTCGCCGTGCCGCTGGAGGGTGGCGCCGCGCGCTGGGCGGGCGAGCCGGCCCGCGTCACGCTCGTGCACGCGGGCACCAGCGGCTTCGACTACTTCTCCGCGGACGCCTGCGCGGAACTGCTCGACCAGGTGCACGGCACCATGGAGAAGGCCGTCGGGCACCGGTTCGGCCTCTCCATCGGCGGGTTCTTCCAGGACGAGCTGCCGCCGATGCCCACGTGGGGCCGCGACTTCGCCGCCACCTTCGCCGAGGAGCACAGCTACGACCTGCTCCCGCGGCTGTGGGCGTTGTGGGAGCCGGACACCTCGGCCGACGCAGCCCGGGTGCGGCGCGACTACCACGCCCACCGCGCCACGCTGGCCCGCCGCGGCTTCTTCGACCAGCACGACGCCTGGTTCGCCGAGCGCGGGCTCGTCTGCGGGTTCGACCAGGCCTCCCCGGCCCGCGAGGGCGACCCGGTCGGCGGTGTGCACACCTACGGCGACTACCTCGGCCTGCACCGCGGCTACGGCGCCCCCGGCAGCGACCACTGGGGCGACGCCAAGGTGCACAGCTCGCTCGCCCACGCCAACGGGCACGAGCGCACCTGGATCGAGGCGTTCCACTCCTCCGGCTGGGGCGGCACCCTCGAGGAGACCTATGACTGGCTCTCGGCGTTCCTGCGCCGCGGCGCCACCCTCTACGACCCGCACGCCGTCTACTACGCCACGGTCGGCGGCTGGTGGGAGTGGGCGCCGCCGTCCACCTGTTGGCGCCAGCCGTACTGGCCGTCCTACCCCGTGTTCGCGACGGCCGTCTCGCGGTTGTGCGCGGTGCTCACGGCCGGCACGCACGTCGCCGACGTCGTGCTGCTCTCCCCCACCACCACCGCGCAGGCGCACGTCACGCTCGCCGGGGCGCTCCCGGACGCCGAGCGCGTCAACCGGGTGTTCCGCGAGCTCTCCGGCGTGAATTCGTGGCTCTCCGAGCGGCGCGGCGTGCTGGAGCGCGCCGGCATCGACCACGACGCCCTCGACGAAGCCACCCTCGCCACCGGTGAGGTGCGTACCGCCAGGCTGCAGGTCGGCGCCGAGAACTTCCGCACGGTCGTACTGCCGGCGGTGTCGGCGCTGCACGCCGACGCGGCGGAGCGGCTGCTGGAGTTCGCGGCCGCGGGCGGGTGGGTGCTCTGCGTCGAGCGCGCTCCCGAGCTCTTCCTCGGGGGCGACCCGGGGGTCGGCGAGCGGTTCGCGGCGGCCGTCGCCGACGGGACGATCGCGGTGGTCGCGACGGCGGAGGACGTGCCGGCCGCGGTGCGGCACGGCCCGGTACGGGTGCAGGCCGACGCCCCGTTCCTGCTCCGCCGGCACGGCGACGCGCACGTCCTCGCACTCACCGCCCACGACGAGCACACCGGCACCGCCGCGCCGATCCTCGACCTGCACGGGTCGTGGCTGGAGAGCGGCTTCACCTGGCAGGGCTACAACGACGCCCTCCGCACCACCGGGTACCGGTTCCGCCCACCCGGCGACCGGGTGGCACGAGTGCGCGTGGCGGGGATCGCGCGGCCGCGAGCGCAGAGCTGGTCGCCGGGAACGGGGCGGCGCACCGAGCTGGAGGTCATCGCGGGCTCCGACGGCGCGTGGGAGCTGGCCGTGCCCTTCGACGACGGGGCGGTGGCCCTGGTCGTCCTGGGCCCGGATCTCCCGGAGCCGACCGCCGAGCCGCTGGGCCCGGTGGTGAGCACCATCCCCCTCGACGGGCCGTGGCACGCCCGCCCCGAGTCCACCCTCGACAACCGCTGGGGTGACCTCGCCGCCGCCGACCGCCCCGGCATCCTCCCGATCGAGGCCTGGCGACTCGACCACGCCCCCGGCCCCACCCCGAACCCGGCGAGTCCCCCACCCCGACGCCCGAGTCCCCCCTTCGAGCAGGGCGAGTCCCCCGTTCCGACCGGCGAGTTCCCCGTTCCGGCACCCACCGCCTGGGCGCAGGTCACCGCCGGATACGGCCCGTTCGCGCAGGTCCGCGGGCCCTGGGGCGATGGCGCCGCACCGGAGTGGCAGCTCGCCGAGTGGTCGCTCTCGCGCGGAATCCGCGACGACCCGGCGCACGCCGAGACCCTCGGGCCGAAGGGCCAGGTGCCGGAGGAGTTCCTGGACTGGCGCCACGTCCGCGCAGGTGAGCGGGTGGCCGTGCGGACCCATCTCCCGCTGCCCGACCGGCCCGGGCTGCTGCTCGCCGTCGGGGCGGGGGCGGCGCGGCGCGTGACCGTGGACGGCGACGAGGTGCCCGTCGACGGGTCGGGGCACCTGTCGTTCAGCCCGCTGCCCGCCGGCCGCACGGTGGCGGTGGAGATCGAGCTGACCGCCGAACGGGACGGGCCGCTGCGCGCCGCCTTCGTCGTGGTGACCGACGCCGACGCGTACCGGCGTCCGGAGTGGATGCTGCCCGGCGGTGACGTGGTGGTGGGCGAGTCCGCCGACCTCGTCCTGGACCTGCCTCTCGATGAGTTGCCCGCGGACGCGCGGGTGCACGTCGGCTCGGACGGGGCCTGCCGCGTGCTCGTGAACGGCGTCGAGGTGGGCCGGCAGGGCGACTTCCAGCCATACCCCGATCACCGCGAGGTCCGCGTGCACGCCTACGACCTCGGCCCGCACCTGCGGACCGGGTCCAACGAGATCGTGCTGCGCGTGACCAACCAGGGCGGCGAGCCCACCGCCGCCACCCTCGACTCCCCCGGTCTCGGAATCTCCAGCGGGCCGGGATGGGCGGCCCGGCGGGACGGCGGCGCGATTCCGCTGGTGCTGCGCCGCAGCCATCCCCTCGACCCCCGGTTCGTCTGCGCGCGGGCACGCCCGCACCCGTTGCCCGGGGCGGCGTGGCTCGATCCAGCCGCGTCCGGGCGCGGGGTGGTGCTGCCCGTCGTGCCGGACGCCGCCCCGGGCCCGGAGCGCACCGACTGGCTGCGGCTCCGCGTCCCGGCGGGCACGGTGGCCCTGCGGGTGCCGACGCCGCTGCCGGTGGTGGCCGTGGTGGACGGCGCGCCGCTCGTCCCGGTCGACGGGGTCGTCCGGCTGCTCGCGCCCGCCCCGCACGGCACCGACGTGCTGCTGCGCGTCACGGCCGACGACGGGCGTCGCGGCGGCGCGCTCCTCGACGGTGCCGTCGAGCTGGAGGTCACCGAGGCCGAGGTGCCGCTGCTGTCGTGGGAGGAGCTGGGTCTGCGCGCGCTCGGTGGGCACGTGACGTACCGGACCAGCATCGACGTTCCCGCAGGCGGGCGCAGCGTGCTCGACCTCGGCGAGGTGCGCGGCACCGCCGACGTCCGCGTGAACGGCGCGCTGGCCGCGCGGCTCGTGTGGGGACCGTGGCGCGCCGATGTCACCGACCACCTGCACCCCGGCGAGAACGAGATCGAGGTGGTGGTGCGCGGCACGCTGGCCGGCTACCTCGACGACGCCTCCCCCACGGCCGGCGTCTACGCGGGCCAGGTGCGCACCGGTCTGCTCGGGCCGGTGGTGCTGCGCCGGCACGCACCCGGGGGGCCACCGTGAGCGGCCGCCCGGTGATCCCACCGGCGTCGGAGGTCGTGGGATGAGCGACGTCGGCGGGCCGGCCCGCGGCGACCCCGCTCACCACCGCCTGCCGGTTCACACGTTCGCTCACCCTTGGACGCCTACGCGTGCGCGCCGCGGGCCCGCGCCCCGGGGAGCACTAGACTTCGACCGTTTCAGGGCTCCGGGGAGGCGACGGTCGTGACGGCGGGGACGAGCCCACGGGGAGCTCCGAGCATGAAGGACGTGGCGCTGCGCGCCGGCGTCTCGCTCGGCACCGTGTCCAATGTCCTCAACCGGCCCGAGCTGGTCAGCGAGCGCACGCGGCAGCGGGTGCTGGCCGCGATCGCCGAGATGGGGTTCGTGCGCAACGAGTCGGCCCGCCAGCTGCGCGGCGGGGGCAGCCGCACGCTCGCGTACGTCGTGCTCGACACGTCCAACCCGTTCTTCACCGACGTGGCCGAGGGCGTGCAGGAGGCAGCCGACGGCGCGGGACTGGCGCTCTTCCTCTGCAACAGTGCCGAGAGCAGCTCCCGCCAGGCGAGCTTCCTCGACCTCCTCGAGCAGCAGCGCGTCGAGGGCGTGCTGATCACGCCGGTCGACGCGGCCGACCCGCGCATCAGCGCGCTCGCGGGCCGTGGCACGCCGGTGGTGATCGTGGACCGCGGCGCGGGCCCCGACGGCTGCTCGGTGGCCGTCGACGACGTGCTCGGCGGCGACCTCGCCGTCACACACCTGCTGGAGACCGACCACCGGCGCATCGCGTTCGTCGGCGGGCCGCGCGCGATCGGCCAGGTCGCCGACCGGATCACCGGCGCCGAGAAGGCGGCCGCCCGCTCGGCCGGCGCGGATCTCGTCATCATGGAGACCGCGGCACTCAACGTCGCGGAGGGCCGTCGGGCGGGCGAGCGGATCGCCGGGATGCCGGCCGCGCGCCGCCCCACGGCCGCGTTCTGCGCCAACGACCTGCTCGCGCTCGGGCTGCTGCAGCAGATGGTGCGGCTGGGCCTGCGCGTGCCCGACGATCTCGCGATCGTCGGCTACGACGACATCGAGTTCGCCGAGGCCGCCGCCGTGCCGCTGACGTCGGTGAGCCAGCCCCGGCAGCTCCTGGGTCGCACCGCAGCCGAGCTGCTCCTGGAAGAGGCCCGCACGCCGGAGGGCCACGAGCACCAGCAGGTGGTGTTCGCACCCGAGCTCGTGGTTCGCGCGTCCACCCGGCTACGGCCGGCCTGACCGGTCAGGCCGGGGCTGGGGGGTCCTGAGCGGGGGCTCCTGCCGAGCGTGCCGCCGAGTCATGTGATGCCGGCGTCGCGGAGTTGGCGGGTGGCGCGGGCGTCCACGCTGACCCTGACCGTCGAACCGTCCGACAGCCCACCGCCGCTGAGCATGCCCACGACGTTGCCGATGAAGAGCAGCGGCATCATGATCCTGACCAGCATCGCCCATGGTGCCTTGCGGCCGATCCGGCTGCCGTCCGCGATGCGTACGAGCTGGGTGCCGGTGAGCACCGCGCCGAGTGCGCGGCCGTTGCGATAACACGTGCCGTACAGCAACGGCACCAGGAACAGCATCGCGATCAGGCACACGAGAAGTGTTCCGTCCTCGAGGTCCGCCGTGACGTACACGCCGGACACGACGACGAAACCGACTCCGACGCCGAGCACGAACACGCGCAATCAACTGACCGTCACCGGCGAAGACGATCGCTTCGGGTCGACCCGGCGGCACGTACACCGTGACCGACCGACCGCCGTCGTACGCCAGCACCTCTGTGACGAGCTCGGCCTTCATCGGGGGACACCTTCGTGAGAGTTGCACCGTGTTGTATCGGCCCGATCGTCCAACACGGCGAGGGCGCCGCCTGGGCGTCGCGCAGTAGGCCGGAGTTGCTCAGGGCGCTCCGAGGTAGCGGTAGTTCGCCGGGCGCAGCCGCATCGCGTGCAGCACGACCACCGGGTCGCCCGGCGCCACCACGACCTCCAGCAGGTCCCGCCGCTGCGTGATCCCGATGTGCAGCTCGACGGGTCCGCGCTCGCCGCCCTGGGGCACCGTGCGCAGCGGGGTGGCCAGCACGCGCCGGATGTCGTCGACCGTGATCCCGTGCTTTCGGGCGCTCCGGGTCAGTCGCACGGCGCGCATCGTAGTGATCTCCGATTGGCATGCACATCGGATGTGACGTGGTTCCCGGGACCCGCGTCGAGGGCCTCGGCGGGCATCGGTAGCGTCGGGCGGCACACTTCGGGGGAAGGGGTCGTCATGGCGTGGTGGTCGCGCGACGGGCGCGATCGCGGGGCCGCGCGCCGGCCGGGCCCGGAGGACGTCGCCGCGCTCGCCGGGCTCAACGCCGACGGCGTCAGCCACTGCGCGGTGGGCCGTGCTGCCGACGCGATCCCCCGGTTCGAGGAGGCGCTCGAGGGGTGCCGCGCCGCGCTCGGCGACGATCACTCCCACACCCTCACCGTCGCCGGCAACCTCGCGGCGGCCTGCGTGGCGGCGGGCCAGTGGCGTCGTGGGCTGGATCTGATGGCCACGAACCTCTCCGACCGCGTGCGGGTGTTCGGCGAGGACGACCCGCGCACGCTCACCGCCGCCGACGCCATGGCCTCCGCATACCGGCTGACCGGAGACGTCAACGAGGCGGTCATGCTGTCCGGGCGCGTCACCGCGGAGCGCAGGCGGATCCTCGGGCCCACCCATCCCGACACCCTCGTCTCGCGGATGGGCATGGCGCTCGCCCGGGCCGCGGCCGGTGACATCGAGTCGGCGCTCACGCTGATCGAGGTGGCACTGCTCGACTCCGAGCACGCCCACGGCGCGCGCTTCCAGCACACCATCGCGCTGCGGGCGAACGCCGCCGCCTGCCTGGCCGCGCTCGGCCGCCCCGAGGAGGCCGTCGCGGAGTTCCGGCGGGCCGTGGACGACTCGGCCGCGCTGCTCGGCGCCAACCATCCCGACACGGTCGCGCTGCACGAGGACATGCTGGTGGTCCAGGGGGATCCCGCCGGAGTCGCTCAGGAGGGGGTGCCGCGCAACGCCGCGAGCAACTCCGACTCGAGGTCCGCGAATCGCGCCGAGGTGATCAGCTCGACCTGACGGGGGCGGGGCAGGTCCACCACCACCTCCCGCACCACCCGCGTGGGCCGCGGCCCGAGCACGACCACCCGGTCGGACAGGAACACCGCCTCGCGGATGTCGTGGGTGATCATCAGGACGGTCCAGCCGAAGCGGGCCCGGACCCCCTCCAGCCAGGTCTGCATGTCGGTGCGCGTGAGGGAGTCCAGCGCGCCGAACGGCTCGTCGAGCAGCAGCACCGACCGGTCCTGCACCACCGTGCGCAGCAGCGCGGCCCGCTGGCGCATCCCGCCCGACAGCTCGTGCGGCCGCGCCGCCTCGAAGCCGGTGAGGCCGAACGGCGCGAACAGGGGTCGGGCCCGCTCCCGCGCCGCCCGCCGCGGCACCCCGGCCACCTCCAGGCCGAGCGTGGTGTTGTCCAGCACCGTGCGCCACGGGAACAGCAGGTCCCGCTGCGGCATGTAGGCGAAGTGGTCGACGCGCCCGGTGGCGTCCTCCCCGTCCACGAGCACCCGCCCCGCGTCGGGACGATCGAGGCCGGCGATCACATTGAACAGCGTGGACTTGCCGCAGCCGCTCGGCCCGATCACCGAGACGAACTCCCCCGGCGCCACGTCGAACTCCACCCCGTCCAGCACCGGCAGCGGGCCGGGGAACGCCTTGTGCAGGCCGTCCACGGTGAGCTTCACGTCAGGCACGGCGCCACCAGGGGATCACGAGTCGCTCCACGGCGTAGGTCAGCAGGAACAGCGTTACCGACAGCAGCGCCGTGACCAGCACGGCCGCGAGCACGAGGTCGGTGCGGAACGAGTTCTTCTGCAGGCTCATGAAGATGCCGAGCCCAGCCGTCGCCCCGACGTACTCGGCGAAGATCGCGCCCGTGACGGCGTAGGTGATGCCGATGCGCAGCGCCGTGAAGAACCGGGGCATGGCGCCGGGCAGCCGCACGTAGCGGAACTGCTGCCAGCGCGAGGCCCCCATGCTGCGCAGCAGGCTGGTGGCCTGCCGGTCGGTGGCGGCAAACCCCTCGATGAGCCCGACCGTGATCGGGAAGAACGTGACCATGGCGATCACCACGACCTTCGGGAACAGCCCGAACCCGAACCAGATGATCAGCAGCGGGGCGATCGCGATGATCGGCAGCGTCTGCGAGGCCACCAGCAGCGGTGTGAGGGCGCGGCGCAGCCACGGCGAGAAGTCCACCGCGACGGCGATCGCCCAGCCCAGCGCCAGCGACACCGCGAACCCCACCGCGGTGACCTGCAGCGTGGGCACGGTGTTGGCCCAGATCTGGTCGCGGAACGCCCAGCCCTGCTCCAGCACCCGCCACGGAGAGGGCAGCACCTGCGGTCGCACCCCCGCCGCGGTCACGTACCACTGCCATCCCACGAGCCCCGCCGCCACGAGCACCAGCGGCGGCACCACGCGCTCCCACACCCGCGGCTCCCGCCGCTCCCGCGGGTCCGGCCGCACCGCAGCGCGAGTCCCCCGTCCGAGCAGGGTGAGTCCCGCACTCCGCCCGGGCGAGTCCCGCGTCTCGTCAGGGCGAGTTCCGCGATCAGGCAGCCGAGGCGATGTAGTCATTGCTGAACCAGGTGGCGAAGTCGGGGCGCCGGGTCAACGGCGCGCCGTCGGGGCCGGTGAGCACGCCGGAGTCGAACACCCACCCCGAGTACCCCGCCCACATCTCAGGAGTCTGCGTGCCCACATGGCCGTTCCCGTCGGGCAGGAACCGGGCGGCGAGCATCTCCTGGCTGCGCGTCACGAGCTCCGGCTCGCTGAACGCGCCGGGGTTGGCGTCCATCAGCAGCTGGGCGGCGCGGTGCGGGTCGTCGGCCGCGAGCTGGTAGCCGCGCTGCGCCGCCTGCACGAACCGGGCCGCGAGGTCGGGATGCTCCTGCAACCAGGGGGTGTTGCCGACGAGCAGCACGTTGTAGGCGTCCGGAAAGCCGTAGTCGGTGTAGGAGAACGTCTTCAGCGGCTGCCCCCGCAGCTCCGCCTCGATGCCCTCCCACGCGACGAACGGCTCGGTGAAGTCGACCTCGCCCGCGTACAGCGCCTCGTAGGCGGCCGTGCCCAGCACGACCGTCCGGAACGAGCCCGTGCCGCCCGCCTCCTGGATGACGGTGCGCATCTTCGGCTCCTCGTACGCCGCGCCGAACCCGCCGTAGGTCTTGCCGTCCAGGTCGCGCGGGGAGGTGATGTCGGCCCGGTCGGCCCGGACCGCGATCTGCGTGGCCCAGTGCTGCAGCACGGCCATCACGGACGTGATCTCGGCGCCCGCCGCCTTCGAGAACGTGAACGAGTCCTGGAAGCTGATGCCGAAGTCGGCCGCGCCGGAGGACACGAGCGTGTCGGGCGAGGTGTTGTTGTACGGCAGGATCTGCACGTCGAGGCCGGCCTCGCGGAACCAGCCCTCCTGCTGCGCCACGTACAGGCCGGTGTGGTTGGTGTTCGGCGTCCAGTCGAGGGCCACGCGGATCGTCTCGGCTCCGCTCCCCCCGCCGCAGCCGGCCAGCACCAGGGCCATCACCGCCCCGAGGGCAGCAAGAATCCGGGGTGCGCGTACGGGTGTCACGAGTTCCTCCCTACGCCGGTACTAACCGGGTCAGGTGCGAACGGTCGACGGCCGGTCCTGCCGCCCTCTCAGCCTCGGAACGAGAGGCTCCCGTGGGTTCGGGCCCGAGGATACGCTGCCGCCGGGGCGAGGCAAGATCGGCGCAAGCCGCACACCATGGCGGCGCGGACGACGGTGGCGTACTTCTCGAAACGCTCGACCGTGCGGCGGATCACATCGCCACGCAACGTCGCGGTTGCGTGGGGCGTTTGCGCTCCTCGCGGCGCCATAACCGCAGGAAGGCGTCCGGAATGACCCACTCGGATCGCCCGCGGTGACCCGCGCCGGACACAGCGTGACCAGTAATCTGAGACGATCTCAGGATCTGTTGAGATAGTGTTTATCGCGTAGGGGTTCCACCGGCGAACAGCCGGTCTGCGGTACAGATACGACCGATCTCGACTCCCGGCGACGGGAGCCGTCCGGCGGGGGCGCAACACCGGACGACTTCATCGGGAGCTGGCACCGGCCACACCGAGGATCGGCTTGACCTGCACTGATGTGCTCGAGCACCCATCGCCCACGGGGTGCTGGAGCACGCCCGCGTTCCCGGTCGTCGGCGACCGGGGGGTCGAACTGATCTTGGTGGACGACGTCGTCCGAACTGTCCCGCAATACCCGGTGCGGCGGCGATCCGCCGTGCCCATCCGGTCCGAGGTAAACCTTGCCTGCCCTCGAACCGATCGTCAAGAGGGGGAATAAACCGTGAAGAGCAGGATTTTCATCATGGGCTCCGGCGTCGTGGGCGCCGCGACCGGTGAGGGTTTCCTGAAGGCCGGCCACGATGTCACGTTCGTCGACATCTCCGAGGTACGGGTCCGCGAGCTGCGCGACCGCGGCTGGGACGCACGCACCGCGATCGACCTGACCGACGAGCCCGAGTCGCTGATCTTCCTGACCCTGCCCACCCCGAACGACGGGCACCGCTACGACCTGTCCGCGTTCACCGCCGGCACCGCCGCCGTCGGGCGCGCCCTCACCGGCGCGCACGCGAAGCACACGGTCGTCGTCCGCTCCACCGTCTCCCCCGGCACCACCGAGGGCCTGGTGAAGACCACCCTGGAGGAGAACTCCGGGATGGTGGCCAACGAGGGCTTCGGGCTCGCCTCGAACCCCGAGTTCCTGCGCGCGGTCTCCGCCGCCGAGGACTTCGCCAACCCGTGGATGACCATCATCGCCAGCCGCGACCCGCAGAACGTCGAGCGGCTGCGCGCCGTGCTCGCCCCGTTCGGCGGGGAGCTGCGCACCTTCACCAACCCGGCCGAGGCCGAGTTCATCAAGGCCGCGCACAACATCTACAACGCCACCAAGATCAGCTTCTGGAACGAGATGTGGCTCGTCGCCCAGAAGCTCGAGCTCGACCTCGACCCGATCGCGGCCACCGTGGCCCGCTCGGCCGAGGGCTCGATCAACCCCGAGTACGGCATCCGCGGCGGCGCCCCCTACGGCGGGGTCTGCCTGCCGAAGGACACCCAGGGCTTCCTCGGCTTCGCCGACAACATCGGGGTCGACATGCCGCTGCTGTCCGCCGTGGTGGAGACCAACGACCGCCTGGCCGAGATCGTCTCCCACGAGGTCGAGGAGGCGGCACACGCCGACGCGGGCGAGCTGCGTCACCACAGCACGATCGTCGACGCCGGCGCCGCAGCAGGGCAGCGCGAGTCGGCATGAACCTGCCGGTCTACTACTACGTGCTGGGCACCCCACTCGGGCTGCTCGGACTGATCCGCTGGGGCACCTGGCTCGTGCGGCGCATCCCCGCGGTGCTCTACAAGCCGGTGATCAACAACTACCGGCTGCCGCTGAGCATCGTGGTGCCGGTCTACCAGGAAGACCCGAAGATCTTCGCGTCGGCGATCGAGTCCTGGCTGGCCAATGACGTCGAGGAGATCATCCTCGTCATCGACGCCTCCGACACGACCTGTCAGGAGATCGCCCGCCGCTACCCGGTCACCGTCGTCATCACCGACGTCCCCGGCAAACGCGACGCGCTGCGCCGCGGCTGGCAGGCCGCCCACACCGAACTGGTGGCCCTCGTCGACTCCGACACCCTCTGGGCCGACGACGTCGCCGTCGAGGTGTCCAAGCCGTTCGCCGATCCCCGCATCGGCGGCGTCGGCACCCGCCAGTCCGTCTACGGATCGAAGGGCTTCCTCGCCCGGATCACCGACATGTTCCTCGACCACCGCTACTTCGACGAGAACGCCAGCCAGAGCCTGCTCGGCAAAGCCGTCTCGTGTCTCTCCGGGCGCACCGCCGTGTACCGGCGCGCGCTCCTGCTGGAGATCGAGGACGACTTCATGAACGAGAAGTTCTGGGGCGTCCAGTCACTCTCGGGCGACGACAAGCGCCTCACCACGCTCGTCCTGGAGCGCGGCCACCTCACCTACATGCAGCGCACCGCCGAGGTCTGGTCCACATTCCCGGACCGCTGGCGCACCTTCTTCCGCCAGCGGCTGCGCTGGGCCCGCAACACCTGGCGCTCGGACCTGCGCGCCCTCTCCAAGCCGTGGGTGTGGCGCCACCCGTTCCTCGCCTACACCATGATCGACAAGGGCCTCAGCAGCTTCACCCTGCTGCTCGGGCCGATCGCGATGGCGTTCGCCCTCATCACGCAGAACTGGATCCTCGCGGGCGTGCTGCTGCTCTGGTGGCAGATCAGCCGCGCGGCCAAGCTGTTGCCGCACATCCGGCGGCGGCCCTCCAGCTTCTTCTTCGTACTGGGCTACGTCGCCGTCTCCTGGCTGATGGCGATCATCAAGATCACGGCGCTGATCACCATCCGCACGCAGGCCTGGCTCACCCGCGAGGTCGCGGTGGAGAACGGCGAGGTCGTCCGCACCACCAACAGCGACGACATCAAGGACAGCGCCGACACCCACGACGGCGGCGACATCCACCACGAGGACGAGCACCACGACAACGTCATCCCGCTGCGGAGGGTCGCATGAGCACCGGCACCACGAGCCGGCGCTGGGTCGGGCGGCTCCTCGCCGCGGGCGTGACCACCGCCGCCGGCCTCGGGCTCACCGCGGGCACCGCGGTGGCGGCGCCGGACACCCCGGCTGTCGTCGCCGTGTCCCACGCCGCGCAGTCCGGGTCGACTCCGGCGGCAGTCCCGGCCCAGGTGATCACGCCCGACACCGCCGCCTCGGTGCGCAGGTCGTGGGAGGCCCGTGGTCGCCCCCACCGGATGGCGATCGTGCGGGACTTCCGCATCGACCTCGTCACCGAGGGCCGGGTCACCCGCCAGGTCGCCCGCGCCGGCGGCACCGTCAACATCTCGGACCTCGACCGGGCGCTGCCGTCGGGCTGGCTGACCGTCACCGACGGCACCGCGGCGCTCGACGCCACCGTCGTGCTCGTCCGGAACGTCGCGATGCAGCTCGGCGGCTCCGGCAGCACCGTGCGCACGCTGCAGCTCGCGGGCGGCAACTCGCCTGCCGACGCCGCCTCGATCCACACCGGCGGCGGCCGGGTGGCCCTCAACGGGATCACCGTCACGTCGGTCGACCGCGCCACCGGGCAACCGCTGCCCGCCACCGCGAAGGGGCGCCCCACGATCGTCGCCTCCAACGGCGGCCGGCTGGACGCCACCGACGTCACCATCAACGATCTCGGCGCCGTGTCCAGCGACCTCCCTTCGGAGGATGAGGACGGCACCGCAGCCGTGGAGTTCCGCACCGGCAGCACCGGCGCGCTCGTTCGCACGACCGTGGCGCGCGGAAGCACCGGGGTACAGCTGTCCCACGCCCAGGGCGTGCACCTGGAGCAGCTCACGGTGTCCGACTCGGCCGAGGACGGCCTCGTGCTGGCCGGCGACCAGGGCACGACGATGAGCGAGATCCGCGCCACCGGCAACGGTGGCAACGGGGTGCTCGTCTCCGGGGAGAGCGGCGGCCGCCCGATCACCGGCATCAGCACCAACGCCAACGGGGCCTTCGGCCTCGCGGTGGTCGGCGAGACCGGCACCGAGGTCTCCGCGGTCGACACCGTGGCCGACGAGGCCGGCGGCCTGCGCCTGTCCCGCTCGACGAACATCACCGTCACCGGCTACACCGCCACCGACCAGCGCATGGGCGTGTTCACCCACGTCCACAGCACCGGGATCGTGCTCGACGGGATCCAGACCACCGGGGGTGCCCGCGGGCTGGTCGTCGAGAAGAGCACCAGCAACCTCGAGGCGCGGAACTCGACGTTCACCGGCGCGCGCGTGGCCGGCGTCGCCGTCAACGGGAACGACATCGCGTTGAACGCCGTCAACGTGGCCGACTCCCGGTCCGCGGTGCGGGTCGACCGCGGTGCGCACGACATCCGCCTCACCGGGCTGAGCGTCCAGGGCGGCCGGGACGGGCTGGTCACCGCGGCCGGCACGTCCGGTCTCGTCGTCACCGGCCTCGCCGTCGACGGGGTCGAGTCCGACGCCGTGCGCAGCTTCACGCCGGACGCCCGCATCACGGACGCACGGATCACCGGCGGCGGCACCGGCTTCGACATCGCGGCCGGCGCCACGATCACGAACTCGACGGTCACCGCCGCCGAGGAGGGGATCCGTTCCCGCTCCACGGAGATGGTCTACGCCTCCGGGGTCACCGTCGACACGATGGACCTTGGCGTCAACAGCGCTCCCGGCAGCCCGTTCACGCTGGTCGACTCCAGCGTGCACGCGCTGGAGTCGGTGCGCGGTGAGATCACCCAGCAGGGCGTGAACGACTTCAGCCTGCCGCCGCTGAACCTGCTGGGCGCCATCGGTGCCCCGCTGATCCTGCTGGCCGTGGTGCTCGAGGAGCTGCACACGTACCGCCAGCGACGTCTCGGCGGCACCACCCGGCGCCGCCGCCCACCACTTCCTGTGGAGTCGATATGAGCCGCGGACGCCGGGCGCTGCTGGCGCTCGTCACCGGCGCGGTTGCGGCCGCCTTCCTCGCAGGGTGTGCCGCGCCCCCACCGCCGCCACTGGACCGCCATGAGGTCGCCGCACCCGCGGCAGCCGACCCGGCGCAGCCGTGCGCGCGTGAGGCCGCTGTCCCGTCGACCGGGGCGGGCGATGCGCCCGCACCGGCGGCACCGGCCGGTCTGGACGTCCGGTTCGACAGCGCGACGGGCCTGATCGACCTCGCCGCCGGCACCGGGGTCACCCTGCCGGCGCTCGCCGCCGCAGTGGGCGACCCGACGGCGCTGCGCGAGGTGGCCCCCGGCGAGTGGCAGCTCGGCGCCGACCTCGTCGTGCGCGGCGGTGCGGAACTGCAGATCACCGCGCCGGAGGTCCGGTGGCTCAAGCTCGCGAGCGCCCCGCAGCGATTCGTCTCCCTCGAGGCGCTCGGCGGGAAGCTGGACATCACCGGCACCTGCGTCACGTCCTGGGACGAGCAGCAGGGCAGCGTGGACACCGCCTATGACGACGGCCGCAGCTTCCTGCTCGCCCGTGACGGCGCCCAGATGACGATCACGCACGCCGAGCTGGGCTACCTGGGCCACGGCGACGTGGAGTCCTACGGGCTGTCCTGGCGCACCGCCGGCACCGGCGGGTCGATCACGGACAGCATCGTGTCGCACCTCTACTACGGCCTCTACACCTACGAGGTGAGCGGCCTGGCCGTGCTCGACAACGAGTTCCGGGACAACGTCCTGTACGGGATCGACCCGCACACGGGATCACGGGACCTGCGCATCGAGCGCAACCTGGTGCACGACAACGGCAAGCACGGGATCATCCTCGCCGAGGACTGCGTCGAAAGCGTGATCCGCGACAACGTCGTCTACCGCAACGCCCACCACGGGATCGTGCTGTACCTGCGGTCCGACCGGAACCTCGTCGAGGGCAACGAGTCGTTCGGCAACAGCGCGCAGGGCATCAACGTCAACGAGTCCGCCGGCAACACGCTGCGCGGCAACCGCGTGTACGACAACGCGGAGTCCGGCGTCGGGATCACCCAGCTGTCGCAGGGCAACGTGGTGGACGGCAACCAGCTGCGTGGCAACCAGCAGGACGGGTTGCGGGTGGTCAGCGAGGCCGCCGACACCGGCGTGCACGGCAACGTGATCGCGGAGAACGCCCGGTACGGGCTCTACGTCGACACCAGCGGCGTGCTCGACGTGGCCGACAACACGATCACCGGGAACCGCGCCGGCATCATGACCACGAACGACGCCCCGGTGGCCCCCGACGGCGCCAACGAGGTGAGCGGCAACAAGGACTCCGACGTCGTCGCGGATCGCAGCTGACCCGACACGCCGGTTGATGATCACCGGACTGGTGCGCGGCCGGCCGGATACGGCCGCCTGCGCACCTGTCCGGCGATCATTCAGACCGCGCCCAGCACCGGCTCGAACGCCAGCTCCGCGGCCCCCACGAGCTTGGCGTCGCGCCCGAGCGGGCTCGTCTCGATGCGGGTGCCGCCGACCGCCCGGCTCACCAGGCTCCGCTCGTGCACCTGCGCCCGCACGTGGTCGACGACCGCGGGCGGGAGGGCGGTGAACAGGTCGCCGAGCACCACCAGGTCCGGGGCGGTCACGTTGACGACCGTGACGAGGCCGGTGGCCAGCCACTCGGCGAACTCGTCCAGCGGGCCGGGCAGGGGCGCCGTCGCGAGCGAGCGCAGCTCGGCCACCACCACGCCCCGCGGGGTGTCCTCGGGCAGCCCGAGCGCCCGGCACAGCGCCGCCTCCCCCACCTCGGTCTCCCAGCAGCCGCGGTTGCCGCAGTAGCAGGCCCGGCCGCCGGGACGGACCACGATGTGCCCGATCTCCCCGACGTACCCGCGGGTGCCCCGCAAGGGCCGACCGGCGGCGATCACCCCGCCACCGACCCCGCGGTCGGCCGAGATGTAGACGAGGTCGTCGACGTCGTGGGCCACGCCGCGGACGTGCTCGGCGAGGGCGCCCAGCTCGGCGTCGTTGGCCACCTGCACCGGGATCCGCAGCACCGAGGCCAGCCGGGTACCGAGGGCGACGTCGCGCCAGCCGAGGTTGGGCGCCTCGTGCACGAACCCGTCCTCGCGCCGCACGACGCCCGGCACCGACACGGCCGCACCGCGCGCGGCCACGGCGAGCTCGTCGGCGAGCAGCTGCGCCGACTCCGCGATGTGCGTGATCACCTCACCCGGGGTGCGGGTGCGGTGGTGCAGGTTCCAGCTGTGCCGCCCGAGCACCTGCCCGCCGATGCCGACCATCGCCATCGCCACCTGCTCGACGCGCACGTCGATTGCGAGCACGACGGCAGCCTCCGGCTCCGGCAGCACCATCAGCGACGGCCGGCCCGCCCCGTTGCGCTGCGCGGGCACCGCCTCGGTGACCACTCCGGCCTCGGCCAGCCCGTCGACGACCGCCTTGATCGTGCTGCGGTTGAGCCCGAGCTCAGCAGCGAGGGTGGCGCGGGTGCAGGGTCCGGTGACGTGCAGGCGCCGGATCAGGGCGGCGCGGTTGTGCCTGCGGGCCTCGTCCGGCCGGGCACCTGCTGTGCCGGCAGGCGCCCCGACGCCACCGTCACCGCCCCACGTGCGACTCACCTGCCGGCGACCGCCGATCGCCGCCGCGACAGCACGTCGACACCCGCGGCGAGCAGGAGGACCAGGCCGTTGACGAGGAACACCACAGACGCGGGCTGGCCGAGCAGGCCGAGGCCGTTGTTCACGGTGGCGAGCACCGCGCCGCCGATCACGGCGTTGCTGACGCGTCCGCGCCCGCCGAAGAGCGACGTACCGCCGATGACCGCCGCGCCCACGGCGAACAGCAGCGTGTTGCCGCCACCTGCCCCCGGGGACACCGAGCCGACCTTCGAGGAGTAGACGATCGCGCCGATCGCCGCGCACGCCGCGCCGATCACGAACACGGTGGCCCGTACGCGCGAGACGTCGATACCGGCCCGCCGCGCGGCCTCCCGGTTGCCGCCGACGGCGTAGACGTGCCGGCCGAAGCGGGTGCGGTCGAGCACGTAGGTGCCCGCCACGAGCAGCACGAGCACGATCGGCACGACGTACGGCACGCCCGCGATCGGCGTCGTGCCCGGCGAGCGGTCGAGCGTGAGCAGGAACGTGGCCACCGCGGCGAGCACCACGACCGCCCCGACCTTCAGCAGCACGAGGCCGGTCGGCTGCGCCACCAGCCCGAGCTTGCGCCGCGACCGCTGCCGATTCAGCAGCACCGCCGCGTAGCCACCCGCGCCGATCACGAACAGCAGCCAGCTGCCCGACGTGGACAGGTTGCCGTTGGCCACCGCCACGATCACCGGGTCGCGCAGGCCGAGCGTTCCGCCGTCGCCGATCAGCTGCAGGATCACGCCCTGCCACGCGATGAAGAGCGCCAGCGTCACCACGAACGAGGGCATCCCGAGCTTCGCGACGAGGAACCCGGTGAGGCAGCCGATCACCACGCCGACGCACACCGCGAGGAGCATCTCGATCCACGGGTTGGGCGGGAAGCCGATCAGCATCAACAGGAGCGCCACGCCCGACAACACAGCGCCGAACCAGATGCGCAGCAGCAGCGCGAGCACGATCGCCACCACGACGACCACGAGGAACAGCACGAACACCGTGGTGCCCATGGTCCCGAGCAGGTTGCCACCGCTCACCAGGTGCAGCGCCATCACCGCGGCCGCGAGCCCCGACGCGGTGCCGGCGGCGAGGTCGATCTCACCGGTCAGCAGCACGAACACCAGGCCCATGGCGATGATCGTCTGGCCCGCGCCCTGCTGCAGCAGGTTGGCCAGGTTGAGCAGGCTCGGGAACGTGCCGCCCGAGTCGAGCACGGTGAACAGCACGAAGAGCGCCGCGAGCCCGAGCAGCGCGGGCAGCGCGCCCAGGTCGCCGTTGCGCAGGTTGCGCAGGTAGGCCCGGATGGCCTCGTCGGTGCTCCGGGCGGTGGTGTCGATGCCGAAGTCGGCCGCCCGCGCCGACGCGGGAGCCGCGCGCTCAGCCGCGCTCGCGGCGCCGGCCGTCTTCTCCACGTGGGTCTCCTCCGTCTGCATCTTCTCAGCAGGCATCAGACGGCCACGCTCTCGGGACGCTGCAGGCCGAGGTCTCCCGACCGGCCCGCGGTGATCAGCTCGACGACCTGGCCGTGCGTCACGTCCTTCGTCTGCACCTGCGCGACCATCCGGCCCAGGTACAGCGTGGCGATCCGGTCCGCGACCTCGAACACGTCGGCCATGTTGTGGCTGATCAGCACCACACCGAGGCCCTGCTCGGCGAGCCGGCGGACCAGGTCGAGCACCTGCCGGGTCTGCGCGACGCCCAGCGCGGCCGTCGGCTCGTCCAGCAGCACCACCCGGGAGTCCCACAGCACGGCCTTCGCGATGGCGACGGTCTGGCGCTGCCCGCCGGACAGCGCCGCCACCGGCATCCGCACCGACGTGACGGTGCGCACCGACAGCGATGCCAGCGTGCGGCGGGCGGCCTGCTCCATGTCGGCCTCGTCGAGCAGCCAGGGCTTGCCCCGCTCCCGCCCGAGGAACATGTTCTGCACGATGTCGAGGTTGTCGGCCAGCGCGAGGTCCTGGTAGACGACCTCGATGCCCAGCCGGGCCGCGTCGGTCGGGCCGTGGATCGCCACCGGCTCGCCGGCGAACCGGATCTCGCCCCCCTCGGTCGGGTGGATGCCGGCCACGCACTTGACCAGCGTCGACTTGCCCGCCCCGTTGTCCCCGACGAGCGCGGTGACCTCGCCGGCCCGCACGTCGAAGTCGACGTCGTGCAACACCTGCACGGCGCCGAAACTCTTGTTCACCCCGCGCAGCTGCAGGATCGGTTCACTCATGGTCACCTCCCGGTGGTCGTGGGTGGATGCGCATGCCGCGGCACGCGCTTCCACCCACGACGGTCGCTTCCTCAGCTGGCGCTGATGCCCAGCTCCTGGCAGGCCGCTGCGGTCTCCGCGACGCAGATCTCGGAGCCCTTGACCTGGCCGTCGTCGACGACCTTCTTGACGTTGTCCCGGGTGATCAGCTGCGGCTCGAGCAGCACCGACTTGACCTTGCGGTTGCCCTGCGGGTCGTCCACCGAGTCGGTGGCGAGCGCGTCACCGGCGGCGGTGTCACCCTTCGCGAGCGCCGCGGCCAGCTTCGCGGTGGCTTCGGCCTCCTGCTCGATCGGCTTGTACACGGTCATGTACTGGTCGCCGCGCATGATCGCCTGCAGGCCGTCCGGGGTGGCGTCCTGGCCGGTGACGGGGACCTGGCCGTTGAGGCCGTACTTCGTGAGGACGGTGATGATCGCGCCTGCGAGCCCGTCGTTGGCCGCGACGACGCCGTCGACCTTGCCGCCGTTGCCGGTGAGGATCTGCTCGAACAGGGTGCCGCCGATCTGGCTGTCCCAGTCCTCGGTCTTCTGGCTCTGCACGAGCTTGTACTCGCCGGACTGGTACTTCGGCCCGAGCACCCGCTGCTGGCCGTTGTAGAACAGCGTGGCGTTGTTGTCGGTCGGGGCGCCCTCGATCTCGATGATCTGCGGGGTCGGCGTGCCCTTGGCCGTCAGCCCCTGGACGAGGCCCTCGCCCTGCAGCTGGCCGACCTTCTCGTTGTCGAACGACACGTAGTAGTCGCTGGAGCCGCCGAGGTTGAGGCGGTCGTAGTCGATGGTCGGGATGCCCTGTGCCTTGGCCTTCGCCGCGACGGCCGAGCCCGACTCGCTGCTGATCGACGCGATCACGAGCACCTTGACGCCGCTGGCGAGCATGCTGTCCGCGAGCGTGGAGAACTTCTGCTCGTCGCCGAGGGCGTTCTGGATGTCGGCGTCGAGGCCCTCGGCCTGCATCGCCTCCTCCAGCAGGGGCTTGTCGAATCCCTCCCAGCGAGCGGAGCTCTCGGTCTCCGGGAGGATCACGCCGACCTTGACCCCGCCCGCCGGTGCCTGGCTCTCCTGAGGAGCGGAGGGGGCGGCGGCGTTCTGGCCGCAGGCGGTGAGCGCGAGGGCGAGTCCCAGCCCTGCGGCCGCGAGCGCGGTTCTCCTGATGCGCATGGTCGTCCTTCCACAGCTGCGGGGAATGTTGTGACCGACAACGTATGTCCCGGATCCACGTGGCGCCAAGCACACTGAATCGTTCAAGGTCGCCACACGCGGTCACATTTCGGTCTCGCCACCGGCTATTTGTTGCCGCGACCCACTTGCGCTCGCCCGTCACCCACGCCGAACGGCCCACGGGCCGCGCTCCCGATGCACACGCGTCGCGGGTCCGACTGCACGTGCGCCGGAGGGGCCGGTGATCGCAAAAGAGGTTCACCCGACCGCCTCGGCATCACTCGATCAGGCGGAACCCAATGACGGATCGTGAAAGCCACCCGCACTACGGAGAGTAATCAACCTCCCGTTCGGCCCACTGCCGCCGGGGAGTCACCGTCCCTGGACCGCAGTGCCACGGCGGCCACGACCGCGGCGATGCCGAGCAACTCCAGCAGGGTCGGAACCTGCGCCAGCCCGATCAAGCCCACGACCGTCGCGGTGGCCGGCAGCAGGGCGAGCAGCACCGCGAAACGCGCCTGCCCCAGGCGGCGCAGCACGACCTGGTCCAGGACGTAGGGAACCACACTGGACAGCACGCCGACACCCACTGCGAGCACGAGCACGAGCGGGTCCGCCAGCGCCGCGAGGGCGCCCGTGCCGCCGGCGAAGAGCAGCGGCGAGAGCACCACGGCCGCCACGACGAACCCGACCGTCATGTCGTCCAGGCCGTTCCCGGCGGACGCCACCCGTTTGCCGAGCACGATGTACGCCGCCCACATCGTGGCCGCCCCGAGCGCCCACAACACCCCCGAAGGACTGCCTGACCAGCGCACATCCGCAATGAGCAGCACCCCGACGGCGGCGAACAGCACCGCGGCGACGTCCCGCGGGCGGCGCGACGCGGCCGCGGCGACCGCCACCGGGCCGCAGAACTCGATCGCCACCGCCGTGCCGAGCGGGAGCCGGGCGATTGCCTCGTAGAACGCGACGTTCATCAACGCAGTGGCGAGCCCGAACGCCGCGGCGCGCACGAACCGGGCCCCGCGCCAAGCCGAACGCGACGGCCGCCGCCACGCCAGCAGCACGATCGCGGCCCCGAGAAGGCGCAGCACCGCCACCGCGGTGGGCGGCAACCGGTCGAACAGCGCGACCGCCAGCGCCGCGCCGACGTACATCGACACGGCACCCACGACGAACAGGACGGGCGCCGGGACCCGGGTTGCGACACCGCTCAGCACGTGTGCCCAGCGTAGTCGGCGCGTCAGAAGTGTTTACACGGGTCGTGTTGCGGCATCCTCTGAGGGGCCGCATCATTCACTCGTAGTCAACTGGATCTGCAGGAGTCACCTGAGCGCAACCGCTAGGACGGCTGGGCCACTCGGTCGAGCGTGATGTCCGTCGCGACGCGCCACGGGAACACGTGCAGGGGTGTCGAACGTCTGGGAGAGTGGGCGCACCGCGCAAGCGGTCGTCACAGCAAGCGATCCCGGGTACGCCCGGGGTCGAGACGGAGGGAGACCGCTATGCAGCCAGGAACCCTGACCCGGCCCGCGTTGACCGCCGCTGACCGCTGTGACCGGTGCGGAGCGGCCGCAAAGGTCCGTGCCGTGATGCCGAAGGGCGGCGAACTGCTGTTCTGCGGTCACCACGCGCGGGCCCACGCCGACAAGCTCCGCGAACTGGAGATCGACGTGCAGTCGGGCAGTTGACCAGGGCCGGCTTCAGCCGGCCCGAGATCCGACGCCGCGACGGGGCGGGGACCACACGGTCCCCGCCCCGTCGTCGTCCCGCGAGCCCCGCCGAACGATCAGGGTGAGTACCGCGATCGGTCGGGCCCATTCCGCGAACCGAACGCGCAACTCGCCCGTCCGAACGCGGGACTCGCCCTGTCCGAACGCGAGACTCAGCCTGTCCAAACGCGGGACTCGCGCGCTGGAGGCACCAACCACCCCGGCGAGTCTCGCGTTTCGACGCGCGAGTCCCGCGTCTCGGCGCGCGAGAGTCGCGTTTCGGCGGGCGGGTTGGACGGGCGTGTCGCGGGCGCCGGCGGGTCGTCCGGTCAGCGCCAGGAGCGGAGGGTGGCGATGCGTTCCTCCAGCTGCTCGAGGTTGGCCATGGCGGTGGGTGGGCCACCGCAGGCCTTGCGCAGGTCGTTGTGGATCACGCCGTGCGGTTTGTTGGTGCGGTGGTGGTGCAGGGCCACCAGGCTGTTGAGCTCCTTGCGCAGCTTGTTCAGCTGCTCGCGGACGGTCAGCTGAGGGCGTTCGGTGGGGGGCGCGGGTACGGCCGGGGCCTTCTTCTGGGAGCGGGTCATCCACTCCTTCTGCCGCTGGTTGAGCAGCGTGCGCACCTGCTCGGGCTCGAGCAGGCCGGGCAGGCCCAGGTAGTCCTCCTCGTCGGCGGAGAACGAGGTGCCCTCGTAGATCAGCTGGTCCAGCTCGGCCTCCGCGCCGAGTGCGGTGAACGACTTCTCGTCCTCCCCCGGCTCGTCCTCCTGGCGCTGGGCGCGGGCGAGCAGCTCGTCGTCCCACTGCTCGTCGGCGCGGTGCGGCTTACCGAGCACGTGGTCGCGCTGGGCCTCCAGCTCGCTCGCGAGACCCAGCAGCACCGGCACGCTCGGCACGAACACCGACGCCGTCTCCCCCGGCCGCCGCGACCGCACGAAGCGCCCGATGGCCTGGGCGAAGTAGAGCGGCGTCGACGCGCTGGTGGCATACACGCCGACGGCGAGCCGCGGCACGTCGACGCCCTCGGACACCATCCGGACGGCCACCATCCAGCGGTCGTCGGACCCGGAGAACTTCGCGATCCGCGCCGAGGCGCCCGTCTCGTCGGACAGCACGACGACCGGACGGATGCCGGTGACGTCGGTGAGGATGTCCGCGTAGGCGCGCGCGGTGGTCTGGTCCGAGGCGATCACGAGCCCGCCGGCGTCGGGCATCCCACCCGCGCGGTGTGCGGTGAGCCGCCGGTCGGCGGCCGACAGCACGGCCGGGATCCACGCCCCCGCGGGGTCGAGGGCGGTGCGCCAGGCCCGCGCGGTCTGCTCCGCGGTGAGCGGTTCGCCGAGCCGCGCGGTCATCTCCTCGCCCGCGCTCGTGCGCCAGCTGGAGGTGCCCGAGTAGGCGAGGAACACGACGGGCCGCACGACGCCGTCGGCGAGGGCCTCCGCGTAGCCGTAGGCGTGGTCTGCGCGGCTGCGCAGGCTGCCGTCGCCGTCCGGGAGGTAGTCGACGAACGGGATCGGGTTGTCGTCGCTGCGGAACGGGGTGCCGGTGAGGGTGAGCCGCCGCGTGGCGCCGTCGAAGGCCTCCTTCACCCCGTCGCCCCAGGAGCGGGCATCACCCGCGTGGTGGACCTCGTCGAGGATCACCAGGGTGCGCCGGTTCTCGGTGCGGGCGCGGTGCAGCAGCGGGTGGGACGCCACGCCGGCGTAGGTGACGGCGATGCCCCGGAAGTCCGACGAGGTGGCGCCGGTGGAGTTGCGGAAGTCCGGGTCCAGCGCGATGCCGACGTCCGCGGCCGAGCCCGCCCACTGGTGCTTGAGGTGCTCGGTGGGCGTGACCACGGTGATCGCGTCGATCAGCCGGTCGCTCAGCAGCTCGGAGGCCACGCGCAGCGCGAACGCGGTCTTGCCGGCGCCCGGCGTCGCGACGGCGAGGAAATCCTGGGGTGCGGCGGCGAGGTAGCGGGCGAGTGCGCTGCGTTGCCAGGCGCGCAGCGGTCGTGCGGAGGGAGCGATCTGCTGGGCCTGTGGGGTCGGCGCGGACACACATCTCCCTGACGTCTCGACTTCGGGAACGGCCCGGCACGGGCGCCCAGCGGCATCACCGTTGAGGTCGCGGGGGGCGGCTGCGGGGCGTCGATCAGGGTAGCCGGGCACCGCCCGCGGAACGGTCGGGACCCGCCGATGGTGCATGCTGAGGACGGACGTCGGCGTCCCTCCGACCGGGTGAGTGACCGCTTGCCCACCGGACGCGGCTGGGACGATGCTGCAGCCGCCCCATGCCGGTTTCGAGGAGCCCGCGATGACAGACCCGCACCCGCCCACGTCGGCAGCCGCGGAGGCCGCCGCGTCCGGACTGGACGCGCTGATCGCCGACGCGCGCTCAGGTCCGCTGGGGCTGCTGCCCGGAGGGGCGGCGGTGCGGATGGCGGCGGCGCTCGCGGGCCGGCCGGGTGCCCTCGCCCGCCGCGGCGCGGGGCTCGCCGCCGAACTGGCCCGGATCGGCGCCGGCCGCTCCCGCCTGATGCCGACCCCGGACGACGAGCGCTACGCCGACCCGGCATGGACGCGCAACCCGCTGCTGCGCCGCCTTGCGCAGACCCACCTCGCGGCGAGCGCCACCGCCGACGCGCTCGTGGCCGACGCCGGGCTCACCGCCACGGACGAGGCCCGGTTGCGCGCCACGGTCACCGCGCTCTCCGGTGCGCTCTCGCCCAGCACGTCCCCGCTGAACCCGGCGGTGTGGCGCGCGGCGATCGATTCCGGCGGGACGAGCGCCGTGCGGGGCATGCGCAGGCTCGTCACCGACATGGCCGCCCCGCCGCGCACCCCCGCGCCCACCGCGGCCGGCGCGTTCGAGGTGGGCACCGACGTCGGCGCCACACCGGGGGCGGTGGTGCTGCGCACGCCCGTCTTCGAGCTCATCCAGTACCTGCCGCAGACCGAGCTCGTGCACGAGGTGCCGCTGCTCGTCGTGCCGCCGGTGCTGAACCGCTACTACCTGGCCGACCTCGCGCCAGGTCGCAGCATCGTCGAGCACCTGGTCCGGGCCGGCGTGCAGGTGTTCGCCCTGTCCTGGCGCAACCCGGACCCCGCCGACGACCCGGCCCAAGCACACTGGGACCTCGACACGTACGGCCGAGCCGTGCTCGACGGGATGGACGCGGCGCAGCACATCGCGCGCACCCACTACTCGTCCCTGATGGCGTTCGGCGCGGGCGGCACGATCACGGCGATGCTGCTCGCGCACCTCGCCGCCACGAGCGACCAGGACCGCGTGGCCGCCGTCACGTTCGCCGGCACCGTGCTCGACGCCCGCTCCGTGCCGCCGGAGCCGGGCGCGGCCCGCGCGGCCGTGGCGGAGTCGGAGCGCGCCGGCCACCTCGACGGCCGCCCGCTGCTCGCCGAGCTGGCCTGGCGGGCGCCGGAGGCCCTGCTGTGGCCGCAGGCCGTGCGCTCCTACCTCTGCGGGTCCGAGCCCCCGGCGTCCGAGGTGCTGTTCTGGCTGACCGACACCACGAGGGCGCCCGCGGGGCTCCACCGCGACCTCGTCGACGTCGCGTTGCGGGCCCCGCTCGCGGTCCCCGGCGCGGCGAGCCTGCTCGACACCCCGCTCGACCTGGCCAAGGTCGACCGCGACTGCTACCTCGTGGCCGGAGCGGCCGACCCGGTGACGGCCTGGCACGACGCGTATGCCGCGGCGTGCCTGTTCGGCGGTGCCTGCCGGTTCGTGCTCGCCACGGGCGGCCACGCCGCGTCGCTGGTGAGCCCGCCAGGGGGCACGGAGGCCGGTTTCCGGGCGGCGGGTGCGGTGCCGGGCGAGCCCGGTGCCTGGCTCGCGGAGGCCGCAGACCAGCCGGGTTCGTGGTGGACCGACCACCTCACGTGGCTCACCGCGCGCAGCGGCCCCGTGCAGGACGCCCCGCCGGAACTCGGAGGGCGCGGCCTGCACGCGCTGGCGCCGGCGCCGGGGGCGTACGTGCTCGAGCGCTAGACGAGCTCGGTCCCGGCGAGATCGTTCCGAGGTGACGTGGAATGCCCTGTCCAGGGCGCTACCCCGGGTCCCGGAACGATCAAACAGACTTTTCATGGTCATGTCGACACCACAGCTGTTCGATCTTGATCTGAGAACCGTGGTGTCGATATGACCATGAAAAGTCGGGTTGGCGCGCCGTCCCCGACGCGGGCCGGACGGCGGACCCACACCCGGCGGCCCCTGGCGGGTCACCCCGGTTCGCATCGACCCCGCACCTATCGACGTGGCCAGGTGGGCAGCACTACCGAACCCCGTGGTTGCGTGCACGGCCGTCCCCGACGCGGGGGCACGGCGGTTCTGGACGAGACCGTCACTGCCAGGTGCCCACGCCACTATCCGGTGGTCGCGAACAATGACCGCAGGATGACCACGGACCGAGCTGCGCGAGTGATCTTCGGCAGCCGCTACGCGACCCGGTCGGACGCGACTTGGCGGCCCTCGACGACATAGTCGGGTTGCCCTCCCTCCCGGACTGCCGAGTTGATCTCAACGCGACGCTCGATGGTCAGCCCGCACGGATGGAACGGGACCACAGCCAGTCCCCACGCACGCCACGGGGCAGTCTCGTCCACGACGGGCCTGTGCCCGCGTCGGGGACGGCCGGCAGCGCAACCACGGGGTTCGGTAGTTCTGCCCACCCGGCCACCTCCACAGGTGCGGGGGTCAGGGCGAACGGGTGGGCTCGCGAGGAGATCCTGCCGGCGAGGGTGGCTGCGTGCGCTACAAGTCGGGGACGGCGCGCCCGCGTGACGGTTTCTTGATCAGGTAGACGTGCCGGCCAGCGGGGAGACTCACCGCAACAGACGGCCATGATCGGCCGGATCGATCATCGGAACCCGGGCGACCGCTGGGTCCGCCCGGCCGACGGGACCGTGCCGCGTCGACACCGTCCACGAGCCCAGGCCCGCGGTGTCCCGTCTCAGCGACTTGATCGAGTTCGGACCCGGCTAGGCCGCCTCGGGCACCCGTCCCACAGCGAGCCGGTAGGACGAGCGGCGGGTGCTGCGCATGGTGGTGAGCTCCTCGAGTTCGACGCCCGCGTCGGCGAAGGCCTTGCGGAACTCGTGCTCGTAGGTGACGCGCCCGAAGTCGATCGTGGTGACGTGCTGCGCCAGCGGCTTGGCCCGCTCCAGCAGGGGGGACCGGTGGTGGTGGAACGTCTGCGTGCTGAACAGCCGTCCTCCGGGTGCGAGCAGCGACGCGACGTGTGAGATAGCTGCGGCCGGGTTGGGGAGCAGCATGAGACTGGCGCTGAAGTAGACGGCGTCGTACGGGCCGCCGCGGTGGTCGTAGACCGAGCCGAGCACCGGGGAGACGTGGCCGGTGAGGCCCGCCCGGCCCAGCGCCGCCCGGCAGCACGCCAGGTAGTCGCGGTCGATGTCGAGGCCGACGACGGCGAGCTCCTTCGTGCGCACCACGTCGGCGCATCGCGCGAGCGCCGCGCCCGTGCCGATGCCGACGTCGAGCATCCGGGCGCCGTCCGGGAGCCGCGCGAGTACCTGGCGGTACCACTGGGCGGTCATCCCCGCGATGACGCGGTCGTAGACCCAGGCGCGGATGGCGCTGCGCAGCGGTATCCGGTCCGGGGACGGCATGCTGCCGGGTACCCCGGCCGGGTGGTCGCTCAACGGAGTGGCCGATCAGCCCTTGTCGCCGTCATCTCCGCCCTTGCGCAACGTATCGAAGATTTCCTTGCATTCCGGGCACACCGGCGAGCCAGGCTTCGGGGAACGGGTGACCGGGAAGGTCTCGCCGCACAGCGCCACCACCATGTTGCCGAGCACGGCACTTTCCGCGATCTTGTTCTTCTTGACGTAGTGGAACATCTTCGGCGTGTCGTCGCCGGTGGTGTCGGTGCCCTCGGGCCGAGTGTCGACGTCGGGCAGAACCTGCGTGGCCATGTCGTCCATGATGCCCCACGTGCCCGTTCCCGTCTCCCCTCGTGATCTCCTGCAGGCCTCCCCCGAGGTCGCCGACGCCATCACCGCCGGTCGAGCCGTCGTCGCGCTGGAGAGCACGCTGCTCGCCCATGGCCTCCCGGCACCGCAGAACCGCGCTGCCGCCGAGGATCTCGAGGCCGCCGTCCGCGCCCACGGCGCCGTGCCGGCCACCGTCGCCGTCCTCGACGGGGTCGCCCGGGTCGGGCTCACCGCCGCCGAGCTGGACCGTGTGTGCGCGGGCGGGCTCGCCAAGCTCTCGGCGCGCGACCTCGGCGCCGCGGTTGGCCTGCACCGCGACGGCGCCACCACCGTGGCGGCCACGGCGGCGCTCGCCCACGCCGCGGGAGTGCGGGTGTTCGCGACGGGCGGGCTCGGCGGCGTGCACCGCGGCGCGCGCGAGAGCTGGGACGTCTCCGCCGACCTGGCCGCGCTCGCCGGCACGCCGGTGCTCGTCGTGTGCTCGGGCGTGAAGTCGATCCTCGACGTGCCGGCCACCCTGGAGGTGCTGGAGACCGAGTCGGTGCCGGTCGTCGGCTACCGCACCGACGCCTTCCCCGGCTTCTACCGGCGCGACTCCGGCCATCCGGTGCAGTGGCGCGTGGACACACCGGGTGAGGCGGCTGCCGTGTGGCAGGCGCACCGAGCGCTGGGCGGCACGTCCGGTGCTGTGCTCGCACAGCCGGTGCCGCAGGAGTCCGAGCTCGAAGCCGTGCTCCACGACCGGCTGCTCGACGAGGGCCTCGCGCTGATCGCGTCGCGCGGGGTCACCGGCAAGGACGTGACGCCCGTGCTGCTGGAGCACTTCCACACCGCCAGCGGTGGCGCGAGCCTGCGGGCGAACCTATCCCTCGTGCTGGCCAACGCCGCGCTCGCCGCGCAGGTGGCCGCCGCGCTCGCGGCATGACCCCACCTCGGGTCGTCGTGGTGGGCGACGTGGCCGTCGACGTTCTCGTCGAACCCCGCTCGCCCGCCGTGCCGGGGGCGGACGTGCCGGCCCGGATCCGGACGCACGCGGGCGGGGCCGGGGCGAACACCGCGGCGTGGCTCGCTCACCTCGGCGCGGACGTCACGCTCGTCGCGCGCGTCGGCGACGACCCGGCCGGGCGCGCGGCCGCCGACGACCTGCGGGCGGCGGGGGTCCGGCCGGCGCTCGCGATCGATCCCGACCACCCGACCTGCACGGTGGTGGTGCTGCTCGCCGACGGCGACCGCACGATGCTCTCCGACCGCGGTGCCGCCGCCCGGCTGACGCCGTCCGACCTGCCCGCGCTGGCGGGAGCCGATCACCTGCACCTGTCGGGTTACGTGCTGCTCGACCCGACGTCTCGGGCCGCCGGGCAGGCGGCACTCGCGGCGGCCCGCGCGGCCGGGCTGAGCACGTCGGTGGACCCGCAGGTCGCGCCCGCCCTGGGGCCCGCGTTCATCGACGACGTCCGCGGCGTCGACCTGCTGCTGCCGAACGCCGCCGAGCTGACCGCGCTCGGGGGCGTCGAGCGGCTGCGCGACGTGGTCGGCGCCGTCGCCGGCACGGACGGACCGCGGGCCGCGCGGTGGACCGACCGCCACGGCACGTGGGTCGCCGAGCCCCCGCACACCGGCGTGGTGGACCCGACGGGCGCGGGCGACGCGTTCGACGCGGGCGTGCTCGTCGCCCGGCTCGGCGGGGCCGGCCCGCCGGATGCCCTGGAAGCGGGCTGCGCTGCGGGTGCGGCGGCGGTGGGGCGGCTGGGCGCGCGGCCCGGGCCCTAGCGTCCCGCTAGCAACCCACGGCGGCCGCGAGCTCGCCGACACTGCGGACGGCCAGGTCGGACGGTGTGTCCGTGGCCCGATCGGCCGTCCGGTGCGGGCCCTTCTCCCCCGGTCGTTCGAGGAACGCCGTGTGCAGCCCGGCGGCCCGCGCGCCGGTGATGTCCCACTCGTGGCAGGCGACCAGCAGCATCCGGGCCGGTGCGACGCCGAGCAGGCCGGCCGCCGTGCGGTAGACGGCGGGATCGGGCTTGTAGGTCCGGGCGAGCTCGGACGAGAGGATGGCGTCGAAGCGCAGGCCCGCATCTTTGACCAGGTGCGTGAGCAGCGCGAACCCGCCGTTGGACAGGGCGACGACGAGATAGCGGCTGCGCAGCCGGTCCACCCCGGCCGCGACGTCGGGCCATGCGGGCAGGCGGTACCAGCAGCGCACGAGCTGCCGCCGGACCGACTCGTCACAGCGGTCGGCGACTCCGAGCCCTTCCAGCACGTCGTCGAGCGACTCCCGGTGGAGCGCGTCGAGCGATGTCCACGGGCGTTCGCCCGCACGGACCCGAGCCATGGACGGCAGGTAACGGTCGCGCCACGCGCCGGCGACCGCCGCGGCGTCGACATCGATCCCGCGTGCGGCCGTGATCTCGGCGACCTGCCGGGTGATCCCGGTCCACCAGTCGACGCTCGTGCCGAAGATGTCGAAGGCCAGCACGTCGACCTCGTCTGCCCTCACGACGCGGCCCTCACGACGCGGCCCACGCCGGCAGGTCGACCTGCAACCACTCCCCGAGGCCCCGCTGCCCTTCCGCCGTCAGCCGCACCACGCGGCTCGCCTCCGCCAGGCGCAGCCAGTCCAGCTCGATCAGCCGGCTCGTCACGGCGGCGCCGAGGCTGCCCGCGAGGTGGTGGCGACGCTCGCTCCAGTCCATGCAGCGGCGCGCCAGCGGGCGGCGCAGGCGGTCGAGCCCGTCGATCCGCACGCCGATCTGCGCCAGCACCGCCGGTGCCGCCGCGGTGACGGCGTAGCCCTGGTCCCCCGCGACGAGCACCCCGCGCTCGGCCAACGCCTCGGCGAGGACGACGCCGACGGTGCCCGCCAGGTGGTCGTAGCACATGCGCGCCCGGCGCAGGTTCTGCCCGCGGACGGCCGCCCGCAGCGACGTCACCCGGTCCGGCGGCGCGAGCAGCAGGAGCCCCTCGATGGCGTCCGCCACCGCGTTCGCCAGGCGGAAGAGGCGCTGCCGGCCGACCGGCTCGACGACGAGCAGCCCGCCCTCGACGAGCTTGCGCAGGTGGGCACTGGCCAGTGACGCGGACACCCCGGCGTCGTCGGCGAGCGCCGACGCCGACATCGGCCGGCCCCCGAGCAACGCCAGCAGCATGGTGACACGCGTGCGGTCGGCCAGCAGCGACCCGATCCGCGCGAGGTCGGCCTCTCCTGTCACGACGTCGAACGTAACGGCCGGACGTTCGAACAGCCGTTGAAGTGTGCCCGCGGGGCTAACCGTCGATGACGGGGTGCTCGCGCTGCTCGATCTGGCGCCGGTCGGGCCGGTAGCGGCTGGTCTTCTCGGCCTTCCGCGGCAACCGGTCGTTGGCGATGAGCACGGCCACCCACGGGAGGGGGATCGACAGGACGAGCAGCGAGACCGCGAGCCACGGGATCTGGTAAAACGCCGCGGCGAGGACCATCAACGGGATCCGCATCACCATCATGATCTTGTAGCGGCGCTGCCGGATGGCGAGCTCCTCCTCGTGGGAGAGGGCCGCGTCGGTGATGAGCACCGGGTCGGTTCCGCGCTCCGGATCTGCTGCCACGACTGCATGCACTCCCTCTGGCGCCGGATGCGGCGGGCACACTCGCCTGCCTCCATGGTGCCACTCGCGGTATGGCGCGTCTGCCTCACCCGTGCGGGTATTTCACCGTGCCGGGACGCGGGACTCGCCGGGGTCGTCCGCCGGGGTCGCGGGGGCGTCGAGGAGGGCGTGGAGCTCGGCGGCGCTGCGGGGCCGGGCGGCCGAGCCGGCCGTGCGCAGCAGCCGGTGCACGGCCGGCGCCCAGGCCGGCCCGAGCCGGGCCCTTTGCAGCAGGTCGGGGTCGCCGAGCACGGCGTCGGCCGGCCCGGTGTGCACCCGTCCGTCCACGACCACGGCGACGTCGGCGGCCCAGCGGTGGGCGAGGTCGACGTCGTGGGTGGAGAGCACCGGGGTCGTGCCCCCGGCCTCCAGGGCGGAGAGGGTGACCAGCAGCGCCTCGACGCCGGCGGGGTCGAGGCCCGCGGTCGGTTCGTCGAGCACCAGGAGCCGGGGCGCCATCGCGACGGCGCCCGCGATCGCCACCCGCTTCTTCTGCCCGAACGAGAGCAGGTGCGGGGGCCGGTCCGCGATGCCGGTGAGGTCGAGCGCGGCGAGCGCGGCGTCCACCCGGGCGCTCACCGTGGCCTCGTCCAGGCCCAGGTTGACCGGCCCGAACGACACGTCCTGCGCCACGGTGGCGGCGAACAGCTGGTCGTCGGGGTCCTGCAGCACGAGCTGCACCTGCGCGCGCAGCGCGGTGCGCCCGCCGCGGGTGCGCCGTACCGGCGTGCCGTCGAGCAGCACCTCCCCCGCGTCCGGCGCGAGTGCCCCGGCGAGGAGCCGGAAGAGGGTGGTCTTGCCGCCGCCGTTCGGCCCGAGGACCGCGGTGCGCCGCCCCGCGTGCAGCGCGAGATCGGCGCCGGTGAGAACCGGTCGGCCGGGCTCGTAGCCGAAATGCAGGCCGCGGGCCTCCAGGACAGCCGGCGTCACGCGAGCACCAGGGAGAGCGTGACGACCGCGGCGAGCAGCCCGGCGGTGCCGGCGAGGAACGGCCGCGAGAGCGGCTGCGGGGGCAGCTGCACGCTCAGCGAGCCGGGCTCGCCGCGCAGGGCGAGGCCCTGCTCCATGCGCCGCGCCCGGTCGAACGCGCTCACGAACACGGCGCCTGCCTGCCCCGCCACCGACCGGAAGGTGGTGCGCCAGTCGCGGAACCCGAGCCGGCCCGCCTGCGCCGCGCGCACCGCGGCGATGCGGTCGAGCAGCAGGAACAGCATCCGGTAGACCAGACCCGCGACCTCGACGACGGCCGAGGGCACCCCGAGCCGGGTCAGCCTGGGGAGGGTGTCGGCGAGCGGGGTGGTGGCCGCGAAGAGCAGCAGGCACAGCAGCGCCGCCGTCGCGCGCCCCGCCAGCGCGAGCGCGGCGCCCACGCCGCCCGGATCGAGCCGCACGACCGTGGGGCCGCCCACCGAGAACAGCAGCGGCACCCCACCCACCACCACGAACGCCAGCGGCCCGCGCGCAGCCCGCAACAGGCGGCGCGCCCCGAGCCCCGCCGGGCCGAGCAGCAGCGCCAGCGCCACCGCCCCGACGACGAGGGCGCCCGGCCACGGCGGCAGCGCGACGGCGCAGCCGAGCAGGCCGAACGCGAGCGCGGCCTTCTCGCCGGGGTGCCGGTGGCGCCACGGCCCGGTGCAGGCCACCGCGTCGAGCGCGGGCATCAGGCGGGCGGGTCCGCAGGCGGCGGTACTGGCGGGACGTTGCGGCGCCGCGTGCGTGCCACGCCGAAGAAGTAGCCGAGGACGCCCCCGCCGATCGCCGCCTGGAGCGCGAACAGGCCGGACGCCGTCTCCGGTGCCGGTTCGAACAGCGGCGCGAACCACGGCTGGTAGTCGCTCTCGTCGATCCGTTCCACGGCCATGCCATCGGCCCCGGCGAACTCGGTGTCGCTGCCGATGACCAGCACCGGGACCGCCGCGAGCAGCACGACGCCGAGCACGAGCAACCAGTTGACCACGCTGAACCGGGACACTCAGGCCTCCTGGCGGGCCGGGCGGATGCCGAGCCGGGCCAGCTCGGCCGGGCTGACGCGGGTGAGCAGCCGCACGACCAGAACGGTGAGCAGGCCCTCGCTGACCGCGAGCGGGATCTGCGTCACCGCGAAGATCGCACCGAACTCGACCAGCGCCCCGGGGACGCCGGTCGTGGCGTCCGGGTGGGCGAGGGCGAGCTGGACCGCGGTGGTGCAGTACGTGGAGAGATCGGCCAGCGCGGCGGCGAGGAACACGGCGACCGAGAGCCCGCCGCCGAGCCGGCGCGCAAGCGTGTACACGCCGCAGGCGACCCACGGCCCGACCACCGCCATGGAGAACGCGTTGGCGCCGAGCGTGGTGATCCCGCCGTGGGCGAGCAGCAACGCCTGGAAGGTCAGCACGATCGTGCCGAGCAGGGCCATCACGGGTGGTCGGAACAGGATCGCGCCGAGGCCGGTGCCGGTGGGGTGCGAGCTGGAGCCGGTGACGGACGGCAGCTTCAGCGCGGAGAGCACGAACGTGAACGCGCCGGCGGCGCCGAGCAGCAGCCGGGTCTCGGGCTCCTCCTGGACCTGCCGGACCACGGCGCGCGCCCCGTGCACCACGAACGGGGCAGCCACGACGGTCCAGGCCACGGCGTGCAACGGCGGCAGGTACCCCTCGGCGATGTGCACCGGCGGACCCTAAGCCGGTGCGTCGACCGCCTTCAAGCCTGAACGTCCATTCAATCGTTCAGCGGTGATCGGACCCGTGCGCGTGCAGCACGACATCTCCGACAACCCCTTCGGACACCACGTCCAGCAGCCGGGTGGTGAGGTCGCCGGTGACCCGGTAGCGGACGAGCCGGCCCTGCCGGTGGGCGCTGACCATCCCGTGGGCGCGCAGCAGTCGCAGCGCGTGCGACACGGCGCTGTCGCTCATCCCGACGGCGAACGCGAGGTCGGAGACACACAGGTCGCCGGCATGGTGCAGGGCGAGCAGGATGCTGAGCCGGTTGACGTCGCCCAGCGCGTCGAGGAGGGCGGCCGAATGCTGCAGCTGCGCGGCGTCGGCCAGGACGGCCGCGGCATCGCACACCTGGTCGGGGTCGATGACGCGCGCGTCCTGGCGAGCGGCGGGCACGCGGTGCACCGGCCTCAGCCCCCTGCCTTCGCGGCAGCCTTCTTGGCCTGCTTGTACTCGCGGACCTGGACGAGCGACGCGGCGTCGACGACATCCGCCACCGAACGGTGCACGCCCTCCTCGCCGTACCCGCCCGCCGCCTCCCGCCAGCCCGGCGGGGTGACGCCGCGCTGCTTGCCCAGGAGCGCCGTGAAGATCTGCGCCTTCTGCGTGCCGAAGCCGGGCAGGGCGGCGATCCGGCGGAACAGCTCGCGCCCGTCGTCGACGCCGCTCCAGATCCGCGACGCGTCGCCGCCGTACTGCTCGTTGACCGCGACCGCGAGGGCCTGCACGCGCCCGGCCATCGAGCCCGGGTAGCGGTGCACGGCGGGCGGGCCGCGGAAGATCTGGACGAGCGCCTCCGGGTCGTACGCGGCGAGCGCGCCGGCGTCGAGCTCGGTGACACCGAGGCGCTGGGCGATCAGGCCCGGGCCGGCGAACGCCCGCTCCATCGGGAACTGCTGGTCCAGCAGCATGCCGATCAGCAGGGCCAGCGGGTCGCGGTCGAGCAGCGCGTCGGCGTCGGCGTCCTGGGCGAGACAGATGGCCACGTCTGGAGGGTAGCGCCGCACCAGGTCCCACGGAGCCGGCGCACACGCGGGCCAGGCCTCACACACCGATGGTGGCACTCCCACAGCGGCTTCAGCCGGTGCGCGGGGCCCTCGCCGGCGCGCAATCCCGGCCCGCACACCGACATCTGCGCTCGCACACCGAATGCAGTCGGTGTGTGAGCACGGAAGTAGGTGCGTGGCCGCCGCGGGGCCGGTTCGCTCGTCAAGGCGTTCGGCGGAACCCGGCAGCGACAGCGCCGACGAAATCCTGCCTACGCCCGCCCGGCGACTCGTGGCGGCGACCGATCGATGCGAGCAGTACGCCACCGTCGCCGGGACAGCACTGGTGTGCTGTCGGGCAGCCAAGATCGATCCATGACGCACACCAGCATCGGCCCCACGACGCTGACGTGCGATTTCGCAACGATTCGATGATCACCGCTGCCGACCTCGCGGGCGAGGGCCGCGGCACACCGACTGTCGTGCCCACACACCGACTGCAGTCGGTGTGCGATCGCGAAAGTTGGTGTGTGACGTGGCCGAGGGGGCCGCTTTGCGCCGTGTCCGCGGCCGGGCCGCGCGCCCTTTCACGCACCCCTTGTCGGCGCACGCCCGGTTGTCGGCTCGCGCTACCGCTCGACGGGGTGCGGCGGCCGACTGGGAGTGCGCCGGCGGAGCTCGAGTGCGTCGGCCGGCTCCGCCTGCCGGGCGGTGATGATCGTTGCGAGAAGCACGCCACGGTCGCCGGGACAGCAGCGGTGTGCTGCTGATCAGTCAAGATCGATCCGAGACGGACATCAGCGCTGTTCGCGCGGCGCTGACGTGCGACTCGGAACGATCTACCTCCTGCCCGCCCGCTGCCCGGCACCGAACCGACGATCACGCTCGGGCTCCCGAGCGGGGCGGTGGCACACCGAATGTGGCGCCGGCACATCAACTGCAGTCGGTGTGCCGGCACCACTGTCGGTGTGCGACGCCCGGGGACCGGCGCTGCGCGATACGCGAGACTGTCGCCGTGGTTCCTCATCTCTCCCCCGGCGCCGCCTCGGCGCTGCGCACGGCGCTGCTGCGAGCCCGCTACACCACGGACGGGGTGCGCGACCTGCTCGGCCCGTCGGCGCACGCCGCGCTCGGCCGCGGCGAGGTGGAGCCCGCCTTCCGCGCTGCCCGCGACGGCGGGGAGCTCGGTGTGCTCGTGCGGTTGTTGCTGCTCGGCTCGGTCGAGCCGGACCCGACCGTCACAGCCGCACTCGCCCCGCTCACGCCCGCGGACGCGGCGGCGGCCGGCCTGCTCACGCCGTCGGACGCCGGCTGGCGGGCGGCGCTCGATCTGCGTCCGTACGGGGACGACGACGGCGACTGGTGGGTGCTGTCCGACCTCGACGCCCGCCGCCAGGAGCGCGACCACGTCACCGGCGTGGGCGCCGCGTCGCTCACGCTCGCCGCGGCCACCGTGCGACGCCCGGTGCGGTCGCTGCTCGATCTCGGCACGGGCTGCGGTGTGCAGGCGCTGCACGCGGGGCGGCACGCGCAGGCCGTGGCGGCCACCGACGTCGCGCCGCGGGCGCTCGCGATGGCCAGGGCCACGTTCGCGCTGAACGCCGTGGACGTCGAGCTGGTGGACGGGCCGTGGCTGGAGCCGGTGGCGGGCCGGCGGTTCGACCAGATCGTGTCCAACCCGCCGTTCGTGCCGGGGCCCGCGCGGGTCGACTACGTCTACCGCGACTCCGGCCAGGACGGCGACGCCGCCCTCGCGGCGCTGCTGCGTGCGCTGCCCGACCACCTGGAGCCGGGCGGTGTGGCGCAGCTGCTCGGCTCGTGGCTGCACGTGCGGGGCGAGGACTGGCCGGACCGCGTGCGGTCCTGGCTGCCGCCGGGCGTCGATGCGTGGATCGTGCAGCGCGAGGTGTCCGACCCGGCCCTGCACGTGGGCACCTGGCAGCGCGACGCGGGCCTCGACCTGTCCTCGCCGGCGGCCCGCGACCAGGCGGGCGCGTGGCTGGACTGGATGGAGCGCGAGCGCGTCGAGGCCGTCGGGTTCGGGTTCCTCACCCTCCGGCGCACTGACGGTGAGCCGACCGTCGTCTTCGAGGACGTCCTCGGCGAGGTGGCCGACCCGCTCGGTCCGGAGACCGCGGGCTGGCTCTCCCGCGTCGACTGGCTGCGCGCCCACGCCGGTGACGAGGCGCTGCTCGCCGCGCCGCTGGCGGTGGCGCCGTCGGTGGTGCTGGAGACCTACGCCGAACCGGGCGCCGAGGGCTGGACGGAGGTCGGGGCGGCCGTCGCCCGGCTGGACGGCCCGCGGTGGCGCCACGAGGTCGACGGCCCGGCCGCCGCGCTGCTCGCCGGTTGCCAGGGCGCGCTCGCGCTCGGCGAGCTCGTGGAGCTGCTGGCGGTCGCGCACGACCGGCCGGCGGGCGAGCTGGCGGCCGCGGCGCTGCCGGCCGTGCGCGAGTTCGTGCGCCACGGCGTGCTGGTGCCCGCGTGAGAGCCGTCGCGGCTCGGGTGACGCGCGCCGCGGTGTGGGTGGACGGCGACGTGGTCGGCGAGATCGGCGGCCCCGGCCTGCTGGTGCTGCTCGGGGTGCACCGCGACGACACGGTGGCCTCCGCACCCGTCATGGCACGCAAACTGCACGAGCTGCGGATCCTCCCGGGCGAGGTGTCCTGCGCCGACGCCGGCGCACCGCTGCTCGTGGTGAGCCAGTTCACGCTCTACGGGGAAACCCGCAAGGGAAGGCGCCCGTCGTGGTCGGCGGCCGCCCCGCCGGAACAGGCGGAACCGCTGGTCGAGGCGGTGGTGGCGGCACTGCGGGAGCGCGGCGCACCGGTGGCGACGGGCGTGTTCGGCGCGATGATGGCCGTGGAATCGGTGAACGACGGACCCTTCACCGTGCTGGTCGAAGTGTGACGCTCACCTGACTGAGGGCGCGCTGAGAGTAGACAGCCGCCCGCTGGGAACGATATGAGCGGAGGGGGCGTTGACCCCCATGAGAGCCCCGGCGGCAGCTGCAGACAACGCCCCGCCCGGGTCGCGCAAGGGGAGGACCACATGACAGCGCCCACCATTACCGGGCCCGCGAAGACCGGCCGGCCGGCTATTCCTGGCCAGCGTACCGACTCCGACCCGCTGACGGCCACTTTTGGTGACCGCTCGGAGGGGATCGCCCCGGAGATCTCCGCCGAGGACCTCGACGCGCAGAGTCCCGCAGCTGACCTGGTGCGGGTCTACCTCAACGGAATCGGCAAGACCGCGCTGCTCACAGCGGCGCAGGAGGTCGAGCTGGCCAAGCGGATCGAGGCCGGCGTGTTCGCGCAGCACATGCTCGACGAGTCGGCCACCGACGAGCTCGACAAGCAGCACGCAGCCGACCTGCGGGCGATCGTCCGCGACGGCCGGCGGGCCCGCAACCACCTGCTCGAGGCCAACCTGCGCCTCGTCGTGTCGCTGGCCAAGCGCTACACGGGCCGCGGCATGCCGCTGCTGGACCTGATCCAGGAGGGCAACCTCGGCCTGATCCGCGCGGTCGAGAAGTTCGACTACACCAAGGGCTTCAAGTTCTCCACGTACGCCACGTGGTGGATCCGCCAGGCCATCACGCGCGGCATGGCCGACCAGGCCCGCACCATCCGCCTGCCCGTCCACCTCGTCGAGCAGGTCAACAAGCTGGCGCGGATCAAGCGTGACCTGCACCAGAAGCTCGGCCGCGACGCCACCCACGAGGAGCTGGCCACCGAGTCGGGCATCGCGGAAGAGAAGATCTCCGATCTGCTCGACCACGCCCGCGACCCGGTGAGCCTCGACATGCCGGTCGGGTCCGAGGAGGAGGCGCCGCTCGGCGACTTCATCGAGGACGGCGAGGCCACCGACGCCGAGACCACGGTGATCTCGCACCTGCTCCACGACGACCTCCGCCGCGTGCTCGCCACGCTCGAGGACCGCGAGCAGCAGGTCATCCGGATGCGCTACGGCCTCGACGACGGCCAGCCGCGCACGCTCGACCAGATCGGCCGCCGCTTCGGGCTCTCCCGCGAGCGGGTGCGGCAGATCGAGCGCGAGGTCATGGCGAAGCTGCGGATCGGCGAGCGCGCCGACCGGCTGCGCGCCTACGCCAGCTAGAAATACCTGACCGGCGCCACCCGAATGGGCTCCCCGTGAGCCGGGTGGCGCCGGCCAGCGATGTGTGTACCGGCTCGGCGCGGGCACTTCACCCGGGGCGCACCGGCGACACGCCGACTTCACCCCAACGGGTCACCTAGGCTCGGGGCATGGGTGCTCCTGCTGGACCCGTCTCGCCCGCCGTCATGCGGGAGGTGCTCGGCCACTTCGTGTCCGGCATCGTCGTCGTCACGGCCGCCGGCGAGGCCGGTCCGCTGGGCTTCACCTGCCAGTCGTTCGCCTCGCTGTCGCTGGACCCGCCGCTGGTCAGCTTCGCCGCCGCCCGCACGTCGTCCACCTGGCCGCGGATCCGTGCGGCAGGCGCGTTCTGCGTCAACGTGCTGGCCGCCGACCACCAGGAGCTCTCCGTCGGCTTCGCCCGCCCGTCGGGTGCCGGCGTCGACAAGTTCGACGGCGTGCCCTGGCGCCCGAGCCCGTCCGGCGCGCCGGTGCTGGAGGGTGTGAGCGCCTGGATCGACTGCACCCTCTGGAACGAGTACGACGGCGGCGACCACACCATCGCCGTCGGACGCGTCCTGGACCTGGGCGCCACCCCCGAACGCCTCCCCCTGCTCTACTACCGCGGCCGCTACGGCGTAGCGGCCGAGCCGCCGGGAGTCTGACCCCACTCGGTCGCCGTCCGAGCGCCGCGCGCCGGGAAAGAGCTGATCAGCGAGCGGCAGAGCCGCAGCAGCCCGGGCACGACCAGGCTGCTGTGGGAGCATGACGGCATGGACGCGGCCGATCTCGCGGCTTTCCTGGCGAGGTACCCGCCGTTCGACTCGGTCGCCGCGGCCGCGCTGGAGGCGATCGCGCAGGGCTCGGCGGTCGACCGGTTCGTCGACGGCGACCTCGTCCTCGACGCATTCCAGAATCCGACCGCCGAGGTGTTCGTCGTGCTCGAGGGGCGCGTGCACCTGTGGAACGACGCCGACGCCCGCGCCGGGGGGCCCGACGAGGTCGTCTCGCCCGGCGGGATGTTCGGGTTCTCCGCGATGCTGACCGAGCGCTCGATCGGTCCCCGCGCCGTCGCGGCGAGCCCGGTCGTCGTGGCGCGCATCCCCTCTGCGCTGGCCGCGCCCGTCTTCACGTCGTCCCGAGGGGCCCGGTTCCTGGCCGAGATGATGTCCTCGGCCCGCAGCCGGGTGCCGGCCGCCCCGACCTACAGCCTGGTCGACGATCTGATCACGGGATCGCCGCTGGTGGTCGAGCCGGCCACCCCGGCCGTGGAGGTCGCCCGGCGGATGACCGCGGAGGGCGTGGCGTGTGCCGTGGTCCGGCTCGAGGCCGGGCGGTTCGGGGTGGTCACCGATTCGGCGCTGCGCACCCACGTCCTGGTCGAAGGCCTGCCCCCGAGCTCCCCCGCGCACACGATCATGGACACGTCGCTGCCCACGGCCGTGCTGGGCGACTCCGCCGCCGAGGCGTTGCTGCTGCTGCTCGACCGGGGCGCGGAGTTCCTGCTGGTCACCGACCGGGCCGGGCAGCTGCGCGGGGTCGTCGCACCGCGCGACTTCGCCGTCTCCCCCACCACCGCCGGGGTCTCGCTGCACGAGCAGCTGCGCCGGGCCACCTCCGTCGATGACCTGGTCTGCCACGCCGGCGGGATACCGGCGATGCTGGGCGACCTGCTGTCTCGCGGTCTGGCCTCCGGCCGGGTCATCGCGGTGTACTCGTCCGTGGTCGACACGCTCGTCCGGCGAGCGATCGGGTTCGTCTTCGCCGGCCACCCGGAGCTGTCGGTGGACACGTTCACCTGGCTGTCGCTGGGGAGCAACGGACGCCGGGAAGCAGTGCTCAGCTCGGACGTCGACTCGGCAGCCGCGTTCGACGGGCCCGTCCCGGAGGCTGAGATCGCTCGCTACCGGTCGGCGTTCGGCGAGGTCTACCAGGTGCTGGCGCAAGCCGGGCTCAGCGGCGACGAGCACAACGCGACGGCCCGCCACGCCGTGTTCGCCCGCACCAACGACGACTGGCGCGCGGCCGGCCTGCAGTGGATGGCCGCGCCGGCCGAGCACAACGGGGCGATGATGACCTCGCTGCTGGTGGACGGGCGCCCCATCCACGGCGACCCGGGACTTCCGGCGGTGACCCGGGTCTTCGGCGACCTGCGCCGGCATCCCGGTGCCATGCGGCTGCTGCTGCAGGAGTCGCTGTCCAGGCGCGCGAAGCTGCGCTCCATGCGACACATCCTGGCCCGCCAGCCGGACACCTTCGACATCAAGTCGCACGCGCTGGTGCCCATCGTCAACATCGCCCGCTGGGCCGCGTTGAGCGTCGGCTCGGCCGCGTTGCCCACCACCGAGCGGCTGCGGGTGGCGTCCGGGTCCGCCATGCTGCCGGACGAGCAGGCCAGCACGCTGATCGAGGTCTTCGGGGTGCTGCAACGGCTGCGGTTGCGCTACCAGCTGATGCAGCACCAGGCCGGCGACCAACCGTCCGACCTGATCAGCATCAGCCGGATGTCCTCGATCGATCGCAGCGTGATCGCCCAGGCGGTCCGGGAGATCTCCTCGGTCCAGCGCCGGATGGGCAACGTCTCGCACTACGTCCCCGCCGAGGCATGGGGCTCACCGGAGCCGGCCCGCTAGTGCTTCCCGCCGACCGACCGGACACGGTCCGGGCAGAGCGCCCGGCGCACCGTGTTGCGGTCATCGGCGACATCGCGGGCCACCTCGACGAGCTGCGCACCGAGCTCCGACGACTCGGCGCCGACAGCGGCACCGGCCGGCTGCCCGACGACCTGACCGTGGTGCAGGTCGGGGACCTGGTTCATCGCGGCCCCGCCTCCGACGCGGTGGTCGCTCTGGTGGACGGCTACCTGACCGACCAGCCGACGCAGTGGGTCCAGCTCGTCGGCAACCACGAGGCCCAGTACCTGCGCGATCCGGTGTTCACGTGGCCGGAGCGGATCAGCGACCGGTCGAGCGAGACCTTGCGCCGCTGGTGGTCCGCAGGACAGATGCGGGTGGCGACGTGGGTGCGCGCCGACGCCGAAACCTTCCTGATCACCCACGCGGGCCTCACGGCGGACTTCTGGCGCGGCCCGCTCGCCGCGCCCAGCACCGCGGAGCAGGCGGCGATCACGCTCAACTCCATGATCGGCGCGAACGACCGCGCGCTGTTCCGTACGGGCATGAAGCTGCACGGACGCAGGCGGACCCCCCGCGCCGGCCCGGTGTGGGCTGCGACCGCCACCGAGTTGCTGCCCGGCTGGACGACCACGACACTGCCGTTCAGCCAGGTCCACGGACACGACTCGATCTTCGACTGGCAGCGGCGACGGTTCCGGGCCGCCGACGACCTCGCCCGGCTGACCGTCGTCGACGAGGACGCCAAGCACGAGACCACCGTCCTGGCCGCCGGCCGGATCATCGGCATCGATCCTGGCCACGGGAGCCTGCCACGCCGCCCATGGCGTGCGTGGGAGATGCGGCGGGCTCAGGCGCTGCCCGGCGTCGGCGGATCGGGGATCTCATAGCCGGAGGGCGCCACGGTGATGCCCAGTGCCCTCCGCCACGAGCCGTCGTCGACGTACTGCTTCAACGCGGCGTTCACCCGGTCGCGCAGTTCGGTCTTGCCCTTCTGGATGCCGACCCCGTAGCTCTCGTCGGAGAAGCCCTCGCCGACCACCTTCAGTACGCCCTGGTACTGCGGCTCTGCCGCGTAACCGGCCAGGATGACGTCGTCGGTGGTCACGGCGTCGACCTCGCTGTCGGCGAGCGCCCGGACGCAGGCGGAGTAGTTGGCCAGTTCCTTCAGCTGGATCCGGCCTTCGTAGCGCTGCAGCACGTTGGCCGCCGAGGTGGTGCCGGCCACCGAGCACAGGTCCCTGCCGTTCAGGGTCTCCGGCCCGGTGATCTCGGTTTCGTTGCGGCGCACCAGCAGGTCCTGGTGGGCCACGAAGTACGGCCCGGCGAAGTCGACCACCTGCTTGCGCTCTTCGGTGATCGAGTAGGTGGAGAAGATCAGATCCACCTCACCGCCGGCCAGCAGCCGCTCCCGATCGGCACCGACGGCTTCCTTCCACGTGATGTCCGCCTCCCGCACGCCGAGCGCCTTGGCGACGTACGTGGCGGTCTCCACGTCGAACCCGCGGTAGCTGGTGCCGTCCTTCAGCCCGATGCCGGGCTCGTCGAACGGGATCCCGATGGTGAGCCGCTCATAGGTGGTGGCCCCTGGTACTGGTGCCGGCGAGGGGTTCGGGCCCTCGTCGCCGGAGCCACAAGATGCCAGAGCGATGACGGCGAGTCCTGCCAGCGCCGCCGCAGCCAGCTGTCGCACCGTGGTCGCCATCTCAGTTCCCTTCGCCCGACGGCTTGGCCGGGTCGAGGTCGTCCGGGTCGATGCCCGGCCCGTATGTCGGCCCGTCGTTCGACCAGACCGCCTTGAGCCGCCCGTTGGTGTTGGCGACGACCGCGGGTTTCACCAGTCTCCAGCCGAGCGCGAGCAGCACTGTGAGGATCGGGATCCCGAACACGACCACCAGGAAGGTGATCTTGTGACTGAAGTACGGGCTGCTCTCCCATCCCGCCACGGCCAGGCCCACCACGACCAGGCCGAGGAACACCAGCCCGGTGATGCTGGTGTACGGGTGACCCGGCATCGGGAACGGGCTGGCCGGCACCACTCCCCGTTTCACCAGCGACCGTAGCCGCAGCTGACAGAGGAAGATCGTGGCCCAGGTGAAGACGACGCCGATCGCCGCGGCCTCCAGGGCGATCTCGAATGCGTCCGGGACCAGCGCGTTGAGCACGGCGCCGAGGATGAACACCACGGACGTCATGACGATGCCGGCCCACGGCACGCCCGACGCGCTCATCTTCAAGGTGAATGCGGGAGCCTGCTTGGACATGCCCAGGCTGCGCAGCACCCGCCCGGTGGAGTAGAGGCCGGCGTTCAGGCTCGACATCGCCGCCACGATGAGCACGATCTGGATCAGCGTGCTCATCCAGCTCAGGCCCAAGCGGTCGAAGACCGTGACGAACGGGCTGGTCCCCGACTTGTACTCGGTGGTCGGCAGCATGCAGACCAGCAACAGGATCGAGCCGCAGTAGAAGATGGCGATCCGGAAGATGACCGCGTTGACGGCCTTGGGCACCTCACGGTTCGGGTCGGCCATCTCGCCGGCCGCCACGCCGACCATCTCGATGGCCGCGTAGGCGAACACCACGCCGGACATCACCAGGATCGGCCCGTACCAGCTGTAGTCGCCGCTGGCCGGCCAGAAGCCGCCCGGGTTGCTCCACAGGTTGTGGAACCCGGCCTCGTGGCCGCCGATGCTGAAGCCACCGACGACGATGATCAGCCCGACCGCGAGGAACACCACGATCGCGCCGACCTTCGCGATCGCCGCCCAGAACTCGAACTCGCCGAACGCCCTCGCGGAAAGCAGATTGATCACCAGCACCACGGCCAGCGCGATGAGCACGGTGGCCCAGGTGGGCATCAGTGGGAACCAGTACTGGACGTAAAGCCCCACCGCGGACAATTCGGCGATCCCGGTCAGCGCCCAGTTCAGCCAGTACATCCATCCGGTGACGAAAGCCCACTTCTCGCCGTAGAACTCCCGCATGTAGGACACGAATGCACCCGACGTCGGACGGTGGAGCACCAGCTCCCCCAGTGCGCGCATCAGAAGGAACGCGATGGCCCCGACGAAGGCGTAGCTGAACAGCAGCGCCGGCCCGGTGCTGTGCAGCCGGGAGGCCGAGCCCAGGAACAGCCCGGTGCCGATCGCGCCCCCGATGGCGATCATCTGGACGTGCCGGCGCCCGAGTGTCTGTTTGTAACCGACCTGCTCGGCGTGCAGAGAATGGTGATGGGGTTCCTGGGTGCGGGTCACGGAATCGTCTTGGGCCATGACATCGTCCTCATCGGTCGACCGCGCCATGCATGATCAGTTCTCGTGACGCACGGTCAACCTGGTAAAAAGGTGAGCCCATCAGCAACAGGTCACACATGCGAGTGGGGGAACCCTAAAGTTCGGCGCCACCGCGTGCAATCACCAATTCGGGGCCGGTGTGGCGGCCGAACCCGAGCGACGCACACATCCACCGGGTGTCACGGCAGGGCTGCGGCCAGCGCGTCGATGCGCTCCAGGACGTAGGTGGGTCTGCGGTCGGGCGCCACGCCTGCGACGTCCTCGCGCCTGCTGTCGCCGCTGAGGACCAATGCGGTGGCGGTTCCGGCCGACGTGCCCATCGCGATGTCGGTCGCGAGCCGGTCGCCGATCATCACCGCCCGCTCGGGACGGACGTCCACCAGGGCCAGCGCGGTGCGCAGAGCCTCCGGGTTCGGCTTGCCGAGCACGGCTTCGCAGGTGCGGCCGGTGCTCGCCTCCACGGCGGCGACGACGGCCGCCGCGTCCGGCTCGCCGAGGCCGGGGCCGAGCGGGCAGTAGGCGTCCGGGTGGGTGGCGATCAGCCGCGCCTGCGGGCGCCGCCACAGCGCCGTGAACGCGGTGCGCAGCTTGTCGTAGGTCAGGCCGCGGTCGTAGCTCGCGACGACCAGCGTCACGTCCTCGGCGCGGTCGGTGAGCCGGATGCCCGCGGCGAGCAGGGTGTCGGCCAGCACCTGCTCGCCGAGCAGGAAGCACGCCGCATCCGGCTCGTGGCGCGCGATCCAGGCTGCCGTGATCGTCGCGCTCGTGATCACCTCCTCCGGCTCCGCGCGCACGCCGAGCCGGGAGAGCTTGGCGGCGTAGTGCTCCCGGGACCGGGTCGGGTTGTTGGTCAGGAACACCCGCCGCCGCCCCGAGCGCTCGATCGCCGCCAGCAGTTCCGCCGCGCCGGGCAGCAGCTCGTCGCCGAGGTAGACGGTGCCGTCCAGGTCGAAGACGTAGGCGTCGAACGCCTGCATCGGACTCACGAGGCGGGGAGGAGATCGGCGAACTCCTCCAGGAAGCGGTCGACGTCGGCGGACTCCGCGCCGTCCAGCGGCCGCCCGGGCACGCGGCAGTGGTCGTCCGCGATCAGCCCGCGCCGCCGGGAGATCGTCTTCTCGGCCTGCACGATCAGCTCGACGTGCTGCATCCAGTACGCGATGTAGGGCAGCAGCCTGCGGTGCAGCGCCTCCGCGTCGCCGGTGCGACCGGCGTGCCACAGCCGCCAGATCTCGACGTAGATCTCCACGAACGAGCACCCGGGCTGAACCCCCACCGCGCCGCGGCGCAGCGCGTCCGGCAGCTGGACCCCGGCGTACCCGATCAGGCACCCGACCGGACGGCGCAGGGCGGACAGCGCGCTCACGACCGGGCCGGGCGGCACCGCCTCCACCTTCACCTGCAGGCCCGCGCCGTGGTGCTCGGCGAAGCCGCCGATGGTCGCGGTGTCCAGCGCGGTGCCGGTCTGCGCCGGGGCGTACTGCAGCACGACCGGCGTACCGGCGACGGCGTCGAGTACGGCCTCGATGTGCCGCCGCACCTGCTGCGGGGACGGCGAGAACAGGTGCGGCGGCAGGATGTTGATCGCCGCGGCCCCAGCGTCGACCGCCTCCCGGGCGCGCCGGATCGCCACCACCGTGGCGTGGTCGGGCACCGAGACGACCACCGGCACACCGTGCGCGTGTCCCGCACGCAGGAGCAGCGCGGTGAGCCGGCCGCGCTCGTCGTCGTCCAGCTTGGGGAACTCCGACGCGAAACCCGGGAACATCACGGCGCCGACGCCCGTGCGCATGACGTGCTCGGTGACGCGGACGAAACCGTCGTGGTCGACCTCGCCGGCGGCCGTGAAGGGCACCTCGAGGACCGGACAGACTCCGCGGATCACCGCCGTCACCTCGTTCCCAGGGACCGGACGAGCTCCACGAGCCGCTCGACCACGACCGCGCTGATCCGCTCGCCCTTCTCCCGCGAGGCGGCCCTCGGCTCGCCGAAGACACCCGTGGGCGAGACGTCGGCAAAGCGCCGGTAGCGCGTGGCCGGACCGCCGCGCAGCAGGTCTGCGGTGTCCCAGGCGAACGTGGCCTCGTTCTCCCGTTCGGGAACGGCCGAGAGGTCGACCAGCTCGGGCGCCACGGCCAGCAGCAGGGAGGTCTCGAACTCGCAGGCGTGCCCGATCCCGCCCGGCCCGGTCTCGGTGATCTCCAGCAGGGCGTCCGCCGCCACCTGCCACCACGTCGTGCGGGCGATCACGCGGTCCGGCCAGGCGTGACCGATCTGCTCCATCGCGACCTGCGCGACCCCCTCGTTGCCGCCGTGCGCGTTGACGATCAGCAGGCTCCGCACGCCGAGTCGCAGCGCCGAGCCCGCCGTCTCGACGACCTGGCGGATGAGCGTCTCGTGCGAGAGCGACAGCGTGCCCGGGAAGTCGTCGTGGTGGCGGGAGTAGCCGACGCTGACCGTGGGCAGGACGAGGACGTCGTCGCCCAGCCGCCGGTCGAGCTCGCGGCAGAAGTGGTCGGCGAGCAGCCGGTCGGTGGCCAGCGGCAGGTGCGGGCCGTGCTGCTCGATCGCGCCGAGCGGCAGCACGGCGGGCACCGACCGGTCGACGGCCGCGATCCGCGCGGAGGTCAGGTGTTCCCAGTAGGTCATCGCCGCGCCGCCCACATCTCGACCTCGACCAGCAGCCCGTCGAGCAGTGCGGCGCCGACCGCCGTGCGCACGGGGTACGGCTCCGGGACCAGCTCGCGGTAGACGGCGTTGAACCGCTCCCACATCGCCATGTCGGAAAGGTAGACGTTGACCTTCACGACGTCCGCGAGATCGCATCCCGCGGTGCCCAGCTGACGGCGGCAGTTCTCCAGCGCGGCCTCGAGCTCGCCGGGAGCCGTCTGGGCGCGCAGCCGGGCGCTGCCGGTGAGCCAGGCGTCGCGGTAGCCGTCGAGGGCGCGGCCGAGGCGCCAGGAGTCGGGGTTGGACCGGGCCCGGGCGTCGACCGCGACGAACTCGGCGTGGTCGACGAAGTCGTCCTCCACCAGCGACCAGTCCCCGGCGACGTACGCCGCGATGTCCCGCTCGACGAGCATCGTCCAGATCTCGTGGCGGTCGGGGTCTGCCGGGAAGGGCGACTCGGATCGCTCAGGTGCGGTCACCGGCGGTGTACTCCTTCTCGTGGACCCGGTGGGCGATCCGGGCGTCGTCGTCGAGCTCGACGCCGAGGCCCGGCCCGTCCGGGAGCAGGACGTGCGACGCTTCGATGCGGAGGGGCTCGCGCAGCAGGTCGTGCGAGCGGATGCGCCGCCCGAAGACGTCGCTGGGCAGGGTGGCCGACCGGGCGGCGGCGCAGGAGTGCAGGTAGGCGGCCTCGGCGATGCCCAGGTCCACCTGCGAGCCGTGCCAGCAGGGCGCCCCCGCCAGGTCGGCGAAGTGGGCCAGCCGCTGGAAGTCGGCGAGGCCGGCGGTGAAGTTGAACATGTCCGCCACCGCGAAGCGCTGAGCGATGACGGCCTCGCTGCCCCGGTCGGCGAACTGCGGGTAGGCGAGCGAGATGTGGCGCGCCAGCGGGATCGGGACGGCCGCCCGCAGCTGCGTCCACGCGTCGAGCATCCAGTGCGGCAGCGGGTCCTCGAGGCAGTAGACGTTGCCGATCCCGGCGAGCGCCAGACCGATCCGGCGGGCGTCGGCGAGCCGTTCGAAGCGGCCGTTGGGGTCGAGCAGGACCCGCAGGCCGGGCGCGTGCTCGGCGATCGCGGCGCACCAGGCCACCACGTCGTCCTCCAGCGAGCACTTCAGCTTGAGCGTGGAGAAGCCCTCCCGCTGGAAGCCGCGGGCGAGCGGGCCGATCTCGTCGACCGTCCGGTGGCTGGACCACGCGCTGACGGGCACGCGGTCGCGGAGGGGGCCGCCGAGCAGGTCGGCCACCCGGACGCCCACCGAGCGCGCGTACGCATCCCACACGGCCATCTCGAACCCGTCGTACTCGTGGGTCCGGGCGAGCGGGAGTTCCTGCAGGCTGAGCGACCGGACGTCGACGCCGACGAGGGAGCGGGCGAACGCGTCGATCACCGTCCAGTCATGTGCGCGGTAGAGCTCGCCGAGGCCGACCGTGCCGTCGCGCAGCTGGACCTCCAGCACCACCTTCGGCATCTCGTCGAACTGCACCGCCCACCCGGCGGCGCCCTGCCACGGCTTGTTGTGCAGCGGACGGTGCACGGACGGCGAGTCGATCGCATCCGGATGCGCGCGGACGACCACCTCGGTGGCCCGGATCCGGTCGATCCTGGTCGGGTCGCCGGTCACGGGCCGCCCGCACTCGCGCGGTCGGCGAGGAGGCGGCCGGTCGTCCCGGCGTCGTACAGCCGCGCCGTCAGCCCCGCGTCGACGGTGAGCACCTGACCGGTGATGCACCTGCTCTCCTCGGACAGCAGGAACCGCACGGCCCAGCCGCAGTCGATCGGCTCGATGAGCCGGGGCAGCGGCTGCTCCTCGCGGGTGTGCCGGTCGATCCACTCGGCCGCGTGTGTCCGGTCGCCGAGCGCGGGATCGACCGGCACGTACCCCGGAGCGATCGCGTTGCAGCGCACCCCGTGCGGGCCGAGCTCGACCGCGCAGCCCCGGGTGAAGCCCTCGACCGCGGCCTTCGCACTCGCGTAGATCCCGTACCCGGCGATCGTGCTCCTCGCGTGCACCGACGAGATGTTGACGATGGCGCCGGGCACGGTGGAGCCGCATTGCCGGGCGAAGCCGCGCGAGACCAGCCAGACCCCACGCAGGTCGACGCCGAGGACGTGGTCGAACTGCGCCTCGTCGGCCTCGAAGAACGGGGCGCGCAGGCCCACGCCCGCGTTGTTGACCAGCCCGGTGAGCGGTCCGACCCGCGCCGTGGCGTCGGCGAGCATGCGCTCGACGTCCTCCGGCCGGGACACGTCCCCCACCACACCCACCGAGCCCGGGTGCCGGCCCACCGTGGCCGCGACCTCGTGCTCCGTCAGCCCGTTGACGACCAGGCGGGCCCCGGCGGCCGCCAGCGCCTGGCAGATGCCGGACGCGATCCCGGGGCCGGTGGCCCCGGTCACCAGGACGGCCCGGCCGGCGAGAGATCCCTCGCCATCCCCCACAGATCCTCCTCTGTCCCGCTCAGTAGGACTGCGGACAGCATAATGGGACAATGTCCCATCTGATCATGCCTCGATGAACGAGTCGGTTCGCAAGGCCACCGAGGTGCTCATCGCTCTCGCCGAGGCGGAACGCCACCTCAGCGCACGAGAGCTCGCCGAGCTCATCGACGTGCCGAAGAGCACCGCGCAGCGGCTGCTGCAGACGCTGGAGCCCACCGGCCTCGTCCGCCAGGATCTCGCCACCCGCCGCTACGGGCTGGGTCCGCGCACGCTGACGCTCGGCATGGCGTACCTCGAGCGGGTCGACGTGCGGGCCGAGGCCCGCCCGCACATGCACCGGCTGCACGACGAGCTGGACGAGACGATCGCGCTCGCCGTCCGGGCCGGCACGTCGAGGATCTACGTCGAGCAGATCGAGGCGCGCTCGGAACTGAAGGCGAAGGCCGAGATCGGCCGGCTCTACCCGCTCTGGGCCGGTGCCTCCGGACGGGTCATCCTGGCGGGGATGTCCCCCGACGAGCTCCGCCGCTTCACGACGGAGGTGGGCGACGCCGCGTACACCTACGTGACCCCGCCGACGACGGCCGGGCTCGTCGCCCAGCTGGAGACGGAGCTCAGGCTCGGGTACGCGGTGGCCTTCGACGAGACCATCCGCGGCGTGCACACCATCGCGGCGCCGGTGCGGATCGGGCCGTCCGAAGTGGCGGCGCTCAGCGTCTCCGGGCCGTCCAGCCGGTTCAGCGAGGAGTTGATGGAGGCCGCCGCCGGCCCGCTGAAGAGGGCGGCGGCGCAGGTCAGCGCGGCGATGGGCTTCGGGACACCCGCGCCCGTGGCGGGCCGGCAGGTCGGCGTCGACTGACGGGACGGCCGCTCGTACGCATGGGATCCGCTCGACATGGGAAGGCCCCCAACCGGATCATCTCCCGGACCTTCGAGGAGGACGCTCTATGCGGCTCGCACGGCCTCCTCGGGCGGGAAGGGGGACCGCACGCCGACGGGGCGGTTCTCGGTGACCTACAAGGACGTCGACCACCGCAGCCGGGCCTAGTGTCCTGAACAACTCCGGCCGTAGCGAGCGGCGTCCAGGTGGTGTCATCGCAAGCGGTTTCGACGGCCCACGACCCGACGACCCTTCCGTGCGTGTCCATAGTTCCTGCGCCGATCAAGGCAAGCTCCGACGAGCGCTGACAAGATGAACGCGGTTTGGCCAGCCGGTATCCTGCGCCAGGACGTCGTCGCCCAATCGGACCGGTCAATTATGCTCAGTGCGCTGCCGATTCCACACGCCGACCCGCGTACCGCAGATTTGCGACTATAGCTCCGGCACGGGGCTGCCATCCCGGAGCGGATGGTGGCGACCATCGGAGTACTACGTCAGTGCCATTCCGGGTATGCGGGCTCGGATCGCGTCCAGCTCGGCCTCGTCGGAGACGCCTTGCCAATCGTACCGCGGCGTGTACGGCGCCTCGAGCGCGCGCACCTCGTCGTCGGCGAGCACCACGTCGAGCGACGCCACGGCGTCATCGATCTGTTGTACCGATCCGGCCCCGACCAGCGGGGCGGTGACCACAGGCTGGCGGCGCAGCCACGCCAGGGCGATCTGCGCGCGGCTCACGCCGTGCGCGTCCGCGACCCGTCCGACCGCGTCCACGATCACGCGGTTCGACGCCTCCTCGGCAGGCGAGTAGAGCTGATCGGCGTATGCGCCGTCGGTCGCGGACCGTGCCGTCGACTTCGCGTCGTCCCAGGCTCGAGCCAGGCGGCCTCGCGCCAGCGGACTCCAGATGATCGTGCCGACACCCTCGTCCAGGCACAGCGGGATCATCTCGCGCTCCTCCTCGCGGTGCAGCAGGTTGTAATGATCCTGCATGGACACGAAGCGCGCCCAGCCGTGCTCACGCTGCAGGTGCAAGGCCTTCGCCAACTCCCACGCAGGCATCGAGGACGCGCCCAGATAGCGCACCTTGCCGCCCTTGACCAGGTCGCTGAGCGCCTCGAGCGCCTCCTCCAGCGGCGTCGCGTGGTCGTTGCGGTGCACCTGGTAGAGATCGATGTAGTCGGTGCCGAGCCGCCGCAACGAGTGGTCGACCTCGGTCATGATCGCCTTGCGCGACAACCCCCTGCCGTTGGGACCAGTGCGCATCGGGTGGCGCAGCTTCGTGGCGATCACCACCTCGTCGCGATCCGCGAAGTCCTTCAGCGCGCGCCCCAGGATCTCCTCGCTGGACCCGTTCGAGTACATGTTCGCGGTGTCGAAGAAGTTTATGCCGGCCTCGAGGGCGTGCTTGATGAGAGGTCGAGCTTGCTCCTCGCCCAGGGACCAGACGGGGTGGCCGCGGTCGGGCTCGCCGTAGGTCATCGCGCCGATCGCGATGGGTGAGACGTCGAGGCCGGTGGTGCCGAGCTTCACATAGCGCATGGGGATGCCTCCACGAACCAAGTTGCGGAGGATCCTCCGCAAGTGCTCGCCAAACTAACGGAGGATCCTCCGCGAGTCAACGGGAGGGCATCATCCACACATGCACGACGAGACGCCGAGCACCTACGGCACGCAGCGCAAGGCCGCCGCGCGCAACCGTGTCGCGATCATCGAGGCCGCCCACGAGCTGTTCGCCCAGAACCCCCTCGTGCCGTTGAGTGAGGTCGCCAAGCGTGCCGGGGTCGGCGCCGGCACGCTCTACCGCCACTTCCCCACCCGTGAGGATCTGATCCTCGCGGCCTACCAACACGACATCGAACGCCTGACCACCACCGCCGACGACGTGCTAGTGCGCTACTCATCCGCGAAAGCCGCCTTCATCGAGTGGTTCGAGACCCTCTCCGCCTACATCCGCATCAAGCACGGCCTCGGCGACGCACTGCACAGCGCCACAGCCCAGGACGTGATCAGCGCCTCCTGGGCACCGACCACCGCAGCAGTGACGAAGCTCGTCGACGCCTGCGTCGCCGAGGGCACCATCGCCCCCGGGCACGACCCCGCCGACATCATCATGCTCATGAGCTTCCTCTGGCGCGTCGCGAACAACGAAGAAGGCGCGGCCCAGGGGCGACGCCTCGTCGCTGCCGTCTTCTCCGGCCTAAAGGCGCCGCCCCAGCCGATCTGATCAGACCATGAGCGCCGGGCAGATTTGCCGCCACTGAGCTCTTTCCAACCTGGTTGACAGGCGGGATCGCCCGTTCTACTCGGGCACGAGGAGCGCGGCTGCGGACCTACCGCCGGAAGGCGCCGATAGCCAACACCTCCCGCGATGCTCAGTCCGGAACTGTGGTCCGATGTGGAACAAATGAGTCATACGTAGGCGGACGATCGGGCCGATACCACTGTTGTATCGGCCCGATCGTCCAACGCGGCGAGGGCGCCGCCTGGGCGTCGCGCAGGCGGCCCGAGTTGCTCAGGGCGCTCCTAGGACAACGCCCCCATGCCCCACGCGGTGTTCTTCACGCGCGGTGGCGTGGCGTTCCACGAGGGCGACCGGGACTCGCGCTCGCACGGCTGCGTCCGGCTCGCCTCCGGCGCCGCGGCCACGTTCTACCAGGCCCTGCAGCCCGGAGACACGGTCCAGATCCGACCCTGACCGTTCGGGCGGGTCATGGGGCGTGGCGCACGGCGGCGGGGCCGTCGGCGTCCAGGGCTCCGGCGGCCCGGTGGGCAGCCCGCGTGGCGTCCAGCTCGCGCACGGTCTGCTTGGTGCCCGGCACTGCGGGCGGGGCCGTGCTGAGCTCGCGCACCCCGAGCCCGACGAGGAGCTCCGCGGCGACGGGGTCGGCTGCCGCCTCGCCGCACACCGCCACCAGCGCCCGCTCCCCCGCCGCGCGGCAGACCGCGTCCACCAGGCGGAGCACGCCCGGGTCGAGCGGGTCGGCGAGGCCCGCGACCGCCGGGTTGCCCCGCTCGGCGGCCAGCGCGTACTGGGTGAGGTCGTTGGTGCCGATGCTGAAGAAGTCGACGTGCGGCACGAACGCGGCCGCCTTGAGCGCCGTCGCGGGCACCTCCACCATGATCCCCACCTGCAGCCCGGCCGGCGTGCCCCGCCCCTCGGCGGCGATCGCCGTGTCCAGGGCGCGGCGGGCGGCGAGCAGCTCGTCGAGCGCGGCGACCATCGGGAACATCAGGCTCATCGGCGTCTCGTGCGCCACGCGGACGGCGGCCAGGAGCTGGTCGGCGAGCAGTTCGGGATGGCCTGCGGCCAGCCGGATGCCGCGGAGCCCGAGGAACGGGTTGGCCTCGGCCGGGAGCGGCAGGTAGGACAGCGGCTTGTCGCCGCCCACGTCGAGCGTGCGCAGCGTGATCCGCCGGCCGCCGAGCGCCGCGGCGACCTCCCGGTAGGCCGCCTCCTGCTCGTCGACGTCCGGCGCCGAGCTCCGGCCGAGGAACAGGAACTCGGTGCGCAGGAGCCCGACCAGGTCGGCTCCGGCCCTGGCCGCCTCCGCCGCGTCCGCGGGTGAGCCGACGTTGGCCCCGACGAGCACGCTGACGCCGTCGCGGGTGACCGCCGGGGCCGCGGCCCGCTGCCGTGCCTCGGCCTCCCGTTCGGCCCGCGCGGCCGCCCGGCCCCGGAACGAGTCGAGCACGTCGGGCGCCGGATCGACGGCGATCTCGCCGGAGGCACCGTCGAGGGCGATCGACGTGCCGTCCGGGACGTCGAGGACGGCCGCGCCGGCCGCGACGACGGCCGGCACCCCGCGGGCGCGCAGCAGGATCGCGCTGTGTGCGGTGGGGCTGCCCGCGGCGAGCACGACGCCGGCCACCCGATCCGGGTCGAGCGCGGCGGCCTGCGCCGGGGTGAGATCGGTGGCGACGAGAACGGCCGCGGGCCCGCCGCCGTCCACCGGGTCGATCACCGGGCTGCCGACCAGCACCCGCAACACCTGGGCGGCGACGGCACGCACGTCACCCGCCCGGGCCGCGAGGTAGGGATCGGGCACGGCCTCGAGCGCGGCCGCGGCCCGTTCCGCGGCGTCGGACCAGGCCCGCGGCGCGGACGCCCCGGCCGCGATGGCCGAGTGCGTGTCCGTGAGCAGGGCGGGATCGTCGAGCAACAGCAGGTGGGCGTCGAAGATCGCCGCCTCGGCCGGCCCCAGCTCCCGAGCGGCGGCGTCCCGGCCCGCCCGGATCTCGCCGGCCACGGCGGGCAGCGCCGCGTCGAGGCGCTCGCGTTCGACGGCCGCGTCACCGGCAGGTTCGTCCGGCACCACCGGAGCCGGCGGCTCGACCACGCGCTTCGGCCCGATCCCGATCCCGGGCGAGGCCGCCAGCGGCCCGACGTCGGACGATCGCGGCGGTGGCGCCGCTGGTGCCGGGGACAGGGGTTCGTCGAAGTGCCGGGCCGCGAGCCCCAGCACCGCCTCGATCGCCGCACCCGCACGCGGGCCCGCCGCACCGACCTCGACGCGGTGCCCGGCCAGCGCTCCCAGCGCCGTGAGGCCGGCCAGGCTCGCGGCCGGGATCCAGCCCGAGCCCGTGGTGGAGTTGCGCACCCGCACGTCCGCCCCGTCGAGACCGCGGACGAGGGCGGCGAGCCGGGCAGCGGGGCGCGCGTGCAGCCCGTGCGCGTTGGCGACGGTGAACTCGGCGGCCACCTCGGCGTCCGCGGCCGGTGCCGGGCCGGCATCCGGCTGCGTCCCCAGCTGTGCCTGCTTCCCGCCGAGCGCGGCCGCGGCCTCGGCGGCCACCTCCGCCCGATCGGCCCCGCCCGCCGCCGTGACGGCGGCGACGACGAGCCCCTCCACCAGCGGTGCCGGGCACAGCAGCACCCGGTCCCCGGCGTCGGGATCGTCGAGCAGGTCCAGCGCCAGCTCGGCGGAGAGCACGGCGCTGCCGAGATCCATCAGCACGACGACGCCCGCCCCGGAGTCGGCCGACCCGATCGCCGCCGCGATGGCGACCGCGTCGGTGCCGAACGTGGTCTCGTCGAGCCCCGCGGCCACCTCGATCGCGAGCTCCCCCGGCGCCATCTCCCGCGCCAGAGCGACAGCGGCCTCCCCGAGGACCCGGCTGTGCGAGACGACGACGATCCCGACGAGGGGGCTCACGGCGTCTCTCGAATTGTCATCCCAGCGTGTCCGCCGCCGCCTGCAGGAGCAGCGTGGCCGACGTGGCCCCGGGGTCCTGGTGCCCCACGCTGCGCTCGCCCAGGTAGCTGGCCCGCCCCTTGCGGGCCTGCATCGGAGTGGTCGCGTCGCGGCCCTGCGCCGCGGCACCGGCGGCGGCGTGCAGCGCGCCGGTGGTGTCCGCCCCGCCGAGCGCCGCGTCCAGCGCGTCGACGGCGGGCGCGAGCGCGTCGTACATCGTCTTGTCCCCCGCCTCGGCCTTGCCGCGGGCGACCACCCCGTCGACGCCGGCCCGCAGCGCCACGGCGAACGCGGCCTGGTCGAGCGTGTCGGCGTCGCCGGCGGCGGTGGCCATCCGCAGGAAGAACGTGCCGTAGAGCGGGCCGCTCGCGCCGCCGACCGTGCTGACGAGCGTCATGCCGACCTGCTTCAGCAACGCGGCCGGCCCGGCAGGGGTGGACTCGTCGAGCTTCGCGACGACGGCCTTCAGACCGCGGGCCATGTTGGCGCCGTGGTCGGCGTCGCCGATCGCCGAGTCGAGCCGGGTGAGCTCCTTCTCGTTCTCGGTGATGGCGGCGGCGAAGGCGTGGACCCAGCGATCCAGCGCCGCGACGTCGATCGCGGCCGCCTCGTCGGCCATCAGGCGCCCCAGCGCATGCCGGGGGTGCGGACCGGCGCGTCCCAGAGCCGCAGCAGCTCGTCGTCCAGCTGCAGCAGCGTGACCGAGCAGCCGGCCATCTCCAGGCTCGTGATGTACGGACCGACCAGCGACCGCGCCACGCTGATCCCGGCCTTCGCGAGAATCCGCGTGACCTCGCGGTACATCACGTACAGCTCCAGCATCGGCGTGCCACCCATCCCGTTGAGGAACAGGAGCGCGCCTCCCTGGCCGGTGAAGTCGCGGTCGGCGAGGATCGGCTCCACCAGCATCTCCGCCACCTCGCGCGCCGGGGCCAGCGGCACCCGTCGCCGGCCCGGCTCGCCGTGGATGCCGATGCCGATCTCCATCTGGTCCTCGGGCAGGTCGAACGTCGGCTGCCCGGCGGCCGGCACCGTGCACGAGGTGAGCGCCACGCCCATGCTGCGGCCCGCCTCGTTCACCCGGCGGGCCACCGCGGCCACGCCGGCGAGGTCGCGGCCCTCGTCGGCCGCGGCGCCGGCGAGCTTCTCGACCAGCACGGTGACGCCGACACCCCGCCGGCCCGCGGTGTAGAGGCTGTCCTGCACCGCGACGTCGTCGTTCGTCACCACCGAGACGACCTCGACGCCGGTGTCGGCCGCCGCCAGCTCGGCGGCCATCTCGAAGTTCATGACGTCGCCGGTGTAGTTCTTCACGATGTGCAGCACGCCCGCGCCGCCGTCGATGCCGCGCGTGGCCTCGAGCATCTGGTCGGGCACCGGTGAGGTGAACACCTCGCCCGCGCACGCGGCGTCGAGCATGCCCGGCCCGACGAAGCCACCGTGGAGCGGCTCGTGCCCGGACCCGCCGCCGGACAGCAGCCCGACCTTTCCCTGCAAGGGCGCGTCCGCCCGGTAGATGATCTTGTGATCGAGGTCGACCCGCAGATCCGGATGAGCCGCGGCGATGCCACTCAGGGCCTCGCTCACGACGTCTGCGGGATCGTTGATCAGCTTCTTCACGCCGGCCCTCCGGCCCTCCGCAACGATGGGACGATCTCGCGGACCCTACGACTCCTTTGTGTCCTGCGCCACGTCCCTGGCGATTCCCGGCAGCGCACGCACCGCCCGCTCCAGGGGTGGGCGCCACGCGGCGGCGAGCGCGGCCGGCTCGTGCGGGCCGCGGACGAGCGCGGTGAACACCATGCCGTCGATGATCGCCACGATCGCCTCGGCCGAGCGGTCGGCGTCGGTGGCGCCCAGCGCGCGCAGCACGTCGGCGCCGAACGCCCGGATGGCGTCCCCGCCCCGCACCAGCACGGCCCGCAGCTGCGGGTCGCGCACCGCGGCGAGGCTCAGCTCGTAGCGGGCGACCGTGCGGTGCCGCCGCGTGGTGGCCATCGCGACACCGGCGTCGACGAGCGCGTCGACCAGCGCGCTGAGGTCGCCCCCGACCGCCGAGACGGCCGCTGACTCGAAGGCCAGGTCGAGCTCCAGCAGCCGCTCGACGCACCCGGCGACGAGCGCCGAGCGGCTGCGGAAGTAGTACGACGTGCTGCCCTGCGGGATGCCGGCCACGGCGTCCACGGCGCGATGGGTGAGCCCGCGCATGCCGTGCTCGGCCAGCACGTGCAGGGCGCCATCCAGGATCTCGGTGCGACGGTCGGCCATATCCCTCTACTTCTGTAGAGCCGGGTGGGGTAGGCTTGACTCTACAGGCGTAGAGGAGGGGGCGAGCATGCATGTCGTGGTGGTCGGGGCGGGGCTCGGCGGGCTGGCCGCGGCGGTGGCCGCAGACCGGGCCGGGCACACCGTCACCGTGCTGGAGCAGGCGCCGGCGCTGCGCGAGGCCGGAGCCGGTATCGGGATCATGCCGGGCGGCGTCCTCGCGCTCGACGCGCTCGGGCTCGGGCCGCCGGTGCGGGCGCAGGCCGGTGCGCTCGACACCGGAGGCGGGATGCGGGACCGGCACGGGAACCCGCTGCTCACCGCCGACCTGGCCACCGTGCGGAAGCAGGTCGGGGCGCCACTCGTCGTGGTTCGCCGCTCCTGGCTGCACGCCCTGCTCGCCGACGCGCTCGCGCCCGGAACCGTCCTCGCCGGCATGCCCGTCACGGCGCTGCACGACGCCGGCGATCACGTCGAGCTCCGCACGGGCGGGGGCCCGGTGCACGCCGACGCGGTCGTCGTCGCCGACGGGGCGCACAGCCGGCTGCGGGCCGCGCTCCTGCCCGACCACCCGGGCCTCGCCGGATCCGGCGAGCACGCGGCACGCGCGATCGCCCCGGCCGCACCTCCCGGCATCGCCCTGCTCGCCGGCGAGTTCGTCGACCACCGCACCGGCGACCGCTTCGGTTGCCTGCCGCTCGCCGACGGAGGCGTCTACTGGTACGCCACGTGGCGCGCCCCGTCCCCGGCCGATCCCGTGGAACGGCACCGCTGGCTGCGCGCCCGCCGCGAGGGCTGGCATCCGATCACGGCCGCGCTCATCGACGCCACGCCCGCCGAGGCGGTGCACGTCGTGGAGACCGAGCAGCTGGTCCGGCCGCTGCCCACCCTCGCCACCGGCCGCGTCGCCCTGCTCGGCGATGCCGCCCACGCCATGACCCCCGACCTCGGGCAGGGCGCCTGCCAGGCGTTCGAGGACGCCGTGGTGCTGGGTGCGGTGCTCGACGGCGCCTCCGCGGCGGACGTGCCGGCCGCGCTGCGCGACTACGACGCGCGCCGGCGGCCGCGCACGTCCGCGCTGCAGCGCGAGTGCCGCCGCATGCACCGGCTGCTCGGTCTCACCGGCTGGCGGGGTCGCCTCCGCGACGCGTTGCTGCGCCGCGTTCCCCCGGCCCTCGCCGTGCGCTCGCTGGCCGCCCAGTACCGGTTCGCACCGGAGCCCGGGCGCCGCGTCGCCACACCCGCCGACCGGGGGGCAGCCGGGTAGGAGGGTCCGAACTCGCTCGGTGGTCGGTGGTGTACGACTGATGATCGTTCCGAGATGACGGTGGAACGCCCTGCTCAGGGCGCTGCGCCGGGTCTCGGAGCGATCAAGCGGAGTCTTTCATGGTCATGTCGACACCACAGCTGTTCGATCTTGATCTGAGAACCGTGGTGTCGATGTGACCATGAAAAGGTCTGTTTGGCGCGCCATCCCCGACCCGGACCGGACGGCGAACCCACACCAGTGCACCCCTGGTGGGGCCACCCCTGTCCACCTCGAACCGCACCTGTGGAAATGGCCGGGTGGGCAGCACTACCGAACCCCGTGGTTGCGCTGCCAGCCGTCCCCGACGCGAGGGCACGGCTGTACTGGACGAGACCGTCGCCGCCGGGTGCCTACGCCACTATCCTGTGGTCCCGAACATCGACGGCAGGATGACCACGGACCGAGCTGCGCGAGTGATCGTCGGCAGCCACTACCCGACCCGGTCAGACACGACCTGCTGGCCCTCGACGACATAGTCGGGATGCCCTCCCTCCCGGACCGCCGAGTAGATCTCAACGCAACATCCGGTGCTCACCCTGCGCGGATGGAACGGCACCACAGCCAGTCCCCACGAACCCCACGGGGGCGGTCTCGTCAACGACGGGCGTGCCTCCGCGTCGGGGACGGCCGTCAAGGTGACCACGGGGTCAGGGGTGGATGCGTGCGCTACGAGTCGGGGACGGCACGCCCGCGCGACGGTTACTTGATCAGGTAGAAGCCACGGCGCAGCGGGGGGCCGTCGCCTTGATCATGTGCAGGGCACATGATCGGCAGGATCGGGACATGAGCCGCACGTATGCGGGTTCATGTCCCGATTCCGACGCTCATCAGCGGATCAACGGAAACCGGCCTGCTGAGGCCGCCCGGCCGAGGGTGCTGCGTCAACACGGTCCGCGAGGCCCAGCCCGCGACGTCCCGTCTCCGCGACTTGATCGAGTTCGGACTCACTCGTCCAGGCGTACCCGGGCGAGCACGGCGCGGTGGTCGCTGCCGGTGAGGTCGAGCACGTCGAACCGGGTGGTGACGGCGTCCGCGGGCACGAGCACGTGGTCGATCTGGATGCCGAGCCACCGGGGGAAGCCGGCGGGGAACGTGCCGGCCAGGCCACGCCCGGAGCCGTCGGCCGCGCTGCGGCAGCGGCCGAGCGCGGCACGGAGGCCGGGGTGGTCGAGGGTGGCGTTGAAGTCGCCGGCGACCAGCGGCGCCACGGGCCCCGCGCACCAGCTCCCGATGAGCTCCAGCTCGTCGTGCCACCAGGCGGTGCTGCGCCGCGACATCGGCGCGGTGGGGTGCACGGCGTACAGGGTGCGGGCGCCGAGGATGCCGCCGGTGGCCTCGAGGTGGGGCACCCGCATGCCGCCCGCCGGGCGCACTCGCACGTCACCCGCTCGCTCGCCGACCAGCAGGACGACGTCGTCGCCGTCGCGGGGACCGCCACCCGACGCGACCCACGCCCGGTAACCGAGGCCGGCCAGGAGCGGCATGAGCTTGTCGCGGAAGTCGGACCCGGCCTCGGGCAGCACCACGAAGTCGGGGCGCTCGTCGGCCACCAGCGCGGCGAGCGCGCCGGTGTCGGCGTGCCCGTGCCACACGTTGGCGGTGAGGACGGTGACGTCACCCGCGCCCGGCCACGCCGCCGGCTCCCGGGCAGCGCGCCGCACCACCGGTGCACCGGCGACCAGCCCGACCGCCGCGAGCCCGGCAGCGAGTGGGCGATTGCGCCCGCGGGTGGCCAGCAGCGCAGCCCCGGCGAGCGCGGACGCCGCCAGGTGCGGCCGCCATGCCTGCACGACCGCGGCCAGCGTGGCCGGACCGCCGCGCGCGAGGGCCTGGGCCGTGTACGCCTTCTCCGCGAGCCGGGGCCGGACGCTCGGCGGGACGAACGGGCGCACCAGTGCGGCTACCAGCGGTGCCAGGGCCATGGATGCCGGTTCCTCTCTCCGGGGGCGCCCAGCAGTCGCGTCGGCGGGCATCTGGGTCAACGTCCACGGCGCGCGGCCGGTTCCTCACCGGCCGGCGCTCGGGCGGGCGCCAGGGTATCCGACCGGTGACCGGCGACCCGTGCATGATCCTTCCGAGGTCGCGCTGATCACCCTCGCCGGGGCGATGCGGCGGATCTCGGACAGATCGATCGTTGCGAGATCCCGATTCTGGCCCTGCTCAGGGCCCCGAGGCGGATCTCGGAACGATCATGGGTGAGGGTGGGCGCGGGCGGCCAGGACACCGAGCGTGAGGAGCAGCCGGTCGCGGGGATCGCCGATCGAGCGGCCGGTGGCGGCCTCGATGCGGCGCATCCGGTAGATCACGGTGTTGCGGTGGCAGAACAGCGCGGCGGCCGCGTGCGTGGGCGAGCCGCCGGCGGCGAGCAGCTGTTCGAGTGTCTGCAGGAGCGTGTCCCGGTCGGCGGGCGGCAGGTCCAGGAGGCCACCGAGGCCCGCGCGCACCACGCGCGGGGCCAGCTCGGGGCTGTCGGCGAGCAGCGCCTCGGGCAGCCGCTCGTCCAGCACCGCCAGGCCGGGCCCGTCGAGGGTGCGCGCGGCGGTGTGGGCGAGCCGGTAGCCGGTATCGAGAGCGCCCAGCCCGTCGACCACCGGGGAGACGCCCACGCGGCCAGCAGCACACGGGCGCAGCGCGTCCAGTGCGACCTGCGTCGCGCGGTGCCCGAGCGCCGCGACACCGACCTCGTCGCGAGGACGCAGGAACCATGCCGACGCGACGCCGACGGCGGCGAGCGCCTCCTGCGGAGCGCGCAGCGGGTCCTCCCCCGACGGGTCGACCGGGGCGACGACGCACAGCACGGCGCCCGCCTCCGGCAGGCCGAGCACGGTGGCGGCGTCGCGCAGGAAGGCGGGGTCGCTGCCACGGCCCTCGATGAGCCCGTCGAGGACGGCGTGCCGGCGGCCCAGGTCGTGGCTCTGCAGGCGCAGCTCCTCCAGCCGGTAGGCCTGCACGAGCGCCGCCGAGCTGCTGTCGTTCACCCGCCACACGTAGCTCGCCGCGTCCAGCAACGCCTCGTCGTACCGGCCGGCGAACCGTCGCCTGGACGCCTCCAGCAGCGCGTCCCACAGCACCCGCCCGCCCAGGCGGTAGGCGCGCAGCACGACCTCGAGGGGCATGCCCTCACGGGCGCGGCGCCGGCCGGTGTCGCGCGAGGTGTCCTCCGGGTCGACGCCACCCGGCACCTGGTCGGCGATCACCTGGACGCCGCGCTGCAGGTTGGCCCAGCACGCCGAGCGCAGCTCGTCGATCATGTCCCGCTCGGCGTAGACCGGTTCGCGCTGCAGCACCAGCACGGTGAGGCGGTCGGCGAGCCCGTCGACGTCGTCCAGCAGCGCGGAACCGAGCGCCCGCAGCGCCTCGTCGGCGGTCGGTCGCAGCCGGCGACCCGGGCGCCCGGTGGGCAGCATCTGGGCACTGTGCAGCAGGGCGCACAGCGGCGTCCAGAGCGACGGGCGCACTGCCCAGTTCCACGGACTCGATATTGGGCGCTGTGCCCATGGTGCCGGCTGGGCGCCGCGCCCAAGGTGTGACTGGGGTCGCCGCCGCCCCCGAGCCACCGGGAGGACGCATTCCGTGAACGCGCCACCCGTTTTCGCAGTGGCCGGGATCGGCGTCCGCTTCGGTGGGCTCGTGGCGCTCGACGACGTCTCGCTCTCCGTGGCGGCGGGTGCCGTGCACGGCGTGATCGGGCCGAACGGCGCGGGCAAGACCACGCTCTTCAACGTCTGCTGCGGGTTCGTGCGGCCCGACACCGGCCAGGTGTTCCGCCACGGCGAGCCGGTGCGTGACCTGCGTCCGCACCGGCTCGCGGCGATGGGGATCGCCCGCACCCTGCAGGGCGTCGGGCTGTTCCGCGGGCTCACGGTGGCCGAGAACGTGATGGTCGGCGCCGACCGGCACCGCCGTGCCGGCTTCACGTCCACCCTCCTCGCCCTGCCCCGCTCCGACCGCGACGAGCGCGCTCTGCGCGAGCGCGCCCTCGCCGCCCTCGTGGAGCTGGGCGCCGACGGCTACGCCGACCGGCAACCCGGGAGCCTGCCCTACGCCGTGCAGAAACGGGTGGCGCTGGCCCGCGCGCTCGCCACGGAGCCGGACCTGCTGCTGCTCGACGAGCCGGCCAGCGGGCTCGGCGCCGACGAGATGGCCGAGCTCGGAGAGCTGATCCGGTCGCTCACGACCCGCATGTCGGTGGTGCTGGTGGAGCACCACATGGACCTGGTGATGAGCGTCTGCGACCGGATCACGGTCCTGGACTTCGGCCGGGTGGTGGCCGACGGCACCCCGGACGAGGTGCGCGACGACGAAGCGGTCATAGACGCGTACCTGGGCGAGGAGGCGCGGAAGTGAGGCTGCCGGATGTCAGCAAAGCCACTTTCATGACACGTGGCGTCCTGAAAGTGGCTTTGCTGACACAGGGGGCCGTCGCGTGAGCACCGGCAGCCTCGAGGTGCGGGGGCTCACCACCTCGTACGGGGCCGTCACCGCGGTGGACGAGGTCGACCTCGTCGCGGAGCCGGGGCAGATCACCGCGGTGCTCGGCGCGAACGGCGCGGGCAAGACCACGTTGCTGCGCACGATCTCCGGGCTGGTGCGACCCCGTGCCGGGCAGGTGCTGCTCGACGGCGCCGACCTCACCCGCGCCCCGGCGGAGGCGATCGCCCGCGCCGGGATCGCGCACGTGCCCGAGGGCCGTGGAGTGATCACCGAGCTGACCGTGGAGGAGAACCTGCGGCTCGGGGCGCTCTTGGGGGCCACGAGGCGGAAGGCGCGCCGCGGAGCGCAGGCGGAGGGCCCAGCGGTGCAGCGTGGGCTCGCCCAGGTGTACGAGATGTTCCCGCCGTTGGGGGAGCGCCGGCGCCAGGACGCCCACGTGCTCTCCGGCGGCGAGCGGCAGATGCTGGTGGTCGGGCGCGCGCTGCTCACCGGGCCGTCGGTCCTGCTGCTGGACGAGCCGTCCCTCGGGCTGGCGCCGAAGATCGTCGCGCAGATCTTCGCGCTGCTGCGCGACCTCGTCGACGCCGAGGGCACCACCGTGCTGCTGGTGGAGCAGAACGCCCGCAGCGCCCTGTCCATCGCCGACGTCGGGATCGTGCTGAACCTGGGCCGGGTCGTGGCCCGCGACGACGCCGCCACCCTCGCCGCCGACGACGCACTCCGGCACGCCTACCTCGGATTCTGAGCAGGGAGCGCGATGCAGCAGTTCCTCAACGTCACGCTGACGGGGCTCGGCCAAGGTGCGATCTACGCCGCGTTCGCGCTGGCACTGGTGCTGATCTGGCGCTCCACCCGGGTCGTCAACTTCGCCCAGGGCGCGATGGGCATGTTCACGACCTACCTCGCGCTCACGCTCATCGAGGCCGGGCAGTCCTACTGGATCGGGCTCGTCGTGGCCCTCGGTGCGGGACTCGTGCTCGGCGCGCTGGTCGAGCGGCTGGTCATCCGCCCGGTCGAGGGCGGGCCCGAGCTGAACGCCGTGATCGTCACGCTGGGGCTGTTCGTCGCACTGCAGGCACTCGCCGCCATCCTCTTCGGCTCCACCTTCCGGTCCTTCCCCGCACCGTTCGACCTGCGCGGGTTCACCGTCGGCGGCGTCAACATCGCGTTCACCGCGAACAGCGTCTACGTGGTCGTCGCCGTGGTCGTCGTGATGCTCGCGCTGGTGGCGCTCTTCCGCTACACCGACCTCGGCCTGAAGATGCGCGCCGCCGCGTTCAGCCAGGAGGTCTCGCGGCTGCTCGGCGTGCGCGTGGGCCGGATGCTGACCCTGGGCTGGGCGCTCGCGGCCGTGGTCGGGTCGCTCTCGGGACTGCTGATCGCCGGCGGGAGCCTGGTGTTCCCCGCCTACATGGACGCGGTGATCGTCTACGGGTTCGTCGCGGCCGTGCTCGGCGGGCTCGACTCCCCGGGCGGCGCCGTCGTCGGCGGGCTGACGATCGGGCTGCTGCTGTCCTACGTCAGCGGCTACCTGGGCAGCGAGCTCGTGGCGCTCGCGGCGCTGGCGATCCTCGTGGCGGTGCTGCTCGTGCGGCCGCAAGGTCTCTTCGCCCGCACCGCCGCGCGGAGGGTGTGATGGTGCAGCAGACCGACCGGCCCGCCACGCACCCCGCTCCGGTTCGCAACCGCCGGTTCCGGTGGCGCCCCCGCTCGACGTTCGGCCGGCACGCGCTCGTGGTCGTCATGGCGCTGGTCGCTGTGGTGCTGGTGCTGGAGTTCACGAGCCCGTTCCGCAACTCGCAGTTCGCCACGATGTCCTACTACGCGATCGCGGCGGCCGGGCTGACCGTGCTCACCGGGCTGAACGGCCAGATCTCGCTCGGCCACGGTGCGCTGATGGCCGTCGGCGCGTACACCACCGGCCTGCTGCTCGGCCCCGAGGGTGACGGCGCGCTGCCGCTCCCGCTGATCATGCTCATCGCCGCGGCCGTGACGGCACTGGTCGGGACTGTGGTCGGCGCCGCCGCCGCCCGGCTGCACGGGCCCTACCTCGCCGGTGCCACGCTCGCGCTGGCCGTCGCCGTGCCGGGCCTGGCGATCTACTTCGACCACGCGCTCGGCGGCGAGCAGGGCCTGCGGATCGCCTCGCCCGAGGTGCCCGGCTGGTTCGACGCCACCGTCTACTTCCTGTTCGCGCACGAGACGCCCAGCGCCAAGTACCTGGCCTACCTCGGCTGGGGCACGCTGCTGCTGGTCCTGCTGCTGCTCGGCAACCTCATGGCCGGGCGGGTCGGGCGGGTGTGGCGCGCCGTGCGCGATGACGAGGTGGCCGCCGAGCTCGCCGGGATCCGGCTGGGGCAGGTGCGGGTGCTGGCGTTCGTGGTCAGCGCCGCGTGCGCCGGGCTCGCGGGAGCCGTGCTCGGCGTCGTCGTGCGGCTGGCCGCGCCCAGCGGGTTCACGATCGTGCTCTCGCTCGGGCTGCTCACGGCCGTGGTCGTCGGCGGGCTCGGCAGCCTCGCCGGCGCCCTGCTCGGCAGCGCGCTGCTGGTGTTCCTGCCACCCGCCGTCACCAACCTCGGCACCGCGGCCGGGCTGGACGGCACGCAGGCCGCGCAGCTCGCGCCGTTCGTCTACGGCGTGGTGCTGGTGCTCGTGATGCTGCTCGCCCCGTCGGGGGCCGTGGGCGGATTGAAGAAGGTCTGGGCCGGCCGGAGGAGGACACGATGAAGGCAAAGGGTCTGTGCGCGGCGCTGGCGGCGGCGCTGCTGCTCAACGCGTGCGGTGCCGGTGGTCGCCCCAGCGAGCCCAGCGCGGGCGCTGAGCCTGAGCCCGGCCTCACCGCGACGTCGGTGAAGGTGGGCGCCCACTTCCCGCTCACCGGCGTGGCCGCGCCGGGCTACAGCGAGATCCCGACCGGCACGAAGGCCTACTTCGACTTCGTCAACGCGGCGGGCGGGGTGCACGGTCGGCAGATCGAGTACGTCTTCCGCGACGACGCCTACAACCCGACGCAGACCAGCCAGGTGGTCAACGAGCTGGTGCTGCAGGACCAGGTCTTCGCGATCATGGGCGGGCTCGGCACGCCCACCCACTCGGCGGTGCTCGACTACCTCAACAGCGAGGGTGTGCCCGACCTGTTCGTCTCCTCCGGCTCACTGCTGTGGGACCACCCCGCCGACAACCCCATGACGTTCGGCTGGCAGCCCGACTACGAGATCGAAGCCAAGATCATCGGACAGTACGTGGCACAGAACTTCCCGCAGGCCCGGGTGGGCCTCTTCCTCCAGGACGACGACCTCGGCCGCGACGCCGAGATCGGCGCCCGCCGCTACCTGGACGCGCAGATCGTGGCGGCCGAGCGGTACACGCCCGGCAACACCGACGTCGCTCCGCAGATCGCCGCGCTGCAGGCGGCCGGGGCCGACCTCGTGATCGGGTTCAACGTGCCGTCGTACACGGCGCTGTCCCAGCTGCAGTCGCTGCGGCTGAACTACCGGCCGCAATGGATCTACTCCAACATCGGGTCCGACCCGGCCCTCGTCGGCTCGCTGCTCGCCCGCTTCTCCGAGGGCGAGGTGACCGACGCCGGGCTGCTGGAAGGCGCGCTCACCACCGAGTACCTGCCCGGGGTCGACACCCCGGAGAGCCCGTGGACCCAGCTGTTCCAGCGCGTCTGGGACGCCCACGGCGGCGAGGGCGAGCTCACCAACTACCGGGTCTACGGGATGTCGGAGGCCTACACGTTCGTGCAGGCCCTGCAGGCCGCGGGCCCGAACCCGACGCGCGAAGGCATCGTCGACGCCGTCGAGCGCTCCGGCGCCACGTTCGAGGGGCCATGGGTGGCGCCGTTCCGCTACTCCGCCGACCGGCACGCCGGCATCTCCGGCGTCCAGGTCACCCGGATCGCCGGAGGCGCGACGGAGAACCTCACGCCGGTCCTGGTCACCGACAACGGCGACGCCCCGATCACGGAGGCGACCGGCGAGCCGGCCACGCCCCCGGCGAGCGGCATCCCGGACGTGCAGCCGCCGAGCTGAGGCGCGCACCGATTGCAGCAAAGCCACTTTCCTGCCACCTCGTTGCAGGAAAGTGGCTTTGCTGCAACGGGGCCGGGGGCGCGTCACCACCAAATGACATCTCTATTGCGGTATTGACATAGCAAATCGGCTCGTCCAGGATCCCCGGTGTGACCAGCACCGACCCGCTCCACGCGCAGATCCGCAGGGAGCTGGAGTCGCGCATCCGGGACGGGCAGTGGCCGCCCGGCACGCGCGTGCCGACGGAGGCCGAGCTCGGCGAGCAGTTCGGCGTCTCCCGCATCACCGTGCAGCGGGCGCTGCGCGACATGGCCGACGTCGGCCTGGTGGTGCGCTACCGACGCCGGGGCACGTTCGTCGCGCAGACGGCCGGTGAGCACAACCTTCTCCGCTCGGCGGGCCTGCTGCTCGAGGGACCGGAGCTGCCGGGCGACCACCGGGTGATCGACGCCCGGGTGCTCCCCGCGGCGAAGGCGGCGCTGCGGCTGCCCGGCCTGGCCGACGACGAGGCCGTCGTGCAGGTCGAGCGGCACAAGCTCAGCGCCGACGGCGGCAGCGTGGCCGCGGCCGAGCTCGCCGTGCTGCCGTTCCGGCACGCGCCGGACCTGCTGGAGCAGGACCTGGTCCACGCGACGACCCACCCGTACCTGCGCCGGCGCGGCGTGGTGCTCGAACGCTCCCGGCTCTACGTGGAGCCCCACGCCCTCGACGCCGCGCACGCCGAGCTCTTCGGCCTGCCGGAGGGCACCGCGGTGTTCCGGTGGCTGCGGGTCACCTGGACGGTGCGCGAGCAGGTCGTCGAGCACCTCCAGGCGATCCTCCCGGCCGCGGACTCCCGCTTCTACGTCGAGACGTCGCTGGGGCAGACGCGATGAGCCGCCCCCGGGTCGCGGTGATCGGCACCGGCACCGTCGGTGCCATGACGCTCTGGCGGCTGGCCGCCCGTGGCGTGCCGGCCACCGGGTTCGACGCCTACGCGCCCGGTCACGACCGCGGCGCGGCCGGTGGGGAGTCCCGGATCTTCCGCACGGCCTACAAGGAGGGCGCCGAGTACGTCCCGCTGCTGCGGGCGGCCCGCGGGCTGTGGCACGAGCTCGAGGAGGCGAGCGGGCGGCGGCTGCTGCACCTCGTCGGCGGCGCCACCGTCGGGCCGGCCGACCACCCCACGGTGCGGGCCGTACTCGCCTGCGCGGAGCAGCACGGCCTGCCCGTCGAGGTCCTGGACGGGGCGGAGGCCGCACGGCGGGTACCCGAACACCCACTCGGTGACGGCGAGGTCCTCGTCCTCGACCCCGAGGCCGGCTTCCTCACCCCGGAGCCCGCCGTGCAGGCCGCCGCCGCCGCGGCGGAGCGGGCCGGGGCCACGATCCACCGCTACCGGCAGGTCCTCGACGTCGTGCCGGACTGCGACGGCGTCACGGTCCGCACCGACGGCGCGGCAGACCGGTTCGACGCCGTCGTGCTGGCCCCCGGCCCGTGGGCCCGCTCGCTGCCGCTGCTCGCGGACCTGCCGATCCAGCCGCGGATGGTGACGTCCACCTGGTTCAGCCGCCGTGAGCAGCACCTTTTCGACGCGGAGCGGTGCCCGATCGCGGTCCGGGTGGGCACGCACGCCTTCTCCTGCTTCCCCGCGCTCGACGGCACCGGTGTGAAGGTCAACCTGCACGGCGAGTTCCCGCCGGTTGACGCGCCGGAGGCGCTCCCCCGCAGCGCCCCTCCCGAATTGGTCAACCGGTTGCGCACTGCGGTCTCGGCCGTCCTGCCCGGTCTCGTGCCCGACCCGATCCGCATCGCGACCTACTGCGACGGCTTCACCCCCGACGACCACGGCCTGCTCGGCGCTCTCCCCGGCCACGGCGGGCGCGTCCATGTCGCCACCGGCTTCTCCGGGCACGGCTTCAAGCTCGCGCCCGTGCTCGGGGACGCCGTCGCCGATCTCGTCCTCACCGGCTCCACCACGCGGGCGGTCTCCCACCTGTCCCCCGCTCGGCCCGTCTAGGAGGTATCCCATGCGCCCGAGACTTCGGCTCGCACTCGGCATGCTGGCGGGAGCGCTCGCACTGGCCGTCACCGGCTGCGCACCCCCGACCCCGACCGGAGCCGCGAACGCCCTCGTCGTGGCAGGCTACGGCGGCTCGTTCGAGACCGCGTTCCGGGAGTCGATCATTCCCGGCTTCCAGCAGACGTGCGGCTGCACGGTGACCTACATCCCGGGCTCCTCCACCGACAGCATCGCCAAGCTGAAGGCGCAGCAGGCGAGCCCGCAGATCGACGTCGCCCTGCTCGACGACGGTCCGCAGGCGCAGGCGCGCGACGCCGGACTGGTCGGGCCGCTCGACACCGCCGTGGTGCCGGTGGACCAGGTCGTCGAGATCGGGCGGCTCCCCGACGACGTCGGCGTCGGGTTCGGGCTGACCGCCACCGGCATCGCCTACAACCCCACCTGGTTCGCCGAGCGCGGGATCCCCGCGCCGACGAAGTGGAGCGACCTGGCCGATCCGCGGCTCGAGGGCGCGCTGGTGCTCCCGTCGATCACCAACACCTACGGCCTGGGCCTGCTCGTCGGCGCGGCGCTGCAGAACGGCGGCTCCGAGCAGAACGTGGACCCCGGGTTCGCCGCCGTCGACCAGATCGCGCGCAACGCCGTCACGTTCGACACCACCGCCGACGTCTCCAACTACTTCCTGCAGGGGCAGGCCGCCGCGTCCGTGTGGGGTGTCTCGCGGGTGTCGTCGCTCGCGGAGAAGGACTTCCCCGTGCAGTTCGTCTACCCGGAGGGGGGTGCGATGGCGCTGGTCACCACGGCGAACGTCGTTGCGGGGGCGCCGCACTCCGAGCTCGCCCAGAAGTTCGTCGCACACCTCCTCGACCCGGCGGTGCAGGCGGAGCTGGCGCGGGCCACCTACGACGGCGCGGTCGTCCCGGGCGTCACGCTGGACCCGGGCCTGGAGGAGAAGATCGTCGGTTCCGACGAGGTCGGCCGCCTGCGCAAGCTGGACTGGCCCACGATCAACCGGGACCGCGCTGCCTGGACCGAGCGGTGGAACCGGGAGGTGGAGAGCCGGTGACGGCCACGACGGCGACGTCCGTGGAGGCGCCCGCGCGCGGGCGGCTGTTGCTGAGCGGGATCCGCAAGTCGCTGGGCGGCCGGGAGATCGTGCGCGGCATCGACCTCGAGACCGAGCCGGGCGAGTTCCTCACGCTGCTCGGGCCGTCGGGCTGCGGCAAGACCACCACGCTCAACATCGTGGCCGGCCACCTGCTCCCGGATGCGGGCAGCGTGCAGGTCGACGGCCGGGAGCTGACCACCGCGCCGGCGAACCGGCGTGCGATGGGGATGGTCTTCCAGTCCTACGCCCTGTTCCCGCACATGACCGTGGCCGACAACGTCGGGTTCGGGCTGCGGATGCGCCGCACGGCCGCGGCGACCCGTACGCGGAAGGTCGCCGAGATGCTGGAGATGGTCGGGCTCGACGGGCTGGAGGACCGCCACCCGCGCCAGCTCTCCGGCGGCCAGCAGCAGCGCGCCGCGCTGGCGAGAGCCCTCGTCGTGGAGCCGGACCTGCTGCTGCTCGACGAGCCGTTCTCCAACCTCGACGCCCAGCTGCGCGTGCGGCTGCGCGAGGAGGTGGTCGCGGTCCAGCGTCGGGTGGGGACCACCGCGATCCTGGTCACCCACGACCAGGAGGAGGCCCTGGCGGTCTCCGACCGGATCGCCGTCATGAACGACGGCACGATCCACCAGCTCGCCGACCCGCAGACCGTGTACCTGCGCCCCGCCACCGACTTCGTCGCCACGTTCGTCGGCGAGGTGAACGTCCTCGACGGGGTCGCCGAAGCCGACGGGTGCCGGCTGCCGGACGGTCAGGCGATCGCCGCCACCGCGGTCGGGTCGCCGCCGGCCGAGGGCGCGCCGGTGCGGGTCTACGTCCGTCCCGAAGCGGTGCAGTTCGGGATCGACGGCCTCGCCGGCCGCGTCACGTCCACCCGGTTCCTCGGCACCCGGGTGCGCTGCCACGTCGAGACCGCGGCCGGCCGGCTGGAGGTCACCGTGCCGTTCGCCGCGGCCGTGCCCGCCATCGGGGAGGAGGTGAGGTGCACGTGGCCGTCGCAACACGCCTCGCTGGTCGCCCGCTCCGGGTGAGCACGACCCGCCGGACCGGGCTGCTGCTCGCGCTGCCCGCGATGGCGGTGTTCGCACTGCTCTTCGTCGCGCCCCTCTTCACGCTGGTGCTGAACAGCTTCCGCACCGCGCAGGGCGGCTTCACCCTCGCCAACTACGTCAGGTTCCTCGGCGACCCGTTCTACCGCGACGTCCTCGTGCACACCCTGCTGGTCGGCGCCGTCACCACGCTGTGCTGTCTGCTCGTCGGCTACCCGTTCGCGCTCTACCTGCGCGGCCGCTCGCCCCGGATGCGCAACTACCTCTCGCTCGTCCTGCTCTCGCCGCTGCTGATCAGCATGGTGATCCGGGCGTACGGGTGGCTCGTCGTGCTCGGGCCGAACGGGCCGATCGCCGCGGCGTTCCGCGCGGTCGGCCTCGAGCCGCCCACGCTGCTCTACAACGACACCGCCGTGATCATCGGGATGGTGCACGTGATGCTGGCCTACATGGTGCTGCCGCTGGTGGCCGCGCTCGACCGGATCGACCCGACGCTGGTGCCGGCCGCCCGCGGGCTCGGGGCGTCCAGGTGGAGCTGCTTCTGGCGGATCACGGTGCCGATGTCGGTGGCCGGCATGGTGGCCGGGTCGCTCATCGTGTTCAGCCTGACGGTGTCCAGCTTCGTCACCCCCGCCATCCTCGGCGGCCCGACGGTGAAGCTCATGCCCTACTTCGTCTACACCGAGGCCACCGTGAACCTCGACTGGCCCTACGCCGCCGCGATCGGTTTCGTCCTCGTCGTGGTCACCACGGCGCTCATGGCCGGGTACGCGGCCCTGTTGCGCAAGCGGGCGGGAGCGCTGTCGTGATCGGCCGGATCACCGGCGCGCTGCTCGCCACCCTCGTCGCCTTGTTCCTCCTCGCGCCCGTGCTGGTCACGATCGCGTCCTCGCTCACGACCACCAGCTACGTCGCGTTCCCACCGCAGGGGCTCACCCTGCACTGGTACCTGGAGCTGGCCCGAAGGCCGGAGTTCCTCGCGTCCTTCGCGCTCAGCCTCGGGGTCGCGCTCGCGGCGGCGCTCGTGTCCACCCTGCTCGGGCTCGCCGCCGGGCTGGCGATCCACCGCTACCCTTTCCCGGGGCGCTCGCTGCTCGACACGCTCTTCTCCAGCGCGTTCGCGGTGCCGACGATCGTGCTCGGCATCGGGCTCCTGCAGTGGTACGCCCAGCTGGGCATGGCCTCCAGCCCGTTCACCCTGCTGCTCGCGCACCTGGTGCTGACCGTGCCCTACACGGTGCGGCTCGTGCTGGCCGGCCTCCACGGCCTGGACCGGTCTGCCGAGCGCGCGGCCGCCGGGCTCGGTGCGAGCTCAATGCAGGTGTTCTGGCACGTCACGCTGCCCGCGGTGCGGGGCTCGCTCATCGCGGGGGCGTTCTTCGCGCTGATCACCTCGTTCGACGACCTCACGGTCGCCCTGTTCGTGGTGACCACCGACATGCAGACGCTCCCCGTCCGGATCTTCAACTACCTCCAGTACAACTACGACCCCACGGTCACCGCCGTCGGCACGCTGATGGTGCTGCTGGCCGTCGTGGCCGCGCTCGTCATCGAACGCGTGGTCGGCGTGGCCCGGCTGTTCGGCACCAGCCGCTGAGAGAACGGAGCAATTCCTTGCGCGTCATCGTCATCGGAGCCGGAGTGGTGGGCGCGGCCGTCGCGGCGGCGCTGACCCGGCGCGGCTCCGAGGTCACCGTGCTCGACGCCGATCGGCCCGGCGCGGGCACGACCGCGACGTCGTTCGCGTGGGTCAACGCGAACAACAAGAACCCGCAGCCCTACTTCGAGCTCAACCGCGCCGGCGTGGCCGCGCACCACGCGCTCGCCGGCGGTCCCACGCCATGGTTCTTCCCCACCGGGCACCTGGAGTGGGCCACCACCGACGAGCACGCCGCGCTGCTCGCCGCGCGCGTCGCGACGCTGGAGGGCCGCGGCTACCCGGTGCGGCGGCTCACCCGCGCCGAGGCCCTGTCACTGGAGCCCGACCTCGTGGCGCCCGCCGACGCCGAGTTCGTGTTCTACCCCGAGGAAGCCCACACCCTGCCCGGGTCTGCTGCACGCCCGGCTGCTCGGGGAGGCCCGCGACCGCGGGGCGGTCGTCCTGCCGCACACCGAGGTGACCGGCATCGACCTCGGGGCGCCCGCCGTCACGACCGCGCGTGGCGAGAAGCACGCCGCCGACGTCATCGTGAGCTGCGCAGGCCGGTGGAGCACGCCGGTGGCCGCGCTGGCCGGGCTCGACGTGCCGCTGCTCGACCCCGACGCGGCCGGCTCGGCCACCGTCGGGTTCCTGGCCACCACCGAGCCGGTGCCCGCCCGCCTCTCGCGGCTCCTCACCCACTCCCGGCTCAACGTCCGCCCCGACGGCGGAGGGCGGCTGCTGCTGCAGGCCCTCGACCTCGACGGCGCGGCGGACCCGGCATCCCCTCCCCCCGGCGACGGTCCGCTGGCCGCGGAGATCACCGGCAGATTGCCCGACGTGCTCGCCCTCACGGCCGGCACGCGGCTGGAGAAAATCCGCGTCGGGCAGCGGCCGCTGCCCGCGGACGGCCTGACGATCGCCGGCTTCGCCGACCCGGACGCCCGCTTCTACGCCGTGGCGACCCACAGCGGCATCACCCTCGCCCCCCTGCTGGGCGACCTGGTAAGCGGCGAACTGCTGGGCACGGAGTCCCCCCTGCTGGCGGAGTTCCGCCCGGGCCGCTTCGCACGCAACCGAGCGGAGGCGCCCCCGACAGCGGCCCGCCGCCCCGGCGACCAGTGACGTCAGGTTCGTCGACCCGGGCGGCACCGGCTACTACTGGCAGCCGGTGAGCTGGGAGAACGTCGGGTCGCTGCCGGCCGATGTCGTGCTCGAGTCGCAGATCGACGAGATGACCGCCGACCAGATCCTGGCGCAGCCGACGTTCGCCCGGATGCCGGCGGGGCAGGCGCGCCAGGTCTACTCCTGGGTGTTCGCAAGCATGGACTACGCCGCGCAGGCGGCATACATGGCCGAGATGGCGGGACACCTGGAGTCTGCACGCAAGGTGGTGTAAGCATGTAATCGGAGGTCCCGATGCCTGACACCGTTCCCACCCTCTACGAGTGGTGCGGCGGTTCACCCGCCCTGCACCGCCTCACCGACGTGTTCTACAAACGAGTGCTCGACGACCCGTTGCTCGAACCGATCTTCCGGCACATGAGCCCCGACCACCAGGACCACGTGGCCCGGTGGCTGGGCGAGGTGTTCGGCGGACCGGCCGACTACACCGACGAGCTCGGCGGCTACCCCGCCATGCTCTCCCACCACCTCGGGCTGGCGATCACCGAGGAGCAGCGGGCCCGCTGGGCCGCCCTCATCGCCCGCAGTGCCGACGAGGCGGGCCTGCCCGCCGATCCCGAGTTCCGCTCGGCGTTCGTCGCCTACGTCGAGTGGGGCACCCGCATCGCGCTCGGCAACTCCGCCCCGGGCGCCACCCCGCCCCCGGCGGCCCCGACCCCGCGCTGGGGCTGGGGAGAGGCGCCGCCCTACCTCCCCTGACCGGCGAGGCTCTCGCACACCGATGCTGGTGCCGACACATCGACATCAGTCGGTGTGCGAGCGCGGGTATCGATATGTGAGCGGTCACGTCGTTGTGCCCGGCTGGTCGATGGCGGCCACACGCAGCCGTGCGTACTCCGCGGTCATCGCCGGGAGCTGCCAGTGCGCGTTCAGCCCGCTCGGGTTGGGCAGCACCCACACCGCGGTGTCGCCCAGCCGTTCCTCCTGCGGCCCGACGGCCGCGCGGGGCGTGCGGAACGCCGTGCGGTAGGCCGTCACCCCCACCACCGCGAGCCACCGCGGCCGCCGTTCGGCCACGAGCGCTCGCAGTCTCGCACCGCCGGCCGCCAGTTCCGCAGGTGTCAGCTCGTCGGCCCGGGCCGTGGCGCGCGGTGCCATGTTCGTGATGCCCAGCCCGAGCGTGGCGAGCTCACCCTGCTCGGCCGGCTGAAGCAGCCGGGGGGTGAAGCCGGCGCCGTGCAGGGCGGGCCAGAAGCGGTTGCCCGGCCGCGCGAAGTGGTGCCCGGTCGCCGCGGAGACGAGGCCGGGGTTGATGCCGCAGAAGAGCACGCGCAGCGGTGGGTCGGCGGGGCCGGGCAGGACGTCGTCGATCGTGCGCTCGCGCGCGGCGTCCAGCTGGGCGCGGGTGAAGCGGGCCACCGGTCCATGATCCCGGTCTCAGCCCGCCAGCGCGATCATGCCGACGGCAGCCCCGGCGAGCCCGAGCCCCGCAACCTGGAACCGGGTGATCCGCTCGCGCAGGACGGTGAGCCCCAGCAACACCGGCACCACCGGGTAGAGCGCCGACAGCACGACGGCGATGGAGAGCAGTTGCTCCCGGGTGGCGAACGTGTAGCAGGCGATCGCCATGGTGCCGACCGCCCCGCTGCCGACGCAGGCGACGACGAGGCGCCATGGCATCCGCAGCGGCGCGCGTGCGGCGAGCACCACCGGCACGGTGACGGCCACGGACGCGACCCGGCTCGCGACCAGGGGCCAGAGCCCCGCTGCCGGGTCCACCGGCACGAGCGCGACGAACTGCAGCGCGAACCCGAGCCCGGAGAACAGGCCGTCGGCGCTGCCGGCCGCCGACCCGCGCCCGCGCCCCGCGCCGGTGATCAGCCAGAGCGCGGGCGCCGCGGCGGCGATCCCCAGCCAGCTGAGCGCCGACGGCCGCTCCCCCAGCAGCAACACGCCGACCAGCACCGGGAGGACGACCCCTCCCACGTCGCTCAGCGGGACGACGACGGACAGCTGCCCGTTGCCCATCCCGCGGAACAGGAACGCGACGCCGATGCCGGTGCCGATCCCGGACAGCGCACCCCACCCGAGCGCGCCCCCGGTCACGGACGGCGCCGGCGCCAGCAGGGCGGCCACCAGGATCAGCGCCGTCCCGCCGAGCTGCGCGACGAGCGCGACGGCGGCGCTGTGCACGCGACGGGCGAGCAGCGCGCTGACGAAGTCGGTGATCCCGAAGCAGAGGGCCGCACCGAGGGCGAGTGCCTCACCCACCGGCGCACTCCCGCTCGGCCTGCCCCACCGGGCAGATCGCGCCCGCGTCGGTGCACGTGGGCCGGTCGCACAGCCGGCAGACCCGCTCCGCGCTGCCCACCTCGGTGTAGACCGCGCGCAGCAGCCGGCCCAGGACGTGCGCGAGTGCTTCCTGGTCGGCGGGTGGGAGGGTGCGGACGAGCGCGGTGAGCCGGCCGCCGCGGGCGTCCAGCAGGTCCGCCGACGCGGCCCGGCCCGCATCCGTGAGATGCACCGCCACCCACTTGCCCAGCGTCGGGCGGCGCTCGACGAGGCCGCGAGCTTCGAGCGCGTCGACCATCCGCGCGGCGGCCGACTGCGTGAGGCCGACCCGCCTGCCGAGCTCGGTGACGCTGATCCCCGGGTCCGCGACGAGCACGACCAGCGCCGCCGCTCCGCTGCCGCTGACGCCGGCGGCCGCGGTGGCGCCGCCGAGCACGAGATCCGTGACAGCCAGCGCGGTCGCCCCGAGCAGGTTCGCTGTTCTCCCTATGTCATGCATGAGTCATGCATACCCTTTACGTCTACCGGTTATGCGGCAGACTTGGGCCCGTGAAGCTCCCGATCATGCCGCCCGTCAAGCCGATGCTGGCCAAGCCGATCGGCGACATCCCCGCCGGGCAGATGTACGAGCCGAAATGGGACGGGTTTCGCTCGATCGTCTTCCGCGACGGTGACGAGGTGGAGATCGGCAGCCGCAACGAGCGGCCGATGACCCGCTACTTCCCCGAGGTCGTCGCGGCGGTCAAGGCGAACTTCCCCGAGCGCGCCGTCGTCGACGGGGAGGTCGTGGTGGCCGACACCGCCCGCAACACCCTCGACTTCGATGCCCTCCAGCAGCGCATCCACCCCGCGGCGAGCCGCGTGAACCTGCTGGCGGAGCAGACTCCCGCGAGCTTCATCGCGTTCGACCTGCTGGCTCTCGGCGACGACGACCTCACCGAGCGCCCCTTCGCGGAGCGCCGCGCCCTACTGGAGGAGGCGTTCGCCAACGCGGCGCCACCGATCCACCTCACCCCGGTCACGCGGGACCTGGACGTCGCCCGGCAGTGGTTCGAGCAGTTCGAGGGCGCCGGGCTCGACGGGCTCATCGCGAAGAAGCTCGACCTGCCCTACCAGCCCGACAAGCGGGTGATGAGCAAGATCAAGCACGAGCGCACCGCCGACTGCGTGGTGGCCGGCTACCGGGTGCACAAGTCCGGCCCGGACGCGCTCGGCTCGCTGCTGCTCGGCCTGTACGACGACCGCGGCATCCTCAACTCGATCGGCGTGGTCGGAGCGTTCCCGATGGCCACCCGCCGCTCGCTGCTCACCGAGATGCAGCCGCTCGTCACCACGTTCGACCAGCACCCGTGGAACTGGGCGGCGCACGAGCAGGGCGAGCGCACCCCGCGCAAGAACGAGACGAGCAGGTGGAACGCGGGCAAGGACCTGTCGTTCGTGCCGCTGCGCCCTGAGCGCGTGGTGGAGGTCCGCTACGACTACATGGAGGGCGACCGGTTCCGCCACACGGCGCAGTTCGTGCGCTGGCGCCCGGACCGCGAGCCGGAGTCGTGCACGTACGAGCAGCTGGAACGGCCGGTCAAGTTCGATCTCGCCGACGTGCTGAACGTGAAGTAGCTACGCCTTCGGACGCCGCAGGCCGGCCCGATTGCAAGAGTGTCGAGCTGCTGCTTGACCTTGCCCCTGGGGCAGGCAGCTTTCCTGCTCGTATGACACGTTCACGACTCGTTGTTCCGACCTATGCCTCGGCCGAGGCGTTCTCGATGTCGGGAAACGCTGCCGTGCAGATGGTGCTGCCGTGGCTGGTGCTTCAGCGCACGGGTGACCCGTCCGCGGCCGCGCTCGTCGCTACCGCGACGGGTGTCGCGCAGATCGCGGCGACGTTCGCCGTCGGTGCGTTGATCGACCGGTTCGGCGCCAGGGGAATGGCGGTGGTTGCCGACGTGTGCAGTGCAGCGTCGGTAGCGGCGTTCGCGATGCTGGACGCGACCGGTGGGTTGACGCTGAGCGTGATGATGCTGCTCGCAGCAGCCGGCGGATTGTTCGACATTCCCGGCATGACCGCCCGGCAGACACTGATGCCGCGCGTCGCTGAGCGTGCCGGTGTCACGATCGACGGGGTTGCGGGTCTGCGGCAGGGCATCTTCGGGCTGTCCATGCTTGCCGGTCCTGCGATCACCGGCTTGCTGCTCGCGGCGCTCACACCAGGACAGGTGCTGTGGGTCACGGTCACGTGCTCGGCACTGGCGGCGCTGGCGACGCTCGCCATCCGTGTTCCCCCGGTGGCTGTGGACGACGCAGAGCAGAGTTTCCGTGGGGCCTGGCGGACCGTGCAGCGCAGCGCCGTTCTCGTCAAGGTCCTCGTCGTCATCACGATTTCCTCGCTCGTGACCGCGCCGCTGGCGAGCGTGCTGCTGCCCTCCCACTTCTCGGGTCTGGACCGGCCGGACCTGCTCGGGTACACCATGTCCGGCCTCGCGGTCGGGATGATCGTCGGCTCCGGGGCCTACTCGCTGCTCGCCAAGTCATCGCGGCGCCTCGCATGGGTGCTACTGCTCCTGGTGCCCGTGGTCGGTCTGGCTCTCATCGCCACCCTGAACGGATTCTGGCTGGTGGCGGTGGGGGCGGGGCTTCTGGGCCTCGGATCCGGGATGGCCCAACCGCTCATCGGCGTAGTCATTGCCGAACGCGTGCCGGGCACTCAGCTGGGCAGGGTGATGGGTCTCGCCAATGCGCTCGGTCTCGTGGCCGGCCCGGTTGCTCTCGGCGCAGCCGCACTCGTCGTCGCGGGCGGTGGGCTTCCTGCGCTGGCCTGGACCATCGCCGCTGTGTGGGGGCTCATGGCCCTCGTCGGGCTCACCGGCCGAGGCTTGCGGGAACTGGAGTCACCGACAATCGGGCGGAGGTGACGACCACCCGGCCGTCGCTGCCGGAGAGCAGCCGCCGGTTCCGCGAGGTGAGGACACGAGAGAAGGCCACAACGAGAAGGGGGACCGTGGATGCTCACGATCGGCCAGCTAGCCAGACACGCCGGCTGCACGGTCAAAGCTGTGCGCGTCTACCACGCACGAGGGCTGCTGCCCGAACCCGGGCGCGACGCCGCAGGCTATCGACGCTACGACGCACAAGCGGTGATCAAGCTGACTCGGATCGTCACTCTTGTCAGGTCTGGCGTCCCGCTCGCCGACATCCCCGCGATGCTCGCTGCCAGCGGCGAAGAGCATCGCGATGCCATTGCACGTATCGATGCCGAGCTGGCCGACCGCATCGCCGAGTTGCGGCGCCGCCGCGCGCAGCTCGCCGTGCTACGCACCCCTGACCGGCTCTGCCTGCCGGACGGGGTCATCGCGCTGCTCGACCGGCTCCGAGGACTTGGCCTCTCAGGACAGTACGTACAGATCGAACGGGACTCTTGGATTCTCGGGACCGCCGTCATGCCCTCGATCGTCGACGCGTATCTGCCCGTCAAACTCGCGCTGCTCGACGATGACGAGTATGTCGGTCTGATTCGGGCCTACGACCACGCCCTCGCCTGGGCCTCCGACGATCCGCGCATCGACGGCCTCGCCCGTGACACGCTCACAGTGACGGCGCGGCTCGCCCTCCCCGAAGAGACCGCCGCCAAGATCCGCGAGATCCCCCGAGAGGTCGTCGACATCGCGATCGCGTACCAAGGCGACGCGCCCGCCTGGCGGGTGCTGACCGAACGCACCCAGCACCTCGCCGATCAACATGCCCACGACCACTGACCACACCGATGAACGGAACATCACGTAGCCTCGCGGGTCCGGCCAGGTCGCCCTGTCGACCAAGAGCTGCCGTATCAGTTCATCTCTGCAGCGAGCTGGCCGCACGCCGCCGCGATCTCCCGCCCGCGGGTGTCGCGCACCGTGCACGCGACGCCGGCGGCCTGCACCCGCGCCACGAACTCGTCCTGCACCCGCCGCGGCGAGGCGTCCCACTGGCTGCCCGGCGTGGGGTTGAGCGGGATGAGGTTGACGTGCACGCGGGAGTGCCCGATGTGCTGGCGCAGCAGCTTCGCGAGCAGATCGGCGCGCCACGGGTGGTCGTTGACGTCGCGGATCAGCGCGTACTCGATCGACACCCGCCGCCCGGTGGTCTGGGCGTAGCGCCGCGCGGCGTCGAGCACCTCCGCGACCTTCCAGCGGTTGTTGACGGGCACGAGGGTGTCGCGCAGCTCGTCGTCCGGGGTGTGCAGGGAGACGGCGAGGGTGACCGGCAGCCCCTCGGCGGTGAGCTTGTCGATCGCCGGCACCAGCCCCACCGTGGACACGGTGACGCCGCGCGCGGAGATCCCGAGCCCGTCCGGGGAGGGCGCCGTGATCCGCCGGACCGCCGCGATCACGCGCTTGTAGTTGGCCAACGGCTCACCCATGCCCATGAACACGACGTTGGACAGCCGCATCGGGGTGCCCAGCGCGCCGTCCCGGGCCGCGGCGGCCGCCTGGCGCACCTGCTCCACGATCTCCCCGGTGGACAGGTTGCGCTGCAGCCCGCCCTGACCGGTGGCGCAGAACGGGCACGCCATCCCGCAGCCGGCCTGGCTGGAGACGCACACGGTGGCGCGGTCCGGGTAGCCCATCAGCACCGACTCGGCGCGGGTGCCGTCGTGGCCCTTCCAGAGCGTCTTGCGGGTGGCCCCGTCGTCGCAGGCCTGCTCGAGCACGGGGACGACCAGCGGTGGCAACAACCCGCGCAGCGTGTCGCGGGCGGCCGCCGGAAGGTCGGTCATCGCGTCGACGTCGGCGGTGAACCGGCCGAAGTAATGGCGGGCGAGCTGGTCGGCGCGGAAGCCCGGCAGACCGAGCTCACCGACCGCGGCCCGGCGGTCGGCCGGGTCGAGGTCGGCGAGATGGCGCGGCGGCTGAGTGCGCCGGGGCGCCTCGAAGACGAGGGGGAGAGCAGTCATGACCCCTCGATTGTGCCAGCGACTACGTGAACTGCTTCAACATGTCGCCCCAACCGGCCTGGATCATGCTCGTGAACTGCCACGAGCCGCCGGACTTCACCATCACGTCGGCGTAGCGGAGGTGCCTGACCTGCCCGCCCGCGGTCACCGTCGAGTCGGTGACGACCACCGCGAGGTCCCGGTTCAGGAACGTCGGCCGCCGATGGTTCTCCATCGTGAGATCGCCCATGTCGCCTTGGGTCGCCGCCGTCATCGCCCGCACGAACTCCGCCCGGTCCCAGACCTGGGTCACCCCCTCGCCGGCCGAGTCGCTCGTGACGACGGTGATCGGGAAGTGGGCCGTGTCGGCCATCCCTTCGACGTCCTTGCGCAGGGCCAGGGCGTCGTAGTCGGCGAACCAGGCCATGAGGTCCGCGGTGTCCTGCTCGGTCGGCACGAAGCCGGCGTCGGTGAGGGGTGACTGGTCGGTCCGGGACACGTCGCCTCCGAGTACTAAAACTTGAATGATCTCAACTCTGAACGCTACCAGGACGTCGCACACTCCCCTGCCGGCGCAGCGTGTATCCCAGCACGGCGACGGCGAGGGCGGGCCCCCACACGAAGAACGGGAAGACGATCACGCCGAACAGCTCTCCCGAGGTGATGGACATGATCGTCATCGGCACGGCCGCCACGGTGAACAGCGCCGCCACCACACCGCCGGGCACGACGGCCGCCGCAAGCGGAACGGGCCGCCCCCGCACCACCGGCATCCACCGCGGCCAGACCTCGCCCCACCGCGCCACGAGCCCGGTGGTCAGCACCGCACCCGCCAGCGCCGCGCACCCGAGGAGCAGGCCGTGCAGCCGCATCTCCGGCGTCGCGGCCAGCTCGGCAGGGTCCATCCCGTACGGCCACGGGGTGAGCCAGGTCATCCGCAGCAACCCGTACGGCAGCGCGCAGAGCACGGCGACGACCACCGCGACCTTCCCCCATCGCGCCGCGGCCTCCGGGCGCGTCCACGCGGGCTGCCTGCCGCCCTCCCGGCCGCCCAGCGCGATCCGGGTGCCGAGCACACCCCAGATCAGGGCTCCGACCAGGAAGAACAGCATGATCGCCGAGGGGGCCGCAAGGCTGATCGAGGCGCCGATGACGCCCGTGTAGCGGATCAGCACGTCGCCGTCAGCGATGCCGGTGACCCAGGCCGACGCCGCCAGGAGCACGAACGCCCCGACCGCCGCCGGGCCGCCGCGCCAGCGCCACGCGCCCGCGAGCACCGTGGCGAACAGCACGATCGGGCCGAACATCGCCAGCATGTAGCCCACCAGCGTCAGCGGTCGGAACCCGGGCACCGCGAGCCCGAAGACCAGCACCCACGCGGCCGCCGTCGAGACGAACAGGCCCGCCGCCCGGCGCGTACGAGCGAGCGCGGCAACCACGATCCCGATGACCCCGGCCGCCCCCAGCGCCGGCGACACAGCGGCGGCGGGCACGAGATCGAGCACCGTGCCGGCCGGCTCGTCGGGAACCGGCGTGAACGGGTACTGCGCGGGCCGCAGCCACCACCACAGCCCGAGCACAGCGGTGAGGGCCGACCAGACAGCGGCCACGAGCGGCAGGCTCGACGACCGGGTGCGCGGCGCGACGGCCACGGGAGCGATGTCCATGCGGGGAACGATCCGCCGATCACCGGCGCCGATCCTCCCGGCGCGGAGGGAACCGCCTCCCCCTGCAGGGGGACCTAGTGCTAGCGCCGGGCCCGGTACCGCGCCTCGACCAGCAGACCGGTGCGGTACGCGCTCGTCAGCCAGAACAACCCGCCCGCGACGAGCCCGACCACACCCTGGGGGTACCACGCACCTGCCGAGCTGAGCGCCAGCAGCGCGCCCGTGGCACCGAGCACCATGAGCGCACCGCCCAGAGCGAGCAACGACCGCTCGTCCAGCTGCGAGGACAGCATCAGCATCGCGACGCCGGCGATAGCCGCGGCCACCGGGACCGCGACCTCCCCCCACGACAGTCTCCCGAGCGCGGTGGCGGCCACGGCGATCAACGCCGCGGTGATGCCGAGCAGCCGCAGGAGCCGGCCCCCGCCACCCCGCGGCAGGGGCTCACCCGACCCGTACCAGCTGCGCAGGGCCATCACGAGTACGCCGGTGATGCCGAGCCCGACGGCCAGCACAACCGTGCCGACGCCGCCGTCGAGCGCCGCCGCACCGACCGTCCACCACGCCGCGCCGACGATCGGCTCGAGGTAGGGCACCGGAGTCGCACGCATGCCGCCACGGTAGCGAGAGCTCCCCGCCCGGTTCCCCGTACCCGCCGTGCAGGTGGGATCACGCAGGTCGGAACGTCTCCTTGCGACGCACGTGCAGGCGGTAACCGACGGACAGCGCGAGACCGGTGGTGGCCGCGATCGCCCGCTCGGCCACCGGCTCGGAGAACTCGATGCGCAGCACCGAATCGAGGGTGTCCCGGTCCGGGAATCGCCAGGTCGTCATGATGCGGCGCATCGAGAAGCCGTGGCGCTCGAAGAACTCCTCGACGCGGTCCGGCCGGTAACGCGGCAGATCGGCCCGCATCCAGTCGCCGTAGGGCGCGACGGTGGCGTCCAGATCGACGATCGCGATCGCGCCGCCCGGGCGCAGCACCCGCTGCGCCTCGGCGAGCCCCGGCTCGCAGCCGGGCCCGAAGAAGTACGCGGTGCGCGCGTGCACGAGGTCGACGCCGGCGTCCGGCAGCGGCAGCGCGGCCGCCCCCGCCCGGTGCACGGTGGCCCGACCGGCCATCCGCTCCCGCGCCCGCTCCACCAGGCCCGCGTGCGGCTCCACACCGGTCACGGACGCGGCCTCGGCGGCGAAGGCAGGCAGGTGGAAGCCGTCGCCGCACCCGACGTCCAGCACGTCCGCGCCGGCCCACGGCGCCGCCTCCCGCAGCGCGGCCCAGATCGCCCCCTCGGCGTCCTGGGCGCGGTTCTCCCGCTCGTAGACGTCGGGCCAGTTCCAGATGTTGGGGCTCGGGATCGCCGTGTCCGGCGCGCCGCCGACGAGGCGGCGGAGCATTCTCACGGCACGACGATGCTGAGCAGCGCCCAGGCGACGACCGCGGTGGGCAGCAGGGAGTCCAACCGGTCCAGGAGGCCCCCGTGGCCCGGCAGCAGGGTGCCCATGTCCTTGATGCCGAGGTCACGCTTGATCATCGACTCGATCAGGTCGCCCAGCGTGGCGCAGGTGACGAGCACCGCACCGGTGAGCGCGCCCGCCCACCACGCCCCGCCGAGCATCAGGTGCACGCACAGCGCACCCGCCACCATGCCGGCGAGCTGCGACCCGGCGAACCCCTCCCACGACTTCCTCGGGCTGATCGTCGGGGCCATGGGGTGACGGCCCAGCAGGACACCCGTCGCGTACCCGCCGACGTCGGAGGCCACCCCGCAGATCATGAACGTGAGCACCCGGGCGAGCCCGTCGTCCGCGACGACGAGCAGCACCGCGAACGAGCAGAAGAGCGGTACGTACGCGGCTGCGAACAGGCCCGCGGCGACATCGCGGAGGTAGTGCTCCGAACCGGCGCGCATCCGCCAGAGCAGAACCGCCAGCGCCGTGACGACGAACGCGACGGCGAGCCCCTGCAACCGGAACGGCCACGACAGCCACACCATCGCCTGGCCACCGGCGAGCAGGACCGGCAGCGGCACCGCGATCCCGGCGCCGCGGCGTAGCGCGCCCGCCAGCTCCCAGGTGGCGACGGCGGTGGACAGCGCCAGCACACCGATGAAGAAGTGCCGCTCGAGCAGCAACGACGCCAGGATGACGACGCCCATCCCGACGCCGACAGTGATGGCCGCGACGAGGTCGCGCCCGGCGCGGGACGGCCGGCGGGCCGGAGGCACCATCGCCGAGGCGTGTGAGGAGGACGAGGCGGTCAACGTCAGACTTCGAGCAGCTCGGTTTCCTTGTGCTTGACAAGGTCGTCGACCTGGTGGACGTAGCGGTCGGTGGTGCTCTGCAGCTCCTTCTCGGCGCGCCCGACCTCGTCCTCACCCGCCTCGCCGTCGCGAGCGATGCGGTGCAGCTCCTCCATGGCCTTGCGGCGGACGCTGCGGATCGTGACGCGGGCGTCCTCGCCCTTGCTGCGCGCCACCTTCACCATCTCGCGGCGCCGCTCCTCCGACAGCTGCGGAATGATCACCCGGATGATCTGCCCGTCGTTGCCCGGGTTGAGCCCGAGGTCGGAGTTGCGGATGGCGGTTTCGATGGCCTTGAGCTGGCTGGCGTCGTAGGGCTTGATGACCGCCATGCGCGCCTCGGGCACGTTGATCGACGCGAGCTGGTTGATGGGGGTCATCGAGCCGTAGTAGTCGACGAGAACCCGCGAGAACATGTTCGCGTTGGCCCGGCCGGTGCGCACGGAGGCGAGGTCGTCCTTCGCGACGGTGACGGCCTTTTCCATCTTCTCCTCGGCATCGAAGAGCGTCTCGTCGATCACGGCGTTTCCCTGCCTTCCTGCCCAGATCCATGTTTCCAGTCCTGGGTGCTGACCAGGGTGCCGATCCTCTCACCCCGAACGGCCCGCGCGATGTTGCCCTCGACGAGCAGGTTGAACACGATGATCGGCATCTTGTTGTCCATGCAGAGGCTGAACGCGGTGGCGTCGGCCACCTTGAGCCCCTGTTCGAGCACCTCGCGGTGGGTGATCTCGTCGTACAGCTTGGCGTCCGGGTCGAGCTTCGGGTCGGCGGTGAAGACCCCCTCGACGCCCTTCGCCAGCAGGACGACCTCGGCCCCGATCTCCAGCGCGCGCTGAGCACCCGCCGTGTCGGTGGAGAAGTAGGGCATGCCGACGCCCGCGCCGAAGATCACGACCCGGCCCTTCTCGAGGTGCCGGATCGCGCGACGCGGGATATAGGCCTCCGCGACCTGGCCCATCGTGATGGCCGTCTGCACGCGGGTGTCGACGTGGTGCTCGCGCTCGAGGAAATCCTGCAGGGCGAGGCAGTTCATGACGGTGCCGAGCATGCCGATGTAGTCGGCCCGCGCCCGGTCCATGCCGCGCTGCTGCAGCTCCTCGCCGCGGAAGAAGTTGCCGCCGCCGATCACCACCGCCACCTGCGCGCCGGTGGCGACGACCTCGGCGATCTGGCGGGCGACGGTCTCGACCACCCTCGGATCGACCCCGACGGCCCCGCCGCCGAACATTTCGCCGCCGAGCTTCAGCAGCACGCGGCCGTATCCGGGGCCGGAGCCGTCGGAGCCGATCCGTGGGGTGGTCATCGCGTCGTCCTGTCCGCCGGCCGGCTCAGGCCTGGCCGACCTCGAACCGGGCGAACTCGCGGACCGTGACACCTGCCTCGTCGAGCAGCGCCTTCACGGTCTGCTTGGACTCGTCCAGCACGGAGACCTGCTCGAGCAGAACGGAGTCGCCGTAGAACTTCTTGATCTTTCCCTCGACGATCCGCGGGACGATCTGCTCCGGCTTGCCCTCCTCCTTGGCAGCGGCCTCGGCCTCCTGCCGCTGCACCTCGATCACATCGGCCGGAACCTGCTCGCGGGTGACGTACCGCGGCTGGGCGGCGGCGATGTGCATCGCCACGCTACGAGCGGTGTCGGGGTCGGCACCCTCGTAGGAGACCAGCGCGCCGATGGCAGGCGGCAGGTCGGGGTCGCGGCGGTGCAGGTACAGCGTGACCGGACCATCCAGGTGGATGTAGCGCTTGAGCTGGAGCTTCTCGCCGATCCGCCCGGCCAGCGTCTGGAGTGCGGAGTCGACCGTGCCGCCGTCGAGCGGAGCGACCTTCAGCGCCTCCACGTCGGCCGGCTGCTGGTCGACGGCCACCTGCAGGATGCGCTCTGCGAGCTGCTTGAAGTCGTCGCTCTTGGCCACGAAGTCGGTCTCGCTGTTGATCTCGATCATCGTGCCGCCGGACCCCGCGACCAGCCCGTTGGCCGTCGTGCGCTCGAGGCGCTTGTCGACGGACTTCGCGCTCTTCTCACGGAGCAGCTCGGCGGCAGCGTCGAGGTCGCCCGCGGCCTCCACGAGCGCGTTCTTGCAGTCCATCATTCCGGCACCGGTGAGGTCCCGGAGCTTCTTGACGTCGGCGGCGGTGTAGTTCGCCATGGTGCCTTTCGTCCGTTTCTCTTCAGGAGGTGTCGGCGGGTGCCGCTCAGCCCGCGGTCTGCTGGGTGCCGTTGCTGGTGGAGGCGGGCGCCGCCTCGGCAGCCGGGTTGGGCGACTCGGCGCCCTGGCTCGCGGTGGTGAGGCTGGCTCCGTCGGACCCGGCACCCTCGGCGAGCAGGTTCTGCTCCCACTCCGCCAACGGCTCGTCGGTGCCGACACCGGCCTCCGGCTTCTCGTCGCCGTCGCCGCCACGCGCCCGCTGCGAGCGCTGCATCAGGCCGTCGGCCGCGGCACGAGCGATCACCTTGGTGAGCAGCGCGGCGGAGCGGATGGCGTCGTCGTTGCCCGGGATCGGGAAGTCGACCTCGTCGGGGTCGCAGTTGGTGTCCAGGATGGAGACCACCGGGATGCCCAGCTTGCGGGCCTCGCCGACGGCGATGTGCTCCTTCTTGGTGTCCACGATCCAGACCGCGCTCGGGACCTTCGACATGTCACGGATGCCGCCGAGGGTCTTCTCGAGCTTGGTCTTCTCGCGGGTGAGCATGAGGATCTCCTTCTTGGTGCGACCCTCGAAGCCCCCCGTCTGCTCCATCGACTCGAGTTCCTTCATCCGCTGAAGGCGCTTGTGCACGGTCTGGAAGTTGGTGAGCATGCCGCCCAGCCAGCGCTGGTTGACGTACGGCATGTTGACCCGGCCCGCCTCGTCGGCGATGGCCTCCTGCGCCTGCTTCTTCGTGCCGACGAACATGATGGTGCCGCCATGGGCGACGGTCTCGCGGACGAACTCGTAGGCCCGGTCGATGTACGACAGGGTCTGCTGCAGGTCGATGATGTAGATGCCGTTGCGCTCGGTGAGGATGTAGCGCTTCATCTTCGGGTTCCAGCGGCGGGTCTGGTGCCCGAAGTGCACACCGGAATCCAGCAACTGCTTCATGGTGACGACGGCCACGGCCGATGCTCACCTCTCGTCCAGGCGCGACCGCTGTGCGGCCACGCGCGCGGTTTCGCGGAGCGCCGGTCGGCGGCACCGCCCTGACGTGGCGCCGGTGAACGGACCCGGGAGCCGGGACCGCCCGTCCACCGCTCCCGTTCGAGACGGGTGCGCGCACGCGCGAAGTCACCTCAACGCAGTCGAGGTGCAGATCGAGTGTACGCCGGGGGTGGGAGCACCCCGACGGCGCGTCCCGCCAGTTGTCCACCTCGCTCCGCACCATCCACAGCTTCGATCAACCTCGCCCCGATCCGGCCGCGCCCGGCGACCCTGGAGCCATGGACGGGAACACGACAGTCGCTCCGAGACGTGCGCGCGGCCGAGCGGCCTGCGTGCTCGGGATCGTGGCGATCCTCGCTCTCGTGGGCGAGCCCGGCCCGGCCTTGCACACGGTCGACACCGACCGCCCGGGCGCAGCGAGGCCGTCCCCGGCCGTGCTCCGCGTCCCTGCCGCCGAACCCGTGCCGCGACCGCCGCCGGAGGAGCCCGCCCGCCCGGACGAGCCGCTCGTGGGGCAGGTGCCCGGCGCGGGGAACCCGGCCCCCGGAGCCGGGTACGCATGGCCGCTCCTGCCGGTTCCCGCGATCGCCACGCGCTTCCGCCCACCGCCGCACGCGTACGGGCGCGGCCATCGCGGCGTCGACCTCGTGGGCTCCGCGGGGCAGCCCGTGCTCGCGGCGCGCGCCGGCACGGTCGTGTTCGCCGGGCCGGTGGGCGGCCGGAGCGTGGTGTCGGTCGACCACGACGACGGCCTGCGCACCACCTACGAGCCGGTACGGCCCACCGTGCGGCCGGGCGCGGTCCTCCGAGCCGGCGCCGTGCTCGGGCTGCTGGAGGCGGGCCACCCCGAATGCGCCCCGGCAGCCTGCCTCCACTGGGGTGTGCGCCGCGGGCCCCGGGAGTACCTCGACCCGCTGGTGCTGCTGCGCCCACCCCAGGTCCGGCTGCTGCCGGTGCCGGACCCGTGGCCCGCGGGGGTCACTCCGGCGCGCGGCCCGCCGATCCCCCTCACGCGGCCGCCGGTCAGCCGGCCGCGAGCTCCTCCAGCCTGCCGCGCAGGCGCCCCACCAGCCGCGTGTGCAGCTGGCACACCCGCGACTCGGTCACCCCCAGCAGCCTGCCGATCTCGGCGAGCGTGCGGTTCTCCAGGTAGTAGAGGCGCACGACGGCGCGGTCGCGCTCCTCGAGCTGTGCCACCGCGATGCCGAGCTGCCGCATGGTCTCGGCGGCCTGCACCACGGCCATCGGGTCGGGCGCGTCGTCGTCGGCCAGCACCTCCGAGACCCCACCGCTGTTCTCGTCCAGGGCCTCCACGCTGATCAGCTGCACCTGCCGGCCGAGCGATCGCACCTCCTGCACCGGCAGGCCCAGCTCCTGGGCGAGTTCCACATCGGTGGCCGCACGCTGGAGCCGCCCTTCCAGCCGCTCCTGCGCGCGCTCCAGCTCGCGGACGCGCCCCCGGACGGTGCGGGGCACCCAGTCCTGCGCGCGCAGCTCGTCGAGGATCGCACCGCGGATGCGCGCCACGGCGTAGCTCTCGAACCGCGGGCTGCGCTCCGGGTCGAACCGCTCCACCGCGTCGATCAGCCCGAACACTCCGCACTGCACCAGGTCGGCCACCTCGACGTACGACGGCAGGGCGCTCCCCAGCCGGTGCGCCACGGCCCGCAGCAGCGGCGTGTAGTGCACGACGAGCTGGTCACGCAGCGCGCGGGTGGGCTCGGCCAGATAGGCCGCCCACAGCTCCTCGAGGGAGGCCGGCGAAACTGCCACGGGCAGCACCGGGGCGTGCACCACCGTGCCGGACATCGCTCTGAGCTGCGCAGACGGGGCCGGAATGACGTCATGCCCGCGGATGCGCCTGCTCATGAACCACCTTCAGCCGCTCGACGGTTACCTGCGTGTAGAGCTGAGTGGTCGCTAGCTTAGCGTGACCAAGCAGTTCCTGTACGTAACGCAGGTCCGCGCCGCCCTCCAACATGTGGGTGGCGGCGGCGTGCCGGAGGCCGTGCGGTCCGATGTCCGGGGCGCCCGGCACCGCCGTCAGGGCCTCGTGGACGACGCGCCGCGCCACCCGCGGGTCGAGCCTGCCGCCCCGGGCGCCGAGCAGCAGCGCAGGCGGCGAACCCGGCCGCACCATGGCCGGCCGGCCGCCGGCGAGCCACCGCCGCAGCGCGTCGGAGGCGGGCACGCCGTAGACGACCGTGCGCTCACGGTCGCCCTTGCCGAGCACGCGCAGCGCGCGCCGGGCCGGGTCGACGTCGTCGAGGTCGAGGCCGCACAGTTCGGCCACCCGCACACCGGTGGCGTAGAGCAGCTCCAGGACGAGCAGGTCGCGCAGCGCCACCGGGTGTTCCTCCGCGGCCCCGCTGCCGGCGGCGTCGAGCACGGCGCCGGCCTGCTCGGCGGTGGGTACCACCGGCAGCGTCCGCCGTGGCCGCGGCGACACCAGCCGCGCCCCGGGGTCGACGGCCATCCGCCCGGTGCGGTGGGCCCACGCGGTGAAGCTCCGGGCGGCGGCCGCGTGGCGGGCGAGCGTGGCCCGCCCGAGCCCGGCCTCATGTCCCGCCGCGAGCCACCGGCGCAGCATCGCGAGGTCGAGCCCGTCCAGGCTGTCCCGGCCGTCCCCGCCCGTGAGCCCGGCGAGCAGCCCCACCAGGTCACCGCGGTAGGCCCGCACCGTGTGGTCCGAGCGCCCCCGCTCCAGCCTCAGGTGCTGCAGGAACGCCTCCAGAGCCGCCGCCGGACCGGGCGCGAGCTCTGGCTGGGAGGGCATCCGATGACCGTGCGCGCCCCGAGCCGTGCCGGTCAAGCACCCCGCGGTGTGTCGGCGGAGCGACCAGGGCGACTTCACACACCCGGTGCGGGGGGACCTCGGGCCACCTTCACGCCACCTCCGCCGCCCGGCGGCGCCAGCGACCCTCGCGGTGCTCCACCAGCCCACGGCGTTCGAGGGCCACCAGGGCTGCCCGCACGGCGCCGATCGGGATCCCGGACTCCAGAGCGAGCCAGCGGGTGTCGCGGGCGGCACGGGCCGGCAGGGCGTCGTGGACGAGCGCCGCCGGGGTGTCGAGACCGTCGGTGGGCCGGCCCGGCTCGGGGCCGGGTGGTCCGGCGAGGTGCTCGCCGATCGGCGCCACCGCCTCCAGCACCTCGTCGCTGCGGGTGACCAGCAGGGCGCCGTCGCGGACCAGCCGGTGGCAGCCCGCCGACATCGCCGAGGTGACCGGCCCGGGCACCGCCATCACCGACCGGCCGAGCGACATGGCGTCGGACGCGGTGCGCTGCGCACCGCTGCGCAGCCCGGCCTCGACGACGACGGTGCCGGCCGCCAGCCCGGCGATCAGCCGGTTGCGCACCAGGAAGCGATGCCGCCCCGGCACCACACCTGGTGGGTACTCGCTCACCACGAGCCCGCTCGCCGCGATCCGCTCGAGCAGCAGCTCGTGGGACGCCGGGTAGGCGCGGTCGACCCCGCAGGCGAGCACCGCCACCGTGGAGCCGTCGACGCCGAGCGCGCCGCGGTGGGCGGCGCCGTCGATGCCGATGGCCGCGCCGGAGACGACGGTGTACCCGCGGTCGGCGAGCCCGGACCCGAGCTCGCCGGCGACGTGGGCCCCGTAGCTCGTGGCCGCGCGAGCCCCGACCACAGCGACGGCGTGTGCGCAGAGCTCGTCGAGCCGGGCCGGGCCGCGCGCCCAGAGCGCCAGGGGCGGGGCGAGCTGCGACATGCCCGCCACCCCGAACGCGGTGAGCGCATCCGCGGGCCACTCGGCGTGCTCCGGCGTGACCAGCCGGGCTCCGGCTGCCGTCGCGGCCTGGAGGTCGGCATCGGGCCGGTGCACCACGCGCCGGACGCCCGTCTCCCTCGCCACCTGCTCGCCGACCCGCCCGTCCAGCACCCTCACCGCCGCCTCGACCGGCCCGACCTGCGCCACCAGCTCGGCCAGCGCCGGCGCGGGCGGCTCGGCCACCCGGGACAGATAGGCCCGTGCCAGCAGGATCTGCTCGTTCATGCCGCCCTCCGGTCGCGGAAGAAGAGCGCGGTCTCGACGAGGTCCTCGTCGGGCCGGTCGCGCCCGGCGAGATCGGCCAGAGTCCAGGCCACGCGCAGAGCGCGGTCGGCGCCCCGTGCCGTGAGCTGACCCGCCCGCAGACCGGCGTCGAGCGGGCGGACCGCGCTGCGCGGCAGCGCGAACCGGGTGCGCAGCACGGGCCCCGGTACCTCGGCGTTGGTGCGGAAGCCCAGCCCACCCCAGCGCTCGGCGGCCGCGCCGCGGGCGGCCAGCACCCGCGCCCTGACGGTGGCGGTGTCCTCGCCCTGGCTGGCGGCAGCGAGCGCGGTGACCGGGAACATCCGGGCTCGCAGGTCGACCCGGTCGAGCAGCGGACCGGACATGCGCCCGAGATAGCGGCGGCGCACGAGGGACGGGCAGACGCAGTCGCGGTCGTGGGCCGGCGCGCACGGGCAGGGGTTGGCCGCGAGCACGAGCTGGAACCGCGCCGGGTACTGCACCGTGCCCTCCGACCTGGCCAGCCGGACCTCGCCCTCCTCCAGCGGTGTGCGGAGCGAGTCGAGCAGGCTCGCGCCCCACTCCGGGGCCTCGTCGAGGAAGAGCACACCGAGGTGGGCCAGCGAGACCGCGCCCGGCCGCGCGATCCCGGAGCCACCGCCGAGGAGGGCGGCCATCGAGCTGGAGTGGTGGGGCGCGACGAACGGCGGGACCGTGCTCAGCGCCCGCCCGGCGGGTAGCCGTCCGGCCACCGATCGGACGGCGGCGAGCGCGAGGGCCTCCTGCGGCACGAGCGGAGGGAGCAGGCCGACGAAGCGCTGCGCGAGCATGGTCTTGCCCGTGCCCGGCGGCCCGACCAGCAGGACGTGGTGGCCGCCGGCGGCCGCGATCTCGATGGCGTGCCGCGCGTCGTCCTGCCCCACGACGTCGGCGAGGTCTGGCGGCTCCGGCGCCGCGCCGTCGTCGGCGGGCGGCTCCGGCCTGCGCAGCGCGCCCGCGCCCTGGAGGAAGCCCAGCGCCTCGGCGAGGTTCGCCGCGCCGTGCACCTCGATGCCCTCGACCAGCGCGGCCTCGGGAAGCATCGCCTCCGGCACCACCGCGCGGCGCATGCCGGCGTCGCGCGCGGCGATGAGGCACGGCAGCAGGCCGCGCACGCCACGGAGCCTGCCGTCGAGGGCCAGTTCTCCGAGCAGGACGGTGCCGTCGAGGTCGGCCTGCGCCAGCACCCTGCGCGCGCCCAGGACGGCGCATGCCAGTGCCAGGTCGAAGCCGCTGCCGGTTTTGCGCAGCGACGCGGGCGAGAGCGCGAGCACGATCTTCTCCTTGGGCCAGACGAAGCCGGAGTTGACGACGGCCGCCCGCACGCGGTCCTTCGACTCGTGCAGGGCGGCGTCCGGCAACCCGACCAGGTGGAACTTGGGCAACCCACCGCCGACGTCGGCCTCGATCTCCACGACGTGACCGTCGACGCCGAGCAGGGCCACGGAGTGGACGTGTGCGAGCGGCATCAGAACGCCGCCTCGTAGTGCTGGACGGTGACCGGCACCCCGGGCTCCGCGACCACCGCGAGCACGTCGAACCGGACCTCGACCCAACGCACCTGGTGGGCGGCCAGCCACGCGCTGGTGACCAGGCGGATGCGGGACACCTTGCGCCAGTCGACGGCCTCGACCGGCTCGCCGAACCGGGTGCTCGAGCGGGTCTTGACCTCGCAGACGACGAGCCGGGAGGAGTCGGTGGCAACCAGGTCGATCTCGCCGTGGCGACACCGCCAGTTGCGCGACAGGATCACGAGACCCTGCTGCTCGAGGTAGCGGGCCGCGAGTTCCTCACCGCGGCGCCCGAGCACGTCCTTCGCTGCCATACCGACAACGATCGGGGAGCCGGGGGCGGGCGGACAGGTCGATCGGAGATCTGTGGACAGCCGGGGTGCGAGGTGGACAACTCGGCCCGAACGGGACGGGGCCGTCGGTGCGCGGTGCTAGGCCGTCCATCGGACGAGTGGGTCCGAACTCGCTCGCTCCGAGCAGCACACCATCGTTGTCCGGACCACGCTGGCGTGCTGTTGGAGCGCGGTGATCGATCCGAGCCGCACTCCAGAGTGGTTCACGCCGCGCTGGTGAGCGACTCGCATTGATCACGCCTACCGAGCGGCGTTCGGACCTACTCCGCTAGCAAGGTCCGGCGGGGAGCACTAGTTGCCGAACTGGTTGCCCTCCGGCAACCGCAGGTCGGGCTTCTCGAGCTCCTCGACGTTGACGTCCTTGAACGTCAGCACCCGCACGTTCTTGACGAACCGCGCCGGCCGGTACATGTCCCAGACCCACGCGTCGGACATCCGGACCTCGAAATAGATCTCGCCGTCGGCGTTGCGCGCGGCGACATCGACCGAATTGGCCAGGTAGAAGCGTCGCTCCGTCTCCACGACGTAGGAGAACTGGGCCACTATGTCCCGGTACTCCTTGTAGAGCGTGAGCTCCATTTCGGTCTCGTACTTCTCGAGATCCTCGGCGCTCACTGTCCTGCCCTTCCTCCGGCACCCTCGGACACCCCGACGGCCAGCGCCCCATTGTGGACCAGACCGTCTCCGAGGTCCTCTCCGAGGCCTGCCTCGATGGTGTCTTCGTCCATCGAGTCCTCGTCGAGGAGGACGGCCGGCGGGCGGATGCCGTCGCGCGCCGCGCGCACGTTCACGAACGAGTAGCGATGCACCCGGCTCGGTCCGTGGGCGAGCATCGCCTCGTCGTGCACGGGGGTGCAGTAGCCCTTGTGCTCGGCGAAGCCGTACTGGGGGAACTCGGCATGCAGGGCGACCATGATCCGGTCCCGGGTGACCTTCGCCAGCACCGATGCGGCCGCCACACACGCCGCTACCTGGTCGCCCTTGGGCACGGCGAGCGCCGGGCGTGCCGAACCCGCGCACCGCGAACCCGTCGGTCAGGACGTAGCCCGGCACGGTCGCGAGCCCGGCGACGGCCCGGCGCATCCCCTCGACGTTGGCCACGTGCACCCCGCGGCGGTCGACCTCCTCCGGCGGGATGACGACGACGGAGATGTCCTGCGCCCGGCGCCGGATCAGCGCGTAGTACTCCTCCCGTGCCGCGGGGGTGAGGAGCTTCGAGTCGGTGAGGCCGTCGAGGCGCTTCGCATCACCGGGGCGCAGCACGCACGCGGCGACGACGAGCGGGCCCGCGCAGGCACCACGACCCGCCTCGTCCACGCCCGCGACCGGCCCGAGGCCGTGCCGGTGCAACGTGCTCTGCAGCGTCCAGTTGCCCGCCGAACGCCGGACGACGGCGCGGGCCGGACGCAGCTCGGGCGGGAGTGTGGGGCGCACCGGTCGGCGGCGCACCCGCCGGTGGGGTACAGGTCGTGCGGCCATCGAGAAGCAGTCTGCGCCAAGCGGTGAACGGCCGTGCGCTCAGGGTCGTCGTGTCCCGGTCCGGGGCACCAACGGCCCGAGGGCCTCACGCGGGAGGAACTCCGGAGACAGCAGCTCACGGCCTTCGCGTCGGCGACGGAACACGGCGAGCGGCAACGTGCCGAGCAGCCCTAGGGCGAGCGGTGCGCCCGCGGCCGCGCCCTGCGCCATCCCGACGGCGGTGGAGTGTGGGTCCTGCGCCGTGACCCACCCCAGCCGGTCGAACGGCAGCACGATCAACCGCGCCTGCCCGATCACATTGTCGACCGGCACCGCGCCGTGGTCGGGCATCCGCGAGTCGGCCGAGTTGTTGCGGCTGTCCCCCATCATCCACAGCTGCCCCTCGGGCACGGCGACGGGACCGAACGAGGCCTGCTTGGGCGGCCCGGCCTCGGGCAGGTAGAAGATGTACGGCTCGTTCAAGGACGTGCCGTCGACCATCACCTGGCCGCGGGAATCGCAGCACTGCACGGTCTGGCCGCCGACCGCGATGACCCGCTTGACGAAGTCCTTCTCGTCGGGCGGGGCGAGCCCGATCAGCGAGCCGAACAGCTGCAGCCCGCGGACCACCGGGTTGCTCGGCTCATCGACCTCGATCTCGCTGCTCCAGCTGTCCGGACCGCGGAACACCACGACGTCGCCCGGCGCGGGTTCGGTGAATCGGTAGCTGAGCTTGTCGACGAGCACGCGGTCGTTGTTGCACCCGGTGCAGCCGTGCAGCGTGGTCTCCATCGACCCGGACGGGATGACGTAGACCTTCGCGAGGAACGTCTGGATCAGGAACGTGAGGACGAGCGCCACCACGATCAGGATCGGCAGCTCTTTCCAGAACGTGGGCCGCCTGCGCCGGCCGGGCCGCAGCTTGCGCCCGCTCGCCTCGGCCTGTTCCTTGTACTCCGCTGCCGGCCGGCTGTCCGGGGACGTGCCCGCGCGACGGCGGTGGCGCCCCGGCGCCTCCGCCGGGTCGGGCTCGGTGGCCGTGGGCTCCGGTCCGGCGAAGAGGTCGCCGTGGACGACCGTGGGCTCGTCGTCGGCCGGATCGGGCCGCCGGGGCGCGCCGTGGCGCCCTCCCGGAGGGGCGGGCTGCTGCGGCGGCGGAACCTGACCGTCGAAGGGCCCCGGGCGGCGCATGCCGTTCGGCCCGGCGCCGTTTCCGGACGGGCCACCGCGCGGACGTCCGTTCGGCGTCCCCTGACGGGGCGGCACGCGTCCGCCAGGGGGGACATCGCGCTGCGGGCGGTCCGGATGCTGCCCCGGCGAGTGCCTCGGCGGTGCGGCCCGCCGGTCGTCGGGGAGCTCGGGGAGGGCCACGCCCACGAGGCTACGGCAACCGTGCCGGAACGGTCAGGACGCGGACGGGGTCTCGCGCTTCTCCTTGATCTTCGCGGCCTTGCCGCGCAGCTCGCGGAGGTAGTAGAGCTTCGCGCGGCGGACGTCGCCGCGGGTGAAGACCTCGATCTTGTCGATGTTCGGGGAGTGCACCGGGAAGGTGCGCTCGACGCCGACGCCGAACGAGACCTTGCGAACGGTGAAGGTCTCCCGGGCACCGGAGCCCTGGCGCCGGATGACGACGCCCTGGAACACCTGGACGCGGGACCGGTTGCCCTCGATGACCTTCACGTGCACCTTGAGCGTGTCGCCCGGCCGGAAGGCGGGGATGTCGGAGCGCAGCAGCTGTGCGTCCAGTGCGTCCAGGGTGTTCATCGCGAAGATCCGTCCTCGGTGCGTGATAGCGGTCGTGCGGGGGCGCCCCTAGTCAAGTTCGGCGCCAGGCAGGCCCGTCGGGCAACCAGTCCATAGTGCCAGACGCGAGATCGGCCGGTGAAATCACCCGTCCTGGAGTGACGCGAGGAACGCCCGGTCGGCGTCGTCCAGCGCGTCGTCGGGAAGGGCGGCGAGCAGGTCGGGACGCCGCTCGGCGGTGCGTTCGAGCGCGCGGTCGCGGCGCCAGCGGGCGATCGCGGCGTGGTTGCCGCTGCGCAGCACGTCCGGGACGGCGAGCCCGCGCCAGACCTCCGGCCGGGTGAACGCCGGGCCCTCGAGAAGACCGTCGGAGAACGAGTCCTGCTGGGCCGACGCCGGGTTGCCGAGCACGCCGGGCAGCAGCCGGACCACCGCCTCCACCATCACGAGCACCGCGACCTCACCGCCGACCAGCACGTAGTCGCCGATGCTCACCTCGTCCACCGGCAGGTCGCGGCGGCGGGCGTCGTCGACCACCCGCTGATCGATGCCCTCGTAGCGGCCGCACGCGAACAGCAGCCGCTCCTCGCCGGTCCACGCCTGGGCCGCGGCCTGGGTGAACGGCCGCCCGGTGGGCGTCGGCACGACGATCCGGGCCGGGCGTTCGTCGCGCGCCAGCACGGCGTCGAGGGCCTCCCCCCACACCTGCGGCCGCATCACCATCCCCGGGCCACCGCCGTACGGGGAGTCGTCGACGGCCTGGTGGACGTCGTACGTCCAGTCCCGCAGGTCGTGCACCGCGAGGTCGACGAGCCCGGCGGCGATCGCCCGCCCCAGCAGCGCCTCGCGCAGCGGGGCCAGGTAGCCCGGGAAGATCGTGATGACGTCGATCCGCACGGACGGATGCTCCCAGCAGCGCGGCAGGCGGCGCCGCGGCACCCCTCGAGCCACGGCCTCCACCCGAAACCGCCCCGGGTTCAACCCGCCTTGCGGCCGCGGACGATCTCCTCGACCACCGTGCGGGTCCCGGCGAGTGTCAGGCCGCGACCGGTGAGGATGTGGTGGGCCGCCCCGGTCTCGGTGTGCAGCAGGCCCAGGAGCAGGTGCTCCGTGCCGATCCAGCTGTGCTTCAGGTTGATCGCCTCGCGCAGCGCCAGTTCGAGCGCCTTCTTCGCGGCGCGCTCGAACGGGATGTGGCCGAAGCGGCGCGATCCCCCGCCCCCGAGCGCCGCCCGGGTGCGGTCCAACGCGCCGGGCCCGAAGGCCTCTTCGACCTGACGCCGGACCTCGTCGAGATCGATCCCCAGCGTGGACAGCGCCTCGGCGTCCAGCGGAGGCCGACCCGGTGGGCGCAGCCGGTCGATCTCGGAACGGACGGTGTCCTTGTCGACGCCGAACCGGGTCAGAACCTGCACGGCCAGGTTGTCCGGCACGACGAAGAGCGCCGCGAGCAGGTGCTCCGTGCGGATCTCGTCGGCCTTGCGCTCCCGCGCTTCCTCCTGCGCGATCACGACCGCGCGGCGGGCCTTGTCGGTGAACCGCTCGAACATCGTTCCCCCTCAGAACCCGAACCGGCGGTACTTCTTGTGCACGGCCTGGCGACTCACGCGCAGCGCCTCCGCGATCTGCTGCCAGGACCATCCCTGGGACCGCGCGTTCGAGACCTGCAGCTCCTCCAGCGACTCCAGCAGCCCCCGCAGGGACGCCACCGCCGCCAACCCGACGGCCGGATCCCTGCTGGACGCCGCCGCCGCGACCTTCGTGGCATCGCTCATGTCGTCAACCTACGTTGACAGGTCAGGATCGTCAACCTGGGTTGACGTCGCTGCGCCGAACGGTCATTGCCAGGCGGGTGGATCAGGAGTCCACTGGACTGTTCACCGTCCCCACCAGCGCGGAGGACACCGTGCCGGCTCCGAGCGCCACCCGCCGCCGGGCACCCGTCGGTGCGCGTCACGCGCGCGTGGTGATCCGGTTCCTCGGCGAAGCGACCGCGATCGTCGACGGGCGGCCGGTGCCCGAGCTCGCCGCGCCACGGATGCAATGGCTGCTCGCGCGGGTGGCGCTCGCCCGGGACGCGGGAGTGGCCCGCGACCGGCTCGCGTGCGAGCTGTGGCCCGGCTCGAACGCGCCCCAGGCCCGCACCAACCTGCGCAAGCTGCTCCACGACCTCCGGCGCGCGCTCCCGGAGCCCGGGGGCGTCGTCGAGGCCGACGCGCGCACGGTGCGGTGGCACCGGGATCCCTCGGTGTGGCTCGACGTACTGGCGTTCACGGACGCCGCCGGCAGCGGAGACCCGGAGGCCGCGGTGCGCTGCTACGGCGGGGACCTGCTCCCGGCCTGCGACGACGACTGGACCCTCGCCGAGCGGGAGCGGCTGCGCCGCCTCGCCGTCGACGTTCTCGCGCGGCTCGCCGACCGCGCCGCGGCCCACCACGACGACGCCGCCGTCGTGGAGCACACACGGCGGCTGATCGCGATCGACGCGCTGCACGAACCGGCCTGCCGGTTGTTGATGGAGGCACTCTCCCGGCGGGGCGAGCGCAGCGAGGCGCTGCGCGTCCACGACCGCCTCGCCGCCGGGTTGGCCCACGACCTCGGGGTGACGCCGGAGCCTGCGACGACCGCGATCGCCCAGCGGCTCCGAGGTGCGACCCCGGTGCGCGGCGGACCCGAGCTGGTCGGGCGCACGGCCGAGTGGCGGGCGGCCCGCGCCGTGTGGCAGGACGCCACCGGTGGCCTGGCCCGGGTCCTGCTCGTGACCGGGGAGACGGGCATCGGCAAGTCCCGGCTCGTCGAGGAGCTGGCCCGGCTGGCGCTGGCGGACGGGCACGCGGTGGCGTACGGCCGCGCCTACGAGGCCGCCGGCCGCCCGCCGTGGGGTCCGGTGATCGACTGGCTGCGGTCCGACCCTGTACAGGCCGGCCTCGACACGCTCGGGGACACCTGGCTGATCGAGCTCGCCCGGCTGCTGCCCGAGCTGCGGCTCACGCATCCGCGGCTGCCGGACGGCCCGCCCGCCACCGACGTCGGACGGCGCCACCACCTCCTCGACGCCGTCCGCCGCGCCCTCCTCGCCTCCGGACGACCGCTGCTGGTCGTCGTCGACGACCTCCAGTGGTGCGACGCCGACACGGTGGATCTCTGCGGCTACCTCGTGCAGAGCTCGCCGTCGGCTCCGCTGCTGGTCGCGGGCACGGCCCGGGACGACGAGGCGGGCGAGGCCGCGGTGGCCCGGCTGTGCCGGCGCCTCGCCCCGGCCGGTGCCGTGTCGACGATCCCCCTCGGGCCGCTCGATCCGGCGTCGACCGCCGCCATGGCGACGGCGGTCGGCAGGCGGCGGCTCGGCCCGGACTCCGCGGCCCGGCTGTGGGCGGAGACCGAGGGGAACCCGCTGTTCGTGGTCGAGGCCGTGCGCGCGGGGTTCGACACCGGCCGGACCGGGCCGGTCGCGCTCACGCCCACCGTCCACGCCGTGATCTCGGCCCGGCTGGACCGCCTGTCCCCCGGGTCCCGCCGGCTCGCCGAGGTGGCCGCGACGATCGGCCGCGAGTTCACGACGGCGGTCCTCGCCACCGCGACCGGCCGGGCCGAGGACGACCTCGCCGACGACCTCGACGAGCTCTGGCAGCACCACGTCGTCCGCGAGCGCGGCCCGGCGTACGACTTCAGCCACGACCGGCTGCGGGACGTGACGCTGCAGTTGATCAGCCCGGCGCGCCGCCGGAGGCTGCACCGCCTGGTCGCCGAGGCCATCGAGAAACACCATGCGGCCGACCTCGGCCCCGTCAGCGCCCGCCTCGCGGCCCACTACGCGAGCGCGGGGCTCGGTGCGCGCGCCGTCAAGGCGTACGAGCGGGCCGCCCGGCACGCCCACCGGGTCTTCGCCCTCGACGACTGCGTCGCCCTCCTGGAACGAGCGCTGCGCCTGCTCGACGACTCGGCGCGCGGTGAGCCGCGCGACGAGGTGGAGCTGCGGCTGCGCTCGGCTCTCGGGGTGCCACTGGTCGCCCGGCGCGGCTACGGCGCGCCGGAGGTGCTGCGGTGCTACGAGCGCGCGCTCACCCTGCACCGCAAGCTCGGCCGCCGTCCCGGTCCGGAGGTGCTGCGCGGCCTCGCGCTGCACGCCGTGGCCACCCTCCAGCTCGACCGGGCCGCGGACCTTGGCCACGAGCTGCTGGTCTCCGCCGGGGCCGACCACGCCACACCCACCGAGGGCGAGTACGTGCTCGGCGTCACCGCGTTCTGGCGGGGCGAGTTCGCCTCGGCGGACCGCCATCTGCGCGCCGCGATCGGCTCCTACCGCATCGAGAACGCCCCGCTGCACGTCTCGCGCCACGGCCAGGACCCCTTCGGCGTGTGCCTGTCCCGGCTCGCACTCACACAGCTCTTCCGCGGCCGTCCCGACGACGCCTGCGCGACCATGCGGGACGCGCTGCGCGCGGCCACGGAGCTCGACGACCCCATGACCACCGGCTACGTCCGTGGCTACGACGCGATCCTCGCCGCCCTCGAACCCGGCCTCCGTGACCTGCACGCCGCGATCGACGCCCTGGACACCGTCACGCACACGATGCACATCGGCTACTTCGCGATCGTGGCGCGGTTCCTGCGGGGTTGGCGCGACGTGCTCGACGGCGACCTGCGCGGCGTGGCGCCGCTCCGGGAGGCCACCCACCAACTCCGCCAGGAACAGCCGCTGCACCTGACCCTGGGGCTCTACCTGCTCGCCCGCGCCCACCTGCGAGCATGCGACGCACGGGCCGGTCTGGCGACTGCCGCCGAGGCCGTGCGCCGCACCGAGGACAGCGGGCAGCGCTACCTGCTTCCGGAGCTCCTCCGCGTCGACGCCGAGCTACGCGCTCTCGCGGACGACCGCGCGGGTGCCGCCCGCAGCGCCCACCGCGCCGTCGAAGCGGCCGCCGCACTCGACTCGCCGTGGCTGCGCGCACGTGCCGCCGCCACCGCCGCTCGGCTGACCCACTGATCGGGAACGCCACGGGAACGCTCCCTCCGGCATGGTCTCCGCCTCCGCACGAACACCAGGAGGGGACCATGACCACGATCGCCGAGCTGCGCGAACAGGTACGCGGGCCCGTCGTCGAGCCGGGCGACGACGGATACGACGAGCACCGCCGCGTCCACAACGGCGTCCACGACCGGCGGCCCGCGCTCATCGTCCGGGCCACGTCGACCGCCGATGCCGTCGCGACCGTGAACTACGCGCGCGAGACCGGCCTCGACCTCGCGGTGCGGGGCGGCGGGCACAGCGCCCCCGGCTTCAGCACGTGCGACGGCGGCGTCGTGCTCGACCTGGGGCTGATCAACAACGTGTTCGTGGACCGGGTGAAGAAGACCGCCCGCACCGGCGCCGGGGCCACCTGGGGCGACTTCAACCACGCCACCCACGCCTACGGCCTCGCCACGACCGGCGGCATCATCTCGACCACCGGCGTGAGCGGCCTGACGCTGGGCGGCGGGGTCGGCTACCTCGCGCGCGGCTGCGGGCTGTCCTGCGACAACCTCGTCAGCGCCGAGGTGGTCACCGCCGACGGCCGGGTCGTCGTCGCGAGCGAGCACGAGAACGAGGACCTGCTCTGGGCCCTGCGCGGCGGCGGCGGCAACTTCGGCGTCGTCACCTCGCTCGAGCTCGCCCTGCACGACGTCGACACCATCTACGGCGGTCCCATGCTGTACGAGGTCGCGGACGCGCCTGCGGTCATGCGCGCCTACGACGAGTACATCCAGGAGGCCCCCGAGCAGCTCGGGGCGTTCTTCGGCTGGCAGATGGCCCCGCCGCTCCCGTTCATCCCCGAGGACCGCCACGGCGACATGTTCTGCGTCATGGTCACGTGCTGGAGCGGCCGGCCGGAGCAGGGCGAGCAGGCGATCAAGCCGTTCCGCGACGTCGCCGAGGTCAAGGCCGAGCACGTCGGCCCGATGCCCTACCCCGCGCTCAACTCGGCGTTCGACGGGCTCTTCTACAAGGGGATGCGGCAGTACTGGAAGGCCGACTTCGTGCGCGACCTGCCCGACGCGGCCATCGCGGCGCACGCCCAGCACGGGCCCCCGACGCCGAGCATGACCTCGACGATGCACATGTACTCCATCAACGGGGCGGCGGCGCGGGTCGGTCCGGACGAGACGGCGTTCGGCCACCGCGACGCGCGGTACGCGATGGTCATCGCCGCGTTCTACGACACTCCGGCCGAGGACGAGGGCGCCATCCGGTGGGTGCGGGACTACTACGACGCCGTCCACCCCTTCTCGGGGACGGAAGGGGGATACATCAACATGCTGTCGGAGGACGAGGGCCGCGTGCCGCAGAACTACGGGCGCAACTACGACCGGCTGCGGCAGGTCAAGGCCGCCTACGACCCCGACAACCTCTTCCACCTCAACCAGAACATCACCCCGGCCGACTGACGGCCGGCGTCGCCTCGATCCCGTCCAGCAGCCACGCGAACGCGAGACTCACCCTGCCGGATTGCGAGACTCACCCTGCCGGAACGCGGGACTCGCCCCGTCGAGATGCGGGACTCACCCTGCCGAAACGGGGGACTCGCGCGTGGGGTGCTCCTGCCCCACCGGCGAGTCTCGCGTTTCGACGGCCGAGTCTCGCATTTTGGCAGGGCGAGTCCCGCGTTCGTGCGGGGTGAGTCTCGCGTTTCGGCGGGGCCGGGCGGAGATCAGTCGAGGAGGCCCTCGGGTGGGGTGAGGACGAGCCGGCCTGCGGCCAGGTCGACGGTCGGCACGATGGCCTGCACGAACGGGACGAGTGCATCCGGGCGCTCGGGTCGCGCGAGGACGAGCAGCTCGCCGCCCGGACCGTGCACGACCTCGCGGACCGAGCCGACGACGCTGCCGTCCTCCAGCTCGGCGCGCAGACCCTCCAGCTGGTGGACGTGGAACTCCTCGTCGTCGTCCGGCGGCGCGAGGGCGTCTGCCGCGACGAGGAGCCGGGTGCCGCGGAGCGCCTCGGCGGCACCGCGGTCGGGCGCCTCGACGAACCGTACGAGCAGCTTTCCGGAGTGCGGGCGCGCCGACTCGATGGTCAGCGTGCCCGCAGGGGCGCCCGGGCGCTGCGCGATCAGTGAGACCCCGGGAGCGAAGCGCTCGTCGGGCGAGTCGGTATGCACCTCCACGACGAGCTCGCCGCGCAGGCCATGGGCCCGCACGGCGATCCCGACGAGGTACTCGGTGCTACCGGTCGGTGTCGACGACATCCACCCGAACGCCTCGACCGCCGATACCGCCGACGACCGTGCGCAGCGCCGTGGCGGTGCGGCCACCGCGACCGATCACCTTGCCGAGGTCCTCGGGGTGCACCCGGACCTCGAGCGTGCGGCCACGGCGAGTGGTGACGAGCTCCACCTGCACGTCGTCCGGGTGGTCGACGATGCCCCGGACGAGGTGATCGAGCGCGTCGGCCAGGACACTCACGAGTCCTCCTCGCTGACGCTCGTCGGCCACGTTCGTGGCACTGCTGTGCTCATTGGTGACCTCGCAAGCTCGGTCACGCTTCGGCGGAGGCCTCGGTGGAGGCCTCTGCGTCGCCCTTCGCGCGGCGCTCGCCCTTCTTCCGGGGCGTGGTGGCCTCGGTGGTGGGCTCCTCGCCGGCGGCGGCCAGCGCTGCCTGGAAGCGGGCGTGCTTGTCGACCTTCTCCGGCTGCGGCTTCAGGGTGCCCTCGCTGCCGGGCAGGCCCTTGAACTTCTGCCAGTCGCCGGTGACCTCGAGCAGGTGCTGCACGGGCTCGGTGGGCTGCGCACCGACGCCGAGCCAGTACTGCGCCCGGTCCGAGTCGATCTCGATGAGGCTCGGCTCGTTCTTCGGGTGGTACTTGCCGATGGTCTCGATCGCCCGGCCGCTGCGGCGGGTGCGGGCGTCGGCGACGACGACGCGGTAGTACGGCTGGCGGATCTTGCCCAGCCTCATGAGCTTGATCTTGACGGCCACGCTTGTCGGTACTCCTCGCGGATCTGTGTTTCGGGTGAGTCCGCGCGGCTCGCGTGGGGGTACGGGCTGCGCAATCTCGGCGTGTGTGTGTGCGTCCGCGGCACGGTAGAGGGCCAGCCGCGGGGCCGATCGGCCATTCTGCCAGACGCGGACGGGCAGCGGGACGTCAGGCCATCGGGAGGACGCCCAGCAGCCCCAGCATCAGCACGATTCCCGGCAGCAGGTTGTTGATCTGGTGGGCAACGATGCTCGCGAGCAACCGGCCGGTGTACAGGCGCGCGAGGGCGATCGGGAGCGCCACCACGAGCAGCAGCGGCGTGCGAGTGAACTCGAAGTGGGCGATCGCGAACAGCAGCGTGCTGACGGCGAACGCCACCCACCGCCCCGCGAGCTTCTCGACACCGCCCCAGAGCAGGCCCCGGTAGACGATCTCCTCGCAGATCGGCGCGATGAGCACGACGATGACCAGCACGAGAGCCGCCAACACCGGGCCGGCCCTGATCCCGCCGAACTCGTCGCCCACCGCGGACGTCGCGTCCTCGCCGACGATCGCGACGTAGATGATCGACGCCGGGATGGTGATGACCAGCCCGCCGAACCCGTACGCCAGACCGAGGCCGACGTCGCGCCACGACCACACGAGGCCGAGGTCGATCCGTGGCCCGTTGCCACGGATCCGGGTGATGAGCAGGGCGGTGCCGGCCGCGAGCACCGTGGGTACGACGAGGGCGACGGCCAGGAGGCCGGCTGTGGGCGCGACGTCGCCGATCAGGAAGATCTTGATGCCCAAGGCGACCAGCAGGGACACCGACCACGCGAGCAGGTACGCCCCGAGGCCCCAGCGGTGGGTGCGGGTGGGCGACGGCGCTGCCCACCCGGTGCGCGGGAGCGGCTGCCGGCCGATCGACGGGGCAGGGTAGGGCTCGGTGTGCGGGTAGGGCCCCGGGGGGTAGGGCGGTGTGCCGGTGGCATCCGACGGAGCGCCGGGCACAGGTGGCAGCCCGTTCGGCGGAGTCGGGAAGTCGGTGGCGCCGGGCGGGAACGCTGCAGCAGATCCTGCGAACGGTGGGGCCGCCACGCCTCCTGGAGCCGCGTTGGCCGGGTACGGCGCTGCGGGCTCGTAGGACGGTGCAGCAGCCGGCGAGGAGGCGGGGACGGGCACCGGCGCGCCCGCGGGCGGATCAGCGCCGGCCGCTGCGCCCAGCTTCTCCGGAACGGAGCCCAGCTGGTTCTGGGTGGCAGCGTTCTGTGCGGCGGCCTCCCGGTGGCCCGGGCCGGGGTCGGTGGCCTCCGACTCCTCCGACTCCGACTGGCCGTTGCTCTGCGCCGCTCCCACGACCCCGACGCTACCGGCCCATCGCGGAGAACGCCGCTCGCCGGCTGCGCAGCGGAGTGTGCAGCGGGGTCGATCACCCGCTCGGGGCGAAAAAGTGTGATCCGGGCGAACCGAGCGTCAGCGTTGCGGCCACCACGCCGGCGTTCTTCTCGCCCCGACCATTTCGGGTGAGAAGGGCGATCGCGCCGGACGACTCCGGCTGCGATGCTCCCGGGGTGACCGTCTACGACCGGATCGGCCTGGGTTACCGCACGACGCGGAGGCCGGACCCGAGGATCGCGGCGCAGGTGGCGTCGGCATTGTCCGGCACGGCGAGCGTCGTGAACGTCGGCGCGGGCGCGGGTTCCTACGAACCCGCCGAGACGGTTCTGGCGGTCGAGCCGAGCTCGGTCATGATCGATCAACGCCCGGCCGGGGCGGCCCCGTGCGTGCGCGGCGTCGCCGAGGCCCTGCCGCTGCGCGACGGCCGGGTCGATGCCGCTCTCGCCGTGCTGACCGTCCACCACTGGACCGATGTCGAGGCCGGGATCGCCGAGCTCCGCCGGGTCGCCCGGCGGCGGGTCGTGATCCTCACCTGGGACCAGGCGGTGTTCCGCGAGTTCTGGCTGGTGCGCGAGTACCTCCCGGCCGCCGCCGCGGTGAGCGCGGGGCACGCGGTGTCCGTCCCCCGGCTCGTCGAGCTCCTGCCCGGGGCCCGGGTCGAACCGGTGCTGGTCCCGCACGACTGCACCGACGGGTTCGGGGCGGCCCACTGGCGCCGCCCCGAGGCATACCTCGACCCCGGGACGCGCGCCGGGATCTCGATGCTGGCCCAGGCCGACCCGCTCGCCCTCGCCGACGGCCTGGCGGCACTCGCCGCCGACCTCGAATCCGGCGCATGGCAGGAGCGTCACTGCGCGCTGTCCGATCTCGACCGGCTCGACGCGGGCTACCGGCTGATCGTCAGCGAGTACGGCTGACCCCCGGGCGAGCGGACGGGGCGTCAGGCGCCGGCGCGCACCGGTCGTCCACGCAGCATCACGAGGGCGGGTTCGTGGAGCACGGACAGGTCGGCGCGCGGGTCGCTGCGGTACACCACGAGGTCGGCCCGGGCGCCGAGCACCAACCCCGGGCGGCCCAGCCACTCCCGGGCCACCCAGCTCGCGGCACCGAGCGCGTCGGTGGCGGACAGGCCCGCGCGGTGCAGGGCGATCACCTCGTCGGCGAGGCGGCCGTGGTCGATGCCACCGCCCGCGTCGGTGCCGGCGTACACCGGCACCCCGGCCTCGACGGCACGGCGCACCGTCTCGTAGGCGCCGGCATGCAGTCGCCGCATGTGGTCGGCGTAGGTGGGGTACTTGCGCGCCTGGTCGGCGATGCCCGGGAAGTTCTCGACGTTGATGAGCGTGGGCACGAGCGCGGTGCCGCGGTCGGCCATCTCGTTGATGAGGTCGTCGGTGAGGCCGGTGCCGTGCTCGATGCAGTCGATGCCGGCGCGGACGAGGCCGGGGATCGCCTCGGCCCCGAAGACGTGCGCGGTGACCCGGGCGCCGGCACGGTGGGCGGAGTCCATCGCCGCGGCCAGCACGTCGTCGGGCCAGACCGGGGCGAGGTCGCCGACGCCGCGGTCGATCCAGTCTCCTACCAGCTTGACCCAGCCGTCGCCCGCGGCGGCCTGCTCGGCCACGACGTCGGGGAGGAGCGCGGGATCGTCCAGCTCCAGCGCCATGCCGGGGATGTAGCGCTTGGGGCGGCCGAGGTGCCGGCCGGCGCGGATGATCTCCGGGAGGTCGGGGCGGACCTGCAGCGGCGAGGTGTCGATGGGCGAGCCGCAGTCGCGGATCAGCAGGGTGCCGGCGTCGCGGTCGATGCGGGCCTGGGCGTCGGCCTCCTCCAGGTCGACGCCGCCGGTCGGCCCGAGCCCGATGTGGCAGTGCGCGTCGACCAGACCCGGGACGATGAACCCGCCGTCGACGAGGGTCTCCGCGCCCGGGATCGGCTCGACCAGCCGGCCCGCGGCGTCGACGTGCAGCTCGACGGTGTCCTCACCGGGCAGCAGCACCCCGCGCAGCCGGTACACGCGCTCCAAGCCCGCTCACTTCTCCTTGGGGAACTTGAACTTGCTCGGGTCGAACCCGGGCGGCAGCTGGTCGAGGCCCGGCGGGAGCTCGCGCAGCGACGGCGGCAGCCCCGACAGATCGGGCATCCCGGCCCCCATGCCGGGCGGCAGGCCGGCGGCCCGCCCGGGCGTGGGCCCGCGGCCCTTCGCCTTGCCCTTCTTGCCCTTGCGGCCCTTGTTCTGCTTCTTGGTGGCGCTGCGCGAGCCGAAGCCGAACTGCCCGGCCATCTGCTTCATCATCTTCCGGGCCTCGAAGAACCGGTTGACGACGTCGTTGACCTCGCTGACCGCGACCCCCGAGCCGTTGGCGATACGCAGCCGCCGCGAGCCGTTGATGATCTTCGGTTCGGCCCGCTCGGCCGGGGTCATGCCGCGGATGATCGCCTGCAGCCGGTCGAGCTGCTTGTCATCGACCTGCGCGAGCGCGTCCTTCATCTGCCCCGCGCCGGGGAGCATGCCGAGGATGTTGCCGATCGGACCCATCTTGCGGACCGCGAGCATCTGCTCGAGGAAGTCCTCCAGCGTGAGGTCGCCGGTGGAGATCTTCGCGGCGGCCTTGGCCGTCTGCTCCTGGTCGAAGTGCTGCTCGGCCTGCTCGATGAGCGTGAGCAGGTCGCCCATCCCGAGGATGCGGCTGGCCATCCGGTCGGGGTGGAAGACGTCGAAGTCGGCGAGCTTCTCACCGTTGGACGCGAAGAGGATCGGCTGGCCGGTGACCTCGCGGACCGACAGGGCCGCGCCGCCGCGGGCGTCGCCGTCGAGCTTGGTGAGCACCACGCCGGTGAAGCCGACGCCGTCGCGGAACGCCTCGGCCGTGGCCACGGCGTCCTGACCGATCATGGCGTCGACGACGAACAGGGTCTCGTCCGGCGACACGGCGTCGCGGATGTCGGCGGCCTGCCGCATCAGCTCCTCGTCGACGCCGAGACGGCCCGCGGTGTCGACGATGACGATGTCGTAGTGCTTGTCGCGGGCGTGGGCGATGCCGCGCCGCGCCACGTCCACCGGGTCGCCGACGCCGTTGCCGGGTTCGGGGGCGAACGTGGTGGCGCCGGCCCGCTCACCGACGATCTGCAGCTGGTTCACGGCGTTGGGCCGCTGGAGGTCGCAGGCCACGAGCAGCGGCGTGTGGCCCTGGTTCTTCAGCCACGCGGCGAGCTTCCCCGCGAGGGTGGTCTTGCCGGAGCCCTGCAGACCGGCGAGCATGATCACGCTCGGCGGCTCCTTGGCCAGCCGGATGCGCCGGGTCTCGCCGCCCAGGATCGTCACCAGCTCGTCGTTGACGATCTTGACGACCTGCTGGGCGGGGTTCAGCGCACCGGAGACCTCCGCGCCTTTCGCCCGCTCCTTGATCCGCGCGATGAAGCCGCGGACCACCGGCAGCGCGACGTCGGCCTCCAGAAGCGCGATCCGGATCTCGCGCGCCGTGGTGTCGATGTCGGCCTCGGAGAGGCGCCCCTTGCCCCGGAGGTTGGCGAGGGTACCGCTGAGGCGCTCGGAGAGGGTGTCGAACACCTCTCCAACCCTACTGGCGCGCCGCGAGGCGCTGCAGGCCCGCCAGTGCGTCGGCCGACGGGGACCCCGGTTCGGCGAAGTAGGTGACCATCAGCTGCCCCGGCGCGCTCGTCACAGCGAGGGTTTCCCAGCTCACCGTCACCTCTCCGACGGCGGGCGACACGAGCCGCTTGCTGCCGGCGGCCTTCGCGCGGACGTCGTGGCGCGCCCACAGCCTGCGGAACTCCCCGCTGCGCACCGAGAGCTCGCCGACCAGCGTGACCAGCCGCGGATCGTCCGGTGCGTCGGCGGCGGAGGCGCGCAGCGCAGCGACGGTCTCCTCGGCCACCTCGGACCAGTCCGGGTAGAGGGACCGCGCCGCCGGGTCGAGGAACACGTGCCGCACGATGTTGCCGTCGCCGGGGACGCCGCCGCAGAGCAGCTCGGCCAGCCGGTTCTGGGCCAGCACGTCCATGCACCGGCCCATCACGAAGGCCGGCACGCCCGCCATCGCGTCGAGCAGCCGCATGATCTCGGGCGACGCCCGCTCCGGTTCACGCCGGGACCGGCGCGGTGCACGGGGCGCGGGCGTGGCCAGCGAGGCGAGGTAGGCGGTCGACTCGTCGTCGAGATCGAGGACGCGGGCGAGCGCCTCCACGACCTGCGCCGACGGGTGCCGGTCGCGTCCGCGCTCCAGCCGCAGGTAGTAGTCGGCGCTGATGCCGGCGAGCATCGCGACCTCCTCGCGGCGCAGCCCGGGCACGCGTCGACGGCCCGTGGGCAGGCCGTGATCCTCGGGCCGGGTCAGCTCACGGCGGGCGCGGAGGAACGCTCCCAGTAGGTTCTGGCGCGGTTCGGGCACGCCCTCCACGGTAGGCGCGCCCGGCCGCGCGAGGGGTGGTCCTGCGACTACCCCTCCTCGCGCGGCCTCCCCGACCCTCGGCCGGTGCTCCCAGGCTCGGTGCCATGACAGAAAACGTTCACGACCTCACCGGACGCGTCGCCGTCGTCACCGGCGCCAGCAGCGGGATCGGCGCCGCCACCGCGCGGACGCTGGCCGCGGGCGGCGCCCGCGTCGCCGTGCTCGCCCGCCGCGCCGACCGCATCGAGGCGCTCGCGAAGGAGATCGACGGCATCGCCGTACCCGCCGACGTCACCGACCCGGCGAGCCTCACCCGCGCCGCGGCCACGATCCGCGCCGAGCTCGGCCGGCCCGACCTGGTGGTCGCCAACGCCGGCGTGATGCTGGGCGCTCCTTTCGCCACCGCCGAGCCGGTCGAGTGGTCGGCCATGGTGAACACGAACGTCGCCGGGCTGCTGAACACCGGCAAGGCGTTCGTCGACGACCTCCTCGCGGCCGCCGCCGACGGCAGGCCCGCCGACCTCGTGCACGTCGGCTCGATCGCGAGCCACGAGGTCTTCCCCGGCTACGCCGTCTACAGCGCGACGAAGGCGGGCGTGGCGGCGCTGACGCGCGGGCTGCGGCTCGAGCTCGGCCCCCGCGGGGTGCGGGTGCGCGCGATCGAGCCGGGCATCACCGAGAGCGAGCTCGGTGACACGATGCTCGACGCCGAGGGCCGCGAGACCCTCGAGCAGATCCGGAGCCAGGTCGGTCCGATCCCGGCGAGCGACATCGCCGAGGCGATCGCCTGGTCGGCCGCCGCCCCGGCTCGGGTCAACGTGGCACAGCTGATCGTGGTGCCGACGGCCCAAGGCTAGTGAGCAGGGGCGCCGAACCGGTGTCCAGCCGCAGACCGCCGCGGGCGGCGGACCGGTCGAGCACCGTGACGCTCCGCCAGCCCGGCGGCGGGTTGCCGACCAGCTCGGCGGCGGTGCGTTCGGCGTGCAGCGCGTGCGCGCAGAACGACGCCTCGGGCACCACCCGGCCGCGCTCGTACTGCCCGCGCCGGGCCTCCAGGGCGTCGGCCTGCAGCCACAGCAGGTGCGCATCCCGCCGGGTGGCGGCGGCGAGGCGCGCCACCGCCGCCCGGGTGCCCGGCTGCGTGGCGGGCAGGTGCACGACCACGGTGGGGGTGGCCGACACGGCAGCCCCGACCACGGCGGTGCGGTGCAGCAGGTGCACGACGGGACGCTGCCAGGCATAAGGCACCATGCCGGCGACCGGGCGGAGCGCCGCCCGCTGGAAATCGGAGTCGAGCACGGTCAGCCCGGCGGTGGCAGGCAGGCTCGCCAGCAGGGTGGACTTGCCCGCCCCCGGCATCCCGGCCACCAGCAGCAAGGTGCGCCCCGGCACGGCGAGCCGCACCGGCGGTGTCGCGGTCGTCACGCACTGTCCAACGCGTGGTTCGGGCGGTTCGTTCCATTCACCGACCGGTGCACCCGTGATCACGATCATGTTCGGGCGGTGTCCCATGCCCGCCCGGACGCCGACGCAGGTCAGCCGGCCGCGGCGAGCACGGCCTTCTCGATCCGCTGCCGCTCGGCACGGCCGAGCGTGCCCTCCCCGCCCGCACCGGCCAGGCCGAACGCGTCGACGACGGAGGCGCCCAGCGTCGACACCCTGGCCCATTGCACGGCGGCGCCGCATTCCTCGAGCGCGGCCGCGACCCGGTGCAGCAGGCCGATCCGGTCGGTGCCACGCAGCTCGAGGACGACCGCGCCGGTGGCCTCGTCGTCGAACCAGAGGGCCCGGGGCGGCGCGGGTGGCTCGGCGGCCGCGCCCGTGGGGGCGTAGTCGCGTTCCTTGCGGGCCAGCGCGTCGGGCAGGTGCAGGCTGCCGTCGAGCACGCGGATGAGGGCCGAGCGCAGCAATGCGGGGTCGGGCAGGCCGCCGAACCTCGGCGAGACCGTGAACGTGAACACCGCCACGCCGCCGAGCGTTGCCAGCTCCGCGGCATGCACCTCCAGCGAGTGCAGGGCGAGCACGCCCGCGGCAGCCGCGAGCGAACCGATCCGGTCCGGCACGGCGACGACCACGCTCGCGGGGTCGCCGTCGTCGAGACGCACCTGCGGTCGCCCGTCGGCCTCGACGGCGCCGGCCAGGTCGGTGGCGTCCGCGGCCGGGGAGGTGGGGGCGGGCAGGGCCTTGCCGGCCAGCAGCGCCCGGCACCGGTTGCCGAGGTCGTGGATGAGCACCCGCTTCCACGGGCTCCACGCGCCGGGGCCGGTGGCCAGCGCGTCGGCCTCGGCGAGCGCTTCCAGGAGCTCCAGCAGCAGCCCGTCACCGTCGAGCGTGTCGACGACGCGGGTGACCGTTGCCGGATCGTCCAGGTCGCGGCGGGTGGCGGTGTGCGGGAGCAGCAGGTGGTGGCGCACCATCCGGCCGAGCAGGGCGACGTCCGCATCCGGGAAGCCGAGCCGCTGGCCCACCTGCACGGCGAGCGACTCCCCCACCACGGAGTGGTCGCCGCCGCGGCCCTTGCCGATGTCGTGCAGCAGCGTGCCGACCAGCAGCAGGTCCGGGCGCGCCACACGGGTGGTGAGCCGGGCGGACTGCGCGCAGGCTTCGACGAGGTGCCGGTCGACGGTCCAGACGTGCGCGCGGTCCCGCGGGGGCAGGTCGCGCACCGCCCCCCACTCGGGGAACAGCCGCCCCCACAACCCGGTGCGGTCCAGCGATTCGACGACGTCGACGAGCGGGCGGCCGGTGCCCAGCAGCGACAGCAGCTCCCCCAGTGCCGGGCGCGGCCATGGCGACCGCAGCTCGGGGGCGGTGTCGGCGAGCCGATGGAGGGTGCCCGCCGCGATCGGCATGCCGGTGCGGGCGGCGGTGGCCGCCACCCGCAGCACGAGGGCGGGGTCACGGGCCGCCGAGGCGTCCCGGGCGAGCGCCACCTCCCCGATGTGCTCGACGACGCCGGTGTCCAGCGGTCGGCGCACGGGCGGGCGGCGGAGTGCGGCGAGCCCGCGCCGGGGCAGTGCCGCGCGGGCCGAACGGAGCCCGACCTCGGCCGCGAACGCCACCGATCGGGCCGCCCCGGACAGCGCGCGGGCAAGCTCGAACCGGTCGGAGATCTCCAGCGCGGCCGCGACCTCGTCGGCGTCCTGGGCGTGCAGGACGTCCCTGGCCCGGCCGGCGAGCCGGTGCAGCTCCGTGCGGACGTCGAGCAGGAGCATCCGGGCGGCCCGCACGTCGGCCGCGGGCCGGTCCACGAGCTGGGCGGCGGCGAGCGCGTCGATCAGCTGGACGTCACGCAGGCCGCCGTGGCCGTTCTTGAGGTCGGGCTCCACCCGGTGTGCCACGTCGCCGACCTTGCGCCAGCGCTCCTGGGCGCTGTCGGCGAGCTCGTCGAAGCGGCCGCGGATCCCGGCCCGCCAGGACTGCCGCACGGCGGCCCGCACCTTGTCCGAGAGCGCCGGGTCGCCCGCGATGTGCCGGGCCTCGAGCAGGCCGAGCGCCGCGCGCAGGTCGGTGGCGGCCACCTGGACAGCCTGGCCGGGCGTGCGGACGGCGTGGTCGAGCTCGATCCCGGCGTCCCACAGCGGGTACCACAGGTCACGCGCCAGCCGCTCGATGTCCTTGCGGCCGTCGTGCAGCAGGACCAGGTCGAGGTCAGACCACGGCGCGAGCTCCCGGCGCCCCAGCGCCCCCACCGCGACGAGCGCGGCGCGCTCGGTGAGCCCGATCGCCGCGGCCCGCGACGAGAGCCAGAAGTCGTGCAGGTCGACCAGCGCCGTGCGCAGCGCCTCGGGGCCGAGCCGCCGTTTTCCCGTGTTCTGCTCCAGCAGCACGGCCTTCGCCCGCGCCAGATCCCCCGCGTCCCCCGACGCCACGGCCACGGCACCCACCAGGTCTCTCTCCTCCGGGACACGTGAAGCGCAGCATGGTGGTCCCGCTCCGATGGAGCTGGAGCAGAACCACCATGCTGTGGAACGGACGATCAGATGGCGTCGGAGCCGCGCTCACCGGTGCGGACCCGGATCACGGTCTCCACCGGGGTGACCCACACCTTCCCGTCGCCGATCTTGCCGGTGCGGGCCGCCTCCACGACGGCGTCCACGACCTTCTCGGCGAGGGTGTCGTCGGCGACGACCTCCACGCGCACCTTCGGCACGAAGTCGACCGAGTACTCCGCGCCGCGGTAGACCTCGGTGTGGCCCTTCTGCCGGCCGTAGCCCTGCACCTCGCTGACGGTCATGCCGAGGACGCCGATCTGCTCGAGCGCCCCCTTCACGTCCTCGAGGACGAACGGCTTCACGATCGCCGTGATCAGCTTCATGGTCACGCCTCCTTGCCGGCCGTGGCCGGCACCTGCTCGGCGGGTGCGGCCGCAGCGGTCGCCGCGGCACGCGCGGCGCTGGTGCCGGCGAGAGCCCGGTGGCTGGAGAAGTCGTACCCGGTCTCGGCGTGCTCGGTCTCGTCGATGCCGGCGGCCTCGGCCTCGGCCGTGACCCGGCCACCGCCGGTGACGGCCTTGACGAGGTAGCCCAGGACCAGCGAGATGACGAACGAGTAGATCATCACGGCGAACGCGCCGACGGCCTGGCGCCACAGCTGGTCGAAGCCGCCGCCGTAGAAGAGACCGTCGACGGCGGCCGGGGCGCTCGACGTCGCGAAGAAGCCGACGAGCAGCGTGCCGACGAGGCCGCCGACCAGGTGGACACCGACCACGTCGAGCGAGTCGTCGTAGCCGAACCGGAACTTCAGGCCGACCGCGAGGGCGCACAGGACGCCGGCGATCACTCCCACCGCGATCGCGCCGAGCGGCGAGACCGACGAACAGGACGGGGTGATCGCGACCAGACCCGCCACGACACCGGACGCCGCGCCGAGGCTGGTCGGCTTGCCGTCGCGGATGCGCTCGACGACGAGCCAGGCGAGCATGGCGGCCGAGGTGGCGACGAGGGTGTTGACGAAGGTGATGCCGGCGATCCCGTTCGAGGCCACCGCCGAACCGGCGTTGAACCCGAACCAACCGAACCACAGCAGGCCAGCACCCAGCATGACCAGCGTGAGGTTGTGCGGCCGCATCGGCTCCTTCGGCCAGCCGCTGCGCTTGCCGAGGACGATGACGAGCGCGAGGGCCGCGGCGCCGGCGTTGATGTGCACCGCGGTGCCACCGGCGAAGTCGATGGCCTTGAGCTGGTTGGCGATCCAGCCGCCCGTCTCCGCGGTGACCCCGTCGAAGGAGAACACCCAGTGCGCGACGGGGAAGTAGACGATCGTGGCCCAGAGCCCGGCGAACAGCAGCCACGCCCCGAACTTCATGCGGTCGGCCACGGCGCCGGAGATCAGCGCCACGGTGATGATCGCGAACATCGCCTGGAACGCCACGAAGACCGTGGCCGGGATGGTGCCGACGAGCGGGATGTCGACCGGCGGTCCGCCGTCGGTCTCGAGGTACGTGCCACCGAACGTGCCCTGCAGGCCCGCGAACTCACCCGGGCTTCCGAGTAGACCGCCACCGACGTCGTTGCCGAACGCCACGGAGTAGCCGTAGAGCACCCACAACACTCCGATGAGGCCCATCGCGGAGAAGCTCATCATGATCATGTTGAGGACGCTCTTGCTACGGACCATGCCGCCGTAGAAGAACGCCAGGCCCGGTGTCATCAGCAGCACCAGCGCTGAGCTGGCGAGCATCCATGCGGTATCGCCGGTATCCACGGCGCTCCCTCCCGTCTCGGCCGCCGATGCCAGCGGCAAGCTGGGAGGAACTATCTGTTCGGCGTGTTTCGGGCACCCTCCACCGTTGTTTCGGGGCCGTGAACGAGCGGCCGCGCGATGTTACAACCGGATGACGAGGTCATCTGTCCAGCAAGGCGTCGACGAACGCGGCCGGATCGAACGGGGCCAGGTCGTCCGGCCCTTCACCGAGGCCGACGAGCTTCACCGGCACGCCCAGCTCGCGCTGCACCCGGAACACGATGCCGCCCTTCGCGGTGCCGTCCAGCTTGGTGAGCGCGATACCCGTGACCTTCACGACGTCGCCGAAGACCCGCGCCTGGACGAGCCCGTTCTGGCCCGTGGTGGCGTCGAGGACCAGCAGCACCTCGTCCACCTCGGCCTGCCGCTCGACCACCCGCTTGACCTTGCCCAACTCGTCCATCAGGCCGGTCTTCGTGTGCAACCGGCCCGCGGTGTCGAGCAGGACGGCGTCGGCGTTCTCCTCGGAGCCCTGCTTGACCGCGTCGAACGCCACGCTCGCCGGGTCGGCGCCCTCGGGCCCGCGCACGACCGTGGCGCCGGCCCGCTCGCCCCACGTGGTGAGCTGCTCGGCGGCGGCGGCGCGGAACGTGTCGGCCGCGCCGAGCACGACGTGCCGGCCCTCCGCCACCAGCACGCGGGCCAGCTTGCCGGTGGTGGTGGTCTTGCCGGTGCCGTTGACGCCGACGACCAGCACGACGGCCGGGCGCCCGTCGTGCGGGAGGGCGCGCACGGAGCGGTCCATGTCGGTCTGCAGCGCGGCGGTGAGCACGTCCCGAAGCAGCTGGCGCGCCTGGTCCTGCGTGCGGACGCCCCGACGGGCCAGCTCCGTGCGCAGCGTCTCGACCAGCTCGACGGTCATCTCCGGCCCCAGGTCGGCCTGCAGCAGCGTGGCCTCGACGTCCTCCCACGACTCCTCGTCCAGCTCCCCGGCGCCGAGGAGGCCGAGCAGGCCCTGACCGAGGCCGGTGCGCGAGCGGGCGAGGCGGCCGCGCAGGCGCTCCATGCGGCCTTCCGCCGGGGCGATGTCCGACGGGGCGGCGGGCGGTGCGGGGGTGACGGCCGGGGCGGCGCCGTTCGACGACGGCGGGGCTTCGACGGGCGGTTCTGTGATCGGAGCCTCGGCCGCGGGCACGGCAGGCGCTTCCGGGGGCGCGGTGGTGTCGGGCGCCGGGGCGGCGGGCGGTACGAACGGTGTGCCGTCGACCGGCGGCGCGGGCGGCTCGGCCCCGGGCGGCGGTTCCGGGGCGGCTTCCGGTGCCGCCTCCGTCCCGCTGGAGAAGGCGATCCCGCCCCCGGCCTGGTAGGTGCCACGCCGGGGCGGCGCGGTGTCGGTCCCGCCCTCGACCTGGTCCGGCTCGCGCAGGCTGATCTGGCGCCTGCGGCGCAGCACCAGGCCGAGCGCGACGGCGATGATCAGGACCGCCACCACGACGGCGACGACGATCCAGAGGGTCTGCGTGGTCACACATCCACCCTGTCATGCCTGCCCCACCGAGCTTGCACGAGCGGCACTCTTGTCCGGACCTCTCGATCGACGCCGAGCATGCGTCGCCCATCCTGCTGGGCGTGGGCGGTCGGGCCGCGGCGCGAGTTGGTGGGGTTGGCGCGATTCTCGAGCGCGCCTTGCGTTTGTCGGTCAGAGATCCACTCCACACGACCCTTCGCTCCCTCGCGGATCCACCACCGGGACCGCGAGTGAGCGGGCCGCGCGTTGCGCGTGCGGTACCGCGACGGCTGGGTGGGAGAACGACCGATCCGGTGGCTGCGTTGCGAGAGACTCGCCTTACCTCCCGGACCTGCGTACGAGAACTCACGTGAGGAGCGAGGCAACTATCCGGTGGTCACCCTGTGGCTAAGGATCGGGACCACAGGATAGTGGCGTGGGCACCCGGCAGCGACGGTCTCGTCGGGGACAGGCGTGCCTCCGCGTCGGGGACGGCCGTCCACGCAACCACGGGATTCGGTAGTTCTGCCAAGCCGGCCACGGCCAGAAGTGCGGGGTCGACGCGAACGGGAGGGACTCACCAGAAGCCCCCCGGTGTGCGACCAGCGGGCGACCCGGGCCGGGAACGGCGCGCCAACCCGACGCATACATGAGCAGGTCGACCCCACGGGCCCGGAGCAAAACTATGGCGTCGACATGACCATGAAACCCAGGCCCCGACGCGGGCGTGATCGTTGCGACGTGCGGCCGAGCGCCCCCACCAGGGCGTTCCACCTTCATCTCGGATGGATCGATCGTTCCGAGATGACGCTAGGCGTCCTGGCCAGGGCGTTCCGTCGCGTCTCGGACGGATCATGCGCCTTGATCGTTGCGAGATGACGCTGAGCGCCCTGGCCAGGGCGTTCCGGCGCGTCTCGGACGGATCATGCGGTGTTGATCGCTACGAGAGCACCCAGAACGCCCTCGTAGGGGCCGATCGCCCGCATCTCAGATCGATCACCGACCTCCACGCGTTACCCCGAACAGGTCTGGTCCTCGTCAGCTCACGGCCCGGAGGCGCTGGCTGATCACCGTGGTGATCCCGTCGCCGCGCATGCTCACGCCGTAGAGCGCGTCGGCGACCTCCATCGTGGGCTTCTGGTGGGTGATGACGATGAGCTGGCTGGTCTCGCGCAGCTCCTCCATGAGCGAGATGAGCCGGCGGAGGTTGACGTCGTCGAGGGCGGCCTCGATCTCGTCGAGGATGTAGAACGGCGACGGCCGGGCGCGGAAGATCGCCACGAGCAGCGCCATCGCCGTGAGCGAGCGCTCGCCGCCGGACAGCAGCGACAGCCGCTTCACCTTCTTGCCCGGCGGCCGGGCCTCGACCTCGACGCCGGTGGTGAGCATGTCGTCCGGGTCGGTGAGCACCAGCCGGCCTTCGCCGCCGGGGAACAGCGTGCTGAAGACGATCTCGAACTCGCGGGCCACGTCCGCGTAGGCGGTGGCGAACACCTCGAGGATCTTGTCGTCGACCTCGCGGACCACGGTGAGCAGGTCGCGGCGGGTGTTCTTGAGGTCCTCGAGCTGGGTGGAGAGGAACCGGTAGCGCTCCTCCAGCGCGGCGAACTCCTCCAGCGCGAGCGGGTTGACCTTGCCCAGCAACGCGAGGTCCTTCTCCGCGCGCTGGGCGCGCCGCTCCTGGGTGCCGCGGTCGTACGGCATGGACGGAGGTGCGACGACCTCCTCGCCGCGCTCCTTCGCCGCCTCGTACTCGGCCATCTCGGCGGCCGACGGCGGCACCCGGACGTCCGGGCCGTACTCGGCGACGAGGTCCTCCACGGAGAGGCCGTGGTCGCCGAGCACCTTCTCGGTGAGCTGCTCGAGGCGCAGCCGGTTCTGGGCGCGCAGCACCTCGTCGCGGTGCACGGCGTCGGTGAGCTTGTCCATCAGCGCCGACAGCCGGCCGGTGGTGGCGCGGGCCTCCCCCAGGGCACGTTCGCGGGCGTCGCGGGCGGACGCGGCGGCGTCGCGTTCGCGGGCGGCCGCGCCGAGCGACTCGGCGATCCGCTCGCTCGCGGTCTGGCCAGCCGCGACCACGACCTGCGCGATCCGCGCGCTGTGCTCCCGCGCCTCACGGGCGGACGCCGCCCGGGCCCTGGCCTGGCGCTCCGAGGCGGCCTGGCGGCGCAGCGAGTCGGCGCGCCCGGCGATCGCGTGCGCCCGCTCCTCGGCGGTGCGCAGCGTGAGCCGGGACTCCACCTCCTCCGCACGCGCGGCCGCGAGCGACTCGGCCGCGGCGTCCCGGATCTCGGTGTCGGGCTCGTCGTCCACCGGCTCGTCCTCGGCCACCGCGAGCTGCTGTTCGGCGGCGTGCAGAGCGAGCAGGGCGTCGGAGCGGCGGGTCTCGACGCCGTCGCGGCGCTCGCGCAGCCGTTGGGCCTCCGCGGTGGCCGAGCGGACAGCCTGTTCCAGCCGCCCGAGCTGTGCCGACGCCGCCGCCTTGCGCGTCTCGGCGGCGTTCTGCACCTGCTTGGCCGCCTCGACGTCCGTGAGCCGGGCGGCCTCCTCGGACCGGGCGCCGTCCAGCGCGGGGCGCAGGCGGGCCAGCTCCTCCTCCACGGCCTCGCGCCGTTCGAGGGCTTCGTTCACCGCCGCCTGCACGTCCAGCGCGCTCGACGCGGCGCCCGACCCACCCGAGGCGCGGGCGGCGCCGAGCACGTCGCCGTCGCGGGTGACGGCGGTGAGCTCGGGGTGCTCGGCGACCACGGCCTGGGCGGCGGCGAGGTCGTCGACGATCAGGACGCCGTCGAGCAGGAGAGCGACGGCCGAGGCGATGGAGGGCTCGGCGCTCACGAACTCGAGCGCCCACCGCCCGGCGCCGATGTCAGCAAAGCCACTTTCATGACGCGAGGTGTCGTCAAAGTGGCTTTGCTGACGTCCGCCGGGGGCCACCACCAGGCTGGCGCGGCCTGCGTCGCGGGACCTCAGCAACCCGAGGGCCGTCACCGCCGCCCCCGGAGATTCCACGGCCAGTGCGTCGGCCAGCTCTCCCAGGGCCGCGGCCACCGCGGCGCGGGCCTCCGGCTCCACCGTGAGCAGGCCGGACAGCGGGCCGAGCACGCCGTCGGTGCCCACGAGCTCGCCCGAGCCGTCGCGGCGGGCGAGGCTCACCGACAGCGCGTCGACCCGGGCCCGCCAGTGCGCCCGCTGCTGCTCAAGCTCGCGCTCGCGGGCCACCAGCTCCGCCACCCGGGCGCGCGCCGCCTCGTGGGCCTCGACAGCCTGGCCGTGCCGCTCGTCCAATCCGGTGTCGCCCTCGTCGAGGGTGCCCAGCTCGTCGCGGGCGTGCTCCAGCTCGGTCTCGGCGACGGCGGTGCGCTCCTGGGCCTCCGCGAGGGCCTCGGACAACCGCTCGATCTCGTCGGCCGTGGCCGCGGCGCCGCTGCGCAGGGCCTCGGCGCGGCCGGCGAGGGTGGCGATGCCCGCTCTGCGGTCGGCGAGGGCCCGCACGGCGGCCATGTGGGCGCGCTCGGCGGCGGCGAGGGTCTTCTCGTGCTCGCCGCGCTCCTCGAGGATGTCCGACAGCAGGCGCCGGGCCTCGGCGACGGCCGCCACCAGCTCGGCCTCCTGCTCGGCGATCGCGTCGGCCTCGGCGTCGAGCTCGTCGGGGTTCCGGCCCGGGGTGCGCTCCTGGGGGTCGGCGAGGTGCCGGCCGCGCTCCTGCGCGAGCCGCACGGTGCCGGCCAGCCGCTCGGCGAGCGCCGAGAGCCGGTACCAGGTGTCCTGGGCGGCCGCCAGGCGCGGCGCGTCCTGCGCGAGGGCGGCCTCGAGCCGCTCCTGCTCGACGCGCGCCACCGACAGCTGCTCCTCCACCTCGGCGCGCCGGGCGCGGGCGCTCGCCTCGTCGGCCTCCTCGCGGGCCAGCTGGTCGCGCACGGTGACCACGTCGTCGGCGACCAGCCGGAGCCGCGCGTCCCGCAGCTCGGACTGCACCGACTGGGCCCGGCGGGCGATCTCCGCCTGCCGGCCGAGCGGCTTGAGCTGGCGGCGCAGCTCGGCGGTGAGGTCGGTGAGCCGGGTGAGGTTGGCCTGCATCGCGTCGAGCTTGCGGAGGGCCTTCTCCTTGCGCTTGCGGTGCTTGAGGACGCCCGCGGCCTCCTCGATGTACGCGCGCCGGTCCTCGGGCTTGCTCTGCAGCACGGAGTCGAGCTGGCCCTGCCCCACGATGACGTGCATCTCCCGGCCGATGCCGGAGTCCGACAGCAGCTCCTGGATGTCCAGCAGCCGGCAGTGCGAGCCGTTGATCTCGTACTCGCCCGCCCCGTCGCGGAACATGCGCCGGGTGATCGACACCTCGGAGTAGTCGATCGGCAGGGCGCCGTCGGAGTTGTCGATCGTGAGCGTGACCTCGGCACGGCCCAGCGGGGCGCGCCCCGAGGTGCCGGCGAAGATGACGTCCTCCATCTTGCCGCCGCGCAGCGCCTTGGCGCCCTGCTCGCCGAGCACCCAGCTGATCGCGTCGACGACGTTGGACTTGCCCGACCCGTTGGGACCCACCACGCACGTGATGCCCGGCTCCAGGCGGAGCGTCGTCGCCGAGGCGAAGGACTTGAAGCCCTTCAGCGTCAGGCTCTTGAGGTGCACAGGTGTGGTTCTCCAGAAGTGCGGGACAGTCGATCGAGGCTACCGCTAGCGCTCCTCGAACCCCCGCAGGCCGCCGCGCGCCGCGCTCCACTGCTCGACCACATGATCGACACTCCCCGGAGTCGAGCCGCTACGCAGCGCCGCCAAGAGTAACTCACATGGGTGATGTTCACCCTCGGCAACGACGACGACACGCCCGTCCGGAAGGTTGCGCGCACTGCCGACGAGGCCGAGTTCGAGGGCTCGGGAACGGGTCCACCAGCGGAATCCGACCCCCTGCACGTGGCCGTCCACCCATGCCGTGAGCCGAACCGCCTGGTCGCTGCGGGTGATCACGAGCTGCTAGCTTACCGCTTCGTGCCACCCAACCGGTCTAACGCCGGTGTGCAGATGCTCGCTCTCGCAACCGGGGTCGTCCTGGTCGCCGGGGTCGCGGTCGCCACCTTCCCCGACGGGGTCGTGCCCGGCGCCTTGCGCACCGATGCGGTCGCCCAGGCGTCCGACTCCCCCTTCGGCGCCGACGTGGTGCCGCAGGCCGCCCGGGTGGACGACCGGCCGCCGCCCACCGAGATCTCGACGGTGCACGCGTACGCGTCCGTGCCGGGCCTCACCGCGGGGGGCCCGGAAGCGGCCCCGGAGCCGGAGCCCGCGGAGGCCCCGCCGGCGCCGCCGGCCCCGCCCCGGCGGGAGCCCGTCGCGGTGTCCGGCTCCCTCGGCGAGGTCATCTCGCTGACGAACCAGCGCAGGCGCGATGCGGGCTGCGGTTCCCTCGAGCCGGACGGCCGGCTCGCCCGCGCCGCGCAGGCACACGCCTCGGACATGAACGAGAAGGGCTACTTCGACCACGTGAGCCGGGATGGGCGGCGCTTCGAGCAGCGCGTCCGCGCGGCCGGCTACCCCCGGCCGGGGGCGGAGAACATCGCGAAGGGCCAGACGAGCGCCGGCCAGGTGGTGAAGGAGTGGATGGCCTCCCCGTCGCACCGATCCGCGATGCTGACGTGCGCCTTCACCACGATCGGCGTGGCCCGGTCGGGCAACTACTGGGTGCAGGAGTTCGGGAAGTAGCGGCGCTCAGGACGTCCTGAGCCGCTCTGCAGGTAAGTAGGCCGCAAGCGCGCCGCCCTCGAGCGGGGAATGGGGTCCATGCCGGCGCCCCCGACGTGCCGGCACGGACCCCGGGCTCAGCGGGTGGGCGGAGCGGCGGGTGGGGTCACCAGCGGGGTGACCGGCGGGGCCGGTGGCATCGACGCCGCCGGCGGAGCCGGGACGGACTCCGGGGTCGGCACCGAGGTCAGCGGGGTGGTCGGCGGGGCTGCCCCGGCACCGGGAGCCGGCGTCGCGGGTACCGCAACCACCAGTGGCGCGGGCGGGGTGAGCCGGCAGCCGCCGGTGCGGGAGTCGTAGTCCCAGGTTCCGCGCGGGTAGGCCGTGTTGTTCTGCGGGCCGTCCCCGAAGCGGCGATCACCGGAACCGGCGCACTCCGCGCCGGCCGATGTGTCGATCGGCCGGCCGTCCTGGTCGAACAGGTAGACGCCGGTGAGCGGGTTGCCGCCGGCGTCGACCGGGCGGATGTCGCGGATCTCCCGCTCCGAGTCCTGCCACAGGCCGGGCATGGACACCGGGTAGCTCGACGCCGAGCCCCCGGACGAACCCGGCATGCCGTCGGCGAGCACCCACAGCAGCACCAGGGCGGCCAGGGCGTTCAGCGGCACCACACCCCAGAGCAGGCGCCGGTCCCGGCGGGTGCGATGCCCCACCCAGATCGACACGGGCACGGCGACGAGCGCGATGAGCAGCACGGCGGGCGCCTCACCACCGAGGAAGACCGCCACCACGAGCGCGGCGGCCGCGATCGCCCGGACGACCCACCAGGCCGGCTGGAGGCTCGCGACGAAGTCGGTGACCGTGCGCGCCGTCGTGCCGGCCGCGGGACGAGCGGCGGTGAACCACCGCACCTCCGGCAGCGCGGCCACGCTCGGCACGTGCGGCCCGTCCCGGATCACGAGCGGCAGCGCGAGCGCGCCGATCAGCAGCCCGAGCAGCATGACGGCGGGCTCGCCGGCTGCGCCCGCGAGCAGGAACAGCAACCCCCCGGCCACGGGCGCCGCCACCGCGAGCCGGGCGAGCCCGTGGCGCGGGAGCCCGGCCTTCTCCGGCTCCGCGGCCGGGTAGCCGGCCGCCGCGCGCAGCTCGGCGGCGTACGCGCTCGGCGGGCCCAGCCGCGCGGTCAGCGCGGCGATGTCGGCCTCGCCGCCGAGCTCGGTGGTGAGATCCGCGAGGTGCGCGCGGACGTCGTCGAGGATCTCCGCGACCTCCGGTCCCGGGAGATCCGCCAGCGCCGCCCGCACCCCGCCCAGGTACTCCTCGGCCGCGGGGCTCGCCAGCTGCACTGTGGGCGCGCCGGCCTGAGCCGTCCCGTCGTCGCTCATGCCGCAGCCACCAGCCCTTCCATCGTCTCGGCGAACGCCTGCCACGTCTTGGCCATCTCCCGGAGGCGGTCGCGCCCCGGCTCGTTGACGCTGTAGTACTTGCGGTGCGGCCCCTCCTCGCTCGGCACGACGTACGAGGTGAGCAGCCCGGCGTTGTAGAGCCGCCGCAGCGTGCCGTACACCGAGGCGTCTCCCACCTCGTGCAGTCCGGCGGCGCGCAGGCCGCGCACCACCTCGTACCCGTAGCCGTCGCCGCGGTCGAGCACCGCGAGCACGGCGAGGTCGAGCACACCCTTGAGCAGCTGGCTCGTGTCCATGCCTGCCCCCTTCTCCGCGGTGCACTTCTGTGCGGCGCCCTCCTGCGTGGTGCACGGTACTACGCATCGCGCAGTAGTCCACGCGGGGGTCTCGGCCGGCCGCGACATCGGGTCGGTCTGCGGTGCCCATGACGCACATCCCCCTCCGGAACGAACATCGATGTGCCTTTTGCACGGGCTTCGATACCGGTCCATCATGGCGCTACGCACAAATAGTAGGAATTGGACCGCACGTCCCGGCGGTCACGACCCGAAAGAGATCTGACTGTGCCCACTCTCGCCATCGTCGGCGCCGGCCCCGGCATGGGCCTGGCCATCGCCCGCACCTTCGGCAGCCGCGGCTTCGACGTCGCACTGATCGCCCGCAACAAGGAGAAGCTGGAAGCACTGGCCGACCAGCTCGGCCAGGAAGGCATCAAGGCCGCCGGGTTCCCCGCCGACATCCTCGACCGCGCCTCGCTGACGGCTGCCTTGGCCGCGGCCAAGGCCCGCTTCGGCGACATCGACGTACTGGAGTACTCGCCGGCCCCGCACTCCCCGGTGCAGGGCTTCACCATGACCACTCCCTCGGAGGTCACGGTGGACAACCTGCAGCTGCAGATCGAGTACAGCTTCTACGGTGCCGTCACGGTGACCCAGGCGGTACTGCCCGCCATGCGGGAGGCCGGTGCCGGAACCCTGCTGTTCACCACCGGCGGCGGCTCCGTGGACCCGGTACCGATGCTGGGCAACGTGAACGCGGCCCAAGCAGCTCTGCGCAACTGGGTGATCAACCTCAACAAGGAGCTGGCCGGCAGCGGCGTGTACGCCGGCCACGTGGTGATCGGCGTCTGGATCGGCGGGGGCGGCCCGGAGGGCTCCCCGACGGCCACGCCCGAGCAGATCGCCCCCCTGTACTGGGACCTGCACGAGAACCGCGACCGCCCCGAGGCCATCTTCAACGCCTGACCGGCCGGCTTCCGGGAGGGGCATGCACCGACCCTGATCCCCCGGACACGCCCTAGGCTCGGCGCATGTCCGTCGTCGACAACGCCATCTACATCGATGGCAAGCGCGCCGCGGCGCCGGGCTCACTGGACCGCACCTTCGAGGAGCTGCGGCAATGCCCTGACCAGGGGCGCAGCTTCTGCTGGATCGGCCTGTTGCGGCCGACGCCCGAGGAGATCCAGGCGATCGCCCGGGAGTTCTCCCTGCACGGCCTCGCCGTGGAGGACACGATCACCGCGCACCAGCGACCCAAGCTCGAGCGCTACGGCGACGTGCTGTTCGTGGTGCTGCGCCCCGCCCGCTACGTCGACCCGGTGGAGGTCGTGGAGATCGGCGAGGTGCACCTGTTCCTCGGGCCCGACTTCGTCATCACCATCCGGCACGCGGAGAAGCCCGACCTCGCGCAGGTCCGGCAACGGCTGGAGCACGAGCCCGACCTGCTCGACAACGGCCCGTACGCGGTGCTGTACGCCGTGCTCGACAAGATCGTCGACGACTACGCCCCGGTGCTCGACGGCCTGCAGGACGACATCGACGAGATCGAGGTGCAGGTCTTCGGCGGCGACCCCGGGGTGTCGAAGCGGATCTACCAGCTCTCCCGGGAGGTCATCGAGTTCCAGCGGGCGGTGGAGCCGCTGTCGGACATGTTCGACAACCTGCGGGAGCGGTTGGAGGAGCAGGCGAGCGAGGCCGACCTCGAGCTGCGGCGCGCGCTGCGCGACGTGGCCGACCATGCCACCCGCGTGCTGGAACGCATCGAGGCGTACCGGCTGTTGCTCACGAACATCCTCCAGGTCAACGCCGCGCTGGTCGGCCAGCGGCAGAACGAGGAGATGGCCCGCATGACGCAGGCGGGCTACGAGCAGAACGAGCAGGTCAAGCGCATCTCGTCGTGGGCGGCGATCTTCTTCGCGCCCAGCCTGGTCGCCTCGATCTACGGCATGAACTTCGACTACATGCCGGAGCTGCACTGGACGCTCGGCTATCCGCTCGCCGTCCTGCTGATGCTCCTGGGCAGCACGCTGCTCTACGTCGTGTTCAAGCGCCGCGGCTGGCTGTAAGCGCTCGCCGACCGCTCGCGGTCCCCTCTTGCCGTATTTATGAAACCTCCCTAGCGTAATGCCCCGATCGGGTCAGACCCGTCGGGACAGGGGGCAGCGATGGCGTCCGACTCCTCCGTGGAGCGGCACACCAACACCGTGAGCGTGCTGACGGCCCTGCGCGTGGACGAGGGCAGCCGGCTCGCCGAGCTCGCGCAGCGCACCGGCCTGTCCCGGCCCACCGTCGACTCGATCCTCACCGAGCTCGGCCGCCTCGGATGGGTCGAGCAGCGCGAGCCCACGGACGCGCCGGACGGGGGCCGCCAGGCCGGCCGGCCCGCCCGCACCTACCGGCTCAACCCGGACGCGGGGTTCGTCGTCGGCGTGGACGTCGGGGTCAACCTCCTCACCGCGATGGTCGCCGACATCACCGGCACGACGAGGCACACCGTCACCCGCCGCATCAGCCGGACGACGTCGGGCACGGAGCGCCGCACGGCGGTGCAGTCGCTCGTCACCGACGCCGTGGCCGAGCTCGGCGTCGAGCCGCGCGAGACCCTCGCCCTGAGCCTCGGGGTGCCCGGCATCGTCGACCCGACCGGCCGGGTCACCCTCAGCACGGTCATCCCGGACTGGACCGGCTTCCACGTCGAGAAGCACGTCGGCCGCTGGGCCGGAGTGCCGGTCACCGTGGCCAACGACGCCAACATGGCCACCCTCGCCGAGCACTGGATCGGCGCCGCCCGGCTCGTCGACGACGTCGTCTACATCCTCGCCGGGCGTCGCACCAGCGCCGGCATCATCGTCGACGGCACGCTGCACGCCGGCCGCCACGGCGCGGCCGGCGAGCTCGGCAGCATTCCCGAGCTGTACTTCAGCACCGAGGAGCTGCTCGCCACCCCCGGCAGCGACCCGGACTCACCCGACGCGATCGGCTCGGTCTTCCGCGCCGCGCAGGCCGGCGACGAGCAGGCGGCCGCGCTGGTGGAGGAGTTCTACCGGCGGCTCGCCCGGGTCGTCGAGTTCATGGTCAAGTCGTTCGACCCGGACATGGTGGTGCTCGGCGGCGGGGTCTCTCGGGCCGGCCGCCCCCTCGTCGACGGCGTCGAGCGCAACCTCGACCGCCCCGTGTTCAACACGATGCCGATCGTGCTGTCGCAGCTCGGACCGGAGGCCGTCGCGCTGGGCGCCGTCCGGTCCGCGCTGCAGCTCGCCGTCCGCCACAGCCCGCTCCTCGCGGCGCTCGTCAGCCCACCCCTGGGGGCCCACCCCCGTCCCGTCATCCGAGGAGGCCAGCAATGACGCCGGTTCCCCGGCCCGCCGCAGTGCGCCGCCGGACCCTGCTCCGATCCCTCGCCGCCGTTCCGCTCGCCGCAGCGGCCGCCACCGCCGCAGGTGGGTGCGCCGCAGCGTCCGGGCCCGCGTTCCTGCCGAACGGCGGACGGGCGCGCATCGGCTACGGCATGTGGGACAAGGACCAGGTCCCCGCGATGCAGGAGGTCATCGACCAGTTCCGCCGGGAGCACCCCGACGTGGACGTCGAGATCCAGCTCACCCCGTTCACGACCTACTGGACCCGGCTGCAGACGTCGATCATCGGCGGCGGGGCGCCGGACGTGTTCTGGATGAACGCCCCCAACATCGCCAAGTTCTCCCGGTACGACACGTTGCTGCCGCTGTCGGACCGGCTGCGCCGCGACGGTCTGACGCTCGCCGAGCACCCGCAGAACCTGGTGGAGCTCTACCAGCACGAGGGCGAGCAGTTCGGCGTGCCGAAGGACTACGACACGATCAGCTTCTTCTACAACCGGGACCTCTTCGACCGTGCGCGCATCCCGTACCCGGACGAGAGCTGGACCTGGCAGCACGTGCTCGACGCGGCAGCGGAGGTGCGGGATCCGGCCTCGGCGGTCTTCGGCTTCTCCGCGGCGCTGGACCGCCAGCGCGACTTGTACCCCGCCATCTTCCAGAACGGCGGGTCGGTGCTGCGGGACGGCCGGTCGGGCTTCGCCGACGAGGCCACGGTCGGGGGGTTGCGCCACCTGACCGGTGCCATCGACCGCGACCTCGCGCCCAACGCGATGGCCAGCGCCGACACCCGGGCCCGCGAGCTGTTCCAGGGCGGGAAGCTCGCGATGTACAACGGCCTGCCCAACGACTCGAACGCGACGTACAAGGCCCCGGAGGTCCGCGCGCGCACCGGCGTCGCCGTCCTGCCCCGCGGCGCGCGGCAGGGCACCGTGATCCACGGGCTCGCGAACGTGGTCAACGCGCGCACGCCCTATCCGGACGCCTGCGTCGCGTTCGTCGAGTTCATGGGCGGACGGCTCGCCGGTGAGATCCAGGGCCGGTCGGGCACGATCCTGCCCAGCTTCGCGGGCACCCAGCAGGCCTTCCTCGATGCCAAGCCGGAGTTCCGCATGCAGTCCTTCATCGACCAGGTCCCCTACGCCACGGCCTACCCGGCCTCGGTCAACACCGCCACCTGGGAGGCCATGGAGCTGCAGATCCTCGGCCCGTCGTGGATCGGCCCCGGCAGCCGGCCCGTCGAGGAGTCGGCGCGGCTGCTGGCGAACGACATGGACGTCGTCCTCGCGAAGGAGTCGGTATGACCCAGCTCGCGACCCCGCCCGCGCTCCGCCCGGCGAGCACTCAGCAGGCCATGCGGCCCCGCCGCCAGCACCACAGCGCCTACCTGTTCGTCGCCCCCGTGGGGCTGGGCCTGCTCGTCTTCTACCTCTACCCCGCGGTGTCGACGTTCGTGCTCAGCTTCACCGAGTGGGGCCCCTTCGGCGGCAACACCTTCACCGGATTCGCCAACTACATCGGCGTCTTCCAGCTCGAGACGTTCTGGAACACGCTGGGCAACACGCTGCTCTACATGCTGATCGGTCTGCTCACGCTGCCGTTCGCGATCCTGTTCGCGGTGCTGCTCAACCGGGACGGCCTGCGCGGGGTCACCGTGTACCGGGCCCTCTACTTCGTCCCGTTCATCACGCTGCCGGTGGCGAGCGGGATGGTCTGGAAATGGCTCTACAACGGCGACTTCGGGCTCATCAACCAGTTCCTCGGCGCCTTCGGGATCCCGGGCACCTACTGGGTCTCCAACCCTTCCACGGCACTGTTCGCGATCGGCGTGGTGCAGGTCTGGTCGCAGATCGGCTACTACCTCGTCATCTTCATCGCCGGCATCAAGGCGGTGCCCAAGGAGTACTGGGAGGCCGCCGAGATCGACGGCGCCAACGGGTGGCAGCGGTTCTGGCGGATCACACTGCCGATGCTGACGCCGACGATCTTCTTCTGCACGGTCATCAACGTCATCGCGACGCTGCAGATCTTCGACCTCGTGTACGTGATGAGCGCCGCGGCCACCGCCAACCCGGCGTTCAGCGCGTCGCAGTCGATCGTCTCGCTCTTCTACCAGAAGGCGTTCGTCGAGGCGGACAAGGGAACCGCCACCGCGCTGGCGTTCCTGCTCATGCTGCTGATCGCGGCCCTCACGTTCGTCCAGTTCCGGCTGCAGCGCAGGTGGGTCCACTATGTCTGAGCTTTCCCTCGCACGGCGCAGCGCCCGCGGGTCGCGGCTCGGTTCCGTCGTCACGCACGCGGTGCTCGTCGCCGGCGCCGTCGCGATGATCGGGCCGTTCGTCTGGCAGCTGCTCACCGCGTTCAAGTCCCTGCCCGAGACCTCGAGCGTGCCGCCGTCCCTGCTCCCCCGCGAGTGGCTGTGGTCGAACTTCGCCGACGTGTTCGTCTCGCTGCCGTTCGGCCAGCAGCTGGTCAACTCGTTGATCGTGGCGGCAGCGGTGACGATCGGGCAGCTCGCCTTCTGCTCGCTCGGCGCGTACGCGTTCGCGCGGCTGGAGTTCCGCGGGCGGGACCTGCTCTTCGCGCTCTTCCTGTCGGTGCTGATGGTGCCCAAGCAGCTGCTGGTCCTCCCCCAGTACCAGATCATGTCCGCGCTGGAGCTGCTGAACAGCCTGCCGGCGCTGATCCTGCCCGGGATGTTCTCCGCCTTCGGCACGTTCCTGCTACGTCAGTTCTTCGCCACGATCCCGAAGGACTTCGAGGAGGCCGCCCTGCTGGACGGCGCCGGCCGGTTCCGGATCTTCTTCTCGATCATGCTCCCGCTGGTGAAACCCGCGCTCGCGGCACTCGCCGTGATCACCGTGATGCACTCCTGGAACGACCTGCTCTGGCCGCTCGTGGTCAACACCGCCCCCGCGTCGATGCCGATCAGCGCCGGTCTCACCAGCCTGCAGGGCCAGGAATGGACCAACTACCCCGTGCTCATGGCCGGGGCCCTCATGGCCTCGATCCCGATGCTGCTCGCCTACCTGGCGTTGCAGCGGCAGTTCGTGCAGGGCATCGCCCTCTCCGGAACGAAAGGATGAGCAGCATCAACCCCGACATCAACGGCTCGGACCCGCGCCTGCGCGTCGGCATGGTCGGCGCGGGCGGGATCGCGAACGCGCACCTCCCCGCCTGGCTCCACACGGGCGCCGACGTCGGCGTGTACTCGCTGCACGGCGCCCCGGAGCTGGTGGCACGGCACGGCGGCGGGCACGTCGTGGGCAGCCTCGACGAGCTGCTCGCCGCAGTGGACGTCGTGGACGTCTGCACGCCGACCTACAACCATCCCGAGATCGTGTTCGCCGCCGCGGCGGCCGGGCGCCACGTGCTGTGTGAGAAGCCGCTCGCGCTCGACGTCGCCACGGCCGAGGCGATGGCGCAGGCCTGCGCGGCCGCCGGGGTGCAGCTCTACCCCGGCCACGTCGTGCGGTACTTCCCCGAGTACGCGGCGCTGCAGTCGGCCGTGGCCGCGGGGGCGATCGGCACCCCCGCGGTGCTGAGGTTCGACCGCTGCGGGGCCCGCCCCGCCCGCGCGTGGTTCGCCGACCCGGAGCTCTCGGGCGGCATCATCATGGACCAGATGATCCACGACCTCGACTTCGCCCGGTGGCTCGGCGGCGAGGTCGAATCGGTCCACGCGCGCCTGCACGACAGCGCCCCGGGGACGGCGACGGGTGTGGTGTCGGCACACGTCGTGGCACGGCACCGGGACGGGGCCATCAGCCGGGTCACCGGCACCTGGGCCCGGCCGGGCACCCGGTTCCGGTACGGCTTCCACGCCGCAGGCACCGACGGCATGCTCTCCTACGACTCTGCGGCGGACCCGTCCCTGCGCACCGACACCGGAACTCCACCCGACGACGGCGCCGGGCGCCTGCTGCCCGACGTCTCCCTGCTGGAGAGCCCGTTCGTCGCCGAGATCCGCGAGCTCGCGGCGGCGTTCACCGGCGGAGCCGCCCCTCGCGTCAGCGCCGCCGACGGCGTGGCCGCCGTCCGGCTCGCCGCCGCCGCCAACACCTCACTCACCACCGGCCGACCCGAGGCCGTCCACCCGGTGGGGGTGCCGGCGTGACCCCGCTGCGGATCGGCGTGATGTCCCTGGCCCACCTGCACGCCCTGAGCTACATCGGCCTGCTCTCCGGGCGCCCGGACGTGGAGGTCGCCGTCACCGACCCGGACGCCGGGCTGCGCCCGTCCGGCGAGTCCGGCGGACGCGCGCTCGCCGAGCGACTCGGCGTCACCCGCTACTTCGACACCTACCGGGAGCTGCTCGACTGGCGACCGGACGGCGTCGTCGTCTGCTCCGAGAACTCCCGCCACCGCGAGCTCACCGAGCTCGCCGCCGCGGCCGGGGCGCACGTGCTGTGCGAGAAGCCCATGGCCACCACCGTGGCGGACGGCGAGGCGATGGTGGCGGCGTGCGCGGCCGCCGGCGTGCACCTCATGGTCGCCTACCCCGTGCGGTTCTCGCGCCAGTTCCGCGCGCTGCTGGCCACCGTGCCCGCTCTGGGCCGGGTGGTCGCCGTCGCGGGCACGAACAACGGCAAGCTCCCGACGGCGCGCGCCTGGTTCGCCGACCCGGTGCTCGCCGGCGGCGGGGCGGTCATGGACCACACCGTGCACCTCGCCGACCTGCTCGACGTCGTCCTCGACGGCGCCGAGGCCGAGTCCGTGCACGCCGTCGCCAACCGGATGATCAACGGCGACGCCCCGGTGGAGACCGGCGGGCTCGTCTCGATCCGCTACCCGGGCGGGGTGATCGCGACGATCGACTGCAGCTGGTCGGTGCCCGAGCACTACCCGACGTGGGGCGGGCTCACGATGCGCCTCGTCGGGGAGGACGGCATCGCCGACATGGACGCGTTCGCCCAGGCCGTCCACGGGTTCCAGGAGTCGGATCGCGCGCCGCTGCGGCTCGACTTCGGAGCCGGCGGCGACGGGGCGATGCTCGACGAGTTCGTCTCGGCGATCCGGGACGGGCGCCGCCCGCAGCCGGACGGCGAGTCCGGGCTGCGGTCGCTGCGGATCGTGGCCCGGGCGTACGAGTCCGTGCGCACGGGCGCTCCGGCATGACCGGTGCTGTCCTGGGGAGCCCCGGCGAGTCCGCTTGCGGGCCTCAGCGGAGCGGAGGCGAATGATCCAGGTGGGGGTGGTCGGGGCCGGCTTCCGCAGCGGCCTCGCCACGGCCGCCGAGGTGCCCGGGACCTCCCGGGTGGTGGCCGTGGCCGACGTCGACGAGCAGGCCGCGCGGCGGGCCGTGGCCGAACGGCACCCGGGCGCCGACGCGTACACCGACCACCGCGCGCTGCTCGACCGCGCCGACGTCGACGCCGTCCTGCTGATCACCCCGGACCACACCCACGCCGACCTCGCCTGCGCCGCGCTGCAAGCCGGGAAGGCGGTGTTCGTGGAGAAGCCGCTCGCGACGACCGTCGAGGACTGCGACCGGGTGCTGCGGGCGGCGCGGGAGACGGGGAGCCGGCTCTACGTCGGGCACAACATGCGGCACATGCCGCTCGTGCGCACGATGCGGGAGATCATCGAGCGCGGCGACATCGGCGCGGTGCAGTCGGTGTGGGTGCGCCACTTCGTCGGCAACGGCGGCGACTTCTACTTCAAGGACTGGCACGCCGAGCGGCAGTACACCACGTCGCTGCTGCTGCAGAAGGCCGCGCACGACATCGACGTCGTGCACTGGCTCGCCGGCGCCTACACGGAGCGGGTGAGCGCGTTCGGCGCCCTGCGCGTGTACGGCGACGGGCACCGGCGCGCACCGGGCACGCCGAAGGCCCCGGACTGGCTCGACCCGGAGCGGCACTGGCCACCCCGCGCCCAGCGCGACCTCAACGCGGTGATCGACGTCGAGGACCTGTCCCTGGTGAACCTGCAACTCGGCGGCGGCGTGCTGGCCGCCTACCAGCAGTGCCACTTCACCCCGGACTACTGGCGCAGCTACACCGTGATCGGCGACATGGGGCGGCTCGAGAACTTCGGCGACGGCTCCGGCGCGGTGGTGAAGGTCTGGAACCGGCGGCGCTCCGGCTACGCGGCCGACGCCGACGCCGAGCACGTCCTGCCGCCGAGCGCGGAGGTCCATGCCGGCGCGGACACGCCGCTCATGGCGGAGTTCCTGCGGTTCGTGCGCGACGGCGGCCGCACGGACACCTCCCCCGTGGCAGCCCGAATGAGCGTGGCGGCAGGAGTGCAGGCCACCGCATCGTTGCGGGCGGCAGGCGAACCGCAGGACATCGCGCCGCTCGACCCGCAGCTCGTGGACTACTTCGAGCGGGGGCAGCGCCGGTTGTAGGCCTCATGAGAGCGTGATCGTTCCGAGTCGCACGTCAGCGTGGTGGTGGCAGCGCTGGTGTACGTCTCGGATCGATGTCGGCTGCCCAGAAGTACACCAGTGTTGTCCGGTTGCTGTGGCGTGCTGCTCAGATCGATCACCGCTGCACCGGGCGCCGCTCACGGGCGCGGCGCGCGTGGGCGGGGCTGGCAGCGGGGGCAGGTGTAGGAGCTGCGGTTCATGAACGGGTCGCGGCGGATCGGCGTGCCACAGCGCGGGCAGGGACGGTCGGCCTGGCCGTACACGGCGAGCGCGCGGTCGAAGTAACCCGACGCGCCGTTGACGTTGACGTACAGCGCGTCGAACGAGGTGCCGCCCGCGCCCAGCGCCTCCCCCATGACGGCCGAGGCCGCGCCGAGCACCGCCCGGCCCTGCCCGCGGGTGAGCCCTTCGGTGGGCCGGGAGCCGTGCAGGCGGGCCCGCCAGAGCGCCTCGTCGGCGTAGATGTTGCCGATGCCGGAGACCACGGTCTGGTCGAGCAGCGCCCGCTTGACCTCGGTACGCCTCCTGCGCACCGCGGCGACGGCGGCGTCGAGGTCGAACAGGGGATCCATCGGGTCGCGGGCGATGTGGGCCACCGGCGCGGGCAGCAGGCCGCCACCGGCCGCCGGCACCAGCGGATGCACCGACAGCCCGCCGAACGTCCGCTGGTCGACGAACCGCAGCTCCGGACCGGCGTCGGCGAACCGCACCCGGAGCCGCAGGTGCGTCTCGTCCGGCCGGTCCGCGTCGGCGACGAGCATCTGCCCGCTCATCCCGAGGTGCGCGAGGACCGCGTCGTCACCGTCCTCGCCGCGGTCGAGCTCGAGCCAGAGGTACTTGCCACGGCGGCGGACACCGGTGATCGTGCGGCCGATCACGCGGGCGGCGAAGTCGGCGGCACCTTCGGTATGCCGTCGGACGGCGCGCGGGTGCGCCACGGTGACCTCGGTGACCTTGCGGTCCAGGACGTGATCGGCGAGGCCGCGGCGGACGACCTCGACCTCGGGCAGCTCGGGCACGTGCGGAGGCTAGTGCTCTCCGCCGGGGGTTCGCCAAGGGCCTCGGGGCCACCGAACTCGATCAAGTCGCTGAGCGGGCTGGGCCTCGATCGTCGCTCGGGCGCGCCGTACCCGACCCGGACCGGACGGCGAACCCACACCAGCGGGGCTTCCTCGTGAGTCCAACCGTTCGCCTCGACCCCGCACCTGTGGAGGTGGTCGGGTGGGCAGCACTACCGAACCCGTGGTTGCGCTGCCGGCCGTCCCCGACGCGGGGACAGGCCCGTCGTTGACGAGACCGCCCCGGTCGGGTGCGTGGGGACCGGCTGTGGTCCCGATCCATCCGCGCGAGCCAACAATCGAACGCTGCGTTGAGATCAACTCGGCAGTCCGGGAGCGAGGGCAGCCCGAGTTGCTCGTCGAGGGCCACCAGGTCGCGTCTGACCGGGTCGCATAATGGCTGCCGAAGATCACTCACGCAGCTCGATTCGTGATCACCTGCGATCAATGATCGGGACCACAGGATAGTGGCGTAGGCACCCGGCAGAGACGGACTCGTCCAGAACCGCCGTGCCCCCGCGTCGGGGACGGCCGTCCCCGCAACCACGGGATTCGGTAGTTCTGCCCACCCGGCCACGTCCACAGGTGGCACGAGTCGACGCGAACCGGGGTGGCCCCACCAGAGGGTTACTGGTGTGCGTTCGCCGCCCGGCCCGGGTCAGGGGACGGCGCGCCAAACCGAACTTTTCATGATCAGATAGACGTCAGCGGGGTTGGAGCAAGATCGAAGACCCGTGCTGTCTACATGATCATGAAAAGGCGTGATCGTTCCGAGACCCGGCGCAGCACCCTGAGCAGGGCGCTCCACCGTCAACCCGGATTGATCATCAGTGGCCGGGCTCGCCGCCGCCGGCGGCTTCCGCGGTGAGGGTGCGCCACGCGAGTTCGGCCGCCTTCTGCTCGGCCTCCTTCTTGGTGCGGCCGATCCCCGAGCCGAGCTCGCGGCCGGCGACGACCGCCGTGGCGGTGAACTCCTTGAGGTGGTCCGGCCCGTCCTCCGTGATGCGGTACTCGGGGACGCCCAGGTCGGCGGACGCGGTGAGCTCCTGCAGGCTGGTCTTCCAGTCCAACCCGGCCCCGAGCAGCGGGGCGCCCTGCAGCAGCGCGTCGAACAGCCGGTGCACGAGGCCACGAGCGGTGTCGAGGCCGTGCTCCAGGTAGACCGCACCGATCAGCGCTTCGGTGGCGTCGGCGAGGATGCTCGCCTTGTCGCGACCGCCGGTCAGCTCCTCGCCGCGGCCCAGGTAGAGGTGCGTGCCGAGCCCGCCGTCCCCGAGCGTGGTGGCGACGCCGGCGAGGGCGTGCATGTTCACGACGCTCGCGCGCAGCTTGGCCAGCTGCCCCTCGGGCAGCTCCGGGTGGTCGCGGTAGAGCCGCTCGGTGACGACGATCGAGAGCACCGAGTCGCCGAGGAACTCCAGCCGCTCGTTGGTGGGCAGCCCGCCGTTCTCGTAGGCGTACGAGCGGTGGGTGAGCGCAAGGGTGAGGAGCTCTTCGGAGATCTTCACCCCCAGCGACGCGAGAAGGGGCCCGCGATCATCCACGGGCCCCTGGGGGACGCGTTCCGCCATCCGCCCGTCGTCAGGCCGGAGTGACGACCGGGCGGCCGTCGTAGGTGCCACAGGTGGGGCAGGCGACGTGCGGCGGCTTGGTGGCCCGGCAGGCGCGGTTGGAACAGGCGACGAGGGTGGGGGCAGCGGCCTTCCACTGCGCCCGGCGCGAGCGCGTGTTCGACCGCGACATCCGGCGCTTCGGAACAGCCACGTGAGATCTCCTAGCAGTCTGTGCGGGTCAGTCGGCGGACAGCCGCTCCTGGAGAGCGGCCCACCGAGGATCCAGTGTCTCATGCCCGTGGTCGGGCGCGAGGTCGGCCCACTTCTCCCCGCAGTCGGGGCAGAGGCCCGGGCAGTCGTCCCGGCAGAGCGGGGCCAGCGGCAGGGCCAGCACCACGGCGTCGCGCACGATCTGCTCGACGTCGATCAGCTCGTCCACGACCCGGGGCAGCTCGTCGGCGTCGGTGGTCTCGTCGGTGACGCTGTCCGGGTAGGCGAACAGCTCCGACAGCTCCACGTCGACCTCGTCGGCGATCGCGTCGAGGCAGCGGGCGCATTCGCCGGCCAGCGGTGCGTGCACCGTGCCGGAGACGTAGACCCCCTCGGTGACCGACTCCAGCCGCACGTCGAGATCGATCGACTCGCCTTCGGGGACGGCGATCGTCTCCAGCCCGAGCTGGGCCGGGTCGGCCGGCGCGGGAATGCGCCGGGTGTAGGTGCGCATGATCCCGGGACGCCGCCCCAGCTCGCGCGTGGCGAAGACCCACGGGCTGGCCGGATCGGGGTGGCCGGGTCGGGGGTGGTGCGTGGTCACGGGTCCAGGGTAGGCCCGCCTCGCACGGGCAGGTCGATCGCGCCGGTGACGGCGAGCACCACCAGCACGACGAGCCCCGCCAGGACCACCCAGGTGACCGGGTGACCGAGGTTGAGCGTCCACCCGATGCCGATCCGCTTGTGCACGAGCAGGGCCGGGTCGGCGCGGTTGCCGTAGACCATCCCGCCCAGGTACCAGTGCCGGTCGTCGTCGCGCTGGACGAAGCGCGACCTGGCGGTGCCGCCCGGCAACCGGTGCCCGGCGTCACCCACGCGGACCACGAACCACACCCATCCGAGCCCGGCCACACAGAGCGGCAGCGCGCTCGCGGTCACGCTGAGCGGCCCGGGCGCGACGACCCCCCACAGCTGCAGCGCGATCACCGCGAGGCCGACGTTCGCGAGCGCCGCGGTGGCGAGCAGGAGTGCGGCCACGCCGCGCAGGTAGCGGCGGTACCGGGCGGCGCTGCCGACGGGGTCGGCGGCATCGAGGTCGGGGCGTGCGCGCAGCACGAGGGCCACGAGCACCGCCGTCAGCACGGTGTTGACCACTTGGTGCACGACGGGCCCGAAGGCGGTGCCCACGGTCGCGGGCAGCTGCACGGACGGATCGACCCCGAGACCACCGAGCGCCGGTAGCGTCGCCGGCAACCGCGGCAGGCGCGCCAGGCCGACCGCCGCCGTGGCCAGCAGCACCGTGACCGCCGCGGCGAGCGGCGCCCACGGCATGCGGACCGGGTCGGTGCGCAGCGTCGTGTCGGCGGTGACGGCCTGGCGGGTGCCCGCGTAGAAGTCCCCGACCCGTTTCGCCTCCCGCACGGCACGGGAGGCGATGAGGAAGAGGGCGAGGTCGGCGACGACCAGCCCCGATACGGCGGCTCCCTGCGGCCCGGCGTCCGCGCCGAGCAACGCGAGCGCGACGGCGGCGACCGCGGCGAGGACACCGGCCTGCTCGACGCGATGCGCGTACCGGCGGCGCTGCTCCCGGATGGCGACATCGTCGATGTGATCGGGCGGCACCCGAACGCCGAAGGGCAACGTCGGCCGGGCGAACGTGGGCAGCGCCCGGAACCCGACGGTGACGAGCACGACGGCGAGCAACCCCGACGCGAGCGTCATGTCGGACGCCCGGCGCGGAAGGATCCGAGCACCCCGTCCGCCCGTTCGAGGGCGCTCGACGGATCCAGGCCCTGCACCACCGCCTCGGCGAGGAGCGTGCGCAGCCGCTGCGTCCAGTCGTCGACGAAGCCGGGCTCGGGTGGCCCGGACCGGGCGTCGCGCCGCACGACGGCGCCGCTCTTGCGGTTGACGCGGATGACGGCCTGCTGGCGCAGCAGGTCGTAGGCCTTGTTGACGGTGTGGAAGTTGATGCCCAGGTCGGCCGCCAGCTGCCGGGTGGACGGCAGCGGCGAGCCCTCGGCCAGCTCGCCGTCGGCGATCGCCTCCACCACCCGGTCCCGGATCTGCGCGTAGATCGGGACCTCGCTGTCGACGTCGAGGGTGATGTGCACGAGCAGAGCATATCTGTTATACATCTAATAGAACAGCTAGCCGAGGAGGACGTCATGGCCCGTATCGAGATGCGCGACGACGCGATGCTGGTGAGGTTCGACCGGTGGGAGCCGCTCTTCACCCGCCGGGCCCAGCTGGAGGTGCCGTTCGCCGCGATCCGCGCGGTGGACGTCGTCGAGAACGGCCTGCGCGGCACCCGCGGCGGTCGGGTCGGGCTGCTCGTCACCGGCATCCGCAAGATCGGCCGGTGGGGTGTCGGTGTCGGACTGCGCCAGCTGGTCAGCGTCCGGCGCGGGCCCGCCCTGCGCCTGCGCCTCGACCGTGCCGCCACCGGCTACGACGAGGTGCTGGTCGGCATCGCGGACGCGGCCGGGGTCGCGGCGGACCTGGTGTCGCGGACCTCGGCTACCGTTCCCCGGTGCCCTTGATCCAGACCTGCACCGTCGAGGACGCCCTGCACGGTGTGGTGATCGTCCACACGGACATCGAGAGGGGTTGGATCGAGGTCGCCGGCGACGACTTCCCCTCGGTGCACCTGCGGCGCTCCGAGACCGCCGAGGTCTCGACCTACGTGCCGATCGGCACCCGCGACCCCGCGCACCTCACCCTCACCGTCGACGGGACCCCGGCCGTGCTCTCGCCCGGCCGGGGCCGGTTCACCCGGGGATCGTTCCGGGTGGACGCGCACGTGGGCGAGCTCCGCTACCGGCTCCACCCTTCCGACGAGGACGGCAGCATCTTCTCGCGCGACGGGCAGTGGCTCGGCGTGCTCATGCTCGAACCGGAGACGGTGGAGCTGATGGCGGTCTGGTCCCCCGGCGCCGACGTGCGGCCGCAGGACGCGGCCCTCGGCTACGCCCTGGCCACCGCATTCGGGACAGGGGCGGAGAGCACCCTGATGATGCTGGTCAACGGGATGACCGGAGGGCACATCTGATCACGATCCACTCGGGGAAGGCGTAGCTCGCGGACACGGGGTGCGTGCCGTGGTCACCCGCCGACCGTCGGATGTGCCGGCGTGGCCGCCACGACCCACACGGTGCGCCGCTCGGCGTCGGGGCAGTACCAGATCCGCCCGCCGCCGGCGACCTCGTACTGCCACTGCTGCAGGTGCCGGCCGCCGACCAGCCGCTCGGCGAGCAGGCCCCGGACGCGGTGCTGCCGGGCCGGGTGCTGCGGGCGGGCCGGGCGCTCGGAGAGCACGGCCCAGGCCTCCTCCATCGACGCCGAAGCGGTGCGGCGCAGCTCGTCCCAGCCCTTCGCGGCCTCGGCGGTGGCGAACCGCGGTTCCCACCTGCTCGACGTGGCAGGCATCGCTCAGCTCCCGTCCGGTGCCGGGACCGGGCCGAGGTCGTCGTCGACCGGGCGCGAGAGGTCGGCGGCCAGGCCGGGATCGGCGTGGATCGTCGCGGTGGCCCGCCACTCCACCAGCATCTGCGACAGCACGTCCCACCGGCCCAGCTCCGCGGACGCCTGCACGGCCCGCGCGAAGTCGCTCGCGAAGCGCTGCCGGTCATCGGCCGGGAGCAGGTCGGCCCACGGGAACTCCTCGGCGAGCGCCGTGTGCGCCGCCGCCGCGTCCAGCTGGACGAGCGTGTTGCGCAGCGCCCGGGCAGCGGCGAGGGCACCGTCGGCCGCCGCGTGGGCGCGGTCCTCCCGGACCAGGAGCAACGGCAGCCCGTCCCGCCGCCGGACGCGCACGTCGTCCCGGTCGGCGAGCGCGGCAACGCCTCTCGGGTCGCGCTGCAGCTCGCTCCACTGCACCTCGGTGGTCATGACCCCGCATGCTGGAGGTCTTCAGAGGTCCGGGCAATCGCCCGGGGGGTCAGAGTTCGCCGAACGGGGCGGCGTAGCGGAAGGTGCCGCGCAGCTCCGGCCGGTGGGCGGTGAGCGGGCGGGCCTGGAAGTGCGGCGCCCATTCCGGCACCTCCGGTTCGATGCCCAGCTCGGCGGCGGGGCGGAACCCGAACCGCGGGTAGTAGTCGGGGTGTCCGAGCAGCACGACGATCCCCTCGTCGAGCGCGTCGGCGGCGCCCAGCACCGCGTGCATGAGGGCGCTGCCCACCCCGCCGCGCTTGTGCCGCTCCCGCACCCCGAGCGGGCCGAGGCCGAGCGCCGGCAGGCTGTCGGGCCCGAGCGTGGCCCGGGTGACGCACACGTGCCCCACCACCGCACCGTCGATCTCGGCGACGAGCGACAACGGCGGCAACCACGCCTCGCTCGCGCGCAGGGCGTCGACCAGCCCCGGCTCGACCGGGGTGCCGTCGGGGTACATCGGGGCGAACGCCTCGGCATGGACGTCGGCGACGGCGGGGGCGTCACCCGGGAGCTCACGGCGGACCAGCATCGGACGAAGATCCTGCCCCGCCCGTGCGCCTGCAACCGGTTTTGCTATCCGATGTGGCGCAGCTGGGGCCACAGCTCCGTCCACGGGGCGCGGCGTTCGCGCACGAGCAGGACCGGCTCGCCCTGCTCGTCGTTGTCGATGCCGAGCCCGTTGTCGATGCGCGCGGCCACCTCGACCTCGCCGAACCACCGCCGCAGCTCGGCCTCCTCCAACCCGACGACGATCAGCGTGCCGGCCTCCTCGGGTGGCGGGCCCCAGTCCCAGTAGGCGTTGTGGCCGCTGTGGGCGGGCGCGAGCGCGGGCAGGAACCGGTCGACGGCGCCGGCCTCGCCGTAGTTGCCGGTGAGCACGGCGACGCGCTCGGCCGCCGGCACCCGCGCGCGCACGGCGGCGAGCGTGGCGGCGAACTCCGGCCAGCCGACGGTCTCCCCCGCGTCGTAGTTGATGTCCAGGATCGGGGTCCGGGGCAGCTCACCGACCGGCACGAGCGGGAGCATGAGCACCGTCGACATCGCGAGGCTGAGCGCCAGCGCGGCGGCCAGCAGCCCGGCCCGGAACGGGGGTGCCGCCCGGATCCAGTCGACGACCGCGGGCGCCCCGGCCGCGAGCAGCACGGGGAAGAACCCGGCGAGGTAGTAGGGCTTTCCGCCCGTCACCACGAACAGCGCCGCGACCAGCACGTACGCCACGGCGAACGCCCGCCAGGTGTGCAGGGCCGGGTGACGGGCCAGGCGCCACCAGCCCAGCGCCCACACCGGCACGAGCAGCGGGCTCACCAGCACGAGCTGGAACGGCAGGAACGCGTACCAGGGCTCGCTGGTCCCCGAGCTGCCGCCCGCGATGGCGGCGGACAGCGCGAGCATCGGGTACCCGTTCGCGGCCTGCCAGACCAGGTTCGGCGCCCAGATCACGAGCGCCACCGCCGTGCCCAGCCACGGCCAGCGAGTGGCCAGCGCCGGCCGTGGCCCGACCGCCAGCACGCCCACGAGCACGCCGGCCAGCAGCACCAGCGGCAGCGACTTGTTCTGCAGCGCGAGGCCGGCCACGGCTCCCGTGGCGAGCCAGATCGGACCGCCGTCGCGCAGCGAGCGCACCAGGAGCCACGTCAGGGCGGTCCAGGCGAGCAGGTCGTACGTGGTGGTGGACAGCAGGTGCCCGACGGCCAGCAGGACCGCCGACACGCCCATGCTCGCCGCGGCCAGCAGCTGCGCGCCGCGGCCGCCACCCATCTCGCGGGTGATCAACCCGGTGAGCAGCACCACCAGGGCCGCGGCGAGCGCCGACGGCAGGCGCAGCCCGGTGAGCGAGCCGGGCAGCAGCACGTCCATCGCGCGGCCGATGAGCGGTGTGAGCGGCGGCTGGTCGACGTAGCCGAACGCCGGCTCACGCCCGGCGCGCAGGAAATACAACTCGTCGCGGTGGTAGCCGTAGCGCCCGGAAGTGACGACGAGCAGCGCTGCGACGCCGCAGGCCAGCGCCGCGAGCCCGCCCCGCGCCACTTCGACGCGGGACGGGGAGGCGATGGCTGCGATCACACCGGCGACGCTAGCGCGGGCCGCTCCTCGCAGCGAGCCGCCGGAGAGCCCTGTCAGCCACCGCCACCGGGGCCGCCACCGTTACCGCCACCTCCGGTGGCCGTGGCGGTGGGTTGCGGGAGCAGGAGCTCCTGGTCCTCCCGCAGGCCGGAGAGCACCTGCGTGTACTCGTCGCCGACGACGCCGGCCTCGAACGGGGTCGGGACCGCCTGGCCGTCGCTGCCGCGGACGTCGACGACCGTGCCCGCCCCCTCACGCCGGACCGCGGCCGAAGGCACGCGCAGCACGTTGTCCACCGAGTCGACGATGACGTCCGCCAACGCGGTCTGGCCGTCGCGCAGCCGGGGATCGCTGCCCTCGCGGAGCACGATCGTGGCGTTGTACTCCACGATCCCGGACGACGGGGTGCCCGCCGGCGCCATCGCCAGCACGGTGGCCGGCGCCCGCAGGTCCGGGATGGCGTCGACGCTGACCTCCACCTGCTGGTTGACCGCGACGCGCGCGGCGTCGGACTCCTCGAACGGCACGACCAGCTGGAACGAGTCGACGTTGTTCACCACCATGAACGCGCTGCTACCACCCGTGGCCGAGCCGCTGCCGGAGGTGCCGCCGGAGGCCAGATCGGCGCTCTGGGGGATCGGCGCGGTGCCGCCGGGGGCCACCGGGGTGGTTCCGGACGCCTCGCCCAGGAACTCCCCGACCCTCCCGTTGATCGCCGAGACGACGCCGGCGACCGGCGCGTACAGCACCGTGTTGTCCACATCCTGCTGCGCGACCGTGACGGCCGCCTGCGCGTTGCGCAGCTGCGCCCTCCGGACCCCGATGTCGGCGGGCCGGTCGTTGTTCGCGGCGCCGCTGTCGTTCTCGGCGGAGATGACGACCTGCTGTTCCCGCTCGACCGTCACCTTCCCGGCCGCGGCGTCGACGTCCTCCTGGTGCTTCGCGGTGTCGAGCGCGGCCTCCGACTGGAGCACGGTGCGCTTCGCGTTGTCGACGGCGGTCTGGGCGGCGTCGATCTGCTCCGCGCAGGTCTGCGTCTGCGTGGGGGTCTGGTTGTACGCGATGCCCTCCACCGTGAACGACGCGCCATCGGTGCTGCCGTCGTCGTCCTGGGACGGGGCCGTCGTCTTGGGCGTGCTGGTCGGCGGCGGGTCCTGCTCGCTTCGTCCGCTGCGGTCCCGCCCGACGCCGTCGTCCCCGTCGTCGCAGGACTCCTTCGTCCGGCGGAGCGTGTCCCAGGCGCGGTCGAGCACCTTCTTGTCGAAGCTGAGCTGCTCACGCGCCCGGTCGGTGGCCGAGCGGTTGAAGTCGTTGGTCTCGTCGACCTGCTTCTTGACCGCCTCGAAGATCTCCCGCGCCTGGTCGAGGGTGCGCCCGGTGGCGTTCACCGAGTTGCCGCCCGTGGCCCGGTCCAGCTCGGACTGCGCCTCGGCGAGGCTCGCCTGCTGCTGCTGGAGCGTCTGGCGGAGCGCGAAGTCGTCGACGCGCGCGAGCACCTGCCCGGGCACGACCCGGTCGCCGACGCCGACGAGCACCTCCGTGAGCTGCCCGCGCCGCGGGAAACCGAGCGTCTGTTCGGAGATCCCCACCAGGGTCCCGGAGGCGGACACCGTCGTCGCCACCGAGCCGCGATCCACGCGCAGCGTCGGTGGTGGCGGCGCCTCCGCGGTGCAGGCCGTGGCGGCCAGCATCGCGAGCGCACCGATGGCGCACGCCGCCCGGGCGCGCCGACCGGTCGTTCGAGACATGGGAGCTCCTGCCTTGGTCACTTCTGGTCCGACCCTCGCGCGGGTCATCGGTATTGGATCACTGGTATCGGAGAGCCTCGATCGGGCGTAGCCGCGAGGCGCGGTGGGCCGGGTAGCCGCCGGCGAAGAGGCCGATGAGCAGGCTGACCATGAACGAGAGCACGATCGAGGCGGGATCGACGGACGGCACCGGGAAGTCGGGGATGAGCTGCGGGAGGATCAGTGCACCGGTGAGCGAGAGGCCCACGCCGAGCGCGATCCCCATCAGCCCACCCATGCCGGACAGGAAGATCGACTCGAGCAGGAACTGCAGGAGGATCACCCGCGGCCGGGCCCCGATCGCCTTGCGGATCCCGATCTCCCTGGTCCGCTCGGTGACGGTCACCAGCATGATGTTCGCGACGCCGATGCTTCCGACGATCAGCGAGATCCCGGCGACCGCACCCGTGAACAGCGTGAGGAACGACAGGAACTGCGTGGCCTCCTGGATCTGCTGCTGCAGTGCCTGCACGTCGAAGTCGCGCTTGGCGGTGTCGCGGATGTTGTGCCGGTCGGACAGGATCGTCGTGATCTGGTTCGTCGCCGCCGTCACCGCCTCCGCCGACCGCGCCCGCACGATGATGGTGTCCAGCTCGTCGTCGCCGCCGGTCAGGTAGCTGCGGGCCGCACCGATCGGCATGATCGCGACGTCGTCCTGCTGGCCGGTGGCCTCGGCCACGCCGATCACCCGGAACACCGCGCTGCCGATCCGGATCTCGCTCGCCAACGCGGCGGCGGCGTCGCCCCTGAAGAGCTCCGTGACCACGTTCGGACCCAGCACCACCACCTTGGCGTTGGTGCGGACCTCCTGCTCGTCGAACGCGCGACCCGCCGTCAGCTCGCGATCGGAGATCTCGAAGTAGTCCGCCGTCGTGCCGGTGACCGACGTGCGGTACTGCTGCCCGCCCTGCACCTGGAGCAGCGCGGCGCCGCCGACGATCGGGGTCGCCGTGGCGACATCCGGCGCATCCCTCCGGTTGGTGAGCGCCTCCATGTCGTTCTCGGTGAGATCACGGGCCTGGCCGCCGCCGGGCACCCCACCCTCGGTCGGCGTGATGGTGATCTGAGTGTTGAGCGAGCCGAACTGCTCGTTGAACCCGGCCTGGATCCCGTTGCCGAGCGCGGTGAGCAGGATGACCGCCGAGACACCGATGATGATGCCCAGCGTGGTGAGCGCGGAGCGGAGCTTGTTGGCCCGCAGACCACGAAGCGCGATACGGACGACCTCGAAGATCACGACGCGATCAGCTGCTTCTGCCGCACGTCACGGACGATCGCGCCGTCGCGCAGCTCGATCACGCGCTTGGCGAACTCCGCGACCTCCGGCTCGTGGGTGATGAGCACGACCGTGCGGCCGGCGTCGTTCAGCTCCACCAGCAGCCGCATGATCTCGACCGTCGAGGTGGTGTCCAGGTTCCCGGTGGGCTCGTCGGCCAGGATGATCGCCGGGTCGGTGACCAGCGCCCGCGCCACCGCCACCCGCTGCTGCTGCCCGCCGGACAGCTCGTTGGGCATGTGACCGGCCCGCTCGCCGAGCCCCACGCGCTCCAGCGCGGCACGCGCCCGCTCCCTGCGCTGGGCGCGGACCCCCGCGTAGACGAGCGGCAGCTCGACGTTGCGCACGGCGGACGTGCGCGAGATCAGGTTGAACGACTGGAACACGAACCCGATGCGGGTGTTGCGGATGGCCGCGAGCTTGTTGTCGCGCAGCTTGCTGACGTCGATCCCGTCCAGGCTGTAGCGGCCGTCGGTCGGGACGTCCAGGCACCCGAGGATGTTCATCATGGTGCTCTTGCCCGACCCGGACGGGCCCATGATCGCGACGAAGTCCCCCTCCTCGATCATGAGGTCCACCGGCCCCAGCGCCCGCACCTTCACATCGCCGTTGCCGTAGATCTTCGTGACGCCGTCGAGCTCGATCATGATCCCCCCAAGCAGGCAGCCGTCCCCTCGACCACCCCGATCAGCCCAACGAGCGAACAGAAACCGGGGTACGCCGTACTCATAATCTGCCACGAGTGACGGGCGCCACTGCGCCTGGGTCCGTTCGGGCGTCAACCGCGGGGCGGTGGGCCGGTGTAGACCGCGCGCGGGCGCAGTGTCCGCCCACGCGCGTACTCCTCCATCCCGTGCGCCAGCCAGCCCGCCGTACGGGCCACCGCGGCGATCGCCGCCCCGGCACCGGGCACCATGCCCGCCACGCGCACGAGACACGCCACGGCGAGATCGACGTTGGGAGCCGGGAGCTTGCGCCGTCCGGCCTCGGCGATGACGGCCTCGGCCGCGGCCAGCCGCTCGTGCCCCGGCACGGCCGCCCGCAGCAGCTCCATCAGCCGGACGCCGCGACCGTCGGCGCCGGTGTAGACGCGGTGCCCGAGGCCGGGGATGCGATCGCCCCGGCGCAGCCGGTCGCCGATGACGCGCGCCGCGTCGAAGGGCCCTCGCATCTCGGCCAGCATCCGTTCCGCCGCCAGCGACGCGCCGCCGTGCAGCGGCCCGGAGAGCACGCCGAGCCCGGTGAGCACCACGGCCTCGGTCGCAACGCGTTCGCGCACGAGTCCGGCATCCACGCCGACGGCGCACTCAAGGACCACGGCAACTACGAGCTCTACGACGAAGCCACCCTCGGCCCGTTCCCCGACGACCGGCACGCCCGCCCCGGCCGCGTGGTGCTCACCGGGGAGTACGGCGGCAAGGCCGGGTTCCGGCACGTCATGGACGGCCTGGGCGTCGAACCCGCCGACGAGGAGCGGTCGTTCGAGCTGGCGCAGCTCTGCAACGCGATGACGAGCCGCCCTCTGACGGACGACGAACTGCGCCTGATCGCGAACTACCCCGCGGAGCTCTCCCTGCTGTTCCCCGGCCAACTCGACTGAACGCGCCGCCGATCACCGGCTCGGCGAGTGCCGGGCTCGTTGCAGCAAAGCCACTTTCATGCAACGTCATTGCGTGAAAGTGGCTTTGCTGCAATGTCGAGGGTGTGTGATCGGGCTTACGCTGCTCGTCGCGGCGAGAGGAGCAGCTGTGGACGAGCGTGAAGGTGTGGAGGCTTTCGGATACAAACAGGAGCTCTCGCGGTCACTCTCCTTCACCGACCTACTGGTCTACGGCCTCATCTTCATGGTGCCGATCGCGCCGTTCGGCATCTTCGGCAGCGTCTTCCAGGCGTCCGGCGGGATGGTCGCCCTCGCCTACGCCATCGGAATGCTGGCGATGGCCTTCACCGCCGCCTCGTACTCGCAGATGGCGCGCGCCTTCCCGATGGCCGGCTCGGTCTATACGTACGCGGGGCGGGGCATCGCGCAGCCCGTCGGATTCCTCGCCGGCTGGATGGTGCTGCTGGACTACGTGCTGGTCCCCGGGCTGCTGTACCTCATCGCCGGGATCGCGATGAACTCGATCGTGCCGTCGGTCCCGGTGTGGCTGTGGATCGTGGCCTTCGTCGTGCTCAACACGGTGGTCAACTACCTCGGCATCGAGATGACGGCGCGGGTCAACAAGGTCATGCTCGTCGCCGAGCTCGTGGTGCTCGCGATCTTCCTGGTCGTCGGGATCGTCGCGCTGGCGAGTGGAGCGGGGCGCGGCTTCGACTTCACCCCGGTCTACGACAGCAGCACCTTCTCGCTCGGCCTGGTGTTCGGGGCGGTCTCGATCGCCGTGCTGAGCTTCCTCGGCTTCGACGGGATCTCCACGCTCGCCGAGGAGAACCGGGAGTCGGCCCGCGCGCTGGGCAAGGCCATGATCGCCGCGCTCGCGCTGGCCGGCACGCTGTTCATCGTGCAGACCTGGGTCGCCGCGCTGCTGGTGCCGGACCCGGGCGCCCTGGTCGCCGACGGCGACCCGGGCGGCACGGCGTTCTACGACTCGGCAGCGGTGGCCGGCGGGCCGTGGCTCGCCACGCTCACCGCCGTCGCCACCGCCATCGCCTGGGGCTTCGCCAACTCCCTCGTCGCCCAGGCGGCCACGTCCCGGCTGCTCTTCGCCATGGCCCGCGACCGGCAGCTACCCGCGCTGCTGGCCCGGGTGCACCCGGTCCGCCGGGTGCCGGTCAACGCCACGCTGCTGGTCGCCGCCGTCTCGCTCGCCCTCGGCATCGCGATGAGCACCCGCGACGACGGCATCACGTTGCTGTCCACCCTGGTCAACTTCGGCGCGCTCTCCGCGTTCCTCGTGCTGCACGTCTCGGTGGTCGTGCACTACGTGATCCGGCAGCGCAGCACCGACTACTGGCGCCACCTCGCCGTCCCGGTGATCGGGTTCGCGATCCTCGCGTTCGTCGTGGTGAACGCGCAGGTCGCAGCCCAGACCCTCGGCTTCGCCTGGCTGCTGGTCGGCGGCGTCCTGCTCGCCGTGCTCCTGGCCACCCGCCGCCGACCGCCCGTGATCAGGTGACCGCGGGCCTGCGGGCGCGGTGCGCCGAGTAGAGCCCCAGCCCCGCCAGCACGAGCGCGAGCGGCGGAAACCAGAACACCGCGGCGACGGCCAGCACGAGGTTGGCGACCGCGATCCGCACCCAGTTGCGGCGAGCCGGGTCGGCGGAGCCCACCTCCCGTCCGGTGGAGGGTCGGCGCAGCGCGAACCCGAGCTGCAGGAGCGCCAGCCCGGCGATGACGGCCGCCCACACCGGCGCCCCGTCGACGAAGTGCCACACCGACAGCACCGCGAGGCACGCGGTGGCGACGGCGCTACCCGGCTTCATCGTGCTCCCCCGCCCCGGGCCCGTTGCAGCAAAGCCACGTTGCTGACGTCTGGTTGCAGCAAAGTGGCTTTGCTGCAATCCCGCATCAGGTGACCAGCTGCCATGTCGAGACCACCCCCAGCACCGTCAGCAGGATCCCGGACAGCAGCACCCACCAGCGGCCCGCCGGCGTGAGGCGGTACGCCGGGGGCAGGACCTTGCGTTCCGTCCACAGGATCGCGAGGCAGAACAGGCCGGACGTGAGCAGGCCGCCGAGCACCGACGCAGGCGTCACGATCACCACCAGCTCGCCGACCGTCCACACCAGCGCGAGGCTCGTGAGCAGGATGTAGCCGTACATCCACGGCCGCAGGGCGCGTTGCCCGGTGCGGCGCAGCCGGCCGAACACCGGTGAGAGCGTCTCGTACGCCGTGTACGTGTAGAGCTCCCAGAACGCGTAGAGCGAGCCGAAGAACGCGAAGAAGACCGCGAGGTAGTAGAGGTACTCGAGCGTCGGGTGCACGGCCGTGAGGAACTGGGCCTGGTAGGTGAGGGTGTCGTTGCCCTCGGGGATCTGGTGCTGCTCGGCCAGCAACGACGCGCCGTTGATCATGAACATCGCCGCGAAGATCACGATCGCGACGAACGACAGCACGGTGTCGCCCAGCGGGGCGCGGCTCCAGGCCCGGCCCCTCGCCACCTGCTCGGGGTCCTCGGACAGCGGCAGCCGGGTCCCGCGGGGCAGTGCCGCGAGCCGCTCGGCCAGCCCCGTCTGGTCGGGGCGCCCGAGCATCCCCCAGCGCTTCTCGCGCAGCATGCCCGCGTAGCCGATGTAGTCGTAGGTGCCGCCGCCGACCGCGCCCAGGTACACGGCGAGCTCGAGCCACACGGAGCGCTCGGCGACGTCCGGGTAGGCGCCGGCGACCCAGCCGTTGTACTCGGGGACGGTCGGGAGCAGCCCGGCCAGTGCGGCGAGCCAGTCCGGCTGCAGCACGACGACGCTCACCGCGATGGCGAGCAGCATGAACCCGACGATCACGGTCTGCGCGCGCTCCAGGCGCTCGTAGCCGCCGACCCACGACAGCAGGCCGGACAGCACGATCAGCCCGGAGGCCCACAGCGCCCCGGTGCCGACGGCGGTGATCGACGCCATGAGGTCGCCGAGCCCGACGCCGAGCCCACCCACCCACGACGGCACGGCCGCGATCGAGACCACGCCCATGAGCAGCGTGAACCAGCCGCGCGGGCCGCGGAACAGGGTGGCCCAGCGCGCCATCGGGTGTTCGCCGGTGACCACGGTGTACCGGTTGAACGAGTAGGCGAGCGCCGCCTTGGCCGCGGCCGAGACGAGGAACGCCCACAGCAGCGCGTACCCGAACAGGGCACCGCCGCGCGCGGCGAACACCATCTCGCCGGTGCCGATGTTGGCCGAGGCGACGATCGCGCCGGGCCCCAGCACGGAGAGTGCGGTGACGAAGGTGAGCCTGCGCCGCAGGTTCTGCGGCGGCTCGGGATAGGTGAGGAAGTCCGTTCGCTCGGCGGGGTTCGCCATGGCCGCTCCTTTGCGGGTGTCAGGCGGTTTCGGATGCCATCTCGCGTTCCATGTCGTGCAGCATCTGCACGCGGCGCCGGAAATCGGGGTCGGTGCTGAAGCGCGCGGCCAGGAACTCCTCCAGCACCTGGGTGGCGATCGCCGGGCCCACCAGCCACGCCCCGAGGCACACGACGTTGACGTCGTCGTGCTCGACGGCCTGGCGCGCGGTGTAGGTGTCGTGGGCCACGGTCGCCCGGATCCCGGCGATCTTGTTGGCGGCGATCGCCGCCCCCACCCCGGTGCCGCAGACGAGCACCGCCCGCTCGGCCTCGCCGGCGCGCAACGGGGCGCTCACCGCCTTGGCGACGTCCGGGAAGTCCACCGGGTCGGCGGTGTGCGTGCCGACGTCGAGCACCTCGTGGCCCAGCCGTTCGAGCACCGAGCGGACGTGCTCCTTGAGCGAGAAGCCCGCGTGGTCGTTGCCGAGGACGATGCGCATGTTGCTCCAGTTCAGCCGGGTTTCATTTCGTGGCGGCGCACCCGCTCGAGCCAGGCCTGCGACTCGGGCGAGCCGCCCGGGAAGGTCTCGTCCGCCTCCAACAGGAAGCTGCGGTCGCCGTGGTGGGCCAGCTCGTGGTGGACGGCGACCGGGTCGCCCGCCTCGACGAGCTCGAGGATCCGGCGGTGGCGCCGCGCATCCCCGGCGAGCGTCTCGTGCGTGCTGCGGGCGCGGCGGTTCATCGCCATGCACAGGTGCAGCTGCAACGCCAGCGAGCGATAGGCGTCCTCCAGCCTGCGGTGCCCGGCGAGCCCGACGACGGCGACGTGGAAGGCGAAACCCCGCTCCGTGACGGCGGCCGCGTCGCCCGCCTCCGCGGCCTGTTCCAGCGCCGCGTACGCCTTCCGGCAGCGCTCGATGCGCTCGGGCGCGTGGCAGGGCACCCCGAGGTCGACGGCGAGGCGCTCGAGGTCGTGGCGCAGGGTGACGATCTCGTAGAGGTCGTGCAGGGTCAGCGGCGTCACGACCACGCCGCGGCGCGGGGACCGCACGACGAGGCCCTCCTGTTCGAGCACCCGCAGGGCCTCCCGCAGCGGCGGCTTGCTGACCCCGAGCGCGCCGGCCACCTGGTTCTCGACCACGCGGTCACCCGGGCGCAGCTCGCCCGAGAAGATCATCTTGCGCAGCGCTGAGGCAGCGAGGTGCGTGATGCTCGGCGGCGCTTCGATGCGACTGCCGGACGGGGCGGACACCCGGCACCTCCTCGCACCGATCTCTCTGCAGCCCTTGTCTCGTGGCTACGAACTTCTGTAGACAGTAGTTCAGCTTGTCATTGCCGCCAAGACTTCGGGAGGCGCCTGTGCTGCGCCGGGACGACGCTCCCCCGCTCGCCGGGATCACCGTGCTGGAGATCGGCGCGTTCATGGCGGCGCCGTTCGCGACCATGCAGCTCGCCGACCTGGGTGCCACCGTCCTCAAGATCGAGCTCCCCGGCGCGGGCGACCCGGTACGGGCGACCGGCCCGTTCGTCGAAGGCCACAGCTCGCCGTTCGCGCGGCTCAACCGCAACAAGCGCTCGGTCGCGCTCGACCTGAAGTCCGACGCCGGACGCGACGCGCTGCTGCGGCTGGCCACCTCGGCCGACGTCCTCGTCGAGAACCTGCGTCCGGGCGCGATGCGCAAGCTCGGGCTCGGCTACGACGACGTCCGGGCGGTGGCCCCGCGACTGGTCTACGCATCGGCGTCGGGCTGGGGCCAGGACGGGCCGCTCGCGGCGTTGCCCGGGCTGGACATCATGGCGCAGGCCCGCGGCGGCCTGATGAGCATCACCGGCACGCCCGACGGGCAGCCGACCAAGATCGGCGTGCCGATCTGCGACCTCGCCTGCGCCCTCTACGTCGCGCTGGCCGTCACCGCCGCGCTGCGGGACCGCGACCGCACCGGGGCCGGCCAGCACATCGACGTCTCGCTCCTGGAGGCGGGCGTGTCCCTCGCCGTCTGGGAGGCCGGCAAGTACTTCGCCACCGGGGAGGTCGGCCGGCCGCTGGGGTCTGCACACCAGGCGAGCGCGCCCTACCAGGCCGTCCGCACCGCCGACGGCCACGTCACGCTCGGGGCCGTCACGCCCAAGACCTGGGCGGGCCTGTGCGACGTGCTCGGCCTCGGCGCGGTGGCGGCCGACCCGCGGTACGTCGACGCGTTCAGCCGGCACGCCCATCGCGAGGCGGTGATCGCCGAGATCGAGGACGTCACCCGAGGCTGGACGAGCGCCGACCTCGTACACGCCCTCGACGCCGCCGGCGTGCCGTGCGCCCCGATCGCCGACTACGCCGAGGTGTTCACCGACGAGCACCTGGGCCGGCGCGACTACTTCTGGGACGGCCCGCACCCCGCGATCGGCCCGGTGCGCCAGCTCGGCTCGCCGATGCGCTTCTCCCGCACCCCGGCCGTCCGGGACGCCGCGGGCCCGGTGCTCGGCGAGGGCACGGCCGACGCGCTGCGGGCGGTCGGCTACTCCGAGCGCGAGATCAACGAGCTCACCGCGCAGGGCAACGTCGCCCTCGGGGGGTCGCCGGCCGACCCGCCCGCCACGCGCGAGAAGGAGGATCCGGCATGAGGAACCGTGCAGGTACCAGGACCGCTGTGGCGGTCGCACTAGCCGGCGCGCTCGCGCTCGCCGGGTGCGGCGGCGACGGCGGCGACGACGCCGCGGGCGGCTGGCAGCCCGACGGCGACGTCACGATGATCGTGCCGTTCGCCGCGGGTGGGGGCAGCGACCAGGCCGGCCGCGCGCTCGCCGCGGCGGTCGAGGCGGCCGCGCCGGACGTCAGCGTGTCCGTGGAGAACCGCGAGGGCGGGTCGGGCGCCGTCGGCTACTCCTACTTCTTGGGCCGCAACGGCGACCCCGAGACGCTGCTCGCCACCGAGACCGCGCTGCTCGCCCTTCCGGCAGGCGGCGACGTCGAGTTCACCTTCGAGGACTTCACCCCGATCATGAAGGTCGCGGAGGACTTCACGCTCCTCGTGGTGCCGGCGAGCGCGCCGTACCAGACCTGCACGGACGTCGTGAACGCCGCGCGCGCCCAGCGCGTCGTGGCCGGGATCAGCGGTCAGACCGGCCTGGACAACATCGTCCTCTCCCTCACCGAGAACGAGACCGGCGTGCAGTTCGACCGCGTGGCGTTCGAGTCCGGCGGCGAGCTGATCGCGGCGCTGCTCGGCGGGCAGATCGACATCGCCTCGCTCAACCCGGGCGAGGTGATCGGGCAGCTCGAGTCGGGCGACCTGCGCGCCGTGTGCGCGTTCTCCGAGCAGCGCTACGACCACGGCACGCTCCAGAACATCCCGACGGCGGCCGAGCAGGGCATCCCGGTGTCGTTCGCGCAGTTCCGCGGCGTGCTCGCGCCCGGTGGGATCAGCGAGGAGGAGCGCACCTACTGGATCGAGACGATGCAGCGGGCGCTCGAGACGCCGCAGTACCGCACCTACATCGACGAGAGCTATCTGCAGCCGATCACCGCGCCCGGGCCGCAGTTCGTGGAGTACCTGAACCGCAACCGGGCGCTCCTGGAGGAGGCGCTGAAGCCGTGACCGAGCCGGCAACCGCGAGCCCGGCCGCCCAGGCCGCCGCGTTCGGGGTGCTCGCGGTCGTCGGGGCGGCGGTCTTCGGCACCTCGTTCGGCTACGGGATCCTCGGCGAGGAGGGTCGGGTCGGACCGGGCCTGCTCCCGATGGTGACGGGCCTACTGCTGTTACTCCTGAGCGCCGGCCAGCTGGTGATCCGGCTGCGGCGGCACCGCCAGTTCCGACGAACGGCGCGTTCGTCGGAACCTGTCCGACGAGAGGGCCGTTCGTCGGATCCGGATTCCGGGGTGGACGTGCTCGGGCGCACCGAGGCGCAGCGTGTCCGGCAGCTCTGGATCGTGGTCGTCGCCACCCCGGTGGCGGTCCTGCTGGTCCCGCTGCTCGGGTTCCTGCCCGCGCTCGGGCTGCTGGTGCTGTTCGTCGCCGCGGTCGTCGAGCGGCGGCCACCGCTCGCGGCGCTCGCCGTCACGGCGGTGGCGATCGCCGCCGGGTACGGCGTGTTCGCGGAGTTCCTCGACGTCCCGCTGCCGGACGGCGCGGTCGGCGAACTGTTGGGGTGGTGAAGGTGCTCGACAACCTGATCCTCGGCTTCGAGACCGCCCTCACGGTCGAGAACGTGATGTGGTGCTTCGTCGGCGTGCTGCTCGGCACCGTGATCGGCGTGCTGCCCGGGCTCGGCTCCACCACCGGTGTGGCGATCCTGCTGCCCCTGACGCTCGGGCTCGAACCGGTGACGGCCCTGATCATGCTCGCCGGCATCTACTACGGCTGCCAGTACGGCGGCACGATCACCTCCGTCCTCATCTCCACTCCGGGTGAGGCGTCCACCGTCGTCACGACGATCGACGGCTACCAGATGGCGCGGCAGGGCAGAGCCGGCGCGGCGCTGGCGATCTCGGCGATCGGCTCGTTCGTGGCGGCGATCATCTCGCTCGCCCTGCTGATGGCGCTCGCTCCCCCGTTCGCCGATTTCGCGCTGCGGTTCGGGCCGCCCGAGATGCTCGCCGTGATGGTGCTCGGGCTCGCGACGATCGTCAGCTTCTCCGGCGAGGACCGGCTGCTCGGCGCCACGATGGCGGTGCTCGGGCTGGTCATCGCGCTGGTGGGCGTCGACACCGGCAGCGGCGTCTCCCGCTACACGTTCGGCTCCGTCGACCTGCTGTCCGGCATCCCGTTCGTCGAGGTGATGATCGGGCTGTTCGCCGTCGGCGAGGTGCTGCACCAGATCCGCGAGGGTGCCGCCGCGCCGATCCGCGCGCGCTTCCGGGAGCTCCTGATCAGCCGCGACGACCTGCGGCGCTCCGGTGGTCCGATCCTGCGCGGCAGCGCCCTCGGGTTCCTGTTCGGCTGCCTGCCCGGCGCCGGATCGACGCTGGCGTCGTTCATGGCCTACGGGGTCGAGAAGCGGGTCTCCAAGCGCAAGGACGAGTTCGGGCGCGGCGCCATCGAGGGCGTGGCGGCCCCGGAGAGCGCGAACAACGCCGCCGCCAACGCCAACTTCGTGCCGACACTCACCCTCGGAGTGCCGGGCGGCGCCACCACAGCTGTCCTCCTGGGCGCGTTCACGATCTACGGCATCCAGCCCGGACCCCTGCTGTTCGACCAGCAGCCCGAGCTGGTGTGGGGGCTGCTCACGTCCTTCTTCATCGGCAACCTGATCCTGCTGGTGCTCAACCTGCCGCTCGCCCCGGTGTTCGCACAGCTGCTGCGGGTGCCCTACGGCTACCTCTACCCGCTGATCCTCTTCACGAGCCTGCTCGGCGCGTACGCGATCGCCAACAGCATGTTCAGCGTGTGGGTAGTGCTCGTGTTCGGCCTCGTCGGATACGCGATGAAGCGCCTGGGCCTCCCCACCGCCCCCCTAGTTCTGGGCCTGGTGCTCGGGCCGCTGTTCGAGAAGGCCCTGGTGCAGACGAGCGCCATCGGCGACGGCAACCTGCTGATCGTCTTCACGAGGCCGCTGTGCGTCGCGGTGCTGGTGCTGGCGGTGCTACTCCTGCTCGGCCCGTCCCTCGTCGCCCGGCTGCGGTCCCGCCGGGAGGAACGGGACGACACGCTCGTCGGATCCTGACCTCACACACCGACTCCTACGGCCCGAGCTGACGCACTCCCCGTCCGCGCACGCACCACCTTTCCGCCCGCGCCACCCGTCGACGGGGTGCGTCGGCCGAAACGGGGTGCGTGGACCGCGGCGGGTTGCGTGGGTTGACGCACCCCTTCTCCGCCCGCGCACCCCCAACCCGTTCGCGCTACCCATCGACGGGTCGCGCCGGCCGACACGAGGTGCGTGGACCGAGACGGGGTGCGTCAACCGGCGTCCGAGCGGGGCGCTGCGGGCGCGGGCCGATCCGCGCGAGGATGGGGCGTCTAGCGTCGATGAGGGGAGCCGTCGTGGAGGGTGCCCGTCCTGTGCGTGCCGCGCGAGGCACCGCACTGACCGCCCGGTCCTGGCAGACCGAGGCGCCGCTGCGGATGCTGTGCAACAACCTCGACCCGGAGGTGGCCGAGCGGCCCGACGACCTCGTCGTCTACGGGGGCACCGGGCGCGCCGCACGCGACTGGGCCTCGTTCGACGCGATCATCCGGACGCTCACCACGCTCGCCGACGACGAGACCCTGCTCGTGCAGTCCGGCCGTCCGGTCGGGGTGCTGCGCACGCACGAGTGGGCGCCGCGGGTGCTCATCGCCAACTCCAACCTCGTCGGCGACTGGGCGAACTGGCCGGAGTTCCGCCGGCTCGAGCGGCTCGGACTCACCATGTACGGCCAGATGACCGCCGGCTCGTGGATCTACATCGGAACCCAGGGGATCCTGCAGGGCACCTACGAGACGTTCGCCGCCGTCGCCGAGAAGCGGTTCGGCGGTTCCCTCGCCGGCACGCTCACCGTCACCGGCGGCTGCGGCGGCATGGGCGGCGCGCAGCCCCTCGCCGTCACGCTCAACGGCGGCGTGTGCCTCGTGGTCGACGTCGACCCGGCCCGGCTGCGGCGGCGCGTCGAGCACCGCTACCTCGACGAGCTGGCCGCCGACGTGGACGACGCCGTCGCCCGCTGCACGGCGGCTCGCACGGAGCGGCGGGCGCTGTCGGTGGGGCTCGTCGGCAACTGTGCGCGGGTGCTGCCGGAGCTGTTGCGCCGCGGCGTCGAGGTCGACATCGTCACCGACCAGACCGCCGCCCACGACCCGCTGTCCTACCTGCCCGACGGCGTCGACCTGGACGACTGGGACGACTACGCCGCGAAGAAGCCCGAGGAGTTCACCGACCGGGCACGCGAGTCGATGGCCCGCCACGTCGAGGCGATGGTCGGGTTCCTCGACGCCGGGGCCGAGGTCTTCGACTACGGCAACTCGTTGCGCGACGAGGCCCGCCAAGGCGGCTACGAGCGGGCGTTCGCGTTCCCCGGCTTCGTGCCCGCCTACATCCGGCCGTTGTTCTGCGAGGGCAAGGGCCCGTTCCGCTGGGTGGCGCTGTCCGGCGACCCGGCCGACATCGCCACCACCGACGACGCCGTGCTCGACCTCTTCCCCGACCACGACCGGTTGCAGCGCTGGATCCGCGCCGCCCGCGAGCGGGTGGCGTTCCAGGGCCTGCCCGCGCGGATCTGCTGGCTCGGGCAGGGCGAGCGGGACCGCGCCGGGCTGCGGTTCAACGAGTTGGTCGCCGCAGGGCAGATCAGCGCCCCGATCGTGATCGGCCGCGACCACCTCGACACCGGCTCGGTGGCCTCCCCCTACCGCGAGACGGAGGGCATGGCCGACGGCTCCGACGCCATCGCCGACTGGCCACTGCTGAACGCGCTGGTCAGCACGTCGTCCGGGGCGAGCTGGGTGTCGATCCACCACGGCGGCGGCGTGGGCATCGGCCGCTCGATCCACGCAGGCCAGGTGACGGTGGCCGACGGCACCGACCTCGCGGCCGCCAAGATCGAACGCGTGCTCACGAACGACCCGGCGACGGGCGTGCTGCGCCACGTGGACGCGGGCTACGACCTGGCGGCGGAAACGGCGGAGACCCACGGCCTCCGCGTCCCGATGTCCGAGGGCCTTGCAGCAAAGCCACTTTCACGCAACGAGCTGGCATGAAAGTGGCTTTCCTGCAATGTGGCGCCCCGCACCGCGGTGTCAGCAAAGCCACTTTCACGGCACGTGACGTCATGAAAGTGGCTTTGCTGACCCGCGAAGGTGCGTCCGGAGTCGCAGCATGGCCACCTTCACGCAACCAGGTGGCATGAAGGTGGCCATGCTGCAATCCGGGGGGTGGGCGTGAGCACCTTCTGGTGCCAGATGGCCTGGGTCGACGGAGCTCCCCGGGCGGGCGTGCGGGTGGTCGTGGACGGCTCGCGGATCGCCTCCGTTCAGGAGGAAGCGCCTGCCCCGGGGGACGTGCGGCTCGCCGGGCTCGTGCTGCCCGGTTTCGCCGACGCCCACAGCCACGCGTTCCACCGGGCCCTGCGCGGCCGCACCCACGACCGCGGCGGCACGTTCTGGACCTGGCGGGAGCGGATGTACGCCGTCGCCGCCCGGCTCGACCCGGACCGCTACCTCGCGCTCGCCCGCGCCACGTATGCGGAGCTGGCGCTGGGCGGCGTCACGTGCGTCGGGGAGTTCCACTACCTGCACCACGGCCCCGGCGGCGTCCGGTACGCCGACCCGAACGCGATGGGCGCGGCGCTGGTGCAGGCCGCGGCGGACGCGGGCGTCCGGCTCACCCTGCTCGACGCCTGCTACGTCGCCGGCGGCCTCGACGCGGATGGGCACACGCCGCTCGACGACGTGCAGCGCCGCTTCTCCGACGGCGACGCCGACGCCTGGGCCGGAGCGGGTGGCCGACCTCGCCGAGGGTCCGGCGGTGCGGATCGGTGCCGCGGTGCACTCGGTGCGGGCCGTGCCCGCCGCGCAGCTCGCCCGGGTGGTCATCACGGGCCGCCCGCTGCACGTCCACCTCTCCGAGCAGCCCGCGGAGAACGCCGCCTGCCTCGCCCACTACGGCTGCACCCCGACCGCCCTGCTCGCCGAGCACGGCGTCCTCGGCCCCGCGACCACCGCCGTCCACGCCACGCACGTCACGAATGCCGACATCGCCCTGCTCGGCGGCGTTCGCGCCACCGTCTGCGCCTGTCCGAGCACGGAAGCCGACCTCGCCGACGGCCCCGGCCCGTTCCGCGCGGTGCGGGAGGTCGGGTGCCCTCTCGCACTCGGCAGCGACCAGCACGTGCAGGCCGACCTGCTCGCCGAGGCCCGGCTCGCCGAGTCGCACGAGCGGCTGGCCACCGGCGAGCGCGGCCGGTTGACGCCAACGGCGCTGACGGACGCGCTCACCGTCGACGGCCACGCCGCCCTCGGCTGGCCCGACGCCGGGCGCATCGCCCCCGGAGCCCACGCCGACCTGGTGGCGATCGCCCTGGACACCCCGCGCACCGCCGGCATCGACCCCGCTCAGGCCGTGCTGGTGGCCGCCGCCGAGGACGTCCACACCGTCGTGGTGGACGGCCACGTCGTGGTCGAGGACGGGCAGCACGTCCTGGGCGACGTCGGCAGACTGCTGTCCGACGCGATCGCACCCCTCTGGGAGGACGCATGAGCTCGGCCGGGCGTGGGCGATGAGCACTCTCGTCACCGGGATCGGGGAGCTTGTCACCAATCAGCCCTCGCTCGGCCCCGGCCCGCTCGGGCTGCTGACCGACGCCGCGCTCGTGGTCGACGGGAGCGTCGTCGCGTGGGTCGGGCCTGCCTCCGCCGCCCCCGCCGCGGACGCGCGGGTCGACGTCGAGGGGCGCGCAGTGCTCCCGGGGTTCGTCGACAGCCACACGCACCTGGTGTTCGCCGGGGACAGGTCGGCGGAGTTCGAGGCACGCATGTCGGGCGTGCCCTACGACGGCGGCGGGATCGCGGCCACCGTCGCCGCCACCCGCGATGCCGGCGAGGACGCCCTGCGCGCCCGGCTCGCGGCGCTGGTGGCCGAGCTGCGGGCCCAGGGCACGACGACCGTCGAGATCAAGAGCGGCTACGGGCTCTCGGTCGCCGACGAGGAGCGCACCCTGCGGCTCGCCCGCGAGGTCACCGAGGAGACCACGTTCCTCGGCGCCCACGTCGTGCCGCCCGAGTACCGCGGCCGCACCGACGAGTACGTCGCGCTCGTCACCGGCCCGATGCTCGCGGCCTGCGCCCCGCACGCCCGCTGGGTCGACGTGTTCTGCGAGCCGGCGTCGCCGCACGCCTTCGACGGTGACGCGAGCCGCGCCGTGCTGGAGGCGGGCCGCGCCGCCGGCCTGGGCCTGCGCGTGCACGGCAACCAGCTCGCGCCGGGCCCCGGCGTGCGGCTCGCCGTGGAGCTCGGCGCCGCGAGCGTCGACCACTGCACGTTCCTCACCGATGCCGACGTCGACGCGCTCGCCGGCGGCGACACCGTCGCCACACTGCTGCCCGGCGTCGAGTTCTCCACGCGCCAGCCCTACCCGGACGCTCGCCGGTTGCTCGGGGCCGGCATCACCGTCGCGCTGGCCACCGACTGCAACCCGGGCACCTGCTTCTCCTCCTCCATGCCGCTGTGCATCGCGTTGGCGGTGCGGGAGATGCGGATGACGCCCGCCGAGGCCGTGCGGGCGGCGACGGCCGGGAGCGCCGCCGCTCTGCGCCGCACCGATGTGGGCCACCTCGGCGTCGGCGCGCGGGCCCACCTGACCGTCCTCGACGCGCCGAGCTACCGCCATCTCGCCTACCGGCCGGGCGTCCCGCTGGTGCACGCTCTCTCCGGCCGCTGACCTTTCCGACGGGGCGGTGCTGGGCCACCCGCACCGCGACGGCGCCCGACGTGTCCGCGGCCGTCGCGGCGTCGGCGCGGACCGGGCCGGGCAGAGCCCGTACAAGCCTGCGCAGCGCCGACCGCACCTCGGGCGCGACGGCGGCCGGCGAGCAGGAAGAGCGCCTGCGCCTCTCCCGCGGTGAGCCCGCTGAGGTCGGTGTGAGCTCCGCCGAGCAGCTGCCAGCCGCCCCGCGTATACGGGCACCCCGGCGGCCTCGAGGTCGCGGCGCGCGGTGGCCACCGAGACCTCGAACTCATCGGCCGGCTCCGCGGAGGTCACCCAGCCGCGGGCCTGCATGACAGCAGGATCGCCACCAGCCGGTCCGCCCGCCCGCATGCACGCGGTGTCCCGCGGAAAGTGCTCTGATCCACGGGTGCCCGAGGAGCGCGCTCGACGCCGTGCGAAGCTGGGTCGGCGCGCCGGGGTCGACCTGACGTGATCTGGCGCACAGGGCACTGGGCGAGCTGCCACCGAGCCGTCCATCGTTCGGTCGGCTCTACAGGGGGCGTCCGGAACGTGGCGACGGGGGGAGGGACCGGGATGGACGGAACCGGTGCGGGCACCAGCACCGGACGGAGCGCCGGGCCCGCCGACGTCACCGACCGCGCGGCGGACGGCACCACAGGTCCGTCCCGACCGGCCGGGCCGGCGGACGCCACGGGCCCGCTGCCCGTCCAGGCGCCGGCCGACGCCACGGGCCCGCTGCCCCTCCCGCAGGCCGGATCGCAGTTCCCCGGCGACGCTGCCGAGACGGCGGCCCAGCCCGTGGTCGATGCCGGTACCGCCCCGACCGCGCCGCCCTCCTGGTTCGCCACCGGGCCGCTGCCTGTGATCCCTCCGGCGCCGGACACCGCCGCGCTCCCGGAGGTCGCCACGCCGCCCGCCGGTGCCGCCGCCGCTCCCCCGCCGGCAGCCGACGCCACGCCGCCCGCCGGCCTCTTCGACGCCGGCCCCACCGCCCCGAACGCCGTGGCGCCGCCTCCGGTGCCGCAGCCGCCGGCGCCGCAGCCTGCGGTTCCGACGGGCCAGGTGCCGCAGCCTCCGGTTCCGACGGGCCAGGCGCCGCTACATCCGGCGTCACAGCCTCCGGTTCCGACGGGCCAGGTGTCGCCGCCGGTGCCGCCGGGTCCGGTTTCCCAGCCTCCGGTTTCGCAGCCTCCGGTTTCGCAGCCTCCGGCGCCGCCGGGTCCGGCCTCGGCCTCCCTCTTCGAGCCGGCCGGCGACCAGCCCTCCACCAACGGCGCCGCGACGGGGCCGCCTCCGGTGACGCCCGCATCGGCGGGCGTCCCGGCCGTCGGTCCGCCGCCTCCGGGCGCGGGGATCGCCGATGTCCCGCCGGCCGCTGGCCTGCCCATTTTCGCCGACCCGACCCCACCCACCAGCGTCTTTCCCGCGGTCGGCCCACCACCCGACCCCGGGGCTCCACCGGCCGCAGGTTCGCCCGTCTTCGAGGATCCGACCCCGCCCACCAGCGTCTTCCCCGCGATCGGGCCACCACCCGATTCCGGAGCCTCGACGCCGCCGGACGCCATCCCAGCCGCTGCCGCACCCGCCCCGCCGACCGGGCTCTTCACCGCGGTCACCCCACCGACCCACACCGCCCCGCCCGCCGCCGGGCCGCCCGTTCCCGTCGATCCGGCCCCGCCCACCGGTGTCTTCGCCGCGGTCGGCCCACCTCCCGCGGCCCCGTCGGTGCCGGCCGCGTTCCCGGTGGTCGGCCCGACCCCCGGTTTCGTACCTGCGGGGCCGGCCCGACCCGCGGACGCCACCGGCCCGATGCCGGTGATCGACGCGGCGGGCGCTCCGCCCGCGGCCGCACCGCCGGAAGCGGCGCCGCCGACCACCGCGGGTGAGGGCCCGTGGTCGCCCCTGCCGCCCACCGCGGAGGTGCGGCCCGGCACGGAGGCCTGGACGTTCGGCGCGGACGAGAGCGGGCCCGCCCGCACGGATGCATGGGCGTTCTCCTCCGACGACCGCCGAGGCACGCAGTCGCGGCCGCTTCCCGTGCAGGCCGGCGGCGGGCACTCCGCGGGCGTCATCACGCCGTCCGGCGCGCGGCCGGCCAGGCGGCCGCAGCGGAAGGCTTGGCCGCTGACCCTCGCCGGCGTCCTCGTGGCCGTCGCCGCCGGCATCGCGCTGGTGTTCTCGGTCGCCCGCACGAACCCCGCCGACCTCGTCACCACGGCCGCCACCGAGGCCGGCAGCTGGCGGGGAGCCCACTACCAGGGTGCGGTCGCCGCCACCGACGGCGGCGAGATCCGGTTCGACCTGACCGTCACCACCGAGGGCGCCTTCGGCACCCTGTCCCGCGACGGCGGCCGGGCCACGGCAGACCTCTACTGGGACCAGAGCGGAGCGCTGATCCGCGCCAACCGCGAGTGGTGGCTGTACCACCATCCGACCCGGGCCGGCGACCTGGCGGGTGTCTGGGTGGCCGATCCGCTCACCGAGACGCAGGAGATCGATCCGGTCCTGCGCCTGCACCCGGCCGCGCTCGCCGCGCAGGTGCGCGGGGAGCAGCCCACGCAGTGGCAGGCGGTGGAGCGCCAGCTGGTGGAGGGCCGGCCCGGGATCGTGCTCTCCGAGAACGCCCGGCGGGTGGTCGTCGGCAGCGACGACCCGCACCCGCTGCTCGCCGTCGACGTCGCGCCGGATGCGAGCACCTCGCCGGTGCCGGTCGGCAGGTCGACCGACGAGGAGGTCACCGCGGTCACCGGAGCCGCCGCCCGGATCCGTCAGGAAGCCGCGCCGAAGTCGTTGGCCCAGATGCTGCAGGAGCGCCCGAACGTCGGGATCCAGCTCCAGCCGGATCCGCGCTGCATCGCCCAGACGTGCAACGTGACCGCCACGGTGAACAACTCCGGCACGGCGCCGGCGCGTGGACACCTGGAGATCAAGGCAGACGGTCAGGTCGTCGCGAACCACCCGCTCGACGTCCAGCCCGGTCAGGTGGCGACGTTCAGCGCCTCCGCACCCAACCCGCATTTCGGCCAGTCGGGAGCCACCGGCCAGATCCTCTGGGAGTTCCGGGCCGTCAACGGATGACCCGCGTTCAGCGCGCGAGCCGCTTCTCGAACCAGTGGTGGGCGTAGGTCTCGTCGTTGAACGCCGGAACCTCGGCGTACCCGGCGGAGCGGTAGAGGGCGATGGCTTCGACGAGCGTCTGGTTCGTCTCGAGGCGCAGGATGCGGGCGCCGGCCGCGACCGCGTGGGTCTCGAGCTCGCCGAGGAGCCGGCGGCCCAGCCCCGTGCCGCGCACGGCGTCCGACACCCACATCCGCTTGACCTCCCACACCTCGTCCGCGCCCGATCGCAGCGCCCCGCAGCCCACCGGTTCAGCCCCGAGCCGCGCGACGAGCAGCAAGCCCGCGGGTGGGCGCAGCCCGACGTCGGGCGCGGGGTTGCTCCGCTCGGCGTGGAAGCCGGTGTCGAACCGGCGGTCGAGCTCCGCGAAGTAGGCGCGCAGGCAGCGCCGGGCGTCCGGATGGGCGGGATCGGTGGCCGCGATCTCGATCATCCCGGCGCGCAGCAGCCGCTCGACGTCGGCCATCGCGGCGGCCAGCCGGTGGCGCTGCGGCGCCGGGAGCGGCGAGAGGAGCGCGGCGGCCACCTCGTCGCTGCGCCGGTCGAGGGCCTCGCGCTCGGCGGCCCCGGTCGGGGTGAGCCGAGCGACCCGCACCCGCCGGTCGGCCGCGTCCGCCTCCACGGTGATCAGGGAGTCGGCCTCGAGCGAGCGGAGCAGCCGGCTGAGGTAGCCCGAGTCGAGGCCGAGCTCGGCACGTAGCGAGCGCACGTCCCGCCCGTCCGGCCCGATCTCCCACAGCAGCCGCGCCGCCGCGAGCGGTCGCCCGCGGCCGAGGAAGCCGTCCTCCAGGGCACCCACGCGCTGCGTGACCGTGCGGTTGAACCGGCGCACCTGCGCCACCATGGCCGCGTCCATCCTCTGACTCTAGTCAGAGGTTCGTTGGACCGCTGGTCACCCGATCGGCCGCACTTGACGGCCGCCCTCCCGCCGATCCCCCGGGGAATCTCCTGCTCAGCGCGTCGAGCGAGGCGGTGCTCAGCACGGGCAAGGCAACCCTCTGTTGCCTGGCACAGGCCCTGTGACCAGCTCAGACTCCGGCCATGACCTCCGTCCAGGACATGCCGCAGGTGCACAGCTGCTCGGCGAGCAGCTGTTCGTACAACGAGTCGTCCAGCTGCCATGCCGGCGCCATCACCATCGCCGGCGACCACGCCCACTGCGGCACCTTCGTCGAGATCGCGTTCCGCGGGGGCACCGTCCGCACCGGGCTCGTGGGCGCCTGCCACCGCTCCGACTGCCGCTTCAACGACATGCTGGAGTGCACCGCGGCGTCGGTGGATGTGGGCGCCCGCGCGGACGTGGCCGACTGCCTGACGTACGCGGCGATGTAGACCGGCGGCCCGGAACGATCAGCTGTTCAGCGTGCACCGCTTCCCGACCGCGCCGCGGTGGGCTCGGGCGTCGCCCGGCCGACCACGACGTGCGCCGCGACGGCGGTCGCCGTGATCACGGCGGTGGAGACGAGTGCCGCGGCGGTCGAGGATGCCGGGAACAGCCCGCCCGCGGCGTTGAACGCGACGTGCACGGCCACCGCCGCGGCCACCCCGCCGTGCATCCGCTCCGACACCGCCCAGATCGTGTAGCTCAGCGGCACGAAACTCGCGAAGAACAACAGCGCCTGCCAGCTGACCAGCCCCGTCTCGGCCTGCGACGTGCCGGTGAGCAGGAACAGCGGGACGTGCCACGCGGCCCACGCCACGCCGAGCAGCACCGCGGTCGGCGCCGGGGCGAGCGTGGCGCGCAGGCGCGGTTGCGCGTAGCCGCGCCAGCCGAACTCCTCGGCCAGCGGACCGGTCAGCAGCACGAATCCGATCAGGAGCAGCGGCCCGCCCATCGCCGTCACGGTGGAGCCCGCGGCGGCGAGGTCGACGGACCCGTCGACGAGCGCCGCCGCGATCGGCCCTGCGGCGCCGAGCAGCAGTGCGGGCAGCAACCAGCGGTGCGCGGTGCGGAACGGGTTGCGGCCGGGTGGGCGGCGCCGACCGGCGAGCCACAGCAGCGCTGCCACCGCCGACGGGCCGAACGCGCCGACGACGAACAGCAGGTGGGGCAGCGGCCGGCCGATGTCGCCCCCGGCCAGCAGCGCCGCGCCCCACGGGAGCCAGCTCAGGGCGAACGTTCCGGCGAAGAAGAGCAGGAGGTCGGTCCGGCTCCGGCCGGCATCGAAGATCACGCCGATCGACGCTAGGGACTGCGCCGCGCGCCGTCGGTGGTGCAGACCCCCGAGCCGGGAGGCGGGTAAGCCTCCACGAGGCGGAGCGGGCCGGTCAGACCCGGGCGGCCGCGAGGCGGCCCGCTCGCGCGCTCCACCGCCCGTCGCGGCGCTCGACGTCGATCGGGTGGTCGAACGCCGCGCTGACGTTCCGGCTCGTCACCACCTCGGCCACCGGTCCGGAGGCCACCACCCGGCCGTTCGCGAGCAGCAGCGCGTGGGTGGTGGTGGTCGGCAGCTCCTCCAGATGGTGGGTGACCAGCACCGACGCGGTGCCGGGATGGGAAGCGTCGAGCCCGTCGATCGCCTCCAGCAGCTGCTCGCGTGCGGCGACGTCCAGCCCGGTGGAGGGCTCGTCCAGCAGCAGCAACCGCGGCCCGGGGATCAGCGCCCGCGCGATGAGCACCCGGCCGCGCTCCCCCTGCGACAGGGTGGGCCACCGGTCCTCGGCCTTCCCCGCGAGCCCGAACGCGCCCAGCAGGTCGTGCGCCTGGGCGAGCTGGGTGGCGTCGGGTGTCCAGCGCGGGGGGAGCTCGATGCTCCCGGTCAGCCCGGTGAGCACGACCTCCCGCACGGTGAGGGGTGAGCGCAGCGGGTGGCGTGGGTTCACGTGCCCGATGCTGCGGCGCAACGCCTGCAGCTCCACGCGACCCAGCTGCCGGCCCAGGACGTGCACGACACCGGTGGTCGGGTGCGTGACGGCGCCGCAGAACCCGAGCACGGTGCTCTTGCCCGCCCCATTGGGGCCGAGCAGCGCCCAGTGCTCGCCCGCGCCGACCGTGAACGACACGCCGTGCAGGATCTGCGTACCGCCGCGGCGGTACGTCACGTCCGCCAGTTCGAGGACCTGGGTCCTCATGCGAGCGCCTCCTTCAACGCGGTGAGATGGGTGCGGCTCGCCGCGGTCGCCGCCGGGACGTCCCGGCGGGCGATCGCGTCGACGAGCGCCGCATGCGCCTCGTGGTCTGCTTCCTCCGAGGCGAGCGGGCGCACCCGCAGCACGTGGACCATGGTCGTGCGCACCCGCGGCACGAACGCGTCGAACAGCTCCACCAGCACCTCGTTGTGCGCCGCCACGATCACCGTGCGGTGGAAGGCCATGTCGGCGTCGACGTGCTCCTCCACGGTCCGGCCCACGGGTGCCCGCGCCGCGAGCGCGCGCCGGAGGGCGCGGACGTCGGCGGGTGTGCGCCGGCCGGCCGACAGCCCCGCGGCCTCGGCCTCGATCGCGATCCGCGCCTCGATCACCGCCGCGACGCCGGCCCGGCGCAGGACCACGTCCCAGTCGTCGACGACGTCCAGTGCCGTGACGAACACGCCGGCGCCCTGGCGGCTGTCGAGCACACCCCTGCCGGCCAACTCCCGGATCGCTTCGCGCAGCGTGGACCGCCCCACCCCGAGCTGGGCGGCCAGAGTGGTCTCGCCGGGGAGCCGGTGCCCCAGCGACCACTCCCCCGCCCGGATGCGCAGGAGAAGCGCCTCGGCGACCTGCGCGGCCAGCGGATGCCGTTGGAGCTGGGCGACCACGGGACCACACCTCTACTTGTCTGAGGAATTCTGTCCGCACAGTACGCCCCGGTCGGCCCGGCCACGGCGAGGCCCGGGGATGATCCGTCCGATGAACGGGAATCGGGACGGGGACACCGCTCGCATGGAGCGAAAGCCCGATGTAGATCTCGCGGCCACCGCCGCGTTGCTGCGGCGCGTCTTCGGCGGGGCACCCGCGCCGACGTTCGAACGCACAGCGGACGGCGTCGCCACCCAGGTGTACCGGGTGTTCCGCGGAACCGACACGTTCTACCTCCGCGTCGCGGAGGAGGCCGACGAGCACCTCGGCACCGACGCGGAGCTGCACCAGCAGCTCCGGGATCGCGGCGCGCGGGTCGCCGAGGTCGTGCACATCGAGGCGTTCGACGCGGACATCGGCCGCTCCGTCATGATCACCACGGAGGTGCGCGGCGGGTCGCTGGCCGAGGTCACCGATCCCGCCGCGGCGGCGGCCGTCGCCGAGGAGGCGGGGCACGACCTGGCCCTGATCAACACCATCGAGGTGGACGGGTTCGGCTTCGTCCGGCGCCGGGGAGCCGGCTGGCCGCTGCGCGCCGAGTACCCCCACTACGAGACCTTCCTGACGTCCCACCTGGAGGGGCGGGCAGGTGCGCTGGCGTCGCTGTTCACCGACACCGAGCTGGAGGTCGTCGACGGCCTGCTCGACCAGGAGCGCGCCCAGCCCTTCGCGACGGCGGCCCTGGCACACGGCGACTTCGACGTCACCCCGATCTTCTGCGACCGCGGCCGCTACACCGGGCTCATCGACTTCGGCGAGATCCGCGGCACGGAGCCACTCTTCGACCTCGGACACTTCCTCCTGCACGAGCGGGAGACCCTCCCCTTCGCGCTGCTCCCGGCGGTGCTGCGCGGCTACCAGCGCATCCGCCCGCTGCCTACCGACCACCCGCGGGCGATCCGGCGCAGCGCCATCCTGCTGGGACTGCGCCAGCTCTGCCGCTGGCTCGGCCCGCTGCGAAGCCTCGCGCCCGACCACCCGGCCGTCACCTACCGCAGCCGACGACTCAAGGAGCTCATCGCGTTGCCATAGACGGTATGGCGGCCGGCGCGATCAGGACGGGTGGACGACTATGCCGTCGTCGTCGATCGTGACGCGGTGGCCGGACCCGATCGTGATTCCGCCGAAGGTGACCCGGACGTCGCGCTCCCCGCGTCGGTCTTGCCACTCTTGCGCGGGTTCGAGCCGAGCGCTTGTCGACCTACGCGGGCGGCAGGGTCCAGAGGCCGCGGGGCTTCCGGTAGTGCGTCCCGCGGTACGGGCGGTTCACGGCTTCTTTGACGAACCACCAAGCCTCGTCCTCGGTGTCCGCCCCGCCGTGCGAGGACTTTCCCTCGTCCAGCACGACCGTCCAGCGGTACCGAGCAGAACGTTCGCTCCACTTCACCGAGGCCCTGCCTTGTTCCCGAGCGATCATCAGCCGCGCCTCTGCCTCGTCCGCCGCCTCGCCCGTCGCGAACCCGCCTCCCGGTCGCTCGGTCATCCAGAACGCCACGAGTCGATGCTAGCCCAAAACCGCCACAGTGCGACAGCAACCGCCAGCTCCCGCCCTGGCCGCCATGAGGCCAACAAGGCCGCCTACCAGCGCATATTCTCGCCAGATGACGACGCCGCGCCTGCTCACGACGCGTGAGCTCGCACGCGTGATCGGGCTGTCGGAGCGGACGATCCAGCGGTACCGGGCAGAAGGACTGATCACTCCCGAGATCGAGTCCAAGGGTGGCCACGCGCGATGGGACGTCGAGTCGGTCAAGCAGCAGCTACGGGCAATGCGTCAGAAGGACGGCTGACCACCCCCGAGGGATCAGCCGAGATACCGGTCGAACCAGTCCAGCATCTCGGTGTAGGCCTGCCCGGCCGCTGTCGCGTCGTACCTGGGGCCGGTGTCGTTGAAGAACGCGTGGTCGGCGCCCTCGAAGGTGCGTATCCAGTACGTCACCCCAGCATCCCGCAACGCCGCCTCGGCGCGCTCCCGGCCCGCGTTCACCCGATCGTCGAGGCCCGCGTACACCGCGAGCACGGCCGCCGTGACCTGCTGGAAGTCCGGCTGTTCCGGCACCGGCCCGTAGAACGGCACCGCAGCGGCCACCCTGGGCTCCCCGGCTTGCAGCAGCTGCCAGGTCATCCCGCCGCCGAAGCAGAAGCCGACCACGCCGACCTTCGCTCCGGGTACGCGGCGCCCCAGCTCGTCGATGCCCGCGCGCAGGTCGGCGAGCAGCGAGTCGACGGGCGTGTCCGCCAGTGCGGTGGGCGCCTGGGCGGGGTCGGTCAAGGCCGCCGTGCCGCCCTGAGCGGACAGCAGGTCGACGCACAGCGCGCCGTACCCGGCCCCGGCAAGCCGGCCGACGAGGTCGTAGAAATGCTCGGTCAGGCCTCGGTTCTCGTGCACGATCAGCAGCGCGCTCCCCGGCCGACCGGCGGGTGCCGCCCAGGCGCCGATCAGCTCCCCGGCCGGCCCGGCGAACCGGATCTCCTGTCCCCGACCGACGCTCTGCGCTCGACCCGGCGGCTCGACGGTGGCCGGCGGCGCGGTCGCTCCCGACGGGGCGGCCGGCTCCTCCGCGGCACAGGCCGACAGCAGAGCGCTCGCCGCGGTTGCTCTGAGACCGAGCAGCACGAGCCGGCGCAGTGCCTCTCTGCGGGAGAGGGCACCGTCCGAGTAGTCCTCGGCAACCTCCCCGACCAAGTAGTCGCGCAGCGCCATCCAGCAAGGGTAGGGCGTGTGACCAGGTCTGCCTCCCGTCCTGCACGCCGGCGGCCGACTAGGTTTCGGGTCATGTCGGCGGACGACGCTCCCACCTCGGCGAGCCAGAAACCCCTGCTCGTGCTGGGCAAGATCACCGAGATCCTCGACGCGTTCTCGCTCGCCCGCCCGTCGCTCACGCTCGGCGAGATCCAGCAGGCCACCGGCCTGCCGACCTCCACCGTGCAGCGGCTGGTCACGAACATGGTGGCCCAGGGCCTCCTGGACCGCACCGGCGACCAGATCCGCATCGGCGTGCGCATGGCCTACTGGGCGGCGCCGGCCGTCAAGGGCGTCGACGTGCTGACGATCGTCAGCCCGGTGCTACGCGACCTCCGCGACGCCACCGGGGAGACGGCCTGCTTCTTCCGGGAGGAGCAGGGGTTCCGCGTCTGCGTGGCGATGGCGGAGACCCGCCACGCGCTGCGCCGCGACATGTACGTGGGCAAGCTCCTCCCGCTGCACGCGGGCTCGGCCGGCCGTGTCCTGCTGGCCTGGGACGACGAGCTGACCGAACGGATCCTCTCGCGACCACTGGAGTCGATCACCGACACGACGGTGACCGATCCGGAGCAGCTGCGCGAACTCGTCACGCAGACCCGCAAGGACGGCTACGCGATCACCACCGCCGAGCGCGAGGACGGTTCCTCGGGGCTCTCCGCGCCCGTCTTCGACTCGGCCACCGAGCTCGTCGGCGCACTGGCGCTCAGCGGCCCGACCATCCGGATGCCGCGGGCCCGCTGCGAGGAGTGGGTCGACCTCCTGGTCGGGGCGGCCGACAAGCTCACGCGCACCCTGGGCGGTCGCCCACCCGACTAGGTTTCGGGGGTCACCGGCCGGCGATCGTCCACGGGAACGCCGTGGCGCGCGATCGGGCGCCCTGCGCGGCCTTCGACCGGTTCGGCTCGCCCAGCTCGGCGAGCAGGTCCTCCCCCAGCTCGACGAGCCCGGCCAGCCGGGCCGGTGTGAGCCAGCCCGGGCGGGTGCCGAACAGCAGGTCCTCGGTGGCGGTGTTGCCGCTCGCACCCGGGGCGAACGGGCAGCCGCCCAGGCCGCCGAGGCAGCCGTCGACGACGTCCGCCCCCGCGGCCGCCGCCGCGAGGCTGTTCGCCACGCCCTGCCCCCAGGTGTCGTGCCCGTGGAAGACGATCCGGCGCTGCGGGGTGTCCCGGCGGACGCGCCCGACGAGGCTCGCCACCTCGGCCGGCGCCGCCTGGCCGAGGGTGTCGCACACGACGATGTCCTCGGCGCCCGCGGCCCGCGGGTCGTTCGCGATCGCGATCACCCGGTCCGGCGCCACCGGCCCGTCGAACGGGCAGGTGAACGCGGTGGCGATGCACAGCTGGATGCGACCGCCCGCGCCGCGGGCCAGCTCGACGGCCGCCGGCATCGCGTCGAGGCTCGCCTCGGTGGGACGGCCGACGTTGGCGCGGTTGTGCGCGTCCGAGGCGGAGAAGCAGTACTGGACGTTCAGCGCGCCCGCCCCGATCGCCCGCTCCACGTGCCGCGGGGTGGCGACCCACACCCAGCAGCGGGCGAGCTCCTCCGGCGTCAGGGCCGCGATGACGTCGAGCGTGCCGGACATCGGCGGCACCAGATCGGGCCGGGCCATCGAGCCGATCTCCAGGCTGGGGACACCCAGGCGCAGGAGCTCGCGGGCGATCTCCACCTTGCGCTCTACGGGGAGGACCTTGCCGGTGAGCTGCAGCCCGTCCCGCAGCGTCACATCGCGCAGCTCGACACTCACGCCCGTCCCCCTGAGGCCGCCACGATCTCCCGCTCGTCCATGCCGAGCAGCTGGGAGAGGACCTCGGTGGTGTGCTCGCCGAGGTCCGGGCCGAGGCTGCGCACCGGCAACGAGACGTCGCCGATCACCGGGACGATCCCGGGGAAGCCGACCTCGCGCGGAGGCCCGTCCCCTGCGTCGACCGGCAGGTACTGGATCATGTTGCGCGCCCGGTACTGCTCGTCCTGCACGATGTCCTCGGCCGTGTAGATGGGGCCGGCCGGCACGCCGGCCGCGTCGAGCGCGGCGAGCACCTGCGGACGGGGCAGCGTGCGCGTCCAGGCGCCGATCGCGTCATCGAGCACGTCGCGCTGGGCCCAGCGGCCGGCATTGGCCGCGAGCGCGGGGTCCTCGCCGAGGTCGGGGCGGCCGATCACGGTCATCAGACGCCGGAAGATCCCGTCCCCGTTGCCGGCGATGATCACACTCGCGCCGTCGGCGCAGGGGTAGGCGTTGGACGGGGCGATCCCCTCCATCCGGCCGCCCGACCTGGTGCGATGCACTCCGTAGGCGAGGTGGTCCGGCACGAGCGACTCCATCATCGACAGGATCGCCTCGTTCAGCGCGACGTCGACGACGCGGTCGGCGAGCGGCGGCGACGTCGCCGAACGCCCCTGCTGGAACAGGCCCATCACGGCACCGAACGCGCCGTAGAGCCCCGCGATCGAGTCGCCGATCGACACCCCGACCCGCGACGGCGGCCGGTCGGCCTCGCCGACGAGCTCGCGCAACCCGCCCACCCCCTCCGCGACCGCCGCGAAACCGGGCCTTTCGGAGAGCGGGCCGGTCTGCCCGAACGCGGAGATCCGCACGATCACCAGATCCGGGTTCGCGGCGTCGAGCTCATCCGGCCCGAGCCCCCACCTCTCGAGCGTGCCGGGCCGGAAGTTCTCCAGCAGGACGTCGCTGCGGCGCACGAGGTCCAGCACGACGGCCCGCCCCTCCGGCGTGCGCAGGTCGAGGGCCACGGACTTCTTGCCACGGTTGATCGTGCGGTAGAGCAGCGACGTCGATCCGGCGTACAGCCGCCAGTTGCGCAGCTCGTCACCGGTCCCGGGGCGCTCGACCTTGATCACCTCGGCGCCGAAGTCCGCGAGCAGCCGCCCGGCCGTCGGCGCGGCGATGTAGTTGCCGAGCTCGAGCACCCGCACGCCGTGCAGGGGCTGGATCGGGGTTTCGTCCACGTGGGTCCTTTCCTCGCGTTCCGACGCTGGCGGGCGGGTCACACCACGAGCCCCAGCGGGAGGATGAGCAGGATCGCGACCACCGACGCGACCGAGACGCCCACCGAGCAGGTCTTGAGGGTTCCCCGCGTCGTCTGGCCCATCAGCGACTGGAGCAGCCAGAACGTGTTGCTCGTGACGTGCACGGCGAACAGCGACCCGGCCCCAGCGGCCAGCGCGATGAGCACCGGGTCGAGCCCGATGACGGGCGCCACCGGGGCGAGGATGCCGGCCGCGGTGATCGCCGAGATCGTCACCGAGCCGACGGCCACGTGCAGCACGGCGGCGATGACCCACACCATCAGCAGCGGCGCCGCGGTCTGGGCGGTGAAGTACCGGCCGAGGATGTCGCCCAGGCCGGCCTTGTCGATCGTGGCGGCGAGCGAGCCGCCGACGGCGGTGAGGATGAGGATCTGGCCGCTCTCGCGGAACCCGGTGGCGATGGCCCGCTCGATGCGGGCCCGGCCGGCCGCGTACCGGCCGACGAGGCTGGTGCCGACCATGCCGGCCAGCAGCGCGATCACCGGCTCCGACACGAAGTCGACCACGGGGTTCGCCACCTCGACGATCTCGGTGACCGCGCCGACCGCGATGAGCAGCAGCGCGCCGAGCAGCGGGGCGAAGAGCACGATCAGCGGAATGTGCCGGCGCTCCTGGACAGCGGCGCGCTCCGCGGCGACCTCGACCGCCACGGCGCCCGGGGCAGCAGCGGTCTCCTGCGGACGGGAGGGCCCGGCGGTCCCACCGTCGGTTTCGGCCGGAACCGGCTGATCGATGCTGCCCTCGTCCTTCGCCGGGTCCCACCAGCCCTTCCGGAACAGGAACGACATGATCGCGACCGCGATGATCACGGTCGGCACCACGAGGACCAGGCCGAACACCAGCATCCGGCCCAGCGGCACACCGAGGAGACCGGCCAGCGCCAGCGTGCCGACGCCGGGGACCATCAGCACGATGCCGCACTCGAGGCCGATCGCGAGCGCGGTGGCCATCCGCGCGGTGCCGAGCCTGCCGATCCGCGGCGCGAGGTTCCGGGCGAGCGGGGCGGAGATCACGAGCAGCACGTCGAGGTAGATCGACTGGAGCGTGGTCGCGATCGTGACCGACAGGGCGTAGGGCATCCGCTTGGGCCCGAACACCTTCAGGAGCATCGCGACGAGGCGCTCGATGGCGCCGGTCTCCTGCAGGATCGCGCCGGTCAGCACGCCGAAGGCGATCAGCAGCCCGACCTCGGCCATGATGTCGCCGAACCCGGTCGTGATCGCGTCGACGGTGCCCTCGACGCCCAGCCCCGTGCTCAGACCCAGGTAGGCCGAGCCCAGTACGAGGGCGACCACGGGGTTGAGCTTGAACCGGACTATCAGCAGGACCACCGCCAGTACGGCGACCCCGGTGTTGACCAATATGACGGTGTCGGACAACGGCGCATCCCCTCTGTGGGCGCTCGGCAATGAGCGAGCGAGATGTCGACTCGCCCACCATACGAACACACATCCACGATGTGAGCAATCGTGGATGTCGGTGACGGGAAGCCGCGGCGCGGTCTTGCTGCGGACGTGCCCGCCCGCGACGACGGCCAGCGCGCTGCCCGCCCGTCGTGCGGCCGGATCTCGCTGACGTGCGGATCGAGCGTTCTCGGCGATCACCGTCTCGACCGCGATGAACCGGACGCTCAGCGGACTCACGCCGCGGGGCACCTGGTCGGCTGCAGACACCCGCGGTGGCCGGACTCACACCCGCGGCGCGGCGCGCAGGGCGGCGGTCGGCGACGCCGGACCACCGCACCGGTGGGACCCGATGATCGCGGCGAGCTGCACATCACCGCTGCGCGAACGCCCCTCGCGTGCTTCTCGGACCGATCACCGCTCCAAGATCGCCGCGAGAAGCACGGATGCGTGGTCGCGCAGGCCCGGACGTGCTGCTCGGATCGATCATGCGCACCCACGCACGTCATCCCGGCAGCGCACGTGCGCGACCTGTGCCGCGCACACGCCCGACCTGCGCCGCGGCAGTCATGTGCTGCCCGGACGAACCATGTGCACCTGCGAACGACGGGGAACCGAACCGGACCCGCCGTCGTCCATGCCGGCCATGGATCTCGCTCAGCCCTTCCGCGGCTCCCGTGCCGTCGCCGCCGGCCTCCTCACTCCCGCGATGCTGCGCGGCCCGCGCTTCCGTCGGCTGTTCCCGGACATCTACGTGCCCGCGCACGCCGAGGTCGACCTCGCGCTGCTCTCCCGGGCCGCGTACCTGCTCGTCGCCGGGCGCGGGGCGCTCGGCGGACACTCCGCGGCCGAGCTCCTCGGCGCCTCGTGCGGACCGGCCGACGCGCCGGCCGAGGTGGTGGTGGCGCACCGGCTGCGCAGCCACCCCGGCCTGCGGGTCCGCCAGGACCAGGTGCCACCCGACGAGCTGCGGGTCGTCGACGGGCTCGTCGTCACCACACCCGAGCGCACCGCCTTCGACCTCGGCCGGCGTGCCCCGCTCGTCGAGGCGGTCGTCGCCGTCGACGCGTTGGCACACGAGATCCACTTCGACCCGCGCGACGTGCTGACGCTCTCCCGGCGGCATCTGGGAGCCCGCGGCAGCATCCAGCTGTCTCAGGTGGTGGAGCTGACCGACCGCCGCGCCGACTCCCCCATGGAGACCCGGATCCGGCTGGCGCTCCGGTTCGGCGGGCTACCGCTCCCCGCCCTGCAACACCGGGTCGGTCCCTACGAGCTGGACCTGTCCTACCCGGCCGTCCGCATCGCCGTCGAGTACAACGGCCGTGACCACCTTAACCCCGACCGCGCGCTCCGCGACCTGCGACGCGAGGCCTACCTCACCGCCGCCGGCTGGGTCGTGCTGCGCTTCGACGCCTACCAGGTCCACCACCGGCCGGACCTCCTCGCCCACCAGGTCCGCGAACGCCTCGTCACCGCAGCACGCGCGGCCGGGCTACCCCTGGACGCCCTGGCTGCCGCCTGATCGATCTGACTCGCACACCACCGCTGCGCACACAACCCTGGCGTACGACTCGACGCGATCGATCCCTCCGAGAAGCACACCAACGCGGCCGCCACCACCACCGAGTGCTCCTCGAAACGATCAACCCCGCGGACAGCGGGCGCCGGGGCCACATGATCGGGCCGAGTCGCACCACAGCGCTGCGCACACAGCTCTGGTGTGCGCAGCGCCGCGATCGACCTTTCCGGGGAGCGCACACGGCATGATCGGGCGCGGCCGAACGGGCGGTGGCGCCCGACCGCCAACCCGATTGGGGTAGTGCCCAGCTTGGGGTTAGCCAAAGTGCGCGTGGACTGGACCGTTCGCCCGCCTTCTCACCGTACGTGCTCACTCTTCCAGTCCACGTATTCGTCCGCAGCGCGGCCATAGACTCGGGCAACTGCCTTTTGTGCATTTCTTGCCCGCGCGATTTCGCGCGCCCCCGGGGGAGGACTCATGTCCGCGGATCCGTCGCTGCCCAGCTACGAGCGGTTGTTCGGAGATCTCGACTTTCCCGGGATCGATAGCGCACGTTCGGTCCACTCCCCTGCCGCCTACTTGGCCGATCTGCTCCAACTTCTGCAGGACCACATCGATGACCCTGCCTTGCTGCGGCGACGGCCGCGGCTCGACGAGGTTGCGCTGGATGCCGAGAACACTTACACCGAACTGCCCTATCTCGACATCGTCAACGAAGTCCTTGCCGACGCGGTCGATCCCGTCGACGCGTACGAGGCACTTCGAAAGAAGCGTTTGCCGGTCGCACTGCCGTTCGCGTTGCGCCATGAGCGGTTGATGACCTCTCTGCGGCATCTCGGGGTCGATCCGGCCGAGTTCTACACGCGCTTCGCCGGGGCCCCGGACCAGGACATCGTCGCCCGCCTGCACCTCGGGCTCTCCGAGGAGGACGTCGACGCGGTGACGGTCCCGGGTGTCGAGGTCGGCGGCCTCGACGCCGACACGTTCCGCCGCGCCACCGGGCTGGGGGTGGCCGAGCTGCAGGCGCTGCTGGCCACGTCCTTCGTCGGGCAGGGCGCGGCCGCGCCGGACCCCGCCGACGCGGCCGTCCGGGACCGCGCGATCCGGTTCGTGCGGCTGGCTCGCAAGGCCGGCCTCGGGTTCGCCGAGCTCGACGTCGTGCTGGGCAGCTGCTGCGACAACCGCATCGACCGCACCGCGCTGCGCCGGATCGCCACCCTCACGAAGCTCCAGCGCAGCGACCTCCCGGTCGACGTCGTGTGCAGCCTCGTGGCCCCGATGGATGCGGCGCTGGTGGCGCGCACCGTCGGCACCCCGCCTGCCGCGCCCCGCTCGGGCGACCTGCTCGCGCCCGACGGCGCCGCGTACCGCCGTCATCTGGTCAGCACGCTCGCGATGAGCGAGAGCGACATCGTCCTCGTCGTCGAACGGTTCCGCGCCCGGTCGGCGAACGGTCCGTTCGATCGTGGCCCGGGGGGCGAGCAGGCCGACCTCTCGCTGCTGCACCGGGTGAGCCGGCTGGCGGCGACGCTCGAGGTCCCGGTCGCCGAACTGTTCGGCGTGCTCGACGTGCTGGAGAGCGATCCGTCGGTGCCCGGGTACCTCGCGTTCCCGGTGCCCGTCGCCCACGAGCCGACGCTGCGCGACTGCTACCGCATGCTCGACGCCGCCGACATGCCGTCGAGCCTGTGCCTGATGCAGGCGCTCTTCGCCGTCGTGCCGTGGATGCGGGCGCAGGGCCTCACCGGCCAGGAGCTGGCCGAGATCACCGGGGCTGCCGGCTCCGACCGTCACGCGGGCCTGCGCGAGTTCGTCGGCGTCCTCGGGTTCGACGACGTCGCCCTCACCCCCGACGTGTTCGTCTCGGACCGGTTCGGCGAGCGGGCGGCCGCGGTGATCCACGCGGTCGTCACCGACCAGGACGGGATCGTGTCCGCCCGCGACGACCGGCTGCTGCGCATCGACCCGTCCGCCGCCGAGGCCGCCGCGTACGCCGCGCTCGGCGAGCTCGGCACCGTGGCGCCGGAGGACCTCACCGGGCTGGGTCTCGGCGAGCGGCTCGCCACCAAGGTCTTCACGAACCTGGTCCACCTCGGCGTGCTGACGCCGGACGGCGCGCTCGACGAGCAGCGCGTGCCCGCGGCCCCGGCGGTGGAGCCCCTCGCCACCGACTTCAGCGCGTTCCGGGACGCGGTCCTCACGCTGATCAGCGGGCTCGGGGGTGACGAGCCGGCGCCGGCCTCGGTCTACCCGTCCGACCTCGCCGCGCTCGGCACGCTCACCGACGCCGAGACGGCGGAGCTGTACGACAACCTCGTGTTCCTCGGCCACCTCGGCGAGGACGGGCAGGTCCTGCGCCCCGAGGTCTTCGCGGGCGACCCCGAGGCGTTCACGGTGGCGGTCGACCTGACCCCGGTCGCGGCGGCGGTGCACGACCTGCTCCGGGAGCGGGTCGACCTGTTCCGCGCGGAGGCGCTCCCGCTGAACCCGGAGATCTTCGCCCCGCTCGCACTCGGCGCGGGCCTGGCCGACCTGCTCGACTCGCTGCGGTTCAACGGTTACGTCGACGCCGACGGCCTGATCGTCGACAAGACCACGCTGCTCGACCTCGACCTCGCCGACCTCAACCTCGCCCTGGAGTTCTACCCGCACCGGCGCGGGGTGCTCGAGGCCGTGCAGGCCCACATCGCGGCGGCCCGGACCGCCCGCTACACGTTCACCCCGGACGACTTCGCCGAGCTCGCCGACGAGGCGGTGGCCGGGCAGGTGGTCGAGCAGCTCGACGGCACGTGGGTCGTCGACGGCCGGGTGCCCGACGAGCTGCGGGCGAGCTTCACCGACCCGGCGAACCCGCCCGACCTCGGCAGCGCGATCCAGGCGGACCCGGCGGTCATCGTCGAGCGGATCGCGACGGTCCTGCGCGACGAGGAGCCCTACCGCGTCGACCTCACCGCACTCGACGCGCTCGGTTTCGACGCCGCCGAGCGCGTGAACCTCGTGGCCCAGCTGATCACCGCGGGCGACCTCACCGACACCCTCGCCGTGCCGCCGGACCGGCTGGCCTACTTCGGCACGGTGCACAACGCGCTCGGCTTCGCGCTCCCCGGGCTCGCCGACTACAGCAAGGACGTCTTCTTCCTGCTGCACGCCGTCGCCGTCGAGCTGTCCGCGGGCATCTCCGAGATCACCGCAACGCTCACCCGGCAGGCCGATCGGCAGCTGGCCGCGTTGTTCGCGGTCCTGCAGGACACGTTCGGCGCTCCCGCGGCCACGGTCGAGGCGATCAGCGTGGCGGTCACCGGCGGCCGCGCCGAGGCGCTGGATCTCCTGGCGGCGCCGGTGCTCGCCGCGGACGGCGAGGTGCCGACCGACCCGCACTTCCGCGCCACGTACCGGCGGATCCGCCGCTTCGCGCTGCTCGCCGCGAAGCTCGGTCTCGACGCCACCGACGTGGCCGTCGCGTTCGCCGACCAGGATCTCGCCGCCAGGTTCCCCGAGCCGCTGGCGCTCCCGGCCGGCGTCGACCGGATCGACGCCCTGCTGGAGAGCGCGGACGGTGCGGTCCACCTCTTCGCCGGGCAGAGCGTCTGGACCTACTCGGCCACGACCTACACGCTGACGAACCCGCAGCCGCGCTCACTCGCCGAGCTGTCGGCCCGGCTCGCCCCCCTCGCCGGCGTCGACGCCGCCTACACCGACGCCGTGGGCACCGAGTGGATCGTCGGCCGCGGCGCCGACGGCACCGCGCTGGCGTTCGCCCGCGAGCACGGGAGCACCCGCTGGACGGCCCGTCCGCGGGTCTGGGGCAAGGTCCGCAACAACTTCGCCGAGCCGGCCCGGATCGACGCGGCCTACGTCGACGAGGAGGGCCGCACCTACCTGTTCTCCCGCGACCAGTACGTCCGCTACTCGCACCCCGACTACGCGCAGGTCGACGAGGGTTACCCGCGTTCGACCCGCGAGTGGTGGGCCCGCGAGGGCCGCCAGGCGCCGCTGCCGCCGCGGTTCCTCACCGCGTTCGACGCGGCGTTCGAGGGCAGCGACGGCACCGTCCACCTGTTCGCGGGCGACCGGTACCTCGCCGTCCCCGACGGGCCGGGCGGCGTGGTCGTCGAGTCCGCGGCCGAGGAGGTGTGGGGGCGGGTCCGCAACACCTTCGACGGCGCCGAGCGCGTCGACGCGGCCTACGCGGAGGGCGCCTCGACGTTCCTCGCCGCGGGCAACCAGGTCGTCCGCTACACCGACTGCCTCGAGAACGAGGGCGTGCGGGTCGACGAGGGCTGGCCGCTGCGGATCGAGTCGCACCTGCGCGACGTGCCCGTCGAGTTCGAGGGCGGGGTGGACGCGGCGTTCGTCGACGCCGCCGCGGTAGTGCACCTGTTCAAGGACGGGAAGACGGCGAGCCTCACGGCCGGCGCCGGCGCGGTGGTGCCGACCGTGGAGCGGTGGGGCCTGCTCGGCCCGGTGCTGCCCAGCGGCACCGTCGACGCCGCCTTCGTCGGCCTCGACGGGAAGACCTACCTCTTCAGCGGTGAGCAGTACCTGCGGTACTCCGGCGCCGACTACGCCACCGTCGACGTCGGCTTCCCGCGCGCGATCGCCGGCGACTGGGGTGGGCTGCGCCGCGTGGACGCGTCCTTCGTCATGGACGGCAGGACGTACCTGTTCGGCGTGGCGGGCCTGCTGTGCACGCTGCCGGTGGAGTACGAGAGCGACCTGAATGCGGGCCGCGTCTCCCCCGCGCTGCGCAAGCGGCTGGCCGAGTGCGGGATCGCGCTGCCCGCGGACGTCCGGGTGGAGGACGGGTGGCGGATCTCCGCCGAGGGTGGCATCCGGTTGCGGCTCACCCGTACCCCGACGCAGATCACGGTGGAGGTCGAGGAGAGCGACCTCCCCACGCCCTTCTACGTCCGCTACTCGACGCGCGACTACAGCCGTCCCGACGCCGGCCACCCGCGACCGCTCACCGACGACTGGTGGGCTCTTCCCACTCCCGGGTCCACCCCCGGAACGGACCGCCCCGCCTTCGAGAGCGTCGACGCGGTGTTCACCGGCCGCGACAACCGCACGTACCTGTTCTCCGGCAACCGGTTCGTCGTGTTCGACCACCGGCGGCGCTGGTGGTCGGAGCCGCAGACCCTGCAGGGCACGTGGGACAGCCTCCCGTTCGGGCGGGTCGACGCGGCCTTCGTCGGCACCGACGGCAAGACGTACATGTTCTCCGGGCCGCAGTACGTGCGCTACTCGACCGGCGACTACACCAAGGTCGACGACCGGTACCCGGCGCCGATCACGTCGTTCTGGGGCAAGGTCGTCAACGCGATCGCCCGCACCGGGCGGGTGGACGCGGCGCTGGTCGTCGGCGAGCACACGTACCTGTTCTCCGGGGACCAGTACGTCCGCTACACGGGGCACGCCTACGGCGAGGTCGACGACGGCTACCCGCGCGCGCTCACCGCGCTCGGCCGCGAGCCGCGCTTCGCGAACCTCGCCGCCACGCTCGACGGCCCGGTCGACGCGGCCTTCGCCGACCAGCGCACCGTCTACCTGTTCAGCGGCCGGAGCTGGCACGCCGTCTCCGACACGCTGTACCGCCGCTACGACCTGCCCGCCACGGCCGGCTGCGCGTTCCTCGAGGACGGCGCCCTGCTCGTCGAGGAGGGCGACGGCTGGCGCCACTACAGCTCCGTCGAGGGCACCGGTCTCAGCCGGACACCGGTCCGGCCACGCACGCTGCGCACGGTGCCGCCGGAGTTCCGCACCCGGCTCGACGCCGTCCTGCACGGCGTCGACGGCAACACCTACCTGTTCAAGGGCACGTCGTGCTTCGACGTCGCGGTGAAGCGCTCGTACCCGCTCGCCGAGGAGTGGGGTCGGCCGCGCAACACCGTCGTGGACGACAACGCCGTCGACGCCGCGTTCGTCGGGCGCGACGGCCGGACCTACCTGTTCCGCGGCGACCAGTACGTCGTCTACGCCACCTCGCTCGGCCCCGCCTACGCCGCGATCGAGGGCACGCCGCGCCCGGTCACCGACTGGGCCGGGTTCACCGCCGTCACGCTCGCCTACGTCGCGGACGACCGGACCTACGTGTTCGAGCGGCCGGACGCGTCCGGCGCGATGCGCTACGCCGTCTACTCCGGCCCGGACCACACCACGCCGGACCCCGGCTACCCGCAGGTGACCGACGCCGGCTTCTGGGGGATCCCGGACGCGCAGCGACCGGCGGGTTTCACGGCGCCGGACGCGGTGCTGTTCGAGGACGAGACGATGCTGCTCGTCAGCGGCGAGCAGTACCTGCAACGGGGGGCCGGCGGAGAGTGGTCGCACCCGCGGCCGCTGACCCGGATCTGGCGCGACCTCGGCGCGGGCGCCGTCACCGCCGCGTTCACCGACTCGGGCGGCGCCACCCACTTCTTCCTCAACGGCGAGTTCACCACCACCCACCGCGGTGGGACGTCCGCACCGCGGCGGCCGATCCGCGACGCCTGGGCACGCTGGCGCAACAACTTCGACGGCGGCCGCGTCGACGCCGCGTTCGTGCACGGCACGACCACGTACCTCTTCTCCGGGGACCAGTACGCGCGCTACTCCGGGCGCGACCACCGCTTCGTCGACGCCGGCTACCCCCGGCCGCTGGCCGGCAACCTCCGCCAGGAGGCGCCGTTCGCGCAGCTCCCGGAGGCGTTCGAGGACGTCGTCGCCGACCGGGCCGCCGCCGGCGGGCCGGTGGTCGACGCGGTCGTGGCCAACCGGCGCACCGTCTTCGTCTTCGCCGGCCCGGCGTGCCATGTCGCGTCGCAGGCCGCCTCGGCGAGCTACGACATCGCGACGCTGGGCCGCGTCCGCAACACGATCGCCGAGCGGCGCCGGGTGGACGCAGCCCTCGTCACCGGCGCGCAGACGTTCCTGTTCTCCGGCGACCAGTACGTGCGCTACACCGGCACGGGCTCCGGCGTGGGCTACGGGCCCGTCGACGACGGGTACCCGCGCACGGTGGAGGCGTCGCTGGCCCGCGACCTGGGTCTGTCCGAGCCGCCAGGGCTACCCGAGGCGTTCTGCGACGGTATCGATGCCGCGTTCCACGGTCCCGACGGCGGGACGTACCTGTTCGCCGGGACGCAGTTCCTGCGCATCGGCGCGGACCCTCAGCCGATCGCCGGAACCTGGGGCCGGATGGCCACCGCGTTCGCCCCCGGCGGGCCCGTCGACGCGGCGTTCGTCGCGCCCACCGGCGAGCTCTACGCCTTCCGGGAGGGGCAGTACGTCCGGTACCGGCCCGGGGCGGGAGACGAGATCGACGAGGGCTACCCGCGCTCGATCCACGACGACTGGGGCGACCTGCCGACGGGGTTCGAGGACGCCGTCGACGGCGCGTTCCGCTTCGAAGGCCGCACCTACCTCGCCAAGGGCGACCAGTACGTCCGTTACTCGGACTTCTCCGACGGCGACCGGTCGGTCGACCGCACCTACCCGCAGCCGTTCCGGGCGCGCTGGTCGGGCGGCGGCGACTACCGGTTGAACGACGTCGCCGCGATCGCCCGCTTCACCGAGCTCGCGCATGCCCACCCGGGTCTCGCGGCCTTCCTCGCGACGGGCGCGGCGCCGATCGTCGACCCGTACGCGTACCTCGCCGAGCTCTTCGGCTGGGACGCCGCGGAGATCCGCTGGGTGAAACGCCATGCGACGGACTTCCTCGCGGTGCCGGCCGAGGAGCGGCTGCAGATCGAGCTCGTCCTCGAGCTGAACGAGCTGTTCGCGCTGTCCGGGACGCTGGGTGCCGGACCGTCGCGGCTGCACACCGACGTCTGGCGGCGCCTCTACGACCGGGAGGCGAGCGCGGCCGACGCCGACGCCGCGCTCGGCGTGCTCGACGAGCTGCTCGCGCTCGGCCGCAGCCCCGCGGAACGCCGCACGCTCTCGGGGCAGGTCCACGACGAGCTGAACGTCGCCGCGCGGGACGCGCTGGTGGCCGCGGTGGTCACCGGGGACCCCGCCGATGCGCTCCGGACCTCCCGCGACCTGTTCGAGCGCTACCTCATCGACGTCGACATGGGCGGGCAGGGCCGCACCTCACGGGTGCGGGAGGCGATCGCGGCCACGCAGCTGTGGGTGCACCGCTACCTGCTGGACCTGGAGCCGGCCACGACCCGCGGCCCGGCCGACGCCGTGCGCGGCGAGATCCGCACGTGGTGGAGCTGGATGCGGACATACCGGGTCTGGGAGGCCAACCGCAAGGTCTTCCTCTACCCGGAGAACTACCTGCGGCCCGAGCTGCGTGCCACGAAGACCCCGGCGTTCCGCGCGCTGGAGTCGGACCTCCTGCAGGGGGAGATCACCCCTGATGCGGTGCAGCGGGCCTACCGGCGCTACCTCGACGAGTACACCGAGGTGTCGCGGCTGACCATCGCGGGCGGCTACTCCTACACGGCCGCGGGGGCCGAGCCCGGCACCCGCAGCCTGGTCCTGTTCGGACGGACGAAGACCGATCCGCGCCGCTACTACCACCGCTGGGCCGAGGTGCGCGGCGGCCCCGTGCCGTCCACGACCTTCGAGCCGTGGCTCCCGGTCGGCGTCACGATCGATGCCGACACGGTCTACCCGACCTACGCCTTCGGCCGGGTGTTCGTGTTCTGGTCCACGATCGAGGCCGTCAAGCCGGACCCGTCGGCGGGTACCACCGTGACCACCGACGACAAGGGCACGACCAAGGCGGCGCCCACGCAGGCGCTGCAACGGGTGAAGGTCTGGTACTCCTTCCAGAACCTCGCCGGGGAGTGGGTCCCGGCGCAGGAGCTGGGCGTGTGCCCGGTGTTCTTCGGCACGATCTCGGCCGTCTCGCTCGCGGTGCGGGCACCCGTCCCTCAGCCGCTCGAGGACTCCGGCTCGGTGGGCCCGATCGAGATCGCCTGCGCGTACACGGTGACACCGCTGGCGGCGCTGCCCCAGGTCACCCTCCCGGGGCGGGCGGCGTTCGCGCTGCACCCCGAGCTGTACGCGACGCAGCGCCCGGCACCGCCCGACGACGAGCTGGAGCCCGACCTCGCCGGACGCCTCGGCGAGCTCTTCGGCAACGAGCGGATCGGGACGACCCAGGTCGTCCGGTTCAACAACCCGACCGGCTCGGCGGATGTGCCGTGGTTCAGCGTCGACCACAAGGGCGGCAGCTTCCTGTGCCTGTCCCCCGTGATCGACGAGACCGCGCAGCCGACCGAGCGCACACTGGTGGGCAACAAGGACAAGCTGCCGGAGTGGGACCAGATCGACGCCGCGTTCGAGCTGGACAACGGGTCCCGGGTGTACTTCCGGGGCAGCGGCTACCGCGCCGTGAACGCCGACGGGTCGACCGAGTCCGACCCGATCAGCAGGCGGTGGGGCCACCGGTTCCGCCGGATCCCGCAGAACGTCGACGGGGGCGTCCTCACCCGCGGCGAGCAGACGTTCGTCTTCTCCGGCGGCCAGTACACGCGCTTCACCGGCGACTCGTTCCACGTCGCCGACCGCGACCACCCGAAGCCGCTCGCCGGCAACGGCGACCGGCTGCCGGAGTGGCCGCGGGTCGACGTCGCGTTCCGCGGGCTCGACGGGGTCGACTACTTCTTCGACCGGCAGCGCGAGCGGTACGTCACCTCCGCCGGCCTGAGCAAGTACAAGGAGCGCGAGACCCGCCGCTGGGACCTCCCCGGTCTGATCGACGCCGCCTACGCCGACCGGCGGCGCCAGCGCACCTACCTGTTCTCCGGCGACCGGTACATCCGCTACGACGGCACCAGCTACGAGGGCAAGCCCGCGGTCGGCCCCCGGCGGATCGGGTCCGACCGCACCGACGTCCTGCCGGACTGGCCCGCGGTCTCCGGCGCGTTCACCCGCGGCGACACCGTGTACCTGATGGGCCCGAACCGCCTCGACTACCTCGAGATCACCCCGGAGGGCACCCACCGGCCGCACAGCTACGCCGACGACGCGCTGGAGCCGCTGGTGTCCGTGGACGCCGCATGGCTGCAGGGGACCCGGCTCTACCTGGCGGCGGGCCTGCGGCTCTTCCGGTACACGCTCGTGGGCGGACGTCCCGGCACGTTCGTCGACGCCGGCTACCCGGTGCAGATCACGCGCACACCCGACGCCGTGTTCGACCGCTTCGGAGAGACCTTCGTGCTGTCCGGCGACTCGTACACCCGCCTGACCGCCACGACCGACCTGCGGGCCGCGCCGCCGTACACGTTGATCGCGGGCAACTGGGGTGACCTGCCGACCGACTTCCGCGCGAGGATCGTCGGGTCGCTGGACACCGGGTCGGACCTCTACCTGTTCGTCGCCGGCGGCTACCGGAAGTACCCGAAGACCGGCGTGGCCGTGCCACGGCCCTACGAGCACGCCAACGTGCCGCGCGAGATCGTCCGGCTCACCAGCGGCACCGCGGCCACGTTGAACCGGACACTGCTGTCCGGCGGCGTGCCGGCACTGCTCGCCCCGCAGACGCAGGAGATCGACGAGATCCCGCGCTTCCGGACCGACACCTCGACCGAGGCGTACACCGCCGCCTCGACGGTGACGGTACTGGCGACGCGGTTCGCCGCCGACCGCCTGCCGGCCAGCACGCACCTCGACTTCGAGAGCGCCAACGGCCCGTACTACTGGGAGATCTTCTTCCACGCGCCCCTGCTCATCGCGCAGGCGCTGAACGACGCACAGCGGTTCGAGGACGCGCGCCGCTGGTACGAGTACGTCTTCGACCCCACGGAGCCGTCGGCGTACTGGCGGTTCCTGCCCTTCCTCGCGGTGGACGTCGACGCGCTCGTCGAGCGCCTGCGGGTGGAGGCCGCCGAGGCCAATGCGCTGTGGCCGAGCAACCGGACGATCGACAGGTACCTGGGCCCCGTGCTCGACGACCTCGCGATCGTCGCGCCCCCGTTCCGGCGGCATCGCACGCTGACCGCCGCCGAGGACGCGGCGCTCGACAGGCTGACCATCACCACGGCGCCGTCCTCACTGGCGCCCGCCAAGACCGACACCGGCGCCCTGCGCGCGGTGCGCGCTCAACTGCAGGAGACATCCGCGCTGGTCACCGGGCTGCGCCGCCAGTACGACCTGATGGGCGACACCGGCCGGATGCTGAAGGCGTACCGCGACGACCCGTTCGACCCGCACGCCATCGCCGAGCTGCGGCCGGTGGCCTACCGGCGGGCGGTTGTCATGGCCTACATCGACAACCTGCTCGACTGGGGCGACATGCTCTTCCGCCAGTACACCGGCGAGAGCATCGACGAGGCCCGCATGCTCTACGTCCTCGCCCACGACCTGCTCGGGGCGCGACCCGAGACCCTCGGCACGCAGCTGCCGCCCGCCGGGCGGACGCTGGAGGAGCTGGACCGCACCGACGGCACCGTCGGCAACCTCGACCTGCTCACGGAGTTCCTCACCGGCGGCGGGGCACTCACCGGCGGCCCGGGTGCCGTGCACGCCGGCGTCACGCACCCCTACTTCCACATCCCACCCAACCGCGCGTTCGACGAGTACTGGGCGCGCATCGAGGACCGGCTGCGCAAGATCCGCGCCTCGCTGAACATCCTCGGGATCAGCCAGGCGGTGCCGTTGTTCGAGCCGCCGCTCGACCCGATGGCGGCGCGCGAGCTCGCGGCGGCCGGCGTCGGCGCGGCCGGCACGCTCGACGCCGCGGCGGTGCCGGTGCCGCACCACCGGTTCGGCGCGGTGTTCCGCAGGGCACAGGAACTGGTCGACAAGCTCCGCCAGTTCGGCGACGAGCTGCTGAGCGTGCTGGAGCGGCGGGACGCCGAGGAGCTGGGCCTGCTGCAGAGCCGGCAGGAGGGAGTGATCCTCGGTCTGACCCGCGACATCCGCGAGGCCCAGATCCGGATCGCGGCCGAGCAGCTCGCGGAGCTGCGAGCGGGCAAGGACGGCACCACCGACCGGGTGGCCTACTTCGAGAAGCTGATCGCCGACGGGGCGTCGTCGCTGCAGAAGGAGCAGATGACGATGATGACCCGCGGCCGCGACGCGCACTACACCGCCGCCGGCCTCAAGATCGCCGCGGCGATCGCCACCGCCGCACCGCAGATGAAGCTGGGCCCCTTCATCCTCGGGTTCGAGATCGGCGGCGACCAGATCGGCGGCGCCCTCGACACGGCCGCCGAGGTCTCGGAGTCGTTCGGCGAGGCGTTCAGCATGGCGGGCGAGCTGCTCGGCGTGCAGGCCGACGTGGAACGGTCCGCCCAGGACTGGGAGCAGCAGCTGGCGACCGCCCGCAACGACCTGGTCCAGATCGGGCACCAGATCACCGCCGCGGAAGGACAGCTGTCCGTCGCCGAGCGCGAGGCGGCGATCACCGCGGCCGAGACCCGGCACCACGAGGAGGTCGCGACGTTCCTCACGGGCAAGTTCGGCAACGCCGAGCTGTACCGGTGGATGTCCGATCGGCTCGCCGGCCTGTACTTCGAGGCCTACCACCTCACCTACGAGATGGCGCGCTCCGCCGAGCGGGCGTTCTTGTTCGAGAAGGGCGCTCCCGAGGCGGAGATCTCCTACATCCGGCCCTCGTACTGGGAGAGCAGGCGCGCCGGCCTCCTCGCCGGCCAGGCCCTCGCGCTCGACCTCGAACGGCTGGGCAACGCAGCGCTCGACGGCGACGCACGCGGGATGGAGATCACGAAGCGGATCTCGCTGCTGGAGCTGGACCCGGTCGCGTTCCTGCGACTGAAGAACACCGGGACATGCGAGTTCGCCCTGACCGAGGGCCTGTTCGACCACGACTTCCCCGGCCACTACCGGCGGCAGATCCGGACGCTCTCGGTCACCTTCGCGGGCGCGGGCGACGAGCCCCTCGCGCTCAACGCGACCCTCACCCAGCTCGGCCACAAGACCGTGCTGGCCGCCGACCCGAAGGCCGTCAAGTTCCTCCTCGGCCCGGTGGGAACCCCGCCGGCCACGGTGCGCAGCGACTGGCGACCGGGCCAGCAGATCGCGCTGTCCTACTCCGACGAGTACCACGAGAACAACGGGCTGCACGAGCTGCGCTTCGACGACGAGCGCTACCTGCCGTTCGAGGGCACCGGCGCGGTGTCGACGTGGCGGCTGCGGGTCGGGGGACGCGCCCCCGAGCTGGCCGAGCTGCATAACGTCACCGTCACCCTCCGCTACAGCGCCGACGACGGCGGCGACGCGTTCCGGGCCGCGGTCACCGGACTCCTGAAGCCGGCGGCGGCGGCGCGGTTCTTCGACGTCGCGGCCGCCTTCCCCGACCAGTGGGGACAGTTCGTCGAGGGCGAGAAGCTCGTGCTCCCGTTCACCACCGACATGTTCCCCGGCATCGCGAACCGGGAGATCACCGGCATCTACCCGACCTACGAGGTCGCCGACGGCGAGCACGCACAGCTCGTGCTGGGCGGGAAGCAGGCCGTCGACCTGGACGCCGGCAGGCTCGTGCCGACGCCGGGGCTCCGGGTCGGCGGCGGCAACGGATCGGGACCGGCGGGCCTCGCCTTCACGCTCGACGGCGACCGGGAAGCCCTGCACGGCGTCGGGCTTGTGCTGACCTACAAGGCGGGGGTCCACTAGCGATGCCCGACACCCGCGAGAGCACCCCCGAGCCGCCCGGCGGATCCACCCGGACGGCAACCCAGCCGGCGGGGGGCGGTCTGCGGGCCCGGCGGATCGAACGGGAGGCATCCGACACGTCCACCACGGTCCCGTCCCCGCGGATGCCCCTGGCGCCGCGGTGGGCGCGCGCAGAAGCCGCCGCCGCTGCCGCGCAGGCCACCAACACACCGGAGCACTTCGCGTTCCGGTTCGCCGCGGCCGTACGGACGACCAGCGAGGGTGTCACCATCGGCATCGACGAGAACCTCGACATCCGAGTGATCCAGAACGCCACCACCAAGGCGACGGACGCGTCGGCGACGGGTCACGCGTCCGGCCGGATCTCCGTCGCCGACGGGCTGGACGACCCGCGGTTGCGCGACCTCGCCGAGACCGTGCGCCGCTTCATGTCCGCCCCCGAGACCGCCCGGATCGGCAGCCCGGCGACGTCCCGCCTCGCCGCGGCGCTGCTCGGCGTCGCCGCGAAGGACGCCACGCAGGTCGAGCTGGTCGCCGGCGCGTCGTTGGAGGGCCTGCGAGCCCGGTTGCGCGGCGAAGCGCTGCACGAGACCGCCCTTCCGCAGCCGCTCGTGGCACTGCTCGACCAGGCCGCCGCCGCCTGGCGAACCACCTCCGACTCCGACTTCTGGCAGGCCATGGCCGTCATGGCGGTGCGGCCGCCGCGGATGTCACCCGAGCAGCACCTGCGCGAGCAGGCCGTATGGCTGGGCGTCATCGCAGAGCTGGGCAAGGCGGGCATCAGGCCACGGTGGACGTGGACCACCGCGGCCGAGAAGGCCGACCTGGTCGACACGCTGATCACCGCAGCCACGGCGGCCGACCAGCCGGCACGCATGATCATGGACCGGTTGCGCACGCTCATCCGCGGCGCGGACCCGCTGCCCCGCTCGATCTCCGCCGAGCTGGCGCAGATGGCGATTGCCGCGCTGGGCGGGATCACGACGGCGCCGATGCCGGGCCGGCGGGGTGCGGTGATGCTCAAGGAGCGACCGCTTCCGCCGCATGCCACCACTGCGGAGGTGGCCGAGCACCAGGCGCGCGAGGCCCTGCGCAGCGCCGCACACGCCCTCGTCGCGTTCGACGACGGCAGGCCCGACCGGCTCGCCGCCCGACTGTTCCGCGCCAAGCTCTCCACGCTGTACGTCGACGGCCGCGAGCAGCTCCGCCAGTACGCACCCAGGTCCGACGACCCGGACGACCTCCCCGGCGAGAAGCGCTACCACCGGTTGCTGGAGGTGCTCGGGCCGCTCGACGGGGCCGTCATCGAGGCATTGGACCGGTGGAGCGCGGCGATCGCCACCGGGTCGACGGACGCGCAGCGGTACGTGGACGTCGCGCGAGAGGCACAGGGCGCGTTCGAGGCGGTCATCTCGCAGCTGGGCAAGGCGACGAGGCCCGGCGGACCCGGCCCGCTCCTCACCGCCACGGGCCCGGAGCGCACCCGCGTCGTCGCCGCCGTGCGGATGGCGGCGATCGAGATCGGCCTGGAGGCCGGCGAGGTGCTGCTCCGCCAGGTGGCGCCGCCCGGAGACCGGATGGCCGGCCTGCGGCAGCGGCTGGCGGAGGTGCGCGAGGATCAGAAGCGGCTCGACGTGGAGCGGAACGTCCGCATGCGAGGGCCGCTGCTCGCCACGATCGCGCTGCGCCCCAGGAGCCTGGCGGCGCTCAACGCACCGACGACCAAGGCTCTGACCACCGCAGCCGCCGCGTTCGACACCGCGGCCGTGGCGGACCCGCCGGATCCCGTCGCGCTGGACGAGGCAGCCGACGACCTGATCCGCGCCGCGCAGCAGGCGCGCGCGGCAGGGAGCGCGCTGCGGGAGTCCGACCGGCAGGAGGTCGTGCAGCTCGCCGACCTGCTCCAGGAGATCGTCGCCGTACACCTGCAGGGGTGGCCGGGCACGCTCGCCACGAAGGCAGCCGCGCTACGTGCCACCATCCCGACCCTGCCGCGCCCGGCCATCGGCGCAAGCCTGGACCGCTTCTGGAGCGAGCAGAAGGCCGAGGGGCTGGCGATGCTCCCGCCGGAGTTCGCCACGCAGATCAGAGCCGCGATGAGCCTCGACCTCGGCGTCGCGCTCACCGAGCTCACCGAGCTCACCGCGCGCGCCGGGTCGGGCGACGACGCCGCGATCGAGGAGCAGGCCTGGATCGTGACCAGGATCCTCCGGGTGTACAAGGCCACCGCGTCCCGGCTGCCGGTCAGCCGGGCCGACGCCAAAGCCCGGCTGCACGCCGCGCTCGACGCGGTGGCGCTGTCGGTGCAGCGGCTGCTGCCGCCCCCGTCCGGGGCGCGGCCCACCGGCACCGACGGGTGAGGGGCAGCGATGTCGTCCAGGAAGAAGAAGCCGGGCAAGCGCCCGATCAAGCAGACCCCGACGCAGCAAAGTACGGCCTCGACGTCGAGCGTCCTCACCCTCCCCAACGTTCAGCAGGGCGGTGACGCGGACTCCACCCCGCAGACCAAGACGAAGCGCCCGTCCACCCTGCTCGACACCACATCGAGCGCCGAGAAGAAGACTCCCGCCACGACGCCGGGGTCGCCTCGGCCACTGACCCAGGGCAAAGCTCAGGCAGGGGCGGCACAGGCAGCGGCAGCCCAGGCGGCGGCGCAGCGCAAGGCTCAGGTGCGCACTGCGGCCGATCAGCTACCCGGGCTGGCGAACCTCGGCGTGGACGGCGACTACCTCGCGGCCGGCGATCTGGCCGTGTACGCCGATCAACACAACACCGCCACGACCACGCTGGCCGGGATCCTGGCGAAGGAGCAGGTCACCGACGCCGACCGGGACACCGCGGACCGGCTGCTCACGGAGCTCCGGTCCGCCGCCGAAACCCTGCAGCAGCGGGCCGATGCCGCGAAGAAGGAGAGCGACAGCCTCCACATCGAGATCAACGAGCAGGCCACGAGGCTCCCGGACCCTGCCGGGCTGGCCGATCAGGACGTGTACCTCGACCCCGGCGACCTGAAAGCCTTCCGCGACGCACACAACACGATCACGATCGACGTCGAGACCCGCAAGGACAGGAAGCGTGTCACCACCGCCGATCGGGACGACACCACGCGGCAGGTCGAGCAGCAGGTCAAGAACGGCATCGCGCTGCAGGCCAAGGCCGCCGAGGCGAAGACCGAGAGCGACAACTTCCGGAAGCAGGTCAGCAAGCAGCTCGCGGACTTCCCGGACGTGCTCACGCAGATCACGGGCAGGGCCGCCTTCCTCGACGGTGACGAGGCATCCACGTTCCAGCAGAGCCATTCCACCGTGGCACAGGCCTTGACGACCACCGCCGCGGCGCCCCGCGTCACCACGATCGCCCGGGACGCCGCGCTGAATGCGGCCAAGAAGGTCATCGACGCCGCCACCGACCTGGAGAAGAAGGCCGCCTCCAGGAAGGTCGTGAGCGACGGTCTCCGCAAGCAGATCCAGAACCGGGCGACGAAGCTCCCGCAGCTGCTCAAGGACGTGCTGGCGGTGGGGGCCTATCTCTCCGACGCGGACCTGAAGGGCTTCACCGACCAGCACGCTCAATCCACGACCCTGATGACGAACGACGCCGCCGAGACGCGGGTGACCGACGCGATGCTCACCGCCGCCGAACAGAGATTCCAGCAGTTGGCGACGGATGCGACCGAACTCGAGAAGAAGTCCGCACCGCTGAAGTCAAGGCACGACGCGGTCACGAAGACAGTCGCCGAGGTCAACCAGACCCTCAAGAAGGGGGGTCGGATCACGGACTTCAAGACGCTCACCACGAAACGCGCGGCAGCGACGACTGCCTTGCGGGAGAAGGCGTTCGACGAGTTCGACATCGCGCTGGTCGGTGTCACCGATGAGGCCGCCAAGCTGAGGGCGTACGACGAGGCGATCGACGAGGCCCAGGACCGCATCACCGCGCTTCCCCAGGGCGACCGCCTAGGCCTTCAGAGCGTACGGCAGAAGTTGATTCAGGCCGTGCGGGCCGATCCGCTGGTGTACGCCACTGCCGACCAGGCCGTCAAGGACTTCGACAAAGCCGTCCAGGACATCCTGGACCGGGAAGCGGCCAAGGCCGCCACCGGTGCGGCGGCCGCCGCGGCGCACGCGTTGCGGATGCAGAAGCGGGCCGACGGTCTGCTGCCCAACAACGGGGCGTACGAGATCGGGACGTCGACTCGGACCACGGTCGGGGCCACCGCCGCCGAACGCGCCGCCGTCGTCGAGGCGCTCAACGCGCTGAAGGACGACACGCTGCCCCACACCTGGGCCGCACGGTGGGGCGTGTACCACGGCAACGGCGAAGGCAACCTGCCCGGCATCCGGGGTCTCGGGGGCTACAAGGAGTACTACGTCCGAGCCGCCACACCGGCCCAGAACATCCGGCGGCTCGTGGTCTCCGATACGACGGGACACGTCTACTACAGCCCCAACCACTACGGTTCGGTCGGCGGCCTCGGCCACCCCTTCGTGAAGGTGACGGACCCATGAGCCCCGAAGACGCAGACGTCCCCCCGTTCGCCCTGGTGAACTGTGTCGCCCAGGTCGACCTCCTGAAGCTGGAGGAGGTGCTGCACGGCGCGGGATTCCACGTCATCGGCCTGGACGGCAAGCTCGTGCGGGACAAGGCGAGCTTCCTCGCCCAGGCCGAGGTCGACCTCCCGCAGGTCGCGGGGATGCGCCCCGGCAACTGGGACGCGCTGGCCGACTACGTGTGGAACGGGCTCCACGAGCTCGGCGAGGAGCAGGTCGCTCTGCTCTGGACCGATGCCGACCAGACCGTGCACGGCGATCTGCAGGACTTCCTGGACGTCCTGCAGGTGCTCACCGGAGTTGCGGCCGGGATCCGGCCGACCACGTTCCTGATCTTCCTCGTGGGCGACGGCCCGGAGTACCGGCGTCTGGACGCCCTCGCGGGCAGGTGATCGGCTGAGAAGCACGCCGCCGCTGCACGGACGACGGTGGCGTGCTTCTCGGCACGATCAGGCCGCCGAGAAGGTCCGCGCCGTTCCGCGATGATTCCGGCAGTCCGGCGGCGACTCCACTCCTGACCGGTTCCACCGACCTCCAGGAGGACGCGATGTCGCACGCGACGACCGCCACCGTTTCGACCCTCGACGTCCCGGGCGCGCGCCTGCACTACGAGGTGCGCGGCTCCGGCCCGCTCGTGGTGCTCGCCGGCGCCCCGATGGACGCGGCTGCGTTCGCGCCGCTCGCCGACCTGCTCGCCACCGACCACACCGTGATCACCACCGACCCGCGGGGTATCCACCGCAGCCCTCTCGACGATTCCGACCAGGACTCGACCCCCGAGCTCCGCGCGGACGACCTCGCCCGCCTCATCACCCACCTCGACGCCGGCCCGGCCGCGGTGTTCGGTTCGAGCGGCGGGGCGGTCACGGCGCTCGCCCTCGTGCAGTCCCGCCCGGAGCTCGTGCACACGATCATCGCGCACGAGCCACCGTTCTACGCGCTGCTGGACGAGCGCGAGCAGCTCGCGGCGCAGACCGAGGACCTCATCGCGACCTACCTGTCGGGCGACGTGACCGGGGCGTGGAGGAGGTTCATGGACCAGGCCGGGATCATGCTGCCCGACGGCGCGATCGAGCAGTGGTTCGGCGGCGAGCGCGACCCACAGGCCGTTGCCGACGAACGCCGGTGGTTCGCCCACGAGATGCTCGGCACAAGCGGCTGGCAGCCCGATCTCGGGGCGCTGCGCGCCGCAGCGCCCCGGATCGTGATCGGGATCGGCGAGGAGTCGGCCGGTCAGCACTGCGACCGGACGTCCCGCGCGCTCGCCGCCGCGCTGGGCGTCGAACCGGTCACGTTCCCCGGTGACCACACCGGGTTCGTCGGGGACCCCGAGGGGTTCGCACCCCGGCTCCGCTCAGCCCTGGAGTAGCCCCAAGTCCACGGCCCGGCGAACCTGCTCCTGACCCGCGGTCGTGTCGCGGGCGTTCAGGTGGGAGACGTCTGCCATCTGGTTGACCATCATCGAGCAGCGGGTGTCCACAGCTGATCTCCGCCTCATCGATTGAGGTGTTCCTGCAACGCGTCGAGCGAGCCGTCCCAGTCGCGGGCGAGCGCAGCCAGGAACTGCTGTGCCACTTGCATCGGGGCGGAACGGAGCCGGTACCGCACGCGCCGCCGCTCCCCCGGCTGCGCTGTCACCAGGCCCGCATCCGACAGCAGGGCCAGGTGCTTGGCAATCGCCTGCCGCGTGATCGGCAAGCGATCGGCGAGATCGGTGGCAGTGGCCGGTCCCTGTGCTGCCAGGGTGGCCAGGATGGCGCGCCTGCTCGGGTCCGCCAGTGCGACGAAGACCTGCTCGGCGATCGCCTCGGCGTCAGGCGGCATCGAGGTAGTCGACCAACTCGCCCAGCTCACGGCGCCAGCCGTCGGTGTTGCCGCCGAAGGCGGTGCGGTGCGCGTCGTCCGAGAGCTGGGCGAAGCCGCTCTCGACCACGGTGAGCCGGGTGGTGGCGCCGACCCGCTCGAGCGTGAACTCGACATAGGTGCGGCGCGGATCCTCCTCGGGCAGGCCGTAGATGTGCCAGCTGAAGCCGAACACCGTGGGCTCCTCGACCCGCTCGACGCGCATGTTCGCCGTGGCCCCGTCGTCCCACGTCATCTGTGCCACTCCGCCCGGGCGCAGGTCGATCGTGGCCTTGTTGCCGAACCAGGTGCCCAACCCCTCGGCGGTGGTGATCGCCGCCCACACCTTCTCCGGTGGGTGGGCGAGCTCGACGGTCCGCTCGATGCGATCGGGGAACCCCATGGCAGCCTCCGCTAAATTGCAACCGGCCGGTTGCTATTCAAACTATAGCAGCCGCTCGGTTGCGTAAAGCGGCATGGGCCGAACGGGGTTGCCGCCACGGCCGCTGTATCTCGGTCGCCGCACCGCTCTCTTCCGTGGGCGCATGCGAGCACCTCGGGACCCGTCACCGGCACCGATCCATCTCGAGAGCGAGGGAAACCATGTCCGTTGCAGTATGGCGAGACTTCTGCGCCGTGGCGCCGAGTCCGGAACTCCGAGAGCGGCAGCGCGACGAGCTGCGCCAGCTCCGAGCGGACACCGATTCCCCGGTGCTGCAACAGTTGACCCTGCCAGGTGAACCGCGCTGGCCCGGTTTCAACGACGGGACGATTCTCCCGCCGACCGAGTTCGCCCTCGGAACCTCCTCCCGCAGCATCAGCTCGGCCGCGGCGGACCGCGCACCGCTGCGGGGCCAGGTGCGGGTGGTCGTCGTGCTGGTCGACTTCGCCGACCACCCCATGAACGAGAACCAGCAGCACTTCAAGGACCTCTTCTTCTCCATGGGAGTGCTGCCCTACGGCAGCGTCAAGGAGTACTACCGTGACGTCACCGGCGGTGCGGTCGACCTCGTGGGCGAGGTGGTCGGTCCCTACCGGCTTCCTCGGAAGCTGTCCTGGTACGCCAACAACAACTTCGGGATCGGGCGACCGTCCGGCACCCCCCGCGCCCAGTACATGGCCCGCGACGCGGCGACGGCCGCCGATCCCTCGGTGGACTTCCGGCCGTACGACAACGACGGCAACGGCTACGTCGACGCGTTCATCGTCGTCCACGCCGGGGGCGGCGGAGAGGCCACCGGGAACCCCGGGGACATCTGGTCCCACAAGTGGGTGCTCACGGCGCCGTACAACACCGACAAGACCAGGATCTACTCGTACCTGACCATTCCCGAGGACGCCCGGATCGGCGTCAGCGCCCACGAGCTGGGCCACCTGCTGTTCGGATTCCCGGATCTGTACGACATCGACTACAGCTCCGAGGGCGTCGGCAACTGGTGTCTCATGGGCGGCGGCTCCTGGAACGGGGGCGGCGACGTCCCGGCCCACCCCTCGGCCTGGTGCAAGGTTCAGCAGGGCTGGGTCTCGGAGATCAACGTCAGCAACCCGGGGACCGTGACGTTCGACGACGTCAAGACCAGTCGCGCCGTCCACCGCGTGTGGCGCGACGGGCAGCAGGGCTCGGAGTACTTCCTCGTGGAGAACCGGCAGCGGACGGGGTACGACCGTCTCATCCCCGGCGCCGGCCTGCTCGTGTGGCACGTCGACGACGGTCAGTCCGACAACTCCGACGAGAACCACTACAAGGTCGGGTTGGTGCAGGCCGACGGAAGACGCGATCTCGAGCTCGACCGCAACCGCGGCGACGCCGGCGACGCCTACCCGGGCACCAGCGCCAACACGGCGCTGACCCCCATCTCGACGCCGAGCTCGGACTCCTACTCCGGCCAGGACACCGCGGTCTCCATCACCGACATCTCGGTGTCCGGACCGACAATGACCGCAAACGTCTCCGTCAGCCCGGTGCAGGCGGGGCAACTCGCTCCCGCAGCGGTGGGCGGCTCACCCGTGGCGGACGCACCGCAGGAGTCCACCCAGCTGGCCAGCGCCCTGAGCAAGCTCAAGTCCGACGTCCTGACGCTCGAGCACCTGTTCAACTCCACCAAGGCGTAGGCCGGCCGGGCTACGCCACACCGGGACACCGTTGCCCGCCGCCGTGCCGACGGCGGCGGGCCGCGGCACGCCTCGCGCGCGAGGAGAGGACACCGACGTGGTGCAGGCCGTCGAGAACCTGACGCGGCTCTCCGGGCGTCTCCTCGCGAGGGAGCCCCATCCGGATCGGCCCGGCTGGGACTCCGTGCTCGTCCACGTCGAGGACGCCGCCCCGGTACCCGGCAGGGCGGATCTGCTGTCCCGGCACAAGGGCGAGGACCTGCCGGTCGCCTTCCGCCGCGAGCTGCTGGCCGATGCCGGCCCTGGTGCCCGGCTCACCTTCCGGGCGCGGTTCACGGCCGCCGGCGTACTGGCCGAACCACACCCCGACGAAGGAGACCTGATCATCCACGCCGAGCGCTGAGCGTGGACACCCGCCGGGCGCCGGCGGGACCGATCAGGTGGCGACGTAGGCCGCGAGGTGCTCGCCGGTGAGGGTGGAGCGGGCGGCGACGAGGTCGGCTGGGGTGCCCTCGAAGACGATCCGCCCGCCGTCGTGCCCGGCGCCGGGGCCGAGGTCGATGATCCAGTCGGCGTGCGCCATGACCGCCTGGTGGTGCTCGATCACGATCACCGACTTGCCGGACTCGACGAGCCGGTCGAGCAGGCCGAGCAGCTGCTCCACGTCGGCGAGGTGGAGTCCGCTGGTCGGCTCGTCGAGGACGTAGACGCCGCCCTTCTCGGCCATGCGGGTGGCCAACTTGAGCCGCTGTCGCTCGCCGCCGGACAGCGTGGTGAGCGGCTGGCCGAGGGTGAGGTAGCCGAGTCCGACGTCGGCGAGCCGGTGGAGGACGGCGTGCGCGGCCGGCGTGCGGGCCTCGCCCGCGCCGAAGAACTCCTGGGCCTCGGTCACCGACATCGCGAGCACCTCGCTGATGTCGCGGCCGCCGAAGTGGTACTCCAGCACCGCTGCCTGGAACCGCTTCCCCTCGCACTCCTCGCAGGTGGTGGAGACGGTGTCCATGAATCCCAGCTCGGTGTAGACGACGCCCGCGCCGTTGCAGGCGGGGCAGGCGCCCTCGGAGTTGGCGCTGAACAGCGCCGGCTTCACGCCGTTGGCCTTCGCGAAGGCCTTCCGGATCGGCTCGAGGAGGCCGGTGTAGGTGGCCGGGTTGCTCCGGCGCGAACCGCGGATCGCGCCCTGGTCGACCGACACCACCCCGTCCCGCCCGGCCACGGAGCCGTGGATGAGCGAGCTCTTGCCCGAGCCGGCCACACCGGTGACGACCACCAGCACGCCGAGCGGGATGTCGACGTCGACGCCCTGCAGGTTGTGGGTGTCGGCGCCGCGCACCTCCAGCGCGCCCGACGGTGTGCGCACCGACGGCTTCAGCGAAGCCCGGTCGTCCAGGTGCCGCCCGGTGATCGTGTCGCTGGTCCGCAGCCCCTCGAGGCTGCCCTCGAAGACCACCTCCCCACCGGCGGCGCCGGCGCCCGGGCCGAGGTCGACGACGTGGTCGGCGATCGCGATCGCCTCCGGCTTGTGCTCGACGACGAGCACCGTGTTGCCCTTGTCCCGCAGCTGCAGCAGCAGGTCGTTCATCCGCTGGATGTCGTGGGGGTGCAGGCCGATCGTCGGCTCGTCGAAGACGTACGTGACGTCGGTGAGCGGGGAGCCGAGGTGGCGGATCATCTTGACCCGCTGCGCCTCGCCGCCCGACAGCGTGCCCGAGGGCCGCTCGAGCGACAGGTAGCCCAACCCGATGTCCACGAACGAGTCGAGCGTGTCCCCCAGCGACGTGAGCAGCGGGGCCGCCGATGGTTCCGGCAGCCCACGCACCCACCCGGCGAGGTCGCTGATCTGCATCGCGCAGGCGTCGGCGATGGAGATTCCCGCGATCTTCGACGACCGGGCCGCCTCGGTGAGCCGGGTGCCCTCGCACTCGGGGCAGGTGGTGAAGGTCGCGATCCGCTCGACGAAGGCGCGGATGTGCGGCTGCAGCGAGTCGATGTCCTTCGACAGGTACGACCTCTGGAGCTGCGGGATCACGCCCGCGTAGGTCAGGTTGATCCCCTCGACCTTGATCTTGGTGGGTTCCTTGTACAGGAGGTCGCGCAGCTCCTTCTTCGTGTACTCGCGGATCGGCTTGTCCGGGTCGAAGTAGCCGCAGCCGCGGTAGATGCGCCCGTACCAGCCGTCCATGCTGTAGCCGGGGATCGTGAGCGCGCCCTCGTTGAGCGACTTGCTCTCGTCGTACAGCGCGGTGAGGTCGATGTCGTTGACCGAGCCCCTGCCCTCGCACCGGGGGCACATGCCGCCGGTGATGCTGAACTCGCGACGCTCCTTCACCTTCTGCCCGCCGCGCTCCATCGTGACCGCGCCCGCCCCGCTGATCGAGGCGACGTTGAAGGAGAAGGCCTGGGCCGACCCGATGTGCGGCCGGCCGAGCCGGCTGAACAGGATGCGCAGCATCGCGTTGGCATCGGTGACGGTGCCGACGGTGGAGCGCGGGTTGGCCCCCATCCGCTCCTGGCCCACGATGATCGCGGTCGTCAGCCCGTCGAGGACGTCGACCTCCGGGCGCCCCAGCGTCGGCATGAACCCCTGCACGAAGGAGCTGTAGGTCTCGTTGATCAGCCGCTGCGACTCCGCGGCGATCGTGCCGAACACCAGCGAGCTCTTGCCGGACCCGGAGACGCCGGTGAACACCGTCAGCCGGCGCTTCGGGAGCTCGACGCTGACGTCCTTGAGGTTGTTCACGCGCGCGCCGTGCACGCGGATCAGATCGTGGCGGTCGGCGACATGCAGTGCAGACGCCTGCGGGTCCGTGCTCGTGGCCGTGCTCATCGCTCGATCCAACCAGCTTCGAGCGAGTGGATCCCGGTCATGCCCCGCGGGCGACGTGTCGCCCGCGCCACCTGGCGGCATACGGGAGCACGAACATGTACAGACCGGTGAACATCAGCAAGGCGAGCGGGAGCAGCGGCGTGTAGAACACCCAGAAGGGCAGGCTCCCCGCCAAGGCGACGAAGCAGATCGCCACGGTCGCGGTGAAGGCGATCGACAGCCATCGGTGGGTCTGCCGCACCCACCTGTTCGCGCTCATGATCAGCGCACCTCGAAGATGCGGATCATGTTGCCCGCGGGGTCGCGGAACGCGCAGTCGCGGACACCCCACGGCTGGTCGGTCGGCTCCTGGACGACCTCGGCGTCGCCCGCCTGCAGCTGCTCGAAGGTGCCGTCGACGTCCTTGCTGGCCAGGTTGATGGAGGCGTAGGTGCCCTTGGCCATCATCTCGGCGATGGTGCGGCGCTCGTCCTCGGTGATGCCGGGGTCGGCAGCGGGCGGGTGCAGGACGATGGACGTGCCCGGCTGGCTGGGTGGGCCGACCGTGATCCAGTGCAGCCCCTGGTACTCGACGTCGTTGCGGACCTCGAAGCCGAGGGTGTCGCGGTAGAAGGCCAGCGCGGCGTCCGGGTCGTCCTGCGGGAGGAAGGCGTTGTAGATGGTGAGATCCATGGCCGTCACGCTAGGTGCGGCTCGCGGTCCGGTGCTTCTCGATTCCTGATCGGTCTGGTCACCTGCTTCGCCACGCACGGCGGGATCCCCGCCGTCTCCTCCGCCGACTCGCGCCGGTAGACGCTGGGCGGCACTCCGACCAGCTCGGTGAAGCGGGTGCTGAAGGTGCCCAGCGACGAGCAGCCGACCGCGAAGCAGACCTCGGTGACGCTGAGGTCACCACGACGCAGCAACGCCATCGCGCGCTCGATGCGCCGCGTCATGAGGTAGGAGTACGGCGACTCGCCGTAGGCGAGCCGGAACTGGCGGCTGAGGTGCCCGGCGGACATGTTGACGCCGCGGGCGAGCGCCTCGACGTTGAGCGGTGTGGCGTACTCGCGGTCCATCCGGTCGCGCACGCGGCGCAGCAGCGCGAGGTCGCGCAGGTGCTGCGCTGCGGCGGGTCTGCTGGTCACCTGCGAAATCGTGCCACGCCGCGCCTTCTCGCACCCGTCAGTGCAGTCAGTGCAGCAGTTGGGACGCCCGGTCCACGGTGGTGCGCAGCAGCTCGCCGGTCCGCTTGAGGTCGGCGCGGTTGAGGCGCCCGAGCGGGACGGCGACGTTGAAGGCGAGCCGCAGGGTGGACTGGTCGGTCGGGAACGCGACCGCGACCGAGGACACGCCCTCCTCGCTCTCCTCGGAGCTGGCCGAGTAGCCGCGCCGGCGGATGGTCGCGATCTCCTTCTCCAGGGCCGATCTGCTGCGGATCGACCGGTCCGTGAGCCCGAGCAGCTCCTCCTGCGGATACAGCTTGTGGAGCTGCTCGGTGGACAGGGCCGCGAGCATGGCCTTGCCACTCGATGTGCAGTGAGCGGGCATCGACTGCCCGAGGCGCGAGGTGACGCGGACCGCCCGCGGGCTCTCGATGGCGTCGATGAACCGCACGGTGGCACCGTCGAGCACGCCGATGTGGACGGTCTCGGCGGTCTCCTTGTTCAGCTCCTCCAGGAAGGGGTGCAGCGTCTGCCGGACGTCGAACCGCTGCAGGATGGAGAACGCCACGCCGGTCAGCGCCGTGCCGGGCAGGTAGGCCTTCGAGCGGCGTTCCTGCCGGACGAACCCCCGGTACTGCAGCATCGCCAGCAGCCGGTGCGCCGTGGACGAGGCGACCCCCAGGTACTCCGCCACCTCCGTGAGCCGCAGCTCGCTGCGTTCGCCCAGGAGCAGGAGGATCTTCAGGGCGTTGTCGACCGACTCGATCGGGTACTGGGGTCGTGGACCCGACGGGACGACCGGGCTGAGCCCGGAGGATTTCTCCATAGCAGAAACAGTAACTGACCGGCCGACCCCGGCCGCCTTCAGTCCGTGCCGTCGGGCAGCGTGCGCACGAGGTAGTCCCAGACGGCGGCGACGGCGCGGTCGTTGTAGATGTGCTCCCGCTTGGCCAGCGACTCCTCCGGCGGTGACCAGGTGGGCCACCCGCCGCCCGTGTGGGTCAGCAGCTGCTGCGCGCAGGCGCGTTCCAGCAGCACGGCCGCCACGGTGGCCGACTGCAGGGTGGCGCCGACGGCGACGATCCCGTGGTTGACGAGGAACACGGCGCGCGCCGCGCCGAGCGTGGTGGCCACGGCCCGGCCCAGCTCCGAGGTGAGCACGAGGTCGGCGGTGTCGGTGAACCGCGGCACGGCGGGCGGCACGAAGTAGTTCGCCGCGTGGCTCACGGGGAGCAGCGGCTGGCCGGTCGCGGCGAGCGCCACCGCGTGCGGCGGGTGGGTGTGCACGACGGCGCCGACGTCGGGACGCGCCGCCATGATCTCGGTGTGGATCGGGTACTCGCTGTGCCGCTGGCCGTCCCCGCTCAGCACCACGCCGTCGGGGTCCACGAGGTGCACCCGCTCCGGCGTGACCTCGTCGAGCCCCCATTCCGCGGACTTGATCCACACACCCTTTCCCTCGGGATCGCGGATCGAGGCGTGTCCCCAGATGAGGTCGCCGTGGCCTGCGGCCGCGAGGATGCGGGACGAGGTGGCGACGAGCTCGCGGACGTCGGTGGTCATGTCGGTGGTCTCTCCCTGCAGAAGTCACAGCGTGCTGGGTAGGACGAAGAGGAGCCAGGTGAGGATCGGGGCGGACACCGCCATGCTGAGGCCCCACGCGAGCATGGTGCGGAACAGCCGCTGGCGTTCGGCTTCGGGCGCGTTGGCCAAGGTGAGCGCGCCGACCGCCGAGAACGGCGTGGAGTCGACGACCGTCGCGGAGACCGCCAGGGCGATGATCATCCCGGTGATCCCGATCTCGCCCTGGAGTAGGAACGGCACGGCGAGCGGGATGAGCACCCCGAGCAACCCCGCGCTGGAGGCGAACGCCGAGGTGAAGGCGGCGACCAGGCAGATCAGGAACGCGGTCAGCAGCGGCGCACCCAGCGAGGCGATGCCCTCGCCGATGATGTCGACCGTGCCGTAGCGCTGCATCGCGGCCACCAGCGTCACCACACCGCAGATCAGCAGCACCACCGACCAGACGATCTGCCGGTCGGCCTTGGCGACCCGGGTGGGGAACAGCGCGTGCAGCAGTGCGGCCGCGATCAGGGCCAGGAAGCCGATCTCGAGGTCGAAGACGAGTGCGCCGATCCCCACGGCGACGATGACGGCGAGGGTGATCGCCTGGTCCACGCGCAGCGGGGTGCGGGTGGGAGCCACCTGCACGGCCACTCCCCCTCCGCCGTCGGCCGCTCCGCCGGCCGTGTCCGGTGCTGCGGGCACCGGCCGGACGCCGCGGTCGCGCCACAGCTTCCGGCCCCCGAAGACGAAGTAGATGACGACCGCGAGCCCGACGTTGTACGCGGCGTTGCCGAAGAACAGCGCCGCTGACGAGACCGACAGCCCGTTGTTGTCGAGCGCCTGCCGGACGATGATCGTCAGGCCGTTGAGCGGCGAGAAGTTGCCCAGGCAGGAGCCGTGCATGACCATGAGCGCCGACATCCGCCGGTCGAGGCCGTAGCGCTCGCCCAGCTTCAGGCAGAGCGGCGCGAGCATCGCGACGCCTGCGGGGCCCAGCGCGCCCGCGGTGGTGGGCACCGCCGAGAAGACGAAGATCAACCAGGGGACGAGCACGGGACGGTCCCCGAGCAGGCCCACCGCACGGTCGATGAGCCATTCGATCGTGCCGTTGACCGAGGCGAGACCGAACAGGTAGGTCACCCCGACGAGCAGGACGAACACGTCCGGCGGGAAGCCCGCCAGCAGCTCCTTGACGCTCTCGTCGGCGACCAGCGTGCCGATCAGGAAAGTGGCGATGAGCGCGAGTGCACCGATGTTCACCGGTCGCAGAGTGCCGACGACGAACACGAGTACGAGCGCCACGACGCCGATGACGTGGATGGACACAGCGAATCCTTCGGCTGCTCGATGGGGAGCGGGTGGTGGGCGCGTCGCCCCCGCGTCGACGTCGCTCCGCTCGCTTTTCTGGTTTGCGGAAGTACCTTCTTTGGTTCACCCGGCAGTGTCAAGTCCTGGTCGGTCGTGCCGGATCTGAAACGGGTCGTATCGGACGAGCGGGCGGTCAGCCCGTGGCGTGGTGGGGCAGCCGGGCCAGCTCGTGCCGCCACGCCGTGGCGTTGTTGAACGCGGCGCCCAGGTCGGGCAGCTCCGCCATGTCGGCGTCGGGCAGGTCCAGGAGCGTGCCGCCCGCGCCGACCACCCGCAACGACAGCCGGGCGAGCTGGTCGACGCTGACGGACTGCAGCACGGCCTGCTCGACGCCGGGCGCGGCACTGGTGAGCCCGTGCCCGCGCAGGACCACCACGGGCCGGTCCCCCATCGACGCCACCATCTCCGCGGCGAGTCTCCGGTCGCGCACGAGCACGCCACGGGGGTGGACGGGCACACCTCCGGCGGCGAGGCGGGTGCCCGGGATGTCGAAGGCACCCACGATCGGGCGGATCGCGATGCCGGCGAGGTCGGCGGCGACGACGTCCGGTGGGTGGGCGTGCACGACGGCGGCGACGTCGGCGCGCGTGCGCAGCACCTCGGTGTGCAGCGGCAGCTCGTTGGGCGGGCCGTAGCCGCCGTCGAGCTCACCGGCCGCGCCCTCCTGCCCGTCGAGGTCGACGAGCCGGATGTCCCCGTCGGTGGTGAAGGCGAGACCGCGCTCCTGCGGGCCGCGGCACCGGACCAGCAGACGCCGGGCGTCGACGCGCAGGCTGACGTGACCCAGGATCCCGTCTGCGAGCCCGCGGGCGGCGAGCACGCGGCAGGCCTGGGCGATCAGGGTCCGCAACGGCGCGAGCTCGCTGCTCACCGGTGCGGTCGTCGTGCTCATCGGGCCGCTCCCGCATGCGCCTGCTGCACCATTGCCTCCACTGTGCGCCGGACCTCCTCGAGAGTTCTCGCCGCGCCGACCGCACGGCGGCAGGTGACCAGTGCCCGCGGCCAGTTCACCGTGAGGGCTCCGGCGAAGCCGCCGTCCGGGTGGCCGTAGAGGACCGCGAACGTCCGGGCCGGGTCGGCGCCCGGGAGCGTGACGTGCGCGAGGTCGCCGCCGGTGCGACCGGCGAGCTGGATCCTCCAGTCGTACTGGTCGCTCCAGACGTACTCGACCGGCTCGTGGGCGCGCGGCCGGTCCGGGTGGACGATGTTGTGGGCGACGCACGCTGCCTGCTCGACGGCGTTGGTCCAGTGCTCCACCCGGACCAGCCGCTCGTGGCGCGGGTGGAACCAGCGTGCGACGTCGCCGACGGCGTGCACGTGCGGCGCCCCGAGGGCCCGGCTGTACCGGTCGCACACCACGCCGTCGTCGATCTGCAGCCCCGACGTGCGCAGCCACTCGTCGTTCGGCACGGCGCCGATCCCGACGACCACCGCGTCCGCAGGCAGCGTGGCACCGTCGGTGAGCCGGACGGCGAGGGCTCCGCCGGGGACCTCGTCGATCCCGGCGACGCCGACCCCGAACCGCGTGCTGACCCCGCGGTCGGCGTGCAGCGTGGCGAACCGCTGCGCGACGGCCGGGTCGAGCACGCGGCCGAGCGGCACCGGCACGGGGTCGACGACCGTCACCTGCTCGACCCCCATGCCGCGGGCGGTCGCCGCCACCTCCGCGCCCACGAACCCGGCGCCGATGACCACCAGCGGACCACCGCGACGCAGGGCCGCGCCGAGGGCGGCGGCGTCGTCGAGCGTGCGCAGCACGTGCACCCCGGGCGGCTCCCCCCACAGCGACGGCCGCGCCCGCGCGCCGGTCGCGACCACCACGTCGTCGTAGGCCAGTCGCTCGCCGCCGGCCAGCTCCACGACCTGCTCCTGCAGGCGCAGCCGGGTGGCCGCCCGGCCGAGCACCAGGCGGATGCCGGCCTCGGCCGCCGCCTCCTCGGTGAGCAGGGCGATCGCGTCGGCGCTCGTGGTGCCGGCCAGCACGGCCTTGGACAGCGGCGGCTTGTCGTAGGGCAGCGCGCGCTCCTCCCCGACCAGCACCACCTCGCCGGCGTAACCCGCGGCGCGCAACGCCTGGGCGGTTCCGGACACCGCCGATGGACGAGCCGACGACGACGGTGGTCGTACCGGTCGTCACGAGTCCTCGATCGCCAGGGCGGACACCGGGCACACCCGCACCGCCTCCTGCATGCGCGCCCGGTCCGACTCGGGCATCTCCGCCCTGAGCAGCACGACGACGCCGGAGTCGTCGAGGTCGAACACGTCGTCGGCCGCGACGACGCAGTTCGCGTATCCCTGGCACGCGGCCAGGTCGGCCTTCACGACGGCCATGCCGTTCCCTCCTTCTGCGTCATGCCTTGACCGCGATCCCGCCGTCGGGATGCACCACGCCACCGGTGATGCCCCGGGACCGCTCGGATGCCAGGAACACGTAGCTCCAGGCGTGGTCCTCGCCGGACAGGGCCACGTGCAACGGTGTCCGCGCCGCCAGCTCGGCCGCCCGCTCCGGCGCGGCACCCAGGCTGCGGGAGTCGAGGCCCAGGCTGCTGAGGCCGCGCAGGTCCGTCCCGAGCGTGCCGCCGGGGGCCACCCCGTTGACCCGGATGTCCGGCGCCAGCTCGTGCGCGAGCGCCGTCACCAGACCGCGCACCGCGAACTTCGAGGACACGTACAGCACCCCGCCCCGGCCCGGGTGGTACGCCGAGGTCGACTCGGTCAGCACCACCGACCCGCGGCTCTCCCGCAGCGCCGGCAGCGCCGCCTTGACGGCGTGGATCTGGCTCTTGACGTTCACCGCGAACATCTCGTCGAACGCGTCGTCGACGCGGTCGGCGTCCAGCTCGGTGATGCCGCGGTAGAAGTCGAAGACGCCCACGCAGTTGACCAGGACGTCCAGCCCGCCGAACGCGGCCACAGCGGTCTCGACCGCCTCCTCGTTCGCCGCCCGGGTGGTGGCGTCACCGGTGACGACCGGCACCCCGGCCACCTCGGCGGCGAGCTTCTCGCACTTCGCCGCGTCCCGTTCCAGCACGGCGACGCGGGCACCCTCGCCGCGGAACGCGTCGACGACGGCCCGCCCGATCCCGGACCCGGCGCCGACGACGAGTGCCCGCCGCCCGTCCAGCCAGCCGCTACGCACGGCCTCGCTGCGCTCGGCCGGCGCTTCGCGCACCGGCTGTGACATTGATTCGCTCGCAAGCTCGCTCATTGCTCCTCCTCCGCCTCGACGAGCGGCCCGAACGGCTTGCCGATCATGGCCGAGAACGTCTGCGGGTTCTGCCAGGTCAGCGCCTCGACCTCCAGCGGGCAGAGCGCCACCCACTGCCCGGACCTCGGGGACTCGATGAGCAGGCGCGACCCGTTGCGCGTCTCGACGCGGCAGACCCGCACCTCGGCGAACTCGTTGCCCAGCACGATCGCGTCGCCGCGCCGGTGGTCGAGGAGCTCGCGGCGCTCGGCGGCGGCGCGCTCCGCCGCGCGCGTGTCCTCGTCCTCCCCTTCCCAGCGCAGTGTCATAAGAAGATCGCCAGGTTCTGGGTGCGCAGCACCGAGTCGTCGACGAGGATCGTCCGGCGAGCCAGCAGCCAGCCGCCCTCGGGTGAGCGGCGCAGCAGGTCCTCGCGGCCCGCGGAGATGACGGCCGCCTCCCGGACGTCGCCGCGGCTGCGGTAGAGCAGCACGGCCGAGTCGACCACGACGTGCTCGGGGTCGTCGGTCGCGAAGGTCCGCACGTTCGCCACGTAGTGGCGCAGCCGCGACGGTGGGTCCTCGGTCCACGCGTGCTCGGTCTGGAAGCGGGCGACGCGGCGCGACAGCGAGTACTTGTTCTCGTCGAAGTGCGCCATGCCCGGTGCGGAGTCGTAGCCGGCGCCGAGCGCGGTGGTGACCCGAACCGGCATCAGGTAGTGGATGTCGTCGGTCAGCAGGTCGAGCCACTCGTCGTAGTGCTGGGCGTCGAGGACGTAGGCCTCCTCCACCAGCCAGTGGTGGGCCTCCAGGTGCCGCGCGTCGGAGAACGGCAGGGACCGCCCGGTCCGCTGGGTCGTCGGAGCGTGCGCGCCGAGCGCGGACTCCGCCGAGTAGGGGCCGCCGTTCCCGGTGGCGCGCCGGTGGGTGCCCGCCGTGGTCACGCCCTCACCTCCGCGGCCCGCCCGGTGCCGCTCACCTCTACCTGCGCCACCTTGTCCGCCGGCCGTTCGAGGTGCTCCGCCCACCGGGTCAGCAGGTGACGCTGGTTGTACTCGCCGTAGCCCACGTAGGCCTCGCCCGGACCGGAGAACTGCTCGGGGGTCAACGCGGGAACCACGTTGCTGCCGTCCTCCAGCAACCCCATCCGGCTGTTGAGCAGGAGCCGCCGGGCCATCGAGCCCGCCGCCGTGTTGGTCAGCGACACCCAGTTCTCGACGTCGTCCTGCTCGAACATCCCCGTACTGCCGAAGCACATCAGGTAGGCCTTGTAGGACAGCGCCTTGAACTCCTCCGGCGCCTCGGCGTCCACGGCGAACCAGGACAGCACCTCGGTCTCGTCCGGCCCCACCGGCTGCCAGGTCCGGATCGAGATGAACGGCAGCACCTCGTCGGAGGAGTCCTCGACCTTGGGCCAGTTGTGCACGAGGCTCATGTTCGGGAACACCGACGCCGCGGAGATCATGAAGCCGTCCCGGCCGATCACGTCGAGCTGCTGGCGCGACCAGCTCCGCGTCATCTTCTCGATCATGGCGTCCGGGTAGCCCACGTAGCGCAGCCGCTCCTCGAGCGTGCCCGGCGGGAGCTTGTACGTGGTGCCGCCGCCGTTGCCCGCCCAGTACGTGCAGCCGTCCTTGCGCTTCTCGGCCTTCGGCTCCCGGAACAGCCCGATCTCCACGACGGACGTGTGGGTCTGCGGCGTGTGGTACATGTCGCCGGCGAAGTTCTCGGCACCGATCTTCCAGTTCGCCTTCACCCGCCACCGCTGCGGGCCGCGCAGCTCGATCCCGCTCGCCGACTGCTTCGTGTAGAAGTCGAGGTAGAACGCGAAGTCGCCCAGGTACTCCCGCAGCGGCGGCGCATCCGGGTCCATGCTCACGAAGATCAACCCGTTGTACGTGTCCAGGGACGGCGCCGGCAGCAGCGTCTGCCCCTTGCGCCGGAAGCCGGCCTCGCCGCCGTAGGCGTCCTTGTGGAACGGCAGGCCGACGAGCCGCCCGTCGTTCCGGTAGCTCCAGCCGTGGTACGGGCAGCGGAAGTGCGACGCGTTGCCCATCTCCGCCCGGCACACCTGCATGCCGCGGTGCAGGCACATGTTGAACAGGGCCCGCACGTCGCCGTCCTCGCCGCGGGCGACGATGAACGAGTCCTCCAGCACGCGGCGCACCACGTAGTCGCCGGGCTGCGGGATCTCCGACTCGTGGCCCACGAACACCCACGCGCGACTGAACAGTCGTTCGCGCTCCAGCCGGAAGATCTCCTCGTCGTTGTAGATGTGCGCCGGGATCATCCCCCGCCGGACGTCCTCGAGGACGGGGCCCTGGTCAGTCATCGGGTAGCTCTCCTGACGTCGATCTCTCTGCTATGCAGAGGCTTGCTCCCTGTTCAAGAATCGCGCTCTCGCCGCGGCATGTCAACCCGGGGTCCCGCGCGATTGACCCGCGTCCCGCCGCTCGGATACGTTCCGCTGTGCAGAGGAATGTTCCACGAGTTGGAGAAACGATGTCGACGACGACGGACGCAGCGATCGACCGGGCCTCCGCCTCCGTGGCGGGCCGGGAGTGGCGCCTCATGCTGGGCGGCGAGGCCCGGGACGCGGCAGGCGGCCGGACCTACGACGTGGAATGCCCCGCCACCGAGGCGCCGATCGCGGCCGCGCCGGACGCCACCACGGAGGACGTCGACGCCGCGGTCCGAGTCGCGGCGGACGCGGCGGCGGCCTGGCGGGCGACCGGCGTCCGGGAACGCGGCAGGCGGCTGCGCGCCCTGGCCGAGGCGGTGCGCGAGCACGCCGAGGAGCTCGCGCTGCTGGACGCGTTGGACTCCGGCAACCCGCTCACGGCGATGCGGGGCGACGTGGAGTGGGGCGCGGAGGTCCTGGACCTGTTCGCCGGCTACGGATCGCACCTCGGCGGGTCGACGATCCCCGCCTCGCCGGAGAACCTGCACTTCACCCGGCGGGCCCCGTTCGGCGTGGTGGCCCGGATCGTGCCGTTCAACCACCCGCTCTTCTTCGCGGCGTCGAAGATCGCCGCGCCGCTGATGGCGGGCAACACGGTGGTGCTCAAGCCGTCGGACATCACGCCGCTGTCCGCGCTCCGGCTGGCCGAGATCGCCGTGGACGTCCTGCCTCCCGGCACGCTGTCCGTGGTGACCGGCAACGGCCCGGCGGCCTCCAGCGCGCTGGTCCGCCATCCCCTCGTGCGGCGGATCGGGTTCATCGGCAGCGACCGGGTCGGGCGGATCATCCAGCGCGACGCCGCCGAGGTCGGCGTCAAGGAGATCAGCCTCGAGCTGGGCGGGAAGAACGCGCTGATCGTCTGCCCCGACGCCGACCTCGACGCCGCAGCCACCGGGATCGTCACCGGGATGAACTTCGCCTGGTCGCAGAGCCAGTCGTGCGGCTCCACCTCACGGGTGCTGCTGCACGAGTCGGTCGCCGACGAGGTCCTCTCGCTGGTGACCGAGCGGGTCGCCGCGATCCGGGTCGGGTCGCCGGTCGACCCGGACACGCAGATGGGGCCGCTGGCGTCGCGCGCCCAGCACGACAAGTCACGCCACTACATCGACCTCGCCCGCACCGAGGGCGCCGCCCTCGCGTACGGGGGCGAACGGCCGCCGGGCTTCGACCGGGGGTACTACCTGCAGCCGACGATCTTCACCGGCGTGCGGCCGGAGATGCGGATCGCCCGCGAGGAGGTGTTCGGCCCGGTGATGTCCGTGCTCACCTACGCGGACCTGGACGAGGCGGTGCGGATCGCCAACGGCGTGGAGTACGGCCTCACCGCCAGCATCTGGACCCGGGACGTCTCCACCGCGCTGTCGCTGGCCGACCGCGTCGAGGCGGGCTACGTCTGGGTCAACGGCTCGTCGCGGCACTTCTGGGGGGTGCCCTTCGGCGGCACCAAGTCCTCGGGCATCGGCCGGGAGGAGAGCATCGAGGAGCTGCTCAGCTACACCGAGCTCAAGGCGGTGAACGTCCTTGTCTGAGCGGACCGGCGCCGACCTGGTCGTCGAGTGCCTGGCGGCGGAGGGCGTCACCCACGTGTTCGGACTACCGGGCACGACGATCATGGATCTGATCGACGCGCTCGCCCGGCACGACGGCGTCCGCTACCTGTCCACGCGCCACGAACAGGTCGCCGGGTTCATGGCCGACGGGTTCTCCCGGGCCGGCGGCCCGCTGGGGGTCTGCCTGGCGTCCCGCGGACCCGGCGCGGCGAACCTGTCGATCGCGGTGCAGAACGCCCACGACGAGTCGATCCCGATGCTCGTCCTGATCGGGCAGGTGCCCGGCTCGATCGCGCATCGGCGGGCGTTCGAGGAGATGGACGTCGTCGCGGCGTTCCGGCCCATGTGCAAGTGGGTCGTCGAGGTCGGCGCCCCCGAGCGGATCCCCGAACTGCTGCAACGCGCGGTGCGCACCGCCGTGACCGGCCGTCCGGGCCCGGTGGTCGTGTCGCTGCCGCTGGACGTCCTCCAGGCCGGCGTCGCGCCCGCCACCACGGCCGGGCCGCGCCTGCGGTTCCATCCGCCCGCCCCCGACCCGGCCGGGATCGCCGAGGCCGCCCGGCTGCTCGCCGCCGCCGACCGCCCCGCGATCATCGCGGGTGGCGGCGCCCGGGACCCCGAGGCGCTGCTGGACCTCGCCGAGGCCGCAGGGGCGCCGATCGTCACCACCTGGCTGCGCAAGAACGCCGTCCCGCACACCCGCCAGGCGTTCCTGGGCCCGCTCGGGTACGGCGCCCACGACGTGTCCGACCAGCTCGTCCGCGACGCGGACGTGATCGTCGCCCTCGGCTGCCGCTTCTCCGAGTTCACCACCAAACGCTGGACCCTCGTCCCCGCGGCGGCGCAGCTGGTGCACGTCGACATCGACCCGGACGAGCTCGGGCGGATCCACCCGCCCCGCGTCGGTCTGGTCTCCGACGCCGCCGCGGCCGCCCGCGCCCTCACCGCCGCGCTCGCCCCGCTGGTGGCCGCCGACCCCGCCCGCGCGGACCGGCGCCGCGGCCGCCGCGACACGCTGCGCAAGGAGTACGAGGACGCCACCGCCCTGCCCGCGACCGGCTCGCCCGGTGCGACGGTGTCGTCCGCGGCGCTCACGCACGCCGTCCAGGATCTCGCCGACCGCGACGGGATCACCCTGGTGCAGGACGTGCACACCTTCGGCCCGTGGGTCGCCCGGCACGTGGGCTTCCACCGGCCGGGCAGCTACCACGCCTCGGCGGGCGGGGCGATGGCCTGGGGGTTCCCGGCCGCGATGGGCCTGGCCCTCGCCCGTCCCGACCATCGGGTGGTCGCGCTCAGCGGGGACGGCAGCTTCTGGATGGTCGCCCAGGACCTCGAGACGTGCGTCCGCGAACAGATCCCGGTCGTCAACGTGGTCGTCAACAACTACGCCTACGGCAACACCCGCGACCGCCAGCGCACCGCCCACGAGGGCCGCTACCACGGCGTCTTCCTCGACAACCCCGATCTCGGCGCCTACGCGCGGCTCCTCGGGGCACACGGCGTGCGCGTCACCTCCGACGCCGACCTGCGTCCCGCCATCGCCGACGCCCTCGCCCACCCCGGCCCGAGCATCGTCGACGTCGTCCAGGACCGGATGGAAGGCCTGCCACCGGGACTCACCCCGCCGACAGCACGATGAGCGCGGACAGCCCGGCCGCCCCGCTGCCGGTCACCGTCCTCGTCTCGCGCACCGCACGCGAACCGGACGCAGACCTCAGCGCCTGGGCCGACAACCTGTGCCGGGACGCCGCACGCATGCCGGGGCACCTGGCCGCCCACGTCGACCGCGTCCGGGCCGGGGACCGCACAGCGGTCCGCATCGGCGTCACGTTCGCGAGCGCGGAGGACCTGGTGCGGTGGGAGCGCAGCGCCGAGCGCACCCGCAGGCTCACCGAGGTCGACGCGATCACCGAGGGCCCGCCGATCGCCCTGTCCGTCGACGACCTCGGACGCTGGGGCCTCGCACCCCGCCCACAGGCACCCGCTCCGTCCCGGCTGCGCTCGGCGGTCCTCATCTGGATCGCCCTGTTCCCGCCGGCCCTGCTGACGAACGCGCTGCTCATGCCCGGCCTCGCCGACTGGCCGGTCGCGGCCCGCACGCTGCTGCTCACGCTCGTCCTGGTGCCCGTCGTCGTGTACGGGACGCTGCCGCTGCTCAACGACGTCCTCGCCCGGTGGAGCCGCCGCCGCTGACCCGGCTCGGTATCAGGATGCGGTCCCGCCGCCTCGTCACCGGACGCGTCGGCAGGTTCACGAAGTGTCGAAGAGGACAGGTGAGATGTTCCTGCTCGATCTGGCAGACGCATGCCGGGCCTCGGGGGCTCCCGTCGTCGAGCTCGCCGGCTGGCAGAACCGAGGCCACGGCCCGATGTCCGGCGTCCGGACGATCGTCTGTCACCACACCGCCGGACCGGCCACCGGTGAGGCACCTTCTCTGAACTACATCCGCGACCGCGGGCTGTCGCAGCTGGTGCTCGGCCGTAGCGGAACGGTCTACGTCGTGGCAGCCGGTCTGTGCTGGCACGCCGGCGTGGTCCACCGGCCGGACACGGGCAACACCTGGGCCATCGGGATCGAGGCGGAGGCCACGGGCACCGCACCCTGGCCCGCGGTCCAATACGACGCGTACGCCCGCCTCTGCGCCTCCCTCGTCGACCACTACGGCCTCACGGCGGCACGCGTGCTCGGGCACAAGGAGGTGGCCGCCCCGACCGGCCGGAAGAGCGACCCGAACTTCGACATGACCGCGTTCCGCGCGGTCGTCTCCGACCACCTGGAGGACGACATGTTCACGCCCGAGGACCGCGCGAAGCTGAACGCGCTGGCCATGCGCACGGACGTCGGCTTCGCCCGCGACCAGATCATGACGCACCTCGGGAAGGATCCTGGAGCCGCGCCGGTCGCTTCGCTGGGCAGGGAGGGGATCGAGGTCGCCCGTCGGGTCGCAGATCACCCACCGCGGCACCCTCGCCGACGTCAACGACGGGTTCGACCGCATGGCCCGCGGCGAGGGGATCCGCACCGTCGTCAGCCTCGGCTGACCTGGTAACGCCGCTCACCAACCGAAGGACGGGCCCACGCAGCCGCCAGATCATCGATCGGGCGCGAAACCCGACGCGACATGACGGTTAACGCGCCGAGCCGACGATCACACCGCCCAGCCGGGGGCGGCCACCCCCGGCATCGGCCCGCCGTTCCCCATGTCGAACGGCGACCGCGAGACGCACCGAGGCCCCTGCCACCGGCAAGGTCACGAAGCCGGCTGGAGTGCTAGGGGGTCGCGGCGGGGAAGAGCTCGTCGGCCGGGATGCCGGCCGACAGGCCGAACACCAGCCGCAACCTCGCCTTCGGCGCCGTGAGCCTCCGCGCGAAGTGCAGGCCCGCCTTCCGGAGCTCGATCTCCGAGCCCGCGCCGCCGTACGTGCGCGCGAGCAGCGCGCCGTCGGGACAGCGGGTGGTGACGACGACCGGACGGCCGGACTCCGCGATCCGGATCAGCGACTCGCCGAGGGCGGGCGAGACGTGGCCGCCACCGAGCGCGGCCACGACCACACCGTCGACCTCGGCCGCGGCGGACTCGACCCACGCCCCGTCGACGTCGGTGGCGGTCGGGACCATCGCGACGCGACGGTCGGGCGCGGCGGTGCACGGGAGGAGGTCCGAGGTGGGCGGCGGGCCGAGCAGGAGCTCGAGCTCGTCCTCGACGACGGATCCCACGGGCCCCGCCGCAGGCGATCCGAACGCGGCGATGCGGGTGCCGTGCATCTTCGTCACCAGGCGGGCGACGTGCACCTCGTCGGAGAACACCACGACCGGGCCGTAGCCGGCCAGCTCCGGCTGCGCCGCGGCGACGAGGGCGGCCCGCACGTTCGCGGGGCCGTCCGGGCCGGCGAGGTGCGCCGCGCGCATCGCACCGGTGACGACGACCGGGACCGTGGTCTCGACCAGCAGGCTCAGCGCGTACACCGTCTCCTCGAGGGTGTCGGTGCCGTGCGTGACGACGACGCCGTCGCGGCCCGCCGCGATCTCGGCGCGGACCGCCTGGGCGAGCGTCCAGAGATCGTCGAGGGTCATCGCCCGCGAGGAGCGGCGCAGCAGGTCCCGCGGGTGGACCTCGATCCCGGCGAGCATGGCGCCGTCCGCGGGCGCCAGGGCGTCCGCCCCGCGATGCTCCCGGGCCCCGGACTCGGACGCGATCGCCGCGATCGTGCCCCCGGTGGCGACCAGGCTCACCGACCTCGTGCCCGAAATCCGAGGGGCCATCAGGCGGGGCTCTCGGAGAGCTGCCGCGCGGAGCCGAGCTCGGCGGACAGTGCGTCCGCGGCCCGCAGCACCGCACGCGTGGCCCGCGTCCGTACTGCCGGGTCGGCGACCCGCGGCCCGGGCGCGGTGATCGTGACGCTGGACGTCACCCGGTCCTCGCTGTCGCGGATCGGTGCCGACACCGCCCACGCGTTCGGGTCCAGCTCGTTGTCGCACAGCGCGTAGCCGTGCGCGCGGACCTCGCGCAGGACCTGCATGACGTCCTCGATGTCCCGCGGGGTGCCCTCGGTGAAGCCGGTCAGCGGCTCGGACCCGGTCAGGAGGGTCCGGGCGACCTCCTCGTCGAGGTGGGCGAGGATCGCCCGGCTGGACGCGGCGGCGTGCAGCGGCATCTCCTGGCCGATGCGGACGAACAGCCGCAGCGCGTGCTCGGCCTCGACGATGGAGACGCACACCGGGACGTCGCCGACGAGCTCGGTGAGGAACGCGGTCTCCCCCGTCTCGGCGGCCGCCTCGACCAGGGCCGGTGGGGGCTGGATGAGCCGGGCGCTCGGGGAGCCGGTGCCGCCGCCGAGGGCCCGCGCGGCCCGGCCGAGGAAGTAGCGCTTGGTCACCGGCGAGCGGCGCAGGTAGTCGCTCTGGCCGAGCGTCGTGAGGATCCGGTGGAGGCTGCCGAGGGGGATCTCGAGCTCGTCGTGCAGCTCCTGGAGGGTCCGGCCGCCCCGCGCCGAGGCCACCGCGTTGAGCACCTCGACGGCGCGGACCACCACTTCGACCGGCTTGGCCACGCCCATCGACCAGCTCCTCCCCTTCAGTCGTGGTCCGAGTACGTGCCCACTGTAAACACGCGCGGCCTCGGCACCGGCGCGGCGCCGCGCTCCTTGACAACGGCTCCGAGGGCTCCCATGCTCTACCCCCTGCATCAAACTGGAAAGATGTTTTCACTTTCAGCGAAGGAGCGTACGTGCCGCGGATCATCGACGACGCCGTCGTCGACCAGTTGCTGCCGACGGCCGCCGCGGTGGCCTCGGTGGAGACGGCGTTCGATCTCCTCGCCGACGGCACGGCCCAGGACCAACCGCGGGAACGCAGCTCGGCGGGCGGCGTCACGCTCAACGTGATGTCGGCCATCGCGCCGACGCTCGACGCGGTCGTCGTCAAGTCGTATCCGGTGGCGCACTCCGGCACCAACCGCGCGAGCGTGATCACGATCCTGGTGTACGGCCACCGCACCGGCGAGCTGCGCGCACTGGTGCAGGGCGACCTGCTCGGCCGGCGTCGCACCGCGGCGGCCTCGGCGGTCGCGGCGAAGGCGATGGCACGCCCGGAGAGCTCGACCGTCTGCCTGTTCGGCACCGGCTACCAGGCGCCGGCACAGGTCACCGCGCTGGTCGAGGTGCTGCCGAAGCTCGACACGGTGGTGGTCGTCGGCCGGACGGCCGAGCGGGCCGAGGCCACCGCTCGGGTTCTGCGCAGCGCGCACCCCCAGCTGCGGGTGGAGTCCGGGACGAGCCCCGAGCGCGCGGTTCCGAGGGCCGACGTCGTGGTCACCGCGACAGGTGCGGGCGAGCCGCTCTTCGACGGAGCCCTGCTGCGCCCGGGAACCCACGTCAACGCCATCGGCAGCAACCACGCCCGGCGCCGCGAGCTCGACGCCACCGCGTTCCGCCGTGCCGCGCACGTCGTCGTCGACTCGGTCGAGGTCGCCCGCAAGGAGTGCGGCGACCTGCTGGCCAACGGCCTCGACCCGGCCACCGCCACCGCGTTCGCCTCGGTGCACGCGGGTCACGTCCCCGGCCGCGCGCACGCGGACGACATCACCGTCTTCGAGTCCCATGGGCTCGCCCTGCAGGACCTGGTCTGCGCTGTGCGGGTGATCGACGCGGCGGCAGCGGCCGACCTCGGCACCGCCGTGCACCCCCTCGCACGTACCAGTACCGACACCGACCCCACCGGCACCGACGTTCGAGGAGCGAACGATTGAGACTGCACCTGACCAACGGCCGGCTCGTCACTCCGACCGGGCTGCTGCACGCTGACCTGCTGTGCGAGAACGGCGTCATCGCCGGGATCCTGGACACCGGTGCCCGCGTCGACAGCGACGAGCGCTACGACGCCGCGGGCAAGCTCGTCCTCCCCGGGTTCATCGACCCGCACGTCCACTCCCGCGACCCCGGCATGTCGCACAAGGAGGACTTCGACCACTCCACCCGTGGGGCGCTCACCGGCGGCGTGACGACCGTGCTGGAGATGCCCAACGCGATCCCGCCGGTGGACTCCGTCGAGGTGTTCGAGCAGCGCCGCGCGCAGCACGCGCGCAACGCCTGGACGGACTTCGGGCTGTGGGGTCTCGCGCTCGGCGAGCCGAACCTCGACCAGATCGGCCCCCTGTTCGCGGCCGGAGCGGTGGCCGTCAAGCTCTTCTGGGGTTACGCGCTGCACCGGGAGACCCGTTCCCTGGTCTACAACCTCGGCGACGAGCCGCCGGAGAACCTGCTGATGCCGCCGCCGAACGGGCAGGTCATGCGCCTGTTCGAGGAGGTGGCGCGCCACGGCGGGCTGCTGGCGGCGCACTGCGAGGACAAGGACGTGCTCGCCACCAGCCAGGAGCTGCTCGGGCACCCGATCGAGAGCTACGAGGACCTGCTGGCCGCCCGGCCCGCGGCCGCCGAGGCCACGACGATCGCGATCGCCACGGAGTTCGCCAAGGCCACCGGGTGCCGGTTCCACGTCGTGCACCTCGCGTCGGAGGCCGGCCTGGAGGCGGTGCGGTCCGCGCAGCGCCGCGGCGTGCGGCTCACGGCGGAGACCTGCCCGCAGTACCTCACGCTGACCGATGCCGACTACCCGCGCGTCGGCCCGGTGATGAAGGTGTACCCGCCGGTCCGCGAGCAGCGCGACCAGGACGCCCTCTGGGCCGGCGTCGCCGAGGGCTCACTCGTCTCCCTCGGGTCCGACCACGCGCCGCACACCGTCGAGGAGAAGAGCCGCGGGTTCGCCACCCAGCCGGCCGGGGCGGTGGGGTGCGAGACGTTCGGCCCGGTGCTGATCGACGCGCTGCTGCGCGGGAAGACCACCGCGGCCCGGTTCGCCGAGGTCACCGCCACGGAGACGGCCAAGCTCTACGGCCTCTACCCGCGCAAGGGCGTCATCCGTCCGGGCAGCGACGCCGACCTCGTCGTCGTCGACCCCGAGGCCCGGCGGACGGTGCGCAACGAGGAGCTGATCGCCAAGCAGCCGGTGAGCCCGTGGAACGGGTTCGAGCTGCGTGGGGCGCCGGTGGCCACGGTGCTGCGCGGCGAGGTCGTGGTGCGCGACCGCGAGATCGTGGCGCCGCGCCGCGGGCGCTTCGTCGCCGCTGACCACAGCGACACCGCCCACAGCGGTGCCTCCGCGGGCGTGATGGGCGGGTGAGCGACGCCAGCAGCCTCGCGCAGGGCGTGTCCACGGCGATCGACGAGGCGGTCCGGCTCTACCCCGGCCCCCTCGCGGAGCCGGTGCGGCGGCACGCCCTCCATGTCGTGGCCGACACGATCGGCGTGAGCCTGGGCGGCGGTCGCACCCGGGAGATGACCCGCCTGCGCGAGGCCCAGCTCCCCGGCGCGGCGGCGCCGGACGGCGCCACCGTGCTCGCGCCCGGCGCCGCTACCACCACCGCGGAGGAGGCGGCCTTCCTCAACGCCACCGCGGGGTCGTTCCTCGAGCTCGACGAGGGCATGCGCCCGACCGGCCACCCGGGCATGCACATCGTGCCCGCGGCCCTGGCGGCGGCCGAGGTGACGCACCGCTCGGGCTCGGAGCTGCTCGGCGCGGTCGTCGCCGGGTACGAGGTGGCAGCGAGGCTCCTCACCGCGTTCCGGCTCACGCCACCGACGCACCCGCACGGCCATCTCGCCGGGGTGGGCGCCGCCGTCGCGGGGGCCCTGCTGCTCGACGAGGACCCGGCGGCCGTCGCGGCGATCGCCGCGACCACGCCGACGGTCCCGGTCTGGAACGCCTGTTACGAGGGGGCCACCGCCCGCAACACCGCGATGGGGCTCGCCGCGCAGAACGCGCTGCGGGCCGTGCGGCTGCACCGGGCGGGCTTCCGGGGCTCCCGGGAGTCGGTCGGTGCGCTGTTCGGGCAGGTGACCGGGCAGGTCGTGGCGGCGGACGCCCTCACCGCCGAGCTCGACCCGGCCGATCCGGCCATCCTGCGGAACTACTTCAAGCGGCACAGCGCCTGCGCGCTCACCCATGGCGCGGTCGACGCCGTGCTGTCCCTGCCACCCGTACCCGTGGAACGGATCTCCTCGGTGGAGGTGCGCACGGTGGCGAACAACCTGAAACTGGACCGGCAGGCCGCGCCGAACGACCTGTCTTCCCGCTTCTCGCTGCCCTACGCCGTGGCGGCGGCGCTGACCGCGCGGGCCTCGGAGGTGAGCACCTTCGACTACCGGCCTCCCGTCGCCGAGCTGGCCCGGCGGGTCAGCGTCACCGTGGACGCCGAGCTGGAGCTGCAGTGGCCGCACCACTCCCCCACGCAGGTCGTGGTGCACGCCGGCCGGCGTCTGGAGGCGTCGGTGGCCGACCCGCGCGGCCACCACCACGACCCCCTCACCGCGGACGAGCTGCACGCGAAGTTCCTCGCCCTCGCCGGCGCGCCGGGCCCGCGGCTGTGGGACCGGCTCCTCGATCTCGATCGAGCGCCCGACGTGGCGGGCGTCCTCGAACCGCTCCGGCGACCTTGACAGGGATCCGAGCACGGTGCACGCTCTCCCACTTCCAGACTGGAAAGAGGTTTCCATAATGCCCGGTCTAGTCGACACAGCCGTCGATCTGTCCGTGCGGCTGGGTGACCTCGTGCTCGCCAACCCCGTGATGCCGGCCTCGGGGTGTTTCGGACCGGAGCTGGCAGACCTGGTGCCGGTGCACCGGCTCGGCGCCGTCGTCACGAAGACGGTCTTCGCCGAGCCGCGGTCGGGGAACCGCTCGCACCGGCTGGGCGAGAGCGCGCACGGGATGCTCAACAGCGTGGGCATCCCCAGCCGGGGAGCGCGGGAGTTCGTCCGGTCCGGCCTGCCGGAGTACCAGCGCCTCGGGGTGCCGGTGGTGGTGAGCGTCGGCGGCCTGTCCGAGCGCGAGTACTTCCACGTCGCCGAGGAGCTCGCCGGCACCGAGCACGCGGCGCTCGAGGTCAACGTGTCCTGCCCGAACCTGGAACACGGCGGCGCCACCCTCGGCTCCGACGTCGCCGCGGTGCGGCGCGTGGTCGCCGGCGTCGTCGCCCGCACCGGGGTACCGGTGCTCGTGAAGCTCAGCCCGGACCTGGCCTCCATCGACGCCGCCGCGCGAGCGGCCGAGGATGCGGGCGCGGCCGCCGTCACCGTCTGCAACAGCTTTCCCAGCCTCGCCGTCGCCGCGGAGACCCGGCGGGCCACGCTCGGCAACGGCACCGGCGGCCTGTCCGGCCCGGCGATCAAGCCCCTCGCACTGCGGCTGGTCTGGCAGGCCGCGCAGGCCGTGACCATCCCGGTCGTCGGCTGTGGCGGGATCAGCACGGCGCACGACGTGGCGGAGTTCCTCGTCGCCGGGGCGAGCGCCGTGCAGATCGGGACGGCGAACTTCGCCCGACCGTTCGTGATGACCGAGATCGTCCGTGAGCTCCCGGCGCTGGCCGAGCAGCTCGGGGTCACGCGTCTCACCGACCTTGTGGGAACCCTCTCCTTCTGACGGCAGGAGCCGCCTCATGGGCCTCGACGACCGCATCGACGACCGCGCTGAGAACGACACGGTGGACCGCGCAGCCGCGGCCGGACCGGACCCCGGCGGGACGGACGACGAACGCGTCACGCCATACGGCCGCAAGGCGGTCTTCGCCGCCACCCTCGGCTACGCGATGGACGGCTTCGACCTGCAGATCCTCGGGTTCGCGCTGCCCGCGATCATCATGAGCCTCGGGCTCTCCACCACGGAGGCCGGCTGGCTGGCGACGATCACGCTCGTGGGCACCGTCGCCGGCGCGATGGTCTTCGGGACGCTGGCCGACAAGTACGGCCGGGTCCGGATGCTGACCTACTCGATCGTCCTGTTCGCCGTGTTCACGGCGTTGACCGCGCTGTCCCAGGGCTTCGTCGAGATGGCGATCTTCCGGTTCATCGCGGGCACCGGGATCGGCGGTGAGTTCGGCATCGGCATGGCGCTCGCCGCCGAGGCCTTCCCCGCGCTCAAGCGGGCGAGGGCGACCTCCATCGTGGGCGTCGGCTTCCAGCTCGGCGTGCTGCTCGCGGCGATCATCTCGGCCCCGGTGATCACGCTGTGGGGATGGCGCGGCCTGTTCGTCATCGGGATCTTCCCGGCCGTCATCGCGGCGGTCTTCCGGTCGCGGCTGCACGAACCCGAGGCGTTCCTCAAGCACAAGGCGGCGGCTGCCGTGACGAAGCCGCCCAACCCCTTCCGGCTGCTGGTCGCCGACCGCAGGACCGCCAGGACCAGCCTCGGCATCGTGATCATCTGCTCGATCCAGAACTTCGGCTACTACGGCATCATGACCTGGCTGCCCACCTACCTGGCGCAGCAGATCGGGCTGAGCCTCACCGCCTCGGCCACGTGGACCGCGGTCACGATCGGCGGGATGATCTTCGGGATCCTGCTGTTCGGGCAGCTCGCCGACCGGATCGGCCGGCGGAGGGCGTTCTGGATCTTCCAGGCGGGCGCCTGCCTCGCCCTGTTCGGCTACGCCCAGCTCACCGCACCGCTGGCCGTGCTGGTCGGCGGAGCCGTGATGGGGATCTTCGCCAACGGCATGCTCGGCGGCTACGGCGCCGTCATCGCCGAGAACTACCCGACGTCGGCCCGCGCGACGGCCCAGAACGTGCTGTTCGGCATCGGCCGGGGGGTGGGTGGGTTCGCCCCGCTCGTCGTCGCCCTGCTGGCCGGTTCGTACGGCTTCGCCAGCGCGCTGAGCTTCCTCGCGCTGATCTACATCGTCGACATGGCGGCCATGTTCCTGATCCCCGAACGGGCGACCGAGCAGCTCGACACCACCCCGCGCTGAGCGCCGGAGGAGGACACCGTGGCAACAACCGACCGTTCCGCACTGATCGCCGCGCTGCGCACCGTCAGGGTCGCGCCGGACACGTACGGCCCCACGTTCGACACCGCGCAGTCCCCACGCGACGTCGACGTCCTCGGCGAGGGCCTGGCCGAGGAGATCCGCGCCGCCGCATCACCCGCGGCGCTGATCGTCTGGGACACCAGCGACGAGGCGGTCCTCGCCCACGTCGTCGCCCGGCACCTGGGGATCGGTGTCCTGCGGGCGTCCGAGGTCGAAGGGCTGCTGGGGCTCGACCCGGACGTCGCTCCGGGGACACCGGTCGCGCTGCTCGCCACCCAGTGGGGCGAGCGGCGGCTGGCGACCCTGCGCAAGCTGGTCGCGAACCGCGGCGGGCGGACCGTCGCGGTGGCCGCGGCGCTCGACTCCCCCGCGCTCGCCGCCGTGCAGGACGTGCCGACCGTCGCGCTGGCGAGCCTCGACGAGGCGACGGGCAGCTCCTCGTGACGGCGGCCCCGATCGCTCGCGACGCGCTCACAGCCGACCCCGGCCGGCTCCGGGCGCTGCTGGACGGGTTCGCCGCGCTCTCCGAACGGGACTCCGGACCGGGCGTGACCCGGCTCGCCTACACCCGCCTCGAGCGGGAGGCGCACGCGCTGTTCGCCGCGCACATGACCGACCTGGGCGCGGCGGTGCGGACCGACGCGGCCGGCAACACGCTCGCCGAGCTGCCGGGATCGGACCCCGCCGCCCCCGCGATCGGCACCGGCTCACACCTGGACAGCGTGCCGAACGGCGGCCGGTTCGACGGCATCGTCGGGGTCGCCGCCGCGATGGAGGCCGCCCGGCTCGTCACCGCGCACGGGATCACGCACCGGCATCCGCTGCGGTTCGTCGTGTTCGCCGCCGAGGAGGGCGCCCGCTTCGGGCAGGCCTGCACCGGGAGCCGGATCGTGGCCGGCCTGACCGGGCCCGGCGACCTGCCCGGGACGCAGGACGCCGACGGCGTCTCGCTCGCCGAGGCGATGTCCGCCGTCGCGCTCGACCCGGCCCGGGTGGGCGACGCCCGCTGGGACCCCGCCGGCTGGGCGGCCTTCGTCGAGCTGCACATCGAGCAGGGTGCGGTGCTGGAGTCCACGGGCCGGCGGGTCGGCGTCGTCGACGCGATCTCGGGCAGCACCCGGCTGCGGATGGACCTCGCCGGGCGGGCGTCGCACAGCGGGGGCACCCCCATGCACCTGCGGGCCGACGCCGCCGCGGCGGCCGCCGAGATCGTGCTGCTCGTCGAGTCGGTGGCGCTGCGGGCCGCAGCCTGGGGAACGCGCGCGACCGTCGGCCGGATCGACGTCGCGCCCGGCTCGATGACGACGATCGCCGGCAGCGCCGGCCTCTGGGTGGACGTCCGCGGCCTGGACCGCGACCGGCAGCAACGGGCCGCCACCGAGATCGTCGAGAGCGCCGCGGCCGCCTGCGCCCGGCGAGGGGTGCAGCTCACGACCACCCCGCTGGCCGAGACCCCGCCGGTGCCGCTGCCGGCGAACGTGCGGGACACCCTCGTGGCCACCTGCGAAGACCTCGGGCTGGAACCGGCCGTCCTGCCCAGCGGGGCGAGCCACGACGCGCAGCAGGTCAACGAGGTGACACCGACCGGGATGATCTTCATCCCGAGCCGGGACGGGATCAGCCACGACCCCGCGGAGCACACCGACATCGACGACGTGGCGCTCGGCACCACCGTGCTGGCCGCGAGCCTGCTGCGCCTCGACGGCGAACAGCGATGACCCTCCGACCGCTCGCACCCCTCGAACCGGCGGACGGCGACCGGCCGACCCCGACCTGGTGTCACGGCGAGGTGCTCCTCAACCGCCGGCTCACCGACCGGTACCGGCATCTCCGGCTCGCCGCGCCGGCCATCGCCGCGTCGGCGCGGGCCGGCCAGTTCGTCATGCTCACGGCCGCCAAGGACGAGTCGGCGGGCCCGGTGCTCCCCCGGCCCATGGCGATCTACACCCGGGACGCCGGCAGCGGCGTCGTCGACATCCGGTACGCCGTCATCGGGCACGGCACCCGGGCGCTGGCCACGTTCTCCCCCGGCGAGCGCATGGTCGTGGTGGGCCCCCTCGGCCGGGGATTCGTCGTCCGGCCGGAGACCGACCGGTTGCTCGTGATCGGACGCGGCATCGGCACCTGCTCCCTCACCTGCGTGGCTCAGGACCTCACGCACGAGCCGGTGGAGCTCTTCGCCGTGACCAGCGGCCGTGATCCGGGGTCCGTGATCGGCGAGGACCTGTTCCGCGAGCACGGCGCGGCCGGGGTCTGGGCGGTGAACGACGCCGAGGGCACGAGCGACGTGGACCGGCTGCGGACCCGGCTGTGCGACGCGTTCGACGACCGTCCCCCGCAGCAGATCCTGACCTGCGGATCGGACCGGCTCGCCCGGCTCTGCGCCGACCTGGGCAACCGGTGGGGCGCATCGGTCCAGGTCTCCCTGGAGGCGCACATGGCCTGCGGACTGGGGTACTGCCACGGCTGCTCGACGGGCGGGCCGGCCGGTCCCGACGAGTCCCCGCTGGTGTGCCGGGACGGGCCGGTGTTCCGGCTGACGTCCTGAATCGCTTCAATTTCTCTCCCCTCCGGCGCCGTCTTGTGCGTCACACCAGGCATTGATACGTTCCAATTCGACCCGGCGACCCGAGGAGTCGAGACGATGCCGTCAGCAGGGCAGGCCGTACGCACGCTGCGAGAGGGCTTCGCCGCCCCGCCGCCGGACAGCCGGGTCATGATGCGCTGGTGGTGGTTCGGCCCGTTCGTCGAGGAGGCCGAGCTGGAGCGCGAGCTGGAAGCCATGGCGGCAGCCGGCATCGGCGGGGTCGAGGTCGCCTCGGTGTACCCGCTGTCCACGTCCGAGGCGGATCGGGAAGCCGGCGGCTTCCTGTCCGAGCGGCACCTGTCGCGGCTGCGGTTCGCCGCCGAGACGGCACACCGGCTCGGCCTGCGCTTCGACGTCACCCTCGGCAGCGGCTGGTCGTACGGCGGCCCGCACATCACCGACGAGACCGCCGCCCGGCGGCTGCGGTGGGACGCCCGCGAGGTGTCGCCGCGGCCCTTCCTGATCCCCGCCGCACAGCCGTGGCCGGGCGACGAGCTCGTCGCCGCGTACATCGGCGACGGCTCGGAGCAGGAGCCACCCGCCGTCTGGGAGCAGCTGCCGGTCCACGACGGCGCGGTCCAGGTCCCGAAGGGCTCGGGACCGCGGATGGTCCTCCTCGCCGTCTCGAGCCCCACCGGCCAGAACGTCAAGCGCGCCGCGGCCGGCGCCGAGGGCCCGGTGCTCGACCACTGCAGCCGCGCCGCCACCGAGGCGCACCTGCGGGCGGTGGCCGACCCGATCCTCTCGGCGATCCCGAGCGAGCTCGTGACCGCGGTGTTCTGCGACAGCCTCGAGGTGTACGCGGCCGACTGGACACCGAACCTGCCGGCGGAGTTCCGCGCCCGCCGTGGATACGACCTCCTGCCGGAGCTGCCGCACCTGCACACCCGCGGCGAGGGCTCCGAGCGGGTCCGCGCCGACGTCGCGGCGACGCTGGGCGAGCTCTACGAGGAGAACTTCGTCGCCGTCATGCGCGAGTGGGCGCGCGAGCACGACGTCCTGTTCCGCATCCAGAGCTACGGGCAACCGCCCGGCACGCTCTCCGCCTACCGGCACGCCGACCTGCCGGAGGGCGAGGGCTGGGGATGGCGCTCGGTCACGCAGACCAAGTGGGCCACGTCTGCCGCGCACCTCTACGACCGGCCGGTGGTCTCGTCGGAGACGTGGACGTGGGTGCACTCGCCGTCCTTCGCCGCCACACCGCTCGACCTCGCCGGCGAGGCGCACGAGCACCTGCTCCTCGGCGTCAACCAGTTCATCGGGCACGGCTGGCCGTACTCGCCGCCGGACGCACCGGCACCCGGATGGATCTTCTACGCCTCCGGCGCCCTGAACGACGCGAACCCGTGGTGGCCCGCGATGCCCGAGCTCACCGGGTACCTGCAGCGGTTGTGCTGGCTGCTGCGACAGGGCGAGCCCGTCGCCGACGTCGCGCTCTACGCCCCGAGCCGCGACGCCACGGCGCACTTCACCCCCGGTACCCGGGGCTACCTCGACCTCTGGCACGTCACCCGGCAGCACATCGGTGAGGCGCTGCCCGCCGCGCTGCGGAAGGCCGGGTACGACTACGACCTCATCGACGACACCGCCCTCCAGGAAGCCGACTGGAGCCGGTACCGGGTGATCGTCCTGCCGTTCGTGCAGGACCTGCCGGAGGCCACCGCGCGCCTGCTCGAGAAGCACACCGGAGCGGGCGGCGTCGTCGTGACCGTCGGCGGCACCGTGCACCGGGACGGCTGGACATCCGTCGAGGACGTCGACGCGCTGCTGCCCGCGCTCGGCACGCTCGTGCCGCCGGACGCCCCGACCGGCCCGGGCACGCCGGACATCGGCGTCGCGCACCGCCGCGCAGGCGAGGCCGACGTCTACTTCGTCGCGAACACCGGTCCGTCCCCGCAGGCGGTCACCCTGCGACCGCGCGATTCCGCCGGCGCGTTCGAGCGGTGGGACGCCCGCACCGGGCAGGCCCACCGGATCGAGACGCTCGACGGTGGCGTGCCGCTCGAGCTCCAGCCGTACGAGGCGACCGTCGTCGTCGCGCTGCCCGCGCCCGACCCGGACGTCGCGGCTGCACCGGCAGCCGGCCCGGTCGACATGGTGGACCTCGCCGGGCCGTGGACGATCGCGTACGCCGACACCCCGGACGCGCGGCAGGACGTGACGCTTCCGCACCGGTGGGAGGACGACCCCGCGAGGGCCGACCACGCCGGCGCCGCCACGTACGAGACCATCGTCGACGTGCCGGCCGGGCGCCTCGACGGCCGCGTCCTGCTCGACCTCGGTCCGGCGCGCGCCCGCACGCAGGCCGTCGCCGGCGAGCGAGGCCTGCGCGGGGCGTCGTTCCGCGCCGGGGTCACCGCACCGGTGGGCGAGGTCGCGCAAGTCCTGGTCAACGGCGAGGACTGCGGTTGGGCGTGGGCGGCGCCGTACACCGTCGACGTCACCGACCGGCTGCGTGCCGGGGAGAACACCGTCGCCGTGCGCGTGCTGAACACCGGGCTCGGCGCGCTGCGCGCCGGCACCGGGCTCACCGCGGCCGTCGAGGCGGTGACGCGCACCGACGGCAAGCGGTTCCGCATGCAGGACCTGGAGCGCGCGCAGCAGCCCACGACCTCGGGTCTGCGCGAGGTGCCGACGCTGCGGTTCCAGTAACCGCCGGCCAGTCGAATCATGCCAGTGCTCGACAACCCCGGGTGCTTCGCGATCCGGCTGAACGACGCCTTGGCGTAGCCGACCTCGGCGATCACCTCGATCGCCCCCGTCACGATCTGGGCCCGCCGGCCCGACTCGGTGAGGTTCTTGCTCGCAGCTCGGTCAAGCAAGACAGTGCAAGCCCGTACGCCGGCGGCGAGCCATCCGGGCAGATCCCGCTGGCCAGCCAGTGCTCGGGGCGGGTCCAGCGCGTTCAGCGGAACGCGGTCACGGGCGTTCGGTTCCTCGCTCGGGCGAGCCCGGTCGCCTCGGGAGTCGGTGCTCTCTGCCTCGACGGGGTGTGTGCGTGCTGCCACTCCGGTCGCGTCTGTCTCGTGCGTAGGTGGATGGCCGGGTTGGGATCACTACCGAATTCCGTGGTCGCTCTGACAGCCGTTCCCGACGCGGGGCACGCCCGTTCCCGACGGAACTCCCTGTGGGCTCCTACGCCACTATCCTGTGGTGCCGATTCGTCCCGCGGCATGGAGGTTTCCCTTGTCTGCTGCCACCGTCATCCCGCTCCCCACCCCGCTGGGCGGGATGAGCCTGCGCACCGCCACCGAACGGCTACGGGTGGCGCATGCCTTACAGAACCTGCCAGCGATCAGCGAGGCGTTCGGGGCCGGGCGGATCTCCTACTCCAAGGTCCGCGCCATCACCCGGATCACCGGCAGCGACACCGCGTTCCTCACCCAGATCGCCACCAGCATCGCGGCCGGCGAGTCCGACCTGCACCACACCACCGTCGCCGACCCGGACACCGCAGAACAAGTGCTGCTGACCGTGGCCCTGTACGGCACCGCCAGCCACATCGAAACCGTGGCCCGGGCGGTGCGGCGCCGGCACACCCCACCCGAAGACACCGCCGCCCGCCGATCGCTGACCTGGCGGTGGGACGACGACGGCACCCTCGAGGTGCGCGCCCACCTCACCCCCGACGACGGGGCCACGTTCATCGCCGCCATCGAATCCCTGGTCCCGCCCCGCACCCCCGTCCGCCACCCCGTCGAACCCGCACCGGAGGACCTGGACGAACGTGCCCGCGAACAGGAACCCGGCCCGGCCGTGAATCGGATGGAGGCCCGCCGCGCCGACGCCCTCCTCGCCCTGGTCAACGGCCGCGCCGATGAGGAGTCGGGCCCGGTGGTCGAGCGCGGCACCACCCAGGTGATCGTCCACTTCGACGCGAGCACCGGCGCCGCGCGTATCGCGGGCGGCCCGGAGATCCCCACCTCGACCGCGGAACGCCTGGCCTGCGACGCCCGCGTCCAGCTGCTTCTCGACGACCGGACCGGGAATCAGATGTACCTGGGCCGCAACCGGCGCCTGGCTACCCCCGCCCAAATCGCCGCATTGACCATTCGGGACGGAGAGGGATGTCGGTTCCCGGGGTGCACCCACACCCGGTTCCTCCACGCGCATCACGTGCAGCACTGGTTGTTCGGCGGCCTCACAGACATCGACAACCTGGTTGTGATCTGCGGCTTTCATCACCGACTGATCCATGACCACGACTACCACATTCGCCGGAGGCTCCGCCGGTGGGAGTTCTTGCGCCCCGACGGCTCCCCGATCCCCACCACTGCGGCACCGTTGACCGGCAATACCGAAAGCATCATCGAGATGCACGCCAGGGCCCGGTTGCGGATCGACCGCAACACCCTGACCCCGGACTGGGACGGCGACCGACTCGACCCGGAACCGATCCTCGACGTGCTGCTGGCCAAGCGGATCAGGAGGGCGGCCTGAAACGGTGCCACGTTCCGCGGAACGCACCTGCCGGTCGCGAAGTCACAAGGGAGGGGTGGAACGGACCACAGGATAGCTGCGTAGGCACCCGGCAGCGGGTCTCGTAGCGAACCGGCGTGCCCTCCAGTCAGGGACGGCCGCCCACGCGCCTCGACCAGGAGCGCACGGGCAGCCGGTCGACGTTCGACGCGCCGCACAACACCTACCGCACCAAGGACGGGCAGTGGGTCGCGATCTCGACGAGCGCCGGGAGCATCGCGCAACGCGTGCTGGAGCTGGTGGGCCACCCCGAGGTGACCGAGGAGCCGTGGTTCGCCACCGGCCGCCAACGCGCGCAGCACGCCGATCTACCGGCCCAGCGACCTGCTGGCCGACCCGCAGGTCCAGGCGCTCGACATGATCACCACCGTCGACGACCCGGCGCTGGGTCCCATGCGCATGCAGAACGTCGTGTGGCGGATGGGCCGCACGCCGGGCCGCATCCGCTCGACGGGACGGCGCCTCGGCGAGGACACCGACGAGGTGCTCGCCGACGCCGGCCTCTCGGAGAGCGAGGTGGCCGCCCTCCGCGAGCGCGGCGTGGTCGGCTGATCCTGCCCGAACGGCCGGGTGCACGCCCCCACGCTCCGAGCACCCGATCCACCAGGTGCGCTGACCTGCTGTGAGCCGCGCATCCTGCCCCTGGACGCACGGTCCGAGGCCGGCCGGGAACCGGCATCTCCCCCGGAGGGACGTGACGCAGCCCGACACGCGTACCTACGCTGGGTTCGACGTTGCAGGAAGAAGCGCGACGCCGCACAGTCCGACACGGACCGCGCGCATGCCGTCGGGCGTTGGGATGGACCAAGGGCGGTTCTCCATCATGACGGATGTCGAACCCGGGTCGGCGAGCCCCGGCAGGAACGACGCGGGCGGCCTCGGCCTCCCGGCCCCGGCCGCCCCGCGGAGTCGCCCGACCCGGGGGGCGAGCAACCACGACTGGTGGCCGAACCAGCTCAGCCTCGAGATCCTGCGCAAGCACCCGGCCGTAGCCGATCCCATGGACGAGGACTTCGACTACGCCGCGGAGTTCCAGACCCTCGACCTCGACGCCGTGGCGAGGGACGTAGACGAGGTGCTGACGACCTCGCAGGACTGGTGGCCGGCGGACTTCGGCCACTACGGGCCGCTCGTGATCCGGATGGCGTGGCACTGCGCCGGCACGTACCGGATCCACGACGGCCGAGGCGGGCCGAGCGCCGGGATGCAGCGGTTCGCCCCGCTCAACAGCTGGCCGGACAACCGCAACCTCGACAAGGCGCGCAGGCTGCTGTGGCCGGTCAAGAAGAAGTACGGCCGCAAGATCTCCTGGGCCGACCTGATGGTCTTCGCGGGCAACCGCGCCCTGGAGTCGATGGGCTTCACGACGTTCGGGTACGCCGGCGGCCGGGAGGACGTCTGGGAGCCCGACGAGGTCTACTGGGGTCCGGAGCGCGCCTGGCTCGGCGACGAGCGCCACGGCGGCGTCCGCGACCTGGAGAAACCACTGGCCGCCGACCAGATGGGCCTCATCTACGTCAACCCGGAGGGCCCGAACACCGTCCCGGACCCGCTCATGTCGGCCCGGGACATGCGCGAGACGTTCCGCCGCATGGCGTTCGACGACGAGGAGACCGTCGCGCTGATCGCGGGCGGCCACTCGTTCGGCAAGACCCACGGCGTGGCCGACCCGGACAAGCACCTCGGCCCCGAGCCCGAGGACGGCCGGCTCGAGGATCAGGGCCTGGGTTGGACGAGCAGCTACGGCACCGGGAAGGGGCCGGACACCATCACCAGCGGCCTCGAGGGGACGTGGACGCCCACCCCGACGCAGTGGGACAACAGCTTCCTCGAGAACCTGTTCGGCGTCGAGTGGGACCTGGAGCTGAGCCCCGCAGGCCTGTGGCAGTGGCTCCCGAGGGACGGCGCCGCGTCCGGCACCGTGCCGGACGCCCACGACCCGTCGAAGAAGCACCACCCGACGATCCTGACCACGGACCTCGCGCTCCGGCTCGACCCGATCTACGGGCCGATCTCGCGCCGCTTCCTGGAGAACCCGGACCAGCTCGCCGACGCGTTCGCCCGCGCGTGGTTCAAGCTGACACACATCGACATGGGCCCGATCCAGCGCTACCTCGGCCCCCTGGTCCCCGGGGAGCGGCTGATCTGGCAGGACCCGGTGCCCGAGGTCGACCACGAGCTCGTCGACGCCGACGACGTCGCCGCCCTCAAGCAGCGGATCCTCGCCTCCGGCCTCTCGGTCTCCCAGCTCGTCACCACCGCATGGGCGTCGGCCTCGACGTTCCGCATCAGCGACAAGCGCGGCGGCGCCAACGGGGCCCGGATCCGCCTCGAGCCCCAGCGGAACTGGGAGGTCAACGACCCCGACACGCTGGCGCAGGTGCTGCAGACCCTGGAAGACATCCAGGAGTCGTGGGGCAGCGGTTCCAAGAGGATCTCCCTGGCCGACCTCATCGTGCTCGGCGGCTGCGCCGGTATCGAGAAGGCAGCCGAGGACGCCGGCGTCCCGGTCGAGGTCCCCTTCACCCCGGGCCGCACCGACGCCTCGCAGGAGCAGACGGACATCGAGTCGTTCGCCGCGCTCGAGCCGAAGGCCGACGGGTTCCGCAACCACCGCGGGAAGGGCAGCCGCCTGCCGTCCGAGTACCTGCTGGTAGACCGGGCGAACCTGCTCGACCTGAGCGCACCCGAGATGACCGTCCTCGTGGGTGGCCTGCGCGTCCTGGGCGCGAGCTCCGGGCAGTCCCCGCGGGGCGTCCTCACCTCGACGCCCGGGACGCTCACCAACGACTTCTTCGTGAACCTGCTCGACATGGGCGTCACGTGGACGCCGAAGGCCAAGAACTCGGAGACCTTCGTGGGCCGCGACTCCGCCACGGGCGAGATCAGGTGGACCGCCAGCCGCGTCGACCTCGTCTTCGGGTCGAACTCCGAGCTGCGGGCCGTCGCGGAGGTCTACGCGAGCGACGACGCGCGGGAGAAGTTCGTGCGCGACTTCGTGGCCGCGTGGAACAAGGTCATGAACCTCGACCGGTACGACATCGCCTGAGGAACCGCGGATCTCGGCCCGGTAGGTGGTCGACGCGCTGGTCGTCACGAAGAGCAGCCCCACCGTGGAGGTCTCAGCACCCGCCGGGCTCGACGTCGGCATCGTGGAGATCAGCTTCCTGTTCGGCGCCGACCGCCTCACCCGCAGCTACAACAACACTTCAGGTTCCCGGTTCGAGGTGCACGCCCCGACCGGTGACGGCACGGTGCGCCAGGACAACCTGACATCACGCTCACCGAGCGCAACCCCGGCGGACCCCACCACTACTCGATCCTCTCGACCGTGGGCATCGCACCGCTGTTCACCATCACCATCTCACCGCTGTTGGCGAACGCGTTCGGCAGCTCCTGCGATCCGGTCGGTCTGGCCGACCCGACGATCTTCTGGATCGACCCCGCCGGCGTATCTCACCGCCACGACTTGGGCAGCGACAACAGTGAGCTCTTCGCGTTCGCCGGGACCTGGACCGAGGTCATGGCCGACGTGCATGTTCCGACGCGTCTTCGCGTCTCGTCCCGCGCCACGGTGCCGGTCTTCGAGGGGTACCCGCGCTGTTCGATGCGGACCGGACGACACCCGGAAGCTGGGAGTCGCGACCGTCGCTGACTCAATGTCCGCCGAGCACCGTGAGCAGCAGCATCGACGGCCGCCCGACCCGATCGGCCGGACCTCGTAGCCAGAGTGGGTGCTCGACGACGTTGCCGTCACGTGACCCGTGGGCCCATGCCCGACGCGCGCGCTTGCGCAGCAAAGCTCCCACGCCTAACGTATCCGATCAGATACGCTGGAGGTGCCATGGAACCGGGGTCGCTGTTTGTTGAGGTCCGGCGCCGCACGCATCTCAGCCAGGACGAACTGGCCGAGCGGGCCGGCACGTCGCGACCGACCCTCTCGTCCTATGAACACGGCCACCGCTCCCCTACCTTGAGCACCGCCGCACGGATACTCGCCGCTGCGGACCACGAGTTGATCGCGGTGCCGGTACTGCGCTTCGAGGAGCGCCCTACGCGCCGAGGCCGCACGATCGCCGTCCCGTCACACCTGCCCCGCTTGCCACCGGCGCAGGCGCTGGCCACCGTCCGGCTCCCCCTCCACCTCCACTGGTCAGCGCCGCACCGCTCCTTCGACCTCCGAGACCGCGCTCAACGCGCCCGCGTGTATGAGATCGTGCTCCGCGAAGGCGGGCCAACGGACGTCCTGACCTATATCGACGGCGTGCTCCTGATGGAGCTCTGGCCTGACCTCGTCCTTCCACAGGAGGTTCGGGCCGCGTGGGCGATGGTGTTGGACCAGGCGATGACTGAGGCGGCGTGAGTTACAGCCCACCCGCACTGACCGCGTTCCAGATATCGGTCGCGTCGCTGTTCTTCTCCCTGCCTGCTAGCGAAGGATTCCTCCTGGCCGGAGGCGCCGCACTGGCGGCTCAGAACCTGACATCGCGCCCGACCCACGACCTCGACCTGTTCACCCGCGCCGGGGCGAGCAGCGTCCCTGAAGCCCGCGAAGCGAGCAGCCGCCCCTGCCGCGCCAGTTCGGTGTGATGGTTGGCCCGCACATCGGCGAAGTACGGTTCCACCGCCGCGGCGAACATCGTTCTCGCCGAGCCCAACAGCACCCGCCCGGCGTCGCGGTCCCCGTCGATGGCGTGCCGCAGCATCGCCGGCACACCGGTACTGGGGGCGCTGAACCACAGCGCCATTCCTCACGCGCCTGCTGCGGTGTGGAGCCCATGACCATGTCGAAGCTCTCATCGAGATCCCCGGTAAGAGCGGCATTGGGCGTCAACGACCACGAGAAGTGGGCGGTCAGCTCACGCATCGGCCCCGCCGATATCGGCAACGCCCCCAAGACGGCGCAGCGCCACCGCTCACCCCACGGTGCACGAATCCCCGCCGCAGTCCGCGGGCCGCGAACTTCACCTCCAGCAACGGAGCAGGCTCGGACAGAAACCGCGTCGACGCGAAATCATCCCCGGTGAACAGATTCCGCAGCATCTCTCCGTCCCCTGACAGTCACAGGACCTCTGACCATCGTGACGGATAGTGCACGAGGTGTCCAAAACCTTGGACGGTAAGAGGATCGGTGTAACTCCTGATCATGGAAGTAGCTGGCCTGAGCCCGCCGACCCGCCGTCAGCCGCCGGTGATGTGCTTGATGACAGCGTTGAACTCGACGGTGGGAGAGAAGTCGACGTACGCGCAGTCGGTGAGCGCGAACGGCGTGTGCCCGGGCGCCCAGTAGAACGCTTGGCCGGCCTCGTAGGTCCGGTCGCCGCCGGGGACACGCATGAGCAGGCGGCCCTCCAGCATGTAGCCCCAGTGCGGGCACGGGCAGGAGTCGCCGTCCAGGCCGACCAGGGCGGGCCCGAGGTCGGTGCCCTCGGCAAGCCGGATGAACGAGACTGTCATCTCGCCGACCTCGGTCATCCGCACCTCCACGTTGTCGTCCTTCATCGCAAGAGGGACGTTCTCGGCGGTCAGGGTCTGCATGGCTGGTCCTCTCGGTCGAAAGCGGCGGGTGCCGCGGGGATTGCTACGACCGCAGGGTGTCGGGCCGGTGTTCCTCGAACGTTCCTGATCAACCCGCTCGGCCCGGATCCGCAAGGGCGGCGCAGCGGGCCTCGTCGAGCGGCTGGCCGGCCGACCGGAAACCGTCGGCTGCCGCAGCGAAGTGCGCCGCCGCCGCCGCACCACCGGTCGCGCGGGCCCGATGACCGCGTACCTCATGAAGAGCGGCGTCCCAGCCCGGCAGCCGCATGACAATGCCCGCGAGCCACTCCGCGGTGGTCTCGTACTCCGCCGCGCGGCCGAGATCCCCGCCGCGGGCCGCCGCGATCGCCCCCGGGACGACCAGGGTGATCCGGCAGCCGGGGCAGGTTTCCAGCGGTCCGCGCACGGATCTCTCAGCGTCGTCGAGCGCGGCCAGCGCCGCATCCGGGTCTGCGGCCGCGGCGATGCGCGTGCCGTAGATGCGATCGAGCAGGTGGAAGCCGACGTCGGACTCCCGAGCAACGGCCAGCGACTCGTCGAGCAGCACGTTGGCCTCCCGCGGGTCGCCGCGGTACAACGCCAGCTCAGCCAGCCGTTGCAGCGCCAGCGACTCACCGACCGCGCCGCCGCTCGCGTGGCTCAGCCGGGCCGCCGCGTGCAGGTCCGCCTCGGCCTCGTCCAGCCGGCCCGACAGCAGCTTCGCCTCACCACGCAGGGTCACCGCATACGCGCGCCCGCGGGTAGCCCCGAGTCGCTCGGCCTCGGCGTGGAAAGCATCGGCGAAGGCGATGACGTCCGGGTACGGGCGGGCGCCGTAGAGCAGCCGCTGGTTGATGCACAGGTGTCCGTCGAAGACGCTGGTGGCCAGTTCGGGCAGCGCTGCGGTCTCCAGCAGGTCCGCGCGGACGCTCTCGCGGAGGTCACCGCGGGCATGTGCCGCGGCCGCCTGCGCCCACGACGCGATCACCAGCGAGGAGGCGTCGCCGGACTCCAGCGCCAGCCGGCGGCTCTCGGCGGCCTTCGCGGTACCCGTTGCCGGGTCGGCGAAGCCCAGGACGGCGGCACCGGCCCAGGCGAGCGCGAGCGCGAGCCGGCCCTCGACGGTCACGGGCGCGAGCCCTTCCAGCGTCCGCAACCCGCCGAGTGGGTCGCCGCGCTTGATCTGGGCCAGCGCCTGCTTCGACCGGATCTCCTGGGCCGGCGGATCGCCGACCACCTCGGCCGCGAGCGCGTACGCGGCAGGTGCGCCCATATCGCCCAGCGCGTCGAGCACCTCGGCGCGCAGACACAGCGCGTCCGAGTCCCGCGGCTGGTGTTCCAGCGCGGTATCGAGGTGGCGCAGGGCGTCGGCGAACGCGCCGAGCGGCACCGCTCGGCGGGCCGCGGCGATCAGCCACCCGATTGCCTCGTCGGGGCGGCCACCGTCGATCCAGTGCCTCGCGATCAGGGCCGGCTCGGCGTCGGCGCCCGCCAGCCGGCGCGCCGTATCCCGGTGCAGGGCGATCCGGTGGTGCGGGGGAACCTGCTCGGCCAGGGCCAGCCGAACGAGATCGTGCCGGAAGCGGTAGCGCCCGTCGGCGACGACCAGTGCGCCGGCCGCGAGCCCGGCGTCCAGCAGTGCGAACGCGTCCGGCTCGGCCAGGCCGGTCATCGCGAGGACGCCACCGGGGTCGAGGTCGTCGCCGACAACGGCGAGCCGGCGCAGCATGGCTGTCGTGGCGTCGTCCAGGTCGAGGAACCGGGCCGTGACCGTCTCCCACACCGACGCCGGCACGGCCAGCACATCGCTCGCGCCGACGCCGCGGGCGAGCTCGAGGGCGAAGAACGGGTTGCCCTGCGCGGTGTCGACGATCCGGGTCAGCAGCCGGTTGTCCGGCCGCTGCGGCGCCTCGGCCGCCACCAGCTCCTCGACGTCCTCGCGCGCCATCGGGCCGAGATCGATCGGGACGCACCGCCCCGCCTTCTCCAGACTCGCGACGCCCTGCACGAGTGCCGGCCGCGCCACGTCCGGCCGGTACGCCAGCGTCACGAGCATCGGCCGACTGCCGCGGGTGCGGGCGAGCTGCGCGCATGCCTCGACCGTCGCGTCATCGGCCAGGTGCGCGTCGTCGACGACGAGCAGAACACCTGAGACACCCGAGCCGGCCATCAGCACGCGGTGGACGGCGCCGATGACCATGTGCCGGTTGAGGCCCTGTTCCGACGGCTTCGCGGGGGCGGCCAGAGGAGTGAGCCGGGCCAGCGCCGACCGGGTGGCGGCGGGCACGGCGTCGAGCAGGGCACGATCGCCGCGGAGCACGTGTTCGACGGCCGCGGCCAGCGGCGTGTACGGGCCACCGCCCGGAGTGGCCGCGACGCTCACCACGCGCCAGCGGTCGTCGGCAGCCGCCGACGCGACCTGGCCGCAGAGGGTCGACTTGCCGATCCCGGCCGGACCCCGGATCGCCAGCGCCCCGGTCGCGCCGCTGCGCAGGGCGACCGTTGCGCGCGCCAGCTCCACCTGCCGCCCGACGAACGCCGTCGCGGCCAGACCCAACCCGGCGACGCACTCCTCGTAGAGCTCCTGGCTGCGCCCCCCAGGCGCCAGGCCGAGTTCGCGTTCCAGATTCGTCCGCAGCCGCCCGTAGCAACGGATCGCGGCGTGGCGGTTGCCCGCCAGCAGTGCCTCCTGCATCAGCTCCTGGTACGCCCGCTCGTCGAGGGGATCGACCTCCACGAGCCGCCGCCACCGCCCGGCCAGCCGGAGCACCTGGACGTGCAGCCCCCGCAGGTGCTCGCGGGCGCTCTGGTTCCAGTCCTCGTACAGCGCGTCGGGGAGGAGGGTCCCGGCGCACATCTCGGCGGCCAGCACAGCGAGCTGCGGGTCCTGCGCACGCAGCGCCGCCGCAGCAGCTCGGGTGAAACGATCGACGTCGACGTCGATCTCGGCGCCTGGCAGCAGCTCGACCCGCCCGCCCGCGAGCACGACGGCGTCGTCCCGGCCCAGCGCCTGGCGGGCGTGGTGGGCGGCCTTGCGCAGGTTCGCCGCGCCCGCCTCCGGGGACAGGTGCGGCCAGAGCGCCTCGGTCACCTGGTCGCGCTGGAGGCGGTGGTGCTCGGTGAGGGCGAGCAGCGCGACGAGCTCGGCGGAGCGGCGTCCGGGCCATTCGGACACCTCGCGGTCGCCGACGTCGACGCGGAAAGCGCCGAACAGCGCGACGCGTACCCGGGCCGCCTCGCCGATCACAGCTCTCATGATGGCGGAATTCGCCTGTCCACGACAGCGAGCCTTTCCCGGTCGGCATCTCCGTTGCGGGCTGTTCAACCAGTCCACCCGCGGTCCAGGGTCTATCCCGGTTCGATGCTCGTCCGATGACCACTCACGGGTCGATCCAGCCGAGCTCGACGCCCCGCTCGTACATGGCGGGTTCGACCGCGGGCAGCGTGAGGAAGGACACGACATACAGGACGACGAGCAGCCCGAGCGATATGGCCCACGCACGACGACCGGTTTCGAGCGGGCGAGTACGGGTTTCCTGCGAGCTCGCGCCGCCCGCTCCGGCACCGGCAGGTCGGTTTCGACGAAGCTGTGTCTCCGGTAGCCGGCGGTCGGCCGGTCTCAGCGCCCATGAGGCGATGGCGCACACGCCGAACATCAGCGGCACCCCCCACAGGTCGGGGCTGTCGCCGACGATCAGGTGTGACACCACGGCACCCGACCACAGGAAGACGGTACCGGCGTACGCCCATTCCTTGATCAGCGCGAATCGCGGCACGATGATCGCGGCGGCGGCGGCGACCTGCCACATCCCAAGGATGTAGGCGAAGTAGGTCGGGTATCCCAGGTGGCGCAGCTGGGCGACGATCCAGTCGATCGGCAGCAGATTCCAGACCGATCCGGAAGCCAGCTCGAAGACGATGACGAGCGTGGTGGCCCGGTAGAGGATGGTGCGGATCCGATTCCGGTCCCAGCCGCTTCGCGCGGCCGCGGCGGGCTCCTGGGTGGTTGCATCCTGGAGCGCTCTGGTCTTCATGGGTGGCACGCGGTCGACCGCAGGGTGAGGACGAGCAGTCGTGTCGTCGCTGGTCACGGGATCCGCACCGCCCGTGCAGCGGAGACCGGCTGTGCGGGGCGTGGTCCCCCCTTGAGCCACGGCACGGACCCCGGTCTGCTGGCCTCGCGGCGGATCTTGAACAGCCCGAGCCTGCAGGTCAGCTCCTTGTAGGCCGCGACGATCCGACCACCGAGGTAGACGTTCTGGGGAGTGTCGTCCTTGCGGGCGACCTGCCGCACGCCGCCGCGCCGGCCGAGACCGACGCAGGAGCCGGTGAAGGCGAAGTCGATCACCGTCGGCTCGATTCCCGCGATGTGGCTGAGCACCGTGTCGGCAGCCTGCGCCCCGAGCGGTGCCGCGGCCTGGCAGCTCATCCGCAGTGGCTGCCCAGACGGCGCAGCCGCGTCCCCGGCCGCGACGATCCGATCGTCGTGGACGCTCGTCAGCGTCTCGTCGGTGAGCAGCCGGCCGAGCCCGTCGGTACGCAGCCCGCTCGCGGCCGCCAGCCCCGGTACTCCGAACCCAGCAGCCCAGACGGTCAATGCGCTCGGGCGCACGGCGCCGTCGGCGAGGACGACCGCATCCGGCCGGACCTCGATCACCTCGGCCGCCTCGATCACGACGACACGGTGGCGGGACAGCCACCGGGAGACCGATCGGCGGGTCGAAGCACTCAGCGACGGCGCCAGGACCCCGTCGCACACCAGTGCGACCCTCCGCCCCTGCTCGGCCAACTCGGCAGCCGTCTCGATGCCGGTCAACCCTCCGCCTACCACGGTGACCGGAGCCTCCGGCGGCAGCTCCTCCAGGGCCGCACGCAGCCGCTGCGCGGACTCCCACTCCGCCATCGAGACGGTGATCTCCACGGCTCCGGGCACCGACGTAGGGATCGCTCCGGTGCTGCCCACCGCGTAGATGACGTAGTCGTAGTCCAGGTCGCCGCCCGAGGCGAGCCGGACCGTGCGGGCGGCGGTATCGATGCGCGTGGCGCTGTCGACGACCAGGTCAACGCCCTCTCCCAGTAGCGAACCGTAGTCGACGGTGGCCTCGCCGGTGCCCGCCACGAACTGGTGCAGCCGGATGCGATCGACGAACGTCGGGCGGGGATTGACCAGGGTGATGTCGATGTCGTCGCGCTTCCGCAACCGGTTGGCCGCGAGCGTGCCCGCGTATCCGCCGCCGACGACGACGACCTTGTAGTTGCGCTGTACGAGCATCGGCGTAATCGCCCTCTCTCGTGATGGACGGGGTCTCACTCATCCGACAGCGCAGCACCCCGGACTGTGAGGTGACATCACAGTTCGCTGCGCTGTCTTGTCGATCCACTGAGGGCAGAATGCGACCGAGGGAGCAACGAGACGATGACCGACCAGTCCGAGCCGGGTGGCGAGCAGCTCGACCCGAGCCTGGGCACGATCATGAGCGAGCGGCGGCAGCTCATCAACCTGGCGTATCGGCTCCTCGGCTCCCTGGCCGACGCCGAAGACATCGTCCAGGAGACCTACGCACGCTGGTACGCGATGTCCCGGCAGGATCAGGACGCCATCGACTCCCCCGGCGCCTGGCTGAGCAAGGTCGCCAGCCGCCTCTGCCTCAACGTGCTCTCCTCGGCGCGCGTCCGGCGAGAGGTCTACGTGGGCGAGTGGATCCCCGAGCCGCTACCGGAACCTGCAGAATGGATCGGCGGGCGATCGGGCGGCGTCACCGTCGATCCGGCCGACCGGGTCACGTTGGACGAGTCGGTCAACATGGCCTTCCTCGTCGTGCTCGATGCGATGACCCCGGCCGAACGCGTCGCCTTCATCCTCCACGACGTCTTCCGCTACCCCTTCGCCGAGGTGGCCGAGATCGTCGGCCGCACCCCGGCGGCCTGCCGCCAGCTGGCCGCCTCGGCCCGCCGCCGCATCCGCGCCGCGCAAGCTCCCAGACCTCCGGCGGTCCGGCAGGCGCGGATCGTCAGGGACTTCAAGCGGGCCTGGGAATCCGGGGACGTCAACGCCCTCATCGGCCTCCTCGACCCCGATGCCACAGCGATCGCCGACGGCGGCGGACAGGTCAGCACCGCGCTCCACCCGATCCACGGTGCTGAGCGGATCGTGCGCTTCGCGATCCGTGTCGTGGGCGAGCTCCACAACCTCACGATGCTGGAACGAACCGTCAACGGCCAGCCCGGCCTGGTGCTGCAGCAGGACGGCGTCACCGTCACCGTGGCGGCATTCCAGGTCGAGGGCGAGCGGATCAAGCGCATCTGGGCGATACGCAATCCCGACAAGCTCCGGCCGTGGACGACGAGCCATCAGCACTGACCGCCCTCGCGACGGCCGCCGCACTGTTGGTCATCGCCCGCGTACACGCGGCTCGGAGTGCGTTGCCTCTGCGCTCGATCCGGCCCGCTTGCGCCGCGAGCTATCCTCGCCAGCCGTGCTCGGGAGGCTATTCGCACCCCCAGCCGCACCCAGGCGTAGAAGTGATCGGCTGTTCGCACCGGTCAGACGTGGGGCGGGTGGGACTCGAACCCACGACCTGACGGATTATGAGTCCGCTGCTCTAACCAACTGAGCTACCGCCCCGACCCAGCGAGGCTACCGAACGCCCTGGCCGAGCTCCGCCGCCGATCCAGGGAACACGGCGCCTCACCGCCGGGAGATACCCCGTGATCGTTGCGAACAGCACAGCAGCGCGATCAGCACCACGCCGAGGTGCTTCTCGTCGCGATCTTCGAGCGATGAAGTGGCCGAGAAGCACATCAGCGCGTTCGCACGACACTGACGTCCTGGCCGGAATGATCTCCTTGTTGGTCGAGGCGGCCCGGCGTCCCTCGCAGGGGCGCCGGGCCGCGGTGCGGGTCGGTCAGTGGGTGAGGGCGTGGGCGCGCTTGCGCGCGTCCTTGGCCAGCCCACCGGCCTGGTGCGCGACCTCGCTGCCCACCGCGGACGCGCGGGCGGCGAGGGTGGGGCCTGCCTTGTCCAGCCGCTTCTGCAGTTCGGCGCCCCGCTTCGCCGCGCGCTTCTGCAGCTGCGCACTGCGCTTCTCGGCGGCCTTCTGCAGCTGGGCGGCGCGTTTCCCGGCCACCTTCTGCAGCTTGGCGCCGCGCTTCTCCGCGCGCCGGCGGCCCTTGGCGGCACGGCGTGACAGCTCGGCGGAGATCTCCTCTGCTCGCGAGGACAGCTCCGAGCCGGTCCGCGACGACCGGGCGGAGACGGCCGCACCCGCGGCGGGGGCGAGCCCGGCCAGCCCGGCGGCCAGGCCGGCGACCGTGCTGCCGGCCTGATGCGCGGAGCCGGACAGCTTGCCGCCGGCGTCGTGCGCCGCGCCGGTGACACGGCCGGTGACGTCGGCCGCGGCACCCGTCACCGCGCCGGCCTGAGCCGTGGCGAGCCTTGCCGCCCTGCGGCCGCGCCAGCCGAGGGACGGTTTGCCTCCGGTGTCGGCGGCGGCGATCAGCAGGCCGCCGAGCATGCCGACGTTCTTCATGAAGTGGATCTGCTGTTCCTGCTTGCGTTTGGGGTCGGTCTCTTCCCAGAACCGGTGTGCGGCCAGCGTCGTCGGGACGAGCGTCGCGGCCAGCGCCGTGGAGGCGAGGCGAGGGAACTTGCCCAGCGCGAGCATCGTCCCCGCGGCGATCTTGACCCCCGCATCGATCTTGACCAGCAGCACGTCGTCGGGACGATGGTCGACCGGGGCGACGTCGGTCGCCTTGTCTACCGCCGGTGCCACCGCGTCGAGCACCGGCTTCGCGGTCTGCACGTGCGCCTCCGGAGCGCGGAGGGCGTTGATGCCGCCCTGGATGAACAGCGCGGCGAGCATGGGTCGGGCGACTCGTCGAAGCAGCATGTCGACGCATTCCCACATACGCCGCGACCAAACGCTGTATCGACCGAATGCTGTATCGATCAATCGAGGGTGCCATCATTCGGGGGTGACGACCCCCAGGCTGGCCATCGGGCTCGACATCGGCGGCACGAAGATCGCGGGCGCCGTGGTCGACGAGCGCGGAACGGTGGTGGCTGAGCTCGTCGAGCCGACGCCGGAGGAGTCCGACGCCGAGTCGGTCACCGCCGTGCTGCTCTCACTGATCGAACGCCTCCGAGCGGAGCACGCCATCGTCACGATCGGGGTCGGCGCCGCCGGGATCGTCGAGTGGCCCGCGGGCAAGATGCTGTGGGCGCCGAACAACTCCTACCGCGACTGGCCGGTGCGCGAGCAGCTGGAGAAGGTCACCAACCTGCCCGTCACCGTCGACAACGACGCCAACGTCGCTGCGCTCGCCGAGGCCCGCCTCGGGGAGCCCTTCCCGAACATGGTGCTGGTGACGGTCGGCACCGGCATCGGCGGCGGCCTCGTGATGGACGGGAACATCTACCGCGGCCCCACCGGCCTCGGCGCCGAGCTGGGACACATCATCCTCAACCCGGACGGCCCGCGCTGCGGCTGCGGCAACCACGGCTGCTTCGAGGCCTACGCCTCCGGCACGGCGCTGACGCGGATGGGTCGCGACGCGGCAGACGACGACCCGGACGGTTTGATCGCTCGGCTCGGCGCCGAGGACGGCGAGGTCACGGGGCACACGGTCGTCAAGGCCGTGCACGAGGGCGACGAAATCGCGAAGGCCCTGTTCGCCCGGCTCGGCCGCTGGCTCGGGGTTGGCATCGCATCCCTGGCCAACATCTTCGAGGTCGACGCCGTGGTCGTCGGCGGTGGGCTGGTCGAGACCGGTGAACTGCTGCTCGCCCCCGCCCGGGCGGCCGCCCGCGAGTTCGCCTACGCCCCCACCGCCCGCGGGATCCCTCCCGTCGTCCCTGCGACGTTCGGTGGCGACGCCGGCAAGATCGGCGCGGCCCTGCTCGCCCTCGACCACGCCTGACGCACCTGCGCATGTCCGAACGCGCAACTCGCGCGTCGAAACGCGAGACTCACCCTGCGCGGACGCGGGACTCGCCCTGCGCGGACGTGAGACTCGCGGACGTGAGACTCACCGCGTCGCGGCGTGGGACCCGGCCCGAGGGTGTGGGGGTCGCGCGGGGCGGCGGTGGGGTCTGTCACTCACTAGGGTGGTGTCGTGTCCCTAGTCCTCGGCCCGGTGCTGCGCCATGTCGGTGAGACGACGGCGTCCGTGTGGGTCCAGGTCGAGCGGGCGGCCACGGTGTCGGTGCTGGGGTGCAGCGCACGGACGTTCGAGGTGGCGGGGCATCACTACGCGCTGGTGCCCGTCACTGGGCTGGAGCCGGCGAGCCGGGTGGACTACGAGGTGGAGGTCGACGGCGAGCGGGTGTGGCCGCCGGCGTCGAGCCCGTTCCCGGCCAGCACGATCCGCACGCGGGGGGACGCCGGCGCGCGGCTCCGGTTCATCTTCGGTTCCTGCCGCTACAGCAAGGTGACCGATCCGAAGCTGTCGGCGCAGCTGGGGATCGATGCGCTCGACGCGTACGCGGCGCGCATGGCCGGGCTCCCGTACGAGGAGTGGCCCGACGCGCTCCTGCTGCTCGGCGACCAGGTGTACGCCGACGAGCTGACGCCTCGCAATCGTCGCCGCATCGCGGCGCGGGGCGACCGGCACCCGGACTGGCCCGACGACGAGATCGTCGGGTTCGACGAGTACGTGGGGCTGTACAAGGACGCGTGGACCGACCCGGAGGTCCGGTGGCTGATGTCCACCGTGCCCACGGCGATGATCTTCGACGACCACGACGTGCGCGACGACTGGAACACCTCGGCCACGTGGCGGGAACAGATCCGCGAGAAGCCGTGGTGGCGAGAGCGGATCCGCTCGGCGCTGGCGTCGTACTGGGTGTACCAGCACATCGGCAACCTGTCGCCGGACGACCTCGGATCCAACGCCGACTACCGCAAGGTCGTGGAGCACGGCGGCGACACGTGGCCGCTGCTCGTCGAGCTCGCCGACCGCGCCGACACCGAGACCGACTGTGAGAAGGGCGTGCGGTTCAGCTTCCGCTGGGACATCGGGCGCAGCCGGCTCCTGATGATCGACTCGCGGAACGGGCGGATCCTCGAGGGCGGGCAACGCCTCATGCTCGGCGAGTCGGAGTTCTCCTGGATCGAGGGGCAGGCCGCGGCCCCGGGCCCCGTCGACCACCTGCTGATCGGCACCTCGATCCCGTGGCTGCTGCCGCACGCGATCGGCGACCTCGAGACCGTCAACGAGATCGCCGCGGCCCGGCCGGGCCGGCGTGGGCGCTTCGCCGAGATGATCCGCCAAGGCTCCGACCTGGAGCACTGGTCGGCGTTCCGCTCCTCGTTCGACCGGCTCTCGGCGATGATCGGACGCGCGGCCGGGAGCGGCGTCGCCACCGTCAGCGTGCTGTCCGGCGACGTGCACCACAGCTACGCCGCGCGGGCCGACCTACCGGGCGATGCGCCTGCCCGGGTCCACCAGCTCACCTGCTCACCGGTGCACAACAAGATCCAGTGGTTCGTCCGGCCCGGGTTCCGGCTCGGCTGGTCCCGCGCGGCGCGCCGGCTGGCGGAGCGGTGGGCGCTGCGGTTGGGCGCCCCGCCGAAGCCGCTCTCGTGGGAGCGACTGGCCGGGCCGGTGTTCGGCAACACGATCGCCACGCTCGACCTCAGCGGACGCCGGGCGGAGGTGCTCTTCGAGCAGCCTCGCTCGTCGGCGGCTCTCGTGGAGCGCACCCGCCTCGACCTGACGGGATGACAGAGATGACTGTGACGACATCGGTGACGCCCACCGCCATCGAACCGCCGTCCGCGATCGCCGGCCAGACGGTCGTGTTGCGTCCGACCACCCCCGAGCACGTGCCGATGTTCCTGGCGATCCTGCGCCACCCCGAGATCGCGCCCTGGTGGGGCGGATACGACCTGGAACGGGTGCGGCGCGAGCTGCTCGGGCCGCACGGCTACGCGATCGAGCTGGCGGGCGAGGTCGTCGGGCTGATCCTCTACCGCGAGGAGACCGACCCCGACCACCGGCATGCCGCGCTCGACCTCGCTCTGCACCCGGACCACCAGGGCCAGGGCCTCGGCTGCGACGCGCTGCGGGCGATGGCGCGGTTCCTGTTCCGCAGCCGCGACCACCACCGCGTCACCATCGACCCGGCCGCGCACAACGAGCGGGCGATCCGCAGCTGCGCCCGCGCCGGGTTCCGGCCGGTCGGGGTGATGCGCCGGTACGAGCGTTCGGCCGACGGCGGGTGGCACGGCTGCCTCCTCATGGACCTCGTCAGCGACGACCTGCCCCAGTGACCCGCTCGGTGCGGGAGCCGCCGCTCTCGAACAGCGGGCCGGCCACCAGCCAGATCCCGACCACGACCCACACCCGCCCGATCCACCAGGCCAGCGGACCGGACTGCTCCGGAGTCGCAACGAGCAGCACCAGCGCACCCAGCACCACCGAGGTGATCACGGCGGCCACCACTACCCGGTTCCATTCGCGCCACAGGTGCGCGACGCGTTCGGGGGTGCCCTTCGCCGGCTTCACCGGCGCCGGCCCGCCCGCGAAGCGGTGCGCGAACCACGTGTCCGCCCAGCGGACGATGCTCGGGCCGAACGCCACGCTGAACCCGAGGTACACCCCCGCGAGCCCGTGCACGGAGCGCGGCTCGGCGCCCCGCAGGAGGTCGAGCGTCACGGCGCCGACCAGCACGACGTCGAGCAGCGGGATCGCGGCCAGCAGGAGCGTGCTGAGCGTGCGCAGCTGCAGGAGGTAGCGGGCGGCGAGACCGAGCCCGAGCAGGACCCACAATCCGACCTCGCACGCGATGATCAGGGCGACGATCGGATTTTCCTGCGCCAGCTGCATCAGATTTCCCACGCCCGGAACGCTAGGTCGGACGCCATCGCGGGGAATCCCGAGAAGTGACCAACTGCGCGTCAGCAGAAAGGATGACGGCCCGGATCACCGGGCCGACCTGCGGCGGCGCCTACCAGCCGTCGACTGCAGCACCAGCAGCGCGCCGACGACGCCCATCGCGACGCTCGCCGGGACGTGCAGCGCGTCGGGCAGCACGTGCAGCTGCAGCCACCGCAGTGTTGTCGGGGACGACGCATCGGGAGCTGGTCTCATCGTCGCGTCGTTCCTTCGGACGACGCCGGCCTGCAGGACGGTTCAGCGCGACGGCTCCACGACCAGCGAGCCCAGGCCGCCGATGATGAGGTCGAGCCCGAAGGCGAAGCGCTCGTCGCCGCCGCCCGTCATCATCAGCGGGGCGAGCGCGACCGTGGTGGGGAAGCGGTCGGCCGGCATCGCGGAGAAGTAGGTTCCCACCTTCGACCAGTACGCCTGCCGCTCCTGGTCGGACCGCTGCCGGTCGGCGTACACGGCACCTTCGATCGCGTTCGCCACCACGTACAGACCGACGACGTCGACAGCCCACGCGACCGCCTTGTCCGGCACCCCACCCGCCCGCAACACGGTCATGACGGCCTCGGCGACCCGCATGGAGTGCGGTCCGGCCGGGACGCGGCCGAGCGCGACGCGGGCGATGTCGCCGTTGCGGGCGAGCGCCGCGTGCGAGTCGATCCACATCCGACGGACCTGCTCCTGCCATCGCGCCGGGTCCGGCTCCGGGATGTGGACCTCGGCCACGACCTCGTCGAACACCAGCTCGAGCAGCTCCTCCTTGTGGGCGACGTGCGCGTAGAGGGATGCGGGTCCCGTGCCGAGCTCGGTGGCGACCCGCCGCATGCTGACCGCGTCGATGCCCTCGGCAGGCAGGATCTTGAGCGCCGCGCCGACGATCGCCTCGCGGCTCAACGACCTGCGTGGCGCGCCGGTCTTGCGCGGGGTCCACCACGGCGGCTCGGGGAGTTCGGCGGCGGCGGGCATGGTGGGAATCCTAGTTGACACGAACACCGTTCGCCAGTAGAACACCGTTCGTCTTCGAACAGTGTTCGTTCTCCGGAGGTACCCCCGTGACCGACATCCAGACCACCACGCCGGCCGCCGCTCGCGACGACCCGCCGCCGTACCGACTGCGCTGGCTCGCCCTCACCGCCGTGCTGATCGCCGAGATCATGGACCTGCTCGACGCGACGGTCGTCGGTGTCGCGGCCCCCTCCATCCGGGCCGACCTCGGTGGCGACAGCACCGTGATCCAGTGGATCGCCGCGGGCTACACCCTCGCCTTCGCGGTGGGCCTGATCACCGGCGGCCGGCTCGGCGACCTCTACGGCCGCCGCCGGATGTTCCTGGTCGGGCTGTGCGGTTTCATCGTGACGTCCGCGCTGTGCGGCCTCGCGACCAGCCCGGCGATGTTGATCGTCGCCCGGGTCGCGCAGGGGCTGTTCGGCGCGGTGCTCATCCCGCAGGGTTTCGGGATCATCAAGTCCGCCTTCCCGCCCCGGGAGCTGGGCACCGCGTTCGGGTCGTTCGGCCCGGCGATGGGCCTGTCCGCCGTGGGCGGACCGATCCTCGCAGGCGCGCTCATCGCCTGGAACCTCGGCGACGCCGGCTGGCGCACCGTCTTCCTGATCAACGTGCCGATCGGGCTGGCCTGCCTCGCGCTCGCCGCGAAGGTACTGCCGGAGTCCCGCGACGAGGACGGGCCGCAGCCCGACCCCGTCGGCGCGCTGCTGGTCAGCGCCGGCCTCGTCATGCTCGTCTTCCCGCTCGTGCAGGGGCGCGAGCTCGGCTGGCCGGCCTGGACGTTCTGGCTGCTGGCCGCATCGGTGCCGGTGCTGGTCCTGTTCGGCGTACACCAGGTGCGGCGCAGCCGGTCCGGCCGCTCGCCCCTCGTGGAGCCGGCGCTGTTCGGATCCCGGGCATTCACGGGCGGGCTGGTCGTCGGACTGTTCTTCTTCGGCAGCCTCGTCGGGTTCTCCCTCACGGTCGGTCTGCACCTGCAGCTCGCGCTCGGCTTCACACCGCTGCAGGCCGGGATGGCCCAGGCCCCGTGGGCGCTGGGCATGGCGCTCGGGGCAGCCCTTTCCGGCGCCGTGCTCGGCCGCCGCTTCGGACGGCCGGTGATCCAGGTGGGCTCCGTCGTGGTGGCGCTGGGGCTGGGCGGGCTGCTCATCACGCTGACACTCGCCGGTGACACCGTCTCCGGGTGGCAGCTCGCCCCGTCCATGCTCGTCTGCGGCTTCGGTTCGGGCCTGCTCGTGGCGCCGTTCTTCGACATCGTCATGGCCGGGATCAGCCTGCCAATGGTCGGCTCGGCCTCGGGCGTGCTGAACGCGAACCAGCAGCTCGGCGGTGCGGCGGGCGTCGCCGTGCTCGGCACCGTGTACTTCCAGCTCTTCGAGGCGGGCGACTCGCCGGGCGCGGTGCAGGCGGTGCTGTGGACGACGATCGGCCTCGCCCTGGCGGCCGGGGCGGTGGCGTCGGTGCTGCCCCGCCACGCCCGCCCGGAGGACGCGGCCGGCTGACGTTCCCGGTCAGAAGGGCGTGCGTTCCAGCCAGGTGCGCCACGCCGCTGCGTCGCCGAGCACCTGCAGGCGCGGGTCGTCCGCCGGGATCCGCCGCATCACCGCCTGCAGCAGCTCGGACGCGGTCCCTCGCACCGCGACCGCGCCCTTGCCGTGCCCGTGCTCCCAGGCGACCCGGCCGCCCTCGGAGCGCACCAGCCACTCGCCGGCGGCTCCGAGGCCGTCGTCCGTGGCGTGCAGGTGCAGGGTGGCGCCGTCGGGCAGTGCGGGCCCGGCCTCCGTGGCGGGGCGGGAGGTCAGGATGTCGAGCCACTCGGAAAGGCCGTCGGCCGCCCGCTCGGCTTCGACCGTGAACGGCACGCCGAGCGCGATCGCGGCATCGGCGCGGTGCACCACCGACTCGTGCAGCCGCCGCCGGACCCACCACGCGGCCGGCTTGGGCCCGGTGAACGTCCACACCGGGACCTCGGGCCCGGCGGCCACGGCGTCGATCAACAGCCGAGGGCTGTCGGCGAGCCAGCCCACAACGTCGTCCGCGGGCGGCTTGCCGTCCGGCACCGTGCGGATGTCCACGCGCGCGTCGGCACGTTCCCGCACGATCATCGCCGCCCACCGGTCGCCACGACCCACATGCGTGAGCAGCTGTCGCAGGACCCACCCCGGGCAGGACGGGACCGGGATCTCGAGGTCGGCGGCGTGCAGCAGCTCGCCCAACCTGCGGTTCTCCTCGAGGAGGGCGGTAGCGGGATCCATACCGCGACGCTAGACCTTTAGGGGTACCGGGGGTGCGCGCATGGCTGAAGACCCGACCGGGTAGGAATCACCTGTGGCGCCAGAGAAACGGGAATGGTCGGTCCCCGGCCCGATCCGGGCCCTACTGTGGTGGCCCGGCGTCGCATTCGTGCTGGTCATGGTGGCACCTGAGGCCGCGGCCATGGGGATCGCGGTCTCCGGCGCCGCACTGATGACGCTCGGCGCCGTGGTCCCGATGGCGTCCCGCCGCCTGCGGCGTCCCCGTCGCATCCCCGCCGGCGCGTTCGACGACCGGCCGACGGTGGAGCTGCCCACCGTCGAGCTGCCGCCCGTGGGGCGGGCAGCCTGAAGCTCCTCGGATCCGGCCGCACCGCCGACGTCTACGCGCTTGACGACCACCGGGTGCTGCGCCGGTACCGCGAGCGCGGGGAGATCACCCGGGAGGCCGCGGTGATGACGCACGTCGCCGCCCACGGCTTCCCCGTACCCGAGGTGTTCGCCGCGGCAGGCAAAGATCTCGTGATGGAACGGCTGCACGGGCCGGTCCTCCTGGACGCCGTGGCGGCCCGGGCCTACGACACGCACGAGGCCGGCCGCGTGCTCGCCGACCTGCACACTCGACTGCACGCGATCCCGTCCCGATCCGGCGACCCGGACGAACGGGTGCTGCACCTCGACCTGCATCCGGCGAATGTCGTGCTCACCCCGGACGGGCCGGTGCTGATCGACTGGACGAACGCGACGGACGGCCCGCCCGACCTCGACGTGGCCCTCACCGCGGTGATCCTCGCCCAGGTCGCGGTGGAGCCGGGACACGTGTACGCCGAGGCGGCCACCACCATGCTCACCGCGTTCCTCGACACGACGAGCGGAGCGCCGCTCGCCATGCTCGACCGCGCCGTCGCGCGGCGGGCCGCCGACCGCTCGCTCACGGCGGCGGAGGTGGGCCTGCTCGACGCGGCCGCCGCCCTCATCACCGCCACCACGCTCCGCTGACGTCCAGTTACGCAGGTCACCGGCGGACAGCTTGCACGTCCGATACTCGGACGCCAAACTAATTTGAGACGCGGGTGAGAGGACGACCCATGGCAGAGCTGCACGTACCGGCGCATCCGGTGCGCTTCGTCACCGCCGCCAGTCTCTTCGACGGCCACGACGCCGCAATCAACATCATGCGGCGGATCCTCCAGCGGCAGGGCGCCGAGGTGGTCCACCTCGGTCACAACCGCTCGGTGGACGAGGTGGTGTCCGCGGCCATCCAGGAGGACGCGCAGGGGGTGGCGGTCAGCTCCTACCAGGGCGGCCACATCGAGTACTTCACCTACCTCGTGGAGCTGCTGCGCGAGCGCGGCGCCGGGCACGTCAAGGTCTACGGCGGGGGCGGCGGCGTGATCGTCCCGCGGGAGATCGAGCTGCTGCACGAGCGCGGCGTCTCCCGGATCTTCTCCCCCGAGGACGGCCAGCGGCTCGGACTGCCGGGGATGATCAACAGCATGGTCCGGGAGTGCGATGTCGACCTCGCGGCCACTCCCCCGGCGTCCTTCGACGGCATGTTCACCGGCGAACCGGCCACGCTGGCGCGGGCCCTCACGCTCGCCGAGACGGGTCGGCTGCCCTCCCACCTGGATCTCACCCCGCGCCGCCCGGTGCCGGTGCTCGGCATCACCGGCACCGGCGGCTCCGGGAAGTCGAGCCTCACCGACGAGCTCGTCCGCCGCTTCCGGCTCGACCAGGAGGACAAGCTCCGGATCGCGGTGCTGGCCGTCGACCCGACCCGCCGCCGCGGTGGAGGCGCACTGCTCGGCGACCGGATCCGGATGAACTCGCTCAGCGGTGACCAGGTCTTCTTCCGCTCGATGGCCACGCGCGGCGCCGACGCCGGCCTGCCCGAGCGCCTCGGTGACGTCATCGCGGTGCTCAAGGCCGCCGGGTTCGACCTCGTCATCGTCGAGACCCCCGGCATCGGCCAGGGCGACGCCGGGATCGTGCCGTTCGTCGACCGCTCGCTGTACGTGATGACGCCCGAGTTCGGCGCCGCGTCGCAGCTCGAGAAGATCGACATGCTGGACTTCGCCGATGTCGTCGCGATCAACAAGTTCGAGCGTCGCGGCGCGGAGGACGCCCGCCGCGACGTCGGCCGGCAGCTCGTGCGCAACCGCGAGGAGTTCGGCGCGTCCTGGGAGGACATGCCGGTCTTCGGCACCAGCGCCGCCACGTTCAACGACGACGGCGTCACCGCCCTCTACCACCACGTGCGCGACCTGCTCGCCAAGGACGGTCTCACCGTGGGCGAGGGCAGGCTGCGGAACCCGGAGCGCAAGACGTCGAGCGAGTACGCGGCGATCATCCCGCCGCAGCGGGTGCGGTACCTGTCCGACATCGCCGAGACGGTGCGCGGCTACCACGCCGACACCGCCACGCACGTGGACGCCGCGCGGCGGCGCCAGCACCTGCGCACGGCCCGCGAGCTCGTCGGGGACGCCGTCGACGAGGCACTGCGGCGAGCCGAGCAGGACCTGCCGGCAGCGTCCGCGGAGCTGCTGGACGAGTGGCCGCAGGTCGTGGAGGCGTACTCCGGCGACGAGATGGTGGTGCACGTCCGCGACAAGGAGCTGCGCACACAGCTGACCCGGGAGACGCTGTCGGGCAACAAGGTGTCGCGTGTGGCGCTGCCGCGGTACACCGAGGACGCCGAGCTGCTGCGGTTCCTGCGCGGCGAGAACCTGCCGGGGCGGTTCCCGTTCACGGCGGGCGTGTTCGCGTTCAAGCGCGAGGGCGAGGACCCGGGCCGGATGTTCGCCGGCGAGGGCGACGCGTTCCGCACCAACCGCCGCTTCAAGCTCCTGTCGGAGCACTCCGAGGCCAAGCGGCTGTCGACGGCGTTCGACTCCGTGACGCTCTACGGGCGCGACCCCGACACCCGCCCGGACGTCTACGGCAAGGTCGGCACGTCCGGCGTCTCGATCGCGACGCTCGAGGACATGAAGGCGCTCTACGACGGCTTCGACCTCACCTCGCCCACCACGTCCGTCTCGATGACGATCAACGGGCCGGCCCCGACGATCCTGGCGTTCTACCTGAACACCGCGATCGACCAGGTGATCGACCGGTTCCGGAACGAGGAGGGCCGCGAGCCCGACGCCGCGGAGCGCAACGAGCTCACCGCGTTCGCGCTGGCCAACGTCCGCGGCACGGTGCAGGCCGACATCCTCAAGGAGGACCAGGGCCAGAACACCTGCATCTTCTCCACGGAGTTCTCGCTCCGGATGATGGCCGACATCCAGGAGTGGTTCATCCGGCACAAGGTGCGGAACTTCTACTCGGTCTCGATCTCCGGGTACCACATCGCCGAGGCCGGGGCGAACCCGATCAGCCAGCTCGCGTTCACGCTCGCCAACGGGTTCACGTTCGTGGAGAGCTACCTCGCGCGCGGCATGGACATCGACGACTTCGCGCCCAACCTGTCGTTCTTCTTCTCCAACGGGATGGACGCCGAGTACTCGGTGATCGGGCGGGTGGCCCGGCGGATCTGGGCGGTCGCCATGCGCGAGCGGTACGGGGCGGGCGAGCGGTCGCAGAAGCTCAAGTACCACGTGCAGACCTCGGGCCGGTCCCTGCACGCGCAGGAGATGGACTTCAACGACATCCGCACCACGCTGCAGGCCCTCTGCGCGCTCTACGACAACGCCAACTCGCTGCACACCAACGCCTTCGACGAGGCGGTGACGACCCCCACCGAGGCGTCGGTGCGCCGCGCCATGGCGATCCAGCTGATCATCGGCAAGGAGTGGGGCCTGTCGATGAACGAGAACCCGCTGCAGGGTTCGTTCGTCATCGAGGAGCTCACCGACCTCGTCGAGGAGGCCGTGCTCGCCGAGTTCGACCGCATCTCCGAACGCGGCGGCGTGCTGGGCGCGATGGAGACCGGCTACCAGCGCGGGCGGATCCAGGACGAGTCGCTGCTGTACGAGCACCGCAAGCACGACGCCTCGCTGCCGATCGTCGGCGTCAACACGTTCGTGCGCGAGGAGGCGGGCGAGCCGCTGGAGATCGAGCTCGCCCGCGGCACCGAGGCCGAGAAGCAGAGCCAGCTCGACCGCCTCGCCGATTTCCAGCAGCGCCACACCGGCGACGCCGAGGCCGCGATCCGGCGGCTGCAGGGGGTGGCGACGGGCGACGGGAACGTGTTCGACGAGCTCATGCGCGCCGCCCGCGTCTGCAGCCTGGGCCAGCTGACGGACGCGTTCTTCGAGGTGGGCGGGCAGTACCGCCGCAACATGTGAGCCGATTGCAGCAAAGCCACTTTCACGCAACCAGATGGCATGAAAGTGGCTTTGCTGCAACACCCGGGCCCTCGGCGCGGACTACGAAGCCGGGGGTGGGACACGGCGCAACAGCAGCGCCAGGGCCAGTGCCGCTCCGAGTAGAGCCGTCACGTAGCCGACCACCGCCGGCCAACCGCCGTGGTCGTAGGCGATGCCGCCTGCGGCGCCGCCGATGCTGCTGCCCAGGTAGTAGGCGAAGAGGTAGAGCGAGGACGCCACGGCCGGCGATCCGGCGGGCAGGAGCGAGGCGCGCCGCCCCACCCAGCTGCTGGCCACCGAGTGCGCGGCGAAGAAACCGATGGTCACGACGAGCAGCCCGGCCAGCACCGCGGGCAGCTGGTCGGGCAGCGTCACCCATGCCCCGGCAACCGCCACCAGCACCGCGGCCCAGAGCACGCGCCGCCGGCCCCAGCGGTCGCCGAGCCTGCCGGCTCCGGTCGAGGCCCACGTCCCGGCGAGGTAGCCGAGGAAGACCAGCCCGACCAGTGCGGCCGGCAGCTCGAACGGCGCCCCGAGCAGCCGGAAGCCCAGGTAGTTGTAGACGGTGACGAACGCGCCCATGAGCAGGAACGCGATGCCGAACAGGCAGCGCAGGCCGGGGTCGGACAGCTGCGCGCGCAGCGGACCGGCCAGGTGGCGCAGGCGCATCCGTGGCGGGGTCGGGGCCAGCGCTGCCGGCAGCAGCAGGCGGAACGCCACCGTGCACAGCAGCGACAGCCCGCCGATGACGGCCAGCGCCACGCGCCAGCCGGCGATGTCGGCGACGACGCCGGCCACGAGCCGCCCGGACAGCCCACCGATGGTGTTGCCCGCGATGAGCAGCCCGACGGCCCCGCCGAGCCAGCGCGGCGCGACCTCGCGCGTCACGTGCGCCATCGCCAGTGCGGGCAGGGCGGCGAGCGCGACGCCCTGCAGCGCCCGGACCGCCACGAGCGCGCCGAAGGTGGGCGCGAGTGGGGCGAGCACGCCCAGCACGGCCGACGCGGCGAGGGCGACCGTCATCACGCGGGCCCGGCCCCACGACTCGGCCACCGCCGACAGCGGGACGATCGCGAGCGCGAGGGTCCCGGTGGTGGCCGACAGCGCGAGGCTCGCTGCCGACGAGGACACCTCGAACTCCGCGGCCAGCGTCGGAAGCAGTGCCTGCACGCAGTAGACCAGCACGAACGTCGCCAGGCCCGCACACCACATCGCGGCGCCGAGCCGCCGGTAGGCGGGCGTGCCGCGCTCATGCCCGAGAGGCGCCGGCGCAGTCGTTGTCATCGCTCACCACGGTAGGAGCGACCGTTCGATGCGTCCAATGCATCTCTGCTCGCCATATGATGAAGAAGTGGATGAGTCCGAGCTGCTGGCCACCCTCGCTCCCCGGCTGCGTCAGTTCACCGCGGTCGCCCGCACCGAGCACATGACCCGCGCCGCCGACGCCATCGGGGTGCCGCAGTCCACGCTCAGCCGCGGTATCGCCCGCCTGGAACGCGACCTCGGCGTGGCCCTGTTCGTCCGGGCCGGCCGCGCCGTGCGGCTCACCCGCGCGGGCCGCACGCTCTTGCGGCACACCGAGCGCGCGGTGGCCGAGCTGGACGCGGCGGCGCGCGAGATCGTCACGGACGCCGACGCCGTGCGCGGCCGCGTGGCGCTGGGCTTCCTGCACACGTTCGGGGCCGAGGCGGTGCCGCGGCTGCTGCGCGAGTTCCGCCGCACCCACCCCGACGTCCGGTTCGACCTGGCTCAGGGCGGCAACGACGCGATCATGGAGCGGCTGCGCGCCGGCGAGGTGGACGTCTGCGTCATCTCGCCGCTCCCGGCCGACCCCGAGCTCGTCAGCGCCCCGATGTACGAGCAGGAGCTGCGACTCGTGGTGCCGGTCGACCATCCCCTCGCCGTCCACCGCGACGGGTTGCCGCTCGCGGCCGCGGCCGGTGCCCAGTTCGTCGGCTACCGGCCCGGCTTCGGGCTGCGCAGCCTCACGGAGGCCTGGTGCCGGGAGGCCGGGTTCGTCCCGCGGATGGCGTTCGAGGGTGAGGACGGGGAGACGCTGCGCGGCCTGGTCGGCGCCGGTCTCGGAGTGGCGCTCCTCGCGCCCTCGACGCACGTCACGCCGGGCGTGGTCGACCTGCCCGTCACCGAGCCACGCACGACCCGCACGGTCGGGCTGGTCTGGGTGGCCGACCGCCCGGCAGCACCGGCCGTGCGCGTGTTCCGCGACTTCCTGCGCCGGTCCGGCCCGAGCCTGCTCACGGTCTAGGCTAGGGCCTCGGCTTCGACAACGCCGAGATCGGGCTCGAAAGTACGATGACGCGAAAGACGCGCCGTGCCGCCGACGGGGGTCCAGTGATCGATGATCTTGGGTGCGACGTTCCCGTGCCTGCGCGGGTGCGCCGGATCGTGTCGATCGTGCCGTCGCTCACCGAAGCAGTCGCCGCCACCGCACCGGGGCTGCTCGTCGGCGCCACCGACTGGTGCACCCACCCACCCGAGCTCGACGTCCGCCGGGTGCGCGGCACCAAGAACCCGGACGTCGACGCGATCGTCGCGCTCGCGCCCGACCTCGTCGTCGCCAACCAGGAGGAGAACCGCGCGAGCGACCTCGACGAGCTGCGCGCGGCCGGCGCGGCCGTCTGGGTCACCGACATCCGCACGCTGGGCAGTGCGTTCACATCCTTGACCCGGATGCTCGAGGCATGCGGCCTCGACCGCCCGGGCTGGCTGGACGCGGCCGAAGCGGCCTGGCAAGCGCTGCCCGAGCCGGCCGTGCGACGCCGGGCGGTCGTGCCGATCTGGCGGAAGCCGTGGATGGCGGTGGGACGCGACACGTTCACCGGGGCGGTGCTGCACCGCCTCGGCGTCGACAACGTGCTCGCCGACGCCGACGAGCGCTACCCCCGGATCGACCCGGCGCGCCTGCCTGAGCACGACCTCGTCGTGCTGCCCGACGAGCCGTACCTCTTCACCGCCGACGACGGACCGGAAGCGTTCCCCGAGGTGTCGGCGGCGCTGGTCAGCGGTCGGCTCCTGACCTGGTACGGCCCCAGCCTGACGGAGGCGGCGCGGTCCCTCCCCGAGGCACTCGCAACGGCTCGCTGAGCCCGGCTCGGATTGCAGCAAAGCCACTTTCACGCAACCAGATGGCAGGAAAGTGGCTTTGCTGCAACGGTCGGTCAGAACTTCGGGAGTGCCGCCGCGGCGTGCATTCGCTCCCCGTCGTGGAACCCGAAGCCGGCGCCCTCCGTGCGGTACAGCCGCGCGTAGCGCTCCACCCGGTCGCGGTCCAGCTCGACGCCCAGCCCCGGCGCGGACGGGACGGTGAGGTGCCCGCCGGTGTAGTTCGTGGCCGGGCCGCCGAACCCCGCGACGACGTCGTCGGTGAGCAGGGCGCCGTAGGCCTGGTGCGCGGGGCGGGCGTTCGGCGTGGCCGCGAGCGCGTGCACGGCTGCCGCGAGGGCCACGCCCAGCTCACCCAGGCTGTGCTTCACGACCGGCAGGCCGGCCGTCTCGCACATCCCGGCGGAGCGGCGGAGGTTCGCCAGACCGCCGTCCATCTGGTTGTCCACCGAGATCACATCGGCCGCGCCGGCCCGGATCACGGCGAGCTGGGCGTGCCGGGTCCAGGAGGCCTCGTTGGCCAGCAGCGGCACGTCGATGCGGCGACGCACGTAGGCCATCTCGCCGAGGTTGCGGCCGGAGACCGGCTGCTCGACGAGCTCGAGGTCGTAGCGGGCCAGCTCCCGGATCACCCGCACGGCGGAGCCCGGCGACCACGCCTCGTTCGCGTCCACCCGGATGCGCGCGTCCGGCCCGGCCCCGTCGCGCAGAGCGGCGACGCGCTCGATGTCACGGCGCGGGTCGTCGGCGCCGACCTTCAGGTAGCAGGTGGAGAACCCGGCCTTCGTGGCCAGGCGGCCCTCGGCGGCGACTTCGTCGGGTTCGGCGCGGGCCACGTACCAGAAGAACTCGACGCTGTCGCGGAACCGGCCGCCGAACAGGTTCACCAGCGGCTGCCCGCAGACCTTGCCCGCGATGTCCCAGCACGCCATCTCGACGGCCGCGATCGCCGGGCTGCTCGCCCCGACGTGGTGCCACGTGCCGACCACGTCAATGCGGCGGACGAGCTGCTCGATGCGCAGCGGGTCGGCACCGATCACGAGTGGCTTCAGGCTCTCGAAGACCGCGAGCACGATCTCGGCCGACGGGTACGTCGCCGCCTCCCCGAGGCCGACGACCCCTTCGTCGGTCTCCAGCTCGAGCAGGACGCTCACCTGGCCACGACGCCGGCCGAACGCCCAGATCTCGTCGGTGCGGAAGGGGACGGCGACCGGGGTGGTGCGCATGCCGGTGATCCGCATCAGGCGACCACCATCGGCTCGCGGGACACAGCGGTGAGCAGCTCGCATCCGTCGGGCGTCACCAGCGCGGTGTCGGACACGACGTGCCCGACCGGCCGCTCGACCCACGACATCAGGTGGAACACCATCCCGGCGAGCACCTCGACGTCGCCACCCGGGCGGATGCCCAGCACCTCGGCGCCGCCCACCCAGCTCGGCGGGTAGCCGATGCCCACGAGGTAGCCGCAGTGGTGGCGGCGCGGCGTGCCGCCCACCGCGCGCTGCCAGGCGGCGAAGACCTCCCCGGTGCGCACGCCCGGTCGCAGCGCGGCACGGGCGGCGGCCAGCCCGGCGAGCGCGGTCTCGGCCGCTTCGAGGGCCTGCGCGGGCGCGTACCCGGGGTAGACGGTGCGGCTGAGCGGTGCGTGGTAGCGCCGCACGCAGCCCGACAGCTCCAGGAACAGTCCCCCGCCGGGCCGCAGGTCACGCTCCCCCCAGGTGACGTGCTCCTGCCCGAGCATCGCCACCGGGCGGATCAGCGGGACGAACCCGGGCGGCTCGCCACCTGCGGAGATCATCGCGTGGTAGGTCGCCGCAGCCACGTCCCGCTCCGCCACCCCCGGCCGCGCCGCGGCGATCCCGGCCCGCATCGCGGCGTCGGACACCCTCGCCGCCCGGCGGGCCCAGCCCGTCTCTGTCGCCGACTGCACGGCCCGGGCGGATGTGAGCAGGCCGGTGCAGTCCTCCCAGGTCAGCGTCGGCAGTGCGGCGCGCACCCCGTCCAGGACCGCGGGGGGCAGGAAGGAACCGCGCCGCTCGACGCCCACCGTCCCGCCGACCGGCACGGCGTGGGCGAGGGCGCTGACAGCGGCGCTCGCCGGATCGTCGCCGTCGCCGAAGGAGAGGTGGCGGACCCCGGGCACCTGGGCGAGCACGGTGGCGCGCTCCATCTCCCGCGTGACGAGCACCGGGTCGCCCTCGGCGGGCAGCACGAGCATGGTGAACGCGAAGTAGCCGAGATGGTCGAGGCCGAGCAGGTAGTAGACGTTCTCCGGGCTGGTCACCGCGACGGCGGCGAGCCCGTGCAGGGCCATGGCGGAGCGCAGGGCGGCGACCCGGGCGTCGCGCTCGGGGTCACGCCGGATCAGGGGTGGGGCGGTGCTCACGAGCGCAGCGTGCGGCCGGTCGTTGCTTCAGATCAAGTGACGGTTTCTTCCGATCATCGGTAGCATCACTCCATGTTGGAGCCACGCCGCCTGCGCCTGCTCCGGGAGCTCGCGCACCGCGGCACGATCGCGGCCACCGCGGGGGCCTGCGGGTACACCCCCTCGGGCGTGTCACAGCAGCTCGCCCTGCTCGAACGCGAAGTGCGGACGCCGCTACTGGTGCGCGAAGGCCGGCGGGTGGCGCTCACCGAGGCCGCCCGCGTGCTCGTCGCACACGCGGAACGGGTACTGGCCGAGCTGGAGGCCGCGGAAGCGGCGCTCGCGGGCCTCGCCGGATCGGTGCGCGGCACCGTGCAGCTCGCCGCGTTCCCCACCGCGGCCGCCGCGTTCGTCCCGGCCGCGATCGCCCGCTGCCGCGCCGAGCACCCGGATCTGCGGGTCGTCCTGTCCGAGCTGGAGACCGACGAGGCGGTGGCCGCGGTCCGGTCCGGCCGGATCGACCTCGCGCTCGTCTACGAGTACGCGCTGCTCCCCCGCGTGGCGGACCCGGGCGTCGACGTCGCCCCGCTGTTCACCGAGCCGCTGCTCGCGGTGCTCCCCGCCGGCCACGACGCGCCGGAGCAGGTGCCCCTCACCCTCCTGCGGGACGACGCGTGGATCGCCCCGCGCAGCGACTCCGCCCTGCGCACGGTGCTGGACCGCGCCTGCGGGCTGGCCGGGTTCGCCCCCACCGTCGACTACGCGAGCGACGACTACACGGTGATCGTCGCGCTGGTCGCGGCCGGGCTCGGGGTGGCGCTGATGCCCCAGCTGGCGACCGAGGCACTGTCGGCGGACGTGCAGTTGCGACCGGTGATCGACCCGAAGCTGACCCGCACGGTCTCATTGGCGTCCCGAGCCGGCCGCCGAAACCACCCCACGGTAGCCGCGCTGTCGGTCTGCCTACGCAAAGCGGCCCAGGAGCAGGGCGTTATGGAGCCATGATGCTGTTTCGAGGCCGCTGAAACAGCATCATGGCTCCATACTGCTCAATCTGCATTCTCCTTCACTCGCGCCACCAGTTGCGTCGGGTTCACGTAGCGCAGGGCCAGCACCAGTAGCACCAGCATCGTGCTCGTGTAGATCACGGCCATCGCGTCCACCGACTGCTGCGCTCTGATGCCGGCCGCCGACATCGAGTAGTACAGCGCCACCACCAGGGTCTGCGAGTCGGGCCCCGCCGTCAGGAACGTCAGCTCGAACATGCCGACCGTGCGCACGAGCACGAGGATCGACGCGGCCAGGATCCCGGGCACCAGCAGCGGGCCGAGCACGCGCAGGAACAGCGCCCGCATGCCGGCGCCGCACATCCGCGCCGCCGACTCGATGCTCGGGTTGATCTGCTCGATGAACGGGGTCATCGTCAGGATCACGAACGGCACCGACGGCACCAGGTTCGCGAGCACGACGCCGGACATGTTGCCGGCGAACCCGTACTTGTAGAGGACGGTGGCCAGCGGGATGCCGTACGTGATCGGCGGCATGAGGATCGGCAGCAGGAACGCGAAGTACACGAGCTTCTTGCCGGGGAAACTGCGCCGCGCCAGCACGTAGGCGGCCGGCACGCCGATCAGCACGGAGATCAGCACGACCAGGAGCGAGATCTGCAGCGTGACGAGCACGACGTCGAACAGGCCGAAGCTGCGCCACGCCTCGGCGTACCAGCTCGTGGTGAACCCCTCGGGCAGCCACGTGCCGAACCAGCGCGTCCCGAACGAGCTGACCAGCACCGACCCGACCACGCCGGCCAGGTTGACCAGGAAGAACGCGACGGCGCCCCACACGAGCCACGCGGCGGGGCTCGCGACGATCCGGCGCTTGCCGGGTTGGAGCGCGACCATCAGCCCTTGCCTCCCGTCGAGCCGGTGTAGAGCCGGGAGCGCCACAGCAGCACCACCGCGATGACGATCAGCTCGACCGCACCCATCACCATCGCGATCGCGGACGCGAGCGAGTAGTTGTACTGCTCGTACGCGGCCTGGTATGCGGCGAGGGCCAGCACGCGGGTGTCCCCCGCCGGGTTGCCGACCAGCACCGCCGACGGGAACACGCTGAACGCCAGCACGAACGCCAGGCAGAACGTGGTGGCGAGACCGGGCGCGAGCAGCGGCAGGGTGATCCGGCGGAACCGCTGCTTCCAGTCCGCGCCCAGGGTGGCCGCGGCCTGTTCGAGGGTGGGGTCGATGCCGGAGAGGTAGGACAGGATCAGCAGGAACGCGAACGGGAACCCGGTGATCACCAGCGAGAAGAAGACGCCCCAGTAGTTGCCGACCAGCCGCACCGGCTCGTCCACACCGACGGCCATGAGGATCTTGTTGAACCAGCCGGCCGGGCCGAGGAAGTTGAGCAGGCCCTGCGCCGTGAGCACGGTGCCGAGCGTGATCGGCACGACGAGCACGATGGTGAGCAGCCGCTTGCCCCGGAAGCGCCCCCGCATCCGGTAGGCGATGGGCACCGATGCCAACACGTTGAGCAGCGCCGCCGGCAGCGCGAGACCGAGGGTGATCCCGATGGTGCCACGCTGGTAGGGGTCGGCGAAGAACGCGGCGTAGCTGGCGAGCGGCCCGCCCTCCTCGGGTGCGAACGACAGCTGCAGCCCGTAGAAGAACGGGTAGAGGAACAGCAGCACGACGAACAGCACGGCCGGGACTAGCAGCAGGAGCTGCCGGTCCACGCCCCGCTCGGCCAGCCGGTGGCGCAGCGCGGGCGTCTGCGCCTTGCGCTCGGCACGGTCCAGGGTGGCGGTCACGCGCCACCTCCAGGCCTGGACGACAGAGCGAGGGTGGGGCTCATGCCGTCACCTCCGCCAGCTCGCTCGGGGCCGGGTCGGCCGCCGACCTCGGGTACACCAGCAGCCGCTCCGGGGACACCGACAGCGTCACGGCGTCGTCCGGCGCCAGCCGCTCGTCGGTGCGCAGGTGCAGGGCCCGACCGGCCGTGGTGCGGGCCTCCACGGCGAGCTCCCGGCCCTGGTACTCGACCACCTCGACGGTGGCGGCGATCCGGTTCTCCCCGTCGGCCGCGACGACCCGCACGTCCTCGGGCCGCACCGCCGCCACGACGGCCGCTCCGGCCTCGACCGGGGACATGGCGGTGCCGACGAGCCGCAAGCCCTCGCCCTCGAGCACCACGTCGTCACCGGAGGCCCGCACCGCGGTCATCTCGATGAGGTTGCGGAAGCCCATGAAGTCGGCCACGTGCCAGTTGACCGGCCGGGCGTGCAGCTCCTCCGGTGTGCCGACCTGCTGCACCCGCCCCGCCCGCAGGACGATGAGGCGGTCGGCCAGCGACAGGGCCTCCTCCTGGTCGTGCGTGACGTAGACGGTGGTGAGCCCGAGCGACTGGTGCAGCCTGCGGATCTCGGTGCGCATCTCCAGCCGCAGCTTGGCGTCCAGGTTGGACAGCGGCTCGTCCATCAGCACGAGCGCGGGCTCCAGCACGACGGCGCGGGCGATCGCGACGCGCTGCTGCTGCCCGCCCGAGAGCTGTCCGGGCAGCTTGGCGGCGTGCTCGTCGAGTTGGACGAGCCGGATCGCCTCCTCGGTGCGGCGTGCGACCTCGGCCCGCGGCAGCCGGCGCATCTGCAGGCCGAAGGCGATGTTGCGGCGCACCGACATGTGTGGGAAGAGGGCGTAGTTCTGGAAGACCATGCCGAACCCGCGCTTCTCGGGCGGCAGGACGTCGATCCGCTTCCCGTCCTGCCAGATGCTGCCCGAGGTCAGCGGCAGCAGGCCCGCCAGGCAGTTCAGCGCCGTCGACTTCCCGCACCCGGACGGACCGAGCAGGGCGATGAACTCGCCCGCCCGGATCGTGAGGTCGAGGTCGGCGAGCGCGTCCTTCCCGGAGAACCGCCGACCGACCCCGTCGAGACGCAGCTCCCGGAACCCACCACTCACGAGTTACCCCCGCCGATCTCGCGGTCCCAGCGGTCGAACGCCGCCACGATGTCCTTCGTGGCGAGCGGGGTGGCCTTCGGGTTGTTCTCGATCAGCGCCTCGTACTCGGGCCGGCCGAACTGCTGGATCACCTGCTGCGACTCCGGCGGCGCCATGTCCAGGGTGACGCCCTCGACGGCCGGGCCCGGGTAGAAGTAGCCCGTGTCGTAGGCCTTGGCCTGCTGCTCGGGGGTGAGCATGAACTGGATCAGCGCGAGCAGGGCGGCCTGCTTGTCGGCCGAGACGCCCTTCGGGACGGCGGCGTAGTGGGCGTCGGTGACCCAGGTGAATCCCTCGAGCGTGCCGACCGCGTACTCGGCGGGCACGGTGCCGAGCGCCCGCGGGTTGATGTCCCAGCCGGTGGTGGAGGCGATGATGTCGTAGGTGCCGTTGGCCAGGTTCTTCATCGTGTCCGCCGTGCCCGAGGGGTAGGACGTGACGGTCTTGTCCAGTTCGGCGAGGTAGGCCCAGGTCTTCTCCCACCCGTTGACCGGGTCCTTCGGGTCGGAGTCACCGAGGATGTAGGGCAGGCCCATGAGGAACGTGCGGCCCGGCCCGGAGTTGGCCGGCCGCGCGTAGCCGACCTTGCCGGGGTTGGCCTGCGCGTAGGCGAGGAGCTCCTGGGCGGTCTTCGGCGGGTTCGGCACCCGGTCCGGCGCGTACTCGATGAGCGGCCCGGACGGGTAGTAGGTGACCACCACGCCGTGGTCGGCGGCCAGCTCCTGCATCGCCGCCGCCGGCTCCTGGTAGTCCCCCATGCCCGGGAGCCGGTCGGCGAACTCCGGCAGCAGCTGGGTGAACAGGCCCTGCTCGGTGCCGGCGGAGAGGCCGTCGGTGCCGGTGAGCACCAGGTCGATGCCGAGCCGGCCGGCGTCCTGTTGCGCCTTGATCTTGCCGGCCATCTCCGGCGCCGCCGCCTTCTCGGTGGTCACGCGCGAGACGATGTCCGGGTTCTTCGCCACGAAGTCGTCGATCATCCCCTGCGTCAGCTGCAGGTTGCCCGCGACGTCCAGGATGTTGAGCGACACCGGCTCGGACGGGCGGTCCGGCACCTCCCCCGCCGGCACGGGCGCGCTGCCCGGTGCGTCCGGGGCACCGCAGCCGGCCAGCAGCAGGATCGCGCTGATCCCGCCCGCGGTGAGAGCCCTGCGCCATTGCACGGTCATCAGGTCGATCCCTTCGTCGGGGACATGGGCGCGACCCCCGTGGTGTCGCGCACGATGAGCTGGGTGGGTAGTTCCCGGTGAGCGGGACCCGCATCCGGGCCCGCGTCGAGCATCGACAGCAGCAGGCCGACGGTGGCCCGGCCCGCCGCCCGCTTGGGCACCGACACCGTGGTGAGCGCGGGATGGCTCATCGCCGACATGCCGATGTCGTCGCAACCGACGACGCTCATGGCGGCCGGCACCGGGATGCCGCGGGCGCCGAGGCGGCTGAGCAGGCCGAGCGCGACCAGGTCGTTGTAGCCGATCACGGCGGTGGCCCCGGACGCGACCGCCAGGTCGGCCGCGGCGACGCCGCCCTCGAACTGCGGCGGGAAGTGCCCGAGGTGAACCAGGTCCACGCCACCTGCCTCGGCGGTCTGCCGGAGCCCGTGCTCGCGCTGGCCGTTGGACCACGACGTGCGGGGCCCGGCGACGTACGCGATCCGCCGGTGCCCCAACGCCGCGAGGTGCTCGAGGGCCTGCCGCATGCCGTCGGCGTTGTCGACGGTGACGCTGGGCCGCTCGCCCGCCCTGCGGTTCATCAACACGACCGTAGCGTCCGCGCCGACCGCGGCGAGCTCGTCGTCCGCGGCACGCGGGGAGCACAGGATCAGCCCGTCCACCTGCTTGGCGAGCGCTCGTAGCAGGTCGACCTCCGCGGCGGCCTCCTCGTCGGTGTCGGCGATGAACACCGAGTGGTCCGCCGCGCGTGCCGCGGCCTGCACACCCTTGACCACGGCAGCGAAGAACGGGTTCGACAGGTCGGGGACGATCAGGCCGAGGTTGCCGGTGCGCCCGGTGATCAGGCCACGGGCGGCCCGGTTGGGCCGGTAGCCGAGCTCCCGCGCCGCCGCCTCGACCCGCACCCGCGTAGCAGTGCGCACCAGCTCGGGCATCGACAGCGCCCGCGACACGGTGGCCTGCGAGACGCCCGCGGCACGGGCGACGTCGCGGATGGTCGGTGCCACGGGTCCCCCGTCGTTGGTCGGCCGCTGCGTGCGGAAGTGTGAAACCGTTTCCGGCCGACGTCAAGGCCCTGGATGCAGGGAAATCAATCTCCAGGTCGGCGACGATGATGTAAGAACTGCAATCGCTTCCAGCGCAGACGTCCCACAACGACAGAGCCACCTCCCCGCATCGTGGTCGCGGAGAGGTGGCTCTGGTGAGATCCGGCCCGGATCAGACGAGAGCGCCGTTCGTCGCCACTCGCGCGGCGAGCGCCCGCCCGGTGGCCGTGGCGTGCTCCATGGCCTCGGCGCGGGACGCCGCGGCGAGGTCACGCAGGTGCGCCATAGCCGGGTTCACGTCGGCCAGGGTCAGCTCAGCCGCCACGACCGTGACGTCGGCGCCGAGCACGTCCTGGAAGATCCGGACGGCGTAGGGCGTGTCGTGGTCCCACCCCTCGCGCGGGGTGCCGGCGCCGTAGCCGCCACCCCGAGAGACCACGACGGTGACCGGGCGCCCGGCGAGTGCGGCCGTGCCGGGCGCGAGGCGCGGATCGGTGAGCACCAGGTCGATCCAGGCCTTCAGGTGCTGCGAGATCCCGAAGTTGTACAGCGGCGCCGCGATCACGGCGGCGTCGGCGGCGAGCAGCTCGTCCGCGAGCGACGAGGCCAGCGTGACGGCCGCCCGCTGCTGCGGGCTGCGCTCCGCCTCGTCGACGAACCCGGCATGCACCGCGAGCGCCCACGTGTCGGCGGGCACCGGGGTGACCGCGAGATCACGGCGGACGACTCGCGGCTCGGGATGGTGGTCGGACCACGAGCGCTCCACCGCGTCGGCCACCGCGCGGCTCACGGACTCGGCGCCGCGGATGCTGCTGTCCAGGCGGAACAAGGTCATCGAGGGTTCCTCCCCACGGGATGCATGCTGTCGCTCAGATAGTCTGCTTTACAGACGATCGTGTCAACAGAGCGTCTCGTGTCCCACATTCCCCGGTAGCATGGGCGCGTGACCAGCCCCTCTGACGTCGAGTCGGACCTCGGCTGGGCGCTGGGCACCGTGATGCGCTCGTACCTGCGGATCGCCGGCGAGGCGGTGGCCGGCCTCCCGGGCGGGCCCCGCGGCTACCAGGTGCTCACCTCCGCGGCCCGCGGCGACCGCGGCAGCCAGCTCGCGATGGCCCAGCGCCTCGGCGTCGATCGCACGGTGATGACGTACCTCCTCGACGATCTCGAGCGCGCGGGGCTGGTCGAGCGCAAGCCCGACCCGGCCGACCGGCGCGCCCGGCGGGTGGTGCTCACCGAGGCCGGCACGGCCCGGCTGTGCGACGTGGAACGCCGCCTGCGCCGGGTCGAGGAGCACCTCCTCGGCCCACTGGAGCCCGCCGAGCGCCACACCCTGCGCACGCTGCTGCAACGCGTGGCCGTGGCGAGCGGCGAGGAGGGCGCCGACGCGTGCGAGGTGGCGCAGGAGATGGACCGCTGCTGAACACGTGCGTCGGGCCCGGCCGTTCCGGGTAGGCCGGGACATGGCCGATGTCGACGACGAGCTGTGGGAAGAGTTCCACCGGGTGGTCAACATGACCTCGCGCGAGCTGGGCGAATGGCTACGCACCCGCGATGCCGGCGAGAGCGGCGAGGAGCTGCCGGACCAGGCCGGATCCCCCACCGGGCAGCAGGTGCTCGCCATCCTCGGCAAGCGCCGCCAGGACCTGACCCCGCACGACACGGACGTGATGCGGCGGGTGGTCGACCGCGTGCACGCCCGACGCCGCGACGATCTGGAGCCGACGGCGGGTCAGGCCGGGTGGCGACACCGGCTGATGTCGCTGGGGCACGACCCGCTCAAGCCCGCTGGTTCCTGACGAGGCTCCGTCGGTTGCTGCTCACGCACCTCGCCTCCGCACTACGCACCCCATCGACGCGTAGCGCCGGCCGAGACAGGGTGCGCCGGCCGAGAGGGCGTGCTGGACGCGCCCGCGGCGAGGTAGGCGCGCACCATCGCCTGGCCCATCGGGCCGAGGCCGATCATGGTGACCGGCGTGCTCATGACGTGCTCCTTCGCGTGAAGAGGAGTTCGATGAGGCCGACGTTGTCCTCGTGGCCGTGGCCCTCGGCGACGCGGCGCAGCATCAGCGGGTAGAGCGGCGCGATCAGCTCCGGGCTCACGCCCTGCTCGTGCGCCGCGTCGATCAGGTTGTGGTACGCGGCGGCCTGCATGCCGAGGTTCGAGACGACGTCGCGGGTGTAGTCGCGGGTGTCGACCAGCTCGGCGGTGCGCTCGTGGAACCCGCTGACGGCCGCCGTCCACCGCTGCAGCAGCGGCGCGAACTCACTCGCCGCGACACCCGCCGAGCGGACCAGCGCGAACGCGGAAAGCTCCCCCATACTCGCCCCGTACATGGCACTGAGCAGGGCGAGGTCGTAGAGCGCGGCCATGCCGTGGTCGGGCCCGACGTAGCGGCTCTCGCCGAGAGCGTCGAGGGCGTCCCGATGGGTCGTGAACGCCTCCTCCGGGCCGCTGTAGAGCACGAACGCCCCAGGACCCCCGATCATCGGGGGCACGGCCATGATCCCGCCGTCGAGCAGCGCAAAGCCGTGCTCGACGGACCATGTGCCCAGCTCACGGCCCTGGCCGGGGGTGCCGTTCGTCAGGTTCACGACCACCCGGCCGGCGAGCGCGCCGGTCACCGGGTCCAGGGTCTCGTGCACCGACCGGTGATCCCACAAGCACACCACGACGAGGCCGCTCGCCCGCACGGCTTCCTCCACCGTGGCGGCCTCGGCCGCCCCGCGGGCCACGAGCTCGCCCGCCTTGCCCGGGCTGCGGTTCCACACCGTCACCGACCGGCCCGCGGAGAGGAACGCCGCGGCGAGGGCCGCTCCCATCGCGCCGAGACCGAGGACGGTCACTGATTTCTCGTCTGCCATGCCGCCAGCGTCGGCGGTGGCACGCACGATCGACGCACGGCCGACGCACGGCCGTCGGAATGGGGTCTGGGCTGTCGGGGCTCCTGGCTACCGTGGTGAGGTGCATTTCGGAGTGCTCGGCCCGCTGGCCGTGTGGACCGCCGACGGCAGCGCGGTGCGGGTGCCGGAGCGGAAGGTCCGTGCGCTGCTGGCCGACCTCCTGGTCCACGAGGGTCGCCCGGTCGCCGTGGAACGGCTGGTCGAGCACCTGTGGGGTGGACAGGAACCGGGCCGCCCGTTGAACACGCTGCAGACCAAGGTCTCCCAGCTGCGCCGCGCACTGGAGCGCGCCGAGCCCGGCGCGGGCGCGCTTGTGATCCACCAACCTCCGGGCTACCTGCTCCGCGTCGAGAGCGGCGAGCTCGACGTCCACCGGTTCCGCACGCTCACCGCGCAGGCCCGGGCCACGTCCGAACCGGGAGACCGGGTCGCCCTGCTCACCGACGCCCTGGCGCTGTGGCGCGGCCCCGCCCTCGCCGACGTCCACGACGAACCGTTCGCCGTCGCGGCCGCGAGCCGGCTCGAGGAGGAGCGGCTCGCCGCGGAGGAGGAGCGCGCCGAGGCGCGGCTCGCGCTCGGCGACGCGGAGCTGGGCCCGCTCGTGGCCGAGCTGGGCCAGCTCGTCACGCGCCACCCGCTGCGCGAGCGGCTGCGCGGCCTGCACATGCGCGCGCTCTACCGCGCCGGTCGGCAGGACGAGGCGCTCGCCGGGTTCGCCGCGCTGCGCTCCGCGCTCGTCGCCGACCTCGGCCTCGAACCCGGGCCCGAGATCACCGCCCTGCAGCGGGCCATCCTCGCGCACGACCCGCAGCTCCAGGGCCGGGCGCGCCCGCGCTACACCGTCGCGGCCCCGCTCACCGAGCTGGTCGGCCGCGAGGACGCGGTCGCCGAGGTGCGCGAGCGCATCGACGCGGCGCGGCTCGTCACGCTCACCGGGCCGGGCGGGGTCGGCAAGACGAGCCTGGCGGTGGCGGTGGCGCGCGAGCTCTCCGAGCCGGGTTCCCACGGCGCCTGCCTCGTGGAGCTCGCCGGGCTCGACCGGCAGGTGTGTCCCGAGGACGAGTGCCCGGCCGAGCACTGGGTGGTCGCGGCCGTGGGTGCCGCGCTGGGGCTCCGCGACGCGGCCGACCTCGTCCAGCGGATCGGGGAGGCGCTCGCCGACACCCGGCTGCTCCTGGTGCTCGACAACTGCGAGCAGGTCGTCGACGCCGTCGCCGCGATCGTCACCCAGCTGCTGCGGGTCGCACCCGGCCTGCGGATCCTCGCCACGAGCCGGGAGCCGCTCGGGGTTGCGGGCGAGGTGCTCCACGAGGTCCCGCCGCTGGCGCTGCCCGCGGGCGGCGGCGAGCTCCAGGCCGTGCGCGCCTCCAGCGCCGCCCGGCTGTTCACCGCGCGGGCTGCGGCCGCCGCGCCCGGGTTCGTCCTCGATGCGGCCACCGCGCCCGCGGTCGCGGCGATCTGCCGGCGGCTCGACGGCCTTCCGCTCGCGCTGGAGCTCGCCGCAGGGCGGGTGCGCGCGCTCGGCGTGCACGAGCTGCTGGCCCGGCTCGACGACCGCTTCGCGCTGCTCGCCGGCGGGCCGCGCGGCGCACCCGACCGGCAGCGCACCCTGCGCGCGGTGATCGACTGGAGCTGGGAGCTGCTCACGCCCGGCGAGCGGGTCGTGCTGCGGCGCCTCGCCGTGCACGTCGAGGGCTGCACCCTGGACGCCGCCGAGGCGGTGTGCGCCGGAGACGGAGTGCCCCGCGGCGAGGTCCTCCACCTGCTCGCCCGCCTCGTCGACCGATCGCTGGTCGTCAGCCGGCCCGCCGCCGATGGCACGCCGCGGTTCCGGCTGCTGGAGACGGTGGCGGCGTACGGGCTGGAGCGCATGGCCGAGGCGGGCGAGCTCGAGCTCGCGCGCCACCGACACAGCGCCCACTACCTCGCGCTCGCCGAGCGGGCCGAGCCGGAGCTGCGCGGTGCCCACCAGCAACGGTTCCTCGAGCGGCTCGACGCCGACGCCGCCAACCTGCGCACCGCCGTCGACCACCTCGTCCAGCAGGCCGGCTGCGCGGAGCAGGCGTTGCGGCTGGCGCAGGCCCTGTGCTGGTACTGGTTCCTGCGCGGGCGCACCGCCGAGGCCGTCCTGTCGCTCCGCGCCGCACTCGCGGTACCCGGCGCCGCGCCGGCGGGGGCGCGGGCACAGGCCGCGGCCTGGCTCACCGCGCTGCGGGTGCTCGACGGAAGGCGGCCCGACGACTCCTCGCTGGACGTGTCCGACATCGCCGACCCGGTGGCCCGGGCCCGCGCCCAGTGGTTCCTCGGCCACGCGCTCACCACGGTGGGCGACACCAGGGCCGTGCCGCTCACGTCGGCCGCCCTCGCCACATCCGAGACGCTCGGCGACCGCTGGGGCATCGCCGCCGCCCTCGCCGACCGCGTCGGCCAGGATCACTACGCCGGCACGCACGAGCAGGCCGAGCGGGCGGCGGCGCTCTTCGGCGAGGTGGGTGATCGCTGGGGGCAGGTGCAGGCCACGTTCGCGCTCGGCGCGCTCGCCGAGCTCTCCGGCCGGTACGCCGACGCGGCCGCGCAGCACCGCGCCGGACTGCGGATGGCCGAGGAGCTCGGCCTGTGGGCGGAGGTCTCCTACCAGCTGTCCTGGCTGGGCCGGGTGGCGCTGCTCGAGCAGCGGTTCGCCGACTCCGAGGAGCTGCACCGGCGTGCCGTGGAGACGGCCGTCGTCCACGGGTTCGCGCCAGGCCGCGTCTACGCCCTCACCGGCCTCGCCCTCGGGGCGCGCCGCACCGGCCACCTCGCGAGGGCCGAGGAGCTGCTGCTGGACGTCCTCCACTGGCACCTCGGGGTCGACGCCGAGATCGCCACCACCCTGATCCACGCCGAGCTGGGGTTCGTCGCGGAGCTGCGCGGCGACGCCGAGGCCGCGGTGCGCCACCAGCTCGCCGGCCACGCGATCGCCCGGCGCAGCGGCGACCCCCGCGCACTGGCGCTCGCCCTGGAAGGGCTGGCGGGTGCCGTCTGCCTCACCGGGGCCCACGAGCATGCCGCCCGGCTGCTCGGTGCTGCCGCGGCAGCACGGGAGGGCATCGGCGCGCCGCTGCCGCCGGCCGAGCGCGGCGACGTCGACCGGGTCACGGCGGTGGCCACCCGGGCGCTCGGCGAGGCCACGTTCGCCGCGGAGTTCGCCCATGGCGGCGCCGCGGATCCCGACGAGCTCGTCGACGCCGCGGCACCCACCGAGACACCCGTGCCGGTCGGGCCGCACTGACGATCAGCGCCTGCGGGCACCGAACCGCCCGTACAGCGCCACGATCGGCGTGAGCAGGGCCGCCGAGCCCACCAGCGCGGCCGCGAGCGATCCGGTCGTGCCGATCACGCCGAACACCGGGCCACCCGCGGCCTGCCCGACCGAGTTGGCCTGGCCCGTCATCGACAGGACGGTGGCGCGCACCGCGGGCGGGAGACCCCGGTTCAGCCATGCGGTCTGCACCGGCTCGCTGATCGTGGCGATCACCCGGCGCACCCACATCATCGCGAACGCGAGCCACAGGTGCCCGCACAGCGCGAAGACCACGAGCGCCGCGATGTCCACGGCACTCAGGCCGGCGAGCAGCCGCGCCGGCACGCCCGGCCCGAGGAACCGGGCGAACCGGCGCCCGAACACCTCCGCGACCACCACCCCGATCAGCATGCCGATCAGCCCGCTCACCCCGAACCAGAACGCCGGCTGATCGGCGCCGAGCACGGGCGGGAACTCGAACCGCGCGATGATCGACGGCACCGCCAGCCGGTCGTACGCCTCGGCCGCGAGGCCGGTGACCAGGCTGATGAGCAGGATCACCCGCACCACCGGGCTCGCCGTGGCGAGCCGCAGCCCGGCCCGCGCGGTGACCGCCATCTGACGCAGCGCGGAACCTTCGCGCGGCGCCACGTGCATGTGCCGCTCGGGCATGACGAGCGCCAGCACGGTGACCAGCACGAACATCCCCACGCCGGCCAGCACCATCGGCACCTGGATGTGCACGAGGGCCAGACCCGCGGCCGACACGGTGCCTGTCACGCCGCCGAGCAGCCAGGCCTTGCGATAACGGAGGAAGACCGGGCCTGCGGCCGCCTCTCCGATCTCGTCGGTGATCCACGCCTGGTGTGCACCGCTGGTGAACGTGTAACCGAGCCCCCAGAGGACCTGACTGACCAACGCGGCCCAGAACAGCGGGACCCCGCCCTCCAGGGTGTAGCTGCACCCCATCAGGGCCAGCCCGATCAGGACCGAGAGCCGCCGGCTGTGCACGTCGGCGACCACGCCGGTCGGCACCTCGAAGACGAAACAGACGATCTCCAGCACGGTCCCGACCAGGATCATCTGCAACGGATCCAGGCCGACGACGGTGACGTGGTACACGAGTTGGACGGTGAAGAAGAGCGAGAAGCAGACGGACTGGACGAACGCCAGCCCGAGATAGACCCGCACCGGGTCGGATGACTGCATGCGTGGGTTCACCCTCGGGAGGAGGTGGGCAGGAAGGACCGAGCCCTGCTCCGGGGGTGACGCGGAAGAGACCTACCGGAGGGCGAACGGGCTCGTCGAGACAGCGGAACGAGCGCGCATTGCCCTCACGACGAGACCTCCCACGGGTGGACGACGGTCGAGACCGTAGCCGCACGCGGCCCGGGCGCGCACACCGTTTTCAGCCGGCGCGGAGCCGGCGGCGTACCCGCGCCGACAGCTCGGCGGCACACAGCCGGCCGGTGCGCTCGTCGGGCGGGTGATCACGGCGCCACGCTGAACCTATTCGGCCCCGGGACGCACGATCATCAGCACCACGACGATCGCCCACAGCAGGTTGTAGATCCCGGCGAACATGGCGAGCGAGCGCAGCCGGGCACCGCCGTCCGACTCGGCGAGCGCAACCTTCTGCCGCGGGTAGATCACCAGCGCCAGCAGCAGACCGGCGGCCGCGGTGAGCAGCATCGCGACGTTGATCCAGATCTCGCCCATCCGGCCCTGGACCACCCCGAGCACGATGCCGACGACCGGCACGACCACACCGAGCAGGCCGTACACCCGCGTGATGCGGTGCAGCAGCACCGCCACCGCCTCGTTGCGCTCCCCCACCGGCTCGGCGGAGGCGGGCGCACCGGCCGGCACCGCCGCGACGACCGGCGCGTACCGCGGGAAGAGGCTCGCCGCCACGGCCGACCCCCCGACGAAGACGATGCCCGCGAGCACGTGCACCGACAGCAGCAGACCTTCCACAACCCCTCCAGAGCTTCAGCTTCTCTGAAGGCTAGCAGCACCTTCAGCCCCTCTGAAGGCAGGCCACCCGACGCTCCCGCACCCCGCTTCCGCGCACGCACCCGTTCGACGGGAAGCGCGGACGGAGAAGGGGCGCGTCGACGGAAAGCGGGTGCGTCACGCGGCCCACCGGCTCACGCACCCCGTCCTCGCCCACGCACCCCCACTCGGCTCACGCACCCCGTCGACCAGTCGCGTCGGCCGAGACGGGGTGCGTCGGCAACGACGGGGGGCGCGGGCCGCCAACCCTCGATCACCTGCTGACGCACCCCTTCTCCGTCCACGCACCCCGTGTCAGCGCGTGCACCCCGTCGACGGGCAGCGTGAGCCGGGAAGGGGTGCGTCAGGCCTGGGGACTGGCGAAGGCGGTGCGCACCGCGTCGCCGACCAGGCGGAGGGCCGGGTCGGCGTCTCGGCCGAAGAGCTGGGTGTCGACGGCGTCCACCGCGGCCATCGCCTCCCGCAGCAGGCGGGCACCCTCCGGCGTGAGCTCGATGGTGGACGCGGCTCCGGCGCGCGCCGTGCCGTCCCGGACGAGCCCGGCCGCGGCCAGCGTCTTCACGGCGGTGTGCACGCTCTGCACGCTGATCCGCGACATCCGCGCCAGCTCGCTGAACGACGCGCCCGGCACGCCCGAGATGTGCCCGAGCAGCCCGAGCCGGCTCACGGTGAGGCCGAGCGGGGCGAGCACGGCCGCCAGCTCGGCCTCGATCCGGTGGGCAACCGTGAGCAGCACGACGGAAGGACTGGTCGGCGGCGTACTCACGGCCCCAGTCTCCCGCGCCGCCGATGCGGTGGTCGCGGCACCACCCGGTCACCGCACCCCGAGCTGCAACTCCCGGTCGATCCGCCGTTGCACCGTCGCGACCGTCCGGAACGCCTCGCGCAGCGACACCCGGGTGACCGGGCTGAGGTCGGCCGGCCGCACGAGGTCGTCGGGTTCCTCACCGGCGCGCAGCTGCTCCACCTGGTGGGCCAGGCGCAGTTGCAGCACGAGGTGGAAGGCCTCCTCCAGGACGGCAGCCGGTTCCAGGTCCAGGGTGCCGGCGGCCGCGGCGGCGCGCAGCCGGGCCGGGGTGGACGCGCTGGTGACGCCGGCCGCCATCCCCGCCCAGCGGGCGAGGTCGACGATCGGGACGAGACCGCCGCGCTTGAGGTCGAGCTTGCCGCGGCGCCGCCCCGAGTGCTCCACCACGAAGTCGCGCAGGAACCCGGTGGGCGGACGGTGGGCCAGCGCGTAGCGGCCGAGCAGCCGCAGCAGGTCGGGGTGGCGGCGGGCATCGCGGAAGACGTCGGCCACCGACGGGGCCGCGCGCACGCCCCACACCGGGCGGGCGTCCACCGCGAGCGAGACGAGGATCGGCGCGCGCTCCTGGGTCGGGTCGGCGAGCCAGCCGCGCGCGGCGGCCACCCAACCGTCGTAGGAGCGGGCGAAGAGCTTGTTCGTCGCCACCGCGCCGTTGGCATCCGCCCGGAAACCGCAGGCCGCGAGGCCGGCCAACACCTGTTCTGCCAGCGCGTGGGCGTACTCGGCGCCGCCCTGCCCGTCGCCCGCCCAGACGAGCGCGCTGTCCACATCTGAGGACGGCACGGCCTCGCGGCGGGCGAGGCTCCCGAGTGCCAGCCAGGTGAGCGGGCCGGGCGGCGGGCCGGGCGCGACCAGCTCGATGAGCCGCCGCGTGAGCGCGTCGACCACGACCGAGGTGATGCCCGCGATGTCGCCGGCCGCCACCCGCGCGTCGTGCAACGCGATCACCGTCGGCGTGAGCCCGGCGGCCGCCGTCACCAGCTCCGGCACGGAGCCGGCGCGGGCGATCGCCGCGCGCAGCCCGAAGCTGCTGCGGGTGGTGGCCGCGACGACGTCGAGGTCGGCGAGCACCCCGAGGACCTCCCCCGACGTGTCGAGCACCGGCACGTGCCGCATGCCGCGGTCGAGCATGTCGAGCAGCACCTCGCCGCCGAGCCGGTCGGCGGCCACCGTCCACGCCGGCGCCGACATCGCCGCGCTGACGGGCGCAGCGGTGTCCGTGCCCTCGGCGATCACCCGGCGCAGGTCGTGGTCGGTGAGGATCCCGACCCGCCCGTCGCCGAGCGGGACGACGACGGCCGACGCGCCGCACGACGTCATCCGCTGCGCCGCCTCCCGGATCGGCAGCGCGGGTGAGGCACGGACAAGCGGTGCCCGCAGCAACTCCCGCACGGGCCGCTGAGCGGAGCTTGCGGAGCGATCGTCAGCACCGGCGGAGCCTGCGGAGCGACCGTCAGCACCGGCGGAGCCTGCGGAGCGATCGTCAGCACCGGCGGAGCCTGCGGAGCGACCGTCAGCACCCCCGGTGCTCGCGGCACTCGCGGAGCGAACCTCGGCGCCGGCGGAACCCGCGGAACGGTCGTCGGCACCGGCCGGGTCGGGCGGGGAGCCGCGGAGCGGGTCGGTGAGCGCCGACGACATAAGCGACCGGGTGACGTAGCGCAGTCCGGCGGGCCGGCCGAGCACCGGGCGCACGGCGTCGGCGGGAAGGCGCAGGCAGGTCGTCGCCCCCACGGCCACGGCGGCGAACCCGAGCGGCAGCCCGGACAGCATCGACGCATGACCGAACAGCTCGCCGGGACCGAGCAGGTCGAGCACCCGCCCGTCGAGCACGATCTCCACCGACCCGGTGCGCACCACCCGCACGTGCGTGACCGGCGGGCCGCCCTTGGCGAGGATCGTCGCGCCCGCGGAATGCTCCTCCAGCTCCGCGACTGCCGCCAGCGCCGCGAGCTCGCCGGCGTCCAGCGCCGCGAACGGCGGATGAGCGCGGAGGAAATCGGCGATATCGCCCACGCCGCCGATCCTCCCCCTATTCACCTCTCGGTGGTCAGCAGGTCGCTCGCCTTCTCTCCGATCATGTAGCAGGTGATGTTCGGGTTGATCGCCGGCAGGAACGGCATGATCGACGCGTCGGCCACGCGCAGCCCGTCGACGCCGCGCACGCGCAGCTGCGGGTCCACGACGGCGGCCGGGTCGGTGGCCGGGCCCATCTTCGCGGTGCCGGCCGGGTGGTAGACGGTGTTGTGGGTCTTCGCGATGTAGTCGGCCAGCTCGTCGTCGGTGACGGCGTCCGGGCCGGGGGTGAGTTCGCGCGCCACCCACTCCTTGAGCGACTCCTGCTCGGCGATGCGGCGGGCCAGCCGCACACCCGTCTGCATGACCCGCATGTCGTGCCCGTCGGGGTCGGTGAAGTAGCGCGGGTCGACCCGCGGCCGGTCGCGGAAGTCGCGGGTGCGCAGCCGAACCGTGCCCCGGGAGCGCCCGCGTGTGACGTTCGGGGTGAGGCAGAACCCGTTGTCGGTGGTCGGGTAGCCCCAGCGGACGGTGTTCAGGTCGAACGGCACCGACCCGTAGTGCATCATCAGGTCCGGCCGGTCCAGCCCGTCGCGGGTGCGGGTGAACAGCCCGATCTCCCACCACTGGGTGGACCGGGTGATCATGGGCTGCGCCGCGTCCCACATCACCAGGCCCTCGACGTGGTCGTCCAGGTTGGCGCCCACGCCCGGCGCGTCCACGAGCACGTCGATCCCGAACTCGCGTAGGTGCTCGGACGGCCCGATGCCCGAGAGCATCAGCAGCTTCGGGCTGTCGATCGCGCCCGCGCTGAGCACGACCTCCCGGCGGGCCGTGACGGTGCGCCGGCCCGGCCCGATGTCCTGCTGGTACTCGACGCCGGTGGCGCGCCGGCCCGCGAACAGCACCCGTGAGGCCCACGCGCCGGTGCGGACCTCCAGGTTCTGCCGCTTCCCCATGATCGGGTGCAGGTAGGCCCGGGAGGACGACGCCCGCGTGCCGTCGGGCTCGCGGTTGATCTGGAAGAACCCGGCGCCCTCGCAGACCGTCGCGCCCTCGTTGAACCGGACGGTCGGCAGGCCGACCGCGGCGGCCGCTTCGAGCACGGCGACCCCGCACGGGTCGTCCGGCCGGACCTGCATGATCGTCACGGGCCCGCTCCGGCCGTGCCCGTCCCACGGTCCGTCGTTGTTCTCGAGCCGGGCGATGAGCGGCCAGCACTCGTCGGCGCTCCAGCCCTCGCACCCGGCGGCGGCCCACTCGTTGAGGTCCTCGCGCGGGGTCCAGAACGCGATGCACGAGTTGTGCGACGAGCAGCCGCCGAGCACCTTCGCACGGGCGTGGCGCATGAAGCTGTTGCCGCGTTCCTGCGGCTCGATCAGGTAGTCCCAGTCGTAGCCGGAGTCGAGCAGCGCCATCCAGTCGGTGAGCTTCAGGATCGCCGGGTCGTCCACATCGGACGGCCCGGCCTCCAGCAGGCACACCGTGACGTCCGGGTCCTCGGACAGGCGCGCGGCGAGCGCGCAGCCCGAGGACCCACCGCCGACGACGACGTAGTCGAAGACGTCGGTCATGCCTGGCTCCCCTCGGGCTTCGGGTCGGGCGGCGGCAGCGTCGGGTCCGCTTCGTGCGCCTCTTCCAGCTGTTGGGCCATGTGCTCGGGAAGGGTCCCGACCCGGTGGCGGCCGCGGAGCCCGTACCAGGCGAGCCCGACGACGATGATCGCGCCGATGAAGATGAACGCGCTCCACGCCAGCCACCCGGCGCCGTACACCTCCTCGCGAGGCCACGCGAGGTTGATCGACATCGCCACTCCCCACAGCACGGCCAGGATGTTCACCGGCAGCCCGAGTGCGCCGAGCGAGAAGTACCCGCTGCCCTGCGCTTCCGCGTCCGGCCACTGCCCGCGCAGCCTTCGCAGCAGCATCGGGCCCGTGACCAGCAGGTACGCGATGTAGATCATGATGATGGCCACGCTGGTGACCGCGGTGAAGACCTCCGGCGAACCGACGTTCACCACGAGGATGATCAGCGCGAGCAGGCCGATCACGATCGACGGGATGACCGGTGTCTTGTGCACCGGGTCGATCTTCGCCAGCCGCGCACCTTCGGGCAGGGCGTTGTCTCGGGCCATCGCGAACATGAGCCGGATCGCCGCGGTGTGCACCGCGAGCGCGCACACGGTGATCGCGATCGCGATCGCGACGAGGAAGACCGCGCCGACCGGGCCGCCGAGCACCTGGAGCAGGATCAGCTGACCGCCGCCGGACTTCTCCCCGTAGGCGGGGTCACTCAGGTCGGGCGCGGTGAGGATCAGCAGCAGCAGGATCAACCCGCCGATGACGAACGACGCGATGACGGCTCGCATGATCGCCGAGGGGGCGGTGCGGCGAGGGTCGACGGTCTCCTCGCCGAGCGAGCTGGCGGTGTCAAACCCGTACATGACGTAGGCGGACGCGAGCGCGGCGACCAGGAACACGCCGAAGTAGCCCGTGCTCGCTCCCTCGCCGAAGCCCGAGGTGTCGAACAGCACCGACGGCGGGTTCACGATGTTGAACGCGAGCAGCACGATGATCAGCACCGCGGCGATCAGCTCGATGAACACCCCGGTGCTGTTGATCTGCGCCATCAGCTTCACGCCGATCGCGTTGATCACCGTGGTGAAGACGATGAGCAGCCCGCCGAGGATGGCCGCGTTGGCCGCCGCGGCCGCCGGGTCGGCCGCGTCGCCGACGAGCTGGAAGCCGGACCAGAGCTGGGGCAGCACCAGCTGGTAGGCCAGCACGACGGCGGTGATCGTGACGATCGATGCCGTGAGCATCATCCAGCCCGCCAGCCAGGACGTGGCGGGACCGGCCAGCTGCTTGGACCAGTTGTAGACCGAGCCCGCCACCGGGTAGCGCCCCGCGAGCTCGGCGAACGACAGCGCCACCATGAACTGGCCGGCGAAGACCAGCGGCCACGACCACCAGTACGCCGCGCCGCCCGTGCCGAACCCGAAGTAGAAGAGCTGGAACGTGCCGGTCAGGATCGAGATGTAGCTGACGCCGGCCGCGAAGCTCGCGAACTTGCCGATGCTGCGGTCGAGTGTCTGGGAGTAGCCGAACTCGGCCATCCCGTCGTCACTTGCGCGGTGCTCCGTCGTACTCATCGCCCACCTCCACCTCGGACCCGCTCAGCCCACGAACCACCGCGCCGGCGCCGGCTCGGTGTTGTGCCAGATGTGCTTGTGCTCCTGGTACTCGGCCAGCCCGGTGGGGCCGAGCTCGCGCCCGTTGCCCGAGCGCTTCATGCCGCCCCACTCCGCCCCGGGCATGTAGGGCCCGAAGTCGTTGATCCACACCGTGCCGTGCCGCAACGCGCGGGCGACCCGCTCGCCGCGCCCGGCGTCGCCCGTCCAGACCCCGCCGGAGAGGCCGTACTCGGTGTCGTTGCCGAGCGCGATGGCCTCCTCCTCGGTGCTGAACCGCTCGACGGTGAGGATCGGACCGAACGTCTCCTCGCGGATCACCCGCATGTCGCGCCGGACGTCGGCGAACACGGTGGGCCGGTAGAAGAAGCCCTTCTGCAGGTCGGGCTCCTCCGGCCGGTGCCCGCCCGCCACCAGCCGGGCCCCTTCGGCCCGCGCCGACGCCACGAAGTCCTCGATCTTCGCCCGGTGGGCCGCCGAGACGAGCGGGCCCGACTCGGTGCCCTCGTCCATGCCGTTGCCCAGGCGGATCCGCTCGGCACGCCGGCCCAGCTCGGCCACCAGATCGTCGTGCAGCGCGTCCTCGACGATCAGCCGCGCGCCCGCCGAGCAGACCTGCCCTGCGTGCAGGAAGACCGCGGTGAGGGCGTTGTCGACAACGGTTTCGAAATCGGTGTCGGCGAAGACGATGTTGGGGTTCTTGCCGCCCAGCTCCACGGCCACCCGCTTCACGGTGGTGGCGGCTGCCCGCATGATCGCCTGGCCGGTGGCGAGGCCGCCGGTGAAGCTGACCATGTCGACGTCGGCGTGCTCGGTGAGCGGGGCACCGACGGACCGGCCGTCACCGAGCAGGATGTTGACCACGCCCTGCGGCGCCCCGGCCTCCTCCAGCAGCCGCACGAGCAGCACGGACGTGAGCGGGGTGACCTCGCTGGGCTTGATCACCACGGTGTTCCCGGCCGCCAGCGCGGGAGCCACCTTCCACGACAGCTGCAGCAACGGGTAGTTCCACGGCGTGATCAGCGCGCAGACCCCGACCGGCTCGTGCACCATCCGGCTCACGACGGCCGGGTTGCCGGTGTCGACGAGGTGGCCTGCATCCTGGCCCGCGAGATCGGCGTAGTAGCGGAAGACCGCGGTGACGTCGTCGACGTCGATGCGGCTCTCGACCAGCGTCTTGCCGGTGTCGAGCGTCTCGGTGTGGGCGATCTCCTCCTTGTCGCGCATCAGGAGATCGGCGACCCGGCGCAGCAGCGCGCCGCGCTCGGCAGCCGGCGTGTGCGGCCAGGGGCCGGTGTCGAACGCCGTGCGGGCCGCGGCCACCGCGCGCTCGACGTCGTCCGGACCGGCCTGATCGACCCTTTCGATCACGCCGGCGTCGAACGGGTTGATGACCTCGGCGGAGCCGCCGGACCCGGACGTCCAGGTCCCGTCGATGTAAAGGCTGGGCACGCGCTGATGGTCCTCAGGAACGGCGGCGCGTCAAGCGGAACCTCCCCCGGCTGCAGCAAGGCCACCCGCCTGCCGTCACGCAGCGTTCCCCACGTGCCCGGCCGGCCTCTGTCGCGACGCGGGCGACACCCATCAGTGGCCCGGCAGGGGCCTCGTGACAACCGTCCGTCAGTCGGCGGAGCGCGTGTGCGGGAGAGGACGGGCAGCGCCTGCGGCCAGCAGGCCCAGCAGCAACGCACCGAGCACGACGAACAGGGCTCGCAGGATTCCGGCGCTCTCGCCGAGGAGGCCGATGAGCGGCGGGCCCGCGATGAACGCGGTGTAGCCGATCGAGCTGACCACCGAGACCCGGGCGGCGGCACGGGCCGGGTCGTCGGCGGCCGCGCTCATGCCCACGGGGAAGCCCAGCGACGCCCCGACGCCCCACAGCAGGGCCCCGGCGAGGGCGACGGGGACGGAATCGCCGAGCAGCATCAGCAGGAGCCCGGCGAGCGCGATGACCGCGGTGGCGCGCACCACCGCGACTCGCCCGAAGCGTTCCAGCGCCGTGCCGCCGATCATCCGGCCGGCGGTCATAGCGGCCACGAAGAACCCGAACGCGATGGCGCCGAGCGTTTCGCTCGTCCCGTGGCCGTCGACCATCGCCAGGGCGATCCAGTCGTTGGCCGAGCCCTCGGTGAACGCGAAGGCGAGCACCATCAGCCCGACGACGAGCGTGCGCGGCTCCCGCCACGCGGTGAGCACACCCGAACCCGACTTCGCCTGCTCGGGCGTGGCCTCGGGCACCGGGAGGAACCGCCGCACGGCCAGCGTGACGACGATCGGGAGCAGCACGATGATGCCGATCAGCTGCACCGACAGCGGGATGCCGAGCGCCGCGCACGCCGCGCCGACACCCGCGCCCGCGACGGTGCCCAGGCTGAACCCGGCATGCAGCCGCGGCATGAGGGAGCGGCCGAGCCTGCGCTCGACGTCGGCGCCCTCGACGTTCATCGCGACGTCCCAGACGCCGGTGCCGAGCCCGGCGGCGACCAGGCCGATCGCGGCCACCGGGACGAGCGCGGTGGCCATGCCGATGGCGAGCAGCGTGAGCCCGAGCGTCATCGACAGCGCACCGGAGAGCACCGCGCGCCCGGGCCCGAGGCGGTGCACGATGGGGCCGGAGAGCGGCAGCCCGGCGACCGCGCCGCCCGACATGCAGAGCAGCAGCAGGCCGAGCTGGCCGGTGGACAGGCCGAGCGCGTCGCGTAGCGCGGGGGTGCGCGCAATGAACGACGAGAATGCGAGTCCGGCGGCGATGAACGCGACGACCACTGCCGTGCGCGCTCGCAGGAGCTGAGCGGAAGACAGCTCCCCGGTGGTGGTCACATCTGCTCCTGTCGAGGCGTCGAATCGATTCGATGTCCACATTACGCGACACGGGCGGCGGCCTCAACCGGCTTCTACCCACCCCCGCTACCGTTCCGGGCGTGTCCACCCGCCCGACGCTTGCCGCCGTCGCGGCGCGGGCCGGGGTGTCCCAGTCGACGGCCTCCCTCGCCTTCGCCGACAGCCCGCGCGTCGCCCCCGCCACCCGGGAGCGGGTACTCACGGCCGCCGCCGAGCTCGGCTACGGCGGCCCCGATCCCCTCGCCGCCTCGCTCCGCCGTGGCCGCAGCGGCGTCGTCGGCGCATTCATCGGCGAGCGATTGCTCTACGCCTTCCGCGACCCGGTCGCGCTGCAGCTGCTCGACGGGATCAGCGAGGTCCTCAGCGCGCACGACGTCGGGCTGCTGCTGCTGGCCGGCGACGTGGGCCGCCCGTCCACCAGCCAGATCGCGCGCATCCCGCTCGACGCGGCCATCTTCGCCACCTGCGGGCTCGACGACGACCCGGCACTCGACCTGCTGCGCGCCCGCGGCGTGCCGATCGTGGCTGTGGAAGGGCCGGACGTCGAAGGGGTTGCACTGATCGACATCGACGATCGCCTCGGCACCCGCGAGCTGGCCCGCCACCTGCACGAGCTCGGGCACCGGCGGGTGGAGACCGTCGCGATGCCGCTGCGGCTCGACGGCACCCGCGGTCCCGTCACCCCGCAGCGGCGCGCGCGGGCCCACTACCGCGACGTGCGGCACCGCATCGAGGGCGTGGAGGACGTCTTCGGCCCGGTCCCGGTGTACGAGACCTCGAGCAACGCCGTGGACGAGGGCGCCGCGGCCGGGCACGTCCTGCTCGCCGTCGACCCGGACCGGCGACCCACCGCGATCATCGCCCAGAGCGACGTGCTCGCCGCGGGTGTCCTGCAGGCCGCGGCCGAGCTCGGGCTGCGAGTGCCCGAGGACCTGTCCGTCGGCGGCTTCGACGGCGCTGAACTGCACTGGCTCGCCCCCACCCGGCTCACCACCGTCGTGCAGCCGAGCGCCGAGAAGGGCCGGGCCGCGGCCCGCGCCGCCATGGACCTGGTGGCGGGCGCCGCCCCGGCGAGAATGATGCTGCCCGTCGCGCTGCGAATCGGTACCACGAGCGGGCGGGTGTCGTCCTCCGATCGGTCGGCACCCCGATAGGAAACGCTTCGCCGGGGAATCCCCGATCATGGTGGTCCGCGTGCTGATCGTCGATCTGCAGCCGATGTTCCGCCGCGGCCTCGAAGAGGCGCTTCCCGCGGCGAGCGACGGTGGCGTGCGCGTCGTGGCCGGCACCGACCGCGCCGCCTCCGCGGCGATGCTGGTGCGGCGCCACCGGCCGGACGTCGCGCTCGTCGACCTCGAGCTCACGGCCCCTGGCCCGCTCGCCGCCCTCACCGCGATGCGCCGCGTGCAGCCGCGCCTGCCGGTGCTGGCGCTCACCCGGCACGTCCCGGTCTTCCCTGGCGTCCTCGAGTTCCTCGGCGCCGGCGCCAACGGGGTGCTGCTGCGGACGCGCTCGCCCGCCGGGCTGGTCTCGTCACTGCTCGCGGCCACCGGCGCCGCGAACCGGCCACCCGTGCCCCGGGCCGGCCCGCAGCTGACCGGCAAGGAACGGCACCTGTGGACGCTCATCGCGGGCGGCGCCAGCACGGCCCAGATCGCCAGGGCCCTGCACGTCTCCGAGCGCACGGTCAAGCGCCTCACGGCGGGCCTGCTGCGCACCCTCGGCGTCGCGAACCGGACCGAGGCGGCCGCCCTGGCCGGCCGCGCCGGTCTGCTGGACAACTCGCGGCCCGACCTCCCGCTACCCGTACAGCGGCACGCCCCGGCCCCGGACCGCCCCGCAGCCGAAAGACACCCGCGAGTCCCCCATCTCGACACCCCGAGTCCCGCACCCCACCCCGGCGAGTCCCGCATCTGAGCAGGGTGAATCCCGCGTTTACGCAGGCCGCTCGGGCGTCGCGGAACGCGGGACTCACCGTGCCCGAACGCGGGACTCACCCTGCCGGGATGCGGGACTCACCCTGTCCGAACGCGAGACTCGCCTGGCCTGAACGCGAGACTCACCCTGCCCAAACGCGAGACTCGCCCTGTCTGGATGGGGGACTCGCCCTGACGGGACGGGGGACTCGCCTGGCTACGTCGTGGTGTACCGCGAGTAGGTGACGCCGCCCCGGAACGACTTCGCCTCGGCCAGCCGCAGGGTGGGGAGCTCGTAGCCGTCGGGGAAGAGCCGGCGACCGCGCCCCTGGACCACGGGGTAGACGAAGAGCCGGTACTCGTCGACGAGCCCGGCCCGGATGAGGGCGTGGCACAGGGTGATGCTCCCGGTCACCACGATGTCCTGGCCGGGCCCCTCCTTGAGAGCACGCACCTCGGCGACCGGGTCTCCGGACAGGATCGTGGAGTTGTCCCACTGCGGGTCGGTCAGCGTGGAGGACACCACGTACTTCTGGACGCGGTCGAGGTAGGCGGCGATACCGGTGGGGTCGTCCACGAGCTTCGGCCAGTACCCGCGCAGGTCCTCGAAGGTCCGGCGGCCGGTGAGGAACCCGTCGGCGTTGCTGTCCTGGCGGTGCAGCTCCGCCAGCAGGTCGGAGTTGTCCACCGCGGCCTGTCCCTGCGGTTCGAACCAGTCGCCCAGCATCTCGATCGAGCCGTCGACGGTCACGTTCTGAGTGATCACGAGTGTGCGCAATGGAGCCTCCTTCGAAGCGGTCACACCCGTACGACTCCCGCCGCCCCCCGGCTTTCATCGCCGAGCGCCGAACAGGCTGCGGTCACAGTCACACCGGGATGATCCGGCGGAGGCCTTGCTGTCTGCGGCGGCGTTGTATACATCTGATATCCACCGATCCGCTGAAGGGACCGCCCTCGTGCCCCAACCCTTCCAGCGCGCGGTCGCCGTGGCCGTCGGCGGCGCGCTGGCGATCGCGCTCGCCGGATGCATCCCGGTGCAGCCGGTCGTGCCCGCCCCGCCCCGTACGGACGTCCCCGGCGTCGCGTTCGACGGCCGCCCGGCCCGCGACGGCGGCGACCTGGTGATGGCCCTGTCCAGCGAGCCGGACCGGCTCGACCCGACCACGTCGTCGTCGCTCTACACGCGCTACGTGATGAACGCGATGTGCGAGAAGCTCTACGACATCGACGCCGAGGGTGACCTCGTGCCGCAGCTGACGACGGCCCTGCCGACCGTCGCGGCCGACGGGCTGACCGTGACCATCCCGGTCCGCACCGGCATCACCTTCGCCGACGGCACCCCGTTCGACGCGGCCGCCGTGGTCACCACCCTGCAGCGGCACCTGACCATGGAGGGCTCCACGCGTCGCGGCGAGCTCGGGCCGATCAAGGGCATCGAGGCCCCGGACCCGACCACCGTCGTGATCCGCTACGAGCGCCCGTTCGCGCCGCTCACGGCGTCGCTCGCCGACCGCGCCGGCATGATCATGTCGCCCGTGGCGCTCGCCGAGCTGGGCGCGGACTTCGGGAGCGCACCGGTGTGCGTCGGACCGTTCCGGTTCGCCGAGCGCGTGCCGCAGACCTCGATCACGGTCGTGCGCGATCCCCGGTACTACGCCGCCGACCAGGTGCACCTCGACTCGATCACCTACCGGATCATGACCGACGCGAACATCCGCACGGCCAACCTGCGCTCCGGCGACGTCCAGGTGGCCGACCGGGTCTCCACCCAGGACGTCGACGCGCTGGCCCTGGAGGACGGGATCGGCGTGCTGCAGATCGGCTCGCTCGGCTACCAGGCGGTGACGTTCAACGTCGGCAACGTGGACGGCGCCGGGGAACCGCCGCAACCGATCGACACGCCGATCGCGTCCGACCCGCGGGTCCGGGAGGCGTTCGCGCTGGCGGTGGACCGGACGACGCTGGTCAACACCGTGTTCAACAACTGGTTCGAGTCGGCGTGCTCGCCGATCTCCCCGGCCAGCTCGTTCTCCACCCCCGCGAGCGAGGCCTGCCAGCCCTACGACCCCGTCCGGGCCCGTGAGCTGCTCGCCGAGGCGGGCGTGCCGACCCCGTACCGGCTCACGCTGCAGGTCAGCAACGACCAGGAGCAGCTCCGGCTCTCGCAGGCGTTGCAGGCGAGCGTCCGCCAGGCCGGCTTCGAGATCACGATCCAGCCCGTCGAGTACTCCACGCTGCTCGACGTGCAGGACCGCGGGGACTTCGAGCTCCTGCAGCTCGGGTGGTCCGGCCGCATCGACCCGCACGGGAACACGGCGAACTTCCTCGGCACCGGCGGGAGCAACAACTACTCCGGCTACAGCAATCCCGAGGTCGACCGGCTGCTGCGCGAGGCGGCGCAGCTCACCGACCCGGCGGCGCGCGCGCAGACCTACGGCCGCATCGTGGAGATCGTCCAGCGGGACCTGCCGATCCTCTACGTCTACCGGCTGCGCAACCTCACCGCGTACACCACCGACGTCGCCGGGATCGAGACCTACGCCGACGGGGTGGTGCGGCTCGGGCGGGCCGGCTTCCTCGCCGAGGGAGGCGAGTGACGTGGGCCGCTACCTGCTCACCCGCCTCGGCCAGGGCGTGATCACGTTGTTCCTGGCCTCGATCGTGGTGTTCGCCGGGGTGCGCGCGCTGCCCGGCGACCCGGCGCTCGCCCTCGCCGGTGAGGAAGCCAGCCCGGAGACGGTGGACGCGCTGCGCGCCCAGCTCGGGCTCGACCAGTCGATCGTCGTGCAGTACTTCCGTTTCCTGGGCAACGCCCTGTCCGGCGACCTGGGCGACTCGGTGCGCACGGGCACGCCCGTCACCGAGCTGATCGCGACGACGCTGCCGGTCACGGCATGGCTCTCCCTCTACGCGATCGTGATCGCGGTCGTGGTCGGGATGGCCGCCGGGGCGATCGCCTCCGTGAACCAGGGGCGCTGGCCCGACCTCACCGTCGGCGGGCTGTCGCTGCTGTCGCTGTCGGTGCCCAACTTCTGGCTCGGGCTGCTCGCGATCCTCTACCTGGCGGTCGGGCTGGGCTGGTTCCCGGCGTCGGGCTACGTGGCGTTCACCGAGGAGCCGCTGCGTGCGCTGTGGCACCTCACGCTCCCCGCGCTGATCCTCGGCACCGGGCTCGCCGCGATCGTGATGCGCCAGACCCGCGCCGCGATGATCGACGCGCTGGCCGCCGACTACGTGCGCACCGCCCGCGCGAAGGGCTCCTCGCGCGGCACCGTGATCGTCCGCTACGCCATGCGCAACAGCCTGATCGTCGTGGTGACGATCGTGGGGCTGCAGCTGGGCGGGCTGATCTCCGGCGCGGTCGTGACGGAGCGGATCTTCGGCCTGCCCGGGTTCGGCAAGCTCACCCTCGACAGCGTCTTCACCCGTGACTACCCGGTGATCCAGGGGGTCGTGCTGGTGGTGACGCTCGCCTACATCCTCATCAACCTGGCCGTCGACGTCCTGTACTCGGTGATCGATCCACGGATCCGGGTGGCAGGGGGAGGGAACGCCTGATGGCTCTGGTCACGCCGGAGACCGGCACCACCGACGACGAGCTCGGCAGCCGCCGTGGCCGGGTGCTCAGCGGGCTGCTGCACCACCGGCTCGGGGTGGCGGGCGGTGGGCTGCTGCTCGTCGTGGTGCTCGCCGCCCTGCTCGCCCCGTGGATCGCGCCCTACCCGCCCGACGAGGTGCACTTCGAGACGCCGTTCCAGCTGCCGCGCACCGTCGGGTTCGCGCTGGGCACCGACGACCTCGGCCGCGACATCCTCTCCCGCATCCTGCACGGCACGCGGGCGTCGCTGCAGGTCGGCGTGCTCGCGGTGGCGCTGGCGATCGTGGTGGGCGCGCCGCTGGGGCTGCTCGCCGGCTACTGGCGGTGGCTGGACGCGCTCGTGTCGCGGCTCACCGACCTGCTGCTCGCGTTCCCGTTCCTCATCGTCGCGGTCGGGCTCGCCGCCATCAACGGCGCCAGCCTGGCGAACGCCGCGATCGCGCTCGGCCTGGCCCAGGTGCCGACCATGATCCGCGTGGTGCGCGCGGAGACGCTGCGGCTGAAGGGCCACGAGTTCGTGCTCGCTGCCCGCACCATGGACGCCTCGGGTGTGCGCATCCTCGCCACGCACGTGCTCCCCAACGCCCTTTCGTCGATCATCGTGCAGGCCACGGTGATCATGCCGGTCGCGGTGATCGGCGAGGCGCTGCTGTCGTTCCTCGGGCTCGGCATCCAGCCGCCGAGCTCGAGCCTGGGCATCATGCTGTCGGACGCGCAGCAGTACATCGTTCGCGCGCCGTACGCGGCGCTGTTCCCCGGGCTCGCGATCGTCGCGATCTGCCTGGCGTTCAACCTGTTCGGAGACGCACTGCGCGACGTGCTGAGCCCCGGCTCGCGCCGCTCCTGAGGAAAGGACCCTCGTGACCTTCGTCCCGCCCGCCGAGTTCACCACCCGTCCCACGCTGCAGGGCACGTTCGGCATGTCCGCCACCACTCACTGGCTGGCCACCGCCGCCGCGCAGGCCGTGCTGGAGCGCGGGGGCAACGCGTTCGACGCCGCGACGGCGGCCGGGTTCGTGCTGCACGTCGTCGAGCCGCACCTCAACGGCCCCGGCGGCGACCTGACCGGCGTGTTCGCCACGGCGGACGACCCGAGCCCGCAGGTCCTCATGGGTCAGGGCCCGGCGCCGGCCGCCGCCACCATCGCGCACTACCGCGGCGAGGGACTCGACCTCGTGCCCGGCGCCGGCGGGCTCGCCGCCGCCGTGCCCGGCTCGGTGGACGCGTGGCTGCTCCTCCTGGCCGACCACGGCACCTGGGAGCTCGCCGACGTCCTCGCCTTCGCCATCGGCTACGCCCGCGACGGCCACCCGGTCGTCGGCCGGGTGGGCAGCACCATCGAGACCGTCGCGGAGCTCTTCACCGAGCACTGGCCGACGTCGGCGCAGCTGTGGATGCCGGACGGCCGCCCGCCGCGCGCCGGCGAGATCATCCGGAACGCGGCCTACGCCCGCACGCTCGAGCGGCTGCTCGAGGCCGGCTCCGGCGCCGGCGACCGGCGCGGCCGGATCGAGGCGGCCCGCAGGGAGTGGAAGGAGGGGTTCGTCGCGAAGGAAGCGGTGGCCTTCCTGCGCACACCGCACCGGCACTCGTCCGGCACCGACCACGCCGCCGTCATCGACGTGGGCGACTTCGCGGCGTTCTCCGCGTCGTTCGAGCCCGCCGTCACCGCCGAGTTCCGCGGCACGACGGTGGCCAAGACCGGCCCGTGGGGCCAGGGCCCGGCACTGCTGCAGGCCCTCATGATCCTCGACGGGCTGCCCGACGAGGCCATCGACCCGTCCACCGCCGAGGGCGCGCACCACGTGCTGGAGGCGCTCAAGCTCGCCCTCGCCGACCGCGACGCCCACTACGGCGACGCCATCGCCGAGGGTGTGCTGGACGTGCTGCTGTCCTCGGACTACGCGCGGGAACGCCGCGAGCTGATCGGCAGGGAGGCCTCGCACGAGTTCCGCCCCGGCCGCCCCGGCGGGCGCGAGCCGTTCCTGCCGCCGCTGCTGGCTGAACCCGACGAAGCGTCGACGGCGGGCGTCGGCGAGCCCACCGTCGTGCTGTCCGGGGAGACGCGCGGCGACACCTGCCACGTCGACGTCGTGGACAAGTGGGGCAACATCGTCGCCATCACGCCGTCCGGCGGCTGGCTCCAGTCCTCACCGACGATCCCGGAGCTCGGGTTCTGCCTCGGCTCCCGGCTGCAGATGACCTGGCTGGAGGACGGCACTCCGTCGTCGCTCACGCCGGGCGAGCGGCCGCGCACCACGCTCACGCCCACGCTCCTGCTGCGTGACGGGAAGCCGGTGGGTGCGCTCGGCTCCCCCGGCGGCGACCAGCAGGACCAGTGGCAGCTGCTCTACCTGCTGCGCACGCTCGTCGGCGGCTACTCGCCGCAGCAGGCCATCGACGCCCCCGCCATGCACACCACCTCGATGCCCGGGTCGTTCTGGCCGCGCACCTGGACGCCGGGCGGCGCGGTGGTGGAGGACCGGCTGGGCGACGAGGTCATCGCCGAGCTGGAACGGCGCGGGCACCAGGTCACCCGGGCGGGCGACTGGGAGCTCGGGCGGCTGTCCAGTGTGGGGCGCGACCCCGAGACCGGCGTTCTCACCGCCGCCGCCAACCCGCGCGGCGCGCAGGGTTACGCGGCGGGACGCTGATGACCCCAGCGGCGACCCCAGAGGGCGGAGGCTCCAGCTCCGCTGCTGCGCATCAGCGGTCTCGAGGTCTCCTACGGTCGCGTGCCGCAGCCCGTGGTGCACGGTGTCGATCTGACCGTGCGCCCCGGGCACCGGGTCGCGATCGTGGGCGAGTCGGGGTCGGGGAAGTCGACCACCGCGGCCGCGGCGATCGGGCTGCTGCCGGGCACGGGGCGCGTCACCGGCGGGACGATCGAGTTCGACGGCGAGGACGTCACCGCCGCGGGTGAGCGGCGGCTGCGGCAGCTGCGCGGCCGTCAGATCGGGCTGGTCCCCCAGGACCCGATGTCCAACCTCAACCCGGTGGCCCGCGTCGGGCGGCAGATCGCCGAGACGCTCGTGACGCACGGCCTCGCGCGCGGGCGGGCCGCGCGCGAGCGGGCCGTCGAGCTGATGACGGAGGCGGGCATCCCGGACGCCGCGCGGCGCGCCCGGCAGTACCCGCACGAGTTCTCCGGTGGGATGCGCCAGCGCGTGCTCATCGCCATCGCGCTGGCCTGCGAGCCGCAGCTGCTCATCGCGGACGAGCCGACGTCCGCGCTCGACGTCACCGTGCAGCGGCAGATCCTCGATCACCTGGAGCGGCTCACCGACGCCCGCGGCACGTCCATGCTGCTCATCACGCACGACCTCGGGCTCGCCGCGGAGCGGGCCGACGACGTCGTCGTGATGTGGCAGGGCCGGGTGGTCGAGACGGGCCCGGCCGCGCAGATCCTGCGCGACCCGCAGCACGAGTACACCCGGCGGCTGGTGGCGGCGGCCCCGTCGATCGCCACGCGTTCCCGGGCCGCTCCCGTGCCGCCTCCCGCGGCCGACCCGGTGCCCGCGCTGGAGGTCACCGACCTCGTCAAGACCTACAAGGTGCGCGGCCAGCGGGAACCGCTGCGGGCCGTCGCCCGGGTGTCGTTCACCGTGCGGGAGGGCACCACCACGGCGATCGTCGGCGAGTCGGGCTCGGGCAAGACCACCACCGCGCGGCTCGTGCTGGGGTTGGAGCAGCCCACGTCCGGGCACATCACGATCGCCGGGCGCACGTTCCGCGGTGCCGACCGGCGCGGTCGGCGCACGATCCGCCGCGACATGCAGCCGGTGTTCCAGGACCCGTACGGCTCCCTCGACCCCGTGCTCCCCGTCGAGCGGCTGATCGACGAGCCGCTGCGGGTGTTCGGGATCGGCGACACCGCGGCCCGCCGGCAGCGGGTGGCGGAGCTGCTCGACCACGTCGCGCTCCCCCGCGCGGCCGCCCAGCGCCATCCCGTGGAGCTCTCCGGTGGGCAGCGGCAACGCGTGGCGATCGCCAGGGCGCTGGCCCTGCGCCCGAAGCTGGTGATCTGCGACGAGGCCGTGTCCGCGCTCGACGTGCTCGTCCAGGACCAGATCCTCGAGCTGCTCACCCAGCTGCAACGTGACCTGGGCCTGTCCTACCTGTTCATCGCCCACGACCTGGCCGTGGTGCGCCTGATCGCGCATGACGTGCTGGTGATGCAGCGCGGCCGGATCGTCGAGCACGGCAGCACGGACGAGGTCTTCGACAGCCCGCAGAACGAGTACACCCGCGCACTGCTCGCAGCGATCCCCGGCGGCGCCCTGTCAGCCTGAACTTCGGCGGCGCGCGAGAGCCATCCTGCGGCCGTACCGCCATGATGGGTGCATGACCGACGGGATCGACGCCGAGATCGACACGGCGGCCGCGCCGAGCGGCGCCGGCTGCCGCGAGTGCGACGAGGTCGGCGGGTGGTGGGTGCACCTGCGCCGGTGCGCGCAGTGCGGGCACGTCGGCTGCTGCGACTCCTCGCCCGCGCAGCACGCCACCGCGCACTTCCGCGCCACCGGCCACCCGCTCGTCCGCAGCTTCGAGCCGGGCGAGGAGTGGTACTGGGACTACCGCACCGACACCCTGCTGGAGGGCCCCGACCTGCCCGAACCCCAGCACCACCCGCTGGACCAAACGGTTCCCGGCCCGGCCGACCGAGTCCCCGAGGACTGGCGCGCCCACATCCACTGACCCGGGCGAGTTGCAGCATGGCCACCTTCACGCAATCTCGCTGCATGAAGGTGGCCATGCTGCAATCCCGGGGCCCCGGCAGGGCATGATCGGCCTCGTGGAACCTCTCCGGATCGGTGTCCTGGGCGCCGCACGCATCGCCGTCAACGCCATCGTCGCCCCCGCGCAGCTCACCGGCGCCCGGCTCGTCGCGGTCGCGGCGCGCGACCGCGGCCGGGCCGAGACCTTCGCCGCCGAGCACGGCGTCGAGCGGGTGCACGACTCCTACGCCGACGTGCTCGCCGATCCCGAGGTGGAGGCCGTCTACAACCCGCTCGCCAACGGCCTGCACGGACCCTGGAACGTCGCCGCGCTGGCGGCCGGCAAGCACGTGCTCACCGAGAAGCCGTCCGCGAGCTCGGCAGCCGAGGCCCGGGAGGTGCGCGACACGGCCGCGCGGGCGGGCCTGGTGTTCATGGAGGCCTTCCACTACCTCTACCACCCGGTGGCCCAGCGGCTGCTGGAAGTGCTGGGATCCGGCGAGATCGGCGAGCTGCGCCACGTCGAGGTGCACATGGAGATCCCGCCGCCGCCGGACGGTGACCTGCGCTGGTCGCTCCCGCTCGCCGGCGGCGGACTGATGGACGTCGGCTGCTACGGCCTCCACCTGTACCGGGTGCTGGGCCGGTTCGCCGGCGGCGCTCCGCGGGTCATCGGCGCGGAAGGCCGCGAGCGCGCCGGGCAGCCCGGCCTGGACGAGTGGGTGCGCGCCGAGCTCGCGTTCCCCGGCGGGGCCACCGGCGTCCTCTACAGCTCGATGGCGGCGGAGGAGGTCCGGATGACGGCCCGGCTCGTCGGCGACGCCGGCGAGGTGAGCGCCGGGAACTTCGTGCTCCCCCACCGGGACGACAGCGTGCGCGTCACCGCCGGCGGCACCGAGCGGGAGGAGCGGCTCGGCCTGCGCCCGTCGTACGCCTACCAGCTCGAGGCGTTCGCCGCGGCGGTCCGCGACGGCGGGCCCGTGCCCACGGACGCCGACGACGCCGTGGCCACCGCCGAGCTGATCGACGACTGCTACCGGGCGGCCGGGTTCGACCTCCGCCCGCGTTCGGCGCCCATCGTCTGATCCGGACGGGGCCCGGATCGGGCGACGCGGCGTGGCGGGTGCAGTATCGATGGGTGGTATCCCGCACCGCTTCGTTCGCCGACTCCCTCGCCGACGCCGTCTGCTCCGCCGCCGCCAGGCTGGAGGGCATCGCGCTGCCCACCCCGTTGCAGCACAACGAGCGGCTCTCGGCCGCCGCCGGCGCGCAGGTCTGGCTGAAGCGGGAGGATCTGCAGGTCGGGCGGTCCTACAAGCTGCGCGGCGCCTACAACCTGCTGGCCCAGCTCGGCGCGGACGAGCGGGCGGCGGGGGCGGTGTGCGCGAGCGCCGGCAACCACGGCCAGGGAGTCGCGTACGCGTGTCGCCAACTCGGCATCCGTGGGCGCGTGCACGTCCCGAGCACCACTCCGCGGCAGAAGCGGGAGCGGATCGCCGCGCTGGGCGGCGACGCCGTGGAGCTGGTGGTCGGCGGCGACACCTACGACGAGGCCGCCGCGGCCGCGGCCGAGCACGCGGCCACCACAGGCGCCACCGTCGTGCCGGCGTTCGACGACCTGCGCACGATCGCCGGCCAGGGCACGGTCGGCGCGGAGTTCGTGGCGCAGCTGGACCAGGCGCCCGACGTCGTCGTGGTGCCGGTCGGCGGGGGCGGGTTGCTCGCCGGGGTGGGTGGTTTCCTCGCGGCGCGGTACCCGGAGGTCCGGATCGTCGGCGTGGAGCCCGCGGGGGCGGCGAGCATGTCGGCGGCGCTGGCCGCCGGCGGGCCGGTGGCGCTCCCCGAGCTCGACACGTTCGTCGACGGCGCCGCGGTGCGCCGCGTCGGCGACGTGAGCTTCCCGCTGGTGCGCGACTGCGGCGCCGAGCTGGTGACCGTGGCCGAAGGCCGTGTCTGCACCGAGATGCTCGATCTCTACCAGGTCGACGGGATCATCGCCGAGCCCGCGGGGGCACTGGCCGCCGCTGCGCTCGACGGGCTCGAGCTCGACCCCGGCGCCACCGTCGTCTGCCTGCTCTCGGGCGGCAACAACGACGTGAGCCGCTACGCCGAGGTGGTCGAACGCTCCCTCGTGCACCGCGGGCTCAAGCACTACTTCCTCGTCGAGTTCCCGCAGGAGCCGGGCGCGCTCCGCCGGTTCCTCGACGAGGTCCTCGGCCCGGACGACGACATCGTGCTGTTCGAGTACATCAAGCGCGACAACCGCGAGACCGGCGCCGCGCTCGTCGGCATCGAGCTGGCACACCGCGACGGCTACGAACCGCTGTGGAAGCGCATGGACGCCAGCCCACTGAAGATCCAGCACGTCGCGCCAGGCACCACGGCGTACCGCTTCCTGGTGTGACGCGGCTCTACGCCGGCGAGCCCGCCGCGGGCCCGTGGCGGGTGGTCCCGGCGGTCGAGGTGCTCGCCCTGCTGGGCCGGCCCCGCCTCCTCGCCGTCGACGGGCGCTCCGGCGGCGGCAAGACCACGATCGCGCATCGGCTGGCAGCGGCGGTCGCCGGCGCCACCGTCCTGCACACCGACGACGTCGCCTGGTACCAGGCGTTCTTCGACTGGGCCGACCTCATGCGCGACGGGATCCTCGCTCCCCTGCACGCCGGGCAGGACGTCGCATACCGCCCGCCCGCATGGGACGAGCGCGGCCGCGAGGGCGCGATCACGGCCTCCGCGGCGAGCCCGCTCGTCATCGTCGAGGGCGTGGGCATCGGGCGTCGCGAGCTGGCCGGGCATTTCGACGCGCTGCTCTGGGTGCAGACCGACGAGGACGAGGCCCGCCGCCGCGGCCTCGCCCGCGACGGCGCGAACCACGCCGACTTCTGGGCCGAGTGGCAGGCGGCCGAGGACCCGTTCCAGGCGGAGCAGCGGCCGTGGGAGCGGGCCGGGCTGATCGTCTCCGGCGCTCCCGACCTCCCCCACGACCCACGGTCCGAGCTGGTGGTCGCCCTGCGTGCCTAAGAAGGACTACTTCGACGACCCACGGGCGCCGGACGCGAACAGCCTCGTGGTGGCCGTCGCGGGCGTCGTCCGGGACGATCGCGGCAGGCTGCTGATGATCCAGCGGTCGGACAACAACCTGTGGGCGCTGCCCGGCGGCGCACAGGACATCGGGGAGACCACCAGCGAGGCCGCCGTCCGCGAGGTTCGGGAGGAGACCGGCGTCTCGATCGAGATCACCGGAATCAGCGGCATCTACTCCGATCCGAGGCACGTCATCGCCTACGACGACGGGGAGGTCCGTCAGGAGTTCTCTATCGTCTTCCGCGGACGACCCATCGGTGACAGCGGAGCGGTTCGCCCGAGCGAGGAGTCCACCGCGGTCGCCTGGGTCGACCCCACCGACGTGCCGGGTCTCGCGATCGACCGGTCGATGCGCCTCCGCATCGAGCACGGCTTGGAGGATCGCGCGGAACCCTTCCTCAGCTAGCTCGAGTTCTGACCACTGTGGTCGAGTTCGGGGCGGGTCGCGGTCACCGGCCGAGCAGGTCCTGCAAACCGACCGGCGCTCGGCTCGGGATCAGCGGACGTGGTTGCAGGGCGTCGCTGTCCCACCCCGCCTGGCGCGGTGAGGCGGGAGTGATCACCGACTCGGTGCGTGGGCGGCCACATCCGGCCGGCCTCGCACCCAACTGGTGATCATCAGACGGGTGGCGCGCCCGGACCGGGCTCGCTCGGCTGCACCCGCAAGATCCGCGGTTTCGGTTGGCTGTTGCTGCGGGGGGAGCCGTTGCCAACCGACACTTGCGATCATCGCCCGCCCGTGGCCCGGTTTCGGGTGTACACGGTCGCGGCGGGAGCCGTGGACACCCGAAACTTGAGATCACCGATCGGCCCTGCCGATCGGTGACGTGATCATGGTCTGCCGCTCAGCTCGGTGGCGGTCATGGGCCGGAGTGACGGGCCGGCTGGCATCACCGGCTTGATCCGGCCCCGCGTTCCGCGGAACATCTCCGGCTGCATGGTCACGTCGACGCCATCGGTCCCCATCTCGCCGGCTACACCCATGGGGTCGACATGACCATGAAAAGTCGGCTTGGCGCGCCGTCCCGACCCGGGCCGCAAGCCCGCCGCGCACGAACCCCGGCCTCCCGCGCAATCCACCCGCCCGCCTCGACCTCCCCTTTGGGGACGGGGCCGGGTGGGCAGAACTACCGAACCCCGTGGTCACCCTGACAGCCGTCCCCGACCCACTGGCACGCCCGTTCCCGACCAGACCGTCACTGCCAGGTGCCACTCGACCGGCGGTGGTCCCGTTGCCGCCCGCGCAGAGTGAACACCGGATGCTCGCCTTGAGATCAACGCCAGGACCGGGCTCGTGGGAGTCTCCATGTTTGCCAGGCATGGGTCATCACCGGCAGATGTGCAGGGTTGTGTCGTGTCCTGGTTCGCTGACCGTGAACGGATCCGTGGCGTGCCGGGGTGGCGGCGGGACCACCGCCGGTCGCGTGGCACCCGACAGGAACGGTCTCGTCCGGCACTGGCGTGCCAGTGGGTCGGGGACGGCCGCCCGGGTGAGCACGGGATTCGGTAGTTCTGCCAAGCCGGCCACCCCGCAGCGTGCCGGGTCGACGGGGGCAGCAGCGACCCAGCCGGAACCTCCCGCACGCCCGCGTCGCGGTTCGGCCCGGGCCGGGAACGGCGCGCCCACGAGACCGGCCCGTCCACTGCCGAGCGCGCTGCGGGCGATCATCGTGCGGGAAGGCGGGAGTGATCATCGACTCGGTGCGTGGGCGGCCACATCCGGCCGGCCCTGCACCCAACCGGTGATCAGTGGATGGGGTGCGCCCGGGCCGAGCTTGCTGAGCTTCGCGTGCCTGAGCGCGGTCTCGGTTGCCACGCCCGCTGCGGGCGATCAGCGCATGATCACCAACTCGGTGCACGGGCGGCCACATCCGGCCGGCCCTGCACCCAACCGGTGATCATCGGGCGGGTGGCGCGCTCGGGCCGGGCTTGCCGGCCGCACCTGGGTGATCTGTGGTTTCGGTTGGCTGTTGCTGTGGTGGGAGCCGTGGGCGCCCGAAACTCGAGATCACCGGCCGGCCGGCCCACGCGAGATGATCGTGATCAACCGCTGTGGAGCTCGGACTAGCAGCGTTGACGGTGCGGCCGGGCGAACGCCGGTACGGATCGGCCGTCGAGGCTTCAGTCGATCGGCGCGGCGAGGCCGTGCAGGAGCAGCTCGGTGAGACGGGCGTAGGCCTCGGCGTCGTCCATGCCCGTGGCGGCGGCGACCTGCCGCTGCTGGATGCGCACCATGGTCGCCGTCACGACGTCCGCGACGAAGCCGGTGTGCACGTCGCGGAACGCGCCTGCCGCGACGCCGTCGGCCACGAGCTGCCGCACGCGGGCCGCGGCGGCGCGGGTGTTGCGCTCGTACACCTCGGCGGCCGGGGGGAAGCCGGCGACGTCGTCGAAGAACCGGGCGGACGCGGGTGCGAGCTCCGTGGCGACGGCGCGCAGGTAGGCGCCCACCCGCTCGGCGACGTCGGGGCAGGCGGCGACGACGGCCTCGACCCGCTCGGTGGCCCCTCGGAAGAAGTGCACCACCGCGGCGCGGACCAGCTGCTCCTTGCTGCCCGCGAGTGCGTAGAGGGTGCGCTTGGAGCAGTGCAGGCGGGCGGCGAGGTCGTCGAGGGTCAGGTGGGCGAAGCCCTCGGCGAGCAGCAACGCCACGAGGGCGTCGAAGAGCTCCTCCCTACGGACGACTCCACGCCGCACCACGCCCATATCAGCTATTCTAACCGGTACTGACGTGTCTATCGCAGTACCGATACAAGGAGCGGTCATGGCCGTCGAGCGCCTGCTGCCCACCACCGAAGCCGCCGACCTGCTCGCGCTCGCCCGCGAGATCGCCGACAAGGAGCTGGCCCCGCGCGTCGAGGAGCACGAGCGGGCCGAGACCTACCCGGAGGGGCTCTTCGCCACGCTCGGCGAGGCCGGGCTGCTGGGGCTCCCCTACCCCGAGGAGCACGGTGGCGGGGCTCAGCCGTACGAGGTCTATCTGCAGGTGCTCGAGGAGCTCGCGGCCCGCTGGGCGGCCGTCGCCGTCGCGGTGAGCGTGCACGGGCTGTCCTGCCACCCGCTCGCGACGTTCGGCAGCTCCGAGCAGCAGGAGCGCCGGCTGCCCGACATGCTCGCCGGCAACCTTGTGGGCGCCTACAGCCTCTCCGAGCCGCAGGCAGGCTCGGACGCGGCGGCGCTCACGTGCAAGGCCGAGCGCGTGGCCGAGGGCTACCGGATCACCGGCACCAAGGCCTGGATCACCCATGGCGGCCGGGCCGACTGCTACGCGCTGTTCGCCCGCACCGCGCCCGGATCCGGCGGCGTCTCCTGCTTCCTCGCGCCCGGACAGGCCGACGGGCTCTCCTTCGGACGCCCTGAGGAGAAGATGGGCCTGCATGCCATCCCGACCACCACTGCCCACTGGGACGGCGCCGTCCTCGAGGCCGATCGGCTGATCGGCGTCGAGGGCCAGGGCCTGCAGATCGCGTTCGCCGCGCTCGACTCCGGGCGCCTGGGCATCGCCGCGGTCGCCACGGGGCTCGCGCAGGCCGCACTCGACACCGCGGCCCAGTACGCCAACGAGCGCACCGCGTTCGGTCGCAAGATCGTCGACCACCAGGGGCTCGGCTTCCTGCTCGCCGACATGGCCGCCGGGGTCGACACCGCCCGCGCCACCTACCTCGACGCCGCCCGCCGGCGCGACGCGGGCCGGGAGTACCGGCGCGCGGCGAGCGTGGCGAAGCTCGTGGCCACGGACGCGGCGATGAAGGTCACCACCGACGCGGTGCAGGTGCTCGGCGGCTACGGCTACACGCGCGACTTCCCGGTGGAGCGGTACATGCGCGAGGCGAAGGTCATGCAGATCTTCGAGGGCACGAACCAGATCCAGCGGCTCGTGATCGCCCGTTCACTCGCCACCGGCTGAGGCGACCGCCCGCAGCGCGGCCGCGATGTCCCGCCCCGACGGCGCGCGGTCGGCGTCGACGAGAACCTGCAGCACGATGCCGTTGACCAGCGCGAGTCCCAGCGAGCCGATCCGGCGGGCCGAGTCGTCGTCGACGTCGTCCTCGGCGACGCCCAGCAGCATCGCCGCGAACTCCCGCCGGGCGCGGGCGTAGGCCTCCGCGAGCTCGCCGCGCACCACCGCGGAGAACTCGATCTGCGCCACCCACTGCACGCTCGCCGCCACCATCGCGCGGTCGGTGCGCGCCTTCTCGACCAGGACGTCGAGGAACGCGGCCAGCCGGTCGACGGGTTCCCCGTCGTGGTGGTGGCCCAGCGCCGCCTCGATGTCGCCGTCCCAGTCGTCGAACGAGTCGAGGATCGCGGCGTCGAGCAGAGCGTTCTTGGAGCCGAAGTGGTAGCCGATGGACGCCAGGTTGGTGCCGGACGCGGCCACGATGTCCCGCGCCGTCGTGTGGGCGTAGCCCTTCTCGACGATGCAGCGCTTCGCTCCGGCGAGGAGCGCCTCCCGATTCCCCATGCGCCGCAGGCTAGACGACGCACGGTACGTCCGTCTCAGACAATGTTCTAGACGATCGTCCTTGACGGACGTACCATCCAGGCTCGTGACCTACCCCGACACGCGGGCCGGACGCCGGGAGTGGATCGGCCTCGCCGTGCTCACGCTCCCGGCGCTCCTGGCCTCGATGGACCTCTCCGTGCTGTTCATGGCGACCCCGTGGCTCACCGCCGACCTGGCCCCGACGGGCCCCCAGCTGTTGTGGATCATGGATGTCTACGGCTTCCTGATGGCCGGCCTGCTGCTGACGATGGGCGCGATCGGCGACCGCATCGGACGGCGCAGGCTGCTGCTCCTCGGGGCGACGGCGTTCGGCGCCGCCTCCGTCCTCGCCGCCTACGCGCCGACGGCCGAGCTGCTCCTGCTGGCGAGGGCCCTGCTCGGCATCGGCGGAGCCACGCTCGCCCCGTCCACCCTCGCCCTGCTGCGCGGCATGTTCACCGACGCGAGCCAGCGCCGCGTCGCGATCGGGGTGTGGACGGGCGCGTTCACCGGCGGCATCGCCGTCGGCCCGATCGTCGGTGGGCTGCTGCTCGAGTATTTCTGGTGGGGCTCGGTCTTCCTGATCAACGTCCCGGTCATGGTGCTGCTGATGGTGCTCGGGCCGGTGTTGCTGCCCGAGTCCCGGGACCCGGCTCGCGGGCGGTTCGACCTGGTCAGCGCGCTGCTGTCGATCGCGGCGGTGCTGTCGCTCGTGCACGGGGTGAAGGAGCTCGTGCACGCGGGCCAACCGTGGCCGGCGCTCGCCGCGGTCCTCGCCGGGCTCGCGGCCGGCACGGTGTTCGTGCGGCGGCAGCTGCGGCGGGCAGACCCGCTGATCGACGTCCGCCTGTTCCGCGACGGCGCGTTCAGCGCGGCGTTCGGCGGCTACGTCATGATGATCGTCGGCAGCGCCGGTCTGGGCTACCTCGCCGTGCAGTACCTGCAGGTGGTGCTGGAGATCCGGCCGTTCGCCGCGGCGCTCTGGCAGCTGCCCACGGTGGCGACCACCGGGATCGGCATCGCCCTGTCCACGACGCTGGTCCGGTGGCTCCGGCCGGCGGTGCTCGCCGGCGCCGCGCTCCTGGTCGCCGCGATCGGCTTCCTCGTGGTCGGGCAGGTCGATGTGGACACCGGGCCGGCCGCGATGATGGCCGCCTACTCCATCGTGACGCTCGGTACCGGGATGATCGTTCCGCTGGCGATCGACCTGATCGTCGGCGCGGCACCCCCGCACCGCGCCGGCGCGGCCGCCGGGCTCAGCGAAGCGGGCAGCGAGCTCGGCGGCGCGCTCGGCATCGCCGTGCTCGGCAGCATCGCCGCGGCGGTCTACCGCAGTGGGCTCGCCGCCGGCGTGCCCGGTGGGGTGCCACCCGCCGCGAGCGAGACCGTCGGCGGCGCGCTCACGGTGGCCGAAGGGCTCCCGGACGCGCTCGCCGGCACGCTGGTGGCCGCCGCGCAGCGGGCGTTCACGGACGGCTTCACCACCGCGGCGACGGTCATGGCGGCGCTGCTGACCCTCACCGCGGCGGCCGTGGTGGTCCTGCTCCGGGGCGCGCGCCCCGCAGGCGACACCCAGCCGGTCGGCTGAGAGCCGATGCCGTCAGTGCAGCGGGCCGGTCACCGATTCCGCGGCGGCGAGCAGCTCGCCCGAGGCCACCAGCTGGACGGCCGCCTCGATCTCCGGGGCGAGCCAGCGGTCGGGGCCGGGGCCGGGGACGACGGCACGCAGGCGGTCGCGGGCCGCGCCGGTGGCCGGGGCCGGCGCCAGCGGGGCGCGCAGGTCGAGCGCCCGGGCGGCGGTGAGCAACTCGATCGCGACCACCGTGGTGAGGCCCTCGACGGCGCGGCGCAGCTTGCGGGCCGCGGACCAGCCCATGGCGACGTGGTCCTCCTGCATCGCGCTGGACGGGATCGAGTCGACCGACGCGGGCGCCGCGAGCCGCTTCAGCTCCGACACGATGCCCGCCTGCGTGTACTGGGCGATCATGTGCCCCGAGTCGACGCCGGGATCGTCGGCGAGGAACGGCGGCAGCCCGTGGTTGCGGGCCACGTCGAGGAACCGGTCGGTGCGCCGCTCGCTGATCGAGGCGATGTCCGCGACGGCGATCGCGAGGAAGTCCAGCACGTAACCGAGCGGGGCGCCGTGGAAGTTGCCGTTGCTCTCCACCCGCCCGTCGACGGTGACGACGGGGTTGTCGACGGCGGCGGCCAGCTCCCGGCCGGCGACCGCCTCGGCGTGGGCGAGGGTGTCGCGGGCCGCGCCGTGCACCTGCGGGGAGCAGCGCAGCGAGTACGCGTCCTGCACGCGAGTGGTGGCGTGCGCGTGGTGGCCGGCCATGATCGCCGAACCGCTCAGCAGGGCGCGGAGGTTGGCCGCGCTGTCGGCCTGACCGGGATGCGGGCGCAGCGCCTGCAGGTCGGCGGCGAACACGGCGTCGGTGCCCAGGAGCGCCTCGACGCTCATCGCGGCGGCGAGGTCGGCGGTGCTCAGCAGCCGGTGCAGGTCCACGGCGGCCATGAGCAGCATGCCCAGCATCCCGCTGGTGCCGTTGATCAGCGCGAGCCCTTCCTTCTCGGCGAGCTCCACGGGTGTGATCCCGGCGGCGGCGAGCGCCTCGGCAGCCGGACGCAGCACGCCGTCGGCGTCGCGGACCTGCCCCTCCCCCATCAACGCGAGCGCGCAGTGTGCCAGCGGGGCGAGGTCCCCCGAGCAGCCGAGCGAGCCGTACTCGCGCACGACCGGGGTGATCCCGGCGGACAGCATGTCGGCGTACGCCACGGCGGTCTCGGTCCGCACACCCGTGCGGCCGGTGGCAAGCGTCGCGATGCGCAGCAGCATCAGGGCGCGGACCACCTCCCGCTCGACCTCGGGCCCGGACCCCGCCGCGTGCGAGCGCACCAGGCTGCGCTGCAGCTGGACCCGCCGCTCGACCGGGATGTGACGAACGGCGAGCGCCCCGAACCCGGTGGAGACGCCGTAGTGCGGCTCCTCGTCGTCGGCGAGCGACTCGACCACCTTGCGGCTCGCCGCGATCTCCGCCAGCGCCTCCGCCGACAGCGCGACGGGGACGCCGTCCCGGGCGACGGCGACCACCTCCTGCGCGGTGAGCGGTCGGGTACCGATGATGAGGGGAGCTTCTGGGAGCATCACGCCAGTTGACACCCATCGGCGGCCTGTGACCAGCGGCCACACGTGCCGAACCATGGTCGAGAACCGCAAATTCCGGCTGGCGGGTAACCCCGCTGGCTCCTCGCACCGCCGCCCACTCGTGCAGGCGGCGCAGCGGCCCGGAAGCCCAACATTTTCACCTCGCTGGTGGCGCGCACCGCGCGGTCGGGGTCGGCCTCGATCCGGGCGAGCGGGAAGACCTCGTCCATCGAGCGACGGCTCTGACTCGAGTCGATATTCATCGGATGTTGAGTTTTCCGTCGAACGGGATTACCGTGCCCCCATGGCCAGCGAGGAGTTCGTCGTCGATCTGAAGACGCTCGACGCGCAGTCGCTTCCCCGGGTGGGAGGCAAGGCCGCGAACCTCGGGGAGCTCATCGCCGCCGGGTTCCCCGTGCCGCCCGGCTTCGCCGTCACCACCGCCGCCTACGAGCGCGCCGCGACGGCCCTCGATCTCTCCGATCCGGAGCGCGCGCGGGAGGCGCTCGCGAGCGCGTCGCTGCCTGCGGGCCTCGTCAAGGCCGTGCGCTCGGCGTACACCGGGCTCGGCGCAGACGCCCCGGTGGCCGTGCGGTCCTCGGCCACCGCCGAGGACCTGCCGTGGGCGAGCTTCGCCGGGCAGCAGGACACCTACCTCAACGTGGTCGGCGCCGATGCCGTCCTGGACGCCGTGCGCCGGTGCTGGGCGTCGCTGTGGACCGACCGCGCGGTGAGCTACCGCGACACGCAGGGCATCGACCACAACGCCGTCCAGATCGCGGTGGTCGTGCAGCGGATGGTCGACGCGCAGGTGGCCGGCGTGCTCTTCACCGCCGACCCGGTGACCGGCACCCGCGATACCACCGTGATCGACGCGAGCCCCGGCCTCGGCGAGGCCGTGGTGTCCGGCGCGGTGAACCCCGACCACATCGTCGTCGACGCCGGCGGTATCCGCACCACGCCCGGCGACAAGTCGGTGCAGGTGCGGGCGCTGCCCGGCGGCGGCACCGAGCAGGTGCGGGTGGACGGCACGGCCGAGCAGACCTGCCTCACCGACGCGCAGGTCACCACGCTCGTCGACCTCGGCCGGCGGGTGGAGGCGCACTTCGGCGCGCCGCAGGACATCGAGTGGGCCGTGGACGCCGACGGGGAGCCGTGGCTCACGCAGGCCCGCCCGATCACCACCCTGCATCCGCTGCCGGTCCCAGCCGGCGACGGGCTGCGGGTCCTGTTCTGCGCGAGCCTCGCGCAGGGCCTCACCCGGCCGATCACGCCGATGGGCCTGTCCGGGTTCCGCGTGCTCGCCGCCACGGCGTCCGCGCTCGTGTTCGGTGTGCCGGTCGCCGACCCGGTCGCCGGGCCGCCCGCGTTCCGCGCGGCCGGCGGGCGGGCGTTCATCGACATCACGCCCGCGCTGCGCAGCGCACCCGGCCGGGCGATCCTGCCGCGGATCCTCGACGTGATGGAGTCGCGGTCCGCCACCGTACTGCGCACGCTCTTCGACGACCCGCGGCTGACTGTGCGGCAGACGTCGTGGGCGCCGTTCTTCCGCGGGCTGGCGCGGGTGCTGGTCCGCTTCCGCATCCCGGTGCTGGCCGTACTGGCGCTCGTGCGGCCCGACGCCGCGCAGCGGCGCGTCGTGCGGGTCGGCGAACGGGTGCGCGCGCTCGCGACCGCTCCCCCCGGACTCACCGCGGCGGAGCAGCTCGAACGCGCTGCGCACGTACTGCGCCAGTCCCTCCCGGTGATGCCGCTGACGGTGCCCGCCGCCGGTGTCGGGTTCGCCATGCTCGGGCTGGCCCGCCGCGTCGCGGGCGCGGATCTCGACGCCGCCGCGGTGCACGAGGTGCTGCGGTCGCTCCCGCACAACAGCACCACCGAGATGGATCTGCGGCTGTGGGCGCTCGCACGCAAGCTGCGGGGCGACGCACCGTCCGCCGCCGCGCTGCGCGGCACCCCGCCCGACGAGCTGGCCCGCCACTACCGAGACAGCGCCCTGCCGCCCGCGCTGCAGAGCGGCCTCGCGGCGTTCCTCGTGCGGCACGGGCATCGCGCGATCGCGGAGATCGACCTCGGCATGCCGCGCTGGTCGGAGGACCCGACGTACGTGCTCGGCGTGCTCGCCAACTACCTGCGGCTCGAGGACCCCACCCGCGCCCCCGACGCCCTGTTCGCCCGGGGTGCGGAGGCCGCCGACGCGGCCGTCGCCGCCGTGGTCGACCGGGTGCGCGCCCGCTCCCGCATCCGTGCGGTCGTGGTGCGCTTCGCCCTGCGGCGGACGCGCCGGCTCGCCGGGTTGCGCGAGGAGCACAAGGACTACCTCATCCGACTGTTGGCGCACGCGAGGACGCTGCTGACGGCCGTCGGCCGGGAGCTCACCGACCGCCACCTGCTCGACCGCGCGGACGACGTGTTCTTCCTCGACCTGGCCGAGGCCGGCACCGCGCTGGACGGCGCCGACCTGCGGGATCTCGTCGCCGCGCGCCGCGAAGAGTACGACCGTGAGCTGCGCCGCCGGCGCATCCCGCGTGTGCTGCTGTCGGACGGCACCGAGCCGGAGGCGGTCGCCCGCCCGGGCGCCGCACCCGACGACGGCGCCCTCGTCGGCACCGCCGCCTCCGCGGGCACCGTCACCGCACCGGCCCGCGTGGTGCTCGACCCGGTCGGGGCACACCTGGAGCCGGGCGAGATCCTCGTCGCCCCCTCCACCGACCCCGGCTGGACGCCGCTCTTCCTCACCGCCGGCGGGCTCGTGATGGAGATGGGCGGCCCCAACTCCCACGGCGCGGTGGTGGCGCGCGAGTACGGCATCCCAGCGGTGGTGGGTGTCGCGGACGCGACGACCCGCATCACAACGGGCCAGGAGGTCACGGTCGAGGGCGCGGCAGGCGTCGTGCGCGTGTGATCGCCGATCAACCTGCGGCGGTGGAGCTCGATTCGGACCGGGGTGGTGAGCCGGCAGCCGCGCCGCCAGGTCGTCTCGGACGGGTGCAGCGGCCCGCGGCGCACGACGAGACCGGCACATCGCCGCCGCTGCCTGTCAGGGAACATCAGCACGGTCGCGGGCGCATCGCGTGGGCCGGGGGAGCCGATCAAGGGGGCGGGTAGCAACGCCTCGGGGCGCCGCTACCGTTGCTCCACGGATCGGCACATCACCCGGCTGGCGAAGGATCTTGACCAGCACATTGAGGACATCGTGTTGCGGTGGTTGCCCACGAGCGACGCCGTAGAGGTCCTCACGCGTGGTTCGGAGCAGGCCAGCGAGCTGCACGCGCGGGCGGCGGCGATCCGGGCCCGGCTGGACGGGCTGGGGAAGCTTTCGCCGCGGGCGAGATCGACCGGGGACAGCTCAAGGCAGGGACCGTGCGCGGCAAGGCGGATCTGGCCGAGGTGGAGGAGCGGTTGGAGATGCTCACCGCGGAGTCGGCGTTGAGCGGTATCGCCGGGCACGCGAATGCGGCCGAGCGGTGGTCCGAGCTGACGATCGATCGGCGTCGCGCGGTGATCGATGCGGTGTGGTCGATCACTCTCAACCCTGGCAAGCGGGGTGGGCACGGCGGAACGCGGTTCGACCCCGCCACGGTCACCGTGACCCGCAAGGCGGGCTGAACGCGACCGCGCCCCATTGCGCGGCGAGGCCCTGGCTGTGTCGGGGAATCGCGCACGATCCGCGGTCAATGCGGCGCCGCCGGTGGGGTGTCTGGTCTGTGTATAAAGCCGTGGATCCATCCGCGCCAGCGGTGAGCCTGTGTTTCGCGCGGCCTGACGGCGCGAATGGCCGCGCACAGCGGGCAGGGTGGACCGTCCGGCGCCACCATCGGCGCGGCGGCGAGGATGTGACCGCAGACTGCTCGGAGTCGTCCGTCGCGACGCTCCGCGGCGGCGGCGAGTTCGACGTCTGGGACTTCGTGGGCGCGCTCGTCCCGGCAGCAGGTCACCGTGACCGTGTGGATCGACGCAAAGCGGGGTGAGTGCGACCCTGCGTGGCTCGGGAGGTCCGGGTCACCCATGACGATCACGGTTGCTGATGCACCGGGCGTATGCAAGCCGCGTTTGCAAGTGCACTCGTTGCGAGCACAACGTGACCCGATCCCGATCACGCGCTGCACACCGGTACACCCAAACGGCGTCAAGGCAACCGACCGTCTGGCCAACTGCGCCGTGCCCGCGGCGGGGCCAGCGGTTGTCCCGTGGCGCAGGTCAGCGGGACCAACTGGTGCTCGCTGCCGCCCCGGTCGATGCCGGCGAACGCCGGCCAGTCTGACGTTGCTATCCACTGATCGGGCAACTACGGATCTCGGCCAGCCTGTCCAGCTCGTGCCAGGTCCCATCGACCTGGCCACACTCCGGTGTGCCAGCGCGCTCAGTGCGGCCGTTCGGTCGCTACAATTGCACCTGCACGGCCGAATGCGCGATCGGGCGATTGCCGACAGGGATCTGGGCGGCATGATCCATCCGAGCTGAGCGTGGAACGCCCTGGTGGGGGCACTGAGCCGCATCTCGCAACGATCAACTCAGCATGATCCGCCCGAGGTGTCCGTGGAACGCCCTCGCGGGGGCACTCAGCCGCACCTCGCAACGATCACGCCCGCGCCGGGCCTGGGTTTCATGGTCATGTCGACGCCTCAGGTGTTCGATCTTGCTCCGAGACCCATGGGGTCGACCTGATCATGTCTGCGTGGCCTTGGCGCGCCGTCCCCGACCCGGGCCGCCCGCCGGTCCACACCAGCGGGCTTCTGGTGAGTCCACCCCTCGCGTCGACCCGCACCTGTGGACGTGGCCGGGTTGGCAGCACTACCGGATCCCGTCGTTGCGTGGACGGCCATCCCCGACGCGGGGGCACGCCGGTCCGCGACGAGACCGTCACTGTCGGGTGCCTACGCAACTATCCGGTGGTCCCGAACCTTCGCTGCAGGGTGACCACCGGATAGTTGCCTCGCTCCCTGGCCTCCTCGATCAGACCAGGACGAGGGTTCCGGGCGTTCGGGGCCGCCTCAGGCGGTCCGCCAGCGCGAAGGCGCCGGCCGTCAGGGCACCCATGGCCAGCGCTGTCGAAACAACGCTGAGCGCACGCGATCAGCGATCGTCCTCAGCGGGTACCACCGATGCATGGCACGGGCTATCTGGACGGGCGCGATCAGCTTCGGGTTGGTTTCCATACCCGTCGGGCTCTTCAGCGCCACCGAGGACCACACGATCCACTTCCACCAGTTCGAGCGCGACACGTCCGACCGCATCCGTTACCAGCGCGTCAACGAGCGGACGGGGAAGGAGGTGGAGTACTCCGACATCGTGAAGGGCCGGGAGGTCGGCAAGGACGGGTACGTGCTCGTCGAGCCCGATGAGCTCGCCGACATCGCGCCCGGCCGGTCGCGCACGATCGACATCAGCACCTTCGTCGACCTCGACGAGATCGATCCGATCTTCTTCCAGAAGACCTACTGGCTGGCGCCGACCGACGAGCAGTACGCGCGCCCGTACGCCCTGCTGCGCGAGGCCATGACCCGCACCAACCGGGCCGGCATCGCCACGTTCGTGATGCGGGGCAAGGAGTACCTCACCGCGCTGCGGGCCGACGGGGACGTGCTCGCGCTGGAGACGATGTTCTTCGCCGACGAGATCCGTGACCGCTCGAACCTGGACCTCCCGGGAGCTACGAAGCCCAAGGGCAAGGAACTGGACATGGCGACCGGGCTGATCGAGACGATGAGCGGGCCGTGGAAGCCGGAGGAGTTCCGCGACACCTACACCGAGCGGGTCGAGAAGCTGATCGAGGACAAGCGGCGCGGCCGCGAGATCGTCACCGGGTCCGAGCCTCCCGAACCGACCGCAATGACCGACCTGATCGCGGCGCTGGAGCGCAGCGTCGCCGAAGCCCGCGGCGGTGGGCAGCCGCAGAAGCGGCAGAAGAAGGGCACGAAGTCGAGCAGGTCGAAGTCCGCCACCGACGGGGCGCCCGACCTGTCCGAGCTGAGCAAGACCGAGCTCGCGACGCTGGCCCGCGAGCTCGACGTCAAGGGGCGTTCCTCGATGAGCCGGTCCGAGTTGGAGAAGGCCGTGACGGCCGCCTCGGGCGCGGCGCCGCAGCGGCGCCGGAAGGCGTCGTGAGTGGAGCTCACGCACTCCCACGTGCCGCACATCCACGACCACGACCAGCCGGTGGGCGAGAGCGGCTGACGCCGGTCACAGCTGCGTGGGGCGCGTGGTCCCCGTGGAACGGAGCACGAGCGCGCTGCCCCGGTGCACCTGGAGGCGGCCGCACGCGCACCGGCTCCAGGTGATCGTCCCCTCCGAGGTGACGTGGCGCGAGACCACCCGGAAGGGCTCCGCGGTGGGCCAGCCGCAGCGGGGGCAGGTGTCGGTGGTGCAATCCATGCGTCCAGCGTCGCTCGGCCGACCCGTCAGGTCCATTTCACGTTTCTTCACATGACCGTACAATCCTGCTGCATGTTCGACTTGCGCCGCCTGCATGTCCTCCGCGTCGTGCACGAGCTCGGCACGATCACGGCTGCGGCACAGTCGCTGCACCTCACGCCGTCGGCCGTCTCCCAGCAGCTGCGCCAGCTGTCCCACGAGCTCGAGGTACCGCTGCTCGAGCCCGACGGTCGCCGCGTCCGGCTCACGCCCGCCGCGTTCACGCTGCTCCGCCACGCCGACGACATCGCCGCCCGCTGGGAGACCGCCCGCGGCGAGCTCCAGGCCGGCGCCGGACGCGGCCCGACCACCTTGCGGTTGGCGGGGTTCACCACCAGCCTGCGGACGCTGGTCGTCCCCGCCGTGGAACACCTGCGGGTGCGGGAGCCCGACCTCGTGGTGCGGATCATGGAGGTGGAGACGGCCGGGGCGTTCGGCCGGCTGCTCACCGGCGACGTCGACATCGCGGTGACACTGCCGAACCAGGGCGGTCCCCCGCTCGACGACCCGCGCTTCGAGCAGGAGACGCTGCTCGACGAACCCCTGGACCTCCTCGTCCGGCGCGACCACCGACTGGCGGGCGCCCACCCGGTGGCGCTGGAGGACGTCGCGCACGAGCCGTGGATCCTGCCGTCACCCGGCACGTGCGACCACCAGGAGATCAGCGCGGCCGCCTGCGCAGCAGCGGGCTTCACCCCGAAGGTGGCGCACGAGGCCACGGACTGGTCCGCCGTCGCCACGATCGTTGCCGCCGGGATGGGAGTCTGCCTCAAGCCGCGGCTCGTGCGCGTTCCGACCGAGCTGGCCGTGATGGCGGTGCCACTCGCCGGCCCGGCCGCTCCGCGCCGACGCCTGCTCACCTGTACCCGCCGCGGCAGCCACGGCCAGCCGCACATCGCGGCCGGCCTCGACGCCTTGGCCGCCGCTGCGACAACCGCGATCGCGCCACGGATCCGCCCCGCGAGCTGACGCGGACCGCGGGTACCGTTTCCTCATGATCGATTGGCAGCGGCCGCTGGGCGGCACCGGACTCAGCGTGTCGGCCGTCTGCGCGGGCTCCTCCGGTCTGGGGAGCATGCCGGCGGCGTTCGGCTACGAGGTCCCCGAGCAGCGCGGGATCGACACCGTCACGCGCGTGCTCGCCGGGCCGATCACGTTCCTCGACACGTCCAACGGCTACTGCGACGGCGAGAGCGAGCGGCGGATCGGGGCGGCACTGGCGAAGGCCGGCGGTGTGCCGGAGGGTTTCGTCCTGGCCACGAAGGTCGACCCGGAGGGCGACGACTTCTCGGGTGCCCGCGTGCGGCGCTCGATCGAGGAGAGCCTCACCCGCCTCGGCATGTCCCGGGTGCCGCTGCTGTACCTGCACGACCCCGAGCGGATCTCGTTCGCGGACGCCACCGCGCCCGGTGGCCCGATCGAGGAACTGCTGCGCATCCGCGCCGAAGGGCTCGCCGAGCACGTCGGCGTCGCGGGCGGGCCGGCCGCGCTGATGGAGCGCTACGTCCGCACCGGCGCGTTCGAGGTGCTGATCACGCACAACCGCTGGACGCTGCTCGACCGCTCGGCCGGCAGGCTCCTCGACGCCGCCGCGGAGCTCGGGGTGGCCGTGGTGAACGCGGCCTGCTTCGGTGGCGGGATCCTCGCGAAGGGCAGCGCGGCATCGGACCGCTACGCCTACCGCACGGCCCACCCCGAGGTGCTCGCGGCGGTGCGCGGCATGGAGGAGGCCTGCGCCCGGCTCGGTGTCCCGCTCGCGGCGGCCGCACTGCAGTTCTCGATGCGCGACCCGCGGGTGGCGTCGACGGTGGTCGGGTTCTCCCGTCCGGAGCGGGTGGACGAGTGCGTCACCCACGCCGGCACCACGATCCCCGACGAGCTGTGGCCGGAGCTGGAGGCGCTGGTCCCGAGCAGCGAGCGCTGGCTGCACTGACCCGGGGCGCGGGGCCCGGGCGGGCCGGTGGTCAGCCGCGATCCCCACTCCCGCCGGAGCCGCTGCCGCTGTCCGAACCGCCGCTGTCCGAAGCCACCGCCGTCCGAGCCACCGCCGGAGCCGCCGGAATCCGAGTCGCCGCCGTCCGACCCGCCCCCATCGGAGCCGCCGCCGTCCGAACCGCCGCCCGAGCCGCCGTCATCGGAGCCCCCGCCGGAGCCACCGTCATCCGAGCCGCCGCCCGAGCCACCGTCATCCGGCGGGTTCGGGTCGTCGTCCCCGGGGTCCTGGGTGGGCGGGTCGCTGGGGTCCGGCGACGGAGTGGGATCCGGGTCCGGCGTCGGGTCGGGGTCGGGCGACGGCGTCGGGTCCGGGTCGGGCGAGGGTGTGGGGTCCGGCGACGGGGTGGGGTCGGGGTCCGGCGACGGGGTGGGGTCGGAGCTCGGTGGGTCGGAGGGCCGCGGGTGGTGGTCGGAGTCCGAGTCGGACCCGTCGGAGTCGTGGGACCCCTCGGAGTGGTCGGAGCCGGACGAGGAGTGCTCGGGCCGGTCGTCGGTGGTGGGTGGGGTCGACGACACCGTCAGGTCGCCGAGGACGGGCGCGGCCGGGGTGAGGGGCACGGCGACCGTCGGCGCCGACCCGCCGGCGAGTGGCTGAGGCGCGGGCGGGACCAGCTGCGGCAGGACGACAGAGGCGAGCACCGTGGGGGCACCGGCGGCCAGCTGCGCGAGCGCGGCGATCCCGCTCCCGTCCATCAGGTCGTGGTCGGCGCTCACCCCGGTGTCGGTGGCCCCCGCGTCGAACACGCGGGAGTAGCGGTCGTCGGTGACGAGGCCGGCGGCCTGCACGTCGCCGCGCACGAGGTCGACCGGCCCGCCCCCGGTGGACAGCACGACGACGGAGGACACACTGGCCGCGGCGGCGCCGGCCACGGCCGTGGCGGCGAGCAGCGGGGCCGGGGCGATGCCTCGCGCGGGCGCGCGCCGGTGGTGGGCGCTGCCAGGCCGGCCGGTGGTGCTGCCCGACTCCCGGCTCACCAGCGACTCGACGCTGACGCCGGCGCGGTGGGCCCGCTGAGGCCGAGCACCGCCCGGAGTTGCCGAGTTGTTACCGTGCGTGTTCACCGTGCGCACTCCCGGGGAGCTGAGACGCCTGACCGGGGGACGACCAGGGGCCGAACGGGGTATTCGTGCGGGGTGAATCTAACTCATCGTGTCCAGGCTGCGTCCAGCACTATCGTTCGGGTGACTCAGATCGCAGCCGCTCGAGCACTGCCTCGGCCTCGTGCATCTCCTGTGCCGCCCGCACCAGGTCGGCCACGAGGGGCCGACGCGGCCGGACAACCGGCTCGGCCGACCGGCGGCGCCGCAGCACGACGAAGCCGGCGATCAGCCCGGCCGTGACGGGCAGGATGAGCAGGGCGGCGGGGCCGATGTAGGCCGCGGCGAGCAGCCAGATCATGAGCAGCCCGATCAGCAGGCCGCCACCGATGACGACGATCAGCATCTGCTGCCAGCTGGGTAGGGGACGCCAGAGGCCATCGCCGTTCGCGGAAGCCGGGGCGGCCGCCGCCTCCTTCAGGGCGCGGTAGCGCGCGGCGGCGGTCTCGGCGTCGTGCTCGGCAACCTGCAGGAGCCGCGCCGTGCGTTCGTCCGAACGAGACGGGACGCGTTGCCACGTCATGCCGACGGTCCTGTCCGACCCGATGCGACCCGACACTCCCATGGACACCCTCGTTCACCTCCACCCCTCGTCAAGGTCAAGTACCCGGTGTGCCCGGCTGCCAGATCGCTCGATCCGGTGTAGATGCCGATGCCGTTCGGTACGAGGCGTGGGGACGCACCGGACGGATCGTTGACGATCGTCACTTCGGTCGCGCCCGGATCGCGGAGGACGAGCGTGGACGAGCCGCCGCCGTCGAGGTTGGCCGCGTCGTCCACGCCCATCTCGCGCAGCAGCATCGCGAGCTCACGCAGGGTGGCCCCGATGCTGTCGGACTGCCGGCCGTCGAGGGTCAGGAGCCACAGCCGGCGCCCGTCGGTGCTGGTGCCGGCGGCGCTGCGGGGCGCGCGCTCCCGGTCGTCCAGACCGGGCACCGGCTCGCCGTCGAACAGGATCGGGCTGCCGCCGACGGCGAGCTCCGGCGCGTGCCCGCTCTCCGGGACCAGCGCGTACTCGACGTCGACCTGCTCCCCGGCCTCCAGCGACCGCACCGCGTCCGCGCCCTCGTCCCGCCCGGTCAGCGCCACCTCGCCGTCCGCCAGCCGGCCGGCCGCCGGATGCCCGACCTTCACGACGGTGCCGTCGCGCACCAGTGCCTCGGCCTGCTCGACGGCGCACGGCGCGTTGCGGTCGTCGTCGGTGCCGCAGAGCGTCCGGCGCCGGTCCACGTCGCCCCAGACCGGCGTGAAGATGCCGATGCCGTTCACCGGCACGGCGTACTGGTTGAGCGCGACGACCTCGTGCGTCCCGGACGGCCCGCTCACCTGCGCCTCGAGCCGCAGGCGGTCGATGCGGGCCACCCGGTCCGTCCCGACGGTGAACACGTGGTCGACCTCGGCGCCGGGCACGGCAGGCCCCATCCGCCGCCCGTGCGGCACCGCCGCCTTCAGCGGCCGACCATCGGCGACCGCGGGGCCGACCGGCGCGTTGGTGCGGTCGATGTCGAAGAAGTCGCCGTTGATCGCTGCGGTGGCCCCGGAGCGGTTCGCCATGTCGGCCACGGGGCTACGCGCCGCGATCGCGTCCGGCATGAGCAGGTCGGCGTGCACGGTGGGGTCGTCGAGGTCGACCTCGACGACGTCCCCGAGCACCTGGCCGGCGGCCGCGGTCGTCCTGAGCCCGCGGTGCGTGACACCGGGAGCCAGCTGGGTCCGGCGCCCCAACTCGGCGAGAGCCCGTTCGGCGGCCCCATTCTCGGGTGGTGGCGGTGGCGTGCTCGCGGGCCGGCGCTGTTCTGCGGGGGAGGCGCGCAGGGAGCGAGGCACGAGCGACCGAGCACCGGAGGAGCAGGACGGCACCTGAAGGGCCCGCGAGCCCGCCGGAGCGAAGCGGAGGCAATCGGATACAGCTGGCGGCGCGCCGATACCGGTGCCGAGCGTCAGCACCGCGGCGAGAACCACTGCCAGCACCGCAGGTCACCCCCCAGATCACGATCATCCAGACGGGCCGGATGGGATCATGAACGGCCGTGTGGGAGGCAACGCGCCACGGCCCCGTTCACCCTCAGGAGTCCCGGACGGCATCCGATCCGGTGAGGGCGCGGCGTGGGCTCAACCGGCCACCGCGAGCTGCGGGTCGAGGCGCAGCGCCGCGACGAGGCTGCGGTACAGGTCGTCGGAGGCCAGCAGCTCGTCGTGGGTGCCGCGGGCGCGGACGCGGGCACCCTCCATCACGACGATCGTGTCGGCGTCGACCACGGTGGACAGGCGGTGCGCCACGGTGACGACGGCACCCAGGCGGGCCTGCTCCCGGATCGCGTCGTGCACCGCGGCCTCGGTGAGCCCGTCGACCTGGGCGGTGGCCTCGTCCAGCAGCAGCACCTCCGGGGTCCGCACCAGCGCGCGGGCGAGCGCGACCCGCTGCCGCTGGCCACCGGAGAGCGACGAGGGGGTCAGCTCGGCGTCGAGCCCGCCGTCGAGGGCCTCCACCACTTCCCGCAGCCGCACCCGCTGGAGCGCCGCCCACAGCTCGTCGTCGGTGGCGTCGGGATGGGTGAAGCGCAGGTTGGCCCCGATGGTTCCGGGCACGATCGGCGCCTCCTGCTCGACGTAGGCGAGTCGAGCGCGCACCTCGTCGGGCGTCTGCTCGCGGTACGGGCGACCGCCGAGCCGGATCTCGCCGGACTGGGGTTCGAGGAAGCGCAGGAGCAGCGCGAACAGGGTGGTCTTGCCCGCACCGGACGGGCCGACGATCGCGGTGTGCCCGCGGGCGGGCACGACGAGATCGACGTCCTGCACGGCGGGCGCGCGGCCCGGACCGTAGGCGGCGGTGACACCGCGCAGCTCAATTAGGGAGTCTGGCTGCCTCCGCTCCGCTCCGGCGGGCTCGCGGGCCTCCATGGCTCGCCGGTCCGGCCCCGTCTCCTCCACCTCGAGGTCCTGGACCTGCTGGATCCGCTTGGCGGCGGCGATCCCGGCCTGCAGCGCCGTGAGGTTCTGGCTGAGCTCCGTGATCGGCTCCATCAGGCCGAAGGCGTACAGGAGGAACGCGATCAGCGTGGAGACCTCGAGCAGCCCGAGACCCACGCGCCATGCGCCGACGCCGAGGATCACGATGATCGCCAGCTGGATGCCGGACCAGGCGATCGTCCACGCCACGGCCTCGCGGCGCACCCCGCGGACGCTGTACCGCATCGCCTCCTCGGCCTCGCCGAGGATGCTGGCGGCCTGCCGTTCCTCGGCACGGCTCGCCTTCACCGTGCGGATGGCCCGCAGCGCGGTCTCCAGCACGCCGCCGAGCCGCCCGACGTGCTCCTGCGCCCGTTCCTGCGCCTTCGCGATCCCCGGCATCAGCAGCGCGAACAGCAGGATGACGACGACCACCGCGGCCACCGTGGTGGCCAGCAGCACCAGGTCGAGCACCGCCATCAGGACGAGGGTGCCGACGAGCATCACGACCCCGTTGACGAGCCCGATCAGGCTGGACGAGACCGCCTCGCGCAGCAGCACCGTGTCGGAGGTGACCCGGGTGACCAGCTCGCCGGTCGGCCGGCGGGTGAGCCCCGGCACGGTGGCCCGAAGGAAGCGGCGCACCATCGACTCCCGCGCCTCCAGCACCACCCGTTCGCCCAGCGTGCCGAGAAGGGTCCACTGCACGATCCAGATCACGACACCCACGACGAGCAGCCCCAGCAGCGCGCCGATCGGACCGGCGAGCGACGCCGACGCGCCGAGCGAGTCGAGGACCCACTTGGTGACGAGCGGTGTGGCCAGGCTCGTCGCGGAGCCGGCGAGCGCCAGCACGAGCCCGAGCGCGAGCGTGCCCAGATGCGGCCGGGCGAACGACCGGAGGATGCGCAGCCCGGAAGCAGGGGTCGGAGTGCTCATGCTCAAGAGTGGAGCATCTGTGTTCCGTTTTTGTCAATCTGGTTCCGTTATGGAGCGTCTTGCTACTCTTCCGGCCGTGGTCGACGAGCCCGGCACCCCTCCCGAGAGCGGCACCCGCGCCCGCACGCGGCGCGCCATCCTCGACGCGGGCGTTCGCGTGCTGTCCCAGCAGTCCGGCGCATCGCTCGGCGAGGTGGCCGCCGCCGCGGGCGTGGGGCGCACGACGATGCACCGGTACTTCCCGGAGCGGGCCGACCTGCTCGCCGGCATCACCAACGATCTCCTGGAGCAGGTCGCCGCCGCCACCGAGCGCGCCCGGCCGGAAGCCGGGCCGGCCGTGGCGGCGCTGGAGCGGCTGTGCCAGGCCTACTTCACCCTCGGCGACGGGCTGCTGCTCTCGTTGAACGAGCCGCACCTGTTCACCGATCCGGCCTGGCAGGAGCAGAGCGAGCCCGACCGGGCGCTGCTGCGGCTCGTCGAACGCGGCCACGCCGAGGGCACGATCGATCCCGAGCTCAGCCCGGAATGGGTGCAGACCGTGCTGTGGTCGCTGCTCTACGCGGCCTGGATGCACGCTCGCGACAGCGACGTGCCCGATCTCGACGCGCTCGCCGTCTGCCTGCGGACGCTGCGCAAGGCCGTCGCGCCCTGATTCTGGTGCGCCGTTCGATCACGAGGGCCACCTTGCCAGCCGGTGTCAACGAGGATGGGTCGCCCGGAACAGGCGGCTGTGCTGGAGCTCGGCGTACGAGAGCGCCTGGGCGTGCGCCAGTGCGAGCGCGCCGTGCGTGGCCAGCATGAGCGTGACGTCCTGGTCGCCTGCGTCGAGCACGTGCCCGCGCCGGGCGTAGATGTTGAGCGCGCCGAGGGCGAGCGCCCCCGGATCGGGCGCGAGCGCGGAGGAGACCACCGCCGCGAAGCCGCGGGCCGAGGCCGCCGCCCCGAAGTCCGGCCATGCCCGGGTTGTCGCGAGGTCGGAGCTGACGGCGAGGCCGAGGCCGGTCATGCGGGCGGCGTCGACGCACGGGCCCGCACCGACGTCGTACTGGATCCGGTCCAGCTCGCGGGCGATCGGATCGAGGCTGACGGCGGTGTGGAACGTGTCGTCGCCGACCCGCATGGTGACGCTCACGGCGTCGGCGGCGGGCAGCAGCCGCCGCGCTGCCTCCGCCACTCGGATGAGCACCTCCCCCGCGGTGCCCGCTTCGACCAGCCGCACGGCGAGGAGCGCGAACTGCAGGGCGAGCGGGCTCGGCCGGGCGTCGCCGCGCACGTCGACGACCGGCACACCGCCGGCCGCGGCCAGCTCGCCCGGATCAACGCTCAGCGGCATCGCCCGACCCATCAGTCGCGACACCGCAGGGAACCGGCCATGTGAACCCCGTCCGCCGGCCGGCCCGACCCCTCCGCCCGACGTCGGCACCGGCAACCCGCCAGGGATGCCCAGGTCTCGCGGAGTCCACACCTGCCCGGACCTGTCGATCACCGGGAAACGCGGCCGGGTGCGTCGGCTCAGCCGACCTGCACGACGTCCACCACTCGGGGCGGCTCGGGCGCGGAGCTCGGCGGGTCGACCGGCTCGACCACGGCCTGCACCCCCGAGGTGAGCGGGGGCATCTCCCCCGCAGCACCGGCCGCCTGGATGACCCCCACGCCCGCGGTGAAGACAACGACGACCACGAACCACAGCGCTCCCCACGCCAGGGTGTGCAGTCGCAGGATTCCGGTCGTGCCGGATCCTGGTGGACCGGCTGCGGTCATGGTTCGTCCTTCCCCCCGGGCGAGCCGGCCACGACGGTCGCGGCAGGCACGGGGGTCGGGCTCGCGAGCCCCACTCGTGATCCGTCCCCCTCTTCTGCCATCGCCCGATCAGGGGAACCCATTACGAACCGCGTCGCCGAAGTGGCCGGTTTCACCCTGTCGGCGGCATGGCTGCCACACCCAGGAGTGAGAATCCCCGCGAGAAGCGCACCAGCGCTGCGGCCACGACCATCAGGGGCGACTCGACGCGATCATGCGTGGCCGCCCACCCCGCCGGACCGCCGTCGCCAGCACGCCGAGGATGATGATCAGTGGGCCCAGGCTCACCAGCCAGCTCAGCGCGAGCGGCGGGCCCGGCTGCTCGAGCACCGGGATGACCATCTCGGCCGTGGCGGGGCCCTGCGGGCCGTCCAGCCCGAAGGTGAAGACCCAGTCGCCCGGCTCGGCGAGCGCGAAGACGTCGAGGCCCCAGACGTCGGGCTGCCGCGGGTGCCGGGGCAGCCCGTCGACGCCGGAGGGACGGCGCAGGTTGTCCTCCTCGCCGGCGGGCGAGACGACCACGAGGGTGCCGATCATCTGCTCGATGCCCCCGCGGGGTTCGAACGTGAAGTCCAGCGACTGCCGTGCACGCACCGGCCACTCGCTGAACCCCGCCGTCAGCTCGTAGGGGCCGACGGAGAGGTGTTCCTGATGGACGATCACGACCGGCGCGTAGCTCTGCGTGGGCCCGGTCTGGGTCGTCGCGGTCTGGGCCGTCGCGGTCTGGGCCGTCGCGGCCTGGGCCGGGGCGGCCTGGGCCGGGGCGGCGAGCCCGAGCAGCGCGCCGAGCGGGACGAGGGCGAGCAGGAGGCGGCGCACTCACACCACCTCCCGGGCGGGCGTGGGGACGAGCAGCCGGAGCGCGCCGCCGAGCCGGTCACCCAGCATCCCGCCGGCCGCGCCGAGGAGCGCCCCGACCGCGATCGTCGCCACGACCTCGGCCGGAAGCGGGGCCGCGCCGCCGAGCAGGACCGCCTGCCACGGGAACGTGGCCGCGAGCGCCGCACCGCCCAGCGCTCCGCCGAGCGCGTAGCTACGGACGGGTGAGCCGGCCCGGCGGCTCGCGAGGGCGAGTGCCGCCACGCCGAGCAACAGCGTCGCGGGCATGAACATCGACATCCGCGGGAGGCCGTTGGTGTAGTCCCGCAGCGGCAGGCCCTCGGACGCCGCGTACAGGCGGGTGGCCCACGGGCTGAACAACGCGAGCGCGACCTGCACCGCGAGGAGCGTGCCGGCGGTGGCCAGCACCGCCCGCAGACCCCGACTGAACGACGCGACGCAGGCGAGGGCCGCCATCGACAGCAGCGACACCGTCGCCGTGCGCTCGTCGAACACGGCTGCCTCCGGGAGCGCGACCAGCACGACCATGGAGAAGCCGAGCAGGATCGCGACGCTCGCGACGAGAGCCGGCCCGGCGAAGCGCTGCCCCGCCGCCGCGGCGCAGGTCATCACGGAGCCGAGCATCGCGAGCATCGCCGAGGTCAGCAGGCCGACGTGCGGGGGCGAGGCGATCACGGCGTCGAACCCGTACAGGCCGTGCCACCACTCGTCCCACAGCCCGTAGAGCAGGAAGACCGCCGCCCCGACCCCGGATACGAGGTAGCCGACAGGGGCCTGGAACACGCCGAACACCGCTACCCGGCGGCCGCCGACGGCGGTGTCCACCGCACGGCCGGAGCGCGTCGCGGCGGTCGCGGCCAGCACGACGGCGAGGCTCACCAACCCGGACACGGCCGCGCCCGCGTAGATGAACAGGTGCGGCAGCGTGTAGAAGGTGTCCGGCCCGACGTCGCCGTGCCACTGCAGGTCCCAGGCCAGCCCGAGCAGCGTCGACGCCGACCCGGTCAGCAGGATCCACGCCGGGATCCAGGGGCGGGCGAGCAAGCCCGTATCGATCATGACTCTCTCCCTCTCGAAGCGATGAGCACGGGGAGGACCACCTCGCCCGTTCCGTCGGGGCCGTGCACGGTGACCGTCACGTCCCACCGGCCCGGCATGAAGAACTCCACGTCCGCGGCCTCGAAGCGGCCGGGCCCAGCGGGCGTCGCGGTCACGGGCGGGGCCGCGTGGCCCATCTCGACCATCGTCGGGGCGACGACGAGCCGCTCGACGGCACCCGTGACGTCCAGCGTGAGATCCCGGACCCCGACGGCAGGCGTCTCGATCAGCAGCCTGACCTGGTGCGATCCCGCCTGGCCCGTGACGTCCACGGGATCCGCCGGCCGAGGCCAGAAGAGCAGGGCCAGCGCGGCGACGACGGCGAGCCCCGCGACCGCGACGGCCCAGCGGCCGCGGACGGTCACGACCCGTCCTCCGGCGCGGTCACGTCGACCTCCACGGGCACCGTGACGACCTGGTAGTCGCGCTCGACCTGGATCCACAGCCGGTGCCTCCCGGGCGTCGGGAACGTGTAGACGAACTCCACCCGCGGCCCGCCGGTGGCGACGGTCTCGTCCGGCACCGCATCCGACGGGTTCGGCATCGCGTGGACGTGCCCGACCGTCCCCTGCGGCCCGGTCGTGATCAGGTGGCCGGCCATGCCCAGCCAGGGCTGGAGGTCCCGCACCGGCCGGCCGGCCTCGCCGAACTCCGCACCGAGCACGGAGGGCTCGCCGGCGACGAGGCTCGACGCCGTGATCCGCGCGGTCATCCCGCCGGCATCGCGGTCACCCAGCCCGCCGGCCACCGGCTCGGCCGCCACCGGCCCCGTGGCGGGGATGGCGACGTCCGCGAGCTGCACTCCCCCGCCCCGGCGTTCCAGCTCCGCGTGGACGCGATGCTCGCCACCCGACGACGGCCGGAACCACACCCGGAACTCGCCCGGCCCGAGCCGCACCGGGTGCAGATGGGCGAACTGCCCGCCCGGCCCGACCACCACCAGGTGCACGAGCGCGTCGTGGTGCACCACCAGGTCGTCGACGGCGCGACCGGTGCCGCCGTCGACGAGCCGCAGGTCGATCGGCGAGCGCTGCCCGGCGACCAGCGCCGCGTCGGCCAGCAGGTCGACATGGGGAGGCGCGACCGCGCCCGGCGTCGTGCGGAAGGTCGGTGGCCGGCCCGTCGTCGGATCGATCTCGGCCTCGACCGGCAGGCTCGACGACAGGAGGCCGGCGGTGACGGCCACCACGACCGCGGTGGCCGCCCCGCCGCCCAGCACGAGCGGCGGCCACGACCACCGCCCGAACGCCGCCGCACCCAGCGCCGCAAGCAGGAGGGCGCCGGCCGCGGTGTAGCCGCCGGTCACCACCCGCTCCCACGCCGGCATCACGTCGTCGGGCACGACGAAGGGGAATCGGGCCGTCTCCCGGCCGTCGTCCACCCGGAGCTCCCACGCGCCGACGCGGTCGACGTGCAACGCGGTGCCGGCGGATCCGCCGCCGTCGGTGAGCGGCAGGTCGATCGGAGCACCCGGCACGGCGTTCTGCGGGGCCGCCGCGATCCGGAGCGTCCCGCCCGGGCTGCCGGTGTGGTTGACGACGTCGACGCGCAGCGGTCCCGGCACCGCGCCCACCCGCCGGATGATCACGGTCAGCTCGCGCTCCCCGAGCGACGCGGCGACCCGCAGGTCCTGACCGACGACGCCACCGTGCGCGAGCGCCGTTCCGGCACCCGCCAGCATCGCGAGGGCAACGGCAAGCACGACGAGCAACGCGCAGCGGATCCGTCCCACGGCTGCAGCGTCCTGCGGATCCGCATGCACCGACAGCGAGGCGCCACGCACCTGCGGGACGGTCAGCCGCGCCGGTCAGGTGCGGCTACCCGCACCCCCGGCCGCATTGCAGCAAAGCCACTTTCCTGCAACCACGTTGCGTGAAAGTGGCTTTGCTGCAATCGGGCCCGGGCCCGGTCAGGCGTTCAGGAAGCGGAGGACCGCGAGGACGCGGCGGTGGTCGTCCGGGCTCGCCGTCAGGTCGAGCTTGGTGAAGATGCTCGTGCCGTGCTTCTCGACGGTTCGCTCGGCGATGTCCAGGCGGTCGGCGATGGCCTGGTTGGTGCGGCCCTCTGCCATCAGCGCGAGCACGGTGCGCTCCCGCTCGCTCAGCGCGTGCAGCGGGTCGTCCTCGCCTGCGCGGCGCTGCACCAGCTGATTGATCACGATGGGATCGAAGGCGGAGCCACCGCTGCCGACCCGGCGCACCGCCTCGGTGAACTCGGCGATGTTCGTGACCCGATCCTTCAGCAGGTAGCCGACCCCGTTCGCACCGCCGTCGAGCAGCTCGACGGTGTAGCTCACCCGCACGTACTGCGAGAGCACCAGCACGCCCACGCCCGGATGGCGCCTGCGGATCTCCCGGGCCGCGCGCAGGCCCTCGTCGGTACGTGTGGGTGGGAGTCGGATGTCCACGATCGCCACGTCCGGACGGTGCCGGCCCACCTCCGCGAGCAGCGCCGTGGCGTCCTCGACGGCCGAGAGCACCGTGACTCCCGCTTCGGCGAGCAGCCGGACGAGACCTTCCCGAAGCAGGACGTTGTCCTCGGCGAGCACTACTCGCACGGCAGCTCCGCCCGCACCCGGGTGCCGCCGCCGACCGGGCTGGTGACGCGCAGGACCCCGCCGTTGTCCCCGGCGCGCGTGGCGAGGCCGCGCAGGCCGAAACCCTCCGGGTCGGCGCCGCCCCGCCCGTCGTCCGCGACCTCGACGACGAGCCGCTCACCCACTTGCACGATTCGGATCTCCACGCGGCTCGCGTCGGCGTGCTTCGTGACGTTGGCCAGCGCCTCGGCCACGACGTAGTACGCGGTGGTCTCGATCTCGGCCGAGAGGAGGGGCGGCAGATCCACCGTGAGCCGCACCGGCACGGACGCCACGACCGTCAGCTCCCGCACCGCACCCGCCAGCCCGCGCTCGGTGAGGATCGTCGGGTGAATGCCCTGCGACAGGGCGCGCAGCTCGTCCAGCACCGCGAGCGACATGTCCTTCGCCTCGGTGATGAGCGCCCGGGCGCGCTCCGCGTCCGGAGGGATGGCGGACTCGGCGACGCTCAGCGCCATCGGGATGGAGAGCAGGCGCTGCTGGACGCCGTCGTGCAGGTCGCGTTCGAGCCGCCGCCGCTCGGCCTCGGCCGCCTGCAGGACGTGCCTCCTGGACTCGGCGAGCTGGGCCAGGCGGGCGCGCAGGTCGGCCGTCAGACGTTCGTTCTGCAGGGCGAGCGCCGCGGCGGTGCACGCGGCCTCGATCAATCTCGGCTGCTCGAGCAGCGCCGGGTCGTGCACCAGGAGGGCAACCGGCTCGCCGCCGCGGTCGACCCGCGTGATCACCCGGCCCGGGCCGCCGGGGGTGACCGGGCGCCCGTCCGCGTCGACGTACCGGCGCGACTCCGCCACCCAGTGGCCCACGACGAGCGTCGGGTCGTGCAGCGCCTTCGCCAGCGCCGCCTGGAGACTCGCCGGCTCCGGTGCGTTGCCCAGCTGGACGACCAGGTCGGCCACGCCGCCGCGCTCGATCCGGCTGCGCAGCTCCGTGGCGAGGTACGCCAGCGGCACGGCCACGAGCCCGACCTTGAGCACGCTCATGTCCAGCAGCGACGCATCGGGCGTCCACATCGGGTTGCCGGCCAGCAGCAGCCCGACCATCACCGCCGCCGCGGCGAGCACCGGAGTGAGCGACCGGCGGCTCGGCACGCTGGTGCGTCGCCACCGCATCCACTGCATGCCCAGGACGGCCGCCCCGAGCAGCACCGCGACGAGCGTGCCGACCTCTTTGACCAGTTCTCTGGGCAGGAGGGCCGTCATCATGGCGACCGTGTTCAGGTAGGCCAGCGCGACGACCAGGCGCATCGCCGGCGTCCCCAACCGCCCGCTGGGCAGCGCGGCGACGAGGTGGATCAGCACCGCGGCCCAGCCGGCCGCGACCACCCGCTCCGGGCCGGGAAGCATCGGCTCCAGCAGCACGAGCACGCCGATGGCGGCAGCGAGCAGCCCCACCCGGCTGCCCGGGTGCTTGCGCCACGCCACCGCGCTCATGGCGAGGAAGCTCGCCGCGAGCACCACCGCGGCGACCGTGCGCATGCCGCCCGGCCGGTCGGCGAGGACCGCGGCGGCGAGATGCATGCTGACGGCGATCGCCCCCTTCCGCCGGTCAGGAGCGAGCGTAGCCGTCCGGCCCCTGACTCCGGCCTGTCGCGGCTCCACTTCGGGTGACCGGTGGGCCCGAGCCGACCGCCTGCTCACCCTCCTCATGAACGGACTACGCCACGGGTGATCATCGGTTGGGTGCGAGGCCGGCCAGATATGGCCGTCCGCGCACCGAGTCGATGATCACGCCCGCTACGCGAGTCGCCGGCGAGGGCGCGGAAATCTGCGATCAGGGCTTCTCGGACACGGCCTGATCCGCGCCCATCCGGACCGCGCGGGGCGAGGCGCCGAGCTCGCGCCTGCAGGCCTTGTTGAAGGCCTGCAGGTCGGTGATGCCGACGGAGGCGGCGACGGCCGGGATCGACATCGTCGTTGCCGTGAGCAGGTGGCGGGCGCGGGCCATCCGCCGCTGCCGGATCCACCCGACCACCGGGAGACCCGTCTCGGCACGGAAGAGCCTCGTGAGGTGGTTGTGCGACACCCCGACCACGCGGGCGACGTCCGGGACGGAGATCGGGCGGGCCAGGTTGGCCTCGATGTGGGCGATCGCGGACGCGACGGCGGTGTGCCGGGCGCGGCCGGTGGGAGGTGCCGGGAGCTGCGCGATCCGCCACAGCGCCGTCCACACCTCGGCGGCGGTGCGCGGCGAGCCGCCGGGTGAGGCCGTGATCGCCGCGCGCAGGAGGTCGGACAGTCCGGCGGCAGCCGGGCCGGCGTCCCGGACGACCGGCACCGTCAGCGGCTCGCCGGACACCTCCGGCCGGAAGTGGGCGAACAGGTGCTCGGAGCGGCCGGTGTAGTCGAACCGGACCTCCACGCCGGCCGGCACGAAGCTCACCCAGCCGGGCGCGACGGAGTAGGCGCGCCCACCGATCGTGAGCCCGGCCGAGTAGCCGTAGAGGTGCACCTGCCACAGGTCGGGCAGCCGGAAGACGTCGTGCAGGCTGCGCACGCCGTGCACCCCGACGCCGGCGTTCGCCACCACCGGTGGGCGCTCCAGGTGCAGCGACACACGCTCGGCATGCATGGTGAGAAATTACCACCAGTGGCGAGCCATACCCACGCGCTTCGGGTTGTCTCCGACCTAACCTCGGTGCCCGAGAACCACTCGCAGGCGAAGGAGGAACGTGCACCGCAAACACCTGCTCACGTCCGTCCAGATGGCCCGTTTCGTCGCGCACGGCGCGCACCGCATCGACGGCGTGGTCCCGGCCGACATGAACGCCGAGGCGATCGACGTGCTCCGGGCCGGCATCCCGGCGGTGCCGTACGGCACCCCGCTGCCGGAGACCTTCGAGGAAGGCTCGTTCGCGCAGCGGCTCGTGCAGCTGCCGGAGATCGCCGGCGCGATCCACAGCTTCGTGGGGCCGGACCCCACTGTCGACCACCACGCCGTGCACATCCGCCGGGCGCACGACGGATCGGCCCAGCCGCTGCACGGCGACGCCATCATCGACGTCCGGCCGGACGCGTTCGACGTACAGCTCATGTACTACCCGCAGGAGGTCACCCTGGAGATGGGCGGCACCCTGTCGGTGCCGGGCAGCCACCTGCGCCACACGAACGAGTCCGACACCGGGCGCTACCAGAACCTGCGCGGCCAGACCCGGCTCGTCTGCCCGGCCGGCACCGTCGTCTTCCTGCACCACGGCATCTGGCACGGCGGCCGGCGCAACGACAGCGACGTCGACCGCTACATGTTCAAGATCCGCTTCAACCCGACGGTCCGGCAGCTGCGGCTGTGGAACACCGACGACCTGTACGACCCGGCCGTCGCCGCCGAGCTGCGCAGCACCTTCCCCTGGTACGAGCACGCCACCGGACGGCTGGAGATCTACAACCGGGTGCTGCTGTGGCGCGCCCTGGCCGGCGACGACACCTACGACCCGGACTACTGGGTCACCCGCGTGACCAACCGTCCGACCCGGGTGGTCGCGGGGCGCAGCCTCAACCCGCACGCCCCCACCCCCGTCCAGGAGATGGCATGACGACCACCCATCAGCCGACCACCAGGCAGCAGGTGCTGGTGCTCTACCTCGCCACGTCCGCGCTCGACGCGAAGGTCGTGGGCTGGTCGAGCTACGACGGCACCGGGGAGTCCACCCCGACCACCGGCGACAGTGACCTCCCCCCGTACGAGACGGGCCTCGACGCGCTGAAGGACGGCTGGCGCCTATTCCAGGCCTCGCAGCTCCTCCCGCCGCAGCCGGGCCACGAGTACGACGTCTCGTTCCTCAAGCACGAGTTCTTCTTCGAGAAATTGACCTAGATACATCGGATCTCTCGTGCGCGTGCCGACTTGACGCCGGGCGAGTCTCCCGCCAGAGTGCTCAGAACATCGGATGTCTCTCGCTCAGCGTCGAGGAGCAGCATGACGATCACGACCATTCGGAAGAGGGCGCTCGCGAGCGCGGCCACCGCTGTTCTCGCCCTGACGGTGGCCGCGTGCGGCTCGGACGGCGGCGGGGGCGCCACCACGGCCGACGGGAAGACCACCCTCGTCTGGAACATGTGGAGCGGGTCCACCGCCGAGGTGGACGCCTGGAACCACCTCTCCGAGATGGTGACGGCGAAGCACCCCGACATCGCACTGGAGTTCCAGACCAGCAGCTTCAACGACTACTGGACCAAGCTCGCCGCGCAGGCCAGCGGTGGCGACGCGGGCTGCATCCTGGGCGTGCAGTCCTATCGTGCGCCCAGCATCGCGCCGCTGCTCGTGCCGCTCGACGACATGCTGGCCGGCGCCGGCGTGAACGCGGCCGACTTCGACCCGTCGATCTGGAAGGCGCTGCAGGTGGAAGGCCAGCAGCTCGCCGTGCCGTACGACTTCGGGCCGTTGCTGATGTTCTACAACGCCGACCGCTTCCGCGAGGCCGGCGTGCCGGTCCCGACCACCGACTGGACGGTGCAGGACTTCCTCTCCGCGGCACAGAGCCTGACCAGCGGAGGGAAGCACGGGTTCGCGGTCTACCCCACGATCGACAGCGTGATCCCGTGGTCGCTCTCCCTGGAGGACACCGCGCCGGTCTCGGCCGACGGCACGCTGGACCTCACGCAGGAGGGCTTCGTCAAGGCCGTCCAGTGGTACGCCGACCTCGTCACCAAGCTCAAGGTCGCGCCCCAGGTCGTGGCCACCAACGACGCCACGCCCGCGCTGAACTCGTTCATCGCGGGCGACGCCGCGATGGTCGTCGACGGGCCGTGGCAGCTGGTCAACGTCATGGACCAGGCGCAGTTCGAGGTGGGGGTGGCCCCGATCCCGGCCGGGGACTCCGGCTCCCACAGCCAGGTGGCCGGGTCCGGGTTCGGGATCTCGCAGACCTGCCCCGACCCGGAGAAGGCGTTGCAGGCCGTCGCGGTGCTCACCAGCCCCGAGGCTCTGCAGTACCTCGCCGAGCAGGGGCGGGCCTTCCCGGCCCGCACGGCGCAGCAGGAGTCGTGGTTCAGCCCGAAGCTCGCCGGAGCGAAGGACGGCCTGCAGGCGGCGATCAAGAACGGCGTGCCGGCGCCGGCCACCGAGAACTACCAGCAGGTCAACCAGCTGTTCATGCAGTACGGCGTGGAGGCGGTGAACGGCCAGCAGAGCGTGCCGGACTTCCTGAACGCGGTGCAGCAGCAGGCGGGGTGACCAAGTGCCCCCCGCCGGAAGTCCGCCGAACAATTCGGCGGCCCACGCCCACGCTGGCCGCACCGGCCGACGACCCGAGTACGCCCGGTACGAGGGCCGCCGCCCGGCGCGCCCAGCGAGAACCTGCATCCACCGACTTGCCCAACGGACTTCCGGCGGGGGGCACTAGTGACCGTGTCGGCCCCCGCACCACCCGCCGCACCCGCCGCCGCACCCGGCAGCGGGGTGCACCGCGGCGACGGCCGCGCCGCCCTGGGGTTCCTCGCGCCGAGCACCAGCGGGTTCCTGCTGTTCACGTTGATCCCGCTCGTCGGTTCGCTGGTGATCAGCTTCTTCGCCTGGCCCGTGCTGGGGCGACGGAGGTTCGTGGGGCTGGAGAACTTCGGCGACCTGCTGAGCGACCCGATCTTCCACCGGATCATGCTCAACACCCTGGTGTTCGTGCTGGTCTACGTGCCGCTCAACATCGTCGTGTCGCTCGGACTGGCACTGTGGATCTCGCCCCGCATCCGCGGGCGCGGGCTCTACCGCCTGCTGTTCTTCATCCCGACGGTCACGCCGATGATCGCCAACGCGCTGGTGTGGCGGCTGCTGTACCAGCCGGGTGGCGCGATCGACCAGGGGTTCCAGTCGGTGTTGGGCGTGCCGTCGCCCAACTTCCTCGGCGACAACCGCTGGGCGATGGCCGCGGTGATCCTGATGTCGGTCTGGCAGGGCTTCGGCTACAACATGCTGGTCTTCTCCGCCGGACTCGACGCGATCCCGCAGAGCCTGCACGAGGCGGCCTCGATCGACGGGGCCGGTCCGCTGCGCCGGTTCTGGAGCGTCACGCTGCCGATGCTCTCGCCGTCGATGTTCTTCGCGATGATCATGACGCTGATCACCTCGTTCCAGGTCTTCGTGCAGCCCTATGCCCTCACCAACGGCGGCCCCGGCGTCACCACCGAGACCATGGTGCTCAACCTCTACCGCCAGGGTTTCCAGCAGTTCGACCTCGGCACCGCGTCGACGATCGGCTGGTTCCTCTTCATGATCATCATGCTGGTCACCGCGCTGCAGTTCCTCGGCCAGAAGCGGTGGGTGCACTATGACGACTGAGACCCTCGCGCGACCGGCATCCGCCAACGCGCCCGCCGTGCGCCCGTCCCGCCGGCGCACGAGCCCGCGCACCGTGCTGTCGCAGGTGCTGCTCACGGCCGTGCTCCTGCTGTTCCTCATGCCGTTCGTGTGGATGATCGCGACGGCGCTGAAGCCGCCCGCGGAGGTGTTCGGCGTCGGCACCGGGCTCATCGGGTCGGAGATCCGCTGGTCCAACTTCGCCGAGGCGTGGAGCTACCTGCCGTTCGGCCGGTTCATGCTCAACGGCCTGTTCGTGGCCGTGGCGGGCACCGTCGTGGTGTGCGTGACGTCGGTGCTGTCGGCGTACGCGTTCGCACGGCTGCGCTTCCGGTTCCGGGACCGGATCTTCCTGCTCTACCTGGGCACGCTGATGGTGCCGCAGGAGGTCACGGTCGTCCCGATGTTCATCCTCATGCAGCAGTTCCGCTGGGTGGACAGCTACGCCGCGCTGATCCTGCCCTGGGCGTTCACCGCGTTCGGCACGTTCCTGCTGCGCCAGTTCTTCCTCACGATCCCGCGGGAGCTGGAGGAAGCCGCCACGATCGACGGCGCGAGCCGGATCCGCATCCTGCTGCAGGTGGTGATGCCGATCGCGCGGCCGGCCATCGCCGTGCTCGCGGCGTTCACGTTCATCAACTACTGGAACAGCTTCCTGTGGCCGCTGATCATCGTGAACAGCCGCGACATGTCGACCGTGCCGCTCGGGCTGAACCTGTTCCTGTCCCAGAACGGCAACCAGTGGCACCTGCTGATGGCCGCGGCGGCGATCTCGATGCTGCCGACCGTCCTCATGGTCGTGCTCCTGCAGCGCCACCTCGTCCGCGGCATCGCCCTGTCCGGCCTCGGTGGCCGGTGAACTCCCGGGAGGACCTCGTGACCGTCGACTGGAGCCGGTTCCAGCGCCCACTGCCGGACTGGTACGCCGACGCCAAGTTCGGGATCTTCATCCACTGGGGTGCCTACTCGGTGCCGGCGTGGGGGGAACCGAGCGGCGAGCTGGGCACCGTCGACGAGCACACGTGGTTCCGCCACAACGCGTACGCCGAGTGGTACTGGAACACGATCCGGTTCGACGACAGCCCGGCGCGCAAGCACCACCAGGAGACCTACGGCGACGCCCCCTACGACGACTTCCTGGACGCCTGGCGCGCCGAGGAGTTCGACCCGCGGGGCTGGTGCGACCTCTTCGCGCGAGCCGGCGCCCGCTACGTCGTGCCGACCACCAAGCACCACGACGGCATCGCGCTGTGGGACGCGCCCGGGACCGCGACTCGCAACACCGTGCACCGCGGACCGCGGCGCGACATGATCGGCGACCTGGCGAGCGCCGCGCGGGCGGCCGGGATGCGGTTCGGCGTGTACTACTCCGGTGGGCTCGACTGGAGCGTCACCGAGCACCTCCCGGTGCTCGACACGTTCGCGAACGTGCGCGCACAGCGTCCGAACGATGCGGCGTACGCGGCCTACGCGTACCTGCACGTCCGTGACCTGGTCGACCGGTACCGCCCGGATGTGCTGTGGAACGACATCGAGTGGCCCGACGCCGGCAAGCACGGCGGCGCGCTCGGGCTCGCCGAGCTGTTCCGGCACTTCTACGCGACGGTGCCGGACGGTGTCGTCAACGACCGGTGGGGCGACACGCACTGGGACTACCGCACGAGCGAGTACCAGCACGGCCTCGAGGCCGAGACCGCCCCGGCCTGGGAGAACAACCGGGGCATCGGGCTGTCGTTCGGCTACAACCAGGTGGAGGACTCCCGCCACCTGATGAGCGGGCCGCGGCTGGTGCGCCACCTCGTCGACGTGGTCTCCCGTGGCGGGAACCTGCTGCTCAACGTCGGCCCGACGGCCGGCGGCCGGATCCCGGACGGGCAGCGCAGCACCCTTGAGGCCCTCGCCGCCTGGATGGCCGTGCACGGGGGTGTCGTCCACGGCTCCCGCCCGCTCGATGCCGGCATCGCCGATGCCTCCGACGAGCCCTGGGTGCGCTGGACCCGCACCGGGGACCGGGCGTGGGCCGTCGTCGACGCATCCGGTCGGGTCGTGCTGCCGGCTCGCGCCGACCGGCTGGAGCTCGACTCCGCCGCGCTCGCCGACGGGACCCCCGTCGAGGCGAAGGCCGAGCAGGCCGGCGTCGCCGTGGAGCTGCCGTCCCGGGATGTGCCGTCGGCGGTCGGGTTCGACATCCGCTGATGGCGGTCACCGACGCGGCCATCCTCAAGATCAAGGAGATGATCCGTACCGGCGAGCTGGGACCCGGCGACCGGCTGCCGCCGGAGAAGGAGCTGTCCGAGGCACTCGGCCTGTCCCGAAGCTCGCTACGCGAGGCCGTGAAGGCCCTGGAGATCATCCGCGTGCTCGACGTCCGGCGTGGCGACGGCACCTACGTCACCAGCCTGACCCCCGACACCCTGCTGGACGCGATGTCCTTCGTGGTGGACATCCACCAGGACTCGTCGCTCCTCGAGCTGTTCGAGGTGCGCCGCATCCTGGAGCCGGCGGCAGCCGCGATCGCCGCCGCGCGCGTCGCGCCGCCCGACGTCGAGGAGCTGCGCGGCATGCTCGCCGCACTGGGCAAGAGCCCCACGGTGGACGAGCTCGTGGCGCACGACCAGGTGTTCCACCGCCGCATCGCCGAGCTGGCCGGCAACGCCTACCTCACGAGCCTGCTCGAGACGCTCTCCAGCAGCACGCTGCGCGCACGTATCTGGCGCGGCCTCTCCGAGGAGGGCTCGACGGAGCGCAGCCTCACCGAGCACCGGATGATCATCGAGGCGCTCGCGTGCGGCGACGCCGCGCTGGTGGCCGCCCGCGCGACCGTGCACATCGACGGGGTGGCCGGCTGGTTGCGGCGGGCGATGATCTGAGACGGGTGGGAGAAGGACGCCTACCGCAAGACCACCCGCTGACTCATCGGTCCAGGTGGAGCTCGATGTGGTCGACCACCGCCCGGTCGAGCGCGGTCGGGTCGCCGGCGCGCAGTGCGTCGAGCAACTCCCGGTGCTGGCGCGGGATCTCGTCGGGGCTCGGGTGGGCGGGGGCGTCGCGGAGGAAGTAGGCGCGCACGCGGGGCTGGATCGTGCGCCAGATCTGCAGCGTCTGCGGGTGGCCTGCGGCCCTGATCACGGCCTCGTGGAAGTCGACGTCGAGGTCGGCCAGGCGGTCGGTGTCGCCGCGCCGCGCCGCGGACTCCATCTCGCGGACGATCACCTCGAGCCTGCCGAGCAGGTCCGGATCCGCCGCGGCGTTCGCGAAGGCGAACCGCTCGATCGTCTGGCGGATCGGGACGAGCACCTCGCGCACCTCGGCCCCGGAGACGGGAGCGACCTGCGCCCCGCGGTAGGGGTGCGAGACGACGAGTCCCTCCTGCTCCAGGATCATGATCGCCTCGCGGACGGGACCGCGGCTCACCCCCGACCGCGCGGAGATGTCCCGCTCGACCAGCCGCTCCCCCGGCCCCAGCTCGCCGGACGCGATCGCCTGGCGCAGCCAGCGCAGGATCCACTCGCGGCGCGACTCGGGTACGGCACCGCTCGGGGCTGACGTGCTCACGGTCCTCCATTTCGACGGGACGGCGGCCACCCTAGGCGAAGTCGCCTGTCGATGGCAAATGGTTGACCATCTACCAAACTGTCGATTAGCGTCCGCTCCCCGACAGCCCGACCAGCGCTTCCGAAGGAGGAAGGGCCGATGCAACCGTCCGCACCGCCCGTCAGGGCCGACCTCGGAGTCCCCCGGCGGGTCCTCGCCGCCGCCGTGATCGGCACCGTCCTGGAGTGGTACGACTTCGCGATCTACGCCGCCCTGGCCACCGTGATCGGCCGGCTGTTCTTCCCCTCCGCCGACCCGGCCGTCTCGCTGCTGGTGACGCTCGGCTCCTACGCGGTGGGGTTCGTGTGCCGGCCGCTCGGCGGGATCGTGTTCGGCCGCCTCGGCGACCGGGTCGGACGGCGGAGCATGCTCGCGATCACGATGGTCATCGTCGGCACGGCAAGCCTCGGGATCGGGTTGCTGCCGACGTACGCGAGCGTCGGGGTACTGGCGCCCGTCCTGCTCGTCGCGCTCCGGATGGTGCAGGGTCTCGCGGTCGGTGCCGAGTGGACCGGCGGCGCGACCTTCCTCATCGAGTACGCCCGCACCGGCCGCCGCGGTCTGTGCAGCGGGATCGTCCAAGCCTCGACCGTGGCCGGCTTCCTGCTCGGCACCGGCACGGCGACGGTCGTCGTCGGCGGTCTGGCGCCGGACACCGTCGACTCGTGGGCGTGGCGCCTGCCGTTCCTCGCCGGCGGCGTCGTCGCCGCGATCGGCCTGTTCGTCCGGCTCCGGCTGGACGAGTCGCCGGTGTTCGTGCGCGCGGAGGAGGCCCCGGTGCCCGACGACCGCTCGACCAGCCGGAACTGGCTGCTGCTGCTCGGCGTCGTCTTCGGGGTCACGCTGTGCGGCTACACGGCCACCAGCTTCCCGGCCTACCTCGCGGGCGTCACCGACCTGCCGCTGCAGGACGCCCTCGTGACGAACGTCGTCGCGCTCGCGATCGAGGTCCCGCTGATCGTCCTCGCCGGTGCCCTGTCCGACCGGGTCGGCCGCAAGCCCGTCATGGCCGTGGCCCTCGCCGGGTTCGTCGCCGGCACGTACCCGATCTTCCTGCTCGTCACCGGCGGGACGCTCGCCGGCGCCCTCGCGGGCCAGGTCCTCTTCGTCGTCCTGTTCGCGGCGGTCTCCGGCCCCATGGCCGCGATGTTCGTCGAGCTGTTCCCCACGCGGGTGCGCTCCACGGCCTTCTCGAGCTCCTACAACATCGGGGTCGCGCTTTTCGGCGGGACCGCGCCGTTCGTCAACACCCTCCTCGCCACGAGCACCGGAAGCCCGATGGCACCCGCGTACTACCTGACGTTCGGCGTGATCGTGTCGCTGCTGGTGCTGCTCGCGGTGCGAGACCGACACACGGAGGCCCTGTGATCGACGTTCTCGTCAGCGGCGGCACCGTCGTCGACGGCACCGGCGCCGCGCCCTACCGCGCCGACGTCGGCATCGTGGGCGACCGGGTCGTCGCCGTGCGCCCCCGGCTCGCCGCGCCGGCTGCCACCGTGATCGACGCGACCGGCCTCGTCGTGACACCCGGGCTGATCGACCCGCACAGCCACACCGACTGGTCGGTGCTCGGCAACCGGGACGCGCACAGCACGATCCGGCAAGGGGTGACGACCGAGGTCGTCGGCAACTGCGGGCTCACCTACGCGCCCCTGACCGACGTGACCGCGGCCGCCGCGGGCGCAGCGCTCGCCGCGTTCGGCCACACCGGCGACGTGGACTGGCGGTCGTTCGGCGAGCTCGTCGACCGCGTCCACCTCCACGACGGCGGAACGGCGCAGAACCTCGCCTGGTTCGTCGGTCACACCGCGCTCCGCGACGCCGCGGGGGTGGGCGGGTCCGCCGTCACCGGCGAGCAGCTGGGCACCATGCGGCGGCTGCTCGGGGACGCGCTGGACGCGGGCGCGCTGGGCATGTCGACCGGCCTCGAGTACGGGGCGGGCCGGGATGCGCTCACCCCCGAGCTCACCGACCTCGCCTCGGTGCTCGCCCGGCACGGCGGGATCTACGCCAGCCACATCCGCAACCGGGACGCCGGGCTGGCCGCGGCGGTCGACGAGTTCTTCCGGGTCGCCCGCCCGCACGGGCTCGTCGCCCAGCTGTCGCACCTGAACGTCCGGTACGGCACGGGCGCACCCCCGGACGGCTGGCAGCGCGCCGTCGAGCGGCTGCATGCCGAGCGCGACGCCGGTCTCGACGTGCTGGCCGACATGACCCCGTACCCGGACGGCATCGGCCTCGCAGCCGGCCTCCTGCCCGGATGGGTGCTCGAGGACGGGGCCGCGGCCGCCGCGGCGCGCCTCGGCGACCCTGCGATCCGGCGGCGGGTGCGCGCCGACTCCGACCGCTACTGGCGGTTCGTGCACCGCGGGGAGTGGGACCGCGTGGTGCTCGCGACGAGCCCGGCCACACCGGATCTGGAGGGCCTGTCCTTCCCGGAGATCGCCGCCCGCGGCGGGCGCGACGAGTGGGACTGCTTCCTCGACGTCCTGGAGGCCGCCGGACCCGACCTGCCTGCCGTCCAGCTGGTGGGACGGCTGTTCACCGAGCAGCACGTCGCGGAGGCCGTCGCCCACCCACTGTTCTGCCTCGGCGTCGACGGGTTCTCCAGCCGCACCGACGGCCCACTCGCGGCGCGGACCCGGCACCCGCTGTTCTTCAGCGGGCACGCGCACTACCTCGGCCACCACGTCCTGCGGCGCGGCACGCTCGGCCTGACCGAGGCCGTGCACAAGATGACGGCGATGGTGGCCGACCACTTCGGCCTCGCCGGCCGCGGCCGCCTCGCCGAAGGAGCCTGGGCCGACGTGGCGGTCCTCGACACCACCACGCTGGCCCGCCAGGAGACGTTCCGGCTGCCCGACGGCTACGCGGCCGGGGTGCCCTACGTCATCGTGAACGGCGCGCTCGTCGTCGACCGCGGCGAGCACCGCGGCGTCCGAGCCGGCCGGTTCCTGCCCCGCTCGACCTAGCGAAGGAGAGTCAGATGAAGATCCGTGCCGTTCGCGCCGCCGGTCTGCGCGGCGCCACACCGGCCGGGGGCTGGACCGAGGAGCTGGAGAGCGACGACGTCGTCCACACGCTCGTCGCCGTGCACACCGACGAGGGGATCGTCGGCGTCGGCAGCGTGTTCACCAGCGAGGCGCTGGTACGGGCCGCGCTGGACGTCCTGTCGCCGCTGCTGATCGGCGAGGAGGCGCTGGAGCCGGAGCGCGTCGCCGAACGCCTGCACCGCACGACGTTCTGGCTGGGCCGCGGCGGCTCGATCACCCACACGATCAGCGGCGTCGACACGGCGCTGTGGGACATCCTGGGCAAGGCAACCGGTCAACCGGTCGGCCGCCTGCTCGGCGGCCGCTACCGCGACCGGGTCCGCCCGTACGCATCGCTGCTCATGGACGAACCCGACCGCCTCGCCGTGCAGCTTCGCGCATTGCTCGAGCGGGGCTGGACCGCGTTCAAGATCGGCTGGGGGCCGTTCGGGCGGGTCGGTCCGCGGCTGGACGAGGAGATCGTGGCGGCGGCGCGCGAGACCGTCGGGCCGGACGCGCTGCTCATGGTGGACGCCGGCGCCAGCGACTCCACCTGGTCCCACGGCTACAAGTGGGCGTTGCGGACCGCGCGCATGCTCGATCGCCACGACGTCGCGTGGTTCGAGGAACCGCTGCCGCCGGACGCGCTCGCCGACTACGTCGCGCTGCGGCGGGAGGCGCCCGTCGCGATCGCCGGCGGCGAGGTGCTGACTCGGCGGCAGAGCTTCCACCCGTGGCTGGAGGCAGGGGCGCTCGACGTCGTGCAGCCCGACGTCACGAAGGTCGGCGGGCTGAGCGAGCAGCGGCGCATCGGCTGGGCGGCGCACGACCACGGCGTCCGGTTGATCCCGCACGGGTGGAACACCGCGGTCGGGCTGGCGGCCGATCTCCAGCTGGCCTCAGCGCTCCCGGACACCGACCTGGTCGAGTACCTCACCGGGTCGCCGTACGTCGACGACATCGTCGCCCTGCCCTGGCGGCTCGACGGCGACGGGATGCTGCCCATCCCGGACACCCCCGGCCTCGGCGTCGATCTCGACCGGGACGCGCTCTCCCGGTACACGGACGTGGACGAGCTCTTGACGCCGTGAGGTCCGCAGCCAGGCGTCCGGGGTGACCACGATCAGCGATCACGGCCGAGCGGGTAGCCGGGCGGCCAGGCCGTCGAGCAGGCAGTCGAGGGCGAACCCGAAGCGTCGGTCGGACCGGGCGGTGACGTCGTCCGCGGCACCCGCCCGCATCGCCGACGCGGCAGCGGGGTGCAGCTCGGCCGTGGACGCCAGGTACGCCGCGAGCCGGTCGTCGTCGCCCGAGGTCGATCGCGTGTGCCGGAGCCCGGCCTGCGCGAGCGCGGCGCCGACCACCTGGTCGTGGAGCGCGGTGACGACGGCGGGCGGGTCCGGGAATCCGGCGCCCGCCGCGATGCCGAGGGCGGCGTCGGACAGCGCCACCGCGTTCGGCCCGATGTTCGGCAGCCGGCTCATCAGCGGCAGTGCCCACGGGTGGCGCAGCAGGAGCTCTCGCAGCCGCTTCGCATGCGCCGCCAGAGCGCCGCGCCACTCCCCCGAGCCCGCCGGCGACGGCGCCTCCCCCAGCACGTCGTCGAGGGCCAGCTCCAACAGCTCGTCCTTCGTGGCGACGTACCAGTAGAGGGCCCCGACCGTGACGCCGAGGTCCGCGGCGACCCGGCGCATCGACAGCCGCTCCAGGCCGTCGGCGTCCAGGAGGGCGACGGCGGAGCGTACGAGCACCTCCCGACCGAGACCCGGGCTCGCGGGCGGCAGCGGGTCCAGCCAGACCGAGGAGGGCACGGCCGCCACCCTATCGCTGAACAGTGCACAGGAGTGCTGAACAGTGTTTGAATACGGACGTGGAGAACGTAGCTGTGACTGCCATCGGGGAGCACACCGACCGACCGCCCGCCGTCTTCGTGCACGGCGTGCTGAGCTGGGGAGCCGACGACGACTACGGGTTCGGCGCGCAGCAGCCGCTCGCCGCGCACCGACGACTCTTGCTGATGGACCGCAGGGGCTACGGCGCGAGCCCCGACCTGCCGCCCGGCCCGTTCCGCAGCGACTACGAGGTCGATGCCGAGGACGTCGAGCACCTGCTCGCCGGCGGCGCGCACCTCGTCGGGCACTCCTACGGCGCCGTCGCCGCGATGCTCGCCGCAGCTGCGCGTCCCGACCTCGTCCGGTCGCTCTGCCTCGTCCAGCCGGGCTCACTGCGCGCGGCGGAGTCGCATCCCGCGATCGCCGAGGTCCTCGTCCGCAACCGCGCGGCCACGGCGGAGTTGCCCGCCGACCTCACCCCGGAGCGCTACCTGCGCCTGTCGACGGAGGCGGTCGGGATGCCGGCGCCCGAACCCACCCCGGCCCGGCTGCGGGCGGCGCTCACGACCATGCACGAGCGACCCTGCTGGGACGCGGAGGTCCCGATCCACCCGCTGGCCGCCGCCGACTTCCCGATCCTCGTCGTGCGCGGCGACTGGTCCGGCGCGCCCGCGGAGTACCGGCGCCTCGCGGGCGAGCCGTTGATGATCACGGCCGAGGTGGTGTCCGAGCGACTCGGGGCCCGGTTGCTCACGGTGCCCGGCTTCTACCCGCAGGTCCAGGAGCCGGACGCCCTGAACGAGGCGCTCGCACAGCTGTGGGAGCAGGGCGACGCGGCCTGGGCGTCCGCGCGGCACAGCGCACTGCGGTAAGCGCTATCACGATCACGCCAGTATGTCTGGACAAAGCCTTGACGGTGCCTGGGCGGCCGTGTTCAATACCGTCACCGTTCGACGGTGTGAGCGCTCACGAAACACGCTCCCCGACGCCGACAACGGGGTCGCCTCGACGATGCGGCCCGAGAAGGAGCAGGCATGGCTACTCCCCGCGCGTGGCGCCGCAGGAGCATCGGGGTCGTGGCTTCGGGCCTCGCGTTGAGCCTCGTGGCCGCGTGCGGGGGCGGAGGTGGTGCCGCGCCGGACGAGCCGCTGCAGTTCTTCCTCTCCGGCGACGCGAACCAGGGCGGCGGCATCGCCGCGATGGCGGCCCAGTACGAGCAGGAGACGGGCGTCAAGGTCGAGATCGTCGACATCGCCAACGCCGACCTCCCCATCAAGCTGAAGAACGCGGCGCAGGCGAACGACCTGCCGGCCCTCGCGCGGGTCGGGTCGGTCGACCCGGTCTGGGCGGACGCCACCGTCGACCTCAGGAGCATCCTCGACGGAAGCGGGATCCGCACCGACCTCGCCGCGATCGACAAGGACGGCAAGGTGCTCGCCCTCCCGACCGACATCACGGCCGTCGGGCTCTTCATCAACAAGTCGCTCTTCGACCAGGCCGGCGTCAGCTACCCCACGAGTCCCGACAACATCTGGAGCTGGGACGAGTTCGTCGCGAAGGTCAAGGAGGTGCAGCAGAAGACCGGCACGACGTACGGCATGGTCATGGACCGCTCCTCGCACCGCCTGAAGTCGTTCCTCTACGAGTTGGGATCCACCTCGTGGCAGCCGGACGCGAGCGGCACGTTCCAGACCGACGCGAACACCAAGGCCGCGCTCGAGTACTTCAAGCAGCTCAACGACGACTCGTTCATGCCGCGCTCCGTGTGGCTGACCAAGGCCGACCCGAACGCCCTGTTCAAGAGTGGCGACGTGGTCGCCCACTACTCGGGCTCCTGGCAGATCGCCGACTTCGCCAAGAACATCACCGACTTCGAGTGGGCATCCGTCCGCCTCCCGAAGCAGCCGGTTCGGGCCGCCCAGTACGGCAACGCGGCCTCGTCGGTGGTGTTCGAGGGAACGGGCCAGGAGGAGGCCGCCGTCGCGTTCCTGAAGTGGATGTACCAGCCGGAGAACTACCGCAAGCTCGTCGAGAAGTCCGGCATGCTCCCGGCCATCGAGGGGCTCGACGTCACGTACCCCGAACATTCCGACGCGTTCCAGCTCTACAACGAGGAGATCGCGGCGTCGGACCCGATCGTGGGCAAGATCAAGCAGCAGGAGCTCGCCTACGAGGTGGCCGGGAAGGCCATCGTGGGCGTCGACCCGATCCGCGACGAGACCGTCAAGTACCTCAACGACGAGCAGACCGTGGACGACACGATCTCCGCCATCTCGAAGCAGTTCACCGAGCAGATGGGACCGCTGCCGTAACCACGGTCCACTCCGCCAACTGCGAAGGACGACGATGACCGCGGTATCGACGCCTGTGAAGGGCTCGCCGGTGGGGGGCAGGCCCCGGTCGGCTCGACGCCCGAGGAATGCCTGGACCACCCTCGCCCCGCTGCTCTTCATCTCGGCGGCGGTCGTGCTGTTCGTGCTGTTCTTCCTCTGGCCGGGGGCGCTCGGGCTCTTCTACTCCTTCACCGACTACAGCGGGGTCGGAAAACCCGACTTCGTCGGGCTGGACAACTACGCCGCGCTCGCCGGCGACTCGGCCTTCTACGGCGCCCTCGGCCGCACGGTGCTCTACACCGTGCTCGCCGTGCCCGCGCACTACGTGGCGTCGCTCGGTATCGCCGTGCTGCTGACCAGCACCCTCGCCGCCGGAAAGGGCCCGGCGCGGCTGATCTTCTTCCTCCCCTGGCTGATCTCACCGATCGTCACCGGTGTGGTGTGGCGCTGGCTCTTCGGCGAGAACTTCGGATTCGTCAACTTCGTCATCCAGACGCTGGGCGGGGCGCCGCTGAGCTGGGAGTCGGACGGCACGCTGGCGCTGCTCGTCATCCTCATCACCGGCACCTGGGCCACCACGGCTTTCAACATGCTGCTGTTCATCGCCGCCCTGCGCAACATTCCACGTTCCTACCTCGAAGCCGCCGAGATCGACGGTGCGAGCTCGCGACAGCGGTTCTTCAAGATCACGCTGCCGTTGCTCGCCCCGACCTCGTTCATGGTCGTGCTCCTCACCACGATCGGCTCGATGAAGGAGTTCGCGATGATCCAGGCGCTCAACAACGGCGGGCCCGGCACCGAGAACATGCTCGTCGTCCAGTACATCTACCAAACCGGCTTCGAGCGGGCCGACATCGGTTATGCGAGCGCCGCCTCGATGGTTCTCATGGTGATCCTCGTCGTCATCGCACTGGTGCAGCTCCGGTTCGACAAGAAGAGCGCGCTGTCATGAGAACCCTCCGCGCCGTGCCGAGCACGGTGATCCTCTGGCTGCTGGCCGTGGTCTACCTGTTCCCGGTGCTGTGGTTCGTCCTGAGCTCGTTCAAGCCCGGCTCGGAACTGTTCAGCCTGCCGCTGTCCATCCTCCCCGAGAGCTGGACCACGTCGGGGTACGCCACGGCCTGGACCCGCTTCGACTTCCAGCAGTACTTCATCAACACGAGCATCGTCGCCGTCGTCACCACCGCCCTCACCGTGATCGTGAGCGCGATGACGGGCTACGCCTTCGCCAAGTACCGGGCATGGTGGCTGCGGGCGTTCTTCGTCTGCATCCTGGCCACCACCATGCTGCCCACCGAGGTGATCATGCCCTCGGCCTTCGTGGTGGTGCGCGACCTCGGCCTCTACGACTCGCTCGCCGGGATCATCGTCCCCTCGATCATCACCGCGACCGGGATCTTCATGTTCCGGCAGTACTTCTCCACCGTGCCCGACGAGCTGATGGAGGCGGCCCGGATCGACGGCGTCGGGGAGATCCGACTGTTCCTGCAGATCATGCTCCCGCTGGCCAAACCGATCTGCGTGGTGCTGGCGATCTTCTCCATGCAATGGCGGTGGAACGACTACATCTGGCCGTTGCTCATCCTGCGTGACCCCAGCCGCTACACCCTGCAGGTGGCCCTGCGCAACACCGTCGGCGCGGACAACATCGACTGGTCGGCGCTGCTGTCCGCCTCGGTCATCTCGCTGATCCCGATGGTCATCATGTTCCTCGTCTTCCAGCGCCAGATCCTGAGCGCGGACATCAACTCCGGGCTGAAGGACTGAGCGTGCACCTGGTGCGGGTCGCGGAGGCGGAGGACGGGCCGCTCTCCGGCCACCGGGGCGTCATGCACGCGGTCAAGAAGGCGGTCGTCCTCGCGCTGCACCCGGACTCGCCCCGGGCCGGCGACCCGGCTCTGGTGCGCACCGCGAGCGAGCGGACCGCGGAGCTCGAGGCGCTCCAGACCGCCGACGGGCTGTTCGCCGGCGGCGACAACCTGGCCTCGCCGCCCGACTCCGCCTTCACGATCAACGACGCGGCTCTCACCGTCCGCCTCCTGCGGCGCTCGGCGTGGCCCGACGCCCTCGGGGAGCGGCTCACGCGTGTCCTGCGCGCCGCGGCGCCCGCCCTGCGGGTCGGCGGCGTGCACACCCCGAACCACCGCTGGGAGCTGGCCGCGGCGCTGGCGCAGTGCGGAGTGCTGCTCGACGACCCCGGGCCGCTGGACCGGGCCCGCGAGTGGCTCGCCGAGGGGATCGACATCGACGCCGACGGCCTCTACAGCGAGCGGAGCCCCAACTACGCGTCCCGCGTCTCCAACCCGTCCCTGACGACCCTCGCCGAGCTGCTCGACCGGCCCGACCTGCACGAGCTCGTCCACCGCAACCTGCACGCACAGCTGGACCTCACCGACCGCGAGGGCCGGGTGGAGACGATCCACTCACGCCGGCAGGACCAGAACGACCCGTTCCCCCTCGGTCCCTTCCTCGGCCAGCTCGTGCGCGCGGCGCTGCGGCACTCCTGCACGCGCTGCGCCGGTGGGGCTCGCCGGGCGGCCGCGGCCCCCGGCGTCCCGGCGGTCGACGTCCTCGCCGAGCAGCTGCTGGCCCCGTCGCTCGTGACGCCGCTCCCGGTGCCCATCCCGGGCGGCGGTGCCGGACCGGTCCGGCGCCTCTTCCAGGAGGCGCGGCTGCTCCGGGAGACCCGGCAGGACACAGAGCTCACCGTCTACGGCGGCTCGGACGTGCCCGCGGCCGGGCGCATCGCGTCCGGGCTGGCCTGCAACCCCACGTTCCTCCGGCTGCGCGCCGGCGCGGTGGCCGTCGAGTCGGTCCGCCTCTCCCGCGACTTCTTCGGCCTCGGCCCCTTCCGCGCCGAGGAGATGACCGTGACCGGCGACCGGATCGTGCTCCGCGAGACGGTGAGCGCCGCGTACTACCAGCCCCTCCCCCAGGCCGCCCGCCGCGACGACGGGGGGTACGACCTGGAACACGAGGGCCGCTTCGCCGCCCGGATGAGCTTCGCGCGGCGATCCCGCGACCCCGTCACGTTGACCACCACCGTCGAGGTGCACCTGCGCGACGACGGCGCCGACCTCACCATCACGACCGACGGCGCCGCCACCGCCCACGCCCTCGAGATCGCCCTCGCGCCGGGGGGCGACCTCACCGGCGCCGCCCCGCTGGGCGACCACCGGTTCGAGCTCGCGGAGGGCACGGCCACCTACGTCCGCGACGGCGACACGCTCCGCATCGGCCCCGGCCAGGGCAGCGGCCCCGACCGGCCGCCGGTCTACCGCCCCGGCGAGGCCTACACCGTCACCCGGGGCACCGACGCGCTCGGCGGCACCCGGCTCTACCTGACGTGGTGCTCGCCCGGCACCGTGGACCTCCGGCTACGCCACGGCCGCTCACGCCTCCGCTAACCCGAGATCGAATCGGGCCTCCGGCGCAGCCCGTCGAGCTGGCGGCGCAGGCCACCGATCACGACGTCGAGGCCCTCTTCGAGCTCCTGGAACCCGTCGTAGGCGGCGACCTCGCCGGCGAGCGAGCGGAGCCGGGGGAACTCCTTGATGGGCAGCCGGTGCAGCCCGAGGCGGAGCAGGTCGTCGGTCTCCTCCGGGGCATACACGCGCTCCTGCAGCTCGTTGAGCACGTGCCCCTGGAGGAATCCCATGTAGAGGCGGTACGCGTGCAGCGCGCCACGCTCGTCGAAGCCGGCGTGGACGAGCAGCTCGAGCAGCGCCTCCAGCGGGCGCAGGGTTCCGAGCGGGCGCAGCGCCAGCGGGGTGGCCAGCGGGCGGGTGACCAGCAGGGGCACCACGTGCGGGTGTGCGAGGGCGATGTCCCGATAGCCGTGGGCGGTGCGCCGCAGCGCCTCCATCCAGTCTCCGGCGTCCGCCGGCGGGACCTTCAGCTCGCCGAGCACACGTTCCACGACGCCGTCGAGCAGCTCGTCCTTGCTCGCGGCGAACCGGTAGAGGCGCATCGGGTCGCGGTCCAGCGCCTTTCCCATCCGGCGCATCGACAGCGCCTCCACCCCGTCGGCGTCGATGAGCCGCAACGCGGTGGCGAGCACGTCCTCGCGACTCAGCACCGACCGGCGGCGGGCCGGTGCGTCGGTGTCGCTCGTCATCCGATCCTCGCTCACGTTTGAAGACCCAGACGCTACAGCGTAGTTTCTACACCGTAGCGCTACAGCGGTGAAGGGAGTGCTCGTGCACTGCGGAACCGCGGCTCGCCAGGCGTTCGACGCCGTCCACGACAGCCGGTCGCAGTGAACGGAACCGAACCGCTGACCACCGACGGCTACTACCGCCACGACGCCGACGAGCGCCTGGTCGCCTCCATCGATCCGGTGCGCGCCTACCTGCAGCACATCGGTAGGACGGCGCTGCTCTCCGCCGTCGAGGAGATCGAACTCGCGCAACGCATCGAGGTCGGCGTCTACGCGGCACAACGGCTCTGCCGGCCGGCCGAGGAGTTCCCGGCCACCACCGCAACGTCCCAGGACCTCCGCTGGCTGGCCCGCGACGGCCTGCGGGCCAAGGCCCATCTGATCGAGGCGAACCTGCGGCTCGTCGCCTCGGTCGCCAAGCGCTACGCCGGCCGCGGCATGCCCTTCCTCGACCTCGTTCAGGAAGGCAACATCGGTCTCATCCGCGCGGTCGAGAAGTTCGACTACGCCAAGGGCTACAAGTTCTCCACCTATGCCACCTGGTGGATCCGCCAGGGCATCAGCCGGAGCCTGGCCGACCAGGCCCGCGTCATCCGCATCCCCGCACACGTGGGCGAGCTCGTCAGCAAGCTGTACCTGCGGCGCCGCGACCTGCTCATCCAGCTCGGCCGCGAGCCCACCGCCGACGAGCTGGCCGTGGAACTCTCGATCAGCGCGGACAGGGTCCGGGAGATCGAGCACTACGCCCGCGAGCCGATCTCCCTCGACCTCACGCTCGGCCACGAGGGCGACACCAGCCTCGGCGACCTCGTCCAGGACGCCAACGCGGTCATCGCCGACGACGCCGCCGCATCGGCACTCCTCCAGGACGAGATCCGAGCGGTGCTGGCCACGCTCTCCGGCCGGGAGGCCGACATCCTGCGCCTGCGGTTCGGGTTCACCGACGGCCGGCCCCACACCCTCGACGAGATCAGCCGGATCCACGGGGTCACCCGCGAACGGATCCGGCAGATCGAGGCCAGGAGCATGACCAAGCTCCGCCATCCCGCCCGGTCAGGCAGCCTCCGCGACTACCTCGTCTGACCTCCATGATCACGCGTCGGGTGCGGAGACGGCCGGATGTGGCCGCTCCTGCACCGAGCGCGTGATCATGGACGCGCCGGGTCAGCGGTAGCAGTAGGAGTCCGAGGAGGCGTCGCCTCCCTGCAGGCGGATCTGGTGCGCGCGCAGCCCCCGGAACTCCTCGCCGTGCGGGAAGAAACGGGTGTCGATCGCGAGGCCGCCGGCGGGGTCCGCGTCCAGCTTCGCCATCCACGCGCCGACCCCGTCGGGGTAGAACTGGTCGTCCCACGCGCCGTAGAGCGAGTTGGTGAAGTAGACACGACGGCCGTCGCGGCTGACCTCGACCATCTGGGGCCCACCGGCGAGGGGCAGGTCGGGCCGGGCGGGGTGCGCGGCCCGGTCGACGATGCCGCCGAGCCGGACCGACCCCGTCTGCGTCGGGTGCGCCGGGTCCGAGACGTCGAACTGCTTCAGCTCCCCCGTGCCCCAGCAGGAGACGTAGAGGAACCGGTCGTCCACCGACAGGTCGATGTCGGTGATGAGCGGCGGCACGGCACCGAAGGGCTTGAGCGCGGGAGGCAGCCGGTCCGGGTCGGCGGGTTCGGCGGGGACGGTGATGACCTTCTCGGCCTTCCACTCGTCGCCGTCGCGGAACCACCGCCAGATCGAGCCGGAGAGGTCCTCCGTGGAGATCACGACCCCGACGAACCCCCACGTGGCATCCGGGTCGTGGGACGGGCGGACCTCCAGCGCCATCTGGTGCTGCGCGCCCAGGTCGACACGTTGCCGGTGCCGGCCGTCGGCGAGGTCCCAGAAGTGGAGTGCGTGGCCGTACTTCCCGCCCAGCAGCAGCTCCGGGACGATGCCGTCCTCGATCATCGAGGGACTGCCCCACTCGCTGGAGATCAGCGTGTTCTGGTTGAGGTGCCACCAGGCGTCGTAGGCGAAGTGCTGCGGACCGCGGTCCGTCTCCCAGGCACGCAGGACGTCGAACGTCGAGTGGTCGAGCAGCGCGATCCCGCCGGGACCGTCGTCGTTGCCCTCAGGCCCGCCGATGCAGGTCAGGAACACCCCGTCCGGGCCGCAGTGCATGGTGTGCGGGCGCGAGTAGCCGGCCTTCTCCGACAGGTCCTTGCCGCTGATCGTCCGGACGAGCCGCGGGGCACGCGGGTCCGGCTGGGTGTCGAGCACGTGGATGTCCGACGACCGCAGGCCCGGCACCAGCAGGTACCGCCGGGCGAGCTCGTGGCCGTGGCCCTCGTGCTGCAGCGCGCTCGAGCACGCGTTCCAGCCGAAGTGGTGCAGCTCGTGGCCGACACCCGGGACGTCCGTCCAGCCGACCACCTGGCCGTAGCGGTCGGACCGCGGGTTCACGTCCACGACGGTCATGGCGTCGTGCTTCTGCGCAGCCCGGTCGAACGCCACGACGTAGGCCAGCTCCTCGGGCGGAGCGGCGGCCGCATCGGCGGCCGAGCGGTAGAACGTCGGGTCGACGGTCGGCTGGGTCATGGTGGGCCTCCAATGCCCTCGGTGACCGACGGTCGGGCGAACCCGGCCGCACGTCGCGTTGCCAGAACAACCCTGCGTAACAGCGCGACGGCGGCAGCACAATGCTCCGTCCGACGTCCTCGCACACCGACGTTCGCGTCAGCCGGACCCGGGCGCCCGTGGATCGCTGGACGCCCGGACGCGCAGCTGTGGAGGCAGCAGGATCGAGCCGGGCCGCTCGCCGTCCAGGATCTGGACGAGGAGCTCCACTCCCCCGCGTCCCATCTCGAGGTTCGGGACGGCGACCGTGCTCAGCGGGACCGGCAGCTCCGCCGCGAGGGACACGTCGTTGTAGCCGACGATCGCCACGTCCCGGCCGACGCGCAGCCCGGCGTCGCGCAGGGCACCCATCGCCCCGATGGCCGCGAAGTCGTTCACGGCGAAGACCGCGGTCGGCGGCGGCCCGGGTGTGTCCAGGACCCGTTGCATCGCCTGCCTCCCGCCGGCGGCGTCGAACGGCCCGTGCACGACCTGATCTGCGGGTACGGTCTGCCCCGCCGCCGACCAGCGCTCCAGGAACCCGCTGGTCCGGTCGCTGCCGGTGCTGGCGTAGGGCTCGCCCGCGAGTACGGCGACGCGGACGTGGCCCCGGTCGAGGAAGTGCTCCGCGACGAGGCGGCCGCCCGTGGCGTCGTCGCCCGTCACCGCCGCGAAGGTGCCGGTCCGCCGGCTGACGAGCACGAACGGAACACCCCTGCGCTCGAGCTCCTCGAGCAGGTCGCCGCGCTCGGAGGCATCGCCGATGATCAGGCCCTCCACCCGGTGGTCGAGCATGACCTCGGCGCGGGCGCGCTGCTCGTCCGGGTCGTCGTGGGTGTTCGCGACAACGGTTCGGTACCCCGCGAGCCGTGCGGCTTCCTCGACCCCCTCGTAGATCGTGGCCAGGACGTAGTCGGACAGGCGCGGGACGAGCATCCCGAGCAGCCGGCTGCGCCGGGTGCGCAGGCCGCTGGCCAGCTGGTCGCGGGAGTACCCGAGCCGTGCCGCCGCCGCCCGGACCCGTGCTGCCGTGTCGTCCGACGGAGCCCGCGCGCCACCGGTCACGCCGTGCAGGGCGCGGGAGGCGGTGGTCACGGAGACACCCGCGACCTCTGCGATGTCCTTCAGCGTCGCCCGGCGGTGTGGCGAGGCGGACATGTCACCCCTCCGATCACCGGCGTCGACCCTTGACGCGCCCCCACGCACTGCGGTTCAGTGGCTGTACAAACGATGGTACAAGATCGAGGGGGTCGAACGTGTACATCTGTGCCACGTGCGCGGTGGAGCACGCCGAGAAGGTCGATGTGTGTGCCATCTGCGCCGACGAGCGGCAGTGGGTGCCCGCGGACGGGCAGCGGTGGACCACCCTCGACGAGATCGCCGCCGCCGGCCACGCGGTGCGCGTCCGCGAGCTCGAGCCGGACCTGTTCGGCATCACCGTCGAGCCGAAGCTCGGGATCGGCCAGCAGGCCCACCTCGTGCGCACCCCCGCCGGCAACGTCATCTTCGACATGGTCGGCTACGTCGACGAGGACGCCGCCCGCCAGGTCCGGGAACTGGGCGACGTGGCGGCGATCGTGGCCAGCCACCCGCACATGTACGGCGTCCAGGTGGAGTGGAGCCGGGCGCTGGGCGGAGCGCCCGTGCTGGTCTCCGAGGCGGACAAGGAATGGGTGGCGCGACCCGACCCGGTCATCCGCACGTGGAAGGACACCCTCGACGTCGTCCCCGGGGTCACACTGCTGCAGCCGGGCGGGCACTTCCCGGGCAGCGCGGTCGCCCGTTGGGCGGCCGGGGCGGGCGGCAAGGGCGTGCTCCTGGGCGGGGACACGATCCAGGCCAACCCGGATCGGGCGACGATGACGTTCATGCGCAGCTACCCGAACCGCATCCCGCTCTCGGCGGCCGTGGTGGAGCGGATCACGCGCGCGGTCGAGGAGCTCCCGTTCGAACGGCTCTACGACAACTTCGGCAAGACCGTCGACACGGACGCCCGCGCGGCCGTGCGCCGATCAGCCGACCGCTACATCGGCTGGGTGCGCGGCGACTTCGACCACCTCACCTGAGCAATGGTCCGCAGGACCTGCACGCAGGTCCCGATCCGGCCGATCATGACCTCTGTTGCGGTGAGCGTCCCCGCTGGCCGAAACCCGAGGCGTCTACCTGATCATGAAAGACCGGCCATGATCGTTCCGAAACACAGCATAGCGCCCTGAGCAGGGCACTCCACCGTCACCTCGGAACGATCATCAGCGCGTGTGGCGGACCGGTTGGGCCGACCGGCGACGGCTCAGGCCGAGGACTCGATGCCCTCGGCCGCCCCCGCGACCACCACGGTGATCCCCGCACCGCGGAGCCGCTCGACGTTCGCCGGTTCCGCGCTCGCGTCCGTGATCAGCGTCCAGCCGGGCTCGAGCCGGGCCCAGGCGTGGAACGGGCGACGTTCCAGCTTCGCGCCGTGGGCGAGGACGTAGACGTCCGTGGCCCGCCGGGCCATGAGCTCCTTGAGCCGGGTCTGGGCGAGGTCGGCCTCGCACAGCCCTTCGGCGGTGACGCCGTCGGCGCCGAGGAAGGCCCGGTCGAACGTCACCCGCTCCAGCGCCGCCTCGGTCAGCGGGCCGACGAAGCCCTGGCTCAACGGCCGCAGGGTGCCGCCGAGGCATTGAACGGTGACCGACTCGGTGTCGCTGAGCTCCTGCAGGGCGGTCAGCCCGACGGTGACGACGGTGAGGCCGGGGACCGTCCGCAGTTCGTGGGCGAGCGCCCCGACGGTGGAGCCGGCGTCGAGCAGCACCGTCTCGCCCGGACGGACCTCGGCGGCGGCGACCTGCGCGATCGCCCTCTTGGCCGCGAACGCCTCACCGATCCGCTGCCGCAGCGACGTCTCGGGGTGGGCGGTGAGCGCCATCGCGCCGCCGTAGGTGCGGGCGAGCCGGCCCTGGGTGGTCAGCAGGGCGAGGTCGCGCCGGATCGTCGAAGCCGTGACCCCGAACGTCTGCGACAGCTCGTCGACGCTGGCCAGGCCCGACGTGGTGGCGAGCCGGACGATCTCGTCCCGCCGCCGCTGCGATCCGCGTGCCGGCATCGGCGCGTCTCCAGGTTTCGTCGGGTTCGGGTGGCTGTTTCGTTCGGTGGGATGGGTCAGGCTACCGGCCGCGACGACAGCTCAGCGGCCTGACGCAGCGCCTCGACCATGCTTCCGGGCTCGGCGACACCCTTTCCGGCGATGTCGAAGGCCGTGCCGTGGTCGACGGAGGTGCGGATGACCGGGAGTCCCACGGTGATGTTCACGCCGGCCTCGATGCCCAGCACCTTGACCGGCGCGTGCCCCTGGTCGTGGTACATGGCGACGATCAGGTCGTAGTCGCCCCGCCCGGCCAGGAAGAACGCCGTGTCGGCCGGCAGCGGGCCGCGGGCGTCGATGCCGTCGGCCTGCAGCACCTTCAGCGCGGGGACGATCTTCTTCTCCTCCTCGCCGTGGCCGAACAGGCCGTTCTCGCCGGCATGCGGGTTGATGCCGCAGACGCCGATCTTCGGTTCGGCCACCCCGGAGCGCACCAGCGCCTCGTGCCCGCGCCGGACCGTGCGCTCGACGAGGCCCGGCTCGATCCGCGCGACCGCGTCGATCAGGCCGATGTGCGTGGTGACGTGGATGACCTTCACCTTCGGCGTCGAGAGCATCATCGACACCTCCTCGGTGCCGGTGAGGTGGGCGAGCAGCTCGGTGTGACCGGGGAAGCGATGCCCCGCGGCGTGCAGCGCCTCCTTGTTCAGCGGCGCAGTGCAGATCCCCTGCACGGCGCCCGCGACCGCGAGCTCCGCCGCGACGCGGATGTACTGGTAGGCGGCCTCCCCCGCGACGGCCGACACGGCACCCCACGGCAGGTCGGCCGGGAGCAGCCCCAGGTCGATCACGTTGATCCGGTTGCCGCCGAACTCGGCCTGCGCGGGCTCGTCGATCGTGACGATCTCCACGTCCTGGTCGAGGATGCCGGCGGCCTGTCGGAGCCGGGCGGCGTCGCCGATCACGACGGGCCGGCAGCGGCCCAGGGTGTCGGGGTGCACGACGGCCGGGACGATCACCTCGGGCCCGACGCCCGCGCCGTCGCCCATCGTGACGGCGACGAGCGGCCGGGCCTGTTCCGAGGTGGGGTGCGGTACGGATGCTGCGGTGACGGTCATGATGCCTTCCTGATCTGCGGGCGAGTGGGGCTGCAGCTCCACGACGATGTCGCGCAATGAACCGATCGCGCCGAAGCTGCCCGGCCGCGTGACGACATGGCGCCCGTCGGCGGTGCGGCTGCGGACGGCGCCGTGCCCGATCTGGGCCAGCGGTTCGAGCTGGTCGATCCCCAGCTCGTCGAGTACCCGGCGGGCGGTCTCGCCACCGGTGAGGACGAGGTCGGCGCCGGCGGGACCGGGGTCGAGGTCGCGGACGGCTCGGGCGAGCGCGGCCACGACGACTCGCGGGTCGGCGCCGGCGACCGGGGCGGGACGCAGGACGGTGACTCCTGGCCCGAGCCGCTGCGAGGCGAGCGGCAGCCGCAGCTCGCGCGCCCCGTCGGCGAGCAGCTGCTCCACCTGGCGCGCGGCGATCTCCGCGGCCGAGCCGACGACGACGAGTACCGCGGGCGACGCCGGACGGGTGGGACTGGCGAGAGTGTCGGCGCCGGGACCGGCCAGTACCCGCCCGACGGCGGCGGCGAACCCGCCCGAGCCGGCGAGGGCCACGTCCGGCCGGGCGAGCGCGGCGGCGGCCAGCGCGTCGAGGTCGGCGTCGGTGGTGGCGTCGCAGATCACGACGGGTGCCTGCCGAAGCGCGGCCCGGAGCGCCTCGGCGACATCGCCCCGAACGGCGTCGAGGCCGAGCACGACGGTGCGGAGGGGCGCGAGTGCCGCTGCGACGTCGACCGGGGCGCGCGCCGGCTCCATCCGCCATGCGTCCGTCTCGTGCAGGGGGATCCCGGACAGGTGCACGACGCCGTCGCGCACCGTGCGGTCCGCCACCGGGAGCGCGGGTGCGAGGACGACCGGCCGGGTGTCGGCCACCGCACCGATCTCGGCCGCGGGGTTGCCGCGGAGCAGCGAGTCGATCTTCTTGATGATCCGGGCTGACGGCGGCGCGGCCGCGAGGGCGGCGCGCACGGCACGGGCGGCGTCTGCCGGCGACGCGGTGCGGCTGTCGAGGTCGACCACCGTGAGACCGGGCGCGGCACGCAGCGGGCGATCATCGCCGCCGAGCACGACCCGCGCGGCGGTGCCGGGCCGGGCGAGTACGGCAGCGGTCTCCGCAGCGCCGGACAGGTCGTCAGCGACGACGAACAGCTCGGTCGGCCTCGACACCGTTCCTCTCCTCCCCTCTGATGTGTACCCCATCATGCGCTACATGCGCGATCCGCGCGACCCAATCGCGGGACTTTCGAGCGACTGTTGCGCGTATCGCGCAGATATGCGACGTTACTGCGCACCCCACGCGTCCCCCGAAAGGCCAGATGTCGATGACGACAACCCGTAGCGCATCGACCACCGACCCCTACGCGCTCGACGCCGCGGACGCCCGCACGCCGCCCACGACCGTGCGGGGCAGAGTGCGCTACCTCGGTCCCGGCCTGATCCTCTCGGCCGCTGTCGTCGGCTCCGGGGAGCTCATCACCACGACCGCGCTCGGCGCCAAGGCCGGGTTCGTCCTGCTGTGGCTGGTGATCGTCAGCACCGGGATCAAGGTCTGGGTGCAGATGGAGCTCGCCCGCTGGGCGATCCTCACCGGCAAGCCCGCCCTCGAGGGCTTCGCGCACGTGCCGCCCCGAATCGGGCGCGTGAGCTGGATAAACGTCCTGTGGATCCTGATGGACGGTGCGAAGATCCTGCAGCGCGGCGGCATCATCGGCGGCACGGTGGCGGCATTCAGCATCCTGTTCCCGATCGTCGGCGAGCCGCTCTCGATGCCGTCGATGGTCGTGTGGACCGTGCTCGTCGTCGCCAGCGTCCTGCTCATGCTGCGCTCAGGCGGGTACGGGATCGTCGAGAAGGCGTGCTTCGTCGCCGTGGTGCTGTTCACCCTGGCCACGGTGGGGCTGGCGCTGGGGCTGCCGCTCACCCCGTTCGCCTACGGCGGCAGCGACCTCGCCGCGGGGCTGTCGTTCGCGATCCCGGCCGGCACGATCGGCTTCGCCATCGCGATGTTCGGCATCACCGGCGTCGGCGCCGACGAGATGACCACCTACACCTACTGGTGCCTGGAGAAGGGCTACGCCCGCTGGACCGGCCCGGACGACGGGACCGAGGAGCGGGCCCGCCGCGCCGAGGGCTGGCTCCGGGTGATGCGGCTCGACGTGCTGGTCTCCTGGGTGGTGTGCACCCTGTGCACGCTGTCGTTCTACGTGATCGGCGCGGCCGTCCTGCATCCGCAGCACCTCGTCCCCTCGGGCAACGCGATGATCACCACGCTGTCGCGGATGTACACCGACACCCTGGGGGCCTGGGCGCAGTACGCGTTCCTCATCGGCGCGATCGCCGTGCTCTACTCCACGTTCGTCGCCTCGGCCGCGGCCATCCCGCGCCTCTGGACGCACACGCTCGGGTTGCTCGGCGCGCTCGACTGGACCGACCAGGGCGCCCGCGAGCGGATGATCCGGATCCTGACCTTCGCCATGCCGCCGGTGTGGGCGCTGGGTTTCCTGATCGTCCAGTCGCCCGTGCTGATGGTGCAGATCGGCGGCATCGCCGGTGGGATCTTCCTGGCCGCGGTGGTGATCGCGGTCTGGTACCTGCGCACGGTGGAGGTGGACCGACGCTTCCGGGCCAACCGGCTGCTCACGGCGGCACTGGTGATCAGCAGCTTCGCCGTCGCCGCGCTCGCCGTCTACTCGGTCCTGAACGTCCTCGGCATCGAGGTCGCGGAATGACGGGAACCGTGCTGGTCAGCACACCCAGCTTCGGTGCGCGCTCCGACGCCCCCTGGACCGCGCTCGCCGAGGAAGGCCTGGTGGCGCGCACCGACACCGGGCGCCACCCGCTCGCAGCAGCAGACCTCGCCGAGGTCGTCGGCGACGCCGACGCGCTCATCGTCGGGCTGGACCGGGTCGACGCGCGCGTCCTCGCCGCCGCGCCGTCGCTTCGGGTGGTCGCCAAGCACGGCGTCGGCGTCGACAACATCGACGTGGCCGCCGCCGCGGCGCGAGGCGTCAGCGTCGTGAACGCCCCCGGCAGCAACACCGGCGCCGTGGCCGACCTCGCGTTCGCACTGCTCCTGGCCACCGCCCGGCAGATCGTGCCGGCGCACACCTCCACAGCAGCCGGGAAGTGGGAACGGTTCTACGGCCCCGAGCTCGCCGGGCGGACCATGGGTGTGATCGGGTTCGGCCGGATCGGCCAGGCCGTCGCCCGCCGCGCGGCAGGTTTCGACATGACGGTCGTGGCGCACGACCCGTACGTGCCCGACGAGCGCATCGCCGAGTTCGGCGTCCAGCCGCTGAGCCTGGACGAGTGCCTGAGCCGCGCCGACGCCGTGACCCTGCACGTGCCCGGCACCGGCGGCCCTCCCCTGCTCGACGCCGATCGGATCGCGCTGCTGAAGCCAGGTGCCTACCTCGTCAACACCGCTCGTGGCGACCTCGTCGACGAGCAGGCGCTCGCCGACGCGCTCACGTCGGGCCGGCTCGCCGGCGCCGGGCTCGACGCGTTCGCCACCGAACCGCCCGGCGACAGCCCGCTGCTGGCCGCGCCGAACGTCGTGCTCACGCCGCACATGGGCGCGTTCAGCGACGATGCCAACGCGGCGATGGGCACCACCGTCGTCCGCGACATCGCCCGGGTGCTGCGCGGCGACCGCCCGCACAATCCCGTCACGGCCTGACAAGGAGGCGTCATGGAAAGCACTGAGGTGGCCGGCATCCCGGTGTCCAGGCTGGTGCTGGGCACCATGAACATCGGCGACACGGTCGACGCCGACACCGCGGCCCGCATGCTCGACGGCGCCGCCGAGGCCGGCATCACCATGCTCGACACCGCCAACGGCTACGCGGGCTCGCGGTGCGAGGAGATCCTCGGCACCCTGCGCCCCGGCCGGTTCGGCGTCGCCACGAAGGTCGGCATCCCGCACGCGGACGCCGGCGGCGCGCCGCCGCTGTCGAGCAAGGCGATCCAGGCCTGCATCCAGGGCAGCCTCTCCCGGTTGGGCCTGGACCGCGTCGACGTCTACTACCTGCACCAGCCGGACCGGGCCACCCCGTTCGCGGAGACGCTCGGCGCGATCGCCGAGCTCGTGGCGAGCGGAACCGTCGGCTCGCTCGGCGTCTCCAACTTCGCCGCATGGCAGATCGCCGAGCTCCGACGCGTCGCCGCCGAGACCGGCGCGCCGCGACCCGTGTTCTCCCAGCCGCTGTACAACCTGCTCGCCCGCCGCATCGAGGAGGAGTACATCGAGTTCAGCGCCCACGCCGGGCTGTTCGACATCGTCTACAACCCCCTCGGCGGCGGCCTGCTGACCGGCCGGCACCGCTTCGACGCCGTCCCCACCGAGGGGCGCTTCGGCGACTCGAAGCTCGCCACGATGTACCGGGACCGGTACTGGAACGCGGAGCTGTTCGACGCGGTCGGCCGCCTCGCCTCGATCGCCGAGCAGGCCGGCCTCCCGCTCCCCGAGCTGGCGCTGCGCTGGCTGCTCACCCGCGAGACCGTGGGCGCCGTCCTGGTCGGGGCGTCGAGCGTCGAGCAGCTGCAGCGCAACATCGCCGCCGCCGAGCGCGGCCCCCTCGACGCCGACCTCGTCACCCATTGCGACGAGGTGTGGGCCGACCTGCGCGGCCCCGTCCCGGCCTACAACCGCTGATCCTCCGGAAGGAAACGATGACTGCCACCGGCTTCGCGCAGCGGCTCCGCGAGGGGCGCCCCACGATCGGTTACTGGGTCGTGCTGGACAACCCCGTCGGCACCGAGCGGATCGCCCGCACCGGCTACGACTACGTCTGCATCGACGCCCAGCACGGCCTCACGGAGTTCCGCGCGATCCTCGCCGCGACCACCGCGATCGACACCTACGACGTCCCGACGCTGGTGCGGGTGCAGGCCAACGACCAGTTCTGGATCGGCCAGGCCCTCGACGCCGGGGCCCGCGGCGTGATCGTGCCGATGGTCGACACCGTGGCCGACGCCCAGGCAGCCGTCGCCGCCTGCCGCTACCCCCCGACGGGGCGTCGCAGCTACGGCCCGATGCGCTCCCAGCTGCGGGTGGGCCCGACCCCGGCCGAGGCCGACGCCGAGATCGCCTGCCTCGTGATGATCGAGACCCCCGACGGGCTGCGCAACGTCAAGGAGATCGCCGCCGTCCCCGGCCTCGACGGGCTCTACGTCGGCCCGTCCGACCTGCGCCTCGCGCTGGGCGGGAAGACCTCCACCGACCCGGACCTGGACGCCGAGTTCGACGAGGCCCTCGCCACCGTGCTCGCCGCCGCGGCCGACGCCGGCATCGTGGCGGGGATCCACTGCCCCGACGGGGCCACCGCTGCCCGGCGGCTGGCGCAGGGCTTCACCTACGCGAGCGTGGCCTGCGACCTGGTGCACCTGGAGCAGACCGCCCGGGACCACCTGGCCGCCGCCCGCGGATGACCGTCAGGCGCCCTCCACCGAGCCGGGCGGCAGGAAGTTGACGTCGTGCGCGGCCGAGAGACGCACCACCTCCTCGGGATCGGCGAGGTTGTGCAGCTGGTCGAACAGCGCGGCGAGCCGCCCGGCCGGGCTCACCCAGAACATGCCGCGGGTGGGCGCATCGCTCCGGTTGTAGTACGCGTGCGGCAGATTGCGCGGCATGAGCACGGTGTCGCCCGGCCCCGCCGTCGTCCACTCGCCGTCCAGGTACAGCGTGAACACGCCTTCCAGCACGTAGATGTGCTCGTCCTGGAGCGGGTGGACGTGCGGCGGCACGCCGGTGCCGGGCGGGTCGTACGTCTCGAACGCGAAGCTGGAGTCGCTGGCCGCCTTCATCCAGTAGGTGTGGCCGAGGATGCTCCACACCTTCTTGCGCATCCCCTCCCGCGCGAGGGTGATGCCCTTGGGCAGAGGGCCGAGCACGATCTCGTCGCTGGTCATCGTCCGATCATCCACCCGAATCACGGCGGGTCAATCCGCGATGCCGTGGAGGAGTACCGGCTGTCCTCCCGGATGGTTACTGGCTAGCCTCGTTCCGGGGAGCGCCTAGCGAGGAGGCTGCGGGGTGACCCGAGCACGAGTGCTGGCGGCCCTGCTGACCTCCGGTATCACCGGGTATGCGGCGGGCAGGCTGGCCGCGCATGCACGGCGACGCGAGGGCGGGTCGGAGTCATCGGCCGGCAACGTGCGCCGGATCGCGGAGGAGCAGGCCGCGCTGCGGCGAGTGGCCACGCTCGTGGCCTGGCGGGCTGCGCCGGAGGAGCTGTTCGCCGCCGTCACAGCGGAGGCCGGCCGGGTGCTGCACGCCGACCACACCAGCATGATCCGGTTCGACCAGGGTCACGCCGGAACCGTTGTCGGCGCGTGGACCAGCACCGGCGCGGCCGCACCCGTCCCCGTCGGCAGCAAGGTGCCTCTCGGTGGGCAGAACCTGACGACCCGGGTGTTCGAGACGGGCCGGCCGGCGCGGATCGACGACTACGGCGATGCCTCGGGTCCGGCGGCCGACCTCGCCCGCGCATGGGGCATCCGCGCGGCAACGGGGGTGCCGATCAACGTCGAAGGCCGGCTGTGGGGCGTCATGAGCGCGGTGTCCACGTCCGACTACTTGCATCCGGCGGACACCGAGGCGCGGCTGGCCGGGTTCACCGAACTGGTGGCCACCGCGATCGCCAACGCACAGGCTCGGATGGATCTGCGCGGGTTCGCCGAGGAGCAGGCCGCGCTGCGGCGGATGGCCACGCTGATCGCCCGGGCAGCGGCGCCGGAGGAGGTGTTCGCCGCCGTCACCGCGGAGGTCGGGCGGGTACTCCACACCGACTTCGCCAGCATGAGCCGCTACGACCAGGACGGCGTGGCCACGGTCCTGGGCGCATGGAGCCGCACCGGTGCGCCCGGGCCCATCGCTGTCGGCGACCGGGTGCCCCTGCAAGGTCGGAACGTGCACACGCTCGTCTTCGAGACGTCCCAGCCGGCGCGGATCGACGACTACAGCGACGCCTCGGGACAAGCCGCCGAGCTCGCTCGCAACACGGGGCTGCATGCATCGGTCGGCGTGCCGATCGACGTCGAGGGCAGGCTGTGGGGCGTCGTGGCCGTGTCATCCAGGCGAGCGGAGCCGTTGCCGCCAGGCACCAAGGCGCACCTCGCCCGGTTCACCGCGCTCGTCGCGACCTCGATCGCCAACGCACAGGCACGCGTGGAGCTGCGGGCCTACGCCGACGAGCAGGCCGCGCTGCGGCGGGTGGCCACGCTGGTGGCGCGGGCAGCGCCGCCGGAAGAGGTGTTCGGCGCGGTCGCCGAGGAGGTCGGGCAGCTGCTCGACGCCGACCTGACGGCGATGGGCCGCTACGACTCCGACAAGACGGTGACCGGCGTGGGGGTCTGGAACGCGATCGGCAGCGGCCAGACACCCGGCACCCGCATGCCCCTCGGCGGGCGGAACGTCACCACCGTGGTGTTCCAGACGGGCCGGCCGGCGCGGATCGATGACTACTCGAACACAGCGGGGATGGTCGTCGACGTCGTCCGGGAGTGGGGCGTCCGCTCGTCGGTCGGCGTACCGATCAACGTCGATGGCCGGCTGTGGGGTGTCATGGTCGTCTCGTCCACGCGCGAGCAGCCACTCCCGGTCGACACCGAGGCGCGGCTGACCGCCTTCACCGCGCTGGTCGCCACCGCCATCGCCAACACCGAGAGCCAGGCGCAACTCACCGCCTCGCGCGCCCGGATCGTCGCCGCCGCGGATCAGGCCCGACGCCGCATCGAGCGAGACCTGCACGACGGTGCCCAGCAGCGGCTCGTCTCCCTGGTGCTGCAACTGCAGGTGGCGCAGGAGGCGGTGCCGCCCGAGGCGGACGGACTGACGGCGCAGCTCGGCGACATCGCCGCCGAGACGAACGACGCGCTGGACGAGCTACGCGAACTCGCCCGCGGCATCCACCCGGCGGTCCTCGCCGAACGCGGCCTGCCCCCGGCGCTCAAGACACTGGCCCGGCGCTCCAGGGTGCCGGTCGAGCTGGACGTGCGGGCCGATCGGCGGATGCCCGAACCCATCGAGATCGCCGCCTACTACCTGGTCGCCGAGGCGCTGACCAACGTGGCCAAGCACGCGCACGCCTCCACCGTCCACGTCGAGGTCGACATCACCGACAGCGCCACCGGTGACGTGCTGCGGGTCCGCGTGCGCGACGACGGTGACGGCGGCGCCGACATCGCGGGCGGGTCCGGGTTGGTCGGACTCCACGACCGGGTCGAGGCCCTCGGCGGTCGGTTCTGGCTGCAGACCGCCACCGGCGCGGGCACCACCGTGCAGGCCGAGCTGCCGCTGACCCTCGACCCGCGCAGGATTCCCCTCGCCGAACCGACACCGAGGCGCCCCGACGTCGGCTGATCGCGGGCGTTGATCGATCTCACCAGCACACCAGCGCGCTGGTCAGAACGCCCGAGTGCCGCTCGCCGCGATCATCGCGTCGGTCCGCCGCGAGAAGTACGCCACCGCATCCCAGGGCGCACCATGTACTGCTCGCATCGATCTCGGTGTCGACGTGTCTGTTGCTCAGCAGGTGCGGACCGGTGTCCCGACGGTCTCGCCGAGCAGGTCGAGCACATCCCGCCACGCCCGCGACGCATGAGCCGGGTGGTAGGAGACGCCCGGGACCACGGGCCCGGGGTGGTGCGTGCGGCTGAGGTCGGGCGTGCCGTCCGGGTTGGTGGGCGGGTGGTGGAAGGCGTGCTCGGCCCCGCCGTAGATGTTCAGACGCCAGTCGACACCCGCAGCCTGCAGCTCCCGGGCGAAGACCTGCAGCTGCTCGGGCGTGATGACGGGGTCTTCCGAACCGATGCCGAGCAGCACCGAGCCCCGGATCGCCGCCGACTCGTGCGGGCGGGGTATCGGCGCAGCGGGGTTGATCGCGGCGATGCCGCGCAGGTCGGCCCCGCCGCGGCCCAGTTCCAGCAGGATGGTGCCGCCACCGCCGTAGCCGACGGCGGCGATCCGCTCGGGGTCGGCCCCGGGTTCGGCGAGCAGGACATCGAGCGCGGCTCGCCCGATCGCCCGCATCCGCTCGGGATCGGCGAGCAGCGGCAGGACCCGGGCGAGCATCTCCTGCGGATCGGTGAAGCAGCGCCCCCCGTTGTAGTCCATGGCCAGCGCCACGTAGCCGTGCTCGGCCAGGCGGTCGGCGCGGCGACGCTGGAAGTCGTTGAGCCCGATCCCCTCGTGGCCGATCAGGACCGCCGGCCACGGACCAGCGCCCTCGGGGCGGGCGAGGTGCCCGACCATCCTCAGACTATCGACGTCATAGGTGACCTCGCGTGTGACGACCATCGAGTTCCCACTCCCTTCCACGACCGCCGACGCTAGCGAGCGAGTCCTCGGCCAGGGCCGCTGTTCGCTCCAGGCCGAGCGACCGGAGTCCTCACCCGGCCTGGTGGGCGGTGTTCTCGACCCAGTGGGTGAGCAGGTCCAGATCGCCGGAAGCGTGCAGGCTGTCGTCCAGCCCGGCGGAGATCGACCGACGCCTGGTCAGCACGAGCAGCAACGAGGAGGCCGGCCCGCGGACCGTGACGTCCGCTGTGCCGCGGCGATGCTGCCACGTCGCTCCCTCGGCGCCGCGTTCGACGAACCACTCGCCTGCCTCGCCGAGACCCGGCTCGTCGCTCGCGTGCAGGTACAAGGTCTGCCCGCTGCCGCGCAACGCCTCGGCGGAGTCCGGCCGTTGGGCCGCCCATCCCGGCGAGGTCATCATCGCCAGGTGGTCGGTGATCGCGTCGGCGGCGAGTTCGGCGTCGAGCTGGTAGGCCACACCGGCGGTGGCGGCCGCGTCGGCGCGGTGGATGATCGTCTCGCAGAGTGTCCGGCGCAGCCAGAACCGTGTTCCCGACCGGCCGTCACCCGCCGGGTTCCACACCGGCGCATCCGCGCCGGCATCGACGCAGGCCGCGACCAGCCGAGACGCCCCCTCCGCCAGCCACGACGCCCATGCGTCCGGTTCGGCGGGCAGCTCCGGGACCGACGTGGGCAGCTGCGACGGGTCGGCCACTCGCTCCTCCACGATCGAGGCAACCCATTGCTGCGTCTGACCGACATGCTCGACGAGCTGGCTCAAGGTCCACTCCGGGCAGGTCGGCACCGGTGCATCGGCCGCAGCGCGACGCGCGGTCTCAGCGAACTGCGCGGTCTGGTCCACCAGTGCCTGCCCGTACCGCTCCATCGTCAACTCCGTCATCGCCCGCGACCTCTCATCTCGTGTTGATCTGTCGTCAGTAGGTCAGACCCGCGTGCGAGGTGGAAGTCATCGCCCGAGAGAACGTCGGTTCGTCGACCTGGGGCTGTGCTCCTCCGACCGGACTCGCAGCAGCATCACGGAGCTTGCCGGTAGTCGGCGATCGTCTGCGACAATGCGTAACGCCCGGTCACCGCTCGAGGGTTGCCGCCCGCGCCGTATCTGCGTACCGCGCCGAGCCCGGCCTTCAAGGCCCATCCTCGCCCGCGGATCCAGGTGGCGTCGTCGACACCGGATGCTTCGCGGAACAACGGTCTGGTCTCCGAGTTCAGCAATGTCCACGCCGGCGCCATGTCGACAGCCGAGTCACCCGCACCCATCAAGTCGAAATCGATCACTGCAGACAGTGCGCCACGGTCGGCCAGGAGATTCATCGGGAACAAGTCTGCGTGGATCCATGTGGGGCGATGACAGGACGGCACTGCCAGCGCACTATCCCACACGGCGGTCGCCGCCACTTCGTCCACGATCCCCTCTGCGCTGAGCGCACGAATATCGGACCGGACCTCGCTGCCGTCGCCTTGTAGAGGGTGTGGGCGCAACGACGCCGGCGCGCCCGTGACCTCGACATTCCGGAATGCAGCGACGAACTGGCCAAGGCGTATCGCAGCATCTACCAGATCGATATCCTGGTAGGTGTCCACACCCACCCCGCGAAGCCACCGGAATACCGCCCACGGCCGGGGAAATACTTCATCCGGGGCGCCGGCGGCGACCGGAATCGGCACGGCCAACGGCAGCCGCGGAGCCAGCCGCGGCAACCACGTCAGTTCCATGTCGACTGCCGCCGCCGACCCGGGATGGAGCGGAAGGCGCACCACCAAGTCGTCACCCAGGCGGAACAACGCGTTGCCGGCCCTCGCGCCGCCGGGCCCCCGATGGCCATACGACGTCCACCGGCACGCCGCGCCGGCGGGCGGCCTCCACGGTGTCGCCGGTGCCGCCCTTCCCGTCCGACGGTGCGCCGTCCCACACGGCAACGAGCACATCCACGCCGCTGAGCACATCCTCATTGGCGGCGGCGTAGGCGTCCCGGTTCGACGTCTCGAACGGCAACACGCGCACCATGGTGGCCTGCCCGATCAGGGTTTCGAATTCCTCGCGGTTGTCCGGCTCGACCTTCCGATCCCGGTAGTCGGCAGCCGGGAGGACGACCTCCAGTTCACCGCCGAGTTCGAGAACGGCGTGGGCGAACACCTGGTCTGCTCCCCGGGCGAGACAGCTCACGCCGATGAGCGGGGACCCGTACCCGGACAGCGCCTTGCGCAACTCGGCAGCGACGAGCGTCACCGACTCGAGTGTGAGGTTCGAATGCCCGGTGATTCCGATCCGCACGATCAATTACTCCCGATGGTCAAGTGTTCGTCCGGGTCTGCTCACTCACGTCGGCGGCTGCAGCGACAGTGCCGGCGGTGCCTCAGTGTTGAATCAGGCCGCCGACCGGGACGGGAGCGACGTGGCCGGCCGCCGGAACGTTCTGTGCTAGATCGAGACCGACGTCGACCAGGTGGTGCTCGACTCCCGCACGCGCGGCGGCCGCGGGGATCACCCCTCGAGTCCACGCCCAGCAGGCGTTCAACCACCGCTTCGCAGCCTGTCTCCTCGGCGACCTCCCGGATCACCGCATCGAACGGATCCTCCCCGTGCTCGACTCGACCGCCCGGAAGGGTCCGACTGCTCTCACCCTCCGGGTGGCACGTGACGGGCGAGCACCAAACGCCCGTCCTCGACGCACACGGCGCACGCCGCCAGCCGGAAACTCATCCCCCGCACCTCCTGCCGGACCCTACCTGTCCCACCACTCCTGGCGAGCGAAGGCGGGAGTGATCACCGACTCGGTGCGTGGGCGGCCACATCCGGCCGGCCCCGCACCCAACCGGTGATCACCGGACGGGTGGCGCGCCCGGGCCGGGTTGGCTCGGCCACACCTGCATGATCTGCGGTTTCGGTTGGCCGGTGCTGTGGGCGGAGCCGCTGCCAACCGATACTTGCGATCATCACCCGCTCCTTGCCCGGTTTCGGGTGTGCACGGTCGTGGTGAGAGCCGTGGACGCCCGAATCTCGAGATCACCGGCCCACGCGACACCGATCAGCGACATGATCACGATCTACCGCTGTAGCAAGCTAGGACGCGACGCTGCGGCTCTGACCGGGCCTCGGCCAGAACCCTGGGTTCCACCACCGTCACATGTCCTGGTGGTGGCGCCGGTCCGCGGGCCTGCCCGTCCCCGTCGTCCCAGAGACCTGCCCGTCCGGCGAGGACATAGCTCTTGAACAAGGAAGGAAAGTCTGAGCACACGGGCGGGGCGGTGGGCGGCGAAGTGAGGTCGACACCCCCAGTGACGCTCAGTGATCACGCCTGGGCGTCAGCGCTGCTGCCGTGCGTCACGGCGAAGCTGATGACCGGGACCCGGGGGTAGGGTTACCGTCCGGGTCGTTGGTGATCGGGATCGGCTTACCGTCCTCGGCGACGGTGGGGTGCATGGCGGATGATCGTCATGCCCGGCGACGCTACGGCCGGTCCAACGATCTGCCCAAATACCCTTGAGGGAGCGATAGAGGCGCCGGCGATCTTCGACCTGGGGTTGTGCTCCTCCGACTGGACTCGAACCAGTAACCCTGCGATTAACAGTCGCATGCTCTGCCAATTGAGCTACGGAGGACCGTACGGTGCGGGACCGAAGCCCCGCTGGCACGAAGAATGTTAGCGCACGGCCCCTGCCCGCCCGCGGACCCCCTCCCCACCCGCGTCGGCGTGCTTGTGCCCGTTCACCGCCTCATCGACGCGCGCGCGGACGATGCCGGCGGCACCCTGGACGGCGGGGTGGTCGGCGATGCGCTGGTAGGTGCGGTGCAGCTGTTCGTAGCGTTCGTGGCCGGCCCGGGCGCCCAGCACGTATCCCACGGCGGCGCCCAGCAGGAACTTCCACATCTCGTCTCCCCGGTTCGAGGCTCCCCCGTCCGACCATCGTGCCCCAGTCGGGAGCGTCGAAACGTGGCGATCGCCGATGGGTACGTTCGGCGCAGCGGCCGGGCGAGCCCGTCCGCTTGACACGTGCCGGACACCACACCAGGGTCACTTGGGTTTCTGTTCGGAAGTGTTGTCTTGTGTGCGAGCCAACCCGACGAGAGAGGACGACGTGCTCCCCTTCCCCGGCATCGCGATGGGCTGCGACTACAACCCCGAGCAGTGGGACTCCTCGGTGTGGCACGAGGACGTGGCGCTGATGAAGGAGGCGGGCGTCGGGTTCGTGACGCTCGGGGTGTTCTCGTGGGCGCTGCTCGAGCCCACGCCCGACGAGTACGACTTCGAGTGGTTCGACGAGGCCCTCGAGCTGCTGCACGCGAGCGGGATCGCGGTCGACCTGGCCACCGCCACCGCCTCGCCGCCGCCGTGGCTCACGATGCGCCACCCGGAGGTGCTGCCGGTCGACGCCGAGGGGCGCACGCTGTGGCAGGGCAGCCGACAGTCCTGGTGTCCCAGTTCCCCGGTGTTCCGCGACCACGCGCTGCAGCTCGTCGGCGAGCTGGCCCGCCGGTACGGCAGCCACCCGGCCGTGAAGCTGTGGCACGTCAGCAACGAGCTGGGCTGCCACGTCGTCAAGTGCTACTGCGACGTGAGCGCGGCGGCGTTCCGGCGCTGGCTCGCCGGCCGGTACGGCTCGGTCGAGAAGCTGAACGAGACGTGGGGAACGGCGTTCTGGTCGCAGCGCTACTCCTCGTTCGACGAGGTGCTGCCGCCGCGGCTCACGCCCGCGATCACCAACCCGGGCCACGAGCTGGACTTCTCGCGCTTCTCCTCGGACGCGTTGCTGGACTACTACCGCGCCGAGCGTGACGTGCTGCGCTCGCTGTCGCCGGACGTGCCGGTCACCACGAACCTGATGATCAACCCGCGGCAGTCCGGCACGGACTACTTCCGGTGGGCGCCGCAGCTCGACCTCATCGCGCAGGACCACTACATCGACGCCCGGCTCCCGCGGCCCCGCGCCGAGCAGGCGTTCAGCGACGACCTCACCCGCGGGGTGGCCGGCGGCGAGCCGTGGATGCTCATGGAGTCGGCCACGAGCGCGGTGAACTGGCAGCCGGTCAACCCGGCCAAGAAGCCCGGTGAGCTGCTGCTCGACTCGCTGCGCCACGTCGCCCGCGGCGCCGACACCATCGGGTTCTTCCAGTGGCGGGCGTCGAAGGCGGGCGCGGAGAAGTACCACTCGGCGCTCGTGCCGCACGCCGGGGCGGACTCGGCGCGCTTCCGCGAGGTCGCGGAGCTCGGCGCGACGCTCCAGAAGCTGGGCGAGGTGGCGGGGAGCCGCGTCGAAGCCGACGTCGCGCTGCTCGTCGACTGGGAGGCCTGGTGGGCGTGCGATCTCGGCTCGCACCCCACCTGCAAGGTCCGCTACATGGACGCCGCGCTGCGCTGGCACCGCGCGGTCACCGAGCTGGGCGCCACGGCCGACGTCGTGCACCCCTCCGCCGACCTGTCGAGCTACAAGCTCGTGATCGTCCCGACGCTCTACCTGTGCACCGACGAGACGGCGGCCGCCCTCCAGGCATACGCGGACGGCGGCGGGCACGTCCTCGTCACGTACTTCTCGGGGATCGTCGACGAGCGCGACCACGTGCGGCTCGGTGGGTATCCGGGCGCGTTCCGGGAGCTGCTCGGCGTGCGCACCGAGGAGTTCGCGCCGCTCCTGCCCGGCGTCACCGTCTCGCTCGACGACGGCAGTGCCGCCGACGTCTGGACCGAGCTCCTCGAAGCGCGCGACGCGGAGGTCGTCGCGAGCTACACCGACGGCCCGCTGCCGGGGACGCCCGCGCTCACCCGGCGGGTCGTCGGCGAGGGCGCGGCCTGGTACCTCGCCACCTGGCTGGACGACGACGCCACCGCGGCGCTGGCCGAACGGCTCACGCGCGAGGCCGGCGTCACGCGGCTGGACGCGCCGCAGCCGGGCCTCGAGGTGGTGCGCCGCGGCCGGTACCTGTTCGTGCTCAACCGGGGCGATCTGCCGGCCGTCGTGCCCGCCCACGGCACCGACCTGCTCACCGGGGAGCGCGCCGACGGCGAGGTCCGGGTGGCGGCGGGCGCGGCCGCGGTGGTCAAGTCGGACGAGGGCTGATGCTCGCCCGCCAGCGCCAGGAGCTGATCCTCGAGGCCGTGCGCACCGACGGCGGCGTGCGCGTATCGGAATTGGTCAACCGGTTGACCGTTTCGGACATGACGGTGCGCCGCGACATCGACGAGCTCGCCCGGCGCGGGCTGGTCACCCGGGTGCACGGCGGCGCCACCGCGGCGGGCAGCAGCGTCGAGGAGCCCGGCTTCGCGGCGAAGTCGGCGCTGCACACGGCGGCGAAGCAGGCGATCGCGGCAGCGGCGGCGGCGCTCGTCGAGCCGGGGGCGTCGGTGGCGTTGTCGGCGGGTACCACGACGCATGCCGTCGCATCGGTGCTGCTGGGGATCCCACAGCTCACGGTGGTCACGAACTCGCTGCGGGTGGCCGAGGTGCTGCACGCGGCACCCCGTGCCGACCTCACGGTCGTGCTCACCGGCGGCGAGCGCACGCCGTCGGACGCGCTCGTCGGGCCGGTCGCGGTGGCGGCCCTGCGCGGGCTGCACGTCGACTGGCTGCTGATGGGGGTGCACGGGATGGACGTCGAGGCCGGCTTCACCAGCCCGAACCTGGCGGAGGCGGAGACGAACCGGGCGCTGCTCACCAGCGCCCGGCAGGTGGCCGTGGTGGCCGACAACTCGAAATGGGGAGTAGTGGGGTTGAGCACGATCGCGACCCTCGACGAGGTCGACGTCGTCGTCAGCGACGACGGCCTCGAACCGGAGGCACGCCAGGCCCTTGAGCAGAGCTGCGGACGGCTGGTGCTGGCGGCATGAACCGGACCACCGCTCGCATGGCCGACGGCCGCGAGCTTATCTACTTCGACGACGTCACGCCCGACCGCGTGCCGCCACCCGACACCCGCGACCTGCCGAAGGTGCAGACCGGGTCGATCATGCGCTACGACGTGCTCACCGGCGAGTGGGTGGCGATCGCGGCGCACCGCCAGGACCGCACGTTCCTCCCACCCGCGGATGCCTGCCCGCTCTGCCCGACGCGGCCGGGTCGCGCGCCGTCGGAGATCCCGGCGCCGGACTACGACGTCGTGGTGTTCGAGAACCGGTTCCCGTCCTTCGCGCAGGACGTCGACACCGACGTGCCTGCCGAGGTGGACGGCGATCCGCTGTGGCCGCAGCGCCCGGCGATCGGGCGGTGCGAGGTCGTCTGCTTCACCAGCGACCACAACTCGTCCTTCGGCGCGCTGCCCGTCGAGCGGGTGCGCACGGTGATCGAGGCGTGGGCCGACCGCACGGCGGCGCTGTCGGCCATGCCGAGCGTGGAGCAGGTGTTCCCGTTCGAGAACCGCGGCACCGAGATCGGGGTGACCCTCGAACACCCGCACGGGCAGATCTACGCCTACCCGTTCGTCACACCGCGCACCGGGCAGCTGCTGAACAAGGCCGCCGAGCACCGCCAGCGCACCGGCCACGACCTGTTCGACGACGTACTGGCCGCCGAGCACAAGGCCGGCACCCGCGTGGTCCGCGAGGGCGCCCACTTCACGGTGTTCGTGCCCGCCGCGGCGCGCTGGCCGGTGGAGGCGTACCTCGTGCCGCACCGGGCCGTCCGCGACTTCGCCGACCTCGCCGAGGAGGAGCGCGCCGAGCTGGCCGAGCTCTACCGCGACCTGCTGCACCGGTTCGAGGTGTACTTCGACGAGGCCCCCCACCCGCCCTACATCGCGGGGTGGCACCAGGCGCCCGTGCACACCGGGCGCGACCTCACCCGGCTGCACCTGCGGCTGTTCTCGCTGCGCCGCGCGCCCGGGAAGCTCAAGTACCTCGCCGGCTCGGAGTCCGGGGCCGGCGCCTGGATCAACGACGCGCTGCCGGAGCGGATCGCGCAGCGGCTGCGGGAGGTCGGATCGTGACCACGTTCGCGGAGGTCTTCGGGCGGGAGCCGGACGGCCGCTGGGCCGGACCCGGCCGGGTCAACCTGATCGGCGAGCACGTCGACTACGCCGACGGCCTGTGCCTGCCGTTCGCGATCGCGCAGCGCACCGTCGTCGAGGTCGCCAAGCGCACGGACGACCGGCTGCGGCTGCGCAGCCTCTCGGAGGAGGGCGGCTTCGACGGCGACCTCGCCGACGTCGGGCCGGGACGCCCGGAGGGCTGGGCGGGCTACGTCGCCGGCGTCCTGTGGGCGTTGCGCGCGGCCGGGTACCCGGTGGGCGGGATCGACCTGCTGGTCACCGACACCGTGCCGCTCGGATCGGGGCTCTCCTCGTCCGCGGCGCTGGAGACCGGAGCAGCGCTGGCCGTCGACGACCTGTACGGGCTCGGCCTCGGCGGCGGGGCGGCGGGCCGGAAGGTGCTCGTCGACGCGTGCCGCCGCGCGGAGAACGACGTGGTCGGCGCGCAGACCGGCGGCATGGACCAGGCCGCGTCGCTGCTCGGGACGGCCGGGCACGCGCTGCTGCTCGACACCCACGACGACTCGACGCGGCAGGTCCCGTTCGCCCCCGCGGAGTTCGGGCTCACGCTGCTCATCATCGACACCAAGGTGCGCCACAGCCACGCGGACAACGAGTACGGCGCCCGCCGCGCGTCCGTGGAGAAGGCGGCGGACGCGCTCGGCCGGCCCAGCCTGCGCGACGCGACCGTCGAGGACCTCGCCGCGCTGGACGCCGACCTGCTCCCCCGGGCCCGCCACATCGTCACCGAGATCGACCGGGTCCGCCGCACCGTCGCGTTGCTGGACGCCGGCCGGATCGCCGAGATCGGCCCGCTGCTCGACGCCTCCCACACCTCGCTGGCGGGCGACTACGAGGTGTCCTGCCCGGAGCTCGACCTGGCCTGCGCCACTGCCCGCGCCGCCGGCGCGCTCGGCGCCCGGATGACCGGCGGCGGCTTCGGCGGCTCCGCCATCGCCCTGGTGCCGACCGACGGCATCGACACGGTCGCCGGAGCGGTCCGAGCGGCGTTCGCGAGGGCGGGCCACCGGGAACCGGACATCCGTTCCACGGAGCCGTCGGCGGGCGCGGAACGGGTCGCCTGATCGGGTCCGCGCGCTCGCGGTAATCCTCGCAGGGCCCGTGGGCCCTGCGAGGACCCTGCTCGGCGCGCAGAACCGATTGCGGTTGCGGCGCGAAGGCACACTTGGGGCGTGTACGTCCCCGCCGCCTTCGCTCCCGACGACGCCACCGTCCGAGAGCTGCTCTCCCGCCCCCAGGCCGCCGACCTGGTCACGATGACCGAGGCCGGGCTGGTCGCCACGTTCCTGCCGTTCCTCTACGACCCGGACGAGGGCGAGCACGGCGTGCTGCGCGGGCATCTGGCGCGCAACAACGACCAGTGGAGCCGGCCCGTCATCGGTGAGGCGCTGGTGATCGTGCACGGCCCGGACGCCTACATCACACCGAGCTGGTACGCGTCCAAGGCGGAGCACGGGCGCGTGGTGCCCACCTGGAACTACGTCACCGCCCACGTCTACGGCGAGCTGCGCGTGCACGACGACCCGGCATGGCTCGACGCGCTCGTCCGCGAGCTCACCGAGGTGCACGAGGCGCGCGAGGCCGCGCCGTGGGCGGTGGACGACGCGCCGGAGCAGTTCGTTGCCGGCATGCTCCGCGCGATCGTGGGCGTCGAGCTCGTGATCAGCCGGGTCGAGGCCAAGGTGAAGTTGAGCCAGAACCGGCCGCCTGCCGACGTGGACGGGGTGGTCGCCGGCCTCGACGCCCGCGGCGACATGGCCGGCGCCGACGCTGTGCGCGCCGCACGTGCAGCCGGCGGCCGCTGAGGTCTCAGAGTCGGGGCACACCGCCGGCCGCGAGTGCGGCGTCCAGCTCCGCATAGGCCGGCGCGAGGCGGGTGGGCAGCTCGATCACCTGCTGCCGGTCGCCCCGGACCAGCGGGTACTGCAACCCGCCGACGAGCCGCGCCTGCCGCTCCGCGACAGCGGCTGCGCCGTCGAGGCCGAGGTGGGCGAGCCACACCGCGGCGTCGGCGACGCGGCGGGCGCCGACCCGCACCGCGAAGTGCACGAGATGCCCTTCGTGCTGCGGGCTCAGCCCGGCCGCGACGAGCCCGGCGAACCGCTCGACCGCCGCGGCGGAGCTCTCGCCGCCGGGGCTGAGCAGGCGCCGGGCGGCGGGAAGGGATGCGCGCAGCGCCTCGGTGACGGGCACGTCCCGGACACGGCGGAACCCGGAGCGCATCGTGAACGGCTCGGCGGGATATTCGAACGTGCCCGATTCCCAGGCCGCGGCGAATTCGTCGACGGGCAACGTCGCGTACGGAAATCCATGCGGGTCGTGAAAATGTACGACACCGTCCGCCACAGCCGTGACGACCATGAAGTGGTCGGAGTCGAGCACCACACCGGATCCGGGGTGGTGCCGCAGCAGGCCGAACTCCACCGGTCCCGGCATGGCCTAATTCAGGAAATTCACGCCGGCTCTCGGCGGGCGATCAGCGCTCGGGCTCGCGGGGCAGCAGGTTCCCCAGCGGGCCGAGGTCGATGTTGAGGTCCTCCGGCTTCAGGCCGAAGTGTTCGCGCAGCTCGGTCATCGCCTCCTCCAGCCGCATGAGCCCGAGCCCGAGCTGCTCGACCTTCTCGTCCGATAGGTCGCCCGCCTCGACCCGGCGCAGCGCCTGGCGCTCCATCAGCTGGCGGATCAGCTCGACGAGCGTGAGGACGAGCCTTCCGAGGCCCTGGCCCACCGAGTCGGGGTCGAGCGCGAGCCGCTCCGGCACCTCGGTCACTGCTCCACCAGGGTCGACACCGAGCTGATCAGGGCTCGCAGCGAGACGTGCACCAGGTCGACATCGGCCAGCGAGATCGTCACGTCCCCGGTGATGACGACGCCGCCGGCGAGCAGCCGGTCCAGCAGGTCGACGATGGCCACGTCGCGATCCATGAGACGGTCGGTCGCGAGGGTCACGGCTCCTCCAGAGTGGCGAACGAGTAGGGCGCCCACGGGCCGGTGAGCTCCAGCCGCACGGGCCCGGCGGCGTGCCGCTCGACGACCTGCCGCAGCGCGGCGGCACCGGTGGCGTCGGCGAGGTAGGCCGCGTTGAGCACCATCTCCTCGCGCCGGCCGGTGAGCCGCGGGTCCTGCGGCGGGTACCGGCGGCTCGCCGGTGCAGCCGCGGCGAGATCGCGGTGTGCCGCCTCGGCCGCCACGAACGCCGCCTCCTGCCCGCGGGCGGCGCGGTTGCGTTCGGCGAGCCGGCGCGCCAGGTACGACGCGCCCGGACCGGCGCCCGACTCGGGCTCGGGCTCCACCGGCGCGTCGGACGGCACGGCGAACCCCTTCACCCCCCACTCCACCCGCCCGCGGACGCGGTCCAGTGCGCTCGCGAACGCCGTGGCGCGGTCGGTGAGCAGCCCACGCACGCGTTCGTCGTCGAGGTAGACGGTGGCCAGCCGCACGGGTGCGACGGGGCCCGCCTCGGCGGCCGCGTCCACCACCGCGTGGTGTGCCCGCGCGGTGACCTCCAGCCACTGCAGGTCCTCCAGGCTGCGCCGCAGCGACTCCTCGCTGAAGCGCACCGCGTCCACCGAGCTCACGACGGCGGCGAGCCCGCCGACGACGAGCCGCCGGACCGGTGCGCCGTCGACCCCGGTGTTCACGTTCGGCTCCGGGGCCGCGGCATCGGTGACCGCGTAGAGGTAGACGACCGCGTCAGCCACGGGGCTTCCTCCGTTGGGCGGGCTCCACCGGGCGGGCGTCGCCGTCGCGCTCGCCGGTACGGCCGGCCTCCAACTCCCCGATGCGCTTGCGCAGCCTGCGGTTCTCCTCGGTCACGTCGCGCTGGCCCGAGCTGAGCGAGGGATCGTGCTCCCACCAGTCGATGCCCATCTCCCGGGCCTTGTCGACCGACGCCACGAGCAGCCTGATCTTGATCGTCAGCAGCTCGATGTCGAGCAGGTTCACGCGGATGTCGCCCGCGATCACGATCCCCTTGTCCAGGACGCGTTCCAGGATGTCGGCGAGGTTCGTCGACTCCTGCCGGTGGTCAGGGTTGCGCGCGCGGCCGGGCACGGGCACTCCGCCGGAGGTCATCAACACTTCCCGTCGAGTTGGCCGCGCGCGTAGCGGCGGGTTCGTTTGTAGGACAGCAGGTGACCACCGCGGTCGACGCACACTTCGTAGATCGCGAGCACGTCCTGCGTGTCGGGGATGCGCTGGGTCTCGACGACCTCGACCCCCACCTGCCAGCCACCGTCGGCGCGGTCGATCGAGACCACGTTCTCGGCGGGGCGGCCGGTGAAGTCGGTGACGTGCTGCACCGCCCGGCGGGCCGCGACCTGCGCCGGGATGACCCGTCCGGCCTTCTCCCGCCCATCCGGTTCGGCGTCCGCCTCCCCGTCGTCGGGCTCGTGGGCATCGGCTCCGTTCCGCTCCGGGTCGGCATCCCGCGGCGGCCGCCGGGTGCCGGTGGCCGCGTTCCGCCGGGGCCGCCGCGGGCGGCGGGGCTCCTCCTGCTCGTCCTCAGCCAAAAGGGATCCCTTCTCAGCTCACTGCCTGCGCACCATGAGCCGCTGCAGCAGCTCGTTCTCGAGCTCGGCCGCCTCCTCGTCGGAGATCTCGCCGGCGCGGCGCGCCTCGTCGACGCGCTCCATCTGGGCGCGGATCCGTACGGGGTCGTAGTACTGCTCCTCGGCGTGGTCACGGACCTGCTCGGCCACCCACAGAACCCCGCGCACGGGGGCCAGCGGGAGGCCGAGCAGGCCGGTGATCAGACCCATCAGCGCTCATCCCCGTCGTCAGCGGGCACGAAGTCGTACGGTGCGAGCGGGCCCAGCAGTCGCAACCGGACGCGACCGTGGAGCTGCTCCCCCTGCTGCTCCACGGCGTCCTCGAACTGGTCCGCGCGCTCGCGTTCCACCAGGAAGGCCGTGTTGACGACGTCGTCGGGCTGCCCCGGGTTGTGCACCACCACGCCGACGGCGTACGGCTCGAGCTGCTGCACCAGCTGCTCCGCCTCGGCGTCCCGACGCTCCTCCAGCTCCCCGACCACCAGCTCCCCCAGGCGCAGGCGCTGGTGGTAGGTGGCGTCCTCGGGCAGGTCGCGGATCTCGGCCTGCAGCTCACCGATCTCCGGGCGCTCCTCCATCACCTCCCGCAGGACGACGTCCTGCTCGTAGCGGCCCTTGAGCGTGTACTGCACACGCCCTTCGAGCTCGCCGAGCGCAGCCACGAAGCGATCATGGTGCGGAGCGAGGAGCTCCTCCACGATCCCGTCCTCCTCGACCACGGCCGGGAAGCGCATCGGCAGCACGGAGGCGTTCTCCGCCACGGTGTTGACCACGGCCTCGTGTGCGAGCAGGTCGTCGCGCGTGCCGAGCGGCCGGTCGGCGGGCACGTCGCTGACGAGCGCGGCCACGTTCCCGTGCACGATCGTCTCCACCCGCCCGGACGGGCCGAGGCCCTTCAGTGAGTCCGGCAACGGTGTGTCGGCCCCCACCAGGCCGTAGACGTATGTCACGCTCATTCCTCGCGCTCCCGAGGACGCGCGGTGCGGGGCCGCCGCCGCGGCGGCGCCTCCTCCCGCTCCCGTTGTTCACCGGGGCCGCCCAGCGCGTCGCCGAGCTTGTCGACCGCCGCTTCGAGCATGCCGGACGTCTTGCCCTTCGCCCCGCCGTGCGTCGCGCCCTCCGTGACGCCCTGCACGAGTTCGGGGAGGTCCTTGCCGCGCTTCTCCTTGCTGTAGAGGTCCAGGCGGTTCGTGGCCTCGGCGAAGCGCAGGTACGTGTCCACGCTCGCCACCACGATCCGCGCGTCGATGGTGAGGATCTCGATCCCGACCAGTGAGACGCGCACGAACACGTCGATCACCAGGCCGCGGTCCAGGATCAGCTCGACCACGTCGGCGAGGCCGCTGGAACCGCCACCCCGCTCGACGTACCCGCCGCCACCACCTTGTCTTTGCGTTGCCACCGTCATGCGTCACCACCTCGCCGTCCTGCTGTCGTCACCGGCTCGCGTTCCTCATCGGGCTCGAGCTCGTCGTCGGCCGCCTCGTCGTATTCCTCGTCGTCGTAGTCCTGGTCCTCGTCCTCGTAGCCCTCGTCCTCCGCGGCCTCGTCCTCGGGCAGGTCCTCGCCGTACTCGTCCTCGTCCTCGTAGCCCTCGTCCTCGGCGGCCTCGTCGCCGGTCTCGTCGGCCTCGTCGCGCGTCTCCGGCGACTCCTCCTGCTCGCGCGCCTGCTCCTCCTCGAGGGCCTCCTCGTGGGTCTTGACGACCTCGCTGTCGCGGATCTCGCCGCGCCAGCCCTCGACCTCGTCCAGGCGCGTCAGCACGTGGCTCATCGCGTGCCGGCGGAAGTGCTGGAACTCCAGGCGGGCGCGCCTGCCCTGGGCGCGCCAGAGGTTGCCGGTGCGCTCGAACAGGCCCTGCGGGTAGTACTCGAGCACCAGCAGCACGCGCGTGAGGTTGGGGCCGAGCGACGTGAACGTCACCGCGCCGTCGACGTGCCCCTTCGCCCCTTTGGAACGCCACACGATGTGGGAGTCGGGCACCTGCTCGACGACCGTGGCCTCCCAGGTGCGGTGCGACCAGACGATCTGCGCCTTCCAGTTCATCTTCTCGTCGCTGGCCTGCTCGACGCTCTCGACCTTCTTCATGAAAGTCGGGAAGTCGGCGAACTGCGTCCACAGGTCGTAGGTCTTGCGCAGCGGCAGGCCGATGTCCTGGTCCTCGCTGATGACGGTGACCTTGAGCTTCTTGCCACCGCCGCCGCCCCCGCCACCGCCGAACACGCCCTGCACCTTCTCCTTCAGCGCGCTGAACCCCCGCTTGAACAAGCCGCCGCGGGACTCGCCGTCCTCGTCGTCCTCGTCGTCGGGGCGCCGATCACCGTTGGGGTTGAGCGCCTCGCGCAGGCCCCGGCCACCGTTCTCGGTGACCCCGGTGAGGCGATCGGACAGATCCGTCACCCGCTCGGTCGCGGCCTCCGCCGCGCGCTGCACCAGCAGCCCGAGCAGGCGCTGGCCGGCATCGCGCAGGGCGTCGGTGGGGAGGGCGTCCTTGAGCTTCTCGGTGTTGCCGCTCGTGCTGTCAGCCATCGCCCTCGCTCCTTCGGGTGCGGGGTTTGCGTTGCGTGCGCCCACCGGTGGCGGCCTTGCCCGCCCCGCCGGCCGCACGCGTCGCGCTGCCCGTGGTACGTCGGACGGTCGTGGTGCCGCCCGACGACTTCGCTGCCCGCGCCCGGGCCGGACGCCGCCGGGTGGCCGGGGCCTCCTCGTCGGCCGGGGCCTCGTCGCGCCGGTCGTCGCCGTCGTCGTCGCGGCCGTCGTCGCGGTCGTCGTCGGCGGGGGGCTCGTCGTCGTACTCGTCGCGTTCCGCCTCGTCCGCGGCTTCGTCGGACCTGCGCTGCCGCGGCACTCCGACGTCGCCGAGCGACTCGACGCGCCGGCCCACCCGGTCGGTGATCGACTCCACCTGTCGGGCGGCAACGGCGAGTGCCGCACTCTTGCCCGCCTCCAGCAGCCGGCCGCGCACCTGGTCGGTCAGCCGCGCCAGTTCGGGTGTGCTGCTCAGCAGCTTCGTGCCGCCCTTCAGCAGCTCACCCGGCCCGCCCGCCCGCCTTCCGGCCGCCATGCCCGCGAACATGAGTGCGAGCTTCATCTTCTTGGTCCGCCCGAGTAGGTAGCCGCCGGCCACGCCGAGAGCCACCCGCGCTCCGCATTTCACTGGATCTCCACTCCCTCACCTTTCCCGCACAATCCACTCCTTCAGGAGCGCTCCAGCGTCTACCCGGCCCGTAGATCGGACACACCTGAGCACCCCTCGCACCGAAACAATCATCGAGGATTTAGGCCGTTCGGAGCATCGGCTGTCCGCAGCCGTTCGTATTGGCCCGCCGATCGGCGCAAGAATTGAACAAGGGGCTTAGAGCCTTCACAGGTGGAGCAGCGGCGAAGCCGTCAACCGGCTGACGCGCGGACCGCGGCCACGATCGCCGCGACGATCAGGAACAGCAGCACCAGGACGACGGTCACCGGGAGCAGCAGCACCGCCAGCACGAGCGCGGCGATCAGCGCCACCTTGACCGCGGGGCTCATCGCCCGGAAGCCGCCCACGACCGCACCCCACAGCGGGTTGCGCCCGCCGAGGGCGGCGCGAGCCCCGCCGAACAGCGCGTTCACCCGGATGCCGCCCCGCGCGGCCACATCGTCCAGCCAGCCGGCGACGTCCTCCACCCGCTCGAGCACGATCCCGAAGGCGCGCTCCAGCAAGGTCGCGAGCAACCGCCGCAGGCTCGCCTTCAGCTCGTCGAGCGGAGACCGCTCATCGGGCCTGGACCCGTTGGCATCGGGAGTCCGCAGCACTCTCTGCGCCGCGGTCTCGCCCATCTGGGCCATCTCGTCCCCGTCCGCCGAATGGCGCCGCCGCGCGGCGATCACGGCCCTCGCGTACCCGGAGAGAGCGCGGCGCACCGTCCGGCGCGCACATTCCCGCGTCTCGCCGAACTGCTGTCACCCGGTCTGCCCAACGAATTGATCCAGATATCCGCCATTCGGGACACCCGCCCGTTCCGCGTGCCCGCCGTGGTCTTCGGAGGGTCCGCGGGCGCTGCGAAGATCGCGCTGGTATTTCGTGATCTTGTCGGTGGCGGGTCCTGGCGGGCGAAGCCGGGGAGTGATCACCGACTCGGTGCCTGGGCGGCCATATCCGGCCGGCCTCGCACCCAACCGACGATCAGCAGGCGGGGTGGCGCGCCCCCGGCCGGGCACGATCTTCCGCTCGCCTCAGCGTCGGCGACGGCCACGGCCACGGCCCGGGGATGGGCCGGCCGGCAGCACCGGCTCGCTCTGGCCCTGGTGCTCCGCATCGGCTGCATGGTCAAGTCGACACCATGGGTCTCCACCTCGCCGGCAACACCCATGGGGTCGACATGACCATGAAACTCGGCTTGGCGCGCTGTCCCCGACCCGGATCGCAAGCCCGTCACACACGAACCCCGGCCTCCCGCGCAATCCACCCGAACTCCTCGACCTCCCCTCTGGGGACGGGGCCGGGGTCGGCAGAACCACCGAACCCCGTGGTCACCCTGACAGCCGTCCCCGACCCGCTGGCACGCCAGTTCCCGACCAGACCGTCGCTGCCGGGTGCCACTCGACCGGCGGTGGTCCCGTTCCGGCCGCGCAGCGTAGGCGCCGGATGCTCGCCTTGAGATCAACTCCAGGTGGCGTGGTGGGTGGCACGTGCGCGGCCCAGGTCGGCCCGAACCTGGAACAGCGCGGCCACGACGCCGTGTCCGCCCGTGCGGCGCCGGGGCGCGTTCTGCTGGAGGTGGGTTCCAGGGCCGGACGGGAGTGATCACCGGCTCGGTGCGTGGGCGGCCACATCCGGCCGGCCCCGCACCCAACCGGTGATCACCGGACCGGTAGCGCGCCGGGTAGTGCTCTGCTCGGCCACGACCTGCATGATCTGCGGTTTCGGTTGGCTGGTGCTGTGAGGGGAGCCGCTGCCAACTGATACTCGCGATCATCACCCGGTTTCGGGTGCCCACGGTCGTGGTGAGAACCGTGGACACCCGAAACTCGAGACCACCGGCCCACGCGACACCGATCAGTGACATGATCACGATCTACCGCTGCAGTAACTAGCGGCACGATTCAGGCGAGCGGTTCCCCGGCGTGCTCGATCTGGGTCCGGATGCTGAACGCGGGGCGCAGCATCATCGTCACCTCGGTGCGCTCCAGCGCATCGGCCAGCCGTTGTGCCTCGGCGCGGTCCAGCCGGAACCCGAGCAGAACCCGCCGGTAGAGCAGGGTGGGCGGGCCGGCGTCGAGGGTGACGAGCACCTCGATGTCGCCCGGGTCGCCGTCGCGCTCGAGATGGGTGCGCGCCGACATCGCGCTGCAGGCCGCGAGCGCGCCCGTCATGAGCTCGAGCGGGCTCGGGCCGGCACCCGCGCCGGTGGCGGCGTGGTCGGCGGTGACCGTGTGCGGGCCCATCCGCAGGTCGACGGCCCGGCCGGCGTCGGCGGGCAGGAGGGCACCTGCGGACGCCAACGGGATCTGCATGGTCACGCGCCGGGCTCCTCGGTGATCGGCAGTCGCACGCGGAAGCGGGTGTCGCCCGGCTCGGAGGTGACGGTGATGTCGCCGCGGTGCCGGTTGACCACCACCCGGTAGGTGACGTCCAGGCCCAGGCCCGTGCCGCGCCCGACCGGCTTCGTGGTGAAGAACGGTTCGAAGATCTTCTGCCGGACGTCCGGTGGGACACCCGGCCCGGTGTCGCCGATCTCGACGTACACGCAGTCGTCGACGCGACCGGTGCGGACGGTGAGCGTGCCCTTGCCGTCCATGGCGTCGATCGCGTTGTCGATGATGTTGGTCCACGCCTGGTTGAGCTCGGCCGGGTAGGCGGGGATCAGCGGCAGCGTGCGGTCGTACTCCTTGACGATCCCGATGCCGGCCTCTTCGCCCAGCTTGCGCCCGAACATCACGAGCGTGGCGTCGAGACCCTCGTGCACGTCGATGAACCGGTGCGGCGCGCGGTCCATCTGCGAGTACTGCTTGGCGGCGAGCACCAGGTCGGAGATCCGGGTGGTGGCGTCGAGGATCTCCCGCAGGAGGCTCTCGGTCTCCACCGTGTAGGCGAGCCAGCGGATCGCGCCCTCGAGCGTGGTCTCGCCCGCCGCCGCGTCCACCGCGTCCAGGTCCTCGACGCCGAGCCCACCCGCCACGAACACCGGGGCGAGGTCCCAGCTGCCGCCGATGCCGTGGCCGTCGAGCCAGTCGCTGAGCTCGTCCTCGCGGTCGGTGGCCTCCAGCGGCGAGAGCGTGGGCGCGTAGCGGACCTTCTTGACGAACTCGTCCTGCGCCATCACCAGCTTCTTCAGCTGGTCGCCCGCGATCTTCCCGTCGGCGATCATCGCGAGCTTGGCCCGCATGCCGGCCACCTTGTCGCGCAGCGCGTCGGCCGCCCGGCCCGCGGCCGCGGCCGGGTTGTTCAGCTCGTGGGTGAGCCCCGCGGACAGCCTGCCGAGCGCGAGCAACCGCTCCCGCTCGGCGAGCACGTGGTTGCCCCGCTTCATGCCCAGCCGCAGGCCCTCCAGCAGGTGCACCGCCATCGGGTACCAGCGGGCGAACTCGGCGGAGAACTCCCGCGCCGGCAGCGCGAGCGCCGTGCAGTCGGTGATCGCCCGCACGGACGCCGGGTACTCCTCAGACGCCCGGTCCTCCATGTAGAACTGGACGTCGCCGAAGTACACGCCACGCTGGTCGGTGCGGGTGGTCTCGACGTTGTCGCCGCCGACGAGCCGGCTCATCGCGATCGTGCCGGACAGCAGCACGTGGAAGCAGTCGGCGTGCTCGCCCTCCACCACGATGTTCTCGCCCGCCGGCACTGCGATCACGTCGCCGTACTCGGACACCCAGGCCAGCTGCTCCTCGGTGAGGTCGGCGAACAGGAACAGCGTGCGCAGCTCGTCCGGCGTCAGGTGCGCCTGGACCTCGGGGGTACTCACCCGACTCCCTCGCTGCGCTCGGTCGGCGGCTTCGCCGTCTCGCTGTGACATTGATTCGCTCGCTAGCTCGCTCATTGTTCCGCCAGATAGCGGTGAACGAGCGTGACGGCCATTGCGCCCTCCCCGACCGCGGACGCGACCCGCTTGACGGAGTCGGCCCGCACGTCTCCTGCCACGAACACCCCGGGCACGCTTGCCTCCAGGTGGTAGGGGTCCCGGTCCAGTGTCCACCCCGGTGGACGCTTCCCGTCGACGACGAGATCGGGACCGGTGGGAACGAAGCCGCGCGCGTCGCGCTGGACGAAGCCGTCGAGCCATTCGGTGCGCGGGGCGGCCCCGATGAACACGAACATCGAGCCGGCCTTGACCGAATCGGTCCGGTCGCCCTCGCAGAGGCTCAGCGACTGCAGGTGGTCGTCGCCGTGCGCCTCGACGACCTGGCAGCCGGTGCGCACGGAGACGTTGTCGATCGCCTCGATCTGTTTGATCAGGTACGTCGACATCGACGTTTCCAGGCTCGCCCCGCGCACCACGAGCGTGACGGTTGCGGCGTGCCTGCTGAAGAACACGGCCGCCTGGCCGGCCGAGTTGGCGCCGCCGACGATGTAGACGTCCTCGCCACGGCAGGCCGGCGCCTCGGTGGCGGCCGAGCCGTAGAACACGCCGCGACCGGTGAGATCGGCGACGCCGGGTGCGTCCAGGCTGCGGTAGGAGACGCCGGTGGCAAGCACCACCGCGTGCGCGGCGATCTCGCTTCCGTCGCCGAACCGCACCACCCGAGCCGAACCGCGCGCCTCCAGGGCGACCACGTCGCGGGCGGTGAGCACCTCGGCCCCGAACTTCGCGGCCTGGCGCCGCGCGCGGTCGGTGAGCTGTGCGCCCGATACGCCGTCGGGGAAGCCCAGGTAGTTCTCGATGCGCGAGCTCTGCCCGGCCTGCCCGCCGGTGGCCTGGCGTTCGACGAGCACCGTGCGCAGACCCTCCGACGCGCCGTACACCGCCGAGCCGAGCCCGGCGGGGCCGCCGCCGACGACGATCAGGTCGTAGAAGTCGGAGACCGGGTCGGTGGTGAGCCCGCACGCGGCGGCGATCTCGGCGTCGGAGGGCGAGCGCAGCGCCGTGCCGTCGGTGGTGATCAGCACCGGGACGTCCTCCGGCCCGGCGCCCGCCGCCTCCAGCAGCCGCGCGCCCTCCGGCTCGTCGATCGAGTAGTAGCGGTAGGGCACGGAGTTGCGGGCGAGGAAGTCGCGGGCCGTGAAGCACTCCGCCGACCAGCGGTGCCCGACGATCCGGATCTCGTCGATCGGACGCTGGCCCACCGCCCGCCACGTCTCCACCAGCGCGTCGACGACGGGGTAGAGCTTCTCCTCCGGCGGGTCCCACGGCTTGAGCAGGTAGTGGTCGACGTCGACCAGGTTGATCGCCTGGATCGCCGCGTCGGTGTCGGCGTAGGCGGTGAGCAGGGCCCGGCGCGCGTGCGGGGCGATGTCCATGGCCTGCTCGAGGAACTCGATGCCGTTCATCTCGGGCATCCGGTAGTCGGCGAGGATCGCCGCCACCGGCTCGCCGCGCAGGGTGAGCTCGCGCAGCGCGTCGAGCGCGTCACGGCCGGACTCGGCCCGGACGATCCGGTGGTCCTGCCCGTAGCGGCGGCGCAGGTCGCGAGCCACGGCACGGCTCACACCCGGGTCGTCGTCGACGGTCAACAGGACAGGTTTTGTCGAGCGAGGCTCGATCGTGGTCATGCAGGCTCCTGCGGAACGGCTGCCGTCCCGGAGGGGACGAGATCGGTCTCGAAACTACGCGCCCGACCACCGGTTCGGCGAGGAGCCGCTCAGCCCCGCATCCGACGAACGGCGCGTTCATCGGACAGGTGCCGACACCATGCATGTCTGAGGGCTACGCGCGCCGCGAAGCGAGCGCGTAGCCCTCAGTGGCGCAACAGCGCCGCTCGTCGGAACGATCAGGCTCCGGTGAGGACGCCGTCGACCCGCCGGGGCAGGCCCAGCGGGTTCGCGTCCTGCAGCGCCTCGGGCAGCAGGGCCTGCGGGGTGTTCTGGTAGCAGACCGGGCGCAGGAACCGGCGGACCGCGGTGGTGCCCACGCTCGTGTGGATCGACGCCGTGGTCGACGGGAACGGGCCACCGTGGTGCATCGCCCACGACACGGCCACGCCGGTGGGCCAGCCGTTGTAGACCAGCCGCCCCGCGCGGTCGCGCAGCGCGTCCACCAGCGGCGCGAGCGTGGAGGCGTCGCTCTCCTCGGCCTGCACGGTGGCCGTGAGGTTGCCGCCGAACGTCTCCGCGGCGGCGAGCATCTCGTCGCGGTCGGCGTACTCGACGACGATCGAGGTGGGCCCGAAGCACTCCTGCAGGATCGGCTCCGGGTCGGCGAGCAGCTCCTTGGCCGTGGTGGCGAGCAGGGTGGGCGCGACGCCGGAGTCGGTGTCGGCGCCGTGCACGAGCGTGCGCACCGGGCCGAGGCCCTCCAGCCGGTCGCGCTCGTGGGAGTGGCCCTCGCGGATCCGGTCGTTGAGCATCCCGGCGGGCGCGGTGGCTCGCACGGCCTCGACCAGCCGTTCTTCCAGGCCGTGGCCCTCAGGGAGGAACAGCAGGCCGGGCTTGGTGCAGAACTGCCCGGTGCCGAGGGTGAACGAGCCCACGTAGCCGTCGGCGAGCTCCTCGCCACGAGCCGCGACGGCCGCGGACGTGACGAACACCGGGTTGAGGCTGCCCAGCTCGCCGTAGAAGGGGATGGGCTCGGCGCGCTTGGTGGCGATGTCCAGCAGCGCGAGACCGCCCTTCACCGAGCCGGTGAAGGCGCCCGCCTTGATCCGCGGGTCGGTGAGCGCCGCGCTGCCGGCCTCCATGCCGTGGACCACGGCGAACGTGCCCTCCGGCGCGCCGGCCGCGCGCAGCGCCTCGACGAGCACCTCGCCGGTGCGCTCGGACAGGCGCGGGTGGCCCGGGTGGGCCTTGAGCACGACCGGGCAGCCGGCCGCGAGCGCGGAGGCGGTGTCGCCGCCGGGCACGCTGAACGCGAACGGGAAGTTGCTCGCCGCGAACACGGCGACCGGGCCGAGCGGCACCAGCATGCGGCGCAGATCGGGCCGCGGAACCGGCTTCGCGTTCTGGTCCGCGGAGTCGAGGGTGACCTCGAGGTAGGAGCCCTCTTCGAGCGCGTCGGCGAAGAGCCGCAGCTGGCCGCTGGAGCGCGCGACCTCGCCGGTGAGCCGCGCCTGCGGCAGGGAGGACTCCTCGATCGCGATCGGCACGAGCTCGTCGGCCGCGGCGTCGAGGGCGTCGGCTGCTGCGCGCAGCAGCCGGGCGCGCTCGGCGGGGCGGAGCGCTCCGAGCGGGCCGGCGGCCTGCGCCGCGGCGGCGAGGACGCGCTCGAGCTCCTCGGGAGTGGTATCGGTGACGGTCACTGCTGACCCTTCCTCCTGGCTGCGGGACGCTCGAGGGCGTCCACCAGCCAGGACAACGGTTCGCGGCCCCGAACGACGGGGTTGGACAGGGTGCCGACCTGCGCGATCTCGATGTCGACGCGGTCGCCCTCGGTGAGTGAGAAGCTCAGGTCCGGGACGATACCCGTGCCGGTGGTCAGGATCGCGCCGTCGGGGAAGTCGCTGGGCGCGTACAACACCTCCACCAGCTCCTCGAGCGTGCGGTGCAGACGGGCGGTGCTCGTCTCGCCCTCGAACGCGACGGCGCCGTCTCGCACCACCTTCATGGTGATCGCGAGGTCGGCGGTGTCGACCTCCCACGCCGGCCGGATACCCGTGGCCAGGGCGCAGGAACCGCTGAAGATCTTCGCCTGCGGGATGTAGAGCGGGTTCTCGCCCTCGATGGAGCGGGAGCTCATGTCGTTGCAGACCGTGTAGCCGACGATCTCGCCGCGGCTGTTGGCCACGACCGCGAGCTCCGGCTCCGGGACGTCGACCTCCGAGTCGGCGCGCACTGCCACGGCCTCGCCGTCGGTGACCACCCGCCAGGCCACCGCCTTGAGGAAGAGCTCGGGGCGCGGCGCGTCGTAGACCAGCTCGTACACCGACGCCTGGACGCTCTCCTCCACCCGTCCCTCGCGCGAGCGCTCGTACGTGACGCCGGACGCCCACACCTCGGTGTGGCCGTCGACCGGCGGCAGGTAGGTGACGGTGCCGGCGTCCACCTCCGCCCCGACGGGTTCCAGCCCGGCGCGCAACGCGTCGAGCGGCTCACGCAGGACCTCGGCCACCGAACCGAAGCGCACCGGGGAGATCTTGCCGTCCCGACGCACCCCCACCCGTGGTCGAGCCGCTCCCTGTTCGACGTACCGGACGATCTCCATGCTTTCCACCGGCTCCTGTCCGTCGCCTCAATGCTGCGTCCGGATCCTATAGGATCTGGCCGGTGATGCCAGGGCGACTGGTCGAGGACGTCCACGAGACGATCAAGGCGCGGATCATGGACCACGCGATCGCGCCCGGCGCTCGCGTGTCCATCGACGGGCTCGCCCGTGAGCTGGGCGTCTCCCCCACCCCGGTCCGCGAGGCCCTGGCCCGGCTGGAATCGGCCCAGCTCGTCGTCAAGGAACCGATGCGGGGCTACCGCACCACACCGCTGCTCACGCCCGGCCAGCTCGCTGACCTCTACCGGTTCCGGCTGCTCATCGAGCCGTGGGCGGCCGCCACCGCCGCCGAGCGGGCCGACCCGGCCGGCCGCGCCCGGCTCAGGGCCGAGCTCGCCACCACCGACGCGCCCGAGTCCGACACGTACGCCGCCTACCGCGCGTTCTCCGCCCACGACGCGCGCTTCCACCTGCTGCTGGCCGAGCTCGCGGGCAGCGATCAGGTGCGAGAGGCGTTCCAGCGCACCAACTGGCACCTGCACATCTACCGCCAGCACTACCACCGCGGCATCGGCCCGCAGGCGCTCGCCGAACACCGGAGGATCGCCGATGCCGTGCTCGCCTGCGATCCTGCGGCTGCGGCGGACGCGATGCGGGCACACCTGGAGCTGTCACACGCCCGGCTGCGCCCGGAAGAGCCGAGCGAGGCAGGCGGATGACCGGAGCCTCGACCCGCTCACACACCGACATCCGCGGCGGCACACCGACTGCAGCCGATGTGCCGCCACTACAACCGATGTGCGACCACTCGACTGCCGCGGAGGAGATCATGACCGTTCTCGACGAGCTCGCTGCCGGTCTCCCGGCCGACGCGCTGATCACCGATTCCGCCAGCACCGAGGCCTACCGGTTCGACGAGGCGAGCTTCTGCGCGGCGGGCGCCCCGCTCGCCGTCGTGCGTCCGACGGAGACGGAGCAGGTGCAGCACGTGCTGCGGGTGGCGTCGGCGCACCGGGTGCCGGTGGTGGCGCAGGGCGCGCGGTCGGGGCTCTCCGGCGCCGCCAACGCCGTCGACGGCGGCATCGTGCTCGCGATGACCCGGATGGACCGGATCCTCGAGATCGACCCGGTCGACCAGGTGGCCGTCGTCGAGCCCGGGGTGCTCAACGCCGTGCTGTCGCGCGCGGTGCTGGAGCAGGGCCTGTACTACCCGCCCGACCCGTCCTCGTGGGAGCTGTCGACCATCGGCGGCAACCTCGCCACCAACGCGGGCGGCCTGTGCTGCGTCAAGTACGGGGTGACGGCCGACTTCGTGCGCGGCCTGGAGGTCGTCACTGCGTCGGGCGAGCTGCTGCGCACCGGCCGGCGCACCGCGAAGGGCGTGGCCGGCTACGACCTCACCAAGCTGATCGTCGGCTCCGAAGGCACGCTCGGCGTGATCACGAAGGCCACCCTGGCGTTGCGACCCGCGCCCGAGGCCGCCCTCACCATGGCGGCGGCCTTCGCCTCGGCCGCGGATGCGCTCTCGGCCGTCACTCGGATCATGGCCGCGGGCCTGCAGCCCTCGCTGTGCGAGTTCCTCGACCGCGTCACGGTGCGCGCCATCCAGGACTACCGCGACATGGGCCTGCCCACCGGCGTCGGCGCGCTGCTGCTCACCCAGTCCGACCGCGGCCCCCGCGCGGCCGAGGACGTCGAGGCGATGGGCGCGATCTGCACGGAGCTGGGCGCGCTCGACGTCGCCGTCGCCTCCGACGCCGCCGAGTCGGAGATGCTCATGCAGGCCCGCCGGATCGTCCACTTCGCGGTGGAGAAGCTCGGCTCCACCCTCATCGACGACGTCGCGGTCCCGCGCTCGAAGCTCGTCGACCTGCTGGACGGCATCACCGCGATCGCCGTCGAGCACGACGTCCTCGTGTCCTGCCCCGGCCACGTCGGCGACGGCAACATGCACCCCACCGTGATCTTCGACCGCGGCGACCCGGCCGCCGTCGAACGGGCCCAGAAGGCGTTCGACGCGATCATGCAGCTCGGTCTCGCCCTGGGCGGCACGATCACGGGCGAGCACGGCGTGGGCGTCCTGAAGCGGGACTGGCTGGAGACGGAGTTGGGCGACCTGAGCCTGAGCCTGCACCACAAGATCAAGGAAGCCTTCGACCCGCAGGGCATCCTCAACCCCGGCAAGGTCCTGGCCACGCCGGCCTGATGTCAGCAAAGCCACTTTCCAGACGCCAGACGTCAGGAAAGTGGCTTTGCTGACACGGGGCGGGGCGGTTGCAGCAAGGTGGCCATGCTGCAATCCCCCGGGGAGATCAGCCCAGGGCCGCCACCAGCGCCTGCGTCGCCTCCGTCGTCGACGCCGTACCGCCCAGGTCCCTCGTGCGGGTCTCCGGCCTCGCCAGGGTCGTCTCCATCGCGCGGAGGATGTCCGCGGCTGCGGCCCCGTGGCCCAGGTGCTCCAGCATCATCGCCGCCGACCACACCGCGCCGACGGGGTTGGCGATGCCTTGGCCCGCGATGTCCGGCGCCGAGCCGTGCACCGGCTCGAACATCGACGGGAACTCCTTGGTCGGGTTCAGGTTGCCCGAGGGCGCGATGCCGATCGAGCCCGCGACGGCGGCGGCGAGGTCGGAGAGGATGTCGCCGAACAGGTTCGAGCCGACCACCACGTCGAACCGCTGCGGCTGCAGCACGAACTTCGCGGCGAGGGCGTCGATGTGCTCGCTGTCGAATCGCACGTCCGGGTGCAGGGCCGCGCGCTCGGCCACGACCTCGTCCCAGAACGGGAGGGTGTGCACGATCCCGTTCGACTTGGTGGCCGACGTGACGTAGCCCCGCCGCGACGCGGCCAGCTCGAACGCGTAGTCAGCGATCCGGCTCACCCCGACCCGCGTGAAGATCGACTCCTGGACGGCGAGCTCGTCCGGGAAGCCCCGGTTCACCCGGCCGCCGACCTCGGAGTACTCGCCTTCGTTGTTCTCCCGCACCACGACGAAGTCGACGTCGTCGGCCATCCGCAGCGGGCTCTGCACGCCCTCGAACACCCGGATCGGGCGCAGGTTGACGTACTGGCGGAACGCGCGCCGGATCGGGATGAGCAGGCCCCACAGCGACACGTGGTCGGGCACCCCGGGCCAGCCGACCGCGCCGAGCAGGATCGCGTCGAAGCCGCGCAGCGTCTCGATGCCGTCCTCGGGCATCATCGCGCCCTCGCGCTCGTAGCGCTGGCAGGACCAGTCGAACTCCGTGTAGGAGAGCGTGACGCCGTGCCGCGCGCAGGCGGCGTCGAGCACGGTGCGGGCGGCTTCGATGACGTCGGTTCCGATCCCGTCCCCGGGGATCACGGCGATTCGACTCACGCTGCCTCCTCGCTGACGCTCGTCGGTTGCTGTGTCATTGGTTCGGTCGCAAGCTCGCTCACATGCCGAATCCCATCACGGCGACCATCAGGGGCAAGATCACTATGATCAGGATCGCGCCGAGGATGTCGAACGAGAACCCGGACCTGATCATCGTGGTGATCGGCACCGCGCCCGAGCCGTAGACGACGGCGTTCTGGGGAGTCGACACCGGCAGCATGAAACCGAACGACGCCGCGAACGTGGCAGCCAGCGCCGGGACGAACGGGTTGACGCCCGCCGCCATCGCCACCGGGATGACGATCGGCACCACCACCGCGGCCGACGCCGTGTTGCTCGTGGTCTCCGACACGAGGATCGCCAGCAGCACCGCGAAGATCGTGATCGGGATGACGCTGGTGAGCCCGAGCCCGCTCGACACGCCGGTGCCGATCGTCTCGGCGAGCCCGGTGGACGACAGCAGCCCACCGAAGATGATGCCGGTGCCGAACAGCACGATCGTGCCCCAGTCGATCTCGGCGGCGTCCCGCCAGCGCAGGGTGAACTCGCGGTTCTGCCAGTCGGTGGGCAGCAGGTAGAGCAGCGAGGCGCCGAGCACGGCGACCATGCCCTCGTCGAGCCGGTCGGTCACCGCGGTGTAGAAGTCGGACTCCGTGCCGGCGAAGACCGCCACGATGCCGGGGAAGATCCACAGCAGCACGGTGATGCCGAACGCGATCAGCGTGTTCTTCTCCGCCCGCGACAGCGGCCCCATCTCGGCGCGCTGCTCGGCCACGTATGCCTCGACGCCGTCGATGCGCCGGATTTCCGGCCTGTTGAGCAGGAGCAGCACCACCGCGAGCGCCACGAACATCAGCGCGCACACCGGGATCGCCATGCCCACCCAGGCCGCGAAGCTGATGCGCTGCCCCGTGGCCTCCTCGATCAACCCTCGCCCGATCAGGTTGGGCGGGCTGCCGACCGGCGTGAGCAGGCCGCCGACGCTCGCGCCGTAGGCCAGCATCAGCATGATCGCGGCGCCGACGCGCAGCCGGAGCGGGTCGAAGTCGGACTCGACGAGCCCGCGGTCCTGCAGCATCTTGGCGATCACGGCGAGGATGCCCAGCGCCGTGGGCAGCAGCATCGCGACGGTCGCGGTGTTCGACACGAACGCCGAGAGCAGGCAGGTGATGCCGCCGAACGCGATGATCACCCCGGCCGTCGAGCTCCCCACCCGCGGCAGCGACAGGATGAAGAACGCGAACCTCCGCGCCACACCGTGCTTGAGCATCGCCTGGGCGAGGATGAACGCCCCGATGAACGTGAACACCGTGGAGTTGCCGAACCGCGCGAGCACGTCGTCGGCCGGTTCGACCTGCAGGAACACGATCACGGCCACGCCGAGAAGGCCGCCGATCGGGATCGGCACCGCCTCCGTGACCCACAGGATGACCACGCCGAGCAGCACAGCCGCGAGCGTCTTCTGCGCCGGTTCGAGGGGTAGCGGCAGCACCAGGAAGACGATCGTGACGACCGGCGCGACGAAGAGCCCGATGGTGCGGCGGCCCTTCTCGAACCGCTCCTCGGCCGGCGAGAGCCGCTGCTCGCCGAGGCTGCGATAGGTGGCGTGGCCGAGCAGGGCCTTGTCGACGTCGGTACGGACGCGCTCGCTCTCCGCGGTCATGCCGAAAATGGTGACAGCGATCACTGGACATGTCACCCGGAAGGGACGATCAGGCCGCACCCGGCCTGCGCGTGCCGGCCAGCGTTGGAAGGGCCTGACTCAGTCCAGAACCCACAGATCATAGGCAAATCCTGGATAGTCGGACTTCTGGCAGGCGTAGGTCGACGCCCCCTGATAGACGTAACCCTCGCCCGCAGCTTTGCACGCCGGCAGATATTTGTAGGACCAGCCGGTGTCGCGCCACACAGCGTTCGTCCGAGTCGGTGACGCAGCAGCTGGAGCGGCAGAGGCGGTGCCCACGAGACAGAGCCCGGCCACCACGGCGGCAAGCAGGACAGCGACGCGTTTCATGATCCCCCAGGTCTTGACGGTCTCCGGTACCGCCGATCGGGCAGAGGGTTTCTGAAGCTCCGGTCTCGCGGCGTCATGCCGGGGCCGGATCCCCGGCGTCCACCCACAGATGGTTGCGCGGCCTCCGAAGCTGCGATACCGGCCGCGGGACAATGACCACGCCGCCGGCGCCGGCGCGGGTCTGATCGATCGGAGGAGTACGGCGTGAACCTGCTGCTGATCTCGAACTCGACCAACCACGGGCAGCGCCGGTTCGAGCACGTGCAGGACGAGCTGACGGCCTTCTACGAACGCCGGGAGGTGCTGTTCGTGCCGTACGCCCTCGCCGACCACGGCGCGTACACCGACGCCGTCGGCGAGGCGTTCGCCCGCAGCGGCGTGGCCCTGCGCGGCCTGCACACCGCGCCCGATCCGGTGGCGGCGCTGGCTGCGGCCGATGCCGTCTTCGTCGGCGGCGGCAACACCTTCCGGCTGCTACGCGCACTGCAACGGGGCGGGCTGCTCGCCGCCCTGCGCGCCGCCGTCGAGCGCGGCGCCCGCTACGGCGGGGCGAGCGCGGGCACCAACCTCGCGTGCCCCACCGTGCGCACCACCAACGACATGCCGATCGTGCAGCCCGACGGCTTCACCGCCCTCGGGCTGGTCGACTTCCAGATCAACCCGCACTACCTCGACGCCCCACCGGACACGACGCACATGGGCGAGACCCGCGCCCAGCGCATCGCGGAGTTCCTGGAGGAGAACGACGTCCCGGTGCTGGGGCTGCGCGAGGGTGCGTGGCTGCGCGTGGACGGCGCGGCCACGGTGCTGCACGGGCGGGACTCGGTGCTGTTCCGACGCGGCCGGGAGTCCGAGGAACTCGCGGCAGGCACCGACCTCGCCCCGGCCCTGGCCGGACATCCCGCCCGCTTCGACGTTCCCGAATAACGCTCGTTCACCACGAGAGCAAGTCACGCCGGGCGAACGGCACTTTCCCGCACCAGGTGCGAGCTCGTACAACGCGTGGAGGGTGCTGAGCTGTCCGCGCCTGGCGATCGATCCGAGATGCACGTGAACAGCCCTCACAGGGCGTTCAGCGTGGTCTCGCAGCGATCAACCCGGCATGATCCGTCCGAGATGACCGTGGAACGCCCTGACGGGGGCAATCAGCCGCACCTCGCAACGATCACGCCCGCGCCGGGCCTGCGTCATGTCGACGCCACAGGTGTTCGATCTTGCTCCGAGGCCCATGGGGTCGACCTGATCATGCAAGGTCGCGTTGGCGCGCCGTCCCGGCCCGGGCTGCCCGCCGGTCCCACACCTGCGGGCTTCTGGTGAGTCCACCCCCGTCCGCGTCGACCCGCACCTCTGGACATGGCCGGGTTGGCAGAACTACCGAATCCCGTGGTTGCGCGGACGGCCGTCCCCGACGCGGAGGCACGCCCGTCCGCGACGAGACCGTCACAGCCGGGTGCCTACGCAACAATCCTGTGGTCCCGATCCTTGGCCACAGGGTGACCACCGGATAGTTGCCTCGCTCCCCACATGAGTTCTCGTACGCAGGTCCGGGAGGCAAGGCGAGTCTCTCGCAACGCAACTACGGGATCGGTGGTTCTCCCACCCGGCCCCTGCGGTACCGCAGCGCGCAACGCGCGGCGCGCCCACTCGCGGTCCCGGTGGTGAATCCGCGAGGGGGCGACGGGGCGTGTGGAGTGGATCTCTGACCGACAAACGCAAGGCGCGCTCGAGAATCGCGCCAACCCCACCAACTCGCGCCCGCCACCCAGCATGGGCACGACGTCGAAGTCGTCGCTCGACAGGCGGGTTATCGGGGTTCCCCGCACGGCCCGCCCGCTGCAATTCCAGATGCCGCATCGTCACCATCGTGGGACGCTGCGCCGCGTGGAGGACCCGCCGCCTGCCAGCGCCGATGGCTGCTGGTTCACGATGCGCTTGCGGCTCGAACCTGTCAGCCCAGCCAATGCTTCTGACCTGTGGCTCGTGCATAACGACGCCGAGGTGTGGCCCTGGTACGGCGACGAGAAGCCGAGCATCGAGCAGGCGGAGCAGTGGGCGAAGTCCATGGGCGAATCGTGGCGTTTCCACGGCGTCCACAAGTGGATCGCGTACGACCGCGTGAGCGGCGAGGTGGTCGGTCGCGGCGGATTGTCACGCACGCCGGTCGACGACGACTGGGGACAGATCTATGCGTTCCTTCCGGCTGAGCCGTGGGTGCGCATCGCGCACGGGATTCGCCGCCCATTCATTGGGCACGCAAACTGGCTCGAGGTCGGATGGGCGCTGCGGCGCGAGTTCTGGGGGCGCGGCTACGCGTCCGAGATCGGCCGGGCCGGGTTGGCGTTTGCATTCGACGTACTCGGGGTGCAAGCCGTGGTGTCGTGCACGATCCGGCACAACGTGCGTTCGCGCACCGTGATGGAGCGCATCGGCATGCGGTACGCGGGTGAGATCCGGAGCCGTGGCATGGTCGAAGGGGTTGACGGCGAGCAGGACGACGCGCCGTTCGCGGTGTGCGTGCTGCGGCGAAGGGACTGGACCGGTAATCGGCATTTTCTCCGCGACCAGCGACCCGAGCGGCGCCGCCCGGCCTGCCCGGCTCCCGACGAGGCAGCAAGATGATCGACATGCCGTCGCTCCTCTTCCCCGTCCCCCGCTCGTTCGACCTGCTCGACGAACCCGGCCCGGCGCCCGATGCGCCGCTCGTGGTGCACCACGACCCGGACCTGCCCGAGCAGGGCTACAGCTTGGTGCGCGACGGCGCCGGCACGCGGATCGGCTACCGCGACGACGCCGGGCTGCGTTACGCCCGCCAGACCCTCGACCAGCTGTGTGCCGACGCCGAGCTGGCCGGGCGCGCGGTGCGCGTGCGGGACTGGCCCGACTTCGCCGTGCGCGGCTTCATGCTCGACGTCAGCCGCGACCGGGTGCCCACCCGCCGCACCCTGCGCCGCTACGTCGAGATCCTCGCCGCCGCGAGGATGAACCAGCTGGAGCTCTACACCGAGCACACGTTCGCCTACGCCGACCACGCCGCGGTGTGGGCGGCGGCCAGCCCGCTCACCGTCGACGACATGCGCTGGCTCGACGCGCTGTGCGCGGCGCACGGGATCACGCTGGTCGCGAACCAGAACACGCTCGGGCACATGGAGCGCTGGCTCGCCCACGAGCCCTACCGCGACCGCGCGGAGAAGCCGGAGGGTATCGCGATCGACGGGAGGCACCGCCCGCCCAGCACGCTGCAGCCGACCCCCGAGAACGCCGCGTTCGCGGTGGAGCTGGTGCGGGAGCTCGCCGCCACCGTGCGGGCCCGCCGGGTGAACATCGGCGCTGACGAGCCGTGGGAGCTGGGTAAGGGCCGCAGTGCCGCCGACGCGGCCGAACGCGGTCTCGGCCGGGTCTACCTCGACCACCTGCTGCGGGTGGCCGGCCCGCTGCTCGACGACGGGTACGAGGTTCTGTTCTGGGCCGACGTCGTCGCCGACCATCCCGAGATCGCCGAGTCGCTTCCTGATGCGGGCCTGGTCCCGGTGGTGTGGCAGTACGACGGCCCGGCACACGCCCGCGTGGCCCTCGACCGGGCGACCCCGGAGATGCGCCGGCAGTGGGCAGCCGACAGCTTCGACACGGAGGCGCTCGCAGGCGGCTTCGGGGAGCGGGCAAAGGCGCTCACGTCGGCCGGCCGGCCGTTCTGGGTCGCTCCGGGCACCGGCTCATGGAGCTCGCTCGTCGGGCGGCTGGACAACGCGGTGGAGAACCTCATCGACGCCGCCGAGGTCGGCCGCGAGCACGGCGCCGGCGGCTACGTGGTGACGGCGTGGGGCGACCACGGCCACCACGAGCCCCCGCCGGTCACCTATCCCGGGCTGCTGTTCGGGGCCGCCGTGAGCTGGTGCCTGGACACCAACCGGGACACGGATCTCGCCGCGGCGCTCGACCACGTGGTCTTCGACGGCCCGGGCCTCGGGTCCGCGCTCACCGCGGCGGGCTCGGTCGCCGACCTGCTCGACGCGCCGCTCCTGAACACCTCGGCGATCTTCGCCGTGCTGTTCGGGGCCGGGGAGGTGCCCGCCGTGGCGCCGGACCGGCTGGCCGAGGCCGGACGCGTGCTGTCGGCGGCCGCCGACGCGCTCTCCCACGCCCGGCCGGCCACTTCCGACGGTCCCGTCGCCGTGCGGGAGACCGCGCAGGCCATCGCGCTCGCATGCTTCGCCGTGGCGCTGCTCGCGGCGGGTGGAGTGGCCGGGCTGACGCCCGCGGCGGCCACCGACCTGCTCGCCAGTCTGGACAGGCTGCTCGTCGAGCAGCGGGAGTGCTGGCTGCTGAGCGCCCGCCCCGGTGGCCTGGACGACAGCGTCGCGAGGTTCGCCCCGCTACGAGCCGCCCTCGCGGCGCGCGCCGCGGCTCAGTAGGGAGCAGCGGCCGCCGCGTACTGCGCGGCGGGCGCCTCCTTGCCGGTCGGGTAGGAGATCACGGCGGGGTTGCCGTCGGAGGTGTAGCGGCTGCCGGGGCTCGCCGCCATCTTGTCGAGCCACACCGACGAGCCGAACTCGGCCTCCTTCCCGTCCGGGCCCTGCGAGCGGATCCGCGGGATGGCCTGGGGCGCGAACTCCTCGGCGAACGGCGACGGCGCCGGGTTGGCGCCCACGAGCAGCGCCGCCGTGTAGTCGTACCCGGTGCCGCGCACCGCGAGCTCCGGGTCCCGCGGCCGCGCCCCGAACGGGAGCGCGAGCGTCACGGGCTCGTAGCCGGGCACCGCTTCCCGGATGGCCGCGTCACCGCGGGCGATGTCCTGCCGTGCCTTCTCCGGCGAGGCCGTACGCAGGTTGGTGTGGCCGAAGGTGTGGTTGCCGATCTCGAAGCCGTTGTCGTGCAGCCAGCGCAGGGCCGCCGTGCCCGCCGGGCCGCCGCCGAACGGCTCGGCGTTGACGTACATGCTCGCCACCGGCCGGAACCCGGGGTTCGCCGCGGCCACGTCGAGCAGGATGCGCACCGCCGAACCGGGCGCGGGCGTGCCGTCCGGGCCGAGCGTGATCGTGGTGGGGTCGCCGTCGTCGAACGTCAGCACGACGGGGTGGGTGCCCGCCGGGATGTCGATCCGGCCCGCGGCGAGTTCGGCCGTGGTGACGGGCACGTACTTCTCGCGCGCGAGGCGTTCCAGCTCCGCCCGGAAGTCCTCCGGTGTGCGGTCGTAGATCGAGGCGGGCGCACCGATCACCCGGTGGTACATGAGAACCGGAATGCGACCGAGTTCATTGGCCTGGACCTGCGCGGGATCGGCGGGCGCGGGCGCGGGGGCCGGCTGCGGAGAACGGGATTCGGCGGTGCCGGAATCCGCGCCGCAACCGGCGGCGAGAAGCACGGCGACCGACGCCGCAACGATACGCAACCGAGGCATGCGGGGACGCTACCCAGCCGACCACCGGAATTATTACTTGATCACACCATGGTGTTGTTCCCGCGCACGGTTGGTCCGGGTACTGGGAGAGTGATCACCTTCAACCGTGTCCGAAGGAGTTCCGATGGACCGCCAGGTGTCCACGCCCCACCGGTTCCTGGTGCCGACCGCGCTCGCCCTGATCGTCGCCGGCATGCTGGTTCTGCTCGTGGCATGGCTGCAGCCGGACGTCACCGTGTCCGGTGTGGCCGACGGCGGGTCCTTCGCCCCTGCCGCACTGCGTGACGTCGAGATCACCGCGCTCGTCGACCCGGCCGAGGTCGAGGTGCTGCTCGACGGCGCCCCGGCGCCGGTGCGCCGCGACGGCAACCGCTTCGTGTTCGACGCGTCCGCGCTCCCCGAGGGCGAGCACACCCTCTCCGTCAACTCCCCGGACGCGGCCATGCCGCTGCCCGGCTTCGGCACGCACATCGACTTCACCGTGGACGCCACCGCGCCCGCACTCCTCGTCGACCCGGTGCCCCCGACGGCGCTCGACGCGTCGGCCGAGGTGAAGGGGCGGGTCGAGGGCGCCGACGAGCTCCTCGTCAACGGCGCGCCGTACGAGCTGGACGACGAGGGCGCCTTCTCCGTGACGGTCCCGACTGGTGCCGCCGACACCGACCTGCTGGCGCGCGACGAGGCCGGCAACACCTCGGAGCGGAAGGTGCCGATCCCGGTGCAGCACCCGGGCATGCGCGCGGTGCACATGACCGCGCAGGCATGGGCCGCGCCGTCGCTGCGCGAGCCCGTCCTGCAGCTGGCGCGGGAGGGCGCCATCGACACGGTCCAGCTGGACATCAAGGACGAGAGCGGCGAGGTGGGGTACGCGTCCCAGGTGCCGCTGGCCGTCGAGATCGGCGCCAGCAAGCACTACTACGACGCGCGCGCCGCGCTGGACGAGATGCACGCGGCCGGCGTGCGCGTCGTGGGGCGGATCGTGGCGTTCCGCGACCCGATGCTCGGACCGGCCTCGTTTCGCGACGGGCGCACCGAACGTCTGGTGCAGAACGCCGACGGCACTCCCTATTCGAGTGGTTACGGCCAGCACGCGTTCATGAACTTCGCCAATCCCGAGGTGCGCGCCTACAATGTCGCGCTCGCCGAGGAGGGCGCCGCGCTCGGGTTCGACGAGATCCTCTACGACTACGTGCGCCGGCCGGACGGCGCCATTTCCGGAATGCATTTCGAGGGGCTCACGACCACGCCGGAGCAGTCGATCGCCGACTTCCTCGCGGAGACCCGCCCGGAGGTGCGCAAGCACGGGGCGCTGCTCGGCGCGTCGGTGTACGGGATCTCGGCGACGCGGCCCACCCAGATCGCGCAGGACATCACGCTGATGGCGCCGTACGCCGACTACGTCTCACCGATGGTGTACCCGTCGCACTGGGGTCGCGGTGAGTACGGCGTGGCGAACCCCGAGTCGTCGCCCTACGACATCACGGCCCGCTCACTCGCCGACTTCGTGGAGCTGACGCAGGGCAGTGCCACCGCGGTGATCCCCTGGCTGCAGGCGTTCAGCCTCCGGGTCCCCTACGGCGCGGCCGAGGTGCGCGCCCAGATCGAGGCCGCGGAGTCCGACGGCATCCGTTCGTTCATCCTGTGGGACCCCAACTGCCGCTACACCCAGGCCGCGGCGTTGCGGCCCGCGGCGCAGTAGTCCGCGTCGCAGTAGCCGCTACGGCACGCTGAGCGGTTCGGCCTGGTAGGCGCGGTGGAGCAGATCGACGAACTCGGGTGCCGCGGGCACCGGCACGTCGCCGATCCGGTGCACCGCGACCCCCGGCGTCCACGAGTTCATGACCACGGCTCCGGCGAGCGCCGGTAGGTCGGCGAGCGTGATCTCCTTGTGCCGCTGCGGCACGCCGAGGCGCTCCAGCTGCCGGCGCAGGATGCCCATCGTGATGCCGCCGAGCACCTCCGCCTCGGGCCACACCACCGCGGCACCGTCCCAGAAGGCCAGGTTCCAGATCGTCGCCTCGCTGAGCCGGCCCCTCCGGTCGACGAAGGCGGCGTCGTCGAAGCCCTGCGCCACGGCCTGACGCAGCAGGTAGGTCTTCGCGACCTCGCCGACGTGCTTCACGGCCGGGAGGTCCCGCTCGTGCTCGACGGCCGTGAGCGCGAGCGGGCCCTCGGGACCGGACGCGGCCGGCCCGGTGCGGACGAGCACGTCGAGCCCGGCGTCCTGCCCCGCGGTGAACTCCCCCGCCGGCTGGTAGACGGTGGCCAGCAGGGACGCGTCCGCCGGGCCGTCCTCCACGGCCGCCCGCAGGTAGGAGCGCACCCGGTCGTCGGGCAGCCCTCGACCGAAGAGCTCCACCGAGGCGGTCCGCAGCCGCTCCAGGTGCAGGTCGAGACCCCGGATCCGGCCCCCGCGCACCTGCGCGGCGGTGAAGTGCGCGTAGCCCGCGAAGGCGAGCGGGGCAAGGTCCTCGGTGGTGGCCGGCAGGCCGTTGCGTTGGACGACGAACGAGCTCATGACCCGACCGTAAAGGCTGACATCCGTGTCAGGCTCAAGCGCGGATGAGCCACCTCACATGGCGCCTGAAGGCGCCGCAATCTCAGTCGCCCTTCACGTTGAGGACCTGGCGCAGCGTGTGGTCCACCGTGACCAGGTCCTTCGCGTCCTCCATGACCTGGTCGATGTCCTTGTACGCCGAAGGGATCTCGTCCAGGAAGGCGTCGGCGTTCGCGGCCCGCCACTCGATGCCGGTCATCGCCTCGGCGAGCTGCTCCACCGTGAACCGCTCGCGCGCGGCGCGGCGGGAGAAGTTGCGGCCCGCCCCGTGTGGCGCCGAGTGGAACGAGGCCGGGTTGCCCAGCCCGGTCACCACGTACGAGCACGTGCCCATCGACCCGGGGATGAGCCCGCGCCGGCCAGCCGAGGCGTCGATCGCGCCCTTGCGGGTGAGCCAGACGTCCTTGCCGAAGTGCCGCTCCTGCTCGGTGTAGTTGTGGTGGCACTGGACGTCCTCGGCGCGCGCGATCTCGCGGCCGGCCCACTCGGCCAGGCAGCCGACGATCCGGTCGAGCATCTCGGCCCGGTTGAGCAGCGCGAAGCGCTGGGCCCAGCGCAGCTCCCTGATGTAGTGCCAGAACTCGTCGATCCCCTCCGGCAGGTAGGCGAGGTCGCGGTGCGGCAGCTCGATCCACCACCGCTCGCACAGCTTCTGCGCGGTGCGCACGTGCCGCTGCGCGATCTTGTTACCCACTCCGCGGGAGCCGGAGTGCAGGAACACCCACAACCGGTCGGCCTCGTCGAGGCACAGCTCGATGAAGTGGTTGCCCGAGCCGAGCGTGCCGAGCTGCAGCCGCCAGTTGCCCGCGTAGGAGCCCGGGTCGAACTCCGCCCGCTCGGCGAGCGCCTCCAGCTCGGTGACGCGGGCGGCGGCGGTGTCCGTCAGGTGCTGGTTGTAGCCGCCCTTGGAGACGGGCACGGCCGCCTCGATCGCCTCCCGCAGCACGGAGAGCCCACCCAGCTCGGCGATGTCGATCTTCGTGAGCTGGGTGCGCACCGCCGCCATTCCGCAGCCGATGTCGACGCCCACGCTCGCCGGCATCACCGCGCGCACGGTGGGGATCACGCTGCCGACGGTGGAGCCCATGCCGAGGTGCGCGTCGGGCATCAGCGCGACGTGCGGGCGGACGAACGGCATCCGGGCGGTCTGCAGCGCCTGCTCGCGGGTGGCTCCCTCGAGGATCGACGCCCAGTTCAGCAGGCCCTTCGTGATCTGCTCCACGCGACAGGTCTATCAGCCGAAGGCCGTCCCGTACCCGCGATTTCGCCCCGGTACGAAGATCCACGGATCACGAGGGCCGGGTCGGATCGGTTCCGGGCGGCACCGCTGGCGGTTGCGGATCATGGGGACGGTCGAGCAGCAGGTCGGCAGCGCGGGCGAGGACCTGGGCCCGCGTGCGGTTGGGGTGGTCGGCGGCGAGGAAGTGGGCGCCGATCGCTGCGCAGAAGGCCAGGAGGCTGCGCGCCTCGACCTCGTCGGCATCGGAACAGAAGGTGCCGATCGCTTCGCGCAGCAGTGCCATGCGGTGGTTGTCCACCCGTCGCAGGCGCTCGGCGACGGCCTCGTCGCGCCGGGCCCAGTCGCGGATCGCGAGGTCGATGGGCAACAGGCGGTCGCCGGAGAAGGTGAGCATGCCCGCGCGCCGGATTCTGGTCCTCGGATCGCCGCCCTCGCGCTCGACCTGGTCGATCACCTCGTCGGTGCTCTCCCGCTCCCACGCGTCCAGCATCGCCTCCAGCAGCGCGCCGCGGTCGGCGAAGAACCCGTAGAACCCGCCTTTCGTGACGCCGAGCTTCTTGGCCAGCGCCTCGACGCGGACGGCGTCCGGGCCACCGACGGCCAGCGCCTGCAGCCCCTCCTCGATCCACCTGTCACGCGGTGTGCGAGTGGTGCCCACGATATGCCTCACCTCACGTCCTCCCCTCATATACGCCACCGTATAGAAGGGACTAGCGTCGTTCCTATACGCAACCGTATACATGGACGGAGACCTCCGATGACCCGGACACCTGACAGCTGGAACCCGCCCGGCGGGACCGCCGTCGACAGCGTCGTGGGCGCTCGCGACATCCCGGAGTCCATCCGCACTCTGAGCTCGTTGCCCGACATCGACTACGCCGACCTCTTCACCCTCTCCACGGACGCGGACGCAACCCCGGAGCAGTGGGCGCGGGCGATGTTCGGCGACGTCCCGAGCGTCGCGGAGCAGCTGATCTGGCGCGGTCTCCTCGGCATCCGGCTCAGCCGAGGGCGATCGCCGGCCACCGTGGCCGGATGGCAGATCGCCGGACGTGGCGACGGCTGGATCCGGCTCGAGGCCGCGTCCTGGTTCCTGAGCGGCAACCTCGTCGTACAGGCGGCGGATGGGCGGGTGTCGCTGGCGACATTCCTGCGCTATGAACGGCGCCTGGGCCATGCCGTGTGGCCCCCGTTGTCGGCCGTCCATCGCCGGCTGGCGCCCGGACTGCTCCACAAGGCGGTGGCACGGATCCGGGCACGCCGATGACGAGGCCCTATCCCGTGCGGGCGACCGCGAAGATGCGGCGGAAGGGGAACCACGTGCTGCCGTCGGGGCGCATCGGGTAGGCCTCGCGCAGGCGCGGCGCGAGCTCGGCGCGGAAGGCCGAATAGGCGTCGGCGGAGAGGGCGTCGCGCACCGGCCGCAGCGCGGTGCCGCTGATCCACTGCAGCACCGGGTCCTCGCCGGTGAGTCGCTGCACGTACGTGGTCTCCCAGACGTCGACGTCCGCCGCGTGCGCGGCGAAGAGCTCCGCGTACTCGGCCGGTTCCGGCACGGCCAGTTCTCCGCGCACATCCACGCTTCCCCGCCACCGCGGCTCGGCCAGCAGCTCCCGGATGAGCGAGTGGGACGGGGCACCGAGGTTGCCCGGCACCTGCATCGCGAACCACGCCCCCGGCGGCAGCGCCTCCAGCCAGCCCGGCAACAGCTGCGGGTGCGACGGAACCCACTGCAGCACCGCGTTGGTGACCACGACGTCGGTGTCGGGCGACGGCGTCCAGTGGACGACATCGGCCAGCTCCGCGGCGACCCCGCGCTCCCGGGCGGCCGCCACCATGTCCGGCGACGAATCGAGGGCTCGCACGTCGGCGTCGGGCCAGCGGGCGGAGAGCAGCTCGGTGAGGTGGCCGGGGCCGCAGCCCAGGTCGACGACCCGGCGCGGGGCGGTGGCACCCACCCGCGCGAGCAGGTCGCGGAACGGGCGCGAGCGGTGGTCGTCGAAGTCGAGGTAGAGCGCGGGATCCCAGGTGAGCGTGCTCACGCGCGCCCCAGCGTGTGCTCGACGTCGGCCACGACCTGGCGCACCGCCGCGAGGTCGGTGCCCGGGTCGGGCCGGACCTGCAGCACGATGCCGTCGCGGCCCGCCACCTTGCGCTGCACGAACCACGCGCCGCCCCCGGGGAGGTCGCGGTGGTGGCGGCTGCGGATCGACCCCTCGACCCGCGCGTGGACCGTCTCCGGCACGCGGCCGGGTGTGGCGAGCCGCAGCCGCCGGGGCGGCAGGTCGGTGAGCAGCACCGCGCCTCCGATGGTCTCGGTTTCCTCCGCCTCGACGACGGCGAGCACGCCGCCCTGCCAGGTGGCCTTGGTGACCAGGTGCCACCCCAGGAGCCGCACACCCTCGTCCGACGGCAGCCACAGGCCGTGGGAGGTGACGACCAGGTGCGCGTCGCCGTCGAGCGCCGCGACCGCGAGCACGCGCTCGTCGACCGCGAGCCGCCCGGCGACGTCGGCCGGCACCTCCTCGTGCCCGAGCAGCCGCCGCAGGAACCTCACCGGGCCGCCTGCTCCCGCAGCGCGATCCGGTACTGCTCCAGCGGCACCAGGTCGCCGAAGAGCTGGTGGTAGGCGTCGGTCTCCTCCACCGGATTCGTGCGCTGCAGCCGGGCCTTCAGCTCGGCCACCTGCGCCTCGACCAGCGCCAGCCGCACCCCGGCGATGACGCTCCCGACGTAGCGGGCCTCGTCGGTGTTGCGGCGAGGCAGCTCCAGGGGCTCCACGGCCAGCTCGGTGACGAGCGAGCGCGCCTCCTGTGGGCACTCGGCGAGCACCGCCTCGAGCCAGGTGTGACCCTCACGACCGCCGCACACGCCACCAGCGGCCTGCACGGCGTGGTGCACGGCGGCGAACACCGGGTGGGCGAAGACCTGCTCGGGCAGCTCGTCGTAGCTCGGCCCGGCCACGGCCGGCACCTGCAGGGCCGCCTTGAGCGCCTCGCGCTGCAGGTGCAGCCGCGGATCGTCCTTGGGCGGCGGCGCGGGCGGCTCGCGGTGCCCGTTGCGGCCACCGCGCCCCGGCTCGACGGGCGCTCCGGCCGCCTCCCGCACCCGCCGGACGACCATCGCGATGTCGTCCCAGCTGGTCCAGCCGGCGAGCCGGCGGGCGTACTCGTCGCGCAGGTCCTCGCGCTTGATCCGGGCCACGAGCGGCACCGTGCGCTGCAGCGCGGCCACCCGGCCCTCCGCGCGGTCCAGGTCGTGCTCGCGCAGCATGCTGCGGATCGCGAACTCGAACAGCGGCTCGCGGCGCGCCACCAGGTCGCGCACGGCGGTGTCGCCGTGGGACTGGCGCAGCTCGCACGGGTCCTGGCCGTCCGGCGCCACCGCGACGAACGTCTGGGCCGCGAAGCTCTGGTCGCCCTCGAACGCCTTGAGCGCCGCCGCCTGACCCGCCGCGTCGCCGTCGAAGGTGTAGATCACCTCGCCGAGGTCGAACGAGTCGTCGCCGATGAGGCGGCGGATCACCGAGATGTGCTCGGCGCCGAAGGCCGTGCCGCAGGATGCGACGGCGGTGGGCACGCCGGCGAGATGCATCGCCATGACGTCGGTGTAGCCCTCGACGACCACGACCTGGCGGCGCTTGGCGATCTCGCGCTTGGCGAGGTCGAGCCCGAACAGCACCTTGGTCTTGTGGTAGACGGGCGTGTCGGAGGTGTTGAGGTACTTGGCCTCGATGCCGTCGTCGTCGAACAGCCGGCGCGCCCCGAACCCGACGACGTCGCCGCCCAGGTCCCTGATGGACCAGAGCAGCCGCCGGTGGAACCGGTCGATCGGCCCGCGCCTGCCCTCCTTGGACAGGCCCGCCTTCATCAGCTCGTCGAGCGTGAACCCGGCCGTGAGCAGGTGCTTGGTGAGCAGGTCCCACCCGGCCGGCGCGTAGCCGCAGCCGAAGTGCTGCGCCGCGGCGTCGTCGAACCCGCGGGTGGTGAGGAACTGGACGGCGGAGGCCGCCTCGGGCGTCTTCAGCTGCGCCGCGTAGAACTCGGAGGCGCGCTTGTTGGCCTCCAGCAGCCGCGTGCGGGTGCCGCGGTCGCGCTGCACCGAGCTGCCGCCGCCCTCGTAGGTGAGCCGGTAACCCACCCGCTCGGCGAGCCGCTCCACCGACTCCACGAACCCGATGTGGTCCATCTTCATGATGAACGCGATGGCGTCGCCCGCCTCGCCGCAACCGAAACAGTGGAACGTGCCGTGGCTGGGCCGGACGTTGAACGACGGCGACTTCTCCTCGTGGAACGGGCAGAGCCCCTTCACCGACCCGGCTCCGGCCCGCCGGAGAGTCACGTACTCGCCGATGACCTCGTCGATCCGGACTCGATCACGGACCTCCGCGATGTCACTGTCCCGGATCCGGCCCGCCACGAGGTGGAGTGTAGGCGCGCCCACCGACGGCCGACGTGCCGCCGGGCATGATCACGGGCGCCGCCCGCTCCGGCCGGACGTCGCGGTCGAGCAGCAGCGGGATCGCGGCCATCACCAGCAACACGGCGAGCCCGCCGCCCGCGGCCAGCACGGTGAGCACGTCTGCGAAGTTCGTCATGCCCCCACGGTGCGCCGGGGACCCGGAGAGTCGCCTCAGCCAGAGGTATGGATTCTCCGTGGCCGCTCAACCGTTCGGCCGATCGAGCGCCCGCCACTTGACCTCCACCCGACTTCAGGTCGCATCGTCGGTACCTCGTAGAACTTCGGGAGGGACGAACGTGTCAGCACTCAAGATCGGGATCGGACTGCCGGGCACCGACGGCAGGTCGCACGGCGGGCGCGTCGCGGAGGCGGCCCGCTGGATCGAGGACGCCGGTTTCGACGCGCTCTCGGTGTCGGAGGTCCTGACCGGGGACGGGTCCCCGGCGCTGGAACCGGTGGTCACGCTCGCCACCGCGGCCGCCGTGACGCGGCGGGTGCACCTGGACTTCGGCGTGCTGGCCGCCGCGGCGCGGCCCGCGGCCATGCTCGCGGCCCAGGTGCAGACCCTGCAGCACCTGTCGGGCGGCCGGGTGCGGCTCGGGCTGGGCATCGGCGGGTTCGCCACGTCCCCGTTCTGGACGGCGCTGGACGCGCCCACCACCGGCCGCGGCCGCGCACTCGACGCGCTGCTGGAGGTCCTGCCCGGCCTGATCTCCGGCACACCCACCACCGTGCCGACCGCCTCCGGGCCGACCGAGGTCACGCTGGCGCCTGCCGCGCCGATCCCGCCGATCCTGATCGGTGGCAGCGACCACGAGGCCGTGCTGCGCCGCACCGCCCGTTACGGCGACGCCTGGCTGCCGTTCGCGATGTCCCCGGAGCACGTCGGCGCCGGTGCGGCCCGGCTGCGCGAGCTCGCCGGCGAGTACGGGCGCTCGCCCGAGGTGCACATCGGACTGCACGCCGTGCTCGGCGACCGACCGGCCGACCGGGCAGCTACGGCGCGAATGCGCGAGTCACTGGGCGGGTTCTACGGGATGTCGGCCGAGGAGATGGTCGGCGCCACGCTCGCCGGGCGCCCGGACCAGGTGGCCGAGCGGCTCGCCGAGTACGCCGCCGCGGGTGTGGACGAGGTCGGCATCGGGCTCAACGGCGACGATGACGAGCGGCAGATCGAGCTCGCCGCCGAGGCGCTCGGACTCATCCCAACGCGAGCCGCAGCGCTCCGGTGAGCTCCGCCCCGGACGGCGTGGCGTCCGGGTCGAGCAGCCACTGCACGAGCATGCCGTCGCAGACGACGATCTGGAACGAGGCCAGCGCCCTGGCCTGCGGGCCCTCCGGCACGCCGATGGTCTCGGAGATCATCGTCGCGGCGGCGGCGCGGCTCTGCTCGTAGATCGCCGCGAGCTGGGCGCGCAGCGCGGGCTGACGCTCGGACTGGGCCAGGGCCTCGGTGAACGCCACGGCGAGCCCGCGGTACTCGGCGAACGAGGCGAGCATCGCCTCCCAGGAGGCGGCGAGCATGTCGATCCGGTCGCCGCTGGGCTCGATCGCGAGCGCGAGCGTGCGGACGCGCTCGGCCCACTCCAGGAACGACGCGCCCAACGCCTCGTTGAGCAGCGCCTCCTTCGAGCCGAAGTGGTAGCCGATGGAGGCGAGGTTCGTGCCCGACTCGGCCACCAGGTCCCGCGCGGTCGTGCGCGCGTACCCACGCTTCTCCAGGCAGCGGCGCGCCCCGGCCAGCAGGTCTTCCCGATGTCCCACCGGAGGATCCTAGCCCTCGGATCTATACGTACGTATGATTGGCCCGCATGCAGACCGTCCCGGGGCCCCGCCTCCCATCGGCCGTCCAGACCGCGCTGGTGTGGGGCCTTCCCCGCTGGTGGGTCGACCGCTGCCACCGGCGCTACGGCGACGTCTTCGCGATGCGGGCCGCCCCGTTGGGCACGGTCGTCTTCCTGGCCGACCCCGACGACATCAAGACCGTGTTCGCCGGCGACCCCGCGATCTACCGCGCCGGTGAGGGGAACGCCGTGGTGGGCGGCATCGTCGGCGAGAGCTCCGTGCTGCTGCTCGACGGGCCGGAGCACCGCGAGCGGCGCCGGCAGCTGCTGCCGCCGTTCCACCGCGACGCGGTGCGCCGCCAGGCCGAGCAGATGGCCGCGATCGCCGCGGCCGACGTCGCCACGTGGCCGGTGGGCCGGGAGTTCCCGGTGGCGCCGCGGATGTCGGCGATCACGCTCGAGGTCATCCTGCGCATCGTGATCGGCAGCCGCGAGAACGGGCGGCTCGGGGCGCTTCGCCGCGCGCTGCCACCCGTCGTGAACACCGGGTTCATGACGGCCGCCGTGATGATCGAGCCGCGCCTGCTGGAGCGGAAGGCGTGGGCGCGTGTCCGCCGCGCCCGCGCCGAGGCCGACCGGCTGCTCCGCGCCGAGATCGCCGACTGCCGAGCCGACCCCGCGCTGGACGAGCGGACCGACGTCCTCGCGATGCTCGTCCGGTCGGCGGACGCGCCGATGACCGACACCGAGCTGCGCGACCAGCTCATGACGCTGCTGCTGGCCGGCCACGAGACCACCGCCACCGCGCTGTCCTGGACCCTCGAACGGCTCGTGCGCCACCCGGACGTGCTCGCCCGCGCCGTGCGGGCCGCCGACGAGGGTGACGACGTGTACCTGGACGCGATCGTCAAGGAGAGCCTGCGGGTCCGCCCCGTGCTCTCCGACGTGGCGCGCAGGCTGGCCGAGCCGGTCGAGCTCGCGGGCCACCGGCTGCCCGCCGGGGTGACCGTGGCACCCGCCATCGGGCTCGTGCAGCGCTCGGCCCGGCACTACCCGGACCCGCTGACGTTCGACCCCGACCGGATGGTCGGCGCAACCCTGAGCCCCACCACCTGGCTGCCCTTCGGCGGCGGCGGGCGACGGTGCCTCGGCGCCACGTTCGCGCAGGTCGAGATGCGGGTGGTGCTACGCGAGATACTGCGTCGCGTCGAGGTGGCCCCCACCAGCTCCCGGTCCGAGCGCCGGCGCGCCAAGCACATCACCATGGTGCCGCACCGCGGAGCCCGGATCCGCGTCCGCGCCCGCCGGCCGGCCGAGCGGGACGCCCTGGGAGGCGCACGCTCCGGTGTCGCAAACTGAGCGCGCCCTGACAACCCGCTCGCGGGCGCCTGGAAGGCCCGCGAGCCGCCGGAGCGAAGCGGAGGCAGTTCAACGCAGTAGCGTCGGAATCATGCTGACCGACGAGCGGGTGTTCGAGGAGCATCGGGCGCATCTCGTCCGGGTCGGATACCGGATCACCGGCAGCGTCGCCGATGCCGAGGACGCCGTGCAGGAGGCATGGCTGCGCCTCGCCGGGCTCGACGAGGTGGCGCGTGCCGCGATCCGCGACGAGCGCGCGTGGCTCACCACGGTGGTCGGGCGGCTGTGCCTCGACCGGTTGCGCTCCGCCGCCGCCCGGCGCGAGCGGTACGTGGGGCCGTGGCTGCCCGAGCCGCTGCTCACCACCGGCGACGCCGACGAGCCCCTCGCCGCCGTCGTGCGCGACGAGGGTGTGCGGATGGCCGCGATGGTGGTGCTGGAGCGGCTCTCGCCCCCGCAGCGCGTGGCGTTCGTGCTGCACGAGGCCCTCTCCTTGCCGTACGCGCAGATCGCGGAGGTGCTGGGCTGCCCGGAGGCCACCGCCCGCCAGCACGGGGCACGGGCCCGCAAGATCGTGGCCGACGCCGACCCGCCGCCGAGGGCGTCCACCGCGGAGCAGGAGGCCCTGCTGGCCCGGTTCGCCGACGCGATGGCGCGGGCCGACGGCGCCGCGCTGGTGGAGCTCCTGCACCCGGACGCGGTCTGGGTGAACGACTCGGACGGCCGCGTACGCGCCTCGCGCAACGTGATCGTCGGCGGGGAGAAGGTGGCCCGCCTGCTGGTCGGGCTGGTCGGGAAGTACGGCAGGGAGCTGCTGAGCGAATCGACGGTCGTGCAGGTCAACGGCGACCTCGGGATCCGCATGCCGGCCACGGAGACCACGCCCGCCGGGGTCAGCGTCTTCGCCGTCCGCGACGGGCGGATCGCCGCCGTCTACCAGGTGGTCAACCCCGAGAAGCTGGCGCACCTGCCGGCTTGAGCCGCACCCGGCAGGCCGCGTCGAACCCCTGGTCGGTGATGCCGAGGGCGTGGTTGGCCCGGCCGCGCATGTTCTCCAGCGCGATGGCGTGGGTCAGTTCCAGGACGCCGGCCCGCCCCAGCTCGGCCTCCAGCTCGGCCACCTGGGCGTCCGTCACCGTCATCGGCTGGGCCGTCATCGCGTCGGCGTAGGCGATCGCGAGCCGCTCGGCGCGGTCGTAGAGCGGGTTCGTGGCGTACTCGTCGATGTGCTCCAGCCGCTCGATGTCCAGCCCGTCGAGGCGCTGGAGCATCGTGCCGAAGTCGACGCACCAGGAGCAGCCGATCACCGTGGCCGTCCGGTACACGGCCAGCTCGCGCACCCGCTTCGGCAGCACGCGGGGCGCCCACTCCTGCACGCCGTCGGCCACCAGCGACGCCCAGAACAGGCGCCGGTGGTGCAGGGCCACCGCGAACGGCTCCGGGACGGCGCCCAGCCGCCGCCGGGCGTAGCGGTACACGAGCCGCGCGAAGAACCCTGCCTCCGACTCGGGAACCGCGGGGATGCGTGCCATGTCGTCCTCCTCGATGTCGTCTTCGATCCAGGGACGAGACGGCGAGCGGGTTCGTGACAGGACCGGGTCCTCAGTGACTCGGCCGGGTCTCGTACTCCGGCACCCACGCGTGCCGAGCGGCAGGACCCTCCGTCATCCGGCGAGGGCGCGGCAGCGGGCGACGGCCTGCTGGTCGGTGAGGATCGCCACCTGGTCGAGAACCACCCGCAGTCGGGTGGCGGCGTCGGCGGCGGCGCTCCAGTCGGCGGCGAACACCGGGTCGAGCGAGTGCGGGGCGCCGTCGCGCAGGGCGGTGGCCAGCGTGACGAGCAGGTCGCGCTGGCGGGCCTGCATGGCGAGGCGGCCGGGGTCGCTCATCACGTACCGCAGCGCCACCGCCTTGAGCAGGGCGACCTCGGCCGCGGCCCGGGCCGGGACGACGAGGTCGGCGGTGTAGCGCAGCAGCGGGACGTCGCCGTGGGCGGCGCACGTGGCGTCCACCGCGGCGTGCACGAACCGCCCGACGAGCTCGCTCGTGAGCCGTTTGAGCGCCACGTGGTCGGCGGCGGAGGCGCCGGTGGCCGAGAAGCCGCGCACCGCGGCGACGACCGGCAGCGCCAGCAGCGCGGCGGCGGCCTCGGTGAGGGCATTCGCATCGCCCCCGAAGTGCCGCACCGCAAGCTCCACCAGCGCGGCCCGCTCCCCCGGCGCGCCCAGCGCCGCGAGGTCGATCCGGCCGGCGTAGATGCCGTCCTCGACGTCGTGCACGGAGTAGGCGACGTCGTCGGACCAGTCCATGACCTGCGCCTCGAGGCACCGCCGCTCCGGCGGGGCACCCTCACGGACCCAGGCGAACACGTCGGCGTCCTCGGCGTAGGCGCCGTACTTGCGGTCGCCCGGCCGCCGCACCCACGGGTACTTGCAGGACGCGTCGAGGGAGGCCCGGGTGAGGTTGAGACCCACTCCGTCGATCTTGGGTTCCAGCCGGGTGAGGATGCGCAGCGTCTGCGCGTTGCCCTCGAACCCACCGTCGAGCCCGCACGCCGCCGCGAACTCGTCGAGCGCGCGCTCTCCGTTGTGCCCGAACGGCGGGTGGCCGATGTCGTGGGCGAGCCCGGCCGTGTCGACGACGTCCGGGTCGCAACCCAGCTCCTCGGCGATCCCGCGGCCGATCTGCGCGACTTCCAGGGAGTGGGTGAGCCGGGTGCGCGGCACGCCGCTGACCTCGGCTCCCTCCCCCGGCCCGACGACCTGGGTCTTGCCCGCCAGCCGGCGCAGCGCGGCCGAGTGCAGCACCCGGGCGCGGTCACGCGCGAACGGGCTGCGCCGCTCCTTCCCGGTGCCCTTCGGTGCCTCCGGCGCGGGCCGGGCCCGATCGTGCGCGGAGTACTCCCCCTGGCGCGTCACCCCAGCCCCGTGGACTCGGTGTCCACCGACGCGTGGGTGAGCTGGTAGTACAGCAGCGCGGCGGTCTCGCGAGCGATGTAGCGCAGCTGGGTCTCGCGCGTCTGGACCACCGGGCCGCTGCGGGTGGGTGATGTCCACGCGTCGAGGCCGCTGTCGCGGGCCATGCTGCGGGCGCGCAGCGAGTGCCACGGATCGCTCACGACGAGCGCGCTCGACCAGCCGTCCTGCTCGGCCCGCCCGGCGACCGCCTGCAGGCTCCCCAGGGTGTCGGACCCTTCCGCCACGGCGATCACGTCCCCGGCCGGCACCCCGCGCTCGATCAGGTACCGCCGGCCGGCCTCGGCCTCGGTGTAGGCGTCGCCCGTGCGACTGCCCCCCGTGGTGACGATCCGCGGGGCGAGGCCGTCCTCGTAGAGGGCCTCCGCGTGGCGCAGCCGGTAGGCGAAGATCGAGCTCGGCTCCCCGTCGTACTGCGCGGCTCCCAGCACGATCACGGCGTCGACCGGCTGCCGGTCGTCGACCCGCGCCACCTGCCACACGCGGAACGCGGTGCCCCCGACCACCAGCGCCGCCATCAGCAACGTGCCGACGACGAACCGGAAGACCCAGTTGCGACGCCGCGGCGGCGGGGGGAGGTCGCGCAGCGGCAGGGTGGGCGCCTCGGCCCCGACCTGATCGGCGACCCGGTGGCGGGCGTGCCGCGGTGTGGGCACCGCCCCCGCCAGGTCGTGGTGGGCGGTCATCAGCCGATCCGGCCGTCGCCGGCGGCGAGCGCGGCGCCCGCCCGCCCGGAACGGGCCGCCACCACCTGCGCGACGATCGACACCGCCGTCTCGGCCGGGGTGCGCGCGCCCAGGTCGAGCCCGACCGGGCCGTGCAGCCGCGCCAGTTCGGACTCGGTGAGCCCGGCGGCGAGGAGCCGCTCACGGCGCGCGGCCTGCGTGCGGCGCGACCCCAGCGCGCCGAGGAACCCGCGCCCCCGCCGCAATGCGCCGACCAGCACGACGTCGAACGTGGGGGCATGGTCGAGCAGCACGAGGACGTCGGCGTCGGTGAACGCGGCGACCGCGCTGTGGACGGTCTCGACGTCGATCTCGGTGCGCGCCGCCCAGCCGAGCAGCTCCGCCTGGGCGACCAGCGCCTCGCCGATGGCGCCCGCACCGGCGACGAGCACCGACGGCACCGGGACCCAGATGTCGACCAGCAGCTCCGCGCCGGCCGCCGGCACGCGCTCGGTGGCCGTGGCACCGCGGCGCAGCAGCCCGCGAGCGGCGGCGGCGGACTCCGCGTCGAGCTCCGGTGTGCCCAGCGACCCGTGCACGGTGCCGAGCTCCGGACCCGTGAGCACGAGCGCGCCGACGCCGTGGACGGTGGAGACCAGCGCGGCCGGGGCGCCGCGTTCGAGGGCCTCGCCCAGCGCGGCCGCCTGCGCGGCGGGAAGCGGGTGGCCCAGCAGCGTGGCGCCCCCGCTGCAGGCGAGCCCGGCGTCGAGCGCCGCCGCCTCCGCGACGTGCGCCTCGCGGGTGTGCGGCCCGGACACGGCAGCTGCCGCCAGCGGCCGGACGGCGTCGTCGAGCGTGCCTCGGTAGAGGGCGCCGGCCACCGCTCCACCCGCCGTGCCCGCGACGAGCTGCCCGCTCTCGACCGTGCCGAAGCCGTGGCGCGCGAGCACACGCACCACGGCGACGCCGTCGGGCGCCCAGCTCCGCAGCGCCGCACCGAGCTCCCGGAGCCCCGACACCGGACCCGCGCTCGCTTCCGTCACGGAGCCCAGGGTAGCGACCGGCGCCGACCGAACCGGGATGCGAACGCGCCTATCGTGTGACGAGATCGTCCAGCGGCGGCGGAACTACTCGCCGATCTCCGTCGTTGACACCGACGGATCTTCATCACTACGGCACAGGAATCATGGACCCCTCAGACAGTACCGGCGCCGTCCTTGCAGGACGGCAGCCTGAACGGGCCGGTCGCCCGTGACCATCCTTTCCATCTTCCTCGGTGTACTCGCCGTCGTCGCCCTCACCGTGCTCACCGGCTATTTCGTGGCCCAGGAGTTCGGCTACATGGCCGTCGACCGCTCCCGGCTGCAGGCCCGCGCGGCCGCAGGTGACGTGGGCGCTCGACGGGCCCTCGCCATCACTCGCCGCACCTCCTTCATGCTGTCGGGTGCCCAGCTGGGCATCACCGTCACCGGCCTGCTCGCCGGCTACGTGGCCGAACCGATGATCGGCGACGGCGTGGCGGAGCTGCTCGGTGGCACCGGCGTGCCGGCGGGCCTCGGGGTCGCCATCGGCGCCCTGATCGCGCTGGTCGTGGTCACGGTCGTGCAGATGGTCTTCGGCGAACTGTTCCCGAAGAACCTCGCGATAGCCCGGCCCGAGCCGGTGGCGCGCGCGCTCGCGCTGTCCACATCGATCTACCTCACCGTGTTCGGGTGGCTGATCCGGCTCTTCGACGCCGCCTCGAACGTGCTGCTCAAGGTGCTGCGGATCGAGCCCGTGCACGACGTCGAGCACGCGGCCACGCCCCGCGACCTGGAGGCGATCATCGACGAGTCCCGCGACAGCGGCGACCTCGACGACGACCTGTCCACGTTGCTCGATCGCGTGCTCGACTTCACCGACCGCACCGCGCGGGCGGCGATGATCCCCCGGCCGCGGGTCACCTCGATCCGGGCCGACGCCACCATCACCGAGCTGGTCGAGGTGATGGCCTCGGGCCACTCGCGCCTTCCGGTGATCGGGGAGAGCCCCGACGACGTGGTCGGCGTGATCTGCCTGCGCGACGTCCTCGCGCTCGAGGACCGGGCCGACCTCGCCACCCTGCGCGTCGCTGACGTGGCCCGCACGCCCGTGCTCGTGCCGGCATCGCTGCCGCTGCCCATCGTGCTCGACCGGCTGCGCGGGGCCGACGACGAGTTCGCCGACGAGATCGCCGTGGTTGTCGACGAGTACGGCGGCCTCGCCGGCGTCGTCACGGTCGAGGACATCGCCGAGGAGCTCGTCGGCGAGATCACCGACGAGCACGACCCGGCCGGCACCGACGGCCTCGCCGCCGGCGACGGGGAGTGGACCGTGCCCGCCACGCTCTCGGTCGAGGAGGTCGAGCGCCTGCTCGACGCCGACCTGCCCGACGGCGAGTACCGGACCATCGGCGGCCTCGTGATCGACGAGCTGCAGCGGCTGCCCGAACCGGGCGACGGGGTCCGGCTCACGCTCGAGAACCCGTCGCTGTCCGAGGAGGGCGAGCCGCCGCGCACGCTGGAGATCACCGTGCTCGCCGTCGAGCGGCACGTGCCGTCCTCGGTGCGGTTGGCCTGGGCCGACGCGGAGGTGCTGTCATGAGCGAGCTTGCGAACGAATCAATGTCACAGCGTATCCGCGCTGCGATGTCTCCCGATGGGTCGTCCGTGCGCAGCGAGGGCGAACGATGAGTGTCGGAGCGGCCGTCGGCGTCTCCGTGGTGCTCGTCGCGCTGAGCGCGTTCTTCGTCGCGATCGAGTTCGCGCTCGTCGCGGCCCGCCGCTACCGCCTCGAGGAGGCCGCCGCCACCAGCGCGTCGGCCCGGGCGGCGCTGCGCTCGGCACGGGACCTGTCGATGCTGCTCGCCGGCTCGCAGCTGGGCATCACGCTCTGCACCGTCGGCCTCGGCGCGATCGGCAAGCCGGCCGTCGAGGAAATGCTGCATCCGCTGTTCGGTGGGCTAGGCGACCCGTGGGCCACGGTGGTCTCGTTCGTGCTCTCGCTGATCGTCGTCACGTTCGTGCACCTCGTCGTGGGCGAGATGGCGCCGAAGTCCTGGGCCATCGCCCACCCCGAGCGGTCGGCCACGATGCTGGCGCTGCCGATGCGGGCGTTCATGCTGCTCACGCGGCCCGTGCTCGTCGGGCTGAACGGCATGGCGAACTGGTGCCTGCGCCGGGTCGGCGTCGAGCCGGTCGACGAGCTGGCGAACGGTCGCAACCCGGACGACCTGCGCGAGCTGGTGGAGCACTCCGCCACCACGGGTGCCCTCGACGCGGAACGGCGCGACCAGATCGTCACCGCGCTCGAACTGGACCGGGCACCGCTGCGCGAGGTCGTGCGGCCGCGGTCGGAGGTGGCGGGCGTGCCCTCGGGCGCCGACGCCGCCGCGATCCGCGCCGCCGCCCGGGAGAGCGGCCACCTGCGGCTCGTCGTCGGCGACGCCGAGGGACACCCGGTCGGGGTGGTCCACGTCCGCGACGCGCTGGCCGTGCCGCCCACCACCACGGCGGGCGAGCTCATGCGCCCGGTCCGCACCCTCCCCGCCGACCTGCCGATCCACGACGCGCTCTCCGCCATGCAGGCCGAGCGCAACCAGATCGCGCTGGTGGAGTCGGACGGTGCGGTACTGGGCCTGGTGACGCTCCACGACCTCCTGGACCGCTTGCTCCCGGCCCCCGCCTGACAACTCGTGGTGGGTGCGCGCGGGTTGGTGGGGTTGGCGCGATTCTCGAGCGCGCCTTGCGTTTGTCGGTCAGAGATCCACTCCACACGCCCCTTCGGCCGCGCATTGCGCGCTGCGGTACCGCGACGGCCGGGTGGGAGAACGGCCGATCCGATGGCTGCTCGGCGAGAGACTCGCCTCACCTCCCGGACCTGCGGACGAGCACGTCCAGTGAGCAGCGAGGCAACTATCCGGTGGTCACCCTCCAGCTGAAGATCGGAACCACAGGATAGTTGCGTAGGCACCCGGCAGCGACGGTCTCGTCGCGGACAGGCGTGCCCCCGCGTCGGGGACGGCCGCCCACGCAACCACGGGATCCGGTAGTTCTGCCAACCCGGCCACGGCCAGAAGTGCGGGTCGACGCGAACGGGATGGACTCACCAGAAGCCCGCTGGTGTGCGACCGGCGGGCGGCCCGGGCCAGGAACGGCGCGCCAACGCGACCCGCACATGATCAGGTCGACCCGCACGGGCCCGGAGCAAGACTGTGGCGTCGACATGACCATGAAACCCCGGCCCGGCGCGGGCGTGATCGTTGCGAGGTGCGGCTGATCGCCCTGGCCAGGGCGCTCCGGCGCGTCTCGAACGGATCATGCGTTGATCGTTGCGAGATGCGGCTCAACGCCCCCACCAGGGCGCTCTACCGTCACCTCGGACGGATCATGCCGCCTTGATCGCTACGAGACCACCCTGAACGCCCCCGTGAGGGCCGTCCACTGGCATCTCAGATCGATCACCAGGCACCGAGAGCTCGGCACCGTTGATCGAACGGCGCTCCCGTCCGGACCTGTCGGACAAGAGTGCCGTTCGTCGGGGATCCGGGCGGCTCAGCAGCCCAGCAGGCGCGCCGCCAGGTACGTCTCCACCTGGTCCAGCGCCACGCGCTCCTGCGTCATGGAGTCGCGCTCCCGCACGGTGACGGCCTGGTCGGTGAGCGTGTCGAAGTCGACCGTGATGCAGAACGGGGTGCCGATCTCGTCCTGGCGGCGGTAGCGCCGGCCGATGGCCCCGGCGTCGTCGAACTCCACGTTCCAGTGCTTGCGCAGCCGGGCGGCCAGGTCGCGGGCCTTCGGCGAGAGCTCGGCGTTGCGCGAGAGCGGCAGCACCGCGGCCTTGACGGGCGCCAGGCGCCGGTCGAGCCGCAGCACCACGCGCTTGTCGACGCCGCCCTTGGCGTTGGGCGCCTCGTCCTCGGTGTAGGCCTCGACGAGGAACGCCATCATCGACCGGCCCACGCCGGCCGCGGGCTCGACGACGTAGGGCCGGTAGCGGGTGTCGGTGGCCTGGTCGTAGAACGACAGGTCGGCGCCGGAGTGGTTGGAGTGGGTGGTGAGGTCGAAGTCGGTGCGGTTGGCGATGCCTTCCAGCTCGCCCCACTCCTGCCCCTGGAAGCCGAACCTGTACTCGATGTCGACGGTGCGCTTCGAGTAGTGGGAGAGCTTCTCCTTGGGGTGCTCGTAGTGGCGCAGGTTGTCCCGCGAGATGCCGAGGTCGACGTACCAGGCGGTGCGCTCGTCGATCCAGTACTGGTGCAGCTCCTCGTCGGAGCCGGGCTCGACGAAGTACTCCATCTCCATCTGCTCGAACTCGCGCGTGCGGAAGATGAAGTTGCCGGGCGTGATCTCGTTGCGGAAGCTCTTGCCCATCTGGCCGATGCCGAACGGCGGCTTCTTGCGCGACGTGGTCTGCACGTTGAGGAAGTTGACGAAGATGCCCTGCGCGGTTTCGGGCCGCAGGTAGTGCAGGCCCTCCTCGGACTCGACGGGGCCCAGGTGGGTCTTGAGCATCATGTTGAAGTCGCGCGGCTCGGTGTACTGGCCGCGCGTGCCGCAGTTGGGGCAGGGCACGTCGGTCAGGTCGTCCTCCGACACCTCCTTGCCCGTGCGCTCGGAGTACTCCTCGGCGAGCTGGTCGGCCCGGAACCGGCGGTGGCAGGACAGGCACTCCACCAGCGGGTCGGTGAAGACGCCGACGTGGCCGGACGCCACCCAGACCTGGCGGGGCAGGATCACCGAGCTGTCGAGGCCGACGACGTCCTCGCGGCCCGTGACCACGCTCTTCCACCACTGCCGCTTGATGTTCTCCTTGAGCTCGACGCCCAGGGGGCCGTAGTCCCACGCCGACCGGGTGCCGCCGTAGATCTCCCCCGACGCGAAGACGAAGCCGCGGCGCTTGGCGAGCGCGACGATGGTGTCGATCTTTGCGGACGAGGGCTTGCTGGCCACGGGTGACTCCAGGTGGACGGACGGTGAGCTTCCAGCGTATCCGGCGCCCTCCACCGCATTGCCCGGCCCCGGTCCGCGCTCCCACCGTGGTCCTCGCAGGAGCCGGGGGTTCTGTGTGGACCGTGGTCAGCGCGCGGATCGGCGGAAGGCCCGCTCCAACCGGTCCAGCACCACCTCGAAGGTCGACAGCTCGGCCCAGATCCAGCGGACCACGTTGCGGCCCGTGTCACGCAGGGCGTCCTCCCGCAGCTTCTCCTCGAACACCACCTCGCCCGGGTCCTGCCCGGGCTGCAGCGCCCGCCCGTACTTCACCTCGCCGTCGAACTCGCCCACACACGCGTACTCGTCCCAGTCGAAGTCGACCCGGCCGATGAACCGGCCGGTATCCGCGTGGACGGCGCGCTGCAGCCGCGGCGGCGGGACCCCTGCGCGGAGCAGCGCGACCCGGCTGCGCGTCTCCCCGGGGCTCTGACCGCCGCCGTCGGCGAAGCTCACCACCCGCCGCGCCGCGGCGTTGCCCCGCCGGTTGCTCGACCGTTCGACCGCCTCGTGCAGCTCGGCCGGGGTGACGAGCTTGCGGTGGAGGGCGGCGTCGGCCGGCACGAGCGCGGGGTCGAACGCCAGTTCCCGGGCCATGTCGGTGATCGTGCGGGCCACGGACGTGACACGGATCCCGTCCACCACCTCGATCTCGTCGGCGGCAAGGGCCGCGGCGTGCAGGTGCAGGTAGCGGCTCCGGCGCCCGCCCGACCGGCGGTTGCGCGTGACGTGCACGCGGTCGAGCGGGGTGTCCCACAGCGGTAATCGGTGCAGCACGGCCGCCGACGCGTGGCTCACGACCGCCCCCGGTCCGAGCTGCTGCAGAGCCGCCTCGACGGCGAGCAGATGGCGCGCCGCCGGGCTGCGCAGGCGCTCGTCGTCGCCCGCGACGTATGCCCCCGGCCGCAGGGCGACGAGCTGCCGGCCTGATCGCATCCGCCGCAGCTCGTCGTCGCTGTAGCCCGCGGCGAGCATCCGCGGCCGAAGCACCAGCCCGTTCGTCGTCCGATCCACGCCATCGAGCCTGCGTGCCCGGCACCGCCCGCGGAACCCCACCGGGTCCCGCCTGTGGACAACTTCCGCTCCGCGCGCCTGCTGTGGTCTTCGCAGGGTCCGCGGACTCTGCGAAGACCCCGATGGGCGCGCAAACCCGTACTAACAACCAAGCTCGACTTATATAAGTTAGCGCTGTATGTTCATGGTGTGCACGCGTTCGACGTCCTCGGCGACCCGGTCCGGCGCCGGATCCTCGAGCTCCTGGCCGAGGGCGAGCAGACCTCGGGGGCGGTCACCGCGGTCGTCCGTGCGGAGTTCGGCATCTCGCAGCCCGCGGTGTCCCAGCACCTGAAGGTGCTGCGCGACAACGGCTTCGCCACCGTCCGCCCCGAGGGCACCCGCCGGCTCTACGCGGTGCGGCCGGAACCGCTGCAGGACGTCGACGGGTGGCTGGAGCGCTTCCGCCGTTCCTGGACGCCCCGCCTGGCCGCACTGGCCACCGAGATCGAGCGCGGCAAGCGGGAACGCCGGCTGCGCAACGACGAGTCCGAGGAGTGACATGTTCGACATCGACCCCCAGATCAGCGCCGTAGGTCGCGCGGTCGACACCCGGGAGCGCGACGGTCGCGAGGCCAAGGTCGTGACGATCAGCCAGGCGTACGACACCGACGTCGAGGACCTCTGGGAGGCCTGCACGACCGCCCACCGGCTGGCCCGCTGGTTCGCCCCCGTCACCGGGGAGCTGCGACTCGGCGGGAAGTACCAGATCGAGGGCAACGCCGGCGGCACCGTCGAACGCTGCGACCCGCCCAAGAGCTTCTCCCTCACGTGGGAGTTCGGCGGCGGGGTGAGCTGGGTCGAGGTGCGTCTGGCGCCCGAGCCCGACGGCGGCTCGCGCTTCGAGCTGGAGCACACCGCCCACCCCGAGGAGCACTGGGAGCAGTACGGCCCGGGCGCCGTCGGGCTCGGGTACGACATGGCCCTCGCCTCCCTGGCCCGGCACCTGGCCACGGGCGAGGTCACCAACGACCAGGAGCACGCCGGCTACTGGGCGTCGGACGAGGGCAAACGGTTCCTCGCCGGGTCCGGGGACCGCTGGTACGAGGCCGACGTCGCGGGCGGCGCAGAGCCGGAGGCCGCCCGGGCCGCGGCCGACCGCACGATCGCCGCCTACACCGCCTGACTGCGCGCTCGCCGCGGTCCTCGCAGGGGCCAGGGGGTCTGCGAGGACCGCGCCCTGCGCGCGGAACCGCTCTGCCACGCTGACCGGCGTGCATGTTCGTCATATCGGCGTCGCCGAGCGGCGGGACCGGCTCGCCGTCCGGCATCTGCTCACGCCCGCCACCCGCACCGATGACGTCGTCTCCATCGCCGATGCGCTCGGCGGGCTGCACTCCACCGACCCCGTCACCGTGCACCTGTCGGTGGCGGCGCGCATGCGCCACCCGGTGCTGCCCGCGGCCGAGAAGGCGCTCTACACCGAGCGGTCGCTGGTGCGCCACCACGCGATGCGCCGCACGCTCTGGGTGCTCGGCCACGAGCTCGCCAGGGCGGCGCACCACTCGGCCACGCTGACCCTGCTCGCGCGGCAACGCACGATGCTGCTCGCCGCCGTCGGTGGAGCCGGGCTCGGCCCGGACCCCGAGCGCTGGGTGGCCGCGGCGTCCACCGAGATCCTCGACGTGCTCGCCGACAAGGGGCCGCTCAGCGCGCGTGAGCTGGGAAAGCTGGTGCCGCACCTCGCCGTGCCGGTCACGCTCGGCACCGGGCGACAGGCCGTCGTGATGTCCGCCCACTCCCGGGTGCTGCTGGTGCTCGGGTTCGAGGGCCGGGTGCTGCGGGCCCAGCCCACCGGCACGTGGATCAACGGCCAGTACCGGTGGGCGGCGGCGCAGGCCTGGTCGCCCGGGTTCGCCGAGCCGCTCGACCCACCCGCCGCGGCCGCGATACTCACCCGCTCGTGGCTGCGCGCGTTCGGGCCGGGCACCCGCGCCGACCTGCAGTGGTGGACCGGCTGGACGGTCGCCACCACGAAGCGCGCACTCGCCGACGTCGGCGCCGTCGAGGTCGACCTGGCCGAGGGCACCGGCTATGTGCTGCCCGACGACGTGGACCCGGCCGCCCCCGCCGAACCGTTCGTGGCCCTGCTGCCCGGGCTCGACCCGTCCACGATGGGCTGGAAGCAGCGCGACTTCCACCTCGACCCGGCCGACGTCCCGACCCTGTTCGACCGCAACGGCAACGGAGGCCCCACCGTCTGGGTCGACGGCCGGATCGTCGGTGGCTGGGTGCAGCGCGCCGACGGCACGATCGCCGTGCGGGTGCTGGAGGACATCGGCGCGGAGCGGCACGCCGAGGTCGAGGCCGCCGCCCACGCCCTGGAGGCGCTGCTGGGCGACGTCCGCTTCACACCACGCTTCCCGGCCCCGCTCCAGGCCCGGCTGCGCCTCACGCCAGAAGGCTCCGGTGGGTGACCGCTGTTCCTGCGTCGGCCGTCACGAGCGTCTCGAACGTGGCCGGCTCGTCGGCCAGCGCCTCCGACAGCAGCGGCACCACGTGCTCGCGCACCGGGAACGGGGAGAGGGCGCGCCGGTAGGCGTCCACCGAGGCGAACCGGACGGCGAGCACCCAGCGCTCCGGCTCGTCGACCGAACGCCCCAGCTCGCCGCCCAGGCACCCGTCCGCCGCGGTGAGCAGCTCGAGCGCGGTGCGGGCGCGCGCGAGGAGATCGGGGGTGGTGGTGAACCGGCAGACGAGCAGCACGACCCCACCCTTCCAGCACGCGCCTACGATGGGCGGTGCGGCCCGCACGCACTGACCACCGGGGAGCGCGGCCGCCGCTCCCGGATAGGGACGCCGATGTCGATCGTCGCAGGTACGGGGCGCTCCGGCCCGGCCACCGCCGAAGCCGGGGTGCCCGCCGACGATCACGCCGAGCACGTAGCCGGCCGCCCGGGCTCCACCCCGGCCCCGATCCGCACCACCCGCACCCTCGCGGCCGCGGGCGACCTGCTGCGCGCTCTCGCTGCGCCGGTGCGCATCTCGATCGTGCTGCAGCTGCTGGAGTCCGACCGGTGCGTGCACGACCTCGTCGACGCGCTGCAGGTCACCCAGCCACTGATCAGCCAGCACCTCCGGGTGCTGAAGTCGGCGGGCGTGGTGCACGGCGAGCGGCGCGGCCGCGAGGTGGTGTACTCGCTGGTGGACGATCACCTCGCGCACATCGTGGTCGACGCGGTGGCACACGTCGAGGAGGGGTGATGAACACCGAGGTGAACGGGCAGGCGCCCACCACTCGGGCGCTGCGTGCCACCCGCCAGCGGGCGGCGGTGTCGGCCCTGCTGGACCGGCTCGAGGACTTCCGCTCGGCCCAGGAGATCCACGAGGAGCTGCGCCGCACCGGCGAGGGCATCGGGCTCACCACCGTGTACCGCACGCTGCAGACCCTCGCCGACGGCGGCGAGGTCGACGTCCTGCGCACCGGCTCCGGCGAGGCGGTCTACCGGCGCTGCGCCAGCGTGGAACACCACCACCACCTGGTCTGCCGCCGCTGCGGGCACACGGTGGAGATCGAGGGGCCCGCGGTGGAGACCTGGGCGCAGAACGTCGCCGAGACGCACGGGTTCGTGGAGCTGAGCCACACCGCGGAGATCTTCGGCCTCTGCTCCGACTGCGGCCGCCCCCGCTGACCCCGGCCCACTCGTGGGCTCCCGTCACGCGATCGCGGCCGCCCCTGGACCCCGGCGGCCCACTGCGGGAGCATCGGACAGATCCTGAGCGGAAGGGGATGACCTGCCGATGGAGGCGAAAGCGGGCGACCACATCGTCGTGGAGGGCACCATCGTCGACCAGGCGCGGCGCGAGGGCGAGGTCCTCGAGGTGATCGGCTCCGGCGACCGCACGTGCTACCGGGTGCGCTGGCAGGACGGCCACGAGTCGGTCTTCCAGCCCGGCCCGGGTGCACACATCACGTCGCCGAGCTGACCGGCGCCACTACTCGGGGATCAGCGCCGCACGCAGGCTGGAGGCGCTGCTCACCACCAGCATCAGCAGCGTCCCCATCGCCTTCTCGTCCAGGCCGGCGGCGGGGAACGCGTAGCGCCACGTGACGTCCCAGCCTGCGTCGCCCTCGATCACCCGGGGCGTGCCGAACAGGCCCTCGCCGGCGCCGAGCGCCACCTGCCTGGGCACGTCGGACTCGGCCGGCAGGTCCCACGCCACCACGCACGTGAGGTTCAGGACCGGCAGGCCTTCCTCCAGGTCCATGCCCTGCAACGCGCAGAAGACACCGCCGTGGCCGAAGGTGAGGGCGCCGTCGTCGTCGGCGGTGACGTCGTGGAAACGTTCCAGCGCAGTGCGGGCGACGGCCAACATGTCGGCGATGGCACTGGTCACGAAGCGGCCTCCGGGGTGTCGAGAGCGCCGCCGAACCGGCGGTCGCGCCGTGCGTAGATCTCGATCGCCTGCCACAGGTGGCGGCGGTCGAAGTCGGGGAAGAGCGTGTCGAGGAAGACCATCTCCGCGTACGCCGACTGCCACAGCAGGAAGTTCGACGTGCGCTGCTCACCCGAGGAGCGCACGAACAGGTCGACGTCCGGCATGTCCGGCTCGTCGAGGTGCCGGGCGATCGTCCGCTCGTCGATCTTGCCCGGCTTGAGCTTCCCCGCAGCGACCTGATGGGCGATCTCCTGCACGGCGTCGGCGATCTCCGCGCGCCCGCCGTAGTTGACGCACAACGTGACCGTGAGGCCGGGATTGTGCTTCGTCCGCTCCTCGGCGACCTCGAGCTCCTTGATCACCGAGCGCCACAGCCGGGGACGTCGCCCGGACCAGCGCACGCGCACGCCCATCGCGTCCATCTCGTCGACGCGGCGACGGATCACGTCCCGGTTGAAGCCCATCAGGAAGCGCACCTCGTCGGGGCTGCGCTTCCAGTTCTCGGTGGAGAAGGCGTAGACCGAGAGCCACCGGACGCCGATGTCGATCGACCCGCGCACCACGTCCATGAACGCGGCCTCACCGCGGCGGTGCCCCTCCACCCGGGGCAGGCCGCGGGCGTTGGCCCAGCGCCCGTTGCCGTCCATCACCAGGGCGACGTGGTTCGGCACCAGCTCGCGCGGAATCGCCGGGGGGCAGGCACCGGACGGGTGCGGCGGCGGGGGCTGGAACCGGCTCACGGACCAACCCTAGGGGCCACCGTGGGGGAAACCTCAGGGTCCCTCCGGCGAGCACCCCACTCCGGGCATACCGCCCATCCCTCTAACGTGGAGATCATGACCGCCACCGCCCCACAGATGGACGGGATCGTCGGTTGGGTAGTCGACCTGATGGAGGCGCTCGGCGCGCCCGGAGTCGGCCTCGCGATCGCACTCGAGAACCTGTTCCCACCGCTGCCCAGCGAGGTGTTCCTGCCGCTCGCCGGGTTCGCCGCCTCCCGCGGCGACCTGAGCCTCGTCGCCGCGATCGTCTGGACGACCATCGGGTCGGTCGTCGGTGCGCTCGCGCTGTACGGGCTCGGCGCGGCGCTCGGGCGGAACCGGCTGCGCGCGATCGCCGCCCGGATGCCGCTCATGGACGTCGGTGACATCGACAAGGCGGAGGCTTGGTTCGCCAAGCACGGTCCGAAGGCGGTGTTCTTCGGGCGGATGGTGCCACTGGTCCGCAGCATGATCTCGGTGCCGGCGGGCGTCGAGCGCATGAGCATCCCGCTCTTCCTCGCGCTCACCGCGGCCGGCAGCCTCATCTGGAACTCCATCTTCGTGGTGGCCGGTTACCTGCTCGGGGAGAACTGGCACATCGTCGAGAGCTACGCCGGCATCCTCTCGAAGGTGGTGCTCGTGGCGATCGCGATCGCCGTGGTGGTGTTCGTGATCATGCGGATCAGGCGGCGACGCCCGGACGTCCCGGCAGATCAGGACGACGCTGTCGACGACGCCCCCACGGAGCGGATCCCGGTGGTCCGCCCGCGGCCCCAGGAACCGGTGCGGCACTGGTCGGCTCAGCCGTCGTCCACGGAGTGGTCGGTCCAGCCCACCCAGCAGCTCCCGGCGTTCCGGCCGGACTCGCCGCCGGCACGCCGGCCACAGCGATAGCGGCACCAGGATGGCGGTCGTGCGGACGTGGGCGCGGACCGGCGCGGGCCTTGCCCTGGGCGCGATCTCCGCCGGCCTGCACCTGCTGATCGCATTGCCGGTGGCCGCCCTGCTGCTGGTGCCCGCGCTCCGGCCGGCGGCGCGGATCACGATCCGCAGGCTCGCCGCGCTCGAGAGGCTCCGGATCTCGGCGCTGTTCGGCGCCACGGGCGGGAGCGCCGAGCTGCCGCCGGCGCGGGCCGCGCGCTACCTCGCCGCGCGCATCCCGGCGGGGCTGCTGAGCGGCGCGGTGCTCACGCTGCTGGGCGTCGGGCTGCTCTACGCGGCCACCCTCCTCTTCTCGTGGATCACGCAGACCCCGTGGCTGATGGAGCGCGAAGCGGCCGTCGTCGTGAGCGGCCGGCTCGTCGCCCACTACGTCATCCCCGGCGCCGTGCTGCTCTACCTGGCGCTCGCCGGTGCCGCGGGCGTGGCGCGCTGGGAGCGGACGCTGATGGCGCAGCTGCTCGCGCCGTCGCGTGCGGAGCGGCTCGCCCGGCGCGTCGAAGAGCTCGCCCGCACCCGGGACGCGATCATCGCGGCGGTCGACGACGAGCGCCGCCGGATCGAGCGGGACCTGCACGACGGCGTGCAGCAGCGGATGGTGGCGCTGGGCATGCTGCTCGGCCGGGCGCGCCGCCACCCCGACCGCGCCACCGAGCTGGTCGCGCAGGCGCACGACGAGGCCCAGCGGGCGCTCGTGGAGCTGCGCGACGTGTCGTGGCGGGTGTACCCGGCAGCGCTGGACACCGGTGGGCTCGCCGCCGCGCTGGAGTCGGTGGCCGAGCGTGCGCCGCTGCCGGTGCGCATCCGCTGCGACCTGCCGGTCGAGCCTCCCGCTACCGTGCGCGCCGCGGCCTGGTTCGTCATCAGCGAGGCGGTGACGAACGCGGCCAAGCACTCGGGCGCGCTGCGCGTGGACGTGGAGGTGACGACGGTGGACGGGCGGCTGCGGGCCACGGTCCGCGACGACGGCCGCGGTGGCGCCGACCCCACGGGCGGCGGCCTCGCCGGGCTGGCCCGCCGGGTCGCCGCCGCCGACGGCGGGTTCACCGTGCACAGCCCGGCAGGCGGGCCGACCGTCGTCACCGCGGAGCTGCCGTGCGCGTGACGATCGCCGAGGACTCCGCGCTGCTGCGCGAGGGCCTCGTCCGCCTGCTCGTCGACGAGGGCCACGAGGTGGTGGCCGCGGTCGGCGACGCCCGCGCGCTGCTCGGGGCCGTCGAGCGGGAGCAGCCCGACGTCGTGGTGGCCGACGTGCGGATGCCCCCCACCCACAGCGACGAGGGCGTGGTGGCCGCGCTGGAGATCCGCCGCCGGTGGCCGCAGGTCGGGGTGCTCGTGCTGTCGCAGTACGTCGAGCGCCGGCACACCGCGCAGCTGATCAGCGACGACGGCGGTCGGGTCGGCTACCTGCTCAAGGACCGCGTGGCCCAGGTCGGGGAGTTCCTGGACGCGCTGGAGCGGGTCGGCGCGGGCGGCGCCGCGTTCGACCCGGAGGTGGTGCGGCAACTGCTCGCCGCCGGCCGGCACGCCGACCCGCTCACCCGGCTCACACCCCGGGAACGCGACGTGCTCGACGCGATGACCGAAGGGCTCACCAACGCCGGTACCGCGGAACGGCTGCGCATGTCGGTCAGCGCCGTGGAGAAGCACGTCGCCTCGATCTTCGGGAAGCTGGGCATCGCGGAGGCCGCGGGATACAGCAGGCGGGTGCTGGCGGTGCTGCGGTACCTGGGTTCGTGATCGCTGGTCCTACAGCGGTTGATCGTGACCATGTCGCTGATCGGTATCGCGGGCCCGCAATCCATCTGATGATCACCGATTGGGTGCAAGGCCGGCCACATATGGCCGCCCACGCACCAAGTCGGTGATCACTCCCCGCGCGATGATCGCCGCAGCGCGCCCGGCAGTGGACGGACCGGTCTCGTGGGCGCGCCGTTCCCGGCCCGGACCGAACCGCGACGCGCACGTGCGGGGAGGTTCCGGCTGGGTCGACGCCGCTTCCGTCGGCCCGGCACGTTGCGGGTGGCCGGGTGGGCAGAACTACCGAACCCCGTGGTCACCCGGGCGGCCGTCCCCGACCCGCTGGCACGCCAGTTCCCGACGAGACCGTCGCTGCTGGGTGCCACGCGACCGGCGGTGGTCCCGCCACCCACCCCGGCACGCCACGGATCCTTCGAGGTCAGCGAACCAGGACACGACCTGCACACATCTGCCGGTGCTGCCCCAGGCCTGGCGACACGGAGACTCCCGAGCCCCAGTTCTGAAGTTGAGCTCAAGGCGAGCATCCGGTGTTCACCCTGCGCGGGCGGCAACGGGACCACCGCCGGTCGAGTGGCACCCAGCAGCGACGGCCCGGTCCGGAACGGGCGTGCCAGCGCGTCGGGGACGGCCGCCACGGTGACCACGGGGTTCGGTAGTTCCGCCCACCCAGCCCCGTCCCCACGGTTGAGGTCGAGGAAGGCGGGTGGAATGCACGGCAGGCCCGGGGTCCGTGCGCGACGGGCTCGCTGCCCGGGTCGGGGACGGCGTGCCAAGCCGACTTTTCATGGTCATGTCGACCCCATAGGTGTGGCCGGCGCGGTGGAGACCCATGGTGCCGACTTGACCCATGCAGTCGGACGTGTTCCGCGGAACGCGGGGCCGGACCAAGCCGGTGATGCCAGCCGGCCCGTCGCCCCGGCCATGACCGCACCGAGGTGAGCGGTAGACCGTGCTGATCGTGTCGCCGATCGGTGATCTCGAGTTTTCGGGCGTCCACGGCTCCCACCACGACCGTGCACACCCGAAACCGGGCCACGAGCGGGCGATGATCGCAAGTATCCATTGGCAGGGGCTCTTCCGGCAGCAACAGCCCACCGAAACCGCGGATCTTGCAGGTGGGGTCGAGCGAACCCGGCCCGGGCGCGCCACCCGTCTGATGATCACCAGGTGGGTGCGCGGCCGGCCGGATGCGGCCGCCCTCGCACCGAGTCGGTGATCACCCCGCCAGGTGGTGCTAGGTGACGGCCCGCCGCTCCACCAGCGGCAGGGACCGGAGTTGCCGTTCCATGTGCCATTGCAGGTGGGCGGCCACGAGCCCGCTGGTGTCGCGGCGGATGACGGCGGTGGCGCCGTCGGCGGTGTCCCAGTCGCCGTGCAGCAGCGCGTCGAGCAGCGCGAACGTCTCCTGCGACGGCCGCACCGAGCCGGGTGGGCGGCAGCGCGGGCACACCGCTCCCCCGGCCGCGATGTTGAACGCGGCGTGCGGTCCGGGCTCGGCGCAGCGGGCGCACTCGGAGATCGCGGGCGCCCACCCGGCGTGGGTCATCGCGCGCAGGAGGAACGCGTCGAGCACGAGCGACGGGTCGCGCTCACGGCCGGACAGGGCCCGCACGGCGCCCACCAGCAGCAGGTACACGCGTAGCGCGGGTTCGCCCTCCTCGGAGACGAGCCGGTCTGCCGTCTCGAGCATCGCGCAGCCGGCCGTGTAGCGGCTGTAGTCGCCGATGATGCCGGCGCCGAACGCGTCGACGGTCTCGGCCTGGGTGACGATGTCGAGCGAGCGCCCGGTGTAGCACTGGACGTCGACGTGGTTGAACGGCTCCAGCCGGGCGCCCCAGCGTGACCTCGTGCGCCGCACTCCCTTCGCCACCGCGCGCACCTTGCCGCGGCGGCGGGTGAGCAGCGTGACGATCCGGTCTGCCTCGCCGAGCTTCTGCACCCGCAGCACCAAGCCGGTGTCACGCCACAGGCTCATCGCTCGTCCTCGCTGCGCTCGGCCGGCCCATCGGAAATCAACGCAGCGCGCGGGCGCTGTGCCTCTGGTTCGCTCGCTGACGCTCGCTCACTGGCCAAGCCTACGACCGCCCCCGCTTGACACCGCGTCCCCACACCAGGTGAGGTGACCCTAATTCGATCCGAGGAGGCCCGGTGACCCATGTCGTGCCCGAGCACCAGCGTGCTGCGGCCGAGCGCACGCTCGCGGCCACGCCGGGGGTGCGCGGCGAGCCGAGCGACGCCGAACGCTCCCGCACGCTGATCGCCTCCGTCCGCACCGGCGCGCTCGCCACGATCGGCGACGGCGGGTTCCCGTTCGGCTCGCTCGTCTCGCACGCCGTCGACGCGAGCGGGCGGCCGCTCCTGCTGCTCAGCGACCTGGCCGAGCACAGCCGCAACCTCGCCGCCGACGCGCGTGCGTCGCTGATGGCCACCGAGGCGGGGGCGGGCGACCCGCTCGCGCTGGCCCGCGTCACCGTCATCGGTCACGTCGGGGAGCTGCAGGGCGACGAGCGTGCGGCCGCGCTGGAGGTCTACCAGGCGGCCCAGCCGGGCGCGTTCTACGCCGGGTTCGCCGACTTCCGGCTCTACCGACTGGAGGTCGACTCCGTCCGGTACGTGGGCGGCTTCGGCCGGATGAGCTGGGTGGACGCCGCCGGATACGCGGCCGCCGAGCCCGACCCGCTGCGCCCGCACGCCGAGCGGATCATCGCGCACATGAACGACGACCACGCCGACGCGCTCGTGCTGTTCTGCCGCCGGTTCGCCGAGCGGGCCGACACGGCCGAGGCGCGGATGGTGGGCGTCGACCGCTACGGCTTCGCCGTGCTCGCCGCCGACGAGGCGGGCGGCCAGGAGACCGCGGTACGGCTGCCGTTCGACGAGCGCACCGACACCCCCGACGCCGTCCGGAAGGCGATGGTCGAGCTCCTGCGGCGGGCGCGCTCCGCCTAGTACTCCGCTCAGCCCCCTCACTTCAGGCGGAGGCGGCGGCGTGGCAGGCGCCCCGACCGTCGGCGTGGGCCACGATCCGGCCGTTCGCGATCCGGACGGCCGCCTCGGTGGCGTCGCTGACGGCCCGCTCACCGGCCGCCGCGGCGACCGCACCCGTGACGTCGTGCACCACTTGGAGCTGCGGCCACCCCGACTCGGGGAACGCCTGCCGGATGCAGCGGCACACGTCCGCCACCACGAGTCGGGCGAGCGGCGCCAGCTCGCCGGGGTCGCTCGACACCAGGACCGCAGTGACCACCGAGCCGGGAGGCGCAGCGCGCACCGCCTCCTCGACCGCCACCAGCCGGTGCAGACCGAGCACGGCGACGACACCGTCGTCGGTGAGGCGGGCCGGCGTGCCGCGGACGGCGTCGACGGCCGCCGGCGGCGCCCACGGGCGCCCGGCCGGCCGCGCGCGGGGCACGTACGGCAGGTGCGCCGGAGCCCACTCGTCGCCTCGCCCGCTGCCGAGCTCGATATCGGCCAGCTCTTCGCAGGCGCTGACGACGTCGAAGGGGTCGGCGAAGCCGGGCGCGGCGGCGGCCAGCTGGCTCGCGCCGTGCAGCATGGTGAGCGCGACCTCGGCCGCACGCACCCGGCGACCGCCACGCGACGGCCCGTGCATCCGCTCCAGCGCGAGCCCGAGCAGGATCGCGTCGAGCGCCATGAGCTGCGCGAACGGCGTGCGGGTGCGCTCGTCGGCGAGCACCTCGGGCACGAGGTCGGCGCCTAGCGGGACGGCGCCGTCGGGATCGTCGGTGGCCAGGGGGAGCCGTCCGACCCACGCCCTGGCGAACGCGCCGAGTGTCGTGCGCGGTGTGGAGCCGGCGACGACCTGCGGGATCGCCGCCTGCTCCGCCTCGGCGGCGAGCACGGCGAGGTAGAGGGCCCGCTTGCCCGGGAAGTTGGAGTACACCGCGCCGCGGGTGAGCTCCGCCCGCTCGGCGATGACGTCGATCTTGGCATCGCGGAAGCCGCGTTCGACGAACTCGGCGCGGGCCGCCGCCAGCACCTGCTCGCGGGTGCGCTCCTGCGCCTGGGCTCTCGTGAGCCGGCCCATGACCCTCCCCGTACCGCCGTTGCCGCTGCCCGGGCGCGATGATACGTTCGTCATTCAGATGACGAGAACATCTGATGTCAACATCTGGAGGACCGGTGCCCGCCCTGCCCGAGATCGACCTCACCGACCCCGCCGTGCTGCAGGACCCGTTCACCGTCCACGGGGAGGCACGGGAGCGCTCGCCGCTGGTCCGGCTGCTCGTGCCGGGGATGGCGCCGATGTGGGGCGTGACGCGCTACGCGGAGGCGCGTGCGGTGCTCTCCGACCCGGCGCGGTTCGCACTCAGCCCGGCCACGTTCGCCTTCAAGCCGGACGTGTCCGAGGAGCTGCAGCCCTACCTGCGGTCCATCCAGGAGATGGAGGGGCCCGAGCACGTGCGCCTGCGGAGGCTGGTGTCCCCGGCGTTCACGCCTCGGCGCGCGGCCGAGTTCCGGCCCCGGATCGAGGCGATCGTCGACGAGCTCCTCGACGATCTCGCCAAGCAGGCAACGGGCGGCCCGGCCGACCTGATCACCCACCTCGCGCGACCGCTGCCGATGGCGGTGATCTGCGAGCTCGTCGGCATCCCGGGGCCGGACCGTCCACGCTGGCGGGAGTTCGGGGCTGCGGTCGCAGCGGGCGCCGGCGCCGCTTTCGTCGACGCGATCCCCGGCATCATCGAGGGCGCAAGGGCCGCGGTGGCGGCCCGCCGCCACGAGCCGCGCGACGACATCATCTCCGACCTCGTCCGCGCCCAGGCCGAGGACGGCGACCGGCTCAGCGACGTCGAGCTGGTCACCCTCGTCTGGCAGCTCGTGCTCGGCGGGCAGGTCCCCACCAACCTGCTCGCCAACGCTGTCGAGGTGCTCCTCGCACACCCGGCCCAGCTCGCCGCGCTCCGCGCCGATCCGGCGCTCGCCGCCGGGGCGGTCGAGGAGCTGATGCGCTGGTGCGGCCCGCAGCTACTGGCGTTCCCGCGGTTCACGACGCAGGACGTGGAGCTGTCCGGGGTGCGGATCCCGCAGGGCGAACCGGTCGTGGCCGTGATCGCGGCCGCCAACCGGGACCCCCGCGCGTTCCCCGACCCCGGCACGCTCGACGTCACCCGCACCGCCCCCGCGCCGCACCTCGGGTTCGCCCACGGGCCCCACTTCTGCCTGGGCGCCGCGTTCGCGCGGGTGCAGACCCAGGTGGCCCTGACGGCACTCCTGCACCGCGCCCCCGGCCTGGCCCTGGCCGGTGGTGAGGTGCAGCGCGCGTCCGACGGCGGCACCTGGCGCCTGGCCGCCCTCCCGGTGACGCTCTGACCGCTAGTGCCCCGCCCTAGAACCCCAGCTTCCGCAGCTGCCGCGGGTCCCGCTGCCAGTCCTTCGCGATCTTGACGTGCAGGTCGAGGTAGATCTTCGTGCCCAGCAGCGCCTCGATCTGCCGCCGCGAGTCGGCGCCCACCTGACGCAGCCGGGCACCCCCCTTGCCGATCACGATCCCCTTCTGGCTGGACCGCTCGACGTAGAGGTTCGCGTGCACGTCGAGCAGGTCGTCGCGGCCCTCGCGGGGCACCATCTCCTCGATCACCACGGCGATCGAGTGCGGTAGCTCGTCGCGCACGCCTTCGAGGGCGGCCTCGCGGATCAGCTCCGCGACGAGGGTCTCCTCCGGCTCGTCGGTGAGCTCGCCGTCCGGGTACAGCGGCGGGCCCTCCGGGAGCCGGGCGACGAGCAGGTCGGCGAGCAGGCCGACCTGGAACCCCTTGACGGCCGAGCAGGGCACGACCTCCGCGAACTCCATCAGCCCACTGAGCTGGGTGAGCCGCTCGGCCACCTGGTCGGGCTGCGCGATGTCGGTCTTCGTGACGACACCCAGCACCGGCGTGCGGTTCGCGACCGAGCGCAGCTCGTTCACGATGAACTCGTCGCCGCGGCCCACCGGCTGGTCGGCCGGCACGCAGAAGCCGATCACGTCGACCTCGGCCCACGTCTCGCGGACGACGTCGTTGAGCCGGCTGCCGAGCAGCGTGCGGGGCTTGTGCAGGCCCGGCGTGTCGACGACGACGAGCTGCGCGTCCTCGCGGTGCAGGATGCCGCGGATCGCGTGCCGCGTGGTCTGCGGACGGCTGGACGTGATCGCGATCTTCTGCCCGATCAGCGCGTTGGTCAGCGTGGACTTGCCCGCGTTGGGGCGGCCCACGAAGCAGGCGAAGCCGGATCGGAAACCCTCCGGGACCTGCGCGAAGCCGGTCACAGCGGGGCGATCTTCTCGCCGGTGAGCTTTTCCAGGATCTCCCGGCCGATCGGCAGTGCCGCGGTGGCGGCCGGCGAGGGCGCGTTGAGCACGTGCAGCACGGACCCCGCGCCCGCGCCCTGCTCGACGAACAGGAAGTCGTCGACGAGGGTGCCGTCGGCCTTCACGGCCTGGGCGCGCACGCCCGCGCCGGCGCGGTGCAGGTCCTCCGCGCGCACGTCGGGCAGCATCCGCTGGATCTGCTTGACCATCGCCTTGCGCGACAGCGACCGGTGCATCTCGCCGAACCCGTACTTCCAGTGGCGCTGCGCAACCTTGATCATGCCCGGGTAGGTGATCGTCTGCAGGAACTCCTTGGGCTTGACCGTGCCCCAGGAGTAGCCCTCGCGGGCCAGCGCGAGCACCGCGTTCGGGCCGGCGTGCACGTGCCCGTCGATGCCCCGGGTGGCGTGCACCCCGAGGAACGGGAACGCCGGGTCGGGCACCGGGTAGATCAGACCCTTCACCAGCTCCGCGGCCCGGTCGCTGAAGCCGGAGTACTCGCCGCGGAACGGGATGATCCGCACGCCGGGGTCGGCGCCCGCCGCCTTCGCGACCTCGTCGCAGCGCAGCCCCGCGCACACGACCACCTGCTTGCCGAGCAGGTCGCCCGAGGCGGTGCGCACCACCACGTCGGACGCCCGCCGCGCGATCCCGAGCACCGCTCGGTTCAGGTGGATCTCGCCGCCGTCCTTGGCGACGAGCTCGCCGATCTTCTCCGCGATCGCGCGGTAGTCGGTGACGCCGGTGGACGGGACGTACAGCGCGGCGATGCCGCGGACGTGCGGCTCGTGCTCGTGCATGCCGGCCTGGTCCAGCTCGTGGTTCTCCACGCCGTTGGCGTCGCCGCGCCGCCTGAGCTCCGCCATCCGCGGCAGCTCCTCCGGATCGGTGGCCACCACCAGCTTGCCGGTGACCTCGTGCGGCAGGTCGTGCTCGCGGCAGAACGCCACGGTCTCTGCGCAGCCGGCCACCGCGAGGCGGGCCTTGTAGCCACCGGGGGCGTAGTAGAGCCCGGAGTGGATGACGTTGGAGTTGTTGCCGGTCTGGTGGCGGGCGAGCTGCGGCTCGCGCTCGACGACGGCGACGGACCGGCCGGTGCGCGCCACGGCGTGGGCGGTGGCGAGGCCGACGATGCCGCCACCGACGACGACGACGTCGAAGGAGGGTGTGGTCATGAAGCGATCTCCGGGGTGTGGGTCTCGACGACGGCGCCCGACGGGTCGGCGCGCAGCACGTATGCGGTGGGGGCGAGGTCGCGGACCGCGGCCAGCGAGGGCGGGTCGATCGCGTCGGCGCCGGTGACGACGGCGGCCGCCTCCAGGCCCGGCGCGCCGCTGGACACCGCGGCCGCGACGGCGGCTTGCAAGGCGGTGAGCGTGAGCGACGGGAGCGCGACGGTGGCCGCGGCGTAGGTACGCCCGTCGGTGTCGCGGACGGCTGCCCCCTCTGCGGCGCCCGTGCGCGCCCGTGCCGACCGCGCCAGCGTGACGATCTTCGCGTCTTCCGGGTCACCCTGGTCGGGCATTGTTCACTTGCCTCCGCTTCGCTTCGGCGGGCTTTCCTCCCGCTGTGCGCCGTCGTCGTCCGGCGCCGGTTGCTCGATCGGCTCCACCAGTACCGTGTTGATCCGTACCCGCCCCCGGGCGTCCTTGCCGCCCTCGGCCAGGAGCCGCAGGCCCGCCACCTCGGTCTCGGCCCCCGGCAGCGGAACGCGCCCGAGCTGCTGGGCGAGCAACCCGCCGACCGTGTCGACGTCGGCCGCGGCCAGCACCTCGCCGAGATCGTCCTCCTGACCCTCCGGGCCGTCCGGGCCGCCGAACAGCCCCAGGAGGTCCTCCACCGGAAGCCGGGCCGACACCCGGAGCCTACGTCCGTCCAGCTCCTGGACGTCGGGCACCTCCTCGGCGTCGTACTCGTCGGTGATCTCCCCGACGATCTCCTCGAGGATGTCCTCGATCGTCACGACGCCCGCGGTACCGCCGTACTCGTCCACCACGATCGCCATGTGGTTGCGCACGGCCTGCATCTCCTTGAGCAGCTCGTCCACCCGCTTGGTGTCGGGCACGAGCGCCGCGGGCCGCATGACGTTCTCCAGCGGGGTGTCCGGCTCCTCCGCCTGGGCGCGGACGAGGTCCTTGAGGTACGCGACGCCGATGATGTCGTCGATGTTCTCGCCGAGCACCGGGATGCGGGAGTAGCCGCTCTTGAGAGCGAGCCGGAGCACTTTGTCGACGGGCGTGCTGCGGTCGGTCCACACGACGTCCGGCCGGGGCACCATCACCTCGCGCACGAGCGTGTCGCCCAGCTCGAACACCGAGTGGATCATCTGCCGCTCGTCCTCGTCGACGACACCGCTGGTGCTGGCCATGTCGACGAGCTCACGCAGCTCCACCTCGGAGGAGAACGGGCCCTGCCGGAACCCCTGGCCGGGCGTGATCGCGTTGCCGACCAGGATCAGGAGCTTCGTGAGCGGGCCGAGCAGCGTGGCGAGCGCCCGGACGGGCGCCGCGACGAGCATGCCGATGCGGTAGGGGTGCTGGCGGCCGAGGGTGCGCGGGCCGACGCCGATGAGCACGTAGCTGACCACGAGCATGATCCCGCCGGCGGTGAGGCCGCCCGCCCAGTCGCGTTCGAAGATCTGGATCAGTGCGATCGTCAGCAGCACGGTGGCGGCCGTCTCCGCGGCCAGCCGCAGCAGGAGAAGCAGGTTGACGTGCCGGGGGCGGTCGGCGGCCACCGCGGCGAGCGCGCGCGAGCCGGGGCGGCCGGCGCGCACGAGCGCGTCGACGCGGGCCCGCGACACCGTGTTGAGCGCCGCGTCGGCCGCGGCGAACAGCCCCGCGAGCGGGACGAGCAGGATCGCGATGACGATCAGCGGGAGCGTGCCGTCCATCGTCAGTGTTCCCCGGCGCGGAACACCTCAGGTGTCCTCGAGGCCCGCGGTGCCGAGCACCGCGGAGTCGCTGCGCTGCCGCGCGGCCTGGGCGGCGGCCTGCTGGCGGGCGCCGTTCCAGTCGGCCAGCAGCTTGGCCTGCAGACCGAACATCTCCCGTTCCTGCTCCGGCTCGGCGTGGTCGTAGCCGAGCAGGTGCAGCACGCCGTGCACGGTGAGCAGGTGCATCTCGTCGGCGAGGGAGTGGCCGGCCTTGCGAGCCTGCGCCTTGGCGAAGTCGGGGCATAGCACGATGTCGCCGAGCAGCGCCGGACCGCCGTCGGGGGCGTCCGGGCGCCGCGACTCCTCGGCCAGCTCGTCCATCGGGAACGACAGGACGTCGGTGGGTCCCGGCTCCTCCATCCACCGCTCGTGCAGCTCGCTCATGACCTCCTCGGTGACGACGAGGACGGAGAGCTCTGCCGCGGGGTTGACGTGCATGGCGTCGAGGGCGAAGCGCGCCACCGAAGCCAGCAGCGACTCGTCGACGGGCACGCCCGACTCGTTGCACACCTCGATCGACACGTGTTTCCCCTGCTCCACTCGCTGCTGCGGCAACCCAGCCTAGTCGGTCGGGTCGGGTGGGTAGGTTCGCGTCCATGGTGACCGCGAACTGGGCCGGCAACGTCGTCTTCTCCTCGCGGGAGGTCCATCGCCCGACCTCGGTGGCGCAGCTCCAGGAGCTGGTGGCCGGCAGCGACCGGGTCCGGGCGCTCGGCTCCGGACACTCGTTCAGCCGGATCGCCGACACCGACGGCGAGCACGTCACGCTCACCGGCCTCCCGCCCGTCGTCGAGATCGACGCGGGCGCCGCCACCGCGCGCGTCTCGGCCGGCCTGCGCTACGGCGAGGTCACCGGGCCGCTGCACGAGGCCGGCTTCGCCCTGCCCAATCTGGGCTCGCTCCCGCACATCGCGGTGGCCGGCGCCTGCGCCACCGGCACCCACGGGTCCGGGCAGGGCAACGGCACGCTCGCCACCGCCGTGTCCGCCGTCGAGCTGGTGGGTGCCGACGGCGAGCTGCGCACCGTCCGCCGGGGCGATCCCGAGTTTCCCGGCTCGGTGATGGCGCTCGGCGCGCTCGGGATCGTCACCGCGCTCACCCTGGACCTGCGGCCCACGTTCGGCATCCGGCAGTGGATCTACGAGGGTCTTCCGCTCGACGGCGCCGAGGAGGCACTGGCGGCGGGTTACAGCGTCAGCCTGTTCACGCGCTGGGCGGGCGCGGGTTTCGAGCAGGTCTGGCTCAAGCAGCTCGACACCGACCCCGAGCCGCCCGTTCAGTGGCTCGGCGCCACCCGGGCCGCCGCACCCGTGCACATGGTGCCGGGCGTCGACCCGCAGCACTGCACCCCGCAGCTCGGCGAGCCCGGCCCGTGGCACGAGCGGCTGCCGCACTTCCGGCTCGCGTTCACCCCGAGCAGCGGCGACGAGCTGCAGTCGGAGTACTTCGTACCGCGCACCGCCCTCGCCGACGCCCTGCACGCGATCGACGGCGTCCGCAACCGCCTGACCCCGGTGCTGCAGGTCTCGGAGATCCGCACCGTGGCCGCCGACGAGCTGTGGATCTCGCCCGCGCAGGGCCGCGACACCGCCGCCCTGCACTTCACCTGGGTGCCCGACACCCAGGCCGTGCTGCCCGCCGTGGCCGCGCTGGAGTCGGCGCTCGAGCCGTTCGGCGCCCGGCCGCACTGGGGCAAGGTGTTCGGCACCGCTCCGGCCAACGTCGCGTCGCTCTGGCCGCACCTCTCCGACTTCGCCACGCTCACGCTGAAGCACGACCCGGAAGGCAAGTTCCGCAACGCGATGCTGGAGACGTACCTGCCCCGCTGAGCCCCGGGATGGGTTATCCCTGCACGACCGGGTTGCTCAGGACACCCACGCCGGGAATGCGGCACTCCGCCACCGTGCCGGGGCGGATCTGCACCGCGCCCGGCGTGCCGGTGGAGATGATGTCGCCGGGGTAGAGCGGCATCACCGCGCTGTGGAAGCTCACCAGGAACTGCGGGGAGTAGCGCATCCGCGAGACCGTGTTGGTGCGGTGCACCCCGCCGTCCAGCACGGTGCTGACCTCCACGGCGGCGAGGTCGGGCACCTCGGCCAGCGGCACGATCTGCGGCCCGAACGAGAAGAAGCCCGGGAAGTTCTTGGACCGGGTGAGGAACCGCGGGTTGCGCTCGAGGATGTCCTCGGCGGTCTGGTCGAGCACCGTGGTGACGCCGAAGACGTGGTCGAGGGCCTCGTCCTCGCTCACGTTGCGGCAGTAGCGCCCGATGACGAGCCCCAGCTCGGCCTCGGCGGTGGTGCGGGAGCTCTGCGGCGGGATCGGGATCTCCTCGCCGGGGCCGATCACCGTGTGGTCGCCCTTGACGAACGACGCGGGCTCGTCCGGGACCTGCTCGGACAGGTCGGCGGCGTGGTCGACGTAGTTCAGCCCGATGCCCCAGATCAGCCGCGGGTGCCGGTACGGCGCGCCGAACGCCACCGACGCCTCGGGCACGAACAGCGCGTCATCGGCGGACTCGACCGCTTTCGCCAGCTCGGCGACCCGCTCCTCGACGAGGACGGCCCGGATGTCACCGGCGAACCCCGGGAGCAGGTCGGGCACGCGGGCGACCCCCCGTGCCGGCTCGACGACGACAGGAACCTCGGCGCCGTCGACGCGAATGCTGCCCAGTCGCATGCAAATCCTCTCGTAGCGGGTCTAGGCGCAGCCTACGGACCGCATCATGGAGCCGTACTGCTCTCCGGAGCGCCGGGAATCAGCACTATGGCTCCAAGGTGCGCTCGGGAGTCCCCGCCAACCTCGTCGCGACCGCCCTCCGGATGCGCGGCAGCAGCGCCGGCAGCAGGACCAGCGCCACCATCGCGATGAGCAGGACGCGCGAGGTCGTGCGCTCCACGAAGATGGTGAAGTCCCCGCCGGAGATGATCATCGTCTGGCGCAGGGTCTCCTCGGCGAGCGGCCCGAGCACCAGCGCGATCACCAGGGCGGCGGGCGACATGCCGTACCGGCGCATGAAAAACCCGAGCACCCCACAGGCCAGCATGATCATGACGTCGATGGTGCTGCCGTTCACCGAGTACGTCCCGACCACGCAGAGCAGCATGATCACCGGGGCCAGCACCCGGAACGGGACGCGGGCGATGCTCGCGAAGGCCGGGATGCAGAAGATGTTGACCAGCAGCAGCATCACGTTGCCCAGGTACATGCTGGCGATGAGGCCCCAGGCGAACTCCGGGTTCTGCTCCATGAGCAGCGGCCCCGGCTGCAGCCCCCACATCAGGAACCCGCCGATCAGCACGGCGGTGGCCGCCGAACCCGGGATGCCCAGGGTCAGCAGCGGCACCATCGCCCCGGCGGACGCGGCGTTGTTCGCCGCCGAGCGCTACCCGGGCATCCGCGCCGTCGCGGCCCCGCTCTTCGACCACACCGGCGCCGTGGTCGGCGCCCTCGGCACCTCCGTGCCCGAGGTGCGAATGGACGACCGCCGCGCCACCGACCTGGGCGAACGCGTGCGCGCGGTGGCCTGGGAGGTATCGGAGACCCTAGGCGCAACAGCCGAGGCCGTGGCCCGCACGGTGGAGGCGGCCGGCGGCGCCTGACGCCCCCGGTTTGCGCCGACGCACCCCATCTCGGCTCACGCGCCCCGTCGATCGGTAGCGCGAGCCGAGATGGGTTGCGTCAGCCGAATCGGCTTGCGTCAACGGGAAGGGAGCGTGAGCGGCGAGGCCGGGCACTGCTCACGCGACCCCTCTCGGCCGACGCACCCCATCTCGGCGCACGCCCCCCGTCGATCGGTCGCGTGAGCGGAAACGCGTCGCGCCGGCCGAGATGGGTCGCGCCGGCCGACATCAGGTGCGTCGACAGCTCCGGCCGCCGCTCACGCACCTCTTCCCCGGTCACGCAACCCGTCTCGGCTCACGCGCCCCATCGACGGGACGCGCGAACCGAGACGTGGGGCGTCAGCCGAGAGCAGGTGCGTGTGCCGACTCGGGTTGCGCCGGCGGAAACCTGGTGCGTCGACGACCTGCTCACGCACCCGTCCTCAGGTCACGCACCCCGTCACGGCTCACGCCCCCCGTCGAACGCGCACGTGGGCCGGCTGGAGGTGCGTCGGCCGGGTTGGGGTGCGTCAGCGGCGGTTGCGCCGGCGTTGGTCCTGGGGCGGGCCGTTGCGGGGGGCTGCCGAACGCAGGTTGGGGCGTTCGCCGCTCGCGTCCCAGCGGGCGTAGGCGTCGACGATGTCGGCCACCAGCCGGTGGCGCACCACGTCGTTGCTGGACAGCTGCGCGAAGTGCACGTCGTCGACGTCGCCGAGGATCTCGCGGACGACGTTGAGCCCGGAGCGGGTGCTGCCCGGCAGGTCGATCTGGGTGACGTCGCCGGTGACCACGATCTTCGACCCGAACCCGAGGCGGGTGAGGAACATCTTCATCTGCTCGGGCGTGGTGTTCTGCGCCTCGTCGAGGATGATGAAGGCGTCGTTGAGAGTTCGTCCGCGCATGTACGCCAGGGGCGCCACCTCGATGGTGCCGGCGGCGATCAGCTTCGGGATCGACTCCGGGTCGATCATGTCGTGCAGCGCGTCGTACAGCGGCCGCAGGTACGGGTCGATCTTCTCGTAGAGGGTGCCGGGCAGGTAGCCCAGCCGCTCCCCCGCCTCGACGGCCGGGCGGGTGAGGATGATCCGGTTGACCATCTTGGCCTGCAGGGCCTGCACGGCCTTGGCCATGCCGAGGTAGGTCTTGCCGGTGCCGGCGGGGCCGATGCCGAAGACGATGGTGTGGGAGTCGATCGCGTCGACGTAGCGCTTCTGGTTGAGCGTCTTGGGCCTGATCGTCTTGCCGCGCCGCGACAGGATGTCGAGCGAGAGCACCTCGGCGGGCGACTCCCCGATGCGGGCGCGCTCGTCGGCCTCGCCGTCGCCGAGCATCTCCACGGTGCGCCGGACGGCGTCGGGCGAGACCTGCTGGCCACGCTCGGCCAGCATGATCAGCTCGGTGAAGACGCGCTCGGCGAAGGCCACATCGGCCGGGGTGCCAGTGAGGGTGAGCTCGTTGCCGCGCACGTGGACGTCGGCCTCGAGCATGTCCTCGGCGACGCGCAGGCTCTCGTCGCGCGAGCCCAGCAGCGCGAGCAGAGCGGCGTCCGGAACGGCCATGCGGGACTGGACGGGATCCGGATGGGTCAAGGGGTGTGCCGCCTGCTCTCTGCCTCTGCTGGTGGAACTGCGCCATTGGGACTGGGATCGATGTTACCGCGATCCCCCGACGGAACGCCTGCCGATTCGGACGAACACCACCCTTGACAGCTCATTTAGTCCACAGCTTGGATTAATCCCGTGCATGACGACTCCAACCTGGTCCTGCAGCGGGTGGCGCGGTTCGTCCGCGAGCGGCTGTTCCCTGCGACGTACCGCGAACGCGTGCCGGTCGAGGTGAGCGCGTGGACGGCGCCGGGCGAACCGGTGCCCTTCGCGGAGGCCGTGCGACAGGAGTTCACGCCGTTCGCGGTCGGATCGCCGTGGGGCCGGCCGTGGGGAACGGTGTGGTTCCGCGTCAGGGGCACGGTGCCGGCCGGCTGGACCGACGAGGGCACGCGACCGGAGCTCGCCGTCGACCTCGGGTTCGCGGGCGTCCAACCCGGATTCCAGTCCGAGGGGCTCGCCTACACGCCCGACGGCGTCGTCGTGGCGGCCGTCGAGCCGCGCAACGCGCACGTGCCACTGACCGACGGGCCGGGATCCGCGGTCGACCTGTACGTGGAGGCGGCGTCCAACCCGGGTGTCGCGGCCGACTGGACGTACGCCCCCACCCGGATGGGCGACCTCGCGACCGCGGGCGACGACCCGCTCTACCGCCTCGTCGCCGCCGACATCGCGCTGCTCGACGTGCCGGTCTGGGAGCTGACACAGGACATCTGGACGCTGTCCGGGCTGGTCGGCGAGCTACCAGCGGACCTGCCGCGGCGGGCCGAGGTGCTGCGCGCGCTGGAGCGGGCGGTCGACGCCGTCGACCCCGACGACGTGGCGGGCACCGCCGAGCTGGGCCGCGCCGAGCTCGCCGACGTCCTGGCGAGCCCCGCGTGGCCCAGCGCCCACCGGATGCATGCTGTCGGGCACGCGCACATCGACTCGGCATGGCTGTGGCCGGTGCGCGAGACCGTCCGGAAGGTCGCGCGGACGTTCGCGAACGTGCTGGATCTGATGGACACCGACGAGGAGTTCGTGTTCGCCGCCTCGTCGGCCCAGCAGTACGCGTGGCTGCGGGAGCACCAGCCGGAACTCTTCGAGCGCGTCAAACAGCGCGTGGCCGAGGGCCGGTTCGTGCCGGTCGGCGGGATGTGGGTCGAGTCGGACACCAACATGCCCGGCGGCGAGGCGCTGGCCCGCCAGTTCGTGGCCGGCAAGCGGTTCTTCATGGAGCAGCTGGGCGTCGAGCCGCTCGAGGTGTGGCTGCCCGACTCCTTCGGCTACACCGCCGCGCTGCCGCAGCTCATCAGCGCCGCCGGCTCACGCTGGTTCCTCACCCAGAAGATCTCGTGGAACGAGACGAACGTGATGCCCCACCACACGTTCCGCTGGGAGGGCATCGACGGCACCCAGGTGTTCACGCACTTCCCGCCGGTGGACACCTACAACTCGGAGCTCTCGCAGCTGGAGCTGCACCGGGCCCAGCGGCAGTACTCCGAGAAGGGGCGCGCCAACACCTCGCTCGTACCGTTCGGCTGGGGCGACGGCGGCGGCGGGCCCACCCGGGAGATGCTCGCCGCCGCGGCCCGCACGAAGTCGCTCGAGGGCTCGCCCGCCGTCCGGATGACCACGCCCGCCGAGTTCTTCTCCACGGCCGAGGAGGAGTACCCGCGCCCGCCGGTGTGGTCGGGCGAGCTGTACCTGGAGTTCCACCGCGGCACCTACACCTCGCAGGCCCGCACGAAGCGCGGCAACCGGCGCAGCGAGCACCTGCTGCGGGAGGCCGAGCTGTGGGCCGCCACCGCGACCGTCCGGGCCGGCCTGCCCTACCCGGTCGACGTGCTGGAACGCTGCTGGCACACCGTGCTCCTGCAGCAGTTCCACGACATCCTCCCCGGCACCTCGATCGCCTGGGTGCACCAGGAGGCCGAGCGCAACTACGCCCGCGTCGCCGAGGATCTCGAGACGGTGATCAAGGCCTCGCTCGCGGCGCTGGCCGGCGACGGGGACGGGGAGGTCGTCGCCAACGCCGGCCCGTACGCCCGCGACGGCGTCCCGGCGCTCGGCGGCGGCGCGGTCGCGGCCGTGCCCGACGAGGTGCGCGTCGAGGAGACCGACGACGGCACCGTGCTCACCAACTCGCGGGTCCGCGCGGTGGTGGACGGCCGGGGCCTGCTCACGTCCGTGCGCGACCTCGCCGCCGACCGCGAGCTCGTGCCACCCGGCATGGCCGCGAACCTGCTGCAGCTGCACCGCGACACGCCCACGCAGTGGGACGCGTGGGACATCGACGAGCACTACCGCCGGCACGGCCGCGACCTCACCGACGTCGCGGAGCTGGCGGTCGTCGAGCGCGGGCCGACCAAGGGGGCGGTACGGATCGTGCGCAAGGCCGGCGCCTCGACGATCACGCAGGTGCTCTCCCTCGACGCCGGGTCGGCCGCGATCGACATCGACACGCTCGTCGGCTGGCACGAGCGGCAGAAGCTGCTCAAGCTCGCCTTCCCGCTCGACGTGCACGCCGAGCGGGCGACGTCGGAGATCCAGTTCGGGCACCTGCACCGGCCGATCCACACCAACACCTCGTGGGACGCCGCCCGGTTCGAGACCGTCGCCCACCGCTGGGTGCACGTGGGCGAGCCCGGCTACGGCGTGGCCGTCGCCAACGACTCGACCTACGGCCACGACGTCACCCGCTCCACCCGGCCCGACGGCGACACGACCACGGTCGTGCGGCTCTCGCTGCTGCGGGCCCCGAAGTTCCCGGACCCCACCGCCGACCAGGGCGAACACCGGCTGCGCGTGTCCCTGCGGGCCGGCGCCACGATCGCCGACGCGGTGGCGGAGGGCTATCGGCTCAACCTGCCGCTGCGGACCGTCCGCGGTGGCTCGGCGATCGCCCCGCTGGTGACGGTGGACTCCCCCGCGGTCGTCGTCGAGGCCGTCAAGCTCGCCGAGGACGGCAGCGGCGACGTGGTCGTGCGGCTGTACGAGGCGCACGGCGGGCGGGCGAGCGCCCGGATCACGGCCGGCTTCGTGCACTCGGGCGTGGTGGAGACCGATCTGCTGGAGCGGCCGCTCGCCGAACCGGCCGCTCTCACCGCCGACGGCACGCGGCTCGACCTGCGCCCGTTCCGGATCGTCACCCTCCGGTACCGCCGGTCGTGATCGCGGTATCGGTTGTTCATGGTCGTGATCACGACCATGAACAACCGATACCCATCCGTCATTGACACCCGTGTGATCCGAGCCATAGCTTCGATCTCCGAGTAAGGGCTTTCCGCCTTACCCGTCAGCGACGACGAGAGGCCAGCATGCCTGCGGAGAAATCCGATTTGTCGAAAATGCCGTTGCCCACTCGGCGCACGTTCCTGTCACTCGTCGGCGCCCTCGGTCTGGGCGGCGCGCTGGCCGCCTGCGGCGGCGACTCCGGCGGTCTCGACAGCGGTGGCGGGTCCGGTGGCGGCAAGCCGACCCTCAAGCAGTGGTACCACCTCTACGGCGAGGAAGGCACCGAGCAGGCGGTGCAGCGCTACGCGCAGGGCTACGAGAAGGCCACCGTCGAGGTGCAGTGGACACCCGGCGACTACGAGTCGAAGCTCTCGTCCGGCCTGCTGTCCGACAGCGGTCCGGACGTGTTCGAGTACCAGCTCAACGTGGACATGGTCCGCAGCGGGCAGGTCGTGCCGCTGGACGACATCGTCGGTCCGGTCCGGAGCGACTACACCGACACCGACATCACGGCCACATCCCTGGACGGCTCGATCTTCGGCGTGAAGATCGTCGACGACACCGGGTTCCTCTACTACCGCAAGAGTCTGCTCGCCGCGGCCGGCGTGCAGCCGCCCACCACGATGGACGAGCTCATCGACGCCACCCGCGCGCTGGACCGGAACGGCGTCAAGGGCCTGTTCATCGGCAACGACGCCGGCGTCACCCCGGCCTTCGGCGGCGGCGCCCTGCTCGACCTCGTGCTGTGGTCGGCCGGCACGGCGAACATCACCGCGGACGGCAAGATCGGCTTCACCACCCCCGAGGCGAAGGACTCGTTCGCCAAGCTGCGCGAGCTCGCCGACAGCGGATCGATCCTGCTCGGAGCCCCCACCGACTTCTGGGACCCGTCGGCCTTCACCCAGGAGCTGGCCGCCATGCAGTGGTGCGGGCTGTGGGCGATGCCGAAGATCAAGGAGGCCTTCGGCGACGACTTCGGCATCGTGCCGTGGCCCGCGCTGAGCGCGACCGTCGGGAAGCCGGTGACCTTCCTCGGCGGTTGGACCTCGATGGTCAGCGCGAAGGCACAGGACGTCGAGATGGCCAAGGACTTCGTCAAGTGGCTGTGGATCGACAACACCGAGGCGCAGGAGGACTACAACCTCTCCTACGGTTTCCACATCCCGCCCCGCAAGAGCATCGCCTCCGGCGCCCAGAAGCTGCAGGAAGGGGTGGCCGCCGAGGCCCTGCGCATCTTCAACGAGTCCGCGGTGGCGCCGAACCCGATGTGGACCCCGAAGATGAAGTCGGCGTTCGCCGATGCCGCCACCGCCATCGTGCGCGGGGGTGGCGACATCGACGCCGAGCTCGCCAAGGCTCAGCAGGCGGTCGAGGCCGAGCTGGCCCGCCTCGCCACGTGAGCGGCCACGCCATCAGACCGAGCGGCGCCGCGGCACGACCGCGACCGACGGACGCCGGCGAGGAGGCTGCGTGAGCGCTGTCGAGGCGCCGCCGTCGGTGCCCCGGCACGCGGCGGGCGCCCGGCCGCGCCGCCGCGGGAGCATGGGGGCCACCCCCGCGTTCTGGCTCTTCATGGGCCCGTTCCTCGCCGGGCTGGTCGTGTTCGTGTACCTGCCGATCGCGTGGAGCTTCGTCCTCAGCTTCAACCGGGCGCAGAACACCGTGCAGGCCCGCGAGTTCGTCGGCATCCAGAACTACCTCGACCTGCTCGGGCCGGGGCCGTTCCTGGACAGCCTCTGGACGTTCACCGTCTTCGCCGCGATCATCGTGCCGATCACCTTCGTGCTGTCGCTGCTGCTCGCGGTGCTGCTGAACCAGATCACGATCGCGCGGGCCTTCTTCCGGTCGGCCTTCTTCCTGCCCACCGCGTGCTCCTACGTCGTGGCGTCACTCGTGTGGAAGCTGTCGATCTTCAACGGGGTGCGGTTCGGGCTGGCCAACCAGGTGCTCTCGCTGTTCGGGATCGAGAACATCGCGTGGCTGTCGTCGGTGAGCCCGCCGTGGTACTGGCTCGTACTGGCCACCGTACGGCTGTGGCTGCAGCTCGGCTTCTACATCATCCTGTTCCTCGCCGGGCTGCAGCGGATCTCCCCGGAGCTCTACGAGGCCGCCTACGTGGACGGGGCCAAGGCCGGGTGGCAGACGTTCCGCCACATCACCCTGCCGCAGCTCCGCACGACGTCGGTGGCGGTGCTCCTGCTCAACCTGATCGCGGCCTACCAGGCGTTCGACGAGTTCTACAACCTGCTGGGCAACAGCTCGCTGGCCCGGCCGCCGCTCGTCTACCTCTACTACACGGCGCAGGGCAACCAGGACTACGGCCACGGCAGCGCCGGCGCCATGATCCTCGCGGCCCTGATCGTGCTGGTGACGCTGGTGCAGAGCCGCGTCTACGGGTTCGGGCGGGCCGACACATGAGGTACGCCAGAACTCCGGGCGGTGTCGCCGCGGCCGTGGCGCGGTACGCCGCGCTGATCGTCGCGACCGTGCTGTTCCTGCTGCCCTTCTACCTGATGCTGCGCAACGCGCTCGCGACCGACCGGGAGATCACCGGCGTCGACTGGACGATCTTCCCGAGCTCGCTGCAGTGGGGCAACGTCGCCGAGGTCTTCGAGAACTCGTCGGCGAACTTCGGCCGCACCCTGTTCAACTCGGCGTTCATCGCGGTGGCGCAGACGACCGGCACGGTGCTGCTCTCGTCGATGGCGGGATACGCGCTGGCCCGCATCCCGTCCCGGTTCGCCCCACCGATCTTCCACGCCGTGCTGCTCACGCTGATGGTGCCGCCCGCGGTGACGTTCGTGCCGAGCTTCATCGTCGTTTCCCGGCTGGGCTGGGTGAACTCCTACCAGGGGATCATCGTCCCGGTGCTGTTCAGCGGGTTCACCGCGTTCCTCTTCCGCCAGTACTTCCTCAACTTCCCGCGCGAGCTGGAGGAAGCCGGGCGCATCGACGGCCTCGGTTATCTCGGCGTCTTCTGGCGGATCGTCGTGCCGAACTCGCTGGGCTTCTTCGCCGCCATCTCGGTCATCACGGTCATCGCCTCGTGGAACCAGTTCCTCTGGCCGCTGGTCGTCGGGCAGGACCGGTCGATGTGGACGGTGCAGGTCTCGCTCTCGACGCTGATGACAGCCCAGACGATCAACCTGCACCAGGTGTTCATGGCGGCGCTGATCTCGATCGTGCCGCTGGTGCTGGTGTTCGTCTTCCTGCAGCGCTACCTCGTGCAGGGGGTCGCGGAGACGGGGATCAAGGGCTGATCTCCGCCAGCACCGGCTTCGTCCGGCGTCGAGACTCGGTCGCATGACCGACGACGCACTGGCGGTGCTGCGGGGCATGTACGCGGCCGAGCAGGAGTACCTGGACGCAGGCGGGCCCGGGCGCGCGAGCTTCGAGCCGCTGGCCCCGTTCTTCGCGCCCGACGTGGTGCTGCACCAGGCCGAGGCGCTGCCCTACGGCGGGACCTGGCGCGGCCACGCCGGGATGGAGCGGTTCTTCGTCGCGATGAGCACGGCCTGGGAGTCGTTCGAGATGCTCGGGCAGGAGTTCCACCCCGCGGGCGACGTGGTTGTCGTGCGTACCGAGGTGCGGGCCACCGCCCGCGCGACCGGCCGGCAGCTGGAGTTCCCGATCCTGCAGACGGTGCGCGTCGCCGAGGGCCGCATCACCGAGGTGTGGCCGTTCTACTGGGACACCGCCGCGATCGCCGACGCCTGCGCCGCACCGGTGGGCGCGCCGATCCCGTAGGAGCGGCGTCAGTCCCCCGCAAGCTCTTCGGCCGCCGCCTGCCCGGCGCCGGTCGTGCGGCGGAGGAAGTCGGCGATCAGCTCCAGCTCGGCATCGGTGTATCCCGCGCAGAGCTCGTCCATTGCGGTGTTCATCCCCGCGTAGAGGCGGAACAGCTCCGCGTTGCGCCCCCGCACCGCGCGCACGGCGACCGCCCGCCGGTCCGCCGCGTCCGGATCCCGCTCGCGGACGACCCAGCCGCCCCGCTGCAGCCGGTCGAGGATGCCCGTCATGGTGGCGGGGTGCATTCCGGCGCGACGGGCGAGCGCGCTCGGGCTGAGCGGGCCGTGCCGGCCGATCAGCTCGAGGCAGTCCAGGTCGACGTCCTTGAGCGCGACCTTCGTCCCCACCTGGTGGTGGAACAGCGACAGCTGGTTGCGCAGCTCGCGCAACGACTCCTTGACCGCCCTCGTCAGCCGACGGCGGTCACGCGCTCCGGCTTCGCCGGCAAGTATCGAACTCATATGGGACGGTCCCCGTAACGTCTCGGATCCAGCGACAGCCTATGCGAGAGAGCCGTCACGCCGGGTAGAAGGCGCTGCCGTCGATCCGGCCGGCGTCGCAGACCGGGCCGAGGTCCCCGATCGTCCGCCGACTCCCCTGCGCACGGGAGACGCGCCGGCCGGGGAACGGGTTGCCGGTGGGGGCATGCTCGCGCGTGATCCGCGGTATCGGTTGGTCGCTGCTGTCACCACAGCACTGACCAACCGATACCTGCGATCTTCAGCCGCTGGCGGGGCAGTTTCGGTTGTCCACGGTCGTGGTGGGGACCATGGACAACCGATACCGGCGATCATCGGCACCGAGTGCGACGGGCATCGATCCGAGATGAAGGTGGAACGCCCTGCTCAGGGCGCTCCACCGGGGTCTCGGAACGATCATGCCCGGTCCTTCATGATCAGATAGACCTCACGGGGGTTCGATCTTGCTCCAACCCCGCTGACGTCTATCTGATCATGAAAAGTCGGTTTGGCGCGCCGTCCCCGACCCGGGCCGGACGGCCGACCCACACCAGGCGGCCCCTCGTGGGTTCACCCCGGTTCGCATCGACCCCGCAACCTGTGGGGATGGCCGGGTTGGCGGAACTACCGAACCCCGTGGTGACGTTGACAGCCGTCCCCGACGCGGGGCACGGCGGTTCAGGACGAGTCCGTCGCTGCCGGGTGCCTACGCAACTATCCTGTGGTCCCGAACAGCGATCGCAGGGTGACCACGGACCGAGCTGCGCAGGTGATCTTCGGCAGCCCCTACGCGACCCGGTCAGACGCGACCCGGTCAGACTCGGTGGCCCTCGACGGGCAACTCGGGTCGCCCTCCCTCCCGGACTGTCGAGTTGATCTCAACGCAACATCCGATGGTCAGTCCGCGGGATGGAACGGAACCACAGCCAGTCCCCACGCACCCCACCGAGGCGGTCTCGTCAACAACGGGCCTGTCCCCGCGCCGGGGACGGCCGGCAGCGCAACCACGGGGTTCGGTAGTGCTGCCCACCCGGCCACGTTCACAGGTGCGGGGTCGAGGTGAACAGGTGGGCCCACGAGGAAATCCTGCTGGCGGGGTTGCTGCGTGCGCTACGAGCCGGGGACGGCGCGCCCAGGCGACGGTTACTTGATCAGGTAGACGTGTCGGCCAGCGGGGAGGCTCACCGCGACCACTGATCAGTTCGGACTTACTCGTCTAGTGCCCGCGGAAGGCCTCCGCCAGCCACCAGGCGCCACCGTCGGAAGCGACCCGGGCGTGCACCAGGAGCGGCGCGGCCCGCGGGCCGGACACCCAGGCGGCCACGGGGTCGAGGTCTGCGGGGGTGTTCACGGTGACCGCCTCGAACCCGTAGCCCCGGCCGATGGCGGCGATGTCGGTGTCCGGGAAGGCGACGGTGGTGTGGTCCTCGTCGGTGAAGTGGTGCACTTCGGCGCCGTAGCCTCGGTCGTCGTACACCACGACCACCATGGGCAGGCCCAGCCGCGCCACGGTCTCCAGCTCGGCCGCGGACATCAGGGCGCCGCCGTCCCCCAGCGCCGCGACGGTCACGCGGTCCGGCCGGGCGCATGCGGCGCCGATCGCGGTGGCCAGGCCCAGCCCGATCGACTGGAAGCCCTGGGTGAGGCAGTAGCCGTGCTCGTCCGGCACCCGCAGGTACGCGCTGGGGTAGCCCATGAAGTTGCCGGAGTCGACCGCGACGGTGCGTTCCGCGGGCAGCAGGTCGTCGAGGGCGATCGTCAGGGTGCGCGGGTCGATGCCGTCGGGCCCCGTGAGGTCCTTGTAGGGCTCGTCGCGCCAGCGGCCGCGCCCGGCGATCGCCGCGGCCACCTGCGGCGTGCGGTAGCCGGTGCGCTCCGCCCCGAGCGCGGCACGAACGTCGACGGCAGTGGCGGCGACGTCGCCGAGCACGCCCAGGTGCACCGGCCGGTTCGCGCCGATCGCGTCGGCGTCCAGGTCGACCTGCACGACCGTGGCGTCCGGGCCGATGAGCGCGCCGTGCCGCATCGTCCACATGTTCAGCGCGCAACCCCATCCGACGACGAGGTCGGCGTCGGAGATCAGCTCGGCGGCCAGCGGGGTGGCGAAGCCGCCGGATATCCCGAGCGACCACGCGTCGTCGGCGAACAGGCCGGCGGCGACGGCGGACGTGGCGAGCAACGCTCCCGACGCGGCCGCCAGCTCGCGCAGCTCGTGGCGCGCTCCCCGGGCACCGCGACCGGCGACGAACACCGGGCGCTGCGCGCCGGCGAGCAGGCCCGCGAGCTCCTCGACCGCCTCCGCGCCCGGACGCATCGGAGCCAGCGGGGACACCGCGGGCACCGGCTCCGCGTCGACCTCGGCGGCCTGGACGTCGAGGGGCAGGTTCAGCACGACCGTGCGGCGCTGCTCCACCACGGTGCGGTAGGCGCGCACGACGTCGGCGAGCGCCGATCCGGGCGAGTGCACCCGCTCCGCCACGGCGCCCACCGAGCGGGCGAGCGCGTCCTGGTCGATCCGGAAGTTCGAACGCACCGCCCCCGCGCCGGTGTCGGCCGCGAGCACGAGCATCGGGGTGCGGCTCTTCGCGGCCTCGGTGATCCCGGTCAGCGCGTTGGTGAGCCCGCAGCCCTGGTGCACCGTGAGCACGCCGACGCGCCCGCTGATGCGGGCGTAGGCGTCGGCCATCGTGGCGGCGCCGCCCTCGTGCCGCGCCGCGACGTACGGGACGCCGCCCGCGCGGAGCGCGTTCGTCACGTGGAAGTTGCCGCTGCCCACCACCCCGAACGCGTGCCCGACGCCCAGTTCGGCGAGCGCCCGCCCGACGAGATCAGCGACCGTCACGGCCGCTCCACCAGCGCCAGCACCCGCGCCGGGCTGCCCGACCCGCCGACGATCGGCAGCGGCCCGGCCACCACCACGGCGCCGGTGGGCGGCAGCTGGGCCAGGTTCTGCAGCTGGGTGAGCCCGTACTTGCCGGCGCCGAGCAGGAAGCTGTGGCACGGGAACGGCGGGTCGAAGGAATGGGCAGCGCCCGCATCGGTGCCGACGGTCTCGACGCCCAGGCCGATCAGCGGCGACTCCTCGGCCAGCCATTTCGCGCATTCGACGGAGATGCCCGGGCTGTGGGGACCGGTGTCGTCAGCGTTCAGAAACGCCGCGGCGTCCTCGCTGCGGGCGTCCCACCCGGTGCGGTACAGCAGCCAGCCACCCTCGGGCAGCGGCCCGTGTTCCTTCTCCCAGGCCCGCACGTGCTCGATCTCGAGCAGGAAGTCCGGGTTCGCGGCAACCTGGTCCGCGAAGTCGAGCACCGCCGCCGGCGCGAGCAGCTTCTGTGGGGCGACCTGGGCGATGTCCTCCCCGTCCTTCCCGGTGACCCAGTGAACGGGCGCGTCGAAGTGGGTGCCGGTGTGCTCGGAGGTGTGGATGTCGTTCCAGTACCAGGCCGGGCCGCGGTCGTCGTAGCGGCTGATCTCGGAGAGCCCGAACGCCGACGCGTTGGCGAACGGCGGCGGGAGCTGCAGAACCGGGGTGTCGGCCTGTAGTTGTGCGGTCAGGTCGACGACCTCGACGGTGCGGGCGCGCAGCGCCGCGAGCAGGTCGGAGAGCACGGACACGAGGGCCTCCCGGGGGGTCGGGCAGGTGGGCAACGACTTCCGAACAACCTATGGGACTCGGTGCATGTCCGGGGCCGGTGTGATCGCGCGATCACGCCGAACCGGTCAGCCGCTCCACTCCGTCCCGGCAGGCCCGCCACGCGTCGGTGGTGGGGTCGATCACGGCGAAGTGCTGCACTCCGGGCAACCGCACCAGCTCGACTCCGTCACCGGCCGCCGCGGCGAACCGCTCGCTCTGCCGGATCGGCACGTTGACGTCCTCGGTGCCGTGCACGCACACCACGGGCAGGCCGAGCGGGAGCCGGGCCACCGGCGACGCGAGGGCGTACCGGTCGGGCACGTCGTCCGGGCCGCCGCCGAGCAGGTCGGCCACCGCGCCGTTGCCCACCCCGCGCCGCTCCGCGTCGACGAGGTCGAGGACGCCGGCCTGGCTCACCACGCCGTGCAGGCGCACCGCCGGCGCCGCGCCGGGGGCGTCCGGCGGGAGCCCGGGACGGGCGGCGAGCCACGCGGCGAGATGCCCGCCCGCCGAGTGCCCGACGGCCACCACCCGATCCAGGGGCAGCGACCGGTCCGCGAGGAAGTCCACGGCCGCAGCGACGTCGTCGAACGTCGCCGGCCAGCCGCCGCCACCGCCCACCCTCCGGTACTCGACGTTCCAGGCCGCGTATCCCGCGGCGACCAGGTCGGCCGCGAGCGGGCGGCCGAGTTCGAGGCCGAAGCGCTCGCGCCAGAACCCGCCGTGCACCACGACGACGACGGCCCGCGGATCACCGGCAGGGAGGGTGAGCTCGCCGAACTGGCTGGGGTGGTCGCCGTAGGCGATCCGGGACGGCGTCGGCACGGGGGCGAGCATGACACGTTCTGGTTGCCACGCCGCGGTGGACGTAGGGGGTACACCCACCGCGGCGTGGCACCGCCGGCGGGGGGAAACTCGCCGGCGGCCCCGTGGGTGCGAACACCCGCGGTACGGGACCGGAACAGGGGCACCGTACTCCCGCGACGACCAGGGCGAACCCGCTCTCACCCGGATGACGACGGCGGGCGCGGCAAGTGCGCCGTGCGGGCTACGGACGTCACCCCCAGCGCGCGGTGAGCACCCCGAATGCGCCCAGCGCCACCGCAGCCGCGGTGGACGCGCGCAGCACCTGCGGCCCCAGCCGCACCGGGCGCGCGCCGGCCCCGACCAGCGTGTCGATCTCGGCGTCGGTGACCCCGCCCTCCGGGCCGACCACGAGCAGCACCTCGCCGTGGGTCGGCAGCGGGACGTCCGCGAGCCGTTCGGTGGCGGCCTCGTGCAGCACGATGGCGAGGTCGGCCGCGGCGACCCGGCGGGCCAGCGCGGCCGTGGTGACGGGCTCCTCGACGACGGGGAGCCACGGCCTGCGGGCCTGCTTCGCGGCCTCGCGCGCCGTGCCGCGCCAGCGGGCCAGCGCCTTGTCCCCGCGCGGGCCCTCCTCCCAGCGGGCGACGCAGCGTGCGGCCCGCCACGGCAGGATCCCGTCCACGCCCGCCTCGGTGGCGAGCTCGACGGCCAGCTCGCCGCGGTCGCCCTTCACGAGCGCCTGGGCCACCAGCACCCGTGGGGCGGGCGGTTCGACGTCGGCGCGCTCGGTGATCGTGAGGTCGACGGTGTCGCGTCCGGCGGCCTCGACCACCGCGTGCGCGAGCCCGCCGAGGCCGTCGGACAGCAGCACCGCCTCGCCGGGCCGCAACCGCTTGACGGTGGCCGCGTGCCGGCCTTCGGGGCCGTCCAGGCGGGCGGGGCCCGCGGCGGGCAGCGGATCGAGCAGGAACAGGGGCGCGGTGGTCATGCGCGGCGGATGGGCATGATCGTCGGCACCGGGTCCGTGGTGAGGAAGTCGAGCGCGAGCTGCGTGACCAGCGCGGGCTTCTCCAAGATCAGCACGTGTGAGGTGCCGGGCACGACGGCGAGCTCGGCCTGCGGCAGCGAGCGGTACATCTGGATCGTGTGCTCCATGATCACCGCGTCGTCGTCGCCGGACATGACGAGGGTGCGGGCCGGCCCGCCGACGACCTCCTCGAGGAACGCGATCGTGTCGGCCGCGAACAGCTCGTAGGTGAAGGGGCCCGGGACATCGGGGGTGCGCCCGTGGCCGCGCCGGTCCGGGGTGAACACGCGCAACCGCGCGGCGTACGCCTCGCGCACCGGCGCGAACTCGCGCGAGCTGGAGAACCCGCCGTGCAGGTAGACCAGCGGATCCCCGGTGCCGTACTCGGCGTACGAGGTGGGCAGCCCGCCCACCTCGACGACCGAACCCGTCATCGACCGAACGAGTCGCGCAGCCGCGAGAAGATCCCGTGCCCGTTGCGGTTGCCGCCGGCGAGATCGGGCTGCTCCTCGCCGCGGAGCGCCGCGAGCTGGCGCAGCAGCTCGGTCTGCTTGGGGTCGAGCTTGGTGGGCACGGCCACGTCGACGTGCACCATCAGATCGCCGTGGCCGTCGACGCGGCCGGTGGACCGCAGCCGCGGCATGCCCTTGCCGCGCAGGGTGCGCACGGTGCCGGCCTGGGTGCCCGGCTCCAGGTGCAGCTCCTCGGTGCCGTCGAGGGTGGGCAGGGGCAGGGTGGTGCCGAGTGCCGCGGCCGTCATCGGCAGCTGCACCGTGCAGTGCAGGTCGGCGCCGTCGCGGGTGAACAGATCGTGCGGCTCCTCCTCGACCTCGACGTAGAGGTCGCCGGCCGGGCCGCCCCCGGAGCCGACCTCGCCCTGCCCGGCCAGCCGGACGCGCATGCCGTCGGCCACGCCGGGCGGGATGCGCACGCCCACCGTGCGCCGCGAGCGCACGCGCCCGTCGCCGCCGCACTGCCGGCACGGCTCCGGGATCACCTCTCCGAAGCCGCGGCAGTTGGGGCACGGCCGCGAGGTGACGACCTGGCCGAGGAACGAGCGCTGCACGCTCTGCACCTCACCGCGGCCGTTGCAGATGTCGCACATCGTGGGCACGCTGCCCGGCGCGCAGCCCGACCCGGTGCACTCGCCGCAGAGCACGGCGGTGTCGACGGTGAGGTCGCGGGTGACGCCGGTGCTGCAGTCCTCGAGGGTGAGCCGCATCCGGATCAGGGCGTCGGCGCCCGGCTGCACCCGGCTGCGCGGGCCGCGCCCACGCCCACCGGCCTGGCCGCCGAAGAACGCGTCCATGATGTCGCCGAAGCCGAACGCGCTGAACGGGTCGGCCCCGCCGCCCCCGCCTCCGCCGTTGCCCAGCGGGTCGCCGCCGAGGTCGACGACGCGGCGCTTCTCCGGGTCGGACAGCACCTCGTAGGCCGCACTCACCTCGCGGAAGCGTTCCTGCGCCCCCGGGTCGGCGTTCACGTCGGGGTGCAGCTCACGCGCCAGCCTGCGGTAGGCCCGCTTGATCTCGTCGGGGCCGGCGTCTGGCGCGACGCCCAGTGTCCCGTAGTAATCCCGTACCACGTGCGCGTTCCCCATGGTCCTTCTCGATCAGTACTGCTCCGGATGCGGCTCTCGCCGCGCGTCAGCGTCCAGCCAGGATCTCACCCACGTACCGGGCCACGGCGTGCACCGCCGCGATCGAGCCCGGGTAGTCCATCCTCGTGGGCCCGAGAACCCCCATGCCACCGAGCACGGTGCCCGGCCCGTAGCCGATGGACACCACGGAGGTGTCGCGCATCTCCTCGGCCTCGTTCTCCCCACCGATGTGCACCGTGACCGTGTTCGGCTCCCGCGCAGACGCGAGGAGCCGGAGCACCACCACCTGCTCCTCGAGCGCCTCCAGCACCTGGCGCAGCGAGTGCGGGAAGTCGGCGACGCTGCGGGTGAGGTTGGCCGTGCCACCCAGGAGCAGCCGTTCCTCCGGGTGCTCGACGAGCGTCTCGATCAGCACCGTGGACACCGTGATCACGACATCGCGCAGCTCGGCCGGCGCGGTGTGCGGCAGCTCGGCGACGGCGGCGGACGCCACCGCGAGCGGGCGGCCGACCAGGGCCCCGTTGACGAGCGCACGCAGCTGCCCCACCGCGTCGTCCGTGATCACGTCGCCGAGGTCGACGACCCGCTGGTCGACGCGGCCGCTGTCGGTGATGAGGACGAGCATCAGCCGGGCCGGCGTGAGCGAGACGATCTCGCAGTGGCGCACGGTGGAGCGGGTGAGCGTGGGGTACTGGACGACCGCCACCTGGCGGGTGAGCTGGGCGAGCAGCCGCACGCTGCGGCGCAGCACGTCGTCGAGGTCGACGGCGCCGTCCAGGAAGGCCTGCACGGCGCGCCGCTCCGGCCCCGACAGCGGTTTGACCTGCGCCAGCCGGTCGACGAACATCCGGTAGCCCTTGTCGGTGGGCACGCGCCCCGCGCTCGTGTGGGGCTGGGCGATGAGCCCGTCCTCCTCCAGCACGGCCATGTCGTTGCGCACAGTGGCACTGGAGACACCGAGGTTGTGCCGCTCGACGATCATCTTCGAGCCCACGGGCTCGTGGGTCGAGACGTAGTCGGCGACGATCGCTCGTAGGACGGCGAAGCGACGCTCGTCGGCGTTCACGGCAGCGCTCCTCCCGGCGGGGAATCTCGGTGGACTTCCCCCAGTCTATGTGTTGGCGCAGCTGCGGGGCCGTGTCCCGCATTCCCCGACCGCGGGAATCGTGATCCAGGTGCCCGTCGGCCGCGCCGGGTACGGCGAACGGAGGCACGATGGGCCGTGTGCAGATCCGTCGTCCCGTCCTCGACGCGATCGCCGCCGGCACGGTCACCTGTGCGTTCCGGCGGTGGGACCGGCCGCGCGTGCGCGTCGGCGGCACCCAGCGCACCCCGGTCGGCGTCCTGGAGTTCACCGCCGTGGACGCGGTCGACGAGGCGGACCTGACCCTCGACGACGCCCGCGCCGCCGGATTCGCCGACCTCACAGCGCTGCAGCGGGCCCAGAGTGGCGACGGGCAGCTCTACCGCGTGACGGTGCGGCTGGCCGGACCGGACCCGCGGGTGGCGTTGCGGACGAAACGGCGGCTGTCGCAGGCCGACCGCACCGAGATCGTCACGCGGCTGGCCCGGATGGACCGCAGTTCGCCCCACGGGCCGTGGACCGCGGCGGTGCTGGAGCTGATCGCGGAGAACCCGGGCGTGCGCGCGCCCGACCTCGCCGCCCGGATGGGCAGGGAGACGCTGCCGTTCAAGCGCGACGTCCGCAAGCTCAAGGAGCTGGGGTTGACCGAGAGCCTGGAGGTCGGCTACCGGCTGTCGCCGCGCGGGCGGGCCTTCCGACGCGGTTGATAGCCGCGGTTTATCACGGGATCACGAAGATTGCTTTGACCTGTACTAGGTCAGATCGGGACTGTCTACAGTATGACGACCGACGTCTCCGATCTCGCGGCGCTGCGGGTCGATCGTGTGCGAGCGATCGCCACCCGGCTCAGCGACCTACGCGGACCACTGCTCCCGGTCCTGCACGCCGTGCAGCACGAACTGGGCCACGTCGATGCCACGGACGTTCCCGTGATCGCGGACGTGCTCAACCTCGCCGTGGCCGAGGTGCACGGGGTCGTCACGTTCTACCGCGACTTCCGCCGCGAGCCCGGCGGGCGCGCCACCGTGCGGATCTGCCAGGCCGAGGCCTGCCAGGCGGTCGGGGCGGAGGCGCTCGTCGCGCACGCCCGCCGCCGGCTCGGGGTCGGCTTCGGCGAGACCACGTCCGACGGCGCGGTCACCCTCGACGAGGTCTTCTGCCTCGGCAACTGCGCCCTCGGGCCGGCCGTGCAGGTCGACGGCCGGCTGCACGGCCGGGTGAGCCCGGCCCGCCTCGACGCGCTCCTCGGAGAGGTGGCCACGGCATGACCCGCGTCTTCGTCCCACGTGACTCCGCGGCCCGCTCCGTCGGCGCCGACGAGGTGGCCGAGCGGATCGCCACCGCCGGGCGGGGCGTCGAGGTGGTGCGCACCGGCTCGCGGGGGATGCTCTGGCTGGAGCCGCTGGTAGAGGTGGAGACGCCGGCGGGGCGCGTGGGCTACGGCCCGGTGGCCCCCGAGGACGTCGACGGGCTGGTCGCGGCGGGCCTGCTCGACGGGCGGGGCGCGAGCCTGGGGCTCGTCGAGGAGCTGCCGTGGATGCGCCGCCAGAAGCGGCTGACGTTCGCCCGGGTCGGGATCGTCGATCCGCGCTCGCCGGACGACCACGAGGCCGACGGCGGCAACGCCGGCCTGCGCACGGCGCTCGCGATGAGCTCGACCGACGTCGTGGAGGAGGTCGTGACCTCCGGCCTGCGCGGGCGCGGCGGGGCCGGCTTCCCCACCGGGATCAAGTGGCGCACGGTCCTCGGTGCGCAGGCCGATCTCAAGTTCGTCTGCTGCAACGCCGACGAGGGCGACTCCGGCACGTTCGCCGACCGGATGCTCATCGAGGGCGACCCGTTCACCCTCATCGAGGGCATGACGATCGCGGCGCACGCCGTCGGCGCGAGTGAGGGCTACGTCTACCTGCGCTCGGAGTACCCGGACGCGATCGAGACCCTGACTGCGGCGATCGAGGCGGCCCGGGTCCGCGGCTGGCTCGGCGAGCGGATCCTCGGCTCGGACCTCACCTTCGACCTGCACATCCGGGTCGGGGCGGGTGCCTACATCTGCGGCGAGGAGACCTCGATGCTGGAGAGCCTCGAGGGCAAGCGCGGCCAGGTGCGGGCCAAGCCACCGATCCCGGCACTCGAAGGGCTCTTCGGGCGCCCGACCGTCGTCAACAACGTGCTCTCGCTCGCCGCGGTGCCGGCGATCCTCGCCGACGGCGCCGAGGCCTACGCCGCGCTGGGCGTCGGGCGCTCGCGGGGCACGAGCGTCTTCCAGCTCGGCGGCAACATCGCCCGCGGCGGGATCGTCGAGACCGCGTTCGGGATCACCCTCGGCGACCTCGTCCAGGACCTCGGCGGCGGCACCGCCTCCGGCCGCCCGGCCCGCGCCGTGCAGGTGGGCGGTCCGCTCGGGGCGTACCTGCCCGTCGAGAAGTTCGACCTGCCGATGGACTACGAGGCGTTCGCCGCGGCCGGCGCGATGCTCGGCCACGGCGGGATCGTCGTCTTCGACGACACGGTCGACATGGCCTCGATGGCCCGCTTCGCCTTCTCCTTCTGCGCCGAGGAGTCCTGCGGGAAGTGCACGCCCTGCCGGGTGGGCGCGGTGCGCGGCGTCGAGACGATCGACCGCATCCGCACCGGCCAGGACCGCGAGAAGAACCTCGTGCTCCTCGACGACCTGTGCGAGCTGATGACCGACGGGTCGCTCTGCGCCATGGGCGGGCTGACCCCCATGCCCGTGCGCAGCGCGGTGCGCCACTTCGGGGAGGACTTCGCGAAATGAGTCTGCTCAAGGAACCGGACTTCGGGACGCCGGCCCGCGAGGGCGCCGCCACCGTCGAGGTGACGATCGACGGGGTCGAGGTCGCGGTCCCACCGGGCACCTCCGTCATGCGCGCGGCCAAGGAGGCCGGCCTCGACATCCCCAAGCTGTGCGCCACCGATTCCCTCGAGGCGTTCGGCTCCTGCCGGCTGTGCGTCGTCGAGATCGACGGTGCGCGCGGCACGCCGGCGTCGTGCACCACGCCCGTCGCACCGGGCATGGTGGTGCGCACGCAGACCGAGAAGCTGGGCAAGCTGCGCCGCGGCGTGATGGAGCTCTACATCTCCGACCACCCGCTCGACTGCCTCACCTGCTCGGCCAACGGTGACTGCGAGCTGCAGGACATGGCCGGCGTCACCGGGCTGCGCGAGGTGCGCTACGGCTCCGGCGTGGACGCCGGAGCGAACCACATGGACCTGCTCAAGGACACGTCGAACCCCTACTTCGACTTCGACGCCTCCAAGTGCATCGCCTGCTCGCGCTGCGTCCGGGCCTGCGACGAGGTGCAGGGCACGCTCGCGCTCACCATCGAGGGTCGCGGTTTCGACTCGAAGGTCGCCGCCGGCGCCGGTGTGCCGTTCATGGAGTCCGACTGCGTGTCCTGCGGCGCGTGCGTGCAGGCCTGCCCCACCGCCACGCTGCAGGAGAAGTCGGTCGTCGAGCTCGGGATGCCGAACCGGTCGGTGATCACCACCTGCGCCTACTGCGGCGTCGGGTGCTCGTTCAAGGCGGAGCTGCGCGGCGACGAGCTGGTGCGGATGGTCCCCTACAAGGACGGCGGCGCGAACGAGGGTCACTCCTGCGTCAAGGGCCGGTTCGCGTTCGGCTACGCGAGCCACCCGGACCGGGTCATGAAGCCCATGCTGCGCGAGTCGATCGCCGACGAGTGGCGCGAGGTCTCCTGGGAGGAGGCCATCGGATTCACCGCGCGCAGGCTGCGGGAGATCCAGGCCGAGCACGGCGCCGGATCGATCGGCGCCATCACCTCGTCCCGCACCACGAACGAGGAGGTCTACGCCGTCCAGAAGATGGTGCGGGCCGTCTTCGGCAACAACAACGTCGACACCTGCGCCAGGGTGTGCCACTCCCCCACCGGCTACGGGCTCAAGCAGACATTCGGCACGTCGGCCGGCACCCAGGACTTCAAGTCCGTGGCCAAGTCCGACGTCATCCTGCTGATCGGGGCGAACCCCACCGACGCGCACCCGGTGTTCGCATCACGCATGAAGCGGCGGCTCCGGCAGGGCGCGCAGTTGATCGTCATCGACCCGCGGCGGATCGACCTCGTCCGCACCCCGCACATCGAGGCCGCCCACCACCTGTCGCTCGCGCCCGGCACGAACGTCGCCGTCCTCAACGCGATGGCCCACGTCGTCGTCACGGAAGGGCTCGTCGACCGGACGTTCGTGGAGGACCGCTGCGAGGAGGTGGCCGAGTGGGAGGCGTTCATCGCCCGCCCGGAGCACAGCCCCGAGGCCGTCGCCGAGATCACCGGCGTCCCCGCCGAGGAGCTGCGCGCGGCCGCCCGCCTGTACGCGCGCGCCGGGAACGGAGCGATCTACTACGGCCTGGGCGTCACGGAGCACAGCCAGGGCTCCACCACCGTCATGGCCATGGCCAACCTGTCGATGGCCACCGGCAACATCGGCCGCGAGGGGGTGGGGGTCAACCCGCTGCGCGGGCAGAACAACGTGCAGGGGTCCTGCGACATGGGCTCGTTCCCGCACGAGCTGCCCGGCTACCGGCACGTGGGCGACGACGACGTCCGCGACATCTACGAGCAGCTGTGGGGCACCCCCATCCTCAGCGAGCCGGGCCTGCGCATCCCGAACATGTTCGACTCGGCGATCGACGGCTCGTTCCGGGCGTTGTTCGTGCAGGGCGAGGACATCGCCCAGTCCGACCCGAACACCCAGCACGTGCACGCCGCGCTGGCCGCGCTCGACCTCGTCGTGGTGCAGGACCTGTTCCTCAACGAGACGGCGAAGTTCGCGCACGTGCTGCTACCGGGCACGTCGTTCCTGGAGAAGGACGGCACGTTCACCAACGCCGAGCGCCGCATCAACCGGGTCCGCCCGGTGATGGCGCCGAAGACCGGCAAGCACGAATGGGAGATCGTCTGCGAGATCGCGCAGGCGATGGGCTACCCGATGCGCTACGACTCGTCGAGCCAGATCATGGACGAGATCGCGCTCACCACGCCCACCTTTTCCGGCGTGTCCTTCGAGCACCTGGACCGCGTCGGGAGCGTGCAGTGGCCGTGCAACGACGCGGCCCCCGACGGCACGCCGATCATGCACATGAACGGCTTCGTCCGGGGCAAGGGCAGGTTCATGGAGACCGTGTACGTGCCGACGAGCGAGCGATCCACGCGCAAGTACCCGCTGATCCTCACCACCGGCCGGATCCTCTCCCAGTACAACGTGGGCGCGCAGACCCGGCGCACGGCGAACGTGGCCTGGCACCCGGAGGACCTGCTCGAAGTGCACCCGCACGACGCCGAGGTCCGTGGGATCACCGACGGCGACATGGTCGTGCTCTCCAGCCGGGTCGGGCGCACCACGCTGCGCGCGCTCGTCTCGGAGCGCATGCCGGTGGGGGTCTGCTACACGACGTTCCACCACCCGGTCACCGGCGCCAACGTGGTGACCACCGAGAACTCCGACTGGGCCACGAACTGTCCGGAGTACAAGGTCACGGCGGTGCAGGTGGCGGTGGCGCCCGAGCAGGCGGCGGTGCGCCACTCGCTCACCGCGCAACCGGTCGCGGCGGCGGGCGAGTAGATGGACGGAACACCTCCGCACGTCCGGCTGGCCAACGACGTCGCCGCGCACCTCGCGCACCTGCCGCTCGACGGCGCCGCCCGGGCCGTCGCCGACCATCTGCGCGCGTTCTGGGACCCCCGGATGCGGACCGCGCTGCTCGAACACGTCGCCGCGGGGGGCGACGGGCTCGATCCGATCGCCCTGCGCGCGGCGGCGCTGCTCCGCCCGGCCGGTGTCCCGTGACCAGTGCGGAGCTGCGGCACGCGGCGGCCGCAACCGGCTCGCTCGCGTGGGACGCGGCGCGGGAGGTCGCCCATGCCGCCGCCACCGCGCTGCCACCCCGCGAGGTGGCCCTCGCCGACGCCGACGGCACGGTGCTCGCCGCTCCGCTCGTCGCGGCGGCCGACCACCCGCCGGTGCCCCGTTCGGCGATGGACGGCTACGCGGTGTCCGGTGCGCCGCCGTGGACGGTCGCGAAGGTTCAGGCCGGATTGCAGCCCGGGCGCCTGGCCGCAGGCGAGGCGTGCGCGGTCGTCACCGGCTCGCCGCTGCCCGCCGGCACCACGTCCGTGCTCGCCGACGAGGACGCCGTCCGCGACGGCGCGCTGCTGCGCGGCGCGGCGCCGTCGGGACGCCACATCCGGCCCGCGGCCGAGGAGTGCGCGGCGGGAGAGTCCGTGCTGCCGGCCGGCACCCGGGTGACCCCCGCGGTGCTCGGTCTCGCGGCGGCCCTGGGCTACGACCGGCTGCTCGTGCGCCCGCTGCCCCGGGTCGTCACGCTCGTCACCGGCAACGAGCTGGTTCACAGCGGGCGGCCCGGCCCCGGTGCGGTCCGGGACGCGATCGGCCCGATGCTCCCCGGGCTGCTCGCCCGCGCCGGCGCCCGGCAGGACCCCGGCTCGGCCGCGCTCCGGGACGACCGGGAGCTGCTGCGCGCCACCCTGGCCACGGCGGTGGAGTCGGCCGACATGGTGCTGGTGTCCGGATCCTCCGCGGCCGGCCCCGCCGACCACCTGCGCGCGGTGCTGGCGGAGCTCCACGCCGACCTGCTCGTGGACGGCGTGCGGTGCCGCCCCGGGCACCCGCAGGCGCTGGCTCGGGTGGGCGACACGCTGGTGGTGGGCCTGCCGGGCAACCCCCTCGCGGCGTTGACGGCGTTCCTGACGGTGGCCGTTCCCGCGCTGGCCGGGCTGCGCGGGGAGCCGCTCCCGGCGCTGATGGCGGTGCCGGTGCCGGGTGGGATCGCCCGGCATCCCGTGCACACCCGGCTGGTCCCGGTGGCCGTGGAGCCGTCCGGCGCCGTGCCGGTGGGTCACGGGGGCTCGGCGATGCTGCGGGGTGCGGCCGCCGCCGACGCCTTCGCCGTGGTGGACCCGGGCCGGGCGGACGCGATCGCCGCCCGCCTCCTCCCCCTCGACCCGGGAGCACGCCCGTGGGCCGTCTGATCGCTCGCCGCCCCGTCCTGCGGATCACCCCGGACGGCGCCACCCGGCAGTCCGACACCCTCGCCGTGGAGGAACCCCTCGAGCTGCGCGTCGACGGCCGCGCGCTCGCCGTGACGATGCGGACGCCCGGCCACGACGTGGAGCTGGCCAACGGCTTCCTGCTCACCGAGGGCGTGATCGGTGAGGCGGCGGACATCCGCGACGCCCGCTACTGCGGTTCGCGCGACGAGGACGGCCGCAACACCTACAACGTGCTCGACGTCGGTCTCGCCGACGGCGTCCCGCCTCCGGACGCCGGGGTGGAGCGCAACTTCTACACGACCTCGTCGTGCGGCGTGTGCGGCAAGGCGTCGTTGGACGCGGTGCGGCTGCGCTCGCGGTACTCCCCCACGGAGGATCCGACGCGCGTGGCCGCCGAGGTGCTGTCCGCCCTGCCCGGCGTGCTGCGGGACCGGCAGCGGGTGTTCGACAGCACGGGTGGTCTGCACGCGGCCGGCCTGTTCACCGCGGCGGGCGACCCGCTCGTGGTGCGCGAGGACGTCGGACGGCACAACGCGGTCGACAAGGTCATGGGCTGGGCGCTCATGCAGGGCAACATCCCGGCGCGGGGATGCGTGCTGGTGGTGTCCGGGCGGGCGTCGTTCGAGCTCGCCCAGAAGGCCGTGATGGCCGGTGTGCCGGTACTGGCGGCCGTCTCCGCGCCGTCCTCGCTCGCCGTGGAGCTGGCCGCCGAGTGCGGGCTCACGCTGGCCGGCTTCGTCCGCGACGGCCGGATGAACGTCTACGCGCACGGGGGCCGGGTTGTCACGCCGGACAGCGGCCGGCTCCTCGAGCCCGTGAACCAGGCGCCGCGCTCATCCTGAGATCGTTCCGGCAACCGGGGTTACTCCACGCGGCGCCATCGCTCGGAGTAGCGCCGCTCGCGCTCGGCCCGGCCCCCGGCGTCGGCCTCCTCGCGTACGCGGGAGGTGGTGCCCCGCGGGTACCCGGCCTTGAGCGTGCGGTGCTCGGCCGACTCGTACATGTAGGCCAACGAGTAGAACAGGCCCATGAGCGCCCCGCCGAGGGCCACCGGACCGCGCCGGGGCCTGACGGTCCGCGCAGTACCTCAGCCGCAGGCCGCCGTGATGTCGCCGGGCGCCGTGCCGTCCACGGGCACGGCCGCGGTGACCCGGTTGCCGCAGAACGCTCCCTGCGGGGCCTCCGACCCGATGCGCACGGACTCCGCCGCGGCGCCGGAGAGGGTGTTGTTCTCCAGGGAGTTGCCGCCGTTGTCGTAGTCGTCCTCGTCATCGCTCTGGATCTTCACGTTCCAGCCCGCGCTGTCGGCGATCGTGTTGCCGCGCAGGACGTTGCCGTGGCCGCGCAGCTCGATGTTGCTGCCGTTGAACTCGCGCGGTTCCGTGTTGCCCGCGCACTCGTTGCCCTCGAACACGTTGTCGTGCGCGTTCTCCTTGACGTCGAGGCACTCCGAGCCGAACGTCCGGATCACGTTGTTCCGCACGACGTTGTTCGAGCTGGTGTCGTTGTCGTGCATGGGCTGGTTGTCCGACTTCGGGCTCGTGCCGATGTAGACGCCCTCGCCGTTGTGGTAGACGAACTGGTTATTCTCGTCATCGTCGTCGCCGCCGCTGCCGGCGCGCAGACCGCAGTACTGGATCACCGAGTCGGTGATCGTGTTGCCGTTCGCGTTGTTGCGCATCCGCACGCACTCCGTGCCGGCCTCGGTGAGGAACATGTTGCGGATCGTCACGCCGGTGATGTCCTGAGCGGTGTCGGCCGACCCGATGTAGACCAGCTTGCTGTCCTCGATCTGCGGCTGCGCGCCGTTCTTGAACGCGTCGATCGCTCCGAGGTCGGTCGGCAGCTGCGCGCCGGGCAGGCGCTCCTGCCCGTCGATCGTGAACCCTTCGAGGGTGTAGAAGCTGTGGTCGATGTTGACGATGCGACCGGTGCCGTACAGCACCGCCTGGTTGCGGCCGGCCGGGTCCTTGCCGTTCTCCGGGCCCCTGATCGTGATCGGCGCGTCGGGCTCGCCGTCGCGCATGGTCGTCAGCTGCTCGCGGTACTCGCCCGGCGCGAGGTTGACGACGGTGCCGGCCTCGGCCTCGTCCAGCGCGGCCTGGATGGTGCGCAGCGGCGCGGCCTCCGACCCGTCGCCGGTGTTGTCGTCGCCGGCCGGGCTCACGTACATCTGCCGGGACTCCGCATCCGGATCGGGGGATGTACCCGAGGTCGATCCCAGTGTCGTCGCGACGATCACGACGAGGACGACGATCGCGCCGATCGCGACCGCCGCGATCGCCACCGTCCGACGGGTGATCGTGATGGGAGTTCGGCTCATGTGATTTCTGACGTCCCTAGAAGAGAGTCGGTTCGGGGCCGCGCGGCCGCAGTCTTCCGATGGCCCGTTGATATCGACGTGAAGCGCCGAATGCCGGGTCGGGGTGTGCCGCTCAGGCAGGCGTCGCGATCAGCAGGTCCTGCACCACGCGGTCGGCGAGCAGCCGCCCGCGCCGGGTGAGCACCGCGGTGCCTCCGGCCAGCACCTCCGGGTCGAGCAGGCCGGCATCCGCCGCCCTCGCGGCAGCCGCCACGCCGGCGCCGTCCAGCAGCTGCAGCGGCAACCCGCTCGCGAGCCGCAGCCGCAGCATCACGCGCTCGGTGTGCCGCTCGGCGTCGGTGAGCAGCTCGCGATCGGCCGCCGGCGACTCGCCCGCGGCCAGGCGCGCCGCGTAGCGGGCCGGGTGCTTGACGTTCCACCACCGCACGCCCGCGAGGTGGGAGTGCGCGCCCGGGCCCAGGCCCCACCAGTCGCCGTCGCACCAGTAGCCGATGTTGTGCCGGCAGGCCGCCTCGGGCGATGCCGCCCAGTTGGAGACCTCGTACCAGGCGAGCCCGGCCGCCGAGAGCCGGTCGTCGATCAGCTCGTAGCGGGTGGCGGCCACGTCGTCGTCGGGGGCGGGGAGCTCGCCGCGGGCCACCCGGCGGGCCAGGGCGGTGCCGTCCTCGACGATGAGCGAGTACGCGGAGACGTGGTCGACCCCGGCGTCGAGGACGGCGTCGAGTGAAGCGCGCAGGTCGTCGTCGGTCTCGCCGGGCGTGGCGTAGATGAGGTCCAGGTTCACGTGCCCGATCCCGGCCGCCCGGGCCTCCCGGGCCGCCGCCACCGCCCGCCCCGGCGTGTGGCGCCGGTCCAGCACGCGCAGCACGTGCGGCGCGGCCGACTGCATGCCCAGCGACACCCGGGTGAACCCCGCCGCCACCAGCTCGGCGAAGAACTCCGGGGACGTCGACTCGGGGTTGGACTCGGTGGTGACCTCCGCCCCCGGCGCCAGCCCGAACGCGTCGCGGACGGCGCCGAGCACCTCACCGAGCCGGGCACCGCCGAGCAGCGACGGTGTGCCGCCGCCCACGAACACCGTGTCGACCGGCCGGCGCCCGACCGTGCGGACGGCGAGCTCGAGCTCCCGCCGGACGGCCTCGAGCCATCCGTCCGGGGACGCGCCGGAGCCCGCCAGCTCCGAGGCGGTGTAGGTGTTGAAGTCGCAGTAGCCGCAGCGCGCCGCGCAGAACGGCACGTGGACGTAGATCCCGAAGGGCGGCACGGAGGACAAGTCTGCCACCTCAGTGGACGCGCTCCCCGCGGGCGAACACGGCGACCGGGCGGTGCAGCACGGCGAGGTCGGCGAGCGGGTCGCCCGGTACGGCGAGCAGGTCGGCGTCGAACCCGGGCGTCAGCTCACCCCCGCTCGCCATCACCTTGACGACGTCGACTCCTCGCTCGGCCCGCTCCCGCACCGCAGCACGCACCCCGTCGACGCCGCCGGCCTCGCCGCCGAGGAAGTGGCAGTGCCCGCCGGGCGTGGTGATCGGCGGGCCCGCGGCGAGGATCGTGGGCAGGGGCCCGGGCGCACCGCCGGCCCGCAGCCGCAGGGCGAGGTAGCCGCGGTCCCCCAGGTCGCGCACGGTGGTGACGCCGGCCCGCAGCTGGGCGCCCGCAGCCTTCGCCATCGCCGCGAGCAGCGCGTCGTCGTCCTGCGCGGCGAGGGCACCGACCGGGTCCGTGCTGGCGTCGAACGCGAGGTGGACGTGGGTGTCGACGAGCCCGGGCAACAGGGTGGCGCCGGGCAGCTCCACCAGCTCGGCGTCCGGCGGGACGGCGGCCCGCGGCCCGGACAGCACCTCGGCGATCCGCCCGTCGGCCACGAGAACGAGTGGATCCCGCGTCAGCGCCGAGCCGTCGAACAGCGCTGTCGCCCGGACCGCGATCCGTCCCATCGTGCCTCCCGCGGCGTGTGGTTCCCGCGGGTTGAGGTCGTGAACGGGGGATCACTAGTTTCCGCCACGCTGTGAGTCCGCTCCCAGCATGCGGACGCCGATGGATCGTGGACCGGACAAGTGGCACCCTTGCAGGTATGCATGCGCTGACCCTGCGACTCGTGGCTCGCCGCCACGTGGATCTGCGCCGGGTCAGCAGCGCGCTCTGTCGGTCCCGCTGATCGCGCGCCCCCCGACCCCCACCACCTCAGCTCCGAGCCCTGCCGCCTGTCCCGCGGCGCGGCCGCGCTGCGATCCGGAGGCACCGCCTTGCCCCCCACCACGTCCGACCGTGCGACGGCCCGCGCGGCCGCACCCGCGAAGCGCAAGCGGGGTGAAGGCCAGTGGAAGCTGGGCCACCGCGAACCGCTCAACCCCAACGAGCGCACCAAGAAGGACGATGACGGGCTCAACGTCCGGGCGCGCATCGAGAACATCTACTCCAAGCGCGGGTTCGACTCGATCGACCCCGCCGACCTGCGCGGCCGGATGCGCTGGTGGGGGCTCTACACGCAGCGCCGCCCCGGCATCGACGGCGGCCGCACCGCCGCGCTGGAGCCCGAGGAGCTCGACGACCGCTACTTCATGCTCCGCGTGCGCATCGACGGCGGGGCGCTGACCAGCGAGCAGCTGCGGGTGGTCGGCGAGATCAGCCAGGACCACGCGCGCGACACCGCCGACATCACCGACCGGCAGAACATCCAGTACCACTGGATCGAGATCGAGGACATGCCGGCGATCTGGCAGAAGCTCGAGGCCGTCGGGCTGCTCACCACCGAGGCGTGCGGCGACACCCCGCGCGTGATCCTCGGCTCGCCGGTGGCCGGCATCTCGGCCGACGAGCCGATCGACGGCACCCCGGCGATCCGGGAGATCCTCGACCGCTACATCGGGAGCAAGGAGTTCTCCAACCTGCCCCGGAAGTTCAAGACCGCGATCTCGGGCCAGCAGGACATCGCCCACGAGGTGAACGACGTCTCGTTCGTCGGGGTCGAGCACCCCGAGCACGGGCCCGGGTTCGACGTCTGGGTCGGCGGTGGCCTGTCCACCAACCCGAAGATCGCGCAGCGGCTCGGCACCTGGGTGCCGATCGAGGACGTCCCCGACGTGTGGGCCGGCATCATCTCGATCTTCCGGGACTACGGCTACCGCAGGCTGCGGCACCGCGCCCGCATCAAGTTCCTGGTGGCGGACTGGGGCGCCGCCGAGTTCCGCCGGGTGCTCGAGGAGGAGTACCTCGGCCGCGCGCTCGTCGACGGGCCCGCACCCGCGATCCCCGAGCGGCCGATCGACCACGTCGGCGTGCACAAGCAGAAGGACGGCCGCAACTACGTCGGTGCCGCACCGGCGTCCGGCCGGGTCTCGGGCTCCACCCTCGTCGCGCTCGCGAAGGCCGCCGAGGCCGCGGGCTCGCAGCGCGTGCGCCTCACCCCGTACCAGAAGGTCGTCGTGCTCGACGTCCCCGACGAGAACGTGGCGGCGCTGTCCGCCGAGCTCGCAACGCTGGGCCTGCAGGTCGAGCCGTCGCCGTGGCGCCGCTCGACTATGGCGTGCACCGGCATCGAGTTCTGCAAGCTCGCGATCGTCGAGACCAAGGAGCGGGCGATCCGCCTGGTCGAGGACCTGGAGAAGCGCCTCGCCGACGTGCAGCCGGACGTGCCGATCTCGATCCACCTGAACGGCTGCCCGAACGCGTGCGCCCGCACCCAGGTGGCGGACATCGGGCTCAAGGGCCAGATCGTCACCGACGCCGAGGGCAAGCAGGTCGAGGGCTTCCAGGTGCACCTCGGCGGCGGGCTCGGCCTGGACTCCGGGTTCGGCCGCAAGCTGCGCGGGCTCAAGGTCACGAGCGCCGAGCTGGGCGAGTACGTCGAACGTGTCGTGCGTCGCTTCGCGGAACAGCGCACCGGCGACGAGCGGTTCGCCCAGTGGGTGCTGCGGGCCGAGGAGGCGGACCTCAAATGAGCGAGCGGGCCGTCCCGTTCTACTGCCCTTACTGCGGCGACGAGGACCTGCGTCCGTCGGAGGCGTCCCACGGCGCCTGGTACTGCGCGGCCTGCCTGCGCACCTTCTCCTTGAAGATGATCGGTATCGGAGTCCCGGAGGTCTCTTCATGAGCGAGCTTGCGAGCGAATCATGTTACAGCGCCCGCGCGAAGCGCCGGCCGAGCGCTAGCGAGGCCGTGCGATGAGCGTGGCCACGGAAGTCGATCTGCGCGCGCTCGCCGAGCGCGGGGCCGAAGAGCTCGGCCCGGACGCAACGGCGCAGCAGGTGCTCGCCTGGGCCGCCGAGACGTTCGGCCGCTTGATCGTCGCGTCGAACATGCAGGATGCGGTGCTCGTCGAGCTGGCGGCGAAGGCCCGGCCCGGGGTCGATGTGCTGTTCCTCGACACCGGCTACCACTTCGCCGAGACGATCGGCACCCGCGACGCCGTCGAGACCGTCTACGACGTGCGGATCGTCAACGCGACGCCGGAGCACACGGTCGCGGAGCAGGACTCGCTGCTCGGCAAGGACCTGTTCGCGCGCGAACCCAACCAGTGCTGCGCGCTGCGGAAGGTCGCGCCGCTGCAGAAGACCCTCGCCGGGTACGACGCGTGGGTCACGGGCGTGCGTCGCGTCGAGGCGCCGACCCGCGCTGCCACCCCGCTCGTCACCTACGACGAGAAGTTCGGGCTGGTGAAGATCAACCCGATCGCCGCATGGAGCGACGAGGAGATGGACGCCTACATCGCCGAGCACGGGGTCCTGGTGAACCCGCTGGTCGGGGAGGGCTACCCGTCGATCGGCTGTGCTCCCTGCACGGCCAAGCCCGCACCCGGCGCCGACAAGCGATCGGGCCGCTGGGCGGGCACCGGCAAGATCGAGTGCGGGTTGCACGTCTCATGACCGCCACGCTTCCCGCTCCCCTCGCCCCCGCCCTCGACGCGCTGGACGCCCTCGAGAGCGAGTCCATCCACATCTTCCGCGAGGTCGCCGGCGAGTTCGACCGCCCGGTGATCCTCTTCTCCGGCGGCAAGGACTCCACGCTGCTGGTGCACCTCGCCGTCAAGGCGTTCGCACCGGCGCCGGTGCCGTTCGCCCTGCTGCACGTGGACACCGGGCACAACTACCCGGAGGTCATCGACTTCCGGGACCAGCTCGTCGAACGCCTGGGGCTGCGCCTGGAGGTCGCGCACGTCCAGGACTGGATCGACGACGGCCGGCTCACCGAGCGTCCTGACGGCACCCGCAACCCGCTGCAGACCGTGCCGCTGCTCGACTCCATCGTCGAGCACAAGTTCGACGCGGTGTTCGGCGGCGGGCGCCGCGACGAGGAACGCGCGCGGGCCAAGGAACGCATCATGAGCCTGCGCGACGCGTTCGGCCGCTGGGACCCGCGCAAGCAGCGCCCCGAGCTGTGGAACCTCTACAACGGACGGCACGCGCCCGGCGAGCACGTCCGGGTGTTCCCGATCTCCAACTGGACCGAGCTGGACGTCTGGCGCTACATCCAGCGCGAGGGCATCGAGCTGCCGCCGATCTACTTCGCGCACCAGCGCGAGGTGTTCCGCCGGGACGGGATGTGGCTCGCCGAGGGGCCGTGGGGCGGGCCGCGCGGCGCCGAGACGCTCGAGAAGCGCTCGGTGCGCTACCGCACGGTCGGCGACGGCTCGTGCACCGGCGCCGTCGAGTCCACCGCCACCACCCTCGACGAGATCATCGCCGAGGTCACGGCGTCTCGTCTCACCGAGCGCGGAGCCACGCGCGCCGACGACCGGCTGTCGGAGGCCGCGATGGAGGACCGCAAGCGTGAAGGGTACTTCTGAGGTGGCCACGAACGGCCGGGATCTTCTCCGCTTCGCCACCGCGGGAAGTGTCGACGACGGCAAGTCCACGCTGGTCGGACGGCTGCTGTACGACACCAAGTCGGTGCTCGCCGACCAGATCGAGGCCGTGCAGCGCGCCTCGGTCGACAAGGGGCTGGCCACACCGGACCTGTCGCTGCTGGTCGACGGGCTGCGCGCCGAGCGCGAGCAGGGCATCACGATCGACGTCGCATACCGCTACTTCGGCACCCCGACGCGTGAGTTCGTGCTGGCCGACACCCCGGGCCACGTGCAGTACACGCGCAACACCGTCACCGGCGCGTCCACCGCGGAGCTGGCCGTGCTGCTCGTCGACGCCCGCAACGGCGTGGTGGAGCAGACCCGCCGGCACGCCGCCGTGCTCGCGCTGCTGCGCGTCCCACGGCTCGTGCTGGCCATCAACAAGATCGACCTCGTCGACTACGACGAGGCGATCCTCGCCGCGATCGCGAAGGACTTCGCCGGCCTCGCCCGTTCGCTCGGGTTCGCCGACGACGCCGTCGTCACGATCCCGGTCTCGGCGCTGGTCGGGGACAACGTCGTGGATCGCTCCGAGCACACCCCCTGGTACGACGGGCCGACGCTGCTCGGGCACCTCGAGTCGGTGCCGGTCACCGGCCCGGAGGTGGGGGCGCCGTTCCGGATGCCGGTGCAGTACGTGATCCGCCCGGGGAACGGCGCCGACGTGCGTTCCGCGGCCGCCGCACGCGAAGACCTGCACGACTACCGCGGCTACGCCGGCCAGATCGCCGCCGGCACCGTGGCGCCGGGCGACGAGGTCGTGGTGCTGCCCGGCGGCGCCCGCACCACGGTGGCGGCGGTCGAGACCGCCGACGGCCCGCTGGCGTCGGCCGCCGCGGGCCGCAGCGTCACCGTGCTGCTCGACGACGACATCGACATCTCCCGCGGCGACGTGCTCGCCTCGGCGGCCCACCCGCCGCGGGTCACCGACGAGCTGGACGCCACCCTCTGCTGGCTCGCGGAGAAGCCGCTGCGCCCGGGCGCACGGCTGCTGCTCAAGCACGGCACCCGCACCACGCCGGTGATCGTCGGCGCGGTGGGCCAGCGCCTCTCGCTCGACACCGAGGTGCCCACCTGGGAGGCGGCGCCCGAGCAGCTGGGGATCAACGACATCGCGCACGCGTCGCTGCGGACGGCCGACCCGCTGCCCGTCGACGAGTACGCCGACATCCGCGCCACCGGCAGCTTCCTGCTCATCGACCCGCCCACCGGCAACACGCTGGCCGCCGGGCTGGTGGGCACGCCGCTCGCGGTGGCTCCCTGAGCCGTGGACGCATTCCCCCGCCCCCCGGCTCTCGTCGCCGTCGCGCACGGGAGCCGTGACCCGCGCTCGGCCGCCACGGTGGCCGCGCTGGTCGACGAGGTGCGCCGCCAGCGGCCCGAGCTGGACGTACGCCTGTCCTTCCTCGACCTCTCCGCGCCCCGGCTGCCCGACGTCCTCGACGGCGTGGCCGCCGACGGGCACCGGTCGGCGGTGGTGGTGCCGCTCCTGCTCGGGCACGCCTTCCACGCACGCGTCGACGTGCCGGGCGCGGTCACCACAGCCGCCGCCCGGCTGCCCGGGCTGGACATCACGATCAGCCCGGTGCTCGGCGGCCACGACGGCCTGTCCGCGGCCGCGCTGCGCCGCCTCGCCGCAGCGCTGATGGCCGACCCTGCACGCAGGTCGGCCGTCGCCGGGCCGCTGCACGACCCCGGCCTCGGCGTCGTGCTCGCCGCCATCGGCTCCTCCCACGCGCCGGCGAACGCCGCGGTGGCCGGCGTCGTGGCGCGCTGGACACGGCGGTTCGGCTGGCACGGCGGCAGCGCGGCCTTCGCGACGACGACCACCCCCACCGTCACGGACGCGGTCGCCGCCCTGCGCGAGAGCGGGGCGCGGCGGGTGGCCGTCGCGCAGTGGATCCTCGCGCCGGGCCTCCTGCCCGACCGCATCGTCCGCGACGCCACCGCGGCGGGCGCTCCCGTGGCCGCCGCCCTCGGCCCCGACCCGGACGTCGCCCACGCGATCCTGGCCCGCTACGACGCGAGCGCGGTCGCGGCATTCGCCCACGGTCTGACGGCCTGACCGCGCGTTCTTCGCGGCTCCCGAACCGGCTTTGCCGTGGCATTTCCTGAGGAATTCCACGCTGCCGCGGGGAGGAAAGGCGAGAGCTGGCTCACCTGCTGGGAACCCGATTCGCTCCTCACGGGGCTGACCTGCGACTTCACAGAAGTCCGGACATTTCCTCGGCAATCCCGCAGCACGGACACCTGCTTGTAGTCGATCAGACGACAACGCACGATGGTGAGGTGTCGTCGACCGCGCAGGATGCGCCGCTCGCCCGCTCCGCGGGTGAGGCGCCGATGACCGCCAATCTGCTGCCGGACCTGGAACGGTTCTGGCCCTCGCGGCGCTGCCACGCATTCGACGAGTTCTGTCGCGGCTGAGCTCCTCCCGGCCGACCTGATCCCCCGACCGCCGTCCGGTCGTGCACGTCCGCGTCCCCCCGAGCTCGCTCCCGCCTGAGCTCGCCGTCCCACCTCCCTCCGGAGCCCTCGCATGCGCACCCTCATCGTCTTCGCCCTCGTGGGCTTCGGCGCTCAACTCGTCGACGGCGCCCTCGGCATGGCGTACGGCGTGACCTCCACGTCCCTCCTGCTCCTCGCCGGCACGAACCCGGCCACCGCGAGCGCGTCGGTGCACCTGGCCGAGGTCGGCACCACCCTCGCCGCCGGCGCGTCGCACTGGCGCTTCGGCAACGTCGACTGGCGGCTCGTGCTGCGCCTCGGGGTCCCGGGCGCGATCGGCGCCTTCCTGGGCGCCACCGTGCTGTCGGCGCTGTCCACCGAGGACGCGGCGCCCTACATGTCGGGCGTGCTGCTCGCGCTCGGCGTCTACATCCTGGTCCGGTTCTCGGTGCGCCCGCCGCGGGTGTCCACCGAGCGCGTCTCGCCGCACCGCTCGAAGTTCCTGTCGCCGCTCGGGCTCATCGCCGGGTTCGTCGACGCCTCCGGCGGCGGCGGGTGGGGCCCGGTGGCCACGCCGGCGCTGCTCACCGCCGGCCGCACCGCCCCGCGCACCGTGATCGGGTCCGTCGACACGTCGGAGTTCCTCGTCGCCGTCGCCGCGAGCATCGGCTTCCTGCTCGGGCTGGGGACGACGGTGCTCGACCCCTGGACGATCGGCGGGCTGCTGCTCGGCGGCGTGCTCGCCGCCCCGGTGGCGGCCTGGCTGGTGACCAAGATCCCGGCCGCGGTGCTCGGCACCGCGGTGGGCGGGATCATCATCCTGACCAACACCCGCACGATCCTGCGTGCGCTCGACGTGGCCGACGGCGCCCGCACCCCGATCTACCTGGTGATCGTCGGGATCTGGGTGGCCGCGGTCGCCATCGCCGTGTCGAAGCTGCGGCAGGCGGCCGCCGCCGAGCCCGTCACCGAGCCCGCTGTCGAGGCGGACACGGAGCGGGCCGCCGCGACGGTCCAGGACTGAAGGCAGGCGCGAGTGCTGACGAGGCGCCGGGACCGGGACCACGGTCGGGACGCGAGCGACCGCTGTCGAGCGGTGCGCTCCGTCCCGTCCGATCCCGCCCCGCCCAGGAGGCACCCGTGTCCAGCCCCGCCCGCGAGTCCGTCCGTCGCACCATCGCCGACCGCCTGCTGAACTCCCTCGAGGATCTCGTGCGCCGCCACCGGGCGCTCGGACTGCACACCGTCGAGGACTCGGCGCTGCACGCCGAGCTCATCGCCGCCGAGGTGGCGCACGAGCTGGCGGTGGCCCGCAGCGCCCTGCACCGCCACCCGCCCCTGCACTGATCGGTAGGCTTGATCCGTGGAGTGGGCACATGCTCATCGGTGAACTCGCCCGGCAGACGTCGGTGAGCCCGAGGTTGCTGCGCTACTACGAGCAGCAGGGTCTGCTCGGGTCGACGCGGCTGGCCAACGGCTACCGCGACTACGCCGCCGACGCCCCGCTGATCGTCGGCCAGATCCGGGCCCTGCTCGACGCCGGGCTGCCCACCGAGGTCATCCGCGAGGTGCTGCCCTGCGCGGAGGGCAAGCCCCCGCGCTTCGAGCCCTGCCCCAGCCTGTCGGTCCTCCTGAACGAGGTGCTGGAGAACATCCAGAGCCGCATGGACAAGCTGGCACACCACCGCGAGGCACTGGGCCGCTACCTGGAGGCCGCCGGGGCGCACACCCCGCGCTAGTCGGTGCTTCCTGCCGGACGTTCGTCGATCACAGCCGCGGATCCACCGGCTCGCACTCCAGCGCCAGCACCGCGAAGACGCATTCGTGCACGCGCCACAGCGGCTCGTCGCGGGCCAGGCGTTCCAGCGCCTCCACACCCAGGGCGTACTCGCGCAGGGCCAGGCCGCGCTTGCGGCCCAGCCCACGCTGGCGCAGCCGGTGCAGGTGCTCGGGGGCCGTGTAGTCCGGGCCGTAGACCAGCCGCAGGTACTCCCGCCCGCGCACCTTCACGCCGGGCTGCACGAGCCCGCCGGTGCCGCGCACCAGCCCGGCCATCGGTTTGACCACCATGCCCTCGCCACCCGTGGCCGTGAGGTCCTCCCACCAGGCGGTGGCCGCGGCGACGGCCCCCTCGTCGGTGGTGTCGACGACGGTCGTCCCCGTGCGGCGGACGAGTTCGGGGTCGGCGGCGTGGAGCCGGTCGGCCAGCGCGAGGTGCCAGTCGTGCGGGCGGAGGTGGAATGCCGCGCCCTCGGCCGCGAGCACCTGGAACGGGGCGAGCTGCACACCGGCCAGCCCGTCGGTGGGCCAGCAGTAGCGTCGGTAGGCGTCCCGGAACGCCGCGGTGTCGGCCACCCGCCGGCGCACGCCGGCCGCGAGCTCACCCACGTCGAGGCCACGGGCCGCGGCAGCGCTCAGGGCCGTGTCGGCGGCGGCGAGCCCGGCCGCGGCAGCCGCCCCGACCGCCGCGTACTGGTCGCGGATCAGCCCGCCCGCCTTGGCGCTCCAGGGCAGCAGCTCCGCGTCCAGCAGGAGCCAGTCGGTGGCCAGCTCGTCCCAGAGACCGGCCGCGTCGACGGCGGCGCACACGCGCGCCAGCAGCGCCTCCGTCAGGTCCGGGCCGAAGAACGGCCGACCGGTGCGGGTGACCACGGTGCCCGGCCCGCTGAACCGGCGCGCCCCGCCGTCCCGGCACACGAGCACGACCGCCCGCGAGCCCATGTGCTTCTCCTGGCACACGACCTGCCCCACGCCGTCCGCGCGGTAGCCCGCGAAGGCCTCCGCCGGGTGCTCCAGGACACCGTCGCGGGTGGAGGTGGCGGTGGGCGCCATCGTCGGCGGCAGGTAGACCAGCAGGCGCGGGTCCACCGCGAACCGGCTCATCACCTCCAGCGCGGCCGCCGCCTGGTCGGCCCGCACGGTGAGCGCACCGTGGTGCGCGGTGCGGATGATCCGCTTGCCGGTGACGTCGGCGATGTCGAGGACGTCCCGCTCCCGCGTCACGGTCTCCGGGTCCGGGGCGAGCGGCCGCACCGGCTCGTACCAGACCTTCCGAGCCGCGACGTCGACGAGCTCACGCTCCGGGTAGCGCAGCGCGGTGAGCTTCCCGCCGAACACCACGCCGGTGTCGAGGCAGATCGTGTTGTTGATCCACTCCGCGTCCCGGGTGGGTACGTGCCCGTAGACGACGGTCGCGGCGCCGCGGTAGTCCTTCGCCCACGGCAGCCGCACGGGCAGGCCGTACTCGTCGGTCTCGCCGGTGGTGTCGCCGTAGAGCGCGAAGCTGCGCACCGCCCCGGACGCGCGGCCGTGGAAGCGCTCGGGCAGCCCGGCGTGCGCGACGACGAGCCGGCCGCCGTCGAGGACGTAGTGCGCGACGAGGCCGTCGCAGAACACCTGGGCCTGCTTGCGGAACTCCTCCGGCTCGGCGGCCAGCTGGGCCAGCGAGTCGGCGAGCCCGTGGGAGACCCGCACCTGCCGCCCCGAGAGCGCGCGCACCAGCTTCTGCTCGTGGTTGCCGCAGACGCAGAAGGCGTCGCCGTCGCCGACCATGCCCATGACCAGCCGCAGCACGCCGGGGGTGTCCGGCCCGCGGTCCACGAGGTCGCCGACGAACACCACCCGTCGTCCCTGCGGGTGGCGCGCGCCGACCGGGCGGCCCCCGTCGTCACGGGCGATCGCGTAGCCCAGCTCCCCCAGCAGCTCCTCCAGCTCGGCACGGCAGCCGTGGACGTCGCCGATCACATCGAACGGGCCGGTCTCCCCGCGCCGGTCGTTCAGCAACGGCTCGACCTCGATCGTCGCGGCGTCGACCTCCTCCACCGAGCGCAGCACGTGCACCCGGCGGAAGCCCTCCTTCGCGAGCCCGCGCAGCGATCGGCGCAGATCGCCGTGCTGGCGGCGCACGACGTGCGGGCCGAAGTCGCGGTCCGGGCGTGCGGCGTTGCGTTCGTGACACACGGACTCGGGCACGTCGAGCACGATCGCGACCGGCAGCACGTGGTGCTCGCGGGCCAGCGCGACGAGCGGGGCGCGGTCCTCGCGCTTCACACTCGTGGCGTCGACGACGGTGACCCGGGCGCCCGCCAGCCGTTTGCCGGCGACGAAACGGAGGGCGTCGAACGCGGCCGTCGTGGCCGACTGGTCGTTCGCATCGTCGGCGACCATGCCGCGGAACTCGTCGCTCGACAGCACCGCGGTCGACGGGAAGTGCCGGCGCGCGAACGTCGACTTGCCGGAGCCGGACGCACCGACGAGCACGACCAGCGCCATGTCCGGGATTCGCAGGATCGTCATGCCGCCTCCCGCTCGAACACGGCCAGTTGCGTGGGCGGGCCGACCTCCGGATCGTCCGGGCCGATCGCCAGGAGCCGCACGCCGTAGCCGTAGCGCTGCGCTGCCGTGCCCGCCCACTCCCCGAACTGCGAGCGCGTCCACTCGAAGCGGTGGTCGGTGTGGCGGAACCGGCCCTGCGCCAGAGTCTCGAACCGCACGTTGTGCTCGACGTTCGGCGTGGTGACGACGAGCGTCCGCGGCCGGGCCACTCCGAGGACGGCGTGCTCCAACGCCGGCAGCCGCACCTCGTCGACGTGCTCGATCACCTCCATGAGCACGGCGGCGTCGTACCCGGCGAGGGATCGGTCGGCGTAGGTCAGGGCCGACTGGCGCAGCGCGATCCGTTCCTGCTGCCGCTCGGGCAGCCGGTCGAGCCGCAGCCTGCGGGCCGCGGCCTCCAGCGCGCCGGCCGAGACGTCGACGCCGAGGATCTCGGTGAACTGCGGGTCGGCGAGCAGGTCGCGCAGCAGCGCTCCGCCCCCGCACCCGAGGTCGAGCACCCGCCGGGCCCCGGCAGCCCGCAGCACGGCGATCACACTCTCCCGCCGCTGCTGGGCCAGCGGCACGGGCTTCTCGGTGATTGCAGCAAAGCCACTTTCATGCAACGTCGTTGCGTGAAAGTGGCTTTGCTGCAACTCCGGCTGGACCTCCGGGGCATCCAGGGCGTTGTCCAGGGCCTCCACTGACGTGTCGTCGACCTCCGCCAGGCGCTCCAGGGCCGTGCGGACGTAGGCACCGCGGTGGGCCAGGTATCGCTTCGTGATCAGCTCCCGCTCCGGGTGGGCGGCCAGCCACTCCCCGCCGGCGCGCAGGAGCTTGTCGACCTCGTCGGCGTCCACCCAGTAGTGCTTGGCGCCGTCGAGTACCGGCAGCAGTACGTAGAGGTGGGTGAGCGCGTCGGCGAGGCGCAGCTCCCCGGTGAGGGTGGTGTCGTGGTAGCGGGAGTCGCCCCATTCCGGGAACTGCGGGTCCAGCGGCACGGGCGTGGCCTCGACCTGCCAGCCCAGCGGCGCGAACAGCCGCTCGACCAGCTCGGCACCGCCGCGGCAGGGCAGGGTCGGAACGTGCACGGTGAGCGGAAGCGGCCGGGCCGCCAGCTCGGGCCGGGCGGCGCAGCGGCCCTTCATCGCGGATGAGAATACGGAGGCTAGCGCCACCGCGAGCATCGACCCGGCGGCGTAGGGCCGGTCGTTGACGTACTGCCCAAGCGTGAACGCCTCCGACGACGGGCCGCGGACCAGCGCGATCGGGTCGACATCCAGGAGCAGCGCCGCCGTGCACTCCTGGGGCTCCGCACGGGGGTAGAACACGTGCGCCGACCCGGCTGTGACGGGGAACGTCTGCGCCCGGTCGGGGTGCTTGTGCAGCAGGAAGCCGAGGTCGGTGGCCGGCTCGGCCGTGGTGGTCAAGGTCAGCAGCACCCGGCGAAGTATGCCGGACGGACATCGCGTTTTGGGCCGAGTATCAGTGCCAGGCGCTACACCATCCCGGCCAGCTTGTAGGCGACGAGCGAGCCGGCCACGGCGACGTTGAGGCTGAGCCCGGTGCCGATCATCGGGATCTCCACGACCGCGTCGACGAGCGCGAGCGCGTCGGGCGGGACGCCGTCGCGCTCGTGGCCGAGCAGCACCACGGTCCGCTGCCGCGCGGCGGGCAGGTCGCCGAGGCGGATCGCCTCGTCGGAGAGTTCCACGGCGAGGAGCATGCTGCCGCCGCGGCGCTGGGCCTCGAGCCAGCGCAGCGGGTCCGACACCCGGTGCACGCAGCTGCGACGCCGCAGGGTGTTGCCCTTGTCGAGAGCCCGCCGGACCCAGGCGTCCCGGGGTACGACGAGGCAGGCGCCGACCGCGTCGCAGGTGCGCAGCAGCGTGCCGAGGTTCGCGTCGTGCAGCGGCCAGAGCGGGGCGAGCAGGATGTGGTCCCAGCAGCGGTGGCTGCGGGGCCTGCGCTGCCGGCGCAGGTCGGAGCGGGTGCGCGCGCGGGGCACGCCGGGGTGGGTCACCGCGTGCCGGGACAGCTCCCGGACTCGTGGGACGGATCGGTGTTCATCAGCAGGGCGCTTCCGCGGTGCGCCGGAACCATCGACGGAGGAACGCCCGCGACGGTACCGGTGCACCGCCCGTGTCACCAGCGCCGACAGCGAACCCGGGCAGCGACGCGCCGAGCACAGTAGATCTCTTTCGAGTGAATCGTGACCCCGAGCGGTCCCGCTCGTTGCACCCCGTGCGGGCGCCGGTGGATCGTCCAACCGGGCGAGGGAACGTCGAACGGGTGGATATGACGGTGCGCAGTGCCTCGCTGGTCCGTGCCGCCCTTGGGGGCGCGGTGGTGTGCCTGATCGCCGTCGGGGTCGCGGCGCCGGCGCTGGCCGGTTCCGACGGCAGCGAGCAGTCCTGCCCGGATGTGGGCCCGATCGAGGCGTTGCTGGGCGGCCAGGACTGCGTCGAGCACCTGCCCGAGCCGATGCTCGCGCCCGGCAGCCTGCTCAACCCGCAGTTCCCGGACTTCCCCGACTTCCCCGGCCTCGACGACGAGGACGGCGATTCCGACGACGAATCGCAGGACGAGGACTCCGAGGACGACTCGGAATCCGACGACGCGGATGCGTCGGAGGACTCCGAGGACGAGGACACCGACTCCGAGGACGCAAGTGCGGCGGCCGACCAGGGATCCGACGACGACTCGGACGACACCGCCGCGGCCGAGGCCACTGCCCTGCGCACGCCGGCCGACGAGTCGGCCGCCCGGCCGGAGAAGAAGGCCCCGGCGGTGGACTCCGGTGCGGGCGCGGCCGTCGGTGCCGCCATGCTTCCCGGCGTCGGCGACGCGATCGACGGTGCCGGCTCCCCCGGCCTCGACTGGACCGGCGCCCTCACGCCGGAGCAGTCCGCCGGGCCGGACGTCCCGCGCGTGCGGCCCGAACCGGTTCAGGACGCGCCGGCACCACCGACCCCTGCGGCAGCGCCGACCGCGGCCGAGCGCACCGCTGACCTGGCAGCCGTCACCTTCGCCACCTCATTCCCCTCCCCGATCGAGGCCCGCTGGGACGTCGGCGCTGTCCTGCCGAGCCTCGTGCTGACACTGCTACTGCTCGCCGCGCTCGCCCTCCCCGTCGGCCTGCTCAACCGCGCAGCCGCGGAACAACCCGACCGCATCGAGGCCATGCTGGCGCGGCTCCGGGTCCCGCCCGGCGCCGGGCGCCCCGCCCCCGGCGCGTTCCTCACGGCCGTGGGAGTCACGGCGGTGGCCGGTGCGGTGCTCCTCGGGTTCCTCACCCCCGCGTTCCCGTTCGACACGTCGGCGCCGGCCCTGCTGCTCGGGCTCGCCGTCGCGTTCATCGCGGTGACCGCGGCACAGCAGGGAACGCAGCTGCTGTACGTGGCCCGCTGGTGGGGGGTGCGCTGCCACGTCGGACCTGTCCCCGGGTTCCTGCTGCTCGGCGCGGTCGGCGTGGTGCTGTCGCGGGCGGTGGGGCTCGAGCCCGGGCTCGTCCTGGGCACCCTGATCGCGTTCCGCACCGCCCGCCCGCTGCGCGCCGACGAGGAGGGCCCTGCCGTCGCGCTCGCCGCCACCGCACTGACCGCCCTCGGGGGCACGGCGTGGATCGTGCGCGAGCCGCTGGTCGCCGCCGCGGGTCTGCCGGGGACGTTCCTCGCCGACGCGGTGGCCACCGCGCTCACGGCCACCGCGGTCAGCGCCGCGGCCAACCTGCTGTTCGCGCTCGTTCCGCTCTCGTTCCTGCCCGGCCAGGCGCTGCTGCGCTGGTCGCCGGGGCTGTGGGCGCTCTTCGCCTGCACCGGGGGCTTCGCGTTCGTGCACCTCGCGGTGCGGCCCGCGGCCGACGTTCTCGCAGGCCGGGCGGGCGCGCTCGCCGTGCTGCTCGGCGTCTACCTGCTCGGGGCCGCCGCACTGTGGACATGGCTGCGCGTCGGGCCAGGCTGGGCCGCCACCCGCGGGCTCAGCCCGGCACCCCGGCGCTGAGCGGGCGCTCGAGCCTGTTCAGAACGTCGACGACCGGGTCGCGTAGCGGCTGCCGAAGATCACTCGCGCAGCTCGATCCGTGATCACCCTGCGGTCACTGCTCGGGACCACAGGATAGTGGCGTAGGCACCCGGCAGCGACGGACTCGTCCACAACCGCCGTGCCCCCGCGCCGGGGACGGCCGTCCACGCAACCACGGGATGCGGTAGTTCTGCCCACCCATCCACCTCCACAGGTGGCGGGGTCGACGCGAACCGGGGTGAACCCACGAGGCGCCGCCTGGTGTGAGTTCGCCGTCCGGCCCGGGCCGGGGACGGCGCGCCAACAGACTTCTCATGGTCACATCGACACCACGGTTCTCAGAACAAGATCGAACAGCAGTGGTGTCGACATGACCATGAAAGACCCGCTTGATCGTTCCGAAACACGGCAGAGCGCCCTGAGCAGGGCGTTCCAAACGCATCTCGGACGCCCAGGTACTGATCGAGTGGGCCTACCCGGCTAATGACCCCCACCGGCGAAGGCCCGGCGCGAGGTACCGACCGGCATTCCGCCGACCGCCCAGTCGCCGGGCTGCACGGGGATGACCTCCCCGTGCACCAGCCTGCGATCCACGCCGAGCACGTCGACCAGCAGGTCGGTGAGCGCGCCCAGCAGTCTGCGCCGCAGGTCGGCAGGGCGGTCGGCGAACAGGACGGCCGTGAAGTACGGGGCCGACCGCCCGTCCGCCGGGATGCCGCCGTTCGCCCACAGCTCGGGCCGGTGCAGCGTGACGTGGGCCCGTACCCGGTCCAGCGGCACCTCGGCGACCTCGGCGTAGCGGGTGCTCATCGCGACGAGCAGCTCCGCGTGCTGGGCGGAGGTGTGCAGCCCGTCGACGAGGTGGACTTCAAGGACCGGCATGCGGACACCGTAAGGAGCGGGCAGGTGCCCGACAAGATCGGTGGTGCCTGCGATCAGTCGGACGGCGCGTCCACGACGGCGGGTTGCTGGCGCTCCCACGCGAGGAAGCGTTCGGTCTCGGCGAGGAACGCCCCGCCGAGCCACAGCGCGACCACGCCGTCGTCGGCGAGGCCGATGAAGGGGAGGAACACCTCGGGCAGCAGGTCGATCGGGGAGACGAGGTAGGCCAGGGCGAGCACGATCAGCCCGAGGCGGCCACGCGAGAGCGCCGGGTGCCCCGTGACGGCGCCGCGCAGCATCCGCGGAATCGCGCGGGCGCGCTCCCCGAGGCTCGGTGCCCCCGGGCGGCGCGACTGCGCCACCGCACGCCAGAGTGCGCTGAATGCCGCGATTCGGCGCGGCTTGATACTCGCCACGTGGTCCTCAACGCATCCGGTCGGCGTAAAGTTCCGCGCGGCTTCGTGCCGTATGCCCGGATCGGGTGCCGACCGACCCGCTTCACAGGGGTCGACCCCGGCGGGCGCTAGGGTCATACCTCGCACCACTTTCCGCATCCGGGGGAACGTCCGATGGGCCTCATCTCGCGCGCGGGCGCGTCGGCCGCCCTCGTCATCACGACCGGCGGGGCACTGCTGGGGTGCGGCGGATCGGTGGCCGACTCCGACTCCCCCGATCCCACGCGCAGAGCCCCCGCGCCGGCGAGCCCGTTCTGCGCCGCCGCCCAGGCCAACCTCGAGGCGCTCCGCCCGCTCAACGGGCTCGTCGCGCAGGGTCAGGCGCCGCGCGACGAGCTGGCGAGCACGGCGGCAGACGTGCGTCGTGCCGGGCAGGACATGGTGTTCGCCGCGCCCGACGACATCCGGACGGACGTGGAGCGCACGGTGGAGGCGCTCGACATGCAGCTGGACGTGCTGGTGGCCAGCGGGGGCGACCAGACGGCGCTCTCGCGCGACACGGCCCTGGTGAACCGCCTGAACTCCCCCGAGTTCGCGGGGGCGGGCGAGCGGGTGCGCACCTACGTGGAGCGCAACTGCACGGCGGGCGCCACCAGCACCCGCCGCTGACTCACTGCCCCAGCGAGCGGCGGCGGGAGCGACCCTTCACCGCGGTGTAGGCGGCGGCGCCCACGAAGACGACGGCGCCGATCACCAGCGCCCACGTGAGGAACTTGAAGAGCGCCCCGAGCAGGGTGAACGCGAGCCACACCAGCAGCACGCCCCCGAGAACCTTCAGCACCATCGGCCCTGCCTCCTCGTCTCACGAGTCCGACGCACGAGACGCCCCGGAAGTTCCCGTGGCGCTCAGCCTTGCCAACTCGACTATCGCGATATATCGTGATGGCACACGAGCCAGTCAGGCTCACCTCTACACAGGAGATCGACATGAACGAGCAGAACACTCCCTGGCCGTCCGGTCCGCAGTTCGGGTTCCGCGGCAGGCGCGGAGGAATGCGGCGTGGGCCGTTCCGACCGGACGGGCCGCCCGTGCCGCCGTTCGCCGGCCCGGTGGACGGCGAAGACGCCGTTCGCGGCGGCCACCGCGGGCGCCGGCACCCCTTCGGCCCCGGCTTCGGGCCGCCCTTCGGGCCCGGGATGCGCGGCTTCCCCGGTCCACGCGGCAGGCGCGGTCGCCGGACGTCGCGCGGCGACATCCGCGCGGCGGTGCTCGCACTCGTCGCGGAGCAGCCGCGGCACGGGTACGAGATCATCCAGGAGATCGCGGGCCGCACCAGCGGTGCATGGCGCCCGAGCCCCGGCTCGGTCTACCCCACGCTCTCGCAGCTGGAGGACGAAGGCCTGGTCCGCGTCGAGCAGGCCGACGGCCGCCGCGTCGTCCACCTCACCGAGGAGGGCACGCGGTACGTCGAAGAGCACCGCGAGGAGCTCGACGCCGTATGGGCGTCGGTCGGCCAGGACGGCGACGACGACGGCGTCACGGAGCTGTGGGAGCAGCTGGGGCAGCTGCACGCGGCCGCGGCGCAGGTGATGGCGGCCGGCAACCCGGAGCAGATCGCGACGGCGACCACCACCATCACCGAGGCCCGCAAGGCGATCTACCGCCTGCTGGCCGAGTAGACGGGGGCCGTTCGGGAGCGTAGCGAGCGAACCATCCAACACAGCGGGGTCCGCGAAGCGGTCGACCGAGCGCAGCGAGGGCGGGCGGCGAGGGGATGCAGGTGCGTTCGCACCCGCATCCCCTCACGCGTCATGCGCGGACCGTGGGCATCCCCGGCACGAAGTCGGGATCGACCTGGGCGGCCAGGTCGGCCCCCATCGCGCGGTTGCCCCACGCGGTGGCGTTGCGCAGGTGGAACTCCACCGTGCTGCGGTGGTAGGCAGCCCAGTCGCGCTCGCGCTCGTCGAGGGCGGCGAGCACGCCGTCGAGCACGGCGAGGTTCGCCGGCTCGAGGGCGCCCACCGGCGCCACGGCGCCGCGCTCGGCGGCCCGCACCCACGCGGACTGGCCGAACCACCCGATCAGCGCGTCGCCCACCTGCTCACGCAGGTACGCCCCGTCCTCGGCGTCGGTCACCTTGTTGCCCAGCACCCGCAGCGCCACGCCGTGGCCGAGGGCGTGCTCGGCGTACTGGTGGTACACGCCGATCCCCCGCCGGGTCGGCTCGCTGACGAGCACCGTGAGGTCGAACCGCGTGAACAGGCCGGACGCGAATGCGTCGGCGCCCGCGGTCATGTCGACGACCACGTACTCGCCGGGCCCGTCCACGAGGTGGTTGAGGTAGAGCTCCACGGCGCCGGTCTTGGAGTGGTAGCACGAGACGCCGATGTCGGCCTCGTCGAACTCGCCGGTCACGAGGTAGCGCACGCCGCCCGCCACGGCCGAGTGCCGTCCCAGCAGCTCCCCGTCGGGATCGAGGTCGAGCAGCCGGGAACCACCCCCGGGGGGCGTCGTCTTGATCATCGCGTCGGCGCTCGCGATGCGCGGGTTGGTGCCCCGCAGGTGCTCCTTGAGCCACGGCAGGTCGGCGCCGAGTGCTCGCGGCGGTGGGCCGTCGTGCCCGAGCGCCTGCCCGAGGTGCTGGTTGATGTCCGCGTCGATCGCGAGCACCGGCCTGCCCAGCTCGGCGAGGTAGCGACTGAACACCGCAGCCGATGTCGTCTTGCCGCTCCCGCCCTTGCCGACGAACGCGATCCGCACGCCGCCTCCTCCCACCAGCATCGGAACAGAACGCGCAGATGATAATCATTGCCACGTTCGGGTGATGGGAGCGGGCCCCGCGGTCAGCGGCGTCAGCGCGTGCGGGACGGTGCGCCGCGTCGCGCCGCCAGCACGGCGCGCAGCGACGGCACGACGACGCCCTCGCTCGCCATCTTGAGGCGGGCGCGACGGCGCGCCACCAGGACGCCGCCGAGCGCGAGCGCCCATACGGCGTACTGCACCGTCCACGCCACGCGGAACGCCTCCGGCGTGTAGCCGGCCGGCCCGGCGACCAGCCCGAGCACCACCCCGACGGCGAGGGACACGGTGAGCGACGCGGCGAACCCGGCCATGTTGACGATCCCGACCGCGGCGCCCTGCCGGTGGCCGGGGTTGAACGTGCGGGCGTAGTCGAAGCCGATCATCGATGTCGGCCCGCCGAGCGCCAGGACGACCACGAGCAGCGCCAGCAACCAGCGCGGGGCGGGTGGCGGCACGGCGAGCACGGCCGTCCAGACCGCGACCGTCGTGGCGAGCACGGTGAGCACGAGCCACGACCGGCGCAGCGGATGGCGGGCGGTGAACTCGCCGAACAGCGGTCCGGCGACGATCCCGGACACCACGAGCAGCGTCAGCATCGCGCTGGCCTCGCCGGTCGTGAACCCCTGGCCGGCCACGAGGTACGGCACACCCCACAGCAGAGCGAAGACCATCCCGGAGAACTGGGTGGCCATGTGCGTCCAGAACCCCAGCCTGGTGCCCGGCTCGCGCCAGGAGCAGACGAGCCCGCGCACCACCTCGCGCGGGGCGGGTGCGGGCGGCGGGGCCGGCGCACCCGGCGGCCGGTCGCGCACGACTGCCAGCGCCGCGAGCCCCACCGCCACGCCGAGCGCCGCGGCCGAGACGAACGCGGGCGTCCATCCGGGCCCGTGCAGCACCGCGGCCAGTGGCACCGCGGACACCACCTGGCCGAGCTGCCCGATCAGGCCGGTGAGCTGCGTCATCATCGGCACCCGCCGGGCCGGGAACCAGCTCGTGACGACCGCGAGGACGCTGATGAACGTCAGTGCGTCGCCTGCGCCGACCAGCACGCGCGCCAGGATCGCGAGCGGGAGCGCCTCGGCGACGGCGAGCACGAGCTGGCCCGCGGCCATCGTGAGCGCGCCGACGACGATCAGCTTGCGGGCGCCGAACCGGTCGAGCAGCACGCCCACGGGGATCTGCAGGCTCGCGTAGACCAGGAGCTGCAGCACCACGAACCCGGCGAGCACCGCCGGCGCCGCGTCGAAGCGCGCCGCGGCGTCCAGACCTGCCACGCCGAAGGAGGTGCGGTGCATCACCCCCACCAGGTAGGCGGCCAGACCGATCGACCAGACGACCCAGAGGCGATGATGCATCTTCATCTCGTCCCCATGGTGCCCCCGCGCGCGTGGAAACGGGATGCTGTGCGGGCAGACTCACGTTGCACCCGGACAGATGTGCGACGGGCGGGGCCGCGTGGCCTCGTCGAGAGGCGGAGGTGTGCCGTGCTGGAACCAGCCGATCTGTACGAGGTGGCGGCCGACGCGCCGCAGCTGGACGAACCGGTGCTGCTGGTGGCGCTGGACGGGTTCGTCGATGCGGGCAGCGCGGCCCGGCTGGCGATGGAGGCCCTGGTGGAGGGCCGGGACTCGCGTCTCGTGGCGCGCTTCGACGTCGACCAGCTCCTCGACTACCGCTCGCGTCGCCCACCGCTGCGCTTCGAGACCGACCGGTGGGCCGCCTACAGCCGCCCCGAGCTGGACGTCGTGGCGCTCACCGACACCGGCGACACCGGATACCTGCTGCTCGCCGGCCCGGAGCCGGACATGCAGTGGGAGCGGTTCTGCGCGGCCGTCGAGCAGGTCGTGCGGCGGTTCGCGGTGCGGCGGGTGATCAACCTCACCGCGATCCCGATGGCCGTGCCGCACACGCGGCCGATCGGCGTCACGGTGCACGGCACCCGCCCGGAGCTGACCGAGGGGCACGAGGCCTGGTTCGCCACGGCGCACGTGCCGGGCAGCGCCGTCGGGCTGATGGAGTTCCGGCTCGGCGAGGCGGGCCTCGACGCCATGGGCTTCGCCGTGCACGTGCCGCACTACCTGGCCCGCTCCGAGTACCCGCAGGCCGCGCGCGTGCTGCTCGACCATGTCGGCCTCGCCGCGGGGCTGTACCTGCCCACCGAGACGGTCACGAAGGCCGCCGAACGCACCGAGGCGGAGATCGCCGAGCAGGTGGCGAGCTCCGACGAGGTGCGCCAGGTGGTCGAGGCGCTCGAGCGGCAGTACGACACGGTCGCCTCCGGGCGGGGCGAGCGGTCCAGCATGGGGCTGTCGGGTGAGCTGCCCAGCGCCGACGAGCTCGCCGCGGAGGTGGAGCGCTTCCTCCGCGGACAGGACGACGAGGGCGACAGCCGCTGATCGGCCCCGATCGGGTCTTGCGGTGTGCTCACGATCATGGTTGGGCGCATCGGCGCAGATCGCGCGGGTAACGAGCCGGTCCCCATTCGGCTGTAGGAGTTGCGGTCGAGGCCCTGTGGATCGAGGGTGGCCCCAGTCGTGACTCGTGGAAGGGGGCAGGCTCGGGTTTCGGCCGGAGCCATACGGCATGACCATTCATAAAGCTGACAGCACCACTACACCACTTCCGGATCCAGCTGCACCGGTCACCAGCGCCGACGAGCAGCAGCCGGTCGATCGGTGGATCTTCGGGATCGCCGGGGGTCTTGTCATCGCGTTCCTCATCTGGGGCTTCGCGTCGGTGGACTCGCTGAGTGCCGTGGCATCGGCGGTGCTCGCCGGGCTCATGAACGCGGGCGGTTGGGCGTTCGTGCTCGTGGCCAGCGGGTTCGTGGTGTTCGCGCTGTGGATCGCGTTCAGCAGCTACGGCAAGATCCCGCTCGGCGGCGACGACGAGGGGCCGGAGTTCCGCACGGTCTCCTGGGTCGCGATGATGTTCAGCGCCGGCATGGGGATCGGCCTCATGTTCTACGGGGTCGGCGAGCCGCTCTCGCACTTCACCAGCCCGCCCCCTGGCACCGTGCCGCCCGGCTCGCCCGAGGCCATCGACATCGCGATGGCCACAACTCTGTTCCACTGGACGCTGCACCCGTGGGCGATCTACGCCGTCGTCGGGCTGGCAATCGCGTACAGCACGTTCCGCCGCGGTCGCCGGTCGCTGATCAGCTCGGCGTTCGCGCCGCTCCTGGGCGAGCGCCACACCGAAGGAGTGTTCGGCAAGGCCGTCGACATCCTCGCGATCTTCGCCACGCTGTTCGGGTCTGCCGCATCGCTCGGGCTCGGCACGCTGCAGATCGGCGCCGGCCTGGAGGCCAACGGGCTGCCGGAGGCGCCACTCGCCCTGCTGCTCGGCATCATCGCGGTGCTCACGATCGCGTTCGTCGCCTCCGCGGTGTCCGGCGTCGCCAAGGGCATCCAGTGGCTGTCGAACATCAACATGGTGCTGGCCGGAATCCTGGCGCTCGTCGTGTTCGTCGGCGGGCCCACCATCTTCATCCTCAACCTCCTCCCCACCGCAATCGGCGACTACTTCGGCAACATGGCCCAGATGGCCGCCCGCACGGCCGCCACCGGCGGCGACGCCACCGCGGCGTGGCTGTCCTCCTGGACGGTCTTCTACTGGGCCTGGTGGATCTCCTGGACCCCGTTCGTCGGGATGTTCATCGCCCGGATCAGCCGGGGCCGCACGATCAAGCAGTTCGTCGTCGGCGTGCTGCTCATCCCCAGCGTGGTGAGCCTGGTCTGGTTCGCGATCTTCGGGGGCGCCGCGATCAGCCTCCAGCGCAGCGGCACCGACCTCGCGTCGGCGAACGTCGAGGGTCAGCTGTTCGGACTGCTGCACTCGATGCCGCTCGGCGGGGTGCTCAGCGTGCTCGCCATGGTGCTCGTCGCGATCTTCTTCGTGTCCGGCGCCGACGCGGCGTCCGTGGTCACCGGCACGCTCTCGCAGCGCGGCTCGATCTCGCCCCACCGCTGGGTCGTGATCTTCTGGGGCGTGGTGATGGGCGCGATCGCCGCCATCATGCTGGCGATCGGCGCCGGCCAGGATGAGGCGCTCACCGGGATCCAGAACATCACGATCATCTCGGCGGCGCCGTTCGCCCTGGTCATGGTCGCGCTGTGCATCGCGCTCGCGAGGGACCTGCACCACGACCCGCTGATGCGTCGCGACCGGCGCGCGGTAGCGGCCGTCGAGCAGGCCGTCGAGCACGGCACGAAGACCTACGGCGACGAGTTCGTCGTGTCCGTCAAGCCGCACCCGGACGCGACGAGCGCAGACGGTGCCGCACCGGTCGAGTCGAGCACCACGACGAGCCCGAACAAGGAGGCCTGAGCCCGGCTCACGCCGTCTCCAGCACCACCTTCCCGGTCACGCGCCGCTCGTCGATCATCGCGAGAGCGTCGGCGGCGCGCTCGAGCGGGAAGGTGGTGCCGATCACCGGGTCGAGTGCGCCCGAGCGCAGGTGGGGCTCCAGCTCGGCCCACTGCTTCGGCAGGTAGCCGGGGCGGGCGGACGCGTAGGCACCCCAGCCGACACCGACGACGTCGATGTTGTTCAGCAGGAGCCGGTTCACCTTGACGGTGGGGATCTCGCCCGCGGTGAACCCGACGACGAGCAGCCGCCCCTCGGGGGCGAGGCAGCGCAGCGAGTCGGTGAAGCGGTCGCCGCCCACCGGGTCGACCACGAGGTCGACACCCGCGCCGCCGGTGAGCTCGCGCACGGCGTCCTTGAACCCGTCCACGAGGACGGTGTCGTGCGCGCCGGCGGCCCGGGCCACCTCGCCCTTCTCGGCGGTCGACACGACCGCGATCACCCGCGCGCCGAGCGCGGCGGCGAGCTGGGTGACCGCCGTGCCCACCCCACCCGCGGCGCCCTGCACGAGCACCGACTGCCCCGCCCGCAGGTGCCCGCGCACGAGCAGCGCGAAGTGGGCGGTCAGGTAGTTCATCGGCAGGCATGCCCCCGCCGCGAAGCCGATCTCGTCCGGCAACGGCAGCACGTGGTCCGCCGGCGCGGCCACCACCTCGGCGAACGCGCCGGTGGAGGTGAACGCGGCCACGCGATCACCGGCCCGCAGCGGCGAGCCGTCGGGCGCCTCCCGCACGACGCCCGCCACCTCGGAGCCGAGCGTGAACGGCAGCTCCGGCTTGTACTGGTAGAGCCCCTTGGACTGCAGGACGTCGGGGAAGTTGACCCCGATCCCCCGCACGTCCACCAGCACCTGGTCGGGCTGCCGGGACGGCTCCGGCACGTCTCGCACCTCCACCGCCGCCGGCCCGTCCAACCGCACCACCTGCACCGCGCGCACCCGATGACCCCTTCGCCGACGTCCGTTGTCGGGTCATCCTCGCGCGTCCGGCCGGGCCCGGCAGCGCCGTGGGCGGGTTCCCGCGTCAGAGGCGACCCTTGACCGGATCACCGCCGGGCAGCGGCGCCATCGTCACGACGGTGGGCGGTACCTCGAGCAGCCCCTCGATCGACGCGTTGAGCCGCTTGACCGCCTCACCGGCGGCGTGCGCGCCGAGCACACCTTGCGACCCCCACTTCTCGATCAGCACCAGCGTGCCGTCCGCCGCGTCGTGCAGCGCGTAGAGCAGGCAGCCGTCCTCCGCGTGAACGTCGGCGAGCGCACCCTCGAGGGCCGCCCTGGCCTGCTCGTGGCGCCCGGGCAGCGGGCTGAAGACGGCGGTGACGACGACTGGCTGCTGCGGCATGTGTCCTCCATCAGATGTCTGCGGTGCTGGACCGCTCCAGGAACTCGGCGACGACACGAACCCGCCGGGGGGCCGGCGGGAGCTTCTGGCGCATCCGGGCGTGCACCAGCTCGACCGAGTGCAGTGCGAGCATGTCGATCGGCTGACGGACGGCGGTGAGCGGGGGCCTGATCAGCTCGGTCCACGGGTTGTCGTCGAAGACCACGACCGAGAGGTCGTCCGGGATCGCGACGCGCGCCTGGGAGAGCATCCGCAGCACAACCCGCACCTGCGCGGTGTTGGCGACGACGAGGCCGGTGGGCGGCTGGTCGAGCGCGAGCATCTGCGCCACGACGTCGGCGCCCCGGTCGCCTCGGAACGGCGCGGGACGCACCAGCCGGTGGTCGGGCTCGATGCCGTGCTCGCGCAGCGCCTGCTCGTAGCCCTGCACCCGCTCGACGCCCGTGGTCGTGTCCAGTGGCCCGGAGACGATCCCGATCCGGGTGTGGCCGCGCCGGAGCAGGTGCCTCGTGGCGGTGGCGGCGGAGTCGACGTTCTCGATGCTGACGACGTCGACCTGGTTGAGGTCGCCGATGGCGCGGTCGACGAAGACCACCGGGATGTCGAGGGCGACGAGTTTCTCCCACCGCTCGACGTTCTGGCCGGTGGGGGTGCCGATCATGCCGCCGACGGAGCGGTCCAGGAGCGTGTCGAGGGCCTGCGCCTCCAGGTGCGGGTCCTCCTGCGTGGTCATGAGCAGGATCTGCAGGTCGCGCGAGCGCGCCTCGGCGACGACCCGGTCGGCGAGCCCGGCGAAGAAGGGGTTGGTCAGGTCGGCGAGCAGCAGCCCGATGGTGTCGCTGTGACCCTGGCTGAGCTGGCGCGCCGCGGCACGCGGCCGGTAGGCGAGAGCCTCGATCGTGGCGAGGACCTGGGCGCGCTTCGCCGGGCCGACCGGACCCGTGCCGTTGAGCACGCGTGACACCACCGAGACGGAGACCCCCGCGGCGGCGGCGACGTCCCGGATGGTGGCCGCCTTCTTCATGCCGCCCCCTCCGCGCTGCGACCGTCAGTAAACCCGATCCCGGTCGTTGACCCTGGCGAAACACCCGTGGTACAAAACTGGAACCGCTACCACTCTAGCAGCCGAGGAGTCCACCGGTGAACTTGCACGACCTGCTGCAGACCCGCGAGCGCGACGGCGCCCCGATCCGGGTCGGGCTCATCGGCGCCGGCCGGTTCGGCACGATGTTCCTCGCCCAGGCGCGCACCATCCCGGGGATCCACGTCGCGGCGATCGCCGACATCAACCTCGACCGGGCGAAGCAGGCGCTGAAGCTCGTCGACTGGCCGCGGGACGCCGTCACCGACGATCTCGGCGTCCGCACTGGCCGGCGGCTCGACCGCGGTGCTCCCGGACGCGGCACCGCTCTTCACCGACCCCATCGACGTGGTCGTGGAGGCCACCGGCAACCCGATCGTCGGCACCTCGCACGCGCTCGCGGCGTTCGACGCCGGCCAGCACGTGATCATGGTGACGGTCGAGGCGGACGCGGTGGTCGGTCCGGCGCTCGCGCGCCGTGCGGCCGAGCGCGGCCTCGTCTACTCCATGGCCTACGGCGACCAGCCAGCGCTGATCATGGAGCTCGTCGACTGGGCCCGCACCTCCGGCTTCCACGTGGTGTGCGCCGGCAAGGGGGCCAAGTACCTCGAGCACTACCACGAGATGAACCCCGACAACGTGTGGGAGCACTGGGAGTTCTCGAAGGAGCTCACCGACTCGGGCCAGCTCAACCCGCGCATGCACACGGCGTTCCGGGACGGCACGAAGGCGGCAATCGAGATGGCCGCGGTCGCGAACGCGGCCGGCCTGGTGCCCTCGGACGAGGGCCTGACCTTCACCCCTGGCGACGTCGAGCAGATCGCGACGGTCTGCCGGCCCCGGGAGGTGGGCGGTGTCCTCGCCCACGAGGGGTCGGTGGACGTCATGTCGAGCGTCACCCGCGACGGCGACCGGATCCCGCACAACACGCAGGAAGGCGTGTTCGTCGTCGTGAAGGCGACGAACGACTACGTCTCCGGCTGCTTCTCCGAGTACACCTGGCACGCGGATCCCACGAAGCAGTACGCCGCACTCTTCCGCCCGTACCACTACATCGGTCTCGAGCTCGGGATCTCGATCGCGAACGCCGTGCTCCGCGGCGTGGCCACCGGCGCGGCGAAGGGGTTCTCCGCCGACGTCGTGGCCACCGCGAAGAAGGACCTGGCAGCCGGCGAGGTGCTCGACGGCGAGGGCGGCTACGCGGTCTGGGGGAAGCTGATCTCCGCGCGGGCGTCGGTCGAGCGCCGGGCGCTGCCGATCGCACTGGCCCATCACGTCGAGCTGCGGCGCGACGTCCCGAAGGGAGCGATCGTCACCTGGGACGACGTGCAGCTGGACGAGGCCGCGTTCGGCCGGGTGCTCGAGCTGCGGCGCGAGACAGAACAGCTGCTCGAGCGGCCATGACGGTCTCGCTCCTCGGCCTCGGACCGATGATGGCGTGCCCGGCGCGGAACGGGGCGCGCTGAGCCTCATGGACGCCACCGGGGCGCCGTCGGAGGTCCCCGCGCTGCTCCACGAGCAGTTCCGCCGGATGGTCGCCGGTGGAGACGGCGATCTCGACCACTCGGGTCTCCTCCGAACCGTCCGCCCGAGGTCCTGACGGCACGTCACGAGAGGAAGGGTCTGCAATGGTGCGTCCAGAGAATCCGGAAGCCGGGATGTCGCCGGGGAGAGCGCTCCTGCCCGAGGTGCCGCGGGAGCTGGCTCGGCGGCGGTTGAGCCTGCGGACGATCCTGCTGTTCTTCGGGCCGGGGGCGATCATCGCGTCGCTGACCGTCGGCAGCGGTGAGACGGTCCTGGCCTCGCGGCTCGGGGCCGTGTTCGGCTACGCGATCCTGTGGCTGGTGGTGGTCGGCGCGGTCACCAAGGCCGCGATCATCTACGCCTCCAACCGCTACATCGTGCTGACCGGCGAGCACCCCATGAGCGGCCTGGCCAGGGCGATCCCCGGGCCCCGCGGCTGGTTCCCCGCCCTCGTCGGCGCCCTCGCCGTGCTTTCCTTCCCGTTCGTGGCCAGTGCCCTCGCCACCGGCATCGGCAGCTACCTGAACATCGTCTTCGGCGGGCCGGCCGTGGCCTGGGGCCTCGTGCTGCTGGTCCTCGCCGCGGCGCTCGCCTGGTTCGGCTGGTACACCCTGCTGGAACGCGCCCAGGTGGCCATCGTCTCGATCAAGGTCGCCCTGGTGGTCGTCGCCGTGTTCGCCGCCCAGCCGCAATGGCTGGACGTGCTGGCCGGGTTCGTGCCACAGGGCTTCGGCTACCAGCCGTTCGTCTTCACCGAGTACCCGGAGATCGCCGACCGGGCGGTGTGGATCGAGGCGGTCGTCTTCATGGGCGGGCTCGGCGGCGGAATGTACGACTACATCGGCTACGCCGGCCTCATGCGGGAGAAGCGCTGGGGCGCGCTCGGCCTGCCGGGGCGCGACCAGGCGGTGGCCGAACCGCTCGCGCTCACCGACACGCCGCAGGAACGGGAGCGAGTGCGCGGCTGGTCCCGGGCGCCGCTCGGAGACGTGGTGCTCAGCTTCGCGGCGATGGCGCTGACGGCGGTCGCCTTCATCATCACCGGCAAGGAGATCCTCGGCGCGGCCCAGAACGTGCCGACCGGCCAGAACGTGCTGACCTACCAGGGGGACGTGCTCGGGGTCATCCACCCGGTGTTCCGGTACTTCTACGTCCTCGCGATCATCATGGTCTTCTTCGGCACGATGTACGCGATCTGGGAGGTCTACTCCCGCACCACCTACGAGTCGCTGTCCGCCGTCTCGACGAAGGTCCGCGCGGCCGGGATCGGCACCACCCGCAAGGCCGTCTACGCCTACGTGCTGCTCGGCGGCACCGCACTGATCCTCACCGGCGCCGACCTCGTCGCGCTGATCACTCCGGCGAACATCGTGGGCGGCACCGTGGCCTGCGGGATCTACGGCCTCGGCCTCCTCGTGCTGGAACGGCGCTCCTTCCCCGCGGCGCTGCGCACGAAGCCAGCCGCACGCGTGCTCGTCGCCGTGTCGTCGGTCGTGCTGCTCGGCTCCGGGCTCGTCGCGCTCGGCCAGTACATCGGGGTGCTGCGGTGACGGGCCATCTCGTCGGGGCGTGCTGCTTCCTCGTGCTGGCCGGGCTGCGAGCGGCGGAGGGGTCGTGGGTGTGGGCCGGGGTGTTCACCCTCGCCGCGCTCGCGCAGGCCCTGCTCGGAACCAGACTCGGGCGCCGCCCGGGGGCGGGTGCGCCCCGGCAGGCGGGTGGGGCGCGGCAGGCGTCGACGTGGCGGCTGCTCACGGTGTCGTCGTGCGTCCTGAGCGGCGCCCTCCTGCTCGTGCAGCCGGCGCTCGGCCTGGTTGCCGCGGTGGTGGCCCTCTACTGCCTGCGGGCCGCCCGGGCAGGGGTTCAGGCGGGCACGCCGTCGTCGTAGGTGACAGCGCGCGGTGTGCTGGTGAGCTCCTCGACCAGAGCGGTGAGCCGGCGGTCGATGCGCTGCTGGACCCGTTCGAGGCCGTCCAGCTCGGAGGCGAGATCCACGGCCCGGTCCGAGCTCCCGACGCCGTCGAGGACCCTCTCCAGCTCCGCGCCCACCCGCTCGATCCGCACCCGGCAGCGGTCCGAGGCCTGGACGTGGGCGAGCAGCCTGGCGCGCTGGTCGGCATCGACGGAGTCCGGCACGGACCCCACGAGCTGCTGCAACCGGTGTGGATGCATGGCGGTCCCCCTCACGTGACGGTCATCACCACTGACCGTAAGCGCCGACACTCCGACGGGGAAGCCCCTCGCCCTAGCCTTGCGCTGTGACGGCGTGGGTGGATACGGGTCGGTTCGTTCGCGAGTTCGTCCGCGACCCCCTGCACACGGCGTCGGTGACGCCGAGCTCGCGGGCCCTCGCCGCGGCGATGGTGCAGGCGATCCCGGCCACCGGTGAGCCGGTCGTCGTCGAGCTCGGCCCGGGCACCGGTGCGTTCACCCGGGCGATCCAGGAGCACACCGGCGGCCGGGCGCGGCACGTCGCCGTCGAGCTGAACGCGCGGTGGGCGCAGCTGTTGACCGACCGCCATCCCGAGGTCGACATCGTGCAGGCCGACGCCCGCGAGCTGCCGAGCCTGCTCGCCGATCGCGGCATCACCGCCGCGGACGCCGTGGTCAGCGGGCTGCCGTGGGTGGCCTACTCCCCCGGCCCCGACGGCCGCGGGCTGCACGCCGTGATCACCGAGGTGCTCGCGCCGACGGGTGTGTTCACGCAGTTCGGCTACACCTGGACGCGCTGGGCCCCACCCGCCCGGCGCCAGCTCACCGACCTGCGCGCCCACTTCGCCGAGGTGACGACCAGCCGCACGGTCTGGCGGAACTTCCCGCCCGCGGTGGTCCACGAAGCCCGCCGCCCCGTTCGCCCGGCCTGACGGAGAACACGAAGGGCCGGTTCGACCGACCGGTCCAGCAATGTTGCTCCGAAAGGCTGTCCGAACGCGCGAAAAAATGAGTGGAACGCGCATCCGATCAGGAGATGGGAAACCGGGCATACCTGATCTCCGCAGGTGGTACGCCGTTCGTGCAGCGTCGCTGTGCCCGCATCCGCACCTCATGACCTGGAGGGATGGGCATGTCCACCGAACCGAGCCGAGAGTCGAGAGAGACCACGGGATCCTCCGGCCGCACCGGACGAGCCCATCCCGCACGGGCCGCGCTGAAGCGCTCCGGAACCGGGGCGGTCGGCAAGGCCCGGTCGGGCGTTCGCGGCGTCGCGAACCGGCTCGACCGGACCGCGAGCGGCACCACCGCGTCCGGCAGGAGTGCCGCGGGCGGTCTGGCCACGACGGCAGGCACCGCAGCAGGCACGGCGAAGGGGGCTGCCACGACAACCGCCGGCACCGCAACGGACACCGCGAAGGGCGCCGCCACGACAACCGCCGGCACCGCGAAGGGCGCCGTCACCACGACCGCCGGCATCGCCAAGGGCGCCGTCACGGCGGTCACCGACAAGGTGGTGAAGCCGCTGCTGAGCGGCGTCGCGTTCGCCCTCGTCGTCCGCAAGATCATGCTGTTCCTGCGGTTCCTGCGCCAACTGGCCCTCCAGGTGCTCGAGGCGCTCAAGCAGCTCGCACTCCGCCTGCGCGAAGCCGCCGCCAGGCACCGCGGTGGCGAGCAGCAGGCGATCGAGGACGAGGGAGAGCCCGGCGACGAGGAGGCCGGCGACGACCGGGGCGAACCTGCCCCTCCGCGCCGGCCGGAGGGCCGGCGACCGGTCCGGCCGCGTCCGGAGCCGGCACCGCCTGACGCACCTGCTCCTGCCGGGCGGCGCCGCGCACCGGCGGCCCGCCGTCCCGGCCGCCGCGCACCGGGAGCGGGCGGGCCGCGCTCTTCGTAGCCGAGCGGCACTCCCCTGTCGATCTACGAACCCCGCCACCCCGTGGCCTACGACCTCGGGTGATGCGCGCTCAGAGGTGCGGTTGCACCAGCTCGACGTAGCGGCGGGCCATCGTGGCGATCACGTCGTCTCCCGGGGCCGCCCACACGTCGGCGTGGAAGATCTCCACCTCGACTTCGCCGGTGTAGCCGGCCGCGGCGACGGCGCGGGTGAAGGCCGGGAAGTCGATGTGGCCGTCGCCCATCATCCCGCGGGCGAGCAGGGAGTCGGCCGGCAGCGGCGTGATCCAGTCGCACACCTGGTAGGACACGATCCGCTCCCCCGCCCGCGCGATCTGGGCGTGCACGCCCGGCTCCCACCACAGGTGGAACGTGTCGACCACCACGCCGACCTCGTGCGGCGCGAACGCCTCGGCGATGTCGAGGGCCTGCGCGAGGGTGGAGACCACCCCGCGGTCGGCGGCGTAGATCGGGTTCATCGGTTCGATGCCGAGCGTCACCCCGCGCTCGACCGCGGCGGGCACGAGGGCGGCGATCGCCTCGGCCGCCCGGGAGCGGGCACCGGCGAGGTCCTTGTCGCCGGGCGGCAGCCCGCCGGGCACGAGCACCAGCGCCGTCGTGCCGAGCGCCGCGGCCTCGTCGAGGGCACGCAGGTTGTCCTCGTGCGCCGTGGCGCGGGCGGCCGGGTCGGAGGCGGTGAAGAAGCCGCCCCGGCAGAGCGACGAGACGCGCAGGCCGGCGTCGTCCACGACGCGGCGGGCGACGTCGACGCCGACCTCGGCCACCGGTTCGCGCCACAACCCGATCGCCGGGAGGCCCGCGGCCACGGCTCCAGCGACCGCCTCGCCGAGGTTCCAGTTGGCGGTGGTGCGCTGGTTGAGCGACAGCCGGGCGAGCCGTGGATCACCCGGCGCGGGTGTCTCCACCCGCGCCGGGGAGCCTGAAGGGATGTCGCGCACCTCGGTGGTCGTCATCGAACGGCTCCGGCGACCGTCAGCAGGCTGCGGAGCTTCGCGGCCGCCGCGTCCGGGTCCGGCAGCAATCGAGCCTCGTTTGCGAGCGCGAACACCTCGGACAGGTGCACCACCGACCGCGCCGACTGCAGCCCGCCGACCATCGTGAACCCGGGCTGGTGCCCGGCGAGCCAGGACAGGAACGCGATCCCGGTCTTGTAGTAGAAGGTCGGGGCGGCGAACACCTTCCGCGACAGCTCGAGAGTGGGCGCGAACTCGGCGTCGTAGGTGTCGAGGTCGTCCTCGTCCAGCGCGGCCAGCGCGGCCGACGCGGCCGGGGCGATCGCGGCGAACGCGCCGAGCAACGCGTCGGAGTGGTGGGTGCTGTCGCCGCGGATCAGCTCCGGGTAGTGGAAGTCGTCGCCGGTGTACAGGCGCACGCCCTCGGGCAGCTCGGCGCGCAGCCCCACCTCGTGCTCGGCCGAGAGCAGCGACACCTTCACGCCGTCGACCTTCGCCGCGTGCGCCTCCACGAGGTGCACGAACGTGGCGGTGGCCGAGGCGACGTCGGCGGAGCCCCAGTAGCCGGCGAGCTGCGGGTCGAACGCCTCACCGAGCCAGTGCAGGATCACCGGCTCCCGCACCTGCCGCAGCAGCGCCTCGTAGACCCGCAGGTAGTCGTCCGGGCCCGCGGCCACGGCGGCGAGCTGCCGCGACGCCATGAGGATCACCTGCGCCCCGGTGCCCTCGACGTACTCGACCTGCTCGGTGTAGGCGGCGAGCACGTCGTCGACGGTCGTGAGGTCGGTGCGGTGGTCGGTGCCCGCGCCGGCCGCGATGCGCGCGCCGTGTGCCTGCGCCTGCTCGGCGCTGCGGCGCACCAGCTCCTGCACGGCAGGCCAGTCCAGGCCCATGTTGCGCTGCGCGGTGTCCATGGCCTCGGCGACGCCCAGGCCGTAGGAGAACAGGTGGCGGCGGAACGCCAGCGTGGAGTCCCAGTCGACGGCGGCCGGCGCGCCCGGCACGTTCTCACCCCACGGGTCGCCCACGACGTGCGCGGCCGCGAACGCCACCCGGGTGCGGTAGGGCTGCGGGTGCGGCGTCCACTCCCGCGGCGCGGCGAGCGAGACGGTGCGCCACCCCCCACCGGCGGCGGGCAGGTCGATGCGGGAGTCGACGACGGTCACAGCGCCCCTCCCCCACGTGTCAGCAAAGTGGCTCTACTGACGCAGGACGTCATCAAAGTGGCTTTGCTGACATCACGAGCCGCTGTCACGACGCACTCCTCGGCAGCTCCACTCGGACGCCTTCCTTCGACGACTTCAGCGCCGCATCCACCAGCTGCAGGCCGCGCACGCCGCTCGCGAAGTCGTACGGGTGCTGCCGGCCGGCGTCGACGTCGAGCAGGTACTGCTCCCACTGCGCGCGGAATCCGTTGCCGAACTCCTGGTTGTCCGGCACCTGTTCCCACTGGCCGCGGAAGTCCTGGTCGGTGGGCACGTCCGGGTTCCACACGGGCATGGGTGTGCGGACGCGCGGCTGGACGCGGCAGCCGAAGAGGCCGGCGACGGCCGAGCCGTGCGTGCCGTCCACCTGGAACTCCACCAGCTCCTTGCGGTCCACCCGCACCGCCCACGACGAGTTGATCTGCGCGATGACGCCACCGGACAGCTCGAAGATGCCGTAGGCGGCGTCGTCGGCGGTGGCGTCGTAGGGCTCGCCCTTCTCGTCCCAGCGCGTCGGGATGTGGGTGACGGCCTTGGTCATCACGGCCTCGACGCCACCGAACAGGTGCTCGAGCACGTAGTTCCAGTGGCAGTACATGTCGAGGACGATGCCGCCGCCGTCCTCGGCCCGGTAGTTCCAGCTGGGGCGCTGGGCGGGGAGCAGGTCGCCCTCGAAGACCCAGTACCCGAACTCGCCGCGCACCGACAGGATCCGCCCGAAGAAGCCGGAGTCGATCAGCCGCTTGAGCTTGATCAGCCCGGGGAGGTAGATCTTGTCGTGCACCACCCCGTCGACGATGCCGGCGGTGCGGGCGGCCTCCACCAGTTCCTGGCCCTCGGCCACCGACTCCGCGATCGGCTTCTCGGTGAACACGTGCTTCCCGGCGGCGATCGCGCGCAGGATCGTCTTCTTGCGCTCGCTGGTGACCAGCGAGTCGAAGTAGACGGGGGCGTCGTCCTCGGCGAGGGCGGTGTCGAGGTCGGTGTGCACGGTCTCGATGTCGTGCTTTCGGGCGATCTCGGTGAGCTTCTCGCGGTTGCGGCCCACGATCACGGGCTCGACCTGCAGTCGCGTGCCGTCGGGGCGCTGCACACCGCCGTCGTCACGGATCGCGAGGACGGACCGCAGGAGGTGCTGGCGGTAACCCATCCTCCCGGTCACGCCGTTCATGACGATGCGCATGCGTACTACCTGCTTTCGGAGGGGTTGGGAACGGTGGGACGCCCGCCGAGGTACAGCTCGGCGAGCTGCGGGTCGGCGAGGAGCTGTGGTGCGGGGCCGCTGACGTGCACGCGGCCGAGGTCGAGGACGCAGCCGAGGTCGGCGGTCTCGAGGGCGCGGCGAGCGTTCTGCTCGACGAGCAGGATCGCCAGCCCGGCCTCGCGCATGGCCACGACCTGCTCGAACACCACGGCGGTGGCCTTGGGGTCCAGGCCCATGGACGGCTCGTCGAGCAGCAGCACCTTGGGGCTGACCATCAGCGAGCGGGCGAACTCCACCTGCTTCTGCTGGCCGCCCGACAGGAGACCGGCGAGCGAGCGCCAGCGTTCGCGGACCACCGGGAAGAGGTCCCGCACGAACGCGGTCCGCTCGGCGACGCGCGCCTTGTCGGTGACCGTGTAGGCGCCGAGCCCGACGTTCTCCGCCACGGTCATCTCGGGGAACACGCTGTGGCCCTGCAGCACGTGGGCCACGCCGGCGGTGAGCATGCGTTGCGGGCTGAGACCGGTGACGTCCTGCCCGTCGACGCGGACGGCGCCCGAGCGCGGCGCGAGCAGCCCGCTCGCGACCTTCAGGACGGTGGACTTGCCGGCGCCGTTCGGGCCGACCAGGCAGACCACGGTGCCCGCGGGCACACTCACCGACAGGCCGCGCAGCACGAGCGCGGCGCGACCGTAACCGGCTTCGATGTCGCGGAGCTCCAGGAGAGGCGGGTTCTCAGACACCGAGGTACGCCTCCAGCACCGCGGGGTCGGCCCGGACGGTGTCCGGCGGACCCTCGGCGATCGGCCGCCCGCGGTCGAACACGACCACGTGGTCGGACAGGCTCATCACCAGCTCCATGTTGTGCTCGACGACGATGAAGGTGCGGCCTTCGGCGTTGAGCTCGCGCACGAGCGTGGCGATCCGGTCGATCAGGGCGGGGTTCACGCCACCTGCCGGCTCGTCCAGCATGATCGTCTCGGGGTCGGCCATCAGCACGCCGGCCAGTTCCAGGAGCTTTTGCTGGCCGTAGGACAGGTTGCGCGCCTCGATGTCCTCCAGGTGGTCGATCCCGACCCGCCGCAGCCAGTCGCGGGCCCGCTCGACGTCGGCGGCGTCGTGGGCCGAGCGCAGCAGGCCGGCGAGCCCGCGCGGCCGGACGGCGGCGAGCACGTTCTCCCGCACCGTCATGCGGGGGAAGATCCGGCAGAGCTGGAAGCTGCGCCCGATGCCCGCCGCGGCGATCCGGTGGGGCGCCTTGCCGGTGACGTCGCGCCCTCGGTAGCTGACGCTGCCGGAGTCGGGCCTGATCATCCCGGTGACGCAGTTGAAGAACGTGGTCTTGCCCGAGCCGTTCGGCCCGATCACCGCGTTGATCTTCCCGTGGTGGAACGCGACGCTGGCGTGGTCGACGGCACGGACCCCGCCGAACGCCTTCGTCAGCTCGACGGTGGTGAGGCCTGCGGTGGTGGTCGGGGCGGTCATCGGTGCACCTCCGCGCGGTCGGCGCGATCGGGGTTCTCGGACGCCGCCCGGTTCTGCTCCAGCAGCTCGGCCGCCGAGACCTCGCGGATCGAGCTCTCCTGCGGGCGCAGCCGCCCCATCAGCCCGGCGACCGCGGGGATCACACCGTCGGGCATGAACAGCACGACGACCCCGAGCAGCAGGCCGGTGGCGACGAGGTGGAACTGGGTGTCGCCGTAGGACACCTTGAAGTACTCGATCGCCACGCCGACGACGAACGCGCCGAGCACCGGCCCGAACAGGTGCCGCACGCCGCCCAGCAGCGCCATCAGCACCATGTAGGAGCCGATCAGGATGGAGAACTGGAAGATCGGGTCGAGGTCGCCGAACCACAGCGCGTACATGCCGCCGCCGAGCGCGGTGAACGTGGCCGACACAACGAACGCCACCAGCTTGTAGGCGAACGTCGGCACGCCGAGCGACTGGGCCTTGTCCTCGTCCTCGCGGATCGCCTTGAGGCCAAGCCCGAAGCGGGACCGGTCGATCGTCCACCACGCCACCAGGGCCAGCCCCAGCAGCAGGGCGAAGAGGTAGAAGAACACCATGTGGTGCTCGGGGCGCAGCAGGTCGGGGAACGGCCGGGGCACCACGAGGCCGTCGGACCCGCCGGTGAAGTCGCGCCAGCTCTGGAACACCAGCAGCAGCACGAGCACCAGCGCGATCGACACGATCACGAACGACGCCCCGCGCACCCGCAGCGCCGCGATGCCGATCGGCACCGCCAGCACCGCGACGATCACGCCGGCCAGCCCGAGCGCGAGGAAGCTCGGCACGCCGGCCCGTGCGATCAGCAGGCCGGTGCCGTACGCGCCGAGGCCGAACCAGGCCGCGTGGCCGAGCGACATGTAGCCGGTGAACCCCCCGACGAAGTTCCAGGACGTCGACAGCACCGCGTAGGAGAGCACCACGATGCCCGCGGAGAGGATGTACGGGTTCGGGCTCCAGAGCGGGAACGACAGCACGGCTGCCGCGCCCACCACGAGCGCGACCAGCCTAGAAGCGTTGCGCAAGGCGACCTCCGAAGAAGCCCTGCGGCCGCACCAGCAGGGTGGCGAACAGCGCGAGGTAGAACACCGTCTGCGCCCATGTCGTGCCCAGCGGCAGCTGCAGCAGGCTCTGCACGACGCCGAGCACCATCGCCGCGATGGCCGCGCCCGGGATGCTGCCCAGCCCACCGACCACGATGATCGCCATCAGCGGGCCGATCCAGTGCCAGTGCAGCGACGGGTAGATCGTGGAGTCCAGCGACAGCGCCGCCCCGCCGACGGCCGCGGTGGCCAGACCCAGGCCGAAGCCGTAGCCGGCCACCCGGTCCGTGTCGATGCCGATCAGCCTGGCCGCCTGCGGGTGCTGGATCGTGGCGCGCAACGCCTGGCCGAACCGGCTGCGGGTGAGCAGCAGGTACAGCGCGAGCAGCGACAGCGCGGCCAGCCCGAACGCGATCAGCTTGACGACCGCCACCTGGGCCCCGAACAGCTCGATGCTCGTGGCGCTGTAGGACAGCTGCACCCGCCGCTGCGTGCCCGAGTAGATGAAGCCGAGCAGCCCCTCGACCAGCAGCGCCACCGCGAACGTCAGCAGCACCGACATCATCGTCACCGATGCCGGGCGGAGCCGGGAGATCAGCAACCGCTGGAAGCCGACGCCGAGGAGGAAGAACAGCGGCACGGTGACCACGAGCGACAGCAGCGGATCGACGCCGAAACGCTGGTTGACGTCCCACGCGAGGTACGCGGCGAGGATCAGGAACGCGGCGTGGGCGATCATCACCACCCGCATCACGCCGAAGTACAGCGTGAGCCCGGCGGCCAGCAGCGCGTAGAGCCCGCCCAGCAGGACGCCGAGCACGAGGCTCTGGAAGAGCAGGGAACCGGTCACCATGGCGCCTTCGGGTAGGTGAACGACGCTTCCGCCGTGTCCTGCGGCAGGACGATCCGGATCTGGCCGTCGACGTACTGCTGGATGAGGTGGGCGCTCTGCGGGCGTCCCTGGCCGTCCCAGGACAGCGGGCCGACGACGGTGTCCACCGTGTTGGTGCGCAGCCAGTCGATGAGCCGCTGCTGGCAGTCGCCCTGCTCGGCGCATCCCACGGCCTGCACGGCGGCGGCCACGACCTGGCCGGTGGTGTAGGCGTTGGCCTCGTCCTCCGACGGCGGGTTGCCGTGGTCGGCGGTGTAGCGCTGCACGAACTCGACGTTGGACGGGAAGGCCGCCTCCGTCGTGTACCCCGTGGGCGACAGGATGCCCTCGGTGCGGGCGCCGATCGCCGCGGAGAACTCCGGGTTGGTCGGCGCCGTGGAGAACGCGGCGAGCTTGGGCTGGTAGGCGAGCTGCTGCAACGCGACGATCAGGTTGACCGCGTCCTGGTACTGGGTGCCGCCCACGATGATGTCGGCCCGCGAGTCGGCGATCTGGGCGGCGATGGAGGAGAAGTCGGTGGTGTTGGGCGGGTACACCGCGTCGACCACCGTCTGGATGCCCGCCGCCTCCAGCTTGGCCTTCAGCCCGTAGGCCGTGCCCTGCGCGAACGGGTCGTCCATCGCGGCGTACGCGGCCGTGCGCGGGCGCTGCCCCTCGGGCATCGCGGTGATCGTCTCGGCGAGGTGGTTGTAATGGTCGTCGGCGATCGCGGGTGCGGCGTAGAAGAGGTTGTCGAAACCCTGCTCGAAGACCTCGCGCGCCGCTCCCGCCGGCTCGACGAACAGCATCCCGTACTCCTGGGACACGCGCGCCGACGGCACGACGAGCCGGGTGGAGAACGGCCCGAACACCAGGTCGACCTGGTCCTGGGCGATCAGCGACTCGTAGTCGGCCACCACCCTGTCGGCGTTGGACTGGTCGTCGAGGATGCGCAGCTCGACCTGCCGGCCGAGCAGCCCGCCGGTGGAGTTCACCGCGGCCGCCCATGCCTCGTAGCCGCGCTGGACCCCCTTGCCCGGCTCGGAGAAGTCGCCGGTGAGCGGCAGCGAGATGCCGATCGTGATGGGGTCGGATGCGGCACCGCCGGTGTCGCCGCCACCCGAGCACGCGGTGAGGACGAGCGCCGAGACACCGACGACGCATCCCAGCCGGAGGGCGGTGCGGGCGTTCATCGTGGAGATCTCCTCATCATCGAGGCACATTGGAGGCACGTAAGCGCTTTCCGTAAGCGCTTGCGTAGACTACGGTCGACCCAGCGAGCTGGCAAGGGAGGCGCCGATGCCGAAGCCCCGCTCGGCACCGCGCCTGGCGGATGTCGCGGCGCGCGCCAGCGTCTCGATCGCCACGGCGTCCCGGGCCCTCGCGGGCCGCGAGGGCGTGAGCGAGGCGGTCGCCGCGCACGTGCGCGAGGTGGCCCTCCGGATGGGCTACGTCCCCAACGTCCACGCGCGCACGTTGGCCGGCGGCGCGACGTCCACGGTGGGGCTCATCGTCCACGAGATCGGCGACCCGTACTTCGCCGAGATCGCGAGCGGCGTGATCGGCGTGGCCGCCCAGCGCGGGTTCTCCGTCCAGATCTGCCACTCCGGGCGCGACCACCACAACGAGCTGCACCAGATCCGCACCCTCATCGCCCACCGCACCGACGCGATCATCGTGGCCGGGTCCGGCTACACCGACCCCGAGATGCAGGCGCAGCAGAACACGGTGCTCACCGCGTTCCAGGAGACGGGTGGGCGGGTGGCCGTCATCGGCCGCCACCACCTCGCCGCCGACGCCGTGCGCCCCGACAACGAGGCGGCCGGCGCCGCCGCGGCCACGCACCTGCTGGAGCTCGGACACCGCCGGATCGGCATCATCTCCGGTCCCCCCGTCCTCACCACCGTGGCCGACCGGCTCGCCGGCGTCGGGCAGGCACTCGCCGCCCACGGGCTCACGCTCGACGACATGCCGGTGCTGCACACCGACTTCACCCGTAACGGCGGGCACTCCGGCGCCGAGCGCCTGCTGGCCGAGCACCCCGACCTCACCGCGCTCATCGCGCTGAACGACCTGATGGCGATCGGGGTCCTGTCGGTGCTCCGCGCCCGAGGGATCGCCGTGCCGCGGCAGATGTCCGTGGCGGGCATCGACGACGTCGCCGTCGCGGCCGACCTCTCCCCCAGCCTCACCACCGTCCGGCTGCCGATGACCGAGATGGGCGAGCTGGCCCTGACCATGGCACTCAAGCCGCCCTCGGCGCGCAGGCGGCGCAAGAACACCGGCCACGAGCTGATCGTGCGCGACTCGACGGGCCCGGTACCGACCGGTCGCTAGCGCTCCCCGCCGGAGGCAGTGATCCGAGCAAGTCCGAACTCGGTCAGTGGTCGGTGGTCCACCTCGGGCGGCCGATGATCGGTCCGAGGTGACGGTGGAATGTCCTGCTCAGGGCGCTGTGCCGGGTCTCGGATCGATCAAGCGGGTCTTTTCATGGTCATGTCGACACCACTGCTGTTCGATCTTGATCTGAGAACCGTGGCGTCGATATGACCATGAGAAGTCTGTTGGCGCGCCGTCCCCGACCCGGACCGGGCGGCGGACCCACACCAGCAGACCCCCGGTGAGTCCACCCCGGTTCGCGTCGACCCCGCCACCCGTGGAGGTGGCCGGGTTGGCCAGAACTACCGAACCCCGTGGCTGCGTCGGCGGCCGTCCCCGACGCGGGGGCACGGCGGTTCAGGACGAGACCGTCACTGCCGGGTAGCTACGCAACTATCCTGTGGTCCCGAACAGTGAGTGCAGGTGACCACGGATCGAGCTGCGCCAGTGATCTTCGGCAGCCACTACACGACCCGGTCAGACGCGACCTACTGGCCCTCGACGAGCAACTCGGTTGCCTCCCTCCCGGACTGCCGGGTGGATCTCAACGCAACAGTCGACGATCAGCCCGCGAGGATGGATCGGGACCACAGCCAGTCCCCACGCACCCCACGGGACGGTCTCGTCAACAACGGGCCTGTCCCCGCGTCGGGGACGGCTGGCAGCGCAACCACGGGTTCGGTAGTTCTGCCAACCCGGCCAGCTCCACAGGCGCGGGGTCAGGACGGACGGGTGGCTCACGAGGAGCTCCTACTGGCGGGGGTGGGTGGGTGCGTGCGCTGCGAGTCGGGGACGGCGCGCCCGCGCAACGGTTTCTTGATCAGGTAGAAGCGGAGTGGTCCCGTCGTCTTGATCATGTACGGGAAGCCCATGATCGGCCGGATCGGGACATGAGCCGCGCGGGATGCCACGGAGGGACATACATGACCGACCTGTCCGACGTTGTGAGCGCGGCGAAGGAACGGCTGTACCGCGCGCTGCGTGGGCGGGCCAACCCGGAGGCCGCATGCGTGACGCTCGTGGCAGGCAGCACCGTCGACGAGGTGCTCGACGCGTTCGGGGCCGACCCCGCCGGCCGACGGTTGATCCCGCGGAGGTGCCGTTCGGCATCCCGGCCGTGGCGGTGGTCGCGGTCCCGGGTGGGGTGTCGCGATCGAGGACAACGGGTTCGCCGGCTCGGCCCCGGTCGTGCTGCGGCTGGCATCGGCCCGTGGGCGAGCGGCGTCGATGCACTGGAACGAGAACGCCGACATGGCCCCCGTGGACCTTCGCCGCTCTGCCTGCGCTCACCGAGCCGCGGGCGCTGACCCTCGTGCTCTGGCTCGGTCCGGTCACCGCGGCGCTCGCGTACTGGTTCTTCGTCACCGGCCTGCGCCGCGTCAGCGCCGCGACGGCGGGCACGCTGTCACTGGCCGAACCGCTGGTCGCCGCGGTGCTCGCCGTGGTGGTGCTCGGCGAGCGCCTGTCCGCGCCGGTCACCGCCGGCGCGGTCCTGCTTCTGGGCGGGCTCGTGATCGTCTCCCGCCCGCCGCGGCAGCCGACGGCACGCCGACCTCGCACGCGGTCGCGTCTCGCGGAACGTGCACCTCCACAGGAGCAGACCGGTTCGTCGGTGAGGTAGGGCGCGGCCCCGCCTTCTCGGCCTTGCGCACGCCCCGCGCGGTCGCGTCGACGAGCAGGCAGCCGACCACCAGCACACCTCCGACGAGGTCCAGCCACCCGACCCGCTCCCCCAGCACGAGCACCGCACCGAGCACGCCGAAGACCGGGATCAGCGTGAGGTAGGTCGCCGCCCGCGCGACCGGCATCCGGGTGAGGGCGGTCAGGTAGAGCCAGAACGGCAGCGCGTAGTTGAGGATGCCGGCCGCGGCGACCAGCAGCAGCTGGCCGGGCGTCGCCGAGGGCCAGAGCACCGGGCCTGCCAGCACGAGATGGCCGGCGATCACGAGGCCCAGCGCCCACACCTGCTGGGTGAGCGCGGCCGGCAGGGGCGCGACCACCGCCACCTGCTTCGAGGCGACGACGACGTACAGCGCGGCCGCCGCGACGCTCGCGACGACGAGCCCGTCGCCGGCCCACGACCCGCCGCCACCGTCGGCCGAGAACGAGACGAGCGCCGAACCCACCGTCGCGCCCGCGAGGACGACGACGAGCCGCAGGTGCGGCCGCTCGCGCAGCAGCACCCATGCGATGAGCGGCACCATCGCCGGTTCGAGGCTCCCGAGCACGCTCGCGTTGGCGGCGCTGGTGAGCGCGAGGCCGGCGAGGGCGAACTGGTACGAGATCCCGGGCTCGAGCAGGCCGACCCACCCGTGCCTCCACGCACCTCCGAGCCCGGCGCCGGTGGCCGCGCAGGCCACGGCGAGCGCACCGACCGAGGCGATCAGCTGCACCACCAGCACCGAGCTGGGGGCGGCCGCGGTGACGTCGAGCGCGACCTTCGTGAGCACCAGGCCGGCGGCCCACGCCCCCGCACTCGCCACCATCAGGAGCGGCCCGCCGGCCCTCATGATGTGCCCGCCCCGATCGCGAGGGTGACGGGACACCGGTCCTGGGGGCAGCGGTACTCGTCGCAGAGCCGGCAGATCCGCTCGGCCGACTCCTCGTCGCCGGTGACCGCGGCGAGGATCGACGAGACGATCCGCTCGACGTCGGCGCGCTCGGCGGGCGCCAGCTGCGCGATCGTCCGCTCCAGCCACCTGAGGCGGGCGTCGGCCTGCCGCTGCCACGTCTCCTCGCCGGCGGCGGTGAGGTGCAACGAGACCGTGCGGCCGTCCACTCCCGCCCGGCGCTCGACGAGGCCGGCCGCGGCGAGGCGGTCGATGGTGCGCACCGTGCCGGGATGCGTGATGCCGAGCGCGACCCGCACCGCGCGGATGCTGCAGCCCGGAGCCACGCCGACCGCGTTGAGCGCGGCCGCATCGGTGGGCGGGAGGCCGGACGAGGTCGCCAGCTCGGCGGTCTGCGCGTCGACGAGAGCGATGCCGAGCGCGCCGAGGAGGTTGGCAGTCCGTGAACACATGCGTCAGTTATATAATGAAGTCACATATCCGTCAACGCCCAGCTCCTGCTGATCACGCCGACAGCTCGTTCCCAGGTTCGGCCACCAAGGTCAGCGTCGGCCGCGGCGAGGGACCGCGGCCGGATCAGGAGACAGGAGATGCTCGATACATGGACCGGTCGTCGGTGGCTCCCCGTGCCTCTCGCCGCGGCCGGCCTGGCTGCGCTGACGGCCTGCGGCGGCAGTGACGGGGCCGCTCCGGCCGAGCCGTCCACGGCCGTGTCGGCCAGCTCGACGGCCTCTCCGGAGGCCTTCGCCGACTGCATGACGCAACAGGGGGTGCCGGCGCCGGAAGGAGGGATGCGGATCACCGGGCCGGCCGGTGGCGAACCGCAGGGCGGCACGGCGACCCGTCGCAACGGCCCGCCGCCCCCGCCCGACGGCGTCGACCCGGAGGCGTGGGAGGCAGCACTCGAGACGTGCGGCCCCCTCGCGCCCCGCAGAACCATGACGCCGACGCCCTGACCGAGCGGTGATCGTCAGAGGTGGCGCGAAGGCGACAGACCGACGTTCTCACCCCACTTCCGGCGATCACCGCCGCTGGCAGTCACAGCACGACGTCCACCGTCTCGTACACACCCTCCAGCTCGGTGGACTCGACGAGCTCGGCGAGCCGGGCACGTGACTCGGGATGGATCAGCCGCGGGATCGCCGCCTGGAACTCCGACATCCCGCCGTCGAACCGGATGACGGTCAGGATCCGGCGATCATCGGCCGGATCCAGGGCGACCTCGACGCCTGCCGGGTACGGCTCGTCGCCATCCGGCGCCCAGGCGGCAACGAACCGGTCGACCGGCACGCCCGGGCGCAGCTTCCGGGCGAACACCGCAATGATCATCATGCGCTCCTCGGAGATCGCGGACAGTGGCGCGGGGAAGATCTGACGCTCTCACACCACTTCTGGCGACCTGCCGAATCAGCCATGACGTGGCGTTGCTCCTGGATCCGGGCAGCACGAGGCACCAACCCACGAGGGCGGTGGATCATGTTGTGAGAGAGGCCACCGGTGACCGAAATCGGCACCGGCGAGGGGGTGCGGCCGACCTCGCTCCGCGCGAGCGTCGGGCTACGCGCAGCTCACACGGTCGGGCGATCTTTTGTGGGGCCCCCCTCGATCGGGAACTTCGGGGCCTGCCAAGGTGGGCCGAGTGCGACTCGTGTTCGGCCCCGACGATCTGGAGGAGTACTCCGCCGTCCGTGACCGCCTGCGGCTCCACATCGTCGCGTGGGCCCGCAGACGGGGGATCGCGGTGGAGCCGTCGCTGGTGGCGGCCGCCCTCGACCACAAACACGGCGTCGACGGCCGGCTCGGGCACTGGACCCGACGGCACGTGGCCGACGCGCTCGCCGTGTGGTTCCCGCGCACCGTCGCGTTGCTCGAGGACGACCGCGACGCCGTGCCCACCGCGTTGCACGCGCTGATCGGATTCCTCGACGACCAAGACTGGCTCGATTCGCGCTCGGCGCCGGCCGCCGAGCTGCACGAGCAGATCCGCGACTCCACGCCCGCGCTGTACGACGCGCTGGACGACGAGCGCAACCACGACCTCGGCACGTTCTGGGCCGTGCAGATGCTGCGGCACGGCGTCCCGACCGCCGACCCGGCAGCCGTCGCGCGGTTCCTGCAGCAGGTGCACGCGGGCGAGCTCGAGGTCGACCGGTCCGCGCTCGAGGAGATCCAGCGTCGGCAGGCCGACGAACCGCACGAGCAGCCGCGGCAGGACCTGCCGCCGGTGTTGCCGCCGAGCGCGGCCCAGATGCTCGCGGCCGCCGACTCGTCGGTGGCGCTGGCGCGGCTGCGGGCGTTCACGCGGTGGGTGCGGGCCGGGCGCGCGCTGAACCGGGAGGGGCGGCTGCTGCTCTCCGATGCCTGCGCCGTGGCCGACGCGCTGGATCTCGACCATTTCTCCCGCGACCGGGCCCGCACCAGCGACGACCTCCCCGAGATCAGCCTGCTCCTGCACTGGGCCCGGCAGGCCCGGCTGGTGCGGTTGGTGCGCGGGCGGCTGGTGCAGGTCCGCAACGCCGCCCCGCTGCTGTCGCGGCCGATCGAGCTGTGGCGGCGCGCGTTCGAGGCCGTCGGCGGGATCGGCGAGCATTTCGGCGGCAGCAACGTGTTCGGGGCGCCCTCGCTGTTCGGGATGAGCCTCGGCGAGGCCTACCCGATCCTGCTGTACCAGCTCTACGCCGCAGGCGGGGAGCCGATCCCCGTGGAGCGCTTCCACCGCGCCGTCCGCGAGACCGTCAACGACCGGATGGGCTGCGTCGTCGACGACCTGGCCGGCGACGTCGAGCACCGGCTGTGGCGCCGCGACGTCACCGCGCTGCTCGACGCGCTGGAGCTGCTCGGCGCCGTCCAGCTGTCGGAGAGCCTCGGCGTGGAGGACGGCGAGGACATGAGCGAGCTCATCGAGCTGGCCGGCCGCGACGACCCCGACCCCACCCTCGTCGCCCTCACGCCGATCGGGATCTGGGCGGTGCGCGAGATGCTCGTCGAGCGGGGAGTGCACGCGCCGCTGGTCGGCGAGCTCGCCGACGAGGACATCGAGTACGTGTGCGTGCGCATGGCGGGCCTGAGCACCGAGGTGGCCGAGGCCGAGCTGACGGCATGGGTGCGGGCCCGCTCAGGGCGGGCGGCGAGCCACGAGATCATGCGCTACCTGCAGCGGGCCGAGGTGCCCGCCCACCGCGATCTGGCGCTCTTCGCACTGTCGCGCTGCGGCGCACCGGGCCGGGAGACGAGCCGCTGGCGGGGCCGGGTGAGCGCGGCGCTGCGGGCGCCGGCGACCGGCGCCCAGCCCCGCGTCGAGTGCGACGCGCGCCTGGCCCGGCCCTAGCAAGCGTCACACCTTCAGGTGACACCGGCGCCACGCTGTGACACCGTGGCGCGGCCGCGCGACTACGGATGCGAGTGACAGCATCGACCGGAGCGCCGAAAGAAGGAGCCGACGTGGGCACGCCCGACCCCTACCAGCACTGGTCCGGGGCCCCGAAGCACTGGGTGCACGTCCCGGCGCAGCGGAACCGCCCGCCCGGACCCGACCAGCTGGACGCGGCCGCGGAGAGTAGTCCCGGCGGCGAGCACGGCAGGGTCTCGCGTGGGGGGTGGACCGTGGCCGCGATCGCGCTCGCGGCGGCGGTGGCGGTGTTCGTCCTGATCGGCACCGGGAACGCGGTGACCGATGACGACGCTCCTCCCCGAGAGCCCGCGAACAGCACGTTCCCGCGATAGCGGTATCCACCCGACTGTAACGGGGGTCACAATCGGGTCCGAACTCCCTGGTGAGATGGGGTCACGGATCGGGGTTGGGCATGCGCACGATCATTCTGCTCCTCGTCGCCGCCTGCTCGATGCTCCTCGTGCCGGGAGCGGCGGCGGCCGACTCGGAGACGTACGTGGTCAGCCACTCGTGGAAGCTCACCTACGCGAACGGGAGTCCGCGGATCGTTCCCCACGTCGAGGACGACGTCGTGGAGGTCACCTGCCACAACGAGGACCAGATGAAGGACTGGCGGGTCAACGACGAGGAGCTCGTCGACGAGTGGTGGGAGCGCGCCGACGGCACCGGGGTGCAGGTGCAGCCCGAGTTCACCGGCGAGACGGAGATCCTCGAGATCACGATCAAGTGCGAGAAGGCCTGATCGACCAGGTCTCAGTCCTCGACGAAGACCTCGTCGAGCACGAAGGACTGGATGTCGAGCACGAACCCTCGCACCCGGGTGTCCGGGTGCAGGAAGGGGTCGTGGCGCAGTTGGGCGATGTCACGCCGGACGCTCTGGGCCGGCTCGCGGAACGCGTGGGTGCGCCAGGACGGCCGCATCCCGGTCTCCGCGGCGAGCTCCTCGCAGAACTCGTCATCGGTGAACGTGCCGAGCCCGCAGCCGCGGTGCTGGATGAGCAGCACGTCCCGGGTGCCCAACTTGCGCTGGCTGATCGTCAGGGAGCGGATCACGTCGTCGGTGACCACGCCGCCCGCGTTGCGCAGCACGTGCGTCTCGCCGATGTCCATCTTGAACAGGGCGAACACGTCGATCCGCGAATCCATGCACGTCACCACAGCTGTGTGCAGCGACGGCGGCACCGCGAGCCCTTCGGCGCTCGCCGCGGCGAGCCGCCCGCCGCCCGCTTCGTAACGTCTCAGCAGTTCCTCGGCACTCACGGCAACAATTAAGCACGCCATGGCCCGGTCGGCGGAGTCTGCGCCACCGGATTGGGTGCGATCTCACGGTCGCCGCCGGCGTCGCACGTCACCGAGATCCACTCGGGTGCGGGTGCTCGTCTCGGGATCGTGCACCTGAACGGTCCGGGTGCCGTCCGGGATCGGGATCCGCCGGCCGACCGTCAGGTCGAGGTCCCACTGCTGCAGGATCCGGCGGTCCTCGGTGAACGCCGTGACGATGACCCGTCGCGTCCGCCCCAGCCAGCCGAAACTCATCGCCGTTCGGCGAGCAGAGCCATGCTCGCGGTCGTGCAGGGCCACCGGACCGGGCGCACCGACGAGCACGCGAGGCAGAGCCCGGTCACCGTCGTCCGGTGACGGGCGAGCACCCGCCCCGGGCCACCGAACTGGTCGGCGATGAACCGGATCGCATTGTGGACGGGGTCATGCTCGCTACTCTTGCGGCCCAAGCAGTCACGTTCAGGCATCATGCGGCAGAGTATGGCTAGCGGAAGCTTGAATCACAAGCTTTCGCTGGAAATAGCCTTGAGACGCGGGAGGTATGCTTCGCATGTTTGGTGATCCGACTCGGAGGAGGCCCGTGCCCGCAACGGTGCGCACGTCTCGCAAGCTGCTGCTCGGCCGCGAGATCGCGAACATGCTGGCGACGGCCGGTGTCACGCAGCTCGAGGCGGCCCGGATGCTCGAGACGAGCCCCGCCCGGATCGCGAGCCTCATCAACGGCGGCAGCACCATCGGCGTCGGCGACCTCGTCCTGCTCGCCACCAAGCTGGGGTTCACCGACGAGGGCTATCTCGACGCGCTGCGCGAGCTGCGGCGGGACAACCACAAGCGGGGCTACTGGACGAGCGGGCACAACCGGGCCTACGCAGAGGAGCTGCGGCTGCTCGTCGATCTAGAGAGGGACGCCGAGCGGATCCGGACCGTCCGGGTCGAGGTGGTCCCCGCCCTGCTGCAGTGCGAGTCCTACGTGCGCGCGCAGCACGCCGAGATCTCCGAACGTGACGGCGTCAACCGCGAGGACTTCATCAGGGCCAGGCTGGCCCGGCAGGAGATCCTGGCGAAGCCGGAACCTCCAGCCCTGGAGTTCGTGCTCTCGGAGTCCTGCCTGCGGCGCGTCTGGGGCCCTCCTGAGGTCATGCGCGAGCAGATCGAGCATCTGATCAAGCTCTCGAGACGCCGAGCGTCTTCGTGAAGGTCGTTCCGTTCGACCTGCCGCCAGTCGACGGGTGCCGATCGGCAACACGTTCACGCTGATCCGCGTGCCCTCGCCCGGCGCGGCCGGCCCTCTCGAACTCGCCTGGGTCGAGGGAGAGGGAGAGATCCGCTACCTCGACGACAAGAAGGCGCTCGCCGTGCACGAGGCCAGCTGGACCCGCCTCTCGAACGCCGCGCTCCGGTTCGACGAGACGCGGAAGTTTCTGTCCCAGATCGCCAAGGACTTCCAGACCTGACCCCGACCGAGGAGGTTGCCATCGATGAGCCCACATTTCGCCGAAGAGGACTTCCGGAAGGCCGTGGCCAGCCACCCGACCGAGGAATGCGTCCGGGTCGCCCGAGACGCCGGCCGGGTCGAGCTCCGCGACGACAAGACCGCCTTCGGCTCCACCGACGACCACCGGATCGTCCTGACGAGCGCGGAGTTCGACCGGTTCCAGGCCGGCATCCGCTCGGGGCGCATCAACGGCCCGCTGCGCCTGGACCGGCAGGCCGACGGCACCCACCTGCTCCGGACCGCGGCGGTGACCCTCACCTTCACCGAACCGGAGGTGCGCGCCTTCGTCGCGGGCATCCGGGACCACGAGTTCGACCTGGCCGCGTACGCATCGGTGGCCTGAGGCACGGGCGATGGCGCGTTCCGGCGAACGCCATGACCGCCGGGGTGGACGCCTACCTGACGTGCTCCCCCGCCCGATCGCGCCGACGGACCGCCTGACTCGTCCGCACGAACGGCACTCCCGTCCAACAGGTTCGGACGAGAGCGCCGTTCGTCCAACGGCGTGAAGGGTGCTGAGCTGACGGCGCCTGGTGATCGATCCGAGATGCACGTGAACAGCCCTCACGAGGGCGCTCCACGGCCATCTCGCAGCGATCAACGCGGCATGATCCGTCCGAGGTGAGCGTGGAACGCCCTAGTGAGGGCGCTCGGCCGCACCTCGCAACGATCAACCCGCATGATCCGTCCGAGATGGCCGTGGAGCGCCCTCGTCGGGGCGATCAGCCGCACCTCGCAACGATCACGCCCGCGCGCGGCCTGGGTTTCATGGTCATGTCGACACACAGGTGTTCGATCTTGCTCCGAGGCCTATGGGTCGACCTGATCATGCAGAGTCGCGTTGGCGCGCCGTTCCCGACCCGGGCCGCCCGCCCGGTCGCACACCAGCGGGCTTCTGGTGAGACCGCCCCCGTCCGCGTCGATCCCGCACCTCTGGCCGCGGCCGGGTTGGCAGAACTACCGAATCCCGTGGTTGCGCGGACGGCCGTCCCCGATGCGGGGGCACGCCCGTCCCGACGAGACCGTCACCGTCGGGTGCCTACGCAACTATCCGGTGGTCCCGAACCTTTGTCGGAGGGTGACCACCGGATAGTTGCCTCGGTCCCCACGTGAGCGCTCGCATGCAGGTCCGGGAGGCAAGGTGAGGCTCTCGCAGCGCAACCACGGGATCGGCGGTTCTCCTACCCGGCCCCTGCGGTACCGCAGCGCGCAACGCGCGGCGTGCCCACTCGCGGTCTCGATGGCGAATCACGAGTACCCGAGCGGACCTGTGGAGTGGATCTCTGACCGACCAACCCGACCGGCATTCGAGAATCGCGCCAACCCCGCCGACTCGCGCCCGCAGACGCGCGGGACCGTCAGGCCCGGGCCAGCTGCACCACCGCCCAGGACAGCGGCGGCAGCGTGAGCGTCGCCGTGCCGTCGTCGACCTGCACGCCGTCGAGCGGGCGGAGGCCCACGCGGTCGGGGTGCTGCTCGTCGTTCGTCGTGTGCCGATCCTGGCCATCGGCCGTGGCGAGCACCGCGGCATGCTGCACGCGCAGCTCACCGAAGCCGCGCACGCCCACCTCCACGGAGGCCGGCTCGGCCTGGTCGCGGTTGGCGAGGAACAGCGAGACCACGCCGGACTCCTCGTCCCAGGTGCCGGAGGCGTCCACCAGGTCGACGTCGCCGAAGCGGGGGGTCTCGTAGCGGTCGCTCGTGGTGCGAACGGCCAGGATCTCCCCCGTGGCCCGCCGCCGGACCTGCTCGAACGGGTGCGCGATCGACTGCTTCCACGCCGGGCCGCCCGGCTCGCTGCGCAGCAGCCCGATGACGTTCACCAGCTGCGCCTGGCAGGCCACCGTGACGCGGTCGCCGTGGCGCAGCAGCGAGTTCAGCAGCGTGCCGACGACCACCGCGTCGGTGATCGAGTACTCGTCCTCGATCACCCGCGGCGCCACCTCCCACTCGCTCTCACCCTTGGCGATCGCGGACTCGCGGTGGCGCGACTGGTACCAGACGTTCCACTCGTCGAAGGAGATGTCGATCTTCTTGCGGTGCTTGCCGCGGGCGCGCACGGCGTCGGCGGTGGCCACGACGGACTCGATGAACTGGTCCATGTCGCGGGCGGCGGCCAGGAAGTCACCGGCGTTGTCGTGCTCCTGGTAGTAGGCGTGGGCGGAGATGAAGTCGACCTGGTCGTAGGTCTCCTCGAGCACCACCCGCTCCCACTCGCCGAACGTCGGCATGCCGGAGTTGGAGCTGCCGCACGCGACGAGCTCGATGCTCGGGTCGACCAGGCGCATGGCGCGGGCAGTCTCGGCGGCCAGCCGGCCGTACTCGGCGGCCGTCTTGTGCCCCACCTGCCACGGGCCGTCCATCTCGTTGCCAAGGCACCACAACTTGATGTCGAACGGGTCGGCGCTGCCGTGGGCCCGCCGCAGGTCGGAGTACTTGGTGCCGCCCGGGTGGTTGGCGTACTCCAGGATGTCGCACGCCTCCTGGATGCCGCGGGTGCCGAGGTTGATCGCCATCATCGGCTCGGTGCCCGCGGCCTTCGCCCAGCGGGCGAACTCCCCGAGGCCGAACTCGTTGGTCTCGATCGAGCGCCAGGCCCGGTCCAGCCGGCGCGGCCGCGCTTCCTTCGGGCCGACGCCGTCCTCCCACTCGTACCCCGAGACGAAGTTGCCGCCGGGGTAGCGAACGACGGTGGGACCGAGCTCGCGCACCAGGTCGAGCACGTCGGAACGGAGGCCGTCGGCGTCGGCCTTGGGGTGGCCGGGCTCGTAGATGCCGGTGTAGACGCAGCGGCCCATGTGCTCGACGAACGAGCCGAACAGGCGCCGCGGCACGGGGGCGATCGTGAAGTCGGGGTCGATGGTCAGGCGTGCGCGGGGCAAGTGCTACCTCTCTCTACGTTCCGCCGAGGCCGGTGGTGGCGACCCCGCGGATGATCTGGCGTTGGAACAGCATGAACACGACGATCAACGGCAGGCCTGCCAGGATCGCCGAGGCCATCACCTGGGCATATCTCACCCCGAAGGCGCTCTGCACCTGCACGAGCCCCACCGGGAGAGTCATCAGGCCGGGGTCGGAGGTGATGATGAACGGCCACAGGAAGTTGTTCCACGCGTGGATGAACACGAAGATCGAAACGGCGGCGAGGATCGACCGCGACAGCGGCAGCACGATCTGCAGGAAGATCCGCAGCTGGCCGGCGCCGTCCACGCGGGCGGCCTCCTCCAGCTCGCGCGGGATGCCGTCGAAGAACTTCTTGAGGATGAACACCATCGCCGGCAACACCAGCTGGGGCAGGATGATCCCGGCGTAGGTGTCGGCGAGACCCAGCGCGAGCATCTGCCGGTACAGCGGCACGATGAGGATCTGCGGCGGCACCATGATCCCGGCGATCGTGAGCGCGAACAGCGCGTTCCGGCCGCGGAAGCGGGTGCGCGAAAAGCCGTAGGCGGCTGCCGCGGAGAGCGCGACGGTGAGCACCGTGATCACCACCGTGACCACGGTGCTGTTGAAGAACCAGGTGACGAGGTTCCCGTTGGCGAGCACCGATGCGTAGGCCTGGAGCGTGAACCCGCGGTCGGGCACGACCTCCAGCGGCACCACGGTGGTGTCGGCCTCCTGCTTGAGCGAGGTGACCACCGCCCAGAAGAGCGGGGCCAGCCAGAGCACGGCCAGCACCGCGAGCGCGGTGATCAGCCCGGCGCGGGCGAGCGGCGTGTACCGCCGGATGTCCGCCCCCTCGGGGGAGCGCGAACGGCGGGCCCGGGGCAGGACGGGCGTCGTGGCGGGATTGGCCGTCGTGTTCGTGGTGGTCACGGTTCGCTCCTGCGGCTGAGCCGGGCCTGGACGAGGGCGATCAGGATGATCAGCACGAAGAACACGTAGGAGATGGCCGACGCGTACCCCAGGCGGTAGTCGGTGAACCCGGTGTCGTAGACGTACTGCAGGATCGGCGTCGCCGACCCGCCCGGCCCCCCGTTGGCCCTGTAGAGGATGTAGGCCTGGTCGAACAGCTTGAGCGAGGCCAGCACCTGCAGCACGATGACCAGCCCGGTGGTGCGGTTCAGCAGCGGGAGCGTGATCCCGAACAGCCGGCGCCATCCGCCCGCCCCGTCGATCTCCGCGGCCTCGTACAGCTGGGCCGGAATGGCCTGCAGGGCGGCGAGGTAGAGCAGGAAGTTGAACCCGATCGTCCACCAGACGGTGAGCAGGACGACCGACCACAGGCCCACGGCCGGATCGGTGAGCCACCCCACCTCGGGCAGCCCGATCCCCGTCAGTGCCGCGTTGAGCAGGCCGTAGTCGCCGGAGAACAGCCACTGCCAGATCAGCACGACCGTGGCCACCGGCAGCAGGAACGGCGCGAAGTACACGAAGCGCCAGAGCCACTGGCCCCGCACCCCGGTCTGCACGAGCAGCGCCATCACCAGCGCGATCACGACCAGCGGGATCGTGCTGCCGATCGTGAACAGGACCGTGATGCCCAGCGTGCGCCAGACCTCGGCGTCGGCGAACAGGCGGACGTAGTTGTCGAGCCCGACGAACCGCGACTCGGCCCGCACCAGGCTGGTGTCGAAGAAGCTCATGCCGAGGCCGTAGAGCAGCGGCCACAGCACGAACGCGGCGTAGACCGCCATGAACGGCAGGACGAACCAGATCCCGCCGCGCCCGCCCACGAGGCTCGGCCCTCGCCGTGGGGCCGCGGCCCGCACGACCCTGCCCGGCGCGGCAACGGTCTCGGCGGTCACAGCGGGTTCCCCAGGGTGAGCTGGTCGTCTAGCCAGCCGATCAGGTCGTCGGCCCCCTGCTCGGGCGTGAGCGACCGCCCCGTGACCCCCTGCAGGCTCTGCCCGGCCCGCGCCATCAACGTCGATCCGGATCCGGAGAAGTAGGCCTCCGGGTCGAACTCCACCACCTGCGCCGCCTCCCGATAGTTCGACACCGGTTTCTCGGCCAGGTACTCGGGGCTGTCGGCCACCGCGGACAGCGCCGGGATGTGGCCGCCGCCCGCCGCCCAGGCGAGGCTGTTGCGCAGCATCGACACCGCCATGTCGTAGGCGGCGCTGCGCGCCGCCGGATCGACCTGGGCCTGCGTCGGGAGCACGAAGCTGTGGCTGTCGGCCCGCACGTACGGGGTGTCGCCGAAGAGCGCGGGGAACTGCGTCATCGAGAACGGGATCCCGGCCGTGCGCGCCGAGGTCACCTCCCACGGGCCCACGAACAGGAACCCGGCCTGCTGGCTGGCGAACGCGGCCGGCGAGGACTGGCCGTCGAGGCTCGGTGAGCAGATGGTGCCGTCGCACAGGTCGCGCAGGAACGTCATCGCACCGACCATCGCGTCCCGGTCCACCTCGGCCGGGCCACCGTCCGGCAGCCACATCTGCCCGCCGAGCTGGCGGTACGCCGACCAGAACGGCATCCAGATGTGCGCTTCGTGGAGCGAGCCGAGCGCGATGCCGATGGCACCGGTGACCTCGGCCGCCCGCCGCCCCGCGTCGAGCATCTGCTCGGCACCTCTGATCGGCGCGAGCGTGCCGTCCGGGGCGAGCAGCCCGGCACGCTCGCAGATGTCGGTGTTGTAGTAGAGGACGAGCGGGTGGGTGTCGAGCGGCAGGGCCATCAACCGGCCGTCGACCAGCACCCGGTCCAGGACGGGCTGCGGGAACTCGTCCAGCGAGACGCCGCGCGCGGCGAGCTCGTCGAGGTCCCACTCGTCGAGCAGGTCCCGGCCGAACGTCGACAGCCGGGACCCGTGCATCGTGGCGAGGTCGGGAGCCCGGCCACCGGCACACGCCATCGCAAGCTTCGTGTAGTACGGCGGGCCCCACATGAGCGTCGTGTCCGTGACCCGGACGTTCGGCGCCTCCGCCCGGAAGCGGTTGACGAGTTCCACCATGAGCTTGCCGTCGCTGCCTCCGAAGAAGTTCCAGTACGCCAGGTCGACGGCCTCCCCCGAGCCCCGCGCGCACGAGGACAGGAGGGCGGCGCCGCCTGCGGCGGCCGTTGCGCGCAGCAGGGTGCGGCGCGAGAGGCGGTGCGAGGTCGTCATCGACCACTCCCCCTTTACATCGTGGTAAAACCCTCGCCGGAAGGCGCTTGCCTGTCAAGGGGGAGGATGGGGTCGAGGTCGACGAGGACGCGGTCGCCGCCCTGCACGAGCAGTACCTGCGGTGCGGCCTGCGACGCCGCGACGACACCGGTTACATGCGCCGCTTCCGGCCGGACTTCGAGCGCAAGCTCGCCTTCTGGTGATGATCACCAGCGCCCGGGTTCGCTGCCGGTGATCGGCTCGGACGGCCTGCCATCGACGCCGACGGGCACCTCACCGGCCAGCATCACCCGGTGCATGGTCCTCGGCAGACCGAGGTGGGCGTGGTCGCTGGGGGCCAGGTGGATCGCGGCCCGGTTGTCCCAGAAGGCCACGCTGCCCGGCTCCCAGCGGAAGCGGACCGTGTACTCGGGCCGGACGGCCTGCTCCAGCAGCATGTCCAGGACGGCTCGGCTCTCGGCGCGGGAGAGGTCGACGATCTGCTCGACGTAGTAGCCGTTGACGAACAGCACCCGCTCCCCCGTCTCCGGGTGGACGCGCACCAGCGGGTGCACCGAGGCGACCTGGTGGTCCAGCAGGTGGCGGACGTAGGCGTCGTCGCCCGGCCGGGGCTGGTAGCCGACGCCGAGCCGGTGTTCAGCCCTGAGGCCGGCCACGAACTCCCGCATCGGCGCGGACAGCCCCGCGTACGCCGCGGCGAGGTTGGACCAGGTGGTGTCACCGCCGTAGGGCGGCAGCGTCTCGGCACGCAGGATGGTCGCGGCAGGCGGGTCGATGCGGGCGCCGTGGTCGCAGTGCCAGCCGCGCAGCAGGCTGTGCCGGCGGCGCTGCAGCCACTCGTCGTGCTCCATGCCGAACCGGCCGCCCAGCTCCAACCGGTCGGCGGTGGTCTCGACCTCCGGGAAGTCCGTCGGGGACGCGCTCCCACGCCTGTTGAGCACAACGGGCTGCCCGAACCGCTGGGCGAACGCGACGTGCCCGGCGTGGTCGAGTCGCTGCCCGCGGAAGAAGACCACCTTCCACCGCAGCACCGCCGTCCTGATCGCCGCAACCTGGGCGTCGTCCAGGTCGCCCGCCAGATCGAGGCCCGCGATCTCGGCCCCGATGTGTCCGGCGACCGGTCTCACCTCGATCCCGGCCGTCCGGTCCAGCGTGTCCCGCTCCGTCACCATGGCCCTCCGATGGTCGTCCGTACGTCCGCAGTAGCGGCTCGACGCAGATCGTGACAGGGGGCCTCGGCTTCGGGGGTGTGCCGGGCCCGCGTGCTCAGGCCGAAGAAGTACCGCCAGACGCCGTTGCGCTCGTTGCCGCGCCAGGCCGCCGGGTCGGGGCGGCGCGGCCACCGCTGCGGCTACTGCTCGGCAAGGCCGCCTACGACATCGCATCGGCCAGGCTGGACTCCCTGCGAGCCGGCTTCGACGAGTGGCGGGACCTCGCCCGCGGCGTCGACTACCCGGAACGGCCTTGATACGGCAGAAGCCGCAGGGCATCGGCGGAGCTCGCGTCGTCCGGCGTGTAGATCTCGAGCCGGTGGTCGGGGCTGTCGGGCTGGAGCCACACCTGATAGGCGACGCTCACCGCACCGACCGTGGGGTGTTGCAGGTCCATCGTCCCGACGGTGCAGTCGGCGACGTCCCCCATCGCCCACATCGTCGCGAACTCGTCGCTGCCCATCGTGAGCTCGCCGATCAGCTCGGCCAGGCGCGCGTCCGTGGGGTACCGGCCGGCGGTGAGCCGGAGGAACGCGACGTGGGCGCTGGCGACCTCGTCCCAGTTGCGGTGCATGTCGCGGGTGAGCGGGTCGAGGAAGAACATCCGCGGGATCGACGGCCGGTGTGCCGGGCCCGCGGGCGCGTCGAAGGCGACGTGCTCGGCCTTGAGCGCGTGACCGGCGCGGTTCCAGGCGAGCACGTCGCCCCGCCTGCCCAGCACGATCGCCGGCGTCGTGTCACCGAGGGACTCCAGCAGGGCGAGGACCCGCGGGTGGGGTTCCTCTGGGGGCGGTTCGGAGAGCCCTCTGCCGCCGGGTTGCCGAGCGAGGTTGTGCAGGTGGACGGCCTCGATCTCGTCGAGCCGCAGGACCCGCGCGAGAGCGTCGAGGACCTGCTCGGACGCGGTCTCGGCCTGGCCCTGCTCCAGCCGGGTGTAGTACCCCGCGCTCATGCCCGCGAGCTGGGCGAGCTCCTCACGACGCAGGCCGGGGACCCGGCGGGCGGTCCCGTACGTGCGAAGGCCGATCCGAGCCGGCGTGACGCGGTCACGACGGCTCTTGAGGAACGCTCCGAGGCTCTCCACGACATCGAGGCTAAGCCGCCGAGGCACGCCGGTGGGTGCACCTGCTGGGTCTACCCACAGCGCGGGGATGGCTGTTGCGCGCAGCCGGCCGGACCGTCGCCGGCATGACTCACGACTCCCCCGGCCTTCGGTCCTGGCTCGGGCTCTCGGTGATCCTCGGGCCCGTACTGCTGGTCTCCATGGACGGCTCGATCCTGTTCCTGGCGATGCCCCGGATCAGCCAGGCCCTCACCCCCACCGCCGACCAGGCATTGTGGATCCTCGACATCTACGGCTTCGCCGTCGGCTCCCTGCTGATCGCGTTCGGCAACATCGGCGACCGGTACGGCCGGCTGAAGCTGCTCATGATCGGCGCGGCCGTCTTCGGCATCGGCTCGACGGGAGCGGCGTTCGCGCCGAGCCCGGAGCTCCTCGTCGCAGCGCGTGCGCTGATGGGGGTGGCCGGCGCGACACTCCTGCCCTCGGCGCTGGCCGTGCTGAGCGAGCTGTTCCCCGCCCCGCAACGACGGGCGCAGGCCATCGGCATCTTCGCCGCCGCGTTCGCGGCCGGGTTCGCCATCGGCCCGATCCTCGGCGGCGTCCTGCTGGAGCGGCTGTGGTGGGGTTCGGTCTTCCTGATCAACCTTCCCGTCATCGCCGTGTTCCTCGTCCTCGCACCGGTCCTGCTCCGCGAGGTGCGCGCGACCCGCCCCGGTCGCGTGGACGCGGCCAGCGTCGTGCTCTCCACGGCCGGCCTGCTGCTCACGATCTACGGCCTCAAGCACGCCGCCGCGGAAGGCCTGTCGGTGGCCGCGGTCGCCGTGGGCATCGCGGGCCTGGTGCTGCTGGTCTGGTTCGCGCGCCGGCAGCGGCACCTCGCGCACCCGCTGATGGAGTTCTCGCTCTTCCGCGACCGCGTGTTCACGGTGGCGGTCATCACCGGGCTGCTGCCGTTGGCGGCGTGGTCGGCGACCGCGTACCTGTCAGGGGTCTACCTGCAGTCCGTGCTCGGCTTGCCGGTCGTGGACGCCGCGCTCCTCGCGATCCCCGGCGCCGTGGTGCTCACCACCAGCTGCATCGTCACGCCGGTCATCGTCGACCGCATCGGCAAGCGAACCGCGCTCATCGTCTGCCACGCCTCGATCGCGGCCGGTCTCCTGTTCCTGCTCCCCCTCACGGTCACGGGCGGGATCGGCTGGTACGTCGCGTCCACGGCCGTCGCGGGAGTCGGTTACGGCATCTCCTTCGCGGTAGTCGCCGACACCGCGGTCGGCGCGGTTCCCACCGAACGGGCCGGCTCGGCGGGCGCGATCGCGGAGACCAGCAACGAGATCGGCAACGCCCTCGGCATCGCGCTCCTCGGCTCCCTCGCCGCCCTGGTCTTCCGGCTGCAGGGACCCGACGTCGCGGCCACCCTCGACGAGACGCTCCAGCTCCGCGACCTCGCAGCCGCGACGGTCGAGGAAGCGAAGGCGGCCTTCGTCACCGGCCTGAAGGTGGCCGTCGCAGCGGCCGCCCTGCTGCACGTCGCACTCGGGACGCTCGCCCTCCGCTGGCTGTCCGGGTCGCCGGCAGCGCCGCCGGTGCCCTCGATGGTGGAGCGCTGACCGGGCGGTCGGTCGACGTCGGTCAGACGTCCTCGGAAGGCGCTTGCCTGTCAAGGGGGAGGATTGGGGAGACTGCAGGTGTGGTTATGCAGCGACGACCGGTGACGATGCGGGACGTGGCGATCGCCGCCGGCGTGTCGCCGAAGACCGTGTCCAACGTCGTGAACGACTACGTGCACGTCCGGCCCGAGACCCGCGCCCTCGTCCAGCGGTACGTCGAGGAGCTCGGCTACCGCCCGCAGGCTGTCGGCCGGCAGCTGCGCCGGGGACGCACCGGTGCGATCGTGCTCGCCGTCCCCCACATCGACGTGCCCTACTTCGCCGACCTGGCGGCCCTGCTCGTGCGCGCGGCCCGCGAGCGGGGGCTGACGGTCGTCGTCGAGCAGACCGATGGCGACATCGAACGCGAGCGCGAGGTGGCCGCAGGCTTCCCCGTGCGGTTCGCCGACGCGCTGATCTTCAGCCCGCTCTCGATGCCTCCGTCCGAGCTGGAGGCGCCGCGGCACGACACGCCGATGGTGCTGATCGGGGAGCACGGCGGTGGGGCCGCGGTCGACCACGTGACCATCGCCAGCGTCGACATCGGCCGCTTGGCCACAACCCACCTCGCGGCCGCGGGCAGACGGCGCATCGCGATGGTCGGGTACAAGAGGGCCCGGCCGTTGCCGGTGATGCAGCAGCGGATGCTCGGCTACTCGCAGGCACTGCGCGCGGCCGGGCTGCCGGTCGACCGCGCACTGATCCGGGACGTACGCGAGTGGAACCGCGGACCCGGCGCGGATGCCGTCGACGCGCTGCTCGCCGAGCACCCGGACGTCGACGCGGTGTTCGCGGCCAACGACGCGCTCGCCATCGGCGCGCTCAGCGCGCTCCACCGGCACGGCCGCCGGGTGCCCGACGACGTCGTCGTCGTCGGGGTCGACGACGTGCCCGAGTCCCGCTTCACCACCCCGGCGCTCACCACGGTGGCGATCGACAGGGCGTTCGTGGTCGAGGCGGCGCTGGAGATGGTCACCTCACGGCTGGCCGACCCGGGCCTTCCGCCGCGCAGTGCCACGGCCCCGCACCGGTTGGTCGTGCGCGAGAGCGCCTGATCACCCGAGGCTCAGCACGAACGCCCCGACGGCCAGAGCCAGGAAACCGGCCGGGAAGCCCAGCGCGTAGTTGCGCGCACGCAGGTGGGTGAGTACCGCGCCGACGAAGAACAGCACGAGACCCGCCGCGGCGACCGTGCCGATCAGCGGAACGCCCAGCATGCCCAGCAGCAGGCCCGCGGCCCCGGCCGCCTTGACCAGGCCCAGCGGGACGAGCCACGACTCCGGCACCCCGACGCTCCGCGAGTTGGCCACGACGAACTCGGCACGCGCCACGTCGGCGAGCGCGATGGCCGCGTTGGCCACGACGACGAGAACCGTGACGACGATGTACGCGGTGTGCATCCGATCAGCCGTAGCTCTCACCGGCGGTGAACCGGACGATCCGAACGGACATGAGGCCTCCTCTGGTCGGTCGGTCACCGGTATGACGGGCCGCGAGCGTCGAAGGTGACACTCCGCCCTCCTGGAACCGCGTACGGCGCGGACGCGTAACCGGGATGGATACGCGCACATCTGAGTGATCATCCTTCACGGTGCGTGATGACACCGCTCGTTGATCGCGTCCGAGTCGATGCGCGGCACACCCGAAAGAGGGCGTAACCAAACGCAAAGTACTCGACTAATCCGATAGGGTTAGGCGGTTTGTTTCGACCCGCCGCGGCCACTAGTTTTTTCTGCAGTCAGCGAAGGCTCCCCCGGTCATCGACGCTGACTCTGAATTGGGCCGACTCCGGTCGCCTCCGAACTTCCAACAGGAGACTAACTGTGCTGAAGAAGGCTGGAATTATCGTGGCTACGGCCGCCGCCGGTCTGCTCGCGGTGAGCCCGCTCGCCTTCGCCGGCGACGACGACGGCCACCACGGCAAGGGCAGCGTCGAGGACGTCAACAGCGTCGACGGCTCGAACAGCGGCGGCCTGGTGAACCTCGCCGGCAACAACATCGGCGTTCCGGTCAACGTCTGCGACAACCAGGTTCCGGTGAACGTCCTGGGCGTTCAGGTGCCGCTCAACGACTCCAACATCCTCGCCGACCTGACCGGCGCGCTCGGCCTGGGCGTGGCGGGCGGCGCCGACACCGACGCCGACTCCGACGGCGACAACACGATCGACGACGCCTGCACGGCGACCGCCGACACCGGCGACAGCGCCGAGATCGACGACTGATCTTCTCAAGTCGTTCGCGGAACGGCGCCGGGCCTTCGGGTCCGGCGCCGTTCTCGTGTGTACGGTCAGAAACTCCTGATCATTCCGCCGTCGATCACGAGGTCGGCCGCGTCACTTCGGGATGCTGGCTTCGATGCCGTCGAGCAGGAAGTCGAGGCCCATCCGGAAGGTCTGGTCGGCGTCCAGGTGGGCGGCATCACGCACCACCGCGGCCAGCGCGGGGAATCGGCCGGTGGCGAAGGCCCGTCCCAGATAGGGCCCGAGCGAGGCCTGCCAACGCTTCTCGTCCATCCCGGTGGCCCGTTCGGCACGTCGCTCGGCGATCTCCCGACGCACCGCGCCGATCACGTACGCGTTGACCGCGCCGACCACCGGCATGACGGCGTCCACGCCGACGCCGTGCAGTGCGGCCGCCAGGGTCTCCCCCGTGGCCAGCGCATGCGGCCCGAGCTGGGGTCGGCCACCCAGTAGATCGGCGAGCCATTCGTGCTCGCGAGCGGCGTGCCGGGTGGCTTCGGCATGAGAACGCAGGACCTCCCGCCAGCTGTCTCCGGACGACCGGATCTCGGCGTGGACGGCGTCGACGATCAGGTCGAGCAACTCCTCCTTGTTGGCGATGTAGCCGTACAGCCGCATCGGGCCGACGTCCAGCGCGGTGGCGACCTTGCGCAGCGACACCGCGTCCAGGCCGTCCGCATCGGCCAGCTGGATCGCCGCTCGCACGATCCGCTCCCGGCTCAGCGGGGCCAGCACGGGTCGGTTCGGTGGCTCCGGCCTTTCCCACACCAACATGCCGGTAACAATACATCGCATGGGCCGATACACTGTATCGGTCAGTACGGCGTATCGACGAAGAGGCAACCATGACCATCGCCATCATCGGAGCCGGCCTCGGCGGCCTGGCCCTCGCCCGTGTACTGCACGTGAACGGCATCGATGCCGTCGTGTACGAACGCGAACCGTCGCGCGACGCGCGCGGTCAGGGCGGCATGCTCGACATCCACTCCGGGCAACGGGCGCTGCGCGAAGCCGGCCTGATCGACCGGTTCTACGCGATTGCCCGTGGTGAGGGTCAGGACATGCGGCTCCTGGAGCCGGACGGCACCCTGCTGCTACAGGAGGACACACCCGAGGACGCCCCGCTCGCGCGACCCGAGGTGGACCGTGCCGATCTGCGCAACCTGCTGCTGGACTCCCTCCCCGACCACGCGGTGCGCTGGGGGCACTCCTTCGAGTCCGCCGACAACGGCGTGCTGCACTTCGCCGACGGCAGCAGTGCGACGTATGACCTGCTGGTCGGCGCCGACGGCGCGAGCTCCCGGGTCCGGGCGCTGCTCACCGACGCTCGACCGGCGCACATCGGCCAGAACGTCGTCGAGCTCGGCATTCCCGACATCGACCGCACCCACCCCGACCTCGCGGCGATGGTCGGGCGCGGCAACTACTGGGTGCTCGGCAACGGGAAATCCCTGGCCGCCCAGCGCAACGGCGACGGCCGCGTTCGCATCGGCCTCAGCTTCTACAACACCGCCGAGGACTGGTTCGCCACCAGCGGGATCTCGTTCGACGACCCGGCCGCCACGCGGGCGCGGCTGATCGAGGAGCTCAGCGGCTGGGACGCACGGTTCACCGCATTGATCGCAGCCTGCGACGACACCGTCCTGCCACGGTCGATCGCCTCTCTCCCGATCGGCCTGACCTGGCCGTCGAAACCGGACGTCACGCTGCTCGGCGATGCCGCGCACCTGATGCCGCCGGTGGGGGAAGGCGCCAACATGGCGCTGCTCGACGGCGCCCTGCTCGGCCTCGCACTCGCCGCGCACCCGGACGACCATCCCGCCGCCGTCACGGAGTACGAGAGCGAGATGTTCGAACGCACCAGCGCTGCCGCCCGGATGTCCACGCGCATCCAGGAAGTCCTGACGGCGCCGGACGCCAGCCGGAAAATGCTGGCCTTCTTCCAACCTGGCTGATCGGGCCCTTCCAACCTAACGGCTCAGTCGTCCATCGCCGACGGCGGGAACTCGACCACGGCGATCGGACGTCCCGGAGGGAACACCTCGCGAAGGACTCGCCTGTCGCCCCGGAGGTCTCCCATGGAGAGTGCCTGGTCGATCGTGAGCCCTCCGACAGCGAGCCCGACGACAACCTCCGGAGCAGCGGTGAAAATCGTGTCCGGCTGCTGATCGGGCCCAACGATCGCACTGGGGCCACCCTCGTCGACGCGCACGACCATGAGGAATCCGTCCGTCTCGACGCCGAGCTCCACCGGAGGCGTCGCAGTCGCGCCCCGGAGCAGGGCGGGGAGAGCGAGCGCCAGCCAGCGCGGCTGGAATGAGTCGCCGTGACGTCCTGTCATCATCAGCGACGCGCCCCACCTGCCAAGCGCCTCCATCGGCTCGCGGAGCCGTGCACCCCAGGACGTGAGCGCGTAGACGACGCCCGCCCCTTCCAGACGGCGTTCGACGATCCCGTTCGCCTCCAGGGTCCGCAGCCGTTCCGCCAGGAGGTTCGTCGCGATTCCCGCGAGCGAGGCCTTCAGCTCGGTGTAGCGCATCGGACCGGGAAGCAGGTCCCGCACGATCAGGAGGGTCCAGCGGTCGCCGACGATGTCCAGGGAGCGCGCGAGGGCGCAGAACTGCCCGTAGGAGCGCGACCGCTTCGGAGTGTGGTTGACTTTATCCATCACGGTTGATGATATCAATCATGCGAACCGACGTCGATGGAAGGGTTCCGCATGGAGATGAGCATCAACTGGCTGACTGTTGTGGTGGCGACCGTGGTCGGAATGGCCATCGCCGGAGTCTGGTACGGGTGGGCCTTCGTCGGCGTCTGGAGGGAGCTGACGGGAGTGACCGAGGAGGATTCCAAGAGAGCCGGCAAGCGCCCGCTCGCGGTCCTCCTGGCCTCGATCCTCGTCACGGCGCTGGTGCTGGCCGTCGGCTGCTCAATCGCGTCGGGCTTCTTCGGTAGCGACCCGCTCTGGCTCGATCTGGCCGTCGGATTCGTAGCCTGGCTGGGGTTCTCACTGACGACCCTCGTGCAGCACAACGCCTTCGAGCAGAAGCCGACACGGCTCACCGTGATCAACTGTGCGTATCAGCTGGTGCTGTTCCTGGGAATGACCCTTGCCGTCGGGCTGCTGCAGTGAGCTCTTCCCACTTGGCGTCAGCCGGCGTCGGCCCGCGTGCGCGACCTGGTCAAAGGGTGACGAGCACGCTTGCCAGGAGGGCCGCACGGGCAGCGAGTGACTCGGTCTCGATCCGCTCGTGCGGGGCGTGGGCGCCGGCACCGAGGGGACCGAAGCCGTCGAGCGTGGGGATGCCGACGGCGCCCGCGGTGTTGGTGTCGGCGCCGCCCGCCGCCGGGCGTCCGGTGATCTCCTGGCCCACGGCCGCACCGGCCGTCGCCACGCGGGCGAGCAGGGCGTCGTCCGGCTCCGACCAGGCCGGACGGCTGGTCAGCGTGCGCACGACGACCTCGGCACCCGACCGCACGGCGGTGAGCCCACCGAGCGCGGCAAGCACGCGCTCCTGGGTGACGGTGTCGGCGAAACGCAGGCCGACGTCGGCGGAGGCACGATCCGGGACGACGTTGGTGCGGCCACCCCCACCCACGGTGCCCACGTTGCACAGCACGGTGGGCTCGGCCGCCATGATCTCGCGGACCGCGAACAGCTGGTCGACCAGCTCGTCGACGGCCGACACCCCCGACTCCGGGTCCAGCGCGGCGTGGGCGGCGCGGCCACCGACCTCGATCCGCACCCGCGTGCTGCCGAGCCGCGCGGACTTCAGCGCGCCACCGGGGTGCGGCGACTCCAGGCCCAGCACCGCGACGGCGCCGGCCATCTCGGCCTCGACGAGCGGGCGCGCCGTGGGGCTGCCGACCTCCTCGTCGGCCACGACGACGAGCCGCACCGGGCGCGCGGGCGCCGCTCCGCACCGGCGCAGGACCGCGAACGCCAGCTCGGCGACGACCAGCCCGCCCTTCATGTCGTACACGCCGGGACCGCGCAGGACACCGTCGTCCGCGGCAACCGGCATCGTCTCCAGCTGACCCCGGGGCCAGACCGTGTCGTGGTGGCCGAGGAGCAGCACGTGCGGTGCGTCGCCCTCACCCCACCGCGCGACGAGGTGGTCGCCGGTCTCCTGCGCGACGCGCTCGGTGCGCGCGCCCAGCTCCCGGTAGCGCTCCTCCAGGACGTCGGCCAGCGCGTCGAGGGCAGCCGCGTCGCCGGTGGGTGTCTCCTGCCGGGCGTAGGTGACGAGCCGCGCCACCGCGTCGTCCGCGAGAGCGGCCGCGGCGGCGAGGAAGTCGTTGTCAGCCATGGATACGGACTATATCTTCGGATCCCACGAGTTGACACCCTGCTCTTACGGCGGTAGGACCTTCACACATACATCGAGTATCACCGTTGGGAGCAGCATGCCCGGGATCATCACCCGGCCCCTCGCCACCACCGCGGAACGGCTGGCCGCCGTCCAGCTCTACCGCCTGGTGTTCGGCCTGCCCGCCGATGACCCCGCGTTCACGCCGAAGTTCCTGAGCGCCGTGGCGCACGCCGGCGGCTCGGCGGTCGGCGCGTTCGACGAGGAGGACCGCCTGGTGGGATTCACCTACGGCTTCGTGGGACTCGACGACGGCACTCCCTACCACTACTCGCAGACGGCGGGGGTCGACCCGGCCGCGCAGGGCCGCGGGGTGGGCCGGCAGCTCAAGCGTGCGCAGGCCGAGGTGGCCCGCCGCACGGGGGTGCGCACGATGCGCTGGGCCTACGACCCGCTGCAGGCGCGCAACGCCCACTTCAACCTCGACGTGCTCGGCGCCGTCGGCCGCTGGTTCCACCGCGACCTCTACGACATGCAGGACCACTACGGCCGCACCGACCGGGTCGTCGTCGAGTGGGTCCTCGACGCGCAGACCCCGGGCTCGGTCCCACCCCTGCCGCGCGACGCCCCGGATTGGGGCGAGTGCCGCTCGGACGGCGACGTCGGCTGGCTCGCGGTGCCGGCCAGCAGCGACGAGCTGCGGCGCATGGGGCCGGACGAGGCCCTCGAGCTGCGCGACCGCGTCGCCGACGAGCTCGCGCGCCTCCTCGACGGGGATCGCGTGCTGCGGTCGTGCCGGCGGCTGGACGAGCGCACCGCGCTGTACTGCGTGGCGGCACCGTGACCACCGCGAACCGGCAGCTCAGCACCCCCGACGAGCGCTACGGTGCCCGCCTCCAGCGCCGCTCCACCGCCACCGCGCTGCTGCAGCAGGTGATCGCCCAGGAGACCGCGAACCTCACCGCCACCCTGGAGCGCCTGCAGGCCGACGGCTCGCTCGAACAGGCCGCGCGCCGGATCGTCGCGGCGAAGCGGCGCTTCGTCACCGGCGGCTCGAAGTCCTGGTCCTACGCGTCGCTGCTGGCCACCGACCTGTCGGCCAGCATGGCCAACGTCACCCTGATCGACGGCACGGTGGTTCGCGCCGTCGATGTGCTCTCGGACGTGCGGCCGGGCGACGTGCTCGTCGCGTTCTCGCTGCGCCGCTACGCGCGCTCGACCATCGCCGTCGCCGAGGAGTTCGCCGCGGCCGGAGGCACGGTCGTCGGGGTCACCGACGACGTGGAGAGCGCGGTGGCGCGGGTCTCCGAGGTGGCCGTCGTGGTCGACACCGACAGCGCGTCCTACGCCGACTCCCCCACCGCCGTCTCCGCCGTCGTGCACATCATCGCCACCCTCGCCGCGGCGAGCGCGAAGGGCGCCCGGCGCCGGCTCGCGCGCCGCGACGTGCTCACGGCGCGGCTGGGCGTCTACACGGACGGGGACTGACCGTGCGGATCGATCGGATCGAGCTGCTGCAGGTGCGGCTGCCGCTGGTGCACGAGTTCGAGACCAGCTCCCACCGCAAGTCCTACCTCGAGCACGTGCTGGTACGCGCCGAGGACACGAGCGGTGCCGTGGGCTGGGGCGAGATCGCGTCACCGTCCGGGCCGTTCTTCACCGCTGAGACGGTCGAGACGTGCTGGTCGATCGCCTCCGCGTACTTGATACCCGCGCTGGCCCCGGAGTGGGAGCACCCCACACAGGTCCCCGCGCTGTGGTCGAAGGTGCGGGGCAACGAGTTCGCCAAGGCCGGGTTCGACGCGGCGTGCTGGGCGCTGTGGTCGGCGGTGCAGGGCGTGCCGCTGGCCGGGGCGCTCGGCGGGGAGCGGCAGACCGTCGTCGCCGGCGTCAGCCTGGGCATCGAGCCCACCGTGGACGCGCTGGTGGAGCAGGTGGGCCGGCAGGTCGAGTCCGGCTACCCGCGGGTGAAGCTCAAGATCGCACCCGGCTGGGACGTCGAGCCCGTCACCGCCGTGCGCGCCGCGTTCCCCGACCTGCAGCTGCACGTCGACGCGAACGGCGCCTACACCGAGGACGAGCTGCACATCACCGCGCTGCGCGCCCTCGACGGCGCCGGGCTGGTCATGATCGAGCAGCCCTTCGCACCCCGCGACCTCATGGCCGCGGCCCGGCTGCAGGCCGTGATCGACACCCCGATCTGCCTCGACGAGTCGATCGTCGACGTGCACGACCTGGAGACCGCGCTCGCCGTCGGGGCCTGCCGCGTGCTGAACATCAAGGTCTCGCGGATGGGCGGGCTCACCGCCGCCGTCGCCGCGCACGACCTCGCCCGCGAGCACGGCGTTCCCGTGTGGTGCGGCGGCATGCACGAGTTCGGCGTCGGCCGCGCCGCCAACGTCGCGCTCTCCAGCCTGCCCGGGTTCGTCCTGCCGTCGGACGTCTCGGGCTCCGACAAGTACTACGCGCAAGACGTGGTGACCCCACCGATCCGCGCCGATCACGGCAGTGTCGCCGTGCCATGGGACACCCCCGGCCTCGGGCACGACGTCGACGAGGAGTTCGTGCGGGCGAACGCTACCCGCACCCATGAGGGGAACCGATGACCGAACAGACGGACCGTGCCGAAGACCGTGCCAACGCGTACGAGCTGGAACAGGGCCGCGGGCGCCGCATCGTCACCACCGCGATCGCCGTCGTCGGCCTGGTCGTCTGCGCGATCGCCGGCGCCGTGGCCGAGGCGCCCACGCTGTGGGGTGTCCTGCCGATCGCGATGTACGCGGTGCTGTGCCTGCTCGGCATGGACCTGGTGATCGCCACGGTGGTGAGCCTGGTGGGCGGCGTGCTCATCGCGCGGCAGACGCCCGCCGAGTTCGGCACCCTGCTCGGCGAGTCGATGGGCGACCTCGTCACGACGATCGGCGTGATCATCATGCTCGGCGCCGGGGTCGGCGAGGTGTTGCGCGTCACCGGGGTGGCGCACACGATCGTCCACTGGGTGCTGCGGGTCGCGGGCCAGCGCAGCCAGCGGGCCGTGCTGCTCGGCGTGATGCTGTCCTGCCTGGTGCTCGTCACCAGCCTGGGCACGCTCGCCGGAGCGCTCGCGATCTCGGCCCCGATCCTGCTGCCGGTCGCGGCGCGCGTGGGCTTCACCCGCTCGGCCACCGCGGCGATGATGTTCGTGGGCGGATGCGCGGGCCTCGCGCTCGCCCCGTTCGCCGGCTCGAACGTCGCGATCATGGAGGCGGCGCAGGTGGGCTACCTGACCTACCTGCAGTACGGCGCAGCACCCCTGGCGGTGCTGTCGATCCTCGTCGCGATGGTCGTCATCCCCTGGATCCAACGCCGCAGCGCCCGGACCGACGACTTCTACACCGACGCCGACCTCGAGACCGACGAGGAGGAGGTGCCGGCGGGCGCGGGCCGGGCCACCGCGGTGTTCCTCGTCCTGCTCGTCGCCACCGTCGCATACGCGACGATCACCGCGGCCGGCACCTCGTTCCCGCTCCTCGCGCTGCCGCTGCTGGGCATCGCCACCGGTGTCGCCGCCCGGCTGCGGGCCACCGACATCGCGCGGCACCTCTACCGCGGCGCCGCCCGGCTGGTGAGCATCTTCCTGCTGTTCTGGCTGTTGGCGGCGCTGTTCCTGGTGATCGACGACCTGAAGCCCTACGACGTCGTGCTCCAGATCTTCGGGCCGCAGCTGCAGAACTCCTCCGGCCTCGGGTTCGCCGTCGCCATCGCGATGCTGGGCTGGGTGGGTGTCCCCGGCGCCACCGCGGCCCAGGTGGTGCTGCTGGACGAGGTGTTCGGTGGGCTCGCCACCACGGTCGGGCTCGGCGCGGGCGCCTGGGTGATCGTGCTGCTGTGGGCGTCGAAGGCCGACACGTACGGTCCGTTCCCGAACGCCAACATGGTCGGCGCGATGGGCCTCGCCCGGTCGACGAACCTGCGGTCGCTGCTGCTCACCGGGTGGATGGTGCTCATCCCGGCGTCGTTGATGTACATCGCGATCCTGGCGGTGCTCGCATGAGCGACGTCGTCATCTCCGGTGGGACGGTCGTCGACGGCACTGGCGCCCCCGGGCGTCCGGCGGACGTCGGCGTCACCGCGGGCCGGGTGGACGCCGTCGCCGCACCGGGCACGCTGACCGGCACCCGGATCGACGCCGACGGGCTGGTCGTCTGCCCCGGGTTCATCGACCTGCACTCGCACGCCGACTTCAGCATCACCGGGCACCCGGGCGCCGACACCGCGGTGACCCAGGGCGTCACCACGCTGGTCACGGGCAACTGCGGCTGGTCGCCGTTCCCGGTCGGGGACCTCGACGCGCTGCGCGGGGCCTCCGCGTTCCTCGAGGGCGAGCTCGACTGGTCGTGGACCGACGCCGCCGGGTACGCCGACGCCGTCGATGCCACCCGCCCCGCGGTGAACCTCGCCCTGCAGGTGGGGCACTCGGCGCTGCGGCTGGCTGTCATGGGCGGGGCGGAGCGCGCGCCGTCGCACGCCGAGCTGGAGCGGATGGGGGAGCTCCTCGCCGAGGCGGCCGCGCAGGGCGTCTGGGGGTTCTCGACGGGCCTGATCTACGCGCCGGGCGCGTACGGCGACACCGCCGAGGTCACGGCCCTGGCGCGGGTGGCCGCGGCACACGGATTGCTCTACTCCACGCACATGCGCAACGAGGCCGACACGCTGCTCGACGCCGTGCGCGAGGCCGTCGCCACGGCGCAGGCCACCGGAGTGCGGCTGGAGATCTCGCACCTCAAGGCGATGGGCCGGAGCAACCACGGCGCCGTCGCCGACGCGCTGCGGATCATCGACGAGGCCCGCGCCGACGGCGTGGACGTCACCTGCGACGTCTACCCGTACACGGCCTCGTCCACCACGCTCACGTCCCGGCTTCCCGCATGGGCACTCGACGGCGGGGTGGGGCAGCTGCTGGAGCGGCTCGCCGACGGCCCCACCCGCGAGCGCGTGGCGAGCGGGCTGCGCGAGCGCATGGCCCGCGACGTCGACCCGGAAGGCGTGGTGATCGCCGACCTGCCACCCGGCCCGTTCACCGATGCGCGGGGGCGCAGCATCGCCGACATCGCCCGCGACCTCGGCACCGACCCCGCCGAGGCCGCGTTGCAGGTACTCGCTGGGCACCGCGGCGCCGTCTCGATCGTGAACCACGCGATGGCCGCCGCCGACGTGCGCACGGTGCTGCAGCACCCGGCCGCGAGCGTGGCCAGCGACGGCTGGGTGCTACGCCCGGACGGCCCCGGCCGCCCGCACCCGCGCAGCTTCGGCACGTTCACGCGCGTCCTCGGCCCGTACGTGCGCGGCGGCGACCTGCCGCTCGCCGCCGCCGTCCACAAGATGACCGGGCTCCCCGCCGCCCGCCTCGGCATGACCGACCGCGGCGTCCTGCGCCCCGGCGCCGTGGCCGACATCGCCGTCCTCGACCCCGCGACGGTGACCGACCGCTCCACCTACGACGCCCCCTGGCAACTCTCGACGGGCGTGGTGCACGTCCTGGTGGGCGGCGAGCAGGTGCTGGCGAACGGAAGTCTCACGGGCACCCGCCCAGGCGGGGTGCTCCGCCGCTCCGCCCCTCCCCCGTGACAGCAAAGTGGCTTTGCTGTCACGAGACGTCAGCAAAGCCACTTTGCTGACATCCCCGCACGCCTGCTCCCCTGGAGGGACCGTGAGCTCGTCCGTCTCGGACGTCAACATCTACACGCTCGACATGTCGCGGCGGCAGGCCGTCGCCGCCGCCGCGCTGTACGCGATCGCGCTCGTCGCGAGCATCGTCGTCGCGATCAACACCGACCAGCCCGGGCTGTGGGGGCTCGTCCCGATCGTCGTCTACGCGGGCCTCGCGCTGCTCGGCGTCGACATGGTGCTCGCCACCCTCGGCGCGGTGGTCTCGGCCGTGGTGCTGACCCGGTCCACGCCCGCGTCGCTCGGGCCGGTGCTGATCGAGTCGATGGGCTCGCTGATCGCGCTGCTCGGCGTGATCATCCTGCTCGGCGCGGGCCTCGGTGAGGTGCTCAAGCGCACCGGGGTGGCCGAGTTCGTGGTGCTGAGCGTGGTGCGCAAGGTCGGGCTGACCACGCAGCTGCGCGCCCAGCTCGGCGTGATGCTGGCGTGCACCGTGCTCGCGGGTGCGCTCGGCACGCTCGCCGGATCGGTGGCGATCGTCGCGCCGATCGTCATCCCGCTGCTCGCCGCGCTGGGGTTCTCGACCACGGCCACCGCGGCGATGTTCTTCTTCAGCGGCCTCGCCGGGCTCACCCTCAGCCCGTTCGCTCCTATCACCGCGAGCATCTACGGCGCGGCGCAGGTCAGCTGGATCGGCTACGTCCTCGCCGCAGGCCTGCCCACCGCCGTCGTGATGTTCGGCGTCGGTTTCCTCGCCGTCCGGTGGAACCAGCACCGCACCGCCCAGGCGTTCCCCTACCCGCCCGAACGCGCCGTCGACCTGGACGCGGTTCGCGAACCCGCTCCCGGCGCGCGACGCACCACCGCCGCGTTCCTGATCGCCTTTCTCGCACTCGTCGTCTACAGCGGCGTCACCGCGGCAGGCGCCACGTTCGTCCCGGTGGCGCTGATCGTGCTCATCGCGGTCACCGGGATCGCGGCGCGGCAGCCGATGGGTGAGCTGATGGGCGCCGTCTACGCCGGGGCGAGCCGGCTGCTCGGGATCTTCTTCCTGTTCTTCCTGCTCGCCGTGCTGTTCACGCTGGTCGACTCGATGGGTGTCTACGACGGCGTCGCGGAGCGGTTCGCACTGTCCACACTGGGCCCGTACCTGTTCTGCCTGGTCGTCGTGCTGATCGGCTGGGTCGGCGTCGCCGGGGCCGCGGCGGCCCAGGCTGTGCTCGTGAACCAGGTGTTCGGGCCGCTCGCCGCGACGCTCGGCGTCCCGCCCGCGGCGTGGAGCGTCGTGCTGCTCGCCGTATCGCAGACCGACGGGCTCGGCCCGTTCCCCAACCCGGACATGATCGGGCAGATGGGCCTCGCGGAGTCGCGCTCGCTGCGGTGGCAGCTGCTGTCGTCGTACCTGGTGCTCGTCCCGGTCGTGGCGCTCTACGCCGTCCTGCTCGGGATCTACGTATGACGGCCGCCGACGTGCTGGCCGCCCTCCCCGACGGCGGGTCCGCGCAGGTGGCGGGCGAGGTGTTCGGCTCGCCCCAGTACGGCGGGGCACCGCTGCGGGCCACCGCGGCCCGCCGTGGTGCCGTCCGGCTGCGCTGCGCGTCGGTGCTCAAGCCGCTGATCGTGTGGGCGGCCGGCGGCGGGCGCACCACCGACGGCGAGCAGGCGATCCGCTACTCCGACAACGCCGCCACCAACCGCATCTGGCACGCCGGCCCACCGCTCCGGATCCTCGACCGGCTGGCCGCCTCCACCAGCGTGCGCTGGCGACCGGCCAACGCGGACCCCGGCTGGTTCGGCGGGGTCGAGGTGAGCGCCACCGAGCTCGTCACCGCCTACGGGGCGCTCGCCCGCGCGGCGGCAGGGGAACCGGCCGCGGCGCGGATCCTGGGCTGGATGGCCGACGTGGCGCCCGAGCAGGCCTTCGGCGTGCCGGACGCGGTGGCCGACACCCTCGGCGTTCCGGCGGCGAGCGTCGCGGTGAAGGCCGGCTGGATCGGCCACCCCGACGAGACCGTCCTGCGCACCCACGTCGTCGCCATCGCGGAACGGGACGGCGAGACCGTGGTCGTCGCCGCCCTGTCCGCCCTCCCCTACCCGGCCGATCGCGAGCGTTACCAGCAGGACCTGCGCGCCGGCCGCGCCGTCGTCGACGTGCACGAAGGGCTCGCCGGCCAGCTCCTGCGCGACCTGCTCGCGGCCACCTGCCGCGACCTGGCCCGCCTGGGCGCGCGGTGAGCAACTCGCGGGAGGCTCGTGCGTCAGTTCCGGACCCGTGCCCAGTCGTGCTCGGCGAACAGCCGCGCGACCAGCTCGCCCCGGCTGGAGACCGCCGCCTTCTCGAAGATCGCCTTGAGATGATCGCGGACGGTGTGCGGCGAGATGACCAGCCGTGCGGCGATCTCCCCGGTGCGCAGGCCGCGCGCGACCTCCTGGGCGACCTGCAGTTCGCGCGGCGTCAGCTCGTACGCCTCGGCGACGAGCACGCCCAGATCGGACGCGGAGGCGGGTCCGATCACCAACGCGACGGGGCCGGACCGTCCGCCCGGACCGGTGAGGGCGGATGCGTGACAGACCAGCCACCGCCCCTGGCCGGTGCGGATGCGCATGCGGACCCCACCCCGGTCGCGGCCATTGGCGACCGCACGTGCCTGCAGGGCCGTACCGACGATCCAGATCGGCATCCGCACGCCGAGCGCGGACGGGACGGACGGGCCGTGCGGAAGGCTCGCCAGGTGCTCGCGGGCCTCGTCGTTGATCGACGTCGCAGCACCGTCCTGGTCGAAGATGATCAATCCTGGACCGGGTGCGTCCGGCAGGGGCTCGAGCCGGGACGGACGCGCGAGGCGCCGGAGCCGGATGGCCAGCGGTGTCGACAGCGAGGCGACGAGGTCGACGTCGTCCGCGCCGAAGGACGCGTCGCTCGTACGGAACAGGCTCACCACCGCCCAGGGGCGGCCTCCCGCGCGCACCACGCTGCGCAGCTCGTCGCGGACACCTTGGCGCTGGAGCAGCCGGCGATACCGCGCGCTGCGGGCGGGTAGGTCGTCGGTGACCGCACGAAGGCCCGCCGCGGGAACCTGCGCTCGGGCCAGATCCCGGAACGGGAGGACGTTCTCCTCGAGGAGCTCGCTCTCCCAGTACTCGGCGCAGCGCTCGCGATCACCGAGCCCTTCCACCACCATCGGCGCCGTGATCAACCCGGTCTCGGGATCGGTCGCGGCCCACACCGCCGCGTCGTAGGGCACTACGCGCCGCAATCGGGCCGACACCCGGGTGAACATGCCGACGGCGTCCGCCGCCCGCTCGGCCGCGGCCAGAACCTCGCCGCCGCGCGGTCGTCCACCCATCGAGACCTCCCGTGCTCAGCCGGCTTCGTCCAGCGTGCGGGGTCGGCCCCTTCGGGCCAACCCCTCGAACGAGGGGGTCATTCCCCGACGGATCACCTGCCACGGCGGGATGGGGGGACGGCCCGGCGGCACCGAGGCTGGCGGCATGGACATCGGAATCGTAGGAGGCGGCGCGGCCGCCGTCGGACTGCTGGACGCGCTGGCGAGGGAAGCCCGATCCCCCAGGGCTGTGACGGTGTTCGAGCCGTCCCCGCATCTGTGGCGGGGCCGCCCGTACGCGCCGGACCTGGATTCGGTACTGGTCAACGCCCCGCCCGCCATCATGTCCATCCGCGCCGGCGACTTCGGCCACTACGCCTCGTGGCTGGGTTCACGGGGCGAGGCACATCTGGACCGACGGCTCGGCGCCCCGCTCGTACCCCGCTCGCTCTACGGTGAATACCTGGAGCACACGGCCGAGAAGGCGATCGCGGCGTTGCGTGAAAGCGGCTCGCACTTGCACGTCGTCCCGGCGGCCGTGGTCGGGGCGGCGTCGACCGGCGGGCGGCATGCGCTGCGGACCGATGACGGGGGGGACCACGTCGTCGACGCGGTCGTGCTGTGCGTCGGCGGCGGCCCGCCCGACGACCACTACGGACTCGCGGTGGCGCCAGGGTTCGTCAACGATCCCTACCCGCTCGCGCGAACCCTCGACGACATGCCCCTCGACAGCGACATCGCCGTGATCGGCAGCGGCCTGACCGCGGTGGACATCGTCGTCTCGCTCGCCGCGCGGGGCCACACCGGCCGGATCAGCCTGCTGTCGCGCACCGGCATGCTCCCGCACGTCTGGCAGCAGCCGATCGCCCACCGGCCACGACACGTCACCGTCGACCGGGTGCGGGCGCTGCTGGCACGCGACGGCGAGGTCACCCTCGACCACCTCACCGACCTGCTGCGCGAGGAGATGGCGGACGCGGGCGAGGACCTCGACGCGCTGGTCGCCGACCTGCGTGCCGCGCGTGCCGACGATCCGGTGGACCGCCTGCGACGTCAGATCGCCGCGATCACCGCCCCCGAGATCGGCCGGCGGGTGCTCCAGGAAGCCGCCCACACCGTCGGGCCGTACGCGTGGCGGCAGCTGCCGGAACGGGATCGGGACCGGCTGCGCGCACACTCGCGGACCGTGATCAGCGTCGCCTCCCCCATGATTCCGGTGAACGCCGTGCGGATGCTGGGCCTGTTCGACTCGGGTCGACTGGAGATGCTGGCAGGCGTACGCGACATCACGCGGAACGACGACGGAGGGTTGACCGTCGAGACCGGCAGCGGCGAACGGCACGCCGATGTCGTGATCAACGCGGTGAACCCACGTCCACATGCCGTCCCGCGGTCCGCGGCCCGGCTCGTGCGCGACCTGGTCGACGCGGGGATGGCCGCACGGCACCCGTCCGGAGGCATCGTTCCGAGCGACCCGCACGTGCACGTCGTGGGCGACCTGGCCGGGGGCGGCCCGTTCATCACCTCGAGCATCCCCGGCATCGCGGTCCAGGGGGCAGCTACCGCGCGCGAAGTGCTCGCGGCCTCCTGAGCACGACCACCGCAGCGGCAACCACCAGTAGCACCAGCGCGCCTGCGGCCACGACCGTCAGCCCGTCCGGGCTGGTCAGTGGCTGACCGCGCAGCGCCTGCCACAGCAAGAGGAGCGTGAGCCCGGCGTACCCGCCGGAGGCGACGACGACGAGCCGGGTGCGCACGTCCTCCGCACGCAGCAGCGCCACCCGACCGGCCAGCAGCGCAAGCAGCACGGCCACGAGCGGCAGCGCCTGCAGTGCGTGGAGACCGATGAAATGTGCGATCCGCAAGTCGCCTCCGGTGGTGCTCCACCCGGTGACGGGCATGATCGGCCCGCCGTCGGCCACGCCCACGCTGTGGCCCCCGATGATCCCGGCGAAGGTGCCGTCGGAGAACGACGCCCGCTGCGCCGCGGTCGGCCGGGTCATCATGAAGGCGACCGCGGCGCCGAACAGCGAGATGACGGCCCCGCCCCGCACACCCCAGGTGAGCGAGGGGCCGCCGACCTTCCGGCGCAGCAGGTAGCCGGCCACCACGAGGTTGGCGAGCCAGAGCAGCACGATCGACGTGGCCATGGCAGCCCACAGGGTGGCGTCGAGCGCGGTGGCGACGTTGAAGTGGCTCTGCCGGCCCCGCACCACCTGGGCGACGATGATCAGGTACTCGATGACGAGCATCGCCGCGATGATCGTCGTCGCCCACCGCACGAGCCGGGTGCGCGGCAGAGAGGCATAAAGCCAGGCCCAGGTCACCGCGTAGATCACGATCGACACGGCGAACTTGAACGGCTTGGACCAGGCCGGCGCCCCGACCAGCACGCGACCGTCGAGCAGCATGCCGGCGAGCGAGATCACGACGAACGGCGCCGTGACGGCCGCGACGAGCAGCAGCGGACGGTGCCACTCCCGCATGTCCGGCCACCGGGTCCTGTCGAGCATCTCTGCAGCATCGACGGGACCGGCGGTCCGGGATAGCGGCTTGTCCGAAATCACGGCGGTTCCTGTCCGATCCGACCTGCACGCTGGTAGAAGGACGTCCATGGCCGACGTCCGGGCGGGCCGCACCGAGCGGTGGTTCAAGGCCGCGCTGGTCCTGAAGGGCCTCGACGGCGCCGCCGAGCTGGTCGCCGCCGTGGCGCTGCTGCTGGTGCCCGCCGCCACGGTGCACCGGATCGTCGCCGACGTCGTGAGCCGCGACCTGCTCGGCCCGCCCGACGGCTTCCTCACCCGCCACCTCGTGTCGGGCACCGCGGAGTTCGCGTCGGGCAGCCGCACCTTCGTGCTCGTCTACCTCGGGCTCCACGGCGTCGTGAAACTCGCGCTCGTGTGGGCGCTGCTGCGCCGATGGCGCCCCGCCTACCCGGTGGCGGCTCTCGTGCTCGGGGTGTTCGTCGGCTACGAGCTGATGCGCGCGGTCCGCACCGGGTCGTTCGTGCTGCCGCTGCTGGCCGCGCTGGACATCCTGGTCATCGTTCTCGTCCTGCGCGAGTACCGGTTACTTCGAACGAAGCCGGGTCCCGTGGATCCGGTGCGACGGGAATCGTGACCCAGCCCGCTTGCCGGTGACATGAAGGCTGCGGGAGCAACGGCCGCCGACCCGGGAGTGATCACCGAATCGGTGCGTGGGCGGCCACATCCGGCCGGCCGTGCACCCAACCGATGATCATCAGACACTTCCGGCGCTAACCGAGGGCGTTGATCGCGCGGGCGACGACGAGCACGACCACCACCAGCGAGACGCCTGCCTGCGCCGCCATCGTCAGCTTCGCCCACCGGGACAGGGGCAGCACGTCGGTGGGGCTGAAAGCCGTGGCGTTGGTGAACGACAGGTAGGCGTAGTCGACGAAGCCCGGTTCCCAGTCCTTGCCGGCGATCTCGGGGGCCTGCATCTGGGGGAAGAGGAAGTCGGGTCGGTCGCGGACCGCCGCCGCGCGGGCCGCGGGCCCACCGCGGTCGAGCTCCCAGTACACGAGCCCGAACGTGAGGACGTTGGTCAGCCAGATCGCTCCGCCCGCACCGAGCAGCTCGACGGCGGCGGCGGGCCGTCCGGTGAGCAGGTCGTCGACGAGCAGCACGACCGACCAGCCGTTCGCCAGGGCGATGAGCCCGGTCAGCACGAGACCGGCCGTGCGCAGTACCGCCGACTCGCGGTCCACCCGGAACGGGTTGACCGCCACCAGGCCGACGAGCAGCGCGAGCTCGAGCGCCGGGAGGACGTAGCGGCCTTCCGGCACCACCTGCGCGGGCACGAGCAGCTGGAGTGCGATGGTGGCGGCCACGGCCAGCGCCGCGGGCCAGCGGTGCTCGCCGGGCGTCCGGCGAGCCCACGCCGGGACCTGCTCCGATCCGTTCCGGTTCACCGGCCGGAGTGTGCCGGACGCACCCCATCCGGCCCCGCCCCGATGTCCGGTTTCCTGGGATTCCTGCCGTCCGAACTGCTGTGATCACCCGTACGGTGTCGACATGGTGGGGCGGCTGATCGTCGTCGTCGGTTTCGACGGCATCGAGCTCGTCGACGTCGCGAGTGTGACGAGCGGGTTCGACTACGCCAACCGGATGGGCGCCGACCCCGCCTACCAGGTGGTGTTCGCGACGCCGACGGGCCGGCCCGTGCGGTGCGACTCCGGGCTGGAGCTGGCCGGGCAGCGCCGGCTCGACGCACTCGACGGCCCGATCGACACGGTGATCGTCTCGGGCGGCCACGGCCACGAGGCTGCCGCCGCCGACCCCCGGTTCGTCGGCCAGGTCCAGCGGCTGGCCGGGCTGTCGCGGCGGATCGCGTCGGCGTGCACCGGCGCCACCGTGCTGGCCGCCGCCGGGCTGCTCGACAACCGCAGAGCCACCACCCACTGGCACGAGGCAGCACAGCTCGCCGCCCGCTTCCCGAAGGTGCAGGTCGATCCGACGCCGATCTTCGTGCGGGACGGCGCGGTCTCGACGTCGGGTGGGATCACCGCGTCTTTGGATCTCACGCTGTCCTTCATCGAGGAGGACCACGGCGCCGAGATCGCCCGCCGCGTGGCCCTGGCCATGGTCACCTACCTGCAACGGCCCGGGAGCCAGGCGCAGATCAGCCTGTTCACCACGATCCCGCACTCCGACCAGGTCCTGGTCCGGCGGGTCATCGACCACGTGATCAGCAACCTCGACGGCGTCCTCGGCGTCGCCCGCCTCGCCGCGCTCGTCGGCGTGAGCGAGCGACACCTCAGCAGGCTGTTCGTCGAGCACGTCGGCCGGACGCCCGCACGGCTCGTGCGCGACGCCCGGCTCGAGGCGGCCTCCCAGCTGCTCACCGGAACGCGCGAGCCGGTGGCCACGATCGCCCGCCGGTGCGGCTTCGGCTCCGCCGAGTCGCTCCGGCAGGCGTTCGTGGCCTGGGTCGGCATCTCACCGTCGCGATTCCGGGGAAACTCCCGCGCGTCGGAGTGACGGCGCCGGACCTACCACTCGGGCGCTTCGTCGAGGAACTTGTACGCCAGCTCGTCGTGCGGCTCGACGAACGCCGAGTAGACCGCTCCTGCGCCGGGCGTCGAACCGGGCAACCTGATCTGCAGCTCGGACGTGCGGCTCCCGATCACCTGGAAGTCGCCGCTCGTGATCCCCCACGCCTGCGAGTTGCGAGGCGGTTCGGCGGTGTCGCAGGTCTGCTGCACGACCGGCGAGCCCGTGTCGCTGCCGGCCATCTCCTCGAGGCAGAGGCCGGTCGCCCGGTTCCGCATGAGGTGGTAGAGGCCACCCTGCGCCGCGTAGTACGGCCCGACGAACTCCCAGTACTGGGTCTCCTCGGTGCCGCACGGGTCCTGGTACGCCTGACTTCCGACGCCCCCGCTCGCGGTCAGGCACATGTTGTCGGGCGTGCCCTTCTGCACCCTGGTCGTCACCACCTCGGCTGCGGCCTCGGCCGGCGGCGCGGCCACCGCCGTGGCCGGGATCGACACGGTCAGCGCCATCCCCAGCCCGACCGCCAACGACCATCTACGCATCTTGCTCATCATGGATTCCCCCCATGTCGACAACGTCCCTGGTCGGGACGGCGCATTGCCGCAACACGGGCAGGACGAGACCTGAGCAGGCTTTCCGGCCTCGCTTCGTGAAGAGCGCAGGCCGGCAGAACCACGGGGGAGCGGCGCAGCGGCGGGAAGTCTAAGAGGACGACGAGCGTCCTGAAAAGATCTTGATTGCGGACGCCGCGGTCAGCTCAGCGCCGCTGCCACCACTTCGCGGGCCTCGTCCTGGATCCGGGCGAGGTGCTCCTGGCCGCGGAAGCTCTCGGCGTAGACCTTGTAGACGTCCTCGGTGCCGGACGGGCGGGCCGCGAACCAGCCGCCCTCCGTGACCACCTTGAGCCCACCCAGCGGGGCACCGTTGCCCGGCGCGCTGGTCAGGCGGTCGATGATCTTCTCGCCCGCCAGCTCGGTGGCACGCACGTCGTCGGCGGCGAGCTTGCCGAGCTTCGCCTTGTCCTCCGGGCTGCAGGCCACGTCGGTGCGCGCGTAGGCGGGGGCGCCGAACCGATCGGTGAGCTCCCGGTAGCGCTCGCTCGGTGTCTGCCCGGTCACCGCGGTGATCTCGGACGCCAGCAGCGCGAGGATGATCCCGTCCTTGTCGGTGGTCCACACCCCGCCGTCGGTGCGCAGGAACGACGCGCCCGCGCTCTCCTCGCCGCCGAAGCCGATCGATCCGTCCAGCAGGCCCGGCACGAACCACTTGAACCCGACCGGCGTCTCCACGAGCTTGCGGCCGAGGTCGGCGGTGACCCGGTCGATCATCGACGAGCTGACCGCCGTCTTCCCCACCCCCGCGTCGGGCGACCAACCGGGCCGGTGCGCGTACAGGTAGCCGATCGCGACGGCGAGGAAGTGGTTGGGGTTCATCAGGCCGTCGGCGGTGACAATGCCGTGCCGGTCGGAGTCGGCGTCGTTGCCGGTGGCGATGCGGAACTCACCACGTCGCTGCACGAGCGAGGCCATCGCGTACGGCGACGAGCAGTCCATCCGGATCTTGCCGTCCCAGTCGAGCGGCATGAACCCGAACTGCGGGTCGACGGCCGGGTTGACGACCGTGAGGTCCAGGTGGTGCCGCTCGGCGATCGTCCCCCAGTACGCCACGCTCGCCCCGCCCATCGGGTCGGCGCCGATGCGGACGCCCGCGGTGCGGATCGCGTCCAGGTCCAGCACCGCGGGCAGGTCGGCCACGTACGCGCCGAGGAAGTCGTAGCGGGCGAGGCCCGCGCGGTCGAGCGAGGTGCGCCGCACACCCGCGAGGCCCGCGCGCAGCAGCTCGTTGGCGCGGTCGGCGATCCAGGACGTGGCGTCGGTGTCGGCGGGGCCGCCGTTCGGCGGGTTGTACTTGAACCCGCCGTCCGCGGGCGGGTTGTGCGACGGCGTGACGACCACCCCGTCGGCGAGCCCGCCCGTCCGGCCGCGGTTGTGGGTGAGGATCGCGTGCGAGACGGCGGGCGTGGGGGTGAACGCGTCGTCCCCGTCGGCGAGGACGTGCACGCCGTTGGCCTGGAACACCTCGATCGCGGTGGTCCAGGAGGGCTCGGACAGCGCGTGCGTGTCGCGCCCGATGTAGAGCGGCCCGTCGGTGCCCTGCGCGGTGCGGTACTCGCAGATGGCCTGGCTGGTGGCCGCGATGTGGGCGTCGTTGAACGTGGTGCGCAGCGACGACCCGCGGTGGCCGGAGGTGCCGAACGCCACCCGCTGCGCGGGATCGTCGGGGTCCGGGACGCGGTCGTGGTAGGCGGCGAGCAGGGCCTCGACGTCGACGAGGTCCTCGGGCTGCGCGGGCGTTCCGGCGCGGGGGTGGTTCGGCATGCGGACTCCCGGGTGGCGGCGGCGGGGCCTCCGACAGCTTGCCACCGATCGTCCATGATCATTCCGATGTCGGCCGATCCGCCCTCCGAAGGGCGCAGCGCCGCATCTCGGGACGATCGATCGTTCCGAGATCACCGGCTCCGCCCCGGCGGGGGCGAAGAGCCGTGTCTCGGAACGATCAGGCGGAGAGCGGGGTGCGCTGCTGCGGGATGCGCAGGTGCAGCGGCAGGTGACCGGTGCGCGGCGTCGAGTCCGTGGTGAGGTGGAAGTGGCCACCCCGGGAACGCGCACAGATGTAGGACCGCAGCGGACGCGCCCCGAGCGCCTCCAGCTCGCGCCCCGCGGCCTCGGCCGACTCGCGCGTCGAGTAGATCGCCTTGCCGTCCGACCCGGAGTTCTGGCGAGGCAGCACCTTGCCCTCGATCTCGGCGCGGCTGGGCCGGCAGAAGATCGGACGCCCCGCCTTGGTGAGCCGGGCGTGCCGACCCAGGACCTCGGCACGGGCGGCGTCCCGCACTCCTCGCTGCTCCGGCACCATCGGCCCGGTCGTCGCGTCGCTCCTGTCGGCGCTCATTGACCCCTCCTCCGCGTCCTGTACCCGGTGATCGCGTGTGCCCCAGCTTTCCGTTAGCCGGGCCGCAGCGGGATGACACCATCGTGTTGTTTACCGGACTTGGTCACGTTGAGTAGCGCGTGACCCTGCGTATCCGGCTCCATGATCACCCAGTGTGGACGTCGGTTTGCGCGATGCGTGACTTGTGGACAACTGCCCTGCCCGCATCGGGGACTGTCACGGCGCGCGCCTAGCGTGTGCGCAGAACGTGAACGAGGGGGGCTCTGTCATGTGGCACCTGCACCGTGCCGAACGGGCCGACACGCTGGCCCGTGCGCTCGGCGAGCTGCTGGCCGAGCCGCCCGCCGACCCGTTCGCGGCCGAGGTCGTCGCGGTGCCGGCCAGGGGCATGGAGCGCTGGTTGGCGCAGCAGCTGTCACACCGGCTCGGGGCGGCCGGCGGGCGGGGCGACGGTGTGTGCGCGGGCGTGGCCTTCCCCTCCCCCGCCGCGGTGGTCGGTGAGGTCGTCGCGGCGGCCACCGGGCTGCCCCCGGACGACGATCCCTGGCGTCCGGAGCGGGCAGTGTGGCCGCTGCTGGAGGTGATCGACGCGAGCGTCGGGGAGGAATGGTGCGCCCCGCTGGGGGCCCACGTCGGCGACGCCGAGCGGGGCCGCCGCTATGCCGTGGCGCGCCACATCATCGACCTGTTCGCGTCCTACGCCTCCCACCGGCCGGCGCTGCTCACCGCCTGGCTCCGGGGCGCCGGGGCGCCGGACGGGCCGGCCGCCGACCTCGCGTGGCAGCCGGAGCTGTGGCGGCGGCTGCGCGAACGCATCGGTGCCCCGTCCTCGGCCGAGCGCCTCGACGAGGCGTGCGCGGCGCTGCGGGCCGCCCCGGGCGCCGTGGCGCTGCCGGCACGTGTGTCGCTGTTCGGGCCCACCCGGCTGCCGGCCGAGCACCTCGCGGTGCTGGCGGCGCTCGCCGAGCACCGCGACGTGCACCTGTGGCTGCCCCACCCGTCGCCCGCACTGTGGGCGTCGGTCGAGGCCCCCGGCGAGATCCCGCTCCGCCGCGCCGACCCCACGGCCGGCACCCCCCGCCACCCGCTGTTGCGATCCCTCGGCCGCGACGCCCGTGAGCTGCAGCTCCGGCTCCCCGCGGAGTCGGTCGACACCCACCATCCGACGGTCGACCACCCGCCGGCCACGCTGCTGGAGCGGCTGCAGGCCGATCTGCGTGCCGATCACACGCCCGACGGCCGGTTCGAGCTGCCGCCGGGCGACCGCAGCGTGCAGGTGCATGCCTGCCACGGTCCCGACCGGCAGGTCGAGGTGCTGCGGGAGGTCGTGCTGGGGTTGCTGGAGTCCGACCCCACGCTGGAGCCCCGCGACGTGCTCGTGATGTGCCCGGACGTCGAGACGTTCGCGCCGCTGGTCTCGGCGAGCTTCGGGCTCGCCGACGGCCCCGACGCCCACCCCGGCCAACGCCTGCAGGTGCGGCTGGCCGACCGCGCGCTGCGCCAGGTCAACCCGCTGCTGGACACGGTGGCGCAGCTGTTGGAGCTCGCCGACGCACGCGCCACCGCTTCGCAGCTGCTCGACCTGCTCGGCACCGACGCGGTGCGCAGGCGCTTCGACCTCGACGAGGCCGACCTCGAACGGGTGCGGGAGCTCGTGCTGCGCTCCGGGGTGCGGTGGGGGCTCGACGGCGCCCACCGGGCGCCGTTCCAGCTCGACGGGTTCCCGCAGAACACCTGGTCCGCCGGCCTCGACCGGCTGCTGCTCGGCGTGGCGATGTCGGGCGCCGAGCACGAGTGGCTCGGCACCGCGCTGCCGCTGGACGAGGTGGAGTCCGGCGACGTCGCGCGGGTCGGCCGGCTCGCCGAGTTCGTCGAACGGGTCGCGGCCGTCCTCGCCGGGCTGGCCGGCCAGCAGCCCCTCGAGCAGTGGGTCGCCGTGCTCCAGGACGGGTTGGACGCGCTCACCCTCGTCACCGGCACCGACGAGTGGCAGGGGGCGCAGGCCCGGGCCGAGCTGGCAGCGGCCGTCCGCGCGGCCGGGCCGCACGCCGCCACCGTGGCGCTCGGGCTGGCCGACGTCCGGGGCCTGCTCGGCGAACGCCTGCGCGGCCGCCCCACCCGCGCCAACTTCCGCACCGGCACGCTCACCGTCGCCACGCTGGTGCCGATGCGGTCGGTGCCGCACCGGGTGATCTGCCTGCTCGGGCTCGACGACGGTGTGTTCCCGCGCGCGGGCGTTCCCGACGGCGACGACCTGCTCGCCCGCGACCCGCTCGTCGGCGAGCGCGACCCGCGCAGCGAGGACCGCCAGCTGTTCCTCGACGCGATCTGCGCCGCCACCGAGCACCTCGTGGTCGTGCACTCCGGCGCCGACGAGCGCAACGGGGCCCGGCGCCCGCCGGCGGTGCCGCTCGGGGAGCTGCTCGACGCCGTCGTCGCCACGGCGGGGCCGGCGGCCCTCGCCCGCGTGGTGGTGCGCCACCCGCTGCAGCCGTTCGACCGGCGCAACTTCACCGGGCCGGTCCCGTTCAGCTTCGATCGCGCCGAGCTCGCCGGTGCGGTGGCCGCGGCCGGGCCGAAGGCGCCGCCGCCGCCGTTGCTCACCGAACCGCTGCCCCCACCCGAGGAGGACGTCGTCATCGGGCTCGACGACCTGGTGTCGTTCGTCGAGCACCCGGTGAAGGAGTTCCTGCGCCAGCGCGTGGGCCTCTCGCTGTTCACCGCGGAGCAGCAGGACACCGACGCGCTGCCGGTCGACCTCAACGGGCTCGCCACGTGGGCGATCGGCGACAGGCTGCTGCGCGACCGCCTGGCCGGGCGGCCCCTCGACCGCTGCCGGCAGGCCGAGTGGCGCCGCGGGGAGCTGCCGCCGGGCGCGCTGGGCGAGATGGTGCTCGCCCGGGTGCTCGACGACGTCGAGCCGATCGTCTCGGCCGCGCAGCCGTACCTGGCCGGCGACACCGCCGACCGCGATGTCGACGTCGCCCTGCCCGACGGCAGCCGCGTCGTCGGCACGATCGGTGGGCTGCACGGCAGCGTGCTCCTGCGCGTGGAGTTCTCGCGGCTCGCCGCCAAGCAGCGGGTGCGGGCGTGGGTGCGGCTGCTCGCGCTCACCGCCACCACCCGCGAGCCGTGGCGTGCCGTCACGATCGGGCGCGGCCAGAAGTACGGGCTCGCCATGGCCACGGCCGGCCCACTCGATCCGGACGTGGCCACGGCGGCGCTCGCCGAGCTCGTCGCGCTGCGGCGGGCTGGCCTGCGCGAACCGCTGCCCCTGCCCACGATCGCCGGCCACACCTACGCCACGGTCCGCCGTGGCGGCGCCGATCCGGGTGGCGCGCTGGACGAGGCGCTGCGCAAGTGGAGCACCGGCGCCGGGGCCGAGCGCGCCGACTCCGCGCACGTGCGTGCCTGGGGCCCGGACGCCGGGCCCGGCGTGCTCACCACCCCCGGCCCCCCGGGCGGCGAGCCCACCCGGTTCGGCACGCTCGCGCTGCAGGTCTGGTCGCCGCTGCTCACGGCCGAGGACGTGGTGCGGCTGTGACCGTCATCCAGTTCCCGTCCCCGGTGCTCGCCCCGGCCGCGTTCGACGTCTGCGGCGCGCTCCCCACGGGCACCACGGTGCTGGAGGCGAGCGCCGGCACCGGCAAGACCTTCACGATCGCCGCGCTCGCCGCCCGCTACGTCGCCGAGGGCCACGCCACGCTGCCCGAGCTCATGCTCGTCACGTTCGGCCGGGAGGCCACTCAGGAGCTGCGCGAACGCGTGCGGGAGCGCCTCGTCACGGCCGAGCGCGGCCTCGCCGAGCCCACCGGCGCGCTGGTCGCGAACGACCCCGTGCTGCGGTTGCTCGCCGACGCCCCCGCGTCCGAGGTCGCCGCGCGGCGCGCCCGGCTCGCCCGCGCGCTCACCCAGTTCGACGCGGCCACCATCGCCACCACCCACCAGTTCTGCCAGCAGATGCTGGCCGGGCTGGGCGTGGCGGGCGACGGCGACCGCGACGCGGTGTTCGTGGAGTCGATCGACGACGTGGTGGCGGAGGTGGTCGACGACTTCTACGTCCGCAAGTACGGCGCCCGCGGCGCCGGCAACCCGGCGTTCAGCAGGGCAGAGGCGCTCGCGCTCGCCCGCCGGTCCGTGAACGACGGCCAGGCACGTCTCGAGCCGCGGCACGCCGAGCCGGGCGGCACCGCCCACGTGCGCCACCGCTTCGCCGCGGCGGTGCGTGCGGAGGTGGCCCGGCGCAAGCGGGTGCGGCGCATCTACACCTACGACGACATGCTCACCCGGCTCGCCGACGCGCTGGCCGACCCGGCGCGGGGCGCTGCCGCGCGGCTGCGGTCCCGCTACCGCGTGGTGCTGGTCGACGAGTTCCAGGACACCGACCCGGTGCAGTGGCAGATCCTGCGCCAGGCCTTCCACGGATCCACCACGCTGGTGTTGATCGGCGACCCGAAGCAGGCGATCTACGCGTTCCGCGGGGCCGACGTCGTGAGCTACCTCGACGCCACCGAGGCCGCCGACCACCACGCCACGCTGGCGCGCAACTGGCGCAGCGACGCGGCGCTGCTCGACGCGCTCGACACGGTGTTCGCGGGCGCGGCTCTCGGCGACCCCCGCATCACGGTGCATCCCGTCGAGTCCGCACACCCGGGCAGCCGCCTGCGCGACGCGCCGGTCGACACGCCGTTCCGGCTGCGCGTGGCGTCCCGGGCCGGGCTCCCCAAGACGCCGCGCCGCGATCTCGCCGTCGTCGGCCCGGCCCGAGAGCTCGTGGCGCGCGACGCGGCGTCCGACGTCGCCGCCCTGCTGGCGAGCAGCGCCACGGTCGACGGCACTCCGGTGGCACCGGGCGACGTCGCCGTGCTGGTGCGCACCAACGACCAGGGCTCGATGGTCCGCCAGGCCCTCGCCGCCGCGGGCGTGCCCGCGGTGCTGTCCGGCACCGCCAGCGTCTTCGGCGCCCCGGTCGCCGGGGAGTGGCTGGTGCTCCTGGAGGCGCTGGAGCAGCCGCGGGCGTTCCGGGTGCGGGCCGCCGCGCTCACCCCCTTCCTCGGGCACACGGTCGCCGAGCTGTGCGGGCCGGGCGCCGACGCCCTGCTCGACGAGCTCGGTGCCACGCTGCGCTCGTGGGCGGTGGTGCTGCACGAACGTGGGGTCGCCGCGCTGCTGGAGGCCATCACCACCGGCACCGGGCTGCCGGGGCGCCTGCTCGCGAGCACCGAGGGCGAGCGACTGCTCACCGACCTGCGCCACGTCGCCCAGGCGCTGCACGCGGCCGCGGTGTCCGAGCACCTCGGGCCGGCGGCGCTGGTGGAGTGGTTGCGCCACCGCATCGCCGACGCCGCCCAGGACGTCGTGGTCGAGCGGAGCAGGCGGCTGGAGTCCGACGCCGCGGCCGTCCAGATCATCACGATCCACCGCAGCAAGGGCCTGGAGTTCCCGATCGTCTACGTGCCGTTCGCGTGGGACCGCAACGTCCGCGACCCGGACGTCCCGCTGCTGCACGACGAGTCGGGCGCCCGGGTGCTCGACGTCGGCGGCGAGTCCGGCGACGGCTGGAAGGAGCGGGTCGCGCGGCACCGCGCGGAGGAGGCGGGCGAGGACCTGCGGCTGCTCTACGTCGCGCTCACGCGGGCCCGCTGCCAGGTCGTCACCTGGTGGGTGCCGGCCACCACCACGGCCACCTCCCCGCTGCACCGGCTGCTGATCGGCCGTCCCGCCGCGGGCCGCGATCCGGCCGAGGTCTACCGCGTGCCGGCCGACAACGCGGCGCTCCACGCGCTGCGCGAGCTCGCCGGGAGCCGGATCGCCGTTGAGGAGATCGGGTTCCCGCAGGGCGGGCTCACGTTCTCCTCCGCGGAGCCCGTGGGCGGTGAGCTGCACGCCGCGGTGTTCTCCCGCCGGCTCGACGTCGCCTGGCGGCGCACGTCGTACAGCGCACTCACGGCGAGTGCGAGCCACGGTCACGGGCCGGGCGTCGGCAGCGAGCCAGAGGCCCCGGGGATCGACGACGAGGCGGCGGTCGAGCTGGCCGTGGGCACCGACCTCCCCGACCCGACAGCTGTGCCGTCGCCGATGGCCGAGCTGCCGCTCGGAGCCGGCTTCGGCACGATGGTCCACGCGGTCTTCGAAGCGGCCGACCTCACCGCGGCCGACCTGCTGGGCGAGCTCACCGCCCACGCCCGGGAGCAGCTCCTGCACCACCCCGCGCCCGGCGTCGATGCCGAAGTGCTGGCGGCGGCCCTGCTGCCGGCGGTGCAGACCCCGCTCGGTCCTCTCGCGGCCGGCCTCCGCCTCGCCGACATCGCGCCGCACGACCAGCTCGCCGAGCTCGACTTCGAGCTCCCCCTCGCCGGGGGCGACACCCCCGGCCCGTCAGTCACGCTCGCCGCGGTGGCACCGCTGCTGCGCCGGCACCTGCCTCCCGACCACCCGCTGGGGTCCTATCCGGACGTGCTCGCGGGCCTCGGCGACCAGGTCCTGCGCGGCTACCTCACGGGCAGCATCGACGCCGTCCTGCGGCTGCCCGGCCCACGGTTCGCGGTGGTCGACTACAAGACCAACTGGCTCGGGCCGATCGGTCCCGAGGGGCGCGAGCCGCTCACGTCCGCCCACTACGCGCCGCCGCGGCTCGCCGAGGCGATGATCGCCTCCCACTACCCGCTGCAGGCCCTGCTCTACAGCGTGGCGCTGCACCGGTACCTGCGCTGGCGGCTCCCCGGCTACGCGCCCGAGCAACACCTCGGCGGGGTGCTGTACCTGTTCGTGCGCGGGATGTGCGGCCCCGGCACCCCGGCTGTCGACGGCGTGCCGTGCGGGGTGTTCAGCTGGACACCGCCGGCCGCACTCGTGCTGGAGCTGTCGCGGTTGCTGGACGGTGGTGAGGCATGACCGTCGATCTGGGCGACGTCCGGCTGGCCCGTGCGGCCCACGGCCTGCTCGGCGCCTTCAACACCGCGGGCGTGCTCGATCCCGCCGACGTGCACGTGGCCGTGCGGATCGGTCGTCTCGGCGGCGAGACCGACGAGGAGGTCCTGCTCGCGGTGGCGCTCGCCGTGCGCGCGGTGCGTCTGGGGTCGGTGTGCGTCGACCTCGCGTCGGTCAGCCACACAGTGCTCGGCGAGGGCGACGAGCTCGTCGACGTCTCCGCGCTGCCCTGGCCCGACCCGCCGCGCTGGCTCACGTCGTGCGCCGCGAGCACCCTCGTGGCCGGCGGGCCGGACGCGCCCGGCGGCCGGCCGCTGCGGCTCGTCGACGGCCTGCTCTACCTCGAGCGCTACTGGGGCGAGGAGGAGCTGGTGCGCACGTCGCTGGCCGAACGCGCGGCTGCCGCGCCGCCCGAGGTCGACGTCGCGCGGCTGCGGGCCGGCCTGGAACGCCTGTTCTCGGCGCCGGGTTCGGAGCGCCAGCGGCTGGCGGCGGCGGTGAGCGTGCTGCGGAGGGTCACCGTGCTCGCCGGCGGTCCGGGCACCGGCAAGACCACCACGGTCGCCCGGCTGCTCGCCCTGCTGCACGACCAGCCGGGCCCACCGCCGCGGGTGGCGCTCGCCGCCCCCACCGGCAAGGCGGCCGCCCGGCTGCAGGAGGCGGTCGCGGCCGAGCTGCCTGCCGAGCTGCGGTCCCGCACACCCGACGCGGCCACCCTGCACCGGCTGCTCGGCTGGCGGCCCGGCGGGCGCTTCCGTTACGGCCGCACGCAGCGGCTCCCGTTCGACGTGGTGGTGGTCGACGAGACGTCGATGGTGTCGCTCACGCTGATGGCCCGGCTCCTGGAGGCTGTGCGCCCGCAGGCGCGGATCGTGCTGGTGGGCGACCCCGACCAGCTGGCCTCGGTCGAGGCGGGCGCGGTCCTCGGCGACCTCGCACGGGCGTCGGGGCACCCGGAGGCGAGCCTCGACGCGGCGCTGGAGGCCGCCGGCGTGCCGGGCGGCCTCGTCGGCGGCTCCGTGATCAACGGCGTCGTCACCCTGCGGCACGTGTGGCGCTTCGGCGGAGCCATCGCCGATTTCTCCCGTGCCGTGCAGGCGGGCGACGCCGACACCGCGGTGGCCCTGCTCCGCGCCGGCTACCCCGACCTGGCGTTCGTCGAGCCCGACGACGCGGGCGGCGTGCGGCAGGACGTCGTGTCCGCCGGCCGAGAGCTCACCGAGGCGGCCCTGCGCGGCGACGTGCCCACCGCGCTCGCAGCCCTGGAGCGCCACCGGGTGCTGTGCGCCCACCGCAGGGGCCCGTACGGGGTCGCGCGCTGGAGCGCGGAGATCGAGCGGTGGCTGCGCGGGTCGAGTCCGGGCGCTGCCCTGCCCGACGGGCCCACCGGGCCGTGGTACCCCGGGCGGCCGGTGCTCGTCACGGCCAACGACTACGACGTGGGGCTGTTCAACGGCGACACCGGCGTGGCCGTCGCCACGCCGGAGGGCCTGCGGGTGGCGTTCGCGCGCGGCGGGGTGCCCACCCTGCACCCGCCGGCCCGGCTGTCGGAGGTGGCCACCGTGCACGCGATGACCGTGCACCGCGGGCAGGGCAGCCAGTTCCGCCGCGTCACGGTGGTGCTGCCGCCCGCCGAGTCCCCCCTGCTCACGCGGGAGCTGCTGTACACGGCGGTCACCCGTGCCGCCGAGTTCGTGCGGGTGGTCGGCACCGAGGAGGCGGTGCGCGCCGCGGTCGACCGGCCGGTCAGCCGAGCCAGCGGGCTGCGCCACCGGCTGGGCAGCCACCGCCCTACTCGGGGCGGGTGACCACGAACGAGAAGTCGTAGAGGTCGCCCCGGCACACCGACTGCCCACGCTCCACGATGCGGCCGGCCTCGTCGGTGCTGATCCGCGTGACGAGCAGCGCGGCCGAGTTCGGTTCGACGCCGAGCAGCTCGGCGAGCCGGGCATCGACGTTCATGGCACGGATCCGCTGCTGCGCCCGCCGCAGCCGCACGCCGAACCTCGCGTCCAGCACCGCGTACATCGAGTGCGTCAGGTCCTCGGCCAGCAGGCCGGGGAACCGCGAGGCCGGCAGGAACACCTCCTCGTGGCACATCGGGCTCCCGTCGGCGAGGCGGAGCCGCTCGATGCGCAGCACCCGGGCGCCGGGCGGGATGCCCAGCTCGATGGCCACGTGCGTCTCGGCGTCGATCTCCTCGGTCGCGATCAGCCGGGTGGTGGGCTGGTAGCCGCGGGCCTTGAGGTCCTCGGAGAACGACGTCAGTGCCGGGCCCTTGGAGAGCCGGGGCTGCGCGACGAACGTGCCGACGCCGCGCACCGACCGCAGCACGCCGTCGGCCCGCAGCCCGTTCAGGGCCTGTCGCACGGTCATCCGGCTCACGCCGAAGCGCTCGGACAGCTGGCGCTCGGTGGGCAGCATGTCGTCGGGCGCCATCGACGTGACGACCTCGGCGAGCACCCGATCACGGACGTCCTGATGTTTGGTTCGTTGACGCTCGCTCATCGCGGCTCCGTGGTCCTCGGGGTGTAGGCATTGTGCGCGGCGGCGAGGCGGCGGTGCCGTTCCCGGGTGGCTGCGGCGACCGCGACGTGGTCGGCCGTTGCAGCAAAGCCACTTTCACGCAGTGACGTTGCAGGAAAGTGGCTTTGCTGCAACTCCGGAGCCGGGGCCGACGCGAGCCAGCCCTCCTCGAAGGCACGCAGCTCGGCTTCGAAGCGCTCGACGTCCATCCCCTCCTCCAGCGCACGCAGCCAGATCCGCCAGCGCGGGAGGTAGTAGCCGCCGACCAGGCCCGACCAGTGCCGGCCGGCGTAGTCCTGCAGCACGTGCCCAGGCTCGACCCAGCACGTCAGCAGCCGGCGCGCGTCCTGCTGCAGCGCGGCCCGCTCGGCGTCGGTGCGGCCCCACGCACGGGCTTGCCGTTCCCACGTCCCGAGCGTGGAGTCGGCCCGGGTGGCAGCGAGCCGGTCGATCTCCTCGAGGCACGCGATGAATGTCGCGCCGGCCGGGGCACCCGCGACCACGGCGTCATAGGCGCTCTTCGCGAGACGGGCGAGGACCTCCTGCCCGACGTCGACGAGGTCGCGGGCGAGGCCGGGCGACGCCCCGTGCTCCACGGCGCTGTCGACGAGCAGGTCCCAGGCCTCCACCAGTCCTGCGTCGGGGGACGCGAACGGCGCCGCGAGATTCACCGGCTCGTGCGGGCGCAACGCGTCGTCGAGGCGAGGCCGGCACATCACGATCGACATCGCCGGCCCCGGCCGGTCCGAGCGGAGGTAGAGCGCGGGCGCGAGCAGCCGCCATGCCTGCGACAGCCGCTCGTCCTGCCGGCCGTAGCGCAAGCGCGCGTACTCGTCGAACCAGTCCTCGGTCGAGGGGATCGCGCCGTGCCATGCGACGTCGGCGACCATCTCGTACGCCACCGGGTCGCGGTCCAGCGACTCGGTCGTCACGCCGATGCCCGATGGTCCCGCGGGAATCCCGGCCGCCACGGCGTCCAGGCCGCCGTGCATCCCGGGCCTGCCGCCGAGGCTGTGCAGCATGCACCAGAGCCATGGCCGGCCGGCGAAGGCGTCGGTCTTCTCCCAGACCGGCTGGTGGTCGGCCCAGAGGTCCAGCACGAGTGTGCGGTCGCGCGGCATCGCGCCGAGGAACGCCTCGATGCGCTCACGGTCCCAGAAGTCCGCGCGATAGCCGAACGGCCAGCCCTGCAGCACCCACACGTTGCGCGGGTCGTGCGCGGTGAGGGTGGTGGCGATCGCGCCGGCGAGGTCGGCGATGGCGGCCGGGTCACCGTCGGGCGGGGAGCCCTCGATGTACGGGTCGATCGCGTAGAAGCCGTCCGACCCGAACTCGCGCTCCTGCTCGCGCAGCAGGGCGAGGCCGAACTCGTGGAAGAGCGGGTCGCGGGGCGACAGTGCGCGGTTGCGGAAGCCCATCCAGTCGACGTCGACGCCGCGGTCCCCGGCCAGCGCCGCCGGCACGTAGCCGGGGAACCCGGGCAGCACCGGCGTCATCCCGAGACCGCGCTGGCGTTCCAGGATCTTGCGTCCCAGCTCGACGTGCGCGTCGACCCACGCGTCGGTGACCGGAGCGCCGTGGTCGTGCACGCAGCCCATCCACGTCCACGGGAAGTACGCGGGGCTGCCGATGTGCGCCCGCGCGGCCGCGTCGTCGAGGCCGAACTTCGCCAGCACCCGCAGCCAGATCGCCTCGTGCCCGACGACGGACAGCGGCAGGTTCACCCCGTGCAGAGCCATCCAGTCGATCTCGCGCTCCCACCGCGCCCAGTCCCAGAACGCGGTGGAGTAGCCGAAGGTGCAGAAGTTGAAGTGGTAGCGGTAGCGCCACGGGCTCGTGACCTGCGCCGACAACGACGGCAGCCGCTCCGGGAGTGAGGGGGTGGGGTCGTCCCACGTGACGTGGCGGCCGCACGCCTTCGCGAGGTAGTGCCGCAGCGCCGACGCGATCGCGACACCGTTGGTGCCCCGCAGCAGGACGCGGCCGCCCGAGGCCTCGACCTCGAACGCATCGGGGCCGTCGAAGATCTCGACGTCGAACTCGTCCGCGCGCGGACCGAGCACGCGCTGCAGCAGGTCACGTGCGCTCATCCCTTCAGCGCTCCCTGCAGGAGCCCGGCGATGAAGCTGCGCTGGAACACCAGGTAGAGCACGAGGATCGGCAGGATCACGATCACCGTGCCGGCCGAGAGCACCGGGATGTCGGTGGTGTGCTGGCCGACGAAGAAGCCGAGCCCGGCCGGCGCGGTGCGGCTGTCCGGGTCCTGGATCAGGATGAGGACCAGCAGGAACTGGTTCCACGACCACATGAACACCAGCACGGCCAGCGTCGTGAGCGACGGGCGGGCCAGCGGCAGCAGCACCCGGCGCAGGATCGTCACCGGCGAGGCGCCGTCGATCCGCGCCGCCTCGATCAGTTCCTGCGGCGTGGAGCGGAAGTGGGTGCGCATCCAGAACACGCTGAACGGCATGAACAGGGCGATCTCGGCCAGGATCACGCCCCACAGCGAGTTGGTGAGGCCCACCAGCTGGAGATCGAAGTAGAGCGGGATGACGATCAGCTCGACCGGGATCGTCAGGCCCGCCACGAAGAACAGGAACACGGCGTTGCCGCCCGGAAGGTCCATCGTGCCCAGCGCGTAGCCGGCGAGCGTGGAGATGAGCAGGGACACGGGCACGACGACGAGCGCGACCATCAGGCTGTTCTGCAGCAGGCCTGCGAAGCCCGCCACCGTCCACGCCTGCCGGTAGTTGTCGAGGCTCCACTGCTCGGGCCAGGCCAGCCCGGTCACCGCGCTGCCCGAGGGCTGCATCGACGCGAGGAAGATGGACAGGAACGGGATGACGATGCCGATCGCCAGCACCACCAGGATGGCGAAACCGCTGTAGCGCTCGACGCGGGAGCTCATTCGGACCTCGTGAGTCGGGTGATCGCGTACACGACCAGCAGGATCAGCGCCGCCAGCACGGTGGCCAGCGCCGCGGCGAGGCCCACCTCGCTCTGGGTGAACGCGAGGCGGTAGACCAGCAGCCCGGGCACGGTGGTGCGGTCGGCGGGTCCGCCGTTCGTGGTGACGTAGACGATGTCGAAGCTGGCCAGGGCCGCCACCGTCGTCACCGTCATGGCCACGGCCACCTCGCCCCGCAGCGCGGGGAGCGTGACGGTGACGAACTCCCGGACCGGGCCCGCCCCGTCGAGGCGCGCCGCCTCGTAGAGGTTGGTATCGACCTTCTGCACGCCGGACAGGAACAGCATCATGCAGAGCCCGCTCATCGCCCAGGTGCCGACCAGGCCGACGGCCACCAGCGCGGCGTCGAAGTCGCCCAGCCAGGCCCGGGTGACGGAGTCCAGGCCCACCAGCCGGAGAATCTGGTTCACGACGCCGTCATCGCCGTACATCCAGCGCCAGGTGATGCCGACGGCCACCAGCGGCACGATCTGCGGCAGGAAGAACAGCACCCGGAACGCTGTCATGCCCCGCTGCCGGTGGCGGGCGAGCAGGCCGACCATCAGCATGCCCAGCACGATCGGGACCCAGGAGAAGAACACCACCAGGACGAGGGCGTGCACCACGGCCGCCCGCAGGTCGGGGTCGGTGAGCACCTCGAGGTAGTTGCCCAGCCCGACGAACGTGGCGAGGGTGATCCCGTCCCAGTCGAAGAGCGACAGGTACGCCGTGTGCAGCGCGGGCAGGATCGCGAAGGTCACGTAGAACAGCAGCGCGGGCAGGACGTAGAGGTAGCCCCGCAGCGACCGGCGGCGGGCCGCCGCCGCCACGACGGCTCTGACCTCGGGCCGAGGCCGCCTAGTTCGCGTGGTAGTCGTCACGGATCTCCTGCACCGACGTGAGGAACGCCTGCGGGTCGCCCTCCCCCGCGATCAGGCCCTGCAGCCCCGACGCCATGCGGTCGTAGGCGGCGGGCGCCGAGAAGTCGGGGTAGACGTTCAGGCCATCGGCGTCGATCACCCGGGCGTACGCGGCGTGCAGGTCGCCCTGCACCCCGGTCTGCGCGGGCGCGGCGTCGACGTTGGGTGGCAGGAACCCGCCCGCGCTCTCGATCGCGGCAGCCTCGGGCGAGGCGAGGAAGTCGAGGAACGCGGCGGCCGCGTCCGGGTGCTCGCTCGCGGGCGAGATCGTGTAGGACACGCTGAACCCGGAGCCCGTGGCGGGCAGGTCCGGGTTCTGGCCGGGCATCAGGAAGAACCCCGCGTTGTCGCCCATCTCGGACGCGACCTGAGCCGCTGCCCAGTTGCCGTTCATGAGGAACACGCTGTCGCCACCCGCGAAGGCCGCGGTCGACTGGGCCTGTCCGGTGCCGTTCGCGGACTCGGCGACGTAGCCGTTGCGGGCCCACTCGGCCAGCTTCTCGGTGGCCGCCAGTGCCGCGGGCCCGGTGAGGGACCCGGCCGGCCGGCCGTTGACCCAGTCGCGGTACTCCTGCGTCGGCATCATGACGTTGAGCAGCGCGGCCCACAGGTGCAGGCCACCGGAGTCGAGCGCGCCGACGGAGAGCGGGGTGAGCCCGGCATCGCGCGCCTTGGCGAGCGCCTGCTCGAACTCGGCGAGGGTGCGGGGCGGGGTGGTGATCCCGGCCTGCGCGGCGAGCTGCTTGTTGTAGAACACGCCGGTGAGCGACAGGCCGGCCGGCACGCCGTAGAGGCTGCCGGTGCCGGCCACCTTGCCGCTCTCGTCCGAGGTCAGCTGGCTCAGGCCGTTCGGCGGGAACTTCTCGGCCCAGCCGTAGGCGTCGCGGTATGCGTCGAGGCCGAGGATGTGGCCGGTGCCGATGAGGTCTTTCATCGCCACGCTGTACTGCGCGATGTCGGGCGGCGAGTTCGACGTCATGGTGAGCTTGATGCTCTTGGTGTAGTCGCTGAACTCCGTGTACTGCGGCTCGATCGTCACCTGCGGGTGCTTCGCCTCGAACGCCGCCACCAGCTGATCGACCATCTCGGGGCCGTCGGTGAAGGCGAGCCGGATCGTCACCGGCTCGTTCGGCAGCACGGTGGACACCGCCCGCGCGGGCTCGTTCGCGCCGTTCTGCGCGGTGTTGCTGCCGGGGGTGAGCGCGCTGCACCCCGCCAGGAGCACCACCGACGCGGCCACCCCCCACCGGCCGAGGCCTGCCTTGAACGCCATCCGTCCACCCCTCTCTGCGTTGCGGCAGTGTGCAGGATCTGGACTAGACCTGCAAGGGACTCCAGTGCCTTATGGTGGACACCATCACGGATCAGGTCTATACCTAGGAGACTCATGGACAACCCCGCCGTGCTGGACCTGCTGCCCACCGAGCAGGTGCGGCCGGGCCTCGAGGACCTCGACACCCGGCCCGTCGAGGACGTCGTCGGGGAGCTGCTCGCCGCCGAGGCGGGCGTCGCCGCGGTGCTGCACGCGGCCCGGGCCGAGCTCGCCGCCGCCGCGAACGCGATCGCCGAACGCCTCGGCCGCGGTGGGCGCCTGGTCTACGTCGGCGCCGGCACGCCCGGCCGGATCGCCGCGCTCGACGCCGTGGAGTGCGGCCCGACGTTCGGCGTGCCCGACGGCACGGTCGTGGCCGTGGTGGCCGGCGGGGAGCAGGCGGCCGGCCGGGCGCTCGAGGAGGCCGAGGACGACGCCGCCGCCGCTCGGGCGAGCCTCTCGGACCTCGGGTTGTCCCCTCGGGACGTCGTCGTCGGGATCACGGCGTCGGGACGCACCCCGTTCGTCGTCGAGGCGCTGGCCGCGGCCCGGGTGGCGCAGGCGCTCACCGTCGCCGTGACGAACAACGCCGGCTCCGCCGTGGCCGGCGGCGCGGATCACCGCATCGAGCTGCTGACCGGGCCCGAGGTCGTCGGCGGGTCCACCCGGCTGACGGCCGGCACGGCACAGAAGATCACCCTGAACGTGCTGTCCACGGCGGCGATGATCCGCAGCGGGCGGACGTACGGGGCGTGGATGGTCGGGGTGCAGGCGTCCAACGACAAGCTGCGCCGCCGGGCCGCGCGGATCGTGCAGGAGATCACCGGGGTGACCGGGCCCGAAGCGGCCGACGCGCTGGCCGCCGCCTCGGGCGACACGGCGGTGGCCCTCGTCATGCTGGTGCGCGGCGTGGAGCCGGCCGTCGCCCGGGCCCGCCTGCACGCCGCGGGTGGTCACGTCCGCGACGCACTCGCCGACCGGCCGGGATAACCCTTCGACCGGCTGCACCGAGGTCATAGCGGTACGCACGACCGAGCAGCAGTCCGGGAGTCCGCATGACACGCTCCGGATCGTCGACGCCTGCGACCAGGTCACCCGAGCTGCGCCAGGCGGGTGTCTTCCTCGCCGTCACCTACGCGCTCGCGCTGGCGATCGCGCTCGCGCTCCCGAATGCCGGAATCGCCCCGCTGATCAGCATCGCCGTGCCGGTCATCGCGGTCGCGATCACGATGCTCGCCACGCTCCCCCGCGACCGGCGGCGAGCGGCCTGGACAGGCGTGGGGTTCGGGTTCCCGTCCTGGCGCTCGTTGCTCGTCGCCGTGGCCGGGCCGGCGGTCATCGTCGCCCTGAGCTTCGCGATCGCCTCCGCGGTGGGCGTCGTCGGCATGGAGGCTCCGGCCGGCGGCCGGGTGCTGAACCTGGTGCTCGTCATCGCGGCGTTCGGGGTGATCTTCCTCGGCGAGGAGATCGGGTGGCGAGGGTTCCTGCTGCTCCGGTTCGGTGCCGTGATGTCCGGCCGCCGCGCCGCGCTGGCCACCGGCGCCTGCCATGCGCTCTTCCACCTGCCACTGCTGACGCTCACCACGACCTACCAGTCCGCGGGGAACCGGTGGATCGTCGTGCCGATGGTGATGGTGACCCTGACGCTCGCCGGTGTCTGGTACGCCTGGCTGCGACTGTGGTCGCGCTCCATCTGGCCGGTGAGCCTCTCCCACAGCGCCTTCAACAACTTCATGGAGGTCGCTGCCGGACTCGCGATCACGACCTCGCCCGTTGCGATGGCCTACACCACCACCGAGACCGGTGTCGTGACGTTGCTGATCGTCGCCGTCACGGCGGGGTACCTGCTGACGTTCCGGGCCGCGGACTTCCGGATCGGGCACTCGACGCCGGAGACCGCGGCCGACGGCCCTCGTGTTCCGTGACGCGTCGGGGGTTGCGGCGACGGGTCGCCCACTCGCTGCCGCGGTGTCGCCATGACGGTCACCGCCGGCTCGCCGGCGGTCGGGTCGATGTCGTCATGGGTGCGGTTCCTCGCCGAGTTCGCCGTGCTCTGCGGTGTCCTCCTGGGCGTGAGCGCGCTGGACGCCACCGGTCGGTGGGGGCTGGCGATCCTGGCCGCTGTCCTGCTCACCGCCGTTGTCGTCGAGATGATCCGCCATAGGGCGTCCGTCGCTGACGTACTTCGGCGCCTGGGGCTCGGCCGCCCGGGTGGAAGGGCGCTCGCACTGGCGGCCGCGGTGTCCGGCGCCGTGCTCCTGGTGTTCCCGCTGACCGCAGCGGTGAGCGGCACCTCGGTGCAGTTGCGCCCCGACTGGCTGTGGCTGCTGATCGGCCTGTTCGCGTTCCACGGCCTGGCCGAGGAGCTGGTCTGGCGGGGCTTCGCGTTCCGGCGGCTGCGCGAAGGCCGCACCTTCTGGTCGGCGACCTGGTGGACGATGCCGCTGCTCGCCGCCACCCACCTACCGATCGTGCTCACCCTGGGCCCGGCGATCGGCCTCGGCGCGATGGCCGTCGCGGCGGTCACGACCATCCCGTTGGGCTACCTGTACGACACCGGCCGGCGCTCGATCTGGGCACCCGCGCTCGTGCACACGGCGATCGACACGTTCAAGCTCGTCGTGATCCCGGCAGCGGCCCTGTCGACCTTCTCGGTGCTGATCATCGTCATCAGCCTCACCGTGCCGCTGCTCGCGTTGGCCGTCCCGCGAGGGCTCCTGGAAACGAGGTGAACAACGGTGCTCGCCGACATCGGTCTGGGTCTCAGCGTGGTGGCAACGGGTCTGTGGTCGGGGCTGCTGCTGACGGTGACCACGATCCTGCACCCGATGTACGCGCGACAGGACGCGAGAGGATTCGCGGAGGACATGCGGCGGTTCCTCCCCATCGCCCGCCGATCACCGACGAACTACATCCTCGTGTCCGCCCTGCTGATCGCTCCTGTCGTCGCCCTCGTCGGCATGTGGCAGCAACCGTCGGGCGCCCCGTTCATCCTGACCGCGATCGGGCTGGCGGCCACCGTCCTCGGTCCGCTGCTGACGTCGAGATACTTCGCCGAGCCCAACTACGAGGTCATTCTGGGCTGGGATCCGAATGCGGTGCCGAGCGACTGGAGAATTGCGCGCGACCGCTACTTCCGCCTGAACTGGATCCGGGCCGGGCTGACGTGGGTCGCCTTCGCCCTCTTCGTCGCCGCGGCATACCTGCACCTCGCATGATGCCGGTGCGCACCGAGCCGTCGAGAGATCACGTCCGCAACGCGCTCGCGTGAGCGTCGTCGGTCCGTCCCGAGCTGGCGCGCACGACCAGCTCGGGATCGAAGACGAGGTGCCGCTCGCCGGTGCTGCCGGCGAGCTCCTCCATGAGGAGGTCCACGGCGGCGAAGCCGAAGGCCTCGTGCGGCAGGCGCACGGAGCTGAGCGGGATGAGCGAGGCCTCACCGAACTCGATGTCGTCGTAACCGATCAGGGCCACGTCCTCCGGCACCCGGACCCCGCCCGCCACCAGCACGTGCATGATGCCGAGCGCGAGCAGGTCGTTCACGGCGAAGATCGCATCGGGCCGGGCGGCCTCCGGGCGGGCGAGCAGGGCCTTGCCCACCTCGGTGCCGCCGCGGATCGTCCGGTCCCGCGCGTCGATCACCTCGAGGGTGACCTCTGGTTCGGAGTACACGGCGTCGCTCGCCCCCGTCAGCCGGTCGGCGACCTGCCGCACGCCGAACGGTCCGCCGACGAACGCCACCCGGCGCCGCCCCAGCTCGATCAGGTGCGACGCCGCGAGGCGCCCGCCCATCACGTCGTCGATCGAGAGGGACGGCTGCTCCGGTGACTGGGCCGCCTGCCCGACGAGCACCGATGGCGTGCCCCGCGACCGGATGCGGGCGAGGCGGTCCTCGATCGGCCCGTGCGACGCCACGAGCATGCCGCTCACCTGCTGCTGCTCGAAGAGCTGCAGGTAGTCGTCCTCCCGCTCCCGGCTGCGGCGCGAGTTGGCGATGAAGACGGCGAGGCCCCGCTCCGACGCCCGCTGCTCGACGCCCTCGGCGATCGCCGCGAAATAGGGGTTGCTCACGTCGGGAGCGATGTAGGCGATCGCGGTGCTCCGGCCGAGGCGGAGCTGGCGGCCGGCGTTGTTCCGGACGAAGCCCAGCGCGTCGATCGCGGTGCGGATCCGCTGCGCCTTCTCGTCCGAGACCTTGTCGGGGTGGTTCAGGTAGTGCGACACGGTGCCGACCGCTACCCCGGCGTGGACCGCGACCTCGCGGATCGTCACGCGGCCCATGCTGATCTCCTCGCGCCGTCGTATCGTTTCAATCTAGCGGGCGTTCTGGCAGTCTGGCGCCATGAACACGCTGGTCGAGCCGGGGGCGGAGCTCGAAAGACTGTTCAATGGTACGGCGTGGGGCGAGGGGCCCGCCTGGCTGCCGACCACCCGGCGGCTCCGCTTCAGCGACATCCCGGGCGACCGGATCCTCGAGTACGACCCCGCCACCGGACGCACCACCGTGCACCGCGAGGGCGTCGAGTTCGTCAACGGCCGCACGCTCGACCGCAAGCTGCGGGTCGTCCAGTGCTCGCACGGGCTGCGCCGGGTCGAGCGGGAACACGACGGCGTGGTCACGCCGGTGGTCGAGCGGTGGGCCCGGGGCCGCTTCAACTCACCGAACGACGTGGTGGTCGCCGCCGACGGCGCGATCTGGTTCACCGACCCGCCGTACGGGCTCCACGAGAGCGGGCGGGAGGGCCATCCGGGCGTCTCCGACTACGGCGCCTGCTACGTCTTCCGCCACGACGTGATCACCGGCGCGACCGAGCCGGTGATCACCGACATGGTGCATCCGAACGGCCTCGCGTTCTCCCCCGACGAGTCGGTGCTCTACGTCGCCGACACCGGGTTCCTGCAGGTACCGGGCGGGCCGCGGCACATCAAGGCCTACCCGGCCTCCGGTGGCGCCGGCAGCGTGTTCGCGGTCGTCGAGCCGGGCGCGAGCGACGGCTTCCGCGTCGACGAGGAGGGTCGCGTCTGGACCTCCAGCGGCGACGGCGTGCAGGTCCTCTCCCCCGCAGGCGAGCTGCTGCTGAAGATCCCGGTGCCCGAGGTCGTGTCGAACGTGTGCTTCGGCGGCGACGACGGGCGCGACCTCTACATCACCGCCAGCACCAGCCTCTACCGCATCCGGACGACGACGGTTCAGGCCTCCCGGCCCAGTGCCGGCGGGATGTCGAGGCCGAGCTCGACGAGCTGATCGGTGACCACCCGGATCGCGTTCAGCGCCTTCGGGAAGCCGCAGTACTGCACGACGTGGATCACGGTCTCGAGGATCTCCGTCGGTGTGCATCCGACGCGTATCGCGCCGCGGGTGTGCCCGCGCAGCTGCGGCTCCAGCCCGCCGATCGTCACCAGCGAGGCGAGGGAGAGCAGCTCCCGCTGGGCGAGCGTGAGACCCGGCCGGGAGTAGATGTCACCGAAGCCCCACTCGATGCCGAAGCGCGCCAGGTCCTGCGCCACACCGTGCTGCATCGCGACGAGCCCGTCCGACGTGCCCGGACCGTAGACCTCCTCGAACCACCACTTGCCCCGTTCGAGCCGCTCGCTCATGCCTCTCCTCAGATCGAGTGGCCGCCGTCGAGCGGCAGGACGACGCCGGTGATGTTGACCGCCGACGGCGAGGCCAGGAACAGCACGACGTCGGCGAGGTGCTGCGGCTCCCCCAGCAGCCGGGTGGGGATCTGCGCGAGCAGGGCGTCCCGCCGTTCCGGGGTGTCGTTGTCGCGGCCGGGTGTCGCCTGCGCGCCCGGGGCGAGGGCGTTCACGGTCACGCCCTGCTCCGCGACCTCGATCGCGAGCGCCTTCGTGAGCCCGACGACCCCGGCCTTGGCCGCCGCGTAGGCGGTCGCGCCGCGCACCAGGCGGCCTCCCGCGACCGCGGCCACCGAGGCGATGTTGACGATCCGCCCGTCCCGACGCTCCAGCATGCCCGGCAGCACGGCGCGCGTGGCGTTGAAGACCGTGTCCAGGTTGCGAGCCATCTGGCTGCGCCAGGTCGCCGCGTCCATCTCGGCGAACGGCATCACCGTGCCGCCGCCGGCGGCGTTGACCAGGACGTCGATGCCGCCCCACCCGTCGAGCGCGGGTGCGAGGGCCTCCCGCGTGGCGTCGTGGTCGGTGAGGTCGGCCCAGACCGGCCGGACCCGCTGTCCGTTCCCGTCCAGCTCGTCGGCGAGCGCGCCGGCCCGGCCGGCGTCGAGGTCGAGGATCACGACATCCGCACCCGCTGTCACGAGGGAACGGACGATGACACTGCCCAGCGCCCCCGCCCCGCCGGAGACGAGCGCCCGCCTCCCGGTGAGCCCGAACGAGTCCACCCAGTCCTCCTTGACTGTCGAAACGTTTCAAGCACCGTAGCCGGAGTCTCGTCACCGGCGCCACAGTTTCCCCGAGTGGGCGCGAATCCAGGGGCATCGGATCGAGCTTGACAGCCTTTTGCCTCGTGGATAGCCTCGCCCCGATTGAAACGTCTCAAGCGGGCGTCGCGTTCGAGGAGGAACTGTGACCACGGCTCATCGTCGGCGCCCCGGGCGCCGCTCCCTCGTCGGCGGCGCGGCGCTGGCGTCCGTCGTGCTGCTGGCCGCTTGTGCCGGGGGCGGTGGGAGCGGGGAGGCCGCCGAGGACCCCGGGAAGCTGACGTACCTCTACAACGTCGAGAACGGCAACATCGCCCCCGTGCTGGAGTCGCTGGCCGAGGACCGGTGCTCCGCGCAGAACGCCGCCCTCCCGCTCGACATCACGTCAGTGCCGCAGGGCGAGCTCGACGCCCAGATCCAGCTGCTCGCCGGCCAGGACGCCCTCCCGGTGATGTTCGCCGCGGGTGGCACGCCCGCCGAGGGCGTGAAGCTGTGGAAGGCGGGCAAGCTCGTCGACTTCGAGCAGGAGCTGCAGAAGCTGGGCGTGCTCGACCGGATCGAGCCCGCCGCGATCTCGACGATCAAGAAGCTCTACGGCGGCGCGTTCAACTTCCTGCCCTTCCAGTTCAACATCGAGGGGATCTTCTACAACAAGGCCTACTTCGCGGAGAACGGGTTCGCCGAACCGCAGACGTGGGGTGAGCTCATGACCACCGCCGACGCCTTCGCCGCAAAGGGGATCCAGCCCTTCGCCGCCTCCGGTGAGCAGGGCTGGCCGATCACGCGGCTGATCAGCGGCTACCTGTACCGCTCCCTCGGCCCGAACGCGCTGCAGGCCGTCGCGGAGGGCACGGCGAAGCTGACCGACCCCGGCTACGTCGAGGCGGCCGCCGCCATCGCGGATCTCGGCCGGAAGGGCTACTTCGGACAGAACGTGACCTCGCTCGACTTCGACAGCGCGCAGAACGAGTTCCTGAACGGCAACACGGCGATGTACTACATGGGCACCTGGGCGCTGTCCGCCGTGAACGACCCGGAGAAGAACCAGATCGGCCTGGACAACGTCGGGTTCATGCCGTTCCCGGCGGTCGAGGGCGGCGCCGGTTCCATCGACCAGTACCCCTCCAACGTCGGCCTGCCCTCGACGTTCGGCTCGCAGACCTTCAGCCCGCGGGTGGCCGACTGGGTCAAGTGCGTCACCGAGAACTTCGGGCAGCGCTCGCTCGTCGAGGAGAACACGATCTCCGGGTTCAAGATCCAGGGCGACGTCCCGGAACAGCCCGCGATCACCCAGGACGTCCAGCAGCGGATCACGAACAGCACCGAGAGCGTGCTGTGGTTCGAGGCCCTCTTCAACGCGAAGGCCGGCCAGGACTCGTCCAACAACGCGCCGCTGCTCGTCACCGGCCAGCTGTCGCCGGAGGAGTTCATGCAGATGCTCCAGACGGACCTCGACGCCGGCTGAAATGAGGTCCGTACTCGGCGACCGCAGGGCCATCGCGATCCTGCTCGGCCCCGCCCTGCTGGTGTACACGCTCGCGATGCTCGTACCGGTCGTGTGGTCGCTCGGCTACACGTTCTTCAAGGGCAACGCGCTCGAGGGTTTCCGGTTCGCCGGGTTCGACAACTTCACCCGCCTCGCCACCGACCCGGACGTGCACGAGGCGTTCACCTTCACGGTGAAGTACGCGGCGCTCATGTCGCTCGGGCAGGTCGTGGTGGGGTACGCCCTCGCGCTGTTCTACGTGTTCGTGCTGCGCAGGCTCTCCTCGTTCGTCCGGACCCTGGTGTTCTTCCCGGTCGTCATCCCGACGGTGGCGATCGCGCTCCTCTACCAGAAGCTCTTCCAGTCGGCTCCGCGCAACGGCGTGGTGAACGAGCTGCTCGTGAACGTCGGCCTCGGCGGTGTCGACTGGCTCGGCGCAGGCGACACGGCCTTCATCGTCATCATCGTCATGGACCTGTGGCGTTCGATGGGCTTCTACGGCGTGCTCATCTACGCCGGCCTGCTCGACATCCCCGAGGACATCCTCGAATCGGCCCGGCTGGACGGCGCGCGCCGCTGGTCGCTCTTCCGGCACATCGTGCTGCCGCTCTCGCTGCCGATCCTGCTGTCGTCGGTGATCTTCAGTCTGAACGGGACCATCAAGGTGTTCGACTCCGTGCTCGCGCTCACCAACGGCGGTCCCGGCACGAGCAACACGCCGTTGACGCTGTACATGTACCGCACCGCGTTCGCCTACGGCGACTACGGATACGGGAGCACGATCGCGCTGCTGCTCACGATCATGTGCTTCGCCGTCACCGTCGTGATCTTCCGCTCGGCGCGACGCGACATCACGGCCTGAAGGGACCGGAGATGGCCATCCTGACCGATCCCACGCTCACGTCGACCGCCGAACCGATCCGACCGCGCCCCCGCAGGCGCCGGAGCACCGGTGAGCTGCTCCGGCGCGTCCCGGTCGGCATCGGCATCGCCGTGCTGCTGGTGGTCGAGCTGTACCCGCTCTTCTGGCTGTTCATGAACTCGTTGAAGTCGAGCCAGGAGTTCATCAGCACGCCGTCGTGGGCACTCCCGACCGAGTTCCGGTGGGACAACTACGCCACCGCCTGGGAGACCGGTTCGCTCGCCACGACCATCCGCAACAGCGTGGTGGCCACCGTTCCCTCGTTGCTGCTCATCATCCTGTTCGGCGTCGCGGCCGGTTTCGCGCTCGAGGTGATGATCTGGAAGGGCCGCAACACCGTCCTGCTCGCGGTGCTGGCCGGAATCATGATCCCCGGCCAGATGATCCTGCTCCCCCTCTTCACGATCTACTTCAACCTCCGGCTCACCGGCACCCTCTGGCCGCTGATCATCACCTACACCGCCCACGGCCTCCCGCTCACGATCCTCATGATGGCCACCTACTTCCGCGCCATCCCGCGCGAGATCTTCGAGGCCTCCACGATCGACGGCGCAAGCATCGTGCGCTCCTTCTTCTCCATCGGCTTCCCGATGGTGCGCAACGCCGTGCTCACCGTCGCCCTCGTGCAGTTCTTCCTCATCTGGAACGACCTGCTCTTCGCGATCACCTTCGCCAACCGCCGCGAGCTCAACACCATCCAGGCCGGCCTGCTGAACTTCAGCGGCGAGTACGGCGCCCTCGACTACGGCCCACTGATGGCCGCCATCTGCATCACGGTGACCGGCGTCCTCGTCCTCTACCTGTTCCTCAACCAGCGGATCATGCAAGGGCTCACGGCGGGCTCGATCAAGGGCTAGCGCCTGTTCCCAAACTGGATCTTCGCCACGGTTTTCGGTGTCCGGTTGTCGCCGCGACCGTGAGCACCCGAAACCGCCCCACCGGCGGGTGGTGATGTCTCCCGCACGCCCTGGCCGCCCCATGATCAGGCCGAGTCGCACACCACCGCTGCACGAACAACCCTGGTGTACGACTCGACGCCATCGATCCTTCCGAGAAGCACAGCAGCGCGATCGCTCTCGCCACCGGGTGCTCCTCGGAACGATCAACCGCGCGGGCGGCGCGCACCGTACGTGGGTGCGCACCCGGGGTTCCGCACACAAAGGTGGCCATCCGAGCCCACACCGCACGGGGCGCAACGGGACCACAGCCAGTCGCGTGGCACCCGGCAGGAGGTCGCGTCGGGATCGGGCGCGCCAGCGCGTCGGGGACGGCCGTCAAGGCGACCACGGGGTTCGGTTGTGGTGCCAACCCGGCCACCCCGCTCAGGTGCGAGGTCGAGGCGAACACGCGGAATGCGCGCGAGGCCCGACCGGTGGTCTGGGGCCTTTCGGCGCCGGTGGGGTACGGCGCGCCCACCGGAGCGGGTTTCATAGTGAGGTCGACACCACGGCTGAGCGTGTCGGACAACCGTGGTGTCGACTTGACCATGAACCGCGCGCGTTCCGCGGAACGCAGCCCGGGCACCGGGTGCTGGACCTCGTCCGTGGCTCGACCCGAGCGGGGTCGTTCGCCCGGCGGCTCGAGTGGAGACTGCGGCGAGCACCCGGCTGCGCGGCGGCGAGTGACCACCAGCCGCCTATCCCGGGTCGGCCCGCCGGGGTCGGAAGGGGCGGTGATCGCGAGTATCGGGTGCCCAGGGTCCCCGCAACGACCGTGGACACCCGAAACCGACCCACCGGCGGCCGAAGATCCCAAGTATCGGTTGGTGATTGCTGTGGTGACTGCAGTGGACAACCGATACCGCGGATCACACCGGCGACATCGGGCCAGGGTTCACCCCTACCGACACGGACCTTCCCGTCGGAGGAGCTGGCGCCGTTTCGAGAAGTCCTGATCGCGGATTCTCGCGATGGTAGAACCGAGTTTCGCTCGCATCGATCTCGCGCGCGTGGGCGGAGCCGGCGTCTGCCGGCAAGGCAGGGGCTGGGCACGACGCTGCCGACAAGCGCCTCGCCAGGTGCTGACAGAGTACGATCACCGCCGTGCCCCTGTGGGGAAGCTTGCGTTCGAAGCGCCGGCGGTGCGCGCTGTGCCGAGCCGTGTTCCCGATTTCCGATCTGACGGAAGAGCTGATCTGCCGCATGCCCCCGGCCGGGTCCTACCGCTTGGTCTGGCAATCAGCGCGAGTGTGCGAGGCGTGCAAGAAAGCCAATCACGATTGGGCACCTCGAGCCGAGCTGGAGCTCCGCGACCGTCTGCGGGCGCCTTGCCGCGTCTGGTTGGCCAGCGCCCCCCTGATCGATCCGAGGGGCTGGCCGGTCAAACCGGAGACGGTCGCGCCGGAAACTGCCGTCGACCAGTGTCTCGACGCCTTCTTCACGACTCCGGAACGGCGGTTCGAATTCGCCTCCTCCGCGGACCGGCTACCCGACACGCATGAGGGCATCCTCTGCAGGCGAGAGCCCGACCCCTTTGACGAGCAGAGCTTCACCAGCTACGAAGGCAGCGTTGCCCGGACACCGGAGGGGCAGATCTTCTTCAACTGGCATTTCCAGCACACGGTCTGAGACGCCGGCGCCGTCGACCTACCCCGCTCGCGCGAGCCGGATCCGCAGGGCCAACGCCTCGCCGGCGGGGAGCGCGACGGGCTCCGCGTCGGCGGTGGCGGTATTGCGCTCCACGGACGTCAGCGTGAACTCGCGGTCGATGTGCTCGACCGTCATGTTCCAGGTGTCGATGACGTCGACAGTGAACCGGTCGCCCACCTGCAACCGCTCGCCCCGCACGCCCTGAGGCAGCCGGAACGTCCAGGAGTCGGGGCTCTCCGGGCCCAGGTACTGCACGTAAAGCTGCCGCGGGATGCCGGCCGTGTAGGTGGGGTCGTCCCACTTGTCGATCGGGTCGAGGCCGGCGCCGTCGACCTCCTCGAGGATCCGGCGCAGGAACGCGAGGCGCGCCGGGCTCTCACCGCGGAACTGCCCGCCTGCGACGATCGAGAGGGTGCCGCCGTCCACGACGAAACTCTCGCCGTGGCTGGCGTACGTGCCGCTCACGGTCGCGATCCAGAAGCGGTGCACGAGCTCGCGGGCGGACAGGTTTCCCCAGCGCTCGGCGGTGTCGCCCTCGTACTTGATCTCGTCGAGCACGATCGGTTTGCGGTAGGCGTCGCGGTAGAGCAGGGCGCGGCCGAACTCGGCCACCGCCGACCCGTTCTGCAGGGACACGTGCGTGACCCACGGCTTGTTGTGGTCGTAGAGCCGGATCCAGTTGTGGATCGAGCGCAGCCGGCCGTGTGGATCGGCTTCCTGCAGCGTGCGGAAGACGCCGTCCCACCGCTCCTCGGGGCGTTCGAGGATGTCGTACTCGTTCGCCAGCGACCACCACACGTTCCGGTACGCCGACAGCCGCGCGACGAGGTGACGCAGGTAGGTCGCGTCCTGCTCGGCGGTGAGGCCGTCGAGGCCGAACTGCCGGCCGTCGTAGGGGTGGAAGAGGACGACGTCGGCCTGCACGCCGGCCTCGAGCAGGTCGCGGACCGCCCGGTCGATCTTCCGGAAGAACGCGACGTCGGTGCGCGAGATGTCCCACCCGTCGTCGTCCTTCCCGAAGGGGAAGGCGTCCGGAACATGCCCGACGTGGTTGCCTCCCTGCGGGAACACCAGGAAGCGCAGCTTCGTGAAGCCGGCCGCGGCGACCGCCTTCAGCGTCTCGCGGTAGCGGTCCTGCGGCTGGTGGACCCAGTTGTAGACGGTGGTGCCGACCGGGCGGAACGGCGTGCCGTCGGCGTACGCGAAGTGGTAGGTGCCGGCAACGCCGACAGGTCCGTGGTTGTCCGGCGAAGGCGCGACGGCAGTGAAGGCCCCGGTGAGCCCGTCGAGCTCGGCCGCACCGGACGTCGTCGAGTACGTCCACTCCCCCTCGACGTCGGGCGAGAACCGCACGACGTGCGTGCCGTCGCCGTCGTAGAAGCCGGGGACCCGCACCGTGCGGTCGCCGTGGGTGAAGCGGGCCTCGAAGGTGCCACCCTCCGGCCCCGGGAAGCGCGCCTCGAAGAGGCCCCAGCGTTCCGTCACTGCTGTCTCCACAGGTGTCGAGGCACGTATCCGAGCCGCTTCGCGGCCTTGTCGATCGACAGCAGGGACTCGAACTCTCCGAGCTCCTTGCGCAGCGGAACGCCCGGGAACCACGCCGCGGCGAGCTGCGCGGACGGGATGCTCAGCCCGGTGTCCGACGCGGCGACGCAGTAGGCCTCGAACCCGGGGGCGGCCTGCTCCAGCGCGAGCGAGATCGCGAGCGCCCCGTCGCGGACGTCGACGTAGGAACCGAGCAGGTCCCGGCGGTAGTCGAGCTCGCCGGCGCGTGCGAACGAGGAGTACTCGGCGACGATGTTCGTGAAGCGCAGGGCCGTGATCGAGCACGCCGGGTCCCAGCGCACGAACTGCCCGACCATCGCCTCCTCGAGCACCTTCACCAGCCCGTACGTGTTGTTCGCCGCCGTGTACCCCTCGTCGAGCGGGAGGTAGGGCGGTGGCTCGTCGAACGGGAAGCCCATCGCGGTGATGCTGGAGGCGTAGACGATCGTCCTGATCCCGGCCCGGTGAGCGCCGAAGAGGACGTTGAACGAGACCGCCATGTTGTGGTGGAACGTGGTGGCGTCCGGGACGAGCCCGTTGACGGGGATCGCGGCGAGGTGGACGAGGGCGTCGACGCCCTCGTGGCGCGCGGTTACGCCGAGGAGCGCGTCGAGGGTCTGCCCGTAGTCCCGCAGCTCGACCTGGGTGAAGCCGGAGCCCCGGGTCCCGTCGAGATCGAACCCGATCACGTCGTGGCCGTCGGCACGCAGCCGGGCGGTGGTGGCGCGGCCCAGCTTGCCGTTGCTCCCCGTGACGGCGATGCGCATGTCATGATCCTCGATCCTTTTTTGAAACGTGTCAACCAGAGCGCGTCAGACCGGCTAGCATCTGTTGAATCGTGTCAATGCTCCGATCGAGGTGCCCTTTGGCGTTCACGCCGTCCCGTCCCGTCGCCGAGCACCACCGCGTCGCGTTCGGCATCGGGGAGCCGCGGCCCCGGCTCTCCTGGACGATCTCAGCACCGCACGCGTGGCGCCAGACCGGGTACGAGTTGGAGATCGTCCGCCACTCCCGGGCCCGCGCGTACGTGGTGCGCTCCACCGAGCAGATCCTCGTGCCGTGGCCGGACGAACCGCTCGCCTCCCGGGAGCGGGTCACCGTGCGGGTCCGTGTGGAGGGCGTCGACGGAAGCCGGTCGAGGTGGAGCCCACCGGCGGAGATCGAGGCGGGACTGCTGGCGCCCTCGGACTGGTCGGCGCGCCCGGTGGGCGGGGCCTGGCCGGAGGATCGCGACTCCGACGACCGACGGCCGGCCCTGGTGCGCCGCGCGTTCGACGTGGGCGGCGAGGTCGCCGCGGCACGGGTCTACGCCAGCGCGCACGGCCTCTACGAGCTGGAGATCAACGGCAGGCGTGTGGGGGACGACGCGCTGGCGCCGGGGTGGACCGTGTACCCGAAGCGGCTGCGCTACTACAGCTACGACGTCACGGCGCTGCTGCGCGGCGGCGAGAACGTGATCGGCGGCTGGCTCGGCGACGGCTGGTATCGCGGCCGCCTGGGCTGGCGGGGCGGCTTCCGCAACCTCTTCGGCTCCGACCTGTCCCTCATCGCGCAGCTGGAGATCCGCTACGCGGACGGGCGCACGCAGACCGTCACCACCGACGCCGACTGGCTCGCCGCGACCGGCCCCATCGTCCGCACCGGGAACTACGACGGCGAGGACCACGACGCCCGGGACGAGCGGACGGGGTGGTCGAGCCCCGGCTACGACGCCGCCGGATGGACGCCCGTCGCCGTGCGCGATCGCGACCCGGCCACGCTCGTCGCGCCCGAGGGTCCGCCGGTGCGCTGCACCGAGGAGCTCGCGCCCGTGGCCGTGCTGACCACCCCGACCGGCAAGCGGGTGCTCGACTTCGGCCAGAACCTGGTCGGACGCCTGCGCATCCGGGTCCGGGGCGACCGCGGCACGAAGGTGGTGATCCGCACCGCCGAGGTGCTGCAGGACGGCGAGCTGTACCAGCGGCCGCTGCGCGACGCCCGGTCCACCGACAGCTACGTGCTCGCCGGGCGTCCCGATGCCGAGGAGTGGGAGCCGCGGTTCACGTTCCACGGCTTCCGCTACGCGGAGATCGAGGGGCCGGAGCCGCTCGACGTGGTCGCTCGCGTCTACCACTCCGACCTGGAGCGCACCGGCTGGTTCTCCTGCTCGGACCCCCTGCTCGAGCGGCTGCACGAGAACGTCGTGTGGAGCATGCGCGGGAACTTCGTCGACGTCCCGACCGACTGCCCGCAGCGCGACGAGCGGGTCGGCTGGACCGGTGACCTGCAGGTCTTCGCGCCCACGGCCGCGTTCCTCTTCGACGTCTCCGGGATGCTTTCCTCGTGGCTCGCCGACGTCGCGGCCGAGCAGCTGCCCGACGGCACCGTGCCGTGGTACGTGCCGGTGATCCCCGCTCACGAGATGTGGACGCCGATCCGCCCGGGCGCCGCGTGGGGCGACGTCGCCACGCTGACGCCGTGGGTGCTCTACGAGCGCACCGGTGACGCCGGCCTCCTGGCCGCCCAGTACGACAGCGCGCGAGCCTGGGTGGATCTCCTGGACCGGCTCGCGGGCGACGACCACCTGTGGAACACCGGCTTCCAGCTCGGCGACTGGCTCGACCCCTCGGCTCCCCCGGACGACCCGGCCGCGGGGCAGACCGACCGGTACCTCGTGGCCACCGCGTACTTCGCCGCGTCCAGCCGGGCCGTGGCGCGGATGGCGGCGGTGCTCGGCCGGGAGGAGGACGCGGCCCGCTACGGGAAGCTCGCGGACGTGGTGCGCGAGGCGTTCTGCGCGGCGTACGTGCAGCCCGACGGCCGGATGGTCAGCGACTCCCAGACCGCCTACTCCCTCGCGATCGGCTTCGACCTGCTGCCCACCGCGGAGGCTCGGCTCGCCGCCGGGGCGCGCCTGGCCGAGCTGGTGGCGGCGGCCGGCAACCGGATCGCGACCGGCTTCGTCGGCACCCCGCTCGTCACCGACGCGCTGAGTTCCACGGGTGGGCTGGCCGCCGCGTACGACCTGCTCCTCGAACGCGGGTGCCCGTCGTGGCTCTACCCGGTGACGCAGGGTGCCACCACGATCTGGGAGCGCTGGGACAGCCTCCTGCCCGATGGCCGCGTCAACCCGGGCTCGATGACGTCGTTCAACCACTACGCCCTGGGCGCGGTGGCCGACTGGCTCCACCGGGTCGTCGCCGGCCTCGCACCACTCACGCCGGGCTACCGCGAGGTGCGCTTCGCCCCGCGCCCCGGCGGTGGCCTCACCCGCGCCGGGGCTCGCCACCGCTCGCCGTACGGGATGGTCGCCATCAGCTGGGAGGTGGTCGGCGACGAGCTCACGGTCGAGACGGATCTACCCACCGGCACGACCGGGATCCTGGACCTGGAGGGCCGGGCGCCCGAGCCGCTGGGCCCCGGGCGGCATCGCCGCACGGTCGCGATCATGTGAACCGTCTGTCACGACTGTTCCGCGGAACACCACCACGTCGTGCGACCACCGACCCGACCCCGCTCCATCGGTGCACCGCAGCGGGGGCAGCTCGCACCCGCCTTGCGGAACGGGTTCACCTCGCCGGTGTGGGCACCGCCGTTCGCCACCGCCGCCTTCACCGCGCGCCGCGTGGCCGCGTGCAGCCGATCGAGGACCGCGTCGCCGAGTTGATCGACGGGCGTCCGCGGCGGGACGCGGGCCTGCCAGAGCACCTCGTCGGCCAGCAGGTTGCCCACCCCGGCCAGCACGGCCTGGTCCAACAGCCGGGCCTTCACCGGCGCCCTGCCCCGCCCGACCCGCTTCCGGAACTCCGCCCGCGAGACCGTCAGGGCGTCCGGGCCGAGACCGTCGAGATCCGGTTCGAGGCGCACCCGCCCCAGGCGGCGTTTGTCGAGCAATCTCAGCCGCCCGCCGTCGGTGAACGTGATCGAGAAACGGTCCCACTCCGGCTTGATCGCGCCGGTCTCGACGCGCTCGGGCTCGCCGCCCACCTGCTCGCCGTCGTCGGTCTCCACGACGATCCAGCCGCCCATCCCGAGGTGGATGCCGAGCCGAGGGCCGGGTTCACCGTCCGCCGCGACCGTGTCGCACCACATCGTCTTGCCCCGCCGGTGTGCGGCCACCAGCCGTGCCCCGGAGAGCGCCTGCGCGATCTCCCCGGGCCGGTGCGGGCGGCAGACCCACGTGTCGCTGTCGTCGACGGCGCAGATATCGCGGTCGAGCGCGGCCTCGATCGCCTGGCGTGCGCGTTCCACTTCAGGTAGCTCGGGCACGGGTCGTATGGCTCCGTAGTGCGCTAGCCGGGGCCGCCGAAGTCTTCCGGTTCGGCGTTGTCCAGGAAGCGGCGGAAGCGTTCCAGCTCCTCCTGCTCCGATACCGGTTCGCCTTCGGCATCGGGGTCCTCCGCGGCGCCGCCGATCACTCCGACCTCGGCCACCGCTGCCTCGTCCAGCACGGCGTCCTCGGCTTCGATCCGGACATCGACGTGCAGCGCCACGGCCACCGCGTCGCTCACGCGGGACGACACGCGGATGTCGCCGTCGAATACGAGCTCGGCGTGGAAGATGCTGTCGCGCAGCATCGTGATGCGCACCAGCTGCAGGGTGCGGTTGAAGGACCGCACCACGTCGAGGATGAGCTGGTGGGTCTGCGGGCGCGGCAGCTCGACGCGCCGGCGGGCGAGCTCGATGGCCGTGGCCTCGGGCACGCCCACCCACACCGGCAGCACACGGCGCTGGCCGCCGATCTCCTGCAGCAGCAGAACCGGCTGCACGGCCATCGGGTCCCTGCCGAGCGCGACCACGCGCATCTCCTGCACAGTGACTCCTCTGCCTCCGCTGCGCTCCACGGTTCCCCGCCCGGCACGCCGCGTCAACCACAACCCCGAATCAGGCGACGGCCGCCCGGCGGAGCGCCCGGTACAGGAGGTTCGGCTCGCCCAGGCGCCTGCGCAGCTCGCGTTCCAGGCCGGCGATGGGGTACAGGTTCTGCGGGGCGCGGGAGTCCTTGTACTCCGTGGAGGCGAACCTCGGCAGGGTCACCTGGCTGCGGGCCGCCTGGGCGACGGCTGCCGCGGCCGGGAGGTCGGCGCTGCACTCCACCCGCACGATGCCGGCCCACGGCGCCCCCGGCCGGCACGGCAGCCGCAGGTACCAGGTGTGGCGATCCCATGAGCTGCCGAGCTTGAACACGGGCGTGCGCTGCCCGGTGCGCAGCGCGGCCACCACGCCGCCGAGCTGCGGGGGCAGGTAGTCGCTGCGGTGGCTCTTGACGAAGCCGATCGCCCGGGGCAGGTGCTGGCGCCCGCGCAGCGGGCCGTCGACCACCAGCAGGTCGTCGGCCGCGCCGTGCCCGCTGCGTGCGGCGGCCGCGGCGGCGAGCTCGGTGTCGGCCAGCTCGCGCTGCACGGCGAGGCTCAGTAGCTGGGCGGGGGCGACGTCGGGGCGGCCCGCGGTGCGGGTGGCCAGGTACGTGCCGGCCACGGTGCGAACGTCGGCCACCGACTCGGCCGTGGTGAAGAGCCCTCGTCGGACGTCGGCGGCGAGCAGGTGCGCGCCCCCGTCCCGGCAGCAGCAGACCACGCCCGCCGCGTACGAGGCGCACAGCGCGGGCGACGCCGCCGGGCCTCCGTCCTCCACCCAGACCTGCGCGTCGACCCGGCGCACGCCGTCCACGAACAGCACGGCGTCCGGCGGTACGACGGACGGGTCCGGGTCGATCGGGTGCCACTCCGCGGCCGGCAGCTCGACGTCCAGCGCGACCTGCGCGGCCGACTCGCCGAGCTCCGTGTCCAGGCTGGTGCCGTAGGACGGGTCCCACGGGTCGACGGCGAACCTCACAGCTGCTCCCGGACGACGCTCGAGGTGCGCTGGTCGCGGTTCACGACGAACCGCACCGGCACCCGCTCGGCGAGCGCCGGCACGTGCGTGACCACACCGACCATCCGGTCGCCGCGGGTGGCGAGGTTCTCCAGCGTGCTGGCGACGACGTCGAGGTTCGACTCGTCCAGGGTGCCGAAGCCCTCGTCGAGGAAGATCGACTCGAGCCGGGCGGCGCCCTGCGCGGCCAGCCCCGCCATCTGCGCCGAGAGCGCCAGCGCGAGCGCGAGGCTCGCCTGGAACGTCTCACCGCCCGACAGGGTCTTGACCGGGCGCCGCGCGTCGGCGTCGGCGTGGTCGATGACGAGGAACTCGCCGCCCTCGTGGGTGAGCGCGAACTGGCCGCCCGACAGCTCCGCGAGGCTCTCCGACGCGTCGGCCACCAGCGCGTCCAGCGCCGACGCCACGAGCCAGCGGGGGAAGCCGTCGGAGCGCAGCAGGTTGCCGAGCAGCTTGGCGACCTGCTGGGCCGACTCGGCCTCGTCCCGGTCGGCACGGATCCGCTCCGCGGTGGCCCGCCGCTCCGCCACCCGCTCCTGCGCCGACCGCGCCCGGGCGAGCGCCCCGGCGACGGCGGCCGGGGCGGAGGTGCCCAGCGGCGCCTCCGCGACCACCTGGTGGGCCGCCAGGTCGTCGGCGATCCGGCGTTCGACGGCGTCGCGGGCCGCGCGGGCGTCCTGGGCGGCGATGGCCGCACCGTCCAGGCGTGCGGCGCGCGCGTCGGCCTCCCGGCGGGCCCAGCCGGTGAGCTCCTGCCAGGCCGCGAGCAGCTCCCCACCGCCGGCGACGGCGGGGGCGCCGAGCGGGACCAGCGGGTCGCGCGCCGCGCGCAGTGCGTCCCAGGCCGCGGTGACTTCGCGCGCGACGTCCGCCGCCGTGTGTTCCGCGGAACGCGCCGCGGTACGGGCCGTGCGCAGCCGCGCGTCCGCCTCGCGGACGGCGGCGTCGAGCTGGTCGAGCTCGGCGAGGGCGGCCGCGGCATCCTGGTCGGACGGCGCGGTGTGCAGCGCGGCCTGCAGCTGCGCGGCCCGCCGTTCCGCGGTGTCGATGGCGGTGCGCGCCTCCTGCTCGGCCCGCGCGGCGGCGGTCTCGTCGCGGTGCCGCTCGGCGGCGGCCCGCTCGGCGGCACGCCACGCGTGCTCGGCCGAGTGCCGCTCCTGCTCGGCCTCGGTGACGGCCGCGCGGGCGGCTGGCAGGGCGCTCTCGCGTCCGGCGGCTTCACCTCGGGCCCAGTCGACCAATGCCGTCCACCCGGCGAGCACGTCGGCCTCGGCCGGAGCGGGGGCGCCGAAGGGCACGAGTGGGTCGCGCGCGGCGCGCAGCCCGGCCGCGGCGGCCGCGACCTCGCCGCGCAGCTCCTCCACGGCCGCCGCCGCGGTGTCCCGGGCCCGGCGGGCGGCCCGCACGGCCTCCGCGGCTTCCTCGGCCTCGCCCGCGAGGCGGTCGAGGTCGGCGAGGGCGGCCTGCAGGTCGCTGCCGGTGGGCAGCGCGGCGGTCGGGGGTGCCGCGGCGGTGCCGCTCGGAGCGTCGGCCGGGAAGAGCCCTCCGTCGTCGCCGGGCAGCACGCTGCCCAGCGCGGCGGCGAGCCGTGCCACGGCGGCGTCGAGCCGTTCCACCTCACCGCGGAGGCGGTCCCGCCCGGAGATCGCGGTGGCCTCGTGCCGGCGCGCCTCGTCGTGGGCGCGGGTGGCTTCGGCGACCGCGACCTCGGCAGCGGCCAGGTCTGCGCCCGACTCGGCGGGCAGCGGCGGGGGCAGGGTGGCCACGGCCTGCGCGCACACCGGGCACGGGTCGCCTGCGGTGAGCGCCGGCCGCAGGGATGCGGCGAGGTCGGCCCGCAGCGCACGGGTGTGCCGCTCCTGCACGTGGTCGAGGTGATGGCGCGCCGCGGCGACCGCCGCGGCAGCGGCCTGCGCATCCCGCTCCGCCTCGGCGGCACGCGACGCCGCCGTGGCACGCTCGGCCTCGACGCGATCGAGCTCGCGGCGGTCGCGGAGCGCGTGTTCGAGTGGGCCGCGGGCCGGGGCGGCAGCGAGCGCCGCGCGGGCCGCGGCGTCGGCGGACTCCGCGCCCTGCAGCGCCGAGGTGGCGGCGGCCAGCGCGGAGTCGGCGGTGGTGCGGCGCTGCTGCAGGGCATCGAGCCCGGCCGGCACGGCGATCACCCGGAGGGCGTCGCGTTCCGCGACCAGCCTGCGCACCGCCTCCTCGCGCTCGGCGAGCGACATGGCGGCGGCGTCCCGGCGCGCCCGGGCCTCCTCCATGCCTGCGCGCGCGTCGGCGGCGTCGTTCGCCGCGGTGGTGTACGCCGCGGACGCCTTCTCGTGCCGCTCGCGCGACCCGGGCAGCTCGGCGGTGAGCGTGGCGAGCTCGGCGTGGTCACGCCGAGCCTGTTCGAGGGGCCCGCGGGCCGGCGCGGCGGCGAGCCGCTCGCGGGCGGCGGTGTCAGTGGCTTCCGCAGCACCGGCGCGCTCGGCCGCGAGCGCCCGTTGCTCGGCCGCGGTGCGGTGGCGGGTGTCCAGGTGGGCGAGGCCGTCCGGCACGGCGAGCGCGGCCAGCAGCTCCCGCTCGGCACGCAGCTGCCCCACGCCGGCCTCGGCGGCGTCGAGCGCCACCGACGCCGCGGCGAGCTCCGGGACGGCCGCGCCGACCCGGTCGGTCAGCACCGCGAGCTCACCCACCCGCGCGGCGGCCTCCTGCTCGGCATCCTCGGTGGCGTCGGCGTACCCGGCGAGCTGCTCGGTGAGCACCTCGGCCCGCTGGCGCTGCGCCGCGGCCTCGCTGTTGGCCTCGCGCGCGATCACGTCGTAGACGCCGAGCCCGAGGATCCGCACCAGCTTCTCCTGGCGCTTGCGGGGCTCGGTGTGCAGGAACTCCGCGAACTCGCCCTGCGGCAGCACCACGCACGTGCAGAAGTCGCCGAACGGCAGGCCGAGCAGCTCCTCCACGGCCTTCGTGACGGGGCCGGCGCCGTCGGCGAGGGGGTCGCTCTCCTCGTCGGCGCCACCGGAACCGGCCGGGTCGCGAAGGCGCTCCAGCCGGGCCCCGCGCACGGAGACGCCGCCGCTCGCGGCGCGCCGCAGCTCCCGCGCCGCGACGTAGCGGTCGCCCCCGACGTCGAACACCAGGCGGACGGTGCCGCGGTTGACCGTGGGCGCGAGCGCGAGCGCCACCGTGCGGCTGTTGTCCCAGCGCGGCACCGAGCCGTACAGCGCGAACGTCAACGCGTCGATCACGGTGGACTTGCCGGCGCCGGTGGGCCCGACGAAGGCGAAGTAGTCGGCGCCGGTGAAGTCGACGGACGTGGGCTCGCGGAACGAGCCGAAGCCCGCCATCTCCAGGAGGACCGGACGCATCAGCTCGCTCCTCTGCCGCTGCTCGGGCCCGCGGGCGACCCTTCGGTCATCCGGTCGTGCAGTCGGGCGAACAGCTGCTCGACGCGCGGGTCGGCCACGTTGCGGGTGCCGAGGTACTCCCGGAACAGCTCCGACGGCGAGCGCTCCGGCCCGGCGGCCGGCCGGGACCCGGCCACGGGCGCGGCGAACTCGGGGTCGATCCGCACCTCGAGGGCGTTCGGCAGCAACGCCACCACCTCCTCGCGCAGCCCGGCGCGCGCCGGTTCGCGCACCCAGACGCGCAGGAAGTCATCGCCCGCTCCGTCCGCGAGGGCGGCCAGCTCGGCGACGGTGCCGCGGACCGTGCGCAGCCTGCGCCCCGAGGTGATCGGGATGTCGGTGACCTGCGCCGGGGTGCCTGGCGACGCCTCGACCACGCAGACGACCGGCGTGTTGTCCTGCTCGCCGAAGTCGATCGCGAGCGGCGCTCCGCAGTAGTGCACCGGGCAGGGGGCGTCGATGCGCTGGCGGCGGTGCAGGTGCCCGAGCGCGACGTAGTGCGACTCGATCGGGAAGATCGTGGCCGGCACCGCGTACTCGAAGATCGACTGCGCCGCGCGCTCGCCGCCGCCGAACACCCCGTTCAGCACGGTGAGGTGGGCCATCACCAGGTTGACCGAGTCGTCGCGGAACCCCGCGGTGAGCGCACCCAGGATGTCGCGCAGGTGCTGGTCGTACTCGTTGGTGTTCTCCGCGGGCGTGTTCGCCACCAGCTCGGCGGCGCGCACGGCGTAGCGCTGGGACAGGAACGGCAGCACCGCCACCGTGGCCCGCTCGCCGGTGGACCTGGCCGTGAACTCCACGACCCCACCCCGGGCCGCCGTGCGCACGGTGCCGACCAGCGTGATGCCCGCGGCGCCCGCAAGGGGCCGGTAGGCGTCGATGGCCGCGGGGTGGTCGTGGTTGCCGGCGATCGCGATGACCTCCGTGCCACCCTTGGCCAGCCCCATCAGGGTGCGGACCACGAGCTGCTGGGCCTGCGCCGAGGGCGCCGCGGTGTCGTAGAGGTCGCCGGCCACCAGCACGGCGTCCACCTCGTGCTCCCGCGCGATGCCGACGATCTCGCGCAGCACCTGCTCCTGCTCGTCGAGCCGGGAGCGGCCCTTGAGCGTCTTGCCGACATGCCAGTCGGACGTGTGCAGCAGTCGCATCGGGCGGATCGTAAGGGGGGAACCCGGCGGGTCCGGGGACGCACGCCGGTGCGTCGGCCGAACAGACGTTCGCGCGAGCTGAGTGGCGCTCACTCCGGCGTGTTGGGACCACCGATCCGGTAAGGGGTCGTCACACCCTCGTACATCAGATGGGCCACCAGGCCCTCAGCCGCGTGGGGCAGGTTGTGGCAGTGCTCCATCCACAGCCCGGGGTTGTCGGCCACGAAGGCGATCTCGTAGGTCTCGCCGTTCCCGACCTCCAGGGAGTCGACCCACCACGGGCTGCCGGTGGCCGGCGCGCCGTCGCGGGACAGCACCACGGCGTGGTGGCCGTGCAGGTGCATCGGATGGCCCTCGCCGCTGCGGTTCTCCAGCCGCATCCGCACGACGTCGCCCTCGGCCACCACGTACATCGGGACGTCCGGGTACAGGTGACCGTTGACCGTCCACCACAGGCCGGGGACACCGTCGAGGAAGCCGGGGCTGCGGCCGATCACGTAGTCGAACGACCGGCCGGGCGCGGCCGGGTCGAAGCCCAGCGGAGCCGGTGTGCCGTAGGTGAGCGGGTCCAGCACGGCGGTGGGCCGCGACGCGGGCCGTGGCGCCCCGTCACCGACCAGCACGACCGCCCCGCCCAGCTCGACGCGAGCCGGCGCCACGACCTCCAGGTCGGCCCGCGCGCCGCCGGTGACCTCGACCGCGACGTCCCGCACCTCGCCGGGCTCGTGCACGTCGGCGCCGTCCACGGCGAGCACCCGGAACGGAGCCCCGGTCACCCACGCCGACATCGGGGCGTTGTCGGTGTTCACCACGCGCACGCGCACCCGCTCCCCCGGCGCGGCGTCCACCCGGCTCTCCCCGCTCCGGCCGTTCACCGTGCGCGTGCCGCCGTAGAGGTGGACGAGGGCGAGCGCCTCGGTCGTGCCCACCCCGCCGGGCGGCGTCACCACGAGCGCACCGAAGAGCCCGCGCAGCACCTGCTCGTGCGAGACCTGGTGCGAGTGGTACCAGAACGTGCCCGCCTGCTCGGCCCGGAACCGGTAGGTGTGCGACCCGCCGACCGGCACCGCGTCCTGCGTCACCCCGGCCACGCCGTCGGCCGCGTTGGGGACGTCGACGCCGTGCCAGTGCACGGTTGTCCCGTCCTGCACCGACTCGTTGACCAGCCGCACCTCCACCAGCTGGCCGAGCTCGGCGCGGATGACCGGGCCGGGCGACGTGCCGTTCAGCGTGTAGCCGGTGACCTCCTCGCCGGACGCCAGCCGGAACGGCTCCTCGCGCGCCACCAGCTCCACCCGGACGTCGGCGGGCTCCGTGGACGGCTCGGTCAGCGTGTCGACGCCGCGCCCGCCGGACTCCCCGTGCTCCCCGTGCCCCTCGTGCTCCGAGCCGCCCCGCCCGTGGTCGGGGAACCCCATGTCCGCCACCGAGTAGGCGGTAGGCAACAGGCTCGCCTGCCACAACCAGGCGAGCGGTGCGAGCACGACAACCGTTGCGGCGACAGCGACGAGAGTCCGGTACCGACGCGGCCGCGAACCCGAGGCGGACGCGGGCGCCTCGGGTGGGGCGAGCACGGAGGCCGGGCCTACGCCACGCCGGCGGTGCCGCGCGCCGGTGTGCCCTCCAGCCCTCCCGGCGCGGCCTCGGACCTGCGGGCCGCGATCACCGCGAACGCGAACAGGACGAACGCGAGGGCGCCGTGCAGCAGTCCGAGCACGGGTGCGCCGTGGCCGAACATCCCCAGCAGTACCTGCACGACCACGGTGAGCAGCACGAGCCCGGCCCACAGGACGCCACCCGGGATCTTCGCGAAGAACGAGGAGATCAGCAGGAGCAGCGCGAGGAGCGGCACGATGATCTGGCCGTTGAGTCCGTGGATCATGAACCCGACCACGCCGACGAACTCGGTGGACTCGCTCTCCATCGCGGCGGCGTCGAGCACACCACCCTCGCTGATCCACTTGCCGAGGCCGGTGAGGGCGTACGCGATCGCGGCTGCCTGGATGACGACCTCGAGCGCCACCAGATAGGCGAGTACACGATAGGCAGACTTCACAGCGGCTCCTCCCGCCGCAGGAATGGTGAGATCCGACTCGCGGATCACCGCGCTGCCGTTACCCGCTCCCCGCGTCAGGACTCGAAGTGCCGGGCGTGCCCCTGTTCAACAGAGCGCCGCAGGAGTAGAAGCGACGCCACGCCCCACGGAAGGAGACCAGGATGCGCAGCGTCGTGCACTTCGAGATCCCCGCCGACGACGTGGCCCGGGCGAAGGAGTTCTACAGCTCCGTCTTCGACTGGCAGCTGCAGGACATGCCGGGGATGGACTACACGGTGGCCCGGACCACCGAGGTCGACGAGGCCACCCAGATGCCCACCTCGGCCGGAGCGATCAACGGCGGCCTCGTGCCCCGGAACGAGGAGACGTCGGCGCCGGTGCTCACCATCGACGTCGAGTCGGTGGACCAGGCGCTCAAGCAGGTCGAGGCGGCCGGTGGGCGGGTCGTGCGCCCGCGGACCGAGATCCCCGGGATGGGGGCGTTCGCCTACTTCACCGACCCCGAGGGCAACACCCTGGGCCTGTGGGAGAACGCCTGATCCGGAGGGTCAGAAGGGGGCGTCGTCGTCCTCGTCCGCCGGGGCCGCGGGGAGGCGGGCGAAGGGGTCGCGGGGAGCGGGCCCGTTCGCGTGGCCGTTGGTGCCGGACGGCGGCGGCCCGGCCGACTCCGAGAGCCTCGTTGCCCAGGCCGGGAACGGGAACTCGACGGCGAGCGGCACCGGGATCTCCGGCTGCGACACGAACATCGTGCCCGGCTTGGCCAGGGTGGCCCGCTGACGTTGCGACGGCGGCAGGAAGCCGTACTCCGGCCGCCCGGCCTCCGCGGGGTCGAGCCGGCCGACGACCTTCACCGACGAGTTCGACACGATCCGCCGCTCGACCTCGCTCGCCGTCTGCTGCGCGCCGATCAGGATGATGCCCAGCGACCGGCCGCGTTCGGCGATGTCGAGCAGCACCTCCTTGATCGGGCTGGAGCCCTCCCGTGGGGCGTACTTGTTCAGCTCGTCGATCATGGTGAAGAGCAGGCCGCCCGGGCCGGCGGCCTCCTTCTTGCGGGTCTCGGCGGCGAGCACCACGCCCACGACGAAGCGCTGCGCGCGCTCGGGGAGGTTGTGCAGGTCGACGACCGTGACCTGGTGGGCGTCGGTGCTCACCCGGCGGCCCGGCGAGTCGGTGAGGTCGCCGCGCACGATCGAACGCAGCGGCCGCAGGCTGGAGCGCATCCGCCGCAGGAACGCGTTGATCGTGCCGGTGCCGGTCACCGGGCCGGCCCAGTCGCGCCGCTCGTCCTCGTCGGTGAGCCGGTCGGAGACGAACTCGACCAGGTCGTCGTAGGTGCGCAGGATCTGGCCGCCGATGACCACTCCCCCGTCGCCGACCGGCTCCGCCTCCCGCTTCAGCCGGGCGGCGACCTGGTGGATCACCATCGTGTACTGGTTGCGCTCGTCCTCGGCGTCGGCGAAGACGTAGGGCAGCAGCTCCTCGGCGCAGAACTCGGCGAGCGTCCACCAGAACGCGCTCACGCCGCTCGTGCGCCCGGAGACGAACGGGCGCCCCGACAGGTCGTCAGGGGTGGGCGGCGCGAAGAACCCGGCCGACGAGAACGGGCCGGCGGGCAGCCCCACCGTCGCGTAGGCCGACACGAGGTCCCCGTCGAGCTTGACGTTCGTGTGGTCGAGGAAGAGCAGGTCCTCGCCCTTGACGCTGAAGACCAGCGCCTTGGCGTTCACCGACCGCCGTCCGAGCACCCCGCTGCGGAAGATCGAGTAGAGCAGGAAGAGCGCGAAGCTGGTCTTCGTGGCCACGCCGGAGATACCGCTGATCGAGACGTGCCCGCCGCGCGTGCCGTCGAGGAACTCGAGGTTGACGTAGATCGGTGCGCCGTCGCGGCCGAGCCCGACCGGCACCTTGAGGTCCATCTGGTCGAAGTACAGCGCCCGCGCCCGCTCCTCGCCGGTGGCCCGGCTCGCGATGGATCCGGGGGTCGGTGGCACGTAGCACTCCGGCTCCACCCGCGTGGTGGTCACCTCGGCGATCTCCTGCACCTGCGCGGGCAGCACACCGTCGGCGATGAGGAAGACGTCGGACCCGAACGTCGCACCCTCGTGCCGCGCCCGCACCTCGGTGACGACGCCGGCCGTCATCACCGGCCCGATCCCCGGCACCGGGCGCACGGTGACCACGACGTCGTCCAGCTGCAGGTACTGCTCGGGCGCGAGCGCCACGCTGAACTGCAGCGGCGTGGAGTCCTCCGTGCCGACCACGCGGCCGACGGCGGAGGCGGATGCGTCGGACAGGACTCCTCCAAGGCTCGGACAGCCCGGTCGACGATAGCGACCGCCCGCCCGTCGGCTGTGGCAGGTGGCCCGGCGCGGCGACCCCGATCCGACGAACGGCGCGTTCGTCGGTACCTATCCGACGAGCGGGCCGCTCGTCGGAGGCGTCCACGGCGTGCCATTGCGCGCCACCAGTTCTTCGATCTGCCGCTCCGTCAGAGGGCGAGCGGGCTTGTCCCGCAGGTCGAGCATCACCCGGCAGGCCTGCTCGATCTCGATCGCGGCGGCGAGGGCGCTCTCGGCGTCGCCCGCCGCGACGATCGACCCGTGGTTGGCGAGCAGCGCGCCGCGGAACGGCAGCGGGTGCTCCGCGATGAGCACGGCCTGGCCGGGGTCGCCCGGAGCGCGGTACGGGATGAGCGGCACCTGCCCGACCTTCATGAGCACGTACGGGGTCAGCGGGAGGATCGCGGTGTGCGCCGACCACGGCGGCAGGCACGAGACCGCCGTCGCCGCCGCGCTGTGCGCGTGGACGACAGCGCCCGCGGCCGGGTCACGCTGGTACATGGCCAGGTGCAGCCGCATCTCCTTGGTCGGCCGCGGGCCGTCCAGGAGGTCTCCGCCGCGGTCGACCACCGAGAGCCGCGACGGATCGAGACGCCCGAGGTCGGCGTTCGTGGGGGTCATCAGCACCCGGTCCCCGTCCCGGACGCTGACGTTGCCGGCCTGCCCGGTGGTGAGGCCGGCGCGCGCGAGCTCGGTGCCGAGCTCCACCAGGGTGTGGGCGGGGCTCATCCGAGCACGTCCCAGGCGTCGAGGAACAGCCGTGGCCCGCCGAAGTTGCCCGATTTCAGCGCGAGCGCCACGCGGGTGCCGTCGGCCGTCGCCGCGCTCGACCAGACCACGCCCGGCGCGATCGAGGGGCCGATCGCGAGCTGCCGCACGCCGAGCGCGGCCGTCACGGCACCCGCGGTCTCCCCGCCCGCGACCACGACCCGCCGCACACCGCCGGCGACCGCCGACACGGTCACCCGGGCGAGACAGCGCTCGATGAGCTCGGCGTGCCGAGCGCCCCCGGCCAGGTCGTCGAGGCTCGCGGTCGCGTAGACCAGCACGGGACGGTCACCACCCGACCGCACGACGTCGAGGAGCCGCGCGACCTCCTCGTCGAACGCCGTCGGGAGCGCGGCCCGGTCGACCTGGACCGAGGGGATCTCGCCCGCCGCCACCGCGACCTGCTCGCGGGTGGCGGCCGACGCCGAACCGGCGACGACGAGCCGGGCACCGGCGGGGAACCCGATCGGCTCGGGGCCCTGGTCCGCGCCGGCGAGCGCCCCCGCGAGCCCGGCGCCGCCGGTGAGCAGGGTGTGCTCGGGCAACGCCCGTGCGATGCGAGCGAGGTCGCCGTCGTCGACCGCGTCGAGCACGGCGAGCGTCGGCGTCGCGCCGTCGGCGAGCGATGCCAAGGTCGCCGGTAGCGCGGTCTCGTCGTGCACGACCTGGAGCGGGACGAGCTCGACACGCGAGGTCGTCTGGGGGGCGAGCAGGCGCAGGAGGCTCGCGTCCGTCATCGGGGTGAGCGGGTGGTGGCGCATGGAGCTCTCGTCGAGCGGCTGGTCGTGCACGAAGAGGTGCCCCTGGAACACCCGCCGCCCGTTGGCCGGGAAGCTCGGCACGACGACGCCGAGCCCCAGGCCGAGCTCGGCGAGGAGGGCGTCCGCCACCGGGCCGATGTTGCCGTCGGGCGTCGAGTCGAACGTCGAGCAGTACTTGAAGTAGTACCGCGACGCGCCGAGCGCGCGGAGCGCCCGGGCGGCCGCGAGGCTCTCCCGCACGGCGTCGGCCACCGGGGCGGTGCGCGACTTGAGCGCGATCACCACCGCATCCGCCCCGGGCACGGGCCCCTCGGGCACGCCGATCGTCACGACGGTGCGGTGGCCGGCCGACGTGAGCGCCGCGGCGACGTCCGTCGCTCCGGTGAAGTCATCGGCGATGCATCCCAGCTGCGTCATCGTCCGTGACCCTACATGTTCGGATCTGTGAAGCTAGTTGACGCTCTTGTGAAGATGTGGTTCGTTGCGGACCAGCAACGACGCATTGGGAGTAATGGTTGAGCCTCGACGAACTCATCGCCGACCCCTCGGCACCGCCGGTACGGGTCGCGATCACCGGAGCGAACGGCGGGTACGCCCGCACCCTGCTGTCCCAGCTGCAGCGGATCGACGCGATCGACGTCGCCGCGCTGTGCGACCTCGACATCGAGCCCGTCCGGAAGATGTGGGCCGAGCTGGGTGGCGACGCCACCACCACGGCGCTCGTCGATGACCTCGACCGGCTCCTCGAGGTCCCGTTCGACGTGCTCGTCGAGGCCACCGGCAACCCCGCGCGCGGCTACGCGGTCGCGCGCGCCGCCCTCGACGCCGGGCGGCACGTCGTGATGGTCAGCAAGGAGGTCGACTCCGTCGCCGCGCCCGCCCTCCTGGCCGCCGCCGAACGGGCCGGCGTCGGCTACACGCTCGCCGGCGGTGACCAGCCCGCCAACCTCATCGGGCTCGTGGCCACGCTGCGCCTGCTCGGGCTCGGCATCGTCGCGGTCGGCAAGTCGAGCGAGTACGACCTCGTGTACGACCCCCGCTCGGGCGTGCTCCGGCAGCTCGACCAGCAACTCGACGTTCCGGAGCTCGCCGATCTCCTGGACCTCGGCGACGACGTGGCGACCACGCTCGATCGCCGGGCGAAGGCCGTGGCGGCGCTGCCCCGCTCGGCAACCGCCGACTACTGCGAGATGGCCGCCGTCGCCGCCAACGCCGGGTTCGCCCCCGACGGCGAGCGCCTGCACTACCCCGTCGCCCGGCCCGCCGAGCTCGCCGACATCTACTCGCTGCGCGAGCACGGCGGCATCCTCGACGGCACGGGCCGCATCGACGTGTTCAGCGCGCTGCGCCTGCCCGGCGAGGCGAGCTTCGCGGGCGGCGTCTTCGCGGTGGTGCGCACCACCGACCCCGTGACCTGGGCGACCCTGGCACAGAAGGGGCACGTCACCAGCCGCGACGGCCGCTACGCCTGCATCTACCTGCCCTACCACCTCATGGGCGTCGAGACCCCGCTCACGATCCTCGCGCTCGCCCACCGCGGCGTCCCCACCGGCTACCGCCGCCCCCGCGGGGACGTCGTGCTCGCCGGGCGGGCCCGCGTGCCCCTGCCGGCCGGCACGGTCCTCGCCATGGGCGGGCACCACCACGACGTCGAGGGCGTCGACCCGGCGCTCGTCCGGCGCGCGGACGTCGGCGACGACGTGGCGCCGCTCTACCTCGCGTCCTTCGCCACGGTCACCCGCGCCCTGGCCCCCGGCGACCTGCTGAGACTCGGCGATCTCGACGGCCTCGATCCGGCGCTCGCCGCGGCTGCCGGGGAGGTCCGATGAGTGTCGAGATCATCGCGCTGCTGGGGCTGGTCGCGATCTTCGCCGTCGCGACGCTGCGCGGCGTCCACATGGGCGCCCTCGCGCTCGCCGCCGCGTGCGTCGTCGGCATCGGCGTGGTGGGCGAGAGCCTCGACGACGTGCTGGGTGCGTTCCCGGTGGACGCTCTGCTCATCCTGCTCGGCATCACCTTCCTGTTCGGGATCGCCCGGGAGACCGGCACCGTCGACTGGCTGGTCGCGCGGTCGGTGAGCCTCGTCGGCGACCGGGTGGCGCTGCTGCCGTGGGCGATGTACGCGGTCGGCACCGGGGTGGCCTGCCTCGGCACGTCGCACGCGGCCTTCGCCGTGGTGCCCATCGCGATGAGCCTCGCCACGAGCCACCGGATCAACCCGACGCTGATGGGCATCGCGATGAGCTCGGCGATCGTCGGCGGCGCGCTGGCGCCGACGAGCATCAACGGCATCACCACCGCGACGGTCGCGGAGGCGGCGGGCGTCCCGTTCAACGCCGCCCTGATGTTCGCCCTCTCGGTCGGCGTCAACACCCTCGTGGTGCTGGTGGCGTTCTTCATGTTCGGCGGGCGCGAGCTGATGCGCCGCCGCCGCTCGTCGGAGCAGCCGGACGGCGGCGGGGGCGGCGTCGCCACGATGGTCCGCACCGAGACCGTGCCGATCACCAGGGTGCAGGTGCTCGTCCTCGTCACGCTGGTGGTGCTGATCGCCGGCTTCTTCACGCTGACGGTGCTCGACGTGGACGTGAACCTCGGCGTCGTCGCGCTGACGCTCGCGATGATCCTCTCGCTCCTGATTCCCGACGTGGGCAAGCGGGCGATCGCCAAGGTCGACTGGTCGACGATCCTGCTGCTCGGCGGGATCCTCACCTACATCGGCATCCTCACCCGGCTCGGCGCGATCGACCAGCTCGGCGACGCCGCCCGCTCGGTGAACGCGCCCCTGCTCGCGGCGGTCGTGATCTGCGTGATCGGGGCGCTGGTGTCGGCGTTCGCCTCGACCATCGGCATCCTCGGGGCCCTGATCCCGCTCGCCGTGCCGCTCCTGCTCCCCGGCGGCGGCCTGGAGGCCACCGGCCTCATCTACGCGCTGGCGATCTCCGCGTCCCTCGTGGACTGCGCGCCGTTCTCGACCACGGGCGCGACGATCGTCGCCTCCGGTGCCGAGCCGGAGCGGCCGCAACTCTCGCGCAACCTCACGTTCTGGGGGTTCGCCATGGTGCTCATCGGGCCCGCCGTCACGATCGCGGTGCTGGTCGTCCCGCCGCTGTGGCTAGCCTCGTGAACATGACGTCGGCGCGGCGCGACGATGTGCCGCTCATCCCGGAGCAGCGCCGCGAGCTCCTCATGCGACTGCTGCACCGGGAGAAGGTGCTGAGCGTCCACCAGCTCACCGAGATGCTCGGCGTCTCGCACATGACCGTGCGACGCGACATCTCGGCGCTCGAGGGCGACGGCCGCGTGCACGCCATCCCGGGCGGCGTGCGGCTGGCCACCCTGATCGGCACCGAGCCGAGCCGCGCCGACAAGAGCGTCATGCAGGCCCCCCACAAGGCCGCGATCGCCCGGGAGGCGGTCCGACTCCTGCGCGACGACATGGTCGTCTACCTGGACGCCGGCACCACCACCCAGGCCCTCGCGGCCCGGCTCGACGGCCTCACCGGGCTCACGATCGTCACCAACGACTTCGGCATCGTCGAGGAGGCCGGCCTGCGGGGCATCGACACCGTGCACGTCGGCGGCCAGGTGGAGCACGAGAACCGCTCGTCGATCGGCATCATCGCGGCCACCACCCTCCGCGGCCTGAACGTCGACCTCGCCGTGATCAGCGCGAGCTCGTGGAGCTCCCGCCACGGCGTCACGACCCCGTCCCCCGGGAAGGTCGAGGTGAAGGCTGCCGCCATGGAGTCGGCGTCGGCGTCCGTGCTCGTCGCCGACAGCTCCAAGTACGGGTCGTTCAGCATGTACCGGGTGGCGGGGCTCCAGGGCTTCTCGACGATCGTCACGGACGACGCGCTCCCCGCGGGCGCGGTCGACAGCGTCCGCCAGCTCGGGGTGGACCTCGTCCTCGCGGCCGACGAGTGATCTGGGCCGTTGGCCTTACGTTGGCGCGCCGTTCCCGGCCTGGACTGAATTCAGCCGCGCACCCGCAGCGGCCTCTCTTGCGTTCCTTCCGTTCGCCTCGACCACAACGTGTGGAGCTGGGCCGGTTGGCATCACTACCGAATTCCGTGGTTGCCTTGGCAGCCGTTCCCGACTTGAGGGCACGCCCGTCCACGACGAGACCGGCCCGCCGGGCATCTACGCAACTAACCTGTGGTCCCGATTCTTCGCCGCAGGGTGACCACAGGATAGTCGCCTCACTTCACAGCGGACATGCTCTTGCGCAGGTCCGGGAGGCAAGGCGAGCATCTCGCAGCGCAACCACGTAATCGGTAGTTCCTACCCGACCACCGAACCAACCGGACGCGCTATACGTCGCACTCGAGTTCGCAATCGCGAATCCTCCGATCACCCGAACGGACCTGGGTCTCGAACATCTGTTCACGTAAACTTGAGGGCGTGTCGGAAACCGCGGCCATACCCGTCAACTCGCGCTCCAACCGGGGCCTCGAGGAATGGTGCGCGGCCACCGGAACAGACGCGGCCAGAACGGCCTCCACTCCCGTGAATACACCGCTGGATTCCGGTGCGGTCACCGACTGGATCTCGCGGCTCGCCAGCTTCCAGCGCGACGTCACCGACGCCGAGCGGATCGACCAGATCCGCGCCCTCGAACAACTGAAGGCCGCCGCTGCAGCCGCCCAAGCCCGCATCACTGTCGACCTCGACACCTCAGTGAGAGCGCGCCACGCCGCCGCCGGCCTCCCGGCCGATCGGCAAGGCCGCGGGATAGCCGCGCAGGTGGCGCTGGCCCGACAGGAATCGCCCTACCGCGGCAGCCGACACCTCGGCCTCGCCAAGGTCCTGGCCACCGAGATGCCTCACACCCTCGCCGCCCTCCAGTGCGGGGCGATCTCCGAATGGCGGGCCACCCTGCTCGCCAAGGAGACCATCTGCCTGTCCCGGCCGCACCGCCAACTCATCGACGCCCAGCTCTGCGCCGAACCCGCCGCGCTGGACGGGTGGGGTGACCGGCGGCTGACCGCCGAGATCCAGAAGATCGCCTACCGGCTCGACCCCGCTGGAGTCACCCGCCGCCGCAGCAACGCCGAGTCGGAGCGGCGGGTCACCAGCCGGCCGGCACCCGACATCATGGCCCGCGTCTCCGCACTGCTACCCGTTGCCCAAGGCGTCGCCGTGTACGCGGCGCTGCGCAAGGCGGCCGATGCCGCGATCGCCGTCGGGGACGGGCGCACTCGCGGGCAGCTGATGGCCGACATCCTCGTTCAGCGGGTCACCGGGCAGGCCACCGCCACCGAGGTGCCGGTGGAGATCCACCTGATCATGTCCGAGCACACCCTGCTCGGCGACGGCACGGACAGCAATCGACCAGCGCACCTGGCCGGCTACGGGCCCATCCCCGCCGACCTGGCCCGCCGCCTCGCCGTCTCCGCCGCCGAAGCGGAAACGGCGTGGCTGCGACGGCTCTACGCCACGCCGAAGACCGGCCGGCTGATCGCCATGGACTCCACCCGGCGGGCCTTTCCGGCCGGGCTGGCCCGGTTCATCGAGGTCCGGGACCAGTACTGCACCACCCCGTACTGCGACGCCCCGATCCGCCACATCGACCACGCGATGCCCCACCATGAAGACGGGGCAACGTCGGAGCACAACGGCAACGGGACCTGCGCCCAGTGCAACTACGCCCGGCAAGCACCGGGCTGGGAGATCCGACCGGAGCCCGGGCCCCGGCACACATTGCGGATCACCACACCCACCGGGCACAGCCATCGGAGCACCGCATCCCCGCCACCCGGACACCCACGGTCCGAGCAGCGCCGGCCGACCGGGCGGCGGGCCCACCGAGCCCGGGCCACCACCGGGTGGCCCCACAAGAGATAGGTCCTGTCCGCAGCCCCGCCCCTTCGGTAGCCTCCCGCTCACCTCCGTGAGGAGAACGGATGGCGCGCGCAGACGTCGAGCGTTTCGTCACCCGGCTGCTGGAAGCGATGTGCCAGGTGGTGTGGGGGTTCGCGCCCAGAATGATCTCCCACATCGTCAGCCGCCTCGGGCCGGGACGGGCTGTCCTGTGGGTCAGCGCCAGCATGCCGCGCATGCTCTGGACGATGCACGTCCTCGGCCCGGTCCGCACCCACCTGGCCGCCATGGCCATTTCGCTCTACTACGGCTGCACGTACTGCGCATACGGCCACGCGTTCGCCCTTGAGCTGATCTACCTGCGCGACCGCGGGCACCTCTTCCCCGTCGACGCCCACACCCTCGCCAGCTGGTGGGGCGTCGAGCCCCGCGTGCTCGAGAGGCGACTGCGCGCCCTGCTGCAGGACGCCGGGCTGCACGCCGAGACGCTCTGGGTCGACCGCACGCTCGAACTCGTCGCCGGCGCCGGCCCCACAGATGCCGACGAGGTCCGGGTCGCCCACCTGGTCCGCATGCTCGGCGTGATGACCCGGATCGCCATCGACGCCGGCATCGAGCCGGACGAGGCCCAGAACTCGATCAACAAGAACATGGCCCTCAAGGAGCGCTACGCGGAGCTGCGCGCGGCTGCGGGCTGATCGCCCGCAAGCCGGCTCGATGAGCTGACACACCCCAACCTCGTGCGTCCGTCGGGACTCGTCATGCCTGACCTCACCTGGCGCCGACTCACGGGGGAACGACATGCCGATCGGCCGATCGCTCGCCGCAGCGCTGCTGACCGCCGCGCTTCTCGTCGTCGGCCTGGCCGGGCCGCCGGCGGCCTCAGCCGCGACGGCCGGGGCGCTGCCGTCGCTCCCACGTGCGTTGCCGACGCAACCGCCTCCGCCGGAGTTCGAGCCGCCGCCGGAGTGCCAGGCGCAGCACGCGGAGCTGCTCGCGGTCGACCAGCAGATCAATGCCCACAACGCGCGGCCGCACCTGTTCCGGCTGCCCGCGCAGGCCGGCCAGTTCGCCGCCTACAACGCCGAGGCGGGACAGCTCGACTCGGCGCGGCAGACCGCGGTCGCGAACCTCGAGGTGTGTCTGCAGATCGCGGCCCGCGCCCGAGCGCTGGCACTGCTCGCCGGTGGCGGCTTCAACGGCCCGCCGGTGCAGAGCACCGCACCCGGCACCACGCGCCAGCAGCTCGACGAGGCGAGGCGGAACATACCGTCGAGCTGGACGCCGCCGTCTTCCTCGCCCTCGGGGCAGCCCTGGCGGGTCGATCCGAACTCACCGGTGAGACCGGTGTACGACGTCCTCCGCAAGAGGAACCCCGGCGACATCGGCGATGTCCCGCTGCGCGACGTGCCGCGTCCGCGGGCCGACGACACCGACCTCGCCTACCCCGGGTCCACGATCGGCCGACGGACCAGCGGGAGTGTGAACGTTTCCCCGGACCACATCGTGCCGCTGGCCGAGCTGGTGCAGATGCCCGGCTTCACCCTGCTGACCCCGGACAACATGTACGCGGTGGCCAACGCGCCGCTGAACCTGCAGTGGCTGTCCGGACGGGCGAACCTCGCGAAGAGTTCCGGCAGCGCCGCCGACATCCTCGGGGTCGACCCGCAATGGCAGCGAGACCAGATCGCATTGGAGCAGGAGGTCCGAGCCCGGCTGCTGAACCTCATCACCTTCCTGGTGTACAGCCAGGAAGAAGGGTAGGAGACGACATGAGTGAGCCCGACCTCGACAAGATCGTGGCCGGCCTCGGGGACGGGCCGATCACGTTCCTCGAGCCCGGTACTCCCGGGCCGGCGCAGCTGCCGTCCCGGTGGCGACCGATCGCGGAAGCAGCCCGGCCGGCGGATCGGTGCGAGGCGGCGTTGTCGATGTGGAACCCGGACTTCCTCGCCGCCGTGCCGAGATTCGCCCGAGCCCTGGCCCACAACCTCACTGACGTGCGGGTATGTCAGCTGCGTGGCGACTGGACGCTCGTCTACGTCGCAACGGCCGGTTCGGGCGAGCAGATCACCTGGATCGGGTGGGACCCGGCGGGCTTCGGCCCGTCCCGCCCTGTCTTCTGGGAGACGCTTCCGGAACCGTTGCGCAGATTCCTCGTCGACGTGCACGCCGGGTTCACCGCATCCGACGGCGAGTCCTACGGGCTCACGCACCCGTCCGGAATGCTCACCTATGCCGCATGGGGAGGGTTCGACGGCCCGATCCCCGGCTGGGACGACCACGGCCGGATCTCCTCCACCGGGCTGATGTTCGTCACCCGGGACAGCGGCCTACTGCACTACTGCGTGGCTCCGGAGCTTCCGCCAGGAAGCGTGGCGCTCGTCTACGAAGGCGACATCGACATCAGGCCCGACATCGCCCGCGAACTCGACCAGCTCATGGCAGAGAGGTTCGATCTCGGATGACCACCTTGCCAGAGCAGGAAACCGCACGGCCGGCACCACCGAGACGGCGTAGCCGCATCATCGCCGCCGCGGCAGTGCTGCTCGTCGCCGCAGCCGGCAGCCTGTACCTCGCCTTCGCCAGTACCGACGAAGCCCAGATCGGACGGGTGGTCGGCGACTTCGCCGCCGCGGCCGACCGGCAGGACTACCCCGCGATGCTCGAGCTGCTCTGCGACGAGGAAGCCGCCGGGATCACCGAGGACGACGACTACGACCCCACTGCCGGACCGGTCGACGCCCCCGACGCGCCCGAGCGCGACGTCACCGACATCCAGGTCGCGCCCGACGAGCAGACCGGCACGGCGCTGATGACGACGCCCGGCCGTGAACCGCGCACGATCCGCCTCCGCCACGAACGCGACCACTGGAAGGTCTGCGCCCCGGCCGCGAGCTGACCCCGACGCTCAGCTCCGCACCAGGCGCTCGACGATCCGCTGGTAGACCCCCTCTGCCGACCAGCGACGATGCCGCTTCCACAGGGTCTGCCACGGGCCGAACTCGGCCGGCACATCCCGCCACGGGCACCCCGTCCGGTAGCGCCAGAGGATGGCCTCGAGGGTCTGGCGGTGGTCCCGCCACGGCCGGCCCCGGCGCCCCTCGCTGGAGGGGAGCTCGGGTTCGATCAGCTCCCACAGCTCGTCGCTGATCGCGCCGGTCGGATGACGCTGCGTATTTGAGAGACAGCTCTGTGTGTCGTGGTGCGCGGGCCGACGAGGACCGGCATGCATTCGCTCCCCGAACTCGACGAGCTTGTCGAAGGTCAGCTCGCTGGGCGGGAGGGCGGACTCCTCGCGCGGGCGGAGGCCGTCGAGAGCAAGGGCCAGGTGCCGTCGCCAACTGCCCGGGGCGACCCGCTCGGCGAGCGGGACCACCTGGTGCAGCGAGTAGATCATGAGCAGCAGGTCGGCGAGCTCGACGTCGGCACGGACCGCGCCCGCGCTCCGCGCGCGGTCGAGCAGGGTCTCAGCCAGTCGAACGCCCATCTCGCCCACCTCGTCGAGCGCCGGCGACCGCGGCTTCCCGTGGGCGACGAGGTCGGCGAACGCCTGGTCGGTGGCGCACGTGGCGCACATGTCCTCGAGCCACGTGACCAGCGCGTCCCACGCGTCCGGGATCGCCAGCACCCGCTCCCGGATCTGCGCCAGGTCACTGCCGTAGTCTGTGAAGACCGCCTCCCAGAGCTCCTCGCGGGTGGGGAAGTGCCGGTACAGGGTGGCGTTGCCCACGCCGGCCCGGCGGGCGATCTCGCCCAGCGAGGCGTCGAGGCCCTGCTCCCGCATCACGTCCTTCGCGGCGTCGAGCAGGCGCCGCCGGTTGCGCCGCGCGTCGCTGCGCAATCCGGGCCTCGCATCCATGATCCGTGATTATACCTACAAAGCGTGGACGTCCCCCCGGTTCAGCGGGTACGTTGTCCGCAGTTTAACCGGGGAAGGACCCCCGCTTCTGTCGGGCAGCGTCGCGCGGCACCACCTCCGGTCTCGAGGGGCAAGTTCATGACCAAGTCGCTGGACGGCGAGCTCGCGCGCGCGGACGTCCCGGTCGACAGCACTGTGGACGAGCGGGGCACGAACGGCGCCCGCCCGGCCCCGCCGCGCAGCACTCCGCCGCCCGCCCCGCCGGCCGGTCCCCCCGCGACGGGATGGGGCGTCCCGCTCGCCGTTCTGATCACCGGCATGTTCATGTCCGTCCTCGACCTCAGCATCATCAACGTGGCGATCCCGTCGATCCGCAAGGACCTGGGCGCCAGCATCGAGAGCGTCCAGTGGATCAGCACCGCGTACAGCCTCACCGAGGGCGTCATGGTGCCGGCGAGCGCGTGGCTGGGGGCGCGGTTCGGGCTCAAGCGCCTCTACGTCGCGTTGATCGTGCTGTTCACGATCGCGTCTCTGCTGTGCGCCCTGTCCACCGGGCTGGGCGGGCTGATCGGGTTCCGGATCCTGCAGGCGATCCCGGGTGGTGTCCTCCCGGTCACCTGCATGACCATCCTCTTCCGCATCGTGCCCAAGGAGAAGCTCGGCGCCGCCATGGGCATGTACGGGCTGGGCATCGTCGTCGCGCCGGGCATCGGCCCCACCCTCGGCGGCTACCTCGTCGAGCACACGAACTGGCGGCTGATCTTCCTGATCAACGTGCCGGTCGGCATCCTCGGCGCGATCGCCGCCGCCATGTGGCTGACGAAGCTCCCGGCCCAGGAGCGCAAGCCGTTCGACTTCGTCGGGTTCCTCTGCATCGCGGCCAGCCTGTTCTCCCTGCTGCTGGCGCTCGAGGAGGGCGACAACTGGGGCTGGTCGGACTACCGCACCGTGATGCTGTTCCTCGGCGCGGCCGTCTTCATGGCGCTGTTCATCGTGGTCGAACTGCACGTCGAACACCCCGTGCTCGACGTGCGGGTGTTCAAGTACTGGCCGTACGTCAACTCGCTCCTGCTGATCAGCACGATGTCGATCGGCCTGTTCGCGGTGCTGTTCTACGTCCCGTCGTTCCTGCAGGACGCGCAGGGCTGGACGCCGTTGAACACCGGCCTGACCCTGCTGCCGCAGGCCATCGCGATGGCGCTGCTCATGCCGTTCGCCGGCCTGCTCTACGACAAGATCGGCGCCCGATGGCCCGCCGTCGTCGGCCTGGCGCTGGTAGGAAGCGGGATCCTGCTGCTGTCCCGGATCAACGTCGACATCACGCGCGGTGAGCTCATCCTCGGGATGGTCGTCATGGCCACCGGGATGGCCCTGGGCATGATGCCGATCATGACGGGAGGGCTGTCCGTCCTCCCACCTGAGGTCTCCGACAGCGGCAGCGCGTTCAACACCCTCACTCAGCGCGTGAGCTCGGCGCTCGGCCTCGCCATGATGACCGCGCTCGTCCAGGACAACAGCGCACAGTTCCTGGCCGACCGGTCCACCCTGCTGGAAACCGGGGCGAGCCCGCAGCTCACCGAGATGCAGCAGCAGGGGACCACCGGTCTGCTCTCGCTGTACCAGGAGGTGTCCGGGCAGGTCCAGGCCGCCGCCTACAGCAGCGGGTTCTTCATCGCCGGGAGCGCCACGCTGGTGGGCGTGGTCCTGGCCCTGTTCCTACGCTCCGGCAAACCCGCCGCGGGCGGGGAGAAGCCGGTAGCCCACTGACGTTCAACAGACCGAGTCCGACGGCTTCGGGTTCGTCAGGCCGAAGATTGCCCTTCCGCGTAGGCCTGCCCAGGTGCCGGCCAGCGCGGCCAGGGCCCAGATCCAGCCGGACAGGCTGCCCGACGCGATGCCGGCCAGGTAGGCACCGATGTTGCAGCCGCTGGCCAGGCGGGCACCGATGCCCATGACGATCCCGCCGAGCACGGCGGCCAGCGCCGTGCGCCACGGGATGGAGCGGTGCAGGACCCAGGCGCCGCCGGCGGTGGCCGCGAGGGCGGCGCCGATCATGATCCCGATGTCGGTGAGCGAGGTCTTGTCGGCGAGCACGGGCCCCGCGAGCGACTTGGCCTGCGCCGGCTGCTGCCAGTAGGCCCACGTCTCGGGCTGCAGGCCGATCGCCTGCAGCGCCTTGGCACCCCACAGCGCGAACGCACTGGTGATGCCCCACGCCCCGCCCGAGACCACGAGCACGGCGCCGCCGAGCGCGGCCAGCGTGACCGCGCCGACCCACATCGGCCACGACCCGCGCAGGATCCGGGCCACGCCCCGCGCCGTGGGCGGGACGCCGGTGGGCGGCGGGTTGCGCCGGACCTGCACGAGCCGGCTGATCCCGACCACGACCAGCAGCGCCGCGATCGTCACCGCCCACGACCCGAACCACCCGATGTGCTCCGACAGCACGACCGCCGGCAGCGCCGGCAGGTCGGCGACCAGCGGGAAGGCCCACGTGTAGAGCACCGATCCCGTGATGAAGCCGAAGAGCGTGAGCACGATCGTGCCCTGGCCGGACCCGACCGCGAACAGCGTGCCCGACGCGCACGCCCCGCCGAGCTGCATCCCCACGCCGAACAGGAACGCGCCGAGCACCAACCCGACGCCCAGTGGCCCGGCCGACGGCGCGGGCTCCGACCCGAACAGGCCCGTGCCGGTGCCGATGACCAGCGCGAACAGCGTGGCCGTGGTGCCGAGCAGCACGGCGTGTGCGCGCAGGCCCGCCCCGTTGCCGACGGCGACGAGCTGCCGCCACGCCGAGGTGAAGCCGAATCGGGAGTGGAACAGCGCGACGCCGAGACCGACGCCGAGCGCGAGCAGGACGGCCTGCCGGGCGCCGTGCGTGACTCCGACGTACGTGATGAGCGCGGCGCCCAGCACGCCGATCGCGGCGAGCGGGCGCCACTGCGCGGGCGCGGCGGGATCGGGGACGGGTGGCACCTCGCAGGTGGGCGCGGGCGCGAGGAAGGAGCGGGCAGGGGCGGTGGTCGTCACGACGGAACCTCGGGGGACGCAGGGGAACGGGGCGGCGGGTCGTCAGGAACGACAGGCGGCCGAACGCTGCGTGCAGTGGTCGACGTGGCGTCGACGCGTGAGGATCACTTGTCCAGGCTAACTTCCGATCGGGGCCGTCACCATGAGCAGGGTCACGCCGCCGGGACTGCGTCGGGAGGTCCGACGACGTCGTCTGATCACGACCGATCGGGCGCAGGCGACAGAGGCGAATCGTGCCGCTGCTCGGGGATGCCGACCTCCCGGAGCGCCACGCAACCGTCGTGCGCGTCGGCGTCGTCCAGGGACGAGATCCTCAGGTGTGAGAAGCAGGTGGCGAACCCGACCTGCTGCGCGTCGCCGATCAGCACGCCCGTGGTGGTGGCCCGGCAGAGCACGAGCAGGGTATCCGCCAGCATCGCGGCACCGGCCCCGGCGACGAGGACGGCGTCGAACTCGGCCACCGCGAGCACCGGGTGCACACGGGACCGCGCGAGGGTGGTGGCGACGACCCGGGCCTCCCCGATGAGCCGCCCCTCGGCGTCGGCGCGCAGCTCCCGGGCCCGCTCGGTGAGCTCGCGCTGCCGCGCGTGGAGCGCGGTGCGCCGGGCCGCGGCGCCGTCCTGCTGCCCGGCGAGCTCACGCAGCCGCGCGTGCCGGGAGAGCAGCCGGCGGGCGACGAGGCGCCGATCGTCCTCGGTGGGCTCCCCCCACGCCTCCGCCTCCTCGACGGCTCGCCGGAGCCCGATCAGCAGCTCGCGCGCACGCCGGTACGCCTCGTCGGTGGCGGTGACGGCGTGCTCGGCGGCCGCGGCACGCCGGTCGACGTCGTCGACGTCGGACTGGCTGCGCTCACCGATCACCGCCCGCGCATGCAGCTGCACGTCCAGCCAGCGCCGCCGCCCCTCCGCGGCCACGGCGGTGAAGCGCTGCAACTCCGCGGCGGCGGCATCGGCCTCGCGGCGGTGCTGGCGCCGCGCGCGCCAACCGCGCCGCCGCTCCTCCTCGTCGAGCGCGGCGTGGCCATCTCGCACCGAGCGCTGCCGGTGTTCGAGCGCCGCGAGGCCGGCGATGGCGCGCCGTTCGTGCTCGAGGGCCTCCCGCAACGACCCGAGCGCCGCCTGCGCGTCCACCGCCTCCCGCAGCTCGGTGGCGGCGGCGACGACGGCCCGCCGCGCCCCGTCGGCCGCCGGCTCGGCCTCCTGCAGGCGCGGGCGCAGCTCGGCGAGCTCGTGCTCGGCGGTCAGGCGAGCCGCGGCGGCGCGGTAGGTCGGCTCGTCGTAGTCGCCCAGCTCGGCGCGGAGGCGTTCGATCTCGGCATCGGCCGTGTCGATCTCCGCCAGCTCGGCGGCGACCGCGGCCCGCTCCTCGTCGACCTCGGCGGACGCACCGGCGGCGAGATGCTCCAGGCCGACGCCTTCGGCCCCGGACCCGGCCCGGACCGCGACCCCGGGCTCCGGCTCCATCAGCTGGACGGCCGCGTGCAGGGCCTCGTCGACCGCCCCGTCCGACGGTGCGACCAGCAGCACCCGCTTGTCCTCGCCCACCAGCGCCTCGACCGCTCGGGCCAGCACGAGCGCCGCGCCGGTGCCCGGCGGCGCCCAGACCGCGCGCACGCCCGGGCTGAGGCAGGCGCGCAACGCCTCGACCTGGCCCTCGTTCAGCCCTTCCCCCTCCGCCTCGGACGTGGGCGGCCCAGAGAGCCGCCGCTCGGCCAGCGCCTGCGCCAGTGGGGCCGGCCCCGCGGCGCGCAGGCCGTCGACAAGACCGTCGAGCACCTGCGTGGGGCGAACCGGGCATTCCTCCTCGCCCGCCTCGGCGCTCCACCGCTCGACGTCGGCGATGACGTCCGTCGACCAGTCCGCTCCCATCGATCCCCCGTTCGGTCCCCCCGATCGATTGAACCACCGCGGAGCAGTGACGGAGAGCATTCGGGTGAACCCGAGACCTGATACATGACGAACTGCGGCCTTCGCCACACCGGCGCGGCGGCGAAGCTGGGACCGGACCGTTAGCCGCCAACGCTTCCCAAGCCGGATCTCCTCCACGAGGATCCGCGACAGATCAACGCACTGGGAAGGACGTCAGGATGGGACGACAAGGACGTCGTGCTCAGGTCGCGGTGCTCGTCGTGGCCGGGGTGCTCGCCCTGGCCGCGTGCGGCGCACGCGGAGCAGGCGCGGGTGGCGGTGACGCGGCCGGCGGCGAGAACTTCACGATCAAGTTCTCGCACGTCGTGACCCCGGCGACGCCGAAGGGCCAGGCGGCGGAGAAGTTCAAGGAGATCGTCGAGCAGCGCTCGGGCGGCCGCGTCACCGTCGAGATCTATCCGAACTCCGAGCTCTACGGCGACAAGGACGAGCTGCAGGCACTGCAGTCCAACAGTGTCCAGATGCTGGCTCCCGCCAGCGCCAAGTTCACCACCATCGCGCCGGCGCTGCAGGTGCTCGACCTGCCGTTCCTGTTCGACAGCGTCGAGGACATCCCTCAGGTCGTCTCCCCCGACTCCGCGGCGGGCAAGGCGATCTACGAGAACGAGGCGCTCGCCACCAACAACATCAAGGTGGTCGGCCTCTGGGACAACGGCCTCAAGCAGCTCTCGTCGAACACCGAGATGCGCACGCCCGACTCGCTGGCCGGGCTGAGCTTCCGCATCCAGCCCTCCGACGTGCTGCGCAGCCAGTTCGAGAGCTGGGGTGCCAGCTCCACCCCGATGGCGTTCTCCGAGGTCTACAACGCGCTCCAGCAGGGTGTGGTCAACGGCCAGGAGAACCCGTACTCGAACATCGAGTCGCAGAACATGCACACGGTGCAGCGCTACATCACCGCGTCGAACCACGGCTACATCGGATACGTGCTGGTGATCAACAACCAGTTCCTCCAGAGCCTGCCGGCCGACCTCCAGACCGTCGTGCAGGAGTCGGCCGACGAGGCCACCGCCTACAACCGCGAGGTCGCCGCGAAGCTGAACGAGGAGGCCCGCACCACCATCGAGCAGGCGGGCACCACGACGATCACGGAGCTGACGCCGGAGGAGCGCCAGGCGTTCAAGGACCGCGTGGTGCCGTCGGTCTGGCAGCAGTACGCCGACGTCATCGGGCCGGACCTCGTCAACGACCTGCTCGCCCAGCAGAACGCCCAGTAGCCCCTTGGGAGACTTCGTGCACCGCTTCGACCGGGTGCTGACGCGGATCGAGAACGTCCTCGCCGCGTCGGCACTCGGCCTGGCGACGATCATCGCGATCGGCGCGGTGCTGCTCCGGTACCTCTTCGGGATCTTCCTGTTCTGGTCCGAGGAGGCGATCATCTACTTGATCATCTACTCGACCTTCCTCGGTGCCGTCATCACGCTGCGCCACAACGAGCACGTCAACGTCGACATCTTCGGGGCCTTCCTGAAGGCGCGCGGCAAACGCGTGTTCGCCGTCGTCGCCGCCGCGATCACCGTGGTGTACCTCGTGTGCATCGGCTTCTTCGCGTGGCTGCTGCTGTTCGAGCCGTTCTCCACCTCGACGATCACGCCGTCGCTCAAGCTGCCGCTGTGGGTCGTCGAGGCGGCGGTCCCCATCGGCCTGACCCTGATGCTCCTGCGCGCACTGGAGATCCTCGTGCGGAACGCGCGCGGCGTCGACGCCTTCGCCGAGGCACAGCGCTCGATCGTCGAGGTCGAGGCCGAAGCCACGGGCCTCGACGTGCGTGACGTCGAGCGAACGCGCCGCGAGCTCGGCGAGGACCCCGAGGAGAACGACCGGTGACCGAGGCCTCGATCGCGCTGGTCGTCATCCTCTTCGCACTGCTGTTCTCCTCCACCCCGATCGCGGTGGCGCTGGGCCTGACGTCGTTCGCGTACTTCTTCTACTTCACGACGATCCCGCTCACCCAGGTGCCGGAGCGCCTGTTCAACTCGCTGAACACGTTCCCGCTGATGGCGATCCCGTTCTTCGTGCTCGCCGCGGGCATCATGAGCCGCGGCGGGATCAGCAGGCGCCTGATCACGGCGTGCAACGCGGTGGTCGGCCAGTTCCGGGGCGGCCTGGCGATGACCGCGGTGCTCGCCTGCATGTTCTTCGCCGCGATCTCCGGATCCAGCCCGGCCACGGTCGTCGCCGTCGGCACCCTGATCATCCCCGCGATGATGGCCAGCGGCTACCCGAGGCGCTTCTCCACCGGCCTGATCGCGACCTCCGGCTCGCTCGGCATCCTCATCCCCCCGTCGATCCCGCTGATCGTCTACGGGATCGCGACGGAGGAGTCGATCGGCGACCTCTTCATCGCAGGCGTCCTGCCCGGCCTCGTCGCCGGATTCATGCTGCTCGGCGTGGTGTTCGTGCTCTCCCGCCGTCGCGGTTACGGCACCGGCGAGCACGCCATCGTCATGACGACGGCCGAGAAGGTCCGCGCCCTCCGGGACGCGGTGCTGAGCCTCGCCCTGCCCGCGCTCGTGCTCGGCGGCATCTACGGCGGCTTCTTCACGCCCACCGAGGCGGCCGCGATGGCCGTGTTCTACGCGGTGATCGTGTCGGTCTTCGTCTACAAGGAGCTGTCCTTCACGGACCTCGGCGGCATCCTCCTGTCGTCGTCCCGCACCTCGGCGATGATCATGTTCATCATCGCCAACGGGATCCTGTTCTCGTTCGTGCTCACCTCGGAACGCATCCCGGGCGAGATCACCGAGCTGCTCCTGAGCTACGAGCTGAACACGTTCACGTTCCTGCTGCTCGTCAACATCCTCCTGCTGGTGGCAGGCTGCTTCATGGAGACCTCCAGCGCGATCCTCATCCTCGCCCCGATCCTGCTGCCGATCGCCCTCGAGCTCGGCGTCAACCCGATCCACCTCGGCATCATCATGGTGATGAACCTGGAGATCGGCATGGTCACGCCGCCGCTGGGCCTGAACCTGTTCGTGGCCAGCGGCATGTCCGGCATGAGCGTGCTGCAGGTGGCGCGGGCGGCGATACCCACGGCCCTGGTGCTGCTCGCCGCGCTGTTCCTGGTGACCTATGTCCCGGCGATCTCGCTAGCACTGCTCGGGGGCGGGTAGCGCGGAACCTGCAGCGTCCGTACGCCCCTTCCTACCTGTCCGCAGGTGACTCCGCCCGGTCTCGAAACCGCGTCCACGGCCAGGTCATCAGCGCCCAGGCGGCCAACCCGACGGCGAGCTCCGCACCCAGGTACCAGGGCCAGTCCCCCAGAAAATCCAGCAGCGAGGGATTGTCCGGCTTTCGACTCACGAACAGGTAGTTGGTGCCGGCCACCGCGTTGAAGCCCAGCATCACCAGACCCCACCCGACGGTGACCGCCGCGGTGAAGGCGAAGCTGCCCCAGTTGGGACGCAGCCCGAGCCACCAGGTCAGGTAGACCGCGGCCCACACCACCAGCAGGTGCTGTCCCCAGAAGCTGACGAAGTCGATGCCGGGAAACTCGGGTGCGTCCAGCGCCGGGGTGAGCAGCGCCTGCGGGACCAGGGTGAGCCCCCAGTAATACGTCAGCGCGTACGCCCATCGCCACCGGAACCACAGCGCGCACGCAGCGACCATCCACGTGAGATCGGAGATCTGGAACGGAAGCGAGTGCTCGATGTCGAAACGGGCCGGGGACAGGTCGTGGACCAGGATCGGAACGTGGAAGGCGACCAGCACCACGGCGAACACCCGCCCGACCGTCCGGACGGCCATCGTGCCGCGATACCTGCTTCCGAAGCAGGCGAGCACCCCCACACCTGCGGCCAACAGGATCAGGACCACCCAATGCGACGCGCCGTAAGCAGCGAACGAGCGCTCCACCGCGCCAGAGTAGGCCCGTCCTCGGCCGCGATGCGGCCTCAGCCCGCGGGCACCAGCGGGGCCTCCTCGTAGCCGGGGACGGTGTCGATGACCTCCATCGCCTTGGTGAAGTTGACGAACGTGTTGTTCATCAGCGCCCGCGGGTCGAAGTCCGGGCTGGCGAGCACCCCGTGCACGCGGCGGCGCTGCATCCCGAAGTTGCCAGCGTCGTAGAGCGGCAGGACGGCGGCCTCACGCAGGAGCTTCTCCCAGTTGTGCTGCTTGTCCAGGCTGTTCACGCCCACGACCTGCATGCACTTGTAGACGGCCTCGAACATCAGCTCCGTGCACTGGATCTTGCACATGGCACCGATGAGCTCGCCGTGGTAGTCGTGCTGGTCCATGTAGTGCGCGGCCTTCCAGCAGAACGTGCGGCACATCTCGATGCGGGCGGCCACGTCGCCGAGCACGTAACCGACGTTCTGGTAGTTGATGATCGGGCTCGATCCCCCGGCGGTGTAGGTCTTGGACCACTCGAGCGCGGCCTCGTACGCCGAGCGCGCCACCCCGACGGCCGCGATGCCCGCCACGGGGCCCGACCACGCGAAGTTCCGGTTGATCAGCAGATCGCCGTTGCCGCGGGTGCCCTCGATCAGGTTGTCCGCCGGTACTCGCGCGTTCTCGAAGACGATCTCCGCGTTCGGAGTCAGCCGGTGCCCCATCTTGTCGATCAGCCGGTAACTGACGCCGGGCGTGCCGCGCTCGATCATGATCGCCGACAGTCCTTCGGTGCCGCCCCGGCCGGAGTCGGTGCGGACCACCACGATGCTCGCATTGGCGCCGTTGCCGTCCCAGCCCGCGACGTTGCAGGGCCAGTACTTGCGGCCGTTGAGCACGTAGTCGTCGCCGTCGCGGAGGGCGGTCACGCTGATGCCCACCGGGGCGCCGCCCGGCGAGTCGAAGTTGGCGGTGCCGCCGGGCGCGCCGGCCGGCTCGCTGACGGCGTAGCCGACGATGTACTCCCCGCTCGGGTCGGACGTCGCGGCACGCAGGAACCGGTCCTTCTGCGCCTCGGTTCCCCAGTACCAGACCGGCATGAGGCCGAGCCCGTTCACCAGCACCGTGCAGGCGAAGCCGGGATCGACCGCGCAGATCTCCTCGGCGGCGAGGATGACGTCGACGTTGGACAGCCCGCCGCCGCCGTACTCGGCCGGCAGCATGCAGAAGGCGATGCCTCGACGGTAGGCCTCGACATAGGCCTCCTTGGTGCGCCGGAAGCCGGCCATGGGATCGCGCTCGGCGTCCGCCTCGCGCACCACCGGCGCAAGGACCTCGGTGGCGAACTCCCGCGCGGACTGCTGGACCCTGAGCTGGTCCGTGGTGAGCGTGAAGTCGATGGCCATGAGTGCCTCCAGGTGTCCCGACCGGGAGCCGGCGCGAGCCCCGTTCGGCGGCAACCCGCACGGCCTCCCGCCTCGTAGTCTGCTCGCGCGGGACCGCCTCCGCGGCGCCTTTCAGGGGGATCCGCCCCATCCCCGATCGGTCCAGCCGGGACGGGCATGCGGCGGAGGTGTCCCCCTCCAGGACGAACCGGACGGCGGTCAGGCGGTCCGCACGGTCACCCGGTGGGTGCCCGGCTCCAGCTCGACCTCGGTGCCGTCCTCCCGCACCACGAGCACCGGGACCGGGCTGTCGATCTCCGCGTCCGCGCCGGACACCCGGACATCGACGAGGCCGTGCGGCGTCGGTACGGCCCCCGCCACCTCGCGCAGCCGGCCCGGCCGGGGTGCGACCCGGACCCGCGCGAAGCCGGGCCGGTCCGGCGTGATGCCCAGCACGTAGGACACGAGGTCGCGGGTCGGTGTGGCACTCCAGCCGTGCACCGGTGTGCCCCAGCCCCAGCACTCCCCGAACGTGTCGTAGCCGTCGACGAGGAACTCCTCCCACCGCGCCACGAGATCGACGAGCCGCGAGGCGCGGCCGGCCCTCGCCGTGGCGTCGTGGACGACGTAGCTGAAGAACGGCTGGGCGATGACGATCTCGCGCTCGGCGTCCCAGTCGATGCGCTGGATCCCCCGTGCCTGATCGGCGATCTTCTGCTCGTCGTAGTTGCCGTGCTCGCCGCCGATCCACGAACGCACCACGAGCCGGCCCGGATCGGTGATCGTGTCGGCGATCCCGCCCCACCGTTCCCGCGGGGCGAGACCGGAGACGATCGCGCTCGCGCCGGCCGCCTGCGAGGCGGCGGGCATCCGGGTGCCGTCCTCGATGTGATCGACGTAGAGGCCGCGTTCGGGGTCCCAGAAGTCCTCGAATCCCCGCGCGGCGCTCGCGTACAGCCCCCGCGCCCACGCCGCCGCCCCCGGGTTGCCGGCCGCCTCGCTGAGCTCGGCGAACTCGTCGAGCCCGCGGGCCCACAACGCGGTCAGGATCGAGCTGCGCCCGGTCAGGAGGACACTCGCCCAGTCGACGAGATTCCATTCCGGAACGTCGCTGATCGTCCCGCGGTCGTCGACGTGGTCGGCGTACCAGCGCAGCACGCGCTCGACCGTCGGCAGGTGGCGGCGCATGCCCTCGAGGTCGCCCTCGTGCCGGTACAGGACGTGCACGCCGTGCACCCAGTGCAGCGCCCAGTCCGGGATCGTCACGCCGCCGTTCTCGAGGTCACCGGCCACGCTCATGGGGAGCATCCCGTCCGGCCGGGGCGAGTCGCCGAGCTCGACGTAGTTGCGGGCCAGGCCCCAGTCCTCGTTCGTGGCGAGCTGCACCAGCTGGTGCACGACGCCGTCACCCACCCAGGCCCGCTGCTCCCGGGTCGGGCAGTCGGTGAAGGCGTCGAAGGAGTTGAGCTCGACGGTGCGGACGCCGGCCCGGTACAGGGCGTCGAGGCCGGGGTCGTCGCTGCGGAAGTACGCCCCACCCGTACGCGGGTAGAGGTACTCGCGCACGGCGAGCCGCCGGATCGTCACGGTGGCCTCCTGCTCCGCGTGCACGACGACGTGGACGTAGCGCAGCCCGTTGAGCTCGAGCGCGGCGAAGGTGCTCGCCCCGAGCGGCGTGATGTAGCGGGCGCCGGTCTGCGGCGCGGATTCGACGTCGACGAGCTCGCGCCGGAACTCCCGCTCGCGGTACTGCAGCTCGACGACCGTGCCGGCCGGCGCCTCGACGTCGAGCTCGACGAAGCCCGCGACGACGCGTCCGAAGTCCACGCCGACGTGGTGCACCCGGTCCGGCCCGACCTGGAACGTCGCCGGGAGCTCGGCCGGGCCGGGCGTCGTGTCCGGTTCCAACAGCACCTGGGTCACTCGGGCCACCGGATGGTCCGCCGTCCACACCGGGACGGGCCGGCTCGACGAGTCGAGAATGCGCGCGGGCGCGACCCGGTCGCCGCCGAGCTGGGAGATGCCCCGCGGCAGCAGCCGCCCGAACGGGAAGACCGGCGGTTGCGACCGGGCGAGCCCACCGATGTGCGTCGTGGCGAGGACGGCGGCGGGCGACCACCCCGAGTCGTCGAAGCCGGGGTCCTGCCAGCCGCGTGGCAGCTCGCGGGCGTCCAGGATCTCGACGGGCACCCTGTGGAGAGAACCGCGATCCGCGGGCTCGGTCCACGCCCTCGACCGGTGCGACCGCCACTCGCCGTCGGACACGAGCTCGACGTCGCCACCCCCGGCCTCGAACACGAGCGCCGCGTCCCCGCCGACGCCGCCGCCGGCGGGCGGCATCCAGAACGAGTTCGCCCGGCTGTAGTAGGTCACCAGGACCGCCACCACGTTCGCGCCCGCCACCAGGTACGGGGCCAGGTCGAAGCTGTCGTAGCGCTGCCGGCCGGGCTGGGACCGAGCCGGGCCGCGGCCGACCTCGCGGCCGTTGACCCAGAGCACGTAGCGCGAGTCCGCGGTGAGTCGCGCGGGCACCTCGGCGGGCACGGTGGCGAGCTCGAACGTTCGCCGGAACAGCGAGCGGGAGAACCCGCGCGGCCCCGAGCCACTCAGACCGAGCGGATCAGCCGGTGCGGCAGGCGGCTCGGGGGCGATCCAGTGCCCGGACCAGCGCAGGCCGGAGGTCACGGAGGTGGCGATGGCCGCGGTCATGTCGACTCCTTCGTCGTGGTCCTCGGCCCGCTGCGCGCGAGTGGCTCGGCCGCGAACGTAACCACCCTTGGAACGTTTCACAAGCCGCAGTTGCCTCGCGCTGCCGTCTCCCGGCCGAGGGAGAACTCGTACGTTTCAATCGATCCGGATGGGCGGCCCACCCGCCTCGGGTCCGAGATCCGGACCGTAGGCTGCCCCGCGATGGATCGCCCCACGCTGCCGGAGCACCTCCAGCTCCTGCTGTCCGACGAGCCGGTGTTCGACCTCTACTCCCATGGCCCGTGGCGGGTGCCGGACGGCCTGTTCGAGACGGTGCGACGGCGGGTGCTCGAGCTGAATCGCGACCCGGCCGCCGAGGCGCTCGCGGTGGAGCTGCCGGAGTTCTTCGCCGAGGACACCACCGTGATCGGCGCGGAGCTGTGGTCGCTCCTGGAGTTCCTGATCGGCTCCGTGGCCCTGCGCGGCGGATCGGCGTGCGACCTCGCCTACGAGACGATGACCGATCTCGTCGCCGAGCCGAGGCCGCCGATCCGCAGCTGGATCTGGGCTTCGGGCAACACCGCCCACCGGCCGAGCTGGCGATCAGCATCGGGACAGGCATGTTCGAGCGGGTCCAGCTCCTGTTCACGAGGCTGAAGGAGAAGCTCGACGGCGACACCTGGCACGCGCGGGTGCGTGCGTGGCTGACACGAGGGGTGCTGGCCGGTGAGGCGGACGCCTGCCGGGCATGGCTGGACATGGCGCTCCGGATCACCGGTGCGGTGCAGGGCCTCCCCGGCCCCGCGGTGAACCCGGACAGCTACCTCCCCATCAGCCCGTTCCAGCGGGACCTCCGCGTGCTCTGCGCGCCGCGCAGGGCGATCAACCCGCTGCTCCTGCGCTTCGCCACCGGCGACGAGCCCGCTCCGGCGACCGCACCGATCGACCCGGCGGCACGGTTGGTCGGCCAGCCGGAGCTCGCGGCCACCGTCCGAGGGGTCGTCGCCGAACAGCTGCGCACGGGGAGAACACCCGCTCGACTGCTGATCGCCGGGCCGGAAGGCACCGGCCGCGCCACCACCGTGGACATCCTGCGCACCGCGCCCACGAAGCCGGACGGGCCGCCGGGAGTGGTGTGGATCTCGGATCAGGTCTTCGCGAACATGAACACCAGCGAGGCCGTGCTGCACCTGCTGGGCCGGACGCGGGACCTCGGCAACGGTGATGTGCTGGTGCTGTACGGGCTCGACCGCGTCGTGGGCTACGACCGGTGCGGCTCCGCCGTGTTGGAGGAGGTGCGCAGGCTGCTCCGGCAGCCGGACTGCACGTGGTGGCGATCTGCCGGGCGGGTGGCGACACCCGGGTGTTCGAGACGAACCCCGCGCTGCACCACGAGTTCCGCGTGGCCCGTACCCGCGATTTCACCCACGACGACCGCGCCGAGCTCTTCCGGCAGGCGGTGTCCAGGCGAGGCGCCACGGTCACCGACGACGCGACGGACCGGGCGGCCGCATTGCTCGCCGGCACTCCGGGACTGCTCAACCTGCGCGGTGCGCGGCTCGTCGACCACGTCTCGGCGCTCGCCGTAGCGGCCGGTTCTTCGGAGGTGACCACGGAGGACCTGCCGAAGGGGCTGTTCACCCACGGCTCCGGCAACCCCGAGACCGAGCTGGCCGCCTGCGTCGGCATCGAGCCCGTGAAGCGCGAGATCGAACTGCTGGTCGCCGAGGAGCGGGCGGCGAAACTGCGCAGGGAAGCCGGGATGCCGGTACCGCCGAAGCCGCGGCACCTGGTGTTCACCGGCAACCCCGGCACCGCGAAGACCACGATCGCCCGGCTGATCGCCGCGGTCTACGCGAAGCTCGGCCTGCTGTCCTCCGGCCACCTCGTCGAGGTGTCGCACGCCGACCTGATCGCCGAATACATCGGGCAGACCGCGCCGAAGGTGCGCGCGGCAGTGGAAAGCGCGCTCGGCGGAGTGCTGTTCATCGACGAGGCCTACGCGCTGACCCCCGGCGACTCGCACAACTCCTACGGCCCGGAAGCGATCGCCGAACTCCTGCGGCTGATGGAGGAACACCGCGACGACCTCGTCGTGATCGTCGCCGGTTACCAGGACCGGATGACGAACTTCCTCGCCGCCAACCCTGGCCTGGCATCCCGGTTCCCCACCACGGTCGAGTTCCCGGACTACGCCGACGACGAGCTGGTAGCGATCTTCGAGAGCATGGCTGGTGCCGCGGGCTACGAACTGCACGACGGCGTGCGCGATGCGGTTCGGCGCGCACTGTGGTCGGTGCCGCGGGACGAGTCGTTCGGCAACGGGCGGGTGATGCGGAACCTGCTGGACCGGGCCATCGCGCTGCAGGCCGAGCGGATCACGGCCTCCGCCGTCGACCGCGATGAGGTGGGCACGCTGCGGCCGGGCGATCTTGCCGGAACCGGCGGCGCGCTTGCCAGCCGGACGGACGAGGGAACCGGCCAATACCTGTGACCGTCTGCCGGCTCGACCTGTCGACCCGAGCTCATCGACAAGGGCTCGCCTTGTCGATGAACGTCTGCTAGCTTCTAGGTTACCTCTTCTCAGAGGCGTAGTCGCGATTGTGGATCTGCCAGTTGCTGACGTTGCGCATCGGGCAGACCGCCGATCGCAAGACCGCTGGACGCGATGTACCCGTCCAGCTGTGGATTTGTTGCCTCGGTTATGAGGCATGGCATCTGCTCTCCTTTTTGCGCCTGTTCGCGCCGCTGATCGCGAGCGTCGAACCTCCAGTAGTTCTCCATCCCTGACCAGGGAGTCTCAGTGATGTCTCGGCACTTCGTGCACGACGGTGGGGCCGCCGGCCTCCCCGTGTGCACTGGTGCCGTCGTGCAGCTGCGGCTCTCGGGCACGGACCGGTTGTGGTCGGCCGTGCGCTGGGTGTTCGGGGTGGCCGGTGCCGTGGCGGTGCTGTGGATCGGCGCGGCGTTCCTCGCGTCGCCCGCGTCCGCGGCCGTGGCCGTTCCGGTGGCGGCCGTCAAGCAGAGCCTGCAGAAGGGGGGTGCCAGCAGCAGGCAGGCTGGTGGTGACGACGGCGACTCCGATTCGGATTCCGACTCCTCCGGTGGCGGCTCGGAGGACGACTCCGACTCAGACTCCGACGAGGATCGGGAAGAGAAGTCCGAGAAGAAGTCCGAGAAGAAGTCGGACGAGAAGGCCGAGAAAAAAGCCGAGAAGAAGGACCGCGAGCGTGAGCGCTCCGACGAGTCGAACGACGACCGGGAGCGCAAGCGCGAGGAGAGCCGCGACAAGGACGAGGACGGCGACGAGGACGGCGAGACGAAGCACGAACGGACCGAGAAGGCGTCTCAGGAGGAGCGGTCCGACCGCGAGTCCGACGAGTCCGACGAGACCGACCGCAAGCCCGAGCGGCGTGAGTCCGAGAAGAGCGACTCCGCGCGGGCTGAGTCCGAGCGCTCCGGCGACAAGGCCGCCCGGGATGACAGCGCTTCCGCCGGCGAGAAGCGCGCCGAGGAAACCGACGGGGATGCCGTCCGGACCGCGAGCCGGCAGGCCGACGACCGTGAGGCCGACGATGGTGAGGACGGGGAGCGCGGTCGGAACGGATCCGGCGAGGAGGACGTGGCCACAGCGGGCGACGGTGAGGACGTCCGGGACCGGGTCCGCGAGGCGATCCGCGACGCGCGGGAGCGCGCCGAGGACCGTGACGCGCGATCCGACGAGGACGATCGCCGCGGCAAGGCCGAGCGGCTGACCGACCGGGCGACCGGAGCGGGCGATCGCGACGAGGGACGCGACGACGACGAGCCCGGTGCCCGTGACGAGGAGACCATCACCGATCTGCTGGCGGCCGGTGACGACGAGACAGGTGATCCGGCCAGCCCGTTCCGGCAGTCGGGCGACAAGGATCGCGACGAGGACGACGCTGACGACGACGGTGCCGACGACGACGGCGCTGACGACGGCGCTGACGACGGCGACGAGGACGACCGCGAGGACGACGATTCGGCCGAGCAGACCGAGCGGGTACTCGAAGGCCGGATCGAGGTGGACAACAGCAGCGACGAGCTGACCGAGGAGAAGAAGAAGCTCTCCGCGGGCAAGACCACCAAGGCCGCGTACGCCAAGAAGGCGGCGAAGCACGCGGCCCTCGAGCGGCGGTACGAGGCGGACCGAGCGGAGCTGTCCGAGGACCGGGCGGAGCTCGTCGACGAGGTGGTCGACGGACACGAGGAACTGAGCGAGCGCGAGTCGGGGTCGGCTGAGGACGAGAAGAAGACCACCGGCAGCGCCGGCGAGGACCCGCACGACCGGGACGTCGCCGACGTCGAGGAGCTGCGCGACGAGGTCTACGAGGCCACCGACGAGCTGATGGACGCCACCGACCGGGATGCGAGCGTGCTCCCGGAGGACCTGGATGGCGACGGCGCGGCCGCCGGGTGCGGGGCGGACGGGTCGTTCGTCGAGTGCGGCTCGATGAGCGAGTCCGACGGTGAGGAGGACTCCGATCGGGAGGTCTGCCTGTCCGGGGTGTCCTCCGGATGCGGGGCGTCCTCGCGATCGGGCGACTCGCGGGCGACGGCGTCGTGCGACGACTCCGGCTGCGGGAGCAGCGCGTCCAGCCGCGACGAGGACGGCAGGATCACCAAGGCCTCCGCGCGGTGCGACGGTGACGCGGGATGCGGCGAACACAGCATCGCCACGCCGGAAGGCTCGGCGGCGTACTGCGACAGCGGCGGAGGAGGGGCCTGCCGGAGCGAGAGCAGCGGCACCGGGTCCGGCTCGGAGCAGCCCGGGACGCGGCTCGCTGACACCGCCGTGGTGCCCGACGACGCGGAAGACGCCGGCCCCGACGAGGCGCGCCGGCAGGGCTCGAGCACCGCGCGGTGCGAGGGGGCCGGTTGCGACACCTCCACCTCGGTGGACCTGGGCGACTCCTCCTCCACCGACGAGGTCGTCGCCGACGCCGATGTCGAGTGCGCCGCGGGCTGCACCGGCTCGGCGAGCAGCAGCACGAACGCCGGCCACGAGAGCACCGGCGCTGTCGCCACGGCCACCCCGGCGGCGAAGGCGGCGACGAACGGCAAAGCCGACTGCAGCGTCTCCGGCGGCTCGTGCACGGTGCGCAGCGCCTCCCACGCCGACGACGATGGCGACCGCGGCACCGCGGGCAGCCCCGTACCGCTCACCGACGGCGACGCCACCGCGTCCAGCTCGGCGGGGGCGAACGTGGACTGCGATGCGGCCGGGTGCAACGGCAAGGCGAGCAGCGCGACCACCGGGAAGGCCACCGGCTCCCCCACCACCGCGGGCGCGGCCGAAGCGGTGCGGCAGACCAGCGGCTCCGCGGACTGCGCTGCCCGCGCCGGTGGATGCGAGGTCGAGTCGAGCTCGCGGGTGGGCGACAGCGCTGTGAACGACGCTGTTGCGATGCTCGCCACGCGCGAGCTCTCGGCCTCCAGCACGGCGGGGGCCCAGGTCGAGTGCGCCGCCACCACGTGCGCGGGATCGAGCAAGGCCACGACCTCGGGGGGCGCCTCGGGCGACGTCAAGGGCGTGCGGGACAGCAACGGTTCCTCGTCCTGCAACTCCCGCGGGTCCGGCGGCGGCTGCACCACGGCGGCGGACACGACGGTCGCCGACCGCGACCCCGCGGACGACACCGCCACCGGGGTGCCGGTCGTGTCGGGTCCGGTGAGCGTGTCGCAGGTGGACGCATCGGTGGAGTGCACCGGCGCCACCACCGAGTGCGGCGGCCGTGCGACGTCGTCGACGAGCGCGCGGGACACCGGGGTGTCGCCGCACGCCCGCGGTACGTCCGCCGCCTCGGAGTGCACGGTGACCGGTGGTCGCTGCTCCGGCGAGACCGGCTCGTCCGCGTCCAGCGCCCCCGACTTCGTGGCGACGGACCCGAACACGGGGCTGCCGCTGGCCGGTCAGTCGCTGAGCGGGCCGTCCTCCACGTCGACGTCGAACGCCAGCCTGGTGTGCGAGGCGGACACGGGGTGCTCCGGTTCGGTGCGCACCAGCACCACCGCGTGGGACGGTGCGGTCGACGGTGGCACGCCGCGCACGTCGGAAGGCACTGCGAGCTGCACCGGCGTCGAGGGTGGCTGCCAGGTGCAGTCCGTGTCGCAGGCCTCCACCGGCCCCGGTGCGGCGCTCGCTCTCTCGTCCGCCCCGCAGGACGGCCAGGCCCAGCAGGTCAACGCCGCACGGTTGCCCGCCGGTCCGTCGGCTGCGTCGGCAGCGGGTGCCGTCCTGCACTGCGAAGGTGAGGACGTCTGCACCGGCACGGTCACCAGCGCCGCATCCGCGACCGACCCGTCGGTGGCGCCGGACGCGCGCGGCTCGCACGGCGAGGGCTCGTGCGAGGGCGTGTCCGGTGGGGTGTGCCAGGCGGTGACGAACTCAGGCGCCTCGTCGGGTCCGGACGCGAACTTGATCGCGCCGCTGGTGGCGGAGCGGTCGACCGAGAACGCGGCCGTGTCCTCGGGCACCACGGACGAAGAGGCGCCGGCTGATGGGCAGGATCGGCCGGCGGTGCCGCCGGCGCCGGCCGCGCCGGGGTCGTCCGCGAACTCGGGTGGGCCGACGGTGCCGGGTGCGTCGAGCTGGACGATGGCGTCCGCGGCGCTGGACTGCGGGGGCAGCGAGTCGTGTTCGGGCACGGCGCGCACGTCGGCGGCGGGTAGCGACGGACCGTCGACGGTGAGCACGGGGAACGGGGCGCGGGGTCCTCCGGAGGGTGTGTCGACCACCAGCGCGACCTGCGCAGGCGGCGAGTCCGGCTGCCGGGCGCAGACCAGTTCCACCTCGGGGTCCGGCCAGGTCGTGGCCGACATCATCGCGGAACAACAGAACAGCGCAGCCGAGCAGGCTGAGCAGCAGGCCCTCGAGGTCGAGCAGCTCGCCGCGGAGGCTGCCCGAGTCGCGGCCCGCGAGGGCGCGACCGCAGAGCAACGCAAGACCGCCACCGACGCCGCAGCGGCGGCGAAGGAGGCGCGCAAGAGCGCCGCCGAGGCCGCCGAGCTGGCCGCGAAGCCGGTGACCGGCGCCCCGGCGACGATGTCGGAGTCCGCCGCCGCCGCGGAATGTGCCGGCCCGGGCTGCACCGCCCGCACCACCGGAGCCACGTCGGGGCCGGCGGGCAACTCCCGCAGCGCGGCCTCCTGCGCTGCCGCCTCGGACGGCTGCGGCGTCACCAGCGATGCGTCCGCGACGATCCACCGCGACGCCGGCCAGACCCCCGGCAAGAAGCCGAAGGCCATCCCGGGCGTCTCCGGCTACGGCCAGACCGGCTCCACCGTCACCTGCCCCGGCGCGGGCTGCGTCGGCAGCGTGACCGGCAGCGCCGACGCGACGGCGGAACAGGACGGCACGCGCAGCCACAGCACCGCGGCCGGGTCCACGGCCTGCGGCGGCACCACCGCGTGCCAGGCGCAGATCACCACGACGTCGAAGGTCGCGGTCACCTCCCCCGAGGTCGACGAGGCGGACCGCTTCGTGAACACGTCGGCGCAGGTGACGGCCCTCTGCGACAACGGAAGCGAATCGGGCTGCGGGACCCGGGTCTCGTCGACCACCGAGACGGTCGCTGCCGCGGGCGGTGCGGTCCGGGGCAGGTCCACCGCCACGTGCGAGACCGCAGGTGCCTGCCAGGCGACCACCAGCGGTCGCGCCCTGGCCGGCGTCACCGAGGTCTCGAGCACCTGCACCGGCACCGGCTGCCGCACCCACACCGAGGGCACCGCACGGGCGGCAGCGCCGAACGGGGTGAACCGCGCCACGTCGCGCACCGACTGCACGGCCGCCGCGGACGGGCGGTGCGCCGGCGTGAGCCAGGTCGGGGCCACCGCGGCCGGGGCCCAGGTCTCCTCGACCTGCGAGGGCAGCAAGGGAGCCACCTGTCGCCGGAGCATCGCCGCGTCGAGCTCGGCGAAGAGCACCACCGACGGCCACCGCGCGTCCGCCGAGGCGACGTGCGCAGACACCGGCGGCGCCGGTTCGGGTTGGTGTGCCACGGGTGCGAGTGCGCAGACCAACGCGGAGCAGGCCGCGGCCGCGACGGCGTGCGAGGGCAGCAAGGGCTCCGGGTGCGAGCGCACGTTCGCGGCGTTGAGCAAGGAGAAGAGCCGCACCGGCGGCAACCGGGCTGCCACGCGCTCGTCCTGCGGGGCGGACGGTCGTGGTGGGTCCGGCTGGTGCGCCACGAGTGCGACCGCACTGACCAACGCGGAGCAAGCCGTGGCCGCGACGGCGTGCGAAGGCAGCAAGGGCTCCGGCTGCAAACGCACCTTCGCGGCGAAGAGCAAGGACAAGAGCCGCACCGGCGGCAACCGGGCAATCGCACGCTCCTCCTGCGGGACGGACGGCGGCGGCGGGTCCGGCTGGTGCGCCACGAGCGCAACCGCACTGACCAACGCGGAGCAAGCCGTGGCCGCGACGGCGTGCGAAGGCAGCAAGGGCTCCGGCTGCAAACGCACCTTCGCGGCGAAGAGCAAGGAAAAGAGCCGCACCGGCGGCAACCGGGCAATCGCACGCTCCTCCTGCGGGACGGACGGCGGCGGCGGGTCCGGCTGGTGCGCCACCAACGCGGTGGCCGACACCGGTCCTGGTCAGGCCATGGCAGCGGCGGCGTGCCAGGGCAGCTCGGGCTCGGGCTGCAGGCACTCGTTCTCGGCGTCGAGCAACGCGTCGAGCGCCACCGGCGGCAGCCGGGCCACCGCCAGCGCATCCTGCGGGTCGAGCGGCGGCGGGTCGGGCTGGTGTGCCACGAGCGCGGTGGCCGAGACCGGTTCCGGTCAGGCGATGGCAGCGGCGACGTGCCAGGGCAGCGCCGGCTCGGGCTGCAGGCACTCGTTCTCGGCGTCGAGCAACGCGTCGAGCGCCACCGGCGGCAACCAGGCCACCGCCAGCGCATCCTGCGGGTCCGGCGGTGGCGGCGGGTCCGGGTGGTGCGCCACGAGCGCGGTGGCCGACACCGGTCCCGGCCACGCGATGGCAGCGGCGTCCTGCCAGGGCAGCGCCGGCTCCGGCTGCTCCTACTCCTACCGCGCGCACAGCTCGGCGTCCGCGCCCGGCGCGTTCGCCACGGCGACCGGGTACGGCTCGGGCGGCACCGGCGGCGGCATGGTCACGACCACGGCCGCGGCGTCGGGCGGCGGCAACTCGGCGCAGGCCTCGGCGTCCTGCACGGGCAGCGCCGGCACCAGCTGCAGCCACTACTACGAGGCGACCGCCTCGGCATCGGCCTCGCACCCGTCCGGCTCGTGGGCCCACGCCTACGCCCACGGCTCCGGCGGGGGCGGCATGGGTGGCGGCGGGGTCTCCGTGATGGCCTACGCCGAGGCCAAGGACGGCTTCGCGAGCGCGGGGGCGAGCTGCTCGGGCGCCGCGAACTGCGCTCGTCCTACTCGGCGCACGCCGAGGCCCACGACGAGCTGAACACGCCGTTCGGCAAGTACACGGCCGACAAGTGGGCCACCTGCTCCGGCTCCGGCAACGGCGGGTGCGGCGCGTGGGCCGTCGCGGTCGCCGGCCCGAACGGGGTCGCCGACGCCGGCTGCACCGGCGACGGCGGGTGCGACACCGGCGGGGCCGGCCTCGGGTTCATCGCGGCCAAGATCGACACCAGCGGGCTCGGGATCTTCGTCGACGAGCACGGCAAGCCGATCAAGATCGAGGACGTCGACCGGGACCACTCCGCGATCCGGGTGACGGTCGACGGCAAGGGCCGGACGATCGTCGAGATCAAGCCGCGGGGCGCCGACAAGGTCAAGCGGTTCACGCCCTGCGCGGCCGGGGCGAACTGCGAGCACAAGCTCGGCAAGATCATCGGCGGGCGGGACGCCGGCAACGCGAAGGGCGACCTCTACGCGTCGATGCCGGTGGCGGGCGCGCGCAACAAGTACCACCGGGTGCGCGGAACGAAGGGTGTCGGGATCGCCCAGGACGCCCAGGGGGACGCCGAGGCGTGGGTGCGCGGCCGGGGCGAGGCGGTCGACGGCCGCACGGGGAACCGGATCGCCTTCACGCGCCGGGCGCAGTCGGAGGCGGCCGTCAACAACATCCGGTTCGGCAACAAGGCCGGCTCGCCGTTCGCCAGCACGTGCAACGGCGGCTGCGACTGGCGGTCCCCGACCGGCGAGCACCTGGTGGTCGAGGGCAACTGGGGCAAGATCCAGGCCCAGGACGGGTCCGGTGGCCCGGCCCGGATCACGTTCCACGGCGGCGGAACCTTCACCAACGAGCAGGGCGACGTCGTGCACGCCGACAACCTGCCCGGCGGTATCACCGACATCATCGGTCGCGACGCCGACCTCTCCCGGGGGATCTACTCGGTGAAGGGCACCACCGGGTTCGTCCAGTACATAGACCCCAACTACAACGCGACGAACAACCCGAACTTCTCGAAGCGGGAGGGCACCAACCTCTTCAAGATCGAGATCACCGGTGGTGACCTGCGCAAGGGGATCAACGCGACCACCCCGGACGAGAACGGCATGGGCGGGTCACTGTGGTGCGAGGGCAACTGCATCCGAACGATGCCCGGTATCGCCAGTGACGGCGCGAACGGCCACACGTACAACCCCGTGACGCGGTGCAACAACTGCCAGATCACCGAGCAGCTGCCCTCCGGCACGGGGCGCTTCCCGAACGGCTACGGCTCGGTCACGCTGTTCGACGACACCAACGGTCTGGTCTCCCGGTACACGCCGTGGGGGGACGAGCAGACGTGTCAGGCCGGCGCGGCCGGGCGCTGCGGGTTCACCCAGTACAACCGTTCCCTCCCCGACGGCAAAGGCAGAGGCGCCGGCCAGGGCGGTGGTGCGATCTGCGGCGCCGCCGGCGAGGGCGGCGGCTGCTTCGGCATGAGCCAGGAGGGCGATTTCCAGAACGCCTCGGTGCTGAGGGACAAGACGACCGGCGACTGGGTCCCGGTGCGCACCGGGCTGCTCTACCGCAACGACGACGGCACCCACGCGGGCCGGTTCTGCGCGGGTTACGGCGTGGCGGCCTGCGGTGACGGCGGCAAGGCGCCGCTGCTCGAGGCGTCACCGGAGCCGAACGGTTCCATGGCCGGGGTGCTCGACCCGAGCCTGCGGATCTCCAAGGGGATGGCGCGGGAGCTGTCCGAGCTCACCGGGGCGGACGGCAAGAAGCTCCTGAGCGGCCGCAAGGCGAACGACCGCAGCCCTCTGACCGCGTCCGAGCTGAAGGTGCTGAAGGACGCCGAGAAGGACGAGACGCTCGAGGCCTACGGGCGCGATCTGCCGCTGTCGCAGACCCAGGGCGACGACGTGCAGATGTCGTGGCTCGAGGACACCGTCACGGAGAAGGAGGTCAGCCCGGAGTACGAAGACCTCCAGGAGCCGATGGACGTGCTCGCGGGCCTCACCGAGAAGGCGCTCGCCGACGACAAGAAGATCGACGGCGGCGAGTGGGCGGCGATCAAGCCGGTGCGAGACGCCATCGAGAAGAAGGCACCCGGCCTGCTGGCGAGGTGGGAACCGGCGCAGGCGCGGCTGCAGATGATGCGTGCCGCCGGCTGGACGTCGGCCGAGTTCCGGGCGGCCAACGCCGAGGTCGCCAACAACCCGAAGCTGATCGAGCACCTGCTCGGTGAACGGTTGAGCAAGGACCCGGAGGTGGCGGCGGGCCAGCAGGAGCGGGCGATCACGGTGGTCGCCGGCCGGCAGCAGACCCTCAACACCGCCCAGCTGGAGATGCACCAGGCTCTCGGCCCGCCCACGTCGAAGCTCAACGACCGCACCGCGCGGTTCAACCGCGTTGCGCAGGTCATCGAGGAGCGGGGCGGGCCGACCATCGGCGAGAAGATCTGGCTGGACCGCGAGTACCGGGCGATCACGAAGGAGCAGGAGGCGCTCGCGGTCGCCGCGCGGCCCTACCAGGCCGGCATCGCCGCGGCCGAGAAGACGTTGCGGCGGACCGACCTCGCCTACGCCGACGCATCGGGCAATACGTCGTGGGCGAAGGAGCTGCGCGGCGCGTACGACCGGCACAACCGCGTCACCGGGCTGTACCTGCGGCTGTCGGCATCGCCGCAGCAGCGCCAGCAGAAGCTCTCGACGACGTTCGGCACCCTCACCAGGCTGACCGTGCTCGGGTACAACCAGGTCCGTGACCGGCGCTACGAGGCGCCACAGAACTACGAGCCCGGCGACGCGATCCGGCCGGACCAGAGCCTGCTCGGCGGCAGATCGCTGCCCTCCACGATGTTCCAGGACTTCCGGGCCATCCATACCGGGGCGCAGTACCTGGATGACTGGAAGCGCTACGACGGCATCCTGCGGGATCAGATCAACGACGCCATGAGCCTGGACGAGCAGGCCGGGCTGGCCGCGCTCGGGCTCACCCCGCTGACGGAGGAGGCCAAGCTCCTCCCGCGCGACGTCGACTGGGGCAACGACCTGGCCCTCCACAAGCTGATCGGCCCGGCCGACCTCACTGCCCTGAAGAACCGGATCGGGGAGCTCTCGGCCGACGGCAAGGCCACGGCCATCACGATGCAGTACCGGGACCCGAAGGGCGGCTGGGGAGCCGTGACCTTGTTCCGCGTCCTGCAGCGTGACGGCACGCTCCGCTACATCGACCAGACCGGGGCCCATTTCAGCGGTATGCAGGACTTCCGCGAACACAACGAGATCCTGAAGGAGGAAGGCACCCTCATCGCGTTCCACCGGGACCTGAACGCGCTCCCGGGGCTCGCCGAAGGCGACAGGCTGCCCGACGGGTGTCGCGGCTGCGAGATCGTCGAGACCACGGGGCACACCCCCGCCAGCTGGTGGGACAAGAACGGCGGCTATGTCGTCGGCGGGGCCATGTTCGTCGGCGGTGTGCTGCTGTGGGTGGGCGGCGGCGTCGCCACCCTCGGCACGCTCGGCGCGGCGTCGCCGCTGGGTGCCGCCGCCGCGATCGCGGGCACGGCACTGATCGCGGGCGGTCTGGCGTACACCGTCGTCGACGCGGGCGCCAACGTCGTCAACCGCAGCAGCCACGGCCAGTCCAACGGCTGGTCGAACCCGAACGCGCGCGCCGACTACCTCAACGTCGCCGGCAGCGTGTTGAGCGTCATCGGGATGGGTCTCGCGGCGAAGGCGGCGGTGAAGGGTGCCGCCAAGGTGACCGCCGGCATGGGGAGCAGTCTCGGGGTCAGGGGCGTCGGGGCGACGGCCTTGCAGCGCGGGCTGACGGCTGCGCCGGGCTGGCAGGCTGCGCGGGCGGGAGCCCAGACGGCGATGCGCACGACCGCCATGGGCCAGGTGGCGACCCTGGCGAACCTCGCTGCGCTCGGAACGTTCGGCGTCGCGCTCGGCGACGGTGTCGTTCTCACGGCCCAGAACTGGGGCGACATGACCCCCCGCGAGCGGCAGGCGGCCTTCAGCAACCTCGCGCTGGGGGTCGGCATGCTGGCCGTGCCGGCCGCCGTGGCCGGGGTGGCGGGCAAGGTGACGCGCTTCCAGGGCATCGGCCTTCCCCGCCTGCCCGGCAAGGGCGCGGACCTGACGACCCTGAGAACGCCCGGAGCCGAGCGCGCGGTTGGCGCCGGGCCGCTGGGCACGGCGCTGGCCGACGTGTCCGGGATCCCACCTGCCCCCGGCGGGACCCACCGCCTCGGCGGACGGCCGCCGTCGATCCGGCAGCTGGCCAGGGAGAACGGGATATCCAGGAAGCAAGCCCGCGTCCTGTACGGCGAGCAGCGCGCGGATGGCAACCTGCGGCTGGTCGACTGGATGCGCAGCCAGCGCCTGCCGTCGACGGCGCGGCCCTCGGAGCTCGCCGGGCAGCTCGGCATCACGCCTCGGCAGGCACGCGACGCGCTGCGGGCCGTCAACGGGTCCCGCCTCGTCGAGCACGTCGACGGCCAGCGACAGGTCCGCAACGAGTCGGCCCGCAACCTCGCCACGAGGTTCGGGGTGCGCCGTTCGCTCGTGGTCGGTGCGCACCGGGCGGCCGGGCAGCGCGGGGTGGCCGGCTTTGTCGCCAAGACCACGGACGGCACGGTCCGGCCGTTGTCGACCAAGGAGATGGCCAGGACCTTCGGCATCACGCGCGCCGAGGCCCACGTCGCCGTGCGGGTGGCCTCCAGGGTCGCGGAGGTCGACGGCCAGCGCGTCACGGCGATCATGGCGCTCCGCCAACTCGTGCAGATGCCCCGGCAGAAGTCGATCGATACGCTCACCCACGACTTCGGGATGAGCCGGGCCGAGGTGAAGGCGATGCTGCGGGTCGCCGAAGTCCGCGGGATTCCGGAGCGGCTCGCGGCGATCAGGCGTGGCGACTACCAGGTGCTGAAGCCGGGCGCGCTGGCCCGGCAGTTCGGCGTCGGACGTGGCGACGCCCTGGCCGCGCTGCACGTGATGCGCACCGTCGCGATGGTGCAGCAGCTCGGCCGCCTCTCCGGTGACGGGCCGCGCCCGACGGCCGAGACCGTAGCCACCGAATTCGGCTTCACCCCGGCCGACGCCCGCGCGATGCAGCGGGTGGCCGGGAACCCCGAGCTGGTGGCGCGGATCGGGCAGATCGCGCGCGGCGAGCTCATGGCTCCCTCCCCCGCGGACCTCGCCGCGGAGTTCGGCATCGACCTCGCCTCAGCCAAGTGGGCGGTCCGCGTGGCCGGCGGCACCGCCCTGACCCTCGAGATCGCGACGCACCCGGCCCTGGGAATGAGCATCCGGCGGCAGGCCGCCGAGTTCGGGGTCCGCCACGCCGACCTGCAGCACACGCTGCGCGCCATGCAGATCCCCGAGTTCGCCCGGCAACTCGGGATGAGCGCCCACGAGGCCGGCAACGCGATCGGCCGGCCACGTGCGTCCGGCGACGGCGCCGAGGGCGCGGGTGGCAGCGACCTGCCGATCCGCATCGGCGCGGACCCGACCGGCAACGGCGGCAACAACGGCAGCGGCGCCCGTGACTCCGCGGGCGACGGCGCGCAGGCCCCGGCCCCGCAGGCACCGGACGGGCCGGCGAACCCGCCCGTGCCGGGCAGCGAGGGCAACGAGACCCTGCCGCCGCGCGAGGGCCTCGGCGCCGGCCGCCCGCAGCAGCCGGGCAACGGTGGCGACGGCGGCGAACCGCCGCCCGGCCGCCCCGGCACGGCCGACGGACCGCCCGAGCCGAACGGTGACGGCGACAGCGCGAACACGTTCGGGCTCGGTCTCGATCCGGACCCGGTGATCGGCACGGCGTCGGGCGTACCCCCGCCGCCGTTGGAGAGCAAGTCCATCCCGACGAGGAAGCTCGCGCGGGCGATGGGGAGCGAGGCGGCCGTTCCGATCGAGGCCGCCGCGAGCCGGATCCGCACCGGCATGTTCCGCACGCGCATGACGGCGGACGAGCTGCGCCGGCTGATCATGCACCGGCGCGGGCTCCAGGCGTTGAAGGGAGAGCACCGGGACTACGACCTCGTCGAGTACGAGCACGGTGGCGAGCGGATCGCCGTCGTCCAGCACCTGCCGGAACCGCCGGCGATCGTCCGGCGCGACGGGTCGCTGAGCAAGCTCCAGCACCTGTGGCACAGGGCGGTCACGGACAAAGCGTTGGCCGACACGAAGGCCGCGTTCCTCGAGCGCCGGCTCGCCGGTGCAGCGGACGGCGAGCGCGCCCCCATCGAGCACGCGATCCGCGCCGCGCGGAGCAGGGCGCACCAGCTCGGGAAGGAGCTGGAGGCGTTCCGGAAGCACGCCCCCGCGGTCGAGAAGGCACTGCGGCCGTACCTGGACGAGATCACTGAAATCGAGTCGCTCCTGAGGGAGTGGCGGAAGAACCCACGGCGCTACGACGACCTGGTCGCGCAGCTGCGCGACCCGGCACGGCGCGATCCGCTGCTCGAGCGGCTGACCGGCGTCGAGCGTTGTGCGCTCGGCTGCGAGACCAATCGGCGCACGAGCGGCGAGACGCCCTACGACCTCCAGATCGCGGCCCTCCTGGCGCTCGGGAGCGCGCCCACCGTCGGCGGCGGGATCCGTAACTTCGTGCGGCTGCGCAACATGCTGCCCCGGGATGTCGTCATCCAGATGCTCACCGGTGAGGGCAAGACGCTCGTCTCCCGGTTGTGGGCGCTGCAGCGGGCGCTCGCGGGCGACGACGTCGCCGTGATGACGCACAACAGCGCGCTGGCGAAGTCGGCGGCGGCACGCACGAAGATGAGCGGCGACCAACTCGGGATCACCACCGCGTTCCGCGAGCCCGGCAGGACCACCCGGCCCGGTGTCGGCGCCCACCAGCCGGACGGGTTCGTCGACCGCCCCGAGGCACCCCCGAACCTGCGCGACATCTACCAGGCGAAGATCGTCTATGGCTCCGCCCGTGAGCTGGTCTCGGACTGGCAGCGCGGCTTGCACGACGCGGACCTGCGGTTCGGACGTCGGCACGTGCTCATGGACGAGGTCGACATGCTCGCCGTCGACTGGGGCCGCACGGCCTACCGGCTCGGCGAGCAGGCCCCGGGCACCGTCGGCAACAGTGCCGAGCGGTACCAGCTCGCCAAACTGGCCCAGGCCTTCCAGGAGGGCGAGTACCGGATCCGGGACGGCCGCGTGAAGATCAGCCGGGCGCAGGCCGACGCCTTCGCCGAGAGGGTCGGCCTCAGCGAGAGGCTGAACGACCGGCACATTGCCGAGCTCGAGCACGCGCTCACCGCTCGCATGCACCACCAGCACAACCGCCACTACATCCACGACGGCGACAACACGGTGATCGTCGACCGGGACAACGGCGAGGCGGTTCCGGACAACCGCTGGTCCGACCACGGGTGGGTCGACGCCGCCGAAGGTATGACGATCAAGCAACCGCTGCGGACCCTGTCCGAGAAGACGCTCCTGCAGTACCTGCAGGCGCAGCTGTCCTACCGGGGCATGACCGGCACCGCGAAGAGCGCGGCAGGCGTCCTGCGCAAGGTCTACGGCCTCAAGGTCGTGGAGCTGGCCACCAACGCCCCGCGCCGGCTCGCTGAGCTGCCCCGGCGGGTCTTCGCCGACGGTGCGGCGCGAGACCGGTACGTCGCCGAGGAGATCCTCGATGCCCACCGCCGCGGCGACGCGCGGCCGATCCTGACCCTGATGCGCGACATCGACCAGACCGGTCGCTTCGCCACGATCTTGAAGGATCTGCCGGCGGCGGGCCCGAACCCGGTGAGAGCACGGGTGGTCAACGCCCTGACCCCGAACCAGGTCTACGAGGCCGTCGCCCAGGCCGAGGCGGGTCGGCCGTTCGCCGTGACGGTGGCCACCGCGCGGTTCGGGCGCGGCACCGACATCGCCCTCGGCGGGTTCGTCCCGGAGGGCGGGCTCAACGCGCTGCGCGACCTGCTGATCGCCAGGGGCGGCGGGCACGTCGAGATCCTCAGCATGTTCGGCACCCGGCGGGCCGTCGAACAGGGCGGTGGCCGGTTCGGCCGCAACGGCCAGCCGGGCACGTGGCGCGAGTCCCTCGCGCTGGACGACCCACAGCTCGCCGCCTTCGTCGACCGCCGCTTGCTGGGGTTGCTGAAGGGCCTGAGCTCGGGCGAACTGACGGGCTGGCGCCTGCGGGTCGCGAACCGTCTGATCAGCAAGGCGCAGCGGCGCTCCGACGCGCTGCGCGGACGTCAGCTCGTCCACACCGTCCGGGGCAAGCTGCGGCCGGACAACGTCAGCGAGCAGGTCGTCGGCACGGCGGACGGCCCGCTCGGCGAGTCGGCCCGCACGGTCCAGAAGGCCGACCTCGCGGTCGCGCGGGCTCGCGCCGACCTCCAGAAGAGCGGCGGGCTCGGCACGAGCGGCTTGTCGGTGCGGCTCGCGGAGCTCGCCGTGGTCTGCAGCAGCCTGTGCGCCGCGGAGGACGCCCTCGCCACCGCCCAGCGCCACTACCGAGAGCAGCTCGCGCGGATCGACTCGGGGGTCCCGGCCCTGCCGCCGGTCGAGACCGGCACCCTGACCGGCACGCAGGCCGCGGCACCCGCCGAGCGGACGCTGAACCTCACCCGTGACGCGGTCGCCCAGGCACGGGCTCTGATCACGGCGGGCGATCTGCCCGAAGCGATCCGTCTTCTCGACGGGATGGCCCAGCACGCGGTCGACGTCGCCGGTGCCCTGCCCGACGCCTGGGGTGCTGCCAGGTGGACCGAGGCGGAGGCGCGGCACCTGACCATGCAGCTGCGGCGGGTCTCGCTGACCCGGGTGGCCATCGACCCGGACCACTTCCGGGGCCCACTGGGCAACACCGCGTTCCTGGACCGGCTCGAGGCGCTCGTGGGCACCCTGCCCGCCGAGACCGCGGCCAGGGCGGAGGGCGCGATCGCGGCCCAGGAACAGGAGGTGCGCCGGCTGCTCGCGGACGTCGAGGGCTCCGTCGAGGGCGCGGCGACCGACCGGCTCCAGAGCATCGCCGACTCCGGCCTGCGCCACCAGCTCGGCCGGCTGATCGACGGCGACGGCGAAGAGGACCTGATCAACGACCTCGTCGGGTTCGCCGAGCGCGGGACGCTCACCGCGGAGGAGCTGCGCACGCTGATCACCGCCGGCCGCTGGGGCGGGCCCGCCGCGGAAGACGCCACCGAGACCTTCGTCGCGACGCATGACCTGGTGTGGCCGAAGTCCTGGGAGAAGCGGCTCCTCGAGACGCTGCGCGAGCTGCCCGACGATCCCGCCGCCCGGCCGAGCATCCCGTACGGGGCGTTCGCGCCGGGGTCGCTGGAGACGCTCGTGCTGCGCGCGATGGACGGCGAGCAGCGGCGATCGCTGGAGGAGGTCGTCGCCGACCTCCCGCGCTGGATGCCGCAGGCGTGGCGGGACGCGGTGGTCGCGCGGATCAAGACGGGCCGCGTCCCCGGTTTCGAGTACCGCGACCGGACCAGCAGCGGCACGCCTGCCGATCTCGTCCAGGACACGAGGCCGGCCGCCCATCAGTCGGCGCAGGTCCCGGCCGGCGGCTGGGTGGGCGTCGCGCTGACGATCGCGGCGACCGGTGCGCTCGCGGGCGGAGGTCTGGCTCTGGTCGGGATCGCCGGCGGGGTGGCGTTCGCAGCAGGTGCCTCGATCGGCGCGGTGGTCATGCTCGTGGTCGGCGCCTACCGCTACTTCAGGCTGGGACGCGGACCGCCGGCGCTGCGCGCAACCCTCTTCGGCGCCTCCGTGGTGCTGGCCGCAGGCCTCCTGACGGCCGGCGCCGGTCCGTCCCTCGCCCCGTTGGTGGTGGGCGGAGCGTTGGTGAGCGTCGTCATGATCCGGCTACTGCCGGCAGTGTTCGCCGCGGTGCGGGGGCGTGGTGCGCTCGTCATCGGGCTGATGGTCGAGTCAGCACTCGCCGGCTACGGCGGGCCGGTGGCGAGGGCCGCGGCCCGGATCCGGGTGAATCGCGACCTGCGCCGTGAGCTGGCGGCAGCGCCGAAGCGGCTGACGGACGCCCGCGAGCTGGTGGCCGACAACGAGGCGCAGCTGGAGGCTGCGGTCCGCGAGGGCATCCAGTGGGTGAGTCACCCGCCGGACGGGTCGCTGCGCGATCGCACCGACCTGCAGACCGTCCACAAGCGGCTCGGTATACCGGTGGTCGAGGTGGAGTCGATCTCGCTCGACCCCGTCTGGCCCGACACGCCTGCGGCGATCGGCGGCGACCCGGATCGGTTCCGGGGCTTCGCATCCGATCTCGGGCTGGTGCATGCCGCCGTGCAGCGCAGGAACCAGGTGCTGACGAGAGCGGAGGAGCGTCTGCAGAACGCGATCGACGACACTCCGGCTGCGCTGGACGACGCCCGCGAGCGAGCGCTGAGCCGGTACGCCGCGATCGGTGGCCGGGCCGCGGGCCGGGTGGCCGCGCGCCTGGCGTCGGCCGGCGGGAGCGCTCCGAGCGGTCTCGCCGGCGCCCTGTGGAAGTCGTTGATCGGCTACGTCGAGGCGGGCGGTGGTCTGCTGCGCGATCTCGCCTGGGACATCCGTCATCTGTGGAAGGCGGCCCGCGGTCTCCCCGGTTCCCTGCGAAAGGTGTTGATCGGCCGTACCCGTGCCATCCGCGAACTGCGCAAGAATCCGTTGCGCCAGTGGCTCGTCGACGCCGAGGAGAAGCTGCAGAACCTCCGGGACGAGAACCGCGAGCTGCTCGAGAAGTACGAGCAGGAGTCCGGCGGGCTGCGCGCCGCCATGACGGGCAGCGCCACCGCGGTGCCGGAGCTCGCCGCAGCGCTCGCGGAGTCCAACCGGAAGCTGGCCGATGCGCTCGAGACCCGACGGCTCGTGGAGGGAGCCTTCGCCGAGAGCGTCGCGAAGCAGGTGCGTACGGCGAGCAACGCCGGCGTCGAACACGCTCTGCTGCAGGAGCTCACCGATCTCGGCCCCGACACGATCACGATGCTGACCGGACCGTGGCGCAGCGACCCCGAGCGGTTCCCGATGGTCGACGCGCTGAACACGCGCCTGATGCGCTGGTTCAACCGGGGCGCGGAGTTCAGGCTGCCCGACGGCGGCCACGTCACCGACGGCTGGCTGCGCGAGCAGCTCGGCGACATGGGCCGGTTCGTCGCGCTGACCACGAAAGACGGCGCCGTCGTACTCGTGGGGCGCAACCGGGTGGCGCAGTACGACCTGTCCGACGGCCACTTCCACCCGGCGGGCTACGACCACTCACGCCCGCCGCGGGTGTCGGGCCTCGTCACATGGCTGCGTGACGCCGGCCACCAGGGCGTGGTGACCTTCCACTTCATCCCGCAGCACGGCAAGGGCTTTGCCCCGCTCGGTGCGACCTTCTACTACCTGGTCAACAGCGTGCTGAACGTGGCGTTCTGGACGCGCACGTCGATGCTGCAGATGTGGGGGGTGTTCTCCGACGTCCGGCTCGCGCACGAGGTGCGCGACCTCCCACCGGCACTGCGCTGGCGGGCGGTGGTCGGCTCGACCGGCGCGCGGATGGACATCCCCGGCGCCCAGGCCTTCCTGCGGCTGTTCACGATCCTCAACCCGGACGTCGCCGGCATGATCGGCGAGACGACGATCGCCAAGGAGGCCGTCACCCGGCTGTTGGGCCCGCAGGCCATCCACACCATCAACCCGGAGTGGCGGGAGCAGGTGGACCGCCTGGTCACCGCGGCCGGTGTGCTCCGACGCGCGGTCGACGGCCGCCGCCTCGCGGCCACCGACCTGCCGGCGCCCTTGCGGGCGATGGTGACCGGTGGCGCCGATCGCGACGCCACGCTGCTGCTGCCCGTGCTGCTGGCCCACGTCGACGCGATCCGCTCGCTGCTGGGCGCGGTAGGCCACGCCGACGCGGCCCGGTCGCTGCGCGGGGCCGCGAAGCTGCGCCGCATCGACGTCTACAACCCGCACCTGCGCGAGCTGCTGGCGGGAGTCCAGGAGCAGGGCCACTTGATCGTCATCCACAACGACTTCGGGTTGGCGCGGATCCTCGAGGACTTCCGCTACGGCGCGGAGCGGCCCGACGGCCGCTACGGCATGCCGCTGCTGTCGCTGCTGCGGCAGTACCCGGGCGCGAAGGTGATCCTGGCCCACATGGGGATGGGCAAGTTCAGCAGCCCGACGCCCGAGTACCTCCGGCTGTGGGGCCGCGTCCTGTCCGACCCGGGCCTTCGCCACGTCTCCACCGACATCTCGTGGAACGAGGTGGCCCGCCACCTGCAGGCGACGAAGGCGATCACCGACGAGTTCGTCGACCTGGTGCGCCGCCACCCGGACCGGTTCGTCTACGGCACGGACGCGGTGAAGCCGGAGTCGCTGGCGCAGTACTTCCGCCAGGCGCACGACTTCGACCCCGTGTTCACGCGGATCCGCGACGAGGTCGGGGAGGAGGCGTTGGCGAACCTGCGCCACGCCACTCTCGAACGGCTGTTGCGCGACGCCCGGCGCGACGTGCAGCAGTGGGCGTACGTCCAGCTGCGCTCCGGCCTGTGGGACGAGATCCTCGCCGAGGTCACACCGGAGCACCGGGGGGTCATCGACCAGTGGATGGCGCGTTACGCACTCGAGCGCGACGGGGCCACGCTCGCCCGGCCCGACGCCGCGGTGCCGACCGTCGGCCCCGGTGACTGGCGCAACCCGGCCGACCCCGCCACCGCGCAGCTGCGCAACCTGCTGCGCTGGCACAACGCGGTCACCCCCGCGGCGGTCGGGGCCAAGCGGCTGATCACCTGGAAGCTGCTTCGCGCGTCGCTGCAGGCGTCGGTCGAGGACCACCGGCGGGCCCGGGAACAGCGGTCCGCGCAGCGACGCAACGGCGAAGCGCTACCGCGGGCGCACGACACCGCCGCCCTCGGGCTCGTCGATGCGGCCGGCGCCCCGTACACGATCGACGCGCTCGTGGCCGCCGACCAGGCCGGGCGGGCACTGGGCGACCCGGCCACGACGCGGGGCGTGCTGCGCGAGGTGCAGCGCACCCAGCTCGACCAGGACGCCGCCGACCGGGAGATGAAGCGCCAGCGCACGCGATTCATCGTCAAGGCGCTGATCGGCGCGGTGGTGGTCGTTGCGCTGCTGGCCGCCGGCTGGCCGCTGCTGCTGCAGGTCTCGTCGACGATCGGCTATGCGGCGTTCATGGTGCGCGGCGCGCTGAACCTCTACCGCACGGCGTACTCGCAGCAGATCCGGGTGATGGTCGAGTCGGTGCTCGAGCGCGGCCAGTTCGACCCCAACACGATCGACGTGTTGATCGCGAAGACCCGCAAGTACGCCGTGCTGAGCGGGGTCGGCCCGACCCGGCTGCGGCGGCTGGACGCCACCACGGACGCGTTCCGGGTCGAAGTGGCACGCATCGCCGAGGAGTGGGACGCCATCGTCCGTAGCGGGACGGGCACCGCCAGGCAGATCCAGGAGGTGCGCGACCGGGCGCTCGCCGCGTTCTCGGTGATGCTCGACCGGGTCGGCGTCCACTCCGGCAACCAGTACCAGTCCTACCCGTCGATCTCGGCGGACGCCGGCCTGATGGGGCGGACGGTCAACACCGCGCTGGCCACCACCTACGTGATCCACTTCTTCTGGCACCTGAGCCAGGCCCTCGCCTCGGGTGGGCTGGATCTCTGGGTGAACCTTGCCTACGCGATCACCGACGTCCTGTTCTTCGCCCAGGCGGGGCCCGCCGTGGTCACCGGGTTCGCCGGGCGGGACGTCGCGAGCCACCACCCGGCGGTCCGCAGGATCGTGCACCTGCTCGGGCTGCCGACCATCACGGTGGCGAACGCACTGCTGGTCGCGCAGTCCGTCGTGGCAGGGAGCGTCGTACTGATCGTCCCGGCCGTGGCACTGACGCTGGCGACGGCCTACCTCTTCACGCTCGGCGCCGCCGTCGAGCTCGGGCTGGGCCGGATCGCGCCGCGCAAGGGCGCGTGGGCCAACACATTCCTCAGCGCCGGTCTGCTCGCGTTCGGGCTGATCGGTCTGCTGCCCGCGTACTGGCCCGTCGCGGTGGTGGGCCTGGCCGGCGGAGCCGCCGTCCTGCTCGGGCTGTCGAAGATCGACACCTGGCGCAGTACACAGGCGCGCGGCCCGCCCGCCGGCACATCGAGCTCATGACGCACGAGGACCTCCGACCACGCGGTGTCGGCCGGGTCGAACATGAACACCGCTGGCCCCTCAATCGCCGGCTCCGCGACGACCTGCTCCTCGTTCACCGGGAGGCGGTGGTGATCGCCGGCCGGCTCGGCCGGATCGCCGGCGGTAACGGATGAGTCGTAGCGTTGGCACATGTCTCGCCCCGGCTCGCCCATGGACCGGCCCGACCAGGCCGAGCAGCTGAAACAGTTCGAAGCCCAGCTCGCAGGCATGGGAGCGGCCGATCTCCACGGGCTGCTGGACCGCCTCCGCGGCACCCTCGGGGGGTTCGACGCCCCCGGCCGGGCTGCTCCCTCACGGCGACGTGCGCGCCGCGCCGACGTCGTCACCTACCGCGTGCGCGTCGACCTCGCCGACACCAAGCCTCCGCTGTGGCGTCGCCTCGACCTCGCTTCCGACATGCACCTCGACGAGCTGAACGACGTCCTGCAGATCGCGTTCGGCTGGACGAACAGCCACCTGCACCAGTTCAGTGTGGGCGAGAACCCCCACGATCTCGACACCGAGCGCTTCCTGACCCCGTTCGACGTCGAGGAGGGCGACGAGGGCACTCTCGAGAACGAGGTCCGCCTCGACGAGTTGCTGGCCGACATCGGCGACAGGCTGTACTACGCCTACGACTTCGGCGACGGCTGGGAGCACACGGTGCGACTCGAGGCCGTGCACCCCCGGGACGCCGACGTGCCGCGCGCGACCTGCACCGCAGGCCGGCGACCGGGCCCGCCGGAGGACTGCGGCGGCGTCGCCGGTTACGAGCTGTTCAGCGCGGCGACCGACCCGGCCCACGCGCACCACGCCGACGCCCGCGCCGAGATCGCCCGCCGCCACGGCGCCGACGTCGTCCCCGAGGACTACGCACCCACCCCGTTCGACCTCGACCAGATCAACGCGGAGCTGGCCGGCCTCCCGGCGCAGTCGACCGGCCTGCTCTCCGAACCGCTCGCCGACCTCATGCACTCCGTGCGCGACAGCCTGGTGCAGACCCAGCTGCGGACACTCATCGACGCCGCCGCGCTCGATACCCCCACGACGATCGACGCGGACACCGCGGCACGCATGCTCCGGCCGTACACGTGGCTGCTCGACCGGGTCGGCGACGACGGGATCACCCTCACCGGAGCCGGCTACCTCCCACCGACGCACGTGGAGGCGGCGGCCGCCGAGCTCGGGCTGACGAACGAGTGGATCGGCAAGCACAACCGCGAGAGCCAGACGGCCCCGGTGCTACACCTGCGCGAGTCCGCGCAGTCCATGGGCTTGCTCCGCAAATACCGGGGGAAGCTGCTGGTCACCGCCCGCGCACGCCGGCTGCGCACCGACCCCGTCGGCCTCTGGTGGCACGTCGCCGAGCGGGCCCTTGCCACCCGGAACGAATGCGAGACACAAGCGGGTCTGATCCTGCTGATCGGCGTCGCCGCCGGCGTGCCGGACGACCTCGACGCCCTCATCGCCCGGACGCTGCACGCCATCGGCTGGGTGCAGAGCGACGGCCGCCCGATCGCCAGCGGCGTTGCCGCATGGGCCACGAAGGCGCTGCTCCGGCGGCTGGGTGTGCTGGTGGGCGACTCGTTCCGAGGGGAGGAACGGCCGACGCCCGAGGGGATCACCTTCGCGCGCGCGGCGCTCGCTGCCCAGTCGTGATGGCGCCGGAGCCGATCACCGGCTCGGCACGTCGAGCCGGACCGTCACGCGGTCCCCGTCCTCGATCCCTTCCTTCTCCCGCACCGGCTTCTTGACCGGCAACACATAGCTGCCGCTGCCCTTCTCCGGGAACACCGACGTCGCCCAGACCGTCTCGCCGATACGCACATGCACCCGCACCGACCCGAACCCGGCGGGCTCACCCGCAACGTCGCGGACCTCGTCGGCGATCTCGACGGGCAGCCGCAGGAAGTGCCACGACGGCCCGTCGGAGTCCCAGGCGAACACGTCGGCGTCGAAGGTCCACTCCATGGGCGCCACAGTAGGCCGACGATCTACCTCGCACGGCCAGCCGGGCGAGGTTTCGCAGGGACCGCGGACCATCGAGCGTGATCGGAACGAACAGCACATCACGGCTGCCGCGTCCGCGCTGGCGTGCCGCTCGTGGTGATCGATCGGCTTGGGCAGTACAGCACTGCTGTCGTGGCGGCAGTGGAGTGCTTCTCGGCGGGATCAGTGTCACGTCCTCACGACGCCACCACGCTCGCGGTCCGGAACGTCTCCCCCGGCATCCGCCGCCGCAGCCGCCACGTCACCGCGATGGGCCGCTCACCCTGGTGCTCGACGTAGTCGCACTGTCCGAGACACAGGAACGGAGCGGACCCGAGGTCGTCCATCGGCGCTTCGCGCACGAACAGCGCGATGTGCGTGCCACGCTCAAGGTGGTGGAGGTATCGCTGCCCCGGCTCGGAGGCGATCGACGTGCTGTTCTGCGACTCCCAGTGGAAGAGGTCCGGGCTGATGGCGAAGTCGCGGTACATGGTGGTGGGCGAGAAGTCGCGCTCGGTCTTGCGGAGGTTCACCAGCAGCGCGTCGGTCCGCGCCTCTGGCGCCCACGCCACGCCCTGCGCGTGCCCGTATGCCTTGCGATCGAACGACGCCCAGCCGAACGCCGCCAAGATCTCCTCGCGCCGGTAATGGGCGTGGCTTTGCAACGGCACGTGCTGCAGGCCTTCCCCCAGCGCGCCCGGGACGTGTCGCACCCGGTCGACCCCGAGCGCCACCAGCTCCCGGATTTCGGCGCAGACGGCGGGATGACGGCGCAGCTCGTCGAACCCGGCTTCGTAGGAGAGGTGTCCCCCGCGGTCCGGCCAGAGCAGGAAGAACAGCATCCGCGCGAGACGCTGGTCCCGTTCGCTCAGCGCCTCGTAAGCAGGGCCGGCCGGGTCGGCGAGCTGGGCGTACACCGCCGCCCGCTCGGGATCGTCGACGTGAGCGAACATGACGACGCGCTTCAAGAGGGCCTCGTCGTGCGGCCCGGCCGGCGCCGTGGGCAGCCCAGCCTCGCGACGCAGCGCCGTCCACGAGCTTCTTTGCTTGTAGACGTCCGGCAGGTCACGGCCCGCCTCTTCGAGGTAGCGCGCGAGCGGGAGGTCGCCGTGCGAGCGGACATCGGCGACGAGCTCGCGGCGCGAGAGCCGCAGCTGGTGCCGCACGTTGTCGAGGACGATGTCCCGCGCGACGGGATCGAGTATCAGCTGGGACCCGGACGGGAGGTACGGGAACCCGTGGCGGAGATCGGCCTCGAGTCGCTTTCGCGTGCTGCCGGTGAGCGCCCGGTACCGGACATCGAAGCGAAACTCGCGGCGATGCTGGCCGATGAAATCGAGAACGGTCAGGACCGCCTTGCCCCGGGCACGACGCAGTCCACGCCCGAGCTGCTGCAGAAGCACGGTCGCGCTTTGCGTCGGGCGCAAGAACAGCACCGTGTCGACCTCGGGGACGTCGAGGCCCTCGTTGAACAGGTCGACCGCGAACAGGCAGTTGACATCCCCGGCACGCAGCCGCTGCAACGCTTCGGCCCGCTCGTCGCGACGAGATTCGCCGGCAACCGCGAGGCTGGGGATACCAGCGCGGGAGAACACCTCGGCCATGTACCGCGCGTGCGCCACGGACACGCAGAAGCCGAGGGCGCGCATGGCGAGCACGTCCGTGACCTTGTCCCGCGTCTCCCGAACGACCTTGGCAGCCCGGGCGTCGTTGCCGGTGTAGACCGCGTCGAGCGCGCTCACGTCGTAGGCACCGCGCTTCCACTCGATGCCCTGCAGGTCCACGTCGTCTGCGACCCCGAAGTAGTGGAACGGGACCAGAAGGTCGGCGCTCAGCGCGTCCCAGAGGCGCAGCTCGTAGGCGCTGCGCCCGTCGAAGAACTGCCGCACGTCGACGCCGTCGGCCCGTTCGGGCGTAGCGGTCAGCCCGAGCAGCTCGCGCGGCTGTAGGTGCTCGAGCAGCCTGCGGTACGTCGGTGCCTCCGCGTGGTGGAACTCGTCGACGACCACGACGTCGAAGTGGTCCGCCGGCAGCCGCTGCACACCGTAGGCAGCGAGCGACTGCACGCTGGCGAACACGTGCTCCCACCGCTCCGGTCGTTCCCCGGCGACGTACACCTCGCCGAACGCACCATCGGCCAGCACCTCGCGGTAGGTGCGCCGGGACTGCTCCAGGATCTCCTTGCGGTGTGCCACGAACAGCAGTCGGGCGCGCGGCAGTCCCGTGCGCAGCCGCGCGTAGTCCAGCGCCGCAACCACGGTCTTGCCGGTCCCGGTCGCCGCGACGACCAGGTTGCGGTGCCGGTCGTGCACGGTCCGCTCGGTCTCGAGCGCCTCGAGGATCGCGTCCTGGTACGCGTAGGGACGGACCTCGAGGCCGGAAACGAACTCTCTCGCCGTCGTGATGCCGTCCCGGCCCAGCGCATGCCGCAGCCGCTCGACGTCGTCGGGGTTGTCGGGGTCGTAGTCCACGAAGTCCGCGCTGGCCCAATAGCTGTCGAACGTCCCCGCGAACTTGCGTATCAGGTCCGGGGTAGCCACCGACGACAACCGCACGTTCCACTCCAGCCCGTCCAGGAGGGCGGAGCGAGAGAGGTTGCTGCTGCCGACGAACGCCGTGTCGAAGCCCGATGCGCGGTGGAAGAGCCACGCCTTGGCGTGCAACCGTGTTGAGCGCGTCTCGTAGCTGATCTTGACCTGCCCGCCGAAACGCCGCACCAGTGCGTCCACCGCACGCTGCTCGGTCGCCCCGACGTAGGTCGTGGTGATCACCCGGAACGGCACGCCACGGCTGCGCAGCACCGCGAGCTGCTGCTCCAGCACTCGAACCCCGTGCCAGCGGATGAACGCACAGAGCAGGTCGACGCGGTCGGCCGAGGCGAGCTCCGCACGCAGTTCCGCGCCCAACGACGGCTCCTCTGGCGCGTTCGTCAGCAGGGCGGCCGACGACAGTGGCGTGACCGGCGGCTCAAGCCGGTGCACTCCGGGCGCCGCCTCGCGGGTGAGCACCACGAGGTGCTGCACCGCCACGGCGAGCTGGTCGTCCTGAGCAGTCACGCGGCTCAGCAGTTCGTTGACGAGCTCGAGCCGCCGGTCCGGATCGGACTCGTCGATCAGCGCCCGCTCCACGGCCGCTGCCACGTGCCTGGCGAGCACGTGGGGCTGGTCGGCGGTCTCGACGAGCAGGAACCGCGGCGTGAGGTGCACGAGCCGATCGAGGGCGGCGTCGAGGCGCCGGGTCCGCAGGGTCTCGTAGACGCCTTCGGGAAGGGGTTCGGTCACTGGCGGGACGTCCCGTCGAGACCCAGCCGGTGGTGCTCCGCAGCCAACACCCGCCGCTCCAGCGGCACTGACTCGTCGTCGAGTACGTCGGGCCGGTGGTCCGAGGTGTCCACCGCTCGCCTGTCGGCGTCCTTCGCCTCGCTCTTGCGCGCGAACTCGTCGAACAGCAGCCGCTTGCCCTGCTGGATCTCGCAGATCCGCTCGTCGATGCAGTCCTTGGCCAGCAGCCGGTGGACCTGCACCGTGCGCACCTGGCCCATCCGGTGCGCACGCGCGATCGCCTGCTCTTCCGTGCTGGGCTTCCACTGCGGCTCGGTGAGGATCACGACCGACGCCGCCTGCATGTTGATCCCGACCCCGCCGGCCTCGATCTGGCCGAGCAGCACAGCGTGCCCGGGCCGGGCGGTGAATTCGTCGACGATCTTCTGGCGGACGGACGGCGGCACTGATCCCGTGATCGCACCGACCACCGCGTCGCCGAGCTTCTCGTGGATCCGCTCGAGCGCGCCGAGGAAGTAGGAGAAGACCACGACCTTCATCCCGTCCTCGGCAGCCTCCTCGACCAGCTCCACCAGCCGTTCGAGCTTCGCCCCGAACGGCGCCTGCCGCATGGCCATCAGGTTCCGCGCCGACACCGCCGCCTCGTACCGCGCCTCCTCGGCGGCGCCGAGCTGCACCCAGGACTCGGTCTCGATCCGGTCGGGCAGCTCGGTGAGCACGTCGACCTGGTTGCGCCGCAGATAGACCTGCGCCACAGCCCGCCGGAACGCCTTGGCGCCCGCGACCGCGTCCGTCGCGTTCACATTCCGGGCAACCCGCGGTTGCAGGTACCCGACGAGCGTCCGGAACTCCTCCACCCGGTTCTCCATCGGCGTGCCGGTGAGGAAGAGCGTCCGCTGGGACCGCTGTACGGCGTCCCGCACCACCCGCGCCCGCGCAGCATTCGGGTTCTTCACGTAGTGCGCCTCGTCGACGACGAGCATCGCGACGTCGGCCTCACGCACGTCGTCCGGCAGCCGCGCCAGCGTGCCGAACGTCGTGACGGCCACCCCGCCCTCCCGCAACCACCGACGACCGGCCCTGTCGCGGTCGGCGCCGTGCAGGCTGTGCGCGGCCAGCTCGCTGTGCTTGGCGGTCTCGTTCAGCCAGTTGATCTGCACGCTCGCCGGGCAGACGACGAGGAACCGCCGCTGCCCCTTCGCGGCGAGGTGGGCGAGCACGGCGAGCGCCTCGATCGTCTTCCCGAGGCCCATCTCGTCGCCGAGGATCGAACGCTCCTGGTGGATCGCGTACTGCGCGCCGAAGACCTGGTAGCCGCGCAGCGTCGAGGTCAGCTTCGACGTATCGAGCGGGATGGCGATGATCTGCTGCCGCAGCTCCTCGGGGACGAACCCACCGGCCGCCTCCTCGTCCTCCGCCGCGCCCCCGACCGTCGAGAGCACCGCGTTGACGGATGCCGCGTCGGAGAGGTAGTTCTGCCAGAGCTGCCGCGGGTCGTAGCTGCGCGGGTTAACGGCTTGCTCGCGTGCCTGCACCGTCTGCTGCAGCGCGTGGACCTGCGGGTCGGCGAGGATCGAGTCGAGCTGGGCCAGCGCATGGAGCGCCGAGTCCTTCGTGGAGCGGCGGGAGAAGGCCATCTTCCAGCGCGATCCGGCTCGGTCCGCGTTCTCGATCAGGGGCGCGACCTGCATGCGGAACGCCTGGAGCGGTCCGTGCAGGGTGTTCGCGGCTCCGTCCGCGGCCCGCACCGCGGCGAGGGTGGCGAGCAGTTGGGTCTGGGCCGGGTCGGGGCGGTCGGGGTCGAAGCGGAACCGGACGTCGCTGTGGACCCGCACCGCGACTGTCCGCGCTGCCCGCCTGACCTCCTGCACCGTCGTCGGCCCGACCCCGGGTACCTGCTGAAGCCGATGGTCGGGTGAGTTCAGGACGTCGGCAACGGTTCGGAAACCGCGCTGCTCCAGCGCCCCTAGCCGCACACCCCGCCCGGCGACCTCCTTCAGTGCCGCGAGCGGCATCTCACGCAGCCGCGCGACGACCTGGTCGCTGTTGAGGATCTCGATTTGCTGGCGTGCGCTGTCGCGAAGTGCCTGCGGTGCGCTGAGCAGGGCGCCGGCGCGGACAGCGAAGTCGCGGACAGCAGTGATCGTCGCCCTGGCGGCTGCCGGCATCCGATCCCCCTCCCGCCGTGACCCGTTCCATTGATCGGTGGCGTCGGCGAGAGTGTCACGAGCTGCCGAGCAGACCACACGAACGGGCGAGTGCTAACGGACGGTCGCCGGTCAGCGACTGGGTGCTCAACGCTCCGCCATCCGGAAGGCCTCCCGTGACCCAGTACATGCCGCAGTACCCGCCGCACTACCAGCCGCCGCCTCCGCCGCCACAGAACGGTTTCGGGACGGCGGCGTTCGTGCTCGGCCTTCTCGGACTGCTGTTCTCGTTCATCCCGATCATCGGGATCATCGCCTGGCCGCTGGTACTGCTGGCGCTGGTGTTCGCGGCCATCGGCCTCGCCAAGGCGAAGAGCAACCGTGCGACCAATCGCGGCCTGACGATCGCCGGCCTCGTCTGCGCGCTCCTCGGCCTGCTGATCTGCATCGTGTACGCCGCGGCGTTCAGCGCAGCGGTCTCGAGCACGCCGACAGCCACTACGACCGCCACCGCTTCTGCTGGGCAAGCCGGCATCGGCACCGAAGTGCAGGACGGCGCATTCGCCTTCACCGTGACGAAGGTCGACACGGGCCTGCGTGCCCTCGGTCAGGGCGTCCTTCGCTCCGAGGCGCAGGGCAGCTACGTGCTCGTCCACGTCACGGTGCGGAACGTCGGCACCGAATCCCAGCTCTTCACCGACTCCAACCAGACGCTCCTCGACGCCCAGGGCCGGGAGTTCACCGCCGACACCTCGGCGGCGATGATGAACGTGCCGGACAGTGAGTCGTTCCTGACCGACATCAACCCGGGCAACAGCGTCGACGGCGTCCTTGTCTTCGACGTCCCGGAAGGCGTCGCGCCGGCCTCCATCGAGCTGCACGACTCGATGTTCTCGTCGGGAGTGCTCGTCTCACTTGCCGGCTGAACCCCGAGCCCGCACCTGTGCAGCGGCGGCCGCCGCGACGTCGTGCAACCGGCACGGCCAGTGCGGCCGCCCATGCCCTGCCCCGAGCGAGCACAGGGCACACCGGCCATCGGCCCGCGGCACGTGCTCGCGCAGCAGGCGTTGCCAGACGAGCGGATCTCCTTCAGCGAGAACACGACTGATCACCGCGCAAGCACACCGGGAATCGGGACCGCAGCCCCGTCTGCCGATGCGACCCGCACAATCGTGCGGATTCAGCCGAGCGCCGCGACCACCCAGGCCGGGTCGAATGCGGCCACGACCTCCGGCCCCGTCCCCGACTGCACGGGCGCGGGATCACCGATCCGGCCCGACTGCGCATCGACGAACCGGACACCCGCGCCGGTGAGCGTCCGGAGGGTCGGCAGCCACACCGGGTGCCCCCAGAGCCGGTTGTTGACCATCGGCACCGCCACGACCGGCACCCCGGCCCCGAGCGCATCGCAGAGTGCGCCGGCCGCGCTGGTGTCCATGATCCCCGTCGCGACCTTGTTGGCCGTGTTGAACGTGAGCGGACAGACCACGACGGCGTCGGGACGTGGCCGATCGTGCGCCGACGGTTCGTCGAACCATTCGACCCGCCGCGTCGGTGGCAACAACCGAGACGTTCCACCCCACACTCAACGCGTCCGCCACCTCTCCGGCCCGGCCTGCGAGGGGTGCGCCGCAGACGACGAGCGTCAGCTGCCGCTCCCCCATCAGACGGCGACCCCGGCCCGGTGCGCCAGGCCGCGCACAGCGGACCCGCTCGTTCCGCGGGCTCGAGCGAGGAGCTGCCGGATGGTGTCGCGTGCGACCGCATTGCGTCGGGTGACCTGCGGCGCCGCCCGTTCGATCTCGAGCAACGCCACCAACGCCTCGGCGTCACGCCGCCGCTGTGCCTGCGCCCAGGCGATGTCCAGCTGGACCTGCACGCGGCGGCTGCGCAGATCCTCCGGGAGCCGATCGAGGTCGACGGCTGCGGCGGCAGCCAGCGCGGCCGGGAGCATCGCCGAGTTCGACCGCGACCGAGACGCGGTGGATGGCAACGTTGGTCGGGCCGAAGGCGGTCCAGCGGTGGTTGGCGTCCTCACCGAGCCGGTCCGCGAGCTGCTGGGCGTGATCCAGGCATCTCCTCGGCTGCCGCGGCATCAATTCGGCGAGCTGCCGCGACCGCCGCGATGAGCCAGAGGGCACCGGACACGCTGAGCGCGGACGGTTCGTCGCCATCGAGCTGCGTGGCTGTTCGGACGGCGAGCTCCTCTGCGAGCGCCGCCCGCGAGGTCGGAAGCAGCGCGCACACGACCTGGTAGACAGCCATGCCGATATCGGCCTGATCGCCGCTGCGGCGCGCCGCTTCCCACGCCCGGTCGGCGGCGATCATCGCGAGGTCGTGCGAGCCAACCTTCGTGAGCGTCTTCGCCACAACCGCGTAGCCGGCGGCGACCAACGCCGCGTCTTTGCCGTCGAGCGCTGCGATCAAGCTTGGGAGGGCGGCGAGCACCTCGTCGTAGCGGGCGGCCTGGTAAGCGGCGTGCAGATCTGGGACTGCCATCACGACGTCGGGCATCAGCTCAGGTACGGCGCCGATCAGCAGCGCCCGCTCAACCGCGACTACATCAGCGTCGCGTACCAATCGCTCCGGCTCGCTTGCCTCACGGCTCTCGGCGAGGGTGCCGATGTCGACGCGGAGGACGCGGGCAAGATCGCGGAGGACCGTATAGCTGTCGACGTCGCGAAGACCACGCTCCACCTGCGACAACCATGACTCCGAGCGGCCGACCAGGCCGGCTACGGCGGCCTGGCTGAGGCCACGACGGCGGCGATGGAGGGCGATGCGCCGACCGATGGATTCGTGCACGTGGCCGATGGTGACACAGCTCAGGTCAACAACAGACGCGCGATGTCGACGCGGCTCCGCCTGGCTCCCCGCAACCGCGGGACGAACGCGATCACGGTCTTGCTGGCGCCGCTGGCGTAGCGTGCCCGGGTGTCCGAACTCGCCGACCTCGCCACCCGCCTTCGCGCTTTCGCTGCCGCCCGTGACTGGGAGCGGTTCCACACCCCGAAGAACCTGCTTATGGCATTGGCCGGTGAGGTCGGAGAGCTGGCGGCCGAGCTCCAGTGGCTGTCGGAGCCCGAGGCAGACCCGCGCACCTGGAACGCAGGACTACATGAGCGCGTGAGCGACGAGATCGCCGACGTGATGATCTACCTCGTCCGTTTCGCCGACGTGTGTGGGATCGACCCCCTCGATGCAGCTGCAGAGAAGATCGACCGCAACGAGAAGCGGTTTCCTCCGTCGTCCTCGGCGGTCGCCGCGAGCGGTCGACGTGCGTTCGAGGCCGTGCCTCCAGCGGACGAACCTCATGCCGAATCGAGACCACGCCGTGTGCTTTGACAGCCGAGCACGCCGTTAGAGTGATCTCCGCGGCCCGACGGGCACCGAGCGTGAGTTCGTAGCTGCCCCCACCCGCACGTCGATGACGCGTGCCCAGGTGGGGGATCTCGAGTGGCGTTGGTCCGTGACACTGCCAGCTCATTACTGACCAAGGCCAATGCGAAGGAGCTGCACGAGCTGCTCGAACAGCAGGCACGAGTCCGCTTCGACGCTGCGACCGGTCGTAGCGAGATCCGTTCGTGGGAGATGAGCCTCCCACCCTTTTTAGCCGATCTACAAGAAGCAGGACTTGGCCACATCGAAGTGTTGCTGGAACACAAGCTACCGTACTCACCCAAACGGGTAGACGCACTGCTGTGTGGCGTGCATCCGAGGACGCGGAGGCCCTCGTACGTCCTGGTCGAGCTGAAGCAATGGACGAACGCCGAGTCGATTGAAGATGACCTCGTCTACCTTCCTCACTACGGGCAGCCCGTTCTGCACCCTGCCGAGCAGGTCCGACGCTACTGCCACCAACTGGTGGATTTCACGCCTGCACTCGCGAACGGCTCCGGCGGCGTGTATGGGATTGCCTACCTGCACAACGCCGGCGCCGAGGGCTGGCGAATGCGCCGGTACCACTTGGACGAGTACGGCCGGCTCTACACACGGGACGAACGCCAGCAGCTACTGGACCTGCTGGTTTCACTGCTCAGCACAGACGCAGACACCCGCTCCGATGCACGGCGGGCGGCCGACGACCTGCTAGCCGCGCGGAGCGAGCCGTCCAAGCAGCTACTCGCACATGCCGCCGACGAGGTGAGGCATCGGGAGCAGTTCGTACTACTCGATGAGCAGCAAGTCGCATTCAAGACTGTAGAACAGGCCGTCGACCTCGCTGCAGACGAGAACCTCAAGACCGTGGTGATCGTGCTGGGCGGGCCCGGCTCCGGGAAGAGTGTGGTAGCGCTGAGCCTGCTCGGGGAATTGTCACGGGCGGGCCGCCGCGTGCTGCACGCCACTGGATCGAGCTCCTTCACAAACACCCTGCGCAAGATCGTGGTGGGATCGCGCAGTACTCGCGCCCAGCAAATGTTCGTGTACTTCAACAGTTTCATCGGAGAACGCAAGAACTCGCTCGACGTCCTCGTATGCGACGAGGCACACCGAATTCGCGAGACAAGTGTCAACCGATTCACGCGGGCGGACAAACGTTCTGCCGCGAAGCGCCAGGTCGACGAGCTGATCGACATCGCCCGCGTGCCGGTCTTTCTGCTCGATGAGCACCAAGTCGTTCGACCGGGCGAGATGGGGACCGAGAAGGAGATCCGCGCTGCCGCCGAAGCTGCCGAATGCCAAGTGAAAGTAGTGCGCCTGCACGGACAGTACCGGTGTGGTGGTTCAGAGGTCTACGACCAGTGGGTGCTCCGGCTCCTTGGGCTTTCGTCGCTACCTCCAATTCAGTGGTCGAAGCTCGTCGAGAAGACGGATGAGACATATCGGGTCGCGGCACTGCCGTCGCCGGAATCACTTGAGACCTGGCTCGCCCTGCAGGACCCGGGTGGCCACGGCAGTGCCCGCATCGCTGCGGGCTACTGCTGGCCGTGGAGCGACCCAATTCACACGAATACAGGCAAGGCTCTCGTCGAGGACGTTACCGTCGGCGGGTGGCGCCGCCCGTGGAATGCGAAGCCGGAAAAGCCCGTACCCGGCGCTCCGGCATCGCATTTCTGGGCAAGCGATCCACGCGGCTTCGACCAGGTGGGCTGCATCTACACAGCCCAGGGTTTCGAGTACGACTGGTCAGGAGTGATCTTCGGCGACGACTTCGTACGCCGTGGAGATCAGTGGATCGCTCGCCGCGAAAGATCACACGACGGCCAGGTTAAACGGGCTCCCGACGAAGAGTTCCCGGCATTGATACGAAACACCTACAAGGTGCTCCTAACCCGAGGAATGAAGGCTACAGCGGTCTTCTCGACGGATCAAGAAACTCAAGAATTTCTGGAACGCATGACAGCCTGACACGCGATGCAGCCGGAAGCACCCCTGATCTCGGAACACCGTCATCTCGCGTTACCGGCCCTTCGCCCCTGCGACGCGATCCGACGCCCGTCCTGTGGCGCCACCCTCGCAGCAAGATCGGGCGAGGCGCAGGGCGACCCTACTGCCTGCGCCGCCTTCGCACTTTCAGTGAGGGGCCGACGGCAGCACAGACGTTGGCAGAGAGGACGGAGCGCCCCCACCAGGTTGAGGTGCTGGCGGCGCGATGCCCACCGCAAGTCCGATCGAAACCGACAACGCAGCACAGATGACTGCGACGACGCGCACGTGCCGCGACGAAAGCGCATTGCCGGAGACTTGCCACTCAGAACCTGAGCTGCTTACCATGACGCGCTGCTTTGCAACCGCCAAGCAACGCGGACTGCCGGACGTTCCCCGGGGCGAAACGGCAGAACTCGGTTGCAGGTGCAAATCGCCGGAACCGTCGGTCCCCTCGCTACCCTCGCCGCCATGACCCCCGCCGGCCACCCTCACGCACGCCGAGCGCGTACGACTCGAGGCGCTGCGCTACGCCACCGGCGAGGAGTCCGCCACCTACGTGGCGATCATGCGCACCTTCACCGGGGAGATCGCCGGCCTGCTGTCCGACCAGTCCGCATCCGAGGTCACCACGCGCCTCGCCGAGCAGGGCTTCGAACTCGACCGGGAAACCGTCGACGACCGGCTGTCCTACCTCGTCGAGCACGGCAACCTCGCGCGCAGCCCGCGGGAGACCGAGGCCCGCAGCCTGCGGGAGTACCTGCAGAACCGGGCCCGCTACCACGTGACTGCGCCCGCAATACCCAATTAATTCCTAGGTCAGGAATATCCCAGAGTTGCCAAAGTGGGCGAACTGAGCGATCATCGAAAAAATCACCAAGTCGGCAGCGAAGTGAGTAATGACTGCCGATCCAAACCCCCAGCGAATCCTAATCGTGACCAAGAGTACCGAGAAGATGCTCGAAGCAACTGCGCCGACAACTCCACTTGGCACTCCATTCCAGTGCGCCAGACCAAAGCTGACAGCTTGGAAGAGAAGTACGTCGCGTCGCCAGAATGACCCGCCCGTCAGGTCCAGCAGCACCTCGCGCCAGAACAGCTCCTCGGCGATCGAGTTGACGGCGGCGATAGCAACAACGGCCAACGGAACGACAGCGGCGGCCGGCTCCGCCAAGGGCAGAACCAGCCCCAGGTCGACAATTCTTATCCAATCAAGAACGATTGCAACCCCGCCGCATATGAATCCACACAGGGTGGCGAGAGTCCCACGGCCAACTGTCATCCGTTCAGGTACTGAACGACGAAATCGAACGGACCATCCCTCACTGAAGATCCGCCAGCAATACCATGCAATAGCAGCTGTAATGCAGTGCACTGGCCACGGCGCACCGAGGAGGCACGGCAAGGCATACGCAATCACCACGACGACCGCTTGCAGGTCCCGCCAGCCGCCCAACGCAATTAGCATAACAACCGACCCGCCCGCAACCAGGAGGGCCACGTTCGGCGAACTGCCGAGAACCGGGGCAGCGACGACCGCCGGAGTGAGGGCTACGAGTCTTGCGTACATGCTCCAACGGTTGCGCGAGCTTTGGTCGCGGAGCACCTTTCGTCAATCCAGGGATTGCGAATGCAGCTCACCAAAGGCGCGAATCAGTCCACGCCCAGCCCACACAGGCATGCCCGCATCATCCAGCTTCGGCTCTAGCACCACTAGGCTTCCCTGCCGCTGCATCTGAGGCCAAGGTCGATTTAAGTCGTCCATCACGATGTCCTGCAGATACGAGGCTATCTCAACCGCCGCCGCTTCGACGGACCCTTCCTTCGACCCGGCGATCGCAGTTACGTTTCGGCCGACGACAAGAAGCAGGCCGGGCGAGTTGGGATCGCCGGGGTCGACCCACGAACCCACGTCTGGAACGTCGACAGGAGCGCTTCCAGTCACTTCCGCAAGATCGATCAACCGAACATTCACAGCCTCGACCACAGTCGAAGAAAAATCCCGCAAGATGCTGACTAGCCAGTCGGCGATCGAACGCGACCCCACGTCCTCCATCAGGCAATTGTACACTTCGCCGAGAAAGACAGCACGTCGGACCCGTGAGTTGCCGTGCCGGAAATCTCGAGAAGCTTCCCTGAATATTTGAGAGCCCTGGCGGCATTTACGCTGCCATGCGGCTCGTAGTCCTGGTTCTTAGAATCAATCTTTACGCCACCAGCGTAGACCGTCAATACGAATTGGGTTCCAGTCTTGTACTTCGGTAGGAGGTATGCGCCCCACTGTATTGCCCGACCTCGACCGCCCTGTCGAATAGATACATTGCCGACCTCCGGATGAGAAATTGAGTACTCCGGAGAGCAGGGTCCGACATTCTCAGTTGTAAACGTTGCGGCGCATGCGCTCGATGTTAAACATGTGGCCAGTACAACGAACAGATAGATGCAGCATCGCCCGAGCCGGAGCATCTACTTCCCCCCACCGATGACCGCCAACGCGTCGCGCTTTCGACGGAAGCGTACTCCAGGCGAGGCCGCGAGCTCTAGAAAACGTTTGCACCCGTTAACGAACACTAGCGACGGGGACCTAGCTCACAGCTTTACAGAGTTGAGCGCGGCTTCGCGGCCCGGGCAGCGGCCGCCGGACGGCTCGTGCCGGTGCTCGACAGGCGGGTCGCTACTCCCTCCGCGCTCGTCACGACGGTCAGCGAGGACTGCCCGGACTGCGCCACCCTCCGCCACACCACTGCGGACCAGCCGCGCCCCAACGACGAGTGCGACAGGTTGTGCGAGGTCGCTTTCCTGGAGGACTGCTGATCCGCATCACCGGGATGCCGGCGTTGATGGGCCTTGCTGCTACTCGCGCGCCCGGCGGAGCACCTCCTCCTCCGTGAGCGCACTGGATGGGTGGTGGCTCAGACACATCGGCATCCGCACCTTGTCGAACCGCACCCCATCGCTCGCGGCATAGAACAAGCCCGAAGTCAGGCGGGCGATGTCGTCGACGTCGGCCCCGCCTCCCTCGCCTCCGCCGGTTCGGCGTCGGGCTGGGTGTCGGGGTGATGGCGGCGGGCCAAGGCGTGGTACGCCCGCCGGATCTGGTCCTGGGTGGCGTCGGGCCGCACGCCGAGCACGTCGTAGTGCGTGGGGATGCGGGCACTCGACACGTCAGTAGGTGGTGTCGGCCCGGACCTGGGCGAACAGCGCACCGAGCCCGGCGAACGCATCCTGGTGGTCGACCAGCATCCCGGCGCCTCCACCCAGCTTGAGCCGACCGCCGGCGAAGGCGACGGAGGGGCTGAGCCGGCCCTGGCTGATGGCGGCGGCGGTCTCGTAGTCCTGGACGACGTCGACGTCACCCTCGATCTCGCCGGCCCGGTGCACCGAAAACCCGCCGGCATCGGCCCGCACGACGTACTCGACGTCGCCGTCCGGCCCGCCGGTGACGACCTGGCGCACGGCGAACGGCTTTCCGGTCGGCTCCTCCGAGGTCGCTACCTCCGACGTCCCGACCTCCGATGTCGTGGCCGCCGCCGACGATGCCGACGCCGCGGCGGCCAGCAGGTCCAGCCACTCGGGGCTCAGGAAGCGGGCCATCTCGACAATCATGGCCCACGACGATGGTCGACAGGGCCGACGAGCGCCGCCACACCGCCGGCACCGCCGCGGGATGGGAGGAGTCGTTCTCCTTCGACTTCGCCCTGACCGACGGCTCGTTGGGTGGCTACGTCAGGCTTGCGGTCAGACCGGGCGAGGGAAGGGCCTGGTACTGGGCGGCGCTGGTCGAGCGGGGCGCCCCCACGGTGCTCGTCCGCGACCACGACGTCGACCTGCCGCCGGCGCGGTCGCTGGAGGTGCGGGCGTCGGGCCTCTGGGCGGACATGACCTGCGAGACGCCGCTCGACCACTGGACCGTCGGTCTCGAAGCCTTCGGTGTGGCCGTCGACCACCCGGCCGAGGCGTTCGGCGACGAGCGGGGCGATCCTCGGGCCCTGGGCCTCGACCTCGAGTGGGAGGCCACGGCCGCGGCCGAAGAGGCGTGGGCCCAGGGTTCCGGGCCCGGCTACGCCCAGCCCTGCGTCGTCAACGGCGAGGTGCTCGTCGGGTCGCGCCGCATCGACATCGCCGGCGTCGGCTGGAGGTCGCACCAGTGGGGCGTGCGCGACTGGTGGCCGGCGTGTCCGTGGACGTGGATGACGGGCCACCTCGACGACGGCACGCCGTTCGCCGGCGCGGGCCACAGCGCGGTCGTCGGAGACGACGGCCTGGCCACAGCCGCGACGTCGACGCTCGGCGGCCTCGGGGTCCGGGCCAGCCCCCTCGCCCACGCGCCGGTCGCTATACCGGCGCCCGACGGCCGCGTCAGCCGGCTGGACCGAGCCCTGTGCCGGTATGACACCTACGACGGCGGTGGCGGTATCGGCTGGACGGACTGGCTGTCCTCGTCCGGATATGCGTCAGAATGAACGAATATGCCTGAAAACCTGTGGAATGTCGGTCGGCGTGCGGGTAGTCTGGACCAGCAGAGGAACTGAGGTGATCAGTGGACGGTTTCGAGAAGGATGTCGCGCTGTCGGAGGAAGAACGGCAAGCACTGACCGCTCGGGCACGGGCACGCTTGGCCGACCCTGAGTTCCGGCGCATGTTGAAGGACACCGACCGTGAGCTGGAGTCGCTGATGCGGCAGCTGGGCCAGTAGCACGCCATCCCGGTGGGCGGCCGTTGGCGGGTCGAGTACGAGGAAGCGCTCATCCGATGGATCGAGACTCGACGGCCGTCTCTGCCGCAGATCGTGGCTGTCGTGCGTTGGGCGGCCGCCCGCAAGTCACTCGGGAAGCCGGAGGGGGCCGTTCGGTCACCCGATCCCGAATGGCCGGAGGACGAGTTGGAGACCGTTCCGCTGGCCAACGTGGATGTCTTCTATCTTGCCTACCCGTCGAGAACCGAGGACCCGGTCATGTTCGTGCGAGCGTTCACGAGCGTCTGATCCACGATCGGGCGTCTTCTCAACCCGCTGACGTGAACTCCGTTGCGTCGCGGATGGCGTCCCAGGCCCGCTGGTCGGCGGCTTGCCAGGACCAGAAGGACACGCCGCCGACGCCCTTCGAGTTGGCAGCGATGAAGAAGCGCCACAGCTCGTCGGGGGGCGGCACCCCGCGGCGGCCGCCTTCGGGCAGCCCGTCGTAGGCCTGCCCGATGGGGAAGATGGGCTTGCCGAACTTGGCCAGATCGTCGACGGCGCCGGTCACGTCGGTGTCGGGCTGGCGGTTGAGCCAGTAGACCATCGGCGCGATGGCGTCGAAGCTGCCGACCACCTCGGCGTAGGGGTACCCCGCCTGGTGGACGGAGGGTCGTGGCACGCAGGCGATGAGCGTCAGGTCGGGCCCGGCCACCTCTCGGATCGCCTTGCCGTAGGCCGACGCCGACTCGGGTGAGATGTGGGTGCCCTCCGACGCGGTCTCGATGTCGGCGGAGAAGCCGTCGAGGCGGTGGCGGCCGGGCGTCTCGTAGTTGATGATCGCCGTGGCCCGCTGGACGTCGCCTTCCACCGACTCCCCCAGCCGCGGGAAGTCCCAGCCGAACACCAACAGGCCGGCCCCGTGGGCGGCGGGCAGCAGCTTGTCCATGAACGGGCCGCCGTAGAAGCCGTCCCAGTGCGACCCGACCCGCAGGTAGAGGTGGGTCAGGCCGACGGCCTTGGCCCTGGCCACGATGGCGTGGACGTCGCCTCCCTCGGTCTTGCCGTACTGCCAGATCCACATGCCCTTCCCGGCCGGCATGGCTCTGATGGGCCGCGGCGGCGTGGCCTCCAGCATCGACGCCGCCGGGATCCCGGGCAGGTTGAGCCTGGGCACGAGCGGCGCCTGGCCGACATAGCCGTAGGCGGAGGCCAGCGCCAGGACGATCATCACGACCGTGCCGCGCATCCCGCGGGTCGGAGCCCCCGGGCGCTGCCGCTCCGGCGCGGGCGCCGGTGCCGGCGCGAAGGTGGACGGGTACGGCGATGGTGCGACGCGCGTGTCGAGCAATGTTCCCCTCGAGCCCCCCGGCTCGACCCCCTGCCGTCGCGTGTCTCGTAACGACCGAGGCCCGGGCCCAGCCGAATCTCCACCACTCATGTTCGGCACGCGGCCGGGCGATCCTGCGTCTTTTCAGCAGATTTCCGCCACCCACTCTGCCTTCGGCTACGGGCGGTCAGGTTTTCCCGGCTACGGGCGGTCAATTCCTGACGGGTTGGCGGGCCCTGACGGCTCGATGGGCCCTGACAGCTCGGCCCGCTTGACCTCGCTGATGGCCTGGGTGACCTTGATGCCGCGAGGACAGGCGTCGGTGCAGTTGAACGCCGTCCGGCAGCCCCACACGCCGTTGCGGCCGTCAGCACCTCCAGCCGCTCGGCGGCACCCTCGTCGCGCGAGTCGAAGATGAAGCGGTGGGCGTTCACGATGGCCGCCGGCCCGACGTAGGAGCCGTTGGCCCACGCCACCGGGCACGACGTGGTGCAGGCCGCGCACAGGATGCACTTGGTGGTGTCGTCGAAGCGGGCCCGCTGCTCGGGCGACTGGCAGCCGCTCGTGGTCGTGGGGCGGGTCGTCGGTGGTGATCAGGTGGGGCAGCACCGACCGGTAGCCGTCGAAGAACGTGTCCATGTCGACGACCAGGTCCTTGATCACCGGCAGGCCCCGGATCGGCTCGACGGTGATCCTCGGCGCCACCGGCTCACCGGCAGCACGCACGCCAGGCGGTTCTCGCCGTTGATGAGCATGGCGTCGGAGCCACACACCCCGTGGGCACACGACCGGCGGAAGCTGAGCGTGCCGTCCTGATGCCATTTGACCTGGTGGAGGGCGTCGAGGACCCTGTCGGACTCGCTCGACGTCGACGGTGTAGGTCTCCCAGTGAGGGCCGTCGTCGACTTCGGGGTTGAACCGCTTGATCCGCTCGAGTCCACTGCGTCAGTCTCTCAGCAGGTTCAGTATTTCCGTTCCATCGGCGTGTACGTGCCGCCGACCACCGGCTTGTAGTCGAGACGCACCGAGCCGTCCGCCTCCCGGGAGGACAGGCTGTGGCGCATCCAGCCGGCGTCGTCGCGGGCCGGGAAGTCGTCGCGGAAGTGGGCGCCGCGGCTCTCGGTGCGGGCCAGGGCGGCCACCACCAGGGCCTCGGCCAGGTCGATGAGGAACCCGAGCTCGATGGCCTCGGTGAGGTCGAAGTTGAAGACCTTGCCCTTGTCGTCGACGCGGACCGACTGGTAGCGCACCCGCAGCCTGCCGATCGTGTCCAGGGCCTCCCGGAGGGTTTCGTCCGTGCGGAACACCGACGCCTTGAGGGTCATCTCCGCCTGTAGGGCGCCGCGGATGTCGGCCACGTTCTCCTTCCCGTCGGACGGCACGATCCGCCGGATGCCGCCGCCGTCGCCCTTCCACTCCGTCCGGGAGCGCCGAAGTGGGCGCCGCCCTGCACGTACTCGGCCATCGCCGCGCCCCCCGGCGGCCGAACACCACGATGTCGAGCAGGGAGTTCGTGCCCAGCCGGTTGGCACCGTGGACCGAGACGCACGCGCACTCGCCGGCCGCGTACAGGCCCGGGGCGACGGTGCCGCCGGCGTCGAGGACGACCTCGGCCGAGACGTTGGTGGGGATGCCGCCCATGGCGTAGTGGGCGGTCGGCTGCACGGGGATGAGCGCCGTCTTTGGCTCGATGCCGAGGTAGGTGCGGACGAACTCGGCGATGTCGGGCAGCTTGGCGTCGATCTGCTCCGGTGGGAGGTGGGTGAGGTCGAGGTGGAGGAAGTCCTTGCCCGGACCGGCGCCGCGACCCTGGCGGATCTCGGTGAGCATGGCCCGGCTGACCATGTCGCGCGGCGCCAGGTCCTTGACCGTCGGGGCGTAGCGCTCCATGAAGCGCTCGCCCTCGGCGTTGCGCAGGATGCCGCCCTCGCCCCGGGCCGCCTCCGACAGCAGGATGCCGAGCTTGTGGATGCCCGTCGGGTGGAACTGGAAGAACTCCATGTCCTGCAGCGGCACGCCCCGCCGGAAGAGCAGCCCGGGCCCGTCGCCCGTGAGCGTGTGGGCATTCGACGAGACCTTGAACATGCGGCCGAACCCGCCGGTGGCGAACAGGGCGGCCCGGCACTCGAACAGATGGAGGTCGCCGGTGGCCTGCTGGTAGGCGACGACGCCGGCCACGCCCCGGCGGGGATCGCCGTCCACGAAGGCCACGTCGAGCACGTGGTACTCGTTGAAGAAGTCCACACCTCGCGCCTCGCACTGCTGGTAGAGCGTCTGCAGGATCATGTGGCCGGTGCGGTCGGCGGCGTAGCAGGCCCGGCGTACGGGCGCTTCGCCGTGGTTGCGGGTGTGGCCGCCGAACCGGCGCTGGTCGATGCGGCCGGCCGGTGTGCGGTTGAACGGCAGCCCGAAGTGCTCGAGCTCGATGACGGCGTCGACCGCCTCGCGGCACATGATCTCCGCCGCCGGCTGGTCGACCAGGTAGTCGCCGCCCTTGACCGTGTCGAAGGCGTGCCACTCCCAGGAGTCCTCCTCCACGTTGGCCAGCGCCGCGCACATGCCCCCCTGGGCTGCCCCGGTGTGCGAGCGTGTCGGGTAGAGCTTGGTCAGCACCGCGGTGCGGCACTTGCCTGCCGTCTCGATGGCGGCCCGCAGCCCGGCGCCGCCCGCGCCGACGATGACCGCGTCGTATGAGTGCCGATGGACGTCCAGCGCCTGGAGCCTTCCTGGGTCGAACCACGACCAGTGTGACAACTTCCCAGGCAGTCCAGAGAACCGGCGACCGCTTGTACTGTCGGGCACATGCATTGTCGGCGGCTCGGGTGGGTGGCAACCGTGCTGCTGGTCGTCGCAACGGCCTGCGGCAGTGATGCCGAGACGACGACGGCGCCGACCACCCTCTCGACGCCCGCCGCCGTTCCCACCGGGGCGCAGCGTGCGATGGTGGTGGCCGGGGGCGACGCCGCCAACCTCAGGGTGCGGTTCACCGACGCCGGCACGTCGGGGGCCCCGGGCGCCGACATCCCGGTCTCGCTGATCGGGGTGGAGTGGCCGGCCCGGGGTGGGTGCTTCGCCGCCGAGTCGGATGCGTTCGCCGCCGAGGCCCTGCCCGTCGGCGCGACCGTCCACCTTCTGGCCGACGTGCAGGATGCAGGCCCCGACGGCGTGCTCCTTCGCTATGCGTGGGATGGCACCGGCGAGCTCTACAACGCCAAAGCCCTCCGGCAGGGCTTCGCCAAGGCGGGTTCGACCGCGCCGAACGACAGATACCGCGTCGAGCTCTTCGCCGCCGAGTTCGAGGCCAAGGGCGCCGGCCGCGGCGTCTGGGGTTGCCCGGCGGAGTCGTCGCCCACCACAGGGAAGCCGGCCACCGAGGGCACGACGCCGGCCACGAGCACGCGCCCGCCCGCGACCAACCCGGGCCCGACCGTGGCTCCCCCCGAGACGACGGTGCCCGGCGGCCGGAGCGTCGGGAAGGGACAGTCGTTCCCGATCGGCGTCGGCGAGACCGTTTCCGTCGCCGGTGAGGGGCTGACCGTCACGTACAACCAGCTGGTCCAGGACTCGCGCTGCCCGTCCGGCGTGCAGTGCATCGTCGCCGGCGACGCGACGATCGCCGTCACCCTGGCCAAGGCGGGCAGCGCACCGGCCACCCTGTCGCTCAACACGGACGCGCCCACGACCGGCCAGTACCTGAGCTACGCCGTCGCGCTGGTCGACCTGGGCAGCAGCGCGTCGCCGCCGGCCACGCTGAGAGTCACCTGAGTCTGACCGGCGCGTTCAGGTGACCTTCAGGGGCCCCTGGAGGACGGCGCTCACCTGCAGGGTGCCGCTGGAGGGGTCGAGCGCCGCCTGGTAGGGGCCCATCCCGAACTGGATCGACGTCGCCTGCCGGGTGACGTCGGGGTCGACGACGGTGAACGTGCCGGCGGCGGCCACGTTTCCGGGACCGGTGATGTCGAGGCGTTGGGCCGGCAGCTTGATCACCACCTCGCCCCCGGCGGTGTTGACGATCGTGCGGTCGTCGGCGGTGAACACCACGCCGTCCTTGGGTGACGCCAGGCCGGACGCGCCCGTCGCCACCGGCGCCCCGGCCTGGTACTCGCCCGGCAGGAGGTGCCGGGCCGTGCCGCTGAGCTTCCACGTGATGCCCGTGCCGTCCACCTCGACCGTCGCCCCCGACAGCTCGATGCCGCCACCTGGGGCCGACAGCGGCAGGGGTGTGCCCCCTCCCCACGCGATCGTGGTCCGCTTGCCGCCCACCAGGGCGTTCTCGATCGTCGCCTTCCCGACGCCCCGGTCCACGGCCGTCAGGGTGAAGGGCGACGGCACCGGCGGGGCCTGGGCGTCGTCGGCCACGACGTGCTGGGCGGTGCCCGACACGAACGCCTGCCCGGGGGCGGGACGGACGCGGACGGTGGTCGGGGTCGTCGCCACGACGCTGGTGCCGCCGCCTTCCCGCCCCTCCGAGAGCACGGTGCCGAGGCCGACGGCCAGCAGGCAGCCGATGCAGCGCGTGCACGTAGGATCCCCCGGTCCATCGGTCTCCGTTCCATGTGGAACCCAAGCGTATGTGGCCGGGTAGCTTGGACCGACGATGTCCTCGCCGCCGGTCACCCTCGGCCAACCCCCCACCCTCGGCCAGCCGTCCACCCGCGGCCAGCCGTCCACACTCGGGCAACTGAGGGCCTCCGGCTGGCGCAGCGTGCGGGTCGAGCATGAGCTGCGGCGCAACGCCGCCGCCCGCATCGCCGCCGGCCTGCCGATCGTCGAGGGGATCCTCGGTTTCGAGGACACGGTCCTGCCGCAGATCGAGAACGCCATCCTGGCCGGGCAGGACATGATCTTCCTCGGCGAGCGCGGCCAGGCCAAGACCCGCATCGCCCGGTCGCTGATCAACCTGCTCGACGAGTGTACGCCGATCGTCGCCGGGTCGGAGATCAACGACGACCCCTACAACCCGATCTCGCAGCACGCGCGCGACCTGGTCGCCGAGCAGGGCGACGACACGCCGATCGACTGGTTCCGCCGCGACGAGCGCTATCGGCGAGAAGCTGGCGACCCCCGACACGACGATCGCCGACCTGATCGGCGAGGTCGACCCGATCAAGGTCGCCGAGGGGCGCTACCTGTCGGACGAGCTGACCCTGCACTACGGGCTGATACCCCGCACCAATCGCGGCATCTTCTGCCTCAACGAGCTGCCCGACCTCGCCGAGCGCATCCAGGTCGGCCTCCTCAACATCATGGAGGAGCGCGACGTGCAGATGCGCGGCTACAAGATGCGGTTGCCGCTCGACCTCTGCGTGGTCGCCTCGGCCAACCCCGAGGACTACACCAATCGCGGCCGGATCATCACCCCGCTGAAGGACCGCTACGGCTCCAGATCCGCACCCACTACCCCAAGACGATCGAGCAGGAGATCGCGATCGTCGACCAGGAGGCCCGGCCGTTCGATACCAACGGCTACCAGGTCGACGATGCCCGCGCTACATGAAGGAGATCGTCGCCGAGATCACCCACCTCGCGCGCAAGAGCAGCGACATGAACCAGCGGTCGGGCGTCAGCGTCCGCCTGTCGATCGCCAACTACGAGAATCTGGTGGCGAACGCCACCCGGCGGGCCCTGCGGCTCGGCGAGTCCGAGGCGGTGCCCAGGATCAGCGACCTGGATGCCATCCCGGCGTCGACTGCGGGCCGAGGAGCAGACGACGCCACCCGAGCGCGACCAGCCGCTGCTGATGCGCACCGCGCTCGGCGGCGCCGCACACACCGGCCCGGCCGGCCGGTACGACGCCTGGGCGCACGAGGCGTTCCTGCACGCCGTGACCCTCGACTGCCTCGGCCTCGGCTGACTCACTCGAGCGCGGCGACCCAGAGGTCCTCGGCCGGCCAGCGCTGCGCCCACTCCCTGCTGACGATCTCGTAGTAGCCGGGCGCCGCAGAGCCGGCCGGTGCGAGGAGCTCGTGCAGGGCCTCGACCACGAAGGAGTCGTCCGGCGACGGCACGTTCTCGCCACTGGCTTCGACGAGCGGGAAGGTCACGCCGAACTTCTCCTGGCTGCGGCGCGCTGTCTCCAGCTGGGCCGGCGTCAGGTCGACACCGACCGGTTGAGCTCCAGGTCTTCCTGCACGCCGTCACGCTAGCCGCCACCGGGCCGCCTGACCTCTAGGGTTGTCGTCTTGTGAGCCGCATCGCCGAGATTGCCGCACCGGCCCGTCTCGGAGTCCCGTTCCGCTGGCTGCTGTCCTCGTCGTGGGTGACCAACCTCGGCGACGGCATCGCGCTGGCCGCCGGCCCGCTGCTGGTCGCCTCGCTCACGACGACGCCTTCCTGGTGGCGCTCGCGGCGACGGTGCAGTGGCTGCCACCGCTGCTGTTCGGCCTGATGCCGGTGCCCTGACCGATCGCCTGGACCGGCGGCTGATCGTGGTGACCGTCGACCTGGCGCGGGCTGTGGTCCTTGCCGTCCTGACCCTGGCGATCGCGACCGGCTACGTCTCGATCGCCGTGGTCGCTCGTGGCGCTGTTCGTGCTGAGCACCGCCGAGGTGTTCGCGGACAACAGCTCGCCGACCCTCTGCCGATGCTCGTGGCGCGGGACGACCTGGTGCTCGCGAACTCGCGGCTGCAGACCGGGTTCATCACGATGAACCAGCTCGCCGGCCCACCGCTCGGTGCGGCGTTGTTCGCTGTCGGTTCGGCCTGGCCTTCGGCGCGCAGGCAGTCGTCGTGGCGCTGGGCGCGCGTGCTGGTGGTCGCGCGTCGTGCTGCCGCCGCACGGCCGAGGATCCGGACGCGCAAGACCGCACGTCCGGCACGACATCGTCGAGGGCTTTCGCTGGGTGCTGCACCACGCCGCCGTCCGGACCCTGGTGCTCACGATCTTCAGCTTCAACATCACCTTCGGTGCCGCCTGGTCGGTGCTGGTGCTGTATGCCAAGGAGCGGCTCGGGCTCGGTGACATCGGCTTCGGACTGGTGACCACCGTCATCGCCGTCGGCGGTCTGCCGGGACGGCGAGCTATGGCTGGATCACCCAGCGGGTCAGCCTGGGCAACATCATGCGGGTCGGCCTGATCATCGAGACTCTCACGCACCTCGGCACTCGCGCTGACCACCAGGCCGTGGGTCGCGCATGCCGGTGTTCTTCATCTTCGGCGCGCACGCCTTCATCTGGGGAACCACCTCGGTCACCATTCGGCAGCGGGCGGTGCCGACCGAGCTGCAGGGCCGCGTCGGCAGCGTGAACACTGGTCGGCATGTTCGGCGGCCTGGTGATCGGGTCGGCGATCGGCGGCGTCCTCGCCCAGCACTACGGCGTCACGGCGCCGTTCTGGTTCGCGTTCGTCGGGTCGGCGGTGTTCGTCGTGCTCATCTGGCAGCAGCTGCGCCACATCGCCCACGAGGACGAGCAGGCCGCACCGCTGGACCCCTGACGTACGTCGGCGGGCTGGTCAGCCGCCGGAGATCGCGAGCTCGGCGTCGGCGGCCACGACACCGCCGGACCGGGCGGACAGCCAGCCCTCCGGGAGCACGACCCGGCGCGGCGAGCCGGCGCGGCCGCGGGGCGCGCCTACCGACACCGCCGGGAACGGCTCGTCGGCGGCGAGGGTGGCCAGCAGGTCGTCGAGCTCGCCGAGCGTGGAGACCAGCGCCAGCCGGTGCCTGGTCTCGCCGCCGACGCCGAAGCCCTTGAGGTACCAGGACACGTGCTTGCGGAACTCGCGGCAGCCCTTGTCCTCGCCGAGCCAGGCGGCCATCAGGCCGGCATGCCGCCGCATCACGGCGGCGACCTCGCCGAGGGTGGGCTGGGCATCGTCGGGCCGGCCGGCGAACGCGCGGTCGAGGGACCGGAACAGCCACGGCCGGCCGAGGCAGCCGCGACCGACGACGACGCCGTCGCAGCCGGTCTCGGCCATCATCCGCAGCGCGTCGGCGGCCTCCCAGACGTCACCGTTGCCGAGCACCGGGATCGAGGTGACGTGCTCCTTGAGCCGGGCCACCGCGGACCAGTCGGCGTGGCCGGAGTAGGCCTGCGCAGCGGTCCGGCCGTGCAGGGCGATCGCGGTGATGCCCTCGTCCTCGGCGGTGCGGCCGGCGTCCAGGTAGGTCAGGTGGTCGTCGTCGATGCCCTTGCGCATCTTCATCGTGACGGGCACCGGGCCGGCGGCGCGGACCGCGGCACGCAGCACGGCGCGCAGCAGGTCGCTCTTCCAGGGCAGCGCCGCTCCCCCGCCACGGCGGGTCACCTTGGGCACCGGGCAGCCGAAGTTGAGGTCGATGTGGTCGGCGCGGTCCTCGGCCACGATCATCGTGACTGCCTCACGGACGACGGCCGGGTCGACGCCGTACAGCTGCAGGCTGCGCGGCGTCTCCTGCGGGCCGAACTCGATGAGGCGCATCGTCTCCGGGTCGCGCTCGACCAGCGCCCGGGTGGTGATCATCTCGCTGACGTAGAGGCCGCCGCCGTACTCGCGACAGAGCGTCCGGAACGGCTGGTTGGTGATGCCGGCCATCGGGGCGAGGACGACCGGGGGCGTGACGACGTGCGGCCCGATGCGCAACGGCTGCGCCGGGGCCTGCACGGTCGTGCTGCCGGTGGTCATCCGACGATTGTCTCAGGACAGCGAGATCTTGATGACCTTGTCGTCGTTCGGGCCGGGGGCGCCGCGGCCGTCGCGGTTGGACGTCGTGATCCACAGCGTGCCGTCCGGCGCCTTCATGACCTGGCGGATCCGGCCGAACCGGCCGCGAAAGTGGCGGCGCTTGACGCCCGCGTCGGGCCCGCGGAGCCGGACGGAGTACAGGCACTCGCCGCGCAGCGCACCGAGCCAGGCGCGGCTGTTCGCGACCGCGACACCGGCGGGCGAGCAGGACGACGTCGGCGACCACTGGGCGAGCGGGTCGCGGAAGCCACCGCCACCGTCGCGGCCCTCGACCCGCGGCCAGCCGTAGTTGGCGCCGGGCTCGATCTGGTTGAGCTCGTCGGCCTCCTTCTCGCCGAACTCGCTGGCCCACAGCGTCCCGCGGGCGTCGAACGTGATGCCCTCGACGTTCCGGTGCCCCATCGACCAGGTGTAGTTGTCGAACGGGTTGCCGGCGGGCACGTCGCCGTCGGGGGTGAGCCGGAGCACCTTGCCGCCCAGCGAGCTGCGGCTCTGGGCGCGCGCGCCGACCTCGCCGTCACCGGTGCTGGCGTAGAGCAGGCCGTCCGGGCCGAAGACCAGGCCGCCGCCGTTGTGGTGCACGTTCATCGGGATGCCGGCCAGCACGACCTGACGCCGCCCGAGCTTGCCGTCGGCGAAGCGGAACCGGACGATCCGGTTGTCGTTGCTGGTCGAGAGGTAGGCGTAGACCAGCCGGTTGCTCGCGAACCCCGGGTGCAGCGCCAGGCCGAGCAGGCCGCTCTCGCCGGCCCGGGACAGCTGGCTGTACACGTCGATGCTGCCCACGCGCTTCCGCCCGCCGCCACGGCGGACCAGGTGCACGTCGCCGCTGTCGCGCTCGCCCACGAGGGCGTTGCCGTTGGGCAGGAACGCCACGCCCCACGGCACCGCGAGGTCCTTGGCCAGCGTGCGGCTGACCTGCGGAGCAGCAGCCGCCGGGCTGGCAACGCCGGCGCCGACCCCGAGCGCGAGACCGCCTGTCGTGGCGAGGCCTGCCTTGAGCAGGGTCCGACGATCGATGCTGGCCATGGGTGGTCCTTCCGTCAGCGACAGAGCGAGATCGGGCGTTGCACCGCGCGGTTACCTCGGATGGCGAGCTCGCGCATGCTGCTGTTGTTGTCGTTGTTCGACTCGACGAGCTGGTCGAGCGGGTCCACCACGGTGTGCAGGCAGTAGACGCCGTTCTCGAGCTTCTTGGGCAGCGGGAGGTACTGGCCCGCCAGGAAGCTCTGGTACACGTCCATCCAGCCGACCGAGATGCCCTGCGGCGTGCGTCGCGCGCACGAGCCGTACTTCAGCGGGTAGTCCCAGCTGCCCATCCAGGCGGCACCCGGGCGGTGTCCCGCAGGCAGAAGCTGACCTTGCGGCGGGCCGAGACGATGACCGGCTCCGCGGCGCCCGGCTCGAGCAGGGTGTAGCGCGCGGACGCCTTGAAGTGCCAGTGGTCGTGGAACGGGTGGAAGATCATGCAGCCGGCCCGGTGCCGGGTCAGGCCGGTGTCCCGCCGGGCGTTGTACGTGCCGTTGCCGTTCGCGTCCCGGTAGATCACCTGGGTGGAGTTGTGCTCGCCGGCCGGGCACGGCTGGTTCTTGTTCGGCCGCACCTCGAGCGGGCCCAGCCCGATGTTGCCCAGCGACGACGAGAACCGCAGCCGGCGGTCGTTGGCCGACCGCACCTGGATGGAGAGGTTCTGGGCGCGCAGGGCGACGACGTCCGGCCGCAGCAGGTCGTCGGCCGGCGGCACGGTGGCGGTCGGCGTGGGGGTGGCCGTCGGCGTCGGCGTGGCGGTGTCGGTCGGCGTCGGGGCCACGGTGGGGCCGGTGCCGGCGGACGGCGAGCTGTACGCCGGTGTGCTGGACACGAGACCCGCGACCAGGGCGGCGGCTGCGACCGCGGTGGCCGTGCCTCCAGCCACGTTCCAGGCGCGCGCCATCCGGTTCCCCTGTCCTATTTGTGCGGTCCTATTCGTGCGGTCTGTGAGCACCCGAGGGTAACCGAGAGGCTTCATAGCGTTGACGACGGCACGCCGGGGCTAGAGCCAGCCGCGCTGCTCCGCGATCAGCACTGCTTCGGCGCGGGTGCGGGCGCCGGTCTTCCCCATCGCGGAGGACAGGTAGTTGCGCACGGTGCCCTCGCTGAGCACCAGGAGCCGGGCGATGTCGGCCACCGTGCCGCCGCCGCGGGCAGCCACCAGCACGTCGCGCTCGCCGGCCGGTCAGCGGCGACTCGCCGGTGGCCAGCGTCTCGGCGGCCAGCGCCGGGTCGACCACCCGCAGCCCGGAGTGCACGCGCCGGATCGCGTCGGCGAGGTGCTCGGCGGGGGCGTCCTTGACGAGGAACCCGCTCGCGCCCGCTTCCATCGCCCGCCGCAGGTAGCCGGGCCGGCCGAAGGTCGTCACCACCAGGACGCGGCAGTCGGGCAGCGCGCTGCGCAGGGCGGCCGTGGCGGCGATGCCGTCCAGCCCGGGCATCTCGATGTCGAGCAGCGGCGACGTCCGGCCGGACCTCGAGCGCGGCAGGCACGACGTGGTCGCCGCGCGCGACCTCGGCGACCACCGTCAGGTCGGTCTCGAGCGTCAGCAGGGCGGCGAGGGCACCACGTACCAGCGCCTGGTCGTCGGCACAGCAGGAAAGGCGAGATCGTCACGCGGGCACCTCGGCGTACAGGCGGAAGCCGCCGCCCTCCGCCGGGCCGGCGTCCAGCCGGCCACCCACCTCGGCCAGCCGCTCGCGCAGCCCGGCCAGCCCGCTGCCCTCGACCGCGGTGTCAGGCCGCGACCCGTCGTCGACGATCTCGACGGTGCGGGCCGAGACCGACACCCGCACCCGCTGGCGTCGGAGTGCCGGACGACGTTCGTCACGCCCTCGCGCAGCACCCAGCCGAACAGCTCGCGGCGCTCCCCCGGCACGTCGTCGACCGCGGTGGGCAGCTCGGCGTGCAGCCCGGCGGCGTCCAGCGCGGACCGGGCCGAGGAGATCTCGGCCGAGAGGGTCACCTCGCGATAGCCCGCGACGGTCGCACGCACGTCCGTCAGTGCTTCGCGGGCCAACCGCTCGATGTCGGCGACCTCGGCGGCCGCGCGGTCCGGGTCGTTCGTCATGACGCGACGCGCGAGCTCGGACTTGATCGCGATCACGGTGAGGCTGTGGCCGAGCAAGTCGTGCAGGTCGCGAGCGAACCGGGCCCGTTCCTGCTCGACGGCCATCTCCTTGAGCTGCTCGTGCGCCTCAGCCCAGGTCGAGGTTGCGTCTGATCAGGCTGACGATGCCGAAGACCGCCGCTGACGCGGTGGCGATCGGCAAGTCGATCCAGAAGGCGTTGGGCCACGAAGGCACGGCCAGCTGCAACGCGGGAGCGAGGATCAGCAGCCCAGCGACCACACCGAGCGCCGTCCGGGTCTCGAGCAACGTGATGGAGATGACCGCGACGTAGACGTACATGCTCAGGCCGGCCTGCCCGGTGAGCGGCAGCAGGGCGGTGGCGAGGCCGAACATCGCCGCGACGAACCACGGCCGCCAGCTGTCCGCCAGGCGCCGTTCGAGCAGGTTCGGCGGTACAGACGATGTAGGCCGCGCAGAACAATGCGATGCCGAGCAGCCCCACCACCTTGAGCGACACCGACTGGTCGCGGGTCAGGGCCTGGACGACGGCGTCCGCGAGGAACACCAGCCGACAGCGCGCTCGCCCACCGCCACCGCGGAGTGCTGCGGCCGGCGAGCACGCGCTCGGCCGCCTGCCGAGCCGGGAGCTGCTCGTCGTCGGCGGGGTCCGCGCTGCGCGTCCGGGTGCGGGCCATGGCGCGAACCGTATCCGTCACGCAGCGCGCAGGTCGTCGCGGCGATATCCGCGCGCGGCGATCCGGGCGCCGATCGCGACCCAGACGGCGAGCACCACCCAGCCACCCAGCACCGGCCAGACGTGCGTCAGCGGGGCTCGGGTGATCTGCGTGATCCAGTACGTCGGCATCGCGTGCGCCAACGACTGCATCCACTGCGGCGACGCCGCGGTGATCGGGAACCAGATGCCGCCGAAGATCGACATCAGCATGATGGTGCCGCCGTTGACGGCCTGGGCATTGTCGCCCGAGGAGAAGTAGCCGAGACCGACGCCCACGACCGCCATCGGCAGGATCGCGAGCCAGCCGAGGCCGATGACCTGCGTCCACTGCAGCGGGCTCAGGTGGACTGCGCCGGTCAGCCCGCCGGCCAGGCCCACCAGCAGGAGCGTGGGCAGCGCGACCAGCATCCCGGTCAGCACCTTGCCCATCACGTAGCCGAGGGGCGGCAGCGGCGTGAGCCGGAGCTGGCGGTTCCAACCGTGGTCGCGCTCGTCGGCGATCCGCGCGCCGGTGCCCAGGACCGCGCCCATCGCGCCGAAGACCCCCATGTTCACCATGTACCAGGTCTGTGCCGACACCCCGAACACCTCGCCGCCCTCGAAGGCGTTGCCGATGACGAGGAACAGGATGACCGGCACGCCGATCGTGAAGAACAAGTAGCGCGGGTTGCGGTAGACGCGGCGCAGCTCGATCAGCAGGTAGGTCGTGGTCATGCGAGTGCTCCTCCGGTTCCGGTGAGGGCGAGGAAGGCGTCCTCGAGGCCGGCTCCGCGGACCTCGAAGTCGCGGGCGGCTGGCTGGGTCGCCACCAGGGCGCGCAGCGCTGCGTCGGCGTCGTCGCAGGTCAGGATCACGGCATCGCCTTGCCGCTCGACGGTCGCGACGCCAGGGAGTCGCCGGAGCCGCGCCAGGTCGGCGGCCGGCAGCGTCACGCGCACCCGGCGTACGTCGACAGCGGCTTTGATCTGGGTCGCCGGACCGTCCGCGACCACCCGGCCGCCGGACATCAGCACGATCCGGTCGGCGGTCTGGTCGGCCTCCTCGAGGTAGTGCGTGGCGAACAGCACGCTGCGGCCCTCACCGGTGAGGTGGTGCATCGCGGCCCAGAACGACCGGCGGGTCTCGACGTCCATGGCGACCGTGGGCTCGTCGAGCACGACCAGGCTCGGGTCCGGCACGACCGCGAGCGCGAAGAGCACCCGCTGCTTCTGGCCGCCGGACAGGGTGTCGATCCGCCGAGGCGCGAGGTCGGTGATGCCGGCCAGCTCGAGCACCTGCGGCACCGGCATCGGGCTCGGGTGCATCGCGGCGACCAGCGCCACCGTCTCGCGGACCTTCAGGTCGCCGAGCAGTCCGCCGGACTGCATCATCGCGCCGACCCGCCCGGACCGGACGGCCGTCGCCGGGTCGAGCCCGAACACCGAGACGGTTCCGCTGTCGGGACGGCGCAGGCCGAGGATCATCTCGATCGTGGTGGTCTTGCCCGCCCCGTTGGGACCGAGCAGGGCGACCACCTCACCGGCGGCGATGCTGAGGTCGATGCCGTCGACCGCCACCACGGAACCGAAGGACTTGTGCAGGCCGGCGACGTCGACCGCCGTACCTCTCGCCACGTGCAGGTCTGTCGTCATGCCCCGAGACTGACCCTCAGGCGGTACGACGGGCAGTGGCCGCCGTCAGGACCTGTGCGTGACAGACGTCATGCCGGCAGCACGGACCAGGTCCGCAAGGATCGCCGGCACCTGGGCGACGGTGAGCGACAGGTGGCCGTGCTCCTCGAAGAGATGCGCAGTCGCGCCGGGGACGTGCGAGGCCAGCCACCTGCCGTGCGCGAAGGGCACCATCAGGTCCTGCTCCCCCTGCCAGATGCTCACCGGCACGGTGATCGCGGCGAGGTCGAAGCCCCACGGACGCACGAACGCCAGGTCGTCGTCGTGCCAGCCGGCGATCCCGTTCTCCACCGCCTTGCGGAAGGAGTCGGCGTACAGCTCGGCCAGCTCGCCGGTGAGCACCTGCCTGTCCACGTCCGGGACCAGGCCGCCCAACGCGGCCGCGACGTCGGGGCCGGCGACGGAGCGCAGCTGCTCGTACTCGCTCTCGAGGTACGGCGTCAGCGCGGCGGAGCCCTGCACGGCCAGGCCGAACTCCTCGATGTTCTCCGGACCCATGCCGGCCATCACGTCGAGGCCGTCGGCATCCCACGGCGCGACGCCCGCGACCGACGCCGCCGCCCGGCACCGCTCGGGGGCGAGGGCCGCACAGGCGAGCGCGTGCGGACCGCCACCGGAATGGCCCATCGTGACGAACTCGCCGGCGCCCAGGTGGTCGAGGACCGCGATGGTGTCGGCCACCACGTCGGCAACCGTCCGGCCGGGCTGCGGGGTCGAGCGGCCGTAGCCAGGCCGTCCGTAGGTCACCAGGCGGAGCCCGTTCTCGGTGGCCGCGCGGCCCATCGGCAGGTTGGGCACCGGGCCGCCCGGCGTACCGGAGTGGAACACCACCGGCGGCGCGTCGGCCGGCCCGCTGACGAGCACCTCGAGGTCCCGACCGTCCGGCGTCCGGACCGTCAGCCCCTGCACGTCCTCGTCCACGGTGCACTCCACTCGTTCGCCGTCCGGACGCGAAAGCCTATGCAACGCCACCTGGGACGTCGTCCAGAGGCTGGCTGGGGCGTTGGACAGTCCCTTGCTCTCGGCTGGTCGAGAGCACATGCGTTGCGTGAGGAGACCCCGGCTGACGATGCGGCCGGGCCGGTCACGAGGGGCGGCCGTGCTAGGGAGGTCGAGACATGTTCACAGGCCGGGCCGTCCATGTTCTTCGAGGAGACGGCATCCGCGTTCTGGGAGGTGCCGCACTCGTGTGCCGACGGGTCGACGGCGCAGGCGACCCTGCTGGTGCAGAGCACCCGCGACTTCGAGTCAGCTGACCGGGACGACCCGGACCCGACGGTCCGGGTGCAGTACCTGGCTGTCTGCCCGGACAGCACCTCGTTCACCTGGGGCAACGGCGCCATGCCAGCGACCATCGTCAGCAAGCCGAAGTCCAAGAGCGTGCACACCACCGGGTCCGGCATCGCGCGGGACATCTTCGGCGTCGCACACACGGTGTCCGTCGACGTGACCTGGACCGGCATCGGCAATATCGAGACCGAGGTGAACGGTCCGGGGAGCAAGCGTGACCAGCGCACGGCGAGGGCGGTCGGGACGGTGATCTTCGACGGCGTCGCGATCGTCAACGGTCCCTCCAACCACTCCACCCGGCCGGCGCCGTTCATCCGCGTCGACATCGAGCGGTGAGCTCGCGACCGACCTAGTCGACCGCGAGCGCGGCGGCCCGGCCCATCCAGTGGGCCGGGTCATCCGCGTGGTAGACCCGCTCGTCGGGCTCGATGTTGTCGAGGAACATCCGGTAGATCAGCGCCTGCCGCAGCGCGGAGACCGGCGCCAGCAGCGTGGCCGTCCGGTCGGGGTCGCTCCCGGGAACGGCGGCGCGCCAGAGCCCGGCCCAGTGCTCGCTCAGCGGGGCGCGCTGCTCCTCCCGGATGCTCGCGAGGGTCGCGGCCTGGTCCAGCAACGGGTTGCCGATGCCGCAGTCGCCCCAGTCGAGCAGCACGCTGTGGCCGCCGTCCTCGGCCGACCCGCGGGTGTTGCCGGGGTGGAAGTCGCCGTGCAGCAGGGTGTCCGGCAGGCCGCACTCGGCGACGGCCGCGAACCGCTGCGGCAGGCCGTCGACCAGGGTGCGCAGCCGCGCGATGACGTCGTCGGCCAGCGTCTCCGTGTCACGGCTCAGCAGCTGCTCGGCCGCGGGCACGAACCTGTCCAGCCCGCCAGTCGGGCGCACCGACGTCCTCGAGGTCGCCCACCCGGTCGACCCACGACGACTGCAGGCCGACGAGCAGCTCCACGACCCGGCGCAGCACCGGCAGCTCGGCGCCCCAGTGGTCCTCACCCGCCACGTGGGCGAGCAGGATCCGTGGCCCCTGGGCCGCGATCAGCGGTGGCACCACCGCCGGGTCGAGCCGCTCGAGCATCGCTCCCTCGTGGGCGAAGAACGGCGGCACCACCTTGAGCCAGGCGGTCCCCGCCGCGGTGGGCAGCTGCCAGATGCTCGACAGGTTCCAGGTGCGGCCCTGCACCGCGGGGCCGGTGCGTGCGCGGCCCGCCGCGGCCAGCGCGGCGTCGGCCCAGGCGAGGTCGGCGGCCGGGCCACCGGGCTTGGCGTACGGCAGCCGCAGCGGCTGCTCGGCAAGCGGGTCCGGGCCGGTCCACGGGGACGGGTCCAGCGAGGGCGGCGGGCTCGCGACCTCGGCCAGGTAGGTCACCGGTCCCCCTGCTGACCGCGCCGACGGCTCCGTCGTCAGCAGCCGCAGGACGGTCACGTCGAGGCCGTGCAGCCGGTGCGCCCCGGAGACGACGTCGGCGACCTCCTGCCACCAGGGCAGCTCGACCTCGAACGGCGGCAGGGTGCCGAGCAGCGTGCCGTGCCCGTCGCAGAGCAGCAGCGTCACCTGCCGCGGCGGGAGCCCCGACGCCGGCACGGGGTCAGCAGCCGAGCAGTCGCTGCGCCAGCCAACCCGGGACGGCGTCCAGCCCGACGCGCTCCTGCTTCATCGTGTCGCGCTCCCGCACCGTCACGGCCTGGTCGTCCAGGGTGTCGAAGTCGACGGTGACGCAGAACGGCGTGCCGATCTCGTCCTGCCGGCGGTAGCGACGGCCGATCGCGCCGGCGTCGTCGAACTCCACGTTCCAGCTCTGCCGCAGCGTCGCCGCGAGGTCCTTCGCCTTCGGCGTCAGGTCGGCGTTGCGCGACAGCGGGAGCACGGCGACCTTGACCGGCGCGAGCCGCGGGTCGAAGCGCATCACGGTGCGCTTCTCCATGACCCCCTTGGCGTTGGGCGCCTCGTCCTCGGTGAACGCGTCGAGCATGAACGCCAGGGTCGCGCGGGTGAGGCCGAGCGCCGGCTCCACGACGTACGGCGTCCAGCGCTCGCCCTTCTCCTGGTCGAAGTACGACAGGTCGGTGCCCGAGTGCTTGGAGTGGGCGTTCAGGTCGAAGTCGGTGCGGTTCGCGATGCCCTCGAGCTCGTCGAACTCCTTGCCGCCGAAGTTGAAGCGGTACTCGATGTCGACGGTGCGCTTCGAGTAGTGCGACAGCTTCTCCTGCGGGTGCTCGTAGAACCGCAGGTTCTCCTCGCGGACGCCGAGGCCGATGAACCAGTCGAAGCGGTGCTGCAGCCAGTACTCGAACCACTGCTCGTCGGTGCCCGGCTCGACGAAGAACTCCATCTCCATCTGCTCGAACTCGCGGGTGCGGAAGATGAAGTTGCCGGGCGTGATCTCGTTCCGGAACGACTTGCCGGTCTGCGCGATGCCGAACGGCGGCTTCTTGCGGGCCGAGGTCATCACGTTGAGGAAGTTCACGAAGATGCCCTGCGCGGTCTCGGGCCGCAGGTAGTGCAGGCCCTCCTCGCTCTCCACCGGGCCGAGGTAGGTCTTCAGCAGGCCGGAGAACTGGCGCGGCTCGGTGAAGGCGCCCTTGGTGCCGCAGTTGGGGCAGTTGACGTCCTTGAGGCCGTTCGGCGGCGGGTTGCCCTTCTTCGCCTCGTACGCCTCCTCGAGGTGGTCGGCGCGGAACCGCTTGTGGCACGACTGGCACTCGACCAGCGGGTCGCTGAACGTGTCGACGTGACCGGAGGCGACCCACACCTCGCGGGCGAGGATGACTGCGGAGTCCAGCCCGACGACGTCGTCGCGGGTCTGGACCATGTTCTTCCACCACTGCCGGCGGACGTTCTCCTTGAGCTCGACGCCGAGGGGCCCGTAGTCCCACGCGGAGCGGGTGCCGCCGTAGATCTCGCTGCTCGGGTAGACGAAGCCCCGGCGCTTGCTGAGGCTCACGATCGCGTCGTTGCGCTGGTCGCTGCGTGACGCGTTGCCCTTGGCCACGGTGGCCTCCATCCGGCTGGTTGTCGGCGGCTGAAGCACCGAGGCTATCGGTGGGCCGACCAGCCGGTCACACCGGTTGTCCGCCGCGCGGTGCGCTGGTGACGACCTCGAAGGCACTCGGCTCGTGCACCGCGAAGGCCATCACGGCCGGCGCGGTCATCTTCACGTCGTACGCCGACAGCGCCCGCCGGTAGGCGCCGACGCCCTCCCAGGCCGTCGCGAGCACCCACAGGTCTTGGTCGTCCGGCGCCCGCCCCAGCGAGCCGTGCTCGAAGCCGGGCAGAGCCGACAGCAAGGCGAGCAGGTCGTCGGCACCGGTGCGGAACGCCGCGGCGTCGCCCTCGGGCACCCGGAACCGCGTCACGACCAGCATCCGGACACCGTAGCCGAGCGAGAGTGAAAACGGTTGTCATTTTGATGTACGGTCGTCGCATGCCCGTCCTCTTCGCACTGACCGCCGTGCTCTCGACCGCTCTCGGCGGCTTCGTCGCCCTGCGCAGTCGCGACCGGCTGCACCTCGTCCTGGGCTTCGCGGCCGGCGTGATGCTCGGGCTGGTCGCCTTCGACCTGCTGCCCGAGCTGTTCGAGCTCTCGGACACGATGTTCCTCGGTGTCCCGACGGTGATGGTGGCGTTCGCGGCCGGCTTCCTCACGCTGCACTGCGTCGAGCGGTCGGTGGCGATGCACGGCGCGCACGAGGGCGAGTACGGCGCACACGACCACCACAACCCCAGCGTCGGGTTCGCGTCCGCGCTCGCGCTGGTCGGTGCACTCGTTCCTCGACGGCGTCGGCATCGGGCTGGCGTTCCAGGTCAGCGACACGGTCGGGTTCGCCGTGGCGCTGGCGGTCATCGCGCACGACTTCGCCGACGGCCTCAACACCGTCACGATCCTGCGCACCCACGGCAACTCGCGGCGGCGGCAGCTGTCGATGCTCGCGGCCGACGCCGTGGCGCCGGTGGTCGGGCGATCTCGACCCTGTTCTTCAGCGTCAGCGACGACCTGCTCGCGCTCTACCTCGGCGGCTTCGCAGGCTTCCTGCTCTACCTCGCGACCGCCGACATCCTGCCCGAGGCCCACGCCCGGCACCCGTCGCGGCTCACGCTGGTGAGCACCCTCGGCGGTGTCGGCCTGATGTGGTTCGTCGTGGCGGCCGGGTGAGCGCGGCATGAGCAGGCAACGCAACGCCGTGCGCGACGAGCTGCTCCGGGACCCGGCGTTCCGCAGCGCGCAGGAGATCCACGCCAGCCTCCGCGGGTCGGGGCACCGGATCGGCCTGACCACGGTCTACCGGGCCCTGCAGAACCTGACCGAGGCCGACGAGGTCGACGTGCTGCGCAACGGCGACGGCGAGGCCACCTACCGGGCGTGCTCGGCCGGCCACCACCACCACGTCGTGTGCCGCAGCTGCGGCAAGACCGTCGAGGTCGAGGGCAAGGCGGTGGAGACCTGGGCCGAGAAGGTCGCGCGGGAGCACGGCTTCGTCGACGTGGCGCACACCGTGGAGGTCGTCGGCACCTGCCGCCAGTGCGCCGCCCGCAGACCGGGACGCTGACCACCCGGCTTTGCCCCGCCGGGCGGACCGACATAGCGTCGAGGCGCACCTGCACCACCGACCTCGGGGGGATCCGCCTTGCTCGCTCGTCCGGCGCTCGGCCTGCTGCTGGCAGTTGCCACCCTCGTCGCCACCGGTCCCCTCACGGCAGCGCCGGCGCAGGCCAAGGCCTCGTGCGTCCCCCCGCCGGTCGCGCACCGCGGCGACTCGGAGCGGGCTCCGGAGAACACGTTGCCGGCGTTGCGCAAGGCGTTCGCGATCGGCGTACGGCGAGTCGAGGTGGACGTCCGCTTCACCCTCAGCGACGTGCCGGTCCTGATGCACGACCGCACCGTCGGCCGCACGACTGACGGCACCGGGGCGGTGACCGGGCTCTCGCTGGCGCAGATCAAGAAGCTGGACGCGGGCTCGTGGTTCTCCCGCGCGTACCGAGGCACCCGGGTGCCGACGTTGTACGAGGCGCTGAAGCTCGCCGAGGCCAACGACGCCAGCACGATGGTCGAGCTGAAGACGACCCCGACGTCGAGCCAGCTGTCGCTGCTCCTGGAGCGGTTCCGCTGGCTGTCCCACCCGGCGCGCATCCTCGTCACCAGCTTCTCCGAGGAGACGATCACCGCGGTCCGGTCGGCCGCGCCGGGCATCCGCACCGCGATCATCGACTGGCCGCACTACCGCTCGCCGGAGTCGGTGCTGCAGTTCGGCACCACCTACGTCGTCAACCAGGCGTCACTGACCCGGGAGCGCGCGGCGAGCTGGCGCCAGGCCGGCATCGCGGTGCGGCCGTGGACGGTCGACACGCTGCAGGGCTGGAAGCGCACGGCCTATGCCAGGGCGAGCGCCGTCGTGACCAACCGGCCGGCCGCCTACCTCGCCTGGGCCCGCCACCGCTGCCGCTGACCGCTCAGAGGTTGGGCACTGCGCCGCCGTAGCGGCGGTCCCGGCGCGCGTAGATGTCGATCGCCCGCCACAGGTCGCGGCGGTCGAAGTCCGGCCAGAGGGTGTCGAGGAAGACCATCTCGGCGTACGCCGACTGCCACAGCAGGAAGTTCGAGAACCGCTGCTCCCCCGACGACCGGACGAAGAGGTCGACGTCGGGGATGTCCGGCTCGTCGAGGTGCCGCGCGATCGTGCGCTCGTCGACCTTCGCCGGGTCCAGCCGGCCGGCCGCGACCTCCCGCGCGATCGCCTGTGCGGCGTCGGCGATCTCGGCCCGCCCGCCGTAGTTGACGCAGAACTGCAGGGTCAGCACGTCGTTGTGCCGGGTGCGCTCCTCGGCGTCCTCGAGCTCGGAGATGACGCTGCGCCACAGCCGCTTGTGCCGGCCGGCCCAGCGGACCCGGACGCCGATGGCGTCCAGCTCGTCGCGGCGTCGGTGGATCACCTCGCGGTTGAAGCCCATCAGGAACTTGACCTCGTCCGGCGAGCGCTTCCAGTTCTCGGTGGAGAAGGCGTACGCCGACAGGTGCTTGACGCCGATCTCGACGGCCCCGTGGACGACGTCGAGCAGGGCTGCCTCGCCTGCCTCGTGGCCCTTGGTGCGGGGCAGCCCGCGGGCCTTGGCCCAGCGGCCGTTGCCGTCCATGACGATCGCTACGTGCGCGGGCACAAGCTCGGCCGGCACCTCCGGCGGCCGCGCCCCCGAGGGATGCGGCGTCGGGGGCACCGGGTCGTGCCGCTCGCTCGGCCGGCCACGCGTCTTCCGTCTCGCCACGCCGCGACCCTAGCGACCACCCGCCCCCGCGCCGCAGGGGTCTCGCACGTCACGGGCTATGGGTCGGGCTGACCCGGTGCTGGAAACCCGGCATCATGCGCGGATGACGTCGGACGCACAGGCCGGGCGTCAAAGCCTCAGCGGTGGCTGCGGAAGTCCACCACCTGCTGGAAGGTCGGCCGGTTCTGCCAGTCGATCGGCCGGACGCCCACAAGACCGGCCGTCACGTGCCGGATGTCGTCCTGGTGCTTGTCGTAGGTCAGGCCGGCGACCGACGACTGACCCTGCGCCGCGAGCACCCGATCGACCGCGGCCTTCAGCGACGCACGCAGCGCGGTCCGGCAACGGGACAGAGAGCCGCGGCCGCAGTAGGCACGCGAGTAGGGCGACCTGACGTCCCGACCGAGCAGCGCACGCAGGTCCTTGTTCACGTAGCCGTACCAGGCGACCTCGTTCCAGGCCGAGCCGCGGCCACCGCGCGGGTGGTTGTCGAGGTCCTTCGGCAGCTTGCCGGCGAGCGCACCGAGGCGGGGTCGCAGCACGTCCTTCGCGACCGACTTCGCGCCGGGCGTGCTGGTGCTCTGCGACTCCCACCACTCGTCGAAGACGGCGATCGCCTGCTGGTGCGCGTAGGCGCCGTCCCGGTCGCGGTCGACCCGGTGTGCGCCGGCCTTCAGCCACGCCTTGAGCCGGGCGACGGTGCCCGCGGCCCGCGGGTCCTTGCCGATCACCTTGAGCAGCATCGGCAGGGTGTACCTGGCCCGCGAGTCGACGGTGGCCGCGTCGGCGACCATCCCGACCAGCTGCGCGCGCGAGACCTTCTTGCCGCCGGCCGTGGCCGTCCGGGCACGGTCGCTGAGGGCCTTGCTGCGGTAGACCGCGCCGTAGCCCCAGACGTTGTCGGCAGCCGACCAGCCCGGCGCCGGCTTGTTGTTCCAGCTCGCGAGGTAGCCGGTTGGCGGGTTCGTCTGGTGCACGTGCCGGCCGAACGGCAGCCAGCCCTTCCAGTCGTAGCGGCGGTCGCCCCACCGCGGCAGGTCGAAGTCGGTGCCCTTCGCGCGGCGCGGCAGCAGGCCCGAGCTGTAGTACGAGATGTCCTTGCTGTCGGCGTAGAACCAGTTGAACGTGTAGTCGATCGCGCTCGCAGACCGCTGGAACGACGCCGCGTCGTGGGTCTGCGCCGGGTCGTTCAGCCGCGCGAACCCGACCACCGAGTCGACCTCGTGGTGGTAGGTGCTGCGCTGCGTCACGATCGCCACCGGGCGGCCGCGCACCGTCGTGCGCAGTTGGACGATGCCGTGCCGGGTGCGCAGGACCTCGAGCCGGATCTCTCGCGGCGGCTCGGTGGCGCCGAGGTTGGGCAGCGCCGTCTCCTCATGGATGTGCCGATCCATCGGCACGCACTTCCCATCGACGCGGTACGCCGTGGAGCGCACGGTCACCGGGGAGCCGTCAGTCGAGCACAGTCGCTCGACCACGGTGTCGACGTTGTCGTTGCTCGCGCTGGTCGCGGACCACGCATAGTCGAGGCCGCGACCGAGCTGGACGACGAGCTGGGTGCCGGCGAACGAGACGCCGCGGGCCTTGACGCCCGGGCCCTCGAGCACCTGCTCGGTGAGCAGCTGCGGCGCGTAGTAGCCGGTCTGCGGGCCGAACACGGTGAGCGGGTGGCCGGTGGTGGTGCGGTTCGCGCCGACCAGCAGCGCGTTGCTGAGGCCGGGACCGACCGAGGACAGGTCCAGGTCGCCGAACGGCAGGTTCAGGACCGGGCTGTCGGTCGCGCCGTGTCCGGGCGGCGCCGGCAGACCGGGCGGCGTCGAGGGCAGCGGGATCGGCGTCGACGACCCGGCGTCCGCGCCGGTGCCGGGTGCGGTCCGACCGTTCAGGTCAGGCATGGCGACACCCCGGCGGCCGGGGTGGATGCCAGGGCGGCCGCCATACCGGAACACGGTCGTCGCCGTAGTCGGAGCCTCGCGGTCGTCGCGCTCGCGCAGGTCGGAGTAGACCGCGCGACCGGCCTTCCGTCCGAGCTTGCGCTCCAGCTGCTGCAGCCAGCGTGCGTTGGCCGCCTCGCCGCCGCCGCCCTTACCGAAGATGCCGCCGACGAGGGACGCGACGTAGACCAGGTCTGCGCGGTCCCAGGGCTCGGGCTTCTTGCCGAGGGCGGCGTACTCCGCCGGGCACTGCGGGCCGACCGGCGAGCCGAGCGGGCACATGGCGTCCTGGCCGGCGTTGATCCCGGCGAGGAAGGCGTCGACGGCGGCGACCATCCGGGTGCCCTCTGCGCCGAACCGGCCGGGCAGCGCGGCGACCTGGGCCGCCGCCTCGTCGTGGGTGTAGAACGCGCTGCGCAGCTGCTCCTGGTCCATCTTGACGTTGTCGTCGGTCGGCCCGAGGAACTCCGCGGCCCGCGCCTCGCCGGTGTGCCGCAGCACGTCCTGCAGGAACATCCGGTCGTGCGTGCCGGCGTACCCAGCGCCGAACGCGACGTCGTCCCTGGTGTCGCCCTTGATGTGCGGTACGCCGAACGTGTCCCAGGTGATGCGTACACCGGGGCGGGGCGTCGCGACCCGGAGGACCTGATCGGCGGGTACCTCGAAGGTGGCCGGCTTGTAGTACTTCGTCAGGTCGCCTTCCTTGAGCGAGCCAGGGGCGACCGTGTTGAGCGCGTCGTACATCTCGAGCTGGTTGGCGAAGTTGGGTGGCGCGTTCTTCCCGTCGATGGCGACCCGGCCCTGCGGGTCGCCGGCCACCACCTTCGCGACGTCGGTCGCGGTGACCGTGCCCGACTGGCCGGGCGGGAGGATGTTGAGCACCTCGCCATAGCCAGGCTCGGCGGCGTTCGCGCCGCTCGGCAGCGCAGGCAGGGCGGAGAGCGCCAGCGCAGTGGACAGGGCGACGACGGCAGCGCGCGGCAACGTGACTCCTCGGTGGGCGACACGAGGGTCAACGACCGGGCCCAGCTCAGGTCACGCCTAGCTACGCTCCACCATCGGCAGCGAGCGCAGGCCTCGCTCCAGGTGCCACTGCAGGTACGCCGACACCAGGCCGCTGCCCTCGCGCCGGTGCCGCGGGTCGCTGGCGTCCGCGGTCTCCCAGTCGCCGGACAGCAGCGCGGCGAGCAGGTCGAGCGTGCCCCGCGCCGGCGACACCGACCCGGCAACCCGGCACGAGCCGCAGACCGCCCCGCCGGACGAGACGTTGAAGAACGGGTGCGGGCCGGGCCGGGCGCAGCGCGCACAGTCGTCGAAGGACGCGCCGTACCCGGCAACAGCGAGCGACCGGAGCAGGAACGCGTCCAGCACCAGCCCGGGCGCGTGGGTGGCCTCGGCCAGGGTCCGCAGGCCGCCCACGAGCAGCAGGAACTGCTGAGTGGCCGGCTCCTTCTCCTCCGCGGTCAGCCGCTCGGCGGTCTCGAGCATCACCGTGCCGGTCGTGTACCTCGGGTAGTCGTCGGAGATCCGGTCGCCGTAAGACGCGATCGTCTCGGCCTGCTGCACCACGTCGAGCGACCGACCCTCGTAGACCTGAAGGTCGACGTGGGTGAAGGGCTCGAGCCGGGCACCGAACTTCGACCGGGTCCGCCGGACGCCCTTGCCCACCGCCCGGACCCGGCCGTGCGACCGGGTGAGCAGGGTGATGATGCGGTCGGCCTCGCCGAGCTTCTGGGTGCGCAGCACGACACCCTCGTCCCGGTAGAGGCTCACCGCCCCATTGTGGTCGATCGGTGGTCTGATGACCGCATGGCGCGACTGGCGATCGTGGACGCATCCCTGGCGGACGGCTCCCGGGTGGACGTGATCATCGAGGACGAGCACATCGTTGAGGTGGCTCCCGGCGCCGCCCGAGCCGCCGACGAGCGCGTTGACGCCGCCGGCGGCCTGCTGCTGCCGGCGTACATCGACACGCATGTGCACCTCGACAAGGTGCTGATCCGCGACCAGCTGGCCGAGCACGACGGCACCCTGGCCGGCGCGATCGGCGCGATCCACGCCGCCAAGCGGGACTACATCGTCGACGGCGTACGCCGACGCGCGCGGGCCGTGATCGAGGCGTCAGTGCTGACCGGCACGACCCGGCTGCGCTCGCATGTCGATGTCGACACGATCGGCGGCCTGGTCCCGCTGGACGGTGTGCTCACTGCCGCGCAGGACTGTGCCGACATCGCCGAGGTGCAGGTGATCGCGTTCCCCCAGGAGGGCCTGCTCCGCGACCCTGGCGCCGCCGAGCTGATGGCTGAGGCGATGGAGCGCGGCGCGACCGTGGTGGGCGGGATGCCGCACTGGGAGGCGACCGAGGACGAGCAGCGCGAGCACGTCCGGATCTGCTTCGAGCTCGCGGCCCGCTACGACGCCGACGTCGACATGCACGTTGACGAGACTGACGACGGCTCCGTGCGCACCCTCGCGATGGTGCTCGACGAGACCGAGCGCAGCGGGTGGCAGCACCGCGTCACGGTCGGCCACGTGTGCGCGCTGTCGGCAGCAGACGACGAGTACGCCGACCGCGTCATCGGCGACTGCGCCCGGCTGGGGGTCACAGTCGTGTCGAACCCGGTGACCAACCTGGTCCTGCAGGGCCGCGGCGACCGCGGACTCGTGCGGCGCGGCACCACCCGGGTGGCCGAGCTGCTGGCCGCGGGTGTCGGGGTCGCCTTCGGCCAGGACTGCGTGCAGGACGGCTTCTATCCCTATGGTCGCGGCGACATGCTGGAGGTGGCGCTGATCTCCGCGCACGCCGCGCACCTCACGACGCTCCGCGAGCAGCACCAGGCGCTGGCCGCTGTCACCACCACTCCGGCTGCCGCCTGGCACCTCGGCTGGCGCTACGGGGTCGCGGCCGGGGCGCGCGCCGACCTCCAGCTCTACGCCGCCAGCAGCTGGCCGGAGGTCCTGCGGTTGCAGGACCCGCCGCGCCAGGTCTGGTTCCGCGGCAGCACAGTGGCGCGTACGACGGTCACCCGCGAGATGCTGCGTTGAATCGTGGGTGCCGCGGCTGGTCGGAGGAAAGGATGTGCCGGTGACCGACGACCTGCTGGCCCGGCTCGAGACCTACTACGACGCCGTCCCGCGCCGGTTCTCGCGGACCGAGGAGAACGGGCCGTTCACGCTGTTCCTCGGTGAGCCCGGCGGCTGGGTCTACTACGCGCGCCCACGACTTGGCGAGACCAGGGCAGTCAGTCCGGAGGACGTCGTGGCAGCCGCCGACCGGCTGCGAGAGCACGGCCTGCCGCAGACGATCGAGTGGGTGCACGAGACGACACCGACGCTGCTCGACGCAGTGCGCACGGCCGGCTCCTTCGAGCTGGAGGAGTTGCCGCTGCTGGTCCTGGACGGCGACCTCGCCGTGTCCGCCCCGCGGCTGCCAGAAGGCGTGACGGTGCGGCTGCTCGGGCCGGACGACGCCGAGGCGGTGAGCGCTGCCACCGCGACCTCGGCAGTCGGGTTCGGCACAGAGGGCACTGCCCGGGGAGACGCCGGCCCGGCCGAGCGGGACGCCGCCATGAAGCCGGCCCAACAACGCGTCCTCGACCTGCTCGCCGACCGCGGAGTGCGCATCGCGGTCGCCGAACAGTCCGGGCACGGGGTCGTCTCGACCGGCCGGACGCTGCCGGTCGGCGACGTCACCGAGGTGATGGGCGTCGCGACGCTGCCTTCCGCTCGCCGGCAGGGCCTGGGTGCCGCAGTCACAGCGGCCCTGGTTGACGACGCGCGCGACCTCGGCCTCCGCACGGTGTTCCTCACCGCCTCGTCAGTCGACGTCGCACGGGTCTACTCGGGCATCGGGTTCCAGCGCGTCGGCACCGGCTGGGCCGCCGAGCGGCACTGACCGCATACGGCTGGCTGAGGGCCGAAGCCCGGCTTCTTGTCCGCTGACTTCACCGCGACCCCCGCTCGTCCACAGGGCCCGGATCCCTATGCACAGCAACGGTTTCCGGGTTCCGCGGAGCATCGATCTGCGCTAAGATTCGAACATGTGTTCGACCATGGCAGTTGCGGGAGTGGAGGCGGGCGTCGCCGCCGCCGACACCGCGCTGACCCGGGCCCTGCAGGCCGGCGTCGAGCACCTGAGCCACGACCAGTCCGCTGCCCTGCTCGCGCAGCTGCGGGTGCTGGCCGGCAAGGTCGACGCGCTGAGTCTGGCGCTGGCCGGGAAGGTGGACGCCGACGGCACCTACGCCCTGGACGGTGCCCTCACCACCGGCGCCTGGCTGCGCGCGATCGGCCACCTGAGCCCCGGGGAGGCGGCCCGCGCGGTGCGCGCCGCCCGGAACCTGCGCTCCGGTCTGCTGCCGAACACCGCCGCGGCGCTGGCCGCGGGTGCGATCTCCGGCCGGCACGCCGCGGTGATCGCCGACGGCGTCAAGGACGCCCCGGCCGGTGCGGTCGCGCTGATCGAGCCCGAGGTGGTCGCCGCCGCCGCCGAGGGCGACGTCCGGGCCACCGCGAACATCATGCGCGCCTTCGGGCAAGCCCTGGACCCCGACAAGGCCGACGCCAAGGCACTGCGCCGCTACCAGCGGGCCGGCATCACCTTCTCCCCCATGCTCGACGGCGGGTTCGCGATCACCGGCACCGCCGATGAGACCACCGGCGCCGCCATCATCGCCGCCATCGACACCGCCGCACCGCTGACCCAAGGCGACACCCGCACCGCGGCCCGACGCCGCCTCGACGGCCTGCACACCCACGCCACGCACTGGCTCGACACCGCCACCCCCGACAGCGCCACCGCCGAGCCCAGCGCCCGGCGCACCAGCCGGTCCCGGGCCAGACTCGTGGTCACCATCGACGCCGCCGGCCTGACCGGCCAGACCTCACCCGGCGGCACCCTGACCTGGGCCGGACCCGTCACCACCGCCACCGCCCAACGCCTCGGCTGCGACACCACCGTCACCTTCGTCCACCTCGACCCCGACGGCAACGTCACCGAAGCCGGCACCCACCGCCGGTTCTTCACCACCGCCCAACGCCTCGCCATGATCGCCCGCGACGGCGACACCTGCGCCAGCCCCTTCTGCGACCGCCCCGCCGCCTGGTCCGACGCCCACCACCTCACCCCCGTCCACCACGGCGGCAAAACCACCATCGCCAACGGCGCCCTCACCTGCGAAGGCCACCACCTCTGGCTCCACGAAGGACACTGGACCCTCCAACGCCTCCCCGACGGCCGCTACCTCATGCACCACCCCCAAACCGGCAAAACCCTCGGACCCGAACCACCACCACCCGGCCACAACAAACCACCACGCGAATAGCGCGCCGCCCAGCGGCACAGCGGCACTCCTCGACACCCCAGACGCCGAGCGAGCGGCGGTCGCGACCTCGCTCAGCGGACGTCGTCCTCCATGTGCTCGATGTCGCGGAAACCGGTCTTCTTGGCGCGGATCCCCCGGTTGGTCAGCCAGGTGAGCGCCCACAGCACGACGCCGATCGCGAGGAGACCGCCTGCGATCCGGTAGACGATCACGTCACGATCCACCCACGGGCCGGCCAGGAAGAGACACAGCGCCGCGGCCAGCGCCGGTGTCAGCCCCGGAGACTTGAAGCGAGACTCGCGCCCGTCACCCCGCAGGACCAGGCACGCGATGCTGACGACTGCGAAGACCACCAGCAGCAGCAGAGCCGTCGTGCTGGCCAGGTTGAGGACGATGTCGCTCTCGGCCCGCGATGAGACGTACCAGATCAGTCCCAGGGCCAGGACGGTCGAGAAGGCGATCCCGGCGTAGGGTGCGCGGCTGTTCGGCGAGACCCTGCCCAGTGCGCGCGGGAGCACGTCCTGCTTGGCCAAGCCGTACAGCAGCCGGCTCGCCATCATCATGTTGATCAGGGCGGTGTTGGCGACCGCGAACACCGCGAGGAACGGGAACACCTTGTCGATGGGGAAGTCCGGCGCCCCGGCGCTGACGACCTCGAGCAGCGCCCGGCCTTCCGCCTCGTTGATCTCGGCCAGCTCGGCGGGCGTCAACACCGAGACGACCGCGAAGGCCACCAGCACATAGATGATCACCGCGATCCCGAGGCCGGTCAGCATCGTGCGGGGAAAGATCCGAACCGGGTCGTGACACTCCTCGACCATGTTGACGGAGTCTTCGAAGCCGACCATCGCGAAGAACGCCACGGCCGTCGCCGCCGTCACGGCGAGGAAGACGCCCTTCTCTTCCGGCGACGAGAAGGTGGTGATGCGGCTGATGTCGCCATCCCCTTGCGCGATCGCCCAGAACCCGACCCCGATCACGATGGCGAGCGCGGTGATCTCGACCAGCGTCAGGATGACGTTGAACTTCACGCTTTCCCCGACCCCGCGCAGGTTGATCAGCGCCAGCAGGACCATGAACGCCATGGCGATGAGCGTGATGGTGCCGGTGCCGGGCGCTTCGTCGATCCAGCCGTTGATGACGAATCCGCCGGTCAGGTTCTGGGCCAGCACGGTAGATGAGGTCGAGGCGCTGGTGATGCCGGAGCAGATCACCGCGAACGCGACGAGGAAGGTGATGAAGTGGATACCGAAAGCCTTGTGCGTGTAGAGCGCAGCGCCGGCAGCCTGTGGGTACTTGGTGACCAGCTCGAGGTAGGACAGCGCGGTCAGGGCCGCGACCACGAAGGCGATCACGAAGGGCACCCAGACGATGCCGCCGACGATGCCCGCCATCTGGCCGGTCACGGCGTAGACGCCTGCGCCGAGGATGTCGCCGACGATGAACAGCAGCAGGAGCTTGCGCCCCATCACCCGGCGTAGCTCGGGTTCGTGCGTTTCGTGGTCCTGTTCTGGTGTCGCGGTGCTCATCTCGAAGTCCCCTCGTGTCGAGTGGCCTGAACCCATCCTCCAGATGCCTCATCGTGGCCTAGAACAGACGGAGCACCAAGCCCTCAGGCAACGGGAAGGCGCCCGAGTGTCGGCGTGGCACGGCCGACCGCGTGATCAACTTCGGCACGGGGTCAGTCGGCGGCGGCGCGGTTGACGGCGGAGACGACGGCCTTGAGCGACGCGGTGACGATGTTGGCGTCGACACCGACGCCCCACAGGATCCGCTCGCCGATGGCGCACTCGACGTAGGCCGCGGCGCGTGCGTCACCGCCCGAGCGACATCGCATGCTCGGCGTAGTCGAGGACCCGTACGTCCTGCCCGATCGTCGACAGCGCGTTGACGAACGCGGCGATCGGGCCGTTGCCGATGCCGCGCAGGGCGCGCTTCTCCCCGTCCAGGAAGACGTTGACCTCGAGCTCGTCGTCGGTGTCGGCGGCAGACGACGTGTGATGGGTGTTCAGAGCGATCGGCGTACGCCGGGCCAGGTACTCGGCCTCGAACGCCTCCCACATCTGCGCCGGCGACACCTCGCCGCCGTCCACCTCGGTGCGGGCCTGGATGACCTGGCTGAACTCGATCTGCAGCCGGCGCGGCAGGTCCAGGTGGTGCTCGGTGCGCATGATGTAGGCGACGCCGCCCTTGCCGGACTGCGAGTTGACCCGGATCACGGCCTCGTACGAGCGCCCGACGTCCTTCGGGTCGATCGGCAGGTACGGCACCGCCCACCGGAACTCGTCGACCGGTACGCCGGCTGTCGCGGCGTCCCGCTCCATCCAGTCCAGCCCCTTCTTGATGGCGTCCTGGTGCGAGCCGGAGAACGCCGTGTAGACCAGGTCGCCGCCGTACGGGTGCCGCTCGTGCACCGGCAGCTGGTTGCAGTACTCGACCGTGCGGCGGATCTCGTCGATGTCGCTGAAGTCGATCTGCGGGTCGATGCCCTGCGAGAACAGGTTGAGCCCCAGGGTCACCAGGCAGACGTTGCCGGTGCGCTCGCCGTTGCCGAACAGGCAGCCCTCGATCCGGTCGGCACCGGCCAGGTAGCCGAGCTCGGCGGCGGCGACAGCCGTGCCGCGGTCGTTGTGCGGGTGCAGCGACAGCACAACCGAGTCACGGTGCGCGAGGTTGCGGTGCATCCACTCGATCGAGTCGGCGTAGATGTTCGGCGTCGCCATCTCGACGGTCGCCGGCAGGTTGACGATCGTCTTCCGGTCCGGCGACGGCTGCCACACGTCGTTGACCGCATTGCAGACCTCGACCGCGAACTCGAGCTCGGTCCCGGTGTAGGACTCCGGCGAGTACTCGAAGAACACGTCGGTGTCCGTCACCGTCTCGGTCAGCTTCTGGCACAGCCGCGCACCCTGCACCGCGATGTCGGTGATGCCTTCCTTCGGCAGTCCGAAGACGACCCGGCGCTGCAGCGTCGACGTCGAGTTGTACAGGTGCACGATCGCCTGGTCGGCGCCGCGGATCGACTCGAAGGTGCGCTCGATCAGCGCGTCACGCGCCTGGGTCAGCACCTGGATGACGACGTCGTCCGGGATCAGGTCTTCCTCGATGAGCTGGCGGACGAAGTCGAAGTCGGTCTGGCTGGCCGACGGGAAGCCGACCTCGATCTCCTTGTAGCCCATCCGGACGAGCAGCTCGAACATCCGCTTCTTGCGGGCCGGGCTCATCGGGTCGATCAGGGCCTGGTTGCCGTCCCGCAGGTCGACCGCGCACCAGCGCGGGGCCTCGGTCGCGGTCCGGCCGGGCCAGCCGCGATCGCTCAGGCCGACCGGTGTGAAGGCGGGATAGCGGTGGATCGGCATGCCGGACGGCTGCTGGGGGTTGCGCTCGTGCTGGGTCATCGGGCCACTCTCGGGTCTCTCGCGGGGCTGTGACCGGAACAGGCGAACACTCCGCGGCGAGGGGACCGGCCTCTAGGAGAGTGCCTCGCCGCGGCAGCCGAGAAGGAGCAGGCCGAGCCGCATGCGGATCAGCGTACGCCGGTCGATGCGCTGCGGGCGCGCTTGCGGCCGAGCCCGTCCGGATCGTGGACCGGCTAAAGCGGTGGCGCACACCGCCACGCCGGGTCAGGCTGGCGTCATGGTCGAGGTCGGGGCGCAGGCCCAGCAGGTTCGTCAGGTCGAGCAGATCGACGTGTGGGACGACGCTGCCATGGCGACGTCGTACGCCATCTTCAAGGCGGGCTACACCGACGGCTTCCCGGACGACCCCATTCCGACCGCACCCGAGATGATCGCGCAGGCCCGCGCCGAGGTGGCCTCGGAACGCTACGAGTGGTGGGGCCTGACGGTCGACGGCCTCCAGGTCGGCGTCTGCCGGCTCGAGCTGCCGCTGGCCGACAACCTCGACCTGGTCGACCTCGACATCGCGGTGGCGCCCGAGCACCAGCGGCGCGGCCACGGCCGGGTCCTGCTCGACCACGCGCTGCAGCGCAGCGCCGAGCTCGGCCGGCACCAGGTGCTCGGCTCCGTCAACGAGCCGCCGGAAGGCGAGAACCGCGCGATGCGGTTCGCGGCCGCGGCCGGCGCGAGCCGTTCCCTCGGCGAGATGCGCCGCACGCTCGCCCTGGACGCCCTCGACCTCGACCGGCTCGCCGCCTTGCGCGCCGAGGCCGAGCAGGCAGCCGAGGGCTACCACCTGGTGTCCTGGGTCGGCCACTGCCCGGACGACCTGGTCGATCAGTACGCCGCCCTGATCGCCCGGATGAGCACCGACGCACCGATGGGTGGCATCGACCTCGAGCCCGAGCGCTGGGACGCAGCCCGGGTCCGGGAGCGCGAGGCGGTCATGGACGGCCAGCTCCGCACCGAGTACGCGACCGCTGCGCGCCACGGCGAGGACGGCCCGCTGGTGGCCTACACCGACATCGTCACCACCCGCCACGATCCGACGGACGCGCGGCAGTGGGACACCCTGGTCCTCAAGGAGCACCGCGGCCACCGGCTCGGCGCCCTGGTCAAGGTGGCCAACCTGGAGCTGCTGCGCGCGGAGGCGCCGGAGGCTCGCCGGGTGCACACCTGGAATGCCGACGAGAACGCCCACATGATCGCCATCAACGAGGCGATGGGCTTCGCCGTGGCGCAACGCGAGTCCTGCTGGCGCCTGGATCTGCCCCGGTGACGACCGCCACGATGCTCGACTTCGCGCAGGTCTCCGCCGACGACGAGCCGGCTATGCGCGAGTGGTACGACCTGCGCCGGGCCGTGGAGGACGCCGACCTGCCGGGCGACCCGCCGCTCGGCTGGGTGCTGCACAAGGGGATGCTCCGCCATCCTTGGCCGGGCACGGAGAACCGGGCGTTCCTCGCCCGCCGCGACGGCGTCCTGGTCGGCTGGCTCGGGTTCTACCTGTCGCACACGGAGAACCTGAAAGCCGCCGCGGTGGACGTGCAGGTCTCCCCGGCGTACCGCCGTCAGGGGGTCGGCCGGGCGATCGTCGCCGAGGCGAAGCGACAGGCTGCCGACCTTGGCCGCAACCGGCTGCTGTCCGAGGTGACCGGGTCGGCCGGGGAGACGTTCGCGACGGAGCAGGGAGCACGGATGGTGCTCGCCGACACCCAGCGACGGCTCGACCTGACGACCGTCGACGACGCGCGGCTGGACGGCCTGCTCGCCGACGCGGTAGCGCACTCCGCCGGCTACTCGCTGCTGCAGTGGGCCGGCCCGACACCGGAGGAACACCTCCCCGCGGTGGCCGCCCTGGAGAGCCGGATGACCACCGACGCCCCGATGGACGACCTGGAGTGGGAGCAGGAGGTCTTCGACGTCGACCGGATGCGCGGCCGGGACGCCGTGATGACGGCCCGCCGCAACCGGGCCTACACCACCGCGGTCCGGCACGACGCGACAGGCGTCGTCGTCGGCACCACGATGCTGACGGTTGCCCACGGCGTCGACGGGTTCGCGGGCCAGTGGCAGACGATCGTGGAGCCCGAGCACCGCGGGCACCGCTTGGGCTTGCTGCTCAAGGTCGCCAACCTGCGGCACCTGCAGCAGCACGAGCCGGCACTGACGTTCATCGACACCTGGAACGCCGACTCCAACGCGCCGATGCTGCGGGTGAACGTCGAGATGGGCTTCTCGCCGGTGCGCCCGTGGGCCGAGTGGGAGCTCGTGCTCTAGAAGCCGAGCTTGCGCAGCTGCCGGGGGTCGCGCTGCCAGTCCTTGGCGACCGTGACGTGCAGGTCGAGATAGATCGGCGTCCCCAGCAGCGCCTCGATGGCCGGCCGGGCCCGGGTGCCGATGTCCCGCAGCCGGGAGCCCTGCGGGCCGATGATGATGCCCTTCTGGCTGTCCCGCTCGACGTACAGGTAGGCGTGCACGTCGAGCAGCGGTCGGTCGGCCGGCCGGTCCTCGCGCGGCAGCATCTCCTCGACGACAACCGCGATCGAGTGCGGCAGCTCGTCGCGGACGCCCTCCAGCGCAGCCTCCCGGATCAGCTCGGCCACGAGCACCAGCTCCGGCTCGTCCGTGAGCTCGCCGTCCTGATAGAGCGGCGGCGACTCGGGCATCAGGTCGCCGAGCAGCCCCGCCAGCAGCTCGACCTGCTCGCCGGCGACGGCCGAGACGGGAACGACCTCGGCCCAGTCGATGCCTTCGGACCGCCCCATCTCGGCGACCGCCGTCAGTGCTTCGGCAACCCGGTCGCGGCTGACCCGGTCGGTCTTGGTCACCACGGCGACCTTCGCGACCCGCCCCAGTGTCGCCAGCTCGCGCGCGATGAACCGGTCGCCCGGGCCGGTCTTCTCGTCGGCCGGCAGGCAGAAGCCCACGACGTCGACCTGGGACCAGGCCGCGCGGACCTCGTCGTTGAGCCGTTCCCCCAGCAGCGTGCGCGGCCGGTGCAGGCCCGGGGTGTCGAGCACGACCAGCTGGGCGTCCGGCCGGTGCACGATGCCGCGCACGACCCGGCGCGTGGTCTGCGGCTTGCTCGACGTGATGACGACCTTCTCGCCCACCAGTGCATTGGTCAGGGTGGACTTCCCGGCGTTCGGTCGCCCGACGAAGGCGACGAACCCGGCGCGGTGCGGTCGGGGGTGTCCTGCTGCCCTGTCGTCGGTCGGCGTGGTCACGACGTCACGGCTGGATCGGCGGCCGCGCCGGCATCCTCATTGTCCAGCCGCTGCCGGCGATCGCCGGCCAGGAAGGTCGCGACCGTGTTGACGATCGCGGTCAGCGGTACGGCGATCAACGCGCCGAAGATGCCGGCGACGAAGCCGCCGATGGCGATCACGACGACCACCGCCAGCGGGTGCACCCGCACCAGCCGCCCGAGCAGGAACGGCTGCAGCACGTGGCCCTCGAGCTGCTGCACACCGATCACACCGGCGAGCATGATCAGCGCCTGCACGGGTCCCTCGGACACCAGCGCGACAGCAACAGCGACGGTGCCGCTGATGGTCGCACCGACGACTGGGATGAACGAGCCGATGAACACCAGGACCGCCAGCGGTACGACGAGCGGCAGCCCGAGGATCCACGCCACCAGGCCGATGCCGATGGCGTCGACCGCGGCGATCACGGCGGTCGCGCGGACGTAGGCGGTGAGGACGGCCCAGGCGCGCTCGCCGCTGCCCTGGACGCGACCCTGGGCCCGCGTCGGGAACAGCCGGACCAGCCAGCCCCAGATGTTGCGACCGTCGTAGATGAAGAAGATCGTCGAGAACAGCACGATGAACAGCCCGGCGAGCAGGTGACCGGCCGTGGTGGCGGTCTTCACCACCGTCCCGCCGAGGTTGCTCTGGCCGGACCCCACACCGTCCCGGACCCGGTCGAAGAAGTCCTGCAGCTGGTCGCGCTTCAGCCCGAGGTCCGCCAGGTAGCGCTCCAGCTCGCGCAGGCTCTGGTCGAACTGGTCGCGCAGGTCGTCGAAGCCCGAGCTGAACTGCTGGGCGACCAGCGTCACCAGGGCGGCGATCAACGCGATGCCGGTCAGGACCACGATCACGGTGGCGACCCCGCGCGGGATCCCCCATCCCTCCAGCCGGTCAGCGGCCGGCGACGCGGCGGCAGCGAAGAGCAAGCCGATGATGACCGGGACCAGCACCACGGACAGCCGCGAGAACAGCTCCAGCAGGACCCAGATCGCGGCGATCACGAGCAGCAGCCGCCAGGCCCACGCGGCGGCGAAGCGCAGCGCGTACGGCGCCTCGATGCCGTCAGGCGGGCCCGGAGGCTTCGCCACGGGCACGGGAACGGTCACCGGCTCACGACGCTGTCGGCGCATCATGCCCCGACGGTAACCGTCACCGGGCACGCAGCGCGCCATCGGGAGCCGCGACCAGCACCGTGGCGACCGCGAGATCGCGCAGAACGGCGACGTCGGCGTCGCCGAGAGCCTCGCTGTCGCTGACGACGCACGCCGCCTCGAGCCGGTCGGAGCCGCTGGAGAGGGCTGCCGCCACGGCAGCCTGCAGCGCGGTCAGCTGCAGCGACGGCAGCGCGACCGTGGCGGCGGCGTAGGTGCGCCCGATGTCGTCGCGGACCGCCGCCCCCTCGGCCGCACCCGTGCGGGACCGGGCGGACCGGGCCAGCGTCACCAGCTTCGCGTCCTCGTCGGGGGGCCCGGCACCGTCAGGCGTCGCGGACATCCGCTGCCTCCAGCGCCTGCTCGTCGGGTGCGGCGATCTCGTCCGCCTGGCGGATGAGCACGGTGCCGATCCGGTTGCGCCGGCCGTGCGCGCTCTCGGCCGTCAGCTCGACGCCGTTGACCCACGACCTGTGCGCCCGGGATCGGCACCCGGCCGAGATGCTTGGCGAGCAGCCCGCCGACGGTGTCGACGTCGTCGTCCTCGAGCTCGACGTCCAGCCGCTCGGACAGCTCGTCGAGGTGCAACCGGGTGCTGACGCGCAGCGCCGCCGTCCTCGAGCTCCTCGACCAGCGGCGCCTCGAGGTCGTACTCGTCGGTGATCTCGCCGACGATCTCCTCGAGAATGTCCTCGATGGTGACCAGCCCGGCAGTGCCGCCGTACTCGTCGACGACGATCGCGACGTGGGTCTGCTGGGCCTGCATCTCGCGCAGCAGCTCGTCGACCGGCTTGCTCTCGGGCACGAACATCGCCGGGCGCATCACCGACTCGACCTTCTCGACCGACTCGCCGTCGCGGTGCACGTAGGTGCGGCGGACGAGGTCCTTGAGGTAGACGACGCCGACGACGTCGTCGTCGCTCTCACCGATGACCGGGATGCGGCAGAAGCCGCTGCGGAGCGCCAGCGACATCGCCTGCCGCAGCGTCTTGTCGCGCTCGATGAAGACGATGTCGGTGCGCGGCACCATCACCTCGCGCACGATCGTGTCGCCGAGCTCGAAGACCGAGTGGATCATGACCCGCTCGCGGTCCTCGATGAGCTGGTTCTCCTCGGCGAGGTCGACCAGGTCGCGCAGCTCGGCCTCGGAGGCGAACGGCCCCTCGCGGAACCCCTTGCCGGGGGTGACGCGCGTTGCCGACCAGGATCAGCAGCTGCGGCAGCGGGCCGAGGACCCGGGCCAGCGGGTGCACGCAGCCCGGCGCGCGGCCAGCGCGACCGGCGCGGGGTGCTGCCGGCCCAGAGTGCGCGGGCGAGACGCCGATCGCGACGTAGGACACGACGACCATCGACGCTGACGGCGACGAGCACCGCCTGCCAGGTCTCGTGCCAGGACGTCGAGCGCCGCGACCGCGACCAGGACGGTCGCGACCAGCTCGGCGGTCACCCGGAGCAGCGAGCAGCAGGTTCAGGTAGCGGGCCGGGTCGTCGAGGACCTGCAGCAGCCGCTGCGCGCCGCGGCGGCCGTCGCGCTGCGCGTCGTCGGCCGCGACCCGCGAGACCCGGGACAGGGCGGCCTCGGCACCGGCCGACAGACCCGCCGAGCAGGACCAGCAGGCGCCAGCGACGATCGAGCAGGCAGCGCGGTCATCCGCGTGTCCCCGGCCGCGACTCGGCCCAGCCGCCGCAGCAGCTCGCCCTGCAGGCCGAACATCTCCTGCTCCTCGTCCGGCTCGGCGTGGTCGTAGCCGAGCAGGTGCAGGATGCCGTGCGTCGTGAGCAGGTCGAGCTCCTCGTCGGTGGAGTGCCCGGCGGCCGCGGCCTGCCGGGCGGCGACCACCGGGCAGAGCACGACGTCGCCGAGCAGCCCCGGCTCGGGCTCCTCGTCCGCGCTCGCCGGGACGCAGCTCGTCCATCGGGAACGCCAGGACGTCGGTCGGGCCCGGCCTCGTCCATCCACTGCACGTGCAGCGCGGTCATCGCGGCCACGTCGACGGCGAGCACCGACAGCTCGGCCAGCGGGTGCACCCGCAAGCGGTCGAGCACGAACCGCGCGAGCGCGGCGATGCGCTCGCCGTCGACTCGTCGCCGGACTCGTCGTCGACCTCGATGCTCATCGGTCGGTCATCGCCGACGGCGGTTCGGACGCCGCCCTGGCTGCCGCCGGGCAGCGGTCGTCCTGCTGCGGCTGCGCGTCCCAGCGGCCGTAGGCGTCGACGATGTCGCTGACCAGCCGGTGCCGGACGACGTCCTGCTGGTGAGCCGGCAGAAGTGCACGTCGTCGATGCCGTCGAGGATCTCCTGGACGACGCGCAGCCCGCTCGACGTGCCGCCGGGCAGGTCGACCTGGGTGACGTCGCCGGTGACGACGATCTTGGAGCCGAAGCCGAGCCGGGTCAGGAACATCTTCATCTGCTCGGGCGAGGTGTTCTGCGCCTCGTCGAGGATGATGAACGCGTCGTTGAGCGTGCGGCCGCGCATGTACGCCAGCGGCGCGACCTCGATGGTGCCGGCGGTCATCAGCCGCGGGATCGACTCGGGGTCGATCATGTCGTGCAGCGCGTCGTACAGCGGCCGCAGGTAGGGGTCGATCTTCTCGTAGAGCGTGCCGGGCAGGAAGCCGAGCCGCTCGCCCGCCTCGACCGCCGGCCGGGTCAGGATGATCCGGTTGACCTGCTTGGCCTGCAGCGCCTGCACGGCCTTGGCCATCGGCGAGGTAGGTCTTGCCGGTGCCGGCCGGGCCGATGCCGAAGATGATGGTGTTGCTGTCGATCGCGTCGACGTAGCGCTTCTGGTTCAGCGTCTTCGGCCGGATCGTGCGGCCGCGGTTGGACAGGATGTTGAGCGTCAGCACCTCGGCCGGCCGCTCGCCGGTCTCGGTGCGCAGCATGGCGACGATCCGCTCGACGGCGTCGGCGGTGAGCGCCCTGGCCGGTGCGCAGCACGGTCGACGCAGCTCGTCGAAGAGCCGCTCGACGAGGGCGACCTCGCCCGGCTCGCCGGTGACGGTGATCTCGTTGCCGCGCACGTGGATGTCGGTGCTCGGGAACGCCTGCTCGACGACCCGCAGGAGCTCGTCCCGCGCACCGAGCACGGCGACCATCGGCTGGCTGGCGGGGACGACGATGGTCGTCCGGGTCTGAGGTGACTCGGTCATGGTGCGGCCGTGGTCGGCCTGATCGCCCTGCTTCCGGTCTCGGTCGGTGCGTCGGCCGCACCTGCTCGGGCATCCATGCTAGGCGATCAGTCCCGGAGAGGCGATCCGCTTCAGGCGCGGTCACGCCAGGTCAGGGCACGTCGGGCCAGGTCAGGCCGGGTCAGGCTCCGAACGGCCGCGGGTCGCGGGTGACCGGGTAGGTGACCCAGTACAGGCGCTCCACGGTGCCGTCGTCCCGGCGTACGACGCGGAGGAGCTCGCCCTGCGCCCGGCCGGAGACCACCCGGAAGCGGTCCGCGCCCTCCTCGACCAGCACCGAGGGCTCCGCGGTCCGGGGGGCGTCCACGGCCTTGATCTCCAGGCGCCCGTCCCGGGCCGAGAAGGCGTAGGCGGTGCCCTCCGACCACCACTGGCCGAGCAGCTCCTCGACCTGCAGCGGCACGGCCGGGCCGGGGCGCCAGGCGGGGGCGGGGTCCGGGTCGTCGTCGACGGCGCGCAGCACCAGGTCGACCGCGAGGCCGCCCGGGTCGGCGGACGCGGAGGTGTTGGCCAGCACGACCGCCCCGACCTTCTCCTTGCGGCGGACCGCAAGGCCGGCCAGGAACCCGGGCATCGCACCGTCGTGGCCCACCAGCACCCGCTCGCCGCGCCGGTGCAGCATGAAGCCGAGACCCCAGGCGAGCCGCCACGAGTCCAGGTCGTACATCACCTGCGGGTGGCACATCTCCTCGACCGTGTCCGAGGAGAGCACCGCGCCGTCCGGATCGGCGATGAAGGCGGCCCACCGGGCCAGGTCGTCGACGGTCGACCACAGCTCGGCCGCGGGCGCGAAGGCGTTCCCCGGGAACTCCGGCTCGGCCAGCAGCCGGTCGGCGTACGGGTCGGTGAAGTAGCCGTTGGCGTACGGCGGCGTGCGGCGCGGCGTCGTCCGGTGCATGCCCAGCGGCTCGAGCACCCGGGTACGCAGCGCGTCCTCCCACGGCTCGCGGCGCAGGACGGAGACGACCTCGCCGAGCAGGGCGTAGGCGAGGTTGGAGTAGTGGTGGCGATCGGCCGGCGGCAGCACGGCCTCCGCCTGGGCGAGACCGGCGAGCAGCTCCTCGCGCAGCGGCCCCTCCTGCTGCTCCCAGACCTCGCCGACGGGCTCGCGCTGCAGGCCGGAGCGGTGCGCCAGCATCCGGCGGATCGTCAGGTTGCCGTGCGGGGTGCCGGGCAGGTGCTGCTCGAGCCGGTCGTCCAGGTCGAGCAGCCCGTCGTCCCGGCACTGCATGACGAGCACGGCCGTGAAGGTCTTGGTGATCGACCCCATCCGGAACTGGGTGTCCGCGGTCGGGGGTGGCATCGACGTCCGCGGCGTCGGTGGTGCCCACGAACCCGCGCCAGGCCGGCTCGCCGTTGCGGACCAGGCCGGCGGCCAGGCCGGCCGAGCGCCACTCGGCCTGCTTGCCGGCCAGGTCCCGGTCCAGCCGGGCGACGGTCGCGTCAGGCAGTGGCCGGCTCACCCGGGCGGCCAGCTGAGGCTCCGGCCGGCGAGCACGTGCCCGTGCACGTGGAACACCGACTGGCCGGCCTGCGCGCCGGTGTTGAACACCAGCCGGAAGTCGTCGTGGCCCTCGGCGGTCGCCACCTGCCGGCCGACGGCGACCAGCTCGGCCAGCGCAGCCGGGTCGGCGGCGGCCAGCGCGGCCACATCGGGGTGGTGCGCGCGCGGCACCACCAGCACGTGGGTCGGCGCCTGCGGGTTGATGTCTCGGAAGGCCAGGACGGTGTCGCCCTGGTGCACGACGTCAGCGGGGACCTCGCCGGCCGCCACCTTGCAGAACAGGCAGTCGTCAGACATATCGGGAACCTTATCGAGCGGGGCGGCAGCGGGCCCCGCGCGTCGCTCGGCCGATCCGGCGACGCCACCGTGTAAACCGGACGGGAGCGCCACGCGTCGTACGCGTGTGGCACGACTGATGGCAGCGGCGGCACCGCCCGCGCCCGCGACGGCGAGGAGCACGATGAGCGGTACCGCAGCGGTGCAGGCATGGGGCGCCGACGAGGCGGTCACCCACCTGTACGCCGCGCACTACCGCGGGCTGGTCCGGCTCGCGGCACTGCTGCTGCGCGAGACCGCGACCGCCGAGGAGGTCGTGCAAGACGCCTTCGTGGCCATGCACAGCGCCTGGCGGCGGCTCGATGACCCGGAGCGGGCGCTGGCCTACCTGCGCCGATCGGTCGTCAACGGGGCGCGCTCGGCGCTGCGGCACCGCAGCGTGGCCCAGCGGCACGCACCGGCGCCGATGCCGGACGCCGCCAGCGCCGAGCACGGCGCGATGATCGCCCTCGAGCACGCCGAGGTGCTCGCCGCGCTGCGGACCCTGCCGGTGCGCCAGCGCGAGGTGCTCGTGCTCCGCTACTACGTCGACCTGTCCGAGGCCGACATCGCCGACGCCCTCGGCATCAGCCGCGGCGCCGTGAAGAGCCATGCGTCCCGCGGCATGGCCGCTCTGCGCACCGCACTGGAGGCCACCCGATGAGCACGCACTTCCCCGACGACGACCCGCTGGCGGCGCGGCTGCGCGACGCCCTGAGCTCGGAGGCCGCCATGGTCACCCCATCGGACGACGGCCTGCAGCAGATCCGCGACGGCATCGCCGGAGCGGACCGGCCGTGGTGGCGACACCCCGCTGCCCTGGCGGTTGCTGCTGCCGTCGTCCTCGGCATGGTCGTCGGCGCCGGCGTCGCGTTCCTCGGCGGGGACGACGGTGGAGACCAGAACGTCATCGCGGGTACGTCGGACAGCCCCACCGGCGCGGCCAGTGACTCGACCCAGCCGAGCGAGACGCCGACACCGAGCGAGAGCGAGACGCCGATCCCGATCGAAGGCGACGTCTACGTCTACTACGTCATGGACGACGGCCAGTCCACGCGCCTGTTCCGCGAGCAGCGGCCCAACCCGGGCATGGACCCGGTGACCGCGGGTGTGTCGACGTTCCTTTCCGAGCCAGCGGTCGACCCCGACTACTCGTCCCCGTGGCCGGCAGGCACCCGCTGCTGGGCTACTCGACACAGGGCGACACCGGCACGGTCGACCTGTCAAAGTTCGTCAAGACCGGTTCCGAGGCCGAGACGGTTGCCGTGCAGCAGGTCGTCTACACCGTGACGGCGAACGACAAGTCGGTGAAGAGGGTCAAGCTCCTCGTCAACGGCAAGACGCCGCCCGCCGGACACAGCGACTGGTCACAGCCGATCGCTCGCGCGCCGATGCTCGACGTGCAAGGACTCATCTGGGTGCTCGCACCAACCGAGGGCGAGACGGTCTCGTCGCCGATGACGATCAGCGGCTACGGCACGGCGTTCGAGGCGACCGTCTCCTGGGAGGTCTACCGCGACGGTGAGTTTGTCACCGACGGCTTCACCCAGGGCGGGGCGAACGGCGAGTTCGGCGAGTTCACCGACACCGTCGACCTGGCGCCTGGGACCTACGAGATCCGTGCGTTCGAGTCCTCGCCCGAGGACGGCTCCCCGCAGCACGTCGACACCAAGACCTTCACCGTCGAGTAGCCGCTAGCCCCAGCGGCTGGTGCGGGACAGCACGGCGGCAAGGGCGGCGGTGCCGGCGGTCGAGGTCCGCAGCACGGTCGGCCCGAGTCGGTACGCCGTCGCGCCGGTACCGATCATCACGGCCAGCTCCTCGGGGCTGAGCCCGCCCTCGGGCCCGACGACCACCACGACCTCGCCGGATGTCGGCGGGTCGAGGGTGCCCAGCGGTTCGTCGGCCTCCTCGTGCAGGACGACGCCGGCCGCCGCCCGGCGCAGCCGGTCGACCACGTCACGGGTGCCGGCCTGCTCGGTGACGACCGGGAACCTGGCGCGCCGGGACTGCTTGGCTGCCGCCTGCGCCGTCGTACGCCAGCGTTCGAGGGCTTTCTCGCCGCGGCTGTCGCGCCATTTGGTCACGCACCGGGACGCCGACCACGGCACGATCTCGTCGACGCCGAGCTCGGTCATCGTCTCGACGGCGGTCTCGCCGCGGTCGCCCTTCGGCAGCGCCTGCACGACGACCAGCCGCGGTATCGGCGGCGGCTCGATGACGACGGTAGCCACGTCGACCTCGACGACGTCCTTGCCGACCACGGTCGCGACCGTGCCGGTGGCCCGCCGGCCCCGACCGTCGACCAGCTCGACCGGCTCACCGGCGCGCAGCCGCAGGACCGTGGCGGCGTGCCGGCCCTCGGTCCCGTCGACCGTGACCCTGCCCACCAGCAGCCGGCCGGACGGCAGCACGAAGACCGGCGCACTCATGAGGTCAGCGCTGGTTGAAGGCGTCGCGGAGGCGGTTGAAGAAGCCCTGCTGGTGACCGGTGAGGTGCCCGACGTCCGGGCCGTCCTCGCCGCGCAGCGCCGCCAGCTTGCGCAGCAGCTCCTCCTGCTCGGGGTCGAGCCGGGTCGGCGTCACGACCTCGACGTGCACCACGAGCTCGCCCCGGCCGGCCGACCGCAGGTGGGTCACGCCGAGATCAGTCAGGATCTCGGTCTGGCCGGACTGGACGCCGGGCCGCAGGCTGACCGGGCGCGGCCCGTCCAGCGTCTCGAGGGTGACCGTGGTGCCCAGTGCGGCGGCCGTCATCGGCACCTGCACGGTGCAGTGCAGGTCGTCGCCCTGCCGGCGGAACAGCGGGTGGCTGCGCTCGACGATCTCGACGAACAGGTCGCCGGGCGGTCCGCCGCCGGGGCCGGACTCGCCCTCGCCGGTGAGCTGGATCCGGGTGCCGGTGTCGACGCCCGGCGGGATCTTGACCTTCAGCGACCGGCGGCTGCGGACCCGGCCGTCGCCGCCGCACTCGTGGCACGGGTCGGGGATCACGGTGCCGAAGCCCTGGCAGGCGGCGCACGGCCGGGAGGTCATCACCTGGCCGAGGAAGCTGCGGGTGACCTGCTGCACCTCGCCCCGGCCGCGGCAGACGTCGCAGGTGCGCGGCGACGAGCCGGGGCTGGCTCCTCCGCCACTGCAGGTCGGGCAGGTCACTGCGGTGTCGACCTGCAGCTCGCGGGTGACGCCGAACGTCGTCTCGGACAGCTCGAGGTCGACGCGGATCAAGGCGTCCTGACCGCGGCGCTGACGCGGTCGCGGACCGCGGCCGGCGCCGCCACCCGCGCCGAAGAACGCGTCCATGATGTCGGAGAAGCCGAAGCCCGACCCGAAGCCGCCGCCGGTCGAGAACGGGTCGCCGCCGAGGTCGTGCAGCTCGCGCTTCTGCGGATCGGAGAGCACCTCGTAGGCCTTGGTGACCTCCTTGAAGCGCTCCTCCTCGGTCCGGGTTCACGTCCGGGTGCAGCTGGCGGGCAAGCCGGCGGTAGGCCTTCTTGATCTCCTCCGGCGAGGCCTCCCGCGCGACGCCGAGCACTGCGTAGAAGTCGGTCTGCTGCCCGGCCACCTATCCCTCACCAACGATTCTGCCGACGTACCGGGCCACTGCGCGCACCGCTCCCATCGTTCCGGGGTAGTCCATCCGGGTCGGGCCCAGGACGCCGAGCTTGGCGAGCATCTCGCCCTCGGCGCCGTACCCGACGCTCACCACGGACGTGCTGGTCAGCCCCTCGTGCGGGTTCTCGTGCCCGATCCGCACCTGCAGGATCGACGGGTCGGTCGCCTCGCCGAGCAGCCGCAGCAGCACCATCTGCTCCTCGAGCGCCTCGAGGACCGGGTGGATCGTCTGCGGGAAGTCCGGCCCGAAGCGGGCCAGGTTGGCGGTGCCGCCGAGCACCACGCGGTCCTCGTGCTCCTCGACCAGGCTCTCCAGCAGCGCCGACAGCACGTTGGCCACGGGAGCCCGCTGGTCCTCGGTGAAGCGGTCGGGCAGGTCGGTGAGCCGGCCGGCGGCGTCCGGCAGCCGGACGCCGACCGTCGCGGCGTTGAGCTGGGCGCGCAGCTCGGCGAGCAGGCTGTCGGGCATCTCGACGCCGGCCTCGACGACCCGCTGCTCGACCCGGCCGGTGCTGGTGATCAGGACGACGAGCAGCCGGGTGCGTGCTCAGCGGCACCAGCTCGACGTGCCGCACGCTGGACCGGGACAGCGAGGGGTACTGCACGACCGCGACCTGCCGGGTCAGCGTGGCCAGCAGCCGCACGGTCCGGGCGACGATGTCGTCGAGGTCCAGGGCGCCGTCCAGGAAGGACTGGATCGCCCGGCGCTCGGCCTGGGACAGCGGCTTGACCGACGACAGCCGGTCGACGAAGAGCCGGTAGCCCTTGTCGGTGGGGATCCGGCCGGCGCTGGTGTGCGGCTGCGCGATGTAGCCCTCGTCCTCCAGCGCCGCCATGTCGTTGCGGATCGTGGCTGGTGACACACCCAGGTTGTGCCGCTCGACCAGGGCCTTGGAGCCCACCGGCTCGTGGGTGGAGACGTAGTCCTCGACGATGGCGCGCAGCACGTCGAGCTTGCGGTCCTCGAGCACGCGCACCTCCGTTCGCGGATGTCAGCGGCCGGCCCGCGACAGGCTGGCACTCCCGTGAGCTGAGTGCCAAGTGTACGTCGGGAGGCTCGGCGCGCCTACGAGCCCGCTGCGGCCCGGACCGAGAGGCTTGCGCCGTGGACAGGTACCGGGGTGACGTGCTGGCGGCCGGCCCGCCGCAGCGACGAGCCCTGCCGCGGGTCGAGGCCGAGCCCGACCTGGTCGTCGAGGACGCCGAGACCGGCGTCTGCGGCGCGGTGGTGCGCTGCGAGAAGACCGCGGGCGGCTGGACCGTGACGCTGGAGGACCGGCACGGCCGGCACCGGGTCTTCCCGCTCGGACCGGGCTTCCTGGTCGAGGGCGCACCGGTCGACCTGGTCCGACCGGCCGGCGCGCCCGCAGCGGCGCCGCCCCGGCGTACGGCCTCCGGGTCGGTGCGCCGTGATCGGCGCGCGGGCCCGGGTCGCCCGCGGCGGCCGGATCTACGTCGAGGGCCGGCACGACGCCGAGCTGGTGGAGAAGGTGTGGGGCGACGACCTGCGGGTCGAGGGCGTCGTCGTCGAGCACCTGGGCGGCATCGACGACCTGCCGGCCGTGGTGCGCGACTTCGCGGCCGGGCCGGCTCGCCGGCTCGGCGTGCTCGTCGACCACCTGGTGCCCGGCAGCAAGGAGTCCCGGCTGGCCGCGCAGGTCGTGCTCGCCGCACGTGCGGGTCCTCGGCCACCCGTACGTCGACGTCTGGCAGGCGGTCCGGCCGGCCGCGCTGGGCATCGCAGCCTGGCCCGAGGTCCCCCGCGGCACGCCGTGGAAGGAGGGCGTCTGCGCCGGCCTGGGCTGGCCCGTCGACCCGCCCGCCGCGTGGCGCCGCATCCTGCGCGCCGTCACGTCGTACGCCGACCTGGAACCGAGCCTGCTCGGCCGGGTCGAGGAGCTCATCGACTTCGTGACCGCACCGACCCCCACCCCCTAGCCTGGCCCCGGCCCCACGACGGGCGCCGGCCAACGACAGGAGACACCCGTGACCACCACCCCGCCCGAGCCCCCGTCCGACGGCGACGACCGGCAGCCGCCTCCCCCGCCGGCTGGCGGCGGTTACGGCGAGCAGCCCCCGCCCCCGCCCGCGGGCGGCTACGGAGGCCCGGGCGCGCCGCCGCCCGGCGCCCTCGGCGCCGGCCAGCTCAGCCAGTCGGACGAGCGGCTGTGGGCGATGCTCTCGCATATCGGTGCCGTCGTCATCGGCTTCATCGCCCCGCTGATCGTGCTGCTCGTGCAGGGCGACAAGTCGCCGTTCGTGCGGGCGCACGCGGTCGAGTCGCTGAACTTCCAGATCACCTTGCTGATCGTCGGGATCCCGCTGACGATCATCACCTGCGGCATCGGCGCGATCATCTTCGTCGTCGGCTGGGTCTTCGAGGTCATCGCCGGCATCAAGGCCAACAACGGCGAGGAGTACCGCTACCCGGTCAACATCCGGATGGTGAAGTAGCCGGTCAGTCGACCAGCTCGCGCACCACGGCATCGGCCAGCAGACGGCCGCGCAGCGTCAACGCTGCGCGGCCGTCGGCATTCGCGGCCGGGTTCAGCAGCCCGTCGGCCGCCGCGCGGTCGGCGGCCCGCCGGCCGGCCGGGCGCAGGTCCGCGAGCGGGTGGCCCTCGCGCAGCCGGATGCCGAGCAGCACCCGCTCGACCCGGCGCTGCTCGTCGGTGAGCACCTCGCGGGCGTGCGCGGGGCTGTCGCCGGCGGCCAGCCGGCCGGCGTACGCCGTGGGGTGCCGCACGTTCCACCACCGGGTGCCGCCCACGTGGCTGTGCGCGCCCGGGCCGACGCCCCACCAGTCGTGGCCGCGCCAGTAGCCCTCGTTGTGCCGGGCCCGCTGCGACTCGCCCCGGGCCCAGTTGCTCACCTCGTACCAGTCGAACCCGGCGGCGGCCAGCAGCTCGTCGGCGAGCAGGTAGCGGTCGGCGAGGTCGTCGTCGTCCGGCGCCGCGATCTCGCCGCGGCGGACCTGCGCGGCCAGCCGGGTGCCCTCCTCGACGATCAGGGCGTAGGCGCTGATGTGGTCGGGTGCGTAGCCGATGCGCGGCTTCCAGGCTGCGCGCGCCAGTCGTCCTGGCTCTCGCCGGGCGTGCCGTAGATCAGGTCGAGGCTGACGCTCCTCGAAGCCGGCGGCCCGGGCCCAGCCGACGGCTTGCGGCACCCGGTCGGGGTCGTGGGTGCGGTCGAGGGTGGCGAGCACGTGCGGCACCGCCGACTGCATGCCGAAGGACACCCGGGTGAAGCCGGCCTCGCGCAGCGCCGCCAGCGAGGCCTCGTCGACGCTGTCCGGATTGGCCTCGGTGGTGACCTCGGCGCCGGGCAGGATGCCGAGCTCGTCACGTACGGCGGCCAGCAGCTGGGCGAGGTCTCGCGGCGGCAGCAGCGTCGGCGTACCGCCGCCGAGGAACACCGTCGCGGCGGGTACGTCGGCGTCGCCCAGCACCCGGCGGGCGAGCCGCACCTCCGCGACGGCCGTGGCGGCGTACGACGCCTGCGAGGCACCGCCGCCCAGCTCGGTGGCGGTGTAGGTGTTGAAGTCGCAGTAGCCGCAGCGGACCGCGCAGAACGGCACGTGCAGGTAGACGCCCATCGGGCGGGCGCCGAGCCCGGCGTACGACGATGCGGGGAGCGACCCGTCGCGCGGGACCGTCTCCCCCTCGGGCAGGGCGGAGGGCATGCGACCATCCTCCCCCGCGGTGCGTGGGTGTCGCCGCGGGCAGGTCAGGCGTCGGGGTACATCTCCGCGATGACCGCGGAGTAGCGCTGCTCGACGACCTTGCGCTTCACCTTCATGCTCGGCGTGATCTCGCCGTCCTCGATGGTGAGGTCGCGGTCGAGGATCCGGAACGTCTTGACGGTCTCCCACCGGTTGAGCTGCGCGTTGACGCCGTCGATGGCCGTGCTGACCTCGGCCTGGACGTCCGGGTTCTGGGTGAGCTCGGCATAGTCGCGCCGTGACGTGGCGGTGGGCCGCCCAGGCGTCGAGCGCGTCGACGTCCAGGGTGACGAGCGCGGTGATGTAGTTGCGGCCGTCGCCGTGCACGACGATCTGGCTGGCCAGTGCGCACGAGCCCTTGAACAGGGTCTCGATCGCCTGCGGGGCGACGTACTTGCCGCCCGAGGTCTTGATGAGGTCCTTCTTGCGGTCGGTGATGCGCAGGAAGCCCTCGCCGTCGAGCTCGCCGATGTCGCCGGTGCGCAGCCAGCCGTCCGGCTCCAGCGCCTCGGCGGTCTGCTCGGGCAGCCCGTGGTAGCCCTGCATGACGCCCGGGCCGCGCAGCAGCACCTCGCCGTCGTCGGCGATGCGGACCTCGGTGCCCGGGAACGCGAGCCCGACGGTGCCGAGGCGGTAGTTCGTGGGCCGGTTGACGAACGTGCCGGCGCTGGTCTCGGTCAGCCCGTAACCCTCGAGGATGAGGATGCCCGCGGCGTGGAAGAACTCGGCGACGTCCGGCGACAGCGCGGCGCTGCCGGACACCAGGAACCGCAGCTTGCCGCCGAACCTGGCGCGCAGCTTGCTGAACACGAGCTTGTCGGCGAGGCCGTGCTTGGCACGCAGCACGGCGCCGGGCTGCTGCCCGGCGCGCTGCAGCCGGCTGACCTCGCGGCCGACGCCCATCGCCCAGGTGAAGATCTTCAGCTTCGGGCCGCCCTCGTCCTCGGCCATCGTCACGACCCGGCCGCGCACCTTCTCGAAGATGCGCGGGGCGGCAGCCATGAACGTCGGCGAGACCACGGCGAGGTTGTCGATGATCTTGTCGACCCGGCCGTCCACAGCCGCGGCGGACCCGGTCGCCACCTGCGCGGCCAGCAGCACCTTGCCGAAAGAGTGGGACAGCGGTAGCCAGAGGTACTGCACGTCGTCCTCGGTGAGCAGGCCCTCGGAGTCGACGGCCACGCCCTCGTACACCCAGCAGTCCTGGCTGAGCCGGACGCCCTTGGGCTTCCCGGTCGTGCCGCTGGTGTAGATCAGGGTCGCCAGGTGGTCGGGCTTGATGGCGTCGACGGTGCGGGTGACCAGGTCGGCCTCGTCGGCCAGCCGCTTGCGGCCGCGGGCGGCCAGGTCGTCGAGGCCGATCACCCAGTCGCCGTCCGGCGTACCGTCGAAGGTCACCACGGCACGCAGGCCGGGCAGCTCGGCGCGGTGAGCGCGCAGCTTGGCGATCTGGTCGTCGTCCTCGGCGAAGGCCACGACGGCACCGGAGTCGGCCAGGATGTAGGTGACGTCCTCGGGGTTCGTGGTCGGGTAGACCGTCGTCGTCGCCGCGCCGGCGCAGAGGATCGCGAAGTCGGCGAGCGCCCAGTCGACGCGCGTGGAGGAGATCAGCGCGACGCGCTCCTCCGGCTTGACGCCGAGGTCGAGCAGCCCGGCGGCGAGGTCCTGGACCCGCTCACCGGTCTGGCCCCAGGTGGTCGACTCCCACCCGTCCCCCGCCGGCCGGCGGTAGGCCTCCCGGTCGGGGGTGCGGCCCACCCGGTCGAGGAACATCCGCCCCACGGAGGGCGGGCGGTTGGCAAGGGCGTCCTCAGCAGTGCTCGGCGTCATGCCCCGGCACGCTATCGCTTCGAGTGGCGCGATCTGGTCGGTTCGGACGACCGAGATCGACCAGATCGCGCCACTCGAAGGGCGTCCACAGGCAGCGGGCGGCCCGGAACTTCCACAGATGACGACATAACCGACCGGGTCCGACCGTGCGGGCCGCAGTCTGCCGACGTGACCGCAGCCACCGGGGCGCCCCTGCAAGCAGTCCGGCTCCGCGATGCGAGCCTGGTCGGGCTGACCCGTGGCACGTTGCGTTCCGCCGGCTGGGAGCGATTGAGCCATGGGCTCCACGTGACGCGCGGTGCGGCAACGTTGCACGAGATCGCCCGCGCGATGTCCACCGTCCTACCCCGCGACAGCGGCTTCGGCCACCTCACCTCGGCCGCATTGCGCGGCTGGTGGATGCCACACCTGCTGCCCGACCATGTCCTGCTCGCCACCACGACGAGTGGCGTGCACGTCCAACGGCACGGTCTGTACGTACGTCGATCTCGGCGGGCCGAGTACGAATCGGTAGGCGATGTGCGCTGCGTGACGGCCGCCCACGCCCTCGTGGAGCTGGCCAGGGACCTCACCCTCGTGGATCTCGTCCCGATGCTCGACTGCGCGCTGGCAGGCGGCGAATCACCGGACGCGATCCTCGCGGCCGCGACGCCCCGGACCCGCGGTGTCGCGACCTTGCGTCGGGCCTTGGCGCTGGCCGACCCCCGCAGCGAGTCCTGGTGGGAGTCGATCCTGCGGCTGCAGCACGTACTGACCGGCCTCGGCCCGGTCGACTGCCAGCCGGAGGTGTGGTCGGAGGGACGGTTCGTCGCGCGTGCAGACCTGCACCTCGTCGGCACCAACCGGTATCCCGAGTGCGACGGCGGCAAGCACCGAGACCGGGACAGGCACGCCCATGACCTGCGGCGGGACAAGGAGCTCCAGCGGCTTGGCCTGGAGCGGTACGGCTACACGACGGAGGAGATCGCGCGCCGACCGGAAACCGTGATCCGCGATGCCGAGCGCGCGCGAGGTCTCGTGACCGACGTACGACGCATCCGAGCCTGGCGTCGAATTGCCACGACCTCGACCCTCACGGCGTACGGACGAACCCGCCTGCGCGCCCGCCTGCAGCGCTATCGGCTGGCCGCCGACCGTTGAGTGGCGCGACATGGTCGTTGCCAGCCGAGAAACCCAACCATTTCGCGCCACTCAACGGAGGTACGGCGGCGGAGGTACGGCGGCGGGTCAGCGGGCGCGGGCGGCGAGGTCGCGCTGGACGGCGTCGACCAGGTCGGGTGCGAGGTCGGGCTGCTCGTCGAGCAGGCGCTGCAGGCGTTCGGCGGCGACCTGGCGCTTCACGAACACCTCGCCGACGGTCACGCCGTGCGCGGGCCGGTCGGTCACGGTCACGCGGTCGCCGGCGCCGACGGTGCCCTCCTCGACCACCCGGAGGTAGGCACCCGAGGCGCCGTGCTCCGTGAACCGCTTGACCCAGCGCGGCTCGTTCATGAACCCCTGGAACGTCGCGCACGGGATGCGCGGGCTGGTCACCTCGAGCACCAGGCCGTCGTCGCCGATGTGCCAGCGCTCGCCGATGACGGCGCCGGTGACGTCGATGCCTTCGGTGTCGAGGTTCTGCCCGAATGACCCGGGCGCCAGCTCGCGGCCCAGCTCGGCGGCCCACCAGTCGCGGTCCTCGACGGCGTACGCGTAGACCGCCTGGTCCCGGCCGCCGTGGTGCCGCTTGTCGACGACCTCGTCACCGGCCAGCCCGACACCGGCAGGGCTGGCAGCGCGTACGACGACGCGCTCGAGCACCGGCCGCTTGTCGATGGCGGTCTCGTCGAGGTCGCCGCGCAGGTCGGGAACGCGGGCGTGGACGACGTTGACGGCAGCAATGAGTGCGGGCACCTGCTCGACGCTACCTGCAGCCGCCACCTACTTCTTGGCCTTCTCGCCGAGGGAGTCGGTGGACAGCGCGGCGATGAAGGCCTCCTGCGGCACCTCGACCCGGCCGACCATCTTCATCCGCTTCTTGCCTTCCTTCTGCTTCTCCAGCAGCTTGCGCTTGCGGGTGATGTCGCCGCCGTAGCACTTCGCGAGCACGTCCTTGCGGATCGCGCGGATGCTCTCCCGCGCGATGACCCGCGACCCGATCGCCGCCTGGATCGGCACCTCGAACTGCTGCCGCGGGATGAGCTCGCGCAGCCGCTGGGTCATCTGCACGCCGTACGCGTAGGCCTTGTCCTTGTGCACGATCGAGGAGAACGCGTCGACGCCTTCGCCCTGCAGCAGGATGTCGACCTTCACCAACGCCGCCGCCTGCTCGCCCTCGATCTCGTAGTCGAGCGAGGCATAGCCACGAGTGCGCGACTTCAGGTTGTCGAAGAAGTCGAAGATGATCTCGGCCAGCGGCAAGGTGTAGCGCAGCTCGACGCGCTCCTCGGACAGGTAGTCCATGCCCAGCAACGTGCCGCGCCGGGTCTGGCAGAGGTCCATGATCGCGCCGATGTAGTCGCTCGGCGCGAGGACGGTGGCGCGCACGATCGGCTCGTGCACCTCGGCGATCTTGCCGTCGGGGAACTCGCTCGGGTTGGTGACGATGCGCTCGCTGCCGTCGTCCATGACGACGCGGTAGACGACGTTCGGCGCGGTCGCGATGAGGTTGAGGTCGAACTCGCGCTCCAGCCGCTCGCGCACGATCTCGAGGTGCAGCAGCCCGAGGAAGCCGCACCGGAAGCCGAAGCCGAGCGCCGCAGAGGTCTCCGGCTCCCACACCAGCGCCGCGTCGTTGAGCTGCAGCCGCTCCAGCGCGTCCCGCAGGTCCGGGTAGTCGTCGCCGTCGACCGGGTAGAGCCCGGAGAACACCATCGGCTTCGGGTCCTTGTAGCCCCCGAGCGGGGTGGACGCCGGCTTGACCGCGTTGGTCACCGTGTCACCGACCCGCGACTGGCGGACGTCCTTCACGCCGGTGATCAGGTAGCCGACCTCGCCGACGCCGAGACCGGTCGACGGCACGGGCTCCGGCGAGATGACGCCGATCTCGAGCATCTCGTGCTGCGCCTTGGTCGACAGCATCAGGATGCGCTCGCGCGACGACAGGTTGCCGTCGATCACTCGCACGTAGGTGATGACGCCGCGGTAGGCGTCGTACACGCTGTCGAAGATCATCGCTCGGGCGGGAGCGTCCGGGTCGCCAACCGGGTGCGGCACCAGCCGGACGATCTCGTCGAGCAGCTCGCCGACGCCCTCGCCGGTCTTGGCGCTGACCCGCAGCACGTCGGACGGGTCGCAGCCGATGATGTGCGCCAGCTCCGCGGCGTACTTCTCCGGCTGCGCGGACGGCAGGTCGATCTTGTTGAGCACCGGGATGATCTGCAGGTCGTTCTCGAGTGCGAGGTACAGGTTGGCCAGCGTTTGCGCCTCGATGCCCTGCGCCGCGTCGACCAGCAGCACGCAGCCCTCGCACGCGGCCAGCGACCGCGACACCTCGTAGGTGAAGTCGACGTGCCCCGGGGTGTCGATCATGTTCAGGGCGTAGGTGCGCCCGTCCTGCGCGGTGAACGGCAGCCGGACGGCCTGGCTCTTGATGGTGATGCCGCGCTCGCGCTCGATGTCCATCCGGTCCAGGTACTGCGCGCGCATCGTGCGGTCGTCGACGACGCCGGTCGCCTGCAGCATCCGGTCGGCCAGCGTCGACTTGCCGTGGTCGATGTGGGCGATGATGCAGAAGTTGCGGATGACCGAGGGGTCGGTGCGGTGCGGCACCTGAGCGGAGCGCTCGGTGTTTCCGGGACTGACGGGCGGTGGCACGCAGGATCCAATGCTTGCTGGTACGACGGGGAACGCCGACCATCCTCCCACGCGTGTGGCCTGGTCCCCCTGGTCCGGATCGCCCGCGGAGCCCACAGCCGCCGTAGGGCGCGCAGCAGCAGGCTGGTCAGACACCCGCGGTGGCAGAGATCATCGGGGTCATGCCCCCTACCGCAGTGGAGCGACCGCCGTACGAGCGGACCGCGGACCGCCCGGCCTGGGACTCGTTGCCGGCCGCGGTGCGGGCCACGGTGTCCGAGCTGGCCGGGGCACAGGTGGTCGGAGCGTCCGCTGCCGGCGCGGGCTTCACGCGCGGCTTCGCCGGGCTGCTGACCCTCGCCGACGGTTCCGAGGTGTTCGTCAAGGCCGCCTCGCAGTCGATCAGGCCGACCGCCGCGACGTCTTACGCGACCGAGGCCCGGGTCCTCGCCTCGCTGCCGGCCGGAGTGCCCGCTCCCCGGCTGCGCTGGTCGGGAGCGGTCGACGACTGGGTGCTCCTGGGCATCGAGCCGGTGCGCGGCCGGATGCCGGGTCCGCGATGGGACGCCGGCGACCTGGCCGCTGTCGTACGCGCCTGCGAGGCCGCGGCTGCGGCGCTGGACCCGGCACCGGCGGGGATGGAGCTGTCCCGGCTCGCCGACGACCTGGACGACGGCGGCGACTGGCGGCGCTGGTACGACGACGTGGCCACCGGCCGCCGGAGCACGAGCCTGCTCAGCCCCTGGGCCCGCTCGGCGCTGCCTGACCTGCACCGGATGCTGCAGGAGTCCGGGCCGGCCATCGACGGTGACGTCGCCTGCCACGGCGACCTCCGGCCGGACAACATGATCGTGGACGGAACTGGCGCGGTCTGGATCTGTGACTGGAACTGGCTCTCGCTCGGCGCCGCCTGGACCGACCTGGTCGGATTGCTCGTGATCGTGCATGGCGACGGCGGCGACGCCGGGGCTGCGTTGCGCTCGTCCTGGCTGCTGGACGGTGTCGATGCCGCCGCGGTCGATGCCTGGCTCGCGCTGCTCGGAGCCTTCATGTGTGCCCAGGCCGAGGATCCGGCACCGTCGTTCGCCTCGACCTGGCTGGGTCGGCACCGCGCGTACTTCGGCACCTCGGCGCTGTCCTGGCTGGAGGCCAGGCGCAGCTCGTAAGCGTCAGCCGTCCGTGACGCGGAACGGCCCCGCCGGACTGTCGTCCGACGGGGCCGTTCCGATTACTGCAGGTACTGCTCTCCGCTTACTTGACCTTGGAGGGCTGCACCCGGATGCGGGCGATCTGTTGTTGTGGTGCGCCTTCTCCACCGTGATGGACACACCGAACGGCTTCGTCGGGTTGCCCGTTCCCAGCGGATATGCCGAGACCGACGTCCAGACCGTAGAGGTCCGTCCGCGGGTTGCCGTCCTGGTCAACGACCCGCACCGAGTACGGCTCGTTGTTCTGGTTCGGCAGCACCGTCGAGGCGTCGACGTCGCGGAAGAACAGGGTGTCCCCACGGACCTCGATGCCCGGGTACCAGCCCTTGTTGTCCTGGAACTTGCTCACTGCGGGCTGCCGCCGGGACGACGGTGCAGTACTCGTTGCGCCAGTCCTCAGCCCGGAACCTCCGCCAGGCACTCCTTGAACGGGTACGTCGCCGGAGCTAGAGCATTGAACGCAACGTTGCTCGACTGCGGCCGCGACGCCAGGTTGTTCAGCGTCGACGGGTCCTTGTCCGCCGCCTCCCCGGTGCGCCGCAGCGGGTCGAAGTGCGAGTCGACCAGGAGCAGGCCACCCTTGCTGCCGGCGCTCGGCAGGTCGTAGGTGGTTGCCGGACCTGGTTCTGGTCGCCGTACGCCACGTCCCGGTACCAGACCAGCATGCCGGGCGCGTTGTACTTGATCTTCTCGACCTTCCACGGGCCGGCAGTTCAGGTACGTCGAGTCGTAGGCGTACTTGAGGCCCTCGTCGAACCCGTCGAAGTTGCGCCACTCGGCCAGGTAGTACTGGCTTGCTGGTCGCGGTGCCGTGTCGATCCGCCAGCCGGCGCCGAGCGGGGTGCCCGGGATGAACGTGCCGACCGTGTTGGTCCAGCCGTTCTCGCCGCCCTCGACGTCGTCGCTCCAGACGGTGGTGCCGTCGGTGGTGACCGCGAAGTCGTCGGCGAACCAGCCGCGCTCGTCGAAGGCCTCGTCGGTCGCGTACCGCAGGCGGAGCTGGATGGTCGTGCCGGCGAACGGCGTGAGGTTGACGTGCTGCGTGCCTCCATGCCGTCGGTGTGCCCGGTCAGGCCGTACTTCTTGTTGCCGAAGTCGACCATCCGACCGTTCGGGTCGGCGTAGCCGTCAGGGGTGGTGACCTCCTCGCCGGCAGCGTTGTAGACCTTCTGCTCGGTCCACGTGTTGCCGCCGTCGGTCGAGACCTCGACGAAGCCGAAGTCCCAGTCCTCCTCGATGACGTAGTCGTTCCACATCGAGAAGCGGACGTCGGAGCCGGCCGGAACGTCGACGTCCGGGTGAGCCGGTTGTCGGCCCAGTCCTGGTCGTTGCCGCTCCACCACATGTTCTCGCCGCTGTGCGGCTCGGCCAGGGTCGTGACCTTGGGCGGCAGGTTGACCTTGATGCCGTCCGCGGTCCCCTTCGGGGTGCGCGACGTCTGGCCCACCTGGACGGTGGCTGCCGTCGTCACCGGGGTTGAACTCGAGCGGGTCGGCCCAGCCGAGCACCCACTTGTCCCAGATCCCCATGTGCGTCGGCATCGACTGGAAGATCGGGCCGGAGTGCGAGCCGGAGCTCATCAGGTCCCAGAAGTCGATGTCGGAGTCGCCGCCGCCGGCGAGTCGTAGAGGTCCGGCAGACCGAGGTCGTGGCCGTACTCGTGGGCGAACACGCCGACGCCGGAGTCCTCGGGCTGCACGATGTAGTTCGACAGCTTCAGCCGTCGGTGCCGGGGATGGTGTACCGCCGGTGACCGGCTGCGAGTGCGCCCAGATCGCGTACGGTGCCCTCGGCGCCGCCGCCACCGGACTTGTCCTCGCCGGCGTGCACGAGCACGACGTGGTCGATGACGCCGTCGGGCTCGTAGACGTTGCCGTCACCGTCCAGGTCGCCCTGGTCCTCGACGTCGTAGTCGGCGAACGGGAAGTCCGGCTGCTGCGCGGCCAGCGCCTCCACGGCGTCGATGGCCAGCTGGCCGGCGCCGACGCGGGTTGTCCGGGTGGCCGTTCATGTCCTGCTCGCGACCGGCGTCCCACACGCCGTCTCGTCCTGGGTGCAGGTGTCCGCGCCGTAGTAGGCCTCGGAGTGCGGCGACCTTGACCCAGGGGGTCGCCGCGCCGTCGACGGTGTAGGCGCCCTTGGACATCTCCTCGTACATGTTCTTCATCGTGTAGCCGGAGATGTCGATGCCGGGCTTGCCGTCCGGGCCCGTGAGGTCCGGGCGGACCCGCTCGGTGATGCCCTCTTGGTGTAGAGCATCTTGTCGAAGTGCTCGGGGCAGAAGTCCGTCACCCAGCAGATGTTGTTGTCCTTGTGGGCGCAGTCGGCCGGGTCCGGGATGTTGTTGTGCAGCGGGCCGTTCGGCACGTTTGCCGCGGGGACGCAGGTGCGGTCGCCGAAGACGGTCTGCGGGACCATCACGCCGGACAGTCGTCGTTGGCGTTCGGGTTGAACTCGACCAGGATCGTCAGCAGCTGAGCCTTCTGCGTCTCGCGGCGCCTGCTTGAACTCGTTGGGGCTCAGGCCGGTCTTGCATCGCCTTCGCCTCGGCCTTGGCCAGCTGCACGTGCGGCCACCGGGTTGCCGCCGGCGTGCTTGCGGTCGTAGGCCATGGCCTGCTCGAGCGTCTTCTTGTTGACCTTCTCCTCGGCCAGCGGCCTGGTCAGCCTGCGGAGCCACATAGTTGATGTAGGTCTCCTGCAGGTCTGCGGAGTCGGCGATCGGCGATGACGCGACCGCAGTTCCATTGGCGGTGGCGGCCGTGAGTCCTGCTGCGAGCAGGCCTCCGACCGCAACGGTGGCTAGCGCGGTCTGCGCCCGCCGCCGCTTCGATAGCTCGGACAAGAGGGTCCCCTTAGTCGATGGTCATGAGTGATGCGCGCACGGCTGTGACAGACGTCACCCCCATTGGCGCTGCACCGTAACCCGCGACCTGCCGATAAGGAAAGGTTCACCGCGCACAAATTTGCCCCGGTATTACGTCGGGTGGCCCAGCCCTGTCACGCAGCGCAGCCACCCGTCTGCGGAGCGGGATCGCCGGGCCTGCGGAGGCCCTTTCGCGCCGGTTTGGCCGGTGACTCGCGGGTTGATAGCCTGTCCCGTCGCACGCACGCTGTGCGCAGACTCCGGTTGCCGGTCCTGACCGCGCGACCTCCCCCGGCAACGACGACTCGCGAGGCTTCTTCGTGGCGAACATCAAGTCCCAGATCAAGCGGATCAAGACGAACGAGAAGGCACGGCTGCGCAACAAGGCAGTCAAGTCCTCGCTCAAGACGTCGGTCCGCAAGTTCCGCGAGGCCGCGGCCGCCGGCGAGCGCGACAGCGCGCTCGAGGCCATGCAGGTTGCCTCGCGCCAGCTCGACAAGGCCGCCAGCAAGGGCGTCATCCACGCCAACCAGGCGGCCAACCGCAAGTCGGCGATGGCCAAGCGCGTCGCCGCGCTCTAGACCAGACAGCACTGAAGGGCGCCACCCGAGGGTGGCGCCCTTCGGCATGTCCGGGGCCGATCGGGTCGCACTGGGCCATCGGTCCGACCGCGGCAGTGGCCGGCCGGACATACAGCGGCTCCGGCAGGCGATGCCTGCCGGAGCCGCTGCTGTGTGCCTGCTGCCTAGCCGGTGACGGCCTTGATCAGAACCGACGCCGTGCCGAGGACGGCACCGCTGGTGCTCTCCAGCGACAGCTCGCCGAACAGCTCACGACCCGCCTCCGGCACGTCGTTCGCGGTGACGGTGGCTTCGATCTGCTTCGTCGCCCCACCAGCGAAGGTGAACGGCGTCTCGTCGACGTCCAGCGACCCCAGCGACGACGAGTAGAAGACGTCTACGTAGTCGAACTCGGTGGACCCGGAGGGAACCGAGTACCCGTCAACAGTCACCGTGTAAGTGCCGGGCTCCGGGTCGACGTACGTCAGTGACTCCTCCGAGTCGCCGTCGGCGTCGTAGAGCTCCGCACCGGTGAGCATGGAAAGGCCCACCCTGGGAAGGTCGCTGTGACGTCATTCACACGGATGGGCGGCTACAGGTAACACCATCGCCGCCCAGGACACTAGGTTTCCAGGGCAAGTCGTTACATAAGTCCCGCGGCGAGACCCACAGCCGGTCAGGCGCCGCGGGCCGCCACGATCGCCACCACTGCACGCTCCAGCGCGTAGACCGGATCGGTGCCGCCGCCCTTGATCTGCTCGTCGGCGTGGGCCACCGCGACGATCGCCTCGGACACGCCCTCGGGGGTCCAGCCGCCGAGCTGGCCGCGCGCCTTGCGGACCTGGAACGGCGCCAGACCCAGGTCCCGCGCGACGTCGTCGGGCCGGGCCGACCGCGAGGCGCCCGCGACCTTGGCGAGCGTGCGCAGCCCGGCCGCGAAGGCCGCGTTGACCGGGACCGGGTCGACCCCGGTCGCCAGGGCGTGCCGCAGCAGCCGCAGAGCCTCCTCGTAACGGCCCTCGACCGCGGCATCGGCCACCTTGAAGCCGGTGACCTCGACGCGGCCGGCGTGGTAGCGCTCGACCAGCTCCTGGTCGACGGTGCCCGCGGTGTCGGCGACCAGCTGTGCGCAGGCGCTGGCGAGCTCGCGCAGGTCGCTGCCCAGCGCGTCCACGAGGGCCACCGCGGCGTCCGGTGCCACCCGGCGGCCGGCGGCCTTGAACTCACCCTGCACGAACGACACCTTGTCGCTCTCCCACTTCACTGCCTTGCACTCGACGACGACTGCACCGGCCTTGCGCGCCGCGTCGAGCAGCGACTTCCCCTTGGTGCCGCCCGGGTGCACCAGGACGAGCACCAGGTCCTCGAGCGGAGCCGCCAGCACCCCCTTGAGCTCGTCGGCCACCTCCTCGGCCGCGTCGCCCACGTCGCGGATGACGATCACCGTCACGCCGCCGAACAGCGACGGGCTGGCCAGGCCGGTGAGGCGTCCCGGCTCGAGCCCGATCGCGGAGAGATCGTTCACCTCGGTCTCGGGGTCGGCGGCCCGGACCGCCGCGATCGCCGTCGCGACCGCGCGGTCACGCAGCAGCGCCTCGGGGCCGGTGACGAGGGTGAGCGGCGCGGGTCCGGGGGCGGCAGGCATCGCGGTCACGCTACCCGCCGGCCCGGACGAGACGGAGCCGGTCCGGCGGGCCCACGACGACCAGGGTGCCGTCGGTGTCGGTGCGCCCGATGATCGCGCCGGTGCGCCGCAGCGCCCACAGCGTGCTCGGTGCCGGATGGCCGTAGTCGTTGCCCGCTCCGGCGCTGATCAGTGCGACCCGGGGTCGGGCTGCGGCGAGCAACCGCGACTCCTGGTGGGCCGAACCGTGGTGGGCGACCTTGAGCACGTCGACCTCCGGCACGCCTGCCTGGGACAGCAGGGCACGTTGCGCCGGCGGCTCGACGTCCCCGGTGAGCAGCAGCCGCAGCCCGCGCGACCGCACCAGCAGGACCAGGCTCGCGTTGTTGGGGACCGACTCCTCGTCGATCACCCGGACCGGCCAGAGGATTTGCCAACGGACCGGTCCCACCGACATCCGGCCCCCGGTGGACACGGTCCTGAGAGGTACGTCGGCCCGCTCCGTCCAGCGACGGACCCGGGCCAGCTCGCCGGCCGGCTCGTCGTACCCACTGGTCGCGACCTCCCCCACCCGGCGACCTCGCAGCACGCCGGGCAGGCCCTCGACATGGTCGGCGTGCAGATGGGTGAGCAGCACCATCGGGACCCGGCGTACGCCGAGCCGGCGCAGGCACCGGTCGATCGCGGGCGGGTCGGGGCCGGCGTCGACCACCACCGCGGTGCCGGGCGGGACCGCGAGCACCGGCCGTCGCCCTGGCCGACGTCGCAGACGGCGAGCAGCCAGCCGGCCGGCGGCCATCCCGGAGTGGTCGCGGGGACGACCAGGGCCACGCGCCAGCGCGACGGTCGCGCCGGCCGCGGCCAGCGGACGCCTGCTCAGCACCCGAGCGGCGACGACCGCGAGCACGAGCACCAGAGCAAGCAGTGCCGCGCCGCGCACCGATCCTGGCCAGTCGACCGCGGCGCCGGGCACTGCGGCCGACCGGGTGGCGACGAGCACCAGCCAGCCGACGGGCACGCCGGCAGCCGTTGCCAGCACGGAGGCTGCGCTGTCGCTCAGCGGCGCGACAGCGGTCGCGAGCACACCGAGGACCGTCGCGGGTGCGACTGCCGGGGCTGCGAGGAGGTTGGCGACGACAGCAACCAGGCTGACTTGGCCACTGAGCAGCACGATGACCGGGGCGCACACCAGCTGGGCGGCGACCGGGACCGCGAGTGCCTCGGCCAGCGGTCGCGGCAGCCCGCGGGCCGTCCAGGCCCGTGCCCAGCCCGGCGCGAGCAGCACCAGGCCCCCGGTCGCCAGGACCGAGAGCGCGAAGCCGAACGACCGCGCCAGCCACGGGTCGACGAGCAGCAGGCCGAGCACCGCGGCGGCCAGCGCCGCGAGGCTCCGCCGGCTCCGGCCGGTGCCGAGCGCTAACAACGCGATCGCGCCCATCACGGCCGCCCGGAGCACGGACGGCTGCGGTCGGGCGAGCACAACGAACCACGCCATCGCCAGCGCAGCTGTGGCCGGCAAGCAGCGCCCGCGCAAGCCGCCCCACCGTCCGACGACGAGCACGAAGGTCACGACGATCGCGAGGTTGGCGCCGCTCACGGCGGTGAGGTGCGTGAGGCCCGCGGTACGGAAGTCGTCGACCAGCGCGGCCGGCATTCGCGAGGTGTCGCCGAGGACCAGCCCCGGCAGCAGCCCGCGCTCGGCCGGCGGGAGCACCCGCGCGGCCCGCCGCAGCCCGGCCCGCAGGTCGCCGGCCGCCCGCTGCACCAGCGGCGGTCGCCCGATGAGTGTCGGCGGGCCTCGCACCGAGACGATGGCGGCCACCGGCTGGCCGGCGCGGGCCGGACCGAGCCGCCCGGACAGTCCCACCCGCTGGCCGGGCAGCAGCCCGAGCCAGCGTCCGTCGCGAGCGAGCACCAGTGTCGGCGCCCGGGTGCGCACGGCCCGGCCGCGCACCTCGACCCGGTCCAGCCGGACCAGCGCGACCACCAGGTCGGCACCGCGTTCCGCGCCGCGGACGGTGCCGGGGTTGCGGACCGGGTCCGCCCGCACCACCCCGGTCGCGCGGACCGTCGCGCGCTCGAGCGCCACCTCCGCCAGCCCGCTCCCCCGGACCGCAGCCAGCCGCAGCGCGCCGACCGTGCACCCCGCGACCAGGCAGAGCAGCACGAGCAACGCGACCGCGGCCGTTGCCCCTCCTCGCAGCCAGCTACGGGCCGCCACGACTGCCGCGACGAGCGCAACCGACCCCAGGACCAGCCATCCCGCCGACCAGCCCGGCGGTGACGCGGTCGCCACGAACGCGCCGGCCCAGACAGCTGCCGCCGGGGCCACCAGCCGGGCATCCAGCGTGTCAGTCACACCGTCACCGCCGGCCGCAGGTCGGCCAGCGTCGCCTCGCCGATCCCCGAGACCTCACCCAGCTCGTCGACCGTGCTGAACCGGCCGTGCGCAGTCCGCCAGTCGAGGATCCGCTGCGCCAGCACCGGGCCGATGCCAGGCAGCCCGTCCAACGCCTCGAGCGTCGCGGTGTTGAGGTCGACCGGTCCCGCTGGGCCCGACATCGTGCCGGCGCTGCCCGAGGTGCCCGCAACTGCCCCCGGCGCTGCGACGACCGGCGGCCCGTTGCGGGACTGGACCACGAGTTGCTCGCCGTCGACCAGCACCCGCGCGAGGTTGACGCTCGCTGCCCGAGCCGCTGCCGTCGTACCGCCTGCCGCAGCGACCGCGTCGGACACCCGCGACCCGGCCGGCAGCCGCACGATGCCCGGTCGGTGCACCGCACCGACGACGTGGACGACGACCTCCACGGGCGCTGCCGTCCCGCTCGGGCTCGCGACCGCCGCGGCCGGCGCGACCGGCGTCGGCTGCGCTGTGCCGCCGCGGCGGAGCACCGGCGCCGCCTCGGCCGACGGCTGGGCCTGCCAGACCAGCAGCACTGCCACGAGCACGGCGACCAGGAGCACGACCGCTACCCCGAAGACCGCGCGGCGGGCCGGGACCCAGCGGACCCGCGGCCGGATCGGCGGCGAGTCAGCCGACAGTTGACCGGCCGGCTCCGGTCGCTGCGGCACCCAGCCACCAGCAGGAGTGTCGGGTGTCGTGCTCAGCCTGGCCAGCAGCCGGGACACGGCGTCGTCGTTCTGGTCCGGCCGTCGGTGCCGCGCGGGTCGCGTGCTCACCCCTCGACGCTAGGAAAGCCGGCCCCGCCCATGGGGCCTCCGACAGCAACCGGTGGACGACCGAGCAGCACGGCCGAGCTGTGGACGACGGCCGACGCGGAACTGTCAGCGCGGCGCGACGACCACGGCGAGCATGCCCGGCCCGACGTGCGCGCCGACCACGGCGCCGACCTCGCTCACGTGCAGGTCCGCGAGCCCGCGCAACCGGCCACGGAGCCGGCCGGCCAGCGCCTCGGCGCGGTCCGCGCTCGCCAGGTGATGGACGGCCACGTCCACGGTCCTGGTCCCGGCCCTGCCGGCCGCGACCTCCTCGAGGCGGGCGATCGCCTTGGCGGCAGTCCGCACCTTCTCCAGCGGCTCGATGTGCCCGTCGACCAGGTGCAGCAACGGTTTCACAGCCAGCGCCGAGCCGAGCATGGCGGCCGCGGCCCCGATCCGCCCGCCGCGCCGCAGGTACTCGAGGGTGTCGACGTAGAACACCGCGGACGAGGCATCGGCCCGGTCCCGGGCGGCCCGCGCGACCTCGTCGGCCGGTCGGCCCCCGGCCGCCGCGATCGCAGCCGACAGCACGGCGAAGCCGAGGCCCATGCCGAGCGACCCGGAGTCGACCACCTCGGTCGGCACCGGCGACTCCTTGGCCGCCAGCCGCGCCGACTCGACGGTCCCGGACATCTGTGACGACAGGTGCACCGAGACGACCGCCTCGCAGCCGCGCTCGGCGGCGGCGGTGTACGCCTGCAGCAGCGTCGCGGGAGCCGGGCGGGAGGTGGTCACCGGCTGCCATGACCGGAGGGCCTCGGCGACCATGTCGGGCGACGCGCCGCGAGCCCTCGTCGTACGACGTGCCGCCGATGACGACCTGGAGCGGCACGACCTCGATGCCGTGCTCGCTCACCAGCTCGGCCGGTAGATAGCCGGTCGAGTCGGTGACGACGGCGACGCGGGCGTCCGGGGACATGGCGAGAGGCTACCGAGCGCCGGTCAGGTTCGGGTACGACGTTGACCAGCTTGGGCGCGCGGACCACCACGGTCCGCACGTCGCGGCCGTCGAGCGCCTTCTGCACCGCATCGGAGGCCAGTGCCAGCTCGCGCAGCTCGTCGTCGGCGACCGATGGGGAGACCTGGATGCGGTCGCGCACCTTGCCCACCACCTGCAGGACGCAGTGACCTGCTCCTCCACCAACAGCGCCGGGTCGGCCACCGGGAACGGCTGGTACGTCAGGGACTCCGGGTGCCCCAGCCGCGACCACAGCTCCTCGGCCATGTGCGGCGCCAGCGGCGCGACCATCAGCACCAAGGCCTCGGCGGTCTCGCGGTGCGATGACGCCGGCCTTGACGACGTGGTTGTTCAGCTCGATCAGCCGGGCGATCGCGGTGTTGGCGCGCAGGCCGTCCAGGTCGTCGCGCACGCGCGTCGATGGTGCGGTGCAGCAGCCGGCGGGTCTCGTCGTCGGCCGGCTCGTCGACGACCCGCAGCTCGCCGGTCTCCTCGTCGATGACGTTGCGCCACAGCCGCTGCAGGAAGCGCTGCGACCCGACGACTGCCCGCGTCTCCCACGGCCGCGACACGTCCAGCGGGCCCATCGACATCTCGTACAGCCGGAACGTGTCCGCGCCGTACGCGTCGTACATCTCGTCCGGCGTGACCATGTTCTTCAGGCTCTTGCCGATCTTCCCGTACGCCGCGTCGACCGGCTTGCCCTCGTAGGTGAACGCTGCCGTCCGCCGCGTCCGTCGGCCACCTCGTCGCGCCGGTACGTATCGGCCGCGCTCGTCGGTGTAGGCGTACGCCTGGATCATGCCCTGGTTGAACAGCCGGTGGAACGGCTCGCTGCTGGACACGTGACCCAGGTCGAACAGCACCTTGTGCCAGAACCGCGCGTACAGCAGGTGCAGCACCGCGTGCTCCGCGCCGCCGACGTACAGGTCGACACCGCCGGGGTGGCCGTCGCCCTGCGGGCCCATCCAGTACCGCTCGACGTCGGGGTCGACGAACCGCTCGGTGTTGGTCGGGTCCAGGTAGCGCAGCTCGTACCAGCACGACCCGGCCCACTGCGGCATCGTGTTCGTCTCGCGCCGGTACGGCTTCGGCCCGTCGCCCAGGTCCAGCGTCGACCTCGACCCAGTCGGCCTTGCGCGCCAACGGCGGCTCCGGCTCGGAGTGGGTGTCGTCCTCGGCGAACGTCTTCGGCGAGTAGTCGTCGACCTCCGGCAGCTCGACCGGCAGCATCGAGTCGGGCAGCGCGACCGGCAGGCCGTGCTCGTCGTAGACGATCGGGAACGGCTCGCCCCAGTAGCGCTGGCGGCTGAACAGCCAGTCGCGCAGCTTGTAGGTGATCGTGCGGCCGCCGGACCCTTCGACTCCAGCCACTCGATGATCCGCGCCTTGGCCTCGTCGACGCCCAGCCCGTCCAGGCTGACTCGTCGTTGGCCGAGTTGATCGCCGGGCCGTCGCCGGTGAAGGCTTCGCCCTCCCAACCCTCGGGCGGCTGCACGGTCCGCACGATCGGCAGGCCGAACCTGGTCGCGAACTCCCAGTCGCGCTCGTCCTGGCCGGGCACCGCCATGATCGCGCCGGTGCCGTAGCCCATCAGCACGTAGTCGGCGACGAAGACCGGGATCGCCTCGCCGGTGACCGGGTTGGTGGCGTAGGCGCCGGTGAAGACGCCGGTCTTGTCCCGGCCCTCGGTCTGCCGCTCCAGGTCGGTGCGCAGCTCGGTGGCCCGGCGGTAGGCCTCGACCGCGTCGCGCGGCGTCGCCGCCCCGCCGGTCCAGGCGGGCGGTACGTCGGTCGGGCCAGGCGCCGGAGGCCAGCTGGTCGAGCATCGGGTGCTCGGGCGCGACGACCATGAAGGTGGCGCCGAACAGCGTGTCCGGGCGGGTCGTGAAGACCTCGATCGCGCCGGCGTCGCTGGGGAACCGGACCCGCGCGCCCTCGGAGCGGCCGATCCAGTTGCGCTGCTGCAGCTTGATCGACTCCGGCCAGTCCAGCTGGTCCAGGTCGGCCAGCAGCCGCGCGGCGTAGGCCGTGATCCGCATCATCCACTGGCGCAGGTCGCGCTTGAAGACCGGGAAGTTGCCGCGGTCGCTGCGTCCCTCGGCGGTGACCTCCTCGTTGGCCAGCACCGTGCCCAGGCCGGGGCACCAGTTGACCGGCGAGTGCGACAGGTAGGCCAGCCGGTGCGCGTCGACGACCCGGCGGCGCTCCAGCTCGCCCAGGTCGGCCCACGGGGCCGGACGGGACGCCGGGGACGCCGCCGGCACCGGCGGGCGCCGGTGGCCAGCAGCGGCTCCAGCTCGGCGATCGGGCGGGCGCGGCGGGCCTCGTCGTCGTACCAGCTGTTGTAGACCTGCAGGAAGATCCACTGGGTCCAGCGGTAGAACTCGGGGTCGGTGGTGGCGACGCTGCGCCGCGCGGTCGTGGGCAAGTCCCAGCCGGCGCAGCTGCTCGCGCATCGTCGCGATGTTCGCCTCGGTGGTGACCCGCGGGTGCTGGCCGGTCTGCACGGCGTACTGCTCGGCGGGCAGGCCGAACGCGTCGTAGCCCAGCGCGTGCAGCACGTTGTGCCCGGTCATCCGCTTGAACCGGCCGTGCACGTCGGTGGCGATGTAGCCCAGCGGGTGCCCGACGTGCAGCCCGATGCCGGACGGGTACGGGAACATGTCCAGCACATAGCGCTTCGGCCGGGCTGCGACCTTGTCCGGCTCGGCCAGCGGGCCGGCCGGGTTGGGCGCCTCGAAGGTTCCCTCGGCGTCCCACCGGTCCTGCCAGCGGGCCTCGATCTCTGCGGCCAGCGCAGCCGTGTAGCGGTACGGCGTGTCGCGCTCGTCTCGCTCGGCTGTCGGGTCGGGCTGTGTCGGTCATCTCGCGCCTTCTGGTGGTCTCGACTGCTCCGGACATGAAGAAGCCCCTCGCACAGGAGGGGCCGCCGCGCCGACGTGGTGCTCTGTGGTCAGCGCGGCCCGGTAAGGAGCAGTCGGGTCATCCGCACCGGTCCACCATAACGGACACCTGCGCGCGGCGCTCGGCTCAGCTGCTGGCGTCGCCCGCGGGGGGCGAGTCGGCGGCTGCCCGACGCTGCGGCAGCGCGGACGCCTCCTTGCGCAGCGAGCGGCGCAGGTACATCTCCTGGTCCGCCTTGCCGAGCAACGTCTCGAGGGTGCCCGAGTCCCACGGCGCCAGCATCGCGCCACCGGCGCTGACCCGCACCGGCCAGACCTCGGCCGGCACCTCGGTGGCGAGGACGACACCGTCGCGCACCCGCCGCTCCAGCTCGAGCGGCGCCATGCCGGGACCCGGGCCGACCACGCAGAACTCGTCACCACCCCAGCGGGCCACGATGTCGGTGGCCCGGGTCGCGCTGCGCAGCGCCTCCGCGACGGCCACGATCACCTCGTCGCCGATCGCGGTCCCGAGCGCGTCGTTGACCCGCTTGAGCCCGTCGATGTCGACGAAGATGCAGTGCACGGCGTCGACCGGCGCGGCGGGCCTGCTCGACCATCTGACTGCCGACCATGGCCAGCCCGCGCCGGTTCGCGACGCCCGTCAGGTGGTCTCGGACAGCGGCCGCGTCAGCGGCAGCCCGCAGGTCGGCCAGCTCGCGGACGTTCGCCCGGCGCAGATGGTTGACGAAGGCGGCGAGCAGCGTGGCGCCGCACATGCCGATGACGTAGTGGACCCACTGCTCACCGGGTCCGACGAGGAAGGCGCCCACACCCCACGCACCCCACGCGAGATAGAGGGTCGCGGCGAGCCAGCGGAGCGAGAGCAGGACGGCGCCGGCAGCCACGACGGCGAGCATGACGTAGGTGGTCTGCCGGGGCTGCTCGGTCAGCACCAGGTGCGTCACGGCGTTGGCGACGACGACGAGCACCAGGCCGGCCGCGGCGGGCTGCGCGAGGTGGTCGGGCAACCGGAGCCGGCGTACGACGACGGCGAAGGCAGCGACCGCCACGGCGCTGGCGGCGGCGCACGCCGTCAGGACGATCTGCGGCGTGCCGTCGAGCATCAGCAGGTGGAGCGGCACGAGGACGACGAAGAGCCCGGCGAGGCCCGCCGAGAGGCCCGGCAGGGTGTCCGTCACTGCCGCGTCGTACGTCTCGTCCGGCGTCGGTGACACCCCGACTGTCTCGACATGTCCGATTGCCACCTTGACACCGTACGGCGGCGAGGACGATCGCGGCAGGGTCTTGCGGCGAGCCGCCCCGGGGACGCCCCGAACGGGCTACTCGTCAGCCGGTGGACGCTCTTCCTCGTTCAGCAGGTCCATCAGGTCGGCGCGGTCGACCATCGAGCTGTCCCGGTCGCGGCCGGCCCAGATCCGGTCCAGCCGGGACTGGTCCGCGTCGTCCGGTCCCACACGCTCCTCCGCGGCGCGATCCCGACCCTCCGCTGCACTGTCCCGGACGTCGGCGCGGCCCAGCAGGGCCTCCAGGCCCTCGCCCCGGCGCCGCTTCGCCGCCAACTCGGTCGGGCTGACCCCGGCCGGTCGCCCGGGAGCCGGCTCGATCGGGTCCGGGAGCGCGTCGGACAGGGCGGCGAGGTAGGCCGGGTCGGTGAGTGCCGACTGGGCCACCGCGACCAGGTGGGTGTCCGTACGCCGGGCGTGGATCAGCAGGATCGCGAATGCCTCGTCCACGGAGACGCCGCGAGACTGGGCGACGGCGCCCTTGGCCTGCTCGATGACGATCCGGCTGTTCAGCGCCGACTGCAGCTGTTCGGAAAGCACGGCCCCGCGACGCACGGCGCGCTCCTGCAGCAGCCCGATCGTGGCGACGTGCGCCAGAGTCTGCGCGATGTGGACATCGGTGGCCGCCCACTTCGCGTCCGTGGTGCCGAAGACCCCGATGGCGCCGATCACGTCTTGGCGGAGCCGGAGCGGAAAGGCATGCACAGCGCGGTAGCCGGCCTCCACCGCTCGCGGCGCGAACCGGGGCCAGCGATCCTGGGCGTCCCGGAGCTCGGCGTTCACCACGGGCTCGGCGCTCTGGAAGGCGTCGAAGCACGGCCCCTCGTGCACCTGCACCTGGAACAGCTCGAGCCGCTTCACACCCTCGTTCGACGCCGCCATGAACTGCAGCTGGCCACGCTGGTCGGCCAGCAGCAGGCCGACGTCTGCGTCGCCGATGAGCTCGGCGGCCCGATGGGTGACCGTCAGGAGGAACTCGATGACGTCGAAGTCGTCGACCAAGGTGTCTGCAAGCTCGACGAAGACGTCCGCGAGGCGCTCAGTGGAGACAACGGACATGTGGACCTCCCAGTCGAAATAGGCCGCACCGGCCGTCGTCAGGCATCGTCGCCTCGGTCTTGGTCGAGTCGAAGCCCTCGGGTCACCACGTCGCGCGCTACGTCGGCGAGGTCACGGTCGTGCGAATAAGCGTACGCCCGCAGCACAGCCAGCGCCTCGACGAGGCTGACGCCCAGCTGGACCATGACCATGCCCTGGGCCTGGTACAGCTCGTAGCGGTACTCCAGGACCTCGGCCAGCCCGGAGGCGGCCGCTCCGGGTGGCGCCTCCTCCTGACCGTCGAGCAACATCGAGGTCGCGACGTCGGCGAAGGTCAGCGACTGGGCGAGCTCCTCGGCAGTCAGACTGCCCGGCACGTCGCGGTAAAGGTCGAGCACGCCGAGCCGGGCGGCGCCGATCTGCAGCGGGAACGAGAACGCCGCACGCACGCCTTCTTCGTGCGCTGCAGCCGCGTAGACTGGCCAGCGCGCCTTCCCTCCTGTGTTCAGGTCCGGCTCCAGGACCGGCCGCCGCGTGGTGAAGGCGTCCATGCACGGCCCCTCCCCCAGCGAGAACTGCAGCTCGTCGACCCGCTCGCTCGAGGAGTCCGATGCGGCGGCGACACCGCGAACCCCGGCCTCGCTCATCAGGCTCAGCCCGGCGCCCCACATCGGCAGGGCCCGCACCGCAGCACTGCACAGCCGCCGCAGATCGCCCGCCGTGCCCAGCGGATCGCCCGGCAAAGCCGCCTCAGTCGCGACCAGGGCCATCACGTGGGCCCGCCGACCCTTGACGGGGCCCATCAGCGCTGTCCCTCGCTGGGACCACCCGCATGGGTGCGCGACGGTCGCACGCGCACCTCCGGGGCTCGGTCATCTGCCGAGGACCGGGGCAGAGGCTGCGGCCGCCGAGACGGCCACTGCTCCGAGCCTACTCACGGGCACAACAGGAACGGGACCACGCCCCGCCGGGGGCGGGCGGTCCTGGCGCCGCGAGTCAGCCGCCGGCCATCGCGCCGATGACCATGAACGGCTCCTCGCCGCGCGACGACCGCGTCGGGCAGCGGCGCGTCGGGCGACTCGTGCGAGAGGTCCTCCTCGCAGGCGAAGAAGCGCACGAAGCGCGGCGCTTGCTGCGTGGCGTGGTCGCGGATGGTGCCGCGCAGCATCGGGTAGCGCGGCCTCGAGCGCGTCGAGGACCGACGCGCTGCGTCACCGGCGCCGTCGACGTCGAGCGTGACCTCGCCCTGAACCTGCGCCAGCGTGCGCAGATGGGCCGGCAGGACGACGCGGACTCGATCGTCTGGTGTCAGTCATCGCAGCGTCTGGACCTCGACCGAGAGCACGGCCGGCAGGTCGCGCACGATCGGCTGCCCAGGTGTCGCCGGCAGTCGGTCGAGGCGTAGACCTGGCCGCCCGTGGTGCCGAAGTAGACGCCGCACGACGTCGAGCGGGTCGACCGCCATCGCGTCGCGCAGCACGTTGACGTAGCAGTCCGCCTGCGGCAGGCCCTTCGGTCAGCGCCTCCCACTCGTTGCCGCCGGTGCGGCTGCGGTAGACGCGCAGCTTGCCGTCGGGCGGGATAGTGCTCCGAGTCGCTCTTGATCGGGACGACGTAGATCGTCTCGGGCTCGTGCGCGTGGACGTCGATCGGGAAGCCGAAGTCGGTCGGCAGATTGCCGCTGACCTCGTGCCAGGAGTCGCCGGCGTTGTCGGTGCGCATCACGTCCCAGTGCTTCTGCATGAACAGCACGTCGGGGTCGCGACGGGTGCATGGCGATGCGGTGGACGCAGTGGCCGACTTCGGCGTCCTGGATCGGGAATGCTCGCCGGAGCGCAGGCCCTGGTTGATCGGCTGCCAGGTCGTGCCGCCGTCGTCGGTGCGGAAGGCGCCGGCCGCGGAGATGGCGACGTAGATGCGGTCGGGGTCGCTCGGGTCAGGAGGATCGTGTGCAGGCACATGCCGCCGGCGCCGGGCTGCCAGTGCGGGCCGGTGCCGTGCTTGCGCAGGCCGGAGAGCTCGCTCCACGAGTCTGCCCGCCGTCGGTGGACTTGAAGAGCGCGGCGTCCTCGACGCCGGCGTACACGGTGTCGGGGTCGGTGCAGCGACGGCTCGAGATGCCAGACGCGCTTGAACTCCCACGGATGCGGCGTGCCGTCGTACCACTGGTGCGTGCCGGGGACGCCGTCGTAGCTGAACTTGTTGCCGACCGGCTCCCAGCTCTTGCCGCCGTCGTCGGAGCGCTGGATGACCTGGCCGAACCAGCCGCTGGACTGCGAGGCGTAGATGCGGTTCGGGGTTCGGCGGGCGAGCCCTTGACGTGGTAGATCTCCCAGCCCGCGAAGTGCGGGCCGTCGACCTTCCAGTCGGTCCGGCGCCTCGTCCGAGGTGAGGACGAAGGCGCCCTTGCGGGTGCCGACGAGGACGCGTGTGCCACCCATGCGCTGATCCCTTCGTGCTGACGACTGGCCGAGACGCTACCCGTCCGGCCTGACAGAAAGGACCCCCGATCGAGACGGAACTCATCGGTCGGTGGCTGGGTTTCTTCCGGGGGTCGCCGCCTCAGACGGGCACCTTGATCCGCTCGTCGCGGGTGGACAGGACGAACAGCTCGCGGACGGCGGCGTGGTACAGCCGGTGCCGCGCCGGCGCCTCGACGTCGGCACGCGTCCAGTCCTTCGTTATCCCCACGCGCCGGGAGGCAGCGGAGAAGACGGCGATGCCGGCATCGATCGCGTCGTCGGGCACCTCGGCAGCGAACGCCGAGACGTAGACGCCGCGCCCGGTGCCGGGCACCTGGGTGCTGTCGAAGATGCTGAAGGCCAGCTCGGGACGCACCGCCAGGTTGCGCGAGTGGCGGGCCTCCGGCGAGGACACCCAGAAGAACTCGCGGTTGTCGGCGGTCGCGAACCAGACCGGGGACGACCACGGGCTGCCGGTGTCGTCGGCCGTCGCGAGGATCAGGTACTCGTTCGCCTGGATGATCGCCTCGGCCAGGGCACGCGGGTCCTCGGTGTCAGTCATCAGCAGCCTTCATGTAGGTGAGGTCGAAGTCGTGCTCCCAGGTCGCGCCGTCGTCGCTGGACGCCTCCCAGCTGCCGGTGATGACATCGCGGGACTCGTCGAAGGCGCCGATGAACCGCTGGGAGAAGTCCGTGCCGATGCGGAGCAGAGTCCAGGTGTCGCCGGTGAGGCTCATGTCGTAGACACGGGCGACGCCCCGCGAATCGAAGTAGTGCTGCAGGAAGGTCGCCTTCTCGCTGTCGTAGCCGATGACAGCGATCCCGTCCGGCGCGCCCGGGTGGTCGACGCGCCATCGCTGGACGAGAAACGTCCTGCCTTCGAGCCACTCGAAGGTGGTCTCGGCCCGCGGTGGGGTGCCGCCCGAGTTGAACGACGCCGTCATGGTCCATCGGCCCACCAGGACGTCGAGGTCATCGAGCCGGCCGCTGCCGTCGTCCGTCGTCATCCGCTCGTCCTCCTGCTGTCTGGGTCGTCGCACTGAACGAGTAGACCTCGGCCGACCTCGGTACTCATCGCACCAGCAGCTCCGCGCTGTCCAGGTGGGCCCGGTCCGGATCGCCCAACGACCAGACGTAAAAGGCCGGTCGTTACCAGATCGAGGAAGCCCCGCTCCCAGATCGCCTCCTCGTCGAGGCCGCTGCCGCCGGCCAGCAACCGGCAGTACCGGCGGGCGAGCGACTGCGGGTCGTCGCTGGCGAGCAGCTGCGGGCACCAGTCGCGCAGCGTCACGCCGAGGTCGTAGGCGGGGTCGCCGATGAACCCGACGGGGTCGACGAAGACGCAGCCGGACTCGGAACACGGACGATCGAGCTCAGCCGAGAACCCGCCGAGGAACTCGTTCAGGCCACCGGCCTTGTCCACCGGTTCGGCGTATCTCCCGGTGACCGCGCGCGGCACCTCCCAGGCCTGGTGCAGAAGGCGGCACATCACCTCGAGCTGAGCCTCCGGCGTCATGTCCAGCGTGGCCATCGACGGACCGAGCGCCTCGAGCAGCATGGCGTGCCGGCTGACGTCCGGGGCAAGCAGCTGCACGTAGCCACGCCCGCGGGCACGGGCGATCGTCCCGACCTCGTCGGCGAACTGCGGATCCGGCAGCCCCACCTTCAGCACCACCTCCTGCCCGTCCTGCGTGCGCGCCCGAGCGACGTACGCGGCGGTCCCCCGGCAAGTGGCTGGTCGACGCGCACGGACCAACTCTGCTGCAGGTCAGCGACCAGATCGGGCAGGCCGAGCAGCCACGCCTCGCCGACATCGCCGAGAGCCTCGGCCTTGCGACGCACCAGCCCCGACACCCCGACCGCGCGACCGTTCATGACCGTGATCATGCCGCCGCACCGAGCGGGTCAGCGGCCTCGAGCCTTCTTCGTCTCGGCCGGCCCGCGGGCGATGGTCGATTCGATCTGCTGCCACAGGGCGACCGCGGCGAGCGCGAGCCCGGCCCCGACCAGGAAGTGGTGGGTGGCTGCTGCGACCACGGCGAGCACCAGCAGGCAGATCACCAGCAGCAGGGCCGCGATAGCCGCACGCATGTGCCGCTCGAACCATCCGGACATTGGCCCAGGGTGCGGCCTGGACGCCGAGGCGGTCAACGCCATACAGGTAACAGAAACGACACTGCGGCCACGTCCGGAGGGACGAAGCCGCAGGTTCTGGGTGGAGCTGAGGGGACTCGAACCCCTGACCCCCACACTGCCAGTGTGGTGCGCTACCAGCTGCGCCACAGCCCCAGGACACGCTCTGTCGTACGCCCGCGAGCGGGCCGAGCCAGTCTAACGGGTCGCCGGGCGCGGCACGAATCGCCCCTCGCGCCGTTCGACCAGCCGGTCACTCCTCGTCGGCCATCACCGGCTCGGGCAGGCTGCCGGCGTTGTGCTCGACCAGCCGCCAGCCGTCGCCAGCCTCCTCGAGCACCGACCAGCAGCAGTTCGCCAGGCCGCCGATGACGGCCCACTGCTCCAGCGGCAGGCCGAGCAGGGTGCCGATGGCTGCCCGCGCCGACCCGCCGTGGGTGACGACTACGACCGTCCCGCCCGGGGGCACGTCGGCCACCGCATCGAGGATCGCCGGCACCACGCGGGCGGCCACGTCACTGCGGCGCTCACCACCACCAGCGGGTACGTCGGCGCCGGAGCGCCAGGCCGCGTAGGCGTCGCCGTCCAGCTGCAGCATCTCGCTGACGGTGCGGCCCTGCCAGCTGCCGCCGTACGTCTCGCGGAGCCGCTCGTCCAGCCGGACCTCCAGGCCCACCAGCCCGGCCAGCGCCTGGGCGGTCGCGCTGGCCCGGGCCAGGTCGGACGAGACCACCACGGTCGGCGCGAGCGAGGCGAGCAGCCGCGCTGCGCGGTGTGCCTGTCCCCTGCCGACGTCGTCGAGCTCGACGTCCGTGCTGCCCTGGAACCGGTCCTCCAGGTTCCACGCCGTCTGGCCGTGCCGCCAGAGGACGACCATGCGCGCGGGCCCGGCTGGTGCGCTCAGGACGCTGCCCCGGAGATGTCGTCGCGACGGTCGCCGCTGACCCGGGTCCGGCCCCGGCGGACCTCCTCCGGCAGCTCGACCGTCGGGCAGTCCTTCCAGATCCGCTCCAGCGAGTAGTAGACCCGCTCCTCGGCGTGCTGCACGTGCACGATGATGTCGATGAAGTCGAGCAGCACCCAGCGGCCCTCGCGCTCGCCCTCGCGGCGCACCGGCTTGGCGCCCAGGGTGCGCAGCCGCTCCTCGATGCCCTCGACCACCGCACGCACCTGCCGGTCGTTGGAGGCGGAGCAGAGCACGAAGACGTCGGTGATGACGAGCTGGTCGCCGACGTCGAAGGCCAGGATGTCGTCGGCCAGCTTGTCGGCAGCCGCCTCGGCGGCGGCGACAGCGAGCTCGTGGGCGCGCGGGGAGACAGTCACGGGCCCCAGTTTCTCACGCCTGCGGCCCGGCGCTCACGGCGCGAAGTCCTCGCCCAGGATGACGATCACGTCGGCGACCGTCTGGCCCCGGGTCGACGGCCGGACGGCCGTGGCCGGCAGACCCAGCGACTCGGCCACCCGCTCACCCCGGGCGACGCTCTGCGAGGTGCCGTCCGGCACCAGGACCAGGCTGGTCGCGACCCCGAACTCGGCAGCGTTGCCGCCGTTGACGAACCGGAAGCCGTCGTCGACCAGCTCGGTGCGCGCCTGCTCGACCAGGCCCGGGGTGCCGACCCCGTTCTCCACCAGCACGCGCAGGCTCTCGCCGGCGGCGTCCTTCTGGATGGCGCCCGGGAACAGCGACCGGACCGTCGCCGCCGCCTGCCCGGCGTCCAGCAGCAGGGACGGCACGGCGGCACCGGTCTCGACCTCCTTGACCGGCAGGACGTCGGCCACCAGGGAGCCGTCTGCGGCCGCCGCCCGCATGACCTCGAGCCGCTCGGCCAGCGCAGTCGAGTCCAGGGTGGTGCGCGAGCCCTCGCCGAGACCGGCCAGGGCGGTGACCATGGCCGCACGGTCCTCCGGCAGCTCCGCGACCACGGCGGTCAGGACGTCGTCGAACCGGGCCAGCCGGGCCTGCTCGGGCTCGCCCTCGGCGAGGAACGTCGCGTACGCCGCGGCAGCTCGGCCGTCCAGCTTCTGGTTGCCGGCCTGGACCACCACGGTCTCGGCGCCGTTGGCGTCGGTGGCGACGACGTCGCGGTCGACAGCCGCCTGCACGCCGCCGACGGAGTCGGCCAGCGCGGCCAGCCCGGCCGGCGAGAGCACCCAGCTGTCCTTCACCGACACCGAGAGCAGGTCGGTCAGCGCCGAGGTCGAGGCGGTGGGCTCCTCGAGCGCCACCGCCTCGCCGAACGGCATGTCGCCGGAGCCGGCGACGTCGACGTTCAGCTGGGAGGGCACCAGCAGCGCGACCGCGTGGTCGTCCGCGTCGGTCGTGCCCACCAGTGCGCTGGCTGCGGCCGTCCCGTCGGCGCCGGTGACCTGGATCAGCGTGGTGAGCTGACGCTGCGACGGCTTGGCCGTCGTCTCCACCGGGGTGTCGTCCTCGCGCAGCAGCAGCCAGCCGCCAGCGACCACGAGGGCGACGACGACCACGGCGGCGATGCCGATCAGCCAACGACGGCGGGCGGTACGGCGGCGGGCGGCGCGCTCGGCGGCCCGGTCGCGGCGGGCGACGACGTTCGACCCCGGCGCGATGATCGTCGGCGCCTGGGGCGTCGGCTCGGCCGTCTCCGGCGCCGGTGGCGAGTCGGCAGGCGTCGTGTCGATGACCGGCCCGGCCTGCATCTGCTCCGCGACGTCGACATCGGGCAGCGAGTCGGCTTCGGGACGGCGGTGCCGCCCGCTCATCGCCGCACCGGGTACAGGCGGTGCTTGGCGACGTACTGGACGACGCCGTCGGGCACGAGGTACCAGACCGGCTCGCCGCGGGTCACCCGGTCGCGGCAGTCGGTGGACGAGATCGCCATCGCCGGCACCTCGAGCAGGCTGACCCGGTCGGCGGGCAGCCCGTCGTCCGTGAGGTGGTGACCCGGCCGGGTGACGCCGATGAAGTGCGCGAGGGCAAAGAGCTCCTCGGCGTCCTTCCAGGTGAGGATCTGGGCCAGCGCGTCGGCGCCGGTGATGAAGAACAGCTCGACGCCCGGGCCGCGCTGGGCCCGCAGGTCGGTGAGGGTGTCCACGGTGTAGGTGACGCCGGGCCGGTCGATGTCGACCCGGCTCACGGTGAACCTCGGGTTCGACGCGGTCGCGATCACGGCCATCAGGTAGCGGTGCTCGGCCGTCGTCACGTCCCGGGCCTGCTTCTGCCACGGCGTGCCGGTGGGGACGAACACCACCTCGTCCAGGGCGAACTGGGCGGCGACCTCGCTCGCGGCGACCAGGTGGCCGTGGTGGATCGGGTCGAACGTTCCACCCATGACGCCCAGGCGGGACGGCGGGGCCGGGTCGGCAGGTGACACGGGCTCAGGGACCTCGACGGCCTCGCGGGACCGGCTCAGCGGTCCTTGCCGAAAATCATGGTGATCGCGAGCAGGGCGCACAGCACCACGAACGTGCCCAGCCCGATCACCCAGGGCTCGACGGGCAGGTCACGGCCGTGGGCCTCGCCCTCGACGGCGAGCAGTCGGACGGCGGCACCGGTCATGACGGGGGCGCTCCTTGCGGGTGTCCAGCGGGTCAGGTGTCGGCGAAGTCTCCCACGCCGCGCGCCGCCGTGTCAGAAGGGCGAGCCGTCAGCAGTGGCCGTGGGCGATCAGCCGTGCCCCCGACGCGGCCGTGGGCAATCAAAATGGCCGGACGCCGCCGGCGGGCACCAGCGCGGGGGCCGGGGTGTCGGTCGCACGGCGCTGGAAGGTGGTGCGGTCGACGACCTCGAGGCCGGCGACGCGCCACGGCGGCAGGTCGGCGGTCAGCCGGTGCTCGCCCCACAGCCGCAGGGCGAGGGCAGCCGCGTCCTCCAGGTCGCGGGCCTCCTCCCAGTAGCGCAGCTCGGCACGATCCGCGGCGTACCGGGCGGAGAGCAGGAACGGCCGCTCGTGGGCGAGGCGCTCCAGCGCCGAACGCACCTCGGCCGGCTCCAGCGCCTCACCGACCAGCGTCAGCGTGACGTGCCACATCGGCCGGGACTCGGGCGGCGGCGTGCGACGGTGCGCCACGGCCTGATCTGCCACGTGCCTGCCCACCCTCCGTGCTCGCTGGTGCCGCTCACCTGCCCAGCAACACGATGTCGTCCCGGTGGACGACCTCGCGGCCGAAGGCCGGCCCGAGCTCCCGAGCGAGGTCCGGAGTCGAGCGACCCAGCAACCCGGGCAGTTCTGTCACGTCAAAGTTGACCAGCCCGCGGGCCACCGCGTGGTCGTTTTCGTCAAGGAGGTCGACCGGGTCCCCGGCGACGAAGTCCCCCTCGACGCCCGTGACGCCCGCCGCGAGCAGCGAAAGGCGGCGGTCGACGACCGCGCGCACGGCGCCGGGGTCCAGCCGGAGCCGGCCGCGGGCGGTCGTCGCGTAGGCGAGCCAGAGCATCCGGGTGGGCAGCCGGGCGGTCGCCGGGGCGAAGGACGTGCCGACCGCGGCCCCGGCGAGCGCGTCGCCCGCCGCCTCGGCGGCAGCCACGACGGCCCGTACGCCGGCAGCCGCGGCCATCCGGGCGGCGGCGACCTTGCTGGCCATCCCGCCGGTGCCGACGCCGGTACCGCCGCCCCGGCCCAGCCGCACGCCCACCAGGTCGGCGTCGCCGGTCACCTGGTCGATGCGGCGGGACGACTTCTTGCGCGGGTCGCCCTCGTAGATGGCGTCGACGTCGGAGAGCAGGACGAGCAGCTCGGCCCGCACCAGGTGCGCGACCAGGGCCGCGAGCCGGTCGTTGTCGCCGAACCGGATCTCCTCGGTCGCCACCGTGTCGTTCTCGTTCACGACCGGCAGCACGCCGAGCTCGAGCAGCCGGTAGAGCGTGCGCTGGGCGTTGCGGTAGTGGCCGCGCCGCACCACGTCGTCGGTGGTGAGCAGCACCTGGCCGACGGTGATGCCGTGCCGGGCGAACGAGTCGGTGTAGCGGTGCACCAGCAGGCCCTGGCCCACGCTGGCGGCCGCCTGCTGGGTGGCCAGGTCGCGGGGCCGCCGGGACAGGCCGAGCGGCCCCAGCCCGGACGCGATGGCTCCCGAGGACACCAGCACGACCTCGCGGCCGGCCGCCTGCGCCGCTGCGAGGGCGTCGACCAGCGCGTCGACCTTGCCGGCGTCCAGGCCGCCGTCCGGCCCGGTGAGCGACGACGAGCCGACCTTGACCACGACCCGGCCGGAGCCGGCGTCGGTGGTCACCTCAGCCACGCCGGTCAGCGTCCCTCGAGGCGCAGGTCGTGGCCGCGCCGGCCGTGCAGCAGCTCGGCGCCGGCCTGCATGCTCGGCTCCCAGTCGAAGATCACGCCGCGCTCCCCCTCGCCGATGACCACGGTGTCGCCGGCCTGGGCGCCGGCCTTGACCAGCGCCTCCTCGACGCCGAGGCGGGCCAGCCGGTCGGCCAGGTAGCCGACGGCCTCGTCGTTGGCGAAGTCGGTCTGCCGCACCCAGCGGTCCGGCTTGGCGCCGATGACGACGTACCGGTCGCCCTCGGCGACCACCCGGAAGCCGGAGTCGTCGACCGCGGTCGGCCGCAGCACGATGCGGGCGGCCTCCAGGTCCGGCGCGGCCGCGCGGGCCTGCGGTGACCAGCTCGGCCATCGCGAAGGACAGCTGGCGCAGCCCGCTCGTGGGTGGCGGCGCTGACCTGGAAGACCTTCAGGCCGCGCGCCTCCAGGTCGGCGGTCACCATGTCGGCGAGCTCCTTGCCGTCGGGTACGTCGACCTTGTTCAGCGCGACGATCCGCGGCCGGTCGTCGAGACCGCCGTACTGCGAGAGCTCGTGCCTCGATCGCGTCCAGGTCGCTGAGCGGGTCGCGGCCGGGCTCGAGGGTCGCCATGTCGATGACGTGCACCAGCACCGCAGCAGCGCTCGACGTGGCGCAGGAACTCCAGGCCGAGGCCCTTGCCCTGGCTGGCGCCGGGGATCAGGCCGGGGACGTCGGCGACGGTGTACGCGGACCTCGCCGGCCTGCACCACGCCGAGGTTGGGCACCAGGGTGGTGAACGGGTAGTCGGCGATCTTCGGCCGGGCGGCGGAGATCGCGGCGACCAGGCTGGACTTGCCGGCGCTCGGGAAGCCGACCAGCGCGACGTCGGCGACGGTCTTGAGCTCGAGGACGATGTCGTCGGCGTCGCCGGGCTCGCCCAGCAGGGCGAAGCCGGGCGCCTTGCGGCGGGCCGAGGCCAGCGCGGCGTTGCCCAGGCCGCCGCGCCCGCCCTGGGCCAGCGACGTACGTCGTGCCGGCGCCGACCAGGTCGGCGAGCACCTCGCCGGTCGACGCCCGCTTGACGACGGTGCCGTCGGGGACCGCGCAGCACCAGGTCCTGGCCGTCGGCGCCGCTGCGGTGACCGCCCTGCCCGGGCTTGCCGTTGGTCCCGGCCCGGTGCGGGGCGTGGTGGTAGTCCAGCAGGGTCGTCGTGCTCGGGTCGACCCGCAGCAGCGACGTCACCGCCGCGGCCGCCGTTGCCGCCGTCCGGCCCGCCCAGCGGCTTGAACTTCTCGCGGTGCACCGAGCGCAGCCGTGCCCGCCGTCGCCGGCGGCGACGTGCAGGACCACGCGGTCCACGAACGTGGTCACGGGCGTGCTCGATTCGGTGTCGATAAGCAGAGAGGGGACCGCGGCCGAGGCCGGGTCCCCATCTCGAGTCGGGACCCGGTACGCCGGGCCCCGGTGGTCAGCTGGTGGCGTCGGCCAGCTCGGCCGGGACGATGTTGACGACCCGGCGGCCGCGGCGGCTGCCGAACTCGACGGCGCCGGCGACCAGCGCGAACAGCGTGTCGTCGCCGCCGCGGCCGACGTTCAGCCCGGGTGGAAGTGGGTGCCGCGCTGGCGGACGATGATCTCGCCGGCGTTGACGTCCTGGCCGCCGAAGCGCTTGACGCCGAGCCGCTGGGCGTTGGAGTCGCGCCCGTTGCGCGTGGACGACGCGCCCTTCTTGTGAGCCATCGGACTACCTTTCGACTACGTGTGCGAGTACGCGGGGAGCGGGTCGGGCTACTTCTTCTTCGAGCCGGTCTCGATGCCGGTGACCTTGACCTGGGTGTGCTTCTGGCGGTGACCCTGCCGCTTGCGGTAGCCGGTCTTGTTCTTGAACTTCATGATGTCGATCTTGGGGCCCTTGGTGGCGGCCACGACCTCGGCGGTGACGGTCGCCTTGGCCAGCTCGGCCTTGTCGGTGGTGACCGTCTCGCCGTCGACCAGGAGCAGCACGGGCAGCTCGACGGTGGCGCCCGGCTCGGCCTGCAGCCGGTCGATCTCCAGGACGTCGCCGACGGCAACCTTCTCCTGGCGGCCGCCGGCTCGGACGATCGCGTACACCGCGGACTCGGCTCACTCTCTGCGTTCTCGTGGAGCTCCGGCGCCTGAGACACGGGCACGCGAGCACGACGGCGCCGCTCGGCGCCAGTCGGGTGGGACGGTCCAGGGTACGAACGGGGACGCCGCCGGGTCAAACCGGCGGCCCCGCCGCCGACCCCGGCTCTACAGCGTCGGTGACCGGGCTGCTGGCCTTGCGGCGGCGCCGCGGGGCCTCGGCCGCGCGGCCTCGGCCGGCGCGTCGCTCGACCGGCCTCGGCTCGCCTCGGCGGCTCGGTCCGGCTGGACCGCCGGCGCTCGACCGGGTCCTCGACGGCCACCGGGGACGGCTTCGACCTCGGTCGCCTCGGTCCGGTCCTCGGCCGCCTGGGCCACGCCGCCGGACGGCGCCGGCCCTTGCGTCCGCGCCGCCGCGGCCGCGCCGCCGCCGCGAGCGGTCTTGCGCTCGCCGCCGCCGCCGTTCGCCGGTGCTCTTCTCCACCGGCTCGGTGTGGATGTGGTGCCGCGGCCGTTGCAGACCTCGCAGGTCTCGGCGAACACCTCGAGCAGGCCCTGGCCGACCCGCTTGCGGGTCATCTGGACCAGGCCCGAGCGAGGTGACCTCGGCGACCTGGTGCTTGGTGCGGTCCCGGCCCAGGCACTCGAGCAGCCGGCGCAGCACGAGGTCGCGGTTGCTCTCGAGCACCATGTCGATGAAGTCGATGACGATGATGCCGCCGATGTCGCGCAGCCGGAGCTGGCGGACGATCTCCTCGGCCGCCTCGAGGTTGTTCTTGGTGACCGTCTCCTCGAGGTTGCCGCCGGCTGCCGGTGAACTTCCCGGTGTTGACGTCGACGACGGTCATCGCCTCGGTGCGGTCGATGACCAGCGAGCCGCCGGAGGGCAGCCAGACCTTGCGGTCCAGCGCCTTGGCCAGCTGCTCGTCGATCCGGTTGCGCGGTGAAGACGTCCTCCTCGCCGGTCCAGCGCGACACCGGTCGCGCAGGTCGGGGGCCACCTGCCCGACGTACGGCTCGAGCATGTCCCAGGCGTCGTCGCCGGAGACGACCAGGCAGTTGAAGTCCTCGTTGAAGACGTCGCGGACGACCCGGATGGTCAGGTCGGGCTCGCCGTAGAGCAGGGCCGGCGCGGACGGCCCCTTGGCCGCCTTCTTCTCGATGTCCTCCCACTGCGCGGTGAGCCGCGCGACGTCGCGGGCAGCTCCTCCTCGCTGGCGCCCTCGGCCGCGGTGCGGACGATGACGCCCGCGCCCTCGGGGACGACCTTCTTCAGGATCTGCTTGAGCCGGGTCCGCTCGTTGTCGGGCAGCTTGCGGCTGATGCCGGTCATCGACCCGTCGGGCACGTAGACCAGGTAGCGGCCGGGCAGCGAGATCTGGCTGGTCAGCCGGGCGCCCTTGTGGCCGATCGGGTCCTTGGTGACCTGCACCAGCACGGACTCGCCGGACTTCAGCGCGTGCTCGATCCGCTTGGGCTGGCCGTCGAGGCCGGCCGCGTCCCAGTTGACCTCGCCGGCGTACAGCACGGCGTTGCGGCCCTTGCCGATGTCGACGAAGGCCGCCTCCATGCTGACGGCAGCACGTTCTGCACCCGGCCGAGGTAGACGTTGCCGGCCATCGAGGCGCTGGCTCGCGGTGTGACGTAGTGCTCGACCAGGACGCCGTCCTCGAGGACGGCGATCTGGGTGCGCTCGCCGGTCTGCCGGACGACCATGACCCGCTCGACGGTCTCGCGGCGGGCCAGGAACTCGGCCTCGGTGATGACCGACGGGCGGCGCCGGCCGGCCTCGCGGCCCTCGCGGCGGCGCTGCTTCTTGGCCTCCAGGCGGGTCGAGCCCTGACGGAGCGGACGCCGTCGTCGTCCTCGCGGTCGCCGCGGTCGGACCGGTCGGCGCGGACGGTGTCTTCCGCGGCTCGCGGACCCGCACGACGGTGTTCGGCGGGTCGTCGGAGGTGGTCACCTCGCCCGCTCGTCGAGCCGCCCCGGCGCCGGCGCCGGCGGCGGCGGCGGGTGCCGGTCTCGCCCTCGACGGTGTCGCCGGCGTCTCGGTCCCGCCTGCTTCGGCGGTCGCCTCGTCCTGGTCCTCGGCGTCCTCGCCGGCGCGTCCTCGCCGGCCGTGCCGCGCCGCGACCCCGGCGGCCGCGGCCGCCGCGGCGGCGCCGGCGCGCCGCGCCCTCGCCGTCCTCGTCGGCGGCCTCGCCGGGCTCGCCGCCTCGGTGTCGAGCTCGTCGTCCTCGGCGTCGGCCTCGCGGCGGGGCGGCCTTGGCGGCGGCCCGTCGGCGGTCGGCGCGGCGGTGGCCTGGGCGGCTGGAGAGCGGCCGGGCGGGCCGGCCGGCGCGCCTCGCGTCGTCGCCGCGGCGTCGGCGGCCGGCTCGGAGGCGCCGCCTTCTTGGTGCTGCGCTTGCGGGTGGCCTTCCGGCCGGCGGCGCCTCGGCGCGACGGCGCGTCGGTGGCCGGGTGCTCCTCGGCGGCGCCGGTCGGGCGCTCGTCGGCCGCGGCGGCCGCCGTCTTCTTGGCGGCCGCTTGCGGGTGGCCTTCTTGGCCGCCGGGGCCGGCCTCGGCAGCGGCTGCGGCCGTCCTCGCCGGGAGCCGGTCGCGGCGTCGGCGGCCGCGCCCGCGGCTGGGCGGGCCGGCCGGTCGGCTGGCCGCTCGGCGGCGGCGCCGCGGCGTGCCGCCGCTGTCGTCGCCGGTCGGGTCGGTGGTCGTGGTGGCGTCGGTGCTGCCGGCGCCGGTGGGCTCGGTGTCGAGCATCCGGGGTTCTCCCGTCACGCTCCCGGGCGCCGGTGCGAAAGCGGGGCCGTCCGGTCGGGACCGGTCGCCCCCCGCAGCGCCGCGCGGGGGCTGTCGTCTGGGTCCGCCCGCAGCGCGGGCAGACGTCCTGCGAAGTCTGGTGGTGCGCCCTCGCGCCTCGCTGCCGGGACGGCGCAGAGTCGCTTCAGGCGCCGGCGACGTCTCGGTCCGGTGCCAGTGGGTCGGACACCGTACCGGCCGACTCGTCGAGGGGGCCTTGCGCCAGCCGGGTGACCGCGGGGGTCGAGGGCGGCGCCAGGTCGCCGATCGTGGCGAGTCCGGCGAGGACATCGTCGGGTCGGACGGCCGGTGTGACGTGGCGTACGACCAGTCGCAGTATCGCACACGGACCCGCCCCGGGCGCCGCGGCGCGCGAGTCGGGCGCAGCCTCGAGGGCGACCACGGCCTGCCGGGCGTCGAAGGTGCGCACCCCGTTCTTGGTCATCCGGGACACCTCGGCACGCTCGACGGCCAGGAAGGCGGCCACCGCGGCCTGGGCCGCGGCCGGCTCCACCCCGGGCAGCAGCACCTCCCACACCGAGGCCTCCAGCCGGTCGGCGAGGCTCTCGGCCTGACGTTCTCCGGGCGGCGGCGCCACCTCCACCAGCTCGATGACGTCCAGGTCGTCGGGCAGCGACGCGTCCAGGGCGGCCCGCAGCCGCTCCGGGTCGCAGCGCTCGGCCAGGCCGATCTCGAGGTACTCGGCCTCGCTGGCGATGCCGGTCGGCGCCGCCCCGGCGTAGGTGACCTTCGGGTGCGGCGAGAACCCGGCCGAGTAGGCCATCGGCACCGCCGCCCGGCGCAGCGCGCGCTCGAAGGCCCGCTGGAAGTCGCGGTGGCTGGTGAACCGCAGCCGGCCGCGCTTGGCGTAGTGGACCCGCAGCCGCTGCACCGTCGGCGGCGGCGGCGGGCCCTCCGGCTTGCGCGCCATGGTCAGGCCTCCCCGGGTACGCCGGTCAGCGGGACCGAGAACAGCGTGACCGGGATGACCCGCTCCCGGTCGTGCTGGTAGCGGACGACGTCCGCGGAGGAGGCCGTGAGCTGCCCGAGCGAGGTGGCGACCCTGGCCTCCACCCAGTCGGCGAGACCGGTGCGGTCGGCGACCGGCGCGGCGAAGTGCACCAGCGTCGACCACCAGGTCCCCCGCCGATAGCTCGCCTCGCGACGGCCCAGGTCGCCGAGGCTCGGCCAGCACGGCCGCCCGGAACGCGTCGGCCGCGCCGTCGGCCGGCTCGGCGAGCGCGAGCACTCCCCGGTCGGCCAGCGCCAGGCCGGTGAGCTGCCAGCGCAGCGGTGGGGTCCGGGCGACGACGCCGGACACGACGTCGGCGAAGCGGCTCACCGCCGGGTCGTCCGCCTCGATGTGCCGGTGGGTCGCCTCGAGGTAGGTCACCGTGAGATGCGCGGAGCCGCGGCTCCCCGTGCTCCACTGGCCCGGGCCGGCCAGCACGGCCGCCTGCTCGGTCAGCGCGCCCAGCCGGTCCTCGGCCGCCGGGTCGGGACGGACCACCAGCGACAGCCCCCAGCGCGTCCCCCCGGAGCGGGCGGGACGTCGAGGACCTCCCGGCCGGCGAGGAGCGCCGCCCGCCCGCGCTGGTGGATCGTGTCCGGTGCGCCGGTCACTCGGCCGGGCTCGCGGCGAGCACCTGGTCCCGGGCCGAGTTGAGCACGGTCAGCGGGATCAGGGTGGCGCCGGTCGGGCCCTGCTGGATGTCGGTGCCCATCTGCGGGCAGACGCCGCAGTCGAAGCACGGCGTCCAGCGGCAGTCCTCGACCTCGGTCCCGGTGACGGCGTCCTGCCAGTCCTCCCAGAGCCAGTCGCGGTCCAGGCCGGAGTCCAGGTGGTCCCAGGGCAGCACCTCGGCGTACTCGCGCTCGCGGACCGTGTACCAGTCGACGTCCACCGGCTCGCCGGCCAGCGCGGTCTCGGCCGCGCGACATCCAGCGGTCGAAGGAGAAGTGCTCGCTCCAGCCGTCGAACCGGCCGCCGTCCTCGTAGACGGCCTGGATGACCTTGCCCGACCCGGCGGTCGCCGCGCGAGAGCAGGCCCTCGACGATGCCGGGCTTGCCGTCGTGGTAGCGGAAGCCGATCGCCTTGGCGAACTGCTTGTCCGACCGCACCGCGTCGCGCAGCTTGGCCAGCCGGCGGTCGGTGTCCTCGTGGCCGAGCTGGCCGACCCACTGGAACGGCGTGTGCGGCTTGGGCACGAACCCGCCGATCGAGACGGTGCAGCGGATGTCGCGGCGTGCCGGTGACCTCCCGTCCGGTGGCGATCACCTTCTTGGCCAGGTCGGCGATCTGCAGGACGTCCTCGTCGGTCTCGGTCGGCAGCCCGCACATGAAGTAGAGCTTCACCTGGCGCCAGCCGGCCGAGTAGGCCGCGGTGACCGTGCGGATCAGGTCCTCCTCGGTGACCATCTTGTTGATCACCTTGCGGATCCGCTCGCTGCCGCCCTCGGGGGCGAAGGTCAGCCCGGAGCGGCGGCCGTTGCGGGTCAGCTCGTTGGCCAGGTCGATGTTGAACGCGTCGACCCGGGTCGACGGCAGCGACAGCGAGGTCTGGGTGCCCTCGTAGCGGTCGGCGAGACCCTTGGTCATCGGCGCGATCTCGCTGTGGTCGGCGCTGGACAGCGACAGCAGGCCGACCTCCTCGAACCCGGTGCCGCCAGCGCCTGCTCGACCATCTCGCCGACGCCGGTGATCGACCGCTCGCGGACCGGACGGGTGATCATGCCGGCCTGGCAGAAGCGGCAGCCGCGGGTGCAGCCGCGGAAGATCTCGACCGAGCCCGCTCGTGCACGGTCTCGGCGAGCGGCACCAGCGGCTGCTTCGGGTAGGGCCACTCGTCGAGGTCCATCACCGTGTGCTTGCCGACCCGCCACGGCACGCCCGGAGGTGTTCGGCGCGACCCGCTTGATCCGGCCGTCCGGCAGGTAGTCGACGTCGTAGAAGGGCGGGACGTAGACGCCGCCGGTGCGCGGCCAGCCGCAGCAGCAGCTCGCGCGCGGCCGCCCGGGCGCCCCTCGGCCTTCCAGCCCCGGACGACCGCGGTGATCTCGAGCACGGCCTGCTCGCCGTCGCCGAGCACCGCGGCGTCGATGAAGTCGGCGATCGGCTCGGGGTTGAACGCCGCGTGCCCGCCGGCGATGACCAGCGGGTGGTCCTCGGTGCGGTCGACCGCTCGAGCGGGATGCCGGCCAGGTCGAGGGTCTGCAGCAGGTTCGTGTAGCCGAGCTCGGTGGAGAACGAGACGCCGAGGAGGTCGAACGCGCCGACCGGCCGGTGGGCGTCGACGGTGAACTGCGGGCACCCCGTGCTCGCGCATCAGCGCCTCCAGGTCCGGCCACACGGCGTACGTGCGCTCGGCCAGGACGCCCTCGGCTGCTCGTTGAGGACCTCGTACAGGATCATGACGCCCTGGTTGGGCAGGCCGACCTCGTAGGCGTCCGGGTACATCAGCGCCCACCGGACGTCGCAGGCGTCCCAGTCCTTGACCGTGGAGTTGAGCTCGCCGCCGACGTACTGGATCGGCTTGCTGACCTGGGCAGCAGCGGCTCCAGTCGCGCGAACAGCGACTCGACGGGCATGGCGGCAGACCTACTTCCGAGGGCGACGGGGAGGACCACCCAGGGTAACCCGACTCATCGCCCACCCACCCCGACCACCACCCCCGCCCCTCGCCAAATGATCACGCGAACGTGATCAACGGTTGCTGGGTGCGGTGAATTCACCGCTGTCAGCAACCGTTGATCACGCCAGCGGATCAACTGCGGGCGCGGCCCGATCAGGTGTAGCGGCGCATGTGCACGTTCTGGAGCAGGCCGACGGCCAGCATGTTCGCGAACATCGACGAGCCGCCGTAGGAGACGAACGGCAGCGGTACGCCGGTGACCGGCATGATCCCGAGCGTCATCCCGATGTTCTCGAAGGACTGGAACGCGAACCAGCAGAGGATCCCGGTGGCGACCAGCCGGCCGAAAAGGTCCTCGGCGTGCAGCGCGATCCGGGCCGCCCGCCACAGCACCAGGCCGAGCAGCAGCACGACCAGGGCGGCCCCGACGAAGCCGAGCTCCTCCCCCGCCACGGTGAAGATGAAGTCGGTCTGCTGCGCCGGGACGAACTTGCCCTGCGTCTGCGCGCCGTGGAACAGGCCCTGGCCGTCGACGCCGCCGGAGCCGATGGCGATCTGCGCCTGCCGGACGTTGTAGCCCGCTCCCTTCGGGTCGGCCGTGGGGTCGTAGAAAGCCCGGAACCGGTCCAGCTGGTAGTCCTTGAGCACGCCGGTCTGTACCGCCACGAACGCGACCAGGGCGGCCCCGACGACCAGTCCGACCACCCAGCGCAGCGGCGCCCCGGACACGGCGACCACACCGAGCACGATCGCCGCGACGACCAGCGCAGTCCCGAGGTCGGGCTGCAGCATGACCAGGGCCAGCGGTACGGCGGCGAAGGCCAGCGCGAGCACGACGTCGACGTCGCGGGGGGTGTCCTCCGCGTCGCGCTTCTCGGACAGCAGCATCGCCATGCCGACGACCAGCGCGACCTTCGCCAGCTCCGACGGCTGGATCGAGAAGCCGGCCGGCAGCACGATCCAGGAGTGCGAGCCGTTGATCGTCGAGCCCAGCGGCGACAGGACCGCCACCAGGCCGGCGATCGACAGCAGGTACAGGACTGGTGCGTAGGCCCGCAGCATCCGGTAGTCGAAGACCGAGGCGATCACGCCGAGGCAGGCCGATCACGACGTTGAGGATGTGCTTCTTCAGGAACGCCGTCGGGTCGCCGCCGGAGTCGAGCGCGGCTTGCCGGGTCGTAGATCACACCAGCGCGCCGCCGAGCCACGGCGGTGAGAGAGAGAGAGAGAGAGAGATGCTC